>NZ_BCNT01000006.1 GCF_001544075.1 Comamonas terrae
AATACCTTCATTGCTGCGGCTCCTTCATGATTACTGCATTGACGTTTACGTAAACTGGATTCATTTTATGCGGCACTGCAACAGCTGCTGCAAAAATTCCGGCTGCCGGTGGATGGCCGGCCAGCCGAGCCGACGGCATAAAAACGAACGACCGTTCAATTTTATGCATGACTTGCGCAAAACCGAAGACCTTTTGCCGGTTGAATCAGGGTAATACCTAGGTATTCCACCCTGCATCATGCGGGCCAGGCCGGACGCATCAGGACTGCCAGCGCGGCGCACGCTTTTGCACAAATGCCTGGGCGCCTTCCTGGGCATCCACGTCCATCATATTGGAGGCCATGGTCTGCCCGGCCAGCTGGTAGGCCGCTTCCACGCCCATTTCGCGCTGGCGATAGACCAGCGCCTTGCCCATGGCGATGGCCGTGCGCGGCTTGCTCACGATGGCCTGTACCAGGCGCTCTATTTCGGCATCGAGCCGGTCCGCAGCGACGACGCCATTGAGCAGCCCGTACTCCATGGCCTGGGCTGCGTTGATGAATTCGCCGGTCAGCAGCATCTCCATGGCTTTCTTGGCCGGCATGTTGCGCACCAGCGGCACGCTGGGCGTGGCGCAGAACAGGCCGTACTGGATGCCGCTGGTGGCAAAGCGGGCTTGGTCGCTGGCCACTGCCAGATCGCACTGCGCCACCAGCTGGCAGCCGGCCGCCGTCGCAATGCCGTGCACGCGCGCAATGACCGGCACGGCCAGCTTCTGGATGGCCAGCATGACGCGGCTGCACCGGGCAAACAGCTGCTGGTAATAGGCCAGCTCGGGATGGGCGGCCATGTCCTTGAGGTTGTGCCCCGCGCAAAAGGCCTTGCCGCTGGCCGCCAGCACCACCACGCGCGCCGATGCGTCGCAGGCGATCGCATCCAGGGCCTGCTGCAGGGCCTCCAGCATTTGCTCTCCCAGCGCGTTGAAGCGCTGCGGATCATCCAGCGTCAGCCGCACGACGCCGCGTTCGTCCTTTTCCATCCGCACCAGCGCTGGCTGCCGAGCTTGTGTCACAGCATGTCTCCTTCACTTCCAAAGGGCCTGCCAGGCCGCATCAGATATCGGCGAGAACCCTCACATGGGCCTCCACGCTGCGCGCCAGCGCAGACATCACATAGCCGCCTTCCAGACAGGACACGATGCGTCCCTTGGCATAGCGCCGCGCAATATCCTTGACCCGGGTGGTGATCCAGGCGAAGTCATTCTCGGTCATGCCCAGTTGCCCCATATCGTCTTCGCGATGGGCATCGAAGCCGGCGCTGATGAAGATCATCTCGGGCTTGAACGACTCCAGCCGCGGAATCCACATCATCTCGACGATCTCCCGGATGTCCATGCCCTTGGTATACGCGGGCACGGGCACGTTGAGCATGTTGGGGGCCGGGTCCTTGTCGCCGCTGAACGGATAGAACGGATGCTGGAAGATGCCGCACATCAGCACGCGCTCGTCGCCGGCCAGGATGTCCTCCGTGCCGTTGCCATGGTGCACGTCGAAATCGATGACAGCCACGCGGCGCAGCTGGTAGCGCTCCAGTGCATATTTGACGGCAATGGCCACGTTGTTGAAGAAGCAGAAGCCCATGGCCTGGTTGCGCGTGGCATGGTGGCCGGGCGGGCGCACGGCGCAGAAGGCATTTTCCAGCTCGCCGGCCATGACGGCATCGGTCGCGGCCAGGGCCGCACCGGCCGCCCGCAGCGCGGCCTTGAAGGTATGGCGGTTGATGGAGGTATCGGTATCGATCTGCCGGTGTTCGGGGCCGCCGGCCTGCAGCTCCTGCTCCAGGCGGCTGGTCAACCCCTGCAAAGCCGCCACATGCATGGCGTCATGCGCCAGCTCCACTTCGGTCAGCGATGCTTCGGGCGCGTCGCGCCGGTCCAGCGCGTCGCTCACGCCCGTGATGAGCAACCGGTCTTCGATGGCATCCAGGCGTGCAGGGCACTCGGGATGCCCCGGCCCCATTTCGTGCAGCCAGCAGTCCCGGTGGGTGAAATATCCTGTCTTGCCCACAGTCATGTCTCCGCAATCGTTTTTTTGGGATAACGTCGCGCCATGCACGCTCAGCACACAATCAACGCGTTACTGAATCAGCTTAACACGGTAATGGAGGGCAAGCCGGACCAGGTCAGGGACAGCGTGGCCTGCCTGATCGCGGGCGGGCATTTGCTGATCGAGGACGTGCCCGGCGTGGGCAAGACCACGCTGGCCCATGCGCTGGCCCGCAGCTTCGGCCTGCAGTTCTCTCGCGTGCAGTTCACGGCCGACCTCATGCCCAGCGACCTGACAGGCGTTTCCATCTACGACCGAGCCAGCGAGGCCTTTGCCTTCCATACCGGCCCCATCTTTGCCCAGGTGCTGCTGGCCGACGAAATCAACCGCGCCAGCCCCAAGACACAGAGCGCGCTGCTGGAGGCCATGGAGGAACGCCAGGTCACGGCCGAGGGCCGCACGCACAGCCTGCCGGCGCCGTTTTTCGTGATTGCCACGCAGAACCCGCTGGAGCAGCTGGGCACGTTTGCGTTGCCCGAAAGCCAGCTGGACCGCTTCCTGATGCGCGTCAGCCTCGGCTATCCGCATCGTGCGGCAGAGCGGCTGCTGCTGGCGGGCAATGGCCGGCGCGCCACGGCCGAGGCGCTGCTGCCCGTTGTCTCCCACGGGCAGCTGCAGCAGCTGCAGCTGCTCGCGCTGGAAATACATGCCAGCGATGCGCTGCTGGACTATGTGCAGGACCTCGTGGACGCCACGCGCAACGGCCAGTGGTTCGTGCAGGGCCTGTCGCCCCGGGCCGCCATCGCCCTTTTGCGCGCCGCCAAGGCGGTGGCCCTCATGCAGGGGCGCGACTATGTGGCGCCCGACGACGTGCAGGCCATACTGCCGCAGGTGGCAGCCCACCGTCTCGTGCCCGTGGGCAATGCGGGCCGCGGGGCGGCCGAGCAGGTGCGCGCCATGATGCACGCCGTGCCGCTGCCGTGATGCCGGTGTCGCCCGCCGCCCGGATCCGCCGCTGGATATTGGCGCGCCAGCCCCGCACGGACCAGCTCACGCTCACGCAGGCCAATGTCTACATACTGCCTTCGCGCGCCGGCTGGGCCCTGCTGCTGACGCTGCTGGTGCTGCTGGTGGCGGCCATCAACTACCAGCTCAAACTGGGCTACCTGCTGACCTTTCTGCTGGCGGGCAGCGCCGCGGCCAGTATGATCGTGGGCCACGCCAATCTGCGCGGGCTGCGCCTGCAGCTGCAGGGCGCCGGCGGCGGCTTCGCCCATGCGCCGCTGTCCATGCGCATCATGCTGGGCAACCCGGGACGGGGCCGGCGATGGGGCATCGGCCTGGCTCTTCACGAAGCGGCAAAAGCCAGGCCCGGCGACTGGACCTGGGTGGACGTGCCCGAGCAGTCCGGCACGCCGGCCGAGCTGGCCTTCACGCCCCGGCAGCGGGGCCTGCACGCCCTGCCGGCAGTCCAGGTGCTCACCCGCTATCCACTGGGTGCGTTCAAGGTCTGGGCCATCTGGCGCCCACAGACCCGGGTCTGGATCTATCCGGCGCCCGAGGCCCATCCGCCGCCGCTGCCCGAAGCCAGCCCCGAATCCGGCGGCCAGGGCCATGCCGCCGTGCGCAGCGGCGACGAGTTCGACGGCGTACGTGCCTACCGGCCCGGGGATTCGCTCAAGCTCGTGGTCTGGAAAAAGGCGGCCCAGGCCTTTGCCACGGGCAGCCATCAGCTCATCAGCCGCGACCGCCCCTATGCAAGCCAGCACAGGCTGTGGCTGGATGCGCGCGCCACGGGCTTGCACGATCCGGAAGCCTGCCTTTCGCGGCTGGCGGCCTGGGTGCTGCTGGCGCAGCAGCAGGGCCATACCTGGGGGCTGCGCCTGCCCCACGGCCAGGAAATCGCGCCCGACAGCGGAGCGGCCCATGCAACGCGCTGCCTCGAAGCGCTAGCGGCCTGCCCATGAACCACAGCTCTTCCATGGCCGACCTGTCCGCTACCCTGGCGCCTGAAAGCCTGCGCCAGCGGCTCGCCGCGCTGCCGCGCGATGCGCGCGACACCCTGTTCCTGCTGGCCGTCATCGCCTGGGTGCTGCTGCCGCAGGCCTCCCACACGCCCTGGTGGACCAGTGCCTTCGCCGCCAGCCTGCTGCTGTGGCGGGGCCAGTTGGCCTGGAAGGCCGCGCCCCTGCCCGGCCGCATGGTGCTGGCCGGCCTGCTGCTGGTGGCGGTTGCCGCGACCTGGGCCACCCACCGCACCCTGGTCGGCAGGGATGCCGGCGTGACGCTGGTCGTCCTGCTCCTGGCCTTGAAGACCCTGGAGCTTCGCGCGCGGCGCGACGCCATGGTGGTTTTCTTCCTGGGCTTTTTCGCGCTGCTGAGCAATTTCTTCCATTCGCAGTCGCCTCTCATGGCCCTGGCCATGATCGCCGGGCTCGTGGGCCTGCTCACCGCGCTGGTCAATGCCCACATGACGGCGGGCAAGCCGCCGCTGCTGCAGGCGCTGCGCACCGCCGCGCTGCTGACGCTGTGCGGCGCGCCGGTCATGCTGGCGCTGTTCATGTTCTTTCCGCGCATGGCGCCGCTGTGGGGCGTTGCGTCCGCCGACCTGGCCGGCCGCAGCGGCCTGTCGGAAAACATGCGGGTAGGCGAAGTCGCATCGCTGGCGCTGGACGACAGCGTGGCCCTGCGCCTGCGCTTTCTCACGCCCGGCGGCACGGCGCCGCCGGCAGCGGCCCTGTATTTCCGCGGTCCCGTGCTCGCGCACTTCGACGGCCGCAACTGGAGCGCTTGGCAGGCCGATCCCGCCGCATCGGCCCTGGAAATGCCGCAGCTGCGCGTGAGCGGCGAGCCGCTGCGCTACGAGATGCTGATCGAGCCCAGCAAGCGCCGCTGGCTGACCCTGCTCGACGCCGCGCGCGACGCGCCGCAACTGCCCGAAGGCGCATCCGTGGGCCGCGCCCGCATGGGAGGCGAGCTGCAATGGATCACGCAGCGGCCGATCACCGATGTGCTGCGCGTCCATGCCCAGAGCCATACGCAATTCCAGTACGGCCCGCGAGAGGCCACGCCCGAGCTGCAGCGCTATCTGCAGCTGCCGCCCGAGGGCAGCCCGGGCGGCAACCCGCGTACGCGCGCCCTGGGGCAGCAGCTGCTGGCCTCCATGGCCGGCCCCCGCTACACCCCGGCCCTGGTGCAGAAAGCACTGGAGCGGCTGCGCAGCGGCGGCTATGTCTATACGCTGGAACCCGGCGTGGTCGATGCGCTGCACACTGCCGACGATTTCTGGTTCGACAGCAAGCAGGGCTTTTGCGAGCACATCGCCTCGGCCTTTGCCGTGCTCATGCGCAGCATGGGCGTGCCGGCCCGCATCGTCACCGGCTACCAGGGCGGCGAACGCAACGCCGTGGACGGTTACTGGACCGTGCGCAACAGCGACGCACATGCCTGGGCCGAAGTCTGGGTCGCCGGCCAGGGCTGGACGCGCGTGGACCCCACGGCCGCGGTCTCGCCCGCGCGCGTGGGCCAGTTCCAGCGCCTGCAGGCGCCGCGCGGCGCCCTTGCCAGCGCCATGGGCAACCTGGTCGATACCGGCACGCTGCAGGCGCTGCGCGCCTTCTGGGAAGCCGCCAACCATCGCTGGAACCAGTGGGTGATCAACTACACGCAAAGCCGCCAGCTCCATTTGCTGCAGGGCCTGGGCCTGCAGTCGCCCGACTGGACGGATCTGCTGCGCCTGCTGGGCGCCAGCCTGGGCACCCTGGCCTTGCTGTGGCTGCTCTGGGCCCGCATGACGCGACCGCGCCCCGATGCCTGGAGCCAGTTGCTCGGCGAAGCCAGGGCCCGGCTGCAGCGCAGCGGCATTGCCGCGGGGCCCGCCACCTCGGCGCGCGCCATGGCCTTGCAGGTGCAGGCCCGCTGGCAGACCACCCACGAGCCCTGGGCCCGGGCAATGGGCCAGTGGCTGCTGGACATGGAGAAACTGCGCTACGCGCCACGCCCGCAGCCGGATTGCGTCGCCGAGCTGGCCTCGCTGCGCCGGCGCTGGCGCCAGCTGCGCGCCTTGCCGTGGCCGCCAGCCACCCAGGCCTGCGCCGACAAACCCGACGTGAACCCGCCAGCCGCCGCAGGCCTGCACTCATCCGCCACCTCATGACATCCATGCAATCACCCGCCCGCACCGCCCTGTCCGTGGCCTTCTCAATGGCACTTTCGCTAGGGCTGGCCCTGGTCCATCCGGCTGCCGCCCAGGCCGCGCCACAGCATGCCAAAGGCGCCGGAAAGGCCGCTGCCAGCCAGCCAGCGGCGGACATCTACTACGCCGGCCGGCCCGACGCCATGCTGCTGGCCGCCGAGATTGCCGAACACCACGGCCTGCCGCGCGAGTGGGTGGAAAGCATGCTGGGCCAGGCCCGCTTCCTGCCGCAAGTGCCCAGGCTGGTGACGCCGCCGGCGCGCGGCTTCGTCAAGAACTGGACGGTGTACCGCAGCCGCTTCGTCGAGCCCATACGCATCCGTGCGGGCGTGGATTTCTGGCGGGCCCACCGCGAAGCCCTGGAGCGGGCCGAGCGCCAGTTCGGCGTGCCCGCCGAAATCATCGTGGGCATCATCGGCGTGGAGACCATCTACGGCCGGCAGATGGGCAATTTCCGCGTCATGGACGCACTGGCCACGCTGTCGCTGGACTTTCCCCGTGCCCATCCGCGCGCCCAGGCGCGTACCGAATATTTCCGCGGCGAACTGGCGCAGATGCTGCTCACGGCCTACCGCTCGGGCATCGATCCGTTCTCCATCCGCGGCAGCTATGCGGGCGCCATGGGCATGGGCCAGTTCATGCCCACGAGCTGGGACAAATGGGCCGTGGACTTCGACGGCGACGGCCGCATCGACATGTTCAACAGCGCAGCCGATGCCATCGGCTCGGTGGCCAATTACTTCGTGGGCCATGGCTGGCAAAGCGGCCTGCCCTCCACCTTCGCGGTGGACATGCAGGCCGGGGGCCAGGACCTGGCCGCGCTGCAGGCCCCCGACATCCTGCCCAGCTTCACCGCGGCGCAGATGGCCGCCCGGGGCGTGCGCGTGCTGGGCGGAGAAAGCTACCAGCGTCCGCTGGCGCTGATCACGCTGGAAAACGGCAGCTCCGGCCCCACGCAATACCTGGCCGGCACCGAGAACTTCTATGCGATCACGCGCTACAACTGGTCGGCCTTCTATGCGCTGTCGGTGATCGAGCTGGGTCAGCGCGTGCACGAAGCCTATCGGGCCGGACAGCAGGCCAGCGCCTCTGGCAATCCATAAGAAAAAAGCCTCCAGCGCTTATGGAGCAAGCGCTGGAAGCTATGCAATCAGGAGTGCAGGCAACTCAAGGGCGACGCATATGGCACAGGGACGGCTGCTCGGCATCGCGGGCCGCGATCTCGCGCACCACCCTGAAGCCATAGCCCGAGCCCTCCACATCGAAAGCCACGCCCTCGCTGCCCTTGCGCTCCATCACGCCCACCACCAGCGGCTGCTGGAACTGGTGGTCTGCGGCGCGCATCCAGCCCGAACGCCCGGCCAGCTGCACGCTGGCCTGCTCCATGGCGCGCGCCACGGCCACGGTGTCGGTGCTGCCCGCGCGCTCCATGGACTGGGCCAATGCCTCCATCATGAGCTGCATGCGCATGTGCACATAGTCGTCCTCGTTGCGCGGAAAGCGCTGGCGGAAAGCCTGGTAGAACGCCCGGCTGTCGGCCACAGGCACATTGGGCAGCCAGTCGGCCACGGCCAGCACCTTGCCGACGCCGGCGTCGCCCAGCGCGGCGGGCGCGCCCAACGCATTGCCGTAGAAGGTGTAAAAGCGCCCCTCGTACCCTGCCTCGCGCGCCGCCTTGACCAGCAGCATCAGGTCATTGCCCCAGTTGCCCGTGATCACCGCCTGGGCGCCGCTTTGCCGGATCTTGGCCGCATAGGGCGCGAAGTCCTTGACGCGGCCCACCGGATGCAGCTCGTCGCCCACGATGCGGATGTCCGGACGCTGCACGGCCAATTGCCGGCGCGCCTCGCGCAGCACGGCCTGGCCGAAGCTGTAGTCCTGCCCGATCAGATAGGCGCTGTGCACGGCCTTGTCGTCCCGGATCACCTGCATCAGGGCCGCCATGCGCATGTCGGCATGGGCATCGAAGCGGAAATGCCAGAAGCTGCATTTCTCGTTGGTCAGCGCCGGGTCCACGGCCGAGTAATTGAGATACAGCACGCGGCGCTCGGGGTCGCGCTCGTTGTGCTTTTCAATCGCATCCAGCAAGGCCGCCGCCGTGGCCGAGGAATTGCCCTGCATGACCACGCGCACGCCGTCGTCGATGGCCGAGCGCAGCGCCGACAGCGCCTCCTCGTTCTGGCCCTTGCTGTCGTAGCGCACGATGGCCAGCGGCCGGGCCCCGCCCTGCGCTGGCGGCAGCCGCACGCCGCCGCGCGCGTTCACGCGCTCGGCGGCCCACAGCAGGTTGCGAAACACGGCCTCTCCCGTGTTGGCGAAGGGACCGGACAGGCTTTCGATCAAGGCCAGCCGGATCGGGCGGGCCTCCTTCACCGAATTCCCGGCCATGGCGTCAAAAGCGCTCAATGGTCCGGCCCATAGTGCCAACTGCAGGTATTTCAAGGCCTGGCGGCGCAATTTATTCATCCCAAAATCCTCTTGAAATGCATTGCGAGCCACCTACCTATGAACCAAGCGGCAGCAACGCAAGCCGCGCAGTGTATAGGCAACGACTGACGCAAAACGGGTCGAAGCAGAACGCCGCCTCCTGGCTGCGGACCTGGATTCATTCTTGTTTGCGCCAGTCAAATTTGGAGTTAACCACCATGATCTTCGCCCCTGTGATGAGCCGCAACAGCTTTGTCTCCCCCCGTGCAGCCGACCTGGCCCTGCAGCGCTTTCTGCAAGAAACCCTGGGCGCCTCCAGCCCCGTGCAGCAACAGGTCCAGGTCAGCCGCGACGACAAGGCCACCACGCTCGCGCTGGACGTTCCCGGCCTGGCGCGCGAGCAGCTGCAGCTCGCCATCGAAGGTGCCGTCGTCCGCCTGCAGAGCGTGGAAGGCGCTGCCCGCCAGGTGAAGCGCGCCTGGGAACTGGACCATGAGATCGACGCCGCGGCCAGCAAGGCCAAGCTCGAAAACGGCGTGCTGACACTGACACTGGCCAAGCTGGAGCCGCAGAGCAAGGCCACGGTCCTGCCCATCGAATAAGCGCTAAGGCGGTGCCGGCCGATGTGGCCGCCGCCTGACGTTTTCGGAGCTGGCCGGCCTGCCCGACATCCTTTCTTCCGTCTTCTTTAGCACCGGCAGGCCGAACGGCAGAAAGCCCGCAATGCGCAATGCACTGCGGGCTTTTTTTAGTCCGCCGCTCCGGATCGCGGAGCTTCAGCCCAAGGGTATTCAGGCCGCCGCGATGGCTTCGGCAGTCCCGGCAGCCGCCGGCGCCTGGCGCAGCGTCCTGGCGGCGGCCACCATATGGGTCAGGGCCGCGATCACTTCGCTCCACTGGCGTGTCTTGAGGCCACAGTCGGGATTGACCCACAGGCGCCCGGCCGGAATGCGCCCGGCCGCCTTTCGCATCAGTTGCACGATGTGATCCTGCGTCGGGATGTTGGGCGAATGGATGTCGTAGACGCCGGGACCGATTCCGTTCGGGTACCGGAAGTTCTCGAACGCATCGAGCAGTTCCATGTCCGAGCGCGAAGTCTCGATGGTGATCACGTCGGCATCCATGTCGGCAATCGAGGCCATGATGTCGTTGAACTCCGAATAGCACATGTGGGTGTGGATCTGCGTGTCGTCGGCCACGCCGTTGGCCGCGATGCGGAAGCACTCCACGGCCCAGTGCAGGTACGCCTTCCATTGCGACTTGCGCAGCGGCAGGCCTTCGCGCAGTGCCGCCTCGTCGATCTGGATCACGCGCACACCGGCCCTTTCCAGGTCCAGCACCTCCTCGCGTATCGCCAGCGCCAGCTGCCTGCAGGAGACCGGGCGCGGCTGGTCGTCGCGCACAAAGGACCAGTTCAGCATCGTCACCGGCCCCGTCAGCATGCCCTTCATGGGCTTGGACGTGAGCGACTGCGCATAGGTGATCCACTCCACCGTCATGGCCCGGGGTCGGCTGATGTCGCCGAACAGGATGGGCGGCTTCACGCAGCGCGAGCCATAGGACTGCACCCAGCCGAACTGGCTCAACGCATAGCCGGCCAGCTGTTCGCCGAAGTATTCGACCATGTCGTTGCGTTCGGCCTCGCCATGCACCAGCACATCCAGGCCCAGCGCCTCCTGCTCGCGCACGCTGCGCTCTATCTCGGCGCGCATGGCCGCCCGGTAGAGCGCCGCATCCAGCCTGCCGGCCTTGAACTCGCTGCGCGCGCGCCGGATATCGGCCGTCTGCGGGAACGAGCCTATGGTCGTCGTCGGATAGGCCGGCAGCTTCAGCAGCCTGGCTTGCCGGGCCGCGCGCACGCCGTAGGCGCTGCGGCGTTCGCCCATGCGGAAATCGATGGTGGCCGTGGCAGCCTGCACGGCCGGGTTGTTGACGCGCGGCGACGCGCGGCGGGATGCCAGGGCCGCGGCGTTGGCCGCCAGCTGCGCCTTCACTGCCTCGCGGCCTTCGCGCAAGGCCCTGCCCAGCACGCGCAGCTCTTCGAGCTTTTGCAGCGCGTAGGCCAGCCAGGATTTGATCTCGGCGTCGAGCTTGCCCTCCTGGGCCAGGTCCACGGGCACATGCAGCAGCGAGCAGCTGGGCGCGATCCACAGGCGCTCGCCCAGGCGCTCGGCCAGCGGCTCCACCCAGTCGAGCACGGCCGCCAGGTCCGTCTTCCAGATGTTGCGGCCATTGATCACGCCCAGCGACAGCACCTTGTGCGCAGGCAGCAGGCCCAGCAATTGCTGCACATCCTCACGGCCGTTGACGGCGTCGACATGCAGGCCGGCCACGGGCAGATTGGCCGCCAGGTATTTGTTCTCCGCCAGGTCGCCGAAATACGTGGCCAGCAGCAGCTTGGCCTTGGCGGCCTTCAGGTGGTGGTAGGCCGCGTTGAACGCATGCTGCCAGTCCGCGTCGAGCTCGGTCACGAGGATGGGCTCGTCGACCTGCACCCACTCCACGCCCTGCGCCGCCAGGGTGTCGAGCAGCTCGGCATACACGGGCAGCAGGCGCGGCAGCAGATCGAGTTTGTTGGAACCGTCCTTGGCCTTGCCCAGGGCCAGGTAGGTGACGGGGCCGATGATGACGGGCTTGGATCTCACGCCTTGCGCCCTGGCCTCGGACAGCTGCTCCAGCAACCGCGTGGCATCGAGCTTGAACGTGGTGCCGGCCGTGAATTCGGGCACGATGTAATGGTAGTTGGTGTCGAACCACTTGGTCATCTCGCCGGCGGCCACGCCGCCGCAGCAGCCCGGATGGTCCCCGGTCCCCGTTGCCGAACGGCCGCGGGCCACGCGGAAATAGTTATCCAGGGCTTCGCCATGGAAGCCCTGCACGCGCTCGGGCAGATGGCCCAGCGTGAAGCTCATGTCCAGCACCTGATCGTAGAAGGAGAAGTCGCCCACGGGCACGAGATCCAGGCCCTGCTGCTCGCTCCAGTGGCGCTGGCGCAGCGCGGCGCCTAAAGCCTTCAGCTCGTCGCGCGAGGATTCGCCCCTCCAGTAGGCCTCGAGCGCGAACTTGAGTTCCCGCCGGGCGCCGATGCGGGGAAAGCCGAGGTTGTGAATGGTCGTCATGGAAATTCTTGGATGAGAAAACAAGGGTTCGGAAGGAGTGAACGCATTCTGGTTTCTTCAATCCATGAAGTAAAATGGTCTTATCTCACACATCCATGAATTTCATTCATTAAATGCTGGAACGCATCCATCTGGCCATCGTCCAGGAAGTCGAGAAACAGGGCTCGCTCACGGCTGCGGCCGACGTGCTGTGCGTCACCCAGTCGGCGCTGAGCCACAGCATGAAAAAGCTGGAGCAGCAACTGGGCACCGATATCTGTCTGCGCGAAGGCCGCAGCCTGCGCCTCACGCAGGCGGGCCGGTACCTGCTGGCCGTGGCGGGCCGCGTGCTGCCGCAGCTGGACCTGGCCGAAGAGCGCCTGCGCCAGTTCGCCCAGGGTGAGCGCGGCGCGCTGCGCATCGGCATGGAATGCCACCCCTGCTACCAGTGGCTGCTCAGGATCGTCTCGCCCTACCTGAGCGCCTGGCCCGACGTGGATGTGGACGTGAAGCAGAAATTCCAGTTCGGCGGCATCGGCGCGCTGTTCGGCTACGAGATCGACCTGCTGGTCACGCCCGACCCGCTGTTCAAGCCCGGGCTGCAGTTCGTGCCCGTGTTCGACTACGAGCAGGTGCTCGTGGTGGCCGGCTCGCATCCGCTGGCCCGGGCCGAATACGTGCTGCCCCGGCATCTGGACCGGGAAGTGCTGATCACCTACCCCGTGGCCACGGACCGGCTGGACATCTACAACCAGTTCCTGCTGCCCGCCGGCATTGCGCCGCGCCGCCACAAGACCATAGAGACCACGGACATCATGCTGCAGATGGTGGCCAGCGGCCGCGGCGTGGCCGCGCTGCCGCGCTGGCTGGTGCTCGAATATGCGAGCAAGATGGATGTGGTGCCCGTGCGCCTGGGCAGGAAAGGCATTGCCAAGCAGATCCACCTGGGTGCACGCGAGGCCGATCTCGATATCGGCTATCTGCGCGCCTTCATCGAGCTGGCGCAGCAGCCGGTGCCAGGAACTCCAAACCACGAAGCCTAGCAAAAGAAAAGCCTGCAAGAACTACCTTGCAAGCTTTTCAACTGATTCAGAGCACGATCACCTGAATCAGGTCAATTCAGCGGTCACGGATTCCATAAGGATAAGGTGGGAAGTCAGTAGGATAGCCGTCCATGTCCACAGGTACCTGGCTGCTGCCTATGTAAAGCTGCTCATAAGTTGCACTGATTTTGGCGCCAACAAGCATTTTCCTGACATTTCCCAGCGCCTCTCCTTCGCTGGGCACTAATAACAGGCTGGCGCTGGCCTCATATCCATTAAAGGTAGCTTTAATACGCGCGGCCTTACTCCAACCCGGAGTACTGGCAGCGCTCCAGGAAAGGTCATAGTTCTCTATCACACGTCCTATCGGTTGAGAGCAATTCCGATCACCATAGATGACTGTTGTCTGTATCAGCTTGGTTTCGAATATTTCCAATTTTTCAACCCGGAGCGATCCGCCATTCTTCTGTTCACTCGCAGGTACCAGCTCCCAGTTATTCGTACAAACCTGATCAACTTGCCAGATGCCCAAGAACGGCGTTGCAACGCTTGCGCTATTTCCGGCAATCCCTGTATCCGTGCCCTGCCCTGCAGAAGTCTCCAGAGCAGGCGACGTTGAGCTCCCTCCCTCTCCTCCTCCACATGCAGCCAGGACAATGGCAGTTGCGCCAGCAACCACCCATAAACTCCATTGTTTCCTCATTCTCTCGCCTTTGATTTCTTTGCGTTACACCGCCATTGCAGCAGTTTTTTGCAGAAGGATTCCCTTCTGCGCACGGTAGTATGCCGAAATATTGGGCAATGCAGCACACCTAGCCATAGCCGATTGTTTCTTTCAGGCAACTTTTAGCCCCTACTCAAGAAACATCCACCTCTAAAAATCGAAGAAAAGTCAATAGGCTTAAGCAAAGGCAAGCAGTTTTGACCTGACTGAAGAATGCTTGCGGCAGCTTTGCTGCTCACTATTGATACGCAGCATTATGAGAATTTCCTCCGCGCCCAATCAAATAGAAGCAAAAATTCCAGAAATTCTTTTTGAATAAGCTCCATTGGCAAAAAAAAGACAGACCATCGGTCTGCCTTTTGATTTTTACTGCAGCGTATCCAGCGGCCAGCGCGGCTTCACGTCGAAGGCGTATTCCTTGTTCGCCTGTTCACGCCCGGCCTGCAGGCGCATGGCCGCGGCCATGGCGATCATGGCGCCGTTGTCGGTGCACAGATGCAGCTCGGGGTAGTGAACCCGAATCTTGCGCTGGGCGCATGCGGCATCGAGCTGTTCGCGCAGCAGCCTGTTGGCACCCACGCCGCCGGCCACCACCACGCGCTTCATGCCGGTCTGCTGCAGCGCGGCCAGGGTCTTCTTGACCAGCACCTCGACGATGGCCGCCTGGGTGCTGGCCGCGAGATCGGCCTTGCGCGCCTCCAGCTCTTCGCCCAGTTTCTTGGCCTGGGTCAGCACGGCGGTCTTCAGGCCGGCGAACGAGAAATCCAGATCGCCCGAATGCAGCAGCGGGCGCGGCAGCTTGAAAGCCTTGGCATCGCCGCCCTCGGCAAGCCGGGACAGCACGGGGCCGCCCGGATACGGCAGGCCCATGAGCTTGGCGGACTTGTCGAAGGCCTCGCCCGCCGCGTCGTCGATGGTTTCGCCCAGGATCGCGTACTGCCCCACGCCGTCCACGCGCATCAGCTGCGTATGGCCGCCGGAGACCAGCAGGGCCACGAACGGGAATTCGGGCGGATCCTCGCTCAGAAAGGGCGAGAGCAGATGCCCTTCGAGGTGGTGCACGCCGAGCACGGGCTTGTCCAGTGCCGCGGCCATGGCGCAGGCCGCGCCCGCGCCCACCAGCAGGGCGCCCGCCAGCCCCGGCCCGCGCGTGAAGGCGACCACGTCCACCTGCTCCAGCGTGGCGCCGGAATCGGCCAGCACTTTTTCCGTCAGCGGCAGCACGCGGCGGATGTGGTCGCGGCTGGCCAGCTCGGGCACCACGCCGCCATAGGCGCGGTGCATCTCGATCTGGCTGTGCAGCGCGTGCGAAAGCAGGACAGGCACGCCTTTGCCCGCATCGGCACGCACCAGGGCCACGCCGGTCTCGTCGCAGGAGGATTCGATTCCCAGGATCAGCAAACTCATGGCCGCAAGTGTAGGTGCTGCGGCTCGCCGGCGCAGGAAAGGCGGGCATTGGCCCTGCCCGCCTTTTTGTGTCTGCCGCCCCGGAGTTGCGGCATTTCCAATGGGCGCGTGAAACCGACATGCCCCCAGCCAGAAACGGTCAGCCAGGGCCGCCCGCGGCAGGGGCTGTCCGGGCAAAGGCCGCCGCCTCCTTCAGAGGGAGGCGGCGCAGGCGCGCAGGAGCAGGTCAGGCATGCGTACCCGAGATGTAGTGCTCCAGCTGCTGGATCGTGAACTGTTGGGCCGAGATGATTTCCTTGACGATGTCGCCGATGGAGATCAGTCCCAGCAGCTGGCGCTGCTCGTCCACCACGGGCAGGTGGCGTATGCGGTTGCTGGTCATCAGCGACATGCACTCCTCGCTGGTCTGGTGCGGCAGCACGCAATGGACCTTGCGCGTCATGACTTCCTCGACCTTGGTGCTGCCCGAGCTGCGGCCCTGCAGGGCGATCTTGCGGGCATAGTCGCGCTCGGTCACGATGCCGGCGATCGCTCCGCCCTCCAGCACCAGCAGGGCGCCTATGCCTTTGTCGGCCATGCGCTGCAGCGCCACCAGCATGGTATCGGAGGGGGTCACGCTGTGGATGGCGCTGTTGCCTTTGGCGCGCAGGATGTCGGCTACGGTCGTCATAGGGTCCTCCTTTGGGGTTCAGAAAAAGCCGGTGCGGCGGGTCGCTGCACACAGGGACTGAAAACCAGTGTGAGGAGCTTGTTGCATTGCGGCAATCAGGCTATGCCCGTATGGCCCGCAGGAAAACAGCTTCCTGCGCGCGCCATCGCGTTCCCCAAGGCAAAAAGGCAGCCGAAGCTGCCTTTTTTTATCCTGCGGCCGGAATCAGCGGCGGCCGCCCAGCAGGCTGCCGCCCAGCTTGAACAGGTCGCCCATGTCCAGCTTGCCATCGCCATTCTGGTCCAGCAGGCTTCCCAGGATGCCGCCGGCTACGCCGCCTTGCGACTGGATCTGGCTGCTTTCCTGCCCCAGGGTGTTGCCCAGTTCGCTGGCGCCCATGCCCTGGGACTGCACGCGATGGGCCAGAAAGGACATCACCAGGGGCGCTAGCATGGCCAGCAGCTGGCCGGCGTTGCTGCCCAGTCCCGTCGCCTGGCCCAGCTGCGCCTGGGCCTGATCCTGGTTGCCGCCGAAGATATGGCCCAGGATGGAGCCGCCATCGGCCTGCGCGGCATTGGCTCCAGCGCCACCGCCGCCCAGCACGGAGCCCAGGATGCTGCCCAGGCCGCCCGCGCCGCCGCCGGCCCCGCCCAGCAATCCGCCCAGGCCCCCAAGCAGGCCACCCAGGTCCATGGCGCCGTTGGCACTGCTGTGGTCACGCTGCAGCGCGCCAAGCAGAGCGGCCGCGCCCTGGGGCTGGGAGGCGTTCTGCCCCAAGGCTCCGAACAGCATGGGCAGGGCCACGCCCACGGCCTGCTCGGCCTGCGCGCTGTCCACGCCCAGTTGCTGGGCCAGCCCCTGCATGGGCGCGCCCTGCAGCTGGCCCATGAGTTCGTCCGTCAGTGATGCGCTGGTGTTCATGAAAAGCTCCTGAAAAAACAGAGCACATCGTACGCGTGCCCGGTGACAGCAAATGTGAGCAATGTTCAGGCCCGCAAGTCCGCAGCCCTGCGGTATTCAGTTATTAACCACCGCCGGGCTGCAGGCGCAAGCACTCACATGTATATATAACGAACAAGTCTTATGGATTGCTGTTTTTATGACGACAATTACATGAATCATGAGCATCAGCGCCTATCTCAAGGAAATCGGCCGCGGCACCAAGGGTGCGCGGTCGCTTTCGCGTGCACAAGCCCGGGAACTCATGGGCCTGCTGCTCGACAACCAGGTCAGCGACCTGGATCTGGGCGCGTTCTGCATTGCCATGCGCTTCAAGGGCGAATCCGCCGAAGAGCTGGCCGGTTTTCTCGATGCGGTGGCGGCACGGCAGGCGCCCTGGCCGCGGCCGGAGGTTCCCGTCGTCGTGCTGCCCAGCTACAACGGCGCGCGCAAGCTGCCCAATCTCACGCCGCTGCTGGCCGCGCTGCTGGCCCGCGAAGGCCTGCCGGTGCTGGTGCACGGCTGCGACACTGAAGACAGACGCATCGGCACCCAGGCCGTGTGGAGCGCGCTGCAATGGCCGGTGCTGGCAGCCCCCGCCGCGCTGCAGCCTGGCCAGGCCGTCTGGATGCGCACCCGCCATCTGCTGCCGGCGCTGGAAAAGCTGCTGCAGCTGCGCCGCCGCATCGGGCTGCGCAACCCGGCGCACAGCATCGTCAAGCTGCTCGATCCGCTGGAACGCCCCCTGCCCGGCCGCACGACCCTCCCCAGCCTGGTGGTGGGCAGCTACACCCATCCCGACTATGCCCATCCCATGGCCGAGACACTGGCCCTGCGCCAGGCCAGCGGACTGCTGCTGCGCGGCACCGAAGGTGAGCCGGTGGCGGCGCCCAACCGCGAGCCGGCCAGCCAGGGCCTGCTGGCCGGCCAGACCTGCTTTGCACGCTCGGCCGTGCACAGCAGTCTGTATGCCGACGAGACAGCCGCTGCGCCGCAGCTGCCCCAGGGCCTCGATGCCCTCCAGACTGCGCAGCTCATCCGCGACATGCTGGGCGGGCACCGGCCCGTTCCCGCGCCCATCGCGCAACAGGTGCAACAGATCAAAACCCTGCATGCGGCCATGTGCGCGCCCAATCCCCATAACATCGGCCGGTTGCAGGGCCTGAGCCGCGACTGAAACGCGCCGCAGGCGCCGACCTCTCCAGAACCCTAGAACCCACTGCCATGACGAACTCGACCATTTCCCGCCCGGGCCCGGGCACCTGCACCCTGGTCGGCGCCGGCCCGGGCGATCCGGAACTGCTCACGCTCAAGGCCGCCAAGGCCATTGCATCCGCCACCGTGCTGTTCGTGGACGATCTCGTCAGCGATGCCGTCGTGGCCCATGCCAGCCCCCAGGCGCGCATCGTCTATGTGGGCAAGCGCGGCGGCTGCAAGAGCACGCCGCAGGCCTTCATCGAAAAGCTCATGATCGCTGCGGTGCGCGAGGGCGAGAACGTGGTGCGCCTCAAGGGCGGCGACCCGTTCATCTTCGGCCGCGGCGGCGAGGAAGTGGAGCACTTGCGCGAAGCCGGCATCGCGGTGAGCGTGGTCAACGGCATCACCTCGGGCCTGGCCGGCCTGACCAGCCTGGGCGCGCCGCTGACCCACCGCGACCGCGCCCACGGCGTGCTCTTCATGACGGGCCACGCCAAGCCAGGAGACAAAGGCCCCGACTGGCGCCAGATCGCCGCAACCGCCCACGCGGCCAAGCTGACCCTGGTGATCTACATGGGCGTGAGCAGCGTCGAGCAGATCACCGCCGAGCTGCTGACCGGCCTGCCCGGCAGCACGCCCGTAGCCGTGATCCAGCACGCCAGCCTGCCCCGCCAGCGCCATGCGCTGACCACGCTCGCCACCCTGCCCGAATGCATTGCCCGCAGCGGCCTGGCCAGCCCCAGCGTCATGGTCATCGGCGACGTGGTGCAGGGCGTGGCCGCCTGGCAGGCGCAAGGCGCATCGGCGCTGCAGACCGCGGCGGCCTGAAGGCCGCTCGGCGCGTCAAAAGAAAAGGCCGCGATGCGGCCTTTTTTCGTGGTCGCCAGCGACCTTCCGGTCAGCCCGCGACGTTCGCGCTGGTGGTGACATGGATCTGCCTGAAGCGCCCTGCCAGCTCCTTGCGCAGCTCCTTGCGGATCAGCGCGGCCTGCCAGCGGCGCTTTTCGTCGTCGGTCTGGGGCTGCAGCGGGGGAACGGAAACGGGCTTCTTGTTCTCGTCCACGGCCACCATGGTGAAAAAACAGCTGTTCACATGGCGCACCACCTGGGTGCGGATGTCCTCGGCCACCACCTTGATACCGATCTCCATGGACGAGGTGCCCGTGTAGTTCACGCTGGCCAGGAACGTCACCAGCTCGCCCACATGGATGGGCTGTAGGAACATCACCTGGTCCACGCTCAGCGTCACCACATAGCGGCCGGCGTAGCGGCTGGCGCAGGCGTAGGCCACCTGGTCGAGCTGCTTCAGAATGGCTCCGCCATGGACGTTGCCCGAGAAATTGGCCATGTCCGGGGACATGAGCACCGTCATGCTGAGCTGATGCGATGGGATATTCATGGGCGCGATTCTAGGAATATGCGGCTCTGGGCGAGAATGGGCACCCTTTTGTCCCACCCCGGGGCCCGTATTCGCGGCCGGCGCCTGCACGCCGGCGCATTTTCCTGATTACGGCTTACGCAAAGCAGGCCCCGGCAAGACCTTTGCTTCAACGAAGCAGTCTCAAAGCCTCCCTGTTTGCGTAAGTCCTACTGATTTCCTGCTGCTGTGAAATCCTCCATGTTTGATGCCGTCATCGTCGGCGCCGGCGCCGCCGGCCTGTTCTGCGCCGCCCGGGCCGGGCAGCGCGGCCTCAGGGTCCTGCTCGTCGACCACGCCGACAAGGTGGCCGAGAAGATCCGCATCTCGGGCGGCGGCCGCTGCAACTTCACCAACCGCGACCTGGACGTGCGCGCGCCGCACCGCCACTTCGTGGGCGCCAATCCCCAGTTCTGCCGCTCCGCCCTGTCGCGCTTCACGCCGGCCGACTTCATTGCCCTCATGGACAGGCACGGCATCGCCCACCATGAAAAGCACAAGGGCCAGTTGTTCGCCGACCGCTCGGCCGAGGACATCATCGCCATGCTGCTGGCCGAATGCGCAGCCGGCGGCGTGCAGCGCTGGCAGCCCTGCCGTATCGGAAACATAGCGTTTTCGGCTTCAAACGCTGACGGGGAGAGCGCCGGCAGCTATCAGATCGAGACCGACCGCGGCACGGTCACGGCGCGCAGCCTGGTGATTGCCACGGGCGGCCTGAGCATTCCCAAGATCGGCGCCACGGATTTCGGCTACCGGCTGGCCCGGCAGTTCGGCCTGCCGCTGGTGGAGCGCTCGCCAGGCCTGGTGCCGCTGACCTTCGACGGCGCCGGCTGGCAGCCTTATGCCCAGCTCGCGGGCCTGGCCCTGCCGGTCGAGATCAGCGCGAGCGCAGCAACGGGCAGCAAGAAGGAACGCATGACCTTCCATGAAGACCTGCTGTTCACCCACCGCGGCCTCTCGGGCCCGGCCGTGCTGCAGATCTCGAGCTACTGGACGCCCGGCACGCCGCTGACCATCAATCTCGCTCCCCAGGTGGACCTGGAAGCCGAACTGCTGGCCGCCAAGGCCCGCTCGCGCAAGCTGATCGCCAACGAGCTGTGCCAGTGGCTGCCAGCGCGCCTGGCCGATGCCTGGGTGCAGCAGGACGCAGCCTGGCAACGGCCCATCGATCAGGCCTCGGACAAGGCCCTGGTCCAGCTGGCGCACAGGCTCTCGCGCTGGGAGATCACGCCCACGGGGACCGAGGGCTACAAGAAGGCCGAGGTCACGCTGGGCGGCGTGGACACCAAAGAGCTGTCCCAGCAGACCATGGAATGCAAGAGCCAGCCCGGCCTGTACTTCATCGGCGAGGTGGTGGACATCACGGGATGGCTGGGCGGCTACAACTTCCAGTGGGCCTGGGCCAGCGCCCACGCCTGCGCACAGGCGCTGCCGGTCTCGGACCGGAAGCCGGTCCAGGACGCAGTCTCCTGAAGGCTCCTCCGTATGAAAAAAGGATGGCAGCGCCATCCTTTTCCTGTCCAGCAGCCGGTCAGGCCGAGAACTCGGGGCCCTCGTAGTGCTCGGGCACCTTGAGCAGGCCCGCGGCAATCTCCGCGCGGGCCTGGTCCACCCTGGCGCGCACGCTGGCGGGCACGTCCCTGCCCATGACGAGGCGCACGGCCGCAGGGTCCTGCAGGCCGATCTTGTAGATGCCGGGCCGGGGCGCGCCGGTCTCCTTCATGTCCTTGACCGCCAGGAAGGCGCCAATGCCCACGTCGGCCCAGGCCGAGGCCACGAAGACCTGCGGATCCACCGCCGTCCAGTCGATCACGTTGCCGATCTGGCGCACCTTCTTCTCGCGGCAGGCGCGCGTCACGCCGTCGCGGCCCGAGTTGAGCATGGTGAAGATCACATCGGCACCCGCCGCGATCTGCGCCTGGGCGATGCGGTGCGACAGGGCGTTGTCGTCCTGGTCGCCCGAGAAGTTGGTCAGCAGCCGCACCTTGGGATCGGTATCGCGCACGCCGGCCGCATAGGCCGCGCGGCCCTTGAGCCCCGGCGGCACGCGGATGCCCGACATATGGCCGACCACGCCGGTCCTGGTCGTCAGCGCGGCCAGCACGCCGGCCAGATAGGCCGACTCCTCCTGCAGCACGTCGTAGCTGCTCAGGTTGGCCGCCTGCACCGCTCCCTGAGTCACGACAAAGCGCGTGCCCGGAAAGCGCCGCGCCACTTCGACGGCCGCCTGGTTGTTCTGCCCGCCATGGGCGATCACCAGCGGCGCGCCCTGCTCGGCCAGTTGCGCCAGGGCCGCAGCCAGCTTGTCCTGCTGGGGCGCAATGCCGTCGATGAAGCGCAGTTGCACGCCCAGTACGTCGCGCGCCTTCTCCAGCCCGCGCCAGCCAGCCTCCATGAAACCCTTGTCGCTGCGCGAGCCGGCAAACAGGCCGCCCACCATGCCCAGGCCGCCGGGCTGGCTGCCGGCTGCCGCACCAGCGGCTGCGCCCTGCGCGCTGGCGCAGCCGCCCAGGACCATGGCACCGGGAGCAACGGCCAGGGCGGCGGCAGAAGCCAGCCACTGGCGGCGCGACATATGGAAACGGGAAAACTGCTGGGACACGATACAAGGCTCCTAGGGCAACAGCCGGTATGGGCAAAGAGAAAAGCCAATTTCCTTGGCAACCTGAAGAAATTGGAGTTTCACAAACTGTATGCAATTTGTGCGTACCCGGACCCTCTGGCAAACCCGCTCAGGGTCGCCACCAACCGCGTTTAGCGCCCCTGGCGCAGGGAGTTGCCGATGCCGTATCGAGACGATTGGAGCCGGGTTTGGACATATCGCCCGCTCATCCCTTATAATGCTCGACTTTGCTGGCATTACCCCGTCGGCCATACTAGTTGAATAGAGACGGGGAACAACCGCTGTTCATGGCTCTCAGGCCCGATCTTCCCGAGAACCCGCTGTCGGCACAGATATATCTGGAAATTGAATGACTACCATCCGCGTCAAAGAAAACGAGCCCTATGAAGTTGCCCTGCGCCGCTTCAAGCGCACCATCGAAAAGCTGGGTCTGCTGACCGATCTGCGCGCTCGTGAGTTCTACGAAAAGCCCACAGCCGAGCGCAAGCGCAAGAAGGCTGCTGCCGTGAAGCGCCACTACAAGCGCGTTCGCAGCATGCAACTGCCCAAGAAGCTGTACTAATTCGTTAGGACAGTCGGCCGTCAAACGCCGCAAACCCGCGCTCGGGACGCCAGGCGCGGGTTTTTTGTTTTCTGGCCACTGCGACCATCGCGCAGTGACCGCTCAAGCCATGGCGCAATCGTGCGATTTCGCCCCGGCCCTTCACCAGGAGAGAGTTATGAGCCTGAAAGCCCAGATTACCGAAGACATGAAGACCGCCATGCGCGCCAAGGACAGTGCACGCCTGGGCACCATCCGCCTGCTGCAGGCCGCCATGAAGCAAAAGGAAGTGGACGAACGCGTGGAGCTGGACGATGCGGCCGTGATCGCCATCGTGGACAAGCTGATCAAGCAGCGCAAGGACTCCATCGCGGCCTACGAGAGCGCCAGCCGCCAGGACCTGGCCGATGTGGAAAAGGCCGAGATCGACGTGCTCAAGGTCTATCTGCCCGAACGCATGTCCGAAGCCGAGATCACCGCAGCCGTGCAGGCCATCGTGGCCGAAGTCGGCGCCTGCGGCCCTGGCGACATGGGCAAGGTCATGGGCGCGGTCAAGGCCCGGCTGGCCGGCAAGGCCGACATGGGCCTAGTCTCGGCCGCCGTCAAGGCCGCGCTGAGCCGCTGATCTCCCGCTATTTCGTACCGCCTGAAGTAACAGGCGAAGCACGGCCGAGCCATTTGCAGCACTGCAAATGGCTTTTTTCATGATTCAAGCCTGCTGGCTGGCCTGGACCAGATGGTCGCGCAAGGCCCTGGCTGCCGGCGGCAGCTGCGCTTCGTCGCGATAGCTGATGGCAAAGCGCCGCCGGGCCCAGGGGTCCGCCAGGGCAATCACGCGCACATCGGAATAGGCGGCATAGGACAGCGCCACTTCACGCGGCACCACGCTGATGGCCAGATTGGCCTGCACCACGCGCAAGGCCGCGTCGAAGTTGGAAACATGCACCCGGTGGCGCAAATGCTTGCCCTCCTGCGCCGCCGCGCGCGTCAGCAGGATCTGCACCGCGCTCAGGGCCGGCATGCTGACATGCTCGTAGTCCAGCACGTCGGCAAAATGCACTTGCCGCAACTGCGCGATCGGGTGGCTGCGATGCGCGGCGACGGCCAGATGGTCGCTGCGGTACGGCCGGGTCTGCAGGCCGGACAGATCCGTCGCATCCCAGCAGATGCCCATGGCGGCACGCCCTTCGCGCACGCCGCGCGCGACATCCGGGCTCACGCACTCCTCCAGGGTCACGCGGATATTGGCGTGCGCGGGCTGCTGCAGAAAGCGGGCCACGTCTTCGGCCAGCGACTCGGCCATCACCGAGGCCGTCACCAGCACGCGCACCTGGCCCTGCACGCCCTTGCCGTAGGCCGCCATCTCCTGCTGCATGTGGCTGGCCGCCGCCAGGATGGTGCGCGCATGCTCCAGCAAGGTCTCGCCGGCTGCCGTGGGTTTCAGGCCGCGCTTTTCGCGCAGGAACAGGTCGGCGCCCACCTGGTGTTCCAGCTGCGCCAGCCTCTTGCTGATGGCTGATGCCACCAGCACTTCGGACTGCGCCACCCTGGCGATGCTGCGCTGCTCGCACACCTGCACGAACAGGCGCAGGTTCAACAGGCTGAGGTCATGCATGGGGATCTCCGGCGTTGCATCCGGCATGCCGCATCGGTCTCGGAGCCAGGGAGCAACCAAGCTGACATGACGGTTATTGAATTTCTATTATGGAATCTAACAGCTTCCGAAATTGATTATTGCTGATGCATTGGAAATTCTAGAATCCAGCACGAACAACGCCCACGGAGACTGCCTCTTGTCAACCACCCATCCCTCTGCCGTTGCAACCCTTCGCGAAGTCGGCCTGCGCGACGGCCTGCAAAGCGTGTCCACCATCGTCGGCACGGCCGACAAATGCCGCTGGGTCGATGCCGCCCATGCCGCCGGAATGCGCGAGATCGAGGTGGGCTCCATGGTGCCCGCCCGCCTGCTGCCGCAGCTGGCCGATACCGAAGCCGTGCTGCAGCATGCGCTGCAGCTGCCCGGCCTGGTGGCTTCCGTGCTGGTGCCCAACCTCAAGGGGGCGGAGCGCGCCCTGGCCGCCGGCGCGCACGCGATGATCGTGCCGCTATCGGCCAGCCATGCCCACAGCCTGGCCAATCTGCGCAAAACGCCGGACGAGGTCGTGGCCGAAGTGGCCCGCATCCGTGCGGCACGCGATGCCTCGGGCAGCCGCGCCATCATCGAAGGCGGCGTGGGCACGGCCTTCGGCTGCACCTTACAGGGCGAAGTGTCCGAGGCCGAAGTGCTGCGTCTGCTGCAGGCCTTGCTGGATGCCGGCGCCGACCGCGTCAGCCTCGCCGACACCGTGGGCCATGCCGACCCGGCCATGGTCAGCCGCCTGTTTGACAAGGCCGTGCACCGGGTGGGTGACAGGCTGCGCTACGCGCATTTCCACGACACGCGCGGCATGGGCCTGGCCAATGCCTATGCGGCCTGGCAGGCCGGCGTGCGCGGCTTCGACGCCTGCCTGGGCGGCATTGGCGGCTGCCCGCATGCGCCCGGCGCCAGCGGCAATGTGGCCACCGAAGACCTGGCCTACATGCTCGAACGCATGGGCGCGCAGACTGGCGCGCAGGTGCCGGCCCTGCTGCAGCTGCGCCGGCAGTTGCAGCAGTGGCTGCCGAACGAACCCTTGCACGGCAGCCTGTGGCGGGCGGGCGTGATCCGCCCCCACGCCGGGCCCATGCCCGACACGGCCACCGCCTGCCTTTGAACGGATTTTTCATCGAAACACCTTCTAGCGCTTGCCAACAGAGCGCCAAAAGCTACCAAATCATGAGCAACTCATCCTCCACCCACCCATCGCCCCCCCTTCCACTGGCCGGCTTGCGCGTGGTCGAATTCACCCACATGGTCATGGGCCCGACCTGCGGCATGGTGCTGGCCGACCTGGGTGCCGAAGTCATCAAGGTCGAACCGGTGGACGGCGACCGCACCCGCCACCTGCTGGGCGCAGGCGCAGGCTTTTTCCCCATGTTCAACCGCAACAAGAAAAGCATCGCGCTGGACCTGCGCCAGCCGCAGGGGCTGGAAGCGGCGATCCGCCTTGCCGGCACGGCCGATGTGGTGGCCCAGAACTTCAAGCCTGGAGTGATGCGCAAATACGGCCTGGACTATGCCGCGCTCTCCAGGCTGAACGAGCGGCTCATCTACGTGAACCACACCGGCTTCCTGCCCGGCCCCTACGAGCACCGCACCGCGCTCGATGAAGTGGTGCAGATGATGGGCGGCCTGGCCTACATGACGGGCCGCCCCGGCGACCCCTTGCGCGCGGGCACCAGCGTCAACGACATCATGGGCGGCATGTTCGGCGCCATCGGCGCGATGGCCGCGCTGATACAGCGCGCGCAGACCGGCAAGGGCCAGGAGATCGACTCCGCGCTGTTCGAAAACAATGTCTTCCTCGTGGGCCAGCACATGATGCAGTACGCCGTGACCGGCCAGGCCGCCGAGCCCATGCCCAACCGCATCTCGGCCTGGTCGGTGTACGACGTGTTCACCGTGCTGGATGGCGAGCAGATCTTCCTGGCCGCCGTCAGCGATGCGCAATGGGCCGCCATGTGCAACGCCTTCGGCTGGAGCGACCTGCTGGCCCACCCGCAGTACGCGACCAACAACGACCGCGTGCGCCTTCGCCCCACCCTGCTGTCCGAGCTGCGCCGGCGCTTTGCGCCAATGACGGCCGCGCACATCGCCAAGCGATTTGAGGACAACGGCCTGCCCTATGCCCCCATCAGCAAGCCCGAGCAACTGCTGGACGATCCGCATTTGCGCGCCACGGGCGGCCTGGCCGATGTGCGCCTGACCGACGGCGAACGTGCCGGCCAGACGGCACCGGCCACCTTGCTGCCGGTTCGCATGGCGGGCGAACGCCTAGGCGTGCGCATGGACCCGCCCCAGCTGGGCGAACACACCCAGGAGCTGCTGGACAGCCTGGGTTACGACGCGGCCGCCATCGCCGCGCTGCGCGCCAGCGGCGCCGTGGCGGGCTGACAGCGCACAGCCCAACTCCCACTGATTGACAGCGATCCACACCACATAGACGGGAACAGCCCGCATTCCGGAGACAAGGCATGAAGACAAGCCCACGCATCAGCCGCCGCCAATGGCTGGCCACCACCACCGCATGGGCGGCAGGCAGCGCGCTGCCGCCGCTAGCCCATGCTGCGCCGCACGACAAGCCGCTGCGCGTCATCCTGCCGCTGTCGGCCGGCTCGGGGGCGGACGGCGCCATCCGCGCCATCGCCCCCAGCGTGGGCAAGGTGCTGGGCCAGGCGCTGGTGATCGAGAACCTGCCTGGCGCGGGCGGCATCACCGGCACGGCCCAGCTGGTGCGTGCGCCCAGGGACGGCTCGACGATAGCCATCGTCAGCAACAACCATGTCGTCAATCCCAGCCTGTACAAAAACATTCCGTTCGACTCGATCAACGACATCACGCCCATCACCATCATCGGCACCACGCCGTTCGTGCTGGTGGCCAGCCCCAGGCTGCCCGTGCGCAACCTGCAGGAGCTGATGGCCTATGCCAGGGCCAACCCCGGCGCACTCAACTACGGCTCCTCGGGCAACGGCACCATCCTGCACCTGGGCGCAGCCATGTTCGTGCAGCAGGCAGGCCTGCAGATTCCGCATATCCCGTACCGCGGCATGGGCCAGCTGATGAACGATCTGCTCAGCGGCCAGGTGCAGCTGGGCGTGGTGGCCGTGGCGCCGGCCGCACCGCATGTCAAAACCGGCGCGCTGCGCGCCCTGGGCGTCACCGGCACCCGGCGCTCCGACACCCTGCCCGAAGTGCCCACGATTGCCGAACAGGGCCTGCCCGACTATGTTCTCAACGGCTGGATTGCCGCCATCGGCCCCGCAGGCCTTGCCGATGCCGAGCGCCAGCGCATCTACCAGGGCTTCGTGAAAGGCGTGGCAGCCCCCGAGGCCACGCAGGCCCTGGTGGCGCAGGGCTACGACCTCCAGCTCACGCCGCCCGCGCAAGCCGCGGCCTTCATCCGCGAAGAGAAACAGCGCATGGAGGCGGTGGTGAAGGCCGCCAATGTGAAGATGGATTAGGGTCTGATCGCATCACGCACATGGATCGCGGGGGCCATGGGCGCAGGTCCTGGGGCCGAAAGCGCATTCACGGGCATGTCATCCGCGCAGCCTAAGCTGGGCCGGCTGTTCAGCTTTGCCTCCTCGATGCCATGCCATTGATTCTCCCCCGCCGCCGCTTCCTGCTATCCTCCACCGCCGTGGCCGGTACCGGCCTGCTGCCCGCCGTGCTGCGCGCGCAGACCGCGCCCGCCGCCATCACCCGCGACGGCGCCCGGCCGCTGCTGCCCTCGGGCGTGCAGAGCGGCGACGTGCTGGCCGACCGCGCCATCGTCTGGGCCCGCGCCAGCCGCGATGCGCGCATGTGGCTGGAATGGTCCACCACCGCCGGCTTCGCCAACGCCACCCGGCTGCGCGGCCCCGACCTGCTCGCGTCCAGCGACGGCACCGGCCGCATCGACCTGCAGGGCCTGCCCGCCGGCCAGGAGATCTTCTACCGCGTGGTGCTCGAAGACCTGGCCAGCGCCAACGTGCGCTCGCCCGCCGTGCTGGGCCACTTCCGCACGCCCGAGGCCAGCGGCGGCCCCGCCACGCGCCCGCTGCGCCTGGTGTGGAGCGGCGACACCGCCGGCCAGGGCTTCGGCATCAACGAGGCCTTCGGCGGCATGCGCATCTACGAGGCCATGCGCAAGACCAACCCGGACTTCTTCATCCACAGCGGCGACACCATCTATGCCGACGGCCCCATTCCCGCCGAGCTCAAGCTCAAGGACGGCACGCTGTGGAAGAACCTGGTCACGCCCGAGGTCGCCAAGGTGGCCGAGACGCTGGACGAGTTCCGCGGCCGCCACCGCTACAACCTGATGGACGCCAACGTGCGCGCCTTCGCGAGCGAAGTGGCGCAGATCTGGCAATGGGACGACCACGAGGTCAGCAACAACTACTCCGACAGCAAGAGCGTGGCCGCCGACGCGCGCTACACCGAGAAGAACGTGCAGCTGCTGGCCGCGCGCGGCCAGCGCGCCTTCATGGACTACGCGCCTATGCGCCCCTTCGGTGCGGCCGAGTCGCAGCGCGTCTACCGCCACCTGCCACAGGGCCCGCTGGCCGATGTCTTCGTGCTCGACATGCGCAGCTACCGCGGCCCCAACACCCACAACTTGCAGACCGCCGAGAGCCACGAGACCGAGTTCCTCGGCCGCCCGCAGGTGGACTGGCTGCTGGCCGGCCTCAAGCAGAGCCGCGCCACCTGGAAGATCATCGCCGCCGACATGCCGATCAGCCTCTTCGTGCCCGACGGCAAGGACGACGAAGGCCGCGCCCGTTGGGAGGCCGTGGCCAACGGCGACGACGGCGCGCCCAAGGGCCGCGAGATGGAGCTGGCGCGCCTGCTCAAGGGCATCAAGGACGCGGGCATCAAGAACGTGGTCTGGCTCACCGCCGACGTGCACTACACCGCGGCCCACCACTTCAGCCCCGAGCGCGCCAAGTTCCAGGATTTCGACCCGTTCTGGGAATTCGTCTCCGGCCCGCTGAACGCCGGCGGCTTCGGCCCGAACCCCATGGACAAGACCTTTGGCGGCGAGGTCGTCTACCAGAAGGGCGCCGGCTACGACAACTCCGCGCCCACCGAGGGCTACCAGTTCTTCGGCCAGGTGGACATCGACCATCGCAGCCAGGCCATGACCGTCACGCTCAAGGACCTGGACGGCAAGTCGCTGTTCACCAAGGTGCTGGAGGCGCAGCGGGCATAAAACGCCCCCCTGAGCCGCTGCGCGGCTTCCCCCAAGGGACGACGGCCTTTGCTGCGGGGCGGCCCCTGCTGGCCGTCCCGCGCTTAAATCGTGCCAGTTTCGTAGGCCGCGATCCGTGCCATGGATGCGTGCCATGGACCATTGCGCCATCAGGAAACGGGCATGGCCCGCCGGAAATAGTCCTGCAGGAACTCCACGCAGGCCCGCACCTTGGCCGAGCGGTCGAGCCGCGTGGGGTAGACGGCCCAGACATTGGCCTCCTGGCGCCACTCGGGCAGCACCTGCACCAGCTGGCCGGACTGCAGCAGCGCGGCCACGTCCCAGACCGAGCGCAGCACGATGCCGTGGCCGTCCACCGCCCACTGCACCGCGATCTCGCCGTGGTTGGCCGACAACGGCCCGGTCACCTTCACCGTGCGCTCCTCGGCGCCGGCGCGCAGCTTCCAGACGCCGAACGGATGGTCGCGCTCCTTGATGACCAGGCAGTCGTGCGCGGAGAGCTCGGCGATGCCGCGCGGCGGGCCCTTGCGCGCCAGGTAGGCGGGCGCGGCGCACAGCACGCGGTGGTTGTCGGCCAGCTTGCGGGCGATCAGGTGCGGCGCGATCTCGTCGCCCACGCGCACGTCCAGGTCGATGCCTTCGGCCGCCACGTCGACCAGGCGGTCGAACACCTCCAGCCGCACCTGCAGGCCCGGGTGCCGCGCCACCAGCTGCGACATGGCCGGCGCCACCACGTTGCGGCCGAAGCCGAAGCTGCTGCTCATGCGCAGCAGGCCGCGCGGCTCGCCAGCGGCGGTGCTCACGTCCTGCACCAGGTGGTCGATGTCGTCGAGGATGCGCTGGGCCCAGCCGAACACGCGCTCGCCGTCCTCGGTGACCGCCACGCGCCGCGTGGTGCGGTGCAGCAGCTGCACGCCCAGCTCGGCCTCCAGCAGGCGGATGCGCTTGCTCACATAGGCAGGCGAGGCGCCCAGCTCCTGCGCCGCCGCGGCAAAGCTGGCGCGGCGCACCACCGAGAGGAAGACGCGCAGGTCGTCGGGCAGCAGGTTTTTGAACACGATCCGTAAACAATCAGACTACAAATACGGGATTGTCTTCATAAACGCAGGGTCTGAGAATACGGCCCAGCACTTTCAACGACGGAAACCGCCCATGTCCACCACCTACCACATCGCAGTCCTCGCCGGCGACGGCATCGGCAAGGAAGTCATGCCCGAGGGCCTGCGCGCCCTGGAAGCCGCCAGCAAGCGCTTCGGCCTGGCGCTCGAATTCCACCATTTCGAATGGGCCAGCTGCGACTACTACGCCGCGCACGGCCAGATGATGCCGGACGACTGGAAGGCCCGGCTCTCGGGCATGGACGCCATCTTCTTCGGCGCCGTGGGCTGGCCGGCCACCGTGCCCGACCACGTCTCGCTGTGGGGGTCCCTCCTCAAGTTCCGCCGCGAGTTCGACCAGTACATCAACCTGCGCCCGGTGCGCCTGTTCGAGGGCGTGCCCTGCCCGCTGGCCGGCCGCAAGCCCGGCGACATAGACTACTACGTGGTGCGCGAGAACACCGAGGGCGAGTACACGTCGCTGGGCGGCATCATGTACGAGGGCACGGACCGCGAGATCGTGATCCAGGAGTCGGTCTACTCGCGCCACGGCGCCAACCGCCTGCTGAAGTACGCCTTCGACCTGGCGCAGAGCCGCAGCAAGAAGCATGTGACCCTGGCCACCAAGAGCAACGGCATCGCCATCAGCATGCCCTGGTGGGACCAGCGCGCCGAGGAGGTCGCCAGGCAGTACCCCGAGGTCACGCTGGACAAGCAGCACATCGACATCCTGACCGCGCGCTTCGTGCTGCAGCCGGGCCGCTTCGACGTGGTGGCCGCCACCAACCTGTTCGGCGACATCCTCTCCGACCTGGGCCCGGCCACCACCGGCACCATCGGCCTGGCGCCGTCGGCCAACCTGAACCCCGACCGAACCTTCCCCAGCCTGTTCGAGCCGGTGCACGGCTCGGCGCCCGACATCTACGGCAAGAACATCGCCAACCCGATCGCCATGGTCTGGTCGGGCGCGCTGCTGCTGGACTTCCTGACCCAGGGCCAGGGCGCCGGCCGCGCCGCGCACGACGCCATCGTGGCCGCCATCGAGGAGGTCATCAAGAGCGGCCCGCGCACGCCGGACCTGGGCGGCACGGCCAATACCACGCAGGTGGGCGAGGCGGTTGCGGCACTGATCGCCCGTGACTGATGGTTTGATTGCTATTATATTAATAGCTATTGGCGTTTGATGGACTGGCGCTACAAGCCATTTTCATCATGAATCGCTGCTGTAGCGCAGCGTCAGCGCCGCCACCACCGGCGGCAGCGCAAAGCACCACATGCCCAGGGCCACATAGGCCAGCGCCGCCAGCGCGCAGCCCACGGCAAAGCTGGCGATGGCGGGCAGCATCTTGCGCAGCCGTCCCATGGCAGCGCCGCGCGCATCGCCCCACAGGCCCTTGAACAGGTCGGCCAGATCGATCATCACCTGGGTGGTGTTGCCCGTCATCAGAGTCGACGGCGGCAGCTGGGCCAGGTGCATGCGCTGCATGGCGTTCTGCACGGCCATGGCGCACACCATCAGCATGCCGGCGGCAAACGCGGGCGGCGCGTCGCCGTCCGCGAACGGGCCGTAGCCCAGCATCAGCGCCGCCGCCAGCGCCAGCAGCAGCACCTGGGCCGCGACCAGGCTGCGCAGGGGCGCCTGCTGCCGCGCCACCAGCGCATTGCTGGCCAGGCGCGCCAGCACCACGGCCACGCAGAACACTGGCAGCGCCAGCAGCTTGGAGACGGCGCCCGCGCTGCTGTGGATCAGCGCCGCGCCCAGCGTGACGAAGTTGCCCGTCACATGCGCGGCGAACAGGCCGCCCAGCGCCAGGAAACCCGCCGTGTCCACATAGCCGGCATTGAAGCCCAGCAGGTGGCTCAGGGGGGCGGGGGTGCTGCGGGTTTCGGGCATGGGGGCTCCAGGCAAGGCGGGGCGGTCAGCGCTGCTGCTCGTTCTGCTGCGCCAGGTATTTTTCGATGCGCGGGTCGGGCCGGAACCAGAGCACCGCCATCGCCGTGAAAATGAAGAACGCGGCCATGGTGCTGTAGAAGCTGACGCCTATGGCCAGGGCGTACACGGGCAGCGAGAGCTTGCCCTTCAGGTCCTTGCCCAGAGTGCGCGCGAGCACGGAATCCCGGCCCTCCGACGCGATGATGACACGCTCCAGCCCCCAGTACGAGAGCGCGCACATGAACAGCACCGCGGCATAGAGCGCGGTGGGCAGCGCCAGCAGCCCCGACCTGCCGGCCCAGGTGGTGGTGATGGGGATCATGGTCAGCCAGAACAGCAGGTTCAGGTTGGCCCACATGATGCGGCCGTTGATGCCGCGCACCACCAGGAACAGGTGGTGGTGGTTGTTCCAGTAGATGCCGACATAGATGAAGCTGAGCACGTAGCCGAAGAAGTTGTGCGCCTCCTTCCACAGCCCGCTCCAGGTGAACTCGGCCGGCAGCTGGATCTGGTAGAGCATCAGCGTCAGGCTCACCGAGATGACCCCGTCGCTGAAGGATTCCAGGCGGCTCTTGTTCATGGCGGCACCTCCGTCAGAGAGGCTGCTGGCGAAAGGCCAGGCTGGCCAGGTACAGCACGGCCAGCAGGAAGGGCAGCACGCTCCAGAAGCCCAGGTGCTGGTAGAGCACCGCGCCCAGGAAAGCGCCGAGCACGAAGCCGCCCACCACGCTGCCGCTCTTGCATACCGCCTGCCGGTTTTCGCTGCCGGGATGGCGCAGGTAGTTGGACAGGTCGATGCCGAACTGCGTGGTGTTGCCCGTCATCATGGTGCTGGGGCTGATGTGCTTGATCAGCGTCTTGCTGGCGGTGTTGCGTATGGCCAGCGCCACCAGGCCCAGCCCGCCGGTCAGCGCCAGCGCGCCGGCATCGGGGTCGCGGAAGGGCTCTAGCTGCAGGCCCGCGAGCATGAAGCCGGCGAGGAACACCGCCTCCCCCACGAACAGCCAGCCCAGGGTCTTGGGGGACGGGCTGCAGCGGTCTATCCACAGCTTGGTGAGCATGACCGTGGCGATGAACAGCGGGATCGCGCCCAGCTTGATCCACAGGCCCGCCCCGTCCTTGGCGAAGGCCGCGCCGGCCAGCACCAGGTTGCCGGTCACATGGGCGGTGAAGAAGCCCAGCAGCGCGATGAAGCCGATGGTGTCTATGGCGCCGCCCACGATGGTGAGCAGCACCGGCGCGCGGCACTGCGCCCACAGCCCCGGGGCGGGCCCCGTGGCCGGCGTTGCTTGGTTGGCAGCCGTCATGCGTCCTCCTTTTCCCGCAGGTCCAGCCAGGCCACGAGCAGGAATCCGCCCGCCAGGCCCAGGTGCTCGAAAAAGGAATTGGCCGCCATGAAGCGCTCCTGCCCCGCGGGCAGCTCCCAGAAGCGCAGCGCCAGGAAGGTGGCCAGCAGGGTGAAGCCCCCCAGCGCCAGCGCGCCCAGCCAGCGCAGCCGGCCGATGAGGACCAGCGCCGAGGCGCCCAGTTCCAGCGCGATCACCAGCACCGCGAACAGCGGCGCCGGCGCCAGGCCGAAGTGCTGCATCTCGGCGATGGCGCCGGGGAAGTCGCTGAGCTTGACCAGCCCGCCCTGCAGGTAGGCCGCGCACAGGCCCAGGCAGGCCAGCCAGCGCAGCGCGGCGCTGCCGAAGACGGGGCGCGCCAGCGCGGCCAGGCGGTTTTCCAGGTGGGTGCTTGTCATGGCGGACCTCCTGCGTCAGGCCATCCAGCACGAGCAGCCCAGCGCACCGAAGAAGCTCTTCGGATCGGAGGACGGCACGCTGGACGCCCAGGCGCTGGCGTGGCTGTGGCCGTGCAGGCCGCAGCGGGTGCCACAGCCGCAGGCCGCGGCCAGGCTGCGGTAGCGGGCGGGGTTGAGCGAGTTCTTGCCCGCGCCCTCGGGCTCGCCCCAGGCGCCGTAGCCGCCGAAGCGGCGCACGGGCGACCAGTCGGGCATGGCGGGCGGCAGCGGGTTGTCGTCGTGCTGCTGGAACGGGCCCGCACCATAGACCACGCGGCCGCCGACCACGGTGAGCTCGGACGTGAGGAACGAGATCTCGTCCTCGGGCACGGTGAAGTAGTCCTTGCTCGGCACCATCAGGTCGGCGAACTGGCCGACCTCGATGCGGCCGCGCCGGCCTTCCTCGTTGCTGAACCAGGCGACGTTCTCGGTCCACATGCGCAGCGCGGTCTCGCGGTCGAGCAGGTTGCGCTCGGGGTACATCTGCAGGCCGCCCACGGTCTTGCCGGTGACCATCCACGACAGCGACACCCAGGGGTTGTACGAGGCCACGCGCGTGGCGTCGGTGCCGGCCGAGGTCTTCACGCCGCGCTCGAGGATTTTCTTGACGGGCGGCGTGGCCTCGGTGGCGCGCGCGCCGTAGCGCTCGCTGAAGTACTCGCCCTGGTAGGCCATGCGGTGCTGCACGGCAACGCCGCCGCCCAGCGCCGCGATGCGGTCGATGGAGCGGTCGGAGATGGTCTCGGCGTGGTCGAAGAACCAGTTCAGGCCGGTCAGCGGCGTGTCGCGGTGCACCTTCTCGAATACGTCGAGCGCGCGGCTGATGGTCTCGTCATAGGTCGCGTGCAGGCGCCAGGGCCAGCGGTTCTGCACCAGCACGCGCACCACTTCCTCCAGGTCGCCCTCCATGCTGGGCGGCATGTCGGGGCGCGGCTGGCGGAAGTCCTCGAAGTCGGCGGCCGAGTACACCAGCATCTCGCCGGCGCCGTTGTGGCGGAAGTAGTCGTCGCCCTGCTTGTATTGGACCGAGGACGTCCACTTCAGGAAATCGGCCTTCTCTTCCTTGGGCTTTTGCGTGAACAGGTTGTAGGCCAGGCGCACGGTGATCTGGTTGGCATCGGCCAGCTGCTGGATCACCTCGTAGTCCTCGGGATAGTTCTGCATGCCGCCGCCCGCGTCGATCACGCCGGTCACGCCCAGGCGGTTGAGCTCGCGCATGAAGTGGCGCGTGGAGTTGACCTGGTAGTCCAGCGGCAGCTTGGGCCCCTTGGCCAGCGTGGCATAGAGGATGGTGGCGTTGGGCTTGGCCAGCAGCAGGCCCGTGGGGTTGCCGTTGGCGTCGCGCACGATCTCGCCGCCGGGCGGCGCGGGCGTGTCCCGGGTGTAGCCCACGGCGCGCAGCGCGGCGGCGTTGAGCAGGGCGCGGTCGTACAGGTGCAGCAGGAACACCGGCGTGTCGGGCGCGATGGCGTTGATCTCGTCGATGGTGGGCAGGCGCTTCTCGACGAACTGGTGCTCTGTGAAGCCGCCGACCACGCGCACCCATTGCGGCGCCGGGGTCATAGCCACCTGGCGCTTGAGCATGTCGAGCGCATCGGCCAGCGAGCGCACGCCGTCCCAGCGCAGCTCGAGGTTGAAGTTGAGGCCGCCGCGCACCACATGGGTGTGGTTGTCGAACAGACCGGGCAGCACGCTGCGGCGCTGCAGGTCGATCCTGCGCGTGCCGCTGCCGGCCAGGGCCAGCACCTCGGCATCGGAGCCGACGGCGATGAAGCGGCCGTCCTTGACGGCCACGGCCGTGGCCGTGGGCTGGGCCCGGTTCAGCGTGGTGAACCGGCCGTTATGGAAGATGGCGTCGGGCTTGGCGTCGGGCGTTTGGTCGGTCATGGAGGCTCCTTGGCGTGAGGGGATGCTGCAGCCCAGCAGGCCACCCATGGCCAGGGTGGCGGCAGAGCCCAGGACTTTTCTGCGCGTGCTCATGGGACAGTTTCCTTGAAGTGGGGGCCGGTGTCAGCCCTGGCGCTGGTCCGCGCCGGGCTTCTGGCAGCCGGGCCTGCCGGGCCTGCCGGGGAGTTGGCCCAGCACATGCTCGGTGGCCTCGGCCTGCTCGCAGGCGGCGCTGAAGGCCGTGCCCTGCAATAGCTGCTTGCCGACAGGAATGATCTGCTCGCCCACCAGGATGCCCAGCAGCCCCACCAGGGCCACCAGCGGCGGCGCGGGCGAGCGCACCTGCAGCAGGCTGTAGACCACGCCGACCAGCAGGCCGGCTCCCAGGGACAGTGCGTAGAGCTTCATGGTGTCACTCCTGTGGCGAGGGGCCGCGGCGCGGGGGGGTCAGGCCTGGGCGGGGTTGGGGCCGACGGTCTCGCCGTGCTGCACGCGCTCGGGCGCCTTGTGCACCATGGTGTAGGCATAGTCCACGCCCATGCCGTAGGCGCCGGAGTGCTCGCGCACGATGTCCATCACCGCGTCGTAGGTGCCGCGGCGCGCCCAGTCGCGCTGCCACTCCAGCAGCACCTGCTGCCAGGTCATGGGCACCACGCCGGCCTGCACCATGCGGTCCATGGCGTAGTTGTGCGCATCCAGCGAGGTGCCGCCCGAGGCGTCGGCCACCATGTAGATCTCGTAGTCGGTGTCGTGCAGGCACGAGAGCGCGAAGGTGGTGTTGCAGACCTCGGTCCACAGGCCCGAGACCACGATCTTCTTGCGGCCCTGGGCGGCACCCGCGGCCAGCGCGTCGCGCACGTTCTGGTCGTCCCAGGAGTTCATCGAGCTGCGCTCCAACAGCTTGTGTTCGGGAAAGACAGCCAGCAGCTCCGGATAGGTGTGGCCCGAGAAGCTCTCGGTCTCGACCGTGGTGATGGTGGCCGGGATGCCGAAGGCCTTGGCCGCCTTGGCCAGGCCCACGACATTGTTCTTCAGCACCTGGCGGTCGATGGACTGCACGCCGAAGGCCATCTGCGGCTGCTGGTCGATGAAGATGATCTGGCTGTTCTGGGGGGTCAGAACTTCGGTGTAGCGGTTCTTGGGCATGGTGAACTCCTTGAGGGTGGTGAAGGGTGGGTGAAGGAAACGGGGGAGAAAACTCAATGCACCGCGCCGGCATCGACCAGCACGATCTCGGCGTCTTCGCTCGCGGTGATGCGCAGGCTCTTCTCGGCATGCACCGCGGCGCCGTCGCGGGCATCCAGCGGCACGCCATTGACCTCGGCGCGGCCCTTGGCCAGCACCAGGTAGCCATAGCGGTCGCCTTCGGCGAACCGGTATTCGGCGCTCTCGCCGGCCTTGAGCGTGGCGCCCAGCACGCGGGCGTCGGCGCGGATCGGCAGCGCGTCGTCGTCGCCTTCGGCGCCGCTGGCCAGCGTCACGAAGCGGCCGGCGCGGTCGTCCTTGGGGAAAGGCTTGGTACCCCAGGCCGGCCGCTCGCCCTGCCGGTCGGGCAGGATCCAGATCTGGAAGATGCGAGTGACGCCGGGTTCCAGGTTGTATTCGGAGTGGCGGATACCCGTGCCCGCACTCATCACCTGCACGTCGCCGGCCACCGTACGGCCCTGGTTGCCCAGGTTGTCGCGGTGGGTGATGGCACCTTCGCGCACATAGGTGATGATTTCCATGTCGGCATGGGGGTGCGGCGGAAAGCCCGAGCCGGGGGCGATGGTGTCGTCGTTCCACACCCGCAGCGCACCCCAGTGGACACGCTCGGGGTCGTGGTATTCGGCAAAGGAAAAATGGTGCCTGGCGTCGAGCCAGCCATGGTGGGCGGCGCCCAGGCTTTCCAGGGGACGGCGTTCGATCATGGTGTTCTCCTGCGGACTCGTTGATGCAATGGAGCCAGTCTAGGAACCGCAGATCACGCTGAGAAGCCAAGGACTGGAATTCCATCCTTTCCGTTTTTGGCATGCGCCGCCATGCCGACTGCTGGCATATTGCGGGCTGTCCTCCCTATCTCTGCTCCATAGCCACCATGAACAAACTGCCAGACCTGGAAGCGTGGGCTATCTTTGCCAAGGTCGCGGAAACCGGCTCCTTCGCGCGCACCGCGGCCGAGTTCTCGCTGTCCCAGGCCACTGTGTCCAAGGCCGTCTCGCGGCTGGAAGCGCGCATGAAGACCACGCTGTTCCACCGCACCTCACGCCGCCTGTCGCTGACCGCCAATGGCCACGCGGCGCTGGAGCGCGCCGCGCGCATCCTCGAGGAGGGCCAGGCCGTCGAGGCCGAGGTGGCAGAGCAGTCCACCAGCCTGCGCGGCCTGATCCGCCTGTCCGCACCCATGTCCTTCGGCCTCGCGCGGCTGGCGCCGGTGCTGCCCGGCTTTCTGCAGGCCCACCCCGACGTGGAGCTGGACGTGCACTTCAACGACCAGCAGGTGGATCTGATCGGCGACCGGTTCGATCTTTCGCTGCGCATCGCCACCATGGTGGATTCCAGCCTGCTGGCGCGCCAGCTGTGCAAGGTGCGCATCCTGCTCGTGGGCTCGCCGGAGTACTTCGCGCGCCACGGCCGGCCCCGCCACCCCAGCGACCTGGCGCACCACAAGGCGCTGCAGTACAGCTACCAGCGCAGCGGCACGCACTGGCGCTTCAAGCATGCGCGGCATGGCGAGTTCACGCAGTCGATGGCGGTGCAGATGCAGGCCAACAACGCCGACGCGCTGACGCCCGCGCTGCTGGCAGGCCTGGGCGTGGCGCTGCAGCCGGCCTTCCTGGCCTGGCCGGCGCTGCAGACCGGCGCGCTGGAGGCCGTGATGGAGGACTGGCAGGTGGACCCGATCGCGCTGCACATCCTGACGCCCCCGGGCCGCAACCGCCCGGCGCGCGTGCAGGCCCTGATCGAGCACCTGGCCGAGGCCTTCGCCAGCGAACCCTGGGCCGGCGTGGCGGAGCTGGTGCGGCCGCTCTGAGCCGGACTACTTCGCCCGCGCCGGCCGGCGCACGGCCCGGAGCCTGCCACTGGCCCCTCCGCCGCAGAAGAAGCGCTCTCCGCCGTCGGACTCCAGCCCCGACACGCCCAGCCCTGCGGGCATCTCCAGCCGCTCCAGCACCGCGCCGCTGCCGGGGTCGATGTGCCGCAGCTCGCTCTGCTCGCCCTCCCAGGTGCCGTGCCACAGCTCGCCGTCCACCCAGGTGACGCCGGTGACGAAGCGGTTCGAGGCGATGGTGCGCAGCACCTCCCCCGTCTCCGGGTCGATCTGGTGGATCTTGCGCTCCTGGTACTGCCCCACCCACAGCGAGCCCTCGGCCCAGGCCAGGCCCGAGTCGCCGCCGCCGCCGGGCGCGGGGATGGTGGCCAGCACGCGGCTGGTGGCCGGGTCGATCTTCTGGATGCGGTTCTCGGCGATCTGGAACAGGTGCCGGCCATCGAAGGCCGTGCCCGCGTGGCCCTGCACGTCGAGGCTGCGCACGATCTGGCCGCTGTCGGGATCGAGCGCCTGGATGTGGTCGCCGGTGGCGAACCAGACCTGCCGGCCGTCGTAGGACACGCCATGCACATGCGTGACGCCGTCAAACGGCCCGTACTCGCGGATGATTTCTGCGGTGGATGCTTTCATGCGGGACTCCTGAAAGTTGCGTTCGGTCAGTCCATGCTAGCCACCCGGCAGCGCAGCGGGGAGTAACAAAGTCGTCGTGAATCCCGGCACGGGCTGGCTCAGCCAGCGGCGCGCACGGCCGCGTCCCACGGGCTGCGCCAGGCCGCCGGCCGCCAGCGCGTCCAGCGCTCTCTGCACGCTACGCTGGCTGGCGCCCACCGCCAGCGCCAGGGCCGAGCTGGCCCAGGCCTCGCCATCGGACAGCAGCGCCAGCACCGCCCCATCCACCGCGCCCTGGGCCGTTTCCACGGGCCGCGCCAGCACGGCCACAGGCTGATGGCGAGGCACCAGCACAAAGCCCTGCGCCGTGGCGCGCACGCCGGCCAGCGGCCGCAGCAGCCGGCGCAGCCGCCCCAGCTCGACGCGCAGGCGTGCGCGGTACGACTCGTCGGCCTCGCGGGCCCGGAACACCCGCGCCGCCAGCGCATCGCGCGACACATCGGCCGGCCAGGCCTCGGCCAGCAGGCGCGCCAGCGCAAACAGCACCGGCCGGCCCGTCAGCGGCACGACCACATCGCCCGCACGCACGGCATGGCGGCAGGCATCGACCACCAGCGTGCCGGAGGCGAACAGGGCCTCGACCTCGCCCAGCGCCAGCAGGCGCCCGGCCTGCGCTTTCTGCACCAGCCGCGCCGCGGGCGCGTCCAGGGCCGCGGCGGCGCGCTCCACCTCGACCTCCAGCGCCGCAATGCCCGCGCTGCCTGCCGCCTGCGCGGCCTGGGCCAGCGCCGTGCACGCCGCCCCGGTATCCAGCCGCCGCATGGCCATGCCCGCCACGGCCAGTTCGTGGACAGTCCTCAGCATCGGCGGCAGCAGCGCCGGCTGCTGTCCCTCGAGCAGGCGCTCGGCCTCGCCCAGGCGGCCCACCAGCAGGCAGTGCCGGATTTCCAGGTAGCGCGCATGCGCGGCATTCACCGGGTCGCCGCGCGCCTGCAGCGTGGCGCGCGCCGCATCCAGCCGGCGGGCCGGCCAGCCCAGGTTGCGCTGGGCCAGCGCGATCTCGGCCTCGGCCACCACGCAGCGGGCGCGGGCCACGGCCTCGCGGGCGCCAAAGGCGCGCGCCGCGCTGCGCACCAGGGCCCTGGCCCGCTCCAGGTCGCCCAGCTGCGCCATGGCGATGCCGCGCAGCGCGAGCGCCGGTGCATCGCTGCGCAGGGCAATCCGGTTCAGCGCGCCGAACGGGTCGCCGGCCGCCAGCGCGCGGGCCGCCGCCGCGATCAGGGAATCCATGCCAGTACCGCCACATCCGCCATGCCGCAGAGCCCTTCACAATGGCCGCCCTGGAAAGCGCGGCCCCGGCAACAAGGGGCAGGCACCTGCGCCATGCAGGCCTGCCTTGAAATTCAGAAATGGTACTGAATCCAGCGGCACAGCATGTGTCGCGCCATGGCCGGATCAAACGGCTGCGACGGACTTTGTCCGGCCAGCGCCTCTATGTCCCGCAAGGCCTGCGCACGCTGCATGCGCAAGCCATGCGGCAGGTCCTGGCCACGCAGCCGCAAGGCGCTGGCTTCCGCGCAATCGTGCTCGCGCAGCAGGAAGGCGAATTCATCCAGCCTCTGCTGGAAGGCCCAGCCCTGCGCGCCGCCCTGCTCCAGGTCGGACTGGATGGATCTGCACATTTCCAGAAGCTCAATGTGCTGGGCATCCAGCACAGGGTCCTGCACGCTCATGCGGCAAGACCAATGAGGGATGGAAGTCATGTCGCTGCTCCTTCGGCCGCATTGGAAGCCGATTGTCCCGGAGCCGGTTCCTGCCGCCGGGCAGAAACCCTGACCCCGGCCAGCCTTCCCCTCCTGCATGCCGGACATGAAAACTCCGGCTTGGCCGGACGGGGCAAGGGAAAGCGGGAAACCCGGGAATTACCCGCTTGTGCAGCAAACGGATATTCCGGCGTTTTTCCCGCAGGCCAGTGCCTAAAATCCTCCGGCCCGCTTCTCCCTGGACACATGGAGCCGGGCATCTGCATGCACGCCACCCGTCCCGGGAAATCGCCGCATGCGCCAACGGATACGCAAACATGACGCTTCACACCACCGGCCTCCCTCCACTGAACGCAGAGCGTCTGTGGCGCCGCATCGAGACACTTTCCACCTTCACGCTGCCTGATGCACCCTGGACCCGCCGGGCCTTCTCGCCGGAATTCGAACAGGCGCGCCGCTGGCTGGCCGAAGAATTCAGTAACGCCGGCATGGCGGTCCGCCTGGATGAGGGCGGCAACCTCGTGGGCCGCCTGCCCGCGGCAGCGGGCGCCGCACCGCGCGCGCCCATCGTCACGGGCTCGCACTGCGACACCGTGATGATGGGGGGCCGCTTCGACGGCATCATCGGCGTGCTGGCCGGCATCGAGGTCGCACACACGCTGCACGAGAACGGGATCGCGCTGCAGCACCCGTTCGAAGTGATCGATTTTCTTTCCGAGGAGCCCAGCGACTACGGCATCTCCTGCATAGGCAGCCGCGCCATTTCGGGCAAGCTGGGCCCGGACATGCTGGCCGCAACGAACCCGCAGGGCGAAACGCTGGCGCAGGGGATGCGCCGCATCGGCGCCAGGCCCGAAGCCCTGATCGGCCCGCTGCGCGGCAAGGGCAGCACGGCAGCCTTCGTGGAACTGCACATCGAGCAGGGCCCGGTGCTGGAGCGCAGCCAGCTGCCCATCGGCGTGGTCACCAACATCGTGGGCATACGCCGCGTCGCGTTCACCGTGCGCGGCCAGGCCGACCATGCGGGCACCACGCCCATGGACATCCGTCAGGACGCGCTGGCCGGTGCCGCCTGCATCATCGGCGCAGCCAACCGCAAGGCCTGGGCGCTGGCCGGCCAACCGCACTATGTGGTGGCCACCGTGGGGCGCCTGTCGCTGACGCCCAACGCCTCCAATGCCGTGCCCGGCCTGGTCGAGATGACGATGGAAGTGCGCAGCGACAACGCCGGCGTGCTGGCATCCTTTCCCGAGGAACTGTTTGCCGAGGTCCGGCCCGCGCTGGCCGGCCTGCGCGTGCAGGCCGACATGCATGAGGTAAGCCGTTCCCAGCCCACCGACTGCCAGGAACTGGTGATGCAGGGCATAGAGCAGGCCTGCAGGCAGCTTGGCTACGCCAGCATGCGCATGCCCAGCGGCGCAGGCCATGACGCCGTCTACATGGCGGCCACCGGCCCCATCGGCATGATCTTCATTCCCTGCCTGCAGGGACGCAGCCACGCACCGGAAGAATGGATAGAGCCCGCACAGCTGCTCGACGGCACCCGGGTGCTGTATCAGACGGTCCGCGTGCTGGATGAACAGCTGGCCGCCCTGTCATGAAGAGAGATGCCGCTTGCAGCGGTTCTTCCTGCCGCCGCCCAACCGGCGGATAGGCGAGCAATCTGGTGAACCAGTAAATCTCTTGAGCCGGCACTTTTCCGGCACGGCGCACAATAGCAGCTTTCAGCCATTTCCCGCGGCCCCGGCCGGTTCCACTGCGCGATGCACCAAGAGCCAGACTTTCTCCACAACCTGCATCAGGAACTCCGGGACGGAAGGCGCTGGCTGGACCGCAGCATCGTGCTGGCCTATGCAGCGGCCGCCGGCCTTTGCGTGGTGGCATTCACGCTGATGGCCGATGCGGGCTTCGAGCTGTTCCAGCGCATCTACCGCTGGCAAGGCGGCTGGGCCGTGCTGCTGTGGCTGCCGGCCATCACGGTGGCTGCGGTCTGGGCCACCCGGCGCTGGGCGCCAGGTGCAGCCGGCTCCGGCATTCCCCAGGTCATGGTGACGCTGGACCCGGCCGTGAGCGAACACCAGCGCAGCCGCTTCGTATCCCTGTGGCTGTCCTTTTCCAAGATGGCGCTGGCCAGCGCGGGCTTTGCCGCGGGCCTGTCGATCGGCCGCGAAGGTCCGTCGGTTCAGGTGGCGGCCGGCGTGATGCACAGCGCACGCCGCTGGCTCGGCCCCCATTCGGGCATCAGCAGCCATGCGCTGCTGGTGGCTGGCGGCGCGGCGGGCATTGCCGCGGCCTTCAACGCGCCACTGGCCGGCGTGGTGTTTGCCATCGAAGAGCTGTCGCGCAAGCTGGAGTCGCGCTCCAGCGGCCTGATCATCGCCGCCATCGTGCTCGCAGGCCTGATGGGCGTCTCCGCCTTCGGCAACCTGAGCTACTTCGGCCGCATCCGCGTGCCCAGCCTGACCTGGAATGCCCTGCTGCCGGGCCTGTGCGTGGCCCTGGCCTCCGGCGTGCTGGGCGGCCTGTTCGCCAAGGTGATGGCCGCCTCGCTGACCTCCCCGGCGGAGCGCATGAACCGTTGGCGCGCGCGCTTTCCGCTGCGCTTTGCGGCAGGCGGCGCCCTGGTGATCGCGGTGATCGGACTGGTGACGGGCGGCGCCACCTTCGGCGCCGGCTCCGAAGCCGTCAAGCACATGCTGGCAGGCGAGGCCGATGTGCCGTCGTTCTACGTGACGCTGAAATTCGTCGCCACCTGGCTGTCCGCCTGGGTGGGGGTGCCGGGCGGCATCTTCGCGCCCTCGCTGTCCATCGGCGCGGGCGTGGGCCACAACGTGGCCACGCTCACGGGCTCGGACTCCATTGCTCCCGCGCTGATCGCCATGGGCATGGCAGCCTTTCTGGCCGCGGTGACCCAGGCGCCCCTGACCGCCTTCATCATCGTCATGGAAATGGTCGACGGACATGCCATGGTGCTCAGCCTCATGGCGTCCGCCATGCTGGCAAGCCTGATCTCGCGCATGCTGGCACGCCCGCTGTACGAAACGCTTGCCCACCACATGGCCAGTGCCCTGCCCGGGCCGGCCAGTACACAGGACCCGCCCGAACCTGCGCACGCCCCGGGCGTCCCGCAGCAGAAATAGGCGCGACGGAAACGTTCAGCGAATGGAGCCACCCACGTCGCGCAGGCACTCCAGCAGCCCCTGGGTCACCGGCGTCATCGGCTGGCCGCGCAGCGTGATCAGGCCCACGGGCGGCAGCTCCACCGGCACCGTGAGCTTCAGCACCGCCAGCAGCCCCTGCTGCGCGAAGTGCCGCGCCACCGTGCGCGCCATGAAGGCCACGGCGCCGCGCTGGTGCAGGAAGCTGATCTGCGACAGGAACGAGGCCGACTCCACGATGTCGGCCGGCGGATGCAGGTCGTGGGCGAAAAACTGCTGCTCCAGTTTCACGCGCAGCGACGCCCAGGGCGGCGGCATCACGCAGGGCTGGCCGGCAATGTCGGCCCAGCGCACCTGGCGCTTGCGCGCCAGCGGATGGCCGGCCTGCACCACGGCCACCATGGGGTCTTCGTACAGGGCCTCGGTTTCCAGGTCGGGCGCGGCATAGCCGGGCTCCAGCCGGCCCACGAACAGGTCCAGCTCGCCCAGGCGCAGCTTGGGCAGCAGACGCGTCAGGTCGCCCTCCTCGACCAGCACCGTGGTCTGGGCCGAGCGCGCCTTGAGCCGCTCCACCGCCGGGGCCAGCAGCACCGGCGTGGCCACGACCATGGCGCCCACGCTGGTGCGGCCGCGCGCGCCGCTGGCCTCGGCGGCGATCTCGTCGCGCGTGCGCTCGAAGCCCGCCAGCACCGAGCGCGCAAAGCGCACCAGGCTCACGCCGGCGGCCGTGGGCTCGGTGCCGCGCGGGCCGCGCTCGAACAGCGGCGTGTCCAGCATGCGCTCCACCTCGGCCAGGGTCTTGGAGACCGCCGGCTGCGTGACCGACAGGAACTCGGCCGCCCGGCCCACGTGGCGGAACTGGTCGAGCGCCACCAGCAGTTGCAGATGGCGAAGCTTGAGGTTGCTGCGCAGCACGCGGTCGATCTTGCTCATCATTACCTCTTGGTTATGAAGACAGTCCACATTCTCATTGGATTGTCATGGCGCTATTTTGAACAATCGCGGCTGCACCACCAGGAATCGGGCAATCCGGTTGTCGCAGGCCTTCCGCTTCCGGCGGCACCAGCCTTTGGCATCCACGGCCCCGGGCCTGAGAACAATACGGAGACACGCATGCCCCTCGATCGCCCCAACCGCCGCGACTTTCTCTACACCACGCTGGGCGCCGCCGCGCTGGCGGCCGCCGGCCCGCTGCGGGCCCAGGCCTGGCCCGAGCGCCCCATCGTCTTCATCTGCCCCTGGCCCGCGGGCGGTACGGCCGACCAGTCGATGCGCGCGCTGTGCACCGTGGCCGGCAAGGTGCTGGGGCAGAGCATCGTGGTGGAGAACCGCGCCGGCGCCTCGGGCATGATCGGCGCCAAGGCGCTGGCCTCGGCCAAGGCCGACGGCTACACCATCGGCCAGATCCCGATCTCGGTCACGCGCTTCGCGCAGCTGGGCATGCTGCAGGCGGATCCGCGCAAGGATTTCAGCTACATCGCCCGCACCTCGGGCCAGACCTTCGGCATCGCCGTGAAGGCCGACTCGCCGTTCAGGACGCTGCAGGACCTGGTCGATGCCGCCAAGGCCCGACCCGGCCAGGTGACCTATGCCCACGCCGGCGTGGGCGGCGCCACGCACGTGGGCATGGAGGAATTCGCCGGCGCGGCCGGCATCCGCCTCAACCAGGTGCCCTACAAGGGCGGTGCCGAGGCGCTGGCGGGCGTGCTGGGCGGCCATGTGGACGTGCTGGCCGACTCCAGCTCGTGGGCGCCGCATGTGCAGGCCGGCAAGCTGCGCCTGCTGGCCACCTGGGGCGAGCAGCGGCCGCCGCGCTTCAAGGACACGCCCACGCTCAAGGAGCTGGGCTACCACGTCGTCGTCGATGCGCCCAACGGCATCGGCGCCCCCAAGGGTGTGGACCCGGCCATCCTGGCCCAGCTGCGCGCAGCCTTCAGGCAGGCCGTGGCCAGCCCCGAGTTCAAGGCCGTGACCGACAAGATCGACGCGCCGGTGATGTACCTGGACGGCCCCGACTACGAAAAATACGTGAACACGGTCTACCAGAAGGAGACCGTGCTGATCGACAAGCTCAAACTCCGTGAATTGATGAAGGGTTGACCATGACCTCCAGCCCCCCCGCCAGCCCGCTGCTGCACCTGCACCCCAACGACAACGTCTTCGTCGCCAAGACCGCGCTGGCGCTGGGCCAGGAAATCCCCGGCCTGGGCGTGCGCACGCGCGCCCAGGTGCCGGCCGGCCACAAGATCGCCGCGCGCCGCATCGCCGCCGGCGAGCAGGTGAAGAAGTACGACACCGTGATCGGCGTGGCCACGCGCGAGCTGGAGCCCGGCGACTACGTGCACAGCCACAACCTGCAGCTGGTGGACTACTACCGCGACCCGGCCTTCGGCGCCGACGTGCGGCCGGTGAACTATGTGCCCGAAGAGCAGCGCGCCACCTTCCAGGGCTTTGTGCGCGCCGACGGCCGCGTGGGCACGCGCAACTTCATCGGCATCCTGTCGTCGGTGAACTGCTCGGCCACGGTGATCAAGAACATCGCCGCGCACTTCACGCCCGAGCGCCTGGCGGCCTTCCCGAACGTGGATGGCGTGGCCGCCTTCGCGCAGACCAGCGGCTGCGGCATGTCCTCGCCCAGCGAGCATTTCGACGTGCTGCGCCGCACGCTGGCCGGCTATGCGCGCCACCCCAACCTGGCGGGCGTGCTCATCGTGGGCCTGGGCTGCGAGCGCAACCAGGTCGATGGCCTGATGGAGTCGCAGGGCCTGCACGAAAGCCGGCTGCTGCGCAGCTTCGTGATGCAGGACGTGGGCGGCACGCGCGCCACCATCGCCGCCGGCATTGCCGCCATCGAGGAGATGCTGCCCATCGCCAACCAGGCACAGCGCAGCACGGTGAGCGCGAGCCACCTCAAGATCGGCCTGGAATGCGGCGGCTCGGACGGCTTCTCGGGCATCACGGCCAACCCGGCCCTGGGCGCGGCCATGGACATCCTGGTGCGCCACGGCGGCACGGCCATCCTCAGCGAAACGCCCGAGATCCACGGCGTGGAGTTCATGCTCACGCGCCGCGCCATCAGCCCCGAGGTCGGCCAGAAGCTGCTCGACCGCCTGGCCTGGTGGGAAAAGTACACGGCCGGCCAGAACGCCCAGTTCAACGGCGTGGTGGGCCATGGCAACCAGGCCGGCGGCCTGGCCAACATCTTCGAGAAATCGCTGGGCTCGGCCATGAAGGGCGGCACCACGCCGCTGCGCGCGGTCTATGAATACGCCGAGCCCATCACCGAGAGCGGCTTCGTCTTCATGGACTCGCCGGGCTACGACCCCGTGGCCTCCACCGGCCAGATTGCCAGCGGCGCCAACCTGATCTGCTTCACCACCGGGCGCGGCTCCATGTTCGGCAGCAAGCCCGCGCCCACCATCAAGCTGGCCAGCAACACGCCCATGTACCAGCGCCTGTCCGAGGACATGGACATCAACTGCGGCCTGATCGTGGACGGCGAATGCACGGTGCCCGAGATGGGCGAGCGCATCTTCGAGCAGATCCTGCGCCACGCCAGCGGCGAAGCCACCAAGAGCGAGCAGCTCGGCCTGGGCGACCACGAGTTCGTGCCCTGGCACCTGGGCATCGTGAGCTGAACCATCAAAAACAATAGCTGCTAGCGCTTTCTGCATAAGCCCTGGATGCCAATTTCATTCAAAACCATGCCCCTGACCCTCACCCGCCCCGACCTGATCCGCAGCGCCAACTTCATCGCCGGCCAGTGGAGCGATGCGCCCGCCGCACCGGCTCCCCGTTTGGCCGTGACCGATCCGGCCACCGGCGCCCTCATCACCGAAGTGCCGGATTCGGGCGCGCTTGAGGCGCGCGCCGCGCTGGATGCCGCCCATGCCGCATTTGCCGCGTGGCGCAAGGTTCCGGCCAAGCAGCGTGCCGCCATCATCAAGCGCTGGAACGACCTGGTCATCGCCCACCAGGATGACCTGGGCGCGCTGATCTCGCTGGAGCAGGGCAAGCCGCTGGCCGAAGGCAAGGGCGAGGTGGCCTACGCCGCCAGCTACATCGAATGGTTTGGCGAAGAGGCCACGCGCATGAACGGCGAGGTGATTCCCGCGCCCCTGCCGGGCCGGCGCATGTTCGCGCTCAAGGAGCCCGTGGGCGTGGTGGCCGCCATCACGCCCTGGAACTTTCCCGCCGCCATGATCGCGCGCAAGATCGCGCCCGCGCTGGCCGCCGGCTGCACCGTGGTCTGCAAGCCCGCCGAGGACACGCCGCTGACCTCGCTGGCCCTGGTGCTGCTGGCGCACGAGGCCGGCGTGCCGGCCGGCGTGCTCAACATCGTCACCGCCTCGCGCGAGAAGACGCCCGAGTTGGTGGACGTGTGGCTTCAGGATGCCCGCGTGCGCAAGATCACCTTCACCGGCTCCACGCCCGTGGGCAAGCACCTGGCGCGCCGCAGCGCCGATACGCTCAAGAAGCTCTCGCTGGAGCTGGGCGGCAACGCGCCCTTCATCGTGTTCGACGACGCCGACATCGATGCCGCCGTCGACGGCTTCATGGCCGCCAAGTTCCGCAACGGCGGCCAGACCTGCGTCTGCCCCAACCGCGTGTTCGTGCAGCGCGGCGTGTTCGATGCGTTTGCGCACAAGCTCGCCGCGCGCGTGGCCGCGCTGCAGGTCGGCCCGGCCAGCGACCCGGCCTCGCAGATCGGCCCCATGATCAATGCCCGCGCCGTCGAGAAGATAGAGCGCCACGTGCAGGACGCCGTGGCCAAGGGCGCCAAGGTCCTGGTCGGCGGCAAGCGCCTGGCCGAACTCGGCCCCCACTACTACGCACCCACCGTGCTCACCGGCGCCGACGCCCGCATGGCCTGCGCCTGCGAGGAGACCTTCGGTCCCGTGGCGCCGCTGACCGTCTTCGACGACGAGGCCGAGGTGCTGGCCGCCGCCAACGACACGCCCTTCGGCCTGGCCGCCTACTTCTACAGCCAGGACGTGCGCCGCATCTGGCGCGTGGCCGACGCGCTGGAGACCGGCATCGTCGGCATCAACGAGGGCGCGCTCGCCGCCGAGGCCGCGCCCTTCGGCGGCGTCAAGGAATCCGGCTACGGCCGCGAAGGCTCGACGCACGGACTCGACGACTACCTGCACACCAAGTACGTCTGCCAGGGACAACTGGATTGACGCCCCCCGGTCGCTAGAACCACACCACCACAGGAGACAAACCATGAGCCATTCCCGATCCCTCACCCGCAGGCCCGTGCTGGGCGCGCTGGCGGCACTGGCCCTGGCCGGCGCCGTGCCGCTGGCGCAGGCCCAGGGCCCGTTCCCCAGCAAGCCCATCACCTTCGTGGTGCCCTACCCCGCGGGCGGCGCCAACGACATGCTGGGGCGCCTGGTAGGCCAGAAAATGGGCGAGGTGCTGGGCACGGCAAGTGTCGTGGACAACCGGCCCGGCGCCGGGGCGCTGCTGGGCGCGGGCATCGTGGCGCGCGCACCGGCCGATGGCTACACGCTGCTGGTCGGCGGCCTGGCCACGCACGCCGCGAGCCCGCACCTCATCAAGGCCGAGTACGACCCGGTCAAGGACTTCGAGCCCATCGGCATGATCGGCAGCGCGCCCATCATCGCCATCACGGCCAACGACTCGCCCTACCAATCGCTCAAGGACGTGGTGGACGCGGCGCGCAAGGACCCGCAGGCGGTTATGTATGGCTCCTCCGGCAACGGCTCGCCGCTGCACCTGGCCGGCGAGCTGTTCGTCTCCATCGCCAAGGTCCAGATGACGCACGTGCCCTACAAGGGCGGCAACGCCCACATCGTGGACCTGATCGGCGGCCGCGTGCCGGTCATCTTCGACACGGCCACCAATTCCATGCCGCTGCTGCGCGGCGGCAAGGTGCGCGCCCTGGCCGTGGGCGCGCCTGCCCGCCTGCCCGAACTGCCGAATGTGCCGACCTTTGCCGAGGCCGGCTACCCGCAGTTCAAGTTCTCGGCCTGGTATGCGCTGTTTGCGCCGGCCAGGACGCCCGCCGACGTGAGCGCCAAGCTCTCCGGCGCGCTGACCAAGGCCCTGAAGCAGCCCGAGGTGGCCTCCAAGCTGCGCGACCTGGGCGTGACCCCGGGCAACGGCGATGCCGGCGAGCTGCGCGCCTTCATCCCTGGCGAATACCAGCGCGTCGGCGAGCTGATCAAGAGCGCCAAGATCAAGGCCGATTGAGGAGAAGCCCATGCCCGATGGATTGCTGCGCCCCCACCCCGAAGACCCGGCCCGCCAGGTGGCCGACCTGCCCTCGCCGCGTGTGCAGGCCCATGCCGCCAACCTGATGGTGCTGGGCGACGGCGCCCTGGCCTGCGTATGGTTCGGCGGCTCGATGGAAGGCCGCTCCGACATCTCGGTCTTCCTGTCGCGGCTGGCCCCCGGCAGCGACCAATGGTCCGAGCCCGTGCAGCTGTCGCACGATGCCGAGCGCTCGGAGCAAAATCCCGTACTGTTTCCGGCCCCCGACGGCACGCTGTGGTTGCTGCACACGGCCCAGCACTCGGGCCACCAGGACACCTCGGTGGTGCGCCGGCGCCTGTCGCGCGACCACGGCCTGAGCTGGGAGCCCACCGAGACGCTGGCCGACGCGCCGGCCGGCACCTTCGTGCGCCAGCCCATCCTTGTCCATACCGACGGCAGCTGGCTGCTGCCGGTCTTCCACTGCCGCGCCCGGCCCGGCCAGGCCTGGGACGGCAGCCACGACGACAGCGGCGTGCTGCGTTCCACCGACCAGGGCGGCAGCTGGCAGCGCATCGCCGTGCCGAGCAGCCTGGGCTGCGTGCACATGAACATCGTTTCCGCGTCTGACGGCGGCCTGCTGGCGTTCTTCCGCAGCCGCTGGGCCGACCATGTCTACCGCAGCCGCAGCGACGACGGCGGCCTGAGCTGGCAGGCGCCCGAACCCACGGCCCTGCCCAACAACAACTCCTCCATCCAGGCGCTGCGCCTGGCCGACGGACGCCTGGCCATGATCTTCAACGCCAGCAGCGCCGCCGATGCCACCGAACGGCGCGAGTCGCTGTATGACGAGCTGGGCGACGCCTCGGCAACACCTGCCAGCGCCGCGGCCGGCGAGCGCCGCGCGTTCTGGGGCGCGCCCCGTGCGCCCATGACGCTGGCGCTGTCGGCGGACGACGGCCTCACCTGGCCCTGGCAGCGCAACCTCGAGGTGGGCGACGGCTGGTGCATGAGCAACGACTCCGAGCGCGGCCGCAACCGCGAGTACTCCTACCCCTCCATCCGCCAGGGCGCCGACGGCGCGCTGCACCTGGCCTATACCGTGTTCCGCCAGCACATCCGCCATGTGCGCGTGCAGCCGGACTGGGTGACCCAACAAGCATGACCGCCACACATACTCCATTCAATGTTCTTGTCACCGCCGAGCACTGGGCGCCCGAGGCCCAGGCCCTGGTGCAGGCCGCCGGCGGGCAGATCCACTTCATGGCCGAGCCCGTCACCGAGGCCAGCCTGGCCGGGCGGCTGGCGCAGACCGGCGCCCAGGCCCTGGTGCTGCGCGGCTCCAAGCCCGTGACGGCCGCCGTGCTGCGCGCGGCGCCGGCACTGCGCATCGTCGCCAAGAACGGCGCCGGCGTGGACAGCGTGGACCTCGAAGCCGCCCGCGCGCAAGGCGTGGCCGTGGCCGTGGCGCTGGCCGCCAATGCCCCGGCCGTGGCCGAGCATGCGCTGGCGCTGATGCTGGCCCTGGTGCGCCAGCTGCCGCAGCTGGACCGGCAGGTGCGCGCCGGCGGCTGGGACGGCAACTGGCCCGGCAGCCACTGGCAGGGGCGCGACTTTCGCGGCTCCACCGTGGGCATCGTGGGCTATGGCGCCATAGGCCGCGCCACCGCACAGCTGGCCGCGGCCCTGGGCGCCCGGGTGCTGGTGCTGCGCCCCGCGAGCCAGGCCGACGGCTTTGGCTGCGAGCCCGATCTGCACCGGCTGCTGCCCCAGGTGGACATACTGAGCCTGCACTGCCCTTTGAGCGAGCGCACGCGCGGACTGATCGGCGGGCCCGAGCTGGCGCTGCTGCGCCCCGGCAGCCTGCTGATCAATACCGCGCGCGGCCCGGTCGTCGATGAGGCCGCGCTGCTGGCGGCACTGCAAAGCGGCCACCTGGCCGGCGCCGGCCTCGACACCTTCGACACCGAGCCGCTGCCCCAAGGCCACCCGCTCACCCGCCTGCCCCAGGTGCTGCTGACCCCGCATGTGGCCGGCGTCACGCGCCAGGCCGCGCTGCGCGTGGCCACCCTCACCGCCGCCAACATCGTCGACCACCTCGCGGGCCGGCCCCTGCCCGCCGGCCATCTGCTCTGACCCTTTCTCCATCGCCCCATGCCCGCCCACAACCCATTCAAGACCGCCCTGGCCGCAGGCCAGCCCCGCATCGGCCTGTGGCTGTCCATGGCCGACCCCTACCTGGCCGAGGCCGCCGCCACCTGTGGCTACGACTGGCTGCTGATCGATGGCGAACACGCCCCCAACGACCTGCGCAGCACGCTGGCCGCGCTGCAGGCCGTGGCGCCCCACCCCGGCCAGCCCGTGGTGCGCGTGGTGGAGGACAATACGGCCCTCATCAAGCAAATGCTGGACATTGGCGCGAAAACGCTGCTCGTGCCCATGGTCGATACGCCGGAACAAGCCAGCGCCATCGTGGCCGCCACGCAGTACCCGCCCCGGGGCGTGCGCGGCGTGGGCAGCGCCGTGGGGCGCGCCTCGCAGTGGAGCAGCCGCGCCGACTACCTGCAGGTCGCCGACGACGAAATCTGCCTGCTGGTGCAGGCCGAGACCACCACCGCACTGGCCAACCTCGACGCCATCTGCGCTGTGGACGGCGTGCACGGCGTCTTCATCGGCCCGGCCGACCTGGCGGCCTCGATGGGCCACCGCGGCAACCCCGGCCACCCCGAGGTGCAGGCGGCCATCGAAGGCGCGATGAAGACCATCATCGCAAGCGGCAAGGCCGCCGGCACGCTGACCTCGGACCCGGCGCTGGCGCAGCGCTACCTGGACCTGGGCTGCACCTTCGTGGCCGTGGGCGTGGATGTGCTGATGTTCGTGAACGCGGCGCGCAGGCTGCGCACGCAGTTCGGCGGCACGCCGGCCATGGCGCCCGGCGCCCCCGGAGCGGCCTACTGATAACAGGCGCACCGGCGCAGGCAAAACCCCGCAGGCCACGGCCGCGCCGGCCCTGCAGGACAATCACGGCATGAATACGCCTGCGCAACCACGCAACCCCTTGCACGGCATCACGCTGGAGCGCCTGCTGACCGAACTCGTGGACCACTACGGCTGGGAGGCCTTAAGCGAGCACATTCCCCTGCGCTGCTTCAGCGTGGATCCCAGCATCAGCTCCAGCCTCAAATTCCTGCGCAAGACGCCCTGGGCGCGCGAGAAGACCGAAAGCCTGTACCTCTACACCCTGCGCCGCCAGCAGCGCCAGAGCCAGGGCCGAAGCTAGGACCGCGCGCCCATCCAGCGCCCGCCGAACTGGTTGATCACCATGCCGGCCAGCACGGCCAGCGTGCCCAGCCATTGCATGGAATTCGGCCGCTCGCCCAGGATCAGCATGGCCGACAGCAGGCCCACCACGGGTACCAGCAGCGACAGCGGGGCCACGGTGCTGGCGGCATAGCGCTGCAGCAGCCGGGTCCACAGGCCGTAGCCCAGCAGGGTAGACAGCAGGGCCAGATAGGCGACCACGCCCAGCTCGCGCAGGCCCATGCCCTGCAGCTGGCGCTGCACGGAGTCCGCGCCATCCACCCAGATCGAGAGCAGCAGCAGCGGAACAATGGGGAACAGGCTGGTCCAGACGATGAAGGGCACGGGCTCATACGGGCCCTGCCGGGCCGCCAGGCGCGTGAGCAGGTTGGAGCCGGCCCACATGGCGGCCGCGCCCACGGTCAGCACAAAGCCCACCAGCGTCATGTCCGTGGCGCTGTCGCCATGCGCCGCGCCGATGAAGATCAGGCCGCCGATGGCAATCGTCAGCCCCAGCCACTGCCAGCGCCGCGGCTTCTCGCCCAGCATGGCCGCGGCCATCAGCATGGTGATGAAGGCCTGGGTCTGCAGCACCACCGAGGCCATGCCGGCCGGCATGCCCAGCTTCATGCCCGTGAACAGCAGGCCGAACTGGCCCACGCCCTGTACCAGGCCGTAAGCGGCCAGCAGTCCCCAGGACAGGTTCCCGGGCGGGCGCACGAACAGCAGGAACGGCAGCGACGCTGCGACAAAGCGCAGCGCGCACAGCAGCAGCGGCGACAGCGTCTCCAGCCCCCACTTCATGGCAATGAAGTTCAGCCCCCAGACCACGATGACGATCAGGGCGCTGAGCCAGTCGGCCCGGCTCATGCCGGAGGGAGAGGAAGAAGGGCAAGCGCTGCGCATGGATCTCCTGGAACGGGCTGTTGTCTTTGGCGGCAAACCCGCCGAGTATGGCGCGGGAGCGCGCCACTTGTTGCGATGCAAAGAAAATCTTCGCGCCGGCCGGTGCCCCGTGCGGGTTCCGCGGCAATCGCCCGGGCGGGAAACACCGCGCCCCCGCCGCCCAGGATTCCCCTTCCCAAAAAGCCTCAATCCATTGTCCATCAAGCGCAGGCAGCTATAAAAAAGCAGCCCTTGAAGGCTGCCTTTTTGTTCCGCGCGGTGAAGCCGATGGCTGGCTCAGCTCCCCGCTACCTTCATGCGGTTGATCAGCATGGAGCCCACGGTCTTGGCGCCGTAGTTGTAGGCATCGGCGCCGATGGCCTCGATGCCCTTGAACATGGTCCTGAGGTTGCCGGCAATGGTGATCTCCTGCACCGGGAAGGCGATCTCGCCGTTCTCCACCCAGAAGCCCGAGGCACCGCGCGAATAGTCGCCGGTCACGTAGTTCACGCCCTGGCCCATCAGCTCGATCACGAACAGGCCCGTGCCCAGCTTCTTGAGCATGGCATCCAGATCGTCGCCGGCCTTGGTACGGCGCGAAGTCATGGTCAGGTTGTGCGAGCCGCCGGCATTGCCGGTGGTCTTCATCCCCAGCTTGCGCGCCGAGTAGCTGGAGAGGAAATAGCCCTCCACGCGGCCGGCATCGACCACCTTGCGCGCCTGCACGCGCACGCCTTCCTCGTCGAAGGGCGAGCTGCCCTTGCCGCCGAGGATGAACGGGTCTTCGTCGATGTCGATGTGCCTGGGAAAGACGGGCTTGCCCAGGGAATCGAGCAGAAAGCTGCTCTTGCGGTACAGCGCGCCGCCGCTGACGGCCTGCACGAAGCTGCCCAGCAGGCCGGCGGCCAGCGGGGACTCGAACAGCACCGGGCATTCGGTGGTCGGGATCTTGCGGCTGCCCAGGCGCGACAGCGAGCGCTCGGCCGCATAGCGGCCCACGGCTTCGGGCGAGGCCAGGTCGGCCGCGCGGCGCTGCGAGGTGTACCAGTAGTCGCGCTGCATCTCGCCATTCCTGCCGGGCAGCTTGGCAATCGGCGCCACCGACATGCTGTGGCGCGAGCTGGCATAACCGCCGCGAAAGCCGTTGGTATGGGCCGTGAAGAAATGGCTTTGCTGGGCCGATACGCCCGCGCCTTCGCTGTTGGCAATGCGCTTGTGCGTCTTGAAGGCCGCCTCCTCGCAGCGCAGCGCCATCTCGGCCGCTTCCTCGCTGGAGATGTCCCAGGGGTGGAAGAGCTGAAGGTCGCGGTGGGTGCCGGGCGGGGCGATGTCGGCGCTGTCGGGCAGGCTGGCGAACGGGTCCTCGGCCGTGAAGCGCGCTATGTCGTAGGCGGCCTGCACGGTCTGCTGGATGGCGGCCTCGGAAAAGTCCGAAGTGCTGGCATTGCCGCGGCGCTGGCCCAGGTAGACGGTCACGCCCAGCGACTTGTCGCGGTTGCGCTCCACGGTCTCCAGCTGGCCCTTGCGCACGCTCACGGACAGGCCGCAGCCCTCCGACGCCTCGGCCCCGGCATCGGTGGCACCGAGCTTTTTGGCATGCGCCAGAGCCTGGTCCACCAGGCCTTCAAAAAAGGATTGGCTGAAGCTGAAACCGGTCTGCGGTTCGGATTGGGCCTGCGCACTCGAAGTGCTTGCGGTGCTGGAACGAGGTTTTTTCATAGCGGCGGCTATGATAGCCGCCACTGCGGCACGCCCTGTGCTGCCACCCCTATTGCCCCCTAACCATGTCACGCAAACCCAAAAAAGGCTACTTCGTGAAGGGCAAGTTCGTCGCCGAAGGCAGCGAGCTTGATCTTCAGCTCAAGGCCGAACTCAAAGGCACGACCGAATCCACCAAGACCGACCTCAAGCGCGAAATGGACGCGCTGCAGGACCTGGGCAAGGATTTGCTCACGCTGCGCGCCGACCTCTTCAAGCGCCTGCAGCTGCCCGACCAGCTCGTGGACGCATTGGCCGAGGCCAAGCGCATCACCAATTTCGAAGGCAAGCGCCGCCAGATGCAGTTCGTCGGCAAGCTCATGCGCAAGCTGCATGACGAGCAGGTCGAGGCCATCCGCCAGGCCATGGACGAACAGCGCACCGGCTCGGCCGGCGAGAAGATGGCCCTGCACGTGGCCGAGCAATGGCGCGACCGCCTGGTCGCCGAGGAATCGGCCCTGTCCATCTGGCTGGACCACTTCCCCGGCACCGACGTGCAGCAGCTGCGCTCGCTGATCCGCCAGGCCCGCAAGGACCTGGACAAGGCCCGGGCGGAAGCCGCTGCGGCCGCCGAGGCCGCCGGCCCCGATGCCGCGCCCAGGGAAACCGGCAAGGGCCGCGCCTACCGCGAGCTGTTCCAGCTCGTGCGCGAGCAATTGGCGAGTACCGACAAGGCCGGCAAGGCCGACAGCGATGCTGCCGCGGACGACGAGGAGGCCGACGATGCGTGAGACCCATGATGCCGTGAAGATCGGCATCGTCTCCATCAGCGACCGCGCCAGCAGCGGCGTCTACGAGGACAAGGGCCTGCCCGCGCTGCAGGAGTGGCTGACCCGCGCGCTCAAGAACCCCATCGAGTTCGTGCCGCGCCTGATCCCCGACGAGCAGGCCGGCATCAGCGCCACGCTGGTCGAGCTGGTCGACGCCGGCTGCTCCCTGGTGCTGACCACGGGCGGCACCGGCCCCGCGCTGCGCGACGTGACGCCCGAGGCCACGCTGGCCGTGGCCGACAAGCAAATGCCGGGCTTTGGCGAGCAGATGCGCCAGATCAGCCTGGCCTTCGTGCCCACGGCCATCCTGTCGCGCCAGGTCGCGGTGATCCGCGGCCGCAGCCTGATCATCAACCTGCCGGGCCAGCCCAAGGCGATTGCCGAAACGCTGGAAGGCCTGAAGAACGCCGACGGCACGCAAAAGGTCAACGGCATCTTCGCGGCCGTGCCCTACTGCATCGACCTGATCGGCGGGCCCTACCTCGAAACCCATGACGAGGTCTGCAAGGCCTTCCGCCCCAAGAGCGCCATCCGCGCCACACCGGCGGCCTGAGCTTGCCGCTCACGCCTTCCGCAAAGCAGCCCACGGGCTGCTTTTTTGTTGCCGCGAATCCCCAGCGCAAGTGATTGATTGCCTTGGCAAACACCAGCTTCCGCTCTTGAAAGAGAAGCATCTTGCGCACGCGATTCGCTGCACTCCATGTCGATTCATCCTGAATGCCTGAATCCACAGGCGCTTCCAGCTCCTGAAAACAAAGCGGCGCCCACCGGGGAATCTGGGATTTCCCGCAAGTGCTTGCCCCGATGCAAGGGCCGCAGCCCGCCCCTAGCATGCCTGATGCAGCGCGGCGCTTAGCAGGGCAACTATCTGGCCCTGCCGCCGGTCCTCAGTCACTTACAGGAGACTTCATGCATCGCTTGTCCATGTCCGCCCCCTCCGCTTCGCTACTGGCCCTGGCATTGGCTGCCGCATTCGCCCAGCCCGCCATGGCGCAGGAAAAGGTCAAGATCGGTTTCATCACCGACATGTCCAGCCTCTATGCGGACGTGGAAGGCAAGAACGGCGCCGTGGCCATACAGATGGCCATCGACGACTTCGGCGGCAAGGTGCTGGGCAAGCCCATCGAGCTGCTCACGGCCGACCACCAGAACAAGGCCGACATCGCCGCCAGCAAGGCCCGCGAATGGATAGACACGCAAGGCATCAGCCTGGTGTTCGGCGGCACCAACTCGGCCACGGCGCTGTCCATGGCCAAGGTGGCGCAGGAGAAAAAGCGCGTCTTCGTCGACAACGGCGCGGGCTCCTCCGCCCTCACCAACGAGCAGTGCAGCCCCTACACCGTGCACTACGCCTTCGATACCGTGGCCCTGGCCAAGGGCACGGGCTCGGCCGTGGTGGACACCGGCGGCAAGACCTGGTTCTTCGTGACGGCCGACTACGCCTTCGGCCACGCGCTGGAAGCCGACACCAGCAAGGTCATCGAAGCCAAGGGCGGCAAGGTGCTGGGCTCGGTCAGGACGCCGCTCAACGCCAGCGACTTCTCCAGCTTCATGCTCCAGGCCCAGAACTCCAAGGCCCAGATCCTGGGCCTGGCCAACGCCGGCGGCGACACCATCAACTCCATCAAGGCCGCGCGCGAATTCGGCGTGACCAAGAACATGAAGCTGGCGGGCCTGCTGATCTTCTTCACCGACATCCACAGCCTGGGCCTCAAGACCACCGAAGGCATGCAGTTCACCGCCCCCTGGTACTGGGACATGAATGACGCCTCGCGCAAGTTCGCCGACGCCTTCATGGCCAAGACCCAGCGCCGCCCCAGCGAGATCCAGGCCGCCGACTACTCGGCCACCATGAGCTACCTCAAGGCCGTGGAAAAGGCCGGCACGCTGGACGCCGACAAGGTCATGGCAGCCTGGAAGAGCATGAAGATGGACGACTTCTTCGGCCAGGGCTACATCCGCGAGGACGGCCGCTACGTGCACGACATGTACCTCATGCAGGTCAAGAGCCCCGCCGAATCCAAGGGCACCTGGGACTACTACAAGGTCGTCAAGAAACTGCCCGCCGACCAGATCTGGACCACCAAGGCGGAGAGCAAGTGCCAGTATTGGCGGTGATTAGGGTTTCGGGGTTGGAAAAGGGAAAGGGCTTTGCCGTGACGGCAAAGCCCTTTTTTGATGGCGATGGGGGTCTTGAGTTTGCAATCGCACTGGCTGCTATCTCCCCAGATTTCCCCAGCTGACTGCTTCAGGCTGATTACCGCCGCTGAGCTTTGGCAAGCCTGTGACCGCTGCCGCCGATACCAGACGTTGACCCGCTTTCTGACCAGACGTCCGCGGTACGCCTCAAACCGGAAACTCGCTGGACGCAGTGTGCCAGACAACCTGAACGGCAGCTTTCGTAAGCTGCGAACTGGTCCTGACGACCCTGAGCAGCCGTAGAGCTCTTGGGAAAGCTGTCGTGCAACGCTTGGCTTTGCGGCGTGCCGAAGCGCAGCGAAGGTGCGTCCGACAATAGCCACTGGTTATACGGATTTATTCAACTCAGTTTCGACAAGCCGCGCTGACTCCATAGGCGATTGAGCAATATCACGGCCACAGATTCGTAAACTCCTAATACCTATTTTTTTGAGCTTCTCATCAATCGCCTGATCCTTCTTTATCGCCTCTGGCGAATAATGGTGCGCAACTGAGTCACAAAATACAGCCAGCTTTTTTTCCGGGAAGTAGAAGTCAGCGTCAGTTATAGTTTTCAGGCGTTTTCGAGATTTATGGTTTTCCCAAAGCTTATGGAAGCTGGGGACTGTAAATCCATCTTCGCAGATAATAGTTTGCAGCTCTGGGTTCAGGCCGATGGAATCCATTGCATGAATGAGAAACAGCTCAATAGGAGAGTCGCAACCCCATATCTTTCTAGGTTTCAGTTTTTTAAAAGGCTTGAAATACCAGTTATTTCTATATTTCTTATAATCATTCAAGACCTGATTATGGCCTTGCAGCATTGGAATCCCCGGCAAGAGCACTTCGCTATGTTCAAACCTGTCCGAGAGTGCATATATACTGTGCACAAAACCAAGCATGTCTGACTCTATTTTTGAATAATCATGCATCCCTAATATATGTAGACCAAAAGCACCTCTGAACGGATTAAATCCCTTATACAACTTTGGAACCCCACCCATTCGCTCAAGGTCGATACTCTCTATCCATTCCGGTGGAACGGAGGATATTTCGCCACGTTTACTAGCCGGCAATAGAGAAACACAGTACGGTTTGCCGACTAGCTCACCATTGACCTCTCTAAAACCGTAAGCGTTGACGACAACGTAGATAAGCTGAAAATTAACCTGTTCCTCTTTATAGATAGCAATCGACTCTGTAGAGGCATTTACACCTATGACTCCGTTATTTGCCTCCATGTGTCGTTTTTCTAATGGCTGAACCCCGTCAAGCTGGAAAATGTCATAGTTCAAGAATTCACCAATAGTTCCCTCTAGATCAATCCTGACCGGCATAGGCGGTAAGTCCTGATAGAAGGGCAGCCCAGCGAGTTCTTCCGGGCGGTTTTCTATGTTCTTTATTTCCTCGTCCGACACTCAAAACTCCATGCTATGAATCTGTATAACGAATAAAATAAGCCGACAGCCGCAGGCGGGTCGGCTTGAGCGCCGGGTAAGAATAACGAAAAAATCCGTGCACTGAACTTCAATAGTTTACGAATAGTGAGAGGTAGGACAGCACAAGTCAATCCTGGCGGATTCACAACCCCTGCGCGAAGGCCAACGGTGCCACACCGAACGGCAGGTTGCTGAAAGTCCTCCCGGAGTCAGCTAATGGCCGACAGTGTGAACTCGACACGCATCCTGACAGCGGTCGTTCGGGTTGGGACAACACGCGACCCGAATGACTGCTATCTGTGACAAGAACGAACTGGTGCAAGCGGCCAGAAGCAGTCGTCCAGCGCGTGGTCGCGAGCAGCCGGTCCATACCGGGAGCTGACGCTCATTGCCCAGTTGTTGAGCATCCACTTTTGCGACCACACTCATGGCGTCCTAGACGCATCCGTTCCAGCTTGACATGCCTAGTCAACCCAATAGGCTGTGGCTCATCCCGCCTCTATACGTGCAGCACGTGGCATGTAGAACATGACGTTTGTGCCTAGGTGTTGGCATCAGCGTGGAATTAGTCTTCAAGATGGTGCATCCGTAGCAGAATATGCCGGCAAAATATAGAGTATCAAAGCTAGAGGGAGAAACCATGAAAGCAATTGACTACAGACGGCTTCAGTTGGGCGACATTCTGTTGACTACGAGCCAAGGAGCTAGGAGCTGGTCTGTCCGTACCGGTACCAAGAGCGATATCTCTCACGCGATGCTCTACGTGGCGAATAGCTCCGTTATCGACTCGACGTCAGATGGAGTCCACGCTCGCAATTTGCAGAAGGTCTTCTACGAGAATGACTGCGCCATCTACGCACTTCGTCCAATCAAGCCCCTAACTGTCGAGCAAAGGCAAACGATCATCGCCTATGCCCGCTCTGCGATCGGCACGACGTACGCACTTCGTGAGGCCGTGCGCTCAGTGACCAAACCGAAAGGCAGCGGAGGGGTGAAGCAGTTTTGCTCTCGCCTTGTGGCGCGGGCGTATGCAGAGGCAGGCATACAGCTAGTCGACAACCCTGACTTCTGTACGCCAGAACAACTGAAAGGCTCGCCTTGGCTCCAGGAACTCCCTAGCCCCGCGGTTGAGATTTCTGCTGAGGAAATAGCTGAGATCGAGAGCCGCCCCAACCGAGCAGATGGAATGCTTCAAGTCACCAATGCATTCTTGCAACAAGTGAGGTCCTTCGCCCCCAAGGTTGAGTCGATCAACGATGCCCTGGCGCTCCTAGTATCGAACCAGGAGTTTGATGATCAAGTTCACGCAGCATTGAAGTCATCGGGTTACCTCGATTTCTGGCAACGTGAACGGCAAGAGTTCAACTGGCGATACGACCTTGATGCCATGAAGGAGTTGGCGAGCAAGGAGCCCAATCTTCTACCGGATCTCAAAAACTACTGCTTGGATTCGCTTCGCGACATTGACAATGGTGACTTTGATCATTGGGGTCGAAGTCTCCATGCATGGCGGCAGAAAGCACAGAGCTCCCCACTAAAAAGCTTCCTGGCAATGGCCCAATTGCATGAGAACCTCGTTGAAGGAGTGCAACTGCGTCGCTTGGTCGCGGAAAGCTGGTTGGCGAAGTAGATCCATTTGCCAGGTCGATAGCGGTCAGTCAACGCGCCGCCGCTGACTGACCGCTATCGCTGGCGGATTCAATCGGTTGATGCAACACACTGCGACCGACCGCAATGGGTCGGCAACGCCTGTTCATGAGCCGCAATAGCGGACCTCCAGCACTCCCTCGGGCTGCACTGACGGCTGCTCGCCTAAAACCTGTCGTTGGGCAGCCGTCAGCCTAGGAGCTCGGATGACCACTATGTGGCTGTGATCGATAGATCACGATGCAGCAGTGAGCAGCAGCAACCGCTGCACAACAGACATCGGTTAACCAGCCTCGGACGGCTGCAACGAGTTACAGCCGTACAGCAGTCAGAATCCCAGCGCCAACAAAAAAAAGCGCAGGCCAGCCTGCGCTTTTTATTTGATAGCTGCCAGCGCTTGATGATCAAGCACTACAGCCATTTTTCGCTGCAACTCAACGCGCCGTGGTATCCGACATGATCGGGATATAGAAGTCACCGCCCGCCTTGTTGAATTCCTCGGCCTTGGCCTGCATGCCCACGGCAATGCCCTGTTCTTCGGCCACGCCCTGGGCCTTGGCGAAGTCGCGCACTTCCTGAGTGATCTTCATCGAGCAGAACTTGGGTCCGCACATGGAGCAAAAGTGCGCCACCTTGGCGCTGTCCTTGGGCAGGGTCTCGTCGTGGAACTCGCGCGCCGTGTCCGGGTCCAGGCCCAGGTTGAACTGATCTTCCCAGCGGAAGTCGAAGCGCGCCTGGCTCAGTGCATCGTCGCGCGAGCGCGCGCCCGGGTGGCCCTTTGCCACGTCGGCGGCGTGGGCCGCGATCTTGTAGGCGATGATGCCCTGCTTGACGTCGTCGCGGTCGGGCAAGCCCAGGTGCTCCTTGGGCGTCACGTAGCACAGCATGGCGGTGCCGAACCAGCCGATCATGGCCGCGCCGATGGCCGATGCGATGTGGTCGTAGCCGGGCGCGATGTCGATGGTCAGCGGCCCCAGGGTGTAGAACGGCGCCTCGTGGCAGTGCTTGAGCTGCTCGGTCATGTTGGCCTGGATCATGTGCATGGGCACGTGGCCGGGGCCTTCGATCATGGTCTGCACGTCGTGCTTCCAGGCGGTCTGGGTCAGCTCGCCCAGCGTCTTCAGCTCGGCGAACTGGGCCTCGTCGTTGGCGTCGGACGCGCAGCCGGGGCGCAGGCCGTCGCCCAGCGAGAAGCTCACGTCGTACTGCTTCATGATGTCGCAGATGTCTTCGAAGTGCTCGTACAGGAAGCTCTCGCGGTGGTGGGCCATGCACCACTTGGCCATGATGGAGCCGCCGCGCGAGACGATGCCGGTGCGGCGCTGGGCCGTGAGGTGGATGTAGGCCAGCCGCACGCCGGCATGGATGGTGAAGTAGTCCACGCCCTGCTCGGCCTGCTCGACCAGCGTGTCGCGGAAGATCTCCCAGGTCAGGTCCTCGGCGATGCCGCCGACCTTCTCCAGCGCCTGGTAGATCGGCACGGTGCCGATGGGCACGGGCGAGTTGCGGATGATCCAGTCGCGCGTGGTGTGGATGTTCTTGCCGGTGGACAGGTCCATCACGTTGTCGGCGCCCCAGCGGATCGCCCAGACCAGCTTCTCGACTTCCTCCTCGATGCTCGAGGTGACGGCCGAGTTGCCGATGTTGGCGTTGATCTTGACCTTGAAGTTGCGCCCGATGGCCATGGGCTCGATCTCGGGGTGGTTGATGTTGGCCGGGATGATGGCGCGGCCGCGCGCCACTTCGTCGCGCACGAATTCGGGCGTGATGATCTTGGGGATGGCGGCGCCCAGACTGTTGCCGGCCAGGCGGGCCTCGCGGGCCGCGTCCTGCTGGTACTCGGCCATCCATTCGCGGCGGCCGTTCTCGCGCAGCGCCACGTATTCCATCTCGGGCGTGATGATGCCGCGGCGGGCATAGTGCATCTGGGTCACGTTGCCACCCGACTTGGCGCGGCGCGGCTGGCGCTGCAGTGCGGCCGCCTCGGCGCGCAGCTGGGCCACGCGCGTATCTTCCTCACCGCGCTTGCCGCCGTCGTCCAGCGCCACGCGCTGGCGGCCGCTGTAGTACTCGCTGTCGCCGCGCAGCTCGATCCAGGTGCTGCGCACGGTGGGCAGGCCCTGGCGCACGTCGATGGTCACCGAGGGATCTGTGTAGGGGCCCGAAGTGTCGTACACGCTGACCTGCTCGCCGTTGGTGAGCGCGATGTCGCGCACGGGCACGCGCACATTCGGATGCAGGCTGCCGGTCAGGTAGCTCTTGGTGGAAGCCGGAAAGGGCTGGCGCGACTGGGCCAGCAGTTCTGCGAAGCGCGCGGAGTCAGGCGCATTGCCGGCAGCCGGGGTGAAGATGGGATCGGGGGCGTTCATGGCGGTCTCCTCAAGAGCTGTGCGTGGATAAACGCTCCGAGGAATTCGCTGCCCTTGTGCCGAGGCCTTTGGCCTCCCTCACTGCCCGAGGCATGAGCGGCTTGCCGCCGTCATCCTCCCGGCCCGAAACCGCTGGGGGTTTCGCCCTGGATAGCCACGCCCCGGGGTGGCCGTCCATGGCCCCTCCCCGAAGCGCGAGTTGCCTGGGGTGGCACGGCACATGCGGGGGAAAACGGCCTGCGCCCTCTTCTTCCACATGGGCCCTGCTGCAGGGTCCCGCTCTTCTTCCGCCGGTATGAACCGGATCAAGTTCGTCGGGTTCGCCTCATGCAGCGGCTTTCGCCGCCACAGGCATCTCAGTGCTTGCGCACACCCCGGAGCAGCCGCCAGTATAGGCCACGGCCGCGCCGGCCGGCATCGGATGGCGGTGTTGCAACACTTCTGACCTGCGGCGCTTCAATCGAAGCCGCGCAGCACGCACCACTCGGCCGCCGGCGCGCGCGTGGAGCGCCATTGGTTGATGGGCGCCGCGGTGTCCTCGTAGCCGAGCGCGATGCCGAAGGCGATCTGGTAGCCCTCGGGCAGGTCCAGGTGCCTGACCAGCAGGTCGTTGTACATGCGCCAGAAGCCCTGGGCGCAGGTGGCCAGGCCTTTTTCGCAGGCCAGCAGCATCAGCGATTGCAGATAGATGCCCAGATCCACCCACTGCGCATGGCCCATGCGTTCCTCCACGGCCACGAACACGCCCACGGGCGCACCGAACAGCTCGCCGTTCTTGGCGAATTGCGCGAGCCGCGCGGCCTTGTCCTCGCGCGAGATGCCCAGTGAGCGGTACAGGTCCTCCCCATTGGCATAACGGCGCGTGCGGTACGGGTCCCAGAGCTGGGGCGGATAGGACAGGCCGGGACGCGGCCGGGGCTCGGCCACACGCGCCTGCTCGTTGAGTTCTTCGAGCGCGCTGCCGCCCAACGCGGTCACGCGCCAGGGCTGGAGATTGCCGCCGGACGGCGCCTGCGCGGCGCCCTCCAGCAACTCGCGCACCAGAGCCGCGTCCACGGGCCTGGAAAGGAATGCGCGCACCGAGCGGCGCTGCTGCAATGCCTGGCTGACGTCCATTTCGGGTGGTCCTTGCTTACTTGCCCATGATCTGGTCGATCTTGTCCTTCTCGAAGGCCTGGGGCCGTTCGGACTCGCAGGGCACGCAATCGTCCATCTTGCTGCGCGCCGAGAGTTTCTCCAGCGCCTCCCACAGCAGCGCGATCTGCTTTTCATGGCAGGCCGCGCCCTCGGAAAGGCTACGCATGGCCTGGGCCACGGGGTCGACCTCGGCCGTCACGCCGTAGGCGGTGAAGCCCTCGGCCTTGGGCACGGACTGCCCGCTTTCGGCCTTCGCGTGGTCGTGCTCGGTCACATCGGCGCTGTGGCCGTTCTTGCTGGGGATGATGCGCGCGGGAATGCCCACGGCCGTCGCACCTTCGGGCACGGGCTTGATGACCACGGCATTGCTGCCGATCTTGGCGTTGTCGCCCACCTCGAAGCCGCCCAGCACCTTGGCGCCGGCGCTGACCACCACGTTCTTGCCCAGCGTGGGATGGCGCTTGGCGCCCTTGTACAGCGAGGTGCCGCCCAGCGTGACGCCGTGGTAGATGGTGCAGCCGTCGCCGACAACGGCCGTCTCGCCGATCACGACGCCCATGCCGTGGTCGATGAAGACCTGGCGGCCGATGACCGCGCCGGGGTGGATCTCGATGCCGGTCAGCCAGCGGCCCATGTGGGAGATGAAGCGCCCCAGCCATTTGAGGCCGTGCGTCCAGCACCAGTGCGCGGGCCGCTGCAGCCAGATCGCATGCAGCCCCGGATAACAGGTGATGACCTCCCAGGTGCTGCGGGCCGCGGGGTCGCGGTCGAGAATGCACTGGATGTCGGAGCGCAGGCGATCAAGCATCAAATAACAACGTGAGGAAATGTTTAGCTTGTGAAGTCTAGCGGGTTGGCGGCTGGCTCTGCAGCATGGCTTTGGCAACACCGCGAAGAATGTGGATTTCCTCCTGCGTCAGCTGCGCGCGGTTGAAAAGCTGGTTCAGGCGCGGCATGAGCTTCTTGGGCGCGGCCGGATCGAGAAAGCCGATATGCGTGAGCGCCTCCTGCCAGTGGCCCAGCATGCCCTGCACCTGGGCCGCGTCGGCGCGGTGTGCCTCGGGCGTGTGCTCCACCACGGGAAAGCCGCCCAGTGCCTGGCGCCATTCGTAGGCCACGACCTGGATGGCCGCGCCCAGGTTCAGCGAGCCGAACTGCGGATTGGAGGGAATCGACAGCGCCACGTCGCAGCGGTACACGTCGTCGTTGCTCATGCCGAAGCGCTCGCAGCCGAAGAGAAAGGCCACCCCCTTCTGGTTGCAGGCCGCACCGGCCGTGGGCTGGTTATCGGTCGAATCGCCCTCAGCCTCAGGAGTGGAGCGCGTATCCAGCTCCCCTTTGAGGAGCAGATCGAAATGCTCGCGCGGCGTGCGCGTGGGGGGGCCGAAATCGCGCGGCGTCATGGCCGTGGCGCACAGGTGGCTGACGCCGTCCAGGGCCTCGTCCAGCGTCTCCACCACGCGGGCATTGCCCAGCACATCGAGGGCGCCGCTGGCGCGCTGTATGGTTTCCTCCTTGCGCAGCACGTTGCCGTAGCGCGGGCGCACCAGCACCATGTCGTCAAAGCCCATGGTCTTGAGCGCGCGCGCCGCAGCGCCCACATTGCCGGCGTGGCTGGTTTCAATCAGTACGAATCGGGTTTTCATCAAAGTAGGAATCGAGGCAGGGCCGCTGCGGCCCTCGGGCAGAATGGCGCCTAGCAAAAAAACGGCCTGCCGGGCAAGCCTTTTGTGCGACGCTCATGGGCATGCGGCCAGCGCAGCAGAAAAATCGCACTCTGGCTACAATTGCGCCCTATTGTCGCCGCCCCGCATCGCCGGTGGTGGCGTTTCCCGCTCTTACCCGCGTAGTACGGCCCGCCTTTGCCGCGGGCTGCCCCGCCAACGCCCTCACAATTTATGTCGTCCAACCTGCACCCCATGCTCAACGTGGCCATCAAGGCTGCACGCGCCGCTGGCGCCCTTATCAACCGTGCCGCACTCGATGTGGAATCGGTGCGCGTTGCGCAAAAGCAGGTGAACGACTTTGTGACCGAGGTGGACCAGGCTTCCGAGCGCGTCATCATCGAGACGCTGCTGGGCGCCTATCCCCAGCACGCCATCCTGGCCGAGGAATCGGGCAGCGAGCATGGCTCCCGGAACTCCGACTACGTCTGGATCATCGATCCGCTGGACGGCACCACCAACTTCATCCACGGCTTCCCCGTGTACTGCGTGAGCATTGCGCTGGCCTACAAGGGCAAGATCGAGCACGCCGTGGTGTACGACCCCTCGCGCAACGACCTGTTCACGGCCACGCGCGGCCGCGGCGCCTTCCTCAACGAGCGCCGCATCCGCGTCTCCAAGCGCACCCAGCTCAAGGACTGCCTGATCTCCACGGGCTTCCCCTTCCGCCGCGGCGACAACTTCAAGCAGTACATGCAGATGCTGGGCGACGTGATGCAGCGCACCGCCGGCGTGCGCCGCCCCGGCGCCGCGGCGCTGGACCTGGCCTATGTGGCTGCCGGCTTTGCCGACGGCTTCTTCGAGTCCGGCCTGTCGATCTGGGACGTGGCCGCCGGCTCGCTGCTGGTGACCGAGGCCGGGGGCCTGGTGGGCAATTTCACGGGCGAAGCCGACTTCCTGGAACAGAAGGAATGCCTGGCCGCCAATCCGCGCATCTACGGTGCCCTGATTCCCGTGATCGGCAAGTACAGCAAATTCGCCAGTGCCGGCGAAAAGGCCGAGGTGCGCCAGTCCCTGGACGCCGCTGCCGAACCCGCTGAAGCCGAAGGCCCGGACGGCGACGCCGAATAAGGACAAGGTCGCCCACGGCCGCCCAGCCCAGTCCCCCGGACTGGGCTTTTTTGTTGCGGCAGCGCACCGCCATCTCCACACAATCCGCAAAAACCCCGGCAAGAATTGCGCTCTTGCCGCCCCGGGCGCCGCCGCTGTTTTTGCCGCCGGACCGTCCCAGGGCAAAAGCGTCCCGTCGGGGGCCGCACAGGGACTGCGGCTGCACGCCAGCGCGCAAGCATGGCGGGCCATTCTTGAGATACGCGACAGGTATGGGGTTCATGACCGATTTCTTCAGCCAGCATTGGGCTTCGGCCATTCACTGGATTTCCACGCACGCGGTGATTCCCGTGGTTTCCGCGCTGGACATCGCGCAGGCCGCAGGCGATCCGCGCGAGATCGCCGAGGCGATGCTGATCGCGGCGCTGCAGCTGCTACTGATCGCCGGCGTGATGCGCCCGCTGGAGAGCCTGATGCCGGCCGAGCGCTGGGCCGACCGCCGCCACACCACGGTGGACCGCCACTACACCCTGCTCATGCTGCTGGGGCTGTTTCCGTTGTTCAGTTTCCTGGTGCTCATGCCCTTTGCCCATCTGCTCGGCGGTGGGCCGTCCACCGAGGAAGCCAGCGGCCTCAAGGCCTGGTTTCCCTGGTTCGAGCAGCATCCCTATGTGCTGTTTGCCGTGTACTACGTGGTCTACGACTGCGTGTACTACTGGATGCACCGCGCCCAGCACGCCATTCCCTGGTGGTGGGCCATGCACAGCATGCACCACAGCCAGCGCCAGATGAGCTGCTGGAGCAACGACCGCAGCAACTACCTGGACGGCATGCTGCAATCGTTCATCCTCGCCACCGTGGGCCTGGCAATGGGCGTGGAGCCCTCGGAGTTCGCGCTGCTGGGCCTGCTCAGCGAACTGGTGCAGAACTTCTCGCATGCCAACGTGGCACTGCGCCTGGGCTGGCTGGGCTGGCTCGGCGAGCGCCTGCTGGTGGGACCGCGCTTTCACCGCAACCACCACATGCTGCGCGACCCCGACCGGCCCGAGCGCCACAACTGCAACTTCGGCCAGGTGCTGCCCTGGTGGGACCAGCTGTTCGGCACCGCGCTCTACCATGGCGAGGAACTGCGCCCCACGGGCGTGAGCGACCCCGAGGTGGATGCCGACAACGAACGCGGCCTGATCGGCATGCAGTGGTACACGCTGCGCCGCTTCTGGGGCGCATTTACCTGCCGCGCGGGCTGGCGCCTGGGCGATGTGTCGTTCGGGCCCGGCTACCGGCCCATCCACGACGAGGACCCCGTCCAGCCCGTGCCCTCTCCCGCGGGATCGCGCCCCGAACTGCAATAGGGCCGTGAGCCGAAGCGTTCAGGGTTCCAGGTGGGGGCGCATCAGCGCCTCGAACCATTCGATGAATACCGCCAGCCGCCGCGAACGCTGGTGGCGATGCGGATACAGCAGCGCCACGGGCATGGGCGCGCAGCGGCAGGCCGGCATGACTTCGACGAGGCGGCCCGCATCGAGCAGATGCTGCACGTCGTAGCGCGGGATCTGGATCAGCCCCAGCCCGGCCTCGCAGCAGGCGATATAGCTTTCGGCATTGTTGACCACTACGCGGCTCGGCAGGGCCTGCGTCTGCTCGCCCTCGGGTCCGCGGCCCTGCTCCACATAGCTCCAGGGCAGTTCGCGCCCCGTATGCGGCGATGCATAGCCCACGCTCCAGTGGCCATGCGCCAGATCGGCAGGTGCATCGGGGCGGCCATGCTCGCGCAGATAAGCGGGGCTTGCGCAGTTGATCAGCGCGATGCGGCCCAGCGGGCGCACGACCAGACTGCTGTCCTGCAAAGCGCCTATGCGCACCACGCAGTCCACGCCCTCCTGGACCAGGTCCACCGCCCGGTCGCTGGAGCCCAGCACCAGCCGCAGCGCCGGATGCGCACGCAGCAGGCCCGGCAATGCGGGAGCCAGCAGGCGGCGCGCAATGCGGCTGGGCACATCCACGCGCAGCCGGCCCGCGGCCTGGCGCACGCGCGCATGGAACATCTGCTCCATGTCCTCGGCCTCGGCCAGCAGGGCGCGCGCCCGCGCCAGCAGCAGCGCGCCGTCGGCCGTCAGGCTGACCTGGCGCGTGGTCCGGTGCAGCAGCCGTGCGCCGACCTGGGCCTCCAGCTGCTGCACGGCCGCCGATACGGTGGCGCGCGGCAGCTCCAGCGCATGGGCCGCCTTGATGAAGCTGCCCATCTCTGCCACCTGCACGAAGATGCGATACCGGTCGATTCTGTCCATGGCAATGCAGCATAACCGGCACCGGTCCGCTGCAGCACGTTCCTACTTGGTGGTGTAGCCGCCATTGATCAGGATCGTCTGCCCGGTGATCCACCAGCCGTCGCTGACCAGGTGGCGGATGAAAGGCACCACGTCCTCGATGTGCGTGAGGCCCGAGGGCGAGAACGGCGACAGCGCCGCAGCCGTCCGGTGGTAGGCCACGGCATCCGCGCCTTCCTGGCCGTAGAAGAACGGCGTGTCCATGGGGCCCGGCCCCACGGCCGTGACCGAAATGCCGCGCGCGCCGAACTCCTTGGCCGCCGCGCGCGTGAAATGCTCGACCGGGGCCTTGGTGCCCGCATACGAGGAATAGAACGGCGTGAACGCGCCCAGCAGCGAGGTCACCAGCGTCACGATCTTGCCGTTGTCGTTCACATGCCTGCCGGCTTCCTTGAGAAAGAAGAAGGCCGTCTTGCTGTTGACGGCTGTCATCTCGTCGTACTCGGCCTCGGAAATCTCCACCAGCGGCTTCTTGAGCACCTTGCCCACGGTGTTGATGGCGATATCTGGCCGGCCCACGGCCGCCACGGCGTCGGCAAACAGCTTCTCGACCGCGGCCGCGCTTGTCAGGTCGCCCTGCAGCGCCACGGCCTTCGCACCGGCAGCCTGCACGGCGGCCACCGTGGCCTCGGCATCGGCCCGGGAGGACGCACTGTTGTAGTGGATGGCTATGGCCTTAGCGCCCTGGGCCGCCAGATCGCGGGCAACCAGCCCGCCCAGGTTCTTGGCGCCGCCGGCAATCAGTACGACCTTGTCGCGGATGGAATGGTCTGCCATGGATGCTCCTTGCATGTCGATGGGAACTGTTGAAGACGGCTCCCAGCTTAGGCAGATGGGCACCGGCGATAAACCGCCGGTGCCGGGATGGATCATCCAGCAAGCGCGAACAATCCCGCCCTCAAGGCTGGCCCGGAGGCCTGCCGCTGTCGTACATGTAGCGGCGCGACCAGGGAATCTGCTGCGCGCTGCGCCCGGCCTTGCGGCACAGGACCTGGAAGATGGACACATCGTCGTTCTCGAACGCATGGGCGCAGCCGGCCAGGTACACGCGCCAGATGCGGAGCCTCTGCTCATCCACCAGCGCGCGGATCTGCTGCGCATGCGACTCGAAATTCCCGGACCAGATCGACAGCGTGCGCACATAGTGCCGGCGCAGGTTTTCCACGTCCAGCACTTCCAGGCCGCCGCGCTGCATGCATTCCAGAGCCAGGCTGATATGCGGCAGCTCGCCGTCGGGAAACACATAGCGGTCGATGAAATCGCCGCCTTCCGGCACGACTGCGCCGCTGTCCGCATCGGTGAGGGTGATGCCGTGGTTGAGCGCCATGCCGTCGTCGGCCAGCAGGTCATGCATGCGCGAGAAATACAGCGGCAGGTGCTCGCGCCCCACATGCTCAAACATGCCGACGCTGGTGATGCGGTCGAACTGTCCCGGCACGTCGCGGTAGTCCTGCAGGCGGATCTCGACGCGGTCCTGCAGGCCCGCGGCCTTCACGCGCTCGGTCGCCAGCTCGAACTGGTTGCGCGACAGCGTCACGCCCACGCACTGTGCGCCGAAGCGGCTGGCCGCGCGCAGCACCAGCGCCCCCCAGCCGCAGCCTATGTCCAGCAGGCGCTGACCGGGTTGCAGCCGGATCTTGGTCAGGATGTGGTCGATCTTCTTGCGCTGGGCGATTGCCAGGTCCTCGTCGCCGTTCTCGAAATAGGCACAGGAATACACCATGCTCTCGTCGAGCCAGAGCTTGTAGAAGTCGTTGGAGACGTCGTAGTGGTACTGGATGGCCTTGCGGTCGCTGGCCTTGCTGTGGCTCCAATGCCGCGCCACGCGCGCCAGCCGGCCCGCGGCCCCGCCCGTTCCCGCTGCCGAGCTGCGCGCCAGCGCATAGCTGACGTGGATGATGTCGGCCAGGCTCCCGTCGATGTCGAGCAGGCCCTTGACGTAGGCTTCGCCGAGGTGGTCCAGGCTGGGGGCCAGCAGCATGGGCAGCGCGGTCGCACTGCGGACCTTGATCGTAACCCGGGGCGCGGCGAACTCGCCGAAGTCGAGCTGCAGCCCGTTCCACAACACCAGCCGGGCCGGCACATTGGTCTGCGCCCTCACCTGCTGCGCCCATTGCGCAAGCTTTTTCTCCCAGAACATCCGGAACCTCCTTGATGCCAAGCCCCCCCCGATTCATTCAAGTCTTGCACCCGCCTGTGACGGAACCGCGTCAATGTGCAGGACGCACCAGTCCCAGGCGACGGTTGACCTTGTCCAGGTTGGCCTCGTGGGCCCGCAGCATCTCGGCCAAGCCTTCGCGTATGGACGCATCGTCCACCATGGGCAGCAGCTCGCGCAGCTTCTTGACCACCCAGCCCTGGCCGCGGTTCAGAAAGGCCAGGCGCTCGTCCAGCTTCTCGAAGGCCATGGCCTTGTCGTAGAAATCGCCGGTGCGCGAGCTGGGCGTGCCCTGCAGGCTGCGGATGGCGCGCATCAGCATGGCGCACCACTGGACCTCGTCGCGGTGCACGGCCTCGATCAGTTCGCGCATCTCACCGTCCTGCGCCTGGGCGGCGCTGCGCAGCGTCACGCGCGCGCCGGCGCGTTCGGCCTCCAGCAGCTCGTCCAGCCGCGCGATGACGGGCGCATGGCGGTCGCGCTCCACATCGGCCGCATAGCAGACCGGCGAGGCCACTTCCACCGGCTCGCCTTCCAGCAGCCGCCAGTGCCGGGCCGCCTCGGCCACGATGCGCGACACGCATTCGCCCGCTGGCTCGACCGAGGTGATGCGGTCCACCCCTTTGCCCGCATACAGGGCCATGGCTTCAAAGTTGCCGGTCATGGAGCGCAGCGGCGAATCGGTGCTGAACAGATAGATGGGCCGCCCCTCTTCCTCGCCGATCACGGTGCGCCCGGCCGCGCAAGGATCGCCGCGCTCGCAGCGCGTCACGCTGTTGGCCAGCACCCGCACGGCCGCATGCGGCGGCCAGTTGATGTGGAAATCCTCGGTCAGCACCGTGTCCCCCGCACGGGCCTGCACCACGCGCTGCTTGTGGTAGTCGTGCGCAAAGGACTCCTGCGTGGCCAGCAGGGCCGTGCCCAGCACGGCAGCCTGCGCTCCCTGGGCCAGCACGCGCGCCACATCGCGCCCGTCGGCCAGGCCGCCCGCCGCCGCCACGGGCACGCCGGCCACCGACAGCACCTGGGGCAGCAGCTGCGCCAGCGGCAGGCGCCCGCGCACATGGCCGCCGGCTTCCACGCCCTGGGCAATCAATGCCTGGGCTCCCGCCTCCTGCGCCAGCAGCGCCTCGCCCGCCGAGCCGACCTGGTGGACGACCACGGTGCCTGCCTCGCGCAGCCGGGCGATCACCGCATGATGCACATCCCAGAACAGCCCCACCACCGGCACCCGCAGCGCAATGCACAGCGCCACCTGCTCATGCAACAGCTGCGGATCGGTGGCCGCGGGAATCAGGTTCACGCCGAAGGGCCGGTCCGTGCGCCGACGCACGTGCTCCACCTCGGTGCGGATCAGCGCCAGCGGCTCGCGCACCATGCCCAGAAAGCCGAAGCCACCGGCCTCGGTCACCGCGGCCACCAGTTCCGCGCGCGAAACACCGCCCATGCCCGCCAGCAGCACGGGATGGCGGCAGCCCAGCAGCTCGCACAGCGCCGTGCGCGGCAAGGGTGAAGCTTGTGGTGAAGATCGGTGCATGGACGGGCTCCTGCGGAAAAAACGGAGACAGCCCCATGATGGACCCTCGCTTCAATGCACACAAACAAATTATTATTTGATTTCAAATCATTTTTTTTGCTCTGATTTCATGGACATCGACCTGGCCCGCACCTTTCTTGAAATCGCCGACAGCGGCAGCTTCGTGGCGGCCGCCGAGCGCCTGCACCTGACCCAGACCGCCATCAGTGCCCGCGTGCGCACGCTGGAGCAGCAGCTGGGGCGGCCGCTGTTCGTGCGCAACAAGGCCGGCGCCCGGCTGACGCCGGCCGGCGAGCGCTTCGTGCGCCATGCCGCCAGCCTGGTGCAGGGCTGGGAGCGCGCACGCCAGCATGTGGCGCTGCCGCCGGGGCGCGAGCAGGTCATCAGCGTGGGCGGCGAGCCCAGCATCTGGCACCCGCTGCTGGCCGACTGGCTGGTCTGGATGCACCATGTCTGCCCCGAGGTCGCGCTGCGCGCCGATGTCGATGTGCCGGCCCGGCTGCTGGACCGCGTGGAGGACGGCTCGCTCGACATGGCCGTGCTCTACAGCCCCCCGCAGCGGCCGCGCCTGGTCTGCGAGCTGCTGCTGGAGGAAAAGCTGGTCATGGTCACCAGCAGCGCCGACGGCCGGCTCGACCCCGCACGCTATATCCATGTGGACTGGGGCCCGGGCTTTGCGGCCAGCCACCGTGCAGCCTTTCCCGACCTGCCCCATGCGCCGGTCACCATTTCGCTGGGCCCGCTGGCCCTGACCTATCTGCTGACCGTGGGCGGCGCCGGCTATTTCCGCTCGGGCACGGTGGCGCCCTTCATAGCAAGCGGCCAGCTGTTCGCCGTTCACCATGCGCCGCAGTTCTCCCATTCGGTCTGCGCGGTCTATGCGGCCGAGCACGACGAGGAAGCACTGTCGCGCGCGCGCCAGGGGCTGCGCATGATCGCGCGGCAGCAGATGCAGGAACCGCCGGGGCCGATCCCACCGATCACAGCACGGCCTGCCACGGTGCCATCCCGATCCGCCATGCCGGCCCAGAGCTAGCACCGTAACAGCCACCTGCCCGCAACACCCCGCAAGCCGACCGCAGCCCGTGCATGGACAATAATGCTCACCCTCTGCCAGCCGCTGCACTGCCTCCCTGCCAGTGCCCGGCGCGGCCTCGGCCAGCCCGTGCCGCGGGCGATCCGGGCCACAGGGCTGGCGATCCCCGACAAATCCAACTAAGTGATTGATTTGAGTTTTTGTTATGAGTGATTCCTGGATAAATCAAACACTTAGCGCAGTCCCCCTTGAGCAGCACACGCCCATGATGCAGCAGTATCTGCAGCTCAAGGCCCAGCATCCCGACACGCTGGTGTTCTACCGCATGGGCGACTTCTACGAGCTGTTCTTCGGCGATGCGGAAAAGGTCACGCGCCTGCTGGACATCACGCTCACCACGCGCGGCCAGACGGCCGGCATGCCGATTCCCATGGCGGGCGTGCCCTTCCATGCGCTGGAGAACTACCTGGGCCGCCTGATCAAGATGGGCGAATCCGTGGCGATCTGCGAGCAGGTCGGCGAGATCGGCGTTGGCAAGGGCCCGGTGGAGCGCAAGGTGGTGCGCGTGGTCACGCCCGGCACGCTGACGGACAGCGAGCTGCTGTCGGACAAGAGCGAAGCCATCTTGCTGGCCCTGCACACGGCGGGACGCCAGCGCGTGGGCCTGGCCTGGATGGCCGTGACGCAAGGCCGCATCCACATGGCCGAATGCGCGGCCGACGAACTGGGTGCCTGGCTGTCGCGCATCGCGCCCAGCGAGGTGATCTACAGCGCCGGCGTGACCGAGCGTTTCGAGCAGAGCCTGTTTGCCATCAAGCATGCCGGCTCCATCGCATGCCCGCTGTCGCCCCGCCCGGACTGGCAGTTCGACGCGGGCCTGGGCGAGCGCAAGCTGCTGGAGCTGCTGGGCGCCGCCAGCCTCAAGGCCTGGGAGGCCGAGGGCCTGGCGCTGGCCCACGCCGCCAGCGCCGCCCTGCTCTCGTATGCGGAGCACACGCAGGGGCGCAATCTCACGCACATCCACGCCATTCAAGTCCAGCGCGACGATGAACTGATCGCGCTGCCGCTGGCCACGCGCCGCAATCTGGAGCTGGTCAAGACGCTGCGCGGCGAGGATTCGCCCACGCTGTTCTCGCTGCTGGACACCTGCATGACGGGCATGGGCAGCCGTTTGCTCAAGACCTGGTTGCTGGAGCCCGAGCGCAGCCGCAGGAGCGCCATGCAGCGGCTGGAAGCCATTCGCGTGCTGCGCGGCGCGGGCAACGCCGTGGCCGCCCCCTGGCAGGCGCTGCGCGCCGAGCTCAAGGGCGTGAGCGATGTGGAGCGCATCACGGCCCGCACGGCGCTACGCCAGGTGCGCCCGCGCGAGCTGGTGGGCCTGGGCAAGACGCTACAGAAAGCGAAGCTGCTGGCGCAGTCCGGACAAGCGCCTGCGGCCTATTTGATGCAAATCTTCACCGATCTGGTGCCGCCCGAAGGCTGCGCCGAGCTGCTGGCCCAGGCCATCATGGAAGAGCCCGCGGCCCTGGTGCGCGACGGCGGCGTGATCGCCTCGGGCTTCGACGCCGAGCTCGACGAGCTGCGCGCCATCCAGAACAACTGCGACGAATTCCTGCTGGAGCTGGAAGCCAAGGAAAAACTGCTCACCGGCATTCCGAACCTGCGCGTGCAGTTCAACAAAGTGCACGGCTTCTACATCGAGATCACCAACAGCTACAAGGATGCGGTGCCCGAGCGCTACCGCCGCCGCCAGACGCTGAAGAACGCCGAGCGCTACATCACGCCCGAGCTCAAGGCCTTCGAGGACAAGGCCCTGTCGGCCCAGGAGCGCGCGCTGCAGCGCGAGAAATGGCTGTACGAGCAGGTGCTGGACCAGCTCCAGCCCCATGTTCCGGCGCTTTCGCGCGTGGCCCAGGCCATTGCCGCGCTCGACGTCCTCTGCACGCTGGCCGAGCGCTCGCTCACGCTGAACTGGGCCGAGCCCGAGTTCGTGAGCCAGCCCTGCATAGAGATCGAGTCCGGCCGCCACCCCGTGGTGGAGGCGCGCATGGCCGAGACCTCCAGCGGCAGCTTCATCGCCAACCACACGCGCATGAACGCCAACACGCGCATGCAGATCATCACCGGCCCGAACATGGGCGGCAAGTCGACCTATATGCGCCAGGTAGCCTTGATCGTGCTGCTGGCCAGCATGGGCAGCTATGTGCCGGCGGCCAGTTGCCGCCTGGGGCCCATCGATGCCATCCACACCCGCATCGGCGCGGCCGACGACCTGGCCAATGCCCAGTCCACCTTCATGATGGAGATGACCGAGGCCGCGCAGATCCTGCACGCGGCCACGCCCCACTCCCTGGTGCTGATGGACGAGATCGGCCGCGGCACCAGCACCTTCGACGGCCTGGCGCTTGCCAGCGGCATTGCCTCTCAGCTGCACGACAAGACCAAGGCCTTCACGCTGTTCGCCACCCACTATTTCGAGCTGACCGAGCTGCCCGCCCGGGCCAGGGCCGCCGTCAACGTGCACGTGGGCGCGGTCGAAGCCGGGCACGACATCGTGTTCCTGCACGAGATCCAGGCCGGCCCTGCCAGCCGCAGCTACGGCATCCAGGTGGCCAAGCTGGCCGGCATGCCGGCCGCCGTGCTTCACCATGCGCGCCATGCGCTCGAAGCCCTGGAGGCCAAGGCCGGCGAGGATGACCTGCAGGTCAATCTGTTCGACGCGCCGGAGCTGGTGGAAGAGACTCCGGCCCACAACCCGCTGGCCCAGGCCCTGGCCGACATCAACCCCGACCAGCTTTCCCCGCGCGAGGCGCTGGAGGCGCTGTATCAGCTCAAGAAGCTGAGCGCCAGCGCCGCCTGATCCTCAGGCCTCCAGCAGTTTCTGCCGATGCTGTGAGGACTGGCTCCGCTGGGGCCCTTCGCCCAGCTTGAAGGCCGAGACTTCGCCCATCAGGCGCGCGGCCTGCTCGCGCAGGCTGGCCGCGGCGGCGGCCGACTGCTCGACCAGCGCGGAGTTCTGCTGCGTGGCGTCGTCCAGGCCGGCCACGGACTGGTTGATCTCGGCAATGCCGCGCCCCTGCGTCTGCGAGGCATCGCTGATCTCTTCGATGATGCGCGCCACCTTTGCCACGGCATCCAGCAATTCATGCATGGTGGCGCCCGCATGCTCGACCTGCTGCGAGCCGCTACCCACCTGGGTCACGGAATCGGTGATGAGCTGGCGCACTTCCTTGGCCGCCTCGGCCGAGCGCTGGGCCAGGCTGCGCACCTCGGCCGCCACCACGGCAAAGCCGCGGCCCTGCTCGCCGGCGCGCGCGGCCTCCACGGCCGCGTTGAGCGCCAGGATATTGGTCTGGAAGGCAATGCCGTCGATCACGCCGATGATGTCGGCGATCTTGCGCGACGCATGGTGGATGCCCTCCATGGTCACCACCACCTGCTGGAAGGCCGCGCCACCACGCTCGGCCACGCCGCGCGCCGACTGCGCCAGCTGCCCCGCGCTGCGCGTGGCCTCGGTATTGGCCTGCACGCTGTCCGTCAGCACCGACAGCGATGCCGCCGTCTGCTGCAGGGCGCTGGCCGCCTGCTCGGTGCGCTGGCTCAGGTCCTGGTTGCCCTGGGCCACCTCGGAGCTGGCCACGGAAATCGAATCAGCCGCCTGGCGCACCGCGCCCACCATGCGCTCCAGCGAGGAGACAAAGCGGTTGAAGGCCGCAGCCAGCGCGCCCACCTCGTCATGGCTTTCCACGGGCATGCGCCGGCTCAGGTCGCCATGGCCGTCGGCAATCTCTTCGAGCATCCGCGCCGCACGGCCCACGGGCGCCGCAATGGCCCGGCTCACCAGCCAGATCACCAGCAGGCCGATGCCGCCGCCCACCACGCCAGCCACGGCCGAGGTCAGCGCAATCGTGCGGCGCACGCCGCCCAGCACCTGGGTCTCGGGCAGCTCGGCGATGACATAGACATCGAGTTCGGGCACGTAGGAGGAAGCGATGATCTGGCGGCCCGAAGGCGCCTCGTACATGGCATGGGCAAAGCGCTCGCGGTTCAGCAGCGCGGCGCTGAGATCGGCACTGAAGCCGGGCCGGTCCTTGAGCCAGTGCTTGCCGTCCACCAGGGCCGGATCGCGGTGCACGAGGATGCTGCCGTTGCCGCGCACCAGGGAGACCGAGCCGGATTCGCCCACCTTGTAGCCACGCACGGCCTGGGCCAGTCCATCCACCGACAGGCCCAGGCCCGCAATGCCCTGCCGGCCCTGGCCCGCATCGAACCTGACATTGATGAACAGCATGTAGACGCTGGAGCTCACGTCCTTGTCGATCTCCAGCACCTGCTGCTTGCCGCTGTCCAGCAGGTCGTAGAACCATTGGTCCCCCTCGCCCTTGGGCGCCAGCCTGCGCACCGGCCCCTGCTCGCCGAAATACCGGCCCGTGGTGCCCGAGACCCAGAACACCGAGGAGGCCCCGGCCTGCTGTTTGACCGCGTGGGCGTACTGGGCCCAGGCCGCGTTGCCTTCTTCCGGCTCTCCCGCGGCTTCCCAGTCCAATACAAAGCTGTTGCCGGCTATCGACCGGGCTACGGCCAGCGGCGTGCCGATCTGGCGCAGGATGTCGTTGCGGATCTCGCCCACCACGGCGGGCAGCTCCTGGCCCACCACGCGCTCGCGCAGGCTGGCGCCCGTCAGCACAAAGCCCAGCGCCGTGGAAATGCTCACGAACAGCAGCAGGCAGGCCACCATGCTGGCCATGAGCTTGGTCCGTATCGACAGATTGCGAAATGCGTGCATGGGCTCCCTCCTCCAACCGACTGTAAGCAAGTGTTCCAACAAGGGGCGGCATCTTCTCACGCCTCCAGGCAGCCTGTCTCAGGGACTTCCTCAGCCTGCATCCGGCGCAGGGAACAGACTGGGTAGCGCCGGCAGTTCCAGAGCCGCCGCCGCCAATATTCAAACCCTTCTAGAATCGCGTTGCAGCCAGCGTTTATCGCTACTCAAATGAAAGCATCAAGCGCTTGCTGCGCCTGGCCTTCATACGTTTTTCATTATTGTTGTTATCACCCATGACATACTGCGTCGCCCTCAAGCTCAACGCCGGTCTCGTGTTCCTGTCCGACTCGCGTACCAATGCGGGGCTGGACCAGATCAGCTGCTATCGCAAGGTCATGATCTACGAGAACCCGGGCGACCGCTTCATGGTGCTGCAGTCGGCGGGCAACCTGTCCATCACCCAGTCGGTGCGCGAGCTGCTCGAGAGCTTCCAGCTGCAGGACAGCGCCACGGGCGAGGCCCTGACCATCTGGAATGTGCGCAGCATGTTCGACGCCGCGCGCGTGCTGGGCGCGGCCGTGCGCCATGTGCATGACCGCGAGGCGGCTGCACTGCAGCGCGCGGGCGTGGACTTCAATGTCTCGCTGATCTTCGGCGGCCAGATCCAGGGCGAAGGCATGCGCCTGTTCCAGGTGTACTCGGCCGGTAATTTCATCGAGGCCACGAGCGAGACGCCCTATTTCCAGATCGGCGAATCCAAGTACGGCAAGCCTGTGCTCGACCGCGTGATCACCGCCGAAACCCCGCTGGACGAAGCCGCCAAATGTGCGCTGGTCTCCATGGACAGCACGCTCAAGTCCAATCTCTCGGTAGGCCTGCCGCTGGACCTGATCGTCTACGAGAACAACCGCTTTGCCACCGACAAGATCGTCTGCCTGGACGAATCCAACCCCTATCTGCGCATGCTGCATGACAGCTGGGGCCAACGCCTGCGCAATGTGTTCGACAGCATCGAGGACCCGGCCTGGAGCGGCGGCGATACCCAGACACCGATACGCGTGCACAGCGCGCGCGCCCGCCCGCTGACCAAGGTGGGCGCGCCGCCGGCCTCGCCGCGGCAGGGCGATACCGAGGCCGTCGACCGCCGCGCGGGCGCCCTGCCACCCGCCGCCCTGCGACAGCCCCGCCAGCCCGTGCAGCAGGGCCTGAGCACGGCCCAGGCCTACCAGCGCCTGCACGACCAGGAAGAGCAGGCGCGCCTGCAGCGCCAGGGTGGGCACTGACCGGCACCGCCGGCCTTCCTGCGCGCTTGCAAAGCCATTTCCTGCCATGACCAAGCTCCGTACCCGCACGCCTGCAGACCCTCCTGCATTCCTGCATGGCAAGCCGCTGCCGCTGGTGTTCTCCCATGCCAACAGTTTTCCGCTGCCCACCTACCGGCTGCTGATCTCACTGCTGCAGCAGCGCGGCATGGAAGTGCGCGGCGTGGAGCGCTTCGGCCACGACCCGCGCTACCCGGTCAGCAACAACTGGCCCCATCTGGTGGAGCAGCTCCACCAGTTCGTGCGCGCCGAGGTCGAGCGCCTGGGCCAGCCCGTATTCCTGGCCGGCCACTCGCTGGGCGGGCTGCTCAGCGTGATGACAGCCTCTCGCCACCCCGAGCTGGTGCGCGGCGTGCTCATGCTTGATTCGCCGCTGATCGGCGGCTGGAAGGCCAACGCGCTGGGCCTGGCCAAGCGCACCCAGCTCGTGGGCTCCATCTCGCCCGGCAAGATCAGCCAGCGCCGCCGCACCACCTGGGCCAGCACGCAGGAGGCGCTGGAGCACTTCCGCAGCAAGAAGGCCTTTGCCCAATGGCATCCGCAGGTACTGCAGGACTATGTGGAAAACGGCCTGGCCGATGCCGGCGGCAAGCGCACGCTGCTGTTCACGCGCGAAGTGGAAACCGCCATCTACAACACCCTGCCGAGCAACTTCGCCAGCCAGCTGCGCCGCCACCCGCTGCGCTGCCCGGCCGCCTTCATCGGCGGGCGTGCCTCGGTGGAGATGCGCCAGGTCGGCATGGAACTGACCGAACGCGTCACGCGCGGGCGCATCATGATGCTGGACGGCGGTCACCTGTTCCCCATGGAGCGGCCCGAAGCCACGGCCGCGGCAATGGAGGCGGCGCTGCTGAACCTGGCGCAGACGGCTGAGCTGCACAAGGCCTGAGCGGCATGCTGCAAAAAGAAGGCGCCCGCTTATTTGCAAGGGCGCTTTCTGCAAGGCAGACGCAATGGCGGAGATCGACCCATTGCAGCCCTTCGATTTTTTTGCCGGCCAGGCCTGCCTTGGGCAATTGCCGTCAACCGTGGCTGTATCGCGGCCTCCTGGCCAGGCTTGCACCGCGATCATCGGGGACCGATGCAGACGACGGCCCAACAGCCGATGTCAGCACCAATGCATGCCTTGCCGCACTTCACTTCAGGAAACTCTCCGCCAGTCGCACAAAATAGCTGGCCCCGATGGGAATCAATGCATCGTTGAAGTCGTACGAGGGGTTGTGCACCTGGCAGGGACCAGGGCCATGGCCGGGCAGGCGGTGGCCGCCTTCGCCATTGCCCAGCAATACATAGCAGCCGGGACGTTGCTGCAGCATGAAGGCAAAGTCCTCGGAATTGGTCAGTCGGGGGGCCTGGGCGTCCACCCGCTCGTCCCCCACGACCTCCTGCATGACCGATACCGCAAACGCAGTCTGCTCGGGGTCATTGACCAGCGCCGGATAGTTTCGCTCAAAGTGCCACTGCGCTTCGCAGCCATAGGCCATGGCCGAGCCTTGCACGATCTCCTTCATGCGCTGCTCGATCATGTCCAACGTGCTTGCGGTCTGGGTGCGCACGGTGCCGCCCAGCCAGGCACTGTCGGGAATCACGTTGACGGCATCGCCGCCATGGATCTGCGTGACGGAAAGCACGGCGGCATCGTCGGGCGTGCGGTTGCGCGAAATGATGGTCTGCAGGCCCATGAGGATCTGGCCCGCACACATCAGGGGATCCACACCGGTGTCGGGCTGCGAGGCATGGGTTCCCTTGCCTTTCAGGTCGATGCGGAAGCGATTGCTGGAACTCATGAATGGTCCGGCGCGCACGCCAAAGCTCCCTGTGGCACGACCCGGCGCATTGTGCAGGCCGAAGACGGCATCACAGTCAAAGCGCTCGAAGAGGCCGTCCTCGATCATGGCGCGGGCACCCGCCTGCCCACCTTCCTCGGCGGGCTGGAAAATGCAGTGCAGCGTGCCGTCGAACCTGCCGCTTTGGGCCAGGTACCAGGCGGCTGCCAGCAGTATCGCCGTGTGGCCGTCATGGCCGCAGGCGTGCATACGGCCTGCGTGCCGTGAACGGTGTGCGAAGGTATTGAGTTCCTGCATGGGCAAAGCGTCCATGTCGGCGCGCAGGCCTATGCGGCGCGCGCCCTGGCCGCGCCTGAGCGTGCCGACCACGCCTGTTCCGCCCACGCCGCGCGTGACCTCATAGCCCCAGCGCTGCAGGCAGTCGGCCACCAGCGCGCTCGTGCGCTCTTCCTGAAATCCCAGTTCAGGATGGGCATGCAGATCGCGGCGAATCTGACGGAACTCGGCGTTGTCGGCAATGGCTTGAATGATTGGCATGGCGTGCCCCTATTGCAGTTTCACGCTCAAGCTGCGGGCCTTGGCCTCGTCGCGTGCAATCTGGTCGGCGAACTGGCGCTGCTCGGCCGCCGTGGCCACCTGCATGCCCATGGCCGTCAGCTGCTCGGGTACGCCTTTTGCCGCAAGCGCCGCTTCCAGCGCCGTCTTCAGGCGGGCTATGCGATCTGGCGCGACACCCTTTGGAGCCAGGAGACCCATCCAGCCGTTCATCTCCAGCCCCTTGACGATCCCGCCCTCGTTGAGCGTGGGAATGTTCTTGATCATGGGCTGCCGCTGCAAACTGGCCACTCCCAGAACCTTGATGCGACCGGCTTCAATATGCGGCAAGGCAGTAGCCGGCACCATCACGGCCAGATCGATCTGGCCGCCCAGCAAATCCGTCAGCAGCGGGCCGGCGCCTTTGTACAGTGCATGCAGCATCCGCACATGGGCGCGCTGCTGCAGGTCCTCCATGACCAGATGCTGCATGGTCCCCATGCCAGGACTGCCGTAGCTGATGGATTCCGGCTTGGAACGCAATGCAGAGATCACGCCATCCAGGTCATTCGCGGGCAAATCCCTGCGGGCCACCAGCAGGGGCGAATTCGAACTGATAGGGCCGATGGGCGCAAAGTCCCCGGGGCCGTAGCGCACGTTTTTGTTGAGCACGGGTACCAGCACCACATCGTTGATGGAGCCCACCAGCAACGTGTATCCGTCCTTGGCGGCACTGGCCACCTTGGCTGCCCCCAGGGCTCCGCCAGCACCGCCGAGGTTTTCGATCACCACGGGCTGGCCCAGTTCAGCCGACAGCCTGGGCTGCACTATGCGGATGGCGGCATCGATGGAACCGCCCGAAGCGAACGGGACGACCAAGGTGATGGGCTTGTCCGGAAAGCCGGCCGCCATGGCAGGGGCAGCCAGGGCCCAGACCGCGCAGGCGGTGGCCGCCGTGCAGAGCCGGCGACGGACAGATGAAGGGGGCGCAGAGGTCATGACATGTCTCCTTATGGGCGGCGATCCTTGATCGCGGACGGAACAAGTCTGAGGCATGACATCCATCTTTTAAGTGCTAAATTGCACTTAGCTATGCAATCCATGACTACCTCGCATCTACCTCATTCCGGGCGCTCCTCGGCCTTGCTCAACCGGTTGCTGGCACGCACACGGCTACGCCAGTTGCAGCTGCTCGTGCTGATTGCCGACCTGGGCAGCATCCAGCGCGCAGCCGAGGTGGTAGGGCAAACACAGTCGTCGGCAACCAAAGCCTTGTCCGAACTGGAGCGAATGGTGGGTTTGCCGCTTTTCGAGCGCCATGCGCGCGGAGTGCGTCCCACTTTGATCTGCCGCGACCTGCTGCCGTTGCTGCGCAGCATGCTGGGCTCGCTCACCGGCTGCGCAGAAATGCTGGCTGCCGCCGCCGAAGGCGCACAGGGTGTGCTCAGCGTGGGGGCGATTACAGGGGCCTTGTCGGGTTTTCTAGGCCGAGAGCTTGGCCCATTTCTTCAGCAGAATCCGCAATTGCGTGTGGAAGTGGTGGAAGACGGCCACCATGCGCTGTTGGCTGCGCTGGCGGCGCGCACGCTCGATATGGTGCTTGTGCGTGAGCCCGCAACGCCAGCCAGCGGTACACGTTTCGTTCCGCTGCTGCAGGACAGCGTGGTTGCAGTGGCAGGGCCCTCCCATCCGCTGCATCGCAAGCGTGTCTTGCATGCACACCAGATGCTTGGGCAGCAATGGGTTCTGGCCCCCCTTTCCACGCAGATGCACGCGGCTTTCGAGCATTTATTCAAGTCCTGCGGGCAGCCACCGCAGCGCTCGCCGCTGATCACGCGTTCTCTGCCCATGCTGCTGGAATATCTGCGCACCACGGATGCAGTAGCACTGACGCCGCTCAGTGTGGTCCAGCCCTTTGTGCAGGCCGGCTGGCTGCAGGTGCTGGCGCTGCAGTTTCCTTCCACCCTGGCCGCAATTGGCCTGCTGGTGCCGGAAACTCCCGAAAAACATGGGGTGAATCTGCTCACTGAATATTTGGCGCACAGATCACAGTAAGGTCCACGCTGTTCCATTTGGATTGCGCCGATGCCTCGATGAAGGCTTATTTTTGGTCGCCAGAGGCCGAAAACAGCCCTCCTGGCCATATGGCGCACTAGCCGGCGCAGGTACCGACTGGCCCGGATGAAGATGAACGTTCCCCATGGAGCTGGTCACTTTCCGCCCAATGCCATCGACGCAAGCCTGGCCACGGTATTCAGATTGCGCGCAGTGCCGACAGTTGCCGCGGGCAATCGGAGCCTGGATCGGCCCATGCCGGACGGATAGTGAATGAACACCTCCAGGTCGCCCGCCACCACTTCTTCGTCCGTCTGGCCCTTGGCTGCCTGAACAGCATCCGGCGCCGATGCCGCATCGAGAAACAGCACGGCCACCTTTGCCGGGTCCGCATGGGGAAACGGATTGCGCGCCAGCACGCTGCGCATCTGCGCGCCATCGCGCAGAATCACGCCTACAGGCTTGCCGCAATAGTCCTGCAGCCGCGCCGCCAGTTCCCGTTGCACGGCGCTGGCCGGCATGGCCGTGTCGAAAACGACATTGCCGGACTGGATATAGGTGCGCACGTTCGCGAAGCCGGTCTGCTCGCACATGCTGTGCAACACATCCATCGGCAGTTTGCCGGTGCCTGCGACATTGACCGCGCGAAGAAGAGCAATGAACGTTTTCATGATTCCGAGTCTGGCGCCTCGATGGTGCCGGGATTGCCGTCCCGGTGCAGCCGGGCCGGCGTCACGACTTCTCCAAATGGAAAAGCCACCCTGCGGTGGCTTTTCATTCATATGACAGCGTCCCGCTCAGGCATCATGCCAGCTCACCACGCCCGTGAAGGCCGTGACCAGCACGATGATGCCAAAGGCGATGCGGTACCAGGCAAAGGGCACGAAGCTGTTGCTGGAGATATAACGCAGCAGCCAGCGCACGCACAGCCAGGCGCTGATGAAGGAGAAAACCAGGCCCGCGGCGAACAAGGGCACGTCGCCCATGGACAGCAGGTGGCGCTCCTTGTAGAGGCTGTAGACGCCCGCGCCGATCAGCGTGGGAATGGCCAGGAAGAAGGAGAAGTCCGTGGCGGCCTTGCGCGACAGGCCCAGCACCATGCCGCCGATGATGGTGGCGCCGCTGCGGCTGGTGCCGGGAATCATGGCCAGGCACTGCACAAGGCCGACCTTCAGCGCGTCCAGCGCCGTCATGTCTTCCACGGCCTGCACGCGCACGGCCCGGGTCTGGCGCTTTTCGGCCCACAGGATGATGAAGCCGCCGAGGATGAAAGTGGTGGCCACCACGACGGGCGTGAACAGGTGGGCCTTGATGAACTTGCCGAACAGCAGGCCCAGCACCACGGCCGGCAGAAAGCCGATGAAGACATTGAGCGCGAACTTCTGCGCCTGTCGGCTGGAGGGCAGCTCCACCAGCGTGGTGCGGATCTTCTGCCAGTAGACCAGGATCACGGCGAAGATGGCGCCGGTCTGGATGGCGATGTCGAACACCTTGGCCTTGGCATCGTCAAAGCCCAGCAGCGAGCCGGCCAGGATCAGGTGTCCCGTGGAGGAAATGGGCAAGAACTCGGTCAGGCCCTCCACAATGCCCATGATGGCCGCCTTGAGCAGCAGTAAAGTATCCACGCGAATCGTCCTTCGAACTGGGTAGAAAACAAAAGCCGCCCATTATCCACGCGCCGTTTGCAGCCTTCATGTCGGCCCCCATGGTGGCGCCGCAAATCGCAAATTTTTACAAGGCGCGGGGCAAATGCATAGGCAAAGGCATGAAGCTGTGCTGCAATGGCGACGCGCCGGCTGTCGGCGTTTTCAATACCACTCCATCATGAAAAAACTCGTTGTCCTGGCAGTAGTCTCCCTGGCTTGCAGCATGAGCATGGCCGCTGGCGACAAGCCCCAAACCGCCCAGCAGAAACTGATGGGCACGTGCAACACCGAAGCCGCCGGCAAGAAAGGTGATGAACGCAAGGAGTTCATGAAGTCCTGCCTGTCCGACGGCAAGAAGCGCCAGCAGGAACGCATGAAATCCTGCAACGCCGATGCGGCCGGCAAGAAGGGCGACGAGCGCAAGGCCTTCATGAGCGAGTGCCTGAAGAAGGACTGACACGCTTCGCGCCTCCAGGCCAAGAACGCTTCCCGAAAACGCCATGGTTCCCGGACCATGGCGTTTTTTATTGCCACCCGGCCGCTCCCGGGCATCAATGCCCGGGAAATGAGGCAGCCGTGACCAAGCCTTGCCGGCCACCGGGGGATCGGCACGACCCGTTTCATCGCAGCCTGCCGCCGTTCGCACCGCCCGATCGGCATTCCGTCGCAAACACATGGCCGCCGCCGCGGCCCGGAGCCAAAGTGCGCTCATCGCTCCCTCGCACCGAAGGCTACCGACCATGCAACTCACACCTCTGATCGCCGCCCACATGGGCTGCGCCATCGCTGCCACGGCCATCGGCCCCGTCGCCCTGTGGGCCCGCCGTAGCGGTTCGGCAGCAAAGCCACGCCTGCACCGCGCTGCGGGCTATGCATTTGTGCTGCTGATGCTGGCCACTGCAATCACCACCATCTTCATCCGCGACCACAAGCTGCCCAACTGGCAGGGCTTCACACCCATCCATCTGCTGATCCCGTTGACGCTGGCAGGCCTGGCCTATGCATTCTGGAGCCTGAGCCGGGGCCGCATCGCCCAGCACAGCCGCACCATGCGCAAGCTCTACTTCGGCGCCTGCGTGACGGCGGGCATTTTCACGCTGGTGCCGGGCCGGCTGATCGGCGACTGGTTCTGGCACCAGATGCTGGCTCTCTGAGAGAGCCGACGCTTTTCACCCAACCCGCACCGAAGGAGTCTCGTATGTCCAGCTGCAACCATGACCCTGCAGTTTCGCCCCATGCCCTGCTGAGGCTGGCCCGGCGCCGCGCCCGCATGAAGCTGGGCTGGTATCTGCATGCCACGGTTTATGTTCTGGTGAACCTGGGCCTGGCCGCGCTGGCGGCGCTGCATGGCCGGCACTGGGCGATCTACCCCGCCGTCTTCTGGGGCCTGGGGCTGGCCATTCACGGTGCGGCCGTCTGGCTCTGCAGTCCCCGCGGCACACTGTGGACGCACCTGGTAAACAGGGAGTTGCGCGCCCTGCAAAGCCTGAATACAAAGTAGCCTTCAATCCCGCCCCACCATGCCAAGCACCTATCGCGCCATGGCGCCACCTGCTCTCGCTGCGGCCTCCCGCCCGGCCACGCTGCTGCGCCATGGCGCCATCACCGCAGCGGTATGCCTGCTGATCACCCTGGTCCTGACGCTGATGGAGCAAGGCCGCTGGGACGTGAATCTCGTCTATTCGCTGGCCATAGGCCTGCCCAGCTGGTTGACCATCGACCTGGGCAGGATGTGGCTGAGCCGCGGCAGCGACATTCCCTGGCCCGGAGGCTGGCGCGGAGTGGCGCTGGTCGCCTCCGGCATCGCGCTGGGCTTTGCGCTGGGCAACTGGGTCGGCCAGGCCTACCAGGCCCATGCGCAGCCCGGGCAGCGGCACGCGCCCATGCTGCTGTTTCCCATGGTCATCACCATCGTCACCAGCGCCGGCATGTCGGTGGTGTTCTATCTGGTCGGCAAGTCGCGCTATCTGCAGGTGCAGGCCGAGCAGGCGCAGCGCCAGGCGGCCGAGGCCCAGCTCAAGCTGCTGCAGACCCAGCTGGAGCCGCACATGCTGTTCAACACCCTGGCCAATCTGCAGGTGCTGGTGGCCAGCGACCCTGAACGGGCCCAGGCCATGCTCCGTCACCTGATCGCCTACCTGCGCGCCACGCTGGGCGGATCGCGCAGCCAGATGCACAGCCTGCGCGACGAGTTCGAGCGGCTGGACGATTACCTGGCCCTGATGGCCATACGCATGGGAGAGCGCCTGCGCTACACGCTGGAGCTGCCCGAGGCCCTGGCCGCCACGCCCGTTCCCACGCTGCTGCTGCAGCCGCTGGTGGAAAACTGCATACGCCACGGCCTGGAGCCGCAACTGGCCGGCGGCAGCATCGCCGTGGCGGCGCGCATGCTGCAGGAAGGCCAGGGCGTACGGTTGGAGCTTTGCGTGCGCGATACCGGCCGCGGCCTGTCCGAGCATCCGGCCGCTGCGGCACCCGCCGCAGCTTCGGGCTTCGGCACCGCCCAGGTGCGCGAACGGCTGCTCAACTGCTACGGCAAGGCCGCCTGCCTCGAGCTCAGTTCCGCAGACGGCGGCGGCACGCTGGCGCGCATACTCATTCCCCTGCACACAAACCACCAGGAAATCTGATGCACGCACCCCGCGCCCTGATCGCCGAAGACGAACCCCTGCTGGCCCAGGCCCTGCGGCAGGCGCTGGCCCAGGCCTGGCCCGAACTGCAGATCGCCGCCACCGTGGGCGACGGGCTCAGCGCCGCGCAGAAAGCACTGGAGCTGCAGCCCGACATCCTGCTGTTCGACATCCGCATGCCGGGCCAGAGCGGCATAGACGCCGCAGCCGAAGTGGCCGACGCCTGGCCCGACCGGCAGGCCCTGCCGGCCCTGGTCTTCGTGACGGCCTACGACCAGTATGCGATTGCCGCCTTCGAGGCCCAGGCCGTGGACTATGTGCTCAAGCCCGTGCAGCCCCCGCGCCTGGCGCAAACCGTGCAGCGCCTGCAGCGCTGGTGGGCACAGCGGCAGCGGCAAAGCGGCGTGCAAACGCCGGAGCAGCGGCAGCAGCAGGAACTCGAGCATCTGCGCCAGTTGCAGCAGATACAACTGCAGTTCCAGCGGCAATTCCAGCAATCGGCCCCCGCGCCGCTGCAGTTCATCCAGGCCAGCGCAGGCAGCCAGATCCACATGGTGCGCATGCAGGACGTGGTCTACCTGGAAGCCGCCGACAAGTACATACGCGTGCTCACGGCACAGCAGGAATACCTGATCCGCACGCCGCTCAAGGATCTGTTGCCCCAGCTTGACGGCACGCAGTTCTGGCAGATCCACCGCGGCTGCGTGGTCCAGGCCGCCAGCATTGCCAGCGTGCACAAGGACGAGGCCGGACGCATGTGGCTGCAGCTGCGCCAGCGCCCCGAAAGGCTCGCGGTCAGCCGCCTGTACGCCACGCGCTTCAAGCCGATGTGAGCTCGGTTATGCCATCCCAGGCAAGCCCCTGCATGCGGTCCCAGTGCGCCACGATGATGCAGCGCGGCGGCTCGCCCGCCGCCACCCGCGGCGCCTGATGGCGCCATGCAAAGCCCGCCAGCGCCTGCTGCACATGGCGCACCGCAGGCAGGTCCAGCGCGGCCAGCGGCTCGTCGATCAGCGTCAGCGCGGCGCCGCTGGCCCAGCCCGCCGCCAGCCACAGCTTGCGCAGCGAGCCGGCCGACAGCCCCCGCAGCGGCTTGTGGCCATGGCCCAGCAGGTTCAGCGCCCCGGCATGCGCCTCCCAGGCCGGCTGCGACCAGCGCGGATACCGGGCGGCCTGGCCTGCCACCCAGTCATCCATCCGGCATTCGCGCAACACGGCATCGAGCTCGGCACGCGGATCCTGCCAGAAGATTTCATGCGCAGGCAGTGGCCCGGCGGCAAAGCGCAGCTCGCCCGATTGCAGCGCAAGCTGACCGGCCAGCACCTTGAGCCAGCTGGTCTTGCCCGTGCCCTCGTCGCCCTGCAGCAGATGCAGGCCCGCTGTCCATTCATGGCTGGCGTCGCGCGCCAGCGCCCGGCCCGGATAGCCGAAACACAGGCTTCTTGCCGAAACCATGAGCGGCCCAGGCCGTCGATCCACTTCACTATTCATAGCTGCTTGCGCTTGATGCATCTGCGTTTACTGGCAATCTTTCTCATTACCATCGGGTACGGCATGCCCATGGCATGCCGCGTTCTCCAGCGCACTATGCCATGGCGGACTCTCCCGGGCTTTGCCGTCCACGGGGGCCGACATCCAGGCTGCAGCAAGCCATCCTGACACCGGCGAACGCCCGCCAGGGCCCAAGGCCCGTCATGGCGCGGCACGGTGGGAATGGCAGCACGCACCGGCAGCAGCCGCTGGTTTTCCGGCCTGCATGGGCTCGTAGCGGTCGTGGTGGCGAACCCATTCCATCTTGTGGGGCACATCGCGCTCGCCCCGGCCCCAGGGAAGAAGATCGAGCATGGCATAGGTGCCCATCATCACTTCCACGCCGCGACCGTAGGTCGAATAGGTGTGGAAGATGTTGCCTGCGCCATCCTGGCAGAACACGCTGATTCCCGGCCACTCCTCGCCCCCCCAGGGCCATTGGCCATAGTTGTAGTCGACATGGCCGCTGGCCACTTCCTGCGGCGTGAAGGTGACGCCGAAGTCGCGGTTGAAGTCCGTGCCATGCGAGGACACCCACTGGAACTGCCAGCCCATGCGCTGGCGGAAGCGCTCGATCTCGGGCAAGGTCGCGCGCGAAACGGCCACAAAGCGGACATCGCGCTGCGCCAGATGCACGGACATGCCGTCGACGTGGTCGGCCATGAACGAGCAACTGGGGCAGCCCTGCTCCCAGCCCGGCACGAACATGAAATGCTGCACCAGCAGCTGGCTGCGGCCTTCGAACAATTGCCCCAGCGAACGCGGCCCCTCGGGCGTGTCGAACACATAGTGCTTGTCGATGCGCCGCCACGGCAGTGCGCGGCGTTCGCTGGCGATCTGGTCGCGCAGGCGGGTCAATTCCTTCTCGCGTGCCAGCAGCGCCTTGCGCCGGACCATCCACTGGTCAGGGGACACGACAGGATGGCTGGGGCCCGCTGCTTCGGTTGTGCTGATGTGCATGATCTACTCCTTGGCTCCAAGGGCCGCCCGGCTTGCGGGCCTGTGCGGCCGTTCATCGGCGGCCCGGCCGGTTGCGAGCGGCGCCATGGGACACAACTCTATGCAATCAGGCGCACAGCGGGGAGTAACAAGATTGTCGTGATTGCACGGCTGCGGGACATGGCGCAGGCTTGCAGCCCCCCCCCGTTTCAGGCAGGCATCCAGGGCAATGTGCCTGACGGGCCACAATACCCCTTCTTGCCCGACCCGCACCCATCTCCACACGGGCTGAATGAAGCCACCACTCCATGCGCAATCAACCGCCCCCCTTCCACGGCAGCTGCCTTTGCGGCCAGATCAAGTACGAGGTGCGATCCGAGATCAAGGCCGTCACGCATTGCCACTGCGGGATATGCCAGAAGGCCCATGGCGCCGCGTTCGGCTCGTACGGCAGCGTTGCGCTGTCCGACTTCTCGTTCACCGACGGCCAGGCATGGGTACGCAGCCATGCGTCCTCGCCGGGCGTGGCGCGCACCTTTTGCGGTGCCTGCGGCTCTCCGTTGACTTGGCACCAGGCGGAAGGCGAATGGGCGAGCTGGATCTCCCTTGCCCTCGGCACGCTGGACACGCCATTCACGCCACACAGGCATCGGCAGGCACACGCGGGCTCGCGGCCGCCATGGAGCCCCGACGGTGGCCACGCAGGCTCTAGCCCAGCCGCGCCGCCACAAAGTCGATAAAGCTGCGCAGCTTGGCGCTGGGCCTTGCTTCGGGCAGCCGAACGAGATGCACCGGGCGCGTGGGAAGCTCCCAATCGGCCAGCAGCGGTATCACCTGCCCTGCTGCGATCGCCGGCGCCAGCAGCGAGTCCGCCTGCATGACCACGCCCATGCCTGCCAGGGCCGCATTGAGCAGCGCCTGGCCGTTGTTGGTGCTGAATTGCCCGCTCACCGGCACTTCCACGACCTCTGCTCCCCGAGTGAAGCGCCAGGCATGGCGCGGGCCCCAGACGGCAAAACTGAGCAGCGGAAATTTCTCCAGCTCCGACGGGTGCGCCGGCATGCCATGGCGCTCCACCCACCCGGGGCTGGCAACGGCGAACATGCGGGACGCGGCCAGCGGGCGCGCAATCAGGCCCTCGTCGATGGAATGGCTCATGCGCACGCCGCAGTCAAAGCCTTCTTCGGCCAGATCGACCAGGCGGTCGTTCAGGTTCAGTTCCACCTTCACCTGCGGGTATGCCGCGAGATAGTCGCCAATGACCGGCGTGAGCCGGTGGGCGCCAAAGGACACGGGCGCCGTGACCCGGAGCGTGCCCTGCGGCACCGCGCGCAAGGTGTCGGCGATGCCGTCGGCGGCCTGCACGCTGGCCAGCACGTCGCGGCAGCGCTCGAGGTAGGCCGCGCCAATTTCGGTGAGCCGGTGCCGCCGCGTCGTGCGCTCCAGCAGCCGTGCGCCCAGCTGCGTTTCAAGCGCCTGGATGTGCTTGCCCACCATCACGGCCGAGAGATCCAGCTTCGTGGCCGCCGCCGCGAAGCTGCCTGCATCGACCGTGGCCACAAAGACTTCCATCGCGCGCAGCTTGTCCATATTGCTAATTTTTGGTTTTGAATTCGCAAACTATATGCATGTTTATCAAAGCACCACTTCGTAAAACAATTCCTCCATCCATTTTTTAAAAGGAACGGGTGATGAAAATCCTGGTGATCGGTGCAAGCGGCACCGTGGGCCGTGCGGTGGTTGCCGCGCTGGCCGGACGGCATGAGGTGATTCGCGCAGGCCGCGGTCATGGCGACTACCGCGTCGACATCACGCGCGACGACAGCGTGGAAGATCTGTTCAGGGAAATCGGTCCACTGGACGCCATTGTTTCGGCAGCCGGTGGCCTGCACTTCGGGCCTCTGGCGACGATGCGGCCTGCGGACTTCAACATCGGCCTGCAGGACAAGCTGCTCGGCCAGGTGCGTCTGGCGCTGCTGGGCCAGCATGTTCTGCGCGACGGAGGCTCCATCACGCTGACCACGGGCATCGTGGCCGAGGAGCCCATTCTTCAGGGCGCCAATGCAACCGCCGTCAATGCGTCGGTCGAGGGCTTTGTGCGCGCGGCGGCGATCGAGCTGCCGCGCGGCCTGCGCATCAATGCCGTGAGCCCGACCATGCTTACGGAATCACAAGCCGCTTACGGGCCGTTGTTTCCGGGTTTCGAGCCGGTGCCGGCAGAGCGCGTCACACTGGCCTATGTGCGCAGCGTGGAAGGCCCGCAGACAGGACGGGTCTACCGCGTATGGCAGTGAGGACCACAGCGGCTTTCGGGCGGCTGCCGCAGCGCAGCGAAACCGCGGATCTGCAACCCGAGGACCTCAAGAAAATTGCCGCAAGCAGCGCCTGAAGGCCCAAGCAGGAAGGGCCGCAAGTTAGCATCCGGTGCCTATGCCGCAAGCAAATTTACAAGGAGCCTTCAATCGTGGCACTGGACTATCTGGATTTTGACTACAGCGAAGACGAGGAAGGCACGGGCACCTGGGATGCCATGGCCAGCGTGGGCGCGGCGCGCGTGCCAGCTCTCGCGGCCGAGGTGGAGCGGCTGCTGCGCTGGGCCAGCCGGGACTTCAAGGGCCGCCAGGGCGCCGTCGACGAAGGCGGCGACTGGGATTACGACCTGCAGGCCCAGGACGATGCGGGCCAGCCGCTGACCGCCCGCTTCGATGAGGCCAGCGGCCGCCTGGCGCTGGAGGCATCGGCCACCGGCCGCACCACGGTCACCCTGTCGCTGTCGGGCAGCAGCTGGTTTGGAGAGGCGCTGCGCAGCGCCTTCGAGCTGAACGATTAACGCCCGCGACTGCTCATGAAACGGGCATCCTCCCAGCCAGAGGCGGCGAGCAAGGGCCTCCCCGCAGCAAGGCCGTCGCCTCCCCCTTCCAGGGGAAGGCGCAAGGCGCCTCAGGGAGTTTTCCACTTCCCGGCCACATTCTTCAATAGCGTGTTCACCGCCGTCAGGCGCCGGTTGCGCACATTGATCAGATTGTTCTCGGCGCCGAGCACCGTGGTCTGGGCCGACAGCACGTTCAGATAAGCCACGGTGCCGGCCTTGTACTGGTTCTCGGCCACGGTCAGCGCCTTGCGCGCGGCGGCCAGGGCTTCGGCCTGCACCTGCTGCTCCTGCGCCAGCTGGCTGGCGGCCACCAGGTTGTCCTCCACCTCCTGCAGCGCCGTGATCACGGTCTGCTTGTAGGTGGCGGCGGCCAGGTCCAGCGCGCCGCGGGCCGACTCCACGGCCGCCGAGCGCGCACCGCCGTCGAACAGGCTCATGGCCAGCGCCGGGCCCAGCGACCAGAACAGGTTGGGCGTGCTCAGCAGGTTCGACAGCGTGGAATTGCGGTAGCCGGCCGAAGCCGACAGGGTCAGAGACGGGAAGAAGGCCGCGCGCGCCACGCCGATCTGGGCATTGGCCGCGGCCACGCGCCGCTCGGCCGCGGCGATGTCGGGGCGCTGCTCCAGCAGGGTCGAGGCCAGCATGGCCGGCACGGCGGGCGGCGCGGGCAGCTGCGCGGTGGCCGGCAGGCTGAAGGCCGCCGGCGCCTTGCCCAGCAGGGCCGCCAGCGCATGCTCGTACTGGGCGCGCGTGATCTGGGCCTCCAGCAGTTGGGCCTGGGTGCTCTTGTACTGCGCCTGCGCCTGGGCCACGTCGGCCGACGAAGCCACGCCGGAACGGTAGCGGTTGCGCGTGAGCTGCAGGCTTTGCTCATAGTTGGCCAGGGTCTCGCGCAGCAGGCGGTCCTGGGCTTCGGCGGCGCGCAGCGAGAAATAGGTCTGGGCCACCGAGGCCTGGGCGGACAGGCGCGCGGCCGCGAGATCGTCGCTGCTGGCCTGGGCACTGGCCCGGCTCGCATCGACCTGGCCCGACAGACGGCCCCACAGGTCCAGCTCCCAGCTGGCGTTCAGGCCCAGCGAGAAGGTGTTGTTGATCGTGCCGCTGCGCGCGATGTTCTCGTTGTTGGAGTTGACATAGGTGCCACCGCCTGTGAGCGCGCGCGAGCCGCTGCCCGTGGTGCCGAGCGTGGGAAACAGGCCGGCGCGGCTGCTGGCCACCGCGGCCTGGGCCGTGCGCAGGCGCGCCACGGCCTGCTCCACCGAGGGATTGGCGGTGGCCGCTTCTTCCTGCAGCCGGTTCAGCGTTTCATCGCCATAGACGGTCCACCATTTCTCGGGCACCGCATCCAGCGCTGCCGCGTCCGCGCCATGCCGCGCAGGCTGCCAGATGCCGGCCTGCGCGGCCTCGGGCGTGGCTTCCTTGAACTGCGCGGGCACGTCGAGCCTGGGCACCTGGTAGGTGGGCTGCAGCGAGCAGCCGGCCAGCGTAGCGCCGAGCGCCAGCACGGCGAGGAATGTTGCCGAATTCAAAAAAGTGAGCTGCTTGCGCTTTTGCACGCTGGGTTTGCAGGCGATCTGTTTCATATTTTCAGCCAATGCTTTCATGGTCACTCTCCCGCGGGCAGGGCTGCTGCCGGGCTGCCGCGCCCGCGGCCCGGCCGCCGGGCCCAGGCACGCCGCGCGGCCTGTCGCGCGCGGTCCAGCAGCACGTAGACCACGGGCGTGGTGTAGAGCGTGAGCAGCTGGCTGACCAGCAGGCCGCCGACGATGGCAATGCCCAGTGGCTGGCGCAGCTCCGCGCCGTCGCCCCGGCCCAGGGCCAGCGGCAGCGCGCCGAAGATGGCGGCAAAAGTGGTCATCAGGATCGGACGCAGGCGCAGGTCGCAGGCGCGGTAGATGGCCTGGGCCGATGTGACATGGCCGCCCTTTTCGCGCTCCAGCGCGAAGTCGATCATCATGATGGCGTTCTTCTTCACGAGGCCGATGAGCAGGATCACGCCGATGAAGGCGATCAGCGAGAACTCGGTCCGGCACAGCATCAGCGCCAGCAGCGCGCCCACGCCGGCCGAGGGCAGCGTGGAGAGGATCGTCAGGGGATGCACGAGGTTCTCGTACAGCACGCCCAGCACCAGGTAGATGGTGATGATGGCCGCCAGGATCAGCAGCGGCTGCCCCGCCAGCGCCTGCTGGAAGGCTCCGGCCGAGCCGGCGAACGAGCCGCGGATGGAAACGGGCACGCCCAGCTCGGCAATCGCGTTGCGGATGGCGTCGTTGGCCTGCGACAGCGACACGCCGGGCGCGAGGTTGTAGCTGACGGTGCTGGCCGGCGTGCCGCCCTGGTGGTTGACGGACAGCGGCGTGCTGGTGGTCGTGATCTTGGCAAAGGCCGTGAGCGGCACCTGCTTGCCAGCGCTGTTGACGAAGAAGAAGCCGCGCAGCGTTTCGGGGCTCTGCAGGTATTGGGGCGCTGCCTCCATCACCACGCGGTACTGGTTGAGCGGGTTGTAGATCACGCCGACCTGGCGCTGGCCGAAGGCGTCGTTGAGCGTGTTGTCGATCTGCGCCACGGTCAGGCCCAGGCGCACGGCCTGGTCGCGGTCGATCACCAGCGTGGTCTGCATGCCGTTGTCCTGCACGTCGCTGTTCACGTCGGTCAGCTCCGGCAGCGTGGAGAGCACCTGGCGTATGCGCGGCTCCCACAGGCGCAGCTCGGCGTTGTCGTCGGCCTGCAGCGTGTACTGGTAGGAGGCCATGCTCTGGCGCCCGCCGATGCGCACATCGGTCTGCGTGATCATGAACAGGCGTGCGCCGGGCTCGTTCTTGAGCTTTTCGCGCAGGCGGTTGATGACCTCGTCGCTCGACACCTTGCGCTCAGGCAAAGGCTTGAGGGACATGAACATATTGGCCGCATTGGCCTGGCCGCCGCCCGTGAAGCCCGTCACGTATTCGACGGCAGGGTCTTCCTGCACGATGGCCAGGAAGCGCTGGATGCGCCGCTGCATGGCCTGGAACGAAGTGGACTGGTCCGCGCGGATGAAGCCCATGACGCGGCCCGTGTCCTCGCTGGGCATGAAGCCCTTGTCGATGGCCACGTACAGATAGACGTTGAGGCCCACCACGCCCAGCAGCACGGCGATCACCAGCGGCTGGCGGCGCAGGCACCAGGCCAGCGTCCTGCGGTAGACCGAGGTCATGCCGTCCTCGAAGCGGCCGATGGCATCCGAGATGCGCTGCCAGAACGCATGCCATCGACTGCGCCACGGGCTGGCGGCGATCTGCGCGCGCCGGCGCGCCTCCTGCTCGGGCGTGCGCAGCAGGGCCGCGCACATCATGGGCGTGGTGGTCAGCGAGACCACCATGGACACCAGGATGGCCGAGGCCATGACCACCGAAAACTCCCGGAAGAACCGGCCCACGATGCCGGCCATGAACAGAATGGGCACGAACACCGCGATCAGCGACAGGCTCATGGAGACCACGGTGAAGCCGATCTCGCGCGCGCCGTCCAGCGCCGCGCGCATGGCCGGCTTGCCGCGCTCCATGTGGCGCAGCACGTTTTCCAGCACCACGATGGCGTCGTCCACGACAAAACCCGTGGCCACGGTGAGGGCCATCAGCGAGAGGTTGTCCAGCGTGTAGCCGCACAGGTACATCACGCCAAAGGTGCCCAGCAGCGAGGCCGGCACGGCCACGGCCGGGATCAGCGCGGCGCGCGCGTTGCGCAGGAACACGAAGACCGCCATGATCACCAGCGCCACCGATATCGCGAGGGAGCGCTCCACCTCCTTGACCGAGGCGCGCAGCGTGGGCGTGCGGTCCGAGATGATGGTGATGTCTATGGCCGCGGGAATCGAGGCCTTGAGCTGGGGCAGCAGCGCACGCACCTTGTCCACGGCCTGCAGGATGTTGGCATCGGGCTGCTTGAACACCTGCAGCAGGATGGCCGGCTTGCCGTTGGAGACGCCGTAGTTGCGCACATCCTGCACGGAGTCGGTCACCTCGGCCACGTCGCGCAGCTGCACGGCATTGCCGTTCTTCCAGGCCAGCACCAGCGGCGCATAGTCGGCCGCCGTGCGGGCCTGGTCGTTGGTGGCCACCTGCCAGTAATGGTCCTCGCGCTCCACCGCGCCCAGCGGGCGGTTGGCATTGGTGCTGGAGATCGCCGTGCGCACCTGCTCCAAAGAAATGCCGTTGGCCGCCAGGCGCAGCGGATCGAGCTCCACGCGCACGGCCGGCAAGGCGCCGCCGCTGATCGAGGCCTGGCCCACGCCCTCGACCTGGGAGAGCTTTTGCGCCAGCACCGTGGACGCCGCGTCGTACATCTGGCCGCGCGTGAGGCTGTCCGAAGTCAGCGCCAGGATCATGATGGGCGCATCGGCCGGGTTGACCTTGCGGTAGGTCGGATTGCTGGGCATGCCCGAAGGCAGCAGCGTGCGCGCCGCGTTGATGGCGGCCTGCACGTCGTGCGCGGCGCTGTCCACGGTGCGGGACAGGTCGAACTGCAGCGTGATGCGCGTGCTGCCCATGCTGGAGCTGGACGTCATCTCGTTGACGCCCGCGATCGCGCCCAGCGCCCTCTCCAGCGGCGTGGCCACCGTGGCCGCCATGGTGTCCGGCGCCGCGCCCGGCAGGCTGGCCGTGACCGAGATCGTGGGATAGTCCACCTGCGGCAGCGGCGCCACGGGCAGCAGGAAATAGGCCATGCCGCCGGCCAGCGCCATGCCTATGGTCAGGAGCATGGTGGCGATGGGGCGGAAGATGAAGGGGGTGGAGATGCTCATGGGTGCGCTGCTCCCATAGGCTGGGTGGTGCCGCTGTCGGCGAAGCGGTATTCAATAGCCAAAAAGACCTTAACCCCTTTGCAGTCCTTCGCTTTTAGCTCTTTTTTTTGATACTGCAGAGCGTATGCTTTTCGAGGCCGGGTCTCGCCCCGGCTGGCGACCTTCTTTCTTGCTCGTGCAAGAAAGAAGGCAAAGAACACGCCCCCTGCCGTCTGCGTCCCTGCGCTTCGCTCCGGGCAAACCTGCGTCACGCCATTCAGGCTGCGGTGCGCCCCAACTCGCTGCGCGCCTGGAGCGCTACGCTCAAACAAACGGGCGCAAGTCAGATCACAAAGCAGGCGTGTCCTTCGGCACACCTGCCCGCAGCCAGAATGGCGTGCCGCAGGCGCAGACAAAAGGGGAGATACGGACAGCCTGCAAGAGCTGTGACGAAAGGCGAGCCGCGCAGCGGCAAAGCACGGTCCAGGCCGAGCGCAGCGATGGCCCGAATGGAATTTTCCCCTTTGGCTGCGCCTGTGGCGTGGCGCTTGCGGGGTGGCGGCTGCACCGCAGAGTGCAGCCGCTTCGTGATCTGGCTTGCCGCCGTTTGCCTGAGCGGCGCGCCTTTGGCGCAAAGCGAGTTGGGCGGCACACCCCGCAAGCGTCACGACACAGGTTGCCCCGCTGCTTTGCAGCGGGGTCGTAGACAGCGGGGCCGTATTCTTTGGTTCCTTTCTTGTACGAGCAAGAAAGGAACTCGCCCGCCGGGGCGAAACCCGGCTTCTGCCCGCAAAACGGGCATGCGCCAAAGCACAAGCAACGGCAAACTCAAACATGCCCGCCCTCCACTTCATCCTCGCTGCGCGGCGTGTGCTTGACCGCCGGCAGGCCGCGCCTGATGCGCCACTGCTCGGCCCAGCGTTCGAAGGTCAGGTAGATCACCGGCGTGGTGAACAGCGTGAGCAACTGGCTCACGAGCAGGCCGCCGACCATGGTCACGCCCAGCGGATGGCGCAGCTCGCTGCCCACGCCGGTGCCGATCATCAAGGGCAAGGCACCGAGCAAGGCCGCCAGCGTGGTCATCAGGATGGGGCGAAAGCGCAGCAGGCAGGCCTGGTGGATGGCCTCGCGCGCGCTCATGCCCTCGTCGCGCTGGGCCTCCAGCGCGAAGTCGATCATCATGATGGCGTTCTTCTTGACGATGCCGATCAGCAGCACGATGCCGATGATGGCGATGATGTCCAGGTCCAGTCCCGCGATCAGCAGCGCCAGCAGGGCGCCAACGCCGGCCGAGGGCAGCGTGGAGAGGATGGTGACCGGGTGGATGGTGCTCTCGTAGAGCACGCCCAGCACGATATACATGGTGACCACGGCCGCCAGCACCAGCAGCAGGGTGTTGGACAGCGAGGCCTGGAAGGCCAGGGCCGCGCCCTGGAACTGCGCATCCACCGACAGCGGCAACTGCCCTTCGTCGCGCATCTGCTGCATGGCCTGTTGCGCGGCCTTGACCGCATGGCCCAGCGAGACGCCGCCGGCCGTGTTGAAGGAAATGGTGGCGGCCGGCAGCTGGCCCACGTGGTTCACGGCCAGGGCCATGGGGCGTTCGCTGACCGTGGCCACCGAGGTCAGCGGCACGGGCGGGCCGCTGGTGGAAGCCGCGTAAATGGTCTGCAGCGCCTCGGGCCCGAGCTTGAACTGCGGCCCCACCTCCAGCACCACGCGGTACTGGTTGGACTGCGTGAAGATGGTGGAGATCAGCCGCTGGCCGAAGGCGTTGTACAGCGCCGAGTCGATGGCCGCCACCGTCACGCCCAGGCGGCTGGCCTGGGCCCGGTCGATCTGCACATAGGCCTGGCGGCCCTGGTTCTGCAGATCGCTGCTGACGTCGACCAGCTCGGGCAACTGGCGCAGGCGCTCCACCAGGGTGTTGGTGCTGGCCGACAGCTGGTTCATGTCGGGCGATGACAGCAGCAGCTGGTACTGCGTGCGCGCCTGGCGGTCCTCGATGGTCAGGTCCTGCACGGGCTGGGCATACAGGCGTATGCCGGCGATCTGCCGCGCATCGTCGGAAAGGCGGCGCAGCACCACGGGCATGGCATCGCGCTGGCCGTGGGGCTTGAGGTCGATCTGGATGCGTCCCGTGTTGAGCGTGGTGTTGGTGCCGTCCACGCCGATGAAGGACGAGATGCTCTGCACGGCCGGATCCTGGAGCAGGTGCTCGGCCAGCGCCTGCTGGCGCTCGGCCATGGCGGCAAACGAAATCGACTGGTCGGCCTCCGTGGTGGCCGCGATGGTGCCCGTGTCCTGCTCGGGAAAGAAGCCCTTGGGCACCACGAAGTACAGCAGCACCGTGATCGCCAGCGTGGCCAGGAAGACCATCCAGGTCAGCGGGCTGTGGTCCAGCACCCAGCTCAGCAGGCGGCCGTATTCGGCGATGACCTTGTCGAAGAAGCGGCCCATGGCGACGGAAAAGCGGCCGGCAGGTTTTGCGCCGGCTGCGCCGGGCTCGCCCTGCCCGGGCTCATGGCGCAGCAAGCGCGCGCACAGCATGGGCGTGAGCGTGAGCGAGACCACGGCCGAGATCAGTATGGCCACGGCCATGGTGATGGCAAACTCGTGGAACAGGCGTCCGACCACATCGCCCATGAACAACAGCGGGATCAGCACCGCGATCAGCGAAATGGTCAGCGAGATGATGGTGAAGCCGATCTGCTTGGCGCCCTTGAGCGCCGCCTGCAGCGGCGGTTCGCCCTTTTCCACGAAGCGGGCGATGTTCTCGATCATCACGATGGCATCGTCCACCACGAAGCCCGTGGAGATGGTCAGGGCCATCAGGGTCAGGTTGTTGATCGAAAAGCCCGCCAGGTACATGACGCCGAAGGTGCCCACCAGCGACAGCGGCACGGCGACGCTGGGAATCAGGGTCGCCGAGGCGCTGCGCAGGAACAGGAAGATCACCATCACCACCAGGGCGATGGCCAGCGCCAGCTCCCACTGCATGTCCTCCACCGAGGCGCGGATGGTGACCGTGCGGTCGGTCAGGATCTGCACGTCCAGCGAGGCCGGCAGCGTTTCCTTGAGCTGGGGCAGCAGGGCCTTGATGGCATCCACGGTCTGGATGACGTTGGCGCCCGGCTGGCGGCGGATGTTGAGGACCACCGCGGCCGTGGAGCCGTGCTCGGGCGTGCCGGCCCAGGCGGCCAGGCGGGTGTTTTCCGCATCGTCCACGGTCTGGGCCACGTCGGCCAGGCGCACGGGATTGCCGTTCTTGAACGCGACAATCAGATTGCGGTACTCGGCGGCCGACTGCAGCTGGTCGTTGGCATCGATGGTGGAGGCGCGGCTGTAGCCGTCGAAACCTCCCTTGGCGGCCTTGACGTTGGAGGCCGCAATCGCGGTGCGCAGGTCGTCCAGCGTCATGCCGTAGCTGGCCAGCGCCGCGGGGTTGGCCTGGATGCGCACGGCGGGGCGCCGCCCGCCCGCGATCGCCACCAGGCCCACGCCCTTGACCTGGGAGAGCTTGGGCGCCAGCCGGTTCTCGACCAGGTCGTTGACGCGGATCACGGGCAGCGAGGGCGAGGTGATGGCCAGCGTCAGCACCGGCGCGTCGGCGGGGTTGACCTTGCTGTACAGCGGGGGCATGGGCAGGTCGCTGGGCAGCAGGTTGGTGCCCGCATTGATGGCCGCCTGCACCTGCTGCTCGGCCACGTCCATGGACATGTCCAGCGAAAAGCGCAGGCTGATCACCGAGGCGCCGCCCGAGCTGGTCGAGGACATCTGGTCCAGCCCCGGCATCTGGCCGAACTGGCGCTCCAGCGGCGCCGTGACGTTGGAAGTCATCACGTCGGGACTGGCGCCCGGATACAGCGTGGTGACCTCGATGGTGGGGTAGTCCACCTCGGGCAGGGCCGAGATGGGCAGCAGCCGGTAGGCCAGGATGCCGGCGATCAGCACGGCCACCATCAGCAGCGAGGTGGCAATGGGCCGGAGAATGAAGAGGCGGGAAATATTCATGATGGCCGTGGTTGCCTGTCAAGAAGAGCTGTCAGGTGCCTGCCGGCAGCATGGAAGCCAAGCGGTTCATGGCGCCAGCCATCATCGTGCGCCGGCGGCGCCTGCAGGGGCCGCGGGCGCTCCCGGATGGGCGGGAGTGACAGGCTCTGCGGGCTTGCCGCCGGCCGGGCCGGCGTCGCCCGGATTGGCGTGCGGCGCGCCACCGCGGGCATTGGCGCCGTCGGCCGCGGCGGCCGGGCCTCGGCCCTCTGCGCCCGGGCCGCCCTGCGCACCGCGCTCGGCACGCAGCTTCTGGAAGAATGCCTTGCGCTCCTCGGGTGTCATGGAGGCCAGCTTGGCGCGCTGCTCGGGCGTGAGATTGCGCATCCCTCGCGGCTGGCTGGCCGCATCCTGTACCGCCTGGTCCACCTTCTGCACCTTGTCGGCCGCGATCACCGTGACCTGGGCACCTTCGCGCAGGCGGTCGATGCCGTCGGTCACCACCTGGTCGCCAGGCTGCAGATCGCCCTGCACGCTGACGCGGTCGCCGTCGGTCACGCCGACCTTGATCTTGCGCTGCGTCACCGTCTTGTCGGACTGCACCAGATATACATAGTTGTTCTGCACGGCCGTGACCGGCACGGTCAGCACGTTCTCCAGCAGATTGACCTGCAGCTTGACGTTGACGAACTGGTTGGCGAACAGCCGGTTGTCGGCATTGGCAAAGGCGGCCTTGGCCTTCACGGTACCGGTGGCGGTGTCGATGGTGTTGTCCAGCGAGTTCAGCCGGCCCTTGGCCAGCAGCTGCTTCTGGTCGCGGTCCCACAGCTCCACGGGCAGGTCCGTGCCCTCCGCGAGCTGGCCGGCCAGCGTGCCCACGTGCGCCTCGGGCAGCGAGAACAGCGCATCGATGGGCCGCACCTGGGTGATGGTGACGATGCCGTTGGCATCCGAAGGGTTGACCACGTTGCCCAGATCGGCCTGGCGCAGGCCCAGCCGGCCCGCAATCGGCGCGGTGATGCGGGTGTAGCCGAGCTGCAGCCGGGCCGCATCGACCTGGCCCTTGTCCGCCGCCACCGTGCCCTGGTACTGGCGCACCAGCGCCGCCTGGGTGTCCACCTGCTGGCTGGCGATCGAATCCTGGGCCTGCAGCTCCTGATAGCGCTTGAGGTCGAGCTGCGCGTTCTTGAGCAGGGCCTGGTCGCGCTGCAGCGACCCCAGCGCCTGGTCATAGCTGGCCTGGAAGCTGCGGGGGTCGATCTCGGCCAGCAGCTGGCCGGCCTTGACCTCATCGCCTTCCTTGAAATGCAGCTTTTGCAGCTCACCCGAGACCTTGGCCCGCACCACGGCCGTGGCCCGCGCGTTCATGGTGCCGATGGCGCTGACCAGCACGCGCATGTCGCGCCTGTCCACCACGCCCACGGAAACAGGCTGGGCCTGGCCGGCACCGAAGGCGCCAGGGCCGCCCGGGCCGCCACGCCCGCCGCCGCGGGAACCTCTTCCGGCCGCCTGGCCGCCGGGCTGGGCCTGGGCAGTGGACGCATCGCCGCCAGCACGGTGCTTGTACCACCAGACGCCCCCCCCTGCTGCGGCAAGAACCAGCACCAGGCCGCCGATCATGGCCGGGCTGACCCGGCCGCGTTGCGAAGATGGAGGCTGGGCGCTGAAGGAGAAAGGGCTGTGCATGGTGTGGGGCACGGTCGGGGCAACCGTGATGGCAATTGGCTTGGCGGCAATGGTATCCATTTGCAAAGCGCGCCCGGGTCGGCCATGGCCGGCTTTGCCAGCATTTACGTTCGCTTTACGAGGGATTTACGTCGCTGCATCGGCCTGCATTCCCTCGTCAGGGCGAGCGTGCAAGCCCTGCGTGCGACGGAAACTGTGCTGACTCCGGTGCAGGTAATCCCCGGCGCCAGCGGCCTATGCTTGAGGCTCAGCCAATCTGCCCGGATTGCGCCCGGCTGCGGCGGGCCGTCCCAGGCCTCCAGGCGGCATGCCATTGCCGGGCAATGGCTCCCCCATTTCTTGGTTCCAAGGAGATTATTCAATGACCGACCGTCTGACCAACCATCCCGAAGAAGCCGCCGTGCGCGTGCCCCTGGAGCTGTACATGCGCGGCCATGCCGAAGACAACGCCGAGCACATGCGCGCCGCCTTCATGCCCACGGCCCGCCTGGAATCCGTGCGCGAAGGCCCGCTGACTTCCTGGGACCTGGACTTCTACTGCCAGCGCTTCAAGAACACGCCCGCAGCCGACGAAGCCACGCGCCGCCGCACCATCGACTATCTGGACATCGTCGGCACGGCCGCCATGGCCAAGGTCACGCTGCACCATGGCGCCGTGACCTTCACCGACTATTTCCTGCTGCTCAAGACCGAGCAGGGCTGGAAGATCGCCAACAAGGCTTTCCACGCCCAGCCCCAGTAAGCCGAACCGCAAAAAAGCCCCGCACTGCGCAGGCAGGCGGGGCTTTTTGCATCCTGCGGCCTACTTCATCAAGAGCCAGACGACGCCCAGGACCAGAACCAGCGCCAGCGCCCAGGTCCACAGCGGCAAGCCGGACTTTTCATGGGGCGGCGTGACCGGCGCGGCATCCAGCGGCGTGGTCGCGGCATTGGCCGCATCGTATTCCCAGGAGCGGGTATCGACTTCGTCGGCATCGATCTCGTCGGCCGGTACGGCCGCCAGCGCATCGTCGATGTCCTGCACAGGGTGGCGCTGCTGCAGCAGCGCATCGAAGCGGGCAAAGAAATCGTCGGCCATGTTGCGGGCCGCGCCGTCGATCAGGCGCTGTCCCAGCTGGGCGATCTTGCCGCCGACCTGGGCCTGCACCTCGTACGCGAGCAGGCAGCGCTGCGCATCACCGGGCTCCTCGGGATAGGGCGCGAGCCGCACGTGCGCCTGCCCCTTGCCGAAGCCTGCCACACCGCCCTGCCCCTCGAAGGCAATCGTGTAGCTTTCGGGCGGCACCACATCGGACAGCACAATCTTGCCGTTGAACCGGGCGGAGACCGGGCCGATCCTGACGGCCATGACCACGCTGTAGCCGCCATCCTCGGCCGGCTCGAATTTCTCGCAGCCGGCCAGGCAGGCCTTGAGGGCCTGCGGGTCATTGAGCGCCTCCCAGGCCTGTTGCTGGCTTACGGCAAGGGGGCGGCTGGCGCGCATTTCCATAAGGCTCTCCTTTCGCAGTCATCTGTCAGATTGTCATGAAACCGTGCGTTGCCCGGCAGGTAGCCCCACCGCGGGCATGGCCAGCAGCCGCGCCAGATGGCCCGCCAGTTCCTGCAGCGACTGCAGGTTGTGCACCGCCAGCATGGCATGCGCATGACGATGCAGCACGGCCGCGCCCTGGGCCAATGGGGCATACCCGTCAAAACGCAACAGGGGGTTGAGCCACAGCAGGCGCGCGCTATGGCGCCTGAGCCAGAGCAATTCGCGCTCCAGCAGTCCGGCATCGCCGGTATCCAGGCCGTCGCTGACCAGCAGCACCAGCGTGCGCCGGCCCACGAGGTGGCGTGCGCCTTCGCGGCGCAGCTGGGCCAGGCTTTCGCCCAGGCGCGTGCCGCCGCCGAACTCGGCTATGCAGGCATTGAGCTGCCCGAGCATGGCGTCGGGATCGGCCAGCGCGAACGCAGCCTCGAGATCCTGCAGCCGCGTGCCCAGGCTGTAGACATGCCGGCGCAGCAGCGGATGGCGCGCCGGGCTGGTGGCCTGGTGCAGAAAGGCCAGCAGCAGGCGCGCATAGCGTTCCATGGAGCCCGAGACATCGACCAGGGCCAGCCAGGGCAAGGGCCGCATCCGGCGCTGGCGCCGACGCAGCTGCAGCAGTTCGCCGCCCGTGTGCGCGGCCCGGGCCAGGCTGGCCTGCCAGTGCAGTTGCGCCCCGCGCGCAGCCGCAAGGCTGCGGCGGCTGCGGTAGCGCGGCAGCGGCAAGGCGATATCGCGCACCAGCTGCTGCACCAGCCGGTATTCGCTGGCGCTGAGCTGCTCGAAGTCCGCATGCCGCAGCCGCTGGCGGTCGCCGGCCGACATGGCGGCATCCAGCAGCAGCTCGTCCTCTTCCTGTGCCGGCTTTGGGGCGGTGTTGGGCCAGGCCGTGGCCATGGCCTCCTGCACGCGTGGCCGCCGGCGTGGCGCTACGGCCTCGGGCGCACGCGGCAGCAGCTGGGTCAGCAACTGCTGGGCCACCTCGGGATTGCGGAAGTAGGCGGCGAACATTTCACGGAACACGCCGCGGTCCTGCGCACGCGAGACCAGCACGGCCTCCAGCGCCGCGGCCATGTCCTCGCGCGCCAGGCCGACCAGGCCCAGGCTTTGCTGGGCCAGTGCCATGCGCTGTGCATCCACGCACAGGCCAGCGCGGCGCAGCGCGCGGCAAAAGCCCACGAGGTTGGCGGCCAGCTTGCCGCTGCGCGCATCGCCCCACCAGCTGGCGCGTGCGGGTCCCGGGGCGGCCATGTCAGGATTCATCCTGCGGGGCCAGCAGCTGGGCAAGCCGCTCGGGCGTGAGTGCGGCAATGTCCTCGCGCTGCTTGAACAGAATGCCGGCCGTCTCGTGCACCAGCTCAGGATCCAGCACCAGGGTGTCCAGCGCCACCAGGGCCTTGGCCCATTCCACGCTCTCGGCAATGCCCGGCACGCGGCTGAATGCATCGGCGAAGGGCCGGCTGCGCAGCCGGCCCACGAAGTCCGCCACCTGGGCCGTGAGCGCGGCGGCGGCCTCGGGCACCTTGGCCTGGACGATGGCCAGCTCGCGCTCGCGCTCGGGGTAGTCCAGCCAGTGGTAGAGGCAGCGGCGCTTGACGGCATCGTGCAGGTCGCGCGTGCGGTTGCTGGTCAGAATGGTCACGGGCGGTACCCGGGCCGCCACCACGCCCAGCTCGGGAATGCTGACCTGGTACTCGCCCAGGTATTCGAGCAGAAAGGCCTCGAAAGGCTCGTCGGCCCGGTCCACCTCGTCGATCAGCAGCACGGCGCCGGGCGCGGGCGCCTGCAAGGCCTGCAGCAGCGGCCGGCGAATCAGATAGCGCGGCTGGTACAGCTCGCGCTCTCTTTCATCGGCACCGGCTTCCTGATGTCCGGCTTCCGAGGCGCGCAGATGCAGCAGCTGTGCCGTGTAGTTCCATTCATACAGCGCTTCGCGCTGCTCCAGGCCGTCATAGCACTGCAGGCGTATCAGCTGGCGCGACAGCACGGCGGACAGCGCCTGGGCCAGGGCCGTCTTGCCCACGCCGGGCTCGCCCTCCAGCAGCAGCGGCCGCTGCAGGCGCAGTGCCAGGAATACCGCCGTGGCCAGGCGCCGATCCGCGAAATAGCCCTGCTCGCGCAGGGCGGCGATCAGCGCATCGATGGACGCCACGGGGTCTTCTCCGCTTTTCATAGCTGCCAGCGCTTTCTCCACTTAAGTTTCAGGCAGTTTTCGCACTCAATATCTGCGCCACCGCACGCTGTGTCTGCACACTGATGAGCTGGGCCCGGTAGCGCGCGCTGGCATGCAGGTCGCTGTTGAGTTCGCTGTCGTCGATCTTCACGCCGGCGGCCGAATCGGGCGTGAAGCTGCGGTTGAGCGCATCCTCCAGCTCCGCATGACGGAACACGGACAGGCCCGCGCCCGTGACCGCCACGCGCACGCCCTGGGCCGTGCGGGCCACGAACACGCCCACCAGCGCAAAGCGCGAGGCCGGCTGCTTGAACTTCAGATAGGCGGCCGCCTGCGGTACTGGAAAGCGCACGCACCGGATCAGCTCGCCGCCATCCAGCGCCGTGGTGTACATGCCCTGGAAGAAGTCGTCGGCCGCGATCTCGCGCCGGTCGGTGACCACCGTGGCGCCCAGGCCCAGCACGGCGCTCGGATAGCAGGCGGCCGGATCGTTGTTGGCCAGCGAGCCGCCCAGCGTGCCGCGCGCGCGCACCTGGCGGTCGCCGATGCCGCCGGCCAGCTGCGCCAGCGCCGGAATGGCGGCCTGCACCTCTCGGCTGGCCGCCACGTCGGCATGGCGCGTCATGGCGCCGATCTCGACCTGGCCGCCGGCCACGCGAATGCCGGCCAGCTCGACAATGCCGTTGAGGTCGACGATGGCGCCGGGCTGGGCCAGGCGCAGCTTCATCGAGGGCAGCAGGCTCTGGCCTCCGGCCAGGAACTGGCCTTCGCCGGCGAGCGCTTCGGCCACCGAAGCAGGATGGGTATAGGTAAAGGCATACATGGCGATGTCTTCCTTTCTTGTCAGCCGCGCGCGGCGTCGATGGCTTCCCATACCCGGTGCGGGCTGGCCGGCATGTCCAGGTCCCTGACGCCCAGCGGATGCAGGGCATCGAGCACGGCGTTGATGACGGCCGGCGGCGAGCCGATGGCCCCGGCCTCGCCGCAGCCCTTGGTGCCCAGCGGGTTGTGCGTGCAGGGCGTGCACACCGTGCCCAGCCTGAAATCCGGCAGATCGTCGGCACGCGGCATGGCGTAGTCCATGAAGCTGCCCGTGAGCAGCTGGCCCGACTCCCGGTCGTAGACGCAGTTTTCCAGCAGCGCCTGGCCTATGCCCTGGGCCAGGCCGCCATGCACCTGGCCTTCGACGATCATGGGGTTGATGATGGTGCCGAAGTCGTCCACGGCGCTGAAGCGGTCCACGCGCACCACGCCCGTGGCCGGGTCCACCTCCACCTCGCAGATATAGGTGCCTGCGGGGAAGGTGAAGTTGGTCGGGTCGTAGAACGCGGTCTCGTTGAGGCCGGGCTCCAGCTTGTCCAGCGGATAGTTGTGGGGCACATAGGCCGTGAGCGCGATCTGGGCGAACGGGATCTTGCGGTCCGTGCCGCGCACTGTGAATTCGCCGTCGGCGAAGTCGATATCGGCGTCGCTGGCCTCCAGCAGGTGGGCCGCGATCTTCTTGGCCTTGGCCTCGATCTTGTCCAGCGCCTTCATGATGGCTGCGCCGCCCACGCTGATGGAGCGCGAGCCGTAGGTGCCCATGCCGAAAGGCACGCGCCCCGTGTCGCCGTGCACCACGTCCACGTTTTCCACCGGTATGCCCAGCCGCGCCGCCACCACCTGGGCAAACGTGGTCTCGTGCCCCTGGCCGTGGCTGTGCGAGCCCGTGAACACCGTCACGCTGCCCGTGGGATGCACGCGCACCTCGCCGCATTCGAACAGGCCCGCGCGGGCGCCGAGTGCGCCCGCGATGTTGCTGGGCGCCAGGCCGCAGGCCTCGATGTAGCTGCTGTAGCCGATACCGCGCCTGAGGCCCCTGGCCTCGCTCTCGGCACGGCGCGCGGCAAATCCCGCCACGTCGGCCAGCTGCTCGGCCTGGTCCATGCAGGCGTGGTAGTCGCCCACGTCGTACTGCAGCGCCACCGGCGTCTGGTAGGGGAAGCTGGTGATGAAGTTGCGCCGGCGGATCTCGGCCTGCGAGAGGTTCATCTCCCAGGCGCAGCGGCTGACCAGGCGCTCGAGCAGGTAGGTGGCCTCGGGCCGGCCCGCGCCGCGGTAGGCATCCACGGGAGCCGTGTGCGTGAACCAGGCATCGACCTCCACATAGATCTGCGGCGTCGCGTACTGCCCGGCCAGCAGCGTGGCATAGAGGATGGTGGGCACGGCGCTGGCGAACGTGGACAGATAGGCGCCGAGGTTGGCATCCGTGTGCACGCGCATGGCCAGGAACTTGCCGTTGGCGTCCATGGCCATCTCGGCATGGCTCACATGGTCGCGGCCGTGGGCATCGGAGAGGAAGGACTCGCTGCGGTCGGCCGTCCACTTGATGTTGCGGTTGAGCTTGCGCGCCGCCCAGGTCAGGCAGACGTCCTCGGCGTAGAGGAAGATCTTGGAGCCGAAGCCGCCCCCCACGTCGGGCGCGATCACGCGCACCCGGCTTTCGGGCAGGCCCAGCACGAAGGCCGTCATCAGCAGGCGCTCCACGTGCGGGTTCTGGTTGGCCACGTACAGCGTGTATTCGTCGCTGGCCCGGTTGTAGCTGCCTATGGCCACGCGCGGCTCCATGGCGTTGGGAATCAGCCGGTTGTTGACAAGGTCCAGCCGCGTGACATGGGCCGCGCCCGCGAACACCGCGTCCACGCCGGCCTTGTCGCCTATGGCCCATTTGTAGCAGTGGTTGTCGGGCGCGATGTCGTGCACCGTGGCGCCGGCAATGCGGCCCGCGGCAGCATCGGCCACGTTCACGACCGCGGGCCGCACCTCGTAATCCACTTCCACCAGCTCGGCCGCGTCGCGCGCCTGCTGCAGCGTCTCGGCCACGACCATGGCCACCTGGTCGCCCACGTAGCGCACGGTATCGAGCGCCAGGATGGGGTGCGGAGGCTCCTTCATGGGCTCGCCGTTGGTGCTGGTGATCAGCCAGCCGCAGGGCAGGCCGTTGATCTTGTCGGCCGCCACGTCAGCGCCCGTGAGCACGCCGATCACGCCCGGGGCCGCCCTGGCCGCGGTGGTGTCGACGCTGCGCAGCCTGGCATGGGCATGGGGCGAGCGCACGAAGACCGCATAGGCCTGGGCGCCCAGCGTGATGTCGTCGGTGTACTGGCCGGCGCCGGTGAGAAAGCGCTCGTCCTCCTTGCGCAGCACGGCCTCGCCGATGTGCGGGAGCTTGGAAAAGTCGGATGCACCCATGGTGTGTCTCCTTGTGTCCTGGCGGGTCTGCGTATCAGGCGGACGGCGCGGCCTGCATGCCTTCGCGGCCCTTCTTGACCGCGGCGACGATGTTCTGGTAGCCCGTGCAGCGGCAGATGTTGCCTTCGAGCAGCTCGCGGATCTCGCCGTCGCCGGCCTCGGGGCTGTGGCGGCACAGGTCGATGGCGCTCATCACCATGCCCGGCGTACAGAAGCCGCATTGCAGGCCGTGGCACTGCTTGAATGCGGCCTGCATGGGGTGCAGGCTGCCGTCGGCGGCGGCCAGGCCCTCGATGGTCTGCACCTCGCAGCCCTGGGCCTGCACGGCCAGCATGGTGCAGGACTTGATGGCGCGCCCGTCGACGATGACCGTGCAGGCACCGCACTGGCTGGTGTCGCAGCCCACATGGGTGCCGGTCAGGTGCAGGTGCTCGCGCAGCGCATGCACAAGCAAGGTGTTGGGCGGGATGTCAATGCTGGCCGCGCGGCCGTTGACCGTGAACTGGACATTCATCGTGCTGCCTCCTGCCGGTGACCGGCTCGAATTGCTCCTGGGGAAAAACAGACTCGGTGCACCCCTGCATGGTCAGGTGCCGGCGCTGCGGCAGCCCTAGGGTTGTCCCCCAAGGCAGCGGGCCACAGCGCAGATAGTCTCAAAATGAGACAACCCACCGCAGCCCACAAGCCCTCCGCCCCATGACCTCACTCTGCCCCGCAGCGCCCCCGGCCGGCGAGCGCCATGTATTGGTCGCCCAGGCTCGCACCCAGATGCTTTCCGGCGCCGAGAACGCGCTCGTGCCGCAGGGCGTGGCCGGCTGGCTGTGGCGCTCCTGGCAGCGCTGCATGGCAGGCGGCCGGCGCCCGCAGGACAAGGTGGAGTTCGAGGCCGTGGGACCGCATGCGCTGCGCCATGCGCAGGAGCGCCATCAGGCTCTGATCCAGGCCGCACGGCCCGTGATGGCCCAGCTGGTGGGGGCCGTGGGGGCTATGCGCTATTTCTGCCTGCTGACCGATGCCGCCGGCACGGTGCTCGAAGTCCAGGGCCCGGTGAACCGCCAGGACCTGCGCGCCCTGGCCATCGGCCGCGTGGGCGTGGATCTGTCCGAGCATGGCGTGGGCACCTCGGCCATCGGCGCGGCGCTGGCTGAGCAGGGGCCGGTCTGGCTGCACCAACGCGAGCATTTCTTCGATGCGCTGCGCGACTACAGCTGTGCGGGCGCGCCCGTCTTCGGGCCCGAGGGACAGTGCCTGGGCATGCTGGACATCACGGGCATCGAGGTGCCCGAGCGCCCCGAGCTGCAGCTGCTGGCCCTGCGCTGCGCGCGCGCCATGGAAGACCGTCTGCTGCGCGCCATGCCCCATGCGGTGCTGCTACACCTGAACTGGCCTGGCGGTCCGCTGGGACAGGAAGGCGAAGGCCTGCTGGCCCTGGATGCCGAAGGCTACCTGCTGGGCGGCAACACCGTGGCGCGCCAGCTGGTTCCACGCCCCCTGCAGCCGCCGGGCGGGCGTCTGCACTGCCAGGAGCTGCTGGCCATGCCCTGGAGCAATCTGGTGGACCATGCACGCCGCCGCCAGGACGAGCCCGTACAGGTGCCGCTGTGGTCGGGCCTGCGGCTGCAGGCGCTGGTGCGCACCGGGCCGGCGCTGCAGCCCGGGCTCTTCCAGGGGCTGGCGGCCACCCCCCGGCCCGCCTCGGGCGCCATGCCGCTGCGCACCAACGAGCAACTGCTGATCCAGCAGGCCGTGCAGGAAGCCGGCGGCAACATCAGCCTGGCGGCCAGGAACCTGGGGCTGAGCCGCGCCACGCTGTACCGGCGCCTGTCCCGGCGCAGGCCGCCGGCCGGCTGAAGCGGACTGCGGCCCAAAGCTTCGGCACGGGACTTACCCCAAGCGCCGCGCCGGCGCCGGGCGCTTGCCTTCGCAACCAATACGAAAGAAAAGCAGTTCTACCCCATATCCGGAAAGCGTCTGCAGCTATCAACAAAAGAGCACATGTTCACTGACGCTATGCCGCCACAGGCACGACGAAATTTGGCGGGAACAGGACCCGCCACTTCGTAGAATCCTTGGCTTGGAACGGCCAGCGCCACCGGCCCCGGCTTTTGCCGGGCATCGCCCTGCCTGACGGCTGCGATCACGGGGCAACCGGGGGCCCGGCCGTTTCCGATCCATCCAAACAGATCGCTCCTGAGGCTTACCGGCCCCCAGCGTGCGACGCACACAGCCTACTTTCTGGAGACACCATGCAGGCTTTTCTTGCCCTTTCCAGGGCCATCGACAGGCTGAATGCCTTTGTCGGCAAATATTGCATCTGGCTGATATTTGCCGCCACCTTCATCAGCGCCGCCAACGCCATCGTCCGCAAAGTCTTCGACACCAGCTCCAATGCCTTCCTGGAAGTCCAGTGGTATCTGTTTGCGTGGTCGTTCCTGATTGCCGCAGGCTACACGCTGCTGCACCGCGAGCATGTGCGCATCGACGTGATCAACAGCCGCCTGTCCAAGAAGGTCCAGGTCTGGATCGACATCCTGGGCTTCGCCTTTTTCCTGACTCCGCTGTGCCTGACCATCCTCTGGCTGACGACGCCCGTGGTGATGCAGATGATCCAGTCCGGCGAGATGTCGGGCAATCCTGGCGGCCTGATCCGCTGGCCCGTGTGGATGGCGATTCCCGTGGGCGTGACGCTGCTGCTGCTGCAAGGCATTTCCGAGCTGATCAAGCGCATCGCGTTCCTGACCGGCGACGGCCCTGATCCCACGGGCAAGCTCGGCGACAAGAGCGCGGAAGAAGAACTGGCCGAGGCCCTGCGCGCCGAAGCCGAGCGCAAGCAGCTTGAGGCCCTGGCCGCGCAAGCCGGTTCGCACAAGGCCTGAAGGCAGCAGGAGACATATCCAATGGAATTCATTGCTGCCAACTACGCCCCCATCATGTTCGCGGGGCTGATCGTCTTCCTGCTGCTGGGCTTTCCCGTCGCCTTCAGCCTGGGTGCCGCAGGCCTAGCCTTCGGCTTCCTGGGCATCGAACTGGGCGTGTTCCCCTCCTCCGTGATGGCCTGGCTGCCCCAGCGCCTGATCGGCATCATGGCCAACGACACCTTGCTGGCCGTGCCCTTCTTCACCCTGATGGGCCTGATCCTGGAGCGCTCCGGCATGGCCGAGGACCTGCTCGACACCGTGGGCCAGGTATTCGGCCCCATCCGCGGCGGCCTGGCGCTGGCCGTGATCTTCGTGGGCGCGCTGCTGGCCGCGACCACGGGCGTGGTGGCGGCCTCGGTGATCTCCATGGGCCTGATCTCCCTGCCCATCATGCTGCGCTACGACTACGACCGCCGCCTGGCCTCCGGCGTGATCGCCGCCTCGGGCACGCTGGCGCAGATCATCCCGCCGTCCCTGGTTCTGATCCTGATGGCCGACCAGCTGGGCAAGAGCGTGGGCGACATGTACAAAGGCGCCTTCATTCCCGGCTTCATGCTGATGGGCTTGTACGTGCTGTGGGTGGTGCTGCTGGCCGTGTTCAGGCCCAAGATGGTGCCCGCGCTGCCGCCCGAGGCCCGCATCTACCGCGAGGCCAATGGCAGCGGCGGCTACACCTCGCTGGTGGTGGTGGCCGCCATCTCGGCCGCCGTGGCCATCTTCATGGCCCAGCACATGACCGACATCCACACCTGGTGGCAAGGCCAGCTGGTGACCGAAGTCGCCACCGACGAAAAAATCGTCACGGCCATGTGCGGCGGCACCTTCATCGCCTTCGTGATCGCCTCGCTGAACCGCGTCTTCAAGCTGGGGCTGCTGTCCAGGCTGGCCGAACGCGTGACCTTTGTGCTGATTCCGCCGCTGCTGCTGATCTTCCTGGTGCTGGGCACCATCTTCCTGGGCATTGCCACGCCGACCGAAGGCGGTGCCATGGGGGCCATGGCGGCACTGGTCATGGGCTTCGCGCGCCGGCGCCTGAACATGGACCTGCTCAAGCAGGCCCTGGCATCGACGACCAAGCTCGCCAGCTTCGTGATGTTCATCATGATCGGCGCAACGACCTTCAGCCTGGTGTTCCAGGCCGCCGACGGCCCCAAGTGGGTCGAGCATCTGCTGACCAGCCTGCCGGGCGGCCAGGTGGGCTTCCTGATCGTGGTCAACATCATGATCTTCTTCCTGGCCTTCTTCCTGGACTACTTCGAACTCTCGTTCATCGTGGTGCCGCTGCTGGGGCCGGTTGCCGACAAGATGGGGATCGACCTGATCTGGTTCGGCGTGCTGCTGGCCGTGAACATGCAGACTTCGTTCATGCATCCGCCGTTCGGCTTCGCGCTGTTCTTCCTGCGTTCGGTGGCGCCTGAAAAGCAGTATGTGGACCGGGTCACGCACAAGGTGGTCGAACCCGTGACCACCATGCAGATCTACAAGGGAGCCATTCCCTTCGTGCTGATCCAGCTGGTGATGGTGGGCGTGCTGATCGCCTTCCCCGGCATCGTGACCGGTGCGCTGGACAAACCTGTGGCCGTGGACATGAACAAGATTGGCGACCAGATGCTCGAGCAGCTCAACGACGCCGGTGGCGGCTATGGCACGGAAAACCCGTTTGGGGCCCCCGAGGAAGGCGAGGAAGGTTCGGCCGCACCCGAGGCGCCCAAGGACGGCAGCCCGGCTGCGCCCGAAGCGCCAGCCCCCGACGCCGGCGCCTACGGCTCGGACGATCCGGCCAAGGCCTTGCAGGACTCGCTCAAGGCAGCCCCGGCAGCCAAGTAAAGTTCGCGAAGCCTTGCTTCATCAAGCCCTGTCTCGAAAGAGCCGGGGCTTTTTTCTGTCTGTTTCGCAGCGGATGCAGCGAACTGCCAAGCCTCGATATAGGGTGCAGAGATGCGGGCAGCACCACCTGCTCTGCGCGGCCGTGTTCGACCGATCAAAGACTTGTCAGCGCCCCCACGCAGCCGGCAACGTCCGGCAAGCATCTGCCCCCTGCCTCAGCCCTGGGATTTGGAAACTACACGCAGGCGCTTAAACTCCATCTCGTTTTTTTGATTACACATTGTTGCAAAGACCGGCGGTCAAATCCTTAGCCATCTTTGCAAAGCGATGTACCACAGACTCCACCATCCCCTTTGAATCTCAACATGGTTGCTACCGTTCTCGTCGGCATGCTGTGCGCACATCTGCTGTGCTTTTCGGTCATGTTTTTGCTCATCAGCAAGCGCCTGCAAGGCAAAAAAATGGGGATGGATTTTTTTGCCATGGGCAACCTCCTGCTGGGTTTGGCCTATGTGCTGCAACTGCTGGAGGGAGGCCCCGCCTGGAGCCTGATGAGCCTGGTAAACCATACCCTGACACTGGCCTCACCGGTGGCTTACTGGCTCGGGGCCATGCGCTTCTTTGGGCAACCCGTTCCTCTGTTGCGCCCGCTGCTGGCATTTGCCGCGGTCTACAGCGTCGCCCAAGTATTGGTGCAGTGGAGCCTGGGCCCGGTCGCCCGCTACGCCATGCTTTCAGGCATGTCGGCACTGCTGTTCTTGATCATGGCCATCACCGTGATCTATGGCGTGCGCACCTTTGCCAAGGACTTGTATGGCGAAATGGTGTTCTTTGCAGTTCTGATCAGCGGCATCTGCGTACTCAACGCACTGAAGTTCATGAAGCTGCTGGAGGGGGGCCTGGAGGCGCTGCAGATGGACCGCAATTTTCAACTGGTGTTCTACATCTATATGTCGTTCCTGGCCACGGTGTTGCCGCCATCGATTGTCTGGCTGATATTGCGCCGATTGACCGACGAGCTTCGCGGCATTGCTGCGCGCGACCCCATGACGCAGCTACTCAACCGCCGAGGACTCAAAGAGACCCTGCAACTGTGTTTCAACACGCGCAAGACAGAGGCTGCATACCTGCTGATGCTGGACGTTGACCATTTCAAACGCATCAACGACACCTATGGGCATCAGATCGGAGATGCGGTTCTATGCCACGTGGCCGAGGTTCTCCGGGCCACCGCTTGCCGCAGCGATCTGGTCAGCCGTCTTGGCGGGGAGGAGTTCGTTGTCATCTGCCTGGACACTGACACACAGGGAGTTCTGCATTTGGCGGAACGCTTGCGTCTGGAGGTAGAAAAGCAAGCTCTCCGGATCAACGACTCCGATCAATCGCTGCATTGCACAGTCACGATTGGGGTTTCACAGAGCTTCGCGAACAAATCTGCGCTGGAAGACGCCATGAAACAGGCCGACACCGCGCTTTACCGCGGCAAAACCTCAGGACGCAATCGGGTCGAATTGTTCCAACCTGCCGACAGCCATCACCCCGTTCAGAGCATGAGCTCATCTACGCGCCAGATCAGCCCGATGATCTAGCCTAGGCCCGCCGATCTTCCAGCAGGTATCAATGTCCCGCGCCAGTTGCCCAGCGGCAGCCATATTTCGGCCAATAGCAGACCTTGAGTCCATGTCGCAAAATGGGGAGCGTTTGTTCAAGCCACAAAAATCGATCAGTTAAAAATGGCGGTACATGCATCAACCAAATCATCGAAATGCTGTATCAGCACATCGGGGGCGAGCTCAGCAGCAGGAGTTTCGGTATAGCCGAAATCAACCAAGATTAGCGGTGTCGCCGCTGCATGAGCGACTCCCGCATCGGCATCTGCATCCCCGACCATGACCGTGCGAGCCAAATCACCTCCCACAGATTCCACCGCTTCAATCAAGTGTGCTGCATTAGGCTTCGCCGCAGTAACGGCATCAATTCCGACCACGCCATCAAATAGTGCAACCATACTGATCTTGGTCTGCAGACTAATTGACAGATCAGCAGGCTTATTGGTACAGACCACCAGTTTCGCGCCCGCTGCCTTCAATTCTTTTAGGGCATCAATCACACCGGAAAAAGGCCGGCTCTCATCCGCGATATACGCACCGCAGTGATTTAGGAAGCGCCCAAAAAGTGCATTAGCGAGACCGTCGGGGTCTTTCGCTCCAGCTTCCGTAAGACCCCTTGAAGCAGCCAATGGGCTCCACGGCTGATGAAAGGCCATGCATTTTGGTATAGGGCAGCGCCTTAAAGCCTTCTGAGATCAGGGTGGCGTTCACTGCTCCAATTAAATCTGGGCCCGCTTCACTTAGCGTGCCATCAAGGTCGAAAGCGATGGTCGCGCCGCGAAGGGTTCGTGTATCAGTCACTGCGAATATCTCCAAAGGCTTTTCCGACTTATATGCCAAAGCCAAATGAGTTAGTGAAAAAGCGTATCGGGAAAGCAGTCAGCACGCCCCCTATGGGAGCGATAAAGAGATCAAAGAGGGATGCGAAAGCTACCCCAGAGCAGCCTCAGCCACATCGTCCGCTGCTTAAATTTCTGCGAGCTCAAAGACAAAAACCGCAGCAAGCTGCGGTTTTTTTCGAACAGGGCCATGCCCTGCTCATATCCATCAGATCTTGGCGGAGGCCATGTACTGGTTGAACGGGAACTCGGAGAAGCGGTTCCACAGGATCTGGTCGCGCTGGAAGGCGCGCATGTCCTGGTGGATCTTCTTGAATTCAGGCGACTTGGCTTCGTGCTCGGCAAACACTTCCATCGAAGCCTTGAAGCCGGCGTCCATCAGCGCCTTGGGGAACATCTTGAGCTGGGTCTTGTTGGCCACCAGCTTCTTGATGGCGATGGGGTTGAGCACCTGGTACTTGCTGGTCATGTCGGCCGCCGCCACGCGGGTGGCGGCATCCAGGATGGCCTTGTTCTCGGGCGACAGCGCGTTGTACTTCTTGATGTTGATGAAGAACTCCAGGTCGGCCGAGCCTTCCCACCAGCCGGGGTAGTAGTAGTAAGGCGCGACCTTGTTGAAGCCCAGCTTTTCGTCATCGTAGGGACCGACGAACTCCACGGCATCCAGCGTACCCTTTTCCAGAGCCTGGTACACGTCGCCGGCGGGCATGTTCTGCGCCACCACGCCCAGCTTGGCCATGGCTTCGCCGAACACGCCGCCGCCCAGACGCATCTTCAGGCCCTTGAGGTCTTCCACGCTCTTGATTTCCTTGCGGTACCAGCCGCCCATCTGGGTCGTGGTATTGCCTGCGCTGGCGGTCTTGAAGTTGTACTTCTCGAAGAAGGCGTCCAGCAGCTTGCGGCCGTTGCCGTGGTCCTTCCAGGCATTCATCTGCAGCGTGGTCAGGCCGAAGGGCACGGCGCAGCTGAAGGCGAAGATGGGGTCCTTGCCGGTGAAGTAGTAGGCCGCCGTCTCGGCGATATCGATGGTGTCGGCCTGCAGGGCATCCACCACGCCGAAGGCGGGCATCAGCTCACCGGCGGGGTGGACCGAAATTTCAAACTTGCCGCCCGACAGTGCCTTGACGGTCTGGGACAGCTTTTCGGCGCTGCCGAAAATGGTGTCCAGCGACTTGGGAAAGCTGGAAGCCAGGCGCCAGCGCACTGCGGCCTGGGCATGGACGGCGGGGGCCGCGCCGGCAGCCAGGACGCCGGCGATGCCGGCATTTTTGAGAATGGAACGACGATCCACTTCTGTCTCCTTGATGAACGGGGGGATAGGCAGGCAGCCGATCTGCGTCGGCCTGCTATCGCAAAACGATCTCAAAATGTACACGAGCCATGGCCCGCGCCCCATCGAAAAAACAGCCACATGCTTAGGAATTTCTACCTAGTGGCACGGCTCCAACAACGGCTACAGGCGCGCCCCGCTCATATAGCTACCGTAACGGAACTCCGAGAAGCGGTCCCACAGCAGCTGGTCGTGCTGGAAGCCGCGCAGGCTGCGATGGATCTTCCTGAAGGTGGCGGACTTGGCCTCGTGCTCGGCCATGGTCGCCATCACGGCCTTGAAGCCCGCATCCATCAGCTCGCGCGGGAAGGCCCTGAGCTGCACCCGTTCGCTGAGCAGCTTCTTGAGCGCCACGGGGTTGAGCGCCAGGTACTTGGCCGTCATGTCCTTGGCCGCCAGCGCGGCGGCGGCTTCCACCATGGCCTTGAATTCCGGTGTCAGCGCCGCCCAGGCCTTGGTGTTGATGAAATAGGACAGCTCGGAGCCTCCCTCCCACCAGCCGGGGTAGTAGTAGTAAGGCGCGATCTTGCCGAAGCCTAGCTTCTGGTCGTCGTAGGGACCGACGAACTCCACGGCATCGAGCCGGCCCTTCTCCAGCGACTGGTAGGCATCGCCGACGGGCAGATTGAAGGCCTGCACGCCCAGCTTCTGCAGGACCTCGCACAGCAGGCCGCCGCCGGCGCGCATGCGCAGGCCCTTGAGGTCGGCGACGGTCCTGATTTCCTTGCGGTACCAGCCGCCCATCTGGGTGCCGGTATTGCCCGCGCTCAGGCTCTTGATGTTGTACTGCGCATAGAACTCGTCCATGAGCTTGCGGCCGCCGCCGTATTCCATCCAGGCGTCCATCTGGCGGGCCGTGAAGCCGAACGGCACGGCGCAGCCGAAGGCAAAGCAGTCGTCCTTGTCCGTGAAGTAATAGGAAGCCGTCAGCGCCATCTCGACCGTGCCGCTTTGCACGCCTTCCATCACGCCGAAGGCGGGCATCAGCTCGCCGGCGGGATGGATGCTGACCTCGATCAGGCCACCCGACATGAGCTTGAGCGTCTGGGCGAACTTCTCGGCAGCGCCGGAGATCGCATCCAGCGATTTCGGAAAGCTTGTCGCCAGGCGCCAGCGCAGTGTCTCCTGGGCATGGACGGCGGGCGCCATGCCGGCAGCCAGCACACCGGCCAGACCCACGTTTTTGACAAGCGAGCGGCGGTCCATTGGCGTCCTCTTTCAGTTGCTTTGCGGTGGAACTCAGCGTGAGTGCAGGGCCTTGCGGATCGATGCTTCGATGCCTGCGGCATCCAGTCCCTGCCCGGCCAGCAGCTTGGCCGGATCGCCGTGCTCGATGAACTCGTCGGGCAGGCCCAGCTGCAGCACGCGCTTGACGATGCCATGGGCCTGCAGGCACTCCAGCACGGCGCTGCCCGCGCCGCCCATGATGCATCCCTCTTCGACGGTGACGAGCAGGTCGTGCCCCGCAGCCAGCTCCAGCACCAGCTTCTCGTCCAGCGGCTTGGCCCAGCGCATATTGGCCACGGTGGCATCCAGCGCCTCGCCGGCAGCCAGCGCCGGATACAGCAGGGTACCAAAGGCCAGGATGGCCACTGTCCCGGCTGCTGATTCCCGGCGGATCTCGCCCTTGCCGAAGGGCAGGCCTTCCAGGCCCTCCAGCGGCGCCACGCCCACGCCCGCGCCGCGCGGATAGCGCACGCACACGGGGTGGTCCTGCTCGTAGGCCGTGCTCAGCAGCTGGCGGGTCTCGCGCTCGTCGGCCGGGCAGGCCATGCTCATGTTGGGAATGCAGCGCACGAAGGCGATGTCGTAGGCGCCGGCGTGCGTGGCGCCATCGGCGCCCACCAGGCCCGCGCGGTCCAGCGCGAAGACCACGGGCAGGTTCTGCAGCGCCACGTCGTGGATCAATTGGTCGTAGGCCCGCTGAAGGAAGGTGGAGTAGATGGCCACCACGGGCTTGACGCCCTCGCAGGCCATGCCCCCCGCAAAGGTGACGGCATGCTGCTCGGCGATGCCCACGTCGTAGTAGCGGCCCGGAAAGCGCTTGTGGAACTCCACCATGCCCGAGCCTTCGCGCATGGCCGGCGTGATGCCGACCAGGCGCGGGTCCTTCTCGGCCATGTCGCACAACCACTGGCCGAAGACCTGGGTGAAGGTCTGCTTCGCAGGCGTGGCCGGCTTGACCAGACCCACGCTGGGATCGAACTTGCCGGGGCCGTGGTAGGCCACGGGGTCGGCCTCGGCCAGCTTGTAGCCCTGGCCTTTCTTGGTGACCACGTGCAGGAACTGCGGGCCCTTGAGGCTTTTGATGTTCTCCAGCGTGGGAATCAGCGAATCGAGGTCATGACCGTCGATGGGACCGATGTAGTTGAAGCCGAAGTTCTCGAACATGGTGGCCGGCACCACCATGCCCTTGGCCTGCTGCTCCAGGCGCTTGGCCAGCTCCAGCAGTGGCGGCACCTGCTTGAGCACGCTCTTGCCCACGTCGCGGGCCTTGGCGTAGAACTGGCCGCTCATGAGCTGCGCCAGGTAGCGGTTGAGCGCGCCCACGGGCGGACTGATGCTCATGTCGTTGTCGTTGAGGATGACCAGCAGGTTGGCCTCCGACACGCCCGCATTGTTGAGCGCCTCGAAGGCCATGCCGGCCGTCATCGCGCCGTCGCCGATCACGGCGATCGCACGGCGGTCCTCGCCCTTTTGCTTGGCCGCCAGCGCCATGCCCAGCGCCGCCGAGATGCTGGTCGACGAATGGGCCGTGCCAAAGGTGTCGTACACGCTCTCGGCGCGCTGCGGAAAGCCGGACAGGCCGCCGAGCTGGCGCAGCGTGGCCATGCGGTCGCGCCGGCCCGTGAGGATCTTGTGCGGATAGGTCTGGTGGCCCACGTCCCAGACGATGCGATCGTGGGGTGTGTCGAACACCGAGTGCAGCGCCACCGTCAGCTCCACCGTGCCCAGGTTGGAGCTCAGGTGGCCGCCGGTCTTGGAGACGCTGTCGAGCACATAGGCGCGCAGCTCGCCCGCCAGTGCCTTGAGCTGGGCACGCGACAGGCCGCGCAGGTCGGCAGGATCGTTGACGGTTTGCAGCAGGGAATAGGTGTTCGTGGACATGGGCATTATTTTGTAGGACTTGCGCAAACCGCAGAGCATCCGCGGCGGCGGCACAGAAGTAGGCCTGCCGTAGGCGCCTGTTTTGCGTAAGCCATGTTCGACAGCTGCGCCCGTGCATCCAGATCTGGATGGCGGCCGGGCAGCTGCTTCGTGGTCACAACAGTCGGGCAGTGTAGGCCGGGATGCTCAGTGCGTGCGGCGCACGACCATATCCGCGAGCGCCGCCAGCGCGCGGGTATCGGCCAGGCCGCTTCCTGCGAGGGCCGCATGAGCCTGTGCGCACAGCTCCTCGGCATGGGCGCGCGCGCGCTCCAGCCCCAGCAGCGAGACATAGGTGGGCTTGTCGTTGGCCGCATCCTTGCCGGCCGTCTTGCCCAGCGTGGCCGAATCGGCCACCACGTCGAGAATGTCGTCCACCACCTGGAAGGCCACGCCCAGCGCCTGGCCGTACGCGGTCAGCGCTTCCCAGGCTGCGGGATCGACCTGCGGATTGCAGGCCGCGCCCATGCGCACGCTGCCCAGCAGCAGGGCGCCGGTCTTGAGGCGGTGCATCTCGCGCAGCTGGTCTTCGGTCAGCTGCTTGCCCACGCTGGCCAGGTCGATGGCCTGGCCGCCGGCCATGCCCTGGCTGCCGGCCGCAGCGCCCAGCAGGCGGCATAGCCGCGCCTGCAGGGCGGCGGGAATCTCTTCGGCGGTTCCGTCGTTTTCCGGCACCAGCAGCTCGAAAGCCAGGGCCTGCAGCGCATCGCCGGCCAGCAGAGCCGAGGCCTCGCCGAACTGCACATGCACCGTGGGCTTGCCGCGGCGCAGCACATCGTTGTCCATGCAGGGCATGTCGTCATGCACGAGCGAATAGGCATGGATCAGCTCCACCGCGCAGCCGGCGCGGATCGCTGCGGCCGGCAAGCCGCCCACAGCTTCGGCCGCGGCCCAGACCAGCAGCGGTCGCAGGCGCTTGCCGCCGTCGAGCACGGCATAGCGCATGGCTTCGCCCAGGCCCGCCGGTGCGCCCACGCCGACCCAGCGGGACAGTGCGCTTTCGGTGCGTTCCAGACACTGCTGCATCCAGGCGGAAAATTCCTGCGCGGAAAAAACCGCTCCGGCGGTCGGCTGCGGTTCGGCAATCATCGCTACGTTCATTGAGTGTTCGCTTACAGATGCACAAGGCAAGGCCCGGTCGGTTGCGGGCCGGCAAGAGGTTTCAGTCCTGGCTCCAGGGCGCCAGCGTGCCTTCGTCCAGCACCTTGACCTGCTCCTGCACCGCATCGAGCTTGCTGCGGCAGAAGTTCAGCAGCTCGGCGGCACGCTGGTATCCGGTCAGCATCTGCTCCAGCGGCAGCTGGCCCGATTCGATCTGGGCAATCAACTGCTCCAGCTCCTGCAGTGCAGCTTCGTAACTGGCGGGCAATGCGGCGGTCGGTGCGGATGTTTTGGAGGCTGCGGCCTTGGGCATGGGCGGTCTGGGCAGTGTTGGAGGCAAACGACGATTTTAGGCGCCCCGGCACGGCAAGCCGGCAATGCGGGCAAAGGCCGGCCGGCATTGCGCCTTTCATGCCCGGATCGGCCGTGGCCGCCATCTTTTCCATGGTGCCCCCGGAGCCCCGCTGCTTCAGGCCGCAAGCGGCTGCCCAGGCCAATACACGTACCGAAAAGCCGGAAATAACCCCACGGGCTATAATCCCATTCCCGTCAAGCCGGCCCCGTGCCTGGTCATCTTGGCCGGGCTTGAAGAAGGTGAGCGCTTGCGCCATGGATTCCAGCCCAGTGCCCATGTCCAGACAAGGCCGGTTTCGTTTTTTACCCGTGCGCACGCGCACCCTCCCTGTGGGGAGTCTTTAGGTCAGGTCACCCATGTCTGATTTAAGTCTTCAACTGCAGCAGGCCGCAAGCCAACTACCAGTTTCAAGCTACTTCGACGAAGCGCTGTTCCAGCGCGAGTTGGAAACCATTTTCAAGCCCGGCCCCCGCTATGTGGGCCACCAGCTGGCCGTTCCCGAGATAGGCGACTACTACGCCCTGCCCCAGGAAAAGGAAGGCCGTGCGCTGGTGCGCAATGCCAGGGGGCAGATCGAGCTGATCTCCAACGTCTGCCGCCACCGCCAGGCCGTGATGCTCAAGGGCCGCGGCAATCTGCTGACCGAGGGCAAGGGCCATGCGGGCGGCAACATCGTCTGCCCGCTGCACCGCTGGACCTACAGCACCAGCGGCGAGCTGCTGGGCGCGCCCCATTTCAGCCACGACCCCTGCCTGAACCTCAACAACTACAAGCTGCGCGAATGGAACGGCCTGCTGTTCGAGGACAACGGCCGCGACATCGAAGCCGACCTGGCCGGCATGAAGCTGCGCGAGCAGCTCAGCTTCGACGGCTTCGTGCTCGACCATGTCGAGATGCACGAGTGCAACTACAACTGGAAGACCTTCATCGAGGTCTATCTGGAGGACTACCACGTCGGCCCCTTCCACCCCGGCCTGGGCAACTTCGTGACCTGCGATGACCTGCAGTGGGAGTTCGCCAAGGAGTACTCGGTGCAGACCGTGGGCGTGGCGCCCGGCTTCGGCCGCCCGGGCTCGGATGTCTACAGGAAGTGGCACGAGGTCCTGCTGAACTACCGCGAAGGCAAGCTGCCCGAGCGCGGCGCCATCTGGCTGACCTACTACCCCCACATCATGGTGGAGTGGTATCCGCATGTGCTCACCGTCTCTACGCTGCACCCGCTGGCCGTGGACAGGACGCTGAACGTGGTGGAGTTTTACTACCCCGAGGAAATCGCGGCCTTCGAGCCCGAGTTCGTGCAGGCGCAGAAGGCCGCCTACATGGAAACCTGCATCGAGGACGACGAGATCGCCGAGCGCATGGACGGCGGCCGCAAGGCCCTGTACGAGCGTGGCGACAACGAGGTCGGCCCCTACCAGAGCCCCATGGAAGACGGCATGCAGCACTTCCACGAGTGGTACAGAGGCGTGATGGGCGATTCCATCCCCAAACGCTGAACGAGGCATTCACCTCAAAACCGATAGCTGCTAGCGCTTACCCCACAAGCGCTGCAGCTATTTTTTATGCTGAATTGATTTAGGTATGCAAGCCCTGTGGATGGTGCTGGCCGCGTTCATTTTCGCGGTCATGAGTGTGTGTGTGAAGTTTGCCTCCCGGGACTTCAATGCGGCGGAAATCGTCTTCTACCGCGGCCTGGTCAGCATGGCGCTGCTGGCATTGCTGGCGCGCCGCGACGGCATCTCTCTGGCCACCAGGTTTCCCAGGGAGCATGCCTGGCGCAGCTTTGTGGGCGTGATTTCCATGGGTGCCTGGTTCTACGCCATCGGCCACCTGCCGCTGGCCACGGCCACCACGCTCAACTCCATGAGCAGCATCTGGATGGCGGTATTCCTCATCGCGCAGGGCCTGTGGCTGCGCCACCGCATGCGCCAGGACGATGCGCACGGCCTGCCTCCGGGGCCGCGCACGTTGCCGCCCTTTCCCTGGGGCCTGGTCAGCACCGTGGTCATGGGCTTTGTGGGCGTGCTGCTGGTGCTGCGGCCCAGCTCCGCCCCTGCGGGCGAATGGGTGGCAGCCATGGGCGGGCTGTTTGGCGGCATGTTCGCCGCCATGGCCTATATGCAGGTGACAACGCTCTCGCGCATGGGCGAGCCCGAGTCGCGCGTGGTGTTCTATTTCTCCCTGGGCTCGGCGGTCGCCGGCGGCGCGGCCATGTGCCTCACGGGCATTTCGCCCTTTCCGGGCTGGAGCGCGCTGTGGCTGCTGCCTGTGGGCGTGCTGGCCGCCGTGGCGCAGGTCTGCATGACCAAGGCCTATGCCTCGGCCGGCAGCAAGCGCAACACCCTGGTCGTGGCCAATCTCCAGTATTCGGGCATCGTGTTCGCAGCCCTGCTCAGCCTGGTGATGTTCGGCGAGCGCATTCCTCTGATCGGCTGGGCGGGCATCGCGCTCATCGTGGTCAGCGGCGCCATTGCGACGGCGCTGCGCTCCAGGACTTGACCCTGGAGCCGCTGAGCGGCTCCCCCTGGTCAGCCCCCAAGGAAGACGACGCCTCCGGCGAGGCCGCGGGGCCGCCTGGGTTCTGTGCTCCACGTTTTGCGCGAAGGGACGGAACAGGTATTGCCGGAAGGCTCAGGCCGCTGCCCTGCGACCCGGAACACGGGGCTTGGCGCACGCATAATGGATCGTCATTTCCGGAGCGCTCATCCATGACCACCACGCCTTCCATGCCCGCATCCGGGCATTACAACACCCTGATTTCCGTACGGCAGCTGGCCGACCTGCAGGCCGCCGGCAGGCCGCTCATGGTGTTCGACTGCAGCTTCGACCTCGCCGATCCGGCCGCAGGCCATGCGCAGTATCTGCGGGCCCATATTCCCGATGCCGTATTCGCCGACCTGGACAAAAGCCTCAGCGCCCCGCACGGCACGCCCGGGGCACACGGCGAAGTGGCCACCAGCAGCCAGTCGGCCTCGGGGGGGCGCCATCCCCTGCCCACGCGCGAGCGCTTTTCGGCCTGGCTGAGCTCCGTCGGTTTCGACAACGGAATGCAGGCCGTGGTCTACGACCGCAATGGCGCCAACTACTGCGGGCGCCTGTGGTGGATGCTGCGCTGGGCCGGGCACGATGCCGTGGCCGTGCTCGACGGCGGGCTGCAGGCATGGCAGGCCGCCGGCCAGCCCGTCGTCTCGGGCGAAGAGCCCAGCCACTTCAGCAGCAATTTCGAACTGGGCACGCCGCTGGAAACCTTGAAGACCGTGGACCAGGTGCAGGCCGAGCTGGGCCAGCCCACGCAGACATTGATCGATGCCCGCGCACCGGCCCGCTACCGCGGCGAGGTGGAGCCGCTGGACCCCGTGGCCGGCCACATCCCCGGCGCGCTCAACCGCCCGTTTGCCAGCAATATCGCCGCCGATGGCCGCTTCAAGCCCGCGGCCCTGCTGCGCGCCGAATTCGAGGAGCTGCTGGCCGGACGCGATCCCTCCACCGTGGTGCACCAATGCGGCAGCGGCGTCAGCGCCCTGCCCAACCTGCTGGCCATGCGCATCGCGGGCCTGCCGCCCACGGCGCTGTTTGCAGGCAGCTGGAGCGAATGGTGCAGCAACCCCGAACGCCCCGTGGAGCGCGGCTGACCACAGGTATTGAGGCCTGCCACTACCGCGCGCACCGCCCACAATCGACAAAGCTGGCGCGACCCGACAGCGGGACGGCCTGCAAGGGCCCAAGCCGGCCGCGCCTCCCCGCAGCATGGGCTGCCCCAGCAAAGGCCGTGGGGCGCCCGGCCAGGGAAACCGCGCAGCGGCCCAGGGGCAACTATTCAGCCCACACCACGCTGTTGCGCCCCTGCCGCTTGGCCGAATAAAGCGCCTCGTCGGTACGCTGCAGCAGCCGCAGCGGCGTCTCATCGCGGTTCAGTTGCGCCGCTCCGATCGAGATCGTGAGATTGATGATGACGCCCGGCGCCAGCTGGACCGGCGTGTCGGCGACCGTCGCCCTCACCCTTTCGAGCAGGCGCTGGCCGTCTTCGGCCGAGGTGTCCGCCATGAGCAGCACGAATTCCTCGCCCCCCCAGCGCGCCAGAATGTCGGTATTGCGCACGCAGGCCAAGACCGTGCGGGCAAAGCACTGCAGGACCTGGTCGCCGGCGCCATGGCCATAGGTGTCGTTGACGGCCTTGAAGAAATCCAGATCCAGCTGCGCCATCAATAGCGGCTGCCCGCTGCGGCCGGCGCGCAGGCCTTCTATGCGCATCACCTCCAGCATGTAGCGCCGGTTGGGCAACCCGGTCAGTTCGTCGCGCGTGGCCAGGTCGCGGATCTGCTCCACCGCCCGGGACAGCTCGCGCTTCTTGGCCTGCAGCCTCTCGCGCACGGCATGGGCCCGCAAGGTCAACGCCGTGCTGGTGACCAGCACCATCACCACGATCAGCAGGTATACGGCAGCCAATGCACCGGGCGTGGTGGTGTCGGGCGGCCCCCACCATTGCACCACCGCTCCTGCAATACAAAAGGCCACCAGCCCATAGGCCAGCAGTGCCTTGATCTGTGCAGGTCCCAGCCCGAAGACGCCGAACATCATGATCACCGCCAGTATGGGCGGCACGATGCCGCGCGCATGGCCCGCAATCACATAGGCGGCGGCATTGCTCGTGATGGCGTAGGTGATCTGTATGTGCGTGAAGGCCGGATCGTGCCAATGGCGCGTGAAGCCGCTGCGGATCAGCGCAAAGCTGGCGAACACGCAGGCACCGCTTGCCAGCGCCCACCAGTGCACCAGTTCCTCGTCTGCCAGGCCCGCAGCCGCCACCAGCTTCATGGCGAGAATGCAAAACACCATGAGCAGGCAGGCCAGGCCTGTCGTGACAAGAGACATGCGCTGGCGGGGCTCGTTCGTGAGCAGCAGATCCAGCATGCGCTGCAGCAGGCTGCGGCTCGGGGCAGAGGTCTCTGGGCTCAAGCGGATTCCTCATTTCTGTAACACGAACCAGGGTGTTTGATACAGATTATCACCACCAGGCCTGGCGCGAGAAGCATTTCCACCGATGCTCTCAAATAGCTAGCAAAAGCCACTCACTTCGCCGCATGAGCGGGCATGTGCTGGCGCACAATGCCTCCCATGCTCGTTGGCCATCAGGGGACAGCACGCATGCCGGGCCGTCGGGCCACGTCATCAAACAGGAAGACATTCTTGTAGGGGAAAGCTTACACACCCCCCTCCTCAACCAGACATGTCGTACCGCCGCGCCCCGACTTCAGTGAAACACGGGCCTCCAACACAATCCATCCCAACAGATCGCAACTCCTCTTTGTGTCAGCCGTTGCGAGCCGCCGTGATTGAAAGGATGGTCCCCATGAACAACGAACAACTGCTTGCCGAGATCCGCGAAGCCAACCTCACCTACCTGATGCTGGCCCAGACCCTGATTCGTCAGGACAAGGCCGAGGCGGTGTTCCGTCTGGGCCTGAACGAAGAGTCCTGCGACCTGCTGGCTTCGCTGTCTTCGGCGCAGGTGCTCAAGCTGGCATCCCGCAACACCCTGCTGGCCAGCTTCCGCGTGGACGACGAAATGGTCTGGAGCCTGCTGACCAACCACAGCAGCAACAAGATCGCCAACAGCGCCACCAACACCCTGCACGCCAACATCCTGATGGCCAGCCGCGTTTCCGAAGTGCTCTAAAGACAGCGCACCGCCCCCCTCTGCCGAACGACAGCCACCAGGAAAAGTCCATGCCCGCCACCAAGCCCGCCACCAAAAGCGTTCTGAACGAATCCAAGCAGATCGAGCGCGCCGCCATGCTCATCGAGATGGGCGCCCGCATGCAGGTCCTGGAATCGGAGACCACCCTGTCGTACGAACGCCTGATCCGCCTGTACAAGGAAATCTCGGGCAAGTCGCCTTCCAAGGGCCAGCTGCCGTTCTCCACCGACTGGTTTCTGACCTGGCAGGAAAACATCCACAGCTCGCTGTTCCTCAACATCTATGAATACCTGGCCAAGGGCGCCGAGCTGGACTCCGTCGAGCAGCTGACCAAGGCCTATCGCCTCTATTGCGAGCAGATCCAGGCCGCCGAACTGGACGTGCTGCTGTCCTTCACCCGCGCCTGGCGCCTCGTGAAGTTCGTCGATGCGCAAATGCTCACCCGCACCCAATGCTCGGTCTGCAAGGGCCAGTTCGTGACCGAGCCCTACGAGAACGCCCGCCACTACCAGTGCGGCCTGTGCAATCCGCCTGCACGCGCCGGCAAGAGCAAGAGCGCCGGCTCTCTCATGCTGCACTGATGCCTGTTTGACACCCCGGCCCCGGCGCTGCGGGCATCATGTACAAGATGCCCACGACTCCGCCTGCCATGGCCCCCTCCTGCGATCACGGCCAGCCCGCTCCAGCGCCCTGGACCGGGCTGTTGCTGCTTGCCACCGGCTTCATCCTCAGCCAGGCCTTCCGCACCATTGCCGCCATCATGGCCGCACCGCTGCAGGACCAGTTCCAGCTCACGCCGCAGCAGCTGGGCCTGTTTGCCGGCTCCTTCCATTTCGCCTTTGCCGCGCTGCAGCTGTTCATGGGCATCGGCCTCGATGTGCACGGCCTGCGGCGCACGGTGCTGACGGCTTCGCCGCTGATGGTGCTGGGCGCGGCCCTGTCGGCGCTGGCCACCAGCTTTCCCATGCTGGTGGCGGGGCAGGTGCTGATCGGCATAGGCTGCGCACCGGCCTTTCTGGTCTGCACGGTCTACATCGCGCGCTGCTTTGCGCCGCAGCGCTTTGCTGCCGTGTCGGGCGCCATCCTGGCCATCGGCAGCACCGGCATGCTGCTGACGGGCACGCCGCTGGCCTGGCTGATCGAGGCCAGTTCCTGGCGCATGGGCTTTGCGGTGCTCGGCGCCTGTGCGGCCGCTTCATGGGTGGCGATTGCGCTATGGGTCGGCGAGCCTCCCGCAGCCCCTGCATCGACACCCCATCCGCGCGAATCGCTGGGCCAGGCCGTGCGCGCCTTCGGCCAGTTGTTCCGGCTGCCGCACACGCTGGGCATCATTGTGTTTTCGCTCGTGACCTATGCGTCCTTCGTGGCGCTGCGCGGCCTGTGGCTCGGGCCCGTCATGATGCAGCGGCATGGCTGGAGCCTGGTGGACAGCGGCAACCTCGCCATGCTGCTGTCCGTCGTGGCCCTGGCCGGACCGCCGCTGTTCGGCCGCGCCGACCCCGGTCCGCGCCGCCGCCGGCACTGGCTGGTGGTCCTGACCCTCCTCATCGCGGCCCTGTTCGCCGGCATGGCCCTGGCGCCCAGCGCGTCCGTCGATGTGGCGCTGATGCTGCTGATGAGCACCTTCGGCGGCTACATGGCCTTGCAGTATCCGGACGTCAAGGACGCCTACGCGCCCGCCGTCATGGGCCGCGCCATGGCGCTGTTCACCATGGCCACCTTCATGGGCGTGGCGCTGATGCAGTGGCTGACCGGCGCCATCGCCTCGGCCGCGCAGGCGCACGGCATGGAGCCGTTCAGCGCCGTGTTCGGCAGCATTGCCGTACTGCTGGTGGCCGGGACCCTGGCCTTTCGCTGGCTGCCGCAGCCGCCGGGCGTGGCCGGGTCCGGCGCCAGGACGACAAAGGCCTGAGGCACGACAGCCACAGGCCCTTTCCGTCGAGCGCCGAAAGCGCCTTATGGAGCAGCACTCAACCCGTGTTGCGCACTCCGGCTGCAATCCCGTTGATCGACAGGTGGATGCCGTTCTTGACGCGGTCATCGGTCTGGCCCGCGCGCCAGCGGCGCACCAGCTCGACCTGCAGATGGTGCAGCGGATCGATGTAGGGGAAGCGGTGGCGGATGGAGCGCGCCAGCGCCGTGTTGTGCGCAAGGCGCTCCTTGTCGCCGGTGATCTGCGTCAGCGCCTGCGCGGTGCTCTTCCATTCGGCCTCGATGGCGCCGAAGATGCGGCGGCGCACGCGCACATCGGTCACCAGCTCGCTGTAGCGCGAGGCCAGGTTCAGGTCGCTCTTGGCCAGCACCATGTCCATGTTCGACAGCAGCGTGCGGAAGAACGGCCACTGGCGGAACATCTTCTGCAGCAGCGCCAGCTGTGCCTTGGCATCCTTGCCGGGACGGTGGATGAAGGCCTGCACGGCCGAGCCGAAGCCGTACCAGCCCGGCAGGGTCAGGCGGCACTGGCCCCAGCTGAAGCCCCAGGGAATGGCACGCAGATCCTCGATGGCCTGCGTGGCCTTGCGCGATGCGGGGCGCGACCCGATGTTGAGCTCCGCGATCTCCCGGATCGGGGTGCTGCTGAAGAAGTAGCTGGTAAAGCCCGGGGTCTCGTACACCAGCGCACGGTAGGCCGCCATGCTGGCCTCGGACAGAAAGGCCGCGGCCTCCAGGAAGGCCTTGGTCGCGGGCTTGGTGGGCTGCAGCAGCGTGGCCTCCAGCGTGGCGGCCACCAGGGTCTCCAGGTTGCGCCGGCCGATCTCGGGATTCGCGTACTTGGAGGCGATGACCTCGCCCTGCTCGGTCAGGCGGATCTGGCCGCGCACCGTGCCCGGCGGCTGGGCCAGGATGGCCTGGTAGCTGGGGCCGCCGCCGCGGCCCACGGTGCCGCCGCGGCCGTGGAACATGCGCAGCCGTATGCCGTGCTGGTCGGCCAGGTCGTCGAACAGGTCGACCAGCGCGATCTCGGCCCGGTACAGCTCCCAGTTGCTGGTGAAGATGCCTCCGTCCTTGTTGCTGTCGCTGTAGCCCAGCATGATGTCCTGCTCGCCGCCGCTTTGCCTGACCATTTCCGCCACGCCGGGCATCTGGTAGTAGCGGCGCATGATGGGCTCGGCATTGCGCAGATCGGCAATGGTCTCGAACAGCGGCACGACGATGAGGCCGCACTCGGCGCCGTCCTGCAGCGTGCCGCGCATCAGCCCCACTTCCTTTTGCAGCAGCAGCACCTCGAGCAGATCGCTCACGGTCTCCGTGTGGCTGATGATGCAATGGCGTATGGCCTCCACGCCCTGGCGCTCGCGCAGGCGCCTGGCGGCCTCGAAGATGGCCAGCTCGCTGCGCGCATGGTCCGAATATTCGGCGCCCATCACGCGCAGCGGACGGGCGTCGTCGAGCAGGCGCACCAGCAGCGCGCACTTGGCGTCCTCCTGCAGGCCGCTGTAGTCGGCCTCCACCTTGGCCACGGCCAGCAGCTCGGCGATCACTTCCTCGTGCTTGTCGGAACTCTGGCGCAGGTCGACCGTGGCCAGATGGAAGCCGAACACCTGCACGGCCCGCATCAGCGGGCGCAGGCGCTGGGGCGCCAGCGCGTCGCCGTGAAAGCGCGAGAGCGAATCGTCGATGACCTGCAGGTCGGCCAGGAACTCGGCGGCCGAGGCATAGGCATTCTGCGGCGCCACCGCGTGGCGCGCGGCCTCGCCGCCGCTGAGGACCTTGAGCGTGGCGGCCAGGCGCGCGTACATGCCGGTCAGGGCACGGCGGTAGGGCTCGTCGCTGCGGTGCACATTGGTATCGGGCGAGGCATCGGCCAGCGCCTGCATCTGCGGCGTGACCTGCACCAGATTGCCCGACAGCGACAGCTCGCCGCCCAGCCAGTGCACCTCGCGCAGGTAGTGGCGCAGCGCCACGTCGGCCTGGCGCGACAGGGCCAGCTCCAGGCTTTCGGCCGTCACGAAGGGATTGCCGTCGCGGTCGCCGCCAATCCACTGGCCCATGCGCAGAAAGCTGTGCGCCGGCAGCGCCTGGCCCAGCTCCTGCTCCAGCTGGGCATAGATCTTGGGGATCTCGTGCAGGAAGGTGGCTTCGTAGTACGACAGGGCATTCTCGATCTCGTCGGCCACGGTGAGCTTGGAGTGGCGCAGCAGCCGCGTCTGCCACAGCTGGGCCACGCGGGCGCGCAGCTGGGCCTCTACACGGGCCAGCTCGCGCGGCGTGAGCGCATCCTTGGCGCTGTTGTACAGCTGGGCACGCATCAGTATGTCGTCGCGCTCGGCCAGCAGCTGCGCAATGCTGCGCTCGGCCGTGAGAATGCTCTGGCGCTGCACCTCGGTGGGATGGGCCGTGAGCACGGGCGAGATATAGCTTTGCGCCAGCGTCTGCGCCACCGTGCCCGAGCTGATTCCGGCCCAGCGCAGGCGGGCCAGCGCCACCTCGATGCTGCCCTCCTGCGTGTTGCCGGCGCGCTCGTGCACGGCGCGGCGGCGGATATGGTGGCGATCCTCGGCCAGGTTGGCCAGGTGCGAGAAATAGGTGAAGGCGCGGATCACGCTCACCGTCTGGTCGCTGGTCAGGCCCTTGAGCAGCTTCTTGAGCGCCTTGTCGGCCGCCTCATCGGCATTGCGCCTGAAGCTCACGGACAGCTGGCGCACCTGCTCCACCAGCGCGAATGCCGCCTCGCCCTCCTGCTCGCGGATCACATCGCCCAGGATGCGGCCCAGCAGGCGTATGTCCTCGATCAGCGGCAGATCCTTGTCCTTGGACTTATCCGTCGTGCGCCCCGGCGGGTCAACAGGCACGGGCGACTTGTGGCGGGCGGCAGGCATTCGCGTTTCTCCTTCGGGCAGGGTAAGACTGCGCCGCATGCTAGCATCCCCTGTTCCCTGTCAGATAACGTCTCCGTTATGAGTTCCGCACCGTCTTCTCCCTCCTCCATCGTGATCGCCACGCGCGAAAGCCAGCTGGCCCTGTGGCAGGCCGAGCATGTGCAGGCCCTCCTGCGCGGCCGCGGCCACCAGGTCGAGCTGCTGGGCATGACCACCAAGGGCGACCAGATCCTGGACCGTGCCCTGTCCAAGGTGGGCGGCAAGGGCCTGTTCGTCAAGGAGCTCGAGGTCGCGCTGGAGGAAGGCCGTGCCGACATGGCCGTGCATTCGCTCAAGGACGTCCCCATGGAGCTGCCCGAAGGCTTCGTGCTGGCCTGCGTGATGACCCGCGAAGACCCGCGCGATGCCTTTGTCTCCAACCGCTACGCCACGCTGCAGGATCTTCCGCAGGGTGCCGTGGTCGGCACTTCCAGCCTGCGCCGCCAGGCACTGCTGCAGGCGCTGCGGCCGGACCTGAAGATCGAGCCGCTGCGCGGCAATGTGAACACCCGCCTGCGCAAGCTGGACGAAGGCCGGTACGACGCCATCGTGCTGGCCGCCGCCGGCCTGATGCGCCTGGGCCTGGCCGACCGCATCCGCACCAAGTTCGAGCCGGCCCAGATGCTGCCGGCCGCCGGCCAGGGCGCGCTGGGCATCGAGGTGCGCAGCAGCCGCCAGGACATCATCGACGCGCTGGCCCCGCTGGCCGACCAGGCCACCTGGCTCACCGTCACCGCCGAGCGCGCCGTCAGCCGCAGCATGGGCGGCAGCTGCTCCATGCCGCTGGCGGCCTTCGGGCGCTTCGAGGGCGAAACCCTGCACCTGGATGCTGCCTGGGGCGACCCCGAGGGCAAGCTGTCCATGGTGCGCGTGCAGGACAACGCCGTGGTCAAGGACTTCGCCGCCGCCAACGCCCTGGGCGAACGCCTGGCCGCGCAATTGCAGGCAGCCGGCGCGGTGCCGGCCGTCCCCGGCCATCCGCAGGCCTGAGCGCGGCATGCAGCAGGCCATGCGCCGCGTCCTGGTCACCCGCCCGCTGCACGACGCCCAGCCCTGGGTGCAGGCCCTGCGCGCGCACGGCCTGCAGGCCCAGGCCTTGCCGCTCATCGCCATAGGCCCCTGCCGCAGCGCTGAATCCCGCCAGGCCCTGGCCGCCACGCGCACCGCAGCGCAGACCCCGGGCCACTACCGCGCGATCATGTTCGTCAGCGGCAATGCGGCCCAGTATTTTTTTCAATCCAATCCGGCTCAACCCCATACCCATAAAGCGCTGCTGGCTCCCGATACCAGAGCATGGACGCCTGGCCCCGGCACGGCGCGCGCGCTGCGGAACCTGGGCGTGCCGGATGACCGGATCGACGGTCCGCCGCCCGATGCGGCCCAGTTCGAATCCGAAACCCTGTGGCAGCAGGTGCACGGCCAGATCCGCCCCGGCGACCGGGTGCTGATCGTGCGCGGCGACACGCCGTCGGCGCCAGCTGCCGACACCCCGTCGGCCACGACGGCCGGCGCCGGCCGCGACTGGCTGGCCGCACGCCTGGGCGAAGCCGGCGCCCGGGTGGAGCTGCTGGCCGTCTATGAACGCCAGTTGCCGCAGTGGACGGCCGAGCAGCGGGCGCTGGCGCGCGGCGCCGCTGCCGACGGCACGCTGTGGCTGTTCAGCAGCTCCGAAGCTGTTGCCAACCTGCAACAGCTGCTGCCGGAGCAGGACTGGCATGCAGGGCGAGCGCTCGCTACCCACGAACGCATTGCCAGCAAAGCATTGCAGGCCGGTTTCGGCATGGTCCTGCGCAGCCGCCCCGCACTGGATGAGGTGCTCGCGTCGATAGAATCGGCTCCATGAGCTCCGACGCCACGCACACCGCCCCTCCGCCCTCCCGCACGGACACACCGCCTCCGCCCCACGCACCTGGAGCCACTGCAGCATCCGGCGCGCCCACGGCCCTGGTTTTCGTCCTGGGCGCGGTCGCGGTCGGCGCGCTGGTCGCCAGCGGCATGCTGTGGCAGCGCGTGGGCAATATGCAGGAGCAGCTGGCCCGCCAGTCGGCCCAGTCCGGTGCGCAGTCGGTGGAGGCCCGCACGCTGGCCAAGGATGCGCAGGACCTGGCCCGCGACAGTGCGGCACGCGTCTCGGTGATGGAGGCCCGGATCGGCGAGCTGAGCCTGCAGCGCAACCAGCTCGAGGAACTGATGCAGAGCATGTCGCGCTCGCGCGACGAGAACCTGGTGGCCGATATCGAGTCGTCCATCCGCCTGGCCCAGCAGCAGGCCGAGCTTTCGGGCAGCCTGCAGCCGCTGGTGGCCGTGCTCAAGTCCGCGCGCAAGCGCGTGGAAAGCGCCGCCCAGCCGCGCCTGGCACCCGTGGTGCGCGCCATCGACACAGACCTGGACAAGCTCTCGCGCATGAGCGTGACCGATACCAGCGGCGTGCTGGTGCGCATCGAGGATCTGGCCCGCCAGGTGGACGAGTTGCCCCTGGTCAACGATGTGGGCCGCCAGCGCGCCATCCGCGCCGCGGCGGCGGATGCCAAGGCCCGGCCTTCACCAGCCCCGGCCGCGATCGATGCCAGCGCCACGCCCACGCAATGGGCCTGGTGGCAGGGCCAGGGCCAGCGCCTGTGGAGCGCCATGCGCGACGGCACGGCGGATCTGGTGCGCGTGCGCCGCATCGACCACCCCGAGGCCGTGCTGCTTGCGCCCGAGCAAGCCTATTTCCTGCGCGAGAACCTCAAGCTCAAGCTGCTCAATGCGCGGCTGGCCCTGCTCTCGCGCCAATGGGAGTCGGCGCGCGCCGACCTGAGTTCGGCCGGCGCCGCGCTCAACAAATATTTCGACACGCGCTCGCGGCGCACCCAGATCGTCCAGGCCCAGCTGGAGCAGCTCCAGAACAATCTGCACAGCACCGAGCGCCTGCAGCTGGACGACACGCTGACCGCACTGGCCACCGCCGCGGCGGGCCGCTGACCCCGAGGAGAACACTGATGCGTGCTGCCTTGTGGCTCATCGCCCTGTTTGCCGCGGCCGTGGCCGCCGCGCTGTTTGCCGGCAACAACCAGAGCACCATGACCTGGTTCTGGCCGCCGTACCGGGTGGACATGTCGCTCAATCTGGCCATCGTGCTGATCGCCCTGGCCTTTGCCGTGCTCTACGCGGCGCTGCGCGCCCTCGGCGCGCTGCTGCAGATGCCGCACCAGGCGCGCCGCTGGCGCGCCCAGCAACAGGAGCGCGGCATGAACCAGAACCTGCTGGAAGCCCTGTCCCATCTGCAGGCCGGCCGCTTCCTGCGTGCACGCAAGGCCGCACTGGCCGCACTGTCCACCGAGCAGTCGCTCAGCGCCTCCCGCTCCTCCCCGCCCTATGGCGCACGCCTGCGGGCCACGGCCCACCTGATCGCCGCCGACGCCTCGCACGCGCTGCAGGATACCGCCCTGCGCGACCGGCACTGGCAGCAGGCCCTGCAGGCACTGCCCCAGGCCGGCAGCACCCAGGATGCGGAAATCCGCGAAGGCGCGCAGATGCGCAGCGCGCGCTGGGCGCTGGACGACCGCGACGCCCCGGAGGCGCTGCGCCGCCTGGCCGAACTGCCCCAGGGTGCGGCCCGCCGCACGATTGCCCTGCGCATACGCCTGAAGGCCTCGCGCCTGGCCGGCGATACCCGCAATGCACTGGACACCGCCCGCCTGCTGGCCAAGCATCGCGCCTTCTCTCCGGCCGCCTCGGCCAGCGTGGTGCGCAGCCTGCTGCTGGCCAGCATTCGCGATGCGCGCGACACCTCGTCGCTGCAGCAGTTCTGGCTTTCGCTGGATGAAGAGGAGCGCGCCATGCCCGAAGTGGCCATTCCCGCGACCGAGCGCCTGATCGAGCTCGGCGGCGAGGCCCCCCAGGCCCGCTCCTGGCTGCTTCCGGTCTGGGAGAATCTGACCGCCCACCCCGGCCCGCGCACGGACAACTATCTGCCCAAGCTGGTGCAGGTCATGGCGACCTGCCTGGGCAGGCTCGATGGGGCCTGGCTGGCCCGCATGGAAGGCGCGGCCAATACCCATCCGCACGAGCCCCGCCTGCAATTCCTGGCCGGCATGGCCTGCGTGCAGCGCGAGCTGTGGGGCAAGGCCCAGCAGCTGCTGGCCCGCTGCGCGCCTCAGCTGCAGGAGCCGCTGCTGCGCAGCATGGCCTGGCAGCGCCTGGCCCTGATGGCCGAGCACCGCGGCGACAGCCAAGCCGCCGCCCAGGCCTGGAAGCAGGCGGCCAGGGCCACCGTGGTTCTGGCCGACAACCCGGCCCGCCAGGACTGAAACGGCGGCCGCCCAGCCGCTCTGCCCGCGTCAGGGCAGCAGCACGACGGCGCCCTGGTTGCGGCCCTGTTCCATGTCGGCATGGGCCTGCACCACCTGGTCCAGCGCATAGCGCTGCGCCACGCGGGGCTGCAGAATGCCGGCAGCCACCGCCTCCAGCACATCGCGGGCCCTTTGCTGGTATTCCTCGGCCGTGGCGGTATGCGCGGCCAGCGAAGGACGCGTGGCGAACAGCGAACCCTTGGCGTTGAGCGTGGCCATCTCTATGGGCGCCGGAGCCCCTGAGGACGCGCCGAAGGACACCAGCAGGCCGCGCGGCCGCAGGCTGTCCAGCGAGGCCTGCAGCGAAACCCGGCCGATGCAGTCGTAGACCACATCGACCTTGCGGCCCTCGGTCTTCTCCTGCACCTGGGCCGCAAGGCGGTCGGCATCAAAGACCAGCACTTCGTGGCAGCCGGCGACTCTTGCACGCTCCACGCTCTGCGGCCGCGAGACCACGCCGATCACAAAGGCTCCCAGATGCCGGGCCCAGGCCGCCATGAGCTGGCCCACGCCGCCGGCCGCGCCATAGATCAGCGCCCGCGTGCCGGGGCCTACGGGATAGGTGGTCTTGATCAGGTATTGGGCGGTAATGCCCTTGAACAGAATGGCCGCCGCATCTTCGGGCGCCAGCGCGGCCGGCAGCTTCACCAGCCGCTCTGCGGGGTAGAGGCGCCCGCTCGCATAGGCGCCCAGCGGCCCCGTGGCATAGCCCACGCTGTCGCCCACGGCCACGTTGCTGACGCCTTCGCCCACGGCCAGCACCCGCCCCGCGCCTTCCAGGCCCAGCCCGGACGGCAGGGGAATGCGCACCTGGCCGCCGCGCTGCAACAGGTCCAGCGGGTTGACGCCTATGGCCGTGTGCTCCAGCCAGACCTCGCCGGCTCCCGGCTCCTGCGGCTGCAGCGGCTCCAGGCGCATCACCTCGGGGCCTCCGGCTTCATGGATACGTACGCGAACCAGCATTTGCTCCATCCTCCTGCGCGCCTGCGCCTGTTCGATCCCGCCAGCGTAGCGGTCGCGCAGCACTCCTGCAATCGGACGGCCGGCAGGTCCGGCCGGGACCTGGCTGGCGACACTTCATGTTTTTTGAATCAAGCACTCAATTTGACTGAACTCTTTTGCACTTTCGGCTTCCTACACTGCAGCCTTATTGCATTGCAGCATGCAGGCCAAGTTCTTCACGGCCTTTTTCCATTCCAAACATGAATACCGTTGCCGCCACTTCCCCGACCGGCAGGACTGCCACCGGCGCCACCCGCTACAGCGGCGTGGCCATTGCCCTGCACTGGGTGCTGGGCCTGGCCCTGATCGGCCTCTTCGCCTTCGGCCTGTACATGACCGGCCTGCCGTTCTCGCCCGCCCGCCTCAAGTATTTCAACTGGCACAAATGGGCCGGCATGACGATTCTGATCCTGTCGTTGCTGCGCATTTTCTGGCGCCTGACCCACCGTCCGCCCGAGCTACCCGCCGCCGTGACGCGCGCCATGCCGCGCTGGCAGCATGTGGCCCATGCAGGCACGCACCACCTGATGTATCTGCTGTTCCTTGCCGTGCCGCTGATCGGCTGGGTCTACAGCTGCGCCGCGGGCTTTCCCGTCGTGCTGTTCGGCCTGCTGCCCCTGCCCGACCTGGTCGGCAAGAGCCCCGAGCTGGCCCAGGCGCTCAAGCCCTGGCATGGCTATGCGGCCTATGCGCTGGCTGCGCTCGTCCTGCTGCACGTCGGCGCAGTCATCAAGCACCAGTTCATCGACCGCGACGGCCTGCTCTCGCGAATGATCCCGCACTGATCACCCCTGTCCACCCTGGAGTTTCTGCATGAAAGCCCTTTTCTCCTCCGCCCTGATCGCCGCAGCCTTCATCGGCAGCGCCGCCCATGCCGAGCAGGCCCTGGTTGCCGCCCAGAGCGCCGTGAACTTCGAAGCCAGGCAGATGGGCGTGCCCATCAAAGGCCACTTCAAAAAGTTCGACGCCAAGATCAACTTCGACACGGCCAAGCCCGAGGCCAGCAAGATCCACTTCACGGTGGACACGGGCAGCGCCACCATGGGCGCCAAGGAAACCGATGCCGAACTGCCCAAGGCGGACTGGTTCAACGTGGCCAAGTTCCCCCAGGCCACGTTCGACTCCAGCGCCGTCAAGCCCCTGGGCGGCGGCAAGTACCAGGTGGACGGCACGCTGACCATCAAGGGCAATGCCCAGAAGGTCAGCCTGCCCGTGCAGCTGGCCCAGTCCGGCGCCACCACGACTGCCACCGGCACATTGCCGCTCAAGCGCCTGGCCTTCAAGATCGGCGACGGCGACTGGGCCGACACCTCGATGGTGGCCGACGAGGTCACCGTGCAGTTCAAGCTGGCACTGACCGGCGTCGGCAAGCTTTAAGCATTTTCGGGCTCCAGCGCTCATGAATAAAGCGCTGGCAGCTCATCTTTTTGATTCACCCTTCCCTCAATCCAAGGAGTCTTTCCGATATGCGCACCGCTTTGTTCGCCCTGGCCGCCGCTTCCCTGTTTGCCACCGCCGTGCAGGCCGCCCCGGCCAGCTATGCCATCGATCCCACCCACACCTTCGCCACCTTCGAGATCGACCACATGGGCACCACGACCAACCGTGCCCGCTTCGACAAGAAGAGCGGCAGCGTGGAATTCGACAAGGCCGGCAAGAGCGGCAAGGTCGAGGTGTCGCTGGACATGGCGTCGGTGAACTCGGGCACGCCGGCCTTCAACAAGCACCTGCAAAGCGCAGAAATCTTCGATGCCGAGAAGTTCCCCACCGCCAAGTTCGTGTCCGACAAATTCGTGTTCGACGGCGACAAGCTCAAGGAAGTCACCGGCCAGCTGACCATCAAGGGCCAGACCCATCCCGTGACCTTCAAGGCCAACAAGTTCAACTGCTACGAAAACCCCATGCTGCAAAAGCGCGAGACCTGCGGCGGCGACTTCGAAGCCACCATCGACCGCACCCAGTGGGGCGTGGACTACGGCATGGCCTACGGTTTCCCCAAGCAGGTGCGCGTGGTGCTGCAGATCGAAGCCGTCAAGCAGTAACCTGGCGTTTCGACGACAGGCCCAGCCGGTCGCCCGGCTGGGCTTTTTTCATGGCATCGTTTTCCTCAGAAAATTCCATTTAGTAGAATTGATTACGGATAGTAGAATAATCAACATCTTTCCAGGAGACACGCCATGACTGTCAGCAGCGCCCCCGCCGCCCCGTATCCCGACCTTTCCCAGCTACCCGCCCCGGCCGCCTGGCGCCAGCTGCACCACTATGCCTACAAGGCCAGGGATGCCGAGGAAACGCGCCACTTCTACGAAGACATCCTGGGCCTGCCGCTGTTCCACATCATCCAGAGCGACTACGTGCCCTCCACGGGCGAGTACTGCCCCTACACCCACTTCTTCTTCCGCCTCAAGGACGGTTCGTTCATCGCCTTCTTCGACATCGGCGACGACGAGGCGGCCCAGCCCTCGCCCAACACGCCGCTGTGGATCAACCACATCTCGTTCCGCGTGGACACCGTGCAGGAGCTGGAGAACACCAAGGCCCGCCTGCAGGCCTGCGGCGTGGAAGTGCTGGGCGTGACCGACCACCACATCTTCAAGAGCATCTACTTCTTCGACCCCAACGGCATCCGCCTGGAGCTGACCGCCCAGCTGGCCGACGAAATGCAGATGCTGCAGGAAAGCAAGACCGCCCATGCGCGGCTGAACGAATGGACGCAGCGCAAGCAGCAGTGGCGCAAGGACCGCGCCGAAGGCAAGTCCAGCGCACCGCTCAAACCCCAGACGAACGACCGCCCGGAATTCGCACCGGGCACCAGGGCCTGAAGCAGAAATCCATAGCAGCCAGCGCATGATGGGCATGCGCCCAAGGCAGAAATAAGGCCTACCGCGCCCAGCGGCGGAACGGATCGCTAAAATCGTTGGCAATCCGTCCATCCAACCTTGCAGACGGCATCCCGCATACGGATGCCGTTTTCATTTCCAGATTTTTGCCACGCAGCCATGAGCGACACCCCTGCCCAACCCGGCCTCGACAGCCTCTCCAAGTCTTTTGAGCCTTCCTCCATCGAAGCCCACTGGGGGCCCGAATGGGAAAAGCGCGGCTACGGCCACGCCGGCGTGCGCGGCACGGGCAAGCCCGATGCGTCCCAGCCCTCGTTCTCCATCCAGCTGCCGCCGCCCAACGTGACCGGCACGCTGCACATGGGCCATGCGTTCAACCAGACCATCATGGACTCCCTCACGCGCTACCACCGCATGAAGGGCTACAACACGGCCTGGATTCCCGGCACCGACCACGCCGGCATCGCCACGCAGATCGTGGTGGAGCGCCAGTTGCAGGAGCAGGGCAAGAGCCGCTACGACCTGGGCCGCCCCGAGTTCGTGAAGAAGGTCTGGGAATGGAAGGAAAAGAGCGGCAACACCATCACCACGCAGATGCGCCGCATGGGCGATACCGTGGACTGGAGCCGCGAATACTTCACCATGGACGACAAGCTGTCCACCGTGGTGACCGACACCTTCGTCAAGCTCTACGAGCAGGGCCTGATCTACCGCGGCAAGCGCCTGGTGAACTGGGACCCGGTGCTGCAATCGGCCGTGTCCGACCTGGAAGTGGAAAACCAGGAGAAGGACGGCTCGCTCTGGCATATCGCCTATCCTCTCTCCGACGGCTCGGGCCAGCTGGTGGTGGCCACCACCCGCCCCGAAACCATGCTGGGCGACGTGGCCGTGATGGTCCACCCCGAGGACGAGCGCTACCGGCACCTGATCGGCCAGACCGTGACGCTGCCGCTGGTGGGCCGCCAGATCCCCATCATCGCCGACGAGTATGTGGACCGCGCGTTCGGCACCGGCGTGGTCAAGGTCACGCCCGCGCACGACAACAACGACTACCAGGTGGGACAGCGCCACGGCCTGCCCATGATCTGCGTGCTGACGCTGCAGGCCAGGATCAACGACGAGGCGCCCGAGAAGTACCGCGGCATGGACCGCTTCGTGGCCCGCAAGGCCATCGTGGCCGACCTCGAGGAACTGGGCCTGCTGGTCGAGACCAAGAAGCACAAGCTCATGGTGCCGATCTGCGACCGCACCGGCCAGGTGATCGAGCCCATGCTGACCGACCAGTGGTTCATCGCCATGAGCAAGGTCAGCGACCAGGACCCCACCGGCAAGAGCATTGCGCAAAAGGCCATCGACGCCGTGGCCTCGGGCCAGGTGCAGTTCGTGCCCGAGAACTGGGTCAACACCTACAACCAGTGGATGAACAACATCCAGGACTGGTGCATCTCGCGCCAGCTGTGGTGGGGCCACCAGATTCCCGCCTGGTATGACGAGGAAGGCAACCTCTACGTGGCCAGGAGCGAAGCCGAGGCGCAGGCCCAGGCCGACAAGGTCGCCCCGGGCAAGAAGCTCACGCGCGACCCCGACGTGCTCGATACCTGGTATTCGTCGGCCATGGTGCCGTTCTCGACCATGGGCTGGCCCGCGCAGACCGACGCCGCCGACGACGATTTCAACCTCTACCTGCCCTCCTCGGTGCTGGTCACCGGTTACGACATCATCTTCTTCTGGGTCGCCCGGATGATCATGATGACCACGCACTTCACGGGCCGCGTGCCGTTCAGGCACGTGTACATCCACGGCCTGGTGCGCGACGCGCAGGGCAAGAAGATGTCCAAGTCCGAGGGCAATGTGCTGGACCCGGTGGACCTGATCGACGGCATCGCGCTCGAGCCCCTGCTGGACAAGCGCACCACCGGCCTGCGCCGCCCCGAGACCGCGCCCACGGTGCGCAAGAACACGCAAAAGGAATTCCCCGAAGGCATTCCGGCCTACGGCGCCGATGCGCTGCGCTTCACCTTCGCGGCGCTGGCGTCGCTGGGCCGCAGCATCAACTTCGACAGCAAGCGCTGCGAAGGCTACCGCAACTTCTGCAACAAGCTCTGGAACGCCTCGCGCTTCGTGCTGATGAACTGCGAAGGCTACGACTGCGGCCTGAAGGAGCACACCAAGGAGCAGTGCCAGCCCGGCGGCGAGTTCGCCGGCTACATGCACTTCAGCCAGCCCGACCGCTGGATCGCCTCGCAGCTGCAGAAGGTCGAGGCCGAAGTCGCCAAGGGCTTTGCCGAGTTCCGCCTGGACAACGTGGCCAACGCCATCTACGACTTCGTCTGGAACGAGTTCTGCGACTGGTACCTGGAAATCGCCAAGGTGCAGATCCAGACCGGCAACGAGGCGCAGCAGCGCGCCACGCGCCGCACGCTGATCCGCACGCTGGAAGCCATCCTGCGCCTGGCCCACCCCATCATCCCCTTCGTCACCGAAGAGCTGTGGCAGAAGGTGGCCCCCGTGGCCGGCCTGCCGGGCGAATCCATCGCCGTGGCACGCTACCCCGAGGCCCAGCCCGCCAAGATCGACGAGGCGTCCATTGCCTATGTGGACCGCCTCAAGCAGATGGTGGACGCCTGCCGCACGCTGCGCGGCGAGATGGGCGTCTCGCCCGCCCAGCGCCTGCCGCTGCTGGCCGTGGCCGGCAATGCCGCCGACGCCGACTTCCTGCGCGCCAATGCCGCCGTGCTGCAGAACCTGGCCAAGCTCAGCGAGGTCAAGGTCTTCGACGACGAGGCGGCCTGGAGCCAGGCCGCGCAGAGCGCGCCCGTGAACGTGGTCGGCGACATCCGCCTGGCGCTGTTCGTCGAGATCGACGTGGCCGCCGAGAAGGCCCGCCTGTCCAAGGAAGCCGCGCGCCTGCAAGGCGAGATCGCCAAGGCCAACGGCAAGCTGTCCAACGAGGCCTTCGTGGCCAAGGCGCCCCCGGCCGTGATCGAGCAGGAAAAGAAGCGCGTGGCCGATTTCGGCGCCACGCTGGTCCGCATCCAGGAGCAGCTCGCCCGCCTGGGTTGATGCAAAAACAGAAGCTGCCAGCGCTTGCAGGCATTGGGTTTTGCAGGAAGAATCTGCGAAATCCCATTGCCAACCAGCGCTGGCAGCTTTTATTTCAGGAGCAAAAATGAGCCATACCCGCGTCCGCAAAGCCGTCTTCCCCGTCGCCGGCCTGGGCACCCGCTTTCTGCCCGCCACCAAGGCATCGCCCAAGGAGATGCTGCCCGTGGTGGACAAGCCGCTGATCCAGTACGCCGTGGAAGAGGCCTACGAGGCCGGCATCCGCGACATGGTCTTCGTCACCGGCCGCAGCAAGCGCGCCATCGAGGACCATTTCGACACCGCCTACGAGCTGGAAAACGAGCTCGAGCAGGCCGGCAAGCAGGCCATGCTGGACCTGGTGCGCAGCATCAGCCCGGCCGATATGAACTGCCTGTTCGTGCGCCAGCCGCGCTCGCTGGGCCTGGGCCATGCCGTGCTGTGCGCCGAGCCGCTGGTGGGCAACGAGCCCTTTGCCGTGATCCTGGCCGACGACCTGATGGTGGGCGACAACGGCGGCCCCGGCGTGATGGCGCAGATGACGGCCGCCTTCCAGAAGCAGGGCCGCTCGCTGCTGGCCGTGCAGGAAGTGCCGCTGGAGCACACCAAGCGCTACGGCATCGTCAAGGGCGAGGCCGCCGGCGGCGCGCTGATGCGCATCGAGGAGATCGTGGAAAAGCCCGCTCCCGAGAAGGCGCCTTCGCGCATGGGCGTGGCCGGCCGCTATGTGCTCACGCCCGCGATCTTCGACGAGATCCGCAACCAGCCCAAGGGCGTGGGCGGCGAGATCCAGCTGACCGACGCCATCGAGCGCCTGATGGCGACCGAAGCCGTCTACGCATTCCAGTACAAGGGCAAGCGCTACGACTGCGGCAGCAAGGAAGGCTTTCTGCAGGCCACGGTGGAACTGGCGCTGCAACACCCCGAGGTCGGCGCAAGCTTCCGCGACTACCTCAAGAACCTGAGCATCTGACGCATCCCCTGCGCGCTCCTCCAATGCAAAGGGCCTGCAAATGCAGGCCCTTTGCGCGTCGGCAGCTCATGGATCCAGGGCCGCCTCAGCGGCGGCGGAGAATGTGGATGAACTCGTCGCCCACCGTCTGCTGCTCCACGAGCGCATTGCCGGTCTGCTTGGCAAAGGCCTGGAAGTCGCGGATGGAGCCGGTATCGGTGGCCACCACCTTGAGCAGCTGGCCGCTTTCCATGGCCGCCAGCGCCTTCTTGGCCTTGAGGATGGGCAGCGGGCAGTTCAGCCCGCGGGTATCGATTTCTTGGTCTATGTGCATTTGAAGATTCCTGACGCGGCGGCAGATCCGGCCCGGCCGGACCGCCTCGCTGCATGGCACAGGATTTTAGGAAAGCCGCGCCATGGCAAGGCCGACGCGGTCTTTGCCCGGCAGGCTTTCAGTCCAGCGCGGGGGCCACAACAAAGCGCGGGTCCTCGGACCAGTACTTCACAGGCCAGCGCGCCGGGTCGGGCTCGGGATTTTGCCCCGGGCGGAAGGCGCCAAAGCGCGGCTCGAAGCCCTTTTGCTTGATCCACTCGGCCAGCGCATAGCCCGTGCCAGCGGGCCAGCACAGCGACTCCTCGGCCGTCTGCCAGCGGTATTCCAGCAGCTCGGGCGAAAGCTTCACGTCCTCGGGCCGGCCGTCCACGCGCACATGGTAGGCAATCAGCACCTGGTTCATGCGCAGGAATTCGGAGCATGACAGCAGGCGCAGCGCCTTGACCTTCAGCCCGGTCTCCTCCAGCACCTCGCGGCAAATGCCGGCCTCGGGCGACTCGCCGGCCTCCATGAAGCCGGTGATCAGGCCGAACACCCCTTCCTGCCACAGCGCATTGCGCGCCAGCAGCACACGGCCGTCATCGCCCTCGACCACAGCCGCCAGCACGGGCGTGGGATTGCCCCAATGCGTCCAGCCGCAGGCCTGGCAGCGCAGCCGCGCCACATTGCCGCTGTCTTCCGTGGCGGTAATCCACTGCAGCTCGGTGCTGCAGTTGGTGCAGAAACGTGTCTCATAGGCCATGAAACCCTCCACTTTCCTGGTGATCGCGGCGTCAAGCGCCGGCAACGCGCAGCGCCCCTCTGAAGGGGGCGCTGCATCCATGCTCAAAAGAAATGCTCAGGCGGGGAAAACGCCTGTCGAGAGATAGCGATCGCCACGGTCGCAGACCACGAAAACAATGGTCGCATTGCGCTCGCGCTCGGCGATCTGCTGGGCCACCCAGCAGGCGCCGGCAGCCGAGATGCCGGCAAAAATGCCTTCTTCGCGCGCCATGCGGCGAGCCATGTCCTCGGCATCGTCCTGGGTCACCGAGACCTGCTCGTCGACCAGGCTGCCGTCGTAGATCTTGGGCATGTATTCCTCGGGCCACTTGCGGATGCCGGGAATGCGCGAGCCCTCGGCAGGCTGGGCACCGATGATCCTGATGCCGGGGTTCTTTTCCTTGAGGAACCTGGCCACGCCGGTGATGGTGCCCGTGGTGCCCATGGCGCTCACGAAATGCGTGATCTCGCCGCCGGTCTGCTCCCACAGTTCCGGGCCCGTGGTCTCGTAGTGGGCGCGCGGATTGTCCGGATTGGCGAACTGGTCCAGCAGCACGCCCTTGCCCTGGGCCACCATCTGGTCGGCCAGGTCGCGCGCGTATTCCATGCCGCCGCTCTTGGGCGTGAGGATCAGCTCGGCGCCATAGGCCTTCATGGTCTGGGCGCGCTCGATGGACAGGTCCTCGGGCATGATGAGGATCATGCGATAGCCCTTGATGGCCGCCGCCATGGCCAGCGCGATGCCGGTGTTGCCCGAGGTCGCCTCGATCAGCGCATCGCCGGGCTTGATCTCGCCGCGCTCCTCCGCCCTCTGGATCATGGACAGTGCAGGCCGGTCCTTCACGGAGCCGGCGGGATTGTTGCCTTCGAGCTTGCCCAGCACCACGTTGCCGCGCTCACGGTTTGCATCCGCGCCAATGCGTTGCAATGCCACCAGCGGCGTGTGACCGATAGCATGTTCGATGGTCAAATAATTTTTCATGAACAATACTGTGCCATAATTTCTATCTGCACTACGCCAGCCCGGGTGGTGAAATTGGTAGACGCAGGGGACTCAAAATCCCCCGCCGCAAGGCGTGCCGGTTCGATTCCGGCCCCGGGCACCAGACACCGAAAAAGCCGCCAGGTCACAAGACCTGGCGGCTTTTTTCATGGCGGCCTGACGCCCGGGACAATCGCTCAGTAGCGGCTGGAGAAATTGGCGCTGATGCGCTGGCGCAGATACTCCCCTGCGGTGATGGGAGGATATTTCTTGCCAGGCCCCTCGATCACGGCATCCTCGTTGGCCTGGCAGAAGAAGGCCAGGCTGTAGCGCGCGCCCTGGTATTCGTGCGGCAGCGGGTTGCGCACGCGGTGGAAGTTGCTCGGCAGCCGATCGTCGCTCCAGCGCATGAGCATGTCGCCGATATTGCAGGTGATCACGCCCTCCACCGGCTCCACGGAAGTCCACTGCCGCGACTCCATCTCCTTGCCCGGCAGCACCTGCAGGCCGCCCTGCCCCTCGCGCTGGAACAGCAGCGTCAGGCAGTCGAAATCGGTGTGCGCGCCCGCGCGCCACAGGCCCAGTTCGTCCTTGAGCGCAGGATCGACCGCGAAGTAATGCAGCATGCGCAGCGTGCTTTGGTAGGCAGGCGACGCGGGGTTGTGCGCGCGGGTGAAGAAATCGTCATCGAAGCCCAGCTTCCACGCAAAGCATGACAGCAACTGCATGCCCACGGTCCAGCACTGGTGCTCGAAATCGAGCGTGGCCCGCTCAAAGCCCGGCAGTTCCTGGTCCGTGGGCCACAGGCCATCCATGCGCGGCCGGGTGACCTGATAGGACTCCTTCTGGTCCGGCGTCCTGGTGGAGGGACGGATCTGCGCCTTGTGCTCCCAGCCTGCATTGCGCGCCAGGGGCCACCGTGCCTTGGTCTCGCGCGGCAATGCAAAAAGCTGCTCGGCGCGCGCAAAGGCGGCCTGGATATCAGCCAGCGCAATGCCGTGGCCCGAGACCTGGAAGAAGCCGATCTCGACGGAAGCGGCCCAGATCTGCTCGGCGATCTCGGCACGGCGCGCCTCGAAGTCGGAGATATCGACGATGCGCACTTCGCGCGAATGGGTTTCCTCGCCCATCCCGCCCATGCGGGATTCCTTGTCGAGTTCGCCCAGCGCATAGGCCGTGGATGGAGCGGAGGGATGAAGCGTATGCATGGCAGGTTCCTTTGATTGCCTTGGTTGTGGGACAAGAGCAATGACCCGCGAGGCCGGCCGGGCAGGCCGCATGTGCACGCTGAACGCTTCTACTCTTGCCGCTGCGCAATGCAAGTTGCGCGCCAGTTCGTCGCACAGGGCGCCGCTTTCCGAAGCGGCCCCAAACTGGTGCGAGGCGCGAACGAACAGGTCCCGGCAAAGGGCTCCCAGGCACCAAGCTGAAGCATCTCCAGCAGGCCGATGCACGGCAGGCAATCCGGCACGCCTATTGCTTGAATGGTTCCACGAGTAGAAGCGTTCAGCCTTGCGCATCGCGCAGCGCCCGGAAATTGCTCATGTCATTCCCGCCATCGGACACCGGTGCCTTGGCGGGGTTGTTGTCCTCCTGACCTGAGACATCCATCATGCAACGCCGCCATTTCCTAGCCGCTCTTCCCGTTGCCTGCGCGCCGCTGGCCCATGCGCAGGACAGGACTCTCGTCCCGCTCAAGTTCACGCTGGACTACCGCATCACGTCCCAGACAGCGCCGTTCCTGCTGGCGCAGCAAAAAGGCTACTATCGCGAGGAAGGCCTGGACGTGTCCATCGACGTGGGCTCGGGCTCGGTGGCATCCATCACGCGCGTCGCCAGCGGCGCCTACCAGCTGGGGCTGGGCGATCTCAGCGCCCTGATCGAGTTCCAGGCACAGAACCCCGGCGCGGCCAGGGTGCAGGCCGTCTACCAGTACTACAACCGGGCGCCTTTCGTCATCATCGGCCGCAAGGACCGCGGCATCGGCCAGGATTTCGCCAGCCTCAAGGGCAAGAAGGTGGCTGCCGCGGCGGTGGAGTCCACACGCCGTGCCTGGCCCATCGTGGCCCGCAGGCAGAACCTGCCGGCCGACCTGTTCACCTGGTCCACCACCGAATTCTCGGCGCGCGACAACGTGATGGTGCGCGGCGACGTGGACGCGGCCACCTATTTCCACGACTCGGCCGTGTCGCTGTTCGCCCGCATGAAGCCCGAGGAGCTGGCCGTGCTGCGCTATACCGATGCAGGCGTGCACCTCTACGGCAATGCCATCCTGGCATCCGGCAACCTGATGGCCGAGCGTCCCCAGGCGGTCGCGGCCTTTCTGCGCGCCAGCAACCGCGCCATCGTCGAGACCCTGGCCGATCCGGGCCCCGCGCTGGCCGCCATGCGCCAGCGCGAACCCATCCTCGACGAGAAGGTGGAGCTGGCACGCTGGGCCATCACCCGCCAGTACGTGGCCGGCGCCGACACGCACAGGCACGGCCTGGGCGACATCCATCCGCAGTTGCTGGCCCAGCAGATAGCGGAAGTGGCCCAGGCCTTCTCGCTCAAGGCCCAGCCCTCCGTCGACAGCATCTTCAACCGCAGCCTGCTGCCCACAGCAGCGGCACGCACGGCCAAGGCCTGAAGGCGGATGCATATGGCAAATTCCACCCCCTCCATGCCTGTCGAATGCAGGCTTCACGAGCACGACGACCGCCATCTGCGCCAGGCCATCGCGCTGGCCGACCGGGCCCGCGCGCGCGGCAACCGGCCTTTTGGCGCGCTCATCGTCGGTGCCGACGGCAGCGTGCTTGCACAGGCCTCGAATGCCAACGGCGAAAGCGGCGACTGCACGGCACATGCCGAGCTGTCGGCCATCCGCGCAGCCAGTCCGCATCACACCCGCGAACAGCTTGCGGGCGCCACGCTCTATTCGTCGGCGGAGCCCTGCGTGATGTGCGCAGGCGCCATCTTCTGGTCCGCCATAGGCCGCGTGGTCTACGGCATAGACGCGGTGCGGCTGCGCGCCTTCCGTGGCGAGCGGCTGGACCAGAAGGACGCCGAGCTGTCCTGCCGCGATGTGTTCGCGGCCTCCTCGCACCCCATCGAATGCATAGGCCCGGCGCTGATCGAGGAGGCCTCGGCCTCCCACCGCGGCGCCTGGAAAAGCTGATCCCCATTCCCGTTTTCATTTCATCAGAGAGGAAGCCACCATGCAAAAACGACTGTTCCTGCACACCGTACTGGCGCTGTCCGCCTGTGCCGGCCTGGCGCCGGCACAGGCCGCCACACCGCTGAAATTCCAGCTCGACTGGCGCTTCGAAGGCCCGGCCGCATTCTTTCTCCAGCCGGCTGCAAAGGGCTACTTCAGGGAAGCAGGCCTGGATGTCGCCATCGACGCCGGCAGCGGCTCGGGCGGCGTGGTGCAGCGCGTGGCCTCGGGCGCCTACGACATGGGTTTTGCCGACCTGGCCGCGCTGATGGAGTTCCAGGCCAACAACCCCGACGTGCCCAACCAGCCCGTGGCCGTGATGATGGTCTACAACAACACGCCTGCCTCGGTGATGGCGCTGAAGAAAAGCGGCATCGCCAGGCCTGCCGACCTGACGGGCAAAAAGCTGGGCGCGCCGGTGTTCGACGCGGGCCGGCGCGGCTTTGCGCTGTTCGCCAAGGCCAACCAGGTGGGATCCGTTCAGTGGACGGCGATGGATCCGCCGCTGCGCGAGACCATGCTGGTGCGCGGCGATGTCGATGCGATCACCGGCTTCACCTTCACCTCGCTGCTGAACCTGGAGGCACGCGGCGTCAAGGCCGCCGACATCACCGTGATGCCTTTCGCCGACTACGGCGTCAAGCTCTACGGCAACGCCATCATCGCCAGCCCCCGGCTCATCAAGGAGAACCCGGCAGCGGTGAAGGCCTTCCTGCAGGCCTTCACCCGGGGCGCCAGGGAAGTCATGGCCGACCCCGGCGCGGCCATTGCCTATGTGAAGGAACGCGACGGCATCGTCAACACGCAGCTGGAAACACGCCGCCTGCAACTGGCCATTGCCACCGTGGTGAACACCCCCGACGCGCGCGCAGAAGGCTTCGGCCAGATCGCGCCCACGCGCCTGGCGCTGATGGCATCGCAGGTCTCGGATGTGTATGGAACCAAGACGCGGGTCAAGCCGGAAGCCGTCTGGAACGGCAGCTTCCTGCCCACGGCCGCCGAACGCCATGTGCTACCCAGCAAGTAAGCATCAATTTCAATAGCTACCAGCGCTTGCCACACAAGCGCCTGAACCGGTTTTTCTATGCATTCTGTTGAATCCGACCCCGCAGCTCCTTTCGTGGAATTCCGCGACGTCTGGCTGGCCTACAACGAAGAGCTGCTGCGCGCCAACCACTTTGCCGTGGAGGGCATCGACCTGCAGGTGCGCCGCGGCGAGTTCATCGCCATCGTCGGCCCCTCGGGCTGCGGCAAGTCCACCTTCATGAAGCTGACCACGGGGCTGAAGATGCCGTCCATCGGCCGCATCCTCGTGGCCGGCGAGCGCGTGACCGGGCCGCTCAAGATCTCGGGCATGGCCTTCCAGGCGCCGTCGCTGCTGCCCTGGCGCACCACGGTGGACAACGTGCTGCTGCCGCTGGAGATCGTCGAGCCGCACCGCGGCCGGTTCAAGGCCCGGCGCCAGGAGTACGAGGCCCGTGCCCGCGCGCTGCTGCAGAAGGTGGGGCTGGCCGGCTACGAGGACAAGTACCCCTGGCAGCTGTCGGGCGGCATGCAGCAGCGCGCCAGCATCTGCCGCGCGCTGATCCACGAGCCGCAGATGCTGCTGCTCGACGAGCCCTTCGGCGCGCTCGACGCCTTCACCCGCGAGGAGCTGTGGTGCATCCTGCGCGACCTGCAGGCCGAGCAGGGCTTCAACGTCATCCTGGTCACGCACGACCTGCGCGAGAGCGTGTTCCTGGCCGACACGGTCTACGTGATGAGCAAGAGCCCCGGCCGCTTCGTCGTGCGCCGCGAAATCGGCTTCCCGCGTCCGCGCGACCTGGCGCTGACCTATACCCCCGAGTTCACCGACATCGTGCTCGAGCTGCGCGGCCACATCGGCGCCATGCGCCACGCCCCGGCCGGCGGCGCCGCCATCCATCCATAAGACCAGAGGGAACATCGCATGCAACGCAAGAACGTGGAACGCTGGGCGCCGTGGGTGGTGCTGCTGGCCGTCGTCGTGCTGTGGCAGATCATCTGCTCGGGCTTCGGAGTGTCGGAGTTCATCTTCCCCAGCCCGCTGACCATAGGCCGGCAGCTGGCGGAGTTCAGCGGCGTCATCGCCGGCCACGCCTGGCGCACCTTCTGGGTGACGATGGCGGGCTTCGGCCTCGCCATCGTGGTGGGCGTGCTGCTGGGCTTTCTGATCGGCTCGTCGCGCCTGGCCTACGCGGCTTTCTATCCGCTGATGACGGCCTTCAACGCCCTGCCCAAGGCGGCCTTCGTGCCCATCCTCGTGGTGTGGTTCGGCATCGGCGCGGGGCCGGCCATCCTCACGGCCTTCCTGATCAGCTTCTTCCCGATCACGGTCAACATCGCCACCGGCCTGGCCACGCTGGAGCCCGAGCTGGAGGACGTGCTGCGCGTGCTGGGCGCCAGGCGCTGGGACGTGCTGGTCAAGGTCGGCCTACCGCGCTCGCTGCCCTACTTCTACGCCTCGCTCAAGGTGGCGATCACGCTGGCCTTCGTGGGCACCACGGTGAGCGAGATGACGGCCGCCAACGAGGGCATTGGCTACCTGCTGGTGTCGGCCGGCTCGTCGATGCAGATGGGGCTGGCCTTCGCGGGCCTGATCGTGGTCGGCGCCATGGCCATGCTGATGTACGAGCTGTTCAGCGCCATCGAGAAGCATACGACGGGGTGGGCGCGGAGGGGTTCTCAGAATGACTAGGGCCAGCCACCTCGACCCGAGAGATGCGTTGACCCGCCGCGGCCCCAGGCGTGCACGATCGCCACGTGCACTTGCTTGGGCGCCGCGACGGCTCCAGCCGCGCAGCCGTGGCGTCGGTGAGCAGTGCCCAGGCGTGGTCGAGCAGCGTTCAGTGCTGCTGCCGGACGCGACCCAGCCTGGAAGCGTCGTCCAGTATGAAGATGTCCGCCGCCTGACGGAGGATGCACTCCTTCAGGTAGGCCTGCTCGGCCCTGGCTTCGCACGGCCCGATGCCGGCGTCCCCTGTCCGTCCCCGCGAATCCTGCCGACGCTGAAGCGCGACGGCGCCATCCGGGGCAGAGCGGGACACCGTGGCCTCGAAATGCTCCGCGAAAGCCAGGTGATCGATATCAGCGGTCTCGCTCGACAGAACGAGTTCGGGAATTTCAACGGTGATGGCCGGTAGCTTGCCGGGAGCGGCTGCGCGCATCGCAGCTTTCCCGGCGCTTCGCATTCCGCTTGCCGCTTTTCATTGGCGGCGCGGGGCTGTTTCATCCGCTCCCGCTTTGAATCCCGCTGCCGTGAATGCCACGAGCTGGGCGATGACCTGCTCCACCGGCTCCTTGCGGTGGGCATCGTTGAGCAGGGAGCTGACGCGCCCATTGTCGGAGCGGATGTACATCATCGCCCCGTACATGCACTCCAGCCGCCACTGGAATGCGGTGTCGCTCAAGTGCGGTGCCGCTTGGCGCAGCAGCCGTGCGAAGCGCTGCGCGACAGGGTCGTAGGCCTGGAATACGACTTCGCGCACCTCCTGCAACGGATCGACGGAGCACAGGGCCGTCACCCGGTTGAAGGCGGCTTCGCTCGGGCTATAGGCCGTATGCAAGGCCGGCGCGATGAAGGCCTGCAGCACCTCTTCAATGGCCGGCGCCTGCGCACGCTGCTCCAATCCGGACAGCAAGGCTTCACGCTGCTCGTTGACGCGCGAGACACGCTCTTCAAACAATGCCTTGAGCAGGCCGAGCTTGTTCTTGAAGTGGTAATGGATGGCGCCGGTATCCACGCCGGCATCCGCCATCACCGCACGCAGCGAGGTGCCTGCATACCCGTGCCGGGCAAACAACTGTTCGGCGGCCTGCAGCATGCGCCGGCGGGCCTGGGTCCGTGGAGCATCACCGGGAAGGCCATCCGCCACATCGGCTGCACCGGGCGCGGCCCCGCGGCGGGGTCGCCCGCCTGCGCTTGCTCCATGGGGAAATGCGGCATCGGAAGTGATGTGCGTCATGGCTTCGAATGATAGGACCTGCAGCCATATCTTGCGGGGTCGAGTGGCACCGGCTTCATTGTTTCAGTCGACTGACTGAATTATGATGTACGAGAACCCGGCCACCAACAACGAGGAAACCGAACATGAGCATCAGACGCTGTGCGCTGACAGCCGCTGCAGCCTTGGCCTGCATGCCTGGCTGGGGCCAGGTCCAGGACCCGCTGCCCCGCAAACCGCTGACGATCATCAACCCCTGGGCTGCGGGCAGTTCCACCGATGTGATGGCGCGCACCCTGGCCGATGCGTTGCACCAGCAGCTCGGCCAAAGCGTTGTGGTGATTTCACGCGAAGGCGGATCCGGCGTGATTGGCATGAACGTGCTGTCGCAGTCGCCCCCTGATGGTTCGACCCTGGCTTTTACGCCGATGACCCCCATCACCATCCAGCCTCATTACGTCAAGGGGCTCAAGCTCGATCCCGAAGCCGTGCAGCCCGTGTGCGGCGTTACCGAAAACATCCTCGGCGTAAGCGTGCGCACCGACAGCCCCTACCAGAACATAGAGCAGTTGGTGGCAGCCGCCAGGCACAAGCCACTCAACTACGGCTCGCCCGGCCCCAACTCGGCGCCTTTTCTTGCCATGGACCAACTGGAACGGGACCAGAAGCTGCAGCTCAACCATATTCCCTACAAAGGCGATGCGGGCTCCATCCAGGAACTGCTCGCGGGCCGGCTGGATTTCGTCAGCAGCATCGTTGCGTCGGCGGCGCCGCATATCCGGGCGGGCAAGCTGCGCTTGCTCGCCGTCACGTCGCAGCGGCGCCATCCGGCCTTTTCGGAGGTGCCCACCTTCCAGGAGCGGGGCATGCACGTCCAGGAAGATTCCTTCGCAGGACTGTTTGCCCCCCGCGGCGTGCCGCCGGCCGTGCTGGACAAACTCGATGCCGCCTGCGCCAGCGCCGCCGCGTCCGAAGCCGTCAGGCGCGTTGCGCAGCAGGGCGACCAGGTCGTGCGTTATCAAAACCACCGGCAATGGGAACAGCGCATCGCCGCCGAGTTCCGCAAGCAGGGCGAGACGGCCAGACGCAACGGTGCAGCAGCTCCCTGATTTTGACCAATGCAGACAACATGATCGATTCCACACCCCTCGCCCCCATTCGCCGCGTCGTGACAGCGAATGACGATCAAGGCCGGTCCTACGTTTGCGAGGACGGACCTTCTCCCGCGGTACGGTACGTGCCGGAGCGGCCCGGCTATCGCATCACCAACCTTTGGCGTACGGACGCCTCGCCTGCGCCGATCGAATCGCCCGATACCATTCATCTGCACCAGGGCGTGGCTCCCCCACCGTCCGGCACGGTGCTGCGCATTCTCGACATTCCTGCCGAACCGGCCGATCCGCAGGAGCTAGAGAAGGCGCTGAACGCCACGTTCTCACGCATGTACGGCGATGCGCACCGGAACGTGCAGCCCGGCGAGCATCCCGGCATGCACCGCACCGATTCGGTGGACTATGCCTTGATGCTGGAGGGCGAGCTGGTCGCCATCCTGGACAAGGAAGAAACGGTGCTGCGCGCAGGCGATGTACTGGTGCAGCGAGGCACCAACCATGCCTGGGCCAACCGCTCAGGCAGGCCTGCACGCATCGCCTTCGTCCTGGTCGCCGCAAGCCCTGGCGGCGCGGTCGCCAAGCCCGTGGCCGGCAATCCGCCGCACGGCTTGCCGGAGCCATAGCCCGCGGGGCCGCTACTCACATGGCCCAGATCCGGGGCGCAGCGGCCCGCAGCCCCCAAAGCTGGCTGCGCCACAATGCCCAGGCGCTTTTGCACAGCGCCATGGCCGGCTCCACCACCGGTGCCAGCGCGCGCAGCACCAGCATGTGGTCGTTGGGCGCCGTCACGCCAGCCACCACATCGGAGGGCGCGGCCTGCAGCAACTCGTGCGTGGCCTCCAGCAGCGCCTCGCGCTGCGCGCGCGCCACAGGCGAGCCGCTGGCGAACACCAGGCTGGCCAGGCAGCGCCGGCCGGCCAGGCCCAGGCCGCCGTCCAGCAGCAGATGATCGTGCGCCGCGATCACGCCGCGCTCCAGGAAACGGCCTGGCCATTCCAGGTGCTGGGTGAAACAGCCCTGCTCGAACGGCTGGCCGGCCAGCGGCAGGCCCAGGGCCGTCACGTCCCAGGCCAGCAGCTGCGCGCCTTCGGCCAGTTCCAGCTCCAGGTGGTTGACCGCCTCGCAGGCGTTGTAGGCAAGGGCCTCCAGCGGCAGCCATTCGAGCCGCGCGCCGGGCGCGAGGCTGAGCCGCGTGCGCTGCAGCGCGGGCTCGCCATTGCTCTTGTAGAAGCGCGTGGCGCCCGGCGTGGTGACCAGCGCGTGCGCGCCCTCGCCCACGCGCACGGCGATGTCCAGCACGTCGCCGCCAACCAGGCCGCCCGGCGGATGCACGAGCACGTTGTGGCAGATGCCCGGCCCTTCCGGATACAGGCTCTTGAGCACGCGCAGCGGCCCGTCGTGCGTGAAGTGCACGGCCGTCCTGCCCTGTTGCGCGCGGTAGTCGAGATTCAGTTGTGCATGCCAGCCCATGGGCCCCGATCTTAGATCGCCACCAGGCGCTGGATGCCTTTTTCCTGCATCTCGCTGCCCGGCCCGCTGGCGATGACTTCGCCGCGCTCCATGACCACATAGTGGTCTGCCAGCTCCTCGGCAAAGTCGTAGTACTGCTCGCACAGCACGATGGCCATGTCGCCGCGATTGGCCAGCATGCGGATGACGCGGCCTATGTCCTTGATGATGCTGGGCTGTATGCCTTCGGTGGGCTCGTCGAGGATGAGCATGCGCGGCCCCGGCGCCAGTGCGCGGGCGATCGCCAGCTGCTGCTGCTGCCCGCCCGAGAGGTCGCCGCCGCGCCGGTGCAGCATCTGCTGGAGGACCGGGAACAGCTCGTACAGCTCGGCAGGGATCTTGGTGCCCGCCGGGCTGTAGGCCAGGCCCATGCGCAGGTTCTCTTCGACCGTCAGGCGCGCGAAGATCTCGCGGCCCTGCGGCACATAGCCTATGCCGGCGCGCGCGCGCTCGTAGGGCGTGCTGCGCGCGATGTCGCGGCCCTGCCATTCGATGCTGCCGCTCCTGATGGGCACCAGGCCCATCAGGCTCTTGAGCAGCGTGGTCTTGCCCACGCCGTTGCGGCCCAGCAGCACGGTGATCTTGCCGATCTCGGCCTTGAGGCTGACGTTGCGCAGGATGTGCGAGCCGCCATAGTACTGGTGCAGGTTGTTGACTTTGAGCATGTCCGGCCCCTCAACGCCCCAAATAGACTTCGATCACGCGCTCGTCGGCCTGCACCTGGGCCAGCGGGCCCTCGGCCAGCACGGCGCCGTCGCACAGCACGGTGACCTTTTCGCTGATGGTGGCGATGAAGCCCATGTCGTGCTCCACCACCATCAGCGAGTGTTTGCCCTTGAGCGTGAGGAACAGCTCGGCCGTGCGCGCGGTCTCCTCATCGGTCATGCCGGCCACGGGCTCGTCCAGCAGCAGCAGCCTGGGCTCCTGCACCAGCAGCATGCCTATCTCCAGCCACTGCTTCTGGCCGTGGCTCAGCAGCCCGGCCTGCCGCGTGACGCTGCCGGCCAGGTGGATGGTGTGCAGCACCTCGGCGATGCGGTCCTTCTGCGCGCCGTTCAGCGCAAAGCGCATGGATGCACCCACGCCCTTGTGCGTCTTCAGCGCCAGCTCCAGGTTCTCGAACACCGTGAGCTGCTCGAACACCGTGGGCTTCTGGAACTTGCGGCCTATGCCCATGGCGGCGATCTGCGGCTCGTTGTAGCGCAGCAGGTCGATGGTGGAGCCGAAGAACACCGTGCCGCGGTCGGGCCGGGTCTTGCCGGTGATGATGTCCATCATCGTGGTCTTGCCCGCGCCGTTGGGGCCGATGATGCAGCGCAGCTCGCCGGGCGCGATGTCGAGGTTCAGGCCGTTGATGGCCTTGAAGCCGTCGAAGCTCACGTGCACGTCCTCCAGGTAGAGGATGCGGCCGTGGGTCACGTCCACCTCGCCGGCCACCACGGGCCGCGCCATGCTGGCGCTGCGCCCGCCGGATTCGGTGCGGTGTTCGTCGCGGTGTTCGCGGTAGTGCTGCAGGCGTTCGCTGCCGGCTTCCATCAGGTCGGGCGTCATGCCAGGGCTCCCTTGACAGGCGTACTCTTCAACGATGCCGATTGCGCGCGGCGCTTTTCGCGCCATTCGCGGATCTGCTGCGGCAACCGAATCAGGCCGCCGGGCATGAACAGCGTGACCACGATGAACAGCGCGCCCAGCACGTACAGCCAGGACTCGGGCGCGGCCACGGTGAGCCAGCTCTTGCCGCCGTTGACGGCAAAGGCGCCGATGATGGGGCCGACCAGGCTGGCGCGCCCGCCCACGGCCGTCCACACGGCCATCTCGATGGAGTTGCCCACGCTCATCTCGCCGGGGTTGATGATGCCCACCTGCGGCACGTAGAGCGCTCCCGCCAGGCCGCACATCATGGCCGAGATGACCCAGACCGAGAGCTTGTACGGCAGCGGGTTGTAGCCGCAGAACATGGTGCGGGACTCGGCATCGCGCACGGCCTGCAGCACGCGGCCGTACTTGCTGCGGATCAGCCAGCGCGAGAACAGGAAGCAACCCAGCAGCGCCAGCCCGGACAGCGCGAACAGCAGCACGTGCATGGACGGGGTGTTCAGCGAAAAGCCCAGCAGGCTGGTGAAGCCCGTGAAGCCGTTGTTACCGCCGAAGCCCGTCTCGTTGCGGAAGAACAGCAGCATGGCTGCATAGGTCAGCGCCTGGGTGATGATGGAGAAATACACTCCCTTGATGCGCGAGCGGAAGGCGAAGTAGCCGAATACGCCGGCGATCACGCCCGGCACCAGGAACACCAGCAGCACCGTGGCCGTGAAACTGCCCGACAGCGCCCAGTGCCAGGGCAGCGCCTTCCAGTCCAGGAAGCCCATGAAGGCGGGCAGCGCGCCCGGCCCCGCGGCCTCGCGCATCAGGTGCATGCCCATCACATAGCCGCCCAGCGCGAAGAACAGGCCGTGGCCCAGGCTGAGGATGCCGGTGTAGCCCCAGATCAGGTCGATGGCCAGGGCCACGATGGCGTAGCACATGAACTTGCCCAGCAGCCCCACCAGGTAGTCGGACAGGTGCAGCGCGCTGCCCTCGGGCACCCACAGGTTGAGGGCCGGCGCCACCGCGCAGACCACGATGAGCGCGGCCAGGAACCCGGCCCAGCCCCGGGCGCCGAGCAGGGGCTCGGGAGCGGGCAGTGCCGTGGGCGGCATGGTTGCGCGAAAAACAGGTGGAGCAGTTGTCATATCCATGATCCCGGGCACAACGTTTGAAAAGATCGGCTCTCGACAGGGACGGCGAGCAAAGGCCGCCCTGCAGCGAGGCTGTCGTCCCCCTTCCAGGGGGAAAGCGCAAGGCGCTTCAGGGGGTAGTCCATCTATGCCTCGGCGCTGCGGCCCTTGAGGGCGAAGATGCCCTGCGGACGTTTCTGGATGAAGACCACGATGAACAGCAGCACGGCGATCTTGGCCAGCACCGCGCCCGTCCATCCTTCGAGCAGCTTGGACAGCACGCCCAGGCCCAGGGCCGCATACACCGTGCCCGCGAGCTGGCCCACGCCGCCCAGCACCACGACCAGGAAGGAGTCGACGATGTAGTTCTGGCCCAGGTCCGGCCCCACGTTGCCGATCTGGCTTAAAGCGCAGCCGGCCAGGCCCGCGATGCCCGAGCCCAGCGCGAACGCATAGGTGTCGGTGCGCGCGGTGTTCACGCCCACGCACGAGGCCATGGCGCGGTTCTGCGTCACGCCGCGCACGAACAGGCCCAGCCGCGTCCTGGCGATCATGAAGGCCACGGCGCCCAGCACCGCGAAGGCGAAGGCGATGATGGCGATGCGGTTGAACGGCAGCGTGAGGTTAGGCAGCAGAGCCACCCCGCCGCTCATCCACGCGGGGTTTTCCACGCCCACGTTCTGCGCGCCGAACAGGCTGCGCACCGATTGCTGCAGCACCAGGCTGATGCCGAAGGTGGCCAGCAGCGTCTCCAGCGGGCGGCCGTAGAGGAAGCGGATCACGCCGCGCTCCAGCACCGCGCCCACCAATGCGGCAGCCGCGAAGGCCACGGGCACGGCCACGACCAGGTACCAGCCGAACAGGGCTTCCGGCAGCCAGCGCTGGAACAGCACCTGCACCAGGTAGGTTGCGTAGGCGCCGATCATGATCAGCTCGCCATGCGCCATGTTGATCACGCCCATCAGCCCGTAGGTGATGGCCAGGCCCAGGGCCGCCAGCAGCAGCACCGAGCCCAGGCTCAGGCCGCTGAAGACCGCGCCCAGGCGCTCGCCCCAGGCCAGCGATTCGGCAATCGCCGGCAGCGCGGCCTGGATGGCCTTCTGCACCGCGGGGTCGGTCTCGTCGGCCAGTCGCTGGTTCAGCAGCAGCTGGGTCTCGGGGGTCTTGAGACCGGCCAGTTGCCGCACGGCCTGCAGGCGCTGGGCGGCGTCGTCGCTGCCCAACAGGCTGGCGGCGCGGGCACGGCCCAGCAGGGCCTTGACCTGTTCATCGCTCTCGCCGGCCAGGGCCTTGGCGATCAGGGGCAGCCGGGCGGCATCGGGCTCGGCGGCCATCTGCCGCGCGGCCTTGCGGCGCTGCTGCACGTCGCTGCTGGAAAGCGCCAGCGCGGCCTGGGCGGATTCGATCACGCCGCGCAGGTAGTTGTTGTTGACGACCTCCTCGGCATCGGCGGGCAACTTGGCGGCCGCGCCGGTGGCGGGGTCGCTCGCGGCATCGCCCTGCACCACATAGGCCTTGCCGCCGGCGGTGCGCACGGCGTCATCCGCCAGGGCCTGCAGGTAGGCGGCAGTCCTGCCAGTGGGGCCGCCCGCATCGGGCGCCAGCACCGCGGCGTTGATGGCCGCGGCGCGCGCGTCGTTGTCCTCGGCCGCCGCCATGGCAAAGGCCTGCTCGGCGGTCAGCGCGTGGCTGTGCAGGGACAGCAGCAGGCCCAGTGCACTCACCCATGCCAGGTGCAGGATTTTCATAGTCAGAACCACCTCCAGCGCTTATCCATCAAGCGTCAGCAGCTATCATTTCAAAAGTCCTTCCCCAGGAAAATCCTGCCAAACGCAAGATCCCCATGGCCCATGAAACTGGCGCACCCCATCGGCGGGCACCGAGGAAGGGCCTACGCCGGCCGCGCCGCCCCGCACCGAGGGTGCCGTCCCCCTCCCGCGAAGCGAGAGAGGGGGAAGCGGCGCCAGCCGCTCAGGGGCGTGGCTCACTTCATGTCCGGCTCGTCCTTCTTCTTGTCGTTGCCTTCGATGAACGGGCTCCAGGGCTGGGCCTTGACCGGGCCCTTGGTCTTCCAGACCACGCTGAACTGGCCGTCGGCCTTGATCTCGCCCACCATCACGGGCTTGTGCAGGTGGTGGTTCTTCTCGTCCATCTTCACGCTGAAGCCGTCGGGCGCGGTGAAGGTCTGACCGGCCATGGCGGCGATGACCTTGTCGGTATCGGTGCTCTTGGCCTTTTCCACGGCCTGCTTCCACATGTGGATGCCGATCCAGGTGGCCTCCATGGGGTCGTTGGTCAGCGGCTTGTCCTTGTGGCCGGCGATGTTCTTGGCCTTGGCGTAGTCGCTCCACTGCTGGATGAAGGCGGTGTTGGTGGGGTTCTTCACGCTCATGAAGTAGTTCCACGCGGCCAGGTGGCCCACCAGGGGCTTGGTGTCCACGCCGCGCAGTTCCTCCTCGCCCACGCTGAAGGCCACCACGGGCACGTCCTTGGCCTTGAGGCCGGCATTGCCCAGCTCCTTGTAGAAGGGCACGTTGGAGTCGCCGTTGATGGTGGAGATCACCGCCGTCTTGCCGCCGGTGGAGAACTTCTTCACGTCGGCCACGATGGTCTGGTAGTCGCTGTGGCCGAAGGGCGTGTAGGTCTCGAGGATGTCGGCGTCCTTCACACCCTTGGACTTGAGGAAGGCGCGCAGGATCTTGTTGGTGGTGCGCGGGTACACGTAGTCCGTGCCCAGCAGCACGAAGCGCCTGGCACCGCCGCCCTCCTTGCTCATCAGGTATTCGACGGCCGGAATCGCCTGCTGGTTGGGCGCGGCACCGGTGTAGAAGACGTTCTTGGACAGCTCCTCGCCCTCGTACTGCACGGGGTAGAACAGCAGGCCGTTGTTCTGCTCGAATACCGGCAGCACGGACTTGCGCGACACGCTGGTCCAGCAGCCGAAGACCACGGCCACCTTGTCCTGCGTGAGCAGCTGCTTGGCCTTCTCGGCGAACAGCGGCCAGTTCGATGCGGGGTCCACCACCACGGGCTCGAGCTTCTTGCCCAGCACGCCGCCCTTGGCGTTGATGTCGTCGATGGCCATCAGCACCGTGTCCTTGAGCACGGTCTCGGAGATGGCCATGGTGCCCGAGAGGCTGTGCAGCACGCCGACCTTGATGGTGTCGGCCGCCCGGGCCTGGGTGCCCAGCCCCAGGCCCAGAGCCAGGGATGCAGCCAAAGTGGTGAGGGATCCGCGACGATTCATTTCAGAACTCCAACGACGTTTTGCTCGGTCACTATCGACCGCAGTCGTTGAAACGCAATTACCGTGCCATGGCGTCCCTGCCCTGCCTGCACCCTTTTTGGCGGGACCTGGCCGCGCCCTCCGCACCACCGCAGTGCCCGCGCACCAGAACAGGCCTGGAGCCAGGTGCGGACGGCGGGCCCATGCCCCATTTCAATGCGCGGCAAAGCGCAGCAGGTATTCGTAGCTGTTCTCGGTGGTGCGCGCATCGCCCTGCACCGGCACGCGCAGGATGGCCTGCAGGGTATTGGTGCCCGGCGCCGGCACCACGCTGGCCATGCCCTGTGCGTCGCTGGTCACGGGCGAGCCGTGTTCGCCCCAGCTCAGCCGAACGCCGGCCCGGGGCCGGCCGTCCAGCAGCACCAGCACCTTCAGCGGCTGGCCCGCCTGGGGCTGGCGGCCCTGTTGGGGCACGAGTTCGAACATCTGGCCCAGGGGCTTTTGCAGCACCGCGCCCCACTGCACCACGGTCTTGTGGAACTTGCGCGCATGCACGCCGCGCACGGCGCCGGGGTTGCGGTCCATGGGCAGGGGTTGCATCTGCGCGTCGCCGCCCGGGGTGCTGAAGAAGCCGTTGTCCAGCTCCACGGCAATCAGCGCGGCCCGCGCATCGGGCCTGATGCGGATGCCATCGGACAGGCGCTGCACCTCGCTGGCTACCGGCCGGCCGCGCAGGTCGTAGGCATGCACGCGCTGCAGCTTGGCGGGATCGAAAGGCTCGACCTGGCCTTCGTGGCCGCCGAACTGCATCACGTAGCCGCCCTGCGCGTCGGGCTCCAGCCACACGTTATGGGCCTGAGCGGTGCCGGCCAGCAGCAGTGCGCCGCAGGCCATGGCGCGCAGCGGGATCGAAAGGCTTGGGATAGGCAACATCAAAGTCCTCTTTTCAGATTCAGAGCGAGACCTGCAAACCCAGCTGCAGCGTGCGCGGCGCGCCGGGCGCCACCAGGCGCTCGCCGCCGATCAGCACCGTGGTGCTGGCATAGCGGGCATTGCCCGCATTGCGCAGCCACAGGCTGAGAGTGGCGTTGCGGGCCACGCCGGCGGGCAGGCGGTATTGCAGGCCGAGGTCCGCCCAGTGGTAGGCGCCGGCCCATTCGGTGTTGGCCGCATTCAGGGCGCTGCGGCCCACGTGGCGCAGCACGGCGTGCACGGTCAGGTCGGTGCGCGGGCTCCAGCGCGCATGCACGGTGCTGGTGGTGCCGGGCACGCCGCTGACCTGGCGGCCGAGCAGACCAGCATCGGCGTTCTGCGTGACCCGAGAACGCGCGCGGCCCCAGGCCCATTCGATATGCCAGTCGCTGCGCGGCAGCCAGTGCAGCTGCAGCTCGGCACCCTGGCGCAGCGTGGCGCCGAAGTTCTCGTACTCGCCCGGCGCCGTATTGCGGATTTCCTGGCTCGACGTGATGCGGTAGACCGCGGCATCCACCAGCCACTGCGCCGAGGGCTTCCACTGCAGGCCCAGCTCGGTCTGGCGGAAGATGTTGGACTCCAGCTCGCGCGCCCCCAGCGCGTACTTGGCAAAGTCGCTGGGCAGGGCAAAGCCCTCGGCCCAGCTGGCCCGCAGCGCCATGCTGGCGCCAAGTTGCGCCGACACGCCCAGCTTGGGGCTGGCATGGCTGCGGCTTGCCATGCGGCCGCAGGGATCGTCGCCGGCTTCCGGCCCCAGCGGGCGGCAACTGCCCGTGAAGCGATCCCGGCGCAGCGCGGCCGTGGCCTGCAGCCAGTCATTGGCCTGCCAGCCGGCCTGACCGTAGGCCGCCGTGTTGACCAGCTGCGTGCGGCGGTCGTCCAGCGCCGGCCCGACGCGCCGCCGCGCATCCAGGCCATCCCAGTAGCCATAGTCGGTGGATTCGCGCACCTGCTCCAGGCCCAGCATCCAGTCCAGCGCGCCGCCCGCCAGCGCGGCCTTGCCGGCCAGGTTCATGCCCGCGCCGCGCACGCTGCGCTCGTAGTCCTCCTCGCGCTGCATCCAGCGGCCGGCGCGCGGCCGGGTAAACCAGCGGGTGAACTCCTGCCGCGTGCCATAGGCAAAGCCCAGCAGGCGGGTGCCGCCGCCCAGGTCGTAGCCGGCATCCAGGCGCAGCGTGCCGAAGCGCTTGCGCGAGCCGTCGCCGACCACCCGCGCATCCTGGCCCTGCGGGTCCCGCCGCCACTGCGCCTCGGTCAGGTAGCCGGGCGAGTCGCCGCGGGCCTCGTGCCAGCGGCCGGACAGGGCGAGGTCCAGCCGTGGCGCCAGGCGGTGCTTCCAGGAGCCGCTGAGCGTACTGCGCGAAAAGCCGGCATCCGGCCGGGCGCCATCGCCGCGCACCTGCTGGGCCGCGAGGTTGAGCTGATCGCCCGACTCCAGCGCCTGGCCGATGGCCAGCTGGGTGTCGAGCAGGCCGTGCGAGCCTGCGGTCACGTCGATGTCGCGGTAGCTGCCGCTGCGGCGCGTGCGCAGCTCGATCAGCCCGGCGCGGTTGTAGTTGCCCTGCAGCACCGACGTGGGGCCCCGGTGCACGGCCGCCTGCTCCAGCTCCAGCGGCACGACCACGTTCAGGTCGAAGTAGCCGTCGGCGTGCGACATGGCCTCGTTCAGCGGGATGCCGTCCAGCGTGGCCGCGATGTCGCCGCCATGGCCGCCGCCGGCAAAGCCGCGCAGCACCACGCTGTTGGCCACGCCGTTGATCTGGTAGTTGGTGACATGCATGCCGGGCACCTTGCTCCACAGCGACTCCAGCTCCTGCACGGGTTGCTCGCGCACCTCGTCGGCGCCCAGCGTGGTCACCGAAAACGGCTGCTGCGCGGCGTCCAGCGCCTGGCCCTTGACGGTGATGGCGGGCAGCTCGGCGGGCACCTCCTGGGCCATGGCCGCCCGGCACAGCGCCCACAGGAGCCCGCAGCAGGCAAGGCGTGGATTCAAAGGCATGGGCAAACACTCCCTCTTCTTTTAAAAGCCCATGCCGTGCAAGCTTCATGCCATCGATACCGCACCACCATGCACCATCGAATGCACCACAAGAAGGCATCGATCTCTCCAGACAGACCGCGCCAGGCACGGATGCACCACAAGTGCGCAGTCCTCTGCATTTTTCCGGCCATGCACCAAGCCGGCGCACTGGCATGGCAATTGCTTCGGTCCTGTACCATGCAACTCACACCGCGCGCGCCCGGCTGGCTTCCAGGCTTTCCGAGCCACAGGGCTCACGTCTTCCAGCATCGAGTGAAACACCATGGAACTCACACCGCGTGAAAAAGACAAGCTGCTGATCTTCACGGCCGCGCTGCTGGCCGAGCGCCGCAAGGCGCGCGGCCTCAAGCTCAACTATCCCGAGGCCGTGGCCCTGATCAGCGCCTACGTGATGGAGGGCGCGCGCGACGGCAAGAGCGTGGCCCAGCTGATGAGCGAGGGCCGCACCGTGCTCACGCGCGCCGACGTGATGGAGGGCATCGCCGAGATGATTCCGGACATCCAGATCGAGGCCACCTTCCCCGACGGCACCAAGCTGGTCACGGTGCACGAGCCGATCGTTTAAGGCTTTTCACTCTTCAACCCTTACCCATCAAGCGTCAACAGCTATGAAAAAGATAACAGCCATCGCTCTCGCCGCCCTGCCTGCCCTGCCCATGGCCGCGCTGGCCCACAGCGGCAGCCAGGCGCACACGCACGGCCTGCTGGACAGCTTCATGCAGGGCCTGGCCCATCCGTTCACCGGACTCGACCACCTGGCCGCGATGCTGGCCGTGGGTGTGTGGAGCGCATTGACCGTCACGCCGGCCTGGCGCGCGCCGGCGGCCTTTGTGGCATTGCTCGTGGCCGGTGCGCTGGCAGGCTTTGCCGGGCTGTGGGTGCCGGGCGTGGAGCCCATGATCGCTGCCTCGGTGCTGGTGCTGGGCCTGCTGGTGGCCGTGCAAAGGCAGATGCCCTGGGTGCTGGCCGCCGCGCTGGCGGGCGTGTTCGCCTTCTTCCACGGCGCGGCCCACGGCTACGAGCTGGCGGGCGATACCGGCCTGACGGCCCTGGGCGCGCTGGCCGGCATGGCGCTGGGCTCGGCGGCCCTGCATGTCGCCGGCATGGCCCTGGGCCACGCCGTGGTGCAGCGCCACCGGTGGCTGGCGCGCCTGGGCGGCCTGGGTACCGCCGTGCTGGGCGCCGTCCTGCTGGCCCGCATCGCCTGAGCGGAGGCACGCCATGATCCCCGGTGAACTCCTCATCGACGACGGCGAGCATGTCCTCAATCCTGGACGGCGCACCGTCACGCTGGTGGTGCACAACGCCAGCGACCGGCCTATCCAGGTGGGCTCGCACTACCACTTCGCCGAGACCAATGCCGGCCTGGCCTTTGACCGTGCCGCGGCGCGCGGCATGCGCCTGAACATCGCCTCGGGCATGGCCGTGCGCTTCGAGCCCGGCCAGCAGCGCACGGTGGAGCTGGTCGACATCGCCGGCGACCGGCAGATCCACGGCTTTCGCGGCCTGGTGATGGGAGCACTCTGATGGCCACGATGGACAAACGCGCCTATGCCGAGACCTACGGCCCCACGGTGGGCGACCGCCTGCGCCTGGCCGACACCGACCTCATCCTCGAGGTCGAGCGCGACTACTCGCTGGCCGCGGGCGGCTATGGCGAGGAGGTGAAGTTCGGCGGCGGCAAGACCATCCGCGACGGCATGGCGCAAAGCCAGCGCAGCCGTGCGCAAGGCGCCATGGACACGGTGCTGACCAACGCCCTCATCATCGACCACTGGGGCATCGTCAAGGCCGACATAGGCCTGAAGGACGGGCGCATCGCCGCCATCGGCAAGGCCGGCAACCCCGACACCCAGCCGGGCGTGGACATCGTCATCGGCCCGGGCACCGAGATCATCAGCTGCGAAGGCAGCATCGTCACGGCCGGCGGCATAGACACCCACATCCACTTCATCGCCCCGCAGCAGATCGAGGAGGCGCTGACCAGCGGCGTCACCACCATGATCGGCGGCGGCACAGGCCCGGCCACGGGCACCTTCGCCACCACCTGCACGCCCGGCCCCTGGAACCTGGAGCGCATGCTGCAGGCGGCCGACGCCTTTCCGATGAATCTGGGCTTTCTGGGCAAGGGCAATGCCAGCCAGCCCCAGGGACTGCACGAGCAGATCGCGGCCGGCGCCATCGGCCTCAAGCTGCACGAGGACTGGGGCAGCACGCCGGCGGCCATCGACAACTGCCTCACCGTGGCCGAGGACACCGACACCCAGGTCGCCATCCACACCGACACGCTCAACGAAAGCGGCTTCGTCGAGGACACGGTGGCCGCCTTCAAGGGCCGCACCATCCACACCTTCCACACCGAAGGCGCGGGCGGCGGCCACGCGCCCGACATTCTGAAAGTGGTGGGCGAAGCCAATGTGCTGCCCAGCTCCACCAACCCCACGCGCCCCTACACGGTGAACACGCTGGACGAGCACGTGGACATGCTCATGGTCTGCCACCACCTGGACGCGGGCATCGCCGAAGACCTGGCCTTCGCCGAAAGCCGCATCCGCAAGGAGACCATCGCGGCCGAGGACATCCTGCATGACATCGGCGCCATCAGCATGTTCAGCTCCGACAGCCAGGCCATGGGCCGCGTGGGCGAAGTGATACTGCGCACCTGGCAGACCGCGCACAAGATGAAGCAGCAGCGCGGCGCCCTGCCCGGCGACGGCGCGCGTAACGACAACTTCCGCATCAGGCGCTACATCGCCAAATACACCATCAACCCCGCGATCGCCCACGGCATCAGCCACGAGGTGGGCAGCCTGGAAGTGGGCAAGTGGGCCGACATCGTGGTCTGGAAGCCGGCCTTCTTCGGCGTCAAGCCCAGCTGCATCCTCAAGGGCGGGCTGATCGCCATGGCCGCCATGGGCGATCCCAACGCCTCCATCCCCACGCCCCAGCCCGTGCACTACCGGCCCATGTTCGGGGCGTTTGGCGGAGCGATCGCCAAGACCTCGCTGACCTTCGTCTCCCAGGCCGGGCTGGCGGCGGGCATAGGCCAGCGCTTCGGCCTGCGCAAGCGGCTGTCGGCCGTCAAGGGCATACGCGGCGTGCAGAAGTGCCACATGGTCCACAACGACCTGGCGCCGCACATGGAAGTGGATGCCCAGACCTATGTGGTGCGCGCCAATGGCGAGCTGCTGACCTGCGAGCCCGCCAGCAGCCTGCCGATGGCGCAGCGCTATTTCCTGTTTTGAAGCGATGATGGAACGATGAAGCTGCATTTCACCCTCGACCCGGCGACCGATCCGCGCGTGCTGGCCTTCCTGCAGGAGCACCTGGACGACATGCACCGCATCTCGCTGCCCGAAAGCGTGCATGCGCTGGACGCCAGCCAGCTGCGCCGGCCCGACATCCGCTTCTGGACCGGCTGGGCGCAGCACGAAGCCGGGCCGGCCCTGGTGGCCAGCTGCGCGCTCAAGCAGCTCGATGCCGGCCATGTCGAACTCAAGACCATGCGCGTGGGCGCGGCCTACCGCGGTTCCGCGGCGGCCCAGCAGGTGCTGGAGCACGTGCTGGCCCAGGCCCGCGCCAGCGGCGCCACGCGCATCAGCCTGGAGACCGGCACCGAGGCCTTCTTTACACCGGCCCGGCGCTTCTACCAGCGCAACGGGTTCGTGCCCTGCGAACCCTTCGGCAGCTACCATCCGGACCCGAACAGCTGCTTCATGACAAGGGCGCTTTGATCATGCTGCAAGTCTCCAAATGCCTTTCCGGCGGCCAGGGGCTGGCCCCCAGTCTGCTCAGGCGCGCCGCCACCGTGGAGCTCGACTGGGATGTGCGCCAGAAAAGCCGCTTCGCCGCCACCGACAGCCAGGGCCGCGAACTGGCCGTCTTCCTGCCGCGCGGCCAGGCCGTGCGCGGCGGCGACGTGCTGGTGGCCGAGGACGGCTCGCTGGTCCGCGTGCTGGCAGCAAAGCAGAAGGTGCTGCACATCACGGCCTGCGCCGAGCACGGCAGCCCCTTCGACCTGATGCGCGCCGCCTACCACCTGGGCAACCGCCATGTGCCCATCGAGTTGCAGCCCGACCACCTGAAGATCGAGCCCGACCATGTGCTGGCCGACATGCTGCGCAGCATGCACATGACGGTGGTCGAGGCCGAGCTGCCCTTCGAGCCCGAAGGCGGTGCCTACGGCGGGCATGTGACCAACGACGGACACAGCCACCATCACCACGGCCATGGGCATCACCATGAGCACGGCCACTGAAGCCGCGCCGGGCATGGCCTCGGCCACGCTGCTGCAGCTGATGTGGCTGGCCTCGCCGGCGCTGCCCATCGGCGGCTTTTCGTACTCCGAAGGGCTGGAGGCGGCCGTCCATGCCGCCCATGTCACCACCGAGGCGCAAGCCGCCGGCTGGCTGGTGCAGCAATTGCACCTGACCCAGGCGCGCGGCGACATGGCGGCCATCGCCCAGGCCATGCCCGCCTGGCAGCGCGGCGACGTACAGCGCGTGCAGCAGCTCAACGGCTGGGTGCTGGCCACGCGCGAGACCAGCGAGCTGCGCCTGCAGACCGAGCAGATGGGCCGCTCTCTGGCCGACTGGCTGCGCAACCAGCATGCGGCCGATGCCGCCCGCAGCGCGCAGATTCTTGAACTCGCGGCGCTGTCGGGCCAGCGGCCGAGCTACCCCATCGCCTTTGCGCTGGCCACCGCCTTCACCGGGGCCGTGGCGCAGCAGGCCCTGCTGGCCTATGCCTTCGGCTGGGCCGAGAACATGGTGCAGGCCGCGATCAAGGCCGTGCCGCTGGGCCAAAGCGCGGGCCAGCGCATCCTGGCCCGCCTGGCCGACGAAATCCCCGCCGCCGTGGCGCATGCCGAAGTCCTGCCGGACGAAGCACGCCAGGCGTTCTCGCCCATGCTGGCCATTCTCTCGGCCCGGCATGAACACCAATACTCACGCCTGTTCCGATCATGACCACCGCACTGCACCACATCCCCCACCGCACCAAGAAGCTGCCGCCGCTGCGCGTGGGCATAGGCGGGCCCGTGGGATCGGGAAAGACCACCATCCTCGAGATGCTGTGCAAGGCCATGCGCGACAAGTGGGACCTGGTCGCGATCACCAACGACATCTACACCAAGGAAGACCAGCGCCTGCTGACCATCAGCGGCGCGCTGCCGCCCGAGCGCATCATGGGCGTGGAGACCGGCGGCTGCCCGCACACGGCCATCCGCGAGGACGCCTCGATCAACCTCGAGGCCATCGACCGCATGCTGGCGCAGTTTCCCGATGCCGACATCGTCTTCATCGAGTCGGGCGGCGACAACCTTGCGGCCACCTTCAGCCCCGAGCTCAGCGACCTGACCATCTACGTGATCGACGTGGCCGCGGGCGAGAAGATCCCGCGCAAGGGCGGCCCCGGCATCACCAAGAGCGACCTCTTCGTCATCAACAAGACCGACCTGGCGCCCTACGTTGGTGCGGACCTGGAAGTGATGCGCGCCGATACCGTGCGCATGCGCTCGACACCTGCGGGCGTCAAGCCCTTCGCCATGACGAATCTCAAGACCCAGCAAGGACTCTCCGATGTCGTGGCATTCATCGAGAACAAGGGCCTGCTGACCCTCCGTGCATAGGCCATCCCCCGCCGCAGCTGCGACTGGGCCAGCGAAGACCGCCTGCCTGCAGCCGGCGCCGGGCATCCGCAAAGAGGCAAGCCGTTCGGAAACCCCGGCCGGACAGAAAAGAGCCTGTTGGCATGGGTATTGCTTGGATCTGGATTCCTTCCAGTCCCAGCTCCGGCATTTCACACCGCAATTCCTATATAGCAATCAATCAAGAGAGGCTCCATGAAAAAATCGTTCATCGCACTCGCCGCGGCCCTGGCCTGCTGCGCTGCCGCACAAGCGCAAAGCACCGTCCAGCTCACCGGCCTGGCCGACATGTACGCCGGCTCCGTCAAGATGGCCGGCCAGGACCGCAAGTCGGTCGTGGGCTCCGGCGGCATGACCACCTCCTGGTGGGGCATCAAGGGCACGGAAGACCTGGGCAGCGGCCTGAAGGTCGACTTCAACCTGACCTCCTTCATGCGCATGGACACCGGCGAGCCCGGCCGCTTCCCCGGCGACACCTTCTTTTCGCGCGATGCCAACATCGGCCTGAACGGCAGCTTCGGCCGCATCGGCCTGGGCCGCGACAAGGCGCCCAACTTCCTGCCCACCGTCCTGACCAACCCCTTTGGCGATTCGTTCACCATCTCGCCCCTGGTGCTGCATGCCAACACGCCCACCGCAGCCTGGGGCGGCGCCCGCCTGACCACGCCCGCCGACACCGGCTGGAGCAACATGCTGGTCTACACCACGCCCAACTTCGGCGGCCTGACCGCCAACGTGTACTACCAGTTCGGCGAGCAGTCGACCCCGGGCAACAAGGGCAAGAAGAACGTGGGCGTGAACGCGCTGTACTCCAGCGGCCCGCTGAGCCTGACGGCCTTCTACGAGCGTGACCAGATCACCAACCCCGGCAACGGCACCGTCATGCCCACCAAGAGCGACTGGATGGTCGGCGGCAGCTACAACTTCAACGTCGTGAAGCTGTACGCCACCTACGGCCAGGCCAAGGTCAAGGATCTGGACAGCAAGAGCAAGACCTACTCGCTGGGCCTGGACGTTCCCGTGGCCGGCACGCCCGGCACCGTCAAGGCGGCCGTGGCCCGCACCAAGTACGAAGCGGCCACCGAGGCCACCCGCACCACCGCAACGCTGGGCTACGACCACTTCCTGTCCAAGCGCACCGATGTGTACACCGCCCTGATGTACGACCGCGTGAGCGATGCCAGCCCCAAGACAGGCACCAGCCTGATCGCCGGCATCCGCCACCGCTTCTGATGCCCTGGCCGGATCGCCATCCGGCACATAACCCAAGCGAGGCCTGGTCCTCGCTTTCGTTGAAACACCGCAGGCGGAAACCGTGTCCCTGCCGCTCCTTCGTGCGCTTCAGCCGGTGCTGGGCTCCAGCAGCCCGCACCGGCAATGCCCGGAAACGCTTTCGCCCGGCGTGCCAAGGCCTCCAGCCACCGCCCGATCAGCCGATCGGCTCGCACAGCCAAAGGAGTTACATTGAAGCCCTGCATCAAAAGCTGCGAACGGTACCCACCATGGAAAACTACCCCAAAGACATCTACACGGAGCCCGAGCCGGATGTGAACACCCTGGCCCATCTGGGGCCGCTCACGGGCATGGCCGGCATCTGGACGGGTACGCGCGGGCTGGATATCAACCCCAAGGCCGACGGACCTGAAAAGCAGGCCTTCATCGAGCACATGGAACTGCAGCCCATCGATGCGCAGACCAACGGGCCGCAGCTTTTCTACGGCCTGCGCTACCACACGCGCATCGTCAAGCCCGACGATGTCGAGACCTTTCACGACCAGGTCGGCTACTGGCTCTGGGAACCCGCCACGGGCAATCTGATCCTCACGCTGTCCATTCCGCGCGGGCAGACCGCCATGGCTATGGGACAGGCCGCGCCTGACGCGACGAGCTTCCAGCTCAAGGCCGTGCGGGGCTCCCTCACCAACGGCATCTCGTCCAACCCGTTTCTCGAGCATGCCTTCCGCACGGAAAGCTTCACCATCACCGTGACCAAGCATGACGACGGAACCTGGTCGTATGAGCAGGAAACCGTGCTGATCACTCCGGACCGCACCGAGCCTTTTCTCCATACGGACCGCAACCGCCTGCACAAGATCGGCGAGCCCACGCCCAACCCCACGGCGCAGGCCGCCGCCGCCCGGGCAGCCAAGGCGCTGGCGGCGTAGCAAGACCGCATTCAGGGCAGCGCACCGGCGGGCCGCCGCGTCGCTTTCGAGGGCCCGAAACTGCGCTACAATCCACCTCCCTCGGGTTTGGCGCCAATGGCGGCCACTTCCCCTCCATGGCCGAGAAGACGGTTTTTCCTTCTCGGCTATTTCTTTTGTACCTGCCCTGCCGCAAGCGGCTGCTTGCGGCGCTCTGCGGAGCAGGTCCACCGCAGTACTTGAGCGCTTCAACCCAGGCGGAAAGCCCGGCGGGCGCTATTTTTTCTGCATTGCGCACAAGCTGTGCATAACTTTGGTCGATCGTGCTTGCGCATATCTATTGTTACGATATGACACAAGCACCGGCAGCTACGCCCCGGCATTGATCCATCGACCGCCCGGGCATCCGGCTTGCCAGGGATTTTCGCGTCTCGGCTAACCGTCTTCCCTCTCAAAAAGAGCAGAACCGGCTTCCCGCAAGGTGGCTGTGCCCTGCCCTGCCTGCGTCTTTTCCACGCATGCCGCCCGGCCTGCCCAGGCCACGAAAAAGGCACCGCGCTCTGCGGTGCCCTTCTCCACAATTACAGTGGACAACTCTGTGCATATGTTGTGACAACTTGGTGAATGGCCCCGTCAACCCCTTGCATTCACTGGCGCCCGGGTTGATTGCCTCTAAATCAGGCAGCCCCAGAATCAAGGGTTAACCCTTGTTCGATTCACAGCTTTCGGCGGATGAGTTCACGGCCTTGCTCCGTGATGTGCCAGTGCTTGTCAACGTCCTGCGCCACCAGGCCGCGCTCCAGCAGGCGCCTGGACAAATGCTCGCGCGCCGCGGACCAGAGAGAGACCTCCTCACCCATTTCCAGCTTCTTGAGCGTCTCCAATTCGTCCACCGTGGGTTCATACACAGGTGCGCGGTAATTTGCGATTTGCATGCTGACTCCTCCTAAGCTTGCAGTGCGAGCTGCGATCGATGCCCGCCGCCCGGCGTACATCTGCCGCCAAGATAGTCCTGCCCACGTCCGGCTGCAAGAGCCGCCGCAGCGCTTTTGCGCGATATGGGCGATGATGGCCGACTTCGCGCCGCCGTCCTACCTCGTTGTAAGCCGGTTGCCCTGTCCTGTTTGCGCAAGCTTCAGGGAACTTTCTCAAGCCTGTTTCCGCATTGCCTGGAGTCTTTTCCCCATTCCCATGCTCTACGCCGTTGCCACCCTGTTCGCCTTCCAGTTGCTGGGCGAGTTCATTGCCCGCTTTTCGGGCCTGCCGCTACCGGGGGCCCTGATCGGAACCTTGATGCTGCTGCTGGCCCTGCTGCTGTACAGGCGCCTGCCCAAGGCCCTGGAGGATACCGCCGGCGTACTGCTGCAGAACATGATGCTGCTGTTCATTCCCGTGATTGCCGGCGTGATGCAGGAATTCGACCATCTCCAGCGCGAATGGCTGCCGTTTGTGCTGGCCTGCGTGCTGGGTTCGGCCTTCACCTTTGCGGCAACGGCATGGACCTTCCGCTTCTTTCTGCAGCTGCAGCGAACACAGGAAGCCAGGCGCACGGGCAAGGCCAGCGCCCCGGCCCATGAGGAGGCGGCATGAGCACGGCGAGCACGCCATCCGCAGCCACGCACCTGGCTGCCGTCTGGACCGAGCTGGCCGGCACCCATCTGCCCTGGCTGGTGCTGACCATTGCGGTCTACCTGGCGGCCATGGCCATCTACCGCAAGAGCGGCAACCGCCCGCTGCTCATTCCCGTGTTCACGGGCGTGGTCGTCGTGGTGGGCATTCTGCTGGCCACGGGCACGCCCTATCCCACCTACCGCAGCGGCGTGAACTTTCTGACGCTGCTGATCGGCCCGGCCACCGTGGCCCTGGCCATTCCGCTCTATGCCCAGCGCGAGCGCATACGCCAGCTGTGGCTGCCCGTCGGCGCGGCACTGCTGGTCGGTTGCCTGGTGGCGCTGCTGTCGGCCATAGTCATTGCCTGGGCCTTTGGCGGCAGCGAAGCCACGATGGTTGCCGTGGCGCCCAAGTCGGCCACGATTCCCATTGCCCTGCCCATGGCCGAGCGCTTTGGCGGCAAGCCCTCGCTGGCGGCCGTGGCCGTGGCGATTGCAGGCATTTCGGGCACCATGATGGCGCCGCTGCTGATCCGCCTGCTGCGCCTCAAGGATCCGGCGGTGCAGGGCTTTGCGCTGGGCCTCACGGCCCATGCCATCGGCACGGCGCGCGCGCTGCAGATCCATCCGGCCATGGGCGCCTTCTCGGCCCTGGCCATGGGCCTCAACGGCGTGGCCACCGCCGTGCTGATGCCGCTGGTGCTGGCCGTCGTGCCCTGGATTTGAGCAGGGCAGCTTGCCGCAATCAAAACAGGAGCATCCAGCGCCTTCCCCCTCTGCGTTGCAGCCTTATTTAAGCTTGTTTCTCACTCGCTGCGCCGGTAGGCCCAGACCGCGCCGAGAATCAGCGCCATGCCCAGCCACTGCACCGGCTGCGGCCGCACTCCGAACCATGCCAGGTCCACGACCAGGGCCATGGCCGGGTAGATGAAGGACAGCCCGGCGATCGCCTGGGCCATGAGCCGCTGGAAGGCCGTGTACATCAGCGTGTACATCCAGGCCGTATGCACCAGGCCCAGCACCAGCACGGCGACCACCGCCTTGCCGCCGAACACGGCAACCTCCTGCGAACCCGCAACCACCGGCCCCAGCACCAGCGCTCCCGCCAGCATCTGCAGCATGGCGATCTGCGCGGGGCCGATGCGCGCCAGCTTGCGCGTGGCCAGCGTGGCCACGGCATACAGGCTGGCCGCCAGCAGCGCCAGCGCAATGCCCTTCCACTGCAGCTGGCCGTGGTTCACCGCCATCAGCCCGCTGCTGAGCGCCACGCCCAGCAGCGCCAGCAGCAGCCAGGGCAGGCGCCGCAGCGGCAGGGGCTCGCGCTGCACCACGGCCGCAAGCAGCAGCAGCACGAAGGGCTGCACGTGGTAGACCACGGTGGACACGGCAATGCCGCTGTAGTGATAGGCGCGGAAAAGGCTGAGCCAGTTGAGGACCAGCGCCAGTCCGCCAGCCAGCAGCCATATCCATTCCCTGGCCTGCGGCCGCACCCACTGACGTGACCAGAGCACCCATGCCGCCAGGCCCAGGCCGCCCAGGATGCAGCGCAGCCAGACCACCCACAGAACGGGCAGGCCGCTTTCCACGACCAGCAGGCCGATGGTGCCCGACAGCGCCATGGCCAGCACCATGCGCCAGGTGCCGCCGTCCGCGCCGTTGCGGGCCCGGGGTGCCTTGGAAGAATGGGAGAGCGCACCGGGCGAGGCCGGAAGCAGGAGCGGAGAGGGAGCTTGAACTTTCATGCGCCAATGGTCGATCAACTCGATCAACGCATCAATGCGCATGCATTCCACTTACTATTGCATTGCATTCAACAATTAATCTGTCAACATGGCTACCGACACCCTTCTTGTCAATGAAATGCTGGTGTTTGCCAAGGTCGTGGAGCTGCGCAGCTTTGCTGCGGCCGCACGCCAGCTGGGCCTGACCACCTCGGCGGTCAGCCGCAGCGTGGGGCGCCTGGAAGCGCACTGGGGCGTGCGCCTGCTGCACCGCACCACCCGCACCCTGTCGCTGACCGAACTGGGCGCCGAGGTCCATGCCGGCTGCGTCCAGCTTGCGCATACCGCCCGCGACGTGCACGCCATGGCCGGCCATTACGGCGACACGCCGCGCGGCACGGTGCGCATGACGGCGCCCACGGTGTTCGGCGAACTGTGGCTGGCCGCCCAGTTGCCCGCCCTGCGCCAGCGCTGGCCCGAGGTGCAGGTGGCCATCCATCTCAGCGACCATGTGGTCGACCTGACCGAGCAGGGGCTGGACCTGGCCATACGCATCGCACGCCCCGAGCACCTGCCCCAGCACATGGTGGCGCGGGCCCTGCGCCCCGTGCGCTATATCGCCGTGGCATCGCCGCAATACCTGCAATCGCTGGGTGCACCGCTGGAGCACCCCGACCAGCTCGAGGCCCTGGCCCGGCAGCACAGGGTGCAATGCATATCGCTGGGCTACGGAGATTTCCAGAACCTGCTGCAATGGCTGCCGCCCAATGCAGACCTCTCGACGGAAGCTGCCGCCGCCCCCATCGTCACCGAGCTGCCGGCCCCGCTCAGCGTGGCCAGCAGCACGGGCATCACCGTCCTGGCGCTGCAGCACCAGGGCATAGGCCTGGTCGCGGATTTCGCGGCCCAGGCGGCGCTGGACGAGGGCAGCCTGGTGCGCGTGCTGCCCGGCTGGCGGCTCACGGGCGGCTACGCGCCGCGCATTGCCTATGCGCTGTACATGCCTTCGCGCCATGTGCCGCTCAAGGTCAGGGCCCTCATCGACCATCTGGTGGAGGCCGGCCAAAGCGTGGCCTGAAAGCATGCCCCCGCCAGCAAGCCAAGTTCTCCCCACCGGAGCGCAACAAGCTTGTGGACAAACTTGCCGCCCCGGCAGGATAAGTGACTTAAGTGCTTGTCACAGCAGCATTTTTCAAACGATGATGAATTTTTAGGCAAACCTGCAGCGATGCGCAAAACACAGCGCCCCAAAAGCGCGGGCTTGGGGTTGCACCGGGATTGCAGCGCCGGAATCCGCCCCAACCCCGGGTTCTCCCCAATCATTCGCTACAAGCTTGTGGACAAGCCCGTCCCAGTCGCTGGATAAGCAGCCCAAGCCCTTGTCGCCAAACGACATTCCATGACGCGCCTATTTTTTAGGCAGCTCGGCCGCAGCGGTGGGCCATTGGGCCAGGCAGTAGGCGCTGTCCCAGAACATCCACTCCAGCCGTGCTGCATCGCGGTAGGCCGCATGCATGGCCGTACGCGTGGCGGGTGCGGCTTCGTCGGCGAGGCGGTCCACGGTGGCGCAGACGGCGCGCACGAGCGCATGGAATTCCTCGCTGGCATAGGTATCGATCCAGGCCTGGTAGGGATTGCCGGCCACCGAGCGGGCATGGATGTCGCGCCCCACCTCGGCATAGATCCAGAAGCACGGCAGCAGCGCCGCCACGGCCACCGGATAGGGAGCGCTCCAGGCCGTGGCCACCAGGTAGCTGGTGTAGTGCTGGCAGGCGGGCGTGAGCGGCGTGGCGGCGAACTGCTCGGCGGTGATGCCGAAGTCGCGCATGAAGCCATCGTGCAGGCTGCGCTCCACCACCACGGCCTCGTTGGCCGCATTGGCAAACTGCACCACGCCCTCGGCGTTGTCGGACTTGGCCGCCGTCACGGCCAGTGCACGCCCGTAGGCCACGAGGTAGTGCGCGTCCTGGATCATGTAGTGGCGAAAGCGCTCGCGGCTCAGGGTGCCCGCGGCCAGCTCCCGGTTGAAAGGCAGTTGCAGCGTGCTTTGGAACAGCGCCTCGTTGGCTTGCCACAGGCTTTGGCTGAACGACATGGAATCCGTCTCCTCTTCAGTAGGACCTACGCAAGCAGGAAGGCACCAAGGCTGTTTTCTCGAGACAAGGTCCGTGCCTGAACCCGATTCGCGCAAGCGGTGTTCAATTCATGGCAGGCAGCGCCCTTGGCACCTGCGCTGCATGGCATTTTGGCTGCGATTCGGCGGGGCCGCTTCGCACATCAGGGCACAAGTCCTTGCACTCCTGAACTCCTGGCCTGCCTGGCACAGGCCTGCAGCCACTGGCTGAAGGCGCGCAGCGCCGGTGCGGGCACGGCGTCCGCGGCCAGCTCCGGCGTCACCAGGTAATAGGCGCGGTTGCCGCGCAGGGCCTGCGGGCAGGCAATGATGAGATCGCCGCGCGCCAGTTCCTGTTCGATCAGCATGGGCGGCATCAGCGCCACGCCCAGGCCCTGGCTGGCGGCCACGGCCAGCATGGAAAACAGCTCCAGCCGCATGCCGTCCAGCGCGCGCGGCGCGTCCACGCCCATGGCGTCGAACCACTGGCGCCAGCCCTGGGGGCGCGTGCTTTGCTGCAGCAGCGGCAGCCTGGCGATCGCCTCGGGCCCCACGGGCAGCCAGGCCCGGCCCGGGTCGCGCTGCCGGGCCTTGGCCAGCAGCTGCGGGCTGCACACGGGCACGACCTCCTCGTCCATCAGCCACAGGGCCTGCACGCCGGGCCAGCGCGCCACCTGCTCGGGCGTGCCCGCGTAGAGCGCGGCATCGAACACGGTGTCGGCGAACAGGAAAGGCCGTGTCTGCACGTCGATGTGCACGGTGATGTCGGGGTGTTCGCGCGCCAGCAGCGGCAGGCGCGGCAGCAGCCAGCGCGTGGCAAACGTGGGCACGGCCGCGAGGTTGATGGGACCACCCTCGCCCTGGTGGGCCATGAGATCCAGGGTGTCGCGCTCCAGCCCCTGCAGCCAGCGCGTGACCTGCTGGGCATATTGCGCGCCGGCCTCGGTCAGCAGCACGCCATGGCGGGTGCGCCTGAACAGCGCCACGCCCAGGAACTCCTCCAGCGCAATGATCTGGCGCGAGACGGCGCTTTGCGTGAGCGACAGCTCCTGGGCCGCCTTGGTGTAGCTCACATGGCGGGCCGCGGATTCAAAGCAGGCCAGGGCCTGAGTGGAGGGCAGGATTCTTCGCATAACTCATACCTTCATCGGCACACAGACAAGGTAGTTACCCTGACTCACGCCTTTATACATGCGTTTTTCTCATTCATGGATGAGCAATCATCGTTTGCCGCTCCCGGTGTGCCTGCCTAAGATGGCTTCATGCAGCCGGGTTTGCGGCTGCCCCTTTCCTCCACTTTTTGCCCTTTCAGGAGACAGACATGGCCCGTGGCTTTCAATGGGACGACCCCTTCCAACTCGACCAGCAGCTGACCGAGGACGAGCGCATGATCCGCGACGCAGCGCGCGATTACTGCCAGGACAAGCTGGCGCCGCGCGTGCTGGAGATGTTCCGCCACGAGAAGACCGACGTGTCCATCTTCCGCGAGATGGGCGAGCTGGGCCTGCTGGGCCCCACGATTCCCACCCAGTACGGCGGCGCGGGCCTGAACTACGTGAGCTACGGCCTGGTGGCGCGCGAGATCGAGCGCGTGGACTCGGGCTTCCGCTCCATGGCCTCGGTGCAGTCCTCGCTGGTCATGGTGCCGATCAACGAGTTCGGCACCGAAGCGCAGAAGCAGAAGTACCTGCCCAAGCTGGCTTCGGGCGAGTTCATCGGCTGCTTCGGCCTGACCGAGCCCGACCACGGCTCCGACCCCGGCTCCATGGCCACCCGCGCCTACAAGGTGGACGGCGGCTACCGGCTCAAGGGCAACAAGATGTGGATCACCAACAGCCCCGTGGCCGACGTGTTCGTGGTGTGGGCCAAGGAGGTTTCCGAGGACGGCGCCGTGGGCGAGATCCGCGGCTTCATCCTGGACAAGGGCATGAAGGGCCTGTCGGCTCCGGCCATCCACGGCAAGGTGGGCCTGCGCGCCTCGATCACCGGCGAGATCGTGATGGACGATGTGTTCGTGCCCGAGGAAAACGCATTCCCCGAAGTACGCGGCCTCAAGGGCCCGTTCACCTGCCTCAACAGCGCCCGCTTCGGCATTGCCTGGGGCGCCATGGGCGCGGCCGAGTTCTGCTGGCACACGGCCCGCCAGTACACCCTGGACCGCAAGCAGTTCGGCCGCCCTCTGGCCGCCAACCAGCTGATCCAGAAGAAGCTGGCCGACATGCAGACCGAGATCACGCTGGGCCTGCAGGCCGCGCTGCGCGTGGGCCGCATGAAGGACGAGCACCAGAACGTGATCGAGATCACCTCCCTGATCAAGCGCAACAACTGCGGCAAGGCCCTGGACATCGCCCGCCTGGCGCGCGACATGATGGGCGGCAACGGCATCAGCGACGAGTTCGGCGTGGCCCGCCATCTGGTGAACCTGGAGGTGGTGAACACCTATGAAGGCACGCACGATGTGCATGCGCTGATCCTGGGCCGCGCCCAGACCGGCATCCCTGCGTTTGCCAATTAACTCCCCCTGAGCGGCTGCGCCGCTTCCCCTCTCTCTTCGGGAGGGGGACGGCAGCTTCGCCGCGAGGCGGCTCTTGCTTGCTGCCCCTGGAGAAAGGGGGCGATGCAGGCGCTCTGTTTGATGACTGCTCCGCTATTCATTTATTAGCTTAAACCGCTTGATTGGTATTGATTTCGAATTCATTTCTTATCGAAACTTATACCAATAAAGCGCCAGCAGCTGCCTTTTTCATAGTATCCAGATCCTCCCCATGAACGCACCCGCATCCACGCCCACCGGCGCACTCGCAGGCATCAAGGTGCTGGACCTGTCGCGCGTGCTGGCCGGCCCCTGGTGCACCCAGATGCTGGCCGACCTGGGCGCCGATGTGGTCAAGGTCGAGCGTCCCGTGGCCGGCGACGACACGCGCCACTGGGGCCCGCCGTTCCTCAAGGACGGGGCCGGCAACGACACGCGCGAGGCCAGCTATTTCACGGCCTGCAACCGCAACAAGCGCTCCATCACCGTGGACATGGCCCAGCCCGAGGGACAGGCCCTGCTGCGCCGCATGGCGGCGCAGGCCGATGTGGTGGTGGAGAACTTCAAGGTCGGGGGCCTGGCCCAGTACGGGCTGGACTATGAAAGCCTCAAGGCGCTGAATCCGCGCCTGATCTACTGCTCCATCACCGGCTTCGGCCAGGACGGGCCCTACGCCGAGCGCGCAGGCTACGACCTGATGGTGCAGGCCATGTGCGGGCTGATGAGCATTACCGGCCATGCCGACGAGGCGCCGGGCGGCGGCCCGCTCAAGGTGGGCGTGGCCGTGGTCGACGTGTTCACCGGCCTGTATGCGAGCAACGCCATCCTGGCCGCGCTCAACGCCCGCGACAACGCGCACGGCGGCAGCGGCCAGGGCCAGTACATCGACATGGCCCTGCTGGACGTGGGCATGGCGGTGCTGGCCAACCAGGCCTCGGGCTTTCTGGCCACCGGCCAGGCGCCGGGCCGCGCGGGCAACATCCACCCCAGCCTCGCGCCCTACCAAGACTTCGCCACGGCCGACGGCAATGTGCTGCTGGCCATAGGCAACGACGGGCAGTTCGCACGCTTTTGCGCCGCCATCGGCCAGGAAGGCTGGGCGCAGGATGCGCGCTTTGCCACCAACACGGCCCGCGTGCACAACCGCGCGGCGCTGCTGGCGCTGATGCAGCCCGTGATGCGCCTGCGCACCACGGCGCAATGGATTTCCTTGCTCGAGGACAAGGCCGTGCCCTGTGGCCCGATCAACGATGTCGCCCAGGCCTTTGACGACCCGCAGGTCCGGCATCGCGGCATCCGCAAGGAGCTGCCGCGCGAGGCCGGGGACGGCATCGCCCAGGTGGCCACCGTGGCCAACCCCATGCGGCTGTCGGCCACTCCCGTCAGCTACCGCAGCGCCCCGCCCGCGCTCGGCCAGCACACCGAGGCCGTGCTGGCCGAGCTGGGCCTGGATGCCGCAGCCGTTGCCGACCTGCGCCGCAAGGGCGTTATCTAGAGAGCAGAACCGACAAAAAGCGCACTTTTCCCGGCACGCAAGGCCTCTGCACAAAAAGGCCAGTGCCCTCTTCAAACCAAGGAGACACCATGTTCAAGTTCACCGCCACCGTCGTGGCCGCGCTCGCACTGTGCGGCGCAGCCCAGGCCCAGAGCCAGTATCCCAACAAGCCCATCCGCCTGCTCGTGCCCTTTGCGGCCGGCGGCACCACCGACCTGATCGCGCGTGTGATCGCCGAGCCATTGAGCCGCGAGCTGGGCCAGCCCGTGGTGGTCGAGAACAAGGGCGGCGGCGGCGGCAGCATCGGCGCGGCCGAAACCGCGCGCGCTGCGCCCGACGGCTACAACCTGGGCATTGCCACCGTGTCCACCACGGCCACCAACCCGGCCATCAACCCCAAGATTCCGTACAACGTGGCCACCGACTTCACGCCCATCGTGAACATCGCGGCCACGCCCAACATCATCGCGGCCAACCCCAAGTTCCCGGGCAAGAACTACCAGGAGTTCCTGGCCGAGGTGAAGAAGAATCCCGGCAAGTATTCCTACGCCTCGCCCGGCCAGGGGTCCATCACGCACCTGATGATGGAAATGTTCAAGCTGCAGACCGGCACCGACATGACGCACGTGCCCTACCGCGGCTCGGGCCCGGCCCTCAACGATGCCGTGGCCGGCCAGGTGCCGCTGATCTTCGACAACTTCCCCTCCACCCTGCCGTTCGCCAAGGAAAAGCGCCTGGTGCCCATCGTGGTGGCCGCACCCCAGCGCCTGGCCGTGCTGCCCGACGTGCCCACGTTCAAGGAAGTGGGCCTGCCCCAGGTCAACCGCATGGCGTACTACGGCATCGTCGGCCCCAAGAACCTGCCCAAGGACATCGTGGACAAGATCAACGCCGCCACGCGCAAGGCCGTGCAGGACCCCGCCGTGAAGAAGCGCATCGAGGAAACCGGCTCCATCATCATGGCGAGCACGCCCGAGGCCTTTGCCAAGGAAATGAAGGAAGAGCTGGCCGTCTACAAGAACGTGGTGGAAAAGCAGCACCTCACGATGGAGCAGTAAGCGCTGCGCGCCGGGGGTCGTTCGTCCGGCCCCCATGGACGACACGGCAGCGGGCAAGCGCTGCCGTTTTTGCAGGGCCCGCTAGAACGTGGTTGGATGCCCGGCGCTGTCGCGCTCGCTGATCTTGCTGCGGGCGAGTTCGTCGCGCAGCCAGCGCGCCGCCGGCCCCAGCGGCGCCGACTTGTTCCACAGCAGGTCCACGCCCACCAGCCAGTCGGTGTGCGGGTAGGCTTCCAGCCGCAGCTCCACCAGTTCGCCGCGCTCGATCTCCCCTCGCACCAGGCGGCGCGGCAGCGTGGCCCAGCCCAGGCCGGCGCGCGTCATCTCCAGCAGGGCCAGGTAGCTCTCGGCGCGCCAGCGGCGCGGGCTGCGCAGGTATTCGGTGCTGGGCAGCCCCTCGCTATGGGCGCTGAAGGCCAGGCGCCGGTGGCGGTGCAGCTCGGCAAAGCTGACGCGGTCCAGGCACGCCAGCGGATGCCCGCCGGCCGCCACGTGCGACATGACCAGCTTGCCCAGTTGCACGAAGCCCAGCTCGCGCGGGTAGTTGGGCTGCGAGAAGGCCACGCCGAGCTGGGCCTGGCCCTGGCGCACCAGGGCGCTCACATCGCCGTCCAGCGGGTGGCGGATTTCCACGTCGACGAAGGGAAAGGCCTGGGCGAATGCGGCCAGCGGCTGCGTGATCGCGTCGTAGGGGATCTCGATGGCCAGCGTCAGCGCGGGCTCCACGCCCTGGTTCAGGCTATGGGCGTGGTGCTCCAGGTCCAGGCAGCGGTCCAGCACCTCCGACACCTCGCGCAGCAGGCGCCGGCCCGCATCCGTCAGCGTGGGGATCTTGGTGCCGCGGTCGAACAGCTCCATGCCCAGGTCGGTCTCGAGGTTGGCGATGGCGGTGCTCACCGTCGATTGCGGCCGCCGCAGCTGGCGCGCCGCCGCCGAGAACGAGCCCGCGGACACCACGGTCGAGAAGATTTCCAGCTGGTCCAGTGAATAGCGCATGGCTGATTTTCCATCGGATTTTGCGATGGATACAAACTTTTTCTTGATGTATTTCCGATCAATCATGCCCGCAGCTTCCCCGTTCAGAGGGATTGCCCAGCAAGGAGACGAGATCCATGAAGCCATCGCCCACCGTCCACCCGGTCGACCAGGTCCTGCCACTGCAGCAGATGGCCAGCTACGGCCTGCAGCATGTGCTGGTGCTCTACGCGGGCGCCGTCGCCGTGCCGCTGATCCTGGGCGGCGCCCTGGGGCTGACGCCTGAGCAGGTGGTGATCCTCATCAATGCCAACCTGCTGACCTCGGGCGTGGCCACGCTGATCCAGACCCTGGGTTTCTGGAAGTTCGGCGCGCGCCTGCCGCTGGTGCAGGCCTGCTCCTTCATCGCGCTGGCGCCCATGATCATGATCGGCAAGGAATACGGCCTGGCCCATGTGTTCGGCGCCGTGATCGCGGGCGGCGCCATCACCGTGCTGCTGGCCCCGGTGACCAGCCGGCTGCTGCGCTTCTTTCCGCCCGTGGTCATCGGCAGCCTGATCACCATCATCGGCATCTCGCTGATGCCGGCCGCCGCCATCTGGCTGGGCGGCGGCAACCCCGACGCCGCCGACTTCGGCAGCGCACCCAACCTGCTGCTGGGCCTGGCCACCATCGCCATCACGCTGTTCATCTATGCGCGCTTTCGCGGCTTTCTGGGCAACCTGGCCGTGTTGCTGGGCCTGGTGGCGGGCACGGCCATCGCCGCGGCCTGCGGGCTCACCGACTTCGCCCAGGTGGGCCAGGCGGCCTGGTTCGAGCTCAGCCCGCCGTTCGCCTTCGGCATGCCGCAGTTCGGACTGGCACCCGCGCTGATCATGGCGCTGGCCATGCTGGTCATCATGGCCGAGACCACAGGCAACTGCCTGGCCATAGGCCAGATCGTGGGCCGCCCCACCAGCCAGCAGACCCTGGGCAACGCATTCCGCACCGACGGCCTGTCCACCATGATCGGCGGCGTGTTCAACAGCTTTCCGTACAACGCCTTCACGCAGAATACCGGGCTGATCTCGCTGTCCGGCGTCAAGAGCCGCTATGTGGTGGCCAGCGCGGGCGCCATCATGATCCTGATGGGACTGTTTCCCAAGCTCGGCGCGCTGATCGCCTCGGTGCCGCGCCCCGTGCTGGGCGGCTGCGCCATCGTGATGTTCGGCATGACCACGGTGGCCGGCATCCAGGAGCTGTCGCGCGTGCGCTTCGAGGGCACGCGCAATGCGCTGGTCGTGGCCGTCTCCGTCAGCGTGGGCGTGCTGCCCATGTCCTTTCCCGCGCTGTTCGCGCACGCCAGCGGGCCGCTGAAGCTGGTGCTGGAAAGCGGCATCTTCCTCGGCGCCATCACGGCCGTGCTGCTCAATCTCATCCTCAACCGCGGCGCCCAGGCGCCAGAGCCCGAGACGGAGGCTTCTGCCTCCACCGCCGCCGCGGCGCAGTGATCCTCAAGAACCGACACCCCCCCTCATCCACAGGAGCCATTCAGATGCAAGCCACCGATACCGTTTTGTCCCATCCACGCGACCTGGAGCTGCTGCGCGCCGCCATTGCGCTGTCCGAGGAGTCCAAGCAGCGCGGGCGCCACCCGTTCGCGGCCCTGGTGGCCAACGAGCGCGGCGAGATCGTGGCCCAGGCCGGCAACAATTCCATGCCCCCCGAAGGCGATCCCACGCAGCACGCGGAACTGGCGGCCGCCGCACTGGCCGCGCGCAGGCTCACGCCCGAGGAGCTGGCCAAGTGCACGCTGTACACCAGCGCCGAGCCCTGCTGCATGTGCGCGGGCGCCGTGTACTGGACGGGCATAGGCCGCGTGGTCTACGCGCTGTCGGAACATGCGCTGCTGGGCCTGACCGGCGACCATCCCGAAAACCCCACCTTCTCCCTGCCCTGCCGCGAGGTGTTTGCCCGCGGCCAGCGCCAAGTCGAAGTCGTGGGCCCGTTGCTGGAAGAAGAAGCCGCGGCGCCGCACCGCGGCTTCTGGACCCAGGACTGAAGCCGCTCAGCGGCGGGCCGGCGCCTGGCGGAAACTGTCGGCCAGCTTGACCATCATGAGCGCGCAGCCCAGGCCGCCCAGCGCCACCAGCGTGCCGCCCACCACGCCGATATGGCCCATGCCCCAGTGCATGCTGACCTGGCTGCCCAGCAGCGCGCCGCCGCCGATGCCGATGTTGAAAATGCCCGAGAACATGGACATGGCCACGTCGGTGGCGTCGGGCGCCAGTTTGAGCACCTTGGACTGCATGGACAGCGCAAAGCAGATCATGGCCACGCCCCAGACCGCGCTTTGCAGGTACAGGCTCCAGGCGTAATGGCTACTGGCCACCAGCGCCAGCAGGCAGGCCGCCAGCACCGCAATCGCCGCCATCAGGAAGCCGCGCGGATAGCGCATGCCCAGCCAGCCGAACAGCACGCTGCCCACGATGCCCATGCCGCCGTACAGCAGCAGCACGGTCGTGGTCACCTCGGGCGCCAGCCCGGCCACGTCCTGCACAAAGGGTTCGATATAGCTGTAGGCCGTGAACTGGCCGGTGATCACCACCACCAGCAGCACATAGATGGATACCAGGGCCGGGCGCCTGAACAGCATGGGCACGCTCTCCAGCGATCCCGCGTTCTCGCTGGGCAGCAGCGGCAGCAGCTTGCCCAGCACCAGCATCACCACGGCCGCCACGGCGCCGATGGCCAGGAAGGTCATGCGCCAGCCCAGGGCCTCGCCCACCACGCGGCCCAGCGGAATGCCCAGCACCATGGCCACCGACGTGCCCGTGGCCAGCAGACTCAGCGCCATGGCCTTCCTGCCCGGCGGCGCCACGCGCACGGCCAGCGAGGCCGTGATGGACCAGAAGATCGCATGCGACAGCGCAATGCCGATGCGGCTGACCACCAGCGAGGCAAAGCTCCAGGCCACGCCCGACAGCACATGGCTGGCCACGAACACGGCAAACACGGCCATCAGCAGCCTGCGCCGCTCCACCTGCTTGGTCATCAGCATGCAGGGCAGCGAGGCCAGCGCCACTACCCAGGCATAGATGGTCAGCATCAGGCCCACCTGCTCCGCAGGCATGCCGAAGCTCGCGCCTATGCCGCCCAGCAGCCCCACGGGCACGAATTCGGTGGTGTTGAAGACAAAGGCGCCCAGCGCCAGCGCAATCACGCTCAGCCAGGCCTGGGCGGCCGTGCGTTGCGGCGCGGCCGGGGCAGACAGGGAAACAGTGGGATCAGTCATGCATCGAAAAGCGGTGGGCAGCGGCTGCCGGCGGGCAACCCAGGTAGAAACCCTGATTGTGTATGCCCTACATGGCAAAGACCGCCGCGGCCCCGGTTTTCCTTGCGCGGCGCGGGGTCGAAGCCGTGACGGCCTTCAGGGCAAGGCACGCTCCCGCGCCTGGGCGCGGCGCTGCATCAGCCGGGCCAGCAGCACCAGCACCAGCGCCACGTTGAACGCCAGCACCAGCATGGCCTGCCAGCTCGTGTGCCGCAGGATATGCTGCACTTCCAGCGGTATGTAGACGCCGCTGGCCGCCACGCCGAACCACTCGCCCCAGGCCCTGTCCCGCCACAGCCCCCAGGCTTCGACAAAGCGCACGGCCGCGTACAGCCCGCCCAGCAGCACCAGCGTGTGCACGGGCGTGACGTTGAGCCTGTCCACCATGTCCAGCAGCAGCGCCGGATAGCGCTGCGCCGGCGACAGGCCCACATGGCCGATCAGCTCCAGCGCCAGCTTGTGCAGGTCGTGGTGCAAAAGCCCGAGCAGGCCCAGCAGCCCCAGCAAGGCCGCCACGCCCTTGGCGACCTCGAACAGGGCCATGCTTCTGACCGCGGTGCGCAGTGAAGAGGGGGTCATGTCCAGCAGCGGATTGGGAAGCCCTCACTATAGGCCAGGCCGCCGCATGCCGGCGGCCATCGGCGCGGGCGCACGGCTTGGGTGCGGCTCAATAGGCCACGGTGAAGCGCTCGCGCACGTGGGCGCCCTGCTCCAGCGCATCGACCACGGCCACGGCCAGATCGGCATCGGAGATCGTGCCCGGCGCGCCGTCGGGCTGCATCAGCGGCTCATCCTTGCCCGTGCGGTAGCGGCCGGTGCGGCCGGTCGCGCCGCCCGGATGGAAGGCGATCGGCGGGCTCAGCAGCGTCCAGTCCAGAGCGCTTTCCTTCTGCAGCTCGGCGTACATGTCGCGCGCGGCCAGGGCGCCCTGCTTGAAGGCGGCCGGAAAGTCGGGGCTGTCCACCAGCTGCCTGCCGCTCACGTACAGGCTGCCCGCGCCGCCCACCACCAGATAGCGCCTGATGCCGGCGGCCTTGATGCCCTGCACGATGGCGCGCGAACCTCGCATGAAATCGGCATAGATGTTGGGATTGCCCCAGCCCGCGTTGTAGGCGCTGACCACGGCATCCACACCGGCCACGGCCTGCTGCACCTGCGCGGCGTCCATCACGTCGGCCTGCACCACCTGCAGGCGGGGCCGGGCCTGGAGCTTGCCCGGATCGCGCGCCAGCGCCACCACCTCGTGGCCGCGCTGCAGCAGTTCCTGGAGCAGGGCCGCGCCCACAAAACCGGTGGCGCCAATCAATGCGACTTTCATGCGAGAACTCCTTGTGTTTCAACAAGGCTAAAGATTAAGCCGTCGCATTCTTCACAAAAACCCCTTTTGCCCACTATGACCTTGAAGCCGTACTTCAAAATACCAGCATGGAAGACCTCAAACGCATGGCCGTTTTCGTGGCCGTCGTCGAACAGGCCGGCATGAGCGCTGCGGCGCGGCGGCTGGACATGACGCCCTCGGCCGTGAGCCAGCACATCCGCCAGCTCGAGCGCGAGGCCGGCGTGACGCTGCTGCACCGCTCCACGCGCCAGCTCGCGCTGACCGACGCGGGCCAGCGCTTTTACGTGCAGTGCGCCCAGATGTGCGAGGCTGCGGCGCGCGCCCGAACCGAGCTGGATGCCGAGCGGCAGGAGCCCGGCGGCGAGCTGCGCATGTCCGCCCCCGCGGGCTTTGCGCCGCATGCGGCGCCGGCCCTGGGCAGCTGGCTGGCGCGCAATCCGGCGCTGCGCCTGCGCCTTTTGATGGACGATGCAACCATCGACCTGATACAGGCGCGCGTGGACCTGGCGCTGCGCTTCGGCACGCTGGCCGACTCCAGCTGGGTGGCGCGCCACCTGGGCCGCAGCGCCACGCTGCTGTGCGCTTCGCCTAAGTGGCTGGCCGCCTGGCAAGCGGAGCGCGGCAAGCCGCCGCTGCATCCTTCGGAGCTGGCCCAGGCGCCTTGGCTGGACCTGGCGCGCAAGGACCATGCGCGGGTGGACCTGAACTGGCGCCACGGCCCCAGCGGCGAAAGCTTCAGCCTGCAGGCGCTGCCGCAGATGGTGAGCAACCACCGCGCCACCGTGCAGCAGTTCTGCGAAGCCGGCCTGGGCGTGGCCGTGCTCTCGGCCCACGATGTGGCCGCCAGCCTGCGAGAAGGCCGGCTGGTGCGCCTGCTGCCGCAGTGGGACATGGGCCAGCTCGACATCTGGGCCGTCACGCCCCAGCGCGATGCCCAGCCAGCCAAGGTGCGCCAGGCCATCGAGGTGCTGCGCGCCTACTTTGCCCGGCTCGAAGGCGTGCAGGCCGATGGGATGCCATGACGCCGCGCTCTCTTTTCCAGAGCTGGCTGCGCCATCCCCACTGCCGCTTCATAGTGAAAAGGCATTGAAATCTTTTGCAGAAATGCGGCAGCAGCTCCTGTTTCGATAGCAGATCTCCGGCATGAAAAAAGCCCGCATGGCGGGCTTCGGGTCGGGCCGGTGCACAGGCGCGGAGCCTGCACGCCAGGCTGCGCTCAGTTCAGGTCGATGGGCGTCTTGACGCCGTTGACGTAGCGGCTCAGCGTGTAGCTGGGGTTCTTCATCTCGCCGTTCTTCTCGAAAGCGATCCTGGAGGTCACGCCCGCGTAGTCCGACTTCTGCAGGAAGGGGATGTAGACCTTGGGGTCCCAGGAGTTGGCGCGCTTCATGGCATCGGCCAGCAGCATGGTGCCGTCATAGAAATACGGGCTGTAGACCTGGAACTGGCCGGGGTACTTGGCGTCGTAGCGCTTCTTCCACTCCGTGCCGCCGGGCATCTTGGCCAGCGAGGCGCCGCCGTCCGCACAGACCACGTTCTCCAGCGGCTTGGCGCCGGCAGCCACCTTGGCCAGCTCGGTCACGCAGATGCCGTCGCCGCCGAACAGCTTGACGTCGTTCATGCCCAGCTGGCCCATCTGGCGCAGCATGGGTCCCGCCTGGCCGTACATGCCGCCGTAGAAGATGGCATCGGGCTTCTTGGCCTTGATGGAGGTCAGGATGGCCATGAAGTCCGTGGCCTTGTCATTGGTGAACTCGCTGGCGACGATCTTCACGCCCTGCTTTTCGGCATCCTTCTTGAACACATTGGCCAGACCCTGACCGTAGGCCGTGCGGTCATCGATGACGGCCACGTTCTTGAGCTTGAGCGTCTTGGCCGCATAGGTGGCCAGCGCCGCGCCCAGCGCATTGTCGTTGGCGATCACGCGGTAGGTCGTGTCCCAGCCGGGCTTGGTCAGGTCGGGGTTGGTGGCCGCGCCCGTGATCATGGGAATACCGCAGTCGTGGAACACCTTGGACGAAGGAATGGCCACGCCAGAGTTCACGAAGGCCACGGCGCCGGCCACTTTTTCATCGCACAGCTTTTGCGAAGCGGCCGTGCCCTGCTTGGGGTCGGCCACGTCGTCCTCGGCCACCAGCACGAACTTGACCTTCTTGCCGCCGATTTCCATGCCCTTGGCGTTGAGGTCCTCGATGGCCATGCGCACGCCATTCTCGTCGTCCTTGCCAAAGTGGGCCTGGGGGCCCGAAACCGGGCCGATGTGACCGATCTTGATGACCTGCTCCTGGGCCATTGCGGCGGTGCCCATGCCCGCCACCGCAGCTGCGATGCACAGCTTGCCAAACATCTTCATTGCGCACTCCTCTCGGTTGAGACAAACCGCAACGGTATGCGCGCCCCCGGCGCTTGGCAATGGAACAAATGCCAGGGGCCACCCGATGAGACGCCGACACAACAATCAGCGTTTTCCGGGATCGGCAGCCGGGCTCAACTGTGGTGAGGCCCGGCCTGCCCCGTGCCTCAGGCCGCCTTGGCCTGGCCCAGCGCCACCACCTGGGCCAGCTGGTCCAGCGCGCTCAGGCAGGCATGGGCCACTTCCACGCCCTTCTTGACGAAATGCTGGCGGAAGAACTCCAGATGGTCGCCATGCTCGTGGAAGTCGCGCGGTGTCAGCACGGCGGAGAACACCGGAATCTCGGCATCGAGCTGCACGCGCATCAGGCCGTCGATCACGGCCGAGGTCACGAACTCATGGCGGTAGATGCCGCCATTGACGATCAGCGCGCAGGCGATCACGGCATCGAAACGGCCGCTGTCCACGAGCTTCTTGGCCAGCAGGGGAATCTCGAACGCGCCCGGCACGCTGAAATGCTGGATGTTGGCGGCCGGCACGCCCTGCGCCTGCAGCTCGGCCTGGGCCGAGTCCCGCGCCTGGTACACCACTTCGGTATGCCAGCTGGCGCTGATGACGGCGATGCGGCTGCGGCTGGCCACGGCCTTCCAGGGCGTGCCCTGGGCCGCGCCGGGGGTGGCGAAGTTCATGGAGATGGGGGTCTGATTCATGGTTTGCTTTCAAACAATGGTGCCAATGAATCAGGGCGCGCGCGAACGGCATCGGCCATGCGGCAGCTCCACAGGCTGCAGACGCATAGGCAAATGCTGCGCGGTCTCTTTCATCCGGACTATGACCGTCGGCTCTGGCATCTCACCAGATCTGCTGACCCCGGCAACCTGGACCAGGCCGCCGGGCGCTCGCGGGCTGCTGCAAGACAGGTCTTGCAGATACCGCCGGTGGGGAATTTCGCCCCGCCCTGAGAACGCTGCCCTTCACAGACCCGGCCGGACCGGCCGCGCCTGCAAAGGGACTGGCAGCCATTCTAGCCACCGCCAGGCACTTCTTTTGGCAACAGGGTCACCAAGGCATCAGGCCTTTGGAAGCAACTGAAAAACTCATGGAATACGCCCCAGAGCGAATGCCGCAGGGCGCCTGAAGCTATGCTTTTTGAATTTTCCGGACTAATCCAGGTCAACCCGGGCCGCCGCTCATGCGTTGAACAAAGCACAGAACGCACCGTCCCTTGCCCCCACTTGCAGGCGCACGGTGGCCCTCACGACGAAACCCCGCAGGCCCGGCCAGCCCGTCATCCATCCGGAAACACCATGAAATCAGCCTTGCTCTCCCCGCTCCCCGCCACGGCAGCACGCGCCGTGGCCGTGCTGGGCATTGCCGCACTGTGCACGGCCTGCGCCGTGCCGGCCGGATATGACGACGGCTACGGCTATCCCGCCTATCCGCAAGGTTCGGTGAACACCACCATCATCGGCGGCCAGCCGGCCTACCCGGCCTATCCCACCTATATCTACGAGCGCGACGACTGGGCCGCCCGCGAGCGCGAGCGCGCCTACTGGCAACGCCAGCGGGAGCGCGAAGCCTGGCAGCACCAGCAGCAGCGCGAGCAGGACCGCCAGATCCGCGAGCAGCAGCGCATGCAGGAACAGCAGCGCCGGGAATGGGAACGCCAGCAGCAACAGAACCGCCGCGATCAGGAGCAGATGCGGCGCGACCAGGAACGCATGCAGCAGGACCGCGAACGCGACCGCGGGCAACAGCAGCGGGACCAGGAGCGCCAGCGCTGGCAACAGCAGCGCCAGCAGGATCAGGACCGTCAGCAACAGCAGAACGAGCGCCTGCAGCAGTGGCGCCAGCAGCGCGACTGGCGATAGGAAAGCCTTTGCGCCCCAGGGCGACAGCCGCTCGGGTGCCTCGCCGATACTTTTTGTCAGGTACGGGCCATAATCTGGCCCGATCCGAGGGGCGCAGCATGCGTGCCCGGAAAGCCATCTGAAAGGAGCGGGCCATGTCCTATTCCTCATATTCCCCGGCCTTCGCTGTCGGCATGGGCCTGCGGGCCGCCCTGCTCGCCGCAGGCTGGCTGTTCCTGGCCACTGCCGCCCCGGCCCAGGTGCTGCGCTGCACCGATGCCAAGACCGGAGAAGTCACCTATACCAACGGCCGCTGCATTTCCGGCGAAGCATCCGTGCAGGTGCAGCCGGCCTCCAGCCCCGAACAGATTGCCCGCGAACGCGCCCAGGCGGCGGCCGCCCTAGAGCGCAGCAAGGCCGAAATGGCCCGCGATGAGGCCCAGCGCCAGGAGCGCGAAAAGCGCGAGGAGCAGGAACGCCGGCAGCAGCTGGCTGCCGCCAGGGCCGGGAGCGGCGGCAATTCCCCCGCCTGCCGCCAGGCCCGCCAGCGCTTCGATGCCATCCTGGCCGAGACCTCCCCGGATCCGGCGACCTGGGGCGAGCGCAGCCAGGCCGCGCAGCAGCAGATGGAAATGGCTTGCCTGGGCCCCGAAGCCTACAGCCAGCTGCAGCAGACACGCGCGCTGCAGCCCAATGCCATCCACCGGCCGCAGCAGTGGGGCTGGACGCGGCCCGTGCCGCCCCAGCCTGCGCCGCCGGCCCAGATCGTCAACTGCAATGTATTCCGCTGCTACGACAACCGGGGCGGCGTGCATCCCGTCCCTTGAGCCCTCCCGGCGGCTGCGCCGCTTTTCCCCGAGGGGCGACGTGCGGCGGGGCAACAGCTTCGGCTAGGCGCCCCCGCCGCGAGGCGGCTCTTGCCCGCTGTCTCCGGGCCGGGCCTCGCCAGTTGCGACCCGCCTGCTTTTCAGCCGCGCAGGCCCCGGTCCACGGTGGGGTAGCGCAGCACCAGCCTGAGCTCGCGCTTGAGCCGGTGGTTGAGCAGGCGGCGCGACTCGCCCATGAAGCTCAGCAGGCTGGCGGGCAGCTGCCGCTGCGCCTCTTCCCGGGTGATGCGTGGCGGGCGCGGCAGGCCATAGAGATCGGCCGCCATGTCGAAGTAATCGCCCATGCGCAGCTCGGTGTCGTCGCAGGCGTGGTAGATGCGCTGGCTCTTGCCGCGCCACAGCGCCAGCACGCAGGCGCGGGCCAGATCATCGGCATGGATGTGGCTGGTGAACACATCTTCCTCGGCCCGCAGCGCCGGCGTGCCGCGCAGCAGGCGCGCGCGCGGGGTGCCGCCTTCGCGGTCCGGCGCATAGATGCCGGGAATGCGCACAATGCTGGCACGCATGCCCAGGCGGCCGGCAAAGCGCACTGCACGTTCGGCATTGGCACGGCGCTGCGAACGGGCAGTGGCCGGCGCCAGGGGCCGGCTCTCGGGCACCCACGCGCCCCGGCAGTCGCCGTAGACCCCCGTGGTGGAGCCATAGACCAGGCCCAGCGGCCTGCTGCGCAGGCGCAGCGCACCCAGCAGAGCCTCGGTGCGCCGGTCCCGCCACCATGGTTCCTTGACATCGGTGGAAGCCGGCGGCGCCAGGTGCAGCACGCGTGTGGCAATGCCGGCCAGTCGGCGCAGCGTGGCCGGCCGGTCCAGATCGCCGACCAGGGGCTCGATGCCCTGCACGCGCAAATGCGGCGCACGCTGTGCATCGCGCGTCAGCGCCAGCACGCGCACGCCATGCGCGCCGCTGCGTGGCAGGACGCGCGCCACGCGCTGGCCCACGTCGCCACAGCCGACGATCAACACACGCTCACGACGAAAGCGCGCCGGCAGCGCGCCCAATGGGTTTTGGTTTGAGGGCAAAATCGGAACCTGCTGCGTAGAGGAGACCATGGCACCCGTCCACGCTGCTGCGGGTGCAGCGGCATGATGGCCATGGCCGCCCGGGACGCATTCAAGGATAACCAAAAACGACCCATGCCAGACAGCCCGGGGGCGGCCCGCCTGCCCCTGGAGCGCACCTCCGGTGCATTCCGTCTGCGCAAGTCCCAGCCAGAACGTCATGACCGAGATTGCCAACGCCTCCCATCAGATTTCCGTCCAGCCCAGCGGCCGCACCTTTTCCACACAGGGCAGCGAAACCATCCTGGCCGCCGCCATCCGCACGGGCGTGGGCCTGCCCTATGGCTGCAAGGACGGCGCCTGCGGCTCCTGCAAGTGCAAGAAGCTCAGCGGCGACGTCACCCACGGCGCGCACTCGGACAAGGCCCTGACGCCCGAGGAGGAAGCAGCCGGCTATGTGCTGACCTGCTGCGCCACGCCCCATACCGACGTGGTGCTCGAATCGCGCCAGGTCACCAATGCCAGCGCCTTTCCCATCAAGAAGATGCCGGTGCGCGTGGCCAGCCTGGAAAAGAAGTCGCACGACGTGATGCAGGTGCGCCTGCAGCTGCCCGCAGCCGAGAAGTTCCGCTACCACGCGGGCCAGTATGTGGAATTCATCCTGCGCGACGGCGCGCGCCGCGCCTATTCCATGGCCACGGCCCCGCATGTGCAGGAGACGGCTCCGGGCCTGGAACTGCATATCCGCCACATGCCCGGCGGCAAGTTCACCGACCATGTGTTCGGCGCCATGAAGGAAAAGGAAATCCTGCGTGTGGAAGGCCCGTTCGGCAGCTTCTTCCTGCGCGAGGATTCGGACAAGCCCATCATCCTGCTGGCTTCTGGCACGGGCTTTGCGCCCATCAAGGCATTGATCGAGCACATGGGCCACAAAGGCATCACGCGCCCGACCACGCTGTACTGGGGCGGACGCCGTCCAGCCGACCTCTATGATGCCGCCTGGATTGCGGAACATACGGCTGCCATGCCGCATTTCAAGTACGTGCCCGTGGTGTCCGACGCCCTGCCCGAGGACGGCTGGAGCGGCCGCACCGGCTTTGTGCACCAGGCCGTACTCGATGATTTCGCCGATCTGTCGGGGCACCAGGTCTACGCCTGCGGCGCTCCCGTCGTGGTCGATTCGGCCCGCACCAGCTACACCGGGCAGCGCGGCCTGCCCGAAGAGGAATTCTTCGCAGACGCCTTCACTTCCGAGGCCGACAAGTAAGCAGCGACCGCAGCCTTGCCCAAGGCGGGCAACAGGACAGCGCCAAATGCCAGCAAATCGGAAACAACACGCATCAACTGGTGCTCTGGCGCAAAAATCCTGCATTGAAACATTCCACCTGTTAGTGGTTTTGCAATTTTTTGCACAATAGCGGCCCTATGAACCGTAGAAACAGCCTTCTCTCGGTCATGGCGGCCGTTGCTGCCCTGGCCTCCCCGCTTGCCCTGGCGCAAGAGCCCATTCGCCTGATCGTGCCCTATGCGCCCGGTGGTCCGCTGGACATCACCTCGCGCGCCCTGGCCGAGCGTGTGCGTGACTCTCTTGGCGTGGTCATCATCGAAAACAAGGCCGGCGCCGGCGGCAACATCGGTGCGGACGCCATTGCCAAGGCTGCGCCGGACGGTCTGACCATCGGCCTGGCGGCCACGGCCACCCATGCCGTCAACCCCTGGCTCTACGCCAAGATGCCTTATGACGCAGGCAAGGACTTTGCCGGCATCACGCAGATGGTGCGCGTGCCCAATGTGCTGGTGATGAACGCGGCCCGTGCCGAGCAGCTCAAGATCCACAGCGTGGGCGACCTGATCGCCTACGCCAAGTCGCATCCCGGCAAGCTTAACTACGGCAGCGGCGGCAACGGCAGCGCGGGCCATCTGGCCGGCGAGATGCTCAAGCAGAAGGCCGGCATCTATGCCCTGCACGTACCCTACCGCGGCGCCAATCCGGCCCAGCTGGCCCTGCTGTCGGGCGAGGTGGACTTCAATATCGACAACCTGGCGGCCGCGGCGCCCAACATCAAGTCGGGCAAGCTCAAGGCCCTGGCCGTGACCTCGCTCGATGCCACGCCGCTGCTGCCCGGCGTGCCGGCCCTGTCCAAGACCTTCCCCGGGTTTGCGATCGATACCTGGTGGGGCCTGGTGGCTCCCGCTGGCACGCCCAAGCCCGTGCTCGACAAGCTGAGCAAAGCCTTCAACGACGCCCTGCGCACACCCGAGACCAAGACCCGCTTCGAAGCCCTGATGGCCGAGCCCGTGGGTTCGAGCCCGGCGGAATTCGACAAGTTCATGGCCGCCGAGCGCAGCAAATACCAGGCCATCGTCAAGGCCTCCGGCGCCAAGGTCGACTGAGCCGTATCCGGCGCCTGCCTGGAGCCCTTACCGGGACTCCAGGATCTGGTGCATGGGCCGCAGGCGGATGTTCTTGAACGCGACCCGCTCCGCGAACTCCAGAGAGCCCAGCACCGAAAACTCGATGAAGCGTGCGCGTGCCAGCGGGTCGGCCTGCCCGGTGGACAGGCCGGCATGGCACATCAGCAGGTCGCCGTTTTCCGCTGCCCCCAGCCAGCGCCAAAGCCTGCGGCCATAGGCCTGCGCATCGCCGCTGAAGTCGTAAACCCCCAGAAGCCTGCGGTTCTGCGCGACGGCGTGGCGCTGCGCCAGCAAGGCCAGTGCGCGCGACCCCAGCGCGGCAATCACCTCGGCTTTCGCCCAGGTTCCCCAATCGGCATGGGCCTTGCGCGACGGGCCGCGTGTGTTGCGCAGCCAGGGCATCCGTCCGGTGTTTCGCTCCGGATAGCGAAGCAGCAGCTCTTGCACCAGCAGCGAGCGCACCACGGGCAGCTGGTGCACATGCTGGTGCCCGTCCACATAGGCTGGAGCGCGCCCCAACGCATCCTCGAACGCGTCGAACTGGGCACGGATCTCGCTGCGCAGCTGCGCCACATTCAGCCGGCCCGCATAGGCGCGCCCAATCGCCTCCTTGAGCGGCATGCGGATGCCCGCCTGCAACGGGCATTCGGTCAGATCCAGGTGCAGCCCCACATCCACGCCCTGCGGGTCAAGCAGGCTCAGCTCTCTGGCGCCGGCACTCCAGGCCGGGCCGCCCACCTGGGCCGAAACCGCCTGCACGCGGCCCATGCCCACCAGCGCCAGCACGGCTTCGTTGATTCCCCGGTGCAAGCCGAAATCGTCCACGCACACACAGATTTCACGCGCGCTGCTATGCTGCCACCGCTCATGTCTCGCTCGCATTTCCCGCCTCTCTCCCGCTCATCTCAGCTTGGCCATATCGGCTGGTTCATCATGGTCGGCTGTGCCGCAGCCGCCGTGCACTGGTGCGTCGCCATTGCTGCCGTGACCTGGGCGAAGTGGCCCCCGCTGCTGGCCAACGCCGCAGGCTGGATGGTGGCCGTTGGCGTTTCTTTCACCGGCCACCACCTGCTCAGCTTCCGCGGCCATGGCACGGCCATGCTGCCCGCGGCCCTGCGCTTTCTCTGCATCTCCGGCGGCGGCTTTCTCGTCAACGAGGCTGCCTATGCAGCCCTGCTGCACTGGACCGGCGCCCGCTACGACGTGCTGCTGGCCGCCGTGCTGGTGCTGGTCGCAGGCGCTACCTACCTGCTGAGCCGCCATTGGGCATTTCTGCGCAGCTAGGCAGCACCTGCCGGGGGTCCACGCGCCACAGCGTCTGGCCATGCTCGGAAAAGACCGGCGCGACCTGGGCCAGCAGCGGCAGCATCTGCGTCGCCTGTGCATCGCCGACCACCCAGGCCGCTTCATTGCCGCACAGCGCCGCAGGCAGCTGCTGCGGCGTGACCAGCACCTGGCCGGCCAGCGCCGGATCGAAGGCGCCTGCATCGACCATTTCCCGGCGCCAGTTGTCGCGCCGCGCAATCTCGGGGCTCTGCCAGTCGTCCACGATGCGCACCGGCCGGTCGAGCCCTGCGTAGAACGGCAGGTCGTACACATACTCCCCGAGCATGTAGACCGGTTCGCCAGGCTGGTGGCGGGCTTTCAGTACCTGCCCCATGTGACGCGCCGAGTAGCGCGGATTCGCGGTCAGCGCCAGCACCACGCCCAGGCCGATGAGCGCGCTGATGGCCAGGCTGACCCTCCACCACGAACGGCTTTTTCGCGATGCCTGCGCCCGCTGGCCGGCATCGGCCATCAGCCAGGCCAGCGCCGGCACGGCAGGCAGGATGTAGCCGATCAGCTTGGACTGGGGCAGCGAGAAGAAGAGCGTCACGCAACCCGCCATCAATGCCATCAGCAGGCGTACATCGCCGGGCGTTCCTTCGGCCCGCCAATAGCCGCGCGTGAACGCGGGGCGCGACCACAGAATGCAGGGCAGGCTGCAGCCGGCCAGCACGGCCGGATAGAACCAGAAGGGCTGGACGTTGTTGAAGCCGCCTGCGGCAAAGCGCTGGAAATGCTGTACCACGAAGAAGTAATGCAGAAAGCTGTCGAAACGCTGCTGCATGAGCACGAACCAGGGCGCCGCCACCAACATGAAGAGAAGGGCCCCGGGCAGCGACAGCAGCGCCAGCAGGCTGCGCCAGCGCCGGCGCAAGATCAGCCACAGGCCCACGATCATTGCCGGCAGGACAAAGCCGATCAGGCCTTTGGCCAGCACGCCCAGTGCCGAAAGCCCGTAGGCCAGCCACAGCGCGCGGCGATCCGGCTGGCCCGCTTCGAAGCTCAGCGCCGCATGGGCCAGGGCCAGCACCGTGGCCGTGATGCAGCCGGCCACCAGCATGTCCAGGTTGGCAAACTGCGCTCCCAGAAAGAACAGCGGCTGCACCGCCAGCACGATGACGGCGCGGCGGGCGGATGCCATCCCGCACCAGCGCCGCACAAACAGGTAGAGCGCGATCGCGCCCAGCGTGGCGCCCGCCAGCGATGCGGAGCGCGCCGCCAGCTCGCTTGAGCCCGTCATACCCATGGCCGCGCCGGAAATCCAGTAGAACAGCGGCGGCTTGTGAAAGAAAGGCAGGCCGTTGAGCGTCGGCGTGAGCCAGTCGCCCGAGCGCAGCATCTCCAGAGCCACGGACGCATAGCGCCCTTCGTCGGGCAGCATCAGGGGCCGCAGCCATGCGGTGGCGCCCAGCCACAGAACCACCAGGGCCAGCACCTTCCAGCCGTCCTGCCGCGACAAGCTTGCTTCGGCCGTGCTCATGCGTCCTCCCTGATACCCTGGCCGAGTTCGCGCTTGACCAGGAACAGAGGCCGCCGCTTGACCTCTTCATAAATGCGCCCGACATACTCGCCCACCACGCCCAGCGAAACCAGCTGCACGCCGGCAAACAGCATGAGACTGACCACGATCGTGGTCCAGCCGCTCACATTGTGGCCATACAGCAGATAGACCAGCGTGAGGTAGGCGCCGTAGGCAAATGCGCCCAGCGCCAGCAGGAAGCCCAGGCCGATCACCGCGCGCAGCGGCCACACCGTGAAGGCCATGATGCCGTCAAGCGCCAGCCGGATCAGGCGCAGCTTGTTGAAATGGCTCACGCCATGCGCGCGCGCGTCGGGCACGTAGGGCACGGCCACCGCATCGAACCCCACCCAGGCATACAGGCCCTTCATGAAACGGTTGCGCTCGGGCAGGTCCAGCAGCGCCTGCACCACCTTGCGATCCATCAGGCGGAAGTCGCCAGCATCTTCCGGCACCTTGAAGCGACCGCCGTGGTTGAGCAGGCTATAGAACCAGTGCGTTCCTACGCGCTTGAAGCGGCTTTCGGCATCGCGGTGCGCACGCACCGCATAGACCACGTCGGCGCCGGCACTCCAGTGCCGCACAAAGGTGTCCAGCAGCGCCAGGGGATGCTGCAGGTCGGCATCCATCATGATGGTGATTTCGCCCCGTGCGGCCTGCAGTCCGGCCGTCAGCGCCGCCTCCTTGCCGAAGTTGCGCGACAGCCGCAACGCACGCACGCCGGGGCGCTGGGTCCAGTGCCGCAGCCGCGCTTCGGTGTCGTCCGTGCTGCCATCATCGACCACCAGAATTTCCCACAAAGGAGCAAGGTGAGCGAGCTTGGCGCACAGCAGGGGCAGAAGGCGGTCCAGGTTCTCCGCCTCGTTGTAGCAGGGCAGCACGCAGGAAATGGAGTGTGCGCTGCGCATGGCCGAGGCGACTGGGCCGGAGCTGCCCAGCGCAATTTCGCGAGGCGGCAGCCATGCCTCCCGCATCAGCAAATGGTCACTCACAGGCAAACCTCAGTATGAAAAAGCAACATGTTTCGCCATGTTGCTGCTTCCACCTGAAAGTTAACTTAATGGATGGCCGCTGCATGCAGCCCGGCAGGCCTCAGAGCCGGTACCAGTCTCCGGGCGCCGCGACCGCCTCGATGCGCTGGTCCGCCACCGAGGCCAGCTGCGCAGCCGTCACACCGGCGCCCGGCAGCTCGGCCATGGGATGCAGCACAAAGGCGCGCTCCAGCATCCGCGGGTGCGGCAGCGTCAGGCGCTCGCTCTGCATCTGCAGATCGCCAAAGCGCAGCAGATCCAGATCCAGCGTGCGCGGCGCGTTGCGGTAAGGGCGCTCCCTGCCGGCCGCCAGCTCGATGGCCTGCAGCGCATCGAGCAGCTCCAGCGCCGCCAGCCGGGTGGCGGCAACGGCCACGGCATTGAAATAGTCGGGGCCGCCCGCATCCACCGGCGCACTGCGGTACAGCGAGGAAAGCTGCAGCACACGCGTTTGCGGCAAGGCCGCGATGCTGCGCACCGCGGTGCACAGCGCATTCCTCGCGTCCCCGAGATTGGCACCCAGCCCGATCCAGGCCAGCTGCGCTTCTTCCTGCAAATCGGCAGCCATGGCGTCAGGAGACGGACGAGGAGGAATCAGCCTGCGCACCGCCTCCGCCCGGCTTGCGACGACGGCGGCGCCGCTTCTTCGGAGTGCCGCCATCGGACATCGTTCCGTCATGGGTGGCCGCGGCAGCCTGATCCAGCAGGCTGCCGTCCTCGGCCTCCTGCGGGCTTTGCAGCGGCGTCACGCCTTCCCGGCCGGCACGGCTCCTGGCCACGCGGTGCACCTTGGGCTCGGACTGCTGCTGGGCACGCTGGCGCGCGCGCTGCTCGTCGCGCGCCTGGGCAATCAGGTCTTCGCGGCGTCCGTCGTCGGCCTGCTGGAACTCCTGCCACCAGCTGGCCAGGCTTTCATCGACCTCGCCGATGTCGGCGCGCAGGCGCATGAAGTCGAAGCCCGCACGAAAGCGCGGCTGGGCCACCATGGAAAACGGCGTGGCTCCCGTGCGCTTGTCGAAGCGCGGCTGCATGACCCAGATCTCGCGCATGTCGGCCGCGAGCTTGCCGCGGCCCGACACGTCGCCGATGCGCGCATCGAAGACCTCGTCAATGGCTTCCTGCAGGGCCGGGAAGGGATGCATGCGCTGGGCCAGCTTTTTCTCCCAACCGGTCTTCACATCCTGCCACAGCACGCAGGCCAGCAGGAAGCTGGGCGCCACGGGCTTGCCTTCGCCCACGCGGCGATCCGTGTCGGTCAGCGCGGCCTGTACGAACGGGTGGCCGGCGCGCTCCATCACCACGTCCAGCAACGGATAGATGCCGCGCGACAGGCCCAGCGCCTTCAGCTGCGCCACCGATGCCAGCGCGTGGCCGGTCTGCAGCAGCTTGAGCATTTCGTCGAACAGGCGGCTTTGCGGAACGTCGGCCAGCAGCGGCTCGCATTCCACCAGCGGCTTGGCCGACTTGGGCTCGAGCTTGAAGCCCTTGCCCGAAAGCTTGGCGGCAAAGCGCACGGCACGGATGATGCGCACCGGGTCCTCGCGGTAGCGCGTGGCCGGATCCCCGATCATGCGCAGCACGCGCTTTTGCGCGTCGGCAATGCCGTTGTGGTAGTCGACCACGATCTGCGTCTCGGGGTCGTAGTACATGGCGTTGATGGTGAAGTCGCGGCGCGTGGCGTCCTGGTCCTGCGGCCCCCAGACGTTGTCGCGCAGCACGCGGCCGCTGGCATCCACCGCATGCTTCATGCTGGCCAGCTGCGCCTTGCTGGTGCGCTCGTTGCCGCTGACGGCCTCGGCCTGGCTGTTGTCCAGAAAGGCGCGGAAGGTGGAAACCTCGATGACTTCGTTCTCGCGGCCGCGGCCATAGACCACGTGCACGATGCGGAAGCGCTTGCCGATGATGAAGGCGCGCCGGAACAGGCTCTTGACCTGCTCGGGCGTGGCGTTCGTCGCCACATCGAAGTCCTTGGGACGCAGGCCCAGCAGCAGGTCGCGCACGGCGCCACCCACGATGTAGGCCTCGTAGCCGGCGCTCTTGAGCGTCTGCACCACGTCCACGGCGCGGCGGTCCACGAGCTGGGGATCGATGCCGTGCACCTGCACCGGCACCTCCTCGCGCTTGCCAAAGCGCGGCTTGCGCGAACGGGGTGCAGCCGGGGCCTTGCCCAGCAGCTTGTCGATAATGGTCTTGATCATGGTGCTTCGGTAAATAGATCCACGATGCGCCAGCCGCGCTCCTGGGCCAGGGCGCGCAGGCGCGCATCGGGGTTGGTGGCCACGGGATGATCGACCCGCTCCAGCAGCGGTACATCGTTCCACGAGTCACTGTAGAAAGTGGCTTCGACATCGGCCCAGTCCAGGCCCCTGTGCTCCAGCCATTGCAGCACGCGCACCACCTTGCCTTCGCGCATGCTGGGCTGGCCCTTGATCTCGCCGGTATACCAGCCCTGGGCATTGCGCACCAGTTCCACGGCAATCAGCTCCTCGACGCCCAGCGCCCGGGCAATCGGGCGTGTCACGAATTCATTGGTGGCCGTGACGATGACGATGGTATCGCCGGCATCCTGGTGGGCCTTGAGCAGCGCGCGGGCCTGGGGCGTGATGGCCGGCAGGATCACCTCGCGCATGAAGCGCTCGTGGGCGGCATCGGCCTCGCTCGCGCCGCGCTGGCAGAAGGCTTCGGTGGCAAAGCGCACATAGTCGTGCACATCCAGCGTGCCGGCCTGGTAGTGGGCGAAGAATTCGTCGTTGCGGCGCCCGAACTCCACGGGGTCCGTCCAGCCGATGCGCGAGGTGAACTGCCCCCACTCGTAATCGGAGTCCAGGGGCAGCAAGGTATGGTCCAGGTCAAACAGTGCCAGCCTGAGCTTGGACTGCGGTACGGATTGGGTCGACATGTGGCTCCAAAACACGACTTGCGCACAACAGGCTGAAGCAGGGCAATGGCCTGCGGATCCCAGCCTCCGGTTCACTCCTATGCGTAAGTCCTACAAACAAAAGCCGGCTCCGGTGCCGCCCGCGCAGGCCAGGCCTGCACGGCTTCACTCGGTCTCCAGCATGGTCTTGAGCAGCGGGATGGTGATGGCACGCTTGTTACGCAAGGCAAAACCGTCCAGCATGTCCAGCAGCTGCATCAAAGAGCCCAGGTCGCGCGAAAAGCGCCTGAGCATGTAATCCATCACTTCATCGCTCAGGAAGACGCCGCGGGCATCGGCCTCCTGCCTGAGCACGGCACGGCGCGCCGACTCGTCCAGCAGCTGCAGCTGATACACATGGCCCCAGCCCAGGCGGGTCCGCAGGTCTTCGCGCAGCTTCAGGTCCGCCACCGGCAACTGGCCCGCGCCCAGCACCCAGCGCGGCGAACCGGTCGCAGGGCTGGTGGCGTTGACGAACCAGTTGAAGGCGCGCGCCTGCTGCAAGGGCGTGTAGATGTCCACATCGTCCATGAGCACGGCGGCCCAGCGCTCGTCGAACGGCGGCGGGAACAGCGTGTTCGCATCCATCCATCCGACCATCGCTCCCTGCTCGCGCAGCGCCTCGCGCACGGCCTTGAGCAGATGGGTCTTTCCCGACCCCGACTCCCCCCACAGGTAAGTGGGCACTGGCGTGCGGGCCTGCTGCAGCCTGCCGTCGCCCACCCAGTGGCGCAGGTGGTCTATCACCGCGGCATTGGGACCGACGAAGAAACGCGACAGCGTCGGACTCGACGCCATGCTGATATCCAGGGCCAGCTGCTTCATCTGCGACATACGCGCAGCGCCCCCTTTCCCGGCCCCAAGAGCGCGCCCGCGTCGTGAGCACGCTCCAAGGCCCATGCAGCAGAGTCTGGCAAAAGAGTCGTCAGCAGCATCAATGGTGAGAGAAACGGGTGAAGGCAGGCTGGTGCTGAAATCTCAGCCGCGGCGGCGGCACGATAGCAAACGCCTGATTTTAGTCTGCGCCGCACGGTGCTGGAGGGAAGCCGCCGTTTTGCCTGCAACGACAGCCTTTGACGGAAAAAAACGGGCCTGCAGCCACGGGACAGCAACGCCGCAAAAAACCTTCAAGCCAGATGGCCGCCCGCGCAGGCCGCGGGCGCTCGCCGTAGAATCCCGGGGTTCTCGCCCACCCTCGGGCACACCCGCACCGGATTCATCGATGAGCTCTTCCGCTTCCTCCTCTACCCCCATTTCCTACAAAGACGCAGGTGTTGACATCGACGCCGGCGACGCCCTGGTCGAACGCATCAAGCCTCTGGCCAAGAAAACCCTGCGCGAAGGCGTGATGGCAGGCATCGGCGGTTTCGGCGCCCTGTTCGAAGTACCCAAGCGCTACCAGGAGCCCGTGCTGGTTTCCGGTACCGACGGCGTGGGCACCAAGCTCAAGCTGGCCTTCGAGTGGAACATGCACGACACCGTGGGCATCGACCTGGTGGCCATGAGCGTAAACGACGTGCTGGTGCAAGGCGCCGAACCCCTGTTCTTCCTGGACTACTTCGCCTGCGGCAAGCTGCATGTGGATACGGCCGCTGCCGTGGTGGGCGGCATTGCCAGGGGCTGCGAACTGTCCGGCTGCGCGCTGATCGGCGGCGAAACCGCCGAAATGCCCGGCATGTATCCCGACGGCGAATATGACCTGGCAGGCTTTGCCGTGGGCGCGGTCGAGAAGTCCAAGATCCTGACGGGCCAGAACGTCAAGCCCGGCGACGTGGTGCTGGGCCTGGCCTCGCACGGCGTGCATTCCAACGGCTTCTCGCTGGTGCGCAAGTGCATCGAGCGCGCCGAGGCCCAGGGCACCGTGCCCCAGACGCTGGACGGCAAGCCCTTCAAGGCCGCCATCATGGAGCCCACGCGGCTGTATGTGAAGAACGTGCTGGCCGCCCTGGCCAAGCATCCGATCAAGGCGCTGGCCCACATCACCGGCGGCGGCCTGCTGGAGAACATTCCCCGCGTGCTGCCCGAAGGCACGGCGGCCCACCTGAAGGCCGGCAGCTGGCCCCAGACCGAGCTGTTCGCCTGGCTGCAGAAGACCGCCGGCATCGACGACATCGAGATGAACCGCACCTTCAACAACGGCATCGGCATGGTGGTGGTGGTTGCCACCGAAGAAGCCGAAGCCACGGCCGCCACGCTGCGCGAGCTGGGCGAGACGGTCTACACCATCGGCCAGATCGCCGAGCGCGGCGCCGGCCAGAGCGTCGAAGTCCGTTAAACCCGGCCCGTCCGCGCATGCCGCAGCACCTTCCCGCGCCCCTGCCCCATCCTGCCCCGGCGGCGAGTCCGCTGCCGGAGCCGTCCTCCAAGGTCGTTCTGGCCAGCTATCTGCTGATGGGGGCGGCGCTGCTGCTGGTGATGCTGCAGGGCCTGCTGCCCGGGCTGCTGTGCGTGTGCGTGGGCTTTCTGCTCACACGAGCCCTGGCGCGGCTGCTGGCCCGCATCAGCCCCCAGGCACGCAGCAGGGGCACGCTGCCGCGCTGGGCGCAGGTGGTGGCCACCACCATCGTCATCCTCGCGCCGCTGGCCCTGCTCAGCGGCGCCCTGACCCATACGCGCTCCTACATCACCGAGGCGCCGCAGCAATACAAGGAGCTGCTGGACTACCTGGCCCGCACGGTTCTGGAGCTGCGCGACAAGCTGCCCGCCGACATTGCCGACCAGCTGCCCGACGGCGCCCAGGAGATCCAGCACATGCTGGCCAACTACCTGGCCACCAAGGCCGGCATGCTGGCCCACGCAGGCCGCGCCTGGCTGACCGGCCTGCTGTACGCCTATGTGGGCCTGATCGTGGGCGCACTGGCAGCCGTCCGCCCCATCGCCCGGCGCCGGCCGCCGCTGATTGCGGCGCTGAACCAGCGCATCGCGCATTTCGGCGAGGCCTTCCGGCAGATCGTCGCGGCGCAGTTCTGGATTGCCCTCTTCAACACGCTGCTCACGGCCGTCTTCCTGCTGCTGGTGCTGCCCATCTGGAATCTGGAGCTGCCCTACACGCCGGCGCTCATCACGCTGACCTTCTTCGCGGGCCTGATTCCCATCGTCGGCAACCTGCTGTGCAATTCCGTGCTCACGCTGGTGGGGCTGTCGGTCTCGCCCGTGGCGTCGGCGGCCTGCCTGGGCTTTCTGATCCTGATCCACAAGGCCGAGTACGTGATCAACGCCAAGGTCGTGGGCCAGCGCACCCATATGGGCGTCTGGGAGCTGCTGACCGTCATGTTCGTGGCCGAATCGGTGTTCGGCCCGGCCGGCCTGGTTGCCGCGCCGCTGTTCTACGCCTATCTCAAGAAAGAGCTGGAAGCCGTTCAGCTGGTCTGAGGGCAGCCGTTTTCATAGCACCTTGCGCAGGCGAGCTATGGTCTTTTCGATATATGCAGCTTCAGATCCTTGCAAATCCTGCAGATAGTGCTCAAGATCTGCTAGCGCTCGCTCCGTGACACCCCATTCCGCATAGGCCAGGCCCCGGTCGCGGTAATTCTCGCGGACCTCGGGCCTGAGGATCAGCAGGCGGTTGAGCACGGCCACCAGCATGGGCCAGTCGCGCTGGGCCAGATGGATTTCCTGCAGGTTGCGTAGCATGCGTTCCATGATGTCGCGCGGCTTCGCGGCCTGCAGGTACAGCCCCAGTGGCGCAGCCTCCTCGGGCGTGACGCCGGCCTGGTCCAGAAAAGGCTGGAGCCGCTCGGCCAGGCCGTTGGCAGAAAGCGATTCGCCGGTGAGCGGGTCCATCACCACCTGCCCCTGGGGCAGCAGCACCTTGACCATGAAATGGCCCGGAAAGCTGATGCCGTCGGCCGGCAGCTCCAGGCCGCGCGCCAGCTCCAGCCACAACAGGGCCACGCTGATGGGAATGCCGCGGCGCGTGCGCAGCACCTGGTGGATGTAGCTGTTGCCCGGATCGTAGTAGTTGTTGAGGTTGCCGGCGAAGCCCAGTTCGCCATAGAAGAACTTGGTGAGTGCGCCCAGGCACTGCAGCGGGTCGGTCTCACCGGCCAGCCGTTGGGCCAGGCGCACCTGCAGGCGGTCGATGTCCGCCATCACGGCCTGCAGGTCCAGATCGGGTTCGGCATCCTGGCCGATGCTGATGGCCGCCTCCATCAGCGCGAAATCGCTGTCGCTTTGAACCAGGGAGGCAAAATACTGCAGCGCGGTGGGGTGCTCGTCAAGGGTCCAACTCATAGGCCGCTTTGTAAGCCCATGCGCACTGAACTGCAAGCGAAATACCCCCAATATGCACTGTTTATCAGTGCAACATGCTCACTTTTTCATAATCTCAGCGCCGCAGCAGCTGGCGCAGATTCAGGCCGCCGATGCGCAGCGCGCCAAAGTACACCACGGCCGCGGCGGCCATCAGCGCCAGCAGCAGGCCCGCCCGCTCCAGGCTGTGGGCACGCAGCCCGATCCAGTCGAAGTGCTGGCTGCCCCACAGCAGCAGCACGGCCAGCAAGGCGCTGGCCGCCACCACCTGCAGCGCGAGCTTGCCCCAGCCCGGCTGCGGCTGGTACACGCCGCGGCGCAGCAGGCCCAGCAGTAGCCAGCCCGCATTGACCAGGGCGCCCAGCCCGATGGACAAGGCCAGCCCGGTATGGGCCAGCCAGGGCACGAACACCAGGTTGAGCAGCTGGGTGATGGCCAGCACGGCAATGGCGATCTTGACCGGCGTGCGGATATCCTGGCTCGCGTAGTAGCCGGGTGCCAGCACCTTGATGGCCACGAGACCGACCAGGCCGACACCGTAGCCGATCAGGGCCAGGGCGATCTGGCCCACGTCGCTGTCATGCAGCGCGCCGCGGTGGAACAGCGTGGCCACCAGCGGCGTGGCAAAGGTCAGCAGCCCCACGGCGCAGGGCACGGCCATCAGGAACACCAGGCGCAATCCCCAGTCCAGCATGTTGGAGTAGCGCTCGGCATCGCCGGCCGCCCGGGCCGATGCCAGCTGCGGCGTGAGCACCACGCCCAGGGCCACACCCAGCAGCGAGGTGGGGAACTCCATCAGCCGGTCGGCATAGAACAGCCAGGTCACGCTGCCGGTCGCCAGATAGGAGGCGATCTGCGTGTTGATCATCAGCGACACCTGGGCCACGCCCACGCCCAGCAGGGCCGGAGCCATGAGCGACAGGATGCGGCGCACCCCGGCTTCGTTCCAGGCCTCGCGGATGGCCGCAGCCGAAAAGCCGATATGCGGCATCAGCCCCATGCGCAGCAATGCCGGCACCTGCACGGCCAGCTGCAGCACGCCGCCCAGCATCACGCCGCCGGCCATGGCATAGATGGGCTCGATGCCCTGGCGCCCGAACCAGGGCGCCACCAGGACGGCCGCCGCAATCATGCTCAGGTTCAGCAGCACCGGCGTGGCGGCTGGCACCACGAATCTCCTCCAGGTATTGAGAATGCCGGCCGACAGCGCCACCAGCGACATGAAGCCGATATAGGGGAACATCCAGCGGGTCATGACCACGGCGGCCTGGTAGCCCTCGGGCGCCTGGCGCAGGCCGCTGGCCAGCAGCCACACCAGCAGCGGCGCACCGATCACGCCCAGCACGCAAACCACGATCAGCGCCCAGAACAGGATGGTGGCCACATGGCTGATGAGGTGGCGCGTGGCCTCCTCGCCATCCTGGGTCTTGCTGGCCGCCAGCACCGGCACGAAAGCCTGGCTGAATGCGCCTTCGGCAAACAGGCGCCGGAACAGGTTGGGAATCCGGAACGCGACATTGAAGGCGTCGGTCAGGGCGCTGGCCCCGAAGATGGAGGCCATGAGCAGATCGCGCAGCAGGCCCGAAATGCGGGAGGCCAGCGTCAGCAGGGATACGGTGGAGGCGGCTTTGAACAGTGACACGCAGCGAAGTGTATGCGCTTGCCGGGCTGGCCGCTTGCCGATCCGCCGGCTTTGCACTCTGTAGCAACCACAGCCTCCCTACCTGGGCGCGACCCAGGCCAGGGACGCCGAGCAAGAGCCGCCTCGCAGCAAAGGCGTCGTCCCCCTCCCGCGCAGCGAGAGAGGGGGAGGCCGCGCAGCGGCTCAGGGGGTGCTATAATCTCCAGTTTGCTGGCATCATCCTCAGACACAAAGGAAAACATACCATGGCAACCAAAGCCAAGAAGAACCCCCGCCTGGCATCGGGCCGCAAGCGCGCCCGCCAGAACATCAAGCTGAACGCTGCGAACACCTCGCTGCGTTCCAAGTACCGCACCGCTGTCAAGAACGTCGAGAAGGCCGTCGTGGCCGGCGACAAGGCAAAGGCTACCGAGCTGTTTGCCAAGGCTCAGTCCGTGATCGACGCGATCGCCGACAAGGGCATCTTCCACAAGAACAAGGCTGCTCGCGACAAGAGCCGCCTGTCCGCCAAGGTCAAGGCCCTGGCTCTCGCCGCTTAATACCGGCAACCATCAAGCACGGATGGCCGGGATTTCCATCACAGCCATCTGCCGTTTGTAACGGGTGCGCTGCCAGCAAACATCAAAGCCGCCTTCGGGCGGTTTTTTTGTGGACGGAAATCCCTGAAGAGCTGCACACCGCACCAAAGGGAATGATGTACAACGGGGGACGATACCCTCGCCCAAGGCGGCTCTTGCCTGGCCCCTCCCGGCCTGGAGGGCGAACCGGTTCAGGGTCCACGGGCGGCACCCCGACCCATCGGGGCACAAAAAAACGCACCCTTGTGCGCTCTTGTTCTCTTCAAAAAAGCAAAAAGCCTGGGGGTCAGGCTTTTTCGTCGGGCAGCAGGCAGGCTTCGGCGACCTGCAGGTCATTGTCCTTGGCGAAGTTCAGGCAGAAGTCCCAGGCCATGGGCTCGTAGTCGCGCAGATCCCGGTTGACCACCACGCACTTGACGCCGTTCATCACCGTAGGCACGCACCAGGGCGAATAACTCAGGTGGCTGCCCTGGCAAGCCCCTCCGGGTCGGAACTGGCTCATGACGCCGGCCAGTCGCTCGGCCCAGTCGCTGGGTCTGAAGGTCTTGCCGGAATGGGTCATGCCCAGAATGAACAATTCTTTGCTGGAGGGGGTAACCATCAAATATGCGCCAAAAAGATCCGGGGCTCCACCAGAAAACGAGGGTGAATTGGGGTGGGGTCTCCACCGATATGCCCATGGAGCATTCTAGCTCTTGTATAAGAGCCAGCGCCCGGGTCCGGCCGGCATCCCAGTCGGGCGTAGGCTCATTGCATGGCTGCGATGCGCAAAGCGCAATGTTGGGGTTATCCGCGGCATCTAGAATCAGGCCTCGCATTTTTACGGTGCCACCCGCACCACTGACCGCCCTGCTGAGGAGATTTTTGCAATGACCGCTCATATCGAGGTTGCCGAACCCCATGTGATGACCACCTACGGCCGCGTTCCCATCGCTCTGGAGCGAGGCCAGGGTTGCCGCCTGTGGGACATCAACGGCAAGGAGTACCTCGACGCGCTGGGCGGCATTGCGGTCAACACGCTGGGCCACAACCATCCCAAGTTCGTGCCCGCCATCCAGGAACAGGTGGCCAAGCTCATCCACTGCTCCAACTACTACCATGTGCCCGGCCAGGAAATACTGGCCCGGCTGCTGACCGAGCGCGCCCGGATGGACAAGGCCTTCTTCTGCAGCACCGGCCTGGAGGCCAACGAGGCCGCCATCAAGCTGGCGCGCAAGTACGGCGTGGACAAGGGCATCGCCAACCCCGTGATCGTGGTCTATGACCACGCCTTCCACGGCCGCTCGCTGGGCACCATGAGCGCCACGGCCAACCCCAAGGTGCGCGAAGGCTTCGGCCCGTTGCTCGAGGGCTTTGTGCGCATCCCGGCCAACGACATCGAGGCGCTGAAGCAGGCCACCGAAGGCAATCCCAACATCGTGGGCGTGATGATGGAGCCCATCCAGGGCGAAGGCGGCCTGCACCCCATGCGCGCCGAATACATGCAGCAGGTGCGCGCGCTGTGCGACGCCAAGGGCTGGCTGATGATCCTCGACGAGGTGCAGTCCGGCATGGGCCGCACCGGCAAGTGGTTCGCCCACCAGTGGGCCGGCATCGTGCCTGACATCATGTCCCTGGCCAAGGGCCTGGGCTCGGGCGTGCCCGTGGGCGCGCTGCTGGCCAAGGGCAAGGCGGCCGAGGTGTTCAAGCCCGGCAACCACGGCACGACCTTCGGCGGCAACCCGCTGTCCATGCGCGCCGGCATCGAAACCATCCGCATCATGGAGGAAGACGGCCTGCTGGCGCACACCACCAAGGTCGGCTCCCACCTGAAGGCCAGGCTGCAGCAGGAACTGGGCACCCTCCCCGGCGTCGTGGAAGTGCGCGGCGAGGGCCTGATCATCGGCATCGAGCTGGCCAAGCCCTGCGGCGTGCTGCTCACCCGCGGCGCCGAAGCCGGCCTGCTGTTCTCCGTGACGGCCGACACCGTGGTGCGCCTGGTGCCGCCGCTCGTCATGACCGAGGCCGAGGCCGACGAAGTCGTTGCCAAACTCAAGCCACTGGTCCAGCAATTCCTGTCCGAATGAAAGGCGGGCCCATGTCCTCCATCAAGCATTACCTGCAGTTTTCCGATTTCACCGCCGACGAGTACGCCTATCTGCTGGAGCGCGCAGCCCTGATCAAGAAGAAGTTCAAGGGCTACGAAAAGCACCACACTCTGGTTGACCGCACGCTGGCCATGATCTTCGAGAAGGCCAGCACCCGCACGCGCGTGAGCTTCGAGGCCGGCATGTACCAGCTCGGCGGCTCGGTGGTGCACCTGACCACGGGCGACAGCCAGCTGGGCCGCGCCGAGCCCATCGAGGACAGCGCGCGCGTCATCAGCCGCATGACCGACCTGGTGATGATCCGCACCTTCGGCCAGGAAAAGATCGAGCGCTTCGCGGCCCATTCGCGCGTGCCCGTCATCAACGGCCTGACCAACGAATTCCACCCCTGCCAGATCCTGGCCGACATCTTCACCTTCATCGAGCACCGCGGCTCGATCGCGGGCAAGGTCGTCGCCTGGGTGGGCGACGGCAACAACATGGCCAATACCTGGCTGCAGGCTGCCGACCTGCTGGGCTTCACCGTGCACCTGTCCACGCCCAGCGGCTATGAAGTGGACGAGAAGCTGGCCTTCGGCGGCAAGACGCCGCGCGCCGGCTGCTACAAGGTCTTCGCCGATCCGCTCGAAGCCTGCAAGGGCGCCGACCTGGTCACCACCGACGTGTGGACCAGCATGGGCTACGAGGCCGAGAACGAGGAGCGCCGCAAGGCCTTTGCCGACTGGTGCGTGGATGCCGAGATGATGGCCGCCGCCCAGGGCGACGCGCTGTTCATGCACTGCCTGCCCGCCCACCGCGGCGAGGAAGTGGAAGCCGAAGTCATCGACGGCCCACAATCCGTGGTATGGGATGAGGCGGAAAACAGGATGCATGTGCAAAAGGCACTCATGGAGTACCTGCTGCTGGGCCGCCAGCCCGGCTGATCGGCCACGCACAGGCTCGGAAGCATCCATACCCGCACCATGCACCCGAGCCACACCACGACCACACACCGCCTGCAGGCCGCGCGCCCGCAGGCGGTGTTTGCGTTCGGGGCCCATGCCTTGCGCCAGCCCCATATCGCACGCCACTGGCGCGTGCCGTCCGCCTTCGGGCCACGCAAGCGCTTCGCGGCCCGGGTCCGCGCGCTTTATGTGCGCATCCACACCTTCTATCTGAAGTTTCTCCAGGGCCATACCTAGCGCCCGGTTCAGCGACCGCTTTGCCGCCCGCCGCAAAGCCGTCTTCATCACCTCCTGCCAGCAGGCCGCCTTCTCCCGAGGAAGGCGGCCCGTCGTCGATGACCCCGAATCCGAGAAACTTCCATGTCCGAATCCGTACACCCCTGCCTGCGCTGCGGCGTCTGCTGCCAGAACTACCGCGTCGAGTTTTCCATCTACGAGCTGCAATCCATGGGCGGCACCGTGCCCGACTCCATGGCCCATGAGGTCAATGGCAACCGCGCACGCATGAACGGCACGCAGCAGCATCCCGTGCGCTGCGTGGCGTTGACCGACCTGCCGCATCTGGGCGAAGGCTGCGTGGGATGCGGCATCTACGAGCAGCGCTCGCGCCCCTGCCGCGACTTCCCCTTCGCCTCCTACGGCTGCCATGACACGCGCGCCAAGTTCGGGCTGCCCCAGCTGTCGGAGGAGGAAGTGGCGCAGTGGCAGGAAGCGGCCTGAGTCCGGCAGCCCGCTTCTTCCTCGAGTCGCTACAAAAACAAAAGCTTCCTGCACCGTCCGGCTCTACATTTCAACACATTGATGGTTTGAAATGCAGAATCGTCCAGCGCAGGAAGCTATGGATTTGGAAGCGCCTCGATTCTCTTCAGCGCTTGCGCGTATCCGAGCAGCTGTCGCCGCCGCAGGCGCTGCAGCCGCCGCAGGAGCCGCCGCCCTCGCCTGGCGCCAGCGAGGGATGCAATCGGCCGGCCTTGCGGCGCCAGCCGGCCGGCAGGTAGCGCCAGACCAGCGAAGCCGCAGCCACGGCCACGATCAGGGCGACGATGATGTTTTGCCACATGGTGATTCTCCTCAGCCCCAGCCCAGCGCCAGGGCCACGCGATAGGTGACGAAGGCCGCCAGGTAGGCCAGCGCGAACAGGTAGCCGGCCATGATCAGCGGATAGCGCCAGCCATTGGTCTCGCGCTTGACCATGGCCAGCGTGGAAATGCACTGGGGTGCGAACACGAACCACACCAGCAGCGACAGCGCCGTGGCCAGCGACCAGCTGTGCGCGATCAGCGGGCCCAGCTGCTGGGCCATGGCGTCGTCGCCCGAGGCGGACAGCGCATACACCGTGCCCAGGGCGCCCACGGCCACCTCGCGCGCGGCCATGCCGGGCACCAGGGCGATGGCGATCTGCCAGTTGAAGCCGATGGGCGCCAGCACCACCTCGAGCCAGCGGCCGATCTGGCCCGCGAAGCTGTAGCGGATGGCCGCCTCGGTCACGCCTTCGGGCGCGGCCGGGTAGCTGGCCAGGAACCACAGCACGATGCTCACCGTCAGGATGATGCCGCCCACGCGGCGCAGGAAGATCATGGCGCGCTCATACAGCCCCAGCGCCAGGCTGCGCGGGCTGGGCCAGCGGTAGGCGGGCAGCTCCATCATCAGCGGCGTGCGGGCCTTGTTCGTGCGTGCCAGCTTGGCCACCCAGGCCACGGCCATGGCGCTGAGAATGCCGCCGATGTACAGGCCGAACAGCACCAGGCCCTGCAGGTTGAAAAGGCCGGCCACGGTCTTTTCCGGGATGAAGGCACCGATCAGCAGCGCATACACCGGCAGGCGGGCCGAGCAGGTCATCAGCGGCGCGATCATGATGGTCAGGAGGCGGTCGCGCCAGCTGCTGATGGAGCGCGTGGCCATGATGCCGGGCACGGCGCAGGCAAAGCTCGACAGCAGCGGGATGAAGGAGCGGCCCGACAGGCCCACCGTGCCCATGATGCGGTCCAGCAGGAAGGCTGCGCGCGGCAGGTAGCCCGAATCCTCCAGCACCAGGATGAAGAAGAACAGGACCAGGATCTGCGGCAGAAAGACCAGCACGGCGCCCGTGCCGGCGATCACGCCGTCGGCCAGCAGGCTGCGCAGCATGCCCTCGGGCATGGCGTCCTTCACCCAGCCCCCGAAGCTGCCCACCGCGCCCTCGATGCCGTCCATCACGGGCTGGGCCCAGCTGAACACGGCCTGGAACATCAGGAACAGGGTGACGATCAGCAGCAGCGTGCCCCACACAGGGTGCAGCACCACGGCATCGATGCGGTCGTCGCGCTGGGTGTCCGTCTGCGGCTCCTGCACGGCGATGCGCATGATATCGGCCACCTGCTGGTGCAGCGCCAGCAGCTGCTCCTTGGCGCTCTGGCCGGCCTTGGGCTTCCAGCGCTCGTCCACGGGCGGTGCCTGCAGGTTGCGCGCCTCGTCGCTGTCCAGCCAGGCCAGCAGCTCCTTGCCGCCGTCCTGGCGCACGCCTACGCTTTCCACCACGGGCACGCCCAGCGCCTGGCTGAGCTTTTCGCGGTCCACGACGATACCCTGGCGGCGCGCCATGTCGCTCATGTTGAGCACCAGCACCATGGGCAGGCCTAGCGCACGCGCTTCCAGCACGAGGCGCAGGTTCAGGCGCAGGTGGGTGGCATCGGTGACGCTGATCAGCAGCTCGGGCGGCGCCTCGCGCGCATGCAGGCCGCTGACGATGTCCCGCGTGATGCGCTCGTCCTCGCTGTGTGCATGCAGGCTGTAGGTGCCCGGCAGGTCCAGCAGGCGCACGCGGCGCTTGCCCGGCGTGGTCAGCCAGCCTTCCTTGCGCTCCACCGTCACGCCGGCGTAGTTGGCCACCTTCTGGCGCGCGCCGGTCAAAAGGTTGAACAGCGCCGTCTTGCCGCAGTTGGGGTTGCCCAGCAGGGCCGCACGCAGCGCCGCCTGGCTGCCTCCCGAAGCGGCCTGGGCCACGGGCTGGATGGCAATGGGCTGCGCCACCGCGCCGGCCACGGGATTCTCGCGCGCGTTCATGCCCGGCCCTCCACGGCCACCAGCACCTTGGATGCTTCATGGCGGCGCAGCGCGAACGTGGCTTCGCCCACGCGCACGGCCAGCGGATCCGGCCCCGGAAAGCCCGTGGCCACGATGCGCACGCGCTCGCCGGGCAAAAAGCCGATCTCCATGAGCCGCAGCATCAGCTCCTGCTCCTCGACATTGCTGGCGGGAGCCAGATCGACCACGCGGGCCGGCACATGGCGCGCCAGCGTGTCGAGGCTGACCGTGGCCGCGGCTGCGGCCGGTGCGGCTTGCGCCTGAAGCGGGGACGATTCAGCGGCGCACTCCGAGAGATTGACGGGTGCCGCGCTGCCAGGGGCCGTGGACTGCAGAATACTCATGGCTGTGCATTTTATTGATTTTTATTCTCATTATGATCCGGATGCCCGAGTGCCCCACTCCGCATCGTTGTCGCCGGCGGCTGCGAGCCGGGCAAATCGGCGCCACGTGCCAGCCTCCGCTTGCCTCCACGGCCATGCACTTGCGGGGGCGGGGGCGGTTTCCGGGCGGCGCACTCGGGCTTGCCGCAGCCGCCGCGCCAGCTTGCGCAGCCACGCGCAAAATCGCTCGCCCACTCTGCCCCGCCGCCCTCCTCCATGACCCATCCCTGCCTGACCTGCGGCGCCTGCTGCGCCTCGTTCCGCGTGGACTTTTCCGTGCACGAATCCCAGGAGCATGGCGGGCGCGTGCCTGCCGGGCTGATCGAGGAAGTCACGGACCACACCTGCCGCATGCGCGGCACCGACTGGGCCCGCCCGCGCTGCGCGGCCCTGGTGGGCAAGGTGGGCGAGAAGGCGCACTGCGGCATCTATGAATGGCGCCCCTCGCCCTGCCGCGAGTTCGCTGCGGGCTCGGATGCCTGCAACCGCGTGCGCCAGCGCCATGGCATGCCGCCGCTGGAAAGCGGCCTGCTGTAGCACGCAGCGCGCCCTGCCCGCACCTGAAACCAGCATGCACCAAGGCCAGGGACCCCAAGGAAGGAACTAGGCGGCCCCGCCGCCCCGCACCGAGGTGTCGCCGGCTGCCCGGATGCCCCCTTGCGCGAAGCGGGAGGGCGAGCGGTGCAGCCGCTCAGGGCGCGCATTCAAACAGGCAGCCCCGCCAGTTGCCCCTTGAATTCCTGCAGCGAGAAATGCGTGTGCACCTGGCGCACGCCCGGCAGGCGGTGCAGCTTGCGCTGCAGCAGGTCGGAGTAGTCGTCGAGATCGCGCGCCACGACGACCAGCAGAAAGTCCTCGGGGCCCGAGATGCCGTGGAACATGACCACCTCGGGAATCGCACAGACGGCCTCCTCGAAGATGCGCGACGATTCCTCGTTCTGGTGATCGATGGCCACCATCACGAAAGCCAGCACGCCGAAGCCCAGGGCGCGCCGGTTCAGCGCCGCGTGGTAGCCGGTGATCACGCCCTCGTCCTCCAGGTGCTTGATGCGCCGCCAGGAGGGCGACTGCGACAGGTTGACCCGCTGCGCCAGCTCGCCCGAGGTCAGCCGTGCGTTCTCCTGCAGCGCCCGAACCAGCATGCGGTCGGTCTTGTCGAGCTTCTCTTGCATATAAATATGTTTCTTTGAATTTTTATTGGATTGATTATCCAATTTTGACCCGATTTATGGATAACCATTAAATCACTCCTCCACGCGGCCCCTAGCATGCGCTCTCCAAGCCAAAACCATGACGGAGACATCCATGCCGGCCTTTGAGGAAATCGTCCAGAGAGAGTCTGGACTCAAGCAACAGCTGTCCGCGGGACAGATGACCATGATCGCCATCGGCGGCGCCGTCGGCACCGGCCTGTTCCTGGGCAGCGGCTTCGCCATCGGCTTTGCCGGCCCCAGCGTGCTCATCAGCTATGCCGTGGGCGCGCTGATCTCGCTGCTGCTGATGGGATGCCTGGCCGAGATGACCGTGGCCCATCCCACCTCGGGCTCCTTCGGCGCCTATGCCGAGCACTACATTGCGCCGGTTGCCGGCTTTCTCGTGCGCTACGCCTACTGGGCCGCCGTGGTGCTGGCCGTGGGCACGGAGGTGACGGCCATCGGCCTGTACATGGGCTACTGGTTCCCCGAGGTTCCGCGCTGGACCTGGGTGGTGCTGTTCTCGGCCCTGCTGATCGGCGTGAACATGATGAGCGTCAAGGCCTTCGGCGCCGTGGAGTACAGCTTCTCCCTGGTCAAGATCATCGCCATCGTGGCCTTCATCCTGATCGGCGCATGGGTGGTCTTCGGCACCCGGCCCGCGGGCGTGGGCTTCGCCAACTACGTCAACAACGGCGGCTTCTTTCCCAACGGCCCCTGGGGCACCTGGGTGGGCGTGATCATCGCCATCTTCAGCTACCTGAGCATAGAGATGATCGCCGTGGCCGCCGGCGAGGCCAGGGATCCCCAGCGCGCCATCACCAGCGCCTTCCGCTCGACCATGGTGCGCCTGGTGGTGTTCTACCTGGCCACCATTGCGCTGATGCTGGCCATCGTGCCCTGGGCCACGGCCGGCAAGCAAGGCAGCCCCTTCGTGAAGGTGATGGAGATCATCGGCATTCCGGGCGCCGCCAGCGTGATCAACTTCGTGGTGCTGGTGGCCGCGCTGTCGGCCATGAACAGCCAGCTCTACATCACCACGCGCATGATGTTCAGCCTCTCGCGCGCCGGCCACGCGCCCGCCGTGCTGGGCCGGGTCAATGCGCGCGGCGTGCCCCTGCCGGCGCTGCTGCTGTCGTGCCTTGGCATTGCCGTGGCCACGCTGTTCAACATCGTCAACCCCGAGCAGTCCTTCATGCTGATGATGGCCGTGTCCATGTTCGGCGCCATGTTCACCTGGTTCATGATTTTCGTGACCCATCTGTTCTTCCGCACCCGCCGTGCGCGCCAGGGCGCCGCGCCGCTGACCTTCCGCATGTGGGGCTTTCCATGGCTGACGCTGCTGGGCGCCGGCCTCATGCTGGCGGCCCTGGTGTCCACGCTGTTCACCGACGTGTTCCGCCTCACGCTGCTGACCGGCGTGCCCTTCCTGCTGCTGCTCGCCGCCGCCTATGCGCTGTGGTACCGCAAGCCAGCGGCAACCGCACCCGCGGCCGCCTCGGCCAAGGCCTGAGAGGCAGTCCGCAACCCGATTTCCATTTGTAACCCATGACCACCATGACCCCTTCCTCTTCTTCCGTCTTTGCCCATGTTCCGCCCTACCCGGGCGACCCCATCCTTTCGCTGATGGAGGCCTTCCAGCAGGATGCGCGCGCCGACAAGGTCAGCCTGAGCATCGGCCTGTACTTCGACGAGCAGGGCCGCCTGCCGGTGCTGGACTGCGTGCGCCAGGCCGCCCAGGCGCTGAGCCAGAACGCCGTCCCCTGCGGCTATCTGCCCATCGAGGGCATCGCCCCCTACCGCCAGCTGGTGCAGGACCTGGTGTTCGGCGCCGACCACGAGGCCGTGCGCGCGCAGCGCATCGCCACCATCCAGTCGCTGGGCGGCTCGGGTGCGCTCAAGGTGGGCGCGGACTTCATCAAGCGCTACTTCCCCGACGCCGAGATCTGGCTCAGCGACCCGACCTGGGAGAACCACCTCGCCATCTTCGAGGGCGCGGGCCTGCGCACGCACAGCTACCCCTACTACGACGCGGCCACGGGCGGCCTGCGCTTCGACGCGATGATGGACACGCTGCGCGGCATTCCCTCGGGCAGCGTGGTGCTGCTGCATGCCAGCTGCCACAACCCCACGGGCGTGGACCTGTCCCGCGAGCAGTGGCAGCAGCTGATCCCCGTGATCGTGGAGCGGGGCCTGATCCCGTTCGTGGACATGGCCTACCAGGGCTTCGGCGACGGCCTGGACGAAGACGCCTGGTCCGTGCGCGCCCTGGCCGAAGCCGGTGCCCAGGCCTTCGTGGCCAACTCCTTTTCCAAGAATTTCTCGCTGTACGGCGAGCGCGTGGGCGGCCTGAGCGTGGTCTGCAACGACGCCACCACGGCCGCCAACGTGCTGGGCCAGCTCAAGGCCACGGTGCGCCGCAACTACTCGTCGCCGCCCACCCAGGGCGCGCGCCTGGTGCAGCAGGTGCTGCAGTCGCCTGAACTCAGCGCGCAGTGGGCCGGCGAGCTGGCCGAGATGCGCGGCCGCATCAAGGACATGCGCGCCCGGCTGCACCACGCGCTGCACGAGCGCTTCGGCGAGCGGCGCGACTTCGGTTTCCTGCTGACCCAGCGCGGCATGTTCAGCTACACCGGCATCACCGAGCCCCAGGTCCACCGCCTGCGCGTGGAGCACGGCGTCTACCTGATCCGCTCGGGCCGCATGTGCATGTCGGGCCTGTCCCGGGCCAATGTGCAGCATGTGGCCGACGCCATCGCCCACGTGCTGGGTTGAGGCCCGCCATGAAGCAAGTCATAGACATAGGCCTGCCGCCCCTGCGGCAGCCGTTCTCCTGGGCCGTCAAGGCCAGCGGCAGCATGCTGTTCACGGCCCACGGCCCGGTGCGCGAGGACGGCAGCATCCACACCGGCCCCGTCGAGGAGCAGGCGCGCCTGACCTTTGCCAACCTGCGCCGGGCCGTCGAGGCCGCGGGCGGCACGCTGGCCGACGTGACCCAGGTGCTGATCTACATGACCGAGGTGGCCGACATGCCGGCCATTGACGCCGTCTACCGGGAGTTCTTCGAGGCCCCCTACCCCAACCGCTCCAGCATGGGCGTGGCCGGCCTCGTGGTGCCCGGCATGAAAATCGAGATCGTGGCCTACGCCATGCTGCCCTGATCCTGCGCGACCCGGCCCGCCGCGCAATTGCGTTCAATACAGGACAGGCGCGCGGCGCGAGACTGCAGCCCTTTGCAGTTCCGCGTCCGCGCGACCTCTCATGTCCTCTTCCCTGCTTGCCATGGGCATCTTCACCCTGGTCGGCGCCATCACGCCCGGCCCCGTCAACGTGCTGGCCCTGCGCCATGGCGCGGCCCGCTCCCGTCGGGCCTGCGCCTTCTATGTACTGGGCGCCAGCGCCAGCTATGCCGCCGTGGTCTGGGCCATGGGCCAGAGCGCCCAATGGCTGATGCAGGCGCTTCCCCGGCTGTCCACCGCCGCCGAATGGCTGTGCGCGGCCTATCTGCTGTGGCTGGCCTGGCGGCTGGCGCGGGCGCCTGCCGAAGCGGCAGAAACGGCATCCGGCGATGTATCCCCCGGGGAAAGCCGGCAACATCGGGAAAGCCCGGCATCCCGCACGCTGCGGCTGCTGCTGCAGGGCGCGGCCGTGCAGACGCTCAATCCCAAGGCCTGGCTGGTGGCGCTGGCCGGCGTCGGCCTGTTCGTGCTGCCGCAGGCCGATGCGGCCCTGGCGCTGCTGCAGTTCTGCGCCATGTCGCTGCTGGCCTGCCTGGTGGGGGTCGGCAGCTGGGCGCTGCTGGGCCAGGCCCTGTCGAGCCAGCTGACCACGCCGCGCCGCCAGCGGCTGTTCCACCGCCTGCTGGCCCTGCTGCTGGTGGCCAGCGTGGCCGCCATGCTGGCATGATGACCGCTTCTTGCCGCCCTCGTCCCATGACAGTCTCAGCCTCGCCACACCGCTTTCACCGCCACCCGGCCGCGCCCTGGGCCGAGCTGCGCGACAGCGCAGCTTCGCCGCATTGCTTTCGGCTGCACATGCATGCCGAGTATTCGATCGGCATCGTGGACGCGGGGCGTACCGTGTTCCACCATGCCCAGGGTCCCCAGCCCGTGACGGCTGGCGGCGTGGTGCTGATCGAGCCGGGCGCCTGGCATGCCTGCAACCCCGAACCCGGCGCACCCTGGGCCTACCGCATGCTGTTCGTCGACGCCGACTGGCTGCATGCCCGGCTGGGCGTGGCCGCGCTGCGCTTTGCACGGCGCACGCCGGACGATGCGCAGACCGCCCGGCTGGTGGACGGCCTGTGCCGCCCCGTCGACGGCCCCGCCGCCGCGCAGCGGCTGGCCCAGGGCCTGGATCAGCTGATGGCCCGCTGCGCCCAGCCTTCCGCCACACCTTTGCACTGCACCGGCCCGGAGCTGCAGTCCGCCTTGCACCGGCTGCATGCGGAGCCCGGCGCAGGCCTGACCGTGCAGTCCCTGGCCCAGGAGTGCGGCATGAGCGCCACGCGCTTCATCCGCCGCTTCAAGGCCGCCACGGGCATGACGCCCGGCAGCTATCGCCTGAACCTGCGCATCAACGGCGCACGTCGCCTGCTGGCCGCGGGCGCAGCGCTGGCCGAGGCCGCCCACGCCATGGGCTTTGCCGACCAGGCCCATCTGCAGCGCGCCTTCAAGGCCCACCATGCGCTCACGCCGGGCTGCTATGCAAGAGGCGACCGCCCTTAGGCCGTCCTTAGGCCGCCTTATCTTGGCGGCGGCAACTGAACGGCCGAGCCGGTTGCATGGAGCCGAAAGCGCCGATACTTACGCCTTTCGCTTTCACACCGATCTGCAGCGCACCATGGCCGCCTTTCAAGACATACAGCAACGAGAAACCGGCCTGCGCCAGCAGCTCAACTCCGCCCAGATGGCGATGATCGCCATCGGCGGCGCCATCGGCACGGGGCTGTTCATGGGCAGCGCCTTCGCCATCGGCGTGGCCGGCCCCAGCGTGCTCATCAGCTACGCCATCGGCGCGCTGATCGGCCTGCTGCTGATGGGCTGCCTGGCCGAGATGACCGTGGCCCATCCCACCTCGGGCTCGTTCGGCGCGTATGCCGAGCACTACCTCGGCCCGCTGGCCGGCTTCCTGGTGCGCTACGCCTACTGGGCCGCCGTGGTGCTGGCCGTGGGCATGGAGGTCACGGCCGTGGGCCTCTATATGCGCTACTGGTTCCCCGATGTGCCGCAGTGGGTCTGGGTGCTGCTGTTCTCGCTGGCCCTGGCGGCCGTCAATGCCACCAGCGTCAAGGCCTTCGGCCAGGTCGAGTATGTGTTCTCCATGGTCAAGGTGGTGGCCATCGTGGCCTTCATCCTGATCGGCGCCTATGTGCTGTCCGGCGCACGCACCGAGGGTATTGGCTTTGCCAACTACACGGTGGGCGGCGGCTTCTTTCCCAACGGCTGGTGGGGCACCTGGGTGGGCGTGATCGTGGCCATCTTCAGCTACCTGAGCCTGGAGGCCATCGCCATCGCTGCCGGCGAGGCCGAGCACCCGCAGCGAGCCGTGACCTCGGCCTTTCGCTCCACCGTGCTGCGCCTGGTGCTGTTCTACCTGCTGTCGCTGGCCATCATGCTGGCCATCGTGCCCTGGAACCAGGCGGGCACCGACAAGAGCCCGTTCGTCAAGGTGATGGAGATCCTGCGCATTCCCGGGGCGGCCGGCGTGCTCAACTTCGTGGTGCTGGTGGCTTCGCTGTCGGCCATGAACAGCCAGCTCTACGTCACCTCGCGCATGATGTTCAGCCTCTCGCGCGGCGGCTATGCGCCGTCCGGCCTGGGCCGCCTGAGCAAGAGCGGCGTGCCGCTGGGCGCGATCGCCGTGTCCTGCCTGGGCATGGCCGTGGCCATGGTCTTCAATGTGCTCAAACCCGAGCAGTCGCTGGAGCTGATGATGTCGATCGCCATGTTCGGCGCCATGTTCGCCTGGTTCATGGTCTTCGTCACCCATTTGTTTTTCCGCCCGCGCTGGCAGCGCGAACATCCGGGCGAGCGGCTGCAGTTCCGCATGTGGGGCTTTCCGGTCTTCACGCTGCTGGGCGCCGTGCTGATGCTGGGCGTCATCGTGACCACCTACTTCACCCGGGAATTCCACACCACCGTGCTGGTCGGCGTGCCGTTCCTGGTGCTGCTGATGCTGATCTATGCTTTCTGGTACCGGAGGAAATAAGGCCATGCCACGCCAGATCTGGGACATCTCCCCCGCCATCCATCCCCAGGCCCCGGTGTTCCCGGGCGACACGCCGTACTCGCAGCAGTGGTGCGCCACCATAGGCCCGGGCTGCCCGGTGAACGTGAGCGCGATCACGCTATCGCCCCATGTGGGCGCGCATGCCGACGCGCCGCTGCACTATGACGCGGGCGGCGCCAGCATAGGCCATGTCGATCTCGACGCCTTCCTCGGCCCCTGCCGCGTCATCCATGCCATGGGCTGCGGCCCGCTGATCGAGTGGCGCCATATAGAACACGCCATCACCGCCGACCTGCCCGCGCGCGTGCTGGTGCGCACCTACGAGAAAGCCCCCACCAGCTGGGACCCGGATCTTGCCGCCTACGCGCCCGAGACGGTGGCCCGGCTCGCCGACCGGGGCGTGCAGCTGATCGGCATCGACACGGCCAGCATCGACCCGGCCACGAGCAAGACCTTGGACAGCCACATGGTGATCCGCGCGCGCGGCCTGCGCGTGCTGGAGAACCTGGTGCTCGACGAAGTGGCCGAGGGGGAATACGAGCTGATCGCGCTGCCGCTCAAGCTCACCGAGGCCGATGCGTCCCCGGTCCGGGCCGTCTTGAGAAGCATCCCCTGAGGTGCCACGCACCTTCCCCCTCGCTTCGCGGGAGGGGACGATGCCTTCGCCTGGGCGGCCCCGCTGCGAGACGGCTCTTGCTCGGCATCCCTGGCTTGCACCATGCTTTGTCCAAGCACAATTGCCTCGGCAAACATTGTAGAAATCAAGAGTAAACCGGCTGTAGTGCTTGTCCATCAAGCGCTGGCAGCTATCAAAAAGGAATTTCGATGACCACTTTGCAAGATTGCCAGGCCCTGGATGCACAGGATGCGCTGCGCCCGCTGCGCGAACGCTTTGCGCTTCCCCAGGGCGTGATCTACCTGGACGGCAATTCGCTGGGCGCCCAGCCCAGGGCCGCGGCGGCCCGCGTGGCCGAGGTCGTGCAGCAGGAATGGGGCCAGGGCCTGATCACCTCCTGGAACAAGGCCGGCTGGATCACCCTGCCCGAGCGCCTGGGCGACCAGTTCGCGCCCTGGATAGGCGCGGGCGCGGGCGAAGTGGTGTTCACCGACACCACCTCCATCAACCTCTACAAGGTGCTCACGGCCGCGGCGCGCATCGCCCGCGAAGACGCCCCGGCGCGCACAAAACTCATCAGCGAGCGCAGCAACTTCCCCACCGACCTCTACATCGCCCAGTCCGTCTGCCAGGAATACGGCCTGGAGCTGGTGCTGCTGGAGCCCGAAGAGATCGCCGGCGCACTGCAGGACGACGTGGCCATCTCCATGCTCACCCATGTGAACTACCGCACGGGCGCCATGCACGATATGGCCGCCGTCACGGCCGCCGCCCACGCCAGGGGCATTCTGTGCGTCTGGGACCTGTGCCACAGCGCGGGCGCCGTGCCCGTGGACCTCAAGGGCGCCGACGCCGACTTCGCCGTGGGCTGCAGCTACAAGTACCTCAACGGCGGCCCCGGCGCGCCGGCCTTCGTCTGGGCGCATCCGCGGCTGATCAACCGTTTCTGGCAGCCGCTGTCGGGCTGGTTCGGCCACGCCGAGCCCTTCAAGTTCGTGCCCGACTACCACCCGGCCCAGGGCATACAGCGCTATCTGTGCGGCACCCAGCCCATGGTCAGCATGAGCGTGCTGCAGTGCGGCCTGGACATCTATACCGAAGCCGAGCGGTTCGGCGGCATGGCGGCGCTGCGCGCCAAGTCGCTGGCCCTGACCGACCTGTTCATCCGCCTCGTGGAAGAGCGCTGCCAGGGCCACGGACTGGGCCTGGCCACGCCGCGCGAGCATGCGGCGCGCGGCTCCCAGGTCTGCCTCACCCGCGAGGAAGGCCTGGGCGTGGAAGGCAAGGACAGCGGTGCCTACGCCATCGTGCAGGCGCTGATCGCCCGCGGCGTGATCGGCGACTTCCGCAAGGGCGACGGCACGGGACGCCACAAGGACATCCTGCGCTTCGGCTTCACGCCGCTGTACGTGGGCTTCGAGGACGTGTGGCACGCCGTCGAGCACCTGCGCCAGGTATTGGAGTCGGGCGAATGGCAGCAGCCCGGGTTCAACACCCTCAACGCGGTGACTTAACCCCCTGAGCCGCTCATGCGGCTTCCCCCAGGGGACGACGCCCTCAGCTAGGCGCCCCCCGCCGCGAGGCGGCTCTTGCTCGGCGTCTCTGACCTGTGCGCGCCAGTTCCACCGGTCGGAGCGCATGAGCACCCACTACGTCAATACGCCGTATCGGCCAGCGAGGCCCACAGGTGCGCCGCGACCAGTGCGCGCCAGGGCTTGAACTGCTCCAGCCAGCCGCTGGCCGTGCGCGCATCGGGCTGGGCTCTGCCCGTGAGCAAGCCCATGGCGCGGCGCACGGCCACGTCGCCGTGCAGGCTGCCGTCGGGCCAGCCGTAGCCGCGCAGCAAGGTGTAGTTCACCGTCCACGGCCCTATGCCCTTGAGGGCCAGCAGCTGCGCGGTGGCCGCATCCACCTCCTCCTGGCGCCAGGCGCCTGCGGCGCTGCGGGCCGCCCAGTCGTCGAGCGGCAATTGCCCTTCGGCAACGGCCCGGGCCACGGCCAGCAGGGTCTGGGCCTTGGCCTGCGAAAAGCCCGCGCCGCGCAGCGTCTCCATGTCCAGCGCCGCCACGCGCTGCGCATCGGGGTATGCGCGCAGCGCCGGAAGGTCTCCCCTCCACCGCAGCGGCTCGCCTGCGAGGGCGATCAGCTTGCGCCGCAGCGAGACCGCCACGGCCACCGTGATCTGCTGGCCGGTGATGGCCCAGGTCAGCGCCTCGAACGGCGTGGGCGCTCCGGGCACATGCAGGCCGGCCTGGCGCTGCAGCAAGGGCCCCAGCTCCGGGTGGCCGCCATGGGCGCGCTCCAGCTCGCCGGGCGGATAGGCCAGACCCAGCATGCGCTGCACCATGGCCTGCAGTGCGGCCCTGTCGGCCTTGGCCTGCCCGGCGCCTGGCGCATGCAGACCCGCCCGCACCCGTCCTGGCTGCCACTGCAGCTGCAGCAAGGCAGGCCGGTGCTTCCAGATGATGGCTTTGTGCAGGCTGCAGGCCAGGGCATCGACGCGCTCTGCCACCTGCTGCTCGTCGCGGTTGTGGAAATGCACGAACTCGTCGAAACGGTAGGGTTCGGGCAGGGCAAGAGAGACTTCAAGCAGCATGCGGTTTTCTATCAAACTGGAAGCGCCTTGCGCAATCCATTCCTGGGTTTTCAATACATATCACTGCAAAACATGGGAGCAGAAAGCGCCAGCTGCTCCCTTTTCAGGAGTTCCTGGCCTTGGCCTGCTGGGCTTCGCGCAGCAGCAGCGCACGCTTGCGCTCCACGCCCCAGCGATAGCCCGAGAGGCTGCCGTCGTTGCGCACCACGCGGTGGCAGGGCACGGCCACGGCAATCGGGTTGGCCGCCACCGCATTGGCGACGGCGCGCGCGGCCTGCGGCATGCCCAGGCGCTGCGCGAGTTCGGAATAGCTGATGGTCTGCCCTGCGGGAATGGCCTGCAGCGCCTGCCAGACCCGCTGCTGGAAGGCCGTGCCCTGGATGTCCAGCGGCAGCTCCAGGCCCACGCGGGGCTGCTCGACGAGGGCCACCACCTGGGCCACGGTCTGCTCGTAGCGCGCATCTCCGCCGACCAGCTCGGCGGCCGCGAAGCGCCGCTGCAGGTCGTGCACCAGCGCCTGGGCATCGTCGCCCAGCAGCACGCTGCACACCCCCCGCGCGGTGCTGGCCACCAGCAGGCTGCCCAGCGAGCATTCGGCCACGGCAAAGCGTATGGTCTGGTTGGCGCCCTTGCGCCGGAAGGCCCCGGGCGCCATGCCCAGCATGGCGGGCGCATCCTTGTAGAAGCTGCTGCTGGCCTCGTAGCCGCTCAGATAGGCCGCATCGGTGACCGAGCTGCTGCGGGCCGGCGCCAGCGCCGCGCGCAGGTTCTGGCCGCGCCGGGCCTTGGCGTAGGCCTTGGGCGTGAGCCCCGTGCTGCGCTTGAAGGCGCGGTGCAGCTGCCACGGGCTCAGGCCCGTGCGCCGGGCAAGCTCCTGCAGCGCGGGCGGCGGATCTTCGGCCTCCAGCCAGCGGCAGCAGCACGTGATCTGCTGCTGCAGGCCGTCTGCGTCGACGGTGCTGAGCGGGTCGGCAAGGCGTTGGGCGGTAGCGGGCATGGCGTCGGCTTTCTTCGGATGCAGGGCTGGTTCATTCATGAAACATCGGACTTCACTGTACGCAGGATGCACGGGGCCCGCATCCACGTTCTTGCAGCGCCCGGCCCCGGATTTGCAGGAATGCTGCCGTGCTTTCGGTTACGCTGCGCACCAGCCACAAAACAACGCACGAGACCATGACCCCAGAATCCACCGGCTGCCCCATGCATGGCGGCGAAGCCATTGTCCGCTCCGAAAACGCCCAGCTCGATTTCAGCAAGGACATGAGCTATGGCGACTACCTGCACCTGGACCAGATCCTCAGCGCCCAGCACCCGCTGTCGCCCGCGCATGACGAGATGCTGTTCATCATCCAGCACCAGACCAGCGAGCTGTGGATGAAGCTCATGCTGCACGAGGTGCGCGCGGCCACGGCCGCCATCGCCAATGCCTCGGGCGAGACCAAGCCCGATGCCTTCAAGATGCTGGCGCGCGTCTCGCGCATCATGGAGCAGCTGGTCAGCGCCTGGACCGTGCTGTCGACCATGACGCCGCCCGAATACTCGGCCATGCGCCCCTACCTGGCCAACTCCAGCGGCTTCCAGAGCTACCAGTACCGCTGCATCGAATTCGCGCTGGGCAACAAGAACGCTGCCATGCTCAAGCCCCACGCGCACCGCAGCGACCTGCTGGCCCAGGTGCAGGCCGCCTACGAGTCGCCCTCGCTGTACGACGTGGCGCTGCAGCTGCTGGCACGCGAAGGCATTGCAGTGCCGGCCGACCGCCTGCAGCGCGACTGGACCCAGCCCTATGAAGCCAGCGAAGGCGTGAAGCAGGCCTGGATCACCGTCTACCGCGACCCGCACAAGCACTGGGACCTGTACCAGCTCGGCGAGAAGCTGGCCGACATCGAGGACGCCTTCCGCCTCTGGCGCTTCCGCCACCTGACCACCGTGGAGCGTGTGATCGGCTTCAAGCGCGGCACCGGCGGCACGGGCGGCGTGAGCTATCTCAAGAAGATGCTGGACGTGGTGCTGTTCCCGGAGATCTGGAGCCTGCGCACGGAGCTTTGAAGCCTTCCGAGCCGCTGCGCGGCTTCCCGAAGGGAGAAGAGCACACCTACGGCTGGGCGCCTGCGCCGCCGGTTTCGAAGGCTGCCTGCTTCAGAAAGCAGCCCCCGCCGGGCCGGACCGCGCTCCTGCGTGACAGACGGGAAAGGCACAATCCGCTAGAACGATTTCCTGCCTTTCCCTGCTTTCCCCATGCTGCAGGCACCCACTTGCCGGCACCCTCTCCATGTCCAGCCCCGAAGCCATCTCCCCGCAAGCCGCCCCGCCTTCTTCCCGCGTTCTTTGGGCCATGCTGCTGTGCCTGCTCTCTGCCTTTGCGCTGAGCCAGGCCTTTCGCACCGTCACCTCCATCATGGCCGACGGGCTGCGCAACGACTTCGGGCTTTCGTCGCAGTCCCTGGGCTCGTTTGCCGGACTGTTCGGCCTGTCGTTCGGCGTCACCCAGCTGCTCATGGGCGTGGGCATGGACATCTACGGCCTGCGCCGGACGGTGCTCACGGCGTTTCCCATGGCGATCGCGGGCGCCACGCTGTCCGCGCTGGCCACGAGCTATCCCTGGCTGATGCTGGGCCAGCTGCTGATCGGCGTGGGCTGCTCGCCGGCCTTTCTGGCCTGCACCATCTTCATCTCGCGCCATTTCCCGCTCAACCGCTTTGCCTTCATGTCCGGCGTGGGCATGGGCTTTGGCGGCCTGGGCCTGCTGTTCACCGGCACGCCGCTGGCCTGGCTGGTGCAGCACCAGGGCTGGCGCTTCGGCTTCGGCGTGCTGGCCGTGCTGTGCGCACTGTCGTGGCTGCTGATCTTTTTCCGCGTGCACGAGCCGCCGCTGGCCAGCGACGCCCAGCCCAAGCCCGGATTTGTCGAGGCCCTCAAGGGCTTCGGCAGCCTGCTGCTGCTGCCCCATACCTGGGGCATCGTGCTGATCGGCATGGTCGGCTACGCCTCCTTCCTCACGGTGCGCGGCCTCTGGCTCAGTCCCATGCTCATGGACCGCTACCAGTTCTCGCTGGTCACCACGGGCAACGTGGCGCTGGCCCTGTCGGTCATCTCGCTGTTTGCGCCCTCGGCCTTCGGCCGCCTCGACCCCGGGCCCGGCCTGCGCCGCCGGCGCATCATCGTGTTTGCCCTGAGCATGGCGGCCATCTTCGTGCTCATGGCCTTTGTCCACCACCCCGTGGTCAATGTGGCGCTGATCTTTGCCATGGGCGTTTTCTCGGGCTACTCGTCGCTGCTGTATGCCGACGTGCGCTCCTCCTACCCGCGCGAGACCACAGGCCGCGCCCTGTCGGTCTACACCATGGCCATGTTCCTGGGCGCGGCACTGATGCAATGGCTGTCCGGCGTGGTGGCCGGCATGGCCGAACGCCAGGGCTGGGAAATCTACCGCTTGGTCATGCTCATGGTGACCGGCATGCTGGTCGTGGGCTGCCTGGCCTACCGCTGGCTGCCCATGTCACCGCTGCTGCGCGGCACGGCCGGGCAGTGCAGGAAATAGGCCTCCAACGCTTGCCCATCAAGCGCAGGCAGCTCATTTTTTTATCCAGGAAAGGCTAGGCGCCCCCTTCCTTGGCATCCGCCACGCGCCATAGCTGCAGCAGGCCGAACAGCAGCTCGAACGCCGTAAAGCCCAGCACGATGGCGCTTGCACCATGGAGCACCGCATACACCTGCCAGAGGGCAAACAGCCAGCGCGCGAGCGCATCGAGCCGGCCCAGCAGCAGCGTGGGCTGGATGATGCGGGCCAGCGCCCACGCCACCACGACCGAACCCACCAGATTGGCCAGCAGCACATGCAGGGTGTCGGCGGCAGGCACGCTGCCGGGCAGATCCAGCATGGCGTGCACCCCGGCCAGCAGGCCCAGCAGCCAGGCAAAAGTCCATGGCAGTGCGAAAGGCCAGGTCACAAGCAGGTCGTACCAGGCGCTGGCGCGCACGAGGCGCCGATATTGGTTCGTGGAAAAGGCGGGAACAGACATGGATTCATGCAGGGAGTGAAAGAAGCCAGGAGCTTCACCTTCAAGCAGGCTCAAAGGTCAAGCATTTTTTGCTCCGCCAATGGGACGCCACCCCGATCCGCAAACTGGCCCATGAACCGAGTAGCCCTGCATTTGTGTGGACCGCAGCGCTTGCCGCGTGCGGGGCACCTGTCCGGCGGCAGCCGCGACCATCCGGCAAAGCATGTGCGCTGTTCCGCGCCCTGCCCTTCGCCCGACAGGCGGGCGCATCCTGGCCAAAACGGCGACCCCATGCCCGCCCACCATGGCCCCCGGGGCCGGCAACCAGGCCGCAGGAGGGGACGAGGACAGCGACTAGTTATTGCCGCGATACAGCCAGGGTACATCCATGAGCCGGCTGCCCAGCATGCGCAGCGACAGGTCCCGCCCCCAGCGCACCAGGCCGGTCGCATGGAAGATGCGGCCGTTGCGCAGCGAGCGCTCCTGCACGCGCGCATTGCGCTGCCAGCGGTTGAGCGCATAGCGGCGCAGGCGCAGGCTCACATCCAGATCGTGCATGGACAGCGCGCCTTGCAGCTCGGCCGCGTCCTCGATAGCCATGCCCGCGCCCTGGGCCAGATACGGGCGCATGGGATGGGCCGCATCGCCCAGCAGGGCCACCAGGCCCTGCGCCATCTGGCGCGGCGACGCCAACGGCACGCGGTCGGCCACCGGCCACAGCCGCCATTCGCCGCCGGCATCGGGCACATGCTGAACCAGATCCTGCAGATAGGAGCAGGTGCCTTTCAGGTGCACGAGCAGATCGGGCAGATTGGCCGAATGGTCCCACTGGTCCAGATCCTCGGGTGCCGGCCCCTGGACAATCACCACCAGGTTCTGCAGCTCTCCCCGCCGCACCGGGTACTGGATGGCATGCAGATGCGGCCCCAACCAGGCCGTGACGTCGCCGGTGCGCAGGCGCTTGGGCAACTGGGCCTGGTGCACCATGGCGCGGTAGGCCAGATGCCCGGTGATGCGCGGCGGCCCGTCGTCCAGCATCTGGGCGCGGACCTTGCTGCGCACGCCGTCGGCGCCGATGAGCGCATCGCCCTCGATGAGCTTGTTGCCGCTGGTGCGTATCGTGACCACGCCATCGCTTTCCGCATAGCTGCTCACGAACTGGTTCAGGTTGAGATGGACGGAAGGCTGCTCCTGCAATGCCTCCAGCAGCAATGCATGCAGATCGGCCCGGTGGATGGTGGCATAGGCCGCGCCATAGCGGTGCACGCTGTCCATTCCCAGGGGCAGGTGGCCCAGCTCCCGGCCCGTGATGGCGCTGCAGGCACGCAGCGCCCCCGGCGAGGCGATCACCCGCTGCAGCGGCCGCTGCAGACCCCAGGCCTGCAGGCAGCGCACCACATTCGGCCCCAGCTGAATGCCCGCGCCGACTTCGGAAAACTGCCCTGCGCGCTCGAACAGGCGCACATCCCAGTCCGCACGCGCTGCCGCAATCGCCGCAGCCAGCCCGCCAATGCCGCCTCCTGCTATCAACACCTGCTTGTTCATGGCTTCATATTGTGCCGTCTCGGCAACGGGCCAAGCCCGTGCCAAGCGGGCCAAACCCGATGCAGATCATCTGTTTGCGCCGTCTTTGCGCTGCTTCAGGAAAGAAAAAAACCCGCCGGGGCGGGTTCTTTCAACATGCGCGGGGCAGCCAGTCAGATGGCGAACTTCTCGCGGTCCTGATCTGCAATCCACTTCGGGGGCTTGCCGCGGCCGGTCCAGGTCTGGCCGGTCGCAGGATCACGATACTTCGGTGCCACCTTGGAGCCTGCATTGGAGGAACGCGAACGCGCGGGAGGAAACACATCCTCCGCGGTCAGGCCGTATTCGGCGACCAGGCTACGAACCTTGGCCACAGCATCCGCAAGTTCGCGCGCACGCGCTTCCTTGATTTGCTGCTCCAGATCTTCACGTTGCTTCAGTAGTTCCTTGTAGGTGCTCATGGTTGCGCTTTGCTGTTGATTTAAGACCCGTTAATTATAAGTACAGTTATTAGTCTGGCCATTATCCCAGCATACGCAGTAACCACATTTTCAACGCATTAGCACAGCCGCCAGTCATATTCCAGCCCATATACCGGACAGGTGCGGCATGGGATTTTGCCAAGCTCCCGACTTTCACCGCATCGCCTCTCCAGCCATTTTGCGAAGCGGGCCGCTCTAATGCGCCGGCGGCCGCAGCGCCCCTTCTTGAAGCGCAGGAGAACCCCAGGCCAGAACAAGGCCAGCCAGGTTCGGCCAGGGGCGGCCGGCCCTGTCAACATCTCCTGTCCAAGCGGAAAAACCGGCAGCAAGCGCGCACTTTTGGCCCCCATGCCTTGCCCCGAAGGACAACACCACGGCGTCTGCGCCAAGCGGCCCGATGCTTTGTGGCGCCCAACGCCCTCATTTCCCGGCATTCATGCCCGCGCAAAATCCAAAGCGTGAAAAATCGTCAAACCGGCACCCTATACCTGCAGATTGACAGCCATTTGCATCAAACAAGCAGGAACTCTGTCGCTGAAACGAGAATTCCATGGAAGTCGGCATTCTCCATACTGAATGCCATGCTGTTGAAAATCGGCGGGCCTGTTTCAACATCCACCGACTCTCCATTAATCATTAACATGAACAATATCCAGAGGTTGAACCCGTAATGGAGAAAGGTTTCCGTATCCCGGCCCGCCCGAAGGAGACGCAGGCTCTCCAGGGTCGTATCGCCGCAAGGCTGGCCGACCTCAAGATCCCGGGAGGGCAGGCGGGATGGCAGGAAGATGACCTCCGGCGCGTCGCGATGCCGCGCGTCGCTGCGGCATCACCCGGAAACGGCGGAAAATCCCCCTTCATCCATCCGAAGGAAAAGCATGGCAATTTACTGTATCGGGGACATTCAAGGCTGCTACGACGCTTTCGAGCAGTTGCTGCACACCGTGGATTTCTCCGCAAGCAGGGACACGCTGTATGTGCTTGGCGATCTGGTCAACCGCGGCCCCAAGTCGGCACAGGTGCTGCGCGCCTGCATGGCTGCAGGCGACTCCATGCGCGTATTGCTGGGCAACCACGACCTGCATCTGCTGGCCGCCGCCCACGGCCTGCGGCGCCAAAGCAAGCGCGACACCCTGTCTCAGGTACTCGATGCACCCGACAAGGACGGGCTGCTCGACTGGCTGCGCCAGCAGCCGCTGGCACGCCTGCATGTCAGCGCCAGGGGCGAGCCGCTGCTCATGGTCCATGCGGGCGTGCTGCCGCAATGGACGCTGCAGGACAGCCTGGACCTTTCCGCCGAAGTGCAAGCCGTCTTGCAAGGCTCGGAGCTGGCAGCTTTCCTGCACTCCATGTACGGCAATCAACCCGATCGCTGGGACCCGGCACTGACGGGCAACGACCGGCTGCGCTGCATTGTCAATGCCTTTACGCGCCTGCGCTTTTGCAGCAGCGAAGGAACCATGGACTTCGACAGTGCCGAATCGGCCGAGCATGCCCCCGAAGGCCTGATGCCCTGGTTCGAAGTGCCCGGCCGCGCAACGGCCCAGGTCACCATGGCCTTTGGCCACTGGTCCACGCTGGGCCACATCAGCCGCCCGCACCTGATGGCGCTGGATACGGGCTGCGTCTGGGGTGGCTGCCTGAGCATGGTGCGCCTCGGCGATGCGCTGGCCGAGCGCGAACTCATACAAGTCCATTGCCCCCAGGCCCAGGCTCCGGGCAAATCCGGCTGACCAACCAGCAAAAACGCCTGCGCAAGGTAGGCGTTTCCAGCTTCTTTCCGCGACGCCTCAGGAGGAGGCCACGGGCGCCTTGAACAAGGCGGCGATCTTGCGCTTGGGGCGGATGCTGGGGCTCACGCTCTTGACCGCTGCTGCACGCTGGCTTTCCCAGGATGCAGGCTCTGCCGCCGACGAGGGCTCGTACGGCTTGTCGAAGAACGGGTCGGCATTGTTCGCACGCTGCGCCATGCGCGATGGGCGATGGCCATAGGCTGCGGCACTGTAGCCATCGCGTTCGCGGCGGCGCTCGCCCTCGCCATGGCCGGGGCGGCTCGTGCGCGGCGGACGGAAATCCTCCATCGGGCAGCGCTCCACCTCGATCTTCTTCTTGGTGAGCTTCTCGATGTCGGCCACGTTGCGGCTGTCATGGCTGGTGACCAGCGTGACGGCCAAGCCCGAGGCGCCGGCACGGCCGGTGCGGCCGATGCGGTGCACATAGTCTTCGGCGTTGAAGGGCACATCGTAGTTGAACACCGCAGGCACGTCCTTGATGTCCAGGCCACGCGCCGCCACGTCGGTGCACACCAGCAGGTCGACTTCGCCGGCCTTGAACGCTTCGAGCGCCTTCAGGCGCTCGTCCTGGCTCTTGTCGCCATGCAGGGCCGCCGCGCGCAGGCCGTCGCGCTCCAGCGCCCGCGTGAGCCGCGAGCAGCCCAGCTTGCTGTTGGAGAAGATGAAGGCCTGTCGGATGTCGCGCTGCTTGAGGATGGAGCGGATCGCATAGCGCTTGTCGTCGTCGCTGACGCTGTAGAAACGCTGCTCCACCGTGGACGCCGTTTCGTTGGGACGCGCCACCTCGATGGTGACGGGGTCCTGCAGATAGCTGTTGGCCAGGCGCTTGATCTCGGGCGAAAACGTGGCGCTGAACAGCAAGGTGGTGCGCTGCTTGGGGAGATAGGAAAGAATGCGCTGCAGGTCGGGCAGGAAACCGATGTCCAGCATGCGGTCGGCTTCGTCCAGCACCACATATTCGACCTGGTTGAGCACCGCGTTCTTGGCCTCGATGTGGTCGAGCAGGCGCCCCGGCGTGGCCACCAGCACTTCCACGCCTTTCTTCAGTTCGGCCGTCTGGGGCTTCATGTCCATGCCGCCGAACACCACCGTGCTGCGCAGCTTGGTGTGCTTGGCGTACAGCGCGATCTGCTGGGCCACCTGATCGGCCAGCTCGCGCGTGGGCAGCAGCACCAGGGCGCGCACGGGATGGCGCGCCGGGGAGGCCGAAGCGTTTTCATGGCGCATCAGGCGCTGCAGCAATGGCAGGGAAAAGGCCGCGGTCTTGCCTGTACCTGTCTGGGCCGCGCCCATGACATCCTTGCCCGTCAACACGACCGGGATGGCTTGCGCCTGGATGGGAGTCATGGACTCATAGCCCATGTCGGCTACAGCGCGTGCCAGGGGCTCAGCCAGGTGAAGATTGGAAAAAGAGCTTGTCATTGAGGGCGTAATTGTCGCACTGTGTGCGTTTTTGCGCCAAACCGGCGCAATGGCTGCCTGAAACCAAGGGCTACAGGATGAAAGCAAGAGGGAAATTCCCCGGCGCGGGCCGATGGAATTTCGCCGCTGCCACCACGCTGCCTGTCAGGCAAGACAGGCGTGTGACAACCTCACACGCCCGCGCTTCACGGCACGGCCTTACAGCGATGGCGCGGAGAAGGTGTCGCAGGCCTTCACGCTGCCGGTCTTGTAGCCCTGGGTGAACCAGCGCACGCGCTGGGCGCTGCTGCCGTGCGTGAAGCTGTCGGGCCGCACCACGCCCGTGGACTCGCGCTGCAGCTTGTCGTCACCGATCTGCTGGGCTGCGTTGACCGCGGATTCGATATCGCCCTGATCCAGCCAGTTCTTGGCCTGCTGCGATTTGTTCGCCCAGATGCCGGCAAAGCAGTCGGCCTGCAGTTCCAGCCGCACGGACAGGGCATTCTGTTCGCGTTCGCTGATACGCCCGCGCATACCGTCGACCTTGCCCGAGATGCCCAGCAGATTCTGCACATGGTGTCCGACTTCGTGGGCCACCACATAGGCGCGGGCGAACACGCCCGGCGCGCCCAGCTGGCGGCTCATGGTGTTGAAGAAGTCCATGTCCAGATAGACCTTCTGGTCCCCGGGGCAGTAGAACGGACCCATGGCCGCCTGGCCCGTGCCGCAGGCAGTCGGCGTGACGCCCGTATAGAGCACCAGCTTGGGATTGCGGTATTGCGAGCCGCCCTGGCTGAAGATCTGGCTCCACACATCCTCGGTGGACGCCAGTACGGTGGAGACGAACTTGGCGCCCTGGTCGTCGCCCGGCGGCCGGTGCGCAGGCGCCTGCTGCACCTGGGGCGCGCCGCCGCCCGAGAGCACGCCGATCGTGGTCAGCGGGTTGATGCCGAACACGCCCCAGCCGATCAGCGCCAGCACCACCGTGCCGATGCCGATGCCGCGGCCGCCGATAGGAAAGCCGCCGCCTCCGCCCTCTCCCCGGCGGTCCTCCACATTGTCCGACTCCCGGTTTCCTTCCCATCTCATGGCGAGCACTCCTTTGCTGTCCCGACCAGCCCGGCAGTTGCCAGGTCCGTGTTGTTCCATTGCCGAGCACGGCCGACACCGTGCTCTCCATCCTGCGATAACGCTTTACTTCACCGGCCCGCTGACGGACTGGCCCGCACCATGGGCCGGCATCAGACCGATGGTGGCCGGCCCGGCCCCCGGATGGTTGCGCGCCACCTGCTCCTGCACCACGTCGAACATGCGCATGAGCAGATAGGCCACCACCAGCAGCCCCAGCACCGCCAGCGCCAGCGTGAGCCAGCCCCGGCCCGGCGGCTGGCGCTGCGCCTGGCCCTGCACGCGGCTGGGCTGCCTGACGGCGCGGGTGCTCTCGCTGTCATGCCATGCGGGCTCGGAAGACGAGGCGCTGGCCGGCGCCTGGGTCCAGGTGGGTTCGCTGCGTTGCCCGGTACGGGAAGAAGAACCAAACATGAAAAGCAAAATCTGTTGGATGCGACAGGCGCTATTGTCGCTCGCCGGACAGGCTCGCCCAACGGCCCTGTTGCCGCCACGCCATGTCAGCCGGTTGCGCCAGTCGCCTCCCGGGCCGCGCCATTGGTTGCCGGCGGCCTGCTGTGTACAGTTGCGGGCATGACCCATGTTCCAAGCCCCATGCCCGACGCGCTGGACGCCCGGGCCACCGCCGCCGTGCTGCCCTGGAATGCCCTGGCCGACGAGATTGCCGCCTTGCTGCTGTCGCTGCGCGACTCGGACGCCATCCACGTGCCGGCACGCATCGTCATGCCGCTGGCCCGGGACGGCGCCCTGTTCTGCATGCCGGCCACCGACGGGCAGCTGGCCATGACCAAGCTCATCAGCTTCACGCCGGCCAATGCGCAGACCGCACGCCCCACGATTCAGGGCGACATCGTGGTGTTCGATGTCGCCACGGGCGAACGCCGGCTCATCCTGGACGGCCCCACGGTCACGGCGCGGCGCACGGCCGCCGTCTCTCTGCTGGCGGCCAGGCGGCTGGCGCCCAATCCCCACGGGCCGCTGCTCATCGTGGGTGCCGGCGTGCAGGGCAGCGCCCACCTGCAGGCCTTTGCCAGCGGCTTGGGCACCCGCGAAGTCTGGATCGCCTCGCGCAGCGAGAAAAGCGCGCAGCAGCTGGTGGAGCAGGCCCGGCAACTGGGCCTGCAGGCCCATGTGGCCACCGACCTGGCTGCGGCCACACGCCACTGCCCGCTCATCGTGACCTGCACGCCTGCGCAGGCCGTGGTGCTGCACGACGCACCGCGCGACGATGCCTTTGTCTGCGCGGTCGGCGCCTTCACCCCGGCCATGGTGGAGCTGGCACCCGCGCTGTGCCGTGACATGCAGGACCGGGGCCGCATCGTCGTGGATACCCAGGATGCCCAGCATGAAGCAGGCGACCTGCTGCAGGCCGGCATCGCCGTCCAGGGGCTGCCCACGCTGGAAACGGTCCTGGCCCAGGACTGGCCGCGCCCCCGGACGCCGGTACTGTTCAAGTCCTGCGGCTGGGGCGGCTGGGATCTGGCCGCCACGCGGCTGGCGCTGCGCATGGCGCGCCGGCAAGCCGCAGCCAGCCCATAGCCAGCATCCGGCATGCTATCTTCCAGGGAGCAATTACCCCGCATCCTTCCATGACGAGAGCGAGGTTCCATTGAATTCCCCCACCGAAACCTCTCAGACAGAGCCTTTCGCAGCGCAGCCCGCCTCGCGCTGGCAGCGCCTGGGCCTGCGCGCCCAGCTGTCTCTCGTGTTCGGCTCGTTGATGGTTGTGCTGGCCGTTTGCATGTCGGTGGGCTTCGCGGAGCTGCTGCGCTGGCGCATGCAGCGCGACGCCGCGGCCTCGCTGCATACCGTCGCGTCCAACGCCTCCCGGCTGCTGGCCGACGGCCTGTTCGACCGCACACGCACCGTCCAGGTGCTTGCCGGCTCCAGGGAACTGTGGGAACAAGGCCTTTCCGCGCCCGGCGTCAGCGCCCTGCTGACCCGCCTGCAATCGACCCTGCCTTTCAGCACCTGGATCGGCGTCAGCGACATCCAGGGCGTGGTGCGCAGTGCCACCAAAGGCCAGCTTGCAGGAGAGCAGGTACAGAGCCGATCGTGGTTCCGGCACGGGCTTGCGGGCCTGCACGTCAGCGACGTGCACGAGGCGCCGCATCTGGCCCGGCTGCTGCCGCCTGCCGCCAACGGCGAGCCTCACCGCTTCATCGATTTCTCGGCCCCCATCAATCCGCAGGGCCGCATCATCGGCGTGCTGGGCGTCTACAGCAGCTGGGGGTGGGTACGCGAGACCATTGAAAGCCTGCTGCCCGGCAATGCACAGGAACGCCGGATCTCGCTGTTCATCTTCGACCGCAACGGCCGGCTCATCTACGGCCCCAACGGACAGATGCAGCCCTTTGCCCGCCTGGGGCAGGAGCTGCCGCTCAAGCTGCATGCGGCCGAAGCCGACATTGCGGCCCTGCAGGCCCAGGCCGAGATTGCACGCTGGAAGGACAGCGACGAGCGCTTCCTGACGGCCGCCGTGACACTGCAGCCGCGCAATGCGGCATCCGACCTGGGCTGGCGCATCGTGGCCCGCCAGCCGCTGGCCACAGCCTATGCGCCCGCGCGCCAGGCCATGGTCAAAATCGTGGCCGCAGGCCTGGCCGCCGCTTTCCTGGCCGCAGGCATTGCCTGGCTGGCGGCCCGGCGGCTGAGCCAGGACCTGAAGCAACTCGCGCGCGCCGCCTATGCGCGGGACAGGAACGGCCAGCCGGCCGAAATTCCGGTGCTGCACAGCAGCCGCGAAGTGCGCCATCTGTCGCTGACGCTGCGCGGCACCATCGCCAAGCTGCGCGCGGCCAACGAGGCCATGGAGGCCCAGGTGGCCGAGCGCACGCTGCAGCTGCAGCAGGCCAATGCCGAGCTGCAGCGGCTGGCCCATAGCGATCCGCTCACCGGCCTGCTCAACCGGCGCGGCTTCGAATCGCAGCTGCAGTTCGCCCTGGCGCTGGCGCGGCGCAGCCAGCGGCCGATGTGCCTGCTGAGCGTGGACATCGACCATTTCAAGTCCATCAACGACCGTTACGGGCATGACATGGGCGATGCGGTGCTGCGCCATGTCGCCCGGCTGCTGGGCGCGCGCCTGCGCCAATCCGATGTACTGGCCCGCATGGGCGGAGAGGAGTTCATGGCGCTGCTGCCCGACACCTCGGCCGAAGCGGCCATGGAGCTGGCCCGGCAGCTGTGCGCCATGGTGGCCGAAAAACCCATGCAGCATGGCGCCACCGTCACCATCAGCATCGGCGCCAGCGCCCTGCACAGCACGGACAGCGACGACGGCAGCGCCATGCGGCGGCGCAGCGACGAGGCCTTGTATGCAGCCAAGGCCGCCGGCCGCAACACCGTGCGCTGGCAGGACTGAGCGGCCATGAAAAAAGCCCGCAACCAAAGGCCGCGGGCTTCAGCGGGCGGGCAAGCCGCGGTCAGGTCTTGGGCAAGGTCACGCCATGCTGGCCCTGGTACTTGCCGTTGCGGTCCTTGTAGCTGGTCTCGCATTGTTCGTCGCCCTGGAAGAACAGCACCTGGGCGCAGCCCTCGCCCGCGTAGATCTTGGCAGGCAGCGGCGTGGTGTTGGAGAACTCCAGCGTCACATAGCCTTCCCACTCGGGCTCGAACGGCGTGACGTTGACGATGATGCCGCAGCGCGCGTAGGTGCTCTTGCCCAGGCAGACGGTCAGAACGTCGCGCGGAATGCGGAAATACTCGACCGTGCGGGCCAGCGCGAAGCTGTTGGGCGGGATGATGCAGTAGTCGCCCTCGAAGTCCACAAAGCTCTTCTCGTCGAAGTTCTTGGGGTCCACCACCGTGCTGTGGATGTTGGTGAACACCTTGAACTCGCGTGCGCAGCGGATATCGTAGCCGTAGCTCGAGGTGCCGTAGCTGATGATCTTCTTGCCGTCGAGCTGGCGCACCTGGCCAGGCTCGAAGGGATCGATCATGCCGTGCTGCTCCGCCATCCGGCGGATCCATTTGTCGCTCTTGATGCTCATTGGGAATCCTGTATCGCTTGATTTTTCATAGCGTCGTGCGCTCATGAATCAAGCGCAAGACTCCTATTTTGCTTGAGAAACAATGGTTTGCTCAATCAGGCGGTCATCTCCGAGGATGATCATGGCGAACAGCAGTTCGTCCAGATTGCGGGCTTCTCCGGTCTTGCGCGCCAGCAGCGGCGTGCAGCCCGGATTGATGACGACAAAGTCGGCCTCGCAGCCCGGCTGCAGATTGCCTATCACGCCTTGCAGGCCCAGGGCGCGCGCGGCGCCTGCCGTGTGCTGCCACCAGAGGTGGCCGGGCGCCAGGCTCAGGCCCTGCTTGGCCAGGCTTTCGCGGCCCACCACGTAGGCGGCCTGCATGGTACGGAACGGCGAGAAGCTCATGCCGCCGCCCACGTCGCTGGCCAGGCCGTAGAGCATGCCGGCCTCGTCGGCCTTGATGTAGTCGAAGTAGCCGCTGGCCAGGAACTGGTTGCTGGTCGGGCTGATGGCCGCCGCCGAGCGCGTGTCATGCATGAGCTTGCGGTCGGTTTCATCGAGCCAGATGCTGTGGGCGTAAACAGCGCGCTCGCGCATCAGGCCAAAGTCGTCGTAGACGGCCAGATAGCTGCGTGACTCGGGAAACAGCTGCTTGACCCAGGCGACTTCGTCCAGGTTCTCGGCCACATGGGACTGGATCCATACGTCGCCATACCTGGCGGCCAGCTCGCCGGCGCCGCGCAGCTGGGCGTCGGTGCTGGTGGGCGCAAAGCGCGGCGTGATGGCATAGCCCAGCCGGTCCACGCCATGCCAGCGCTGGATCAGGGTCTCGGTGTCGATCAGGCCCTGCTCGGTATCGTCGCGCACGCCGTCGGGGCTGTTGCGGTCCTGCAGCACCTTGCCGGCAATCATGCGCATGCCGCGCTGGCGGGCGGCCGTCATGATGGCGTCCACCGAGGTCGGGTGCGAGGTGGCAAAGGCCAGCGCCGTGGTCACGCCGTTGCGCAGCAGCTCGTCCATGAAGAAGTCCGCCACGCCGTCCGCATAGGCGCGGTCCGCAAAGCGCGATTCATGCGGGAAGGTGTAGTTCTCCAGCCAGGGCAGCAGGCCGGACGCGGGCGCGCCGATCACATCGGTCTGCGGATAGTGGATATGCAGGTCCACGAAGCCGGGGGCCAGCAGGCGGCCCGGCAGGTCGATGCGCTGCACGCCCTCGCGGTCGATGTACTGGGGCGCCAGCGCCTGCCAGCTGCCCGCGGCCACCACGCGCTGCACGCCTTGCGCATCGGGCGCCACGGCCAGCAGGCCATCGGAGTCATACACGGCTTGGCCGTCATCGGCAAAGCGCAACAGGGCACTACGGTAGATTTTCATGGGGACAAGCTTACGCGCGGGTGCCGTCGCACGGCGCACGGCGACCCTTATAAGGGCTATATGGTTTGGCGCAATTGTGGCGTGGCGCCTGTCCGCCTGCGGCGCCGACAGACGCATTTTCAATCAAAAAGCATAGCTTGTTGCGCTTGGCGTCTCTTGATTGCAGAACCATTGCATATCAGAAACAGCAGCTATCAGGCGCTGCACGCTATTGTTTACGAAGCATTGCGCAGCCACCCGAGCGGCCCTGCCCCGCACCGACGACATGGATGGCCGGCGCTGCACCCGAGGTTGCACCTTGCCGCCGCATTGCCCGGATATATTTTTTCGTTATTTGATTCCAGAAAAAATATTTGCTCGCAAGTTCCATGCGAATATCCGTTTATTTCTTCGATGGTTTGCATATCCGGCCAAACCTCAATATCAGAAATAATTATGCCCGCGCATAAATAAAAAGTATTTCTATAAATGGAGAAGCAACTCCATACTCCGCATTCCCCTCCAGACGGAAACAGCATGCGGACCAGTCCCCATATTCGAACCAGCTCGACATACAGAAAATATCGCCTGTTTCTGGCAATGCTTCTGTTTTCATTTTCGGCCATGGCCCAGAACAGCCAGACCCGGATATATGGAATCATGGATATGTATGTCGGCTATGGAAAATCCGGCTCGAAATCCATCACAAAACTCAATGAAGGTGGCAATGCCGGTTCACGCATCGGCTTTCAGGGTGTGGAGGATCTGGGCGGCGGGCTCAAGGCTCGCTTCGATCTGGAAGCAGGGATAGGCGCTGATGCCGGGTCCGGCGAGGCGCCCGACGGCTCCCTGGCTTTCCTTCGACAGTCCAGCATAGGTCTTACCGGCCGCTGGGGCCTGGTGGACTTCGGGCGCATGTACACGCCGATGTTCATCGGCATCGTCCAGGCCGATCCCTATGTGCTCAATGCAACTTTTTCGCCGCTGAACCTGCGCTCCATCGTAGACAGCCAGCAGGGCGTGCGCGCCTTTGCCTCGCGCGGCAGCAACATGATCCGCTACATGACACCGCCGGAGCAGAACTTCTTCGCCATCCTCGCCTATTCCTTCGGCGAACAGGGCAGCAGCAGCCGGCGGCTCAATGACCTCTATGGCGGCAGCCTGGGCTGGAAAGACAGGAGTTTCTATCTGGCCTACTCCTTCCAGAATGTGCGGACCGCGAGCACGGACCAGACCCTTGCAACGCCCATCACTTCGCGATACCAGGCGCTGAGCGCATATTACCGGATCAGGCCGGAGCTCATGCTTTCGGCCAACATCGCCCAGTCCGGATCCAGCCACAGCGCCACCCGTGAATCCACGCTGAGAAGCGGTGGCATCTCCTGGCAGGCGACCGTCCAGTCCCGGCTGATGGCCGTAGTGGCGCACCGCAGGGTCGAGGCCAGTGCCCGCGGCCAGACCGTCTGGACCCTGGGGTACGACTATGCGCTGAGCAAGCGCACGGAACTGTACGGGCGCCTGTTGGGCGTCAACAACCGGGGCGGCGCGGCCGTGGCGCTGGGCGGCGTGCCCATCGAGGCCGCCGGCAGCAGCTCGGGGCGGTTCATCGCAGCAGGCATTCGCCACTCCTTCTGACCATTATTGCCGTCATTGAAAATCATGCCCATATCTCGCCCCATATTCTGCGCAAAATACATTTTCGCGGCCGCCGGCATGGCATTTGTCTGCGGATGCCAGACCACCAGCTCATTATCATCCGCAGCCAGTTCAGATATTGAAGAAGCCCATAATCCATTATTCAGTGAAAGAAGCAGGCCACTCCATCCCGAGATGAAAATCACCCGGGAAAACTGGCTGCTTCCCGAAAATATCCGCTGGGGCCTGAGAAACGCCCGGGAAATCGTGCCGACCTCGACGATTCCCAATGCACTGGTCGCCTCGCCCCTTTTCTCGGGCACCCCGATTCAGGACAGAGAACTGTCAATCAAAACCCCGGACGGGCAGAACTTCGGCATGGCGCAATATCTGGCCGAAAACCATGTGGACGGACTGCTGGTCATGCATGAGGGGAAAATCATCTACGAGCGCTATCTCAACGGCATGCGGCCGCGCGATGTGCACAGCTGGGCGTCCATGTCCAAATCCATGGTCGGCCTGATCGCCGTTCAGCTGGCACAGCAAGGCAGGATCGACCTCGATGCCCCGCTGGCCGCCTATGTGCCAGAGCTGCGTGATTCGCCGTTCGGCCAGGCATCGGTCCAGCAGAACATGGACATGCAGCTGGCCCTGGCGTATCCGCAGGCCCTGCCGCCCGACATCGGCATGTTCGCCGCTGCCGGCCTGCTGCCGGCCCGCAGCGGCATGCCGGACTCCATCCATGGCTTCCTCAAAGTGCCCCAGGCCACGGAGCCGCCCGCTAACGGCATCTTCTACTACCAAAACGGCTCCACGGAGGCCGTGGCCTGGGCGCTGCAGCGCGTGACAGGCCGGTCGCTGTCGGACCTGGTCAGAGACATGGTCTGGCAGCCCATGGGCGCACAGGACCAGGCCTACTACCCGCTCGATGCAGCCGGCAGCGAGTTTGCGTCGGGTGGCCTGCACAGCACGCTGCGTGACGCCGCGCGCTTTGGCGAGCTGATCCGCAACCAGGGGCGGGCACAGGGGCGCCAGGTCGTGGCAAGGCCGGCCATCGAGCGGATTCTTGCCACGCCGTCGGCCGCCAACCAGGCGCGCGTAAGGCAATCGGGCCGGGCCATGCCTTCGGGTACGGGCTATGCCGACTTCTGGTGGCATCCCATCCAAGCGCGCGGCGCCGTGATCGCATCGGGCCGCTTCGGCCAGCGCATTCTCGTGGACCCGGCCCACGCACTGACCATCGTGCAGTTCGGTACCTATCCGGACACGCGGGCGCGTCCGGCCACGGCCGGGCAGGCCATCACACGGCAGGACAATGTGCTCAGGACCGACGACGGGCTGGTCGCGCTGGCCCAGGCCGTGTCGCGGCACCTGCGGGCTGCACGCTGAAGCGGTTTCCCGGACAGACCGCCTTGCAGCGCCGGCGGCAGTGGCGCACGGGCGACGGCGCATAAGATAGGCCGTTTCAAGAACCGCAAGGAGACCCCGATGCCCATGTTCGTGGATGAATCCCCCGCCGGCGAATGCATTTTCTGCAAGCTCGTCAACGGCGACATTCCGTCGGCCAAAGTCTATGAGGACGAGCTGACCATCGCTTTCATGGACATAGGCCAGGCCTGCGAAGGCCATGTGCTGGTCGCCTCCAAGCGCCATGCGGCCAATCTGCTGGAACTCACGCCCGAGGAAGCCGGCGCCGCGATGCAGACCGCCCGGCGCATCGCCGCGGCAGCGGCCCAGGCGCTGGAGCCCGAGGGCATCACGCTGTTCCAGGCCAACGGCGCCGCAGGCGGGCAGACGGTGTTCCACTTCCACCTGCATGTGCTGCCGCGCAAGGCGGGCGACGGCCTGTCGCTGACCTGGAAGCGCGAGGAGCCCGGCATGCCCGTGCTCAACCGCTATGCCGAGCGCCTGCGCCAGGCCCTGGCGCAGACATAGAAGCCGGCAGCGCCCATCCGGCCGCCGCCGGACGGGAGGGATTCACACGTCCCCGGTCCGGCGCGCGAACTGCGCGAACGTTTCGTCCAGCAATGCGATCCACTGCTCCTTCTGCGCAGCGGCCACGAAGCTGGCCTCCAGGCTGTTGCGCGCCAGCTGGTAGGCCTCCTGGGCGCCCATGCCCGTGGCCTCGAACAGCTGCAGGTAGTTCTCGTTCACATAGCCGCCGAAGTAGGCCGGGTCGTCCGAATTGACCGTGACCTTGAGGCCGGCCTTGAGCAGCTGCGGCAGGTTGTGCGCGGCCAGCGAATCGACCACGCAGAGCTTGAGGTTGGACAGCGGGCAGACCGTGAGCGGAATCTGCTCGTCGACCAGCCGCTGCATCAGCACCGGGTCTTTTTCGGCCTGCACGCCGTGGTCGATGCGCTCCACATGCAGCACGTCCAGGGCGCCCCAGATATAGGCCGGCGGCCCTTCCTCGCCCGCATGGGCCACCAGGTGCAGGCCCAGTTCGCGGCAGCGCCCGAACACGCGCGCGAACTTCTCGGGCGGATTGCCCACCTCGCTGCTGTCCAGGCCCACGCCGATGAAGCGGTCGCGCAGCGGCAGCGCGTCTTCCAGCGTCTGCAGCGCCTCTTCCTCGCTCAGGTGGCGCAGGAAGCTCAGGATCAGCGAGGCCGAGATGCCCTGCTCGATCTCCGCGTCGCGGCAGGCACGGTAAAGGCCGTTGATCACGGTCTCCATGCCCACGCCGCGCGCGGTATGCGTCTGCGGGTCGAAGAAGATTTCCGTGTGCACCACGTTGTCGGCCACGGCGCGGTTGAGATAGGCGCGCGCCATGTCGTAGAAGTCCTGCTCGTGCAGCAGCACGCTGGCACCCGCGTAATAAATGTCCAGAAAACTCTGCAGGTCGGTGAAGGCATAGGCCGCGCGCAACGCCTCCACGTCGGCGTAAGGCAGCTGTACACCGTTGCGCTCGGCCAGCGCGAAGATCAGCTCGGGCTCCAGCGAACCCTCGATATGCATGTGCAGCTCGGCCTTGGGCATGGCACGCAGCAGCGCGGGCAGATGTTCAGCATGGATCCGGGGCACGGAATGTTTCATCAGCAGACTCCAAACGTGATGCCTTGGGCCTTGAGGAAGCGGCGGTAGGCGGATGACATGCGGTCCGCGGCCGAATGCATCTCGGCGCGCGGATCCAGCGGCAAAGCCTTGGGCAATTGCGATTCCAGCACCGGCTGGTCCTGCACGAAGATGGTGTGCTGGAAGCTTTGCAGCTGCGCGTCGCTGGATTCGAAGTCCGCCACGGCCAGGCGGAACCAGACCCGGCTGGTTTCGGGCGTGACGGGGCAGATGAACAGGCCAATGGATTCGCGCCAGCCCTGCCTGGAAGAGCCCTCCTCGGGAATCTTGGTCAGCAGCGCGGTGTACGGCGCCGTTACCTCGTAGCTGTATTCGACCTCCGCGGCCTGGGTGGAGTGCAGGTTGGATTGGGGCTGCACGGCCTTGCAGCCCGTGGCCAGCACGCCGGTGGCCGTGGCTTCGACGGCGTAGGGAGCGATGGCCGTGGCATCGCGGCTGCCCAGCCAGCCCTCGTGCACGAAGCCGAAGTGGGACATGTCCAGGAAGTTCTCGATGATGCGCGGCGCACTCGCGGCCACGTCGTAGGGACCGCAGTTGACCTTGCGCAGGTGCTCGTCGGCTTCGGCGGCAAACGCGGGCAGCGGATGCTCCCCGGCCTCCAGGCGCACCCAGACCAGGCCATAGGCTTGCTGCACCTCGAAGGATTTCACGCACTGCGTGGGCGGCGGCGTGAACTCGGGCAGCGCCGGCACCTTGACGCACCGGCCGCCGCTGGCGAACTGCCAGCCGTGGTAGGGGCATTCCAGGCGGCCGTTCTCGACACGGCCCATGGACAGGCGCGCACCACGGTGCGGGCAGCGGTCCGTGAAGGCCTGGACGGCATCGTCCTCGTTGCGCCACAGCACGATGGCCTGCCCCAGCAACTGCACGGCCAAAGGAGTATTCGTCACATCCTGCGCCTGCGCCACAGGATGCCAAAGTTGTTTTTCAATCATGGGAAGGTCATTGAGCATTTACGCAAGCAAGAATGCACAGGAAGCACTTCCCGCGGGACGCGCTGCCTGAATCCGATTTGCGCAAGTCGTGCCATTGTGAACGCTAAACCGAAAAAAGGCCGCCCGTGGGCGGCCTTTTTCAGACGGTGGCGCGATTACTGGCCGCCGGGCACCTTGCCTTCCACGCCCTTGACGTAGAAGTTGATGCCGCGCAGGAAGTTGTCGTCGGCCACCTGGCCGGCCGCCACGACTTCCTTGCCTTCGGAGCTGGCGATCGGGCCCTTCCAGATCTGGAAGCTGCCGTCCTTCAGGCCCTTCTTGACTTCCTCGACCTTGGCCTTGACCTCGGCGGGCACATCGGCCGCCAGGGAGACGATGTCGATGGCGTCCTCCTTCACGCCCCACCACGATTGCTGGCTCTTCCAGGTGCCGTCCAGCACTTCGCGCGTGGTCTTGATGTAGTAGCCCGAGGGGTTGAAGATGGCCGATGCCAGGTGGGCCTTGGGGCCGTAGCTGGTCATGTCCGAATCCCAGCCGAAGGCGCGCTTGCCCTTTTCCTCGGCGGTCTTGAGCACGGCGGGCGAATCGGTGTTCTGGAACAGGATGTCGGCACCGCCGTTGATCAGGCTGGTGGCGGCTTCGGTTTCCTTCGGGGGAGCGAACCATTCGTTGACCCAGACCACCTTGGTCTTGATCTTGGGATTCATGGACTGGGCGCCCAGCGTGAAGCTGTTGATGTTGCGCAGCACTTCGGGAATCGGCACCGAGCCCACCACTCCCAGGGTGTTGGTCTTGGTCATGGCACCGGCGATCACGCCTGCCAGATACGCGCCTTCGTAGGTGCGGAAATCGTAGGTGCTGGCATTGGCTGCGGTCTTGTAGCCGGTGGCGTGTTCCCACTTCACGTCGGGAAATTCCGGCGCCAGCTTCTGGATGGTGTCCATGTAGCCGAAGGTCGTGCCGAAGATCAGCTTGTTGCCCTGCGTGGCCAGGTCGCGCAGCACGCGCTCCGCATCAGCCCCTTCGGGCACGCTTTCCACATAGGTGGTCTTGATCTTGTCACCGTATTCCTTCTCCAGCGCCTTGCGGGCCTGGTCGTGTGCAAAGGAATAGCCGCCGTCGCCCACAGGGCCCACATAGGCGAAGCCGATCTTGAGCGGCTCGGCGGCAGCGGGAGCAGCAGCTGCAGGCGCCGGTGCCGGAGCGGCGGCCGGTGCGCTCGCCTCCTCCTTCTTGCCGCAGCCCACCAGGGCCGCGGTGGCCACAGCCGACAGTGCAGCCACCTTGAGCAGCGAACGCTTGTGGAAGTCAGTCATTTCGGTTTCCTTTGGAATCGTTGAAATACGCAAATGCCTTGAAGGCGAAGAACAGCATGCAAGAACCAGGCCATCGCCGGAGTCCGCTCCGCCGAAACGGAGCGGTCCGTGGCCTGCCAATATAGGCAGAAATCGGCCGATGTAACCAATGGTTTGCCACAAAGCGACAAGCACTGGACATGACGCAATACCCAGCAAAAAGGCCCCTGAGGGCCTTGAATGAAGCGCCAGGCGCTCCTGTTTTTTACTTGGCGCCGGGCACGGAGCCTTCGATGCCGTTCACATAGAAGTTGATGCCCTTGAGGAAAGGCTCGTCGGCCACCTGGCCGGCGGGCAGCACCTCCTTGCCCGTGTTGTCCTTGATCGGGCCGGTCCAGACCGCGAAGCTGCCGTCCTTCAGGCCGGCCTTGGCCTTCTCCACCTTGTCCTTGATCTCCTGGGGCACGTCGTCGGCGATCTTCACCAGATCCATCGCCCCTTCCTTCACGCCCCACCAGTAGGAGCCGCCTTGCCACTTGCCGGCCAGCGTGTCTTCGACCACCTTGGTGTAGTAAGGCGTCCAGTTGATGACGGCCGAGCCCAGGTGGGCCTTGGGCGCGAATGCGCTCATGTCGCCATCCTTGCCGAAGGCGCGCGCACCGCGCTCTTCCGCGGTCTTGAGCACGGCGGGCGAGTTGGTGTTCTGGTACATCACGTCCACGCCGCCGTTGATCAGGCTGGTCGCGGCTTCGGATTCCTTGGGAGGCGCAAACCATTCGTTGACCCAGACCACCTTGGCCTTGATCGAGGGGTCCACGCTCTGGGCGCCCAGCACGAAGCTGTTGATGTTGCGCACCACTTCGGGGATGGGCACCGAGGCCACCACGCCGACGGTCTTGGTCTTGGTCATGCCGCCGGCCACGATGCCGGCCAGGTAGGCGCCCTCAAAGGTCTTGGAGTCGTAGATGGCGACGTTGTCGCCCATCTTGTAGCCGGTGGCATGCTCGAACTTCACGTCCTTGAGGTCGGCTGCGACCTTCTGCACGAACTCCTGGTAGCCGAAGCTGGTCGCGAAGATCAGCTTGTTGCCCTGGCCGGCCATGTCGCGCATCACGCGCTCGGCATCGGCGCTCTCGGGCACGCTTTCCACCATCGAGGTCTCGATCTTGTCGCCGAACTTTTCCTGGATCGCCTTGCGTGCCAGCTCATGCTGGAAGGTCCAGCCGCCGTCGCCGATGGGGCTCACGTACATGAAGCCGATCTTGAGCTTGTCGGCGGCCGGGGCCTGGGCGGCAGGCGCTGCAGCAGGTGCAGCCGGGGCCTCGTCCTTCTTGCCGCAGGCCGTCAGGGCAGCCAGCGAAACGGCCGACAGGCCGATCATCTTGATCAGGGCACGCTTGCGCAGTGTGGTCATTGCAAATTCCTCTCAAACGTAGTTCTAAGGGTGAAGTCGATCCAGGCTCAGGAGCCCGGGTAGAAGGGTTTGCCCAGCGAGGCCGGCATGTTGGCGCGTATCCAGGTCGGATTGCGGGAAATCAGCACCAGCACCACGATGGTGGCCAGATACGGCAGCATGGACAGCACCTGGCTGGGCACCTGCAGCCCTGTGGCCTGCAGGTGGAACTGCAGCATGGTCACGCCGCCGAACAGGTAGGCGCCCAGCAGCACGCGCGCGGGCCGCCAGGTGGCAAAGGTCGTCAGCGCCAGCGCGATCCAGCCGCGGCCCGAAACCATGCCCTCCACCCAAAGCGGGGTATAGACGGTGGAGATATAGGCACCGGCGAGGCCGCACATGGCGCCGCCGAACACCACGGCCATCAGGCGGATGCGGCGCACCGGGTAGCCCAGGGCATGGGCCGAGGACGGCGATTCGCCCACGGCACGCAGCACCAGGCCCGCGCGCGTGCGGTACAGAAACCACACCATGGCAATGGCCAGCACCACGGCCCCGTACACCAGCGGATGCAGCGTGAACAGCGCCGGACCCACGACGGGCAGGTCGGCCAGGCCGGGAATGGCGTATTTGGGCAGCTCGGGCAGCTTGGCCTGCACATAGCCCAGGCCCAGAAAGGCCGAGAAGCCGGCGCCGAACAGCGACAGGGCCAGGCCCGTGGCGTACTGGTTGGTGTTGAGCCAGATCACCAGCAACCCGAAGATGGCGGCCAGCAGCGCGCCTGCGCCCATGCCGGCGGCAAAGCCCAGCCAGGTGCTGCCCGTATGCACCACGGCGGCAAAGCCCGCAATGGCGGCGCACAGCATCATGCCTTCGGCGCCCAGGTTGACGATGCCCGCCTTCTCGTTGATCAGCAGGCCCAGCGCCGCCAGCGCCAGCACGGTGCCGGCGCTGAGCGTGGCGCCCAGAAGCAGTGCATAGGATTCCATCAGCGGACTCCCTTCGCTGCAGCCACGGCCGGGCCGGCTTTCTGTGCCACCCAGCGGATGCGATAGGCCACCAGCGTGTCGCAGGCCAGCAGCGTGAACAGCAGCAGCCCCTGGAACACGCCGGTCAGCGCCTTGGGCAGGCCCAGGCGCGACTGCGCCAGCTCGCCGCCGATATAGAACATGCTCATGAGAATGGAGGAAAAAATCATGCCCACGGGGTGCAGGCGCCCCACGAAGGCCACGATGATGGCCGCAAAGCCGTAGCCAGCCGGCACATAGGGCGTGAGCTGGCCCAGCGGGCCGGCCACTTCCAGCGCGCCAGCGAGGCCCGCGGTGGCGCCCGAAATCAGCAGTGCCGTCCACAGCGCCTTGCGCGAGGAAAAGCCCGCATAGCGCGCGGCGGCCGGCGCCAGCCCGCCGACCTGCAGCGCAAAGCCGGCGCGCGTACGGAACAGAAAGGCCCACAGCAGGCCCGAGCCCAGCAGCGCGATGACGACGCCGATGTTCATGCGCATGCCCTGCACCAGGCGCGGAATCTGGGTGACGCGCTCGAAGGTCTTGGTCTGCGGGAAGTTGTAGCCCATGGGGTCCTTCCAGGGGCCGTAGACCAGATAGCCCAGCACCAGCGTGCCCACATAGACCAGCATCAGGCTGACCAGGATTTCATTGGCGTTGAAGCGGTCGCGCAGCAGGGCCACGATGCCCGCCCACGCCATGCCGCCCAGCACGCCGGCGACCAGGATGGCCGGCACGATCCAGGGGCCCGTGTTCTTGTCGGCCAGCAGCGCCATGCCGGCAGCCGCCACCGCGCCGATGACGAACTGGCCCTCGGCGCCGATGTTCCAGACATTGGAGCGGAAGCACACGGCCAGCCCCAGGGCGATCAGCAGCAGCGGCGTGGCCTTGACGGCCAGTTCGCCCAGCGCATAGCCGGACTTGACCGGCTCCCAGAAGAAGGCTTGCAGGCCGCGCACCGGGTCCTTGCCCAGGATGACGAACAGGCCCACGCCGATCAGCACCGTGATCAGCAGCGCCAGCACCGGCGAGCCATAGGTCCAGAACTTCGAGGCCTGGGGACGCTGTTCGAGCTTAAGCATGCGCAGCTCCCTGCGCCGAGGCGCCTGTCCCATCCCACAGACCGCTCATCCACTCGCCGATCTGCTGCACCGTGGCGTCGGCACGCGCGACGGAAGGCGACAGCCGCCCCTTGGCCACCACATGCAGGCGGTCACAGATTTCAAACAATTCGTCCAGCTCCTCGCTCACGACCAGCACGGCGCAGCCGGCATCGCGCAGCTGCAGTATTTCGCCGCGTATCTGCGCGGCAGCCCCCACGTCCACCCCCCAGGTCGGCTGGGAAATGATCAGCAGGCGCGGCCTGGCATCGATCTCGCGGCCCACGATGAACTTCTGCAGATTGCCGCCCGACAGCGACTGCGCCGCGGCATTCGGCCCCCCGGCCCGCACATTGAAGCGGGCGATGATGTCGCGCGCCTGGGCCTGCAACTGGCCCATGCGCATCCACCCACCCTTGCCCAGCGCCGTCTTGCGTGTCAGCAGCAGGTTGTGCGCCAGCCCCATGCCGGGCACGGCACCGCGCCCCAGCCGTTCCTCGGGCACGAAGTGCAGGCCCAGGCCACGGCGGCGCGCCGGTCCCATGCGGCCCACGCCCTTGCCAAGCACCTGGATCATCTCGGCGTCCGCGCGCGTGTCCTCGCCCGACAGCGCGTACATGAGCTCCTTCTGGCCATTGCCCGAAACGCCGGCAATGCCGACCACTTCGCCGGCCCGCACCTGCAGCGCGATGTGCTGCAGGTCGACGCCGAACGGATCCTGGCTCCTGAGGCTCAGGTCCTGCACGCGCAGCACGGCCTCGCCGACCCTGGCGCTGCGGTGTTCGAGCTGCGGCGGCTCGGAGCCGATCATCATGCGCGACAGGGAGGCATTGGTTTCCTGCGCGGGATTGCATTCGCCCGTCACCACGCCGCCGCGCAGCACCGTGCAGGCCGTGCACAGCGAACGGATTTCATGCAGCTTGTGGCTGATATAGAGGATGGAGCAGCCTTCGGAGGCCAGCCGGCGCAGCACGACGAACAGTTTTTCCACGGCCTGCGGAGTCAGCACCGAGGTGGGCTCGTCCAGGATCAGCACGCGCGGATTGGTCAGCAGCGCACGGATGATCTCCACGCGCTGCATCTCGCCCACGGACAGCGTGTGCACCGGGCGGTGCGGATCCACTTCGAGGCCGTAGTCGCGTGCCGTGGCGGCGATGCGCTCGACCACCTGGGCCAGTGCCATGCTTTTGTCCAGGCCCAGCCAGACGTTCTCGGCCACGGTCAGCGTATCGAACAGGCTGAAATGCTGGAACACCATGGCAATGCCCAGCTGGCGCGCCTCCTGGGGATTGCGGATCTGTACAGGCTTGCCGTCGACGAAGATGCTGCCCTCGTCGGGCTTGACGGCGCCATAGATGATCTTCATCAGCGTGGACTTGCCAGCGCCGTTCTCGCCCAGAATGGCATGCACCTCTCCGGGGCGAACATTCAGCGATACCCCATTATTGGCAACCACCGCCGGGTATCGTTTGGTAATACCTGCCAATTGCAGACGCGCAGGCGTCTCCATCGGCGAGGAAGGGGTGTGGGGGGGATTCATCGCTGGATTGTCTCTCAATTTAAACAACCAATTGACACATCCAGGTCCGGGAGCTTACATCCATCGTGTGTGCAAACTATTGATTTCGAAGCATTAAAGCCACATTCCGTACCACTTCCCGCAACCACCGCGTGGCAGCACCCGCATGCGAACGAGCGTGCCACAACTGGTAATAGACCAGTGGCGGAAACTCCACAGGAGAAGGCAGGATGACCAGAGGCAGGCGCTCGCAAAAGCGTTCGCAGAACAATCGCCCCGAGGTCAGCACAAGCAAGCTTGATGCCACCATGTCGGGAATCAGGCTGAAATGCGCGCAACGCGCCGTGACCTGGCGCTGCAGCCCCATGCCGGCCAGCTGCTCGTCGATCACGCCGCGTGCGCCCGGATAGGCCGGCGTGGGCGCAATATGCTCGGCCTCCAGCCATTGCTGCACGTCCCAGCCACGGCGCACCGCCGGATGCTTGGGGCTGACCAGGCACACCACCTCGTCCTCGAACAGCCGTGCCATGTGCAGGCCCTGGGGCGGCTGCGGCCAGTTGCCGATCACCACGTCCACCTCCCCCTGGGCCAGCTGGCCTTCGTAATGGGACTCCGCACTCAGCGGCAGTATGTCCACGGGACAGTTGGGAGCCTCCAGCTTGATGGCAGCCACCAGGCGCGGCAGGAACTGCGGATCCAGATAGTCGCTGGCGGCGATGCGGAAGGTCCGTGTCGAGGTGCGCGGATCGAAATGGCGTGCATCGCTGAAGAGGCCCTCGGCAGCACGGAGGATGTCGGCAGCCGGCTGCATCATGCGCTGTCCCACTTCCGTGGGCTGCATCTGCGCGCCCGAACGCACCAGCAGCGGGTCCCCGGCCAGCTCGCGCAGCCGCCGCAGGGCGGCCGATACCGCGGGCTGGTGCATGCCCAGGCGCAGGGCGGCTCGAGAAACGCTGCGTTCCGTGAGCACGGTATGCAGCACGCGGATGAGGTGCAGGTCTATCTTGTCGAAAAGGGTCTGATCACGCATAGGCATGGGCGCAGGGCCCCGCGGCCGCAGCGTTGTCTCTTGTATGAAGTTCTGACGCGTAAAAATCAGGCGCGAGCGTAACCTACTCGCCGCCGGCCGTCAGCACGGAAACGGTTTATTCAAGGCAAAACATCGGATATGAACAGTGGCGGGTTGTGGCCCATGGCCTGCACCCTGGCTAGGCTGCCTGCGTCATGACCTCCACCCGGTTGCGCCCCTTGCGCTTGGCCGCGTAGCAGGCCATGTCGGCCGCCTTGAGCGCTGCGGCCACCGTGTACCGGCGGGCATCGATCACCAGCAGGCCGATGCTCACGCCCATCAGGTTCCATGCCCCTTCCCAGTCCTGCACGGCCATGCACAGCAGTTGCGCCGTGCGCATGCCCTCCTGCTGGGTGGCGCCAGGCAGCAGCACGGCGAATTCGTCCCCCCCGACCCGCGCAACCCAGCCTTGCGGACGTACCGAGGCTTCTATCAGCCGGGCAATATGGCCCAGCACCTCGTCGCCCGCCTGTCGGCCGCCCTGCTGGTTGACCTGGGAGAAATGGTCGAGATCCAGATAGAGGATGACGCCATGCGTGGTTTCCTCGGCCGGCTCGCCCGCATCCATGCCGGCAGCCGCAGTGGCCTCGGCGCATTCGCGCAGCCACTCCTGCAGCCGCATGGCAAAGGCGGCACGGTTGGGCAGCTTGGTCAGCGGATCATGCATGGCCTTCCAGCCCGACTGTTCGCGCACCAGTCGCTGCGTGGTGACATCCTCCACCTCCCAGACCAGAAAGTCTTCCCGGGCCTCGCGCTTGGGCACCTCCCAGCCGCGGCGCATGCGCTGCAGGCTCTGCCCGTGGATGCGTACCCACACGACGTTGCCATCCTTGCGCTGCAGGCAGGTTTCGCTGTCGAACTGGCCATAGATGTCCAGGTCGCGCCGTATGCGCTGCACCAGCTGCTCATAGACATGGGAAGAGGAACAGAGCCGGTGGACCGGCATGCCCTGCAGCTCGCGCGGCGTATAGCCGAGGATGCGGGCCGCCTGCATGCCGACGCGCTGGATGCGGCTGGCCTGGGTCACCACCAGCCCGACGGGTGCATAGTCCATCAGTGTCTGCAGCTGCAGCTGCATCTCCTGCTGTCTTTCATGCTGCACTTCCCGGCTCCGCCCCAGGGCCTGCAATGCATTGCGCAAGGCCTGTGCCTCGCCCCAGTCATGCTCGGACAGGCGCCGCCACCACAGGGAACCCCGGACACTGCCATCCACCTCGTCCACAAGCTGGCTCTGCAGGGCGCGCTGCGAGCGGCGATAGAGCTCGGTCAAGGGATAGGCAATCAGGGCCAGGACCAGTGCCAGGGCCACAGCCGCGGCCACTGCGACGGCAACCACGGTCCATTGTTCGCGCTGCGTAAGCCCGGGTGCCAAGGCCTGCACATCGGAAACCTTGAGCAGAATCCACTGCGTCCAGGGCAAGGCCACGGCACTCCACAGCTGCTGGCCGCGCTGCTCGCCGACCGCCCCCACCTGCACCGATTTGATCCAGTCCGCATCGATGGCATCGCGCATCCAGGCCGTTTCGGAGCTGCCGGCCAGCTGCCAGTGTCCGCGCTCGTTCCGGGCAATGATCTTGCCATCCGCTCCCAGCACCAGCAGGCCTGCCTTTTCGTCGTTGTCCGTGCCGGCGGCCGCGGGCAGAAAGGCCTGGGCCGGCATCTGCAGGCTGCCGCCCAGCACGCCGACCAGCCTGCCCTGCTCATCGCGCAAAGGCACCACATGCAGCATGTCCAGCACGGCATCTGCACCATCCGGGTGCATCCAGACCTTGGTCAAGGGTTTGCCATCCTCCAGGCCCCGGCGCAGCACATCGCGCTCCGGCCCGGTCAGGCCGTCCAGCGCCTGGGCCTGCCCGCCCTGCAGGCTGACAAGCAACTGCCCCTGCGCGTCGGCCAGCTGCAGGCGCTCGAACAGCCGCCCCATGGAAACCTGTTGCTGCAGCATGGACTGCAGCACTGCGCGCGGCTCTGCAACATGCGGCGCCAGCGCACTGGCCAGGGCCTGCAAGGGCTTTTGCTGCTGCTCCAGCCTAAATGCCAGCGTGCGGCCCATCTGCTCGAGGGCCTGGGTCTGCAGCAGCAAGGCATGCTCCACCACCGACTGCCGCGTGGAATGCACGCTCCACCAGACCAGGCCGATGCTCAGCACGATGGCCGTGAGGGCCGCCATCAGCAGCATGCTGCGCACAATGGGCCCGGGCCCGCGAGGCCTGCCACCCGGCTTGCGCAGAGAAAGCCTCTCCCCTGCAGCCGCAAGGGGCTGCTCCGGAACCACCCAGGGCGGCTCTGACGAAGGATGCGGAGGGCGCTCGGACATGAGCTCCCAATATAGGAAGATGGCAACCGTTATCCAACGGGAGGAACCCCTGAGCCATCCTCTCGGCCGGCCATGGCGCCGGCGGCGCGGCCTGCGCGGCGCGTGTCAGAAAGAGCCCAGCGCCAGCGTACGCAAAGCACCTGGCTCGGGCAGATCGATCACGTTGCCACGCCCGCCGATCAAGCCGCGCTCGCGCAGCTGGCGCAGGATGCGCGACAGGGTTTCGGGAGCCATGCCCAGCTGGGCGGCTATCGACTGCTTGCGGGCATGGAGCGTCACGCGTAGGTACCCCTTTTCGTGCGGCACCGCATGGTGCAGCAGCCATTGGACGCACCGCGCCTCGGCGTCCTGCGCCAGGCGGCTGACCGCCAGCTCGGCCTGCGTGCAATAGGCGCGCGCCAGGTCCTGCAGCAGCATCTGCACCGGCGACTGCAGTTCGGCCAGTGCCTGCCGGAATGCAGCCACGGGAATGGAGTGCACACGCACATGGCCCTGGGCCTGCATGTCCATGCAAGGCAGGCGCTGCTGCATGGCGAATGCGGCATCCAGCCAGAGCGGCCCTTCCACGCGTCCCAGCTGGTGGCGCATCTGCTCCTGCTGCGCCACGCCCAGCAGCACGCAGCCGCTCTCGAGATACAGCACATGTTCCATCGGTGCGTGGCGCCGCCTGAGCCACGAGCCTGGAGCAAACACCGCGGGTTGCCCGAACATGGCGGTCAGTTGCGACATGGATGGCAGAGTGAACATGGCCGCCACTTTGCCGTCCGCCAGCCACCACCGCATTGAGCCAGGTCAACAACCGGCATATCCCTCGCCCTGTGAGCAAGGCCTTGCCGGCTCGGTGCGATACAGGAACAAAAAAGCCGCTTCCTGAAGAAGCGGCTTTGGGGCTTGGCTGTATCAGCAGCGCATCAGTTCACCGAAGCGCCCGATTCGTACCACTGCTTGATCATGTTGCGCTCGTCCTCGGTCAGCGAACCGGGATTGCCGAAAGGCATCTTGCGCAGCTGGACCACCTGTTGGTAGATCTGCTGTGCATGGGACTTCACGCCTTCGGCCGAGTCCAGGCGCACGCCCTTTTGCTGGATGGCAGCGCCGTGGCACACCACGCAGTGCTGCTGGAAGAACGGACCCACCTGGGCATATCCGATGCTGCCACCGGCTGCGGCGGCAGGCGCGGCAGCGGGCTGCTCGGCGGCTGCCGGAGCTGGCGTGCCTTCCGCTGCGGCAGCAGGTGCTGCGGCGGGTGCGGGGGCAGCAGCGGGCGCCGGTGCAGCCGCGGGAGCCGCCGGAGCGGGCTTCAGCCAGGAGAACACGCCGATCAGAACCAGCACGCCGACCAGGGCATAGGGCCAGGGATGGCTGTTGCGGCCCAGCTTGTAGCCGTGGCGCATCACGAAGAACTGGCGGATGGCCGCGCCGGCAAACATCATCAGGATCAGCACCAGCCAGTTCAGCTGGTGGCTATACAGCCAGCCATAGTGGTTGGACAGCATGGCGAACAGCACGGGCAGCGTGAAGTAGGTGTTGTGCACGCTGCGCTGCTTGCCGCGCTTGCCATGGATGGGGTCGACGGGCTGGCCGGCTTTCAGGGCGGCAACCACCTTGCGCTGGCCGGGGATGATCCAGAAGAACACGTTGGCGCTCATCGAGGTGGCGATCATCGCGCCCATCAGCAGGAAGGCGGCCTGGCCGGGGAAGATGTGGCAGGCCAGGAAGGCCGCAATGCACACCAGCACCAGAACCATGGCGCCGACGATGGCGTCGCCGTTCTTCCTCTGGCCGAAGGTGCGGCAGATGAAGTCGTACAGCAGCCAGAACACCACCAGGAAGGACAGCGCCGAGGCAATGGCGGCAGCCGAGCTCATGCCGTTCGGATCGCCGGGGTTGACCAGGTAGATGTTGGCATTCCAAAGATAGGAAACCGTCAGCAGTGCGAAGCCCGACAGCCAGGTCGTGTAGCTTTCCCAGTAGAACCAGTGCAGGTGGTCCGGCATCTTGGGAGGGGAGACGTTGAACTTGACGGGATGGTAGAAGCCACCGCCGTGCACCGCCCACAGCTCGCCGTTGACGCCCTGCTTCTTGAGGTCGTCATCGACAGGCGGCGTCAAGCTGCTGTCCAGGAACACGAAGTAGAACGAAGAACCGACCCAGGCAATGGCCGTAATGACGTGGAGCCACCGCAACAGCAGGTTAGCCCAGTCGAGAATGTAGCTTTCCATAGCTCTCAACCTTGGCAGCGTGGGGCTGCCGACAACCTGCTCACCACTGCGGGCGCTCTGAGCAGAAGGTAAAAGGCCGCGCTCCCGGGAGTGAAAGATCACGGGGCACCGCTGCGACCAGTTTGTGGACAGAAAGTGTATGCACTTTTCTGATCCAGATCATCCAGTTTCGGGATATCCCACCCTAGAGATTTCCCTTATATCGATGAACTTTTGGCTGCGCGATGGCTTTCATGACACGCAAATGGGTTAGAAGCCGCTGGCATTGCATGGCCTGGATACGGGACCAAGTCTTCCGACTGCGGCAAGCGCACCGCAGGAGTTTACGCCATGGCCCGGCTGCCCCGGTTCTGCAGCAACTGGGCCGCCACGGCCACTGCAATCACCTCGGGCTCCTTGCCGTCGATGCCCGGCACGCCGATGGGACAGGTGACATGCGCCAGTTCCTCGTCGCTGAAGCCGCGCTCGCGCAGGCGGCGCCTGAAGGTCGCCCACTTGGTCTTGCTGCCGATCAGGCCGATATAGGGCAGATCACCCTGCAGGCGCTGGCGCCGCAGGCACTGGGCCACGATCTCCAGGTCCTCGGCATGGCTGAAGCTCATGATCAGCACCTGGGACTGCGGCGGCAGATCCTGCACCGCGCCCTGCACGGGGTCGGAATATTCGCACTGCACGCCGATCTGCTCCTGCTCGGGAAAGATGGCATCGCGGCTGTCCACCCAGATGACGCGGTAAGGCAGGCTGGAAAGAATGCGCACCAGCGCATAGCCGACATGGCCGGCGCCGAACAGTGCCACGCAGGCATCCGGAATGGGCAGCAAGGGGCGCAGCTGCTCCTGCCGGCCCTGTTCGAAAAATGCAAAGCGCAAGCCGACGGCACCGCCGCAGCACTGGCCCAGGCTCGGGCCCAGAGCATAGCGGTGCGTGACCTCTTCGGCCTGGCCGCCTTCCGTGCGCCACCGCGCCAGCAACTGCCTGGCCTGGTCAATGGCCTGCCATTCCAGGTGGCCGCCGCCGATGGTGCCGAACACCTGTTCGGCAAAAACCGCCATCCACGCACCTGCCTCGCGCGGAGCCGAGCCCTGCGTCTGATCGATCTGCACCCAGCACAGCGGCTCCTGCCGCAGCCGGTCCAGCACCTGCCTGTATGTCTCGCTCCACATGTCTGTTCAATCCGCTCGTTGCAGGGCGCTCTCGGGACGACTTCCGCAAGCCCGCACCATTTCGCCCATGTTCTCCCATTTTGGGGATACCGGTAGATGGATTCGCATATGGGCGCGCTAACAAAGCCCGGATAGCCGGCGGCATCTGCGCGGGCAACCGCCGGGCTGGCCGGCCGCCCCGGGCAATCTGTTGCGTATTTTTCCAGCGGCGCCACATTGATTTGCACAGGCTCTGGCGGCCGTACCGGATTTCGGGATACGCTTGGCGCCATGTCTGAGACCCCTGAAATGCCTTCGGGCAGCTCCCCCCTGCCCGGCAAGCCGCGCAGCCCCTGGCTGTGGGCCGGCCTGGTGGCAACCATCGCCTCGCTGGTCACGGCCTGCAAGACCGCGCCCGACATCGGAACGGGCCCGGCGCCCGGCGCCTCGAATGCGACCACGGCCCAGGCCTACCGCCAGGATGCCGCACGCAGAATCTACGATCTCAACGGCCAGCGCATCTACAAGGGCACGCTGCCGCCCATGCTGTATGCCGTGGGCGTGCTGCAGGTGCAGCTCGACGCCAGCGGCCGCATCCAGCGCCTGCACTGGCTGCGCGCGCCCAGCCATGCGCCGGAGGTGGTGGCCGAGATCGAACGCACGGTCCGCGCCGCGGCGCCTTTCCCGGCGCCCGTGCGCCTGGGCAAGGTGACCTATACCGACACCTGGCTGTGGGACCAGTCGGGGCGCTTCCAGCTCGATACGCTGACCGAAGGCCAGCGCGGGCAGTAGACGCGCCGCCCTGGCGGGCACCGCTGTCCAGCCCATGAAAAAACCGGCCGAGGCCGGTTTTTTTGACATACCGGGAGAGCATTGCGCCCTCCCCGGCAATCGGTCACTCGACGATCTTGGTGATCTTGGAGCCCTGCAGCGAGACACCGGCTTCCAGGCCCGCATTGGTCAGCACATAGCTGGTCACAGGCGCCTGGGCCGTGGTGGTGTCGATGGTGCCGTTGGCGCCGATCTTGCCGGCCGCCACCGTGGCATCGGCTCCCACGGACCAGCCGTTGCTGTTGACGAACTTGTCCAGGGCTTCCTGGGTGTTGAACACATAGATCACAGCCTTGGACTGGCCGCCGGCCTGCCAGCCGATGGAAGCGCCCGTGGTGCTGTAGTAGCTGTGGTTGCGACCGTTGACGCGCAACACGCCGCGGCCATGCTCGACGCCCACGACGAAGCTGCCGCCGATCACAGACGGGAAGATCAGCACGCCCTTGGCGCGCTGCACCATTTCCTTGGAGCCGGGAGCCGTCTGGTACAGGCGCTCCAGCGCGGCGTTGGCGCGCGTGTTGATGGTCGTGGAATCGGCGCGCGGTGCCGAGGTGGTCTCGGGCTTGGTGGTGGTGCAGGCAGCCATGGACAGGGCGCCGGCAGCCACGGCGACAGCCATGGCCACGGAACGCATGGAGATTTGACGCATACCAATATCCTTTCTTGGGATGAATGTGTGAGCACATTTGTTGGTGGTCCTGCGCCCCGCGTTGTCCGGCCGCTGTTCATCCCTCATGGCAACAGCCCGCGAAAGACAGGATTGGCACGATCCTAGTGCGGCCCCGTGCGCTCATGGCCGCTCTTCACCCAACTTGAGGGTTTCGCCTACAGGGCGCCTTGCGAAGTATCAAAAATGGCCCACAAGCCCGTGCGCGTTTGCATTACCCGGCGCCGGCGGCAAGGAGCTTTCCCTTGGCCTGCGCCATGCCCCCGGCCAACCCCCACCGGGCTGTGCCATCATTCGGCGCTGGCATTGTTGCCAGGCATTCTTCCCGGATTCGAAGGCAGACAACCACAAGGAAATTCATGAAGTTCTGGAGCCATTTTCATCATCCCCAGGCAGCCATGGTGCTGCTGCGCGTGACGCTGGCCGTGCTGACGCTGTTCCACGGCTGGGCCAAGATCCGCCACGGCATCGGCGGCATAGAACGCATGGTGGAGGCCCTGGGCGCGCCCGGCTGGCTGGCCTATGGCGTCTATATCGGCGAAGTGGTGGCGCCGCTGCTGCTGCTGGTCGGGCTGTGGGTGGTGCCGGCCGCGCTGGTGATCGCCATCAACATGGTCGTGGCCTTCGCGCTGGTGCATACCAGGCAGGTGCTGATGCTGCAGAGCTCCGGCGGCTGGGCGCTGGAATTGCAGGCCTTCTACTTCGTCACGGCCCTGGTGGTGGCCATGGGCCATTCCAAGGGCAAATAAACGAGCCCGGGAGATCCGGCACGGATCTTCAAATAAATGAGCGGCTTGCGCCCTTCATCTATAGTTTTCAGACATATTTCAATCTGAAATCCATGATGAATCGGTGCAAGCCGCTTTCATTTTTGCCATGTTCCTCAGAACGAGCGACAAGCCCGCCCTGGTCCGCTATCAGGAACCGCGGTAGGTGGAATAGCTCCAGGGGCTGACCAGCAGGGGCACGTGGTAGTGCTGGTCGACGTTGGCCACGCCGAAGTCCAGGCTCACCTTGTTCAGGAAGCTGGGCTCGGGCAGCTGCACGCCGCGGGCCTTGAAGTAGGCGGCCACATCGAACGTCAGGCGGTAGGTGCCGACCTTGAGCGTGTTGTTGTCGAACAGCGGCGCATCGGTGCGGCCGTCATGGTTCAGCACCAGGCTCTTGATCAGCGTGGCCTTGTCGCCTTCGGTGGAAAACAGTTCGACGGCCATGCCGGCGGCAGGGCAGCCATTCATGGTGTCGAGAACGTGGGTGCTCAGGCCCATGGAAATCTCCTCAGAGGCGGTTCAGGGCCGCCTTGGTTATGTCAAATATCGATGGACAAAGTGGCAGCGCTCGCACCCCTGCGCGAGCCATCCCATCTTTGCCTTGTCAAAGTGTATACAGTTTCTGTACCCCACCCAAGGCTTTACAGCCTTGACTTCTAGGCACATACCCAAAATGGCCTGCAGTCCTGCAAGAAAGCGGCCGGCAGCGCTTCTAGACTGGCCCCTCGCCGGCACAGCCCGCAACGGGCCGCACTCCCGGACGACGAACTCAGGAGACAAGACCATGCCCCTACCCACGCGATTGCGCGCCACCGCGCAGGCCGCCTGCCTCGCCATCGCCCTTGCCGGCCTGGCCGCCTGCAGCAGCCCTGGCGACCGGAACCAGGACGCCGCACCGGCCGCCACGGCATCACCCTCCGCGCCTGCCGCCGCACCCGTCATGCAGTCCGATGCCGCCAAGGCCGCTGCCGCCGCCTATGACTTCGACATGGACGTGTTCCATCCCGTCGAGGCCAAAAACGGCATGGTGGCCACCGAGCAGGAACTGGCCACGCAGATCGGCGTGGACATTCTCAAGGCCGGCGGCAATGCCGTGGATGCGGCCGTGGCCGTGGGCTTTGCGCTGGCCGTGGCCCTGCCCAACGCCGGCAATATCGGCGGCGGCGGCTTCATGATGGTGCACGATGCCAGGAGCGGCAGGGACATTGCGCTGGACTTCCGCGAAGTGGCGCCCCGGGGTGCCTCGCGCAACATGTACCTGGACGCCAAGGGCCATGTCATCGACGGCAAGTCGCTCTATACCCACTATGCCGTGGGCGTGCCCGGCACCGTGGCAGGCCTCACGCATGCACTCTCGCGCTGGGGCTCCATGCCCCTGCCCAAAGTGATGGCGCCGGCCATTGCGCTGGCTGAAAAAGGCTATCCCGTGAGCGTGACCCTGGCCAAGACGCTGGAGCAGGAAAAGAAGAACATGGGCCGATGGCCGGCCACCCAGGCCATTTTCTGGAAGAACGGCGCACCGCTGAAGACCGGCGACCGCCTGGTGCAAAAGGACCTGGCCCGATCCATGCGCCTGATCAGCCAGCAGGGCGCCAAGGTCTTCTACCAGGGTGCGATCGCACAGAAGATCGCGGCCGAAATGGCGCCGCATGCCAATGCCCTCACGCTGCAGGACCTGCGCGACTACAAGGTGGTGGAGCGCGAGCCCCTGCGCGGCACCTACCGCGGCTACCAGATCGTGACCATGCCGCCGCCGTCCTCGGGCGGCGCCCATCTGCTGCAGATCCTCAACATGATGGAGCGGTGGCCCATGAACCAGTGGGGCGCGAACAGCGCGCAAAGCGTGCACTACATGACCGAGGCCATGAAGCTGGCCTATGCCGACCGCTCCGAATACCTGGGCGACCCGGACTTCGTGAAGATTCCGCTGCAGGGCCTGATCTCCAAAAGCTATGCCGACGAACTGGCCGCCACCATCCAGCCGCGCAAGGCCCGCCCCAGCAGGGACATCAGGCCCGGCAAGCCCCAGCCCCATGAAAGCGACCAGACCACGCACTACTCCGTGGTGGACAAGGCCGGCAACGCCGTGGCCGTGACCTATACGCTCAACACCAACTTCGGCAGCGGCATCGTGGCCCGGGGCACGGGGATTTTGCTCAACAACGAGATGGACGACTTCTCGGCCAAGCCCGGCGTGGCCAATGCCTACGGCCTGGTGGGCGGCGACGCCAATGCCGTGCAAGCCGGCAAGCGGCCGCTGTCGTCCATGACGCCAACCATGGTGCTCAAGGGCGGCAAGCCGGTGCTGGTGACCGGCAGCCCCGGTGGGGCGCGCATCATCACCACCGTGCTGCAGCAGATCGTCAACTACATCGACTACGGCATGAACCCGCTGGAGGCCGCCGCCACGCCGCGCTTTCACCATCAGTGGTCGCCCGACGAGCTGCGCGTCGAAAAAGGCTTCAGCTCCGACACGCTGGCCCTGCTCAGGCAATGGGGGCACAACGTGGTGCTCAAGCCTTCCATGGGCCGCACGCAGACCATAGAGATCAGGGACGGCACGCTGTACGGCGCTTCCGATCCGCGCAATCCCGACGGCGAAACCATGGCGTACTGAGCCGGCGCCCGCCCGCACGGCCCGCGCCCTCGGGCGCGGCTTTTCCGCTGCCGTGGCTGGCCCGCCGGCCCCGGCATTGGCATAAAAAAAGCCGCGCTCACCGAGCGCGGCTTTTTGCTTGCAGGACAGCTACTGGCTGAATGCGCAGCACGCATTGTTGCGCCTGGCTGTCGCCGTCCTCCCCACCAAGCGGATGTCAGCCTTCGACCTTCTGGCCGACTTCGAAATTGGCCTGGATTTCCAGGGCGCGCACCATGCCGGAATGGTCCCAGCCTGCGCCGCCATGGGCCACGCAGCTGTTGAACAGTTCCTGGGCCTGGGCCGTATTGGGCAGCGACACGCCGAGCTGGCGGGCGCTGGACAGGGCCAGGTTCAGGTCCTTCTGGTGCAGGGCGATGCGGAAGCCGGGATCGAAGGTGCGCTTGATCATGCGCTCGGCATGCACTTCCAGGATCTTGGAAGAGGCAAAGCCTCCCAGCAGGGCTTCGCGCACGCGGGCCGGATCGGCGCCGGCGCGCGAGGCGAACAGCAGGGCCTCGGCCACGGCTTCGATGTTCAGCGCCACGATGATCTGGTTGGCCACCTTGGCGGTCTGGCCGTCGCCGTTGCCGCCCACCAGGGTGATGTTCTTGCCCATCTTCTCGAACAGGGGCTTGACGCGCTCGAAGGCTGCGTCGGGGCCGCCGACCATGATGGACAGCGTGGCGTTCTTGGCACCGACTTCGCCGCCGGAGACGGGAGCGTCCAGGTACTGGGCACCAGCGGCTTCGATGCGCTTGGCGAAGTCCTTGGTGGCCACGGGCGAGATGGAGGACATGTCCACCACGATCTTGCCGGAGCTGCCCTTGAGGCCGGCGGCCACGCCGTCTTCACCGAACAGCACCTTCTCGACGTCGGGCGTGTCGGGAACCATGATGAAGATGATGTCGGCGCGCTCGGCCACGCCGCGGGCCGTGGTGCACTGGGTGGCACTGCTTTCGGCGATGGGCGAAGGCACCTTGCCCACGGTGTTGACGAACAGCTGGTGGCCGGCGGCGATCAGGTGGCCGCACATGGGCGCGCCCATGATGCCCAGACCGATGAAGCCCAGCTTGAGGGACGATGCGTTCATGGTGTTCTCCTAGTTTTATTAAGAATCAAATTCGTGGCTGATGCCGCGTGTCAGGCGGCCACTGCGGCCTTTTTCTGGCCTGCAACCGTCTCGATCCAGCCAAGGCCGGACTCGGTGTCCCTGGCGGGCTTGTATTCGCAGCCGACCCAGCCGGTGTAGCCGATGCGGTCCAGGTGCGCGAACAGGAAGGGGTAGTTGATCTCGCCGGTACCGGGCTCGTTGCGGCCGGGGTTGTCGGCCAGCTGCACATGGGCAATGCGGGCCAGGTTCTTCTGCAGCGTGTTGGCCAGCTCGCCCTCGGTGCGCTGGGCGTGGTAGATGTCGTACTGCACGAAGGCGTTGTCGGCGCCGACTTCGTCCAGGATGGACAGGGCCTCATCCGTGCGGTTCAGGTAGAAGCCGGGGATGTCGAAGGGGTTGATTGGCTCGATCAGCAGGCGCAGGTCGGCAGTCTTGAGCGCCGCTGCGGCAAAGCGCAGGTTCTCGACGAAGGTGCGGCGCAGCGTGGCGGCGTCCACGCCCGCGGGCGCCTTGCCGGCCAGGCAGTTGAGCTGGGGCACGCCCAGGGCGTGGGCATAGGTCACGGCCTTGGCCACGCCGGCGCGGAATTCGTCGACGCGCTTGGGATCGCAGGCGATACCGCGCTCGCCGGCATCCCAGTCGCCGGCGGGCAGGTTGTGCAGCACGATCTTCAGGCCGGTGGCGTTCAGGCGCTCCTTGATTTCCTCCACGGTGTGGGCGTAGGGAAACAGGAATTCGACGGCTTCGAAGCCGGCATTGGCGGCGCGCTCGAAACGGTCGAGGAACGGCACCTCGGTAAACAGCATGCTCAGATTGGCAGCAAAACGGGGCATGACTTCAGTCTCCAGATATCTCGTCAAAGGGAAAAGGACAGAGCCCGGGCTCTGTCCTTTGGGCCGACCGCTCAGTCCAGCAGCGCCAGTGCGCTGGGGACGTCGGCCTTTTCGGTGGCCAGGTCTTCGAACTCGACCACGTTGTCGATTTCGGTGCCCATGGAGATGTTGGTCACACGCTCCAGGATGCACTCGATGACCACCGGTGTCTTGTGCTCGGCCATCCAGGCCTCGGCCTGTGCCATGGCGGGAGCGAAGTCCTCGGCGCGGTGCACGCGGATGGCCTTACAGCCCAGGCCCTCGACGACCTTAACATGGTCCACGCCGTAGCCGCGGCTGGCTTCACCCTCATTCATGTTGATATTGTCGAACGCCAATTGCACGCAATAGTCGATCGAGAAGGCACGCTGCGCCTGGCGGATCAGGCCCAGGTAGCTGTTGTTGACCAGCACGTGGACGTAGGGCAGCTTGAACTGCGCACCCACGGCCAGCTCTTCGATCATGAACTGGAAGTCGTAGTCGCCCGACAGCGCCACGATCTTGCGCTTGGGATCGGCCACGCGCACGCCCAGGGCGGCGGGCGTGGTCCAGCCCAGCGGGCCGGCCTGGCCGCAGTTGATCCAGTTGCGGGGCTTGTACACGTGCAGGAACTGGGCGCCGGCGATCTGCGACAGGCCGATGGTGGACACATAGGTCGTGTCGCGGTCCAGCGAGCGGTTCATGCACTGGTACACGCGCTGGGGCTTCATCGGCACGTTGTCGAAGTTCGTCTTGCGCAGGAACTCGACGCTGTTCTTGCGGCCCTGGCATTCGGACACCCAGGCGCTGCGGTCCTTGAGCTTGCCGGCGGCCTTCCACTCCTTGGCCACGGCCACGAACTGCTCCAGCGCGGCCTTGGCGTCGGAGACGATGCCGTAGTCGGGGGCGAACACGCGGCCAATCTGCGTGGGCTCGATGTCCACGTGGATGAACTTGCGGCCCTTGGTGTACACGTCGACGGAGCCGGTGTGGCGGTTGGCCCAGCGGTTGCCGATGCCGAACACGAAGTCCGAAGCCAGCATGGTGGCGTTGCCGTAGCGGTGGCTGGTCTGCAGGCCGCACATGCCCGCCATCAGCGGGTGGTCGTCGGGGATGGTGCCCCAGCCCATCAGCGTGGGGATCACGGGCACGTTCAGGGTTTCGGCCAGCTCGACCAGCAGCTCGGACGCATCGGCGTTGATCACGCCGCCGCCGGAGACGATCAGCGGACGCTCGGATTCGTTGAGCATCGCGATGGCCTTCTCGGCCTGCTTGCGCGATGCCGCCGGCTTGTAGGCGGGCAGGGGCTCGTAGGTGTCGATGTCGAATTCGATCTCGGCCAGCTGCACGTCGATGGGCAGGTCGATCAGCACGGGGCCGGGGCGGCCGGAGCGCATCAGGTGGAAGGCCTGCTGGAAGGCGCGGGGCACCTGGGCGGGTTCCAGCACGGTGGTGGCCCACTTGGTCACGGGCTTGGCGATGGAGGCGATGTCCACGGCCTGGAAGTCTTCCTTGTGCAGGCGCGAGCGCGGTGCCTGGCCGGTGATGCACAGGATCGGGATGGAGTCGGCGCTGGCCGAGTACAGGCCGGTGATCATGTCGGTGCCGGCGGGTCCGCTGGTGCCGATGCACACGCCGATGTTGCCGGCGACGGCACGGGTATAGCCTTCGGCCATGTGGCTGGCGCCCTCGACGTGGCGGGCCAGAATGTGACCGATGCCGCCGTGGTCCTTCATCGCTGCATACAGCGGATTGATTGCCGCGCCGGGCACGCCGAACGCAACGGTTACACCTTCTTTTTCGAGCACGCGGACTGCGGCTTCGATCGCTTTCATTTTGGCCATGGGGGTCTCCTAAGAACTGAGATGGACTTTAGACAAGACCCCCGCCTGGCGGAAGGCGCCCACGGACCATAAAATTTATTCCACTGAAGAATAAGTAGGAGAGGAAATCATGGACCGACTCGATGCCATGCACATGTTCGTGCGGGTGGTGGAAACCGGCAGTTTCACCAAGGTCGCCCAGGAATTCGCCACCACCCAGCCCACGGTGACCAAGCAGGTCGCGGCCATGGAAACGCGGCTCAAGGTCCGCCTGCTCAACCGCAACACGCGCGGCGTGAGCCTGACCGAGGCCGGCGCGCTCTACTACGAGAAGTGCAAGATCATCGTCAACGACGTGGCCGACGCCGAAAACGTGGTCCAGCTGCGCCAGACCCATGTGCAGGGCCAGTTGCGCATCGGCAGCTCGGTGGCCTTCGGGCGGCGCGTGGTCATTCCGCTGGCGCTGGAATTCATGCAGCAAAATCCCCAGGTGCAGGTGGACCTGAGCTTCGAGGACCGCTACACCGACCTCGTGGCCAACGGCATCGACGTGGCGCTGCGCCTGGGCAAGCTGGCCGATTCGTCGCTGGGCGCGCGCACGCTGGGCGTCAACCCCTGGGTGCTGGTGGCATCGCCCGCCTACCTGAAGAAACGCGGCACGCCGCGCCGCCCCTCGGACCTCAAGGAGCACGCCACGCTGATCTACAGCAGCGTGCAGGGCAACGACCTGTGGCGCCTGCGCAATGCCAGCGGCGAGCCCGTCTCCGTTCCCGTCACCGGGCGGCTGCGCTCCAACAACCTCTCGGCCCTGCTGGCCGCCGCACGCTCGCACATGGGCATTGCCGCCCTGCCCCGCTACGTGGCGCATGACTCCCTCAAGGACGGCCGCGTGGTCGAGGTGCTCAAGACCTGCCGCCTGCCCGAGCAGGAGATCCACGCCGTCTATCCATCGCCGCGCCTGGTGCCGCAGAAGGTGCAGTCCTTCATCGCCTTTCTGCAGGGCCGCTTCGACGACGCCTGGTGGGAGGAGCTGCCGCGCGGCGGCTAGAGATGCCCCCTGAGTCGCTTCGCGCCTTCCCCCCCCCTCTCTACGCGCTTCGCGCTATGGGAGGGGGGGCGTACGGGCTACCGGCGCAGCCCTCACTGCGGGGCGGCCCTTTCTCGGCTGCCCTGAATCGGGCCGCGCCAGCCTCATGTGCTGGGGATGACGCCAGCATCATGGTCAATTGATATGTAAAAACGAGCAGCCACCGCTTGATAGGCGGTGGCTGTAGAGTGTTTTCATCCTGAAAACCTCAGATAGCCTGCGCAGGCAGCTATCCAATTTGATGTTTTCAAAGAATCAGAATGGCGCGGAAATCGTTGACGTTGGTGTGGGTCGGGCCGGTGATCACCAGGTCGCCCAGGGCCGAGAAATAGCCGTAGGCATCGTTGCGGTCCAGATGGTCGCTGATGCGCAGGTTCTTCCCGGCTGCGCGTGCCAGCGTGTCGGGCGAGACGCGTGCGCCGGCATTGTCTTCCACGCCGTCGATGCCGTCGGTATCGGCGGCCAGCGCCCAGACCTTTTCCTGGCCTTGCAGCGCCTGGGCCAGGCCCATGCAGAACTCGCCCGCACGGCCGCCGCGCCCCTTGGCTGCACCAGGCTGGCGCGGGCGGATGGTGACCGTGGTCTCGCCGCCCGAGAGGATCACGCAAGGCTTGGCGAACGGCTCGCCGTGGCGGGCCACGGCGCGGGCCATCGCGGCATGCACCTTGCCCACCTCGCGCGATTCGCCCTCGATCTCGTCGGACAGCACATGGGCCGCGATGCCGGCCGCGCGCGCCGCCGCGGCAGCGGCGTCCAGCGACTGCTGGGGCGTGGCGATCATGTGGACCTCATGGCCTGCGAAGCGCGGATCACCGGGCTTGGGCGTTTCCAGCGAGCCATCCTCCAGCGCGGCGCGCACGGAGTCGGGCACGCTGATCTGGTAGCGGTCCAGGATGGCCAGAGCGTCGGCACAGGTCGAGGCATCGGGCACCGTGGGGCCGCTGGCGATGATCGACGGATCGTCGCCAGGCACGTCGCTGATGGTCAGCGTCACCACCTTGGCCGGATGGCAGGCCGCGGCCAGGCGCCCTCCCTTGATGCGCGAGAGGTGCTTGCGCACGCAGTTCATCTCGTTGATGGCCGCACCGCTTTCGAGCAGGGCCTTGTTGATGCGCTGCTTTTCCGCCAGGTCGATGCCCTCGGCCGGCAGGGTCAGGAGCGACGAGCCGCCGCCGGAGATCAGGCACAGCACCAGATCGTCATCGGTCAGGCCTTCGGTCAGCGCCAGGATGCGCTCGGCGGCAGCCAGGCCGGCGGCATCGGGCACGGGGTGGGCCGCTTCCACGACTTCCAGGCGGCGGGCCAGGCCTTCGGGACGCGGCGGAATGTGGTCGTAGCGCGTCACGACCAGTCCGGACAGCGGCGCATCCTGCGGCCACAGCGCTTCCAGCGCCTGGGCCATGGAGCCGCCGGCCTTGCCGGCACCGAGCACCACCGTGCGGCCCTTGGGCGGCTTGGGCAGGTGCTGCGCCATGCTGTGCAGGGGCTGGGCACGCTGTACGGCGATGCGGTACAGGTCCAATAGAAATTGCTGGGGGTCGTGCTGGGGCTGGGCCAGCGCCGGGTGCGTTGCAGTGCTCATGGTTAGGTGTCTCCGACGGCCATTATGAAAGCAGCCGCCGCCAGGCAGGCACATGCGCTCCGGTCAAAACTGCTTAGCGCGCCGCAGCCGCACCGCCCGCCAGGGCCGGCGCGGCAAGGGATTGCGCCCTGCCCACCGGCCTGTCGCGGGCCCGGGACGGAATATGCGTTATTCCAGGGAAACCCCGGCGTCCTTGACCAGCCTGGCAAAGCGCTCTGTGTCGTCCCTGATCTGCTCGGCCATCTGCTGCGGGGTGTTGCCCACGGGGTCGGCGCCGATTTCGGCCATCTTCTTCTGGAAGGACGGCGACTGGATGATGCGCACCATGTCGGCGTTCAGGCGCGCCACCACGTCGGCGGGCGTGGCCCGGGGCACGAGCACGCCGAACCAGGTACCCATGTCGAAGCCCTTGAGCCCCGCCTCGTCCATGGTGGGCACGTCGGGCAAGGCCACCGAGCGCCTGGCCGTGGTCACGGCCAGCGCGCGCAGCTTGCCGGCCTTGATGTGCGGCAGCACGGGCGTGACGGTGTCGAAGGACATGGCGATCTGCCCGCCCAGCAGGTCCGTGGTCAGCGGGCCGCTGCCCTTGTAGGGCACATGCAGCAGTTGCACATGGCCCATGCTTTCGAACTGGGCGCCGATCAGGTGCTGGCCCGTGCCCGCGCCGTTGGAGCCGTAGGTGTACCTGCCCGGCTGCGCGCGCGCCAGCGTCAGCAGCTCCTGCACGCTCCTGGCCGGTACCTGGGGATTGACCACCAGCACATTGGGCACCACGGCCACCGTGGTCACGGGCGCCAGGTCCTTCTGGAAGTCATAGCCGAGCTTGCGGTAGACGCTGGTGGCGATGGTGTGGTGCACGGCGCCCATGAGCAGCGTGTAGCCGTCGGGCTTGGCCTTGGCCACGTAGTCGGCCCCCAGCGTGGCGCCGGCGCCAGGCCGGTTTTCCACGATCACGGGCTGGCCCAGGCTCTTGGCCAGTTCCTGGCCCAGGGCACGGGCCAGCACATCGGTGGTGCCGCCGGCCGGGAAGGGCACGATGAGGTTCACGGGCCGGCCGGGCCAGGGCTGGGCCCAGGCCGCGGAGGCGGCCGCGCCGCAGATCGCCAGGCCCAGCATGGATGCGAGAACGGTGCGCTTGCTGATGGTGCTCATGATTTGTCTCTCCGTCTTTTTGTCGTTGGAATCATGTTCGCCGGGGCTGTCGCCCCGGCGGGCAGTGCCGCGGCCGGGCTGCCTCAGACGGCCTGGGCAGCCTTGTCGGCCCGGCCGGCGGGCTGCGCATGTTGAAGCCGGTCGATCACCGCCTGCGTCACCTCGGCCGTGGTGGCCTGGCCGCCCAGGTCGCCGGTGTGGAGCCGGGAATCGGCGGTCACGCTCTCCACGGCGCGCATCAGGCGCTGCGCGGCGGCGGGCTCGCCCAGGTGCTCGAGCAGCATCACGCAGCTCCAGAAGGTGCCCACGGGGTTGGCCAGGCCCTTGCCCATGATGTCGAAGGCCGAGCCGTGGATGGGCTCGAACATGCTGGGGTAGCGGCGCTCGGGGTCGATGTTGCCCGTGGGCGCGATGCCCAGGCTGCCGGCCAGCGCGGCGGCCAGGTCGCTCAGGATGTCGGCATGCAGGTTGGTGGCGACTATGGTGTCCAGCGTCGCGGGGCGGTTGACCATGCGCGCCGTCGCGGCGTCCACCAGCTCCTTGTCCCATTTCACGTCGGGGAACTCCTGGCTGATCTGCACGGCGATCTCGTCCCACATCACCATGGCATGGCGCTGGGCGTTGCTTTTGGTGATGACGGTGAGCAGCTTGCGCGGCCGGGATTGCGCCAGCCTGAAGGCAAAACGCATGATGCGCTCCACGCCGGCGCGGGTCATCATGCTCACGTCCGTGGCCGCCTCGAGGGGGTGGCCCTGGTGCACGCGCCCGCCCACTCCCGCGTATTCGCCTTCGGAGTTCTCGCGCACGATGACCCAGTCCAGGTCCTGCGGGCCGCAGCGCTTGAGCGGCGCGTCGATGCCGGGCAGGATGCGCGTGGGCCGCACGTTGGCGTACTGATCGAACCCCTGGCAGATCTTCAGGCGCAGCCCCCACAGCGTGACGTGGTCGGGGATGTGCGGATCGCCCGCCGAGCCGAACAGGATGGCGTCCTTGTCCCTGAGCGCCTGCAGGCCGTCGGCCGGCATCATCTCTCCATGCGCGCGGTACCAGTCGCCGCCCCAGCCGTAGCTGGTGAATTCGAAGGCCAGGCCGGGCTGCGACGCGGCCAGCGCCTCCAGCACCATCAGCCCTGCGGGGATGACTTCCTTGCCGATGCCGTCGCCGGGGATGCAGGCGATGCGATAGGTCTTGCTCATGGATCTTGCTCCTTGTGGATGTGCGGCCCGCCACCACGGGGCCATGGGAGGCGAATCTATCGCTTGAGCCGGGCTGCGCACGCCCTTAAAGTGATGCCATTGTTCACTTTGATTCAACAATGAGCACTCCCGCCTCGCCCCCTTCCGAAATGGCGTTCTTCAGCCTGCTGGCTCGTGCCGGCAGCCTCTCGGCCGCAGCGCGCGAGGAAGGCATCAGCACCGCCGCCGCCAGCAAGCGCCTTTCGCAACTGGAGGCCCGGCTCGGCGTACAGCTGGTCAGCCGCACCACGCGGCGCCTGCACCTGACGATGGAGGGCGAAACCTATCTGGAACAGGCTCGCCGCATCCTGGCCGACATCGAAGCCATGGAGCAGCAACTGGCCGGCATGCGCAGGCAGCCCCAGGGACTGCTGCGGGTCAACGCCACGCTGGGCTTCGGCCGCAGCCATATCGCGCCGCTGATCGCCGGCTTCAGCAGGGAATATCCGCAGGTCCAGGTACAGCTGCAGCTGTCGGTGCAGCCGCCACCACTGGTCGACGACAGCTTCGACATCTGCATACGCTTTGGCGAACCGCCCGATGCGCGGGTACTGGCCACGCGGCTGGCACCCAACCGGCGGCTGCTGTGCGCGGCCCCCCGCTACCTGGCCCAGCATGGCGCTCCGCAGACGCCCGCCCAGCTGCGCCACCACGACTGCATAGACATACGCCAGGGTGACGATGCCTACGGCATCTGGCGCTTTGCGCATGGCGGCAGGACCGAGAGCGTGCGGCTGCGCAGCCGCCTTTCCACCAACGACGGGGAGATCGCCGTGAACTGGGCCCTGGCGGGCCTGGGCATCGTGATGCGGGCGGAATGGGACATCGCGCGCTATCTGCAAAGCGGCCGGCTGGTGCAGGTGCTGCAGGACTACAGTACCCAGATGGCGGATATCTACGCGGTCTACCCGCAGCGCCACCAGCACACGAGCCGCGTGCAGAAGTTCATCGCCCACCTGACGCGCCACTTCGGCGCCGTCCAGCCGGGCCGGTGATTTCGGCGGGCCTTGCTGCCCCCTCTCTACAGCAAAACACTTTTCACCTTGGTGTCAGCCAGAGGAGCCTAAGGGAGAACACTTAGTTTCTGTCGACAGAAACTGTATACAAAACTTGCCGCCAAGGACT
>NZ_BCNT01000007.1 GCF_001544075.1 Comamonas terrae
GGCAGCCTTCTTGGCAGCGGTCTTGGTTGCTGCGGCCTTGGGGGCTGCAGCCTTCTTGGCGGAGGCCTTGGGAGCAGCAGCTGAAGCCTTGGCGGTTGCCGTCTTCTTCACGGCTTCAGCCTTGGGCGCGGCCGCCTTTTTTGTCGCTGCCTTTTTCTCGGTAGTGGCCTTGGCGGCCGTCTTCTTCGCAGTTGCCATCATTTTCTCCTTCGTTGATTTGCTTAAAACGCTTGGCAGTTTTTAGCTGCAAAGCGATTCAATGCGATGTGGAGTGACGCATCGCAATGAACACGAATTTGCTCCACGACCCCAACGCATTTTTTGTAGCGAGGAAGTGAAGCAAGTCATGACTCGCATTGTGCCTGCTAAGAAGCAATTAATCCCAAGAAAGTGCGCCTCCGGTCTGATACTCGATCACTCGTGTCTCAAAGAAGTTACGTTCTTTCTTCAAATCGATCATTTCGCTCATCCAGGGGAAGGGATTTTCCTCGTTGGGGAAGAGCGCTTCGAGGCCGATCTGCGTGGCGCGGCGGTTCGCGATGTAGCGCAGGTAGCCCTTGAACATCGAGGCGTTCATGCCGAGCACGCCGCGCGGCATGGTGTCTTCGGCGTAGCGGTATTCGAGCTCGACGGCCTTGAGGAACAGCTCGGTGATCTCCTGCTTGAACTCGGCGGTCCACAGGTGCGGATTCTCGAGCTTGAGCTGGTTGATCAGGTCGATGCCGAAATTGCAGTGCATGGACTCGTCGCGCAGGATGTACTGGTACTGCTCGGCAGCGCCGGTCATCTTGTTCTGGCGGCCCAGGGCCAGGATCTGCGTGAAGCCCACATAGAAGAACAGGCCCTCCATCAGGCAGGCGAAGACGATCAGCGACTTGAGCAGCTTCTGGTCGTTCTCGGGCGTGCCGGTCTTGAAGTCGGGGTCCATGATCGCCTCGATGAAGGGGATCAGGAATTCGTCCTTGTCGCGGATGGATTGGACTTCGTTGTAGGCGTTGAAGATCTCGCCTTCATCCAGGCCCAGCGACTCCACGATGTACTGGTAGGCGTGGGTGTGGATGGCTTCCTCGAATGCCTGGCGCAGCAGGAACTGGCGGCACTCGGGCGCCGTGATGTGGCGGTAGGTGCCCAGCACGATGTTGTTGGCGGCCAGCGAGTCGGCCGTCACGAAGAAGCCCAGGTTGCGCTTGACGATGCGGCGCTCGTCCTCGGTCAGGCCGTTGGGGTCCTTCCACAGCGCGATGTCGCGGTTCATGTTCACTTCCTGCGGCATCCAGTGGTTGGCGCAGGTGGCCAGGTACTTTTCCCAGGCCCACTTGTACTTGAACGGAACCAGCTGGTTCACGTCGGTCTTGGCATTGATGATGCGCTTGTCCGCGGCATTGACGCGGCGCTGGGTGCTGGAGGACGTGGCGGCTTCGCTGCTGGAAGCGGCTGGCGCAAAAGTATCGTCGTCGAAAGTCAGCATGTGATGTTCCTTTGAATTCAAGAAGTCAGGCGCGCCCTCAAAACCGACGCGCCCCAGGCCAGGGCTACCGCGCAAGGGCCTAGGCGGCCCCGCCGCCCCGCCGCGCTGGTGGCGTCCCCCTCCCGAAGAGAGAGGGGGAAGGCGCGTAGCGCCTCAGGGGGTGCTGTTTACTGGCAAGCCTCGCAGCCCGGATCGTCGATCGCGCAGAACTTGATGTCCGTGGCCGGGGCCTGGGCGCGTGCTGCCGCGGCAGCGGCTTCCAGCGTACTCATGGCGGGCTGTGCGGCGGGCGCAGCAGGTGCGGTGGGCACGGCGTTGAGCACGCGGCTCTGGACGGTGGACTTCTCGATGTTCGTGGCGCTGGTGGTGCGCAGGTAGTACGTGGTCTTGAGGCCGCGCACCCAGGCCAGCATGTAGGTGTCGTGCAGCTTCTTGCCCGAGGCGCCGGCCATGTAGATGTTCAGGCTCTGGGCCTGGTCGATCCACTTCTGGCGGCGCGAGGCGGCTTCCACCAGCCACTGGGGCTCGACCTCGAACGCGGTGGCGTAGAGGTTCTTGATCTCCTGGGGCACGCGGTCGATGGCGCGCAGCGAGCCGTCGAAGTGCTTGAGGTCCATGACCATCACGTCGTCCCACAGGCCCAGGCGCTTGAGGTCGCGCACCAGGTACTGGTTGATGACGGTGAACTCGCCCGACAGGTTGGATTTGACCGACAGGTTGCCGAACGAGGGCTCGATCGAGGCATCCACGCCCACGATGTTGGAGATGGTGGCGGTGGGCGCGATGGCCACGCAGTTGGAGTTGCGCATGCCGTCCCTGGCGATCTTGGCGCGCAGCGCATCCCAGTCCAGCTGGGCCGAGCGGTCCACTTCCACATAGCCGCCGCGGGCCTTTTCCAGCAGCTTCAGGGTGTCGGGAGGCAGGATGCCCTGGTCCCACAGCGAGCCCTTGAAGCTGGAGTAGGTGCCGCGCTCCTTGGCCAGCTCGGTCGATGCCCAGTAGGCGTAGTAGCAGATGGCTTCCATGGACTGGTCGGCGAACTCCACGGCGCCCTGGCTGGCGTAGGCCGTGCGCATTTCATACAGCGCATCCTGGAAGCCCATCAGGCCCAGGCCCACGGGGCGGTGGCGCAGGTTGGAGTCGCGCGCCTTGTTCACGGCGTAGTAGTTGATGTCGATCACGTTGTCCAGCATGCGCATGGCCGTGTTCACGGTCTTGCGCAGCTTGTCGTGGTCCAGCATCTTGACGGCGACGCCGTTGGCATCCACGCCTTCCTTGATGTGGCGCGACAGGTTGACCGAGCCCAGGTTGCAGACCGCGGTTTCGGTGTCGCTGGTGTTGAGCGTGATCTCGGTGCACAGGTTGGACGAGTGCACCACGCCCACGTGCTGCTGGGGCGAGCGGATGTTGCAGGGGTCCTTGAACGTGATCCAGGGGTGGCCGGTCTCGAACAGCATCGAGAGCATCTTGCGCCACATGTCCACGGCCGGCACGCGCTTGAACAGCTTGAGCTCGCCGCTTTCGGTCTTGGCTTCGTAGGCGGTGTAGGCCTTCTCGAAGGCTTCGCCATAGAGGTCGTGCAGGTCGGGGCAGTCCGCGGGCGAGAACAGGGTCCACTGGCCCTTTTCCATCACGCGCTTCATGAACAGGTCGGGAATCCAGTTGGCCGTGTTCATGTCGTGCGTGCGGCGGCGGTCGTCGCCGGTGTTCTTGCGCAGCTCGAGGAATTCCTCGATGTCCAGGTGCCAGGTTTCCAGGTATGTGCAGACCGCGCCCTTGCGCTTGCCGCCCTGGTTCACGGCCACGGCCGTGTCGTTGACCACCTTGAGGAAAGGCACCACGCCCTGCGATTCGCCGTTCGTGCCCTTGATGCGCGAGCCCAGTGCGCGCACGCGCGTCCAGTCGTTGCCCAGGCCGCCCGCGAACTTGGACAGCAGCGCGTTTTCCTTGATCGATTCGTAGATGCCGTCCAGGTCGTCGGGCACGGTGGTCAGGTAGCAGGACGACAGCTGCGAGCGCAGCGTGCCGCTGTTGAACAGCGTGGGCGTGGACGACATGAAGTCGAACGAGGACAGCAGTTCGTAGAACTCGATGGCGCGCGCGTTGCGGTCGTCCTCATTGAGCGCCAGGCCCATGGCCACGCGCATGAAGAAGGACTGGGGCAGCTCGATGCGCGTCTTCTTGACGTGCAGGAAGTAGCGGTCGTACAGCGTCTGCAGGCCCAGGTAGTCGAACTGCTGGTCGCGTTCGGCCTTGAGTGCCGCGCCCAGGCGGGGCAGGTCGAAGTTCAGCAGTTCGGGGTTGAGCAGCTCGTTGTCCACGCCCTTGCGGATGAAGCCGGGAAAGTATTCGGCATAGGCGGCCTGCATCTCGGCGGGCTGCACGTCGCGCTGCAGCACTTCGCGCACGATGGTGTGCAGCAGCAGGCGGGCCGTGACGTAGGTGTAGTCTGGATCCTTCTCGATCAGCGTGCGGGCGGCCAGGATGGCAGCCTTGTAGACCTCGGCCAGGGGCACGCCGTCGTACAGGTTGCGCAGCGTCTCGGCCACGATGGGGGCGGACTGGATGTCGGCATTGAGGTTGAGACAGGCCGATTCGATCAGCGCCTGCAGGCGCTGCTGGTCCAGCGGCACGCGCTGGCCGTTGTCGGTCACATGCAGCGTGGGCGCGGGCTTGGCCGTGGCCGCGGCGGCAGCGGCCTCGGCGGACTTCTTCTGCTCGGCGCGCTCCTGGTTGCGGCGGTCGCGGTACAGCACATAGGCGCGGGCCACATCGTGGTGGCCGCCGCGCATCAGGCCCAGTTCCACCTGGTCCTGGATGTCCTCGATGTGGAATGTGCCGCCTTCGGGGCGCGAGCGCAGCAGGGCGCGCACCACGCCCTCGGTCAGCTCGTTGACCATGTCGCGCACGCTGGCGGAAGCCGCGCCCTGGGCGCCGCGCACGGCCAGGAAAGCCTTGGTCAGCGCCACGGCAATCTTCTGGGGGGCAAAGGAGACCACGTCGCCGCTGCGGCGGATGACCTGGTAGTTGTCGGTCTGGGAGGAAGGGGTGGCTGCGCCGGATTGCGCGGCAGAAGACAGGGAATTCAGCGCTTCTTGCATAAGTTTCCTCTTCGGTCGGATGTGGATAAGGCAGACAGGGGCCTGCACAGGCGGCAGGCATCGAACAAACGGAATCGGCGCTCCGGTCTACACATGGTTTGCACAGGGTGTGCACAACTTGTAAACACTAGATGTAGCGTTTCGGGCGCTTTGGAACACTACCGGTAGTGTATCGCCGTTGAATCCGCGTAACCTGCTGAAACTACCAAACCGCTGTTTCGGACAGCTTCTTGACAGCCGGAACGGGCACCGCGCAGCGGCGCGCAAAATGCCGCAAACGACGTGCTGGCGCGCTTTGCCGCCCCGGCCCCGAAGCCTGGAACAGTTTGTAAAAAATCTGCGGGTGTGGCGAAGAACACAACGGCAGGCCGGCCGGCATTGACAGTGGCAAGCCAAAGGCCTTTCTGCCGAGCGGGGACCGAAAGCACCCAGGGCGCGCCGGCCGCGCGCAGTCGTGCATTCAAATCAGGAGCAGTCCGCGCCGGTTGTCTGTGGATTACAGGTCCAAACCATTTGGGAATCATGGCTGGGCGGGCGCTGCCAGCTCCTGGTATGGGAGCGTCCGGCTGCCGCACGGCTTGCGTCGCCCCAGGAACTCAAGGCGCAGTCCTTCAGTCCTGCCGCGGGGGAAGCTGCCAGCCGGCCGTTGTTGCATCGGCGGCCAGCTGCGCGTGCAGGTTCTGCCAGTCGAAGCCCGGCCCCGGGTCCTGCTTGCGGCCCGGCGCGATATGTTCGTGGCCGGCGATGTAGCGCACCGGGTACCGCCGGCCTATGGCCCGGCACAGCTCGGCCAGGGCCGCGTATTGCGGCGCGTCGAACTGCAGGCCTTCGAGGCCTTCGAGCTCGATGCCGATGGAGTCGTCGTTGCAGCGCTCGCGTCCGCGCCACTGCGAGACGCCGGCATGCCAGGCGCGGTCGTCGCAGCTCACGAACTGCCAGACCTCGCCTGCGCGCGTGATGAAGAAGTGCGAGGACACCTCCAGCCCGCGTATCCCCTGGTAATAGGGGTGCGCGTCCCAGTCGAGCCGGTTGGTGAACAGCTGCTGCACGGCGCCCGTGCCGTACTCGCCGGGCGGCAGGCTGATGGAATGCACGACCACCAGATCGATGAGCGCGCCATCGGGCCGCGGGCCGAAATTGGGCGAGGGCAGGTGCCTGGCCGTGTTCAGCCAGCCCTGCTGCCAGAGGTCGGGGTATGGAGAGGCGGCCATCTCAGTGCTCCGGCTCTGTCCGGGCAGCGTCCCCGGGCAACTGGATGCCCAGGCGTTCGATGCGGTAGCGGATCTGGCGCAGGCTGATGCCCAGGCGCGCGGCCGTGGCCGTGCGGTTGAAGCCGTTGTCCTGCAGCGCGCGGATCAGGATGGCGCGCTCCTGCTCGTCGAGCCAGGCCTGCAGGTCCGCCGGCACGGCCGTGTCCGCTTCGGCCGGGGGCACGGTCTCTGCGGGCGGCGGCGGAGGGGGCGTCAGCGAGATGGCGGCGGCTGCGGGCGGCCGGCTTTGCGGGGCGGACGGCGGCCAGGGCGCATGGGCGGCGGCCGCCAGGGTCTCGGCCGGGATGCGCAGCGGCCCGCCGTCGCCCAGCGCGATCGCGCGGTGCAGCACGTTCTCGAGCTCGCGCACATTGCCGGGCAGCGGCAGCTGGGCGATCTGCGCGATGCTGGTTGCGTCGAGCATGGGCTCGTGCAGGCCCGACTCGCGGGCCAGCTTGTGCAGCAGCGCGCGGCACAGCTCGGGCAGGTCGTCGCGGCGCTCGCGCAGTGGCGGCAGGGTGACCTCGATCACGTTGAGGCGGTAGTACAGGTCCTGGCGAAAGCGCCCGGCCTGCACATCGGCCGCCAGGTCGCGGTGGGTGGCGCTGACGATGCGCACGTCCACGGCCTCTTCCTGGGTGCTGCCCAGCGGGCGGATCCTGCGCTCCTGGATGGCGCGCAGCAGCTTGGCCTGCATGGCCAGCGGCAGGTCGCCGATCTCGTCGAGGAACAGCGTGCCGCCCTGGGCCGCCTGGAAATAGCCGGGCCGGTCCTGCGTGGCGCCGGTGTACGAGCCCTTGCGCGCGCCGAAGAATTCGGCCTCCAGCAGGTTCTCGGGAATGGCGCCGCAGTTGACGGCGACCAGCGGCCCCTGGGCGCGCTGGCTGCAGGCATGCAGGGCGCGCGCCACGAGTTCCTTGCCGGTGCCCGATTCCCCGTGCACCAGCACCGGCGCCATGCCCTTGGCCACCTTGGCGATGCGTTGCTTGACCGACTGCATGACGGCCGAAGTGCCCACCAGCATGTCCAGCGCGGCATGGCCCTGCTCGGGCAGGCCGGTGGTCAGGATGGGGCTGGCATCGGCCGAGGCCGGTGCGGCAGCTGCGCTGCCCATGCCCTGGACGGCCGAGGCCACCACCTGCCGGAACTGCTTGAGGTCCACGGGCTTGGTCAGGTAGTCGAAGGCGCCGGCGCGCAGCGCGCCCACGGCGTTCTCGGCCGAGCCGTAGGCCGTGATCACGATGCAGCGCTCGCGGCGCTGCTGCTCGCGCAGCTGCTGCAGGATCTCCAGGCCCATGCCGTCGGGCAGGCGCATGTCGGAGATCACCACGTCGAAGCGGCACGAGCGCAGCAGCTCGTGCGCCTCCTGCACGCAGGAGGCGGTTTCCACGCGGTAGCCTTCGCGCAGCAGGCTCAGCTCGTAGAGCGTGCGCAGATCGGGTTCGTCGTCGACCACGAGAATGGAGGCGGTGGGCAAGGAGGTCACGGGTCTACACCACAATCGAATCAAACAGGGAGGCGGCGGCCGGTGCGCCCGCGCTGCTGCGGAATATCACCGTGAACGCATTGCCCTCCACCATGCCGCGCGCCGTCGGGCGCGCCAGGCGCTGGTAGCCGATGCTGGCGCCGTAGCGCTCGCACAGCTCGCGGCATATGTACAGGCCCAGGCCGCTGGAGCGGCTCTGGGAGGAGAAAAAGGGCTCGAACAGGTGGCGCTGGACGCTGGACTCCAGCGGTGCACCGTCGCTCCAGACCTGCAACCAGGGCTGGTTGCCGGTCATGGCCGAGCCCTGGCTGGTGATCACCTGCAGGCTGGCGGCATCCTGCGTGCCGCTGCGGTGGCGCTGGGCATTGTCCAGCAGATTGACGAGGATGCGGCGCAGGTGCTCCTCGTCGAAGACAATGGTGTGCCGCGCGGCGTCCAGATGCAGCTGCAGGCCGCGCAGCGGGGCGGCCTGGGCCTGCCATTCGCCGCAGCACAGCGCCGTGTGGTGGTCCAGCGCCAGGGCCTGGCCCATGGCCTGGGGCCCGTCCTGCTGCACGCGCGCGATGTTGAGGATTTCCTCGGCGATGCGCGCCAGGCGGTCCGCGTTCTGGCCCACGATGCGGCACAGCTGCTGCTGGCCCGGGTGCTGGTTCAGGTCTTCGGACAGCAGGGCATTGGCCTGGGCAATGGCGGCCAGCGGATTGCGGATCTCATGCGCCACTGCGGCCGACATGCGGCCCATGGCGGCCAGCTTCTCGGTACGCAGCCGGGCCTCCATCTCGCGCAGATCGTGCAGAAACATCACGCACAGCGAATACGGTGCGCCCGGCGTCTGCCGGGAATCCGTGTCGGGCGCGGAAACCTCGGTGATGCGCGTGCGCAGATGCAGGCCCGTGGGTCCCTGCGGCCCGTCCACCGGCAGATGGAGGGTGGTGGACAGCGGCTTGACATGGGTGAAGCTGGCGACCACCGCCTCCTTGAGCGGTTCCCAGGCGGGCCGGGACGCCAGCGAGAAGCTCTGTGCATGATCGGGCGGCAGGCCCAGCAGCTGCAGCGCCGCCGGGTTGACCTGCTGCACCTGCAGGCTGGGGTCGACCACCAGCACGCCGTCGGACAGGCTGTCGATCACCAGCGTGTTGACCTGCTCCTGCGTCTGGGTGCGCAGGCGGTTGTACAGGGCCAGCGCGCGCTCGCGCCGCACGCGGCGGGCCAGCTCGTGGGTCAGGTAGGCCACGCCGAAATAGCCGGCGCAGGCAAAGGCCGTCTGGTAATAGGCCTGGGCGCCGCCGCCGGCGGCCGTCGTGTTCTGCCAGGACACCAGGATCAGCATCAATATGGTGACGCTGGCCGTGGTGCCGAAGGCCAGCGCCAGGCTGCCCAGCGCCGCCGAGATCAGGATGGGAATGGCCAGCAGCGCCGTGTAGTTCAGCGAGCCGGCCTGCAGCACCTGCAGCAGAAAGATGGCCGCGATGTCCACGCCGATGACGGGCAGCCATTGCAATCCGGCGCGCGGCGCCGGCAGATGCCGGCCCGCCGTCCAGCGCAGCACCAGGGTCAGTGCCAGATAGCCCAGGCACACGGCCCAGACCAGCGGCGTGACCGTGGCCTGCAGCCGTATGCCCGAGACCTGCAGCAGCACCAGCGCTGCGGCCAGCAGCACGCGCCCCGTCAGAAATGCCTGCCACAGCCGCACGAACGGCGCGTTCAGCGTGGCATTGGCCTGGCGCGAGATCGTGACATCCAGCGGTATCACGGTCTGCGACCAGGAGGGCAGGGAGTCCTTCATGGCATCAGCGCGGCGCAAATGCGTCGCGGTGCTCGGCGCAGCAGAAGTATTGGCCGCGGGCGGCCGGCGAGGCCAGCGCATCGGCGCGCGGCAGGTGCAGGCCGCAGGTGGCGCAGGCCACCATGTCCTGCGGCGGTGCGATGGTGCGGCCGGGGCGGCCGTCGCCTTGCGCGCGCGCGGCCATCCGCGCGCGGCGGTTGCGGCGCCAGATATGGATGGCCACGGCGACCACCAGCAGAACCAGCAGGTATTTCATTGGAGCTGACACAAACAGGAAGGCAGAAAAAGCATGTCCGCAGGGGAAATGCCTTGCCGGGGCGGCACCGGTGCAAGCTCCGTCATGCGGCCCGCCCCAGCAGCACTTCCATCACGAAGCGCGAGCCCGCGTAGGCCAGCAGCAACAGGATGGCGCCCGCATACAGCACGCGCACGGCGCTCTGGCCGCGCCAGCCGAAGCGTTCGCGCCCGACCAGGAGCACGGCAAAGGTGAGCCAGGACAGCAGCGAGAACACCGATTTGTGGTTCCATACCCAGGCCTTGCCGTAGAGCTGCTCACCGAACAGCCAGCCGGCGGCCAGCGTGGCGGTCAGCAGAGCGAAGCCGGCGCCCACGAAGCGAAAGGTCAGCCGCTCCAGCGTCAGCAGCGGCAGGCCGCCGTCCTGGCTGCCGCCATGGCGCATCTGGCGCTCGGCGCGGTTCATGAGCGCCGCGTGAACCACCGCCGCGGCAAACAGGCCGTAGGAGGCGATGCCCAGGGCCAGGTGCAGCGGCAGCCACGGGGAGGCATCAACATGCAGCGGCGTGCCCGGGAACAGCGCGGCCAGCAGCACGGCCATGCTGCCCAGGGCGGCCAGCAGCAGGCGCGAGCGCAGCTGGGGATACAGCTGCTGCTCCACGGCATACACCGTGAGCACCAGCCAGGCGGTGATGGACAGCGCCGGCGCAAAGCCGAAGCGCGGCATCTCGCCCAGCCAGGCCCAGGCCAGCGTCAGCGCGTGCAGCGCCCAGGCCAGGCGCAGGCAGATCCGGGCGCCGGCCTCCTGCATGCGGCGCGCGGCCAGTGCGGGAATGGCATAGGCAATGGCTGCCGCAATGGTCAGGGCCCAACCCACGGGGCTGGTACCGGCAGCGGAAAAAGGCAGGGAGAGCATGTTCTCTATGATAAGTCCCCGCCTTCGGGGCTAACTGCGGAGATGCCGGCTTTTGCCCCGGCTTTGCGGGCGCTGCCGGCATGCTGCAAGCCGCAGGCGGGCCTGCATGCGGACCGCCATCCCTGCAGGGCGGGAATGGGTGCAGCGGGTAAAATACCCGCTTTCAGGCCGGATGCCTGGCGCGGCCATGATCCGCGCCGGTCCGGCCCCGCACCCGGTGCGGCGGCTGCCGCCGGCGCCGGCCGGGCAGGCGGCTGCGCCTGCGCATATACAACCCTTCAACGTTCCCGCTTATGGCCTCCGCTCTGACCGAAAAACTCTCGCGCCTCGTCAAGGAGATGCGCGGCCAGGCCCGCATCACCGAATCCAACGTGCAGGACATGCTGCGCGAGGTGCGCATGGCCCTGCTCGAGGCCGACGTGGCCCTGCCCGTGGTGCGCGACTTCATCGCCCGCGTCAAGGAAAAGGCGCTGGGCCAGGAAGTGCTGGGCTCGCTGCAGCCCGGCCAGGTGCTGGTGTCCATCGTCAACAAGGAACTCGCCGCCACCATGGGCGAGGGCGTGGCCGACATCAACCTCAATGCCCAGCCGCCGGCCGTCATCCTGATGGCCGGCCTGCAGGGCGCGGGCAAGACCACGACCACGGCCAAGCTGGCCAAGCACCTGGTCGAGAAGCGCAAGAAGAAGGTGCTCACGGTCTCGGGCGACGTGTACCGCCCCGCGGCCATCGAGCAGCTCAAGACCGTGACGGCCCAGGCCGGCGCCGAGTGGTTCCCGTCCACGCCCGACCAGAAGCCCCACGACATCGCCGTGGCGGCAATCGACTACGCGAAGAAGCACTTCTTCGACGTGCTGCTGGTGGACACGGCCGGCCGCCTGGCCATCGACGAGCTGCTGATGGCCGAAATCAAGGACCTGCACGCCACGCTCAAGCCCGTCGAAACCCTGTTCGTGGTCGATGCCATGCAGGGCCAGGACGCGGTCAACACGGCCAAGGCCTTCAAGGAAGCGCTGCCGCTGACCGGCATTGTCCTGACCAAGCTCGACGGCGACTCGCGCGGCGGCGCCGCGCTGTCGGTACGCCAGATCACGGGTGCGCCCATCAAGTTCGCGGGCGTTTCGGAAAAGATCGACGGCCTGGAGGTCTTCGACGCCAATCGCCATGCGCAGCGCGTGCTGGGCATGGGCGACATCGTGGCCCTGGTCGAACAGGTCACCAAGGGCGTGGACATGGAAGCCGCGCAGAAGATGGCCGAGAAGCTCAAGAGCGGCGACGGCTTCGACCTCAACGACTTCCTGGCCCAGCTGCAGCAGATGAAGCAGATGGGCGGCCTTTCGACGCTGATGGACAAGTTGCCCGCCGAACTCGCGGGCAAGGCCGGCCAGGTGGACATGGACAAGGCCGAGCGCGAGATCAAGCGCAAGGAAGGCATCATCTGCTCGATGACGCTCAAGGAACGCAAGAACCCCGCCATCATCAAGGCCACGCGCAAGAAGCGCATCGCCGACGGCGCCGGCGTGCAGGTGCAGGAAGTCAACCGCCTGCTCAAGGAGTTCGAGCAGATGCAGGGCATGATGAAGAAGTTCAAAGGCGGCGGCCTGATGAAGATGATGAAGAAGATGGGCGGCATGAAAGCCATGAAGGGCATGATGGGCGGCGGCATGCCCAAGCTGCCGTTCTGATCGGCCCCGGGCCTTTGCGGCTCCCATCCAGCGCTCTCTTGCAGAGCGCTTTTTTCATGCCGGTGCTATCTGAAAAGTGAGCGGATGGCGCTGGCAGGCATTGGCTTTTGCAGCGATTTCACCGCAGATGCGACGGTTGCGTGGCGCGGGCAGCTCACTTTTTTGTAAAGATCGGCCGCGAAGACTGGAGCCGGGCGCCGGTTTCTGAGAACATCCATCCCCATGAAAGTACAAGCCTGGACTTCCATGGACGGCGCGGCCCGGCCCGCGGACCGAAGCCGGCGCCATTGCGCGCTGATGCTGGCCGGATCGCTGGTGGCGGCGCTGGCCGGCTGCTCCTCCGCGCCCAGAAGCCGTCCGGGGCCGGGCGCCCCGGGCGGCTCCGTCCGCCCGGTGGCCGCCCTGAACCTGACCGAGGACCTGCGCGAGGCGCTGCTGGCACGCACCATGCTGGTGGTCAACACGCCCTATACCTATGGCGGCAATTCGCCCGAGGGAGGCTTCGACTGCAGCGGCCTGATCCAGTGGGCCGTGGGCGGCATCACCGCGGCACGCCTGCCGCGCACCACTTCCCAATGGGCGCAGGTCAGCAATCCCGTCGACGGCCGGGACCTGCAGCGCGGCGACTTCGTGTTCTTCAACACCCTGGGCGGGCGCTATTCGCACATGGGCATTTTTGTCGGCAACGGCCAGTTCGTGCACGCGCCGTCCAGCGGCGGCACGGTGCAACGCGTGCGCATGGACAACGTCTATTTCGCCAGGCGATTTACCGAGGCGCGCAGCATCTTTGCCTGATACGGTGCAGGCAAAACAATCAGGGGACTGCTTGCCGTCCCTTGGTTTTTGATAGCGGCTTACGCTTCCGGTGCCATGGGGGCCAGGGCATGCCTGTGCAGTGGGTAGAGGTCATGCCGGCGGCGCCGGGACTCGCCCCGGCTGGCGGCCCACTCTTCTTGCTGCGCGGCAAGAAGGGAATTCGGCGGCCGGGCGGAGCCCCCGCCTCTGCTGCTAGCCTCTGTTGCTAGCTGCATAGCACTAAGCTAGGTTGCAGCCGCGTGGGCAGGAAGGGCCTGCGCCGGTGCATCCGACGTATCCAGCACCAGGCGCCAGTCCATGGCATGCCAGGGATGCCGGGGATCGGCCACCCATTGCGCCACTTCCTCCTCGCCGACGGCCTTGCCCAGCACATCGGCGCGGCCCTGGGCGATCCATTGCCGGCGGCCCCGGGCATAGGCGGTGCCGAACTCCAGCCAGCTGCCAAAGCATTGCTGGGCGCGGCGGGCGTTGAGCAGCAGCACCTGCTTGTGCAGGTCCTCCTGCAGCCAGCCGAGCAGAAAGGCGCAGCGCACATAGAAGGCCGCACGCGCGCAGGCAAAGGCCATGGCGGCGCGTGGATCGTCGCCGGGGTGGAGCTTCTGCAGGTCCTGCATGAACCAGCGCTGGCGCAGCAGATCGGGCAGCTGCCTGGCGATGCTGGCATCGTCCAGGTCGGTGCGCATGCCCAGGTGGTGCAGCACCATGGGACGCAGCTGGGCCGCGAGGGTCTCGTCGGCGCCCGAGAGATGGCTGTCCGCAAAGCCGCCCTGGATGCTGTGGAAGGCCATGGGGTGGGCCAGGGCCAGCGCCCAGTTCAGGGCATCGTTGCCTGTGCTGTAGCTGGAGACATCGCCACGGTGCCGGGCTTCCTTGACCCTGCGCCAGCTCCTGCGCACGATCCAGAACAGGCCCAGCAGGGCCAGCAAGCCGAGCAGCCAGTGGATGCGTCCCAGCACATAGACCAGCGCCCAGGGCAGTGCCAGGAAGAAGAGCTTGCGGATCATGGTGCGGCTGTCCTCGCGCGGCGTCTGGCCAGGTCCAGCGCCTGATGCAGCGCAGCGCTCTTGGGCATGCGGTCGATGACGGCAGCTTCCACGCTGTCCTTGCGCGCCGCCACCATCCATTGCATGAAGGGCGAGCACAGGTCCAGCTGCGGCAGCAGCTGCGGATGCTGCGTCAGCAGCCACAGCTGCTCGGCCTCGGTGCGCATCTCGGCCACGGCGCACCAGGGGGCCGTTTCCCGGCCGGCCAGCAGGTGGTCGGGACGGCGCACAATGCCCATGGCCAGCGCGTCGGGCGGCACTTCGCTGTTGAGCGGCAGGTGATTGAGCAGGGCCACCACGTCGGGCACGTAGCGCGCGATCGGCGGCCGGTTCTGCTTGCCCTTGATCTGCTCGACCTGCAGGCTGCCGTCCTTTTGCACAAAGGCATTGACGGTGATGCGCGGCTGGGCCTGCCCCGTGCGGTAGCTGAACAGCCGCATGCGGCCTGCTTCGCAGGCCTCGGCGTAGTGCTCGCCGTAGCCGCCGGAAAGGCTTCTGGCGTCGGCAAACTGGCCCACGCAGTGGCCCATCATCCGGCTTTCATAGGCCATTTCCTGGCGCAGCCGGGGGCTCTTGCCGTCGAACTCCACGAAAGTGCCCAGCTGGCCGCGCAGCAGGCCGTGCACGGCGTCCGGCGCATGCTCGACCCAGCCGCTGGCGCGCTTTTTCTCGAAGGCCAGATGCTCCAGCGTCCAGCGCGCCAGGGCCTGGGGGCAGTTCACGCGCTGCAGCTTGCCTTCCAGCGATGTGCCCTTGCGCGTGGACAGGAATTCGACCAGCCGTGCTTCCAGCGCCAGCACCGCCGGCGCGTCGGGCTCCACCCACCAGAGCTCGGGCAGGTCGAAGCCGCGGGACTTCTTTTCCAGGCGCTCCAGCGCCCAGGCCGGTGCGGGCTCGCGGCCCAGCAGGGCCTGCAGTGCCGCTGCATCGGCAATGCGCTGCACGGTGGGCGTGGCGGCATCCGCGTCGGCCTGCACATTGCCGACCACATGGCGGTAGAAATGGTTGCCCAGCCAGGCCGCAATTTCGGGCGCGTCGCCGCGCTGCTCGCTGCGTTCGCGGATGCGCGCCTTGATCCGGGGCGCATTGACCACGTCGCGTGCCTTGTAGGCATTGGCCGCGGCCGGCGGGCCGGCACGCGGGGCCTGCCGCGCTTCGGTACCGGAAAGTATCTGGCTCACCAGAATTTCCACCAGGGTTTGTCGCCCGATGCCGCCTGTTGCGGCTGCAGGCCCTGTGCCTCGGCCAGCTTGCGCTCGGCCTTTTCCAGGCCGTCCTGCGACATGCGGGCTTCGGCCTCGTTGTCGTTGCCCAGCGCGAAACTGCGCTTGGCGTTGCGGCCAAGGTAGGTCGCGGACTCGCGGTGCAGGGCCACGGCTTCTTCGAGGTGCTCTGGGTAGGCCTCGAGCGCGCCGGCCAGGCGTCGCAGCGGATAGCTGTCCTGCAGGGCGCGCACTTCATCCTGGTGGGCGCGCAAGCGCGGCAGCACCAGCTCGGGCCGGAAGACCGAGAAGAAGTCCAGCAGCGACATCATGGTGGCCAGATAGTCGCGGCGCTCCTGGCGCTGCTCGTCTTCATCGAGTTCGTCATACCACTCGTCCAGGCGCTCGAGCCAGATGCTGATCTCGTCGCCGCGGTCGAGCTTGTACAGCGACAGCGCGACGGTAGGGAAGTAGCGCGGCGGCTCATGGCGGCTGTAGCCGTGCTCCCGTGCGAAGTGCCACAGCTGCTCGGCTTCGGCAATGATGCCGGCGTCGTCGTCGCGGCCGTTCGCGCACCACCACAGGCCGTCATGGTGTTCGGCGAACGGGCTGCTGGCCAGGCCCTTGCGGTGCAGGGCCTCGGCCTCGTCCCAGCGCTCGGCGTTGCGGTACTTGATGGCCAGGTTGTTGCACAGCATGGAATACACATGCAGGTCGGCATCCTTGTAGCGGCCCTGGCCCGTGGCCCAGAAGTGCTCGAAGCGCGCCAGGCCTTCCTCGTAGTAGCGCACGACCAGCGGCTCGCGCACCTCGTCGGACGGCACCTTCTTTTTGCCGCCCATCAGGGGCGCCAGGTCATCCGCATCGTCCAGCACCACGCCGGCCGCATAGCACCAGTGGCCGCCATGGGCTTCGGGGAAGGGACGGGCCAGGGCCTCCTCCAGCGGCAAGGCCGCAAAGCGCGCGGCCCAGAGGGTGGGCAGCTTGTCGCTGTCGGCCCACTCGGGATGGCGACCCACCGATTGCTCCAGCAGCGGCAGGGCCTGCGCCATCTGGCGCTTGGCAGCCAGGCGCATGCCTTCGATCAGCGCCAGCACGGAGTGGTCGGGAGTGCTGGCGCGCACGCGCTCCAGATAGTGCTCGGCCGGCTGCGGCGGCATGTCCTCCTGCGCCAGCAGCTGGCGCATGTCTTCGTCGATCTGCGCCCAGGCGAGGATCAGCGCCCAGGTGTCGGCATGGGCCGCGTCCTGGTCCACCAGCTCCAGCGCCAGCCGGTAGCCGGCCTCGGCCGAGCCGGGGCGCGAGTGGATCACGCTTTCGAGAGCGATGGCCGCGGCCTCGTCCAGGCGGCCGGCCTCGCGCAGCCAGTACATCACGCGCGCGGAGAACGGGTCGCCGGAGTCGTCGGTCAGGCCGAAGCGTCCCTGAGGGGCAAGCTGCAGCGCGGCCTCGCGCTGGCCCATCTGGTCGCAGGCCAGCGCCTGCAGGCGCGCGATCTTGACCTTCCGGTGGGCTTGGACCGCCTGCGACGGTGCCGGATTCTCGGTGCGCGCCAGGTACTGCTCGCAGGCCATGAACAGCGCAGGAATGCTCTGCGGCGCCAGCTCCAGGATGCGGTAGCCCAGGTAGAGCCAGCGCTCGAAGTCGGCGGACTGGTCGGCGCCGGCATCGCGCAGCGTGTTGATAGCGGCCTGGACATGGCGCACGGCCGCGTTCGATGCCTCGGCAGGATCGCGCTTGCATGCAATCTCGGCCCGGCGCACGCAGGCCATGGCATCGCCGAACGCATGCTCTGCGGCCTGTTCGGGATCGGCTTTCTCGTGGGCGCGGCGCAGGTCCAAGCCCTGCTCGGCGATATCCCAGGCCTGGGCGCCGTCGGCCAGCGATTCCCAGCCCATCCAGTACATTTCGGCGTCCACATGCTCGGGCAGTTGGGCGATCTGCCGGGCCGCGGGCAGCAGCAGTTGCTGCGCGCCTGCGCGGTCGAAGCGCAGGCGGCTCTGGATGTCGCTGAGCGCCAGGCGCACGGCGCTTTCGGCACGGTTTTCGGCATCCTCGGCCTGCAGCGCTGCCTCGGCATGGGCCTGCAGCAGCGCATTGGCCTGTTCGGGGCGGTTCAGCATGAACCAGAAATCGTGCAGGCGCTCCAGCTCCGCCACGCTGGCCGGGGCAAAGCTTTGCTGTTCCATCAGTTCGATGGCGGCCGCAGCGCGGTCCTGCTGGTTGATGGTGCTGCGGCCGTCGCCAGCCGGCTGTTCATCGTCGCCGTGGAGCAGTTCCTGAACCTGGTCTAGAAAAGCATGCAGGGCATCGCCCTGCAGCGCTGCGGCGTCGCGTGTTGAATTCATGGATCCTCGACAGAAAGCGGGCCTGGGCCCCGAAAAGTTTCAGATCCTAGCCGCAGCGCATGACGGTGCTTGACAGACAGCTGCGCTTTTTGCGCCGGGCCGACGTGGCTTCGCGGGGCCGAAACGGGCTCAGGCCGCGAGCGCGCGGCGGTTCCACGGCATTTTCATGAGCAGGCGCGCCAGGCCGCAAAAGCCGGTCACGCCCGCAAACACCAGGCCGCAGCCCACGAAGCCCGGCAGCAGATAGAACCAGGGCGAGACCGCGGTGCCCAGTGCCGTGCCGACGGCCACGAGGGCGCCCGCGGCAATCTGCACCTGGCGCTGCAGCTCCAGCGGGCGCGAGGCATCGCGCCGCACGGGCAGGCCGGCCTGCTTCCAGCCGTCGAGCCCGCCTTCGAGCACATAGGCCTGGCCGCTGGTGCAGGCGGCCAGTGCCCGGGCATTGAGCCGGGTGCGCTGGCCCGAGCGGCAGTGGAAGATCAGGTCCTGGCCCTGCAGCGCGGGCGCGGCCGAAGGCAGCTGGTCCATGGGAATGCTGCGCGCGGCGGCGATGTGCTCGCGTGCATGCTCGTCGGCCGGGCGGATGTCGACCAGCAGGGCGCTGCCTTGGTTCATCAGGGCCTGGGCGGCCTGGGGGGAAAGGGATTTGATCGTCATGGCGTTCCTGTCTTTCAGGGGCAGAAGATGTCCTTGAGCGTGGCAATCAGCCTGGCCACGTCGGGGTTGGCAATGCGGTAGTACAGGGTCTGGGCCTCGCGCCGGTAGGCCACCAGCCCTTCGTCGCGCATGCGCGCCAGATGCTGGGACAGGGCCGAGGGACTCAGCGCCACCTGCTCCAGCAGCGCGCCCACGGTCATTTCTTCGCGGGCCAGCAGCAGGCACAGCACCAGCAGACGGTGCTCGTTGCCCACGGCGCGCAGCAGGGCGGCGGCCTGGGCCGCGCCTTCCAGCATGAATCTTTGCTGAGCTTCTCGGTCTTGCGGAGTCTGGTGTTGGGACATGGTTAATTTAGAAAAATCTAATTTAGTGTATTCTAAATAAACAAAGCCATCCCGGCATTGCCGATATGAATTGCCGACATGACCGACACCGCTTCCGCTTCTTCATCGCCGCGCATCCAGGCCTTCTTCGACGAGGCCACGTTCACGGTCACATACCTGGTGTCCGACCCGGGCAGCGGCGAGGCCGCCGTCATCGACCCCGTGCTGGACTACGACCACCGCAGCGGCCGGGTTTCCACGGCCTCGGCCGACCGCGTGCTGCAGGCCATTGCTGAACAGGGGCTGGCGCTGCGCTGGATCCTGGAGACCCACGCCCATGCCGACCACCTGAGCGCCGCGCCCTATCTCAAGGCGCGCACGGGGGCGCCGGTGGCCATCGGCGAACATATCCGCGAGGTGCAGGCCATCTTCGCGCCCGTGTTCCATGCCCTGGACGTGGCGGGCGACGGTCGCGAGTTCGACCGCCTGCTGCGCGACGGCGAGGCGCTGGCGCTGGGCGCGCTGCAGATCCAGGTGCTGCACACGCCAGGCCATACGCCGGCCTGCGTGTCCTACCGCGTGGGCGATGCGGTGTTCGTGGGCGACACGCTGTTCATGCCCGACTACGGCACGGCGCGGGCGGATTTTCCGGGCGGCAGCGCGCGCCAGCTCTACCGCTCCATACGGCGGCTGCTGGCGCTGCCCCCGGCAACGCGGCTGTTCCTGTGCCACGACTACCTGGCGCCGGGGCGCGAGGCCTATGCCTGGGAAACCACGGTGGCCGCGCAGCGCGCGCACAATGTGCATGTGCACGAGGGCGTGGACGAGGACGCCTTCGTCGCGCTGCGCGAAAAGCGCGACGCCACGCTGGCCGCGCCCGCGCTGCTGCTGCCCTCGGTGCAGGTCAACATGCGCGCGGGACGGCTGCCGCCCGCAGAGGCCGACGGCGTGTCCTATCTGAGGATTCCGGTGCGCCTTCCCCCGGGCATGGTGAAAATCTAGAAGGCTGCGGCCCCGGGGAACTTCAGCCCCGGGTCACGACCTCGCCGCGCAGCGTATAGGCCATGGCCTCGGTGATCTTCACGTCGACGAGCTGGCCGATGAGCCGCTCGTTGCCGGGGAAGTTGACCACGCGGTTGCACTCGGTGCGGCCCATCAGCTCGCCGTTGCCGCGTTTGGAATGGCCTTCCACCAGCAGGCGCTGCACCGTGCCCACGCGCTCCTCGCTGATCTCCTTGATGTTGTGGTTGATCACGGCCTGCAGCTCCTGCAGGCGGCGCAGCTTGACCTCGTGCGGCGTGTCGTCGTGCAGATTGGCAGCTGGCGTGCCGGGGCGCGGGCTGAAGATGAAGCTGAAGCTGTTGTCGAAGCGCACGTCTGCAATGAGCTTCATCATCTTCTGGAAGTCTTCCTCGGTCTCGCCGGGAAAGCCCACGATGAAGTCGCTGCTCATGGCCAGCTCGGGCCGGATGGCGCGCAGCTTGCGGATGGTGCTCTTGTACTCCATGGCCGTGTAGCCGCGCTTCATGGCCATCAGGATCTTGTCCGAGCCGTGCTGCACGGGCAGGTGCAGGTGGCTGACCAGCTTGGGGATCTTCGCGTAGGCCTCGATCAGGCGCGGCGTGAACTCGTTGGGGTGGCTGGTGGTGTAGCGGATGCGCTCGATGCCGGGGATCTCGGCCACGTACTCGAGCAGCAGCGCGAAGTCGGCCAGCTCGGCGGTGTCGCCCATCCTGCCCAGGTAGGCGTTCACGTTCTGGCCCAGCAGCGTGACTTCCTTCACGCCCTGGTCGGCCAGGCCGGCGACCTCGACCAGCACGTCCTCGAACGGGCGGCTGACTTCCTCGCCGCGCGTATAGGGCACGACGCAGTAGCTGCAGTACTTGGAGCAGCCTTCCATGATGGAAACGAAGGCCGAGGCGCCTTCCACGCGCGCAGGCGGCAGGTGGTCGAACTTCTCGATCTCGGGGAAGCTGATGTCCACCTGCGGCCTGGCCTTGGCGGCGCGGGCATTGAGCAGGTCGGGCAGGCGATGCAGGGTCTGCGGGCCGAAGACCACGTCCACGTAGGGCGCGCGCTTGATGATTTCCTCGCCCTCCTGGCTGGCCACGCAGCCGCCCACGCCGATGAGCACGCCTTTTTCCTTCAGGTGCTTGAAGCGGCCGAGGTCGGAGAACACCTTCTCCTGTGCCTTCTCGCGCACCGAGCAGGTGTTGAACAGGATGAGGTCGGCCTGCTCCGGATCGTCGGTGGACTCGTAGCCCTGGGCCGCGCCCAGCACGTCGGCCATCTTGTCCGAGTCGTACTCGTTCATCTGGCAGCCGAAGGTTTTGATGAAGACTTTCTTGCTCATGGGGAACACTCGTTCTGTGACGGGCCCGCCGCGGCGGCAGGCTCAAAAGCCATAGCTGTTGGCGCAAGCATGGCCTTGGGTTGATGGGTGAATGACAGCTAGATGCTTGCGATGCAAGCGCTGGCAGCTTTGAAATCGGTAGCGCCGAACGGGCCGGCCGGCAGCGTTCAGGAGCCGAACAGGCCGCGCAGCAGGCCGGGCTTGGTGCTCGCGGGCTTGTACTTCTCGATTTCGGCGGGCGTCAGGATCCAGGCCGTGTGCAGCCACTGGGTCTGCGGCTCGACCACATAGCCCACGGCCAGTTTCTGGCCCTGGTAGTTGCTGGCGAAGACCAGCGTTCGCTCGGGGCTGAACAGGCGAAAGCCCGGCGTGGTGCGGATGGTCTCGCCATTGAGCGTGACTTCGGGGAAGTTGCTGACGACCAGTTCGCCGAACTGGGCGTTGGGCGGGAAGTTGCGCGTCTCGTCCGACGGCAGTCCCTGGGCCAGCACGGTGCCGGCGGCGGCAGCCGTGGCGGCCAGCAGCGCGGCAGCGCACAGGCGGCGGCCTGCGGACAATGGGGTTTTGCAGCGGTTCATGGTGTATATCCAGAGGCTGGTGGCGGAAAGGCTGCGATTTTACGGGCCCGGTCGCGGGGCAGGACGGCACTCAGGCATTGCGGCCCGGCGCATAGAGCACGGCGCGGGGGCTGCGGCACAGGCCCCAGAAGCGCAGGCCCGTGAGTTCGGCCATGCGCACGCCCATGGACGTGGGGGCGGAAATCGTGGCCAGGGCCGCGATGCCGACCTTGGCGCATTTGCGCACCAGCTCGTGGCTGCCGCGGCTGGACAGCAGCACGAAGCCCGGCTGGTGGAGGCGCCCGGTGCGTGCCAGCCGTCCCACAAGCTTGTCCAGCGCATTGTGGCGGCCCACGTCCTCGAGCACGTCGGTGACCTCGCCATCCAGCGTGGCCCAGCCGGCCGCATGGACGGCGCCGGCTTCGGCGTTGAGGAGCTGGCGCGGCGGCAGCGTGTCCATGGCCTTGAGCACGGTGGCAGCATCGACCTGATCCAGCCAGCCGTGCGCGGGCAGGGGATCGAACGACAGGTCCAGCGCTGCGAAGCTTTCGACGCCGCAGACGCCGCAGCCCGTGCGCCCCGTCATGCTGCGGCGCCGGTCCTTGAGGCGGGCAAAGCAGCGCGAGGCGATCTCGATCTGCACTTCCAGCCCGTCCATGCCTTCGGGCAGGCCGGCGGCCGCCGCGGCCACGGGCGCGACCTCGATGCCGTAGCAGTCGGCTGGCCGGTCGATGATGCCTTCGGTCAGCGCAAAGCCCAGCGCGAAATCGGCCGCGTCGGTGGGCGAGCCCATCATCACCGCATGCGAGATGCCGTTGAAGACCAGCGCGACCGGCACCTCGCTGGCCAGCGTGCGATCCTGGGCCTGCACCTGGCCGGCGTCGTGGAACTCCACGGCATGGCGCTGCAGGGGCTGCAGCGATTGCAGGTGAGGCAGGGGGCAGGTCGGCGCGGTCATGGGGGGATGATAGTGATGCCAGAGACCAAGCCCGGCCAAAACTGGCATTCACCAGGCGAGGGACAGCGAGCAAGGGCCTGGGCAGCCCCGCCGCCCCGCAGCGAAGCTGTCGCCCCCCTTCCAGGGGGAAGCGCGAACCGCCCAGGGGGTCAATCCAATAACGCCATGCCCTTGATCTGCGCGAACACCTGCATGCCCACCTGCAGCTCCAGGGCCTGGGCCGAATGCCGGCTCAGGCGCGCCAGCAGCCGCGTGCCGCCTTGCGCGGCGGAGTGCGCAGGGCGGCCGGCCTGCAGAGAGACCATGACCTGGCCCGGACCGTCCTCGCGCATGCCCAGGATGGAAACCGGCAGGATGTTGAGAATGCTGGTGCCCTCGGGGCGGGACAGGCTCAGGCTCACGTCGCGCGCCTGCACGCGCAGCTGCACCAGGGTACCCACGGCACGCGGCCGGTTCATGACCAGCAGCAGCTTGCCGCCGTCGAATTCCAGCGTGCTCAGGCAGTCGCCGGTGTCATGCGACTGCACCCGGGCCTGGACCACGGCGGCGGCCAGGTCGCCCTGTGCCAGCGGCAGGTCCAGACTGGACAGCAGCTCGGTCACCGCCCCCTGGGCCACCACCTGGCCCGCGCGCAGCAGCACCATGTGCTGGGCCAGGCGTGCGACCTCGTCCATGGAGTGGCTCACATAGACGATGGGAATCAGCAGGCTGCGCTGCAGCTGCTCCAGATACGGCAGCACCTCGGCCTTGCGCTGGGCATCCAGCGCGGCCAGCGGCTCGTCCATCAGCAGCACTTCGGGGCTGGTGGCCAGCGCCCGCGCAATGGCCACGCGCTGGCGCTCGCCGCCCGACAACGTGGACGGCATGCGCTCCAGCAGATGGCCTATGCCCAGCAGCTCCACGGCGTGCTCGTGCGGGACCTTGCGGCGCTCCGCGGGCGTGCGCCGCAGCCCGTAGGCGATGTTCCCCTGCACCGACAGATGGGCGAACAGGCTGGCCTCCTGGAATACATAGCCCAGCGCGCGGCGGTGCGTGGGCAGCCACTGCTTTTGCGCATCGTCCTGCCACACCGTCTGGTTGACGGCCACGCGGCCGCGGGCGCGCTCCAGGCCGGCCAGGCTGCGCAGGCAGGTGGTCTTGCCGCAGCCCGAAGGGCCGAACAGCGCGGTCACGCCGCGGCCGGGCAATTGCAGGTCCACGTCCAGCGCGAAGTCGGTGCGCGTGAGTTGGAGGCGCGCTTCAATCATGGGTCGAGGATTTTTTGCCGCCGTACCGCCCCGGGGCCCAAAGAGGCCCCCTCGGGGCGCCGCGGCTGCACGTCGGTAGAGCGAGCGTGAGGGTCATTTTTTGGGCTGGAGCCAGTTGAGCGCCAGCAATACCAGGAACGAGAAGGCCACCATGCCCGCGGCCAGCAGGTGGGCGTGGCCGTACTCCATGGCTTCCACATGGTCGTAGATCTGCACCGAGACCACGCGCGTGACGCCGGGAATGTTGCCGCCCAGCATGAGCACCACGCCGAACTCGCCCACGGTGTGGGCAAAGGTCAGCACGGCGGCCGCGATGAAGCCGGGCCGGGCCAGCGGCAGGGCCACGGTGAAGAAGCGGTCCAGCGGGCTGGCGCCCAGGCTGGCCGCGGCTTCCAGCGGGCGCGGGCCCTGGGCCTCGAAGGCGCGCTGCAGCGGCTGCACCGTAAACGGCATGGAATAGATCAGAGAGCCCAGGACCAGGCCCGCAAACGTGAAAGGCAGCTGGCCCAGGCCCAGCGCCTGCGTGAGCTGGCCTATGGGGCCGTTGGGCCCCAGGGTGACCAGCAGGTAAAAGCCGATCACCGTGGGCGGCAGCACCAGTGGCAGGGCCACCACGGCGCCGATGGGGCCGGACCAGCGCGAGCGCGTATGCGCGAGCCACCAGGCCAGCGGCGTGCACAGCACCATGAGCAGCAGGGTGGTCACGCCCGCGAGCTTGAGCGTGAGCCAGATGGCGGCGTAGTCTTCGGCGTTCAGTTCCATGGCGCGAAAAAAAGAGGGCCTGCGCCGGCACCCCGGGCAGGGCGCCGGCGCAGGTTCTCCCACAGTGGGCCGTGCCAGCATATACGGCACGGCCGGAAAAAACAGCAAAGCTATGCTTTCGGTAGCGGCTGGCGCCTGCTGCATCCTCAATAGAACGATGCAGAAGGCGTAAATGCTTGCAGGACAGGCGTCAGAAGCTATAGCCGTAGGAGCGGATGATCTCGTGGGCCTTGTCGCTGCGCAAATACTTCATCAGGGCGGCGGCGGCCTCGTTGTCCTTGGCCGGGTTGAGCACGATGGCGTCCTGGCGTATGGGCTCGTGCATGCTGGCGGGCACCTGCCAGGCCGAACCTTCGCGGATCCTGCCGTTTTCCATCACCTGCGACAGCGCCACAAAGCCCAGCTGGGCATTGCCGGTGGCCGCGAACTGGTAGGTCTGGGCGATGTTCTCGCCCATCACCACCTTGGGCTGTACCTGCGCCGCCAGGCCCAGCTTGTTCAGCACTTCCATGGCCGCCGTGCCGTAGGGTGCCAGCTTGGGGTTGGCGATGGCGATGTGCCGGTAGTCGCCGCTCCTGAGCACCTCGCCCTTGTCGTCCACATAGCCGGCCCTGGGGCTCCACAGCACCAGCGTGCCGATGGCATAGGTGAAGCGCGAGGCGGCCAAGCCCTTGCCTTCCCGGGCGATCTTCTCGGGCGTGGTGTCGTCGGCGGCCAGCAGGATGCCGAACGGCGCGCCGTTGGCGATCTGGGCGTAGAACTTGCCCGTGGCCCCGAAGGACAGCTCGGCCTTGTGGCCCGTGTCCTTCTCGAACTCGGCGGCGATCTTCTTCATTGGCGCCGTGAAGTTGGCGGCCACGGCCACCGACACCTCGGCGGCCCGGGCCTGCGCGGCCCACAGGCCCATGGCGGCCGCCGCTGCCACGGCGGCATGGCGGGCCAGCGGGAAGGACAGGCGAGAAGAGCGGAACGAAGCGGCGGCAGTCTGGTGCATGGATGTATCGCTATTCATTAATGGAATAGCGAAGTGTAGCCGAGTGTCCGCATCAATTCGCAAGGGCTGCATGAGGAAATGCCCGGGCAGGGCATGATGGCGCCTATGTCAGATTCCGATCAAATCGAAGAACAGCACGGCCAGGCGTGCGCAGAACATGAAGAGGCGCCCGCCGCCACGGGCAGCCTGACGACCCGCTCGCTGTCGCAGGCTTTGGGCTACGACATGGCGGACCGCCGCATCGCCATCCTGCGCGGCATCGCGCAAAGCGGCTCCATATCCCAGGCCGCGCGCGATGTGGGCGTGAGCTACAAGGCTGCCTGGCAGGCCATCGATACCCTGACCAACCTTGCCGGCGTGGCGCTGGTGGAGCGCAGCGTGGGCGGCGCCGGCGGCGGCGGCGCCCAGATCACGGCGGCCGGCGAAGCCTTGCTGCGCACGGCCGAGACCATGGAGCGCGTGCGCGCCGAAGTGCTGCAGCGCCTGCAGGCCGAAAACGGCGGCGGTGCTGCCGCGGTCCCCGTGGCAGCCAATCTGGGGCTGCTGACCAGCATGCGCAACCAGTGGGCCTGCACGGTGCTCAAGGTGGAGTCGCTGGGCGGGCAGATCCGCGTCTGGCTGCGCGCCGCGGCCGATGCCGGCGCCGACTGGACGATTGCCGCGCGCATCACGCCCGAAAGTTACGAGCTGCTGGGCCTGTCGCCGGGCGCGCCGGTGCTGGCGCTGTGCAAGGCCACGGCCGTCAAGGTCTGGCTGGGCCAGGAGAGGCCCGGCCGGGAGGGGCCCGGCCGGGAAGGGTCCGCCGGTTCCAGCCACTCCGTCAACCTCTGGCCCGCCACGGTGCAGCGCGCCACCTATGGCGCGGTTTCGGTCGCCGAGGAAAGCACGGCCAGCGACGAGGCCATCTGCCGCCTCAACTGGGGCGCCCAGATCGTGGGCTTTGCGCCTGCGATGAGCGGCCTGGTGGCGGACGACCATGTGTGGCTGGAAGTGCCCGAATCGGCCGTGGTCGTGGCCGTGGCGTCGGCTTGAGGTTCCGGCCCTCGAGGCGGGCATGAGCCAGGGCCGGGACGGCGAGCCGGGGCCTGCGCCGGCCGCGCCGTCCTGCCGCGAAGCGGCATGGGCGCTCAGTCCACCTTCAGGCCGATTTCCTTGATCAGCGGCGCGAAGCGCGCGCGCTCCTTGGCGTGGTGGTCCACGAAGTCCTGGCGGCTCATGCGCGGCTCGGGCGTGGCGCCCAGGCCCTGGATCACATCGACCACGTTCTTTTGCTCCAGCGCCTTGAGCACGCTGGCGCGCACGGCTTCCACCACGGGTGCGGGCGTGCCCGCCGGCGCGTAGACGCCGAACAGGGTGTCGGCATCGAAGCCCGGCAGGCCGCTTTCGGCCAGCGTGGGCACCTTGGGGTACAGCGGCGAGCGGTGCGGGCTGCCGATGGCCAGCAGCTTGAGCTTGCCGGCCTCGACCTGCTTGAGGCCCGGGCCCGGATCGAACCAGTACTGCAGCTGGCCGCTGAGCACGTCGGTCAGCGCCGGGCCGGCGCCCTTGTACGGCACGTGGATGGCATCGACCTTGGCCGCGCGCTTGAACATCTCGCCGGCCAGGTGGGGCGAGCTGCCCGGGCCCGGCGAGCCGTAGGACAGCTTGCCCGGATGGGCCTGCAGGTATTTGACGAAATCCTGCACATTGCTCACGGGCAGGCTGGGGCTGGTTTCCAGGAACACGTGCACGCGCGCCACGGCGGCCACGGGGATCAGGTCCTTTTCCGGGTTGAACGGCAGCTTGCCGTAGATCAGCGGATTGATGCTGATGCCCCCGCCGCTGCTCAGCAGCAGCGTGTAGCCGTCCTTGGGTGCGCGCACGGTCTCGCCGATGCCGATGTTGCCGTTGGCGCCGGGCTTGTTGTCCACCACCACGGACTGGCCCAGCACCTGGCTCATGGTGGGCGAGATGGCGCGGCCCATCACGTCGGCCGCGCCGCCGGGGGCGAAGTTGACGATCAGGCGGATCGGGCGGTCCGGCCATTTGTCGTTGGCCAGGGCCGGTGCGGCAAGCGTGCTGCCGAGCAGGGCCAGCAGGCCGAGGCGGCGCCAGCGGTTGATGGCGGTGGTGGTTGCCATGGGTCGTGTCTCCTTGGGTTTGTTTTTTCTGAATGAATGGCTGACGGGGAAAGGCTTCAGGCCACCTCCACCTCCACCACGATGGGACGGGGGTGGGCTATGGCATCCCGCAGCGCCTGTGCCAGCTGCGCGGCATCCTGCACATGCACGCCGTCGCAGCCATGGCCCCTGGCCAGGGCCACGAAATCGATGTCGGGCAGCTCCGTGCCCTCGACCTTCTCGCCCTCGCGGTAGCCGAAGACCCTGGAGAAGTCCTGCAGGGCCGCGTAGCGGCGGTTCTTGAGGATCACGAAGGTGATGGGCAGGCGCATGTTGGCGGCGCTCCACAGCGCCTGGATCGCATACATCGCCGAGCCGTCGCCGATCACGGCGATGACCTTGCTGTCCGGCCTGGCCAGGGCCACGCCCACGGCCGCGGGCATGCTGTGGCCCAGGCCGCCGCTGCACATGGTGAAGAAGGTGGCGCTGTGGAAGATGGGCAGGTAGGTCTGGATCACGGGGCGCGAGCTGGGCGCCTCCTCCACGATTATGCTGTGCGGGTCGCGCACGCAGGCCAGCGTGTGCATGGCGAAGGCCACCGACATGCGCTCTCCGGCGCCCGGCGCGGCGGGCACGGGCGGCGCCGGCTTGCGCTCGGGCGCCGGGCGCTGCACCGCCTGCGGGCGCAGCAGCAGCTCCTCCACCCCCATGCGGATATTGCCCACGGCCGCCGTGCCCACGGGCGCCCAGGCGGCGATGGCCGGGTCCTCGATCAGCTGGTACAGCTGCGTGCCTTCGGGGACGAACGGGCCCTCGCCTTCCACGTGGTAGGTGAAGGCCGCGGCGCCCACGGCGAACACCACGTCGTGGCCGCCCAGCAGCTGCACGATGCGCTCGCGCATGGCAGGCAGGAAGCCCGCAAACAGCGGGTGGTCCTCGGGGAAGCTGCAGCGCCCGCTCATGGGCGCCACGAAGACACGGGCCTGGTGGCGCTCGGCCAGCGCCACCACGGCATCCCAGGCCTGGCCGCGGTCCACGGCCGCGCCGACCACGAAAGCGGGACGCTGGGCCGCATCCAGCGCTTCGCCGACCAGGGCCAGCGTGCGCGGATCGGGCCGGGTCTCGAAGCCCACGTGGCGCAGCACGATCGGATCGCAGGGCTTGTCCCAGTCATCGGCGGGAATGGACACGAAGACCGGGCCGCGCGGCTCCTGCATGGCGATGTAGTAGGCACGCGCCAGGGCCTGGGGAACATCCTCGGCGCGTGCGGGCTCGCAGCTCCACTTCACATAGGGCTTGGGCAGGTCCGTGGCGTCTCGCGAATGCAGGAAGGGGTCGAACTGCAGCAGCGAGCGGGCCTGCTGGCCGGCCGTGATGACCATGGGCGTGCGGTTCTTGAAGGCCGTGAAGATGTTGGCCATGGCGTGGCCCACGCCGGCGGCCGAATGCAGGTTCACGAAGCTGGCATTGCGCGTGGCCTGGGCATAGCCGTCGGCCATGCCCACGACCACGGCTTCCTGCAGGCCGAGCTCGTACGAGAAGTCTTCGGGATAGTCGCGAAACAGCGGCAGCTCGGTGGAGCCGGGGTTGCCGAAAATGCGCGTCATGCCCAGCTCGCGCAGCATGGCGATCACGGCATGGCGCACGGTATGGACGGTCTGGGGGAGGGCGGCGGGGGTGGCCTGGGCGCTGGATGTCGCTTGCAAAACATGTCTCCTGGGACTGGGGCCGCCGTTCTTTGCGCGAGGCAGGCGCGAGGGGCGATCCGTTCAGGCAGCTATCTTGCGTTGCGCCATAATTTCCAGCAATTGAATAAATCATCTAAGAGATATTCGTTTCATGGATATATCAGGCCTGGACCTCAATCTGCTGCGTGTCTTCGATGCCGTGTTCCGACACGGCAGCGTGAGCCGCGCGGCGCAGGAGCTGGGTCTGTCGCAGCCGGCGGCCAGCCAGGCGATCACACGGCTGCGGCAGCTGCTCGGCGATCCGCTGTTCGAGCGCATGCACGGCGGCGTGCGGCCCACGCCGCGGGCCGAGCACCTGGCGCAGGCGGTGCGCACCGCCCTGGCCACGCTGGAGGTGGCGCTGGCCGAGGCGCATGCGTTCGAGCCGCTGCAGGCCCGCAAGCGCTTTCGGCTGCACCTGAGCGACATCGGCGAGGCCCGTTTCCTGCCGCCGCTGATGCAGGCGCTGCGCCGGCGCGCGCCCCATGTGCTGCTGGAGACGCTGCCCATGCCCATGGCGGAGATCGCCGACGCCCTGGACCGCGGCTCGCTGGACCTGGCCATAGGCTTTCTGCCGGGCGTGAGCGGCACGCAGCAGCAGGTGCTGCTGTCGGACCACTATGCGCTGTTGCTGCGCAAGGGCCATCCGCTGCTGCAGGGCCGCCATGCCCCGCGCATGGACCTCGAAAGCCTGAAGGCGCTGGAATACGTGGCCGTGCGCTCGCACTCGGAGACGCTGAGAATTCTCCAGGCCCTGGACCTGGGGCCGCGCGTGCGCCTGTCGGCCGCGCACTTCATGGCCGTGCCCTCCATCGTGCGGCAGACCGACCTGGCCGTCATCATGCCCGCGGAGATCGCGGCCCGGTTCGAGGGCGAGGGCGACTATGTGGTGGTCGATGCAGCCCTGCCCGACAGCCGCTTCGATGTGTCGCTGCACTGGAGCTGGCGCTTTGCGCGCGAGCCGGCCAACCAGTGGATGCGCCAGCTGGTGAAGGAGGTTTTCCAGCAGGAGTGAAACAGGGCGCCCACGCTCTGCGCTGCGCGTGGTTGCTGCCCCGCATGACGGGGCCCGCCAATGAAAAACGCCCGGGCCGGATGGCGCAGGCGTTGGAGGGGGCGGGGCGAAAGCGAAGCGGCGCTTACTGCAGTTCGCGGCCCTTGAGTTCGGGGATCAGGAACAGAGTGGCCAGGATGTCCAGCACATAGAGCGCGGCCAGCAGGGCGATGGCGATCTGGAACGAATAGTTCATGGCCAGCGCGCCCACCACGACCGGGCCCATGCCGCCCACGGCGCGGCCGATGTTGAACAGCACGTTCTGCGCGGTGGCGCGGGCCTCGGTGGGATAGGCCTCGCTGATGACGGTGCCGTAGCCGCCCATCATGCCGTTGACGAACAGGCCCATGAGCGCGCCCGCCCAGAGCATGGCCGTCGGGTCGGACAGCTGGGAGTACAGCAGCACCAGGACGACCGAGCCGACCTGGAAGATCAGGAAGCTGGGCTTGCGGCCTATGCGGTCGGCCAGCTGGCCGAAGACCCAGATGCCGATCATCATGCCGACCACGGTGGCCGCGGTCCACAGCGAGGACTTGGTCAGGTTGAAGCCCATCTGCTTGGACAGGAAGCTGGGCATCCAGATCATGATGCCGTAGTAGCCGAAGTTCTGCACCGAGGTCAGCACGATCACGCCCAGGCTGACCCGGGCCGTGGCCTTGTCCTTCATCAGCAGCTTCAGGCATTGCAGGGCTGAAGGGCTTTGCGCCCTGGACTTGCGCACGAAGACCTCGGGCTCGTGCAGCTGGTTGCGGATCACCCAGGCCACGGCGGCCGGAATCACGCCGATCAGGAACATGCCGCGCCAGCCGATATGGGGCAGCAGCAGGGGCGTGAGCATGGCCGCGCCGAGCACGCCCACCTGCCAGCCCAGCGCCACATAGGAGGAGACGCGGGCGCGGTGGCGTGCGGGCCAGGCTTCGGCGGCCAGGGCCATGCCGATGCCGAACTCGCCACCCAGGCCGATGCCGGCAATCGTGCGGTAGATCAGCAGGTCCCAGTAGCCCTGCGCGAAGGCGCACAGCCCGGTGAAGACCGCGAACAGCATGATGGTCCAGGTCAGCACGCGGATGCGGCCGTAGCGGTCGCTGAGCATGCCGAAGACGATGCCGCCGAACACGGCGCCGATCAGCGTCCAGGTCACCAGCGAGCCGGCCTGGCCTGGGCTCAGGCCCAGGTCGCTGGAGATGGCGGCCAGCAGAAAGCCCAGGATGAGCAGGTCGAAGCCGTCCATGGCGTAGCCGACGGCCGAGCCCATGAGGGCTTTCCAGCTGTAGCCGCTGACATGTGTCGGAGCGCTGCTGTCGGCCGAAGCCGCAGCCATGGCGCTGGTGGTGTATTGGGTCACGGAAGAGTCCTTGAGCGAAGGCGGACTGTCTGGCGTGCCTGGCGCGGGTGGCGGCCCGTGGGGAAAGCGCGGCCGCCACTGGTGCGATGGCCAGTGCGCGGGCACGCGGCGTGCGTGCGGCATCCATGGGGTGCAACGGGCACGAGAAAGTCCTTGAGGAGATGTAAGGGGGCAGGAGCATCGCGCCGCGGGCTGCTCTGACCTTTCGGGCATCCTCAAGGGGGCAGCGGGACGAAATGTCGCCTCTGCTAAAAGCAAAACCCCAAATGCCGCAGGCATTTGGGGTCGGGATCTGGTGGTCGTAGAGGGACTTGAACCTTCGACATCAGCATTATGAATGCTGCGCTCTAACCAACTGAGCTATACGACCGATAGCCCGTGATTATATGCCGAAAAACGCCGGGTTGTGCAAAATCGAGGCTGCGCAACGCGTGCCCTGGCGGGTCGGTGAGCATCGAGCCAAAGAAAAACCCGCAGTGCTTGCGCGCTGCGGGTTCGTGTTTGGTGGTCGTAGAGGGACTTGAACCTTCGACATCAGCATTATGAATGCTGCGCTCTAACCAACTGAGCTATACGACCGACAGACCGAAATTATATACCAGTTTTATTGGTGAGAGAATTTTGCGGGCCGCTTGTTCATGAAGGCATCCATGCCTTCCTTCTGGTCCTGGGTGGCGAACAGCGCGTGGAACAGGCGGCGCTCGAACATCACGCCGTCGCTCAGCGAACCTTCAAAGGCCCGGTTCACGGACTCCTTGGCGGCCATCACGGCCAGCTGCGAGAAGCCGCTGATGATGAGGGCAGCGCCCAGCGCTTCCTCCATCATCTTCTCGTAGGGAACGACGCGGCTGACCAGCCCGGCGCGCTCGGCCTCGGTGGCGTCCATCATGCGCGCGGTCAGCGCCATGTCCATGGCCTTGGACTTGCCCACCGCGCGTGGCAGCCGCTGGGTGCCGCCGGCGCCGGGAATCACGCCCAGCTTGATCTCGGGCTGGCCGAACCTGGCGTTGTCGGCAGCGATGATGAAGTCGCACATCATCGCCAGCTCGCAGCCGCCGCCCAGGGCGAAGCCGCTGACGGCGGCAATCACGGGCTTGCGGATGCCGCGTATGGTTTCCCAGTTGCGCGTGATGTAGTCGCCGCCGTAGGCATCGGCAAAGCTGTACTTGGCCATGGCGCCGATGTCGGCGCCGGCGGCAAAGGCCTTCTCGCTGCCGGTGATGATCATGCAGCCGATGCTTTTGTCGGCATCGAAGGCCTTGAGCGCAGCGCCCAGTTCGTCCATGAGCTGGTCGTTGAGGGCGTTGAGCTGCTTGGGGCGGTTCAGGGTGATGATGCCGACCTTGTCCGCTTCCACGCGGACTTCGATGGTTTCGTAAGCCAAGTGAGTCTCCTGCTGAAGTTGTCGTAGCAGGCTGCAAGAATAACCGCAGCCATGGGTGAGGGCGCGGCCAACCCTGCGTGCCCGTGCGGGCTCAGTGCGCCGCTGTTGCGGCGGCCGAGCCGCCCAGCCAGCGCTCCACGGCCTGTTTGTCCGTGATCTCCAGGCCCAGGTTGCTCACGGCGGCGGGCACCGCATTGGCGCCATCTGCACCCTCGCTGGCCGGTTTGGCCGCAGCCGGCAGTGCCTGGTCCAGCTCCAGTTCCAGTGCCAGTAGCTGCCGGTCGCGCGCCACCCAGGCCGTCACGCGGCTGGCGCCGCCCGCATACAGCGGCAGATCGTCCAGGCGCGCCAGGCGCCAGCGCTGCACGAGCTCGGCGGGGTCCTTGCCGGGTACTTCGATGGCCAGCCATTCGTCGCCGGCCATCATGCCGGCCTGCTCGGCCGGGCCGCCGCGCAGCACGGTCTTGATCTGGATGCTGTGGTTTTCCTGCACGCGCAGGCCCAGCTTCTGCGCGAGCTGGGCCGGCTCGGCCTGGGCCTTGATGCCGTGGCCGGCCAGCAGCTCCGCCAGCGGCAGGTCCTCCGTGCCGTGCACCCATTGCGACAGTTGATCGGCCAGGGCCGGCGTGGCCTGTTCGCCGACCACGGCCAGGATGTCGGCCTCGGTGACGGGGCCGCCCTGGCTGCGCTGCCAGAGGCCGCGCATCACGTCGTCCAGCGTGGCCTGGCCCTGGGTGCGCAGCGCCAGGTCCAGGCACAGTGCCACCAGCGAGCCCTTGGTGTAATAGCTGACCGTGTGGTTGGCGGTGTTCTCGTCCTGGCGGTAGTACTTGATCCAGGCATCGAAGCTGGCCTGGGCCACGGACTGCACCTGGCGGCCCGGCGTCTGCAGCACCTGGTTGATGGTGCGCGTGATGAGCTTGAGGTACTGGGCGTTGTCGATCAGCTCGGCGCGGCGCAGCAGCAGATCGTCGTAGTAGCTGGTGAAGCCTTCGAAGAACCACAGCAGCTCGGTGTAGTTCTCCTGTTCGTAGTCGTAGCGCGCGAACTCAAAGGGGCGCAGGCGCTTGACGTTCCAGGTGTGGAAGTATTCGTGGCTGATCAGGCCCAGCAGCGTGGTGTAGCCTTCGCCGGCCTTTTTCTCGCCCAGGCGCGGCAGGTCGCGGCGGCCGCAGATCAGGGCCGTGGAGTTGCGGTGCTCCAGGCCTCCGTAGCCGTCGTCCACCACGTTGAGCATGAACACGTAGCGCTCCATGGGCGGGCGGCTGCCGTCGGCATGCCAGAAGGCGATCTCGGCCTCGCAGATCCGGCGCGCATCGGCCAGCAGGCGCTCGCCGTCCAGGCTGGGCGCGGCGCCGGCCACCACGAACTCGTGGGGCACGCCGGCCGCCGTGAAATGGCCGCGCCAGAAGCGGCCCATTTCCACGGGACAGTCCACCAGCTCGTCGTAGCCGGCGGCGGCATAGCGGCCCCAGCCCTGCGCGTCGGTGGCCACGGCGCTCAGCCCCGTGGCGATGCTCCACTCGCGCGTGGCCGGGCTGGGCAGCAGCTCCAGGCCGTGGCAGGCGTCTTCCTGGCCGTGCACGCGCAGGCACAGGCTGGTGCCGTTGAAGAAGCCGCGGCGGCGGTCCAGCCAGGCGGTGCGCACCGAGGTGTCGTAGGCGCAGACCTGGTAGCTGATGGCGACGGCCGCGCCGGCGCGGCAGCCGATTTCCCATTGGTTCTTGGCCAGCTGCTCCACGGCAACGGGTTCGCTGCCTTGCGTGGCTCTCAGGCACTGCAGGTTCTTGGCGAACTCGCGCACCAGATAGCTGCCCGGAATCCATACCGGCAGCGACACCCGCTGCCCGGCCGCCGGCCGGTCTATGTGCAGCGTGACATCGAACAGATGCACATCCACCGCTTGGGCCTGCACGCTGTAGCGCACGGCAGCAAGAGAGGAGGTCGGGGCAGTGGCGGTCATGGCGGCTCCAGAACAGGGGATGGAAGATAAAAAAACAGGAGCTGCTTGCGCCTGGTTCTACTTGTCTTCAGAAGGTTTTTCTCCTGAAAGCATCGTATACCAAGCGCAAGCAGCTCCTGTTTTTGATTGTTTATGGGCTTGCGGCCTATTTGGCTGCCAGGTGCTTTTCCACTTCCTGGGCGCTGATGGCGCCCGGCACGCGCACGTTGTTGGCAAAGATGATGGTGGGCGTGCCCGTGATCTTGTACTTGCGGCCGAAAGCCAGGTTGCGCTGCAGCGCCGAGGGATCGCACTGGGCCGCGGGCGCGTGCTTGTCGCGCAGCATGTGGTCCTGCCAGGCCTTGGCCTGGTCCTTGGAGCACCAGATGTTGCGCGACTTGTCGGCCGAGTCCGGGCTCAGGATGGGGTAGAGGAACAGGTAGACCGTGACGTTGTCCACGTTCTGCAGATCCTTCTCGAAGCGCTTGCAGTAGCCGCAGTTGGGGTCTTCGAACACGGCCATCTTGCGCTCGCCCTTGCCGTGCACGATGGTGATGGCGTCCTTGAGCGGCAGCTGCTTGAAGTCCACGGCCGTGAGCTGGTTCATGCGGTCTTCGGTCAGGTTGCGCCGGGCCTGGGTGTCGATGAGCTCGCCCTGGATCAGGTAGTTGCCCTTGGCATCGGTATAGAACACGTCGGTGCCCACGCGCACCTCGTACAGGCCCGGCATGGGGGTGGAGCGCACTTCGTCGATCTTTTCGAGCTGGGGAATGCGCTCGGTCAGCGTCTTCTTGAGATTGGCGTCCTGGGCATGGGCGCCCAGGCTCAGGGTCAGGCTGGCGGCGGCCAGCAGGCTTGCAACAAGTTTCATGGAGATCCCGCCGCGGCTTGCACGGCCCAATAGATTCATCGATTTCGGAAAGCTGCCGCGGACCTGCGCAAGGCCGGGCGCAGGCAGCAGCGCAGGGGAGTTGGAGTGCCGGAGCGCCAAAGGGTTCCCTGCCCCGGCAATTACAGCAGACCCATGGCCTGGCGCGCCATCCAGGATTTGAGCGGGCCGCTGCGCTCGAAGCCCTTCATGCCCCAGTTGCGCAGCATCTGCACCGGCACCTCGGGGCGGGCGAACAGCTGCTGCAGCCCGTCCATGGCCAGGCCCATCGGGGCCAGGGCCGCCTTGCGCTCGCGCTCGTACTGGCGCAGCAGCCGGGTGTCGCCCGTGCTGCGCCAGGGGTCGCGCTCCTGCAGGATGCGCGCCAGCGCCTGCACGTCGGCCAGGCCCAGGTTCAGGCCCTGGCCGGCCAGCGGATGCACGTTGTGGGCCGCGTCGCCGGCCAGCACCCAGCTATGCCAGCTATGGCCGGATTCATGGGCCATGGCGCCGCACCAGCGGTCGGCCACGGCCTGCTGCAGGGGCCAGGAGGCGCGCTCGGCTATCAGCTCCAGCCGGCCCAGCGTGTCCTGGCTGATGGCCTGCAGGCGGGTGGTGAAGCTTTCCTCGTCGCTGCGCAGCCACTCGGGCACCAGCGCCTGCTCCAGCGACCAGACCACGGCCACCTCATGGCCGTCGGGGCCGGCCAGCGGCAGAAAGGCCAGGATGCCTTCGGGCGTGAACCACTGGCGCGCAATGCCCGCGTGGGGCCGCTCGCAGCGCAGGCGCGTGGCAATGGCGCTCTGGGAATAGGGCGTGACGGAAAACGCCACGCCGAACTCTGCGCGCGTGCTGCTGGCGCGGCCCTCGCAGACGGCGGTCAGCGGTGCCTCCACCGGCTCGCGCACCACTTCCACCAGCGGCTGGTAGCGCACGGCTTCGGCCAGGCGCTGCTCCAGCGCCGGCACGTCGACGATCCAGGCCAGGGCGTCCACGCCCTGGCTGGCGGCGTCGAACTGCACGCGCCCGTCGAGATCGCCGAACACGTCCATGCCGGTCACCGGCGTGGCATGCTCGTCATCGGGCCAGCAGCGCAGCGATTCCAGAAGGGCCCGGGAGCCGAGGTTGAGCGCATAGGCCCTCACATCCCTGGCAGCGCCCTGGCTGCGCTGCGGCGGGGCGACCAGGGCCACGCGCATGCGTTCCCGAGCCAGCAAAAGGGCCAAGGTCCGGCCCACGATGCCGGCTCCGCGTATACATACATCAAAGGTTTGCGCCATGGCCGGCATTGTAGGAGGCGCCGGCAAGGCCTGTCCGCCTGGCGGGTACGGCCCACGCAGGGAGCATGGCCTGCATCAACTATGCTTTTGCCAGTTGCCGACGCAGGCCCTGGCGCCTGCAACCGCCTGCAAACGCAAATCAATGAATATCCGCTTCTTTTCCATCCGTTTCACCCGCAAGACAACACCATGACCGAGACCGCTTTCGATGTGCAGGGGCAGATCGCCCAGCTGTGGATCTACCCCGTCAAATCCTGTGCCGGCATTGCCGTGCAGCAGGCGGTGCTGACGCGCCACGGCCTGCAGTGGGACCGGCACTGGATGGTGGTCGACCCGCAGGGGGAGTTCCTGACCCAGCGCAGCCATCCGCGCATGGCGCTGATCCGGCCCGAGATCGCCGAAGAGCATCTGCTGCTGCATTTCCCCGGCCAGGAGCCGCTGCAGGTTCCGCTGCGGGCCGGCGGCGGCCTGCGCCGCGCCCGGGTCTGGAAGGACACGGTGCAGGCCTGGGACCTGGGCGAGTGGAGCGAGGCCGCGCGCCAATGGCTGAGCCGCGCGCTGCAGACCGACTGCGCGCTGGTGCGCTTCGACCCTGCCCAGGCACGCCAGGCCAATGAGCACTGGGCCGGCGACGACGATGCGCCCGTGCACTTTGCCGACGGCTATCCGCTGCTGGTGCTCAGCGACGCGGCCGTGGAGGACCTCAACCAGCGTCTCGTCCAGGCCGGCGAGGCGGTCGTCGATGTGCGGCGCTTCCGGCCCAACATCGTGATCGCCGGCGTGCAGGCCCATGACGAGGATCTGGTCGAGCAGCTGCAGGTGCAGGAGCTGCCCGGCGTGCGCCTGCGGCCCTGCAAGCCCTGCACGCGCTGCCCCATTCCCGACATCGACCCCGAGACCGGCGTGCCCGGTACGGCCGTCGGCGACGCCATGCGCGCCTACCGCCAGGACCCGCGCATGGACGGCGCCATCACCTTCGGCATGAATGCCGTCGTCCTCGGCGTGGACGCCGAGGACGGCCGTGCGCCCGTACTGGCCGTGGGCCAGACCCTGGCCGGCGACCTGCAGTTCGCCTGAACAGGCTCCGGCAGGTCGCGATTGCGCCGGCGCAACCGCCTGGAGCTGCCGGCTTGCGCCGTGATGGCCGCCACCTCCCGGACGGCTGCCATCCCGGGCCGGCCGACTATGCCGGGCGCTGCACGGCATGGCATGGGGCCACCACGAGAAAGTCTTTTCACGCATCCTGCTTCATCCGGGTACAGCTTTTCGAGAGAGCGGTCCGTCCATGAAAAAATCGAACAGGGCCACGCTGATCGGCATGGTCGCCGTTGTGCTGTGGAGTTCCATCGTCGGCCTGATACGCAGCGTCAGTGACCATCTCGGCCCCACGGGCGGCGCGGCCATGATGTACAGCGTGGCCTCGGTGTTCCTGCTGCTGTCCGCGGGCTGGGTCAGGCTGGGCGAATTTCCGCGGCGCTACCTGGTCTGGGGCAGCCTGCTGTTCGTCAGCTACGAGCTGTGCCTGGCGCTGTCCATCGGCTACGCCAACACGGCGCGCCAGGCCATCGAGGTGGGCATGGTCAACTACCTGTGGCCCACCTTCACCATTGTTGCGGCCATCCTGTTCAACCGGCAAAGAACCAATCTCCTGATCGTGCCGGGATTTCTGCTGTCCATCGTCGGCATCTGCTGGGTACTGGGCGGCGAGCAGGGCTTCGATCCGGTCGGCATGCTGCACAACGTGCGCGACAACCCGCCGAGCTACGGCCTGGCCTTTGCCGGTGCGTTGATATGGGCTGCCTATTGCACGGTGACGGCGCGGATGGCGGGCGGCAAGAACGGCGTGACCCTGTTCTTCATGCTGGTGTCCGTGACCTTGTGGATCAAGTACCTGCTCGGGGGCGGCGGCGCCATGGACTTCAGCGGGGAGGCCGTGGCCTACCTGTTGCTGGCCGCTGCCGCCATGGGCTTTGGCTACGGTGCCTGGAACGTGGGAATCCTGCACGGCAACGTGACGATTCTGGCCGGTGCCTCGTATTTCATCCCGGTGCTTTCCGCTGCGTTCTCGACGCTGCTGCTGCGTGCGGCTCTGCCGCTGGCCTTCTGGCAGGGCGCGGCCATGGTGTGCGGCGGCGCCATCCTCTGCTGGCTTGCGACGCGAGCAAGGCGCGCGCCACCCGTTCGTGACTGAGGCCAGGCCTCCGGTCCGCTGCCCGCCGGGTGGGACGGACCGCTGAGCGCGATTCCGCCGCCGGCGCCTGCAACACCGCGGCCTTACATGAAGCCCGGATTGCGGGGCAGATAGCTTGCCCAGTCCCCGTGGCGGTGCGAGGACATCAGCACCATGGGAAGGGCAAAGCGCATGCCCTGGCTGGCCGCAAGGGTCAGCGCTGAACTGGTTCCCGGAACGAAGGCGGAAACCTGCCTGGAATCTCCGGCAGCTGCCATGGCCAATGCTGTTGCGAAGGCTGCGGGCATGGCATGCGCATGCATGACGGCCAGAGGGCCTATGTGGCCTGTTGCCGCGATGTAGGCGTAGCCGATGCGCTCGCCTGCATCCTCCAGAAAAATGCCTTGGACCGCGGGATCGCCGAGCAGATACCGGTGGTGCTTCTCGCGTGAAATCCCCAGTGCCGCCATGTCGAGCCTTCGCAGCGTCTCCAGGTCGGCTGCTGTCGCGTGGATCGGCGCTACACCGAGCGCTGGCCGGGGCGCGTGAAGCGCCAGCAATTCGCGCTCGATGCAGCACAAATGGATGGGCAGGCGCGGCAGCAGGCCGTGGCGTACATACAGCCCTTGCGAAACGGTATTGAAGGCGAAGGTGATCAGGCTTTTGTCGGTTGCTCCCGCCTGGTTCGCATGCTCCAGCGTGCGGCCCAGCAGGCGGTTGCCGATTCCCTGGCCCTGCCGGCCCGGGGCCACGAAAAGCTCTGCAAGAAACCAGAGGCGGCCACAGACCCAGCTCAGGGCAAAGCCCGCCAGCCCTTGCTCATCCTCGGCCAGCCATGCGCCGCGTGGGTCGTCCCGAAGACACAACGCCTGAAAGTCCGGTGCCCGCGAAGTGGCAATGGCACCGAAGCCGTGGCGCACGGTCAGATCGTTGATGCTGCGCGCCACCAGTTCTTCGGCATGCGCCAGTTCCTGCAGGCTTGCAGGTCGGACAACGAGGGACATGGGACCTCCTCTGTGGCGATGCCTGGATCCACAGCATAAGCCTGCGCAAGATGCTCGCCAAGTACCGATTCCGGACAAGCGCCTTCGGCCCAAGGTCGGCCCCCCGTTCAGGCAGATTGCCCCTGAACGGGACAGGGCACGGGGCGATTCACCGTCTTCAAGCGGCGTTGCACCTGGCCCCTGGCTTCAGAAGACTGCCCAGTCTTCTTCCTCGGCCTTGGCGCGATCCTGTGCCTTGAGCAGGGCAGGGGCTGCTGCGGGGCCAGAGGCCCCCGCTTTACCTGCCTGGGCTGGCGCATGCCCGGGCACCAGCGATGCGCGAGGTGTTCGGGCTGGTGCCTTGGCCGGCGTCGGCATTGCGCGGGGCGCACCGGCCTGGCCGGCGTCCGAGAGCTTGAATACCGCAACGGCGTCCACCAGTTGCTGTGCCTGGCTCTTCAGGTTGGCAGCCGCGGCGGCACTTTCTTCCACCAGCGCAGCGTTCTGTTGCGTCACTTGGTCCATCTGGGTGACGGCGTCGCCCACCTGCGAGATACCCGCGCTTTGTTCGATGCTCGCGGAAGTGATTTCCGCCACGATGTCGCTGACGCGCTGTATGGAGCCCACGATCTCACCCATGGTCCTGCCCGCCTGGCCGACCAGCGCCGAGCCTTGGTCGACCTGCTCCACGCTGCGTTCGATCAATGCCTTGATCTCCTTGGCCGCCTCTGCGCTGCGCTGGGCCAGCGTGCGCACTTCGCCGGCCACTACCGCAAAGCCCCGGCCTTGCTCGCCGGCGCGGGCCGCTTCCACCGCAGCGTTGAGCGCGAGGATGTTGGTCTGGAAAGCGATGCCGTCAATGACGCCGATGATGTCCCCGATCTTGCGGCTGCTGTCGCTGATGTCCTGCATGGTGCTGACCACCTTGCCGACCACTTCACCGCCTCGGGCAGCCACGGCCGAAGCACCCTGGGCCAGCTGATTGGCCTGTTTGGCGCTGTCGGTGTTGTGGCGCACGGTGGTGTTGAGCTGCTCCATGGTGGCGGCTGTCTGCTGCAGGGCGCTGGCCTGCTCCTCGGTGCGCTGACTGAGGTCCTGATTGCTTTGCGCGATCTGGGTGCTGGCCGAGGCCACGCTCTCGGAGTTCGCCCGTACATTGGCGACCACATCGGTCAGGCTGGCCTGCATGCGGTGCAGCGCCGCCATCAGGCTGTGCCGGTCGCCCGGAGCAATCGCGATGCGGCCGGACAGGTCGCCTTCGGCAACGCGGCTGACCGCACGGGCCGCCACTGCAGGGTCGCCGCCGATGGAGCGCTGCACGCCCCGCATGATCAGCACGGCCAGCACGACGCCCAGCGCCATGGCCAGGCCGACCAGCAGCAGCGACTGCGCACGCGCGCTGGCAAAGCTGGCCGCTGCCTGGCGCTTGGAATCCTCGGACCCCCTTGCGTTCAGTTCGGTGCTTTTCACGATCGCGTCGAGATAGGCGGTGAAGGCCTTGCGCGAAGGCCCTCGGTAGTACGTGGTGGTTTCCTGGAGGGCCGCCTCGCCCTGGCGCGACAGGGACTGCAGCTTTTCCTGCGTGAGAAGGTAGGCTGCCTTCTGCTTTTGCACATCGTTCCAGAGAGCCTGTTCCCCGGGCGAACTGATCAGCGGCACATAGCGACGCTCAAAATCGGCCAGCTTGTTGTGCAGGTCGTGGATGCGCTTGTCCACCTCGTCCATCTCCGCCTGGTCGGCCGACAGGATGTGGTCGGATTCGGCGCGGCGCAACTGGTTGGCGTAGGCGCGGATCTCAGCCAGCGTTTCCACGCTGGGCAGCCAGTTTTCGGCGATTTCCACGGTGGCGGCGTTGATGCGGCTCATCTGCCATAGCCCCAGTGCGCCGAGCAGCAGGCACAGCAGCAGCAGGGTCCCGAAGGACGCACTCAGCTTGCGGGCCAGGGTCCAGCCATTCATCTCGTGATCGGTTTTCATCTTGTTTTCCGAAGGCTGGCGTTCATCCGATTGCAAACTGCGTGCGGTCCCTGTCCCTGATCCAGGCGGGCGGCTTGCCGCGGCCGGTCCAGGTACTGCCTGTGGCCGGATCGCGGTACTTGGGCGCTACCGACGCGGTCCTGCGCTGGCGCGTTGCCGGAGGGAACACATCCCGCGGGGTGAGGCCGAACGCCTCGACCAGGGTCCGGATGCTTTGCAAGGCCTCGGCCACCTCGGCTTGCCGGGCGCTGGCAATCTGCTGTTCCAAAGCTGCGCGTTGTGCGAGCAGTTCCTGATAGGAGGCAGTGTGTGTCTTCATCTTGATTCCTTCTTTGAATCCTCTGAACGGGCTGATGGAATGCGCGGCGCAATCGGTGCCTTGCCCCCGGTCGCAGCCCGCGTCGATAACCAGCAGTCGCTTCGAAGACGCTTGCGAACGGACGCTGCCGGCCTGCCGCAAGGCGCTGGCGCGCATTTCGTGGAAGACATCTTCAGACTGAAATCTTAAACATTTTTTAACAAAAATATACAAATTGAAACAATTGCACCTCGGCAAGTGATCGGCCGTCGGGTGCGGGGGCCTTGCATTGCAAGCCTCTGACTGGCAGCGGGGTCCGGATGCCTTCCTGGGAGGCCGGATGGCAGCGCCGGGGCTGCGTGGCTGGCGGGTGTGCGGCTCGGCCTGTTGAAAGCTGGCCTCAGGGGGGGATGCGCCAGTCCGCTGGCCGCACCTGTGAATAACGATCAGGCATGGCAGCCGCGGGAGAACCTGCGCGCCAGCAGAGATTCGCCGCTCATTACAATCGGCGGAGATTCCAGTGGCCGAACCAGCACAAATCCCTGCAAAAACAGGGCATTTCTGGGCCACCTCCATCTTCCAGACAACATTTCTACGCAATGCGATCCGGACTCCGCACCAAGCCGGTGCTGGGTGCGCCAGCGCGTTGCTTTTTTAAGGAATATTCATGAGCCTCAAATGTGGCATCGTGGGTCTGCCCAATGTGGGCAAGTCCACTCTCTTCAACGCGCTGACCAAGGCCGGCATTGCGGCCGAGAACTATCCCTTCTGCACCATCGAGCCGAACACCGGCGTGGTGGAAGTGCCCGATCCCCGTCTGAACCAGTTGGCCGAGATCATCTCGCCCGAGCGCATCGTGCCCGCCATCGTCGAGTTCGTGGACATCGCCGGCCTGGTGGCCGGCGCCTCCAAGGGCGAGGGCCTGGGCAACCAGTTCCTGGCGCATATCCGCGAGACCGACGCCATCGTCAACGTGGTGCGCTGCTTCGAGGATCCGAACGTGATCCACGTGGCCGGCCGGGTCGATCCGATCTCCGACATCGAAGTCATCCAGACCGAGCTGTGCCTCGCCGACCTGGCCACGGTGGAGAAGGCATTGCAGCGCTACAGCAAGGCCGCCAAGTCGGGCAATGACAAGGAAGCTGCCAAGCTGGTGTCGCTGCTCACGCCCATCCAGGCGGCCCTGAACGAAGGCAAGCCTGCGCGCACCGTGCCGGTGAGCAAGGAAGATGCGCCGCTGCTCAAGCAGTTCTGCCTGATCACGGCCAAGCCCGCCATGTTCGTGGGCAATGTGTCCGAGGACGGTTTCGAGAACAACCCGCTGCTGGACAAGCTCAAGGAATACGCGGCCGCCCAGGGCGCGCCCGTGGTCGCCATCTGCGCCAAGATCGAGGCCGAAATGGCCGAGATGGAGGACGAGGACCGCGACATGTTCCTGCAGGAGCTGGGCCTGGAGGAGCCGGGCCTGAACCGCCTGATCCGCGCCGGCTTCAAGCTGCTGGGCCTGCAGACCTATTTCACCGCCGGCGTGAAGGAAGTGCGCGCCTGGACCATCAAGGTCGGCGACACCGCGCCGCAGGCGGCCGGCGTCATCCATGGCGACTTCGAGCGTGGCTTCATCCGTGCCCAGACCATTGCCTTCGAGGATTTCATCGCCTACAAGGGCGAGCAGGGCGCCAAGGATGCCGGCAAGATGCGCGCCGAAGGCAAGGAATACGTGGTCAAGGACGGCGACGTGATGAACTTCCTGTTCAACGTCTGAGTTGCATCGTGGGCTGGCGCTTCGCGCGCCGCCTGGAACGGTAAAGCACCAGGGCGGTTAGTGCCCCTGGTGCTTTTTTTCTGCGCAAAGTCGGGGTGACTATCGCCTCGGAGCCAGGTCCGGGTAGTAGCGCTGCGCCACGTCCAGATGGGAGCGCAGCCTTCCCTTCAGCGCATTGGTGCCGATGTGCGTGAACAGCGGATTGTGGGGATCGCTTTCGGGGCCGCGCGCCAGCCGGGCCAGGTGCGGGGGCAGGTCCAGCAGGGGGACTTCCTGCGCATGCAGGCTGGGCGAGAAGAAATAGGCGATGGAGTAGCGGCTGGCTCCCGAGCGCGGCGAGACCACCCGGTGCTCGTTGGCGCGCAGATAGCCGTTGGTGGCCAGCTCCAGCATCTCCCCGATGTTCACGACAAAGGCATTCTCGCGGGGTGGCACGTCCAGCCAGCCCTGCGGGGTCAGCACCTGCAGTCCGCCCACCTTGTCCTGCAGCAGCAGGGTCAGCAGGCCGCCGTCCTTGTGGGCGCCCACGCCCTGGTCGGGGCGCCCATGCTCCTGGCTGGGATAGCGGATGATCTTCAGGCGGTTGTTGTGCGGCGGTGCAACCAGGGCATCCAGTGCCGTGGCCGGCTGCTCCAGCGCCACCAGAAAGGCTTGCAGCAGGCGCTTGGCCACCTGGCGCGCAGCTTCCTGCCAGGCCAGGATTTCGCGCTGCAGCTCGGGAAGCTCCCCGGGCCACTGGTTGGGGCCTTGCAGCCCCCACCAGGCCGGTGTATCGGGGCTCTCGTCGATGGCAGGCAGTTCCTCGCCGAAGTCGATCTGCTCGCGCAGGTCGGGCCTCAGGCGGGTGATTTCCCCGCCCACGCCGGTATAGCCGCGGAAATGCCGGGAATTGCGGATGGCGATGCGCTCTTTGGCCTGCGGCGGCAGCTCGAAGAAGCGGCGGGAGATGGCCTGCAGCCGCTCGATCTGCGCGGTGTCTATGCCGTGCCCTTCCAGGTAGAAAAAGCCGATGTCGCGCGCGATGTGGGCCAGTCGCGCATGAAGCGGGGTGTGGCGCGTGGCGTCGCCCAGTGCCGCAAGGTCGATGACCGGCAGCGCGTCTCGCAGTGCGCTGGACGGCGCTGCATGCCCGATGGGAGGCGCAGGGAAAATGGCGTGTGCGGCGGTGCTCATGCAGGCTCCTGAAGTCCGTCGGCAGGGGAGGGGGATGGGCTGCTGGCGGCGGCATGCTCCAGGGCTTGCCGCAGGTCGGCCAGCAGGTCGTCGGGATGCTCTATGCCGATGGACAGGCGCACCAGGCCCGGCGCAATGCCCACGCGCGCCAGCTCCGCATCGCTGAGCAGGTGGTGGGTGGTTTCGGCCGGTATGGCCGCCAGCGATTTGCTGTCCCCGATGTTGACCAGGCGCTGGAACAGCTGCAGCGCGTCGTAAAACTGCCGGGCCGCAGTCCTTCCGCCACGCAGTTCGAAGGACAGCAGGCCGGGGACCAGCCCGCCGCGCAGGTAGCGGCGGGCCAGTTCGCGGCCTGCCTGCCCGGCAGAGGTTGCATGGAAAACGCGTGCCACCTGGGGCTGCGCCTGCAGGAAATCCAGCACGGCCCGGGTGTTGCTGCTGATGCGCTCCATGCGCAGCGCCAGCGTCTCCAGCCCCTGCAGCAGCAAAAAGGCCGAGTGGGCAGCCAGCGTGGCGCCCGCATTGCGCAGCATGACGGTGCGCGCGCGTGCCAGCAGCGCCGCCTCGGGGTAGCGTTCGGTGAACACCACATGGTGGAAGGCCGGGTCCGGGCGCGTGAGTTGCGGGTAGCGCCGGGCCTGCGCATTCCAGTCGAAGTGGCCGCCGTCCACGATCAGTCCGCCGATGACGCAGCCATGTCCGCCTATGTATTTGGTCGCCGAGTGCACCACCACGTCGGCGCCGTGCTCCAGGGGGCGGACGAGCAGAGGCGTGGCGCTGGTATTGTCCACCACCACCGCGATGCCGTGGGCATGGGCCAGCGCGGCAACCGCGGCAATGTCCGCCACCTCCCCCGAGGGATTGGCGACGGTCTCCAGGAACACGGCCTTGGTGCGCTCTGTGATGGCCGTGTGCAGGGCATCGCTGTCGCCGCGCGCCACCACGGTGCTGGCAATGCCGCGGCCTTGCAGCACGTGCACCACCAGGTTGTGGGTACCGCCATACAGGGCCGAGGCCAGGATCACATGGTCGCCCGACTGGGCCAGCGTGGCCAGCGTGATGTCGATGGCTGCCATGCCGGACGCCACGGCCAGCGCGGCAGCGCCGCCTTCCAGCTGGGCGATGCGTTGCTCCAGCACGGCCTGCGTGGGGTTGCCCGTGCGTGCGTACACCGGCCCTTCCTGCACCAGGTCGAACAGCTCCGCGCCGTGCTGGGCATCCTCGAACAGGAAGGATGTGGTCTGGTAGATGGGAATCGCAGCGCTGCGCTGGTGCTGCAAGCCGTCGTAGCCCGCGTGGAGCACGATGGTGTCGGGCCGCCATGCGGCATTGCGGCCGAATGCGGGTGCCTGGCTCATGCGGCAAGCGCTTGCCTGGGTTCGGCAGCGGCGGCCTTCGCCGGAGCTGCCGGCGTGGCGCGCACCAGGGTGCCGACGATGTGCTGCGGGTTGCGCAGCAGGTTCAGGATGGGGCAGTTCTTTTCCACGGCGGCGAACAGCTCTTCGAGCTGCGCATCCGATGCGCTGGACGCGACCCGTACTTCGTAGCGGATGTCATGCGGCCAGATGGGCGTGGACTCGTGGCCGGGATGGCCGCCGCGCGGGTCTATGGTGCCGCGCACGTCGACTTCCACGCTGTCCAGAGGTACCTGCAGCAGTGCCGCCTGGATCTCGAAGATGTGGGTGACGCAGGTGCCCAGCACGCCCAGCTGCAGCTCGGGCGAGGAGGGGCCCAGGTTGAAGCCGGCGAAGTCGTAGGGACTGTCGCTGATCGCCTGGTGCTCGCGGATGCGCAGGCGGCGGATGCCGCTGCGCCCCTCGGCGGTGACATGGGCGTGCAGCGAGGCGGCCTCGGCACGGCCTTCGGCAATGCGTTGCTGGCGCCCCAGGACGGCGTGGCGCTTGTGGTGCAGGTAGTCGTTCAGGCTCATGGTGTTTCTCCGGTGGGAATGGCGCCATGGTCGGCCAAGCCCGCGGTGCCGGCTACGAAGCTTTTCGAGCTTGCATATGCGCTTTTCATATGCGTTTTTCGCAGGCGACAGCCTCCGGGACCGGTTGCCCGATTTCTGCATATCGATACACGGATTCCTTCGTTGGCAAAGTGCGGACCGCGGACCTATGGTGCAGGCACTTTCACTGACTTCCGGAGGGACGACATGGATGAGTTTTTGCCCATTGCGCAGCGTGCGCCCTGGACGCGGCGCCATTTCCTGGGGGCCGCGACGGCGGCGGGTTCCGTGGGCGCGGCAGGCCTGCTGCCGCTGGCCGTGCGCTCGCAGCCGCGCAAGATCACCCTGGCCTGGAGCCAGGCCAGCTTCTGCCAGGTGCCCGTGCCGATTGCGCTGGAGCGCGGCTTCTTCGAGAAGAACGGCCTGCAGGTGGAGGTGCTGAACTGGGGCGGCTCCGCCGACCAGCTGCTGGAGGCGCTGGCCACCGGCAAGGCCGAGGTCGGCGTGGGGCTGATCCACCGCTGGGTCAAGCCGCTGGAGGCGGGGCTGGATGTGAAGATCGTGGGCAGCGTGCACGGCGGCTGCCTGCGCCTGGTGGGGGTCAACGCCGCCGGCGTGACGCAGGACGTGAGGACGCTCAAGGGCAAGGTGATCGGCGTGTCCGACCTGAACAGCCCGGCCAAGCAGTTCTACGGCATCCACCTGGCCAGAAAGGGCCTGAACATCGACAAGGATGTGGAGTGGCGCGTCTATCCGGCGGATCTGCTGGATGTGGCGGTGAAGAAGGGCGAGATCCACGCCATTGCCGACGGCGACCCCAACCTCTATCTGATCGAAAAGCGCAACCCCGGCGTGTTCACCGAACTGGGCAACAGCGCCACGGGCGAATATGCCGAGAAGATCTGCTGCGTGCTGGGAGCCAGCGCCAAGTTCGTGCGCGACGACCGCAAGAGCGCGGCGGGCGTGGTGCGCGCGCTGGCTCAGGCCTCGGACTATGTGGCCGAGAACCCGAACGAGGCGGCCCGGATCTTTGCCCGCTACACGCCCAAGTTCGAAGTGCCGGACCTGCAGCGCCTGATCGCCGAGCTCACCTACAAGCACCATCCGCACGGCGGCCGCCTGCATGACGAGGTGCGCGACTTCGTCAGCGACTTCCGCTCTGCGGGCATTCTGAAAAAGAGCACCGACCCGGCACGCTTTGCGCGCCACATCACGCAGGATGTGCTGTCATGAGCAGCATACAAGCCATGGCGGAGCGGGGGGCGGCCCCGGCCCTTGCCCAGGCGCGTGTGCAGCCGCCTGCCGCGTCGGTTCGCACAGGCCCGTGGCGCCAGGGCCTGGCCGCGGCGCTGGCCTGGCTGCTGCTGGGCGTGCTGACCTGGCTGTGGCCGAACAAGGAAATCGGCTTCAGCGACTGGGCCTACACCACGGAATTTGCCGCGCTCACGGCCGCCGTCGCGGTGCTGCTGGCGGCGTTGGCCCTGGCGGGAGGGCGGGCCGGGCGGGTTTTGCGCTGGCTGCGTCCGGCAGGCGCCTGGCTGATCGCGGCGCCCGTGCTGCTGGCCGTGTGGGAGGTGGCAACGGCCAAGCTGGGCCTGCTGCCCCCGCCGTTCTTCGCACCGCCGCAAAGCCTGCTGGAGGTCTACCTGGACGACACGGCCCGGCTCGGCATTTCGGTGGCCTACTCGCTGCGCCTGCTGCTGCAGGGCATCGTGATCGGCAGCGCGGTGGGTTTTGTCACCGGCGTATGGGTGGGCTGGTCGCGCGTGGCCGGCTACTGGGTGCATCCGCTGCTGCGCTTTCTGGGGCCGGTGCCGGCATCGGCGCTGCTGCCGCTGGCCTTCTTCTTTGCGCCCAGCAGCCATAGCGCGGCCGTGTTCCTGATCGCGCTGGCCACCTTCTTCCCGGTGGCCGTGCTGACCTGGTCCGGCGTGGCCAACGTCAGCAAGAGCTATTACGACGTGGCCCGCACCCTCGGGGCGTCGGAATGGTTTCTGGTGCTGCGCGTGGCCATTCCTGCCGCGCTGCCCCAGGTCTTCGTGGGCCTGTTCATGGGGCTGGGCGCTTCGTTCTCCGTGCTGATCACGGCCGAGATGATGGGCGTGAAGGCGGGATTGGGCTGGTATCTGCAATGGGCCCAGGGCTGGGCCGCCTACGCCAACATGTATGGCGCCCTGCTGGTGATGGCGGTGCTGTGCTCGGGCCTGATCACCCTGCTGTTCGCCGTGCGCGACCGGCTGCTGGGCTGGCAGAAAGGAACCGTGAAATGGTGAGCGCTGCAAACGAGCTTCGGCGGCCTGCACAGGCCGGCGGCACTGCCGGCGCGCGCATCGACATTGCCGATGTGTCGCACGATTTTGCCCAGCCCGGCGGGGCCAGCCTGCCGGTGCTGGACCATGTCGGCCTGCAGGTGAGGCCCGGCGAGTTCGTGGCGCTGCTGGGGCCCAGCGGCTGCGGCAAGTCCACGCTGCTGCGCCTGGTGGCGGGGCTGGAGCCGCCGGCCAGCGGCCGGGTCACGCAGGACGGCCGGCCCATCGAGCGGCCCGATCCCTCGCGCATCGTGGTCTTCCAGGACCCGACCCTGTTCCCCTGGCGCACGGTGCGCGACAACGTGGCCCTGGGCCTGCAGGCCCGCAAGGTGCCCAGGGACCAGCATGCGCGCATCGACGAAGCGCTGGCGCTGGTGGGGCTGTCCGAATTCGCGGCCAGCTATCCGCACCAGCTCTCGGGCGGCATGGCCCAGCGCGTGGCCCTGGCGCGCGCGCTGGTCAACGAGCCGCAGCTGCTGATACTGGACGAACCGCTGGGCAAGCTCGATTCGCTGACCCGGCTGTCCATGCAGGGCGAGCTGCTCAGGCTGTGGCAGCGCACCGGCTTCTCGGTGCTGCTGGTCACGCACGATGTGGAAGAGGCGCTGTTCCTGGCCGACCGCGTGGTGGTGTTCTCGCAGCGTCCGGCGCGCACGGTGGCGGAGCTGGCCGTGGACCTGCCCCATCCGCGCCATCGCACGCAGCCGCGCTTTGTCGAGCTGCGCCAGCAGGCGCTGCACCATCTCGGACTGGATGACGTGGCCTGATGCCCGAGCGCGTAGCGGATGCCCCCTGGCTGATCTGGCTGCTGGAAGCAATCCATCGCGGGCAGGTGGGCCTGCTGCAGCTGCTGTACGGCCTGGGCTGGACGGGCGAAGTCGATGGGCAGCCGGCCTGGCCGTGGACGCAGCGCCTGGCCGGCGAATACCTGCTGGTGGACCAGGCCCAGGCGCGCCAGCTGGCCTGGAGCCTGGGTGCCATCGCTGCGGCGCTGGTCCTGCTGGCTCTCGCAATGCTGTGGCGGCGCAGGCGCCGCCGGAGCCTGTGCCTGCTGGGGATGGCGCTGGCCGCCGTCGTGCTGGCACCCTGGCCTTCACGCCAGGTGGTGCTGGTGCAGGCCGTGCCTTCGAGTTTTCACCGCAATCCCTTGCCGTTCACCGACGCGGCCATCGTCCGCGGTGCTGCGCAATACCGCCGCCTGTGCCTGCAGTGCCATGGTGCGGCGGGTGACGGCCAGGGGCCGGAGGCGTCGGCCCAGCCCGTGTGGCCGCCCAGCTTCATCGGCCCGCTGCTCTGGCGCCGTGCGGACGGCGAGCTGCTGCAGGCGGTGCGCTATGGCGTGCGGGACGGCCAGGGGCGCCCGACCATGGCCGGCTTTGCCGGTCAGCTGTCGGTGGCGCAGAGCTGGGAGCTGCTGCATTTTCTGCGTGCCCAGGCCGCGGGCCGGCTGCTGAATGCCACCGGCAACTGGGCCCAGCCGGTTGCCCTGCCGGACATGCCGCTGCGCTGCCACCGCCCCGACAAGACGCGGGTACGGGACTGGCGGGGGCAGCGCCTGCGGCTGGTCAGTCTGGCCGATGCCCGTCAGCTGCCGCCCGATCCGCGCATGGTGACGCTGTGGCTGCCGCCTGCCGGACCGCTGCCGGCCCTTCCCGAACAAGTGGATTGCATCGTCGTCTCGGGCGTGGTGGCGCAGCAGGCCCTGGGCCTGGTGAACGGCGATGCCGCGATGCGCGATGTGCAGCTGCTGGCCGACAAGGACGGCTGGCTGAGGGCGCGCAACAGCCGGGCCGTGGGCAACTGGAATGACGAAGACCTGCTGTGCCGCAGCACCCAAGACACACAAGCGCCGGCTACCCCTGCGGCGCCGGTGGCCGAGGACGGCCTGACCCGCATCCTGCGGCGCATGGACCTGGAGCCGGTGCGCTATGTCAAGGGCGGGCGGGTACATGGCCTGCGCTGATGCCCTGCGGCGCGCGGTCCCGGTACACGGCTTCAGCCTTCGCGGCCTTCGTTGAGCTTCTGGCGTACCACTTCCGGTGTCAGCGTCGGGACGAAGCTCTCGATGAAGTGGCAGGCGTAGTCGCGCAGCCAGATGCCGCGGCGCACGGCAATGCGCGTGAGATTGATCTCGAACAGGTGGCGCGCGTCGATGGCGCGCAGCAGGCGGTCGCGTTCGGCGTCGAAGGCGATGGAGGCCACGATGCCTATGCCCATGCCCAGCTCCACATAGGTCTTGATCACGTCCGCATCCATGGCCGTCAGAACGATTTCGGGAGCCAGGCCTTCGCGTGCAAAGGCTTCGTCGATATGCGCGCGGCCTGTGAATCCATGCTCGTAGGTGATGATGGGATGGCCGGCCAGGTCTTCCAGGGAAATGGGCCTTGCCTGCAGCAGCAGCGGATGCCCGGGAGGCACGATCACGCTGTGCGACCAGCGGTAGCCGGGCAGGGTCAGCAGCTGCTCGTAGTTGGCCAGGGCCTCGGTCGCCACGCCGATGTCGGCTTCCCCGGCCAGCAGCATCTCGGCAATCTGCTGCGGCGAGCCCTGGCGCAGATGCAACGTCACGCCCGGGTAGACCTTGCGGAAGTCCCGCACCACGGCAGGCAGTGCGTAGCGGGCCTGGGAATGCGTGGCCGCCACGTAGAAGACGCCCGTGTCCTTTTCCTTGAAGTCCTTGCCCGCGTTCTTGAGGTTGCCGGCCTCCAGCAGCAGCCGGTCGATGATGGGCAGCAGCGTCTTGCCGGGCGGCGTCAGCCCGGTGAGACGTTTGCCCGCGCGCGTGAAAATCTCCACGCCGAGCTCTTCCTCCAGTTCACGGATCTGGCGGCTGATGGCGGGCTGGGAGGTGAAGAGAACGGCGGCAACCTCGGTCAGGTTGTAGTTGTTGCGCGCGGCTTCGCGGATGGAGCGCAGTTGCTGGAAGTTCATGGCCGGGCTCCGTCGCCCGCTGCCGCGTCGGCCTGCGGCCGGCCTTGCCGCTCCAGGAACTCCAGCTGATTGCCTGCCGGGTCCTTGATGTAGATCTGCTGCGCCTGCGCAGCCTCGGGGTGGCTCTCGATGAAGCTCAGATCGAAGGCGGCCAGGCGGTTCCTGAGGTCGCCGATGCCTTCGATGTTGAAGGCCACATGCTGGGTGGGACCGCGCCCGTGCGGGCCGGCATCCGGCGTGAAGCACAGCAGCTGGTGGCCCATCTCGAACTGCAGCAGCTGTTTTTTCTCCGGTGCATGCCGCTCATGGGCCCCGAGCACGGTGGCGTAGAAGAAGCGGATTTCCTCCCGTGACCGGGGATGGAAATTGAAATGGATATGGTGGACGGAGGTGATGTTCATGGGACTGCATGCCTGTTGCGGCAGGAAAGCGCATGCCCTGCCGTATCTGTGGCCGGGGGGCGGAAGGCCTGGGGCGGCGGCTTCAGCCTGCTCCTGCGGGAGCGCAGGGCTGGGCCGCAGGCCGCGAAGGTTTCACGGCCGGGGACAGTGCAGTCCGGTGCGTGGGTGCAGGGGCGGGCGGGTGGCACTCATCAGGCATTGCCTTGGAAGGTTCTATTGGCAGCCACTATAGAAAAGCCTGTTTATAAAAACAATTAATGTTTTTTCACTTCAAAATTACTTAAACATATTTGGAGGGCGGCACCTTGCTTTTGCTATGAAAAAAAGAGCTTTCTTCGCTTGCCCGCCAAGCGAAGAAAGCTCTTCTGGATGTTATTGGCCGGCGTGCGCCCGTCGGCCTGGGGCCGGGTTTCAGCGCCGGTGATCGGCCTTGCGCGCCAGCGACTCGCCGGCGAACTGGACCACGGACACCAGCGCCACGAGGATCACGATGACCTCGAACATCACCCGGGTCTCGTAGCGTTCGTAGCCGTAGCGTATGGCCAGGTCGCCCAGGCCGCCCGCGCCCACGGCGCCGGCCATGGCAGAGGCATTGACCATGGCGATCACGCTGACCGTCATGCCGCCGATGATGCCGGGCAGGGCCTCGGGCAGCAGCACGTGCCGCACGATGTGCCAGCGCTTGCAGCCCATGGCGCGCGCGGCTTCCACCAGCCCGGAATCCACCTCGTTGAGGCTGACCTGGGCGATGCGGGCATAGAACGGGATCAGGTTGGCCGACAGCGGCACCACTGCGGCCCAGGTGCCCAGCGTGGTGCCGACGATGCCGCGCGTGACCGGCAGCAGGGCCACGAGCAGGATGATGAAGGGGATGGCACGGAAGACGTTCACCGCGACCGACAGCCCCTTGTGGAAACGCGGCAGCGCATACAGGCCGCGCGGCCCGGTGACGGTGAGCACGATGGCCAGCGCCAGCCCGAGGCCGATGGCGATCACCGAGGAAGAGGCGACCATCAGCAGGGTCTCGGCCAAGGCCTGGAGGTATTTGTCAATCGGCGCGGACATAGCCCAGCAGCTCCAGTTGGTCGGCGCCGGTAGACTGGCGCAATGCATCGAGTGAAGGCAGTCCGGCGGCGGGCGCCGCGACCAGCAGCTGCCCCAGCGAGTGGCCATGCAGCCGATCCAGGCCGCCGTGCAGCAGCGTCGCCTGCGGGCCCAGGGCCGCCAGGGCCTGCAGCGGCAGGCCCTGGGGCCGCCGGCTGCCGGCAAAGCGCAGGCCGAGCACGGCGCGGTCCGCCGCGCAGGCCGGCGTGGGCTGCAGCCGTTGTGCCAGGTCGGGCGGCAGGCCCTGCTGCAGGGGCTGCAGCAGGGCCTGGGTGGCTGCGGCCTGCGGAGCGCCGAAGACGCGCCAGACCTCCCCCACCTCCTGCACCTGCCCCTGGTCCAGCACCAGCACGCGGTCGCAGATGGCGCGGATCACCGCCATGTCGTGGGTGATCAGCACCACGGTCAGCCGGAGCTGGCGGTTGATGTCGCGCAGCAAGGCCAGGATGGACTCGGTGGTCTCGGGATCCAGGGCGCTGGTGGCTTCGTCGCACAGCAGCACCTCGGGGCCATGCACCAGCGCACGCGCAATGCCCACGCGCTGTTTCTGTCCGCCCGACAGCTGGGCCGGATAGGCGCCGCCCTTGTCGGCCAGGCCGACCAGCGCCAGCAGCTCGTCCACGCGGGCCTTGATGACGGCCGGACGCTCGCCGGCCACGCGCAGCGGCAGGGCCACGTTCTCATGCACGGTCTTGGCCGACAGCAGGTTGAAGTGCTGGAAGATCATGCCGATGCGCCGGCGCAGCGCGACCAGGCCATCCTCGTCCAGCCGTGCGGGATCCACGTCGTGGATCCGTACCCGGCCTTCGGACGGGGTTTCCAGCGCATTGATGGTGCGCAGCAGCGTGGACTTGCCGGCGCCGCTGCGGCCGATGATGCCGAACACCTCGCCATGGCGGATGTCGAAATCGACGGCCGACAGGGCCTGCACCGGTCCGCCGGGGCCGGCATAGGCCTTGCCCACGCCGTCGAACACGATATGCGGTGCGAGCTGCACCGCGGGAGGAAGCGTGGTCATGCCGCAGCTCAGAACGCGGGGATCACCGAGCCCTGGTACTTTTGCTGGATGAACTGGCGCACCGGCTCGGACTGGTAGGCAGCGACCAGTTGCCGGGCCCACGGCGCATCCTTGTCCCTGGAGCGTATGGCAATGATGTTGACGTAGGGATTGCGCTCGCGCTTTTCCACGGCGATGCCGTCGCGCGTGGCGATCAGTCCCGCCTGGTAGGCAAAGCTGTTGACGATGGCGGCGGCCGCCAGGTCGTCCAGCGAACGGGCCAGCACCACCGAGGCCACTTCCACCAGTTCCACCTTCTGGCGCAGTGCCGTCACGTCGGCCAGCGATGCCGTGCCGGTGAAGGGATCGAAGCCGGGCTTGAGATCCAGCACGCCCTGGTCGCGCAGCACCACCAGGGCGCGGGTCTGGTTGCTGGGATCGTTGGGTATGCCCACGCGCGCACCGGCCGGCAGATCGGCAAGGCGCTTGAACTTCCGGGAATAGAAGGCGATGGGCGAGATGTAGGTATCGCCCGCGGAGACCAGCTGGTAGCCACGCTGCTGGTTCTGGTCGCGCAGGAAGGGGGTGTGCTGGAAGGAGTTGGCCTCGAGGTCGCCGTTGTGCACGCCCTCGTTGGGGCTGACGGAGCCGCTGAGCACCACGGGCTTGACGCTGAGGCCGCGCTCCCGGGCCACCTTGGTGACCACTTCCCAGATCTCTTCGTCCACGCCGCCGCGCACTCCCACGCGGATCAGCGAAGGTGCCGCGGCCGATGCAGGCCCGCTTGCGGTGCCCGCCGCGGGAAGCAGGAAGGCGGCGGAGGTTCGGAGAAAGTCGCGCTTGTTCATGGTGGAAATCCGGTCTTCTGTTGTGGGATGCCGCAGTATCGGAAGCCAGGGCGGGGCGTGGCAACGAAACTTTGCGGCTAAGCAAATACGCTTTGGGTATGAGTGGCCTGCGGGGTGGCATCACCCTGCGGCAGCAGCGCGATGGAGGCGCCGTGCGTGTCGCCCTGCGTGATGGCGCCCAGCGGGCCGGCCTGCGTGGTGTACAGGCCGATGGCGAACGGGCCCTCGCCCTGCTGCGCCAGGCGGGCGGCGGCGGCGCGGCTGGCGCTGGCACTCTCCAGCTTCAGCCAGGTGCTGCCCAGCGGCAGGCTGGCGCTGGCGCTGCCGTTGCCGGCAACCGCGTCATCCTGCAGGTCCAGCAGCGCGCGGTAGCGCTCAAGCGTCGCGGCGACATCGTGCACGGCAATGCGCAGATGGGCCACGCCCTGCACGCCATTGGCATGTTCGCGCACGCGGCCCTCGGGCACGCGCAGGGCGCGCGGCGTCACGTCGCCGCACAGAAAGGGCAGGTCCGGCGTGGCGGGCCGTGCGTTCTGCCATCGCAGTTCCACGCCGTCGGGGCGCAGCCGGCCGCCGTCGACGGGCGGCTGGTAGGCCAGGCCGCGCGACAGTGCCTGCGCCACGACCTGGGGGGTGGAGGAAGGCAGCAGCGCGAAATCCACGATGCCCGGGCCGAAACGGGCCAGCTTGGACCACCAGGGGTGGACTTCTTCGGGGGCTTTCCAGGCGATCAGCTCGAAGTAGGAGCCGTCCTGGAACACCACCAGCGCATTGTGGGTGGCCCGCCCCGGATGGTCTCCGCCGGGCGTCACCGTGAAGCCCAGGCTGCGGTAGTCGGCGATGGCTTGCTGCAGGTCGTGCACGGCGATCACGATGTGGTCCAGAGGCAATGGCATGAGGCTTTCTCCTGTGTGTGAAAGCGCCATGCTGGTGCCGCGGCCTGCGCAGGGCAAATGCCGGATGCGGCTTTGCTTATGCGTTTTGTGCCGGATGCGCCAGGGGTGGGCATATCTGCTGGCTGCATATCCAAGTGCGAAAACAGCAGTTCGGGAAAGAGGGTGGCCTTCCTAGCATGCAAGCCATCCGGAGAGCTTTTCCGGTTCCTGCGTTACAGCGCCTCGACGGCATGAAGGGTGGATGATCTAGTGCAAAAACAAAGCAGAAGAAACAACGGCTGGCGGTGGCTGGCCGCAATGGCCGCGGGTGTCTGGCTGGCGGGCTGCTCGCCGCAGGGCGCGGGCAAGGCCGGCACGCAGCAGGCAGGGGTGGCGCAGGGGGGAGAGCTGGTGTACCTGGAGCAGCAGGCGCATACCAGCCTGTATCCGCCCGCCGGAGGCTTCTATCCCAATGGCGGCGTGCTCAACCAGATCACGGACAAGCTGACCTACCAGGATCCGCAGACGCTGGAAATCCAGCCCTGGATCGCCGAGTCCTGGAGCATCAACGGCAATGCCACGGAATTCACCTTCAAGCTGCGTCCCGGGGTCAGCTTCTCGGACGGCACGCCGCTGGACGCCACCGCCGTGGCCCGCAATTTCGATACCTACGGCCTGGGCAACAAGGCCTTGAAGCTGCCGGTCTCGGAGGTCATCAACAACTATGAGCGCAGCGAAGTCCTGGACCCGCTGACGGTGAAGTTCTACTTCAGCAAGCCGTCGCCGGGCTTTCTGCAGGGCACGTCGGTCATCGGCTCGGGACTGGTGTCGCTGGCCACGCTGGCCCGGCCGTTCGAGGAACTGGGCGACGCCACGCGCATCATCGGCTCCGGCCCGTTTGTGGTAGCCAGCGAAACCCTGGGCAAGGAGCTGCTGCTCAAGGCCCGCGCCGACTACAACTGGGGCCCGGCCAGGCATGCGCACCAGGGCCGGGCGCGGCTGGACAGCATCCGCTTCGTGGTCACGCCCGAAGACAGCGTGCGCATCGGCGCCCTGCTGGCGGGCCAGGCCGGCCTGATCCGCCAGGTCCAGGCCTATGACGAAAAGCGCGTGCAGGACCAGGGCTTGCGGATCTACGCGCCGTCCACGCGCGGCGTGAACAACAGCATCGCTTTCCGCCCCGACAATCCGCTCGTGGCCGATCTGCGCGTGCGCAAGGCGCTGCTGCACGGCACGAACGCGGCCGAGGTGGTGCAGACCCTGTTCTCGGCCCACTATCCGCAGGCGACATCGGTGGTGGCCCGGTCGGCGGCCGGCTATGTGGACCTGTCGTCCGAGCTCAAATTCGATCCCGAGCTGTCCCGCCGCCTGCTGGACGAGGCCGGCTGGACCCTGGGGGCCGGCGGATTGCGCCAGAAGGACGGCCAGGAGCTGGTGCTGACGGCCTACGAATCCCTGCCGCAGCCGCAGAACAAGGAAACGCTGCAGCTGGTGGCCCAGCAGTGGAGCAGGCTGGGCGTCAAGCTCAATGTGCTGGCCGGCGATGCGGGCAGCAGAACGCTGGACAGCCTGGATCCCGCCCGGACGCCGGTGGCGCCGAACATGGTGGGCCGCGCCGACCCGGACGTGATCAAGAGCAACTACTACCCCACCAACCGCAATGTGCTGCTGCAAAAGGGCGGCGTCAGCCAGAAGGTCAACAGCTTCGTGGATGCCAGGCTCAACGGCCTGCTGGATGCGATTGCCGCCGAGACCGACGCGGCCAGGCGCTTGCAGCTCACGGGGGACGTGCAGCGCTACCTGATCGAGCAGGCCTACGTGATTCCGATCTTCGAGGAGCCGCAGGCCTTCGCGGGCGCCCCCTGGGTCAGGGATGTGGGCTTCGAGGCCGTGGGCCGGCCCAGCTTCTACGCCACCTGGCTGGCCAAGCGATGACTGCCTATCTGTTGCGGCGCACCGGCCAGGCCCTGCTGGTGCTGTGGGCGGCCTTCTCGGCATCGTTCGTGCTGCTGCAGCTCATGCCCGGCGATGCGGTGCTGATCAAGTTCCTCAACCCCGACCTGGGCCTGGGGCCGGAGCAGATCGCCGAGATCCAGGCGGCCTACGGCGCCGACCAGCCGGTCTGGCGCCAGTACCTGCACACGCTGGGGCAGTTCCTGTCCGGGCATTTCGGCTACTCGCTGCAGGCCGGCGTGCCGGTCAGCCAGGGCCTGGCCACCAATCTTCCGCCCACGCTGCGCCTGGCATCGATGGGGCTGGCGGCCGCGCTGCTGCTGGCCGTGGGGCTGGCGCTGCTGGCCAGCCTGGTGCGGTGGCGGCCCGTGCGCGCGCTGCTGCAGTCGCTGCCCCCGCTTTTCGCCTCGATTCCGGTGTTCTGGCTGGGCATCATGCTGATCCAGTGGGTGTCCTTTCGCCTGGGCTGGGTGCCGGTCATCAATCCGGGACCCTGGCAGGGGCTGATCCTGCCGACGCTGACGCTGGCCGTACCCATCTCCGCGCCGCTGGCGCAGATCCTGATGCGCAACCTGGACGCCGCGCTGGCCCAGCCCTATGTGGCCGTGGCGCGGGCCAAGGGCGCGTCGCAGCTGCACGTGCTGCTGCGGCATGCGGCGCGCAACGCGGTCCTGCCCGTGCTGACCATGGGCGGGATGCTGTTCGGCGAGCTGCTGGCCGGCGCCGTGGTGACCGAGGCGGTCTTCGGCCTCAACGGCCTGGGCAGCCTGACCCAGCAGGCCGTGGGCAACCAGGATACGGCCGTGCTGCAGGCGGTGGTGATGGTGTCCGCCACGGCTTTTGTGACCATCAACCTGATCGTGGACCTGCTCTATCCCTGGCTGGATCCGCGGCTTGCCCATGCGGCGGGAAGCTGAAACCATGAATGCACTGACGCAAAAGAAAGGGCTGGCGCTGCAGCTGCCGCCAGCCACCCCGTTGCCGCGGGCCGGGGTGCAGCCGCTTGCTGCGGCCCCGCAGGTTTGCAAAAAACCATGGCGGCTGCCATCCGTTCTGCGGCGTGTTGTTCGCATGCCGCCGGGGCTGTGGCTGGCCTGGGGCGTGCTGGTCCTGGTGCTGCTGTGGGCGCTGGTGCCGGGCTGGTTTGCCGGCCAGGATCCGCTGGCGGGCCTGGCCGGCCAGCAGCTGCGCGCCCCCGGCGCAGGCCATTGGCTGGGCACCGATGCGCTGGGCCGCGATGTCTGGGCCCGCGTGGTCCATGGCGCGGTGCACTCGTTGTCCGGGGCCCTGGTCGCCGTGGGCGTGGGCCTGTTCGGCGGCACCGCGCTGGGTCTGCTCGCAGGCGCGGCCGGAGGCCGCCTCGACGATGCGCTGATGCGCCTGGTGGACGTGCTGCTGGCCGTACCTGCGCTGCTGCTGTCGCTGACCATCATCATCGTGCTGGGCTTCGGCACGGTGAACGCGGCCATTGCCGTGGGCGTGGCATCGGTGGCCGGCTTTGCCAGGCTGGTGCGTTCCGAAGTCGTGCGTGTGCGCCGCACGGAGTACGTGGAAGCGGCCTTCGGCAGCGGCGGGCGCTTCGGCGCCGTGCTGTGGCGCCATGTGCTGCCCAATTCGCTGACATCGGTGGTGGCGCTGGCGGCGCTGCAGTTCGGCACGGCCATCCTGGCCATTGCCACGCTGGGCTTCCTCGGCTACGGCGCACCGCCGCCCACTCCGGAATGGGGGCTGCTGATCGCGGAAGGGCGCAACTACCTGGCCACCGCCTGGTGGCTGACCACGGTGCCCGGGCTGGTGGTGGTGGCCGTGGTGCTGGCGGCCAACCGTATCGGCGTGGCGCTGACGGGGGCACCGTCATGAGCGCCTGGCAGCAATGGCGGCAGCGCCTGCTGCGCGCGGCAGGGGCGGGTCCGGCTGCGTGCGCGTCCGCAGCGCCTGCGGGCGGCGCGGTGCTGGAGATCGACGATCTGCAGATCGCCTACCGCGAAGACGGCCGGCTGCGCCGCGTGGTGCACGGCGTCTCGCTGGCGGTGCATCCCGGCGAGGTGGTGGCTCTGGTGGGGGAATCGGGCTCCGGCAAATCGACCACTTCGCAGGCGGCCATCGGCCTGCTGCCGGCCAACGGTCAGGTGGTGGGGGGCCGCATACGCCTGCTGGGCGAGGATGTGACCCATGCCGGCGAGTCGCAATGGCGCGGCCTGCGCGGCCGCGTGGTGAGCCTGGTGCCGCAGGATCCGACGGCATCGCTGAACCCGGTGCGCACCATCGGCGCCCAGGTGGCCGAGGTGCTGCAGCTGCATGGCTGCAGGGACCGCGCAGCCATCGAGCGTCAGGTGGTGGAGCTGCTGCGCAAGGTGGGGCTGACGCGGCCCGAGCTGCGCGTGCGCCAGTATCCGCACGAGCTGTCGGGCGGCATGAAGCAGCGCGTGCTGATCGCCATGGCCGTGGCGCTGCGGCCGGCACTGATCATTGCCGACGAGCCCACGAGCGCGCTGGACGTGACGGTGCAGCGCCGCATCCTGGATCTGATCGACACGCTGCGGCGCGAGACCGGCACCGCCGTGCTGCTGGTCACGCACGACCTGGGCGTGGCCGCCGATCGGGCCCATCGCATCGTGGTGCTGCGCCAGGGGCAGGTACAGGAAGCCGGGGACACGCTGGAGGTGTTGCGCCAGCCGCAAAGCGCCTATGCGCGCCAGCTGCTGGCCGATGCGCCGGCGCTGTCGGCGGCCCTGCCGCGGCCATTGCCGCAGGAGGCGGGAGAGCCCGACTGGGCCGTGCAGGTCCAGGGGCTGTGCCAGGAGTTCGTCGTGCCGGGCCAGCGGGCACCGTTCAAGGCCGTGGACGGCGTGGGCTTTCGGGTGCGGCGCGGCAGCACGCATGCCATCGTCGGCGAATCGGGCTCGGGCAAGACCACGACCATCCGGGCGCTGGCCGGCCTGCTGCGGCCCACGGGCGGCCGGATCCGCATCGCGGGCGAGGACGTGACCGCGCTGCGTGGCGAGGCGCTGCGCCGGTTCCGCCGCAAGGTTCAGCTGGTCTATCAGAACCCCTTTGCCTCGCTGGACCCGCGCCAGACGGTCTTCGCGATTGTCGAGGAGCCGCTGCGCAACTTCGGTGCATTGCCGGCGGCCGAGCGCCGCCGGCGGGTGGAAGAGACCCTGGCCCGCGTGGGCCTGGCGCCCGAGCTGCAGCAACGCCGCCCGCATGCGCTGTCCGGCGGCCAGCGCCAGCGCGTGGCCATTGCGCGCGCCCTGGTGCTGCAGCCCGAGGTGCTGGTGCTGGACGAAGCCGTCTCGGCGCTGGACGTGACGGTGCAGGCCCAGATCCTGCGCCTGCTGGAAGAGCTGCAGCAGCAGCTGCGGCTGACCTATGTTTTCGTGACGCACGACCTGTCGGTGGTGCGCCAGATCGCCCACACCGTCTCCGTGCTGCAGCACGGCCAGGTGGTGGAGGCGGGCACGGTGGAGCAGGTCTTCACCCAGCCCGAAAGCCATTACACCCGTGAACTGATTGCCGCCATCCCCGGCACAAGGAGTCTTGATTTTGTCCATCCCCCCAATTCCCCGGAAAAAACGCCTGGGCTTCTTCAGCCGCTTGCTGGATGATGCGCCTGCCGGCGAGCGCTATCGCCTGGTGACCGAACAGATCGCCCATGCCGAAGCCCTGGGCTTCGATTCCGCCTGGGTGGCGCAGCACCATTTCCACGAAAACGAGGGCGGCCTGCCGTCGCCCCTGGTGTTCCTGGCCCATGTGGCGCAGCGCACGCAGCGCATACGCCTGGGCACCGGCGTGGTGACGCTGACCATGGAAAACGCCATCCGCGTGGCCGAGGACGCCGCCGTGCTCGACCTGCTGTCGGGCGGGCGGCTGGAAGTGGGGCTGGGCACCGGCGGCACGGCGGAATCCTTCGAGGCCTTCGGCGTGGATGGCGGCGAGCGCGGCGCCGTATTCGGGCGCAATCTGCAGCGGCTGCGCGCGGCCTGGCGCGGCGAGGTGCTGCCGGGCGGCGTGCGCGTCTATCCCCAGGCGCCGCAGCTGCTGCAACGCCTGTGGCAGGCCACGTTCTCGGTGGAAGGGGCCAGGCGCGCCGGTGCGGCCGGCGAGGGGCTGATGCTCTCGCGCACGCAGCCGCGGCCGGACCAGGCGCCGGGACTTTCCCTTTCCGGGATCCAGAACCCCATCATCGACGCCTACCTGGCCGCGCTGCCGCTGGGCGCTGCGCCGCGCATCCTGGGGTCGCGTACGCTGTTCGTGGCCGACCGCCGCGAGGAAGCACTGCACTGGGCCGAAATCGGGCTGCGCCGCCTGGCCCTGCGCCACGCCGGCGCCTTGGCCGGCCCGTCCTCCGCGGGCCTGTTCGCGCGCGTCGATCCGCAGGCGCCGCTGGAGCAGCTGATCGCCGCCTATGACGTGCACCTGGGCACGCCCGGCGACGTGATCGCCTCGCTGCAGGCCGATACGGCACTGGCGCGCGCCACGGACCTGGTCTTTCAGGTGCATTCCATCGATCCGCCGCACCAGGCCATCCTGCGCTCGCTGGAGCTGACCGCCTCCGTGGTGGCGCCGGCCCTGGGCTGGGCCGGCCCGCCGGGCACCGCTTGCGCATCCACAGCCGCCGAACCCGCGCTGCACGCAGCCTGAGAAAAGGACACCCTATGACCGAATTGCTGCAAGAGCCCCAGGCGCCTGCTGTATCCGGGCAGCCTGCCGATGTGATCGACCAGCTGGCCGGCATTGCCGCAGGCAGCTGGCTGGACGGCCTGCGCCGGGCGCGCCCTGAAACCCGTGCCCAGGCCCAGAAAACCCATCAAGCCCTGTTCTCGCCCGCGGCGCCGGCGGCCGGCCAGGTGGCGCCGGCCGAGCGCCATGCGGTGGCGGCCTTTGTGTCCGGCCTGCACCGGCAGCCGCATGCGGCGGACTTCCACCTGCGTGCGCTGCAGGCGCTGGCGCCGCAGTGGGCCGGGGCCGTGGCGCAGGCGGCAGATGCCGGCCGGACCCGGGGCCCTTACGGCCGCTATCCCGCAGGCCCGCTGGCGATTGAAGACCAGGTGGGCCCCGAGTTCGCGCTGCCCGAGGCCCTGCAGGCCGTGCTGGGCACCCGCTTGGTAGCCGGCTTGCGGCATGCGCATTTCCTGGTCTTTCATCCGCGCGATGCGCAGCCCGGGCGGTTGCGCGCGCTGGAGGCTGCGGGCTGGACGGCCGACGATATCGTCGTGCTCTCTCAGCTGGTGGCTTTTCTGAGCTTCCAGCTGCGCGTGGTGGCCGGCCTGCAGGTGCTGGAGGCCGGCTGGGACAGCGATGCACCCGTGCCGCAGCGCAGCGCCTGCGCAAAGGCGGCGCCGGCGCAGGAGACCGCGGCGCCGGGCGCCGAGCCCGTGGTCTTCACCCTGGCCGAGCTGGACTGGCAGCCCTGGCTTGCGCCGCTGGACGAAGCGGCGCTGACGCCGCGCCACCATGCGGGCCTGGTGGACGCGGCGCGCGCCAAGTCGCCGTACTTCCGGCTGCTGGCGCGCGACCCGGACACGCTGGGCGCCCGCACGCGCGCCGACAAGGACATCTTCTACAACCCAGAAGCCGGCCTGCCGCGCGCCGAGCGGGAGCTGGCGGCGGCGGCCGCTTCGCGCCGCAACGGCTGCATCTACTGCGCTTCGGTGCATGCGCGCTTTGCCAGCCATTTCGCGCGCCGCCGGGATGATGTGCAGCGGCTGCTGGACGAGGGCGTGCAGGCCGACCTGGGCCCGCGCTGGAATGCCATCGTCGACGCCGCCGTGGCGCTCACGGACACGCCGCACGGGCTCACGGCCGGCCATATCGCGTCGCTGCGCCAGCAGGGGCTGGACGCGCGGGCCGTGGCCGACCTGCTGCATGCGGCCGCCTTCTTCAACTGGGCCAACCGGCTCATGCTGTCGCTGGGCTCGGCTGCGTATTCCCAGGGCCTGGAGGGGGGACGGGCTACGGTACGATAGCGGGCTTCGGCTGGCCGCAGGCTTTTGAGTGCCTGTGCCGGGCGCGTTGCGGCGGCCGCCTGTCCGCCTGTTTCCCCTGTCCAACGTCTGAGCGGAATCCGCCATTGAATCCATTGAACGAGTCCGAGCAACATTCGGTGCAAGCCGATCTGGTGGCGGTGCTGGTGGCCGTCACCGCGGGCCAGCCGCGCATCCTGACCACGCGGGCCGGGCGCACCCTGCCTGCCGGTCCGTTCACCGCCAACCACCGCTCGCTGCAGGCCAGCCTGCGCGCCTGGGTGGAGACGCAGACCCACCACCCGCTGGGCTATGTGGAGCAGCTCTATACCTTTGCCGACCGCGACCGCTCGCAGGAAGTGGGCATGCGCGCCATCTCCATCAGCTACCTGGCGCTGACGCGCGAGCTGGATGGCGCCGTGGCGGACGTGGCCCAGCCCGGCTGGCAGGACTGGTACCGCTACTTTCCCTGGGAAGACTGGCGCGAGGGCGAACCGCCGGTGATGGCGGCGCAGATCTTGCCGGGCCTGAAGGCCTGGAGCGAAAATGCTTCGGATAACGTAGCGCGAAGCGCTCGATGGCAGAGGGTTTCAATGACTTTTGGCCTTGAGGGCAATGAGTGGAATGAGGAACTGGTGCTGCAGCGCTATGAGCTGCTGTTCGAGGCCGGCCTGGTTCCCGAAGCCTGGCGCGACGGCGTGGCCGCGCCGGCCGGCTGCCTGGTCGCGGGCGCGGCCATGAGCAACGACCACCGGCGCATCCTGGCCACCGGCATCGCGCGGCTGCGCGCCAAGATCAAGTACCGGCCCGTGGTGTTCGAGCTGATGCCGCCCGAGTTCTCGCTGCTGCAGCTGCAGCAGGCCGTGGAGGCGCTGGCCGGGCGCGGCCTGCACAAGCAGAACTTCAGGCGCCAGATCGAGCAGCAGGCCCTGGTGGAGGAGACCGGGCAGATGGTCATGGGCACTGCGGGACGCCCGGCCAAGCTGTTCCGCTTCCGGCGCAATGTGATGCTGGAGCGCGCGATTGCCGGCAACAAGCTGCCGCTGGCCCGCACCGCATGAATCGCTGATGCTGCCCGTCTGCGGCCGCTGCCAGGGCGGTTTTCCGCTTGACGCGAATAATGCTCAGGATTAGCATAAATGCCGTGCGCGATGAAACAGACATGCATCGCGTTTCTTTTTTCTATACAAATACTCAAAATGAGCATTAATACCGTGAACGCATTGCCTGTTTCCCCTTTGCCGGACGTGATGCTGGAGCCGCTGGTGCGCATGGCCTTGCTGGAAGACCTGGGCCGTGCCGGAGACCTGACGACCGACACCATCGTGCCGGCCGATGCCTGCGACGAACTGCGCCTGGTGGCGCGCCAGGACGGCGTGCTGGCCGGCCTGGACCTGGCGCGCCTGGCCTTCACGCTGATGGATGCCCGCATGGAATTCCAGGCCGCCTGCCAGGACGGCACGGTGCTCAGGCCCGGCATGGAGATCGCACGCATCCGCGGCAGGAGCCGCGCCATCCTGAGCGCCGAGCGCACGGCGCTCAACTACCTGTGCCATCTGAGCGGCGTGGCCTCGGCCACGCATGCCATTGCCGAGGCCATCCGGGCCTGGGGCACGCGCGTGACCTGCACGCGCAAGACCATGCCGGGCCTGCGCGCGCTGCAGAAATACGCGGTGCGCGTGGGCGGGGGCAGCAACCACCGCTTCGGCCTCGACGATGCCGTGCTCATCAAGGACAACCACATCGCGCTGGCCGGCGACGTGGCCACGGCCGTGGGCCGGGCCCGTGCCGGCGTGGGCCACATGGTCAAGATCGAGCTGGAGGTGGACACGCTGGCGCAGCTGGATGTCGCGCTGCAGCTGGGCGTGGACGTGGTGCTGCTGGACAACATGAGCCTGGATGACCTGCGCACGGCCGTGGCCATGTGCAAGGGCCGGGCCATCACCGAGGCCTCGGGCCGCATCACGCCTGAGACGGCGCCGGCGGTCGCGGCCACCGGCGTGGACCAGATCGCCGTGGGCTGGCTCACGCACAGCGCCAAGGTGCTCGACATCGGCCTGGACGCCTGAGATGAGCTCCCCCCGAGCCGCTGTGCGGCTTTCCCCCGGAAGGGGCGACGTGCCACGGGACGGCGCCATCGCTGCGGGGCGGCCGGGCCGCCCAGGCCCTTGCCTGGCGTCGCCAGCCTGTATTGCGCCAGTCTGGTGAGCGGGGCACATCAGGAGGAAGGAGAGTCATGCCAGTCACACAGCATCTTTTGAGGTGGCGCGGAGCCTGGATCCTGGCGGCCGCGGCGCTGGCCAGCGCTGCGGCGGGGCTGTGGCTGTCGCGCAGCGGCGCGGCCGCCGTGCGTTTCGAGAAGCCCGTCACCATTGTCGTGACCTTTCCGCCGGGTGGCGGAACGGACCTGCTGGCACGCCGCCTGGGCGCGGCGCTGCAGCAGCGCCTGGGCCAGCCCGTGATGGTGGAGAACCGGCCCGGCGCCAGCGGCAACATCGGCGCGCGCGCCGTGGCCGAGGCCGTGCCCGACGGCGCCACGCTGCTGATGGTCAACAGTTCGTTCGCCATCAATCCCGGCGTCTACCGGCATCTGGATTTCGATCCGCGCCGGGACTTCAAGGCCGTGTTCAATGCGGGCACCATCGCCTCGGTGCTGGTGGTGCCCGAGCAGAGCAGCGTCCGGGACCTGCGCGATGCGCTGGCCGGCTCGACCGCCGAGCGGCCGCTGCCGTTTGCCTCCTGCGGCAACGGCACGCCCCAGCACATGGCGGGCGAGATGCTGGCCCAGGCCACGCACGTCAGCCTGCAGCACGTGCCCTACAAGGGGTGCGGACCGGCCATCACGGCGGTGGCGGCCGGTCAGGTGCCCCTGGCCGTGGTGACGGCCAGCAGCGCCGCGCCGCTCATGGCGGCGGGCCGCGTGCGCGCCATCGCGATCACGGCGCCGGCCCGCGCGGCCCAGCTGCCCGACGTGCCCACGGTGGCCGAGCAGGGCGTGGCGGGCTTTGCCGTGGAGCAGTGGCACGGACTGCTGGCGCCGGCCGCCACGCCGGAGCCGGTGGTGAACCATCTGCACGAGGCGCTGGCGCAGATCCTGGCCGAGCCCGGGATGCAGCAGTCGCTGCGCGAGCAGGGCTACACCCCGGCCAGGGAAACCCCGGCCCAGTTCGGCCAGCTCATCGCCGCCGATATCGACCGCTATGCGGCCGTGGCTGCCCGGCTCGGGCTCAAGGTGGATTGAGAAGAAAGGTCGCGGCTGGCGGCATACTCGGGCCTTGTTTTTCCCAGCCTGAACCGCCATGCCTGCCCTGCCACCGTCCCCGCCTGCCGTTGTCCTGCTGCCGGGGCTGATGTGCGACGGCGCCGTCTGGGCCGCGCAGCACGCGGCCCTGTCGCCGTTCCATGAATGCGTGATGGCGGACTACGGCATGGCCGCGTCCATCGAAGCCATGGCCGATGCGGTTCTGTCCGCCGCGCCGCCGGGGCCGCTGGCCGTGGTCGGCCATTCCATGGGCGGGCGCGTCGCCATGGAGTTGGTGCGCAGGGTTCCCGAGCGGGTGGCGGCGCTTGTGCTCATGGATACGGGCCTGGATGCGCTGGCGCCCGGCGAGGCCGGCCAGCGCGAGCGCAACACCCGGCTGGCCCTGGTCAAGCTGGCCAAGGCCCAGGGCATGCGCGCCATGGGACGGCAATGGGCCGGCGGCATGGTCCATCCCCGGCTGCGCCACTCCCCCCTGTTCGAGCAGGTGCTGGACATGCTGGAGCGCGGCTCGCCCCAGCGCTTCGAGGCCCAGGTCCATGCCCTGCTGCACCGCCCCGATGCGCAGGCCGTGTTCGCGGCGCTGCAATGCCCGGTGCTGCTGATGGTGGGGCGCCAGGACCTGTGGAGCCCGGTGGCGCGGCACGAAGCCATGGCCGCCATGCTGCCCCGGGCTCGGCTGGAGGTGCTCGAGGACTGCGGCCATATGGCGCCCATGGAGGCTGCGGCCGAGGTCAGCCGCCTGCTGCAGGACTTCCTGCGCCGCAGGGGGTGATGGCCTGCGTTCGATGACGGTTTGGTGACTGTTCGCGGTTGCAGGGGCTTTTGTGGCGCCCGGGCCGCAACGCCGATGATTTTGTTGCGCTGCAATATATGCTGCCTATAATCCGCGCCAATTCCATTTCATAAGGACGGCAGTGACTAACAGCGCAAGTGATAGTTGTAGGCCGGTGCATTGCATCGGCATGGCTTGGGCTCGCTGACGTCTTGTCTTGCCGTGCTCACGCGATAGCACGGCCTTCGGGCCAGCAGCCATGGGTTGCACCGGCCTTATCCATCCCCTTCCCGCAGGAATCCGTCCTCTTCGGACAGTTGCCGGCGCGCGGCTTTCGGCCGCCTGCGCCGGGCTGGCCGCAAGGCGGCCGTGGCGGGACGGCTGGCCTCTTTCCCAAGCTGTGCGCGCTGCCCAGGCAAATCGTTCGCGCTTGAACGCGTATCGAGGAGAAAAAATGCGTCAGAAATATTGCTTCCTCCGCCAGCCCTGCGGCCAGCCTTCCCTGCGGCAGCGCCGGCATGCCGCCCTGCTGGGCGCCGCGGCACTGGGTTTCGGCCTGGCCTGGGCGCTGCCGGCCACGGCGCAGGACCAGCCGGAGGATCCGTCGGTGCTGGCCCTGTCCGCGTCGGTGCCGGCCGGCGCGCAAGCCGCAGGCAGCGGCACCGTGGTGCCGCAGGAAAACTGGAACGCCAAGTTCCAGAGCACCTATGTGTGGCAGCGCAAGCCCGGCTTTCACGCTCCCTACAGCGGTGCGATGAGCCTGCGGCCCGAGAAGGAGCGCAGCTATTCGCTGACGGCGACCGCCTCGTTCGGCTTCCGGCCCTGGGAGGGCGGCGAGGCCTACCTGGATCTGGAAGGCGCCCAGGGCATTGCGCTGTCCCACCTGGCGGGCCTGGGCGGCCCGACCAACGGCGAGCTGGCCAAGACCTCGGGCGCGCAGTTCAGGATGTACCGCGCCAGGGCCTATCTGCGCCAGACCTGGAACCGGGGCGGGCAGCTGGAGGCCGTGGAGTCCGGCGCCGGCCAGCTCGCCGGCATGGTGGACAGGCGCCGCACGGTGCTGACCGTGGGCAACCTGGCCGTCATCGACATGTTCGACGACAACGCCTACAACCACGATCCGCGCACCCAGTTCATGAACTGGTCGATGATGACCTACGGCGCCTACGACTACGCGGCCGACGCGCGCGGCTATTCCTGGGGCGCCGTGCTCGAGTGGTACCACGACGACTGGGCGGTGCGCTTCGGCCGCTTCGTCCAGCCCAAGGAGCCCAACGGCCAGCCGCTGGACTATCGCATCTTCAAGCACTACGGCGACCAGCTGGAGGTCGAGCATGCGCACACGATCGCCGGCCGCCCCGGCAAGCTGCGCGCCCTGGTGTTCCGCAACCATGCGGTGATGTCCCGCTACGACGATGCCACGCGCCTGGGCGCCCAGACCGGCGAGGTGCCCGACCTCAACCAGGTGCGCCATGGCGCGCAGAGCAAGCACGGCTTCGGGCTGAACCTGGAGCAGGCCTTGTCGGACGACGTGGGCCTGTTCGCGCGCGCCAGCTGGGCCGACGGCAAGACCGAGATCTATGCGTTCACCGAGATCGACCGTTCGCTGTCCGGCGGCCTGCTGATCAGGGGGCGCTCATGGGGCCGGGCGCAGGACCACCTGGGCCTGGGCCTGGCGCGCAACTTCCTGTCGCCCGAGCACCGCAACTACCTGGCGGCCGGCGGCATGGGGCCGTTCATCGGCGACGGACGCCTGAACTACCGTCCCGAGATGGTGATGGAGGCTTTCTACAGCGTGGGCATTGCCAAGCACAGCTCGATCACCTTCGACTGGCAGCACATCCGCAATCCCGCCTACAACGCCGACCGCGGCCCGGTCAATGCGCTGGCGGTGCGCCTGCACACGGAGTTCTGACGTCAGCCCATCCACTGGGCCAGCACATGCTGCAGGCCTGCCGTCATGAGCACATAGCGCGCGAACTTGCCCACGGCCATATAGGCCACGCAGGGCCAGAACGGCAGCCGCAGCCAGCCGGCCACCGCGCACAGCGGGTCGCCCACGATGGGCAGCCAGCTCAGCAGGCAGGCCTTGGCGCCGAAGCGGCGCAGCCAGTAGCGCGCCAGCCGGTGCCAGCGCGATTGCACATGCGCCGGTGCGCGGGCCGGTGCATGGGCATCGTGGTGGCGGCGCGCGCGCGCCGCGTTCACGGCCTTGTGCGCGCCCAGGCCCATCCACCAGCTGATGGCGCCGCCCAGGGTATTGCCGGCCGTGGCCACGAGGATGGCCGGCCAGAACAGATCCGGGTTGAGCTGCACCAGGCCGGCAACCGCGGGCTCCGAGCCCAGCGGCAGCAGGGTGGCCGAGATCAGGGACACGAGAAATACCGTGCTGAGCCCGAACTCGGGCAAGGCCAGCCACTGCAGCACCAGATTCATCCACTCTTGCATGGGCGGCAGTGTAGAGGCTCGCCTATATCCTTCCGGCGGGCACAGCGGCGTTCATGTATCGTGCCGTATCCGCGAGAGAGAGGGCCGCGAGCGGCCCAGGAGAAAAAAACATGTTCAGCAAAGCGATGATGCGCGGCGGCCTTGCCGGTATTGCTTTTCTTTTGATAGCTGGATGCGCCCAGCAGATGCCGTTTGCAGCAAAAAAATCCGTGGACGACGCGCCGCCCGACCTGGTGGCGCTGCGGGCCGTGGCGCCCGGCATCCGCCAGAGCATGCGCTATGCCGGGCGGCACAATTTCATGGGCCGCCCGGTGGCCGGCTACGAAGCGCCCGAATGCTGGCTCAGCCGCAGGGCCGCCGACTCCCTGGCCGCGGTGCAGCAGGAGCTGGACGGCTACGGCCTGCGCCTGCGGGTCTTCGATTGCTACCGCCCGCAGTCGGCGGTGAACGATTTCGTGCGCTGGGGCAAGGACCTGTCCGACCAGAAGAACAAGGACATGTATTACCCGCGCGTGCCCAAGTCGGAACTGTTCAAGCGCGGCTACATCGCCGAGAAATCGGGCCACAGCCGGGGCAGCACGGTGGACCTGGGGCTGGATGTGGCCGACAGCCTCCTGGCCCGCAAGCAGGTGCGCGGACCGCTGGCCGACGGCATTGCCGTCGACATGGGCACGCCGTTCGATCTGTTCGACGAGCAGTCCCATACCGACAACGCGGACCAGTCGCCCGACGTGCAGCACAACCGCCGCTGGCTGCGCGCGCTGATGCAGCGCCACGGCTGGCGCAACCTGCCCGAGGAATGGTGGCACTACACGCTGCAGGACGAGCCTTATCCGGACCGCTATTTCGACATTCCGGTACGCAAGGCGCCCTGAGCGGCGTCAGGCCCGCCCGGAGCGCGAGTGGCGACGCGCGCGGTGGGCCTATTTCCGTATTGCTGAAATTTTGGGCAGGTATAATCCGGCCCTCTTTTTGATCCCCGGCTGACCCCGCAGTCCAGGCTCCGGCCTGGCTTCGGCGTTTCCCCGACCCTGCTCCCATGCCTGCCCTGCACATCGGCCATATTCCACTGGCAAACCGCCTGTTTGTCGCGCCCATGGCGGGCGTGACGGACCGGCCGTTCCGCCAGCTGTGCAAGGCCCTGGGCGCGGGCTATGCGGTCAGCGAGATGGTCACTTCGCGCAAGGACCTGTGGAACAGCCTCAAGACCAGCCGCCGCGCCAACCACGAGGGCGAGCCCGGCCCGATCGCCGTGCAGATCGCCGGCACCGAGGCCGCCATGATGGCCGAGGCCGCCGTCTACAACATCGAGCGCGGCGCCGAGATCATCGACATCAACATGGGTTGCCCGGCCAAGAAGGTCTGCAACAAGTGGGCCGGCTCGGCCCTGATGCAGAACGAGGCCCTGGCCGTGGAGATCGCCGCCGCCGTGGTGGAGGCCGCGCGCCCCTACAACGTGCCGGTCACGCTGAAGATGCGCACCGGCTGGTGCAGCGAGCACAGGAACGCCGTGGTGCTGGCCCGGCAGTTCGAGGGCGTGGGCATACAGATGCTCACGGTGCACGGCCGTACGCGCGAGCAGGGCTACAAAGGCTTTGCCGAATACGACACCATCGCCGCCGTCAAGCAGGCCGTATCCGTGCCCGTGGTGGCCAACGGCGACATCGACAGCCCGGAGAAGGCCCGCGACGTGCTGGCCCGCACGGGCGCCGATGCCGTCATGGTGGGCCGCGCGGCCCAGGGCCGGCCCTGGATCTTCCGCGAGATGGCCCACTTCCTGGAAACGGGCGAGCACATGGCGCCGCCGCTGGTGGCCGAGCTGCGCCGCCTGCTGCTGGAGCATCTGCAGGATCACTACAGCCTGTACGGAGAGGGTACGGGCGTGCGCAGCGCGCGCAAGCACATCGCCTGGTATGTACGCAGCCTTCCGGGCGGCGAACAGTTCAGGCAACACATCAACACTATCGAGGACTGCGCGGTGCAATGGCAGGCCGTGGCCGACTATCTGGATGCCCTGGGGCAGCAGATGGACCGGCTGCCCATGGCCACGGTAGCCACGGCTGGCGGTGCAACAGACGCCGAGCTGGACGAGCCCGCAGGAATGACTGCATGAGCAATCAAAACTTGGAACAATGCGTTCGCGACAGCCTGGAGGGCTATTTCCGCGATCTGGACGGCGAGACGCCCGCCAATGTCTACGACATGGTGATCCGCCTGGTGGAGAAGCCCCTGCTGGACGTGGTGATGAGCCACGCCGACAACAACCAGTCGCGCGCGGCCGAATGGCTGGGCCTGAACCGCAACACCTTGCGCAAGAAGCTGGTCGACCACCAGATGCTGTAAGAGGATGCTCTGATACTTCCAAATTAATAGCTGCAAGCGCTTGATACAAGAGGCTTGCGGCTTGTTTTATTTTCAAACCCTGCCTGATTGACGCCATGAAAGCTCTGATCTCCGTCTCCGACAAGACCGGTATCGTCGAATTTGCCCAAGCCCTGCACGGCCTGGGCGTGCAACTGCTGTCCACCGGCGGCACGGCCAAGCTGCTGGCCGACAAGGGCCTGCCCGTGACCGAGGTGGCGGAGGTCACCCAATTTCCCGAGATGCTGGACGGCCGCGTCAAGACCCTGCACCCCAAGGTGCACGGCGGCCTGCTGGCGCGCCGCGACCTGCCCGCGCACATGGCGGCGCTCAAGGAGCACGGCATCGAGACCATCGACCTGCTGGTCGTGAACCTGTACCCGTTCGAGGCCACGGTGGCCAAGCCCGGCTGCACGCTGGCCGATGCCATCGAGAACATCGACATCGGCGGTCCGGCCATGGTGCGTTCCGCCGCCAAGAACTGGAAGGACGTGGGCGTGGTCACGGCCGCCGACCAGTACGACGCCGTGCTGGCCGAGTTGAAGAGCGCCGGCAAGCTGTCCGACAAGCTGCGCTTTGCGCTGTCCGTGGCCGCCTTCAACCGCATCGCCCAGTACGACGGCGCGATCAGCGACTACCTGTCCAGCGTCAAGTTCGAGGACGAGAAGCTCGGCGAGGAATACGTGCCCGAGCGCGCGCTGTTCCCGGGCCAGAGCAACGGCCACTTCATCAAGGTGCAGGACCTGCGCTACGGCGAGAACAGCCACCAGCAGGCCGCGCTGTACCGCGACCTGTACCCGGCGCCCGGCTCGCTGGTCACCGGCGTGCAGCTGCAGGGCAAGGAACTCTCGTACAACAACATCGCCGACGCCGACGCGGCCTGGGAATGCGTCAAGAGCTTCGACGCGCCCGCCTGCGTGATCGTCAAGCATGCCAACCCCTGCGGCGTGGCCATCGGCAAGGATGCGCACGAGGCCTATGCCAAGGCCTTCCAGACCGACCCGACCAGTGCCTTCGGCGGCATCATCGCCTTCAACCGCCCGGTGGACAAGGCCGCGGCCGAGGCCGTGTCCAAGCAGTTCGTCGAGGTGCTGATGGCGCCCGACTTCAGCGCCGAGGCGCTGGAGATCTTCAAGGCCAAGGTCAATGTGCGCCTGATGAAGATCGCCCTGCCGGCCGGCGGCGAGCGCGCCTGGGACCAGGGCCGCAACGCCGTCGAGTCCAAGCGCGTGGGTTCGGGCCTGCTGCTGCAGACCGCCGACAACCACGAGCTGCAGCTGGCCGACCTCAAGGTCGTGACCGTCAAGCAGCCCACGCCCGAAGAGCTCGACGACCTGCTGTTCGCCTGGAAGGTGGCCAAGTACGTCAAGTCCAACGCCATCGTGTTCTGCAAGAACGGCATGACCATGGGCGTGGGCGCCGGCCAGATGTCGCGCCTGGACTCGGCCCGCATCGCCTCCATCAAGGCCGAGGCCGCCAAGCTGTCGCTCAAGAATACCGTGGTGGCCAGCGATGCCTTCTTCCCGTTCCGCGACGGCCTGGACGTGGTGGTGGACGCGGGCGCGACCTGCGTGGCCCAGCCCGGCGGCTCCATGCGCGACCAGGAAGTGATCGATGCGGCGAACGAGCGTGGCGTGGCCATGGTGTTCACGGGCGTGCGCCATTTCAGGCATTGATCCCCTGAGCCGCGGCGCGGCTTCCCCCTCTCTGGCGCTGTGCGCCGGAGGGTGACGGCACCTTCGGTGCGCGGCGGCGCATCCTCGGTGTCCCTGGCTGGGTTCGCGCCAGTTTTTGCTCCGCGTCCCATGGCCAGCGCAAGCTGGCCATCGTCTTTTTGAGCTGTGATTGTTTGCTATGACGGACCCCATTGACGACGAAGAAAACTACCCGCCGCGTCCGCGCTGGATGGGCTGGGCCATTGCCGTCGTGATGGCGGCCTCGGCGCTGGGCGTGGCCAATATCGGCTGGCGCATTCTGAAGGTGAGTCCGGCGGAGAGGGCGGCCGATGCCCAGGTGGCGCGGCATCCCGAACTGGCCGAGGGCAAGAAGCTGGTCGAAGGATCGGACTGCATGCGTTGCCATGGCTGGGAGCGCCGCTACGTGGGGCCCTCGTTCGTGGCAATTGCCGAGCGCTATCGCGGTCGGGCCGATGCGGCCGAATACCTGGCAGGCAAGATACGCGGAGGCGGCGCGGGCGAATGGGGCAATGCCATCATGCCGCGCCATCCCCAGATCAGTGAAGACCAGTCGCTGCAGATGGCGCGCTGGCTGCTGGCGACCCGGCCGGCAGCCGGTGCCGCCCGGTAGCCGGCGGCGCACGACCTGGCCCAGGGCCCGATGCTGCAAGGTCTCGGGCCTTTGTCTTGGCCTGTCCGGTGATATGGCGCACCCCGGATAATCGCCGCATGACGCCCCCCTTGCCTGAACCGACCGCCACCGCCGCACCGCGGCGCCGCGGCCTGCTGTTCTGGTCGCTGTGCACGCTGGCGGTGTTCTATGCGATCTATCCGGCCAGCAACTGGCTGGCCGCGCGGCAGGCGCGGCGCCACGACTTCATCACCCCCTGGGATGCGCTGATTCCGCTGGTGCCCGAGTTCATCTGGGTCTACTTTTCCTTTTTTCTCTTCATCCTGCTGCCGATCTGGCTGGTCGATGCCGGCGGCATCGACGCGCTGGGCCGGCGCCAGGTGCTGGCCACGGTGCTGTGCGGCCTGGTGTTCGCGCTGTTTCCGGCCAACCTGGCCTTCGAGCGCGTGCTGCCCGAGGCCGAGCCCTACCGCAGCATCTTTGGCCTGATGTTCGCGGTGGACGCGCCGCACAATCTGCTGCCGTCGCTGCACATCGTCTACACCGTGGCCACGGGCCTGGCGCTGTGCACCGCGCAGTGGCGGCGCGGCAGGCGCTGGCTGTGCGCCGTGCTCGTGCTCTGGGGCCTGGCCATCTGTGCCTCCACCATGCTGGTGCACCAGCACCATGTGCTGGACGTGGTGACGGCCGTGGCGCTGGTGGCCGTGCTGCAGTGGGCGGTGCGCAGCAGTCCGCCCAGTTAAATTGCGTGAGTGCGGACTTGCATGCAGATATGCATGCGTGGCGAATCCATCTGCGCAGGCTTCTTGAAAAACGCATGCCTGCTAATCCGAACACGATGTGTTTGGCAAGCCGTCTGCACAAAACATGCGGGAAACCCGGAGAAGCCGCAGGAAAGTGCGGAGGGTAGAGAAAAACCCTAGGATGCGCGTTTGATTGGAAACCCCGGGCCTGGGTCGCCATCGTCAGCGCAATTGCGGGAAAAGGCGTCTTTCTGTGCAGCTGCCGCGCCGGTAGCCGCAGGCCTTTTCTTGGATGTTTGCATGCAGTGGTTAAAGACCAAAACAATTGAGCAGGCCCTGGCCGATTCGGACGAGCCGGGCCGCCAGCTTCAGCGCAGCCTGGGCGTGTTCGACCTGATGATCCTGGGCGTGGCGGTGGCCGTGGGCGCCGGCATCTTCTCGGTGGGCGCGCGTGCCGCCGGCAGCTTTGCCGGGCCGGCCGTGATCTTCTCCTTCATCCTGGCTGCGGCCACCTGCGCCGTGGCCACCATGTGCTATGCGGAGTTCGCCTCCAGCGTGCCCGTGACGGGCAGCGCCTATACCTATACCTATCTGACGCTGGGCGAGGGCCTGGCCTGGATCATCGGCTGGAACCTGCTGCTGGAGATGATCGCGGCCGGCGCGGTGATCGCCAAGTACTGGGGCATCTACCTGTCCACGGTGTTCGCCACGGCGGGCATGCATGTGCCCAGCACCCTGCACCTGGGGGCCGTCAGCCTGGAGTGGGGACCGTTCTTCATCGTGGCGGTGTTCACGGCGCTGCTGATCCTGGGCACGCGCGAATCGGCGCGCGTCAACAACGTGTTCACGCTGATCAAGATCGCCATCACGCTGTTCGTCATCGTCGTGGGCTTCACCTACATGGACGTGCGCAACTTCACGCCCTTCGTGCCGCCGGCCCAGCCGCCGGTGGCGGGCCATGGCGTGACCGGCGACGTCTGGGGCCAGCCCATGCTGGCCTGGCTGTTCGGCGCGCGGCCCAGCCAGTACGGCTGGCTGGGCGTGATCTCGGGCGCCTCGCTGGTGTTCTTCGCCTTCATCGGCTTCGACGTGGTCGCCACCTCGGCCGAGGAGGTCAGGGAGCCGCAGAAGACGCTGCCGCGCGGCATCTTCGGCGGGCTGGCGCTGGTCACCTTGCTCTACATCCTGGTCACGCTGGCGCTCACGGGCATGGTGCCCTATACCGAGCTGGCCAAGGCCGAGAATCCCTCGCTGGCCACGGCCTTCATCAGCGTCGGCGCGAACTGGGCCGCCCAGGTGATCGCCGTGGGCGTACTGCTGGGCCTGACCACCGTGGTCATGGTGCTGCTCATGGGCGCGGCCCGCATTCTGATGGCGCTGTCGCGCGACGGCCTGCTGCCGCGCAGCTGGAGCGTGACCTCGGCCACGCGCAAGACGCCGGTGCGGCTGCAGCTGATGGTGGGCTCCATCGTCGCGGGCCTGGCCGGCTTCACCCAGGTGGAGCTGCTGGAGGAGATGATCAACATCGGCACCCTGTCGGCCTTTGTGCTGGTGAGCGTTGGCGTGCTGGTCATGCGCCGCAAGAATCCCCAGATGCCGCGCGGCTACCGCGTGCCCTGGGTGCCGGTGCTGCCCGTGGCCTCGGCGCTGCTTTGCACCTATCTGATGCTGAACCTGACCACGCTGACCTGGCTGCGCTTCGTGGGCTGGATGGTCATCGGCGTGTTCATCTACCTGGTCTACGGCATGCGCCATTCGCGCCTGGCGCAAAAGCATTGAGATGCTCCTGAAACAGAAGCTGCTTGCGCTTGCCATTAATGCGTTTCATATGGATTGATGGCTGAAACGTTCAAAAGACAGGCGCTGCCAGCTATCAAAATGAATGCCCTGCACGGCCCGGCCGGCAGGGCATTTTTGTCGGGTTCCCGCCCGCTGCCCCCCGCTTTGCGTACAGTGGGCGCATGTCCCACACACTTTCTTTTGCCGACGGGCAGGACCGCTGCTTCTGGTGCCAGGGCTCGCCGCTGTACGTGCACTACCACGACCATGAGTGGGGCTTTCCGGTCGCGGACGACCGGCGCCTGTTCGAGAAGCTCAGCCTCGAAGGCTTCCAGTCGGGCCTGAGCTGGTACACCATCCTGGCCAAGCGCGAGAACTTTCGCGCGGCGTTCGCCCACTTCGACTTCGACCGCGTGGCGCAGTTCGGCCAGGCCGACGTCGAGCGCCTAGTGCAGGACGCCGGCATCGTGCGCCACCGCGGCAAGATCGAGGCCGTCATCCACAATGCCCGGCGCGCGCAGGAAATGGTGGCGCAGGAGGGGTCGCTGGCCGCCTTCTTCTGGCGCTACATGCCGGGTGCGCCGTCCACGGGTGAGGCGGTTCCGGCGCAGACGGCCGAGTCGCAGGCCCTGTCCAGGGAACTGAAAAGGCGCGGCTGGAAGTTCGTCGGCCCCACCACGGTCTATGCCTTCATGCAGGCTATGGGCATGGTCAACGACCACGCGCCGGGCTGCGCGACGCGCGCCCAGGTGGAGCAGGCGCGGGCCGCATTCAATCCGCCGCGCTGAGCGAGCCGATGCAAAAAAGCCCCGCGCCAATGCGCGGGGCTTCGGGCTGGCCGTGGGCAGAGGCTCAGAGCGTCCTGAACACTTCGCGCGCCGCCTCGATCGTGCGGTCGATGTCTTCGTCCGTGTGGGCGGCGCTCACGAAGCCGGCCTCGTACAGCGCGGGCGCGAAGTAGTGGCCGCGCTCCAGCATGCCGTGGTAGAACTTGTTGAATACCTTGCCGTCGGTCTTCATGACTTCGGCATAGGTCCTGGGCAGCTCGGGCAGGAAATAGAAGCCGAACAGGCCGCCCTGCCAGTCCACGCTGAAGGGAACGCCCGCGGCCTGGGCCTCGGACTTGAGGCCCTGCATCAGGTGGCCGGTCTTCAGGTGCAGATCGGTGTGGAAGCCTGGGCGGCTGATCAGCTCCAGCGTCTTGAGGCCGCAGGCCGTGGCAATCGGGTTGCCCGACAACGTGCCGGCCTGGTAGACCGGGCCCAGCGGCGAGAGCTTTTCCATGATCTCGCGGCGCGCGCCGAAGGCCGCCATGGGCATGCCGCCGCCGATGACCTTGCCCATCACCGTGATGTCGGGCGCAAAGCCGGCGATCTCCCTGGCGTACAGGCTTTGCGCGCCGCCCAGGGCCACGCGGAAACCCGTCATCACCTCGTCGTAGATCATCAGCGCGCCGTGTTCCCGGGTCAGCTCGCGGATGCGGCGCGTGAATTCCACCGTGGCGCGCACGAAGTTCATGTTGCCGGCAATGGGCTCCATGATCACGCAGGCGATCTCGCTGCCGAAGCTGGCAAAGGCCTCCTCGAGCTGGGCCACGTCGTTGTACTCCAGCACCACGGTGTCCTTGGCCACGTCGGCCGGCACGCCGGCCGAGGACGAGGCACCGAAGGTGGCCAGGCCCGAGCCGGCCTTGACCAGCAGCGCATCGGCATGGCCGTGGTAGCAGCCGTTGAACTTGATGATCCGGTTGCGGCCCGTGAAGCCGCGCGCCAGGCGCAGCGCGCTCATGCCGGCCTCGGTGCCGGAGCTGACCATGCGCACCATGTCCATGGAGGGCATGAGGGCGCGAATCTTCTCGGCCAGCACCACTTCGCGTTCGGTGGGCGCGCCGAAGGAAAAGCCTTCGAGCACCGCGGCCTGCACGGCCGCCACCACCTCGGGGTGGCCGTGGCCCAGGATCATCGGACCCCAGGAGCCGATGTAGTCGGTGAACTGCTGCTGGTTCTGGTCCCAGAAATAGGCGCCTTGCGCACGCTGCACGAAGCGGGGCGTGCCGCCCACGGCTGCGAAGGCGCGCACGGGAGAGTTCACGCCGCCGGGGATCACCTGCTTGGCGCGTTCGAACAGGGCAATATTCAGATCAGTGTTTTGTGTCATGGGAGGGCATCACAAAGCCTTCGATGGGCTTGGTGTCGGGTTCGTTGTCGGGCTCGGCCACGGCCTCCTCGGCGGGCGGCTCTTCGCCTTCCTCGGGCTGGGCCCAGAACAGGCGGTCGGGCACATAGTGGCCCATGCCGGCGCGAAAGCCGGCGTCCAGGCTGTGGTCCAGGTATTCCAGCGCTTCCAGCGTGGCCGTGCCCAGGTCGTTGCCGGTGGCGATCAGGGCCGTCAGCGCGGCCGTAAGCGTATCACCGGCGCCGGTGAAGGTGGCGTCGAACATCTCGTACTTGCTGTTGCCCAGCACGGTCTGGGCCGTGGTCAGCACGTTGTCCACGAACTGGTCGGGCAGCGGAATGCCGGTGACCAGCACATAGGGCACTTCCAGCGCTTCGGCGGCGATGGCAATGTCGCGCGCCGTGGGCGAGCGGCTGTGCTCCCAGTCCGGCAGCAGCCAGCGCCACAGCGTATTGTGGTTTCCAACCAACACCGAGGTTTGCGGCAGCACAAGTTCCTTGAACGCATCCAGGTACTCGTCCTGCTTGTCGTCGTCCCACCAGGACAGGTCGGGCATGTAGCTGACGATGGGGATGTCCGGATAGTCCGAGGAAATCTCGGCAATGGCGGCCAGGTTGCCCGGGCTGCCGACGAAGCCCACCTTGATCGCCGCCACGGGAATGTCCTCCAGCACCGCGCGGGCCTGCTCGGTCAGCGCCTCGTCGTCCAGGGCAAAATGCTCGTAGACACGCGCCGTGTCGCGAGCGTAGGCGCCCGCTACGACCGGCAGCGGATGGCCGCCGACCGAGGCAATGGTGGCGATGTCGGCCGACAGGCCGCCCGCGCCCGAGGGGTCGCTGCTGTTGAAAACCAGGACGCAGACCGGGGGCGCTTCGGCGGCCGGGGTTTCGTTGTTGCTGGGGCTGGAAGTGGAGGAGGGGGGATTCGATGCCATGGCGCACCCCAGTTTGCACCCGGGAATGCAAGGGTGAGGGCCGGGGTAATGACTAGATACAATCGTTGCATTCTATGTGAAGGCCCTTTAAGCTGTGACCGACCCTAAAACTTGGATGTGTTTGACCTGCGGATGGATCTATGACGAGGCGCAAGGCTGCCCCGAACATGGCATTGCGCCGAATACACGCTGGGAGGATGTGCCGATGAACTGGACATGCCCCGAATGCGGCGCCCGCAAAGACGATTTCGAGATGGTGGAGATCTAAGAGCGCACTGCTCTGAAAACCGAGTGCGGGATGAACCTGCACCGAAAAAATGGCAATCCTGGGAGGGACTTCACTGTGACGACATCCGACACGCCCCTGCGCGTGCTGGTGGTGGACGACAGCAACACCATCCGCCGCAGCGCCGAGATTTTTCTCAAGCAAGGCGGTTACGAAGTGTTGCTGGCCGACGATGGCTTCGATGCCTTGTCCAAGGTCAACGACTATCAGCCGCAGCTCATTTTCTGCGACATTCTGATGCCCAAGCTCGACGGCTATCAGACCTGCGCCATCATCAAGCGCAACGCTCGCTTCTCCAATACCCCGGTGGTCATGCTTTCCTCCAAGGACGGCGTGTTCGACAAGGCACGCGGCCGCATGGTCGGCTGCCAGGACTACCTCACCAAACCCTTTACCAAAGACCAATTGCTGCAGGCCGTGGTGCAGTTCGGCAGGCAGGCTGTAGGAGCAGCGTGATGACTATTCAAAAGGTGCTGGTCGTGGACGATTCCAAGACCGAACTGATGTATCTGACGGATCTGCTGCAGAAGCAGGGCCTGAAGGTGCGCACGGCGGAAAACGGCGACGAGGCCATGCAGCGGCTGGCCGAGGACAAGCCGGACCTGATCCTGATGGACGTGGTCATGCCCGGGCAGAACGGCTTCCAGCTCACGCGCGCCATCTCCCGCGATCCCCTGTATGCCGACGTGCCCATCATCATGTGCACGAGCAAGAACCAGGAGACCGATCGCGTCTGGGGCATGCGCCAGGGCGCCAAGGCCTATATCACCAAGCCCGTGGATGCAGCCGAGCTGCAAGCCAAGATCGCGGCGCTGAACTGAGGCGGTCGCTGCCATGGCGAACCGCGAAGCCCTCCGAGATCTCCAATCCCGTCTGGCCGGCCGTTTGCAGGCAGCGCGCAGCGAAGGCGTCACCGTGGCGGCCTGGCTCGCGGTGCAGGCGGGCGGGCGCGACTATCTGCTGCCCCTGAGCCAGGCCGGGGAGATCTTTCCCTGGACCGGCGTGCAGCCCGTTCCCTATACGCAGCCCTGGTTCCTGGGCATTGCCAACCTGCGCGGCACCCTGGCCGGCGTGGTCGATCTCGCGCAGATGCTCGGCCATGGAGAGGGCCGCAGCGAGCAGGCGCTGGCCGAGGCCAGCCTGCTGGCATTCAATCCTTCACTGGAAGTGAACGCGGCCCTGCTGGTCGACCGCCTGCAGGGCCTGCGCGCTGCCGACGCCTTCGTGCACAACGAGGCTGCGCCGCCGCGCTCGCCCACGTTTTTCGGACCCGTCCACATCGATAGCGCAGGCCGCCGCTGGCAAGAGCTGCAGCTGCAGCGCCTGTCGCAAACCACCAAGTTTTTGAGCATTCGTGCTTGAGCGTTTCTGGATACAGCGCCATGTCTTTAGCCCAACGATTCACCCAGTGGTTCCAACGCCGGCCCGCCGAGCCTGCAGCCAGCGCAGGCAACAGCATGCTGGGCGACACCGTCGACCAGGATATGTATGCGCTCGACGGCTCGCTCAACAGCGTGCAGGGCGACCCGCTGGCAGGCCGCAGCGATGCTGACGCCGATGCGCTGCCGGTGGACGAGCTGGTGAGCCTGCCCGTGCTGGGCAAGGCGCCGGTGACCCGGCATCAGCGCACGCTGTTCACCATGCTGGGCATCGCGGTGCTGGTGCTGGTGGTCCTGGCGGCCTGGATGCTGCGCACGGCCAACAACTCCAACCAGCAGCTGGCCGCGACCGGCCAGGCGCTGATGCAGTCGCAGCGGCTGGCCAAGTCGGTCTCGCAGGCCATGACCGGTGCGCCCGCGGCCTTCGTGGACGTGAAGGACAGCGCCGGCGTGCTGGCGCGCAACGTGCGCGCCCTGGCTTCGGGCGATGCCGACATGGGTGTCAACGCCTTGGGCGGCGAGCAACTGCAGGCCGATGTGGCGGCCATCGTGCCGCTGATGGAGCGTGCCGAGAAAAGCGCTGCTCTCATCATGGGCCAGCAGAAGGTGCTGACGCAGGTGGGGGATGCGCTGCGCACCGTGAACCGCCAGTCCTCGGACCTGCTGGAAATCGCCGAAACCATTGCATCGCTCAAGCTGCAGCAGGGCGCGGGCGCCGCCGAGATCGCGGCCTCGGGCCAACTGGTGATGCTGACCCAGCGTATCGGCAAGTCGGCCAACGAATTCCAGACCCTGGAAGGCGTGAGCCCCGAGGCCGTGTTCCTGCTGGGCAAGGACTTGAACTCGTTCAAGGAAATCGCCGAAGGCCTGCTCAATGGCAGCACCGAGCTGCGCCTGGCGCCCACGCGCGACGCACAGACCCGCGAGCAGCTGGAAACGCTGATCAAGCAGTACGACGCCACGCGCACGCAGGCCAGCGCCATCCTGGGCAATCTGCAGGGCCTGGTGTCGGCCCGCGAAGCGCAGACCGTCATCAACGCTGACAGCGAGCCGCTGCGCCGCCAGCTCGAAGCGCTGCAGAGCGCGCTGCAGGGCAACTCGGGCGCCGGCCCGCTGCAGCTCGCTGCGCTGGCCCTGGCCATCGTGGTGGCGCTGCTGTGCGGTATCGGCATCTCCCGCGTGCAGCTGCTCGACAGCCGGGCGCGCCAGCAGCTGGCCGAACGCCACCAGCAGGATGCCCGCCTGCAGGAGCAGGAAGCCAAGCGCATCAACGACGCCAACCAGGCGGCCATCTTGCGCCTGATGAACGAGCTGCAATCGGTGGCCGAGGGCGATCTGACTCAGGAAGCCACGGTGACCGAGGACATCACCGGCGCCATCGCCGACTCGGTGAACTACACGGTGGAAGAGCTGCGCGCGCTGGTGGGCAGCGTGCAGAACACGGCCACGCGCGTGGCCCAGACCACGGCCCAGGTGGACGCCAACTCCACCGAGCTGCTGGCCGCCTCCAACGAACAGCTGCGCGAGATCCGCGAAACCGGCAAGTCGGTGCTGGACATGGCCGGCCGCATCAACCAGGTCTCGACGCAGGCCCAGGAATCCGCCCAGGTGGCGCGCCAGTCGCTGCAGGCGGCGGACTCGGGCCTGAAGGCCGTGCAGAACGCCATCGGCGGCATGAACTCGATCCGCGACCAGATCCAGGACACCTCCAAGCGCATCAAGCGCCTGGGCGAATCCTCGCAGGAGATCGGCGAAATCACGGAGCTGATCTCGGACATTACCGAGCAGACCAACGTGCTGGCCCTGAATGCCGCCATCCAGGCCGCGTCGGCCGGTGAAGCCGGGCGCGGCTTCTCTGTGGTGGCCGAGGAGGTGCAGCGCCTGGCCGAGCGCTCGGCCGACGCCACGCGCCAGATTGCGGCGCTGGTGAAGGCGATTCAGACCGATACCCAGGATGCCGTGGCCGCCATGGAGCGCTCCACCCAGGGCGTGGTCGAAGGCGCGCGACTGTCCGACTCGGCCGGTACGGCACTGACCGAAATCGATAGCGTGTCCCGGCGCCTGGCCGAGCTGATCGAGCAGATTTCGTCCTCGACTTCGCGCGAAGCCGCGCTGGCCAACGTGGTGGCCGAAAGCATCCAGCACATTTTCGCGGTGACCGAGCAGACCGGCGAGGGGACGCGGGTCACGGCCCAGCAGGTGCGCGAGCTGTCGCACATGGCCGAGGAACTGCGCCAGTCGGTGGCCCGATTCAAGATTGCGTAGATAACGCTCCCCCCTGAGCCGCTGCGCGGCTTCCCCCGGAGGGGGACGACGCCATCGGCTAGGCGCCCCCGCCGCGAGGCGGCTCTTGCTCGGCGTCCCTGGCGTGGGGTGTGCGGCGTGCGGGCAGCTTGGATAACTGAACACGGACTCCTGAGGGGTCAAGGAAATTGAGCATGTCAGTGGTTGACGATTCGCCAACACGCGCAGCGGGGCTTGCACATGGCGAGCAGGACCTCGGGCCCCTGGCCTGGGTGCTGGACGAGCTGCGCAAGTCGCTTGATGCCGCCACCAAGGCCGTGGGCCGCTTCGTGCGCGACGCGGATGCCGCGCGCGTCGAGGATCTCGAATCGCTGGACACCTCGTCGCTGCGCATTGCGCGCCAGCAGCTGCACCAGGCCTGCGGCGCCCTGGACATGGTGGGGCTGACGGCGCCGGCGCTGGTGCTGCGCGGCATGGAGGCGGCCGTGAACCGCTTCGTGCAGCGCCCCGAACTGTGCACCAACGAGGCGGCCTCCACGCTGGAGCGCACGCATTTCGCGCTGATGGAGTTCCTGGAGGCCATGCTGGCCGGCAAGAGCGTCTCGGCCGTGGCCCTTTTTCCGCAGTACCGGGACATCCAGGCACTGGCCGGCAGCGACAAGGTGCATCCGGCCGACCTGTGGCCGCCCGAGCGCCGTGCGCGCGAACCGCAATGGGGATCTCCCCAGCCCGAGCCGCTCGCCTACGGCCCGGCCGCGCGCGCCATGCTCGACGGCGTGGTGCTGCGCCTGGTCAAGAGCGACGACCGCGAAGCCGCCGCGCAGATGCGCGAGCTGTGCCTGCGCTTTGCCGCAGGCCAGCCCCAGGACGTGGCGGCCCGCAGCTTCTGGAAGATTGCGGCCGGCTTCTTCGATGCCCTGGCGCAGGGCATGCTCGTGCCCGACCTTTATGTCAAGCGCATGGCTTCGCGCGTGCTCATGCAGTATGCGGCCATGGCCAAGGGCGACAGCGTGCCGCCGGCGCGCCTGCTGCAGGACCTGATGTTTTTCTGCGCCCAGGCCAGGCCGCGCGAGCGCGCAGGCGCGGCGCTGCAGGCCGTGCAAAGCGCCTACGCGATGGAGGCCATGCCGCTGGTGGACTACCAGGTGGCGCGCTTTGGCCGCTATGACCCCGCGGTACTGGTGCAGGCGCGCAAGCGCATCGCGGCCGCTGCGGAAACCTGGTCGGCCCTGGCCGGCGGGGACAAGAGCAAGATCCGGCCCATGGCCGAGCAGTTCGGCCAGGTGGCAGAGTCGCTGGTCAAGCTGCAGCCCGGCAGCCATGGGCTGGCGCGCGTGCTGATCCGCGTGGCCGAGACCGTGGAGCGCATCGGCCAGCCGCCGCCGCCGGAGCTGGCCATGGAAGTGGCCACGGCCGTGCTCTATCTGCAGGCCTCGTTCGCCACGCCCGACCGGGATGACGAGGAGCTGGCCTTCCAGTCCGCCAGCCTGCTGCAGCGGCTGGAGTCGGCCCTGCAGGGCGCGCAGGCCCAGCCGCTGGAGCCCTGGATGGAAGAGCTGTACCGCCAGGCCAGCGACCACCAGACCATGGGTTCCGTGGTGGGCGAGCTGCGTGCCACCATGGCCGAAGCCGAAAAAAACCTGGACCAGTATTTCCGCAACCCGCAGGACGCGGGCGTGCTGTCGGCCGTGCCGGGGCAGATGCTGCAGATGCGCGGCGTGCTGTCGGTGCTGGGGTTCGAGCAGGCCGCCCTGGCCATGCAGCGCATGCGCGACACCGTGGAGCACCTGATCCTGGGCGAAATCGCCGAGGACGGTCGCGCCCGCGTGTTCGAGAAGCTGGGCAACAGCCTGGGCGCCATGGGCTTTCTGATCGACATGCTCAGCTACCAGCGCAACATGGCGCGCAAGCTGTTCGTGTACGACGAGGCCGAGGGTGAGCTGCGCTTCGTCCTGGGCCGGCGCCAGCGCGGCGACAAGGAGGCCGCACCGGCGCAGGCCGCGGCGGCAGATCCGTCCGCGCATGCCGAAGTCGCTGCGTTGCCCGTTTCCGAGCCGGTCCAGCCGCCGCTGGCGCCGGCCGCGCTGTCCGTGCCGGAGCCGGTCTCGGCTGCTGTGCAACCGGCCGGGGTGCCCGTGCCCGATGCCGTGGCGCCACTGGGCGCGCAGGTGGGGGTGCCTTCGCTGGACATGGCCCTGGATCTGCCTTCGCTGGAACTGGACGTGCCCGGGCCGGCGGCCGAAGAGCCTACGCCCGCGCCGGTGGCCGAAGCCGTTGAGCTGTCGGCCGACGAACTCGACGGCGACGACGAGCTGCTGGCCATCTTCCTCGAGGAAGCACGCGAAGTGGTGGCCACGGGCCTGCAGTCGCTGCATGCGCTGGCCGAGGAGCCTGGCAATCTCAGCGAACAGACCACGTTGCGCCGCGCCTTCCATACGCTCAAGGGCAGCTCGCGCATGGTGGGGCTGGACGAATTCGGCGAGGCCGGCTGGGCGATGGAGCAGATGCTCAATGCCTGGCTGGCCGAGCAAAAGCCCATGCCCGCGCCCATGCAGGCCCTGTCCGCCGACGCGCTCAAGGCCTTCGGCGCCTGGGCCCAGGACCTGGAGTCACACCGGGCGCAGGCCTGGTCCGCCACGCCGTTCCGCGCGGCGGCGGATGCCATGCGTTTGAACGGCGAGCGCGCCGAGGTCGCACTGGTGCCGCGCCGCGGCCGCGGGTCCGCCGACGAGCAGCTGGTTGCGTCCGCAGACCCGGCTGTCGAGCCGGTCGATGCCGCGCCCGCGGCCGAAGCCCTTTCTGCCATGCCCCAGCTGGAGCTGGAGCCGGGGCTTTCCGCCCACGAGCTGCTGGCGCAGACCGAGCCCCTCCTGTCTGCCCAGGCCGGCGTGGCCGCCGAGCCGGCCGAGCCTCAAGCTCTGGCCGCCCCCGCAGAAGAGACGGTCTGGCCTTTCGATCTGCTGGAGCAGACGGCTGCCGAATCCTCCGCCGTACAGGCGCTGGAGCCGGCGCTCGACGATGCGGCTGCGGAGATCCCGCCGGCCGAACCGCAGGCAGTGCAGGAAATCGATTTCTCCGCCTTCGAGGCGGCCATGCGCGACAGCGAGCTGGCTGCGTTCGAGGCACAGGAGCTGCCTCCGGCCGCCGAAGCCGGGGGCCAGCCCGCCGCCCAGGCGCAACAGCCCGGGCAGGGCAGCGAGACCGGCACCGTGGCCGGCGAAGCGCAAGCCGAGCCCAGGCCCGATGCCGTGCAGATCGAGCCCGCCACCGTGCCCGCCGATGACGGTTTCCGCGTGATCGACGGCCTGCGCATCAGCACGCCGCTGTACAACGTCTACCTCAACGAGGCGGACGAATGGTCCGCGCGCCTGGATGCGCAGCTGCAGCAATGGCGTCAGGATCCGCAGCAGCCCGTGCCCGGCGATGCGATTGCGCTGGCCCATTCCCTGGCCGGCAGTTCGGGCACCGTGGGCTTCGCGGCCCTGTCCGATCTGGCGCGCCAGCTCGAGCATGCGCTGCAGCATCTGCAGCCCCAGGGTTTTGCCTCGGCCGCGCATGTGCAGCAATGCCTGGATGCCTCGGACGAGATTCGCCGCCTGCTGCACCAGTTTGCCGCGGGCTTCCTCAAGACACCGCTGCCGTCGGTGCTGGAGGCGCTGAGCGCCATCCTGGCGCTGGATATCGTGCCGGCCGAGCAGTCCGAGGCCGCCGACCCCGCCACGCTGGAGGCCGGAGATTCCGGCTGGACGGCCCTGCAGGCCGTGGCGCAGCCGGCGGCCGATCCGCTGGACGTGCCGCTGGACTTTTCCGCCCCCGAGGCCGAAGCCGCGGCGCCGGCGGAAGCTGCAGAAACGGTGGAGGTGGGGGAACCCGCTGCCGTGCCTTCCCCCGATGTGGCGCAGGAGCTGGAGCGGCAGCGCCGCATCGACCAGGCCATAGCCCTGGCCGTGGGCCCCGATGCGGACGAGGACGACATCGATGTGCTGGATCAGGTCGACATCGACCTGTTTCCCATCTTCGAGGAAGAGGCCATCGACCTGCTGCCCAAGCTGGGTGCGGCGCTGCGCCGCTGGCATGCGCGCCCGAGCCTGGACGAGGCGCGCAACGAGGCGCTGCGTGCCCTGCACACCCTCAAGGGCAGCGCCCGCCTGGCCGGTGCCATGCGCCTGGGCGAGATGGCCCACCGCCTGGAATCCGCCGTGGAGCGCGTGGACGCCGAAAAGCCCACGGCCGAAGGCATAGAGCCCCTGCTGGGCAGCTTCGATGCCATGCAGGCCGGCTTCGATGCGCTGCGCAGGGCTGGCGAGCAGATGCCGGAGACGCCGCTGGCCCACCTGGACAGCGCTTCCGTGGCGCAGCAGCCGCTGCATGCAGGCCAGGCGGCCGCGCCGCTGCCTGTGGCCGAAGCGGTGCCGGCGCTGCGGCAAGCCGGGGCCCAGGCCCTGGCCGCTGCCGACGACGAGCTGGACGCCTCGGCGCTGGCTGCGGCTGCCGCGCCGGCTGCACGCACGGCCTCGCAGCAGACGGTGCGCGTGCGTGCCCAGCTGCTGGACCGGCTGATCTCCCAGGCCGGCGAGGTGCTGATCGCCCGCTCGCGCGTCGACGCACGCCTGATGCAGGCCCGCAATTCGCTCAACGACCTGACCGGCAACCTGGAGCGCCTGCGCGCCCAGTTGCGCGACGTCGAGGTGCAGGCCGAAAGCCAGATGCAGTCGCGCCTGGCGCTGTCCAAGGACACGGCGGCCGGCTTCGATCCGCTGGAGTTCGACCGCTTCACGCGCGTGCAGGAGCTCACGCGCATGATGGCCGAGTCCGTCAACGACGTGGCCACCGTGCAGCGCAATCTTCAGCGCGACCTGACGGCAGCCGAGGACGACCTGGTGGCCCAGGGCCGCCAGGCCCGCGACCTGCAGCGCGACCTGCTGCGCACGCGCATGGTGGAGTTCGACTCGCTGGCCGAGCGCCTGTACGCCGTGGTGCGCCAGACCTCCAAGGAAATGGGCAAGCAGGTGCGCCTGAACATCCTGGGCGGCACCATCGAAATGGACCGCGGCATGCTCGAGCGCATGATGCCGGCCTTCGAACACCTGCTGCGCAACTGCGTGGCGCATGGCATCGAGTCGCCCGGGCAGCGCGTCGCCGCGGGCAAGCCTGCCGTGGGCACGATCGAGATCATCCTGAGCCAGGAGCGCAACGACGTGGCGCTGTCGGTCGAGGATGACGGCGCGGGGCTGGATCTGGAACGCATCCGCAGCAAGGCCGTCGGCCTCGGGCTCTGGCAGGACGGCCAGGCCATGGCCATGGAGGATGCGGGCCGGCTGATCTTCGAGCCCGGCTTCAGCACGGCGGCCGAGGTGACCGGCGTGGCCGGCCGCGGCATCGGCATGGACGTGGTGCGCTCCGAGGTGAACGCACTGGGCGGCCGCATCGAGACCCACTCCGAAGCCGGCCTCGGCAGTGCCTTCCGCCTGGTGCTGCCGCTGACCACGGCCGTGACCCAGGTGGTCATGCTGCGCGTGGGCCGCATGTCGGTGGGCGTGCCCGCCAACCTGGTGGAAATCGTGCGCCGCACGCCGCTGGAGGCGCTGGACCAGGCCTACCGCACGCATGAGTTCCAGGACGGCGACGAAGTCATGCCCTTCTACTGGGGCGGCGCGCTGTGGCAGTCCTCGCTGCGCAGCGAGGAGGCCGTGGGCCGCACGCGCCCCGTGGTCGTCGTGCGCAGCGCGGCGCAGCGCGTTGCGCTGCACGTGGACGAAGTGCTGGGCAACCAGGAAGTGGTGATCAAGAACCTGGGCCCGCAGCTGTCGCGCCTGCCGGGCCTGACCGGCATGTCGGTGCTGCCCTCGGGCGCGGTGGTGCAGATCTACAACCCCGTGGCGCTGGCCAATGTCTACGGCGAGCAGGTGCGCGCCCTGGTGGCCGAGGCCGGGCAGGCGCAGCAGGCCGCGGCCGGCGAGGCGGGCTCCGGCCTGCTGGCGGCGGGCGGCGACCAGGGCCAGGCCTCGGTGCCGCTGGTGCTGGTGGTGGACGACTCCATCACCGTGCGCCGCGTGACCCAGCGCCTGCTGCAGCGCGAAGGCTACCGCGTGGCCCTGGCTGCCGACGGCCTGCAGGCACTGGAGCGCCTGCAGGACGAGCGCCCCACGGTCGTGCTGTCGGATATCGAAATGCCGCGCATGGACGGGTTCGATCTGCTGCGCAACATCCGCGGCGACGGCCAGCTCAAGGGCCTGCCCGTGATCATGATCACCTCGCGCATCGCGCAGAAGCACCGCGAGATGGCCAGGGAGCTGGGCGCCGACCACTATCTGGGCAAGCCCTATTCGGACGAGGAGCTGCTGGGCCTGATCCAGCACTATGCGCTGCAGCGCGGCGGACCGGCGCCCGAGCCCAGCGTGGCCGAGGCTGTGCAGGACGCGGCGCCCTGAATGGTTGCTCCTCCAAACAAAGCGGCTTGCGCCTGCTCTGCCTAGGTTTCAGCTTTATTCAATGCTGAAAACCTTATGGGGCTCGCGCAAGCCGCTTCTGTTTCAGGAGTGCGAAGCGGCGCTGCCTGCATCGCCGGCCTTGACCACGGCATAGCGGGCCAGCGTTTTCTCGCGTGCTGCGGCATGGTCGACCACGGGGTGCGGATAGTGGCGGCCCAGGGTGATGCCGGCCTCGGCCAGCTCCAGGGGCGCGGCCAGCCACGGCGCATGGCGCAGCCTGGCCGGCAGCCGCGCCAGCTCGGGCACGTAGCGCGCGATGAAGCGGCCCTCGGGGTCGAACTTCTGGCTCTGCGTGACGGGGTTGAAGATGCGGAACCACGGCTGGGCGTCGCAGCCCGTGGATGCCGCCCACTGCCAGCCGCCGTTGTTGGCCGCGAGGTCGAAGTCGTTGAGCTTTTCGGCAAACCACGCCTCGCCGCGCCGCCAGTCGATTCCCAGGTCCTTGACCAGAAAGCTGGCCGCCACCATGCGCAGCCGGTTGTGCATGTAGCCGCTGCCGGCCAGCTGGCGCATGGCCGCGTCCACCAGCGGGTAGCCGGTGCGGCCCGCGCACCAGGCGGCAAACAGCGCATCGGCCTCGGGGCCGCTGTCCCAGACGATGGCGTCGTAGGCCGGCTTGAAGCTGCGCTCCACCACATGCGGATGGTGGGCCAGGATCTGGAAGTAGAAGTCGCGCCAGATCAGCTCCGACAGCCAGGTCGCCGCGCCTTCGCGCGCGGCCGCATCCCAGTCCTCGCGCTGCATGGAGGCATGGGCGGTACGGGCCAGCTCGCGGATCGACACCGTGCCGAAGCGCAGGTGCACGCTCAGATAGCTCGGGCCCTTGAGCGCCGGATAGTCGCGCGCCGCCTGGTAGCGCGGCAGGCGCGGCAGAAAATCGTCCAGCAGCTCCCGTGCGCCGCTGGCGCCCGTGGGCAGCTTCAGGCCGTCCAGCGTACCGGCCTCGAAGCCCAGTTCGGCCGCCGTCGGCACCGGCCTGCGCTCGCCTTCGGGCCGGTCCGCCAGGCGCGCCGCGAGATCGCGCTCGCTGGGGTAGCTCGATAGATAGAACGGCGTGATCTTGCGCAGCCAGGCGTTCTTGTAGGGCGTGAAGACCGAAAACGGCGACAGGCTCTGGGTCAGCACCTCGTCGCGGCCGAAGATGCGGTGGTCCTTGCTGCGCTGCAGCGACCTGCCCATGGCACGCAGGCGGTGCGCCACCTGGGCATCGCGCGCCAGGGCGGCGGGTTCGTCGTCGTCGTTGCAGAACACGGCATCGGCACCGAGCTGCCGGGCCAGTTCGGGAATGATGTCCTGCGGCAGCCCGCGGCGCGTGATCAGCCCGGCCTCCTGCCGCCCGCAGGCGGCGCGCAGGTCCCCGTCCAGTTCGGCCAGGCTTTGGCAGATGAACTCCACGCGCCGGTCCGCATGCGGCAGGGGCGCGAGGATGCTGTCGTCGAAAATGAAAACGCAGAACAGTTTTTTACATTGCTGCAATGCGGCATACAGTGCGGCGTTGTCGGCCAGGCGCAGGTCGCGCCGGAACCAGATCAAGCCCACAGGGTGCGAAGGAGTCATGGATCGCCGGTAAAATCGCCGCATGTCTGCAGCAACTGCGCCTATCAACTTGACGCACCATTTCCTGATCGCCATGCCGGGTCTGGAAGATGAGTCGTTTTCGCGCAGTGTGGTCTATCTGTGCGAACACAGCGAGCGCGGCGCGCTCGGCCTGATTATCAACAAGCCTTCCAAGCTCAGCCTCGAAGACCTGCTCCACAAGGTGGATCTGGGCCTCAAGCGCGAGGATCTGCGCGGCGACCTGGTGTTCCGGGGCGGTCCGGTGCAGACCGACCGCGGCTTCGTGCTGCACGAGCCCATGGTGATCGAGGGCGCGGCCGAGGAGGAATCGGCCTATGCCTCGACCATGACCATTCCCGGCGGCCTGGAGATGACCACTTCCAAGGACGTGCTCGAAGCCCTGTCCGACGGCGCCGGCCCCCGGCGCCTGCTGGTGACGCTGGGCTATTCGTCCTGGGACGAGGGCCAGCTGGAATCCGAGATCGCCGAGAATGCCTGGCTCACGGTCGAGGCCGATGCCACGGTCATCTTCGACACTCCCGTGGACGAACGCTACGACCGGGCGCTGGGCCTGCTGGGCCTGCAGCGCTGGATGCTCTCGCCCGAAGCCGGACGCGCATGAGCGACATCCCTTCTTCCCACAAGGCCGCCGATGCGGCCTTTTCAACGGCCGGCGATCCGGCGGCCGGCGCCCCGGCGGCCGCGGCGCCCCAGGTACCCGCGCATTTCCAGCAGTTCCTGGCCTTCGACTTCGGCACCCGGCGCACGGGCTGCGCCTCGGGCAACCGGGTGCTGGGCGGCGCGAGTCCCCTGCCCACCATCAAGGCCGAAGGCGCGCAGGCGCGCCTGGATGCGGTGGAAAGGCTGGTGCGCGAATGGCAGCCCCAGGCGCTGGTGATCGGCGTGCCCTACCACCCGGACGGCGCACCCCACGAGAACACGGCGCGTGCCCGGAAGTTCGGCCGCCAGCTCCAGAGCCGCTTCAGGCTGCCGGTCTACGAGGTGGACGAGCGCTACAGCACCACAGAAGCCCTGGCCGGCGGCGCGCGCGATGCCGATGCAGCCTCGGCCTGCATCATTCTTGAACAATTCTTGAGGAGTCTTCCATGAGTGAAACCATCGCAGGGCAGGGCAGCCTGATCCTGGACGCCGAAGCCCTGTACGGCGAACTGCTGCGCGGCGTGCAGCGCCTCATGGGCCCCGCGACACGCCTGGCCGGCATCACCTCGGGCGGCGCCTGGCTCGTGGAGCGCCTGCACAAGGACCTGAACCTGCCGGGCAAGCCCAGCGTGCTGTCCTCGGCGCTGCACCGCGACGACTTCGCCCAGCGCGGCATGAGCACCAGCGCGCAGACGCAGCTGGACTTCGACGTCAATGGCGCCGACATCCTCGTGCTCGACGATGTGCTCTACACCGGCCGCACGGTGCGCGCCGTGCTCAACGAACTCTATGACTACGGCCGCCCGGCCTGCGTGCGCCTGGCCGTGCTGGTGGACCGCGGCGGGCGCGAGCTGCCGTTCCAGGCCGACTTTGCCGCAGCGCGCGTGGCGCTGCCGGCCGACCGCCTGCTGTCGCTGGCTCGCGACGAAGGCGGCGCTTTCCAATTCCGCATCCAAGAGGCCTGATCGTGCTGTACAAGCGCAACCCCCAACTGAACAAGAACGGCGAGCTGATCCACCTGCTTTCGACCGAAGGGCTGTCCAAGGACATCCTGACCCATATCCTGGACACGGCCGGCAACTTCGTCAGCGTCAACGACCGCGAAGTCAAGAAGGTGCCGCTGCTGCGCGGCAAGAGCGTGTTCAACCTGTTCTTCGAAAACAGCACGCGCACGCGCACCACGTTCGAGATCGCGGCCAAGCGCCTGTCGGCCGACGTGTTCAACCTCGACATCGCGCGCTCGTCCACCGCCAAGGGCGAGACGCTGCTGGACACCATCGACAACCTGTCGGCCATGGCCGCCGACATCTTCGTCGTGCGGCACAGCGAGTCGGGCGCGCCCTACCTGATCGCCCAGCACGTGGCGCCCCATGTGCACGTGGTCAATGCCGGCGACGGCCGCCATGCCCACCCCACGCAGGGCCTGCTGGACATGTACACCATCCGCCACTACAAGAAGGATTTCTCCAATCTGACCGTGGCCATCGTGGGCGACGTGCTGCACTCGCGCGTGGCCCGCTCGGACATCCATGCGCTGACCACGCTGGGCGCCGCCGAGGTGCGCGTGGTCGGCCCGCGCACGCTGGTGCCTTCGGACATGGCGCAGATGGGCGTGCGCGTGTTCCACAACCTCGAGGAAGGCATCAGGGGCTGCGACGTCATCATCATGCTGCGCCTGCAGAACGAGCGCATGAGCGGCGCGCTGCTGCCCTCGAGCCAGGAATACTTCAAGAGCTTTGGCCTGACCGAAAAGCGCCTGGAGCTGGCCAAGCCCGATGCCATCGTCATGCACCCCGGCCCGATCAACCGCGGCGTGGAGATCGACTCCGCCGTGGTGGATGGCCCTCAGGCCGTGATCCTGTCGCAGGTGACTTTCGGCATTGCCGTGCGCATGGCTGTGATGTCCATCGTTGCAGGGAATGAGGCCTGAGGGAACATCAGGCCATCCCCCTGAGCGGCTGCGCCGCTTCCCCCGGGTGGGGCGGTGCCGGTTTCGGGAGCTGCGTGCCCAGCGCAGTTCAGGAGTAAATATAATTTTGATAGCTGCCAGCGCTTTTGAAATAAGGGTTGGCGGCCAGTTTGGTGGCAAACCATGAAAATTCTCATCCGTAACGGCCGCGTGATGGACCCGGCCCGGGGCTTTGATCAACCGGCCGATATCGCCATCGATGGCGGCCGGATTGCCGCCATCGGCGCGGCGCCCGAGGGCTTTGCGGCCGAGCGCGAAATCGATGCCAGCGGCTGCTGGGTGCTGCCCGGCCTGGTGGACCTGGCCGTGCGCCTGCGCGAGCCCGGCCATGAGCACGAAGGCATGCTGCAGTCCGAAATGGCCGCGGCCGTGGCCGGCGGCGTGACCAGCCTGGTCTGCCCGCCCGACACCGACCCCGTGCTCGACGAGCAGGGTCTGGTGGAAATGCTCAAGTTCCGCGCCGAGAAGCAGCACAAGTCGCGCCTGTTCCCCATGGGCGCGCTGACCGTGGGGCTCAAGGGCGAGGTGCTGACCGAGATGGCCGAGCTGACCGAGTCCGGCTGCGTGGCCTTCGGCCAGGCCGATGTGCCGCTGTCCAGCGTCACCACGCTGAGCCGCGCGCTCAGCTATGCCAACACCTTCGGCTACGCCGTCTGGCTGCGCCCGCAGGACAAGGACTTGGGCAAGGGCGTGGCCGCCAGCGGCGCGCTGGCCACGCGCATGGGCCTGTCCGGCGTGCCCGTGGCGGCCGAGACAATTGCGCTGCACACCATCTTCGAGCTGATCCGCGGCTCGCAGACGCGCGTGCACCTGTGCCGCATCTCCAGCAGCCAGGGCGTGGAGCTGGTGCGCCGCGCCAAGGCCGAGGGCCTGAACGTGACGGCCGACGTCTCGATCAACTCGCTGCTGCTGACGGAGAACGACATCGGCTACTTCGACAGCAGCGCGCGCCTGGTGCCGCCGCTGCGCCAGCAGCGTGACCGCGATGCGCTGTCGGCCGCGCTGGCCGACGGCACCATCGACGCGCTGGTCTCCGACCACACGCCCGTGGACGAGGATGCCAAGGTGCTGCCGTTTGCCGAATCCGAGCCCGGCGCCACCGGCGTGGAACTGCTGCTGTCCGTCGCCGTGAAGTGGAGCCGCGACCACGGCGTGCCGCTGGCGCGCGCGCTGGCCGTGGTCACCTCGGCGCCCGTGGCCGTGCTGGGCCAGGCCCTGGGCGAACAGCTGGGCCAGCTGGGCCGCCTGCAGGAGGGCGGCGTGGCCGACCTGTGCATCGTCGACCCCGACGCCGCCTGGACCGTGGAGGGCAAGGCCCTGGCCAGCCAGGGCAAGAGCACGCCGTTTGCCGGCTACGAACTGCCGGCCCGCGTGCGCTGCACGCTGGTGGACGGCCGTATTGCTTTTGAAAATACCCTCTGAGTCGCTTCGATAGCCTCGCTGCAGGGCGGTGCGGCGGGCTCGGGCCACAGGCCGGGGCCGCGCCGCGGATATGTGCCGTGGGCCTGGTGGCGCATGGCGGAGCAAGGGAGCCTTTCTCGCATGATGGCAACTGGCCTGCGCAAATTCAAAACCGGCCTGCGCGCCATCTGGCGTGCGCTACGCCTGCTGGCCCATGTGGCCCGAGGCGCCTGGATCGTGGCCCTGCGCTTTCCGCGGCTGCACTACTGGCAGCAGCACGAGCATGTGCAGGCCTGGGCCGCGACCATGATGGTGCGCGCCGGCGTTCGGCTGGAGATCCGGGGCCGGCCGCCGGCCAAGGGGCCGGTGCTGCTCGTGAGCAACCATATCTCCTGGCTCGACATTCCCATGATGCATGCGGCGCGCCATTGCCGCTTCATCTCCAAGTCCGACGTCAAGGGTTGGCCCATCATCGGCACGCTGGCCACGGCGGCCGGCACGCTGTACATCCAGCGCAGCTCGCGCCGCGATGCGCTGCGCATGGTCGGCAGCATGCGCGAGGCCTTCGGGCGCGGCGAGATCCTGGCCGTGTTTCCCGAAGGCACGACGGGCGACGGACGCCAGCTGCTGTCCTTTCATTCGAATCTGCTGGAAGCCGCCGTGCAGTGCGATGCGCCGGTGCAGCCCGTGGGCCTGCGCTTTGTCGACGGCGCCACCGGCGAGACCAGCTACGCGGCCACCTATGTGGGCGACGAAACCCTGCTGGGCTCCATCTGGCGCGTGCTCAGCGCCGACGACCTGGTGGCCGTGGTGCACTACGGCGAGCCGCAGCGCGCGCAGGGGCGGGACCGCCGCATCTGGGCCAAGGACCTGCATGCCGAAGTGGACCGGCTGCGCCAGGGCTGACCTGCCCGCCTTCAAATCCGTGTAGGCTGCGCGCATGCACGCCAGAGTCCTGCGCTATCTCGACGAAGTGGTCCGCCGCGGCTCCATCCGCAAGGCGGCCGAGCATCTGCATGTGGCGCCCACGGCCGTGAACCGGCAGATCCTCGACCTGGAGGCCGAGCTGGGTGCACCGCTGTTCGACCGCATCCACAACCGTTTGCGCCTGACGCCGCTGGGCGAGATGGTGCTGGCCCATGTGCGCAGCACGCTGCGCGAGCATGCGGCGCTGCGCGAGCGCATTGCCGAGTTCAAGGGCCTGCGGCGCGGCGAGATCACGGTGGCGGCCACCACGGGCCTGGCGGGCTCGCTGCTGCCTTCGCTGGTGCACGCGTTCAGGCGCAGCCATCCGGGCATGGCCGTGCGCGTCATCGATCTGCCGACGGCGGACATCGTGGCCGCCGTCGAGGGCGGCGATGCAGACCTGGGCCTGGGTTACGACCTGCCGCAGCGGCCCGGCCTGCGCACGCTGGCTGACAGCGTGTGGCAGATCGGCGCCGTGCTGCCGCCGCGCCATGCGCTGGCGCGCCATTCGTCGCTGCTGCTGGGCGAATGCGTGGGCCATGCGCTCATCCTGCCGGCGGCGCCGCTGACCATACGCACGCTGCTCGACGAAGCCTTTGCGCGCAACGCCATCGAGGTCACGCCGGTGGCCGAATCGACCTCGCTGGCGCTGATCCAGCGGCTGGTCATGCTGGGCGAGGGCATTGCGCTGCTCAATGCGCTGGACGTGGTGGACGAGCTGGGCCGCGGCGCCCTGGTCTTCGTGCCCCTGCGCGATGCCCACCTGCAGCGCCAGACCCTGGTGCTGGCCGCGCGCAGAGGCGCCGAACTGAGTGCAGCCGCCGAGCTGATGGCGGAGAGCATACAGGCGGAGCTGGCGCGGCTGTTTGCGATGAAGCGCTGACGCGGCACCTGGCGCCAGGCAGGCCGCATGCTGCCGGGCAGTAGCGGTCCATCGGGTTCGGCATGTCCACATTTTGTGGACATGCCAAGCTGAATTTGGCGCTATCGCGCGCTACACCTCCTCTCTAGACTGGCGCTTCTTGTTTAGAGAGGAATAGACCCATGACCCTGATTGCCCTGAATGCCGACGTACTGGTCACCATGGATGCGCAGCGCCGCGAAATCAAAGGCGGAGCGCTGGTGGCAGACGGCCCGGCCGTGCAATGGGTGGGCGCCACGGCCGACCTGCCCGCGCAGTACCGCCGCATGGCCGACGAGGGCCGGGCGCGCGTGCTGGACATGCGCGGCAAGGTCGTGACTCCGGGCCTGGTCAACACCCACCACCACATGTACCAGAGCCTGACGCGCGCCGTGCCTGCGGCCCAGGACGCCGAGCTGTTCTCGTGGCTCACCAACCTGTACATGCTGTGGTCGCACCTGACGCCCGAGATGATCCACATCTCCACGCAGACCGCCATGGCCGAGCTGATGCTGTCCGGCTGCACCACGACCAGCGACCACCTGTACCTGTTTCCCAACGGCTCGCGCCTGGACGACTCCATCGTCGCCGCGCAGCAGATGGGCATGCGCTTCCACGCGGCGCGCGGCTCCATGAGCCTGGGCCGAAGCAAGGGCGGGCTGCCGCCCGACGTGGTGGTCGAGGAGGAGGAAGCCATCCTGCGCGACAGTCTGCGCCTGATCCAGCAGTACCACGACGGCTCGCGCCACTCCATGCTGCGCGTGGTGCTGGCGCCGTGCTCGCCGTTCTCGGTCACGCGCGAGCTGATGCGCGAATCGGCCGTGCTGGCCCGCGCGCACGGCGTGTCGCTGCACACCCACCTGGCCGAAAACGACAACGACGTGGCCTTCTCGCGCGAGAAGTTCGGTCTCACGCCCGCGCAGTATGCCGAGGACCTGGGCTGGGTGGGCCGCGACGTATGGCACGCGCACTGCGTCAAGCTCGACCCCGAGGGCATCGCCCTGTTTGCGCGCACCGGCACCGGCGTGGCGCACTGCCCGTGCTCGAACATGCGCCTGGCCTCGGGCATCGCGCCCATCCGCAGCATGCGCGACGCGGGCGTGCCCGTGGGCCTGGGCGTGGACGGCAGCGCGTCCAATGACGGGGCCCACATGCTGGGCGAGGCGCGCCAGGCCATGCTGCTGCAGCGCGTGGGCTACGGCCCTGCGGCCATGAGCGCCCGCGAGGCGCTGGAGATCGCCACGCTGGGGGGCGCGCGGGTGTTGAACCGCGACGACATCGGCGCGCTGGCGCCCGGCATGTCGGCCGACTTCGTGGCTTTCGACATGGAAGGCGTGGCCCATGCGGGCGCCGGCCACGACCCCGTGGCGGCGCTGGTGTTCTGCACGCCGGCCCAGGTGTCCAGCAGCGTCATCAATGGCCGGGTGGTGGTCGAGGATGGCCGCCTGCTGACCGCCGACCTGCCCGTGGTGCTGGGCCGGCACCGCGACCTGGCTCGCACCCTGTTCGAGCGGGCCGCAGGCCACTGAGCACCGTTTCCTGCCGTGCTGCTGCCGGGCCAGGTGCAGCGCGGCGGCACCCGGTGCATTCCCCATCCAGCCACAGGAGGCGCGCCACGACACAGCCAGGCATGCAGCAACCGCCCCTTTCGGGCCCTTGACGACATAGCGACCAGTGCCTCCGCAGAGGCCATTGCACAGGGAACAGGAGACAAGACCATGGAAAAACTGCTTTACGGGGTGGAAGACCGTCCGCCCGGCCTCATCACCACCACGCTGCTTTCGCTGCAGCACCTGCTGGCCGCGCTGGGCGGCATCATCGCCGTGCCGCTGGTGTTCGGCGGCGCGCTCAAGCTGCCGGCCGACCAGATCGTGGCCCTGGTCAACGCGGCGCTGCTGGGCTCGGGCATCGTCACCATCATCCAGTGCCGCGGCGTCGGGCCCGTGGGCATACGCCTGCCCTGCGTGATGGGCACGAGCTTCGCCTTTGTCGGCGCGGGCGTCAGCGTGGGGCTGGAGCATGGCGTGCCCGGCATCCTGGGTTCCTCGCTCGTGGGCTCGCTGGTGATGATTGCCGGCAGCTTCTTCATGCCGGTGATCCGGCGCTTTTTCCCGCACACCGTGACCAGCGTGGTCGTGACCATGATCGGCCTGTCGCTCACGCCCGTGGCGGTGGACTGGGCCGCGGGCGGCGTGGGCAGCGGCAGCTACGGCGCAGTGGGTCATCTGGCGATTGCCGGCTTCGTGCTGGCGCTGGTGATCGGCTTCGTGCAATGGGGCAAGGGCGTGGTCTCCGCATCGGCCGTGGTCCTGGGCATTGCCTGCGGCTACCTGCTGTGCCTGGCGCTGGGCCTGATCGACTTCACCCAGGTGCGCGAGGCGCCGGTTTTCGCGATTCCGCAGCCCTTGCACTTCGGCATGGCGTTCCCGGTGTCGGGCATCGTGGCCATGTCCATCGCCTTTCTCGTGACCATCGTCGAGACCACGGGCACCTTCATGGCGCTGGGCGCGGCCACGCAGACGCCGATCCACGGCAAGCGCCTGGCCAGCGGCATGCTGTGCGACGGCCTGGGCTCGGCCTTTGCCGCGCTGATGTCCAGCCCGCCCGTCTCCACCTTTGCTCAGAACGTGGGCGTGGTCTCGCTCACCGGCGTGGCCAGCCGCCATGTGGTGATGCTGACCGGCGTGATGCTGCTGGCCGCAGGCCTGTTCCCGGTGCTGGGCGCGCTGGTGGTGACGATCCCGCAGCCCGTGCTCGGCGGTGCGGGCCTGATGATGTTCGCCACGATCATCTCGGCAGGCATCCGCATGCTCGGCAGCTGCGAGCAGTCGCGCCGCAGCAGCCTGATCATCGCGGTCTCTCTGGGCTGCGGCCTGGCCGTGACGGTGCGCCCCGACCTGCTCGCCAGGATGCCGGCCTTTGTGCGCGAAGTCTTCGGCTCGGGCATCACCGTGGGGGCGCTGGTGGCCGTGGGCCTGAACCTGCTGCTGCCGGGCCGCGAAGGACAGGCGCATGAGGAAGACGAACCGGCCGGGCAGGGCGTTGCCGCTGCTCCCGTCGCCGCTTCGGCGTCCGCTGCGTAAGCCATGCAAGGCTGCGCGCAGTGCAGCGAATACACTGCGCGCATGACTACCGCCCCCACTCTTCGCGACGACATCACCATCTTCCACAACAACCGCTGCAGCAATTCGCGCGGTGCGCTGGCCCTGCTGCGCGAGCACGGCATCGAGCCCCGCATCGTGGACTACATCGCCACGCCGCTGACGGCGCCCGAGCTGGCGGAACTCGTCGAGCACCTGGGCGTGCCCGTGCGCGAGCTGCTGCGCACCAAGGAAGCCGAGTACAAGGCGCTGGGCCTGGACCAGAGCGGCGTGAGCGATGCCCAGCTCATCGCCGCCGTGGCCGCCCACCCGGTGCTGCTCAACCGCCCCATCGTGGTCACGCCCAGGGGCGCGGCCCTGTGCCGCCCGCCCGAGAAGGTGCTGGATCTCCTCTGAGACAGCCTTCCGCCGCCCTGGAGCGGTGGCCGCGGTTGCTATGAATCCATGAGCTTGCAGCGCTTTCCCTGAATCGATATCGGGTGGCATTCATCCGATATCCGGGATATGGCATGCGCTGAAAGCTCCTGTTTCAGGAGCGAACGCGAACCGCCGGCACTGCTTGCGCCGTCTAAGCCTGGCCTAAGTCTCGGCGTTCAAACTGCCTTTCAGCAAAGCCCGCAACGGGCGCTTTTATGAAAGGTTTGCCATGAACACGCTTGTCTCCACTCCCCGCCGTCTGGTCATGGCCCTGGTGGCCGCCGGTGCCATCGGGGCGCTGGGCGCCACGGGCGCCGGCCTCGTCGGTGCCGTGCACGGCGACGCGCATGCCCAGGCCGTGGTGGCCACGCCCCTGGTGCAGCCGGCCGGCGGCCAGCCGGTGGTGGCCGCTCCCAATTTTGCAGACATCACGGCGCGCAACGGCGCGGCCGTGGTCAACATCAGCGTGGTCGGTACCTCGCGCTCCATGGGCGATGACGAGGGCGATACGGCCTCCTCGCGCCAGCAGCGCGCGCCGCAGGGCATGGACCCGGACGATCCGTTCTTCGAGTTCTTCCGCCAGTTCGGCCTTCCGGGCATGCCCGGCATCGGCGGGCGCCAGCAGCAGCCCGACGTGCCCATGCGCGGCGAGGGCTCGGGCTTCATCGTCTCCAGCGACGGCGTGATCCTGACCAACGCCCACGTGGTGCATGGCGCCAAGGAGGTGACGGTCAAGCTCACCGACCGCCGCGAATTCAATGCCAAGGTGCTGGGCGCCGACCCCAAGACCGACGTGGCCGTGCTCAAGATCGATGCCAAGGGGCTGCCCACGGTCCGGCTCGGCCAGACCTCGAACCTGCGCGTGGGCGACTGGGTGCTGGCCATCGGCTCGCCGTTCGGCTTCGAAAACAGCGTGACGGCCGGCGTGGTCAGCGCCAAGGGGCGCTCGCTGCCCGATGACTCCTTCGTGCCCTTCCTGCAGACCGACGTGGCCATCAACCCCGGCAACTCCGGCGGCCCGCTGTTCAATGCGCAGGGCGAAGTGGTCGGCATCAACAGCCAGATTTACACGCGCTCGGGCGGCTACCAGGGCGTGTCGTTCGCCATCCCCATCGAGGTGGCCACGCGCGTGCAGCAGCAGATCCAGGCCACGGGCAAGGCCCAGCATGCGCGCCTGGGCGTGAGCGTGCAGGAGGTGAACCAGGCCTTTGCCGACTCCTTCAGGCTCGACCGGCCCGAGGGCGCCCTGGTCTCCAGCGTGGAGCCCGGCGGCCCGGCCGCCAAGGCGGGCCTGGAGGCCGGCGACGTGGTGCGCAGGATCGACGGTCATGCCATCGTGGGCTCGGGCGATTTGCCCGCCTATGTGGGCCAGGCGCTGCCGGGACAGAAGGTGACGCTGGAAGTCTGGCGCAAGGGGGCGTCCAAGACGCTGAGCGCCACGCTGGGCGATGCCAGCGACAAGGCCGCCAAGGTGGCCAGGAGCACGCCCGATGCCGGCAAGGGCAAGCTGGGCCTGGCGCTGCGCCCGCTGCAGCCCGGCGAGAAGAAGCAGATCGGCGTCGACGGCGGCCTGCTCGTGGCCCAGGCCAATGGACCTGCGGCCATGGCCGGCATCATGCCGGGCGACGTGCTGCTGTCGATCAACGGCACGCCGGCCCGCGATATCGACGATGTGCGCGCCGCCATGGCCAAGGCCGACAAGACCGTTGCCGTGCTGATCTGGCGCGACGGTAACAAGATCTTCGTGCCGGTGCGCCTGGGCTGAAGCCCGGGCATGGAAGGCGCATGGAGCTTGCCTTATGCTTGGCTCCATGCGCCTTTTGCTTGTTGAGGATGACGCCATGATCGGCGAAGCCGTGCAGAGCCTGCTGCGCGGCGAAGGCTATGCGGTGGACTGGGTCCGGGACGGCCGCCAGGCCGACACGGCCCTGCACGCCCACCAGTACGACCTGGTGCTGCTGGACCTGGGCCTGCCGGGCCTGGACGGCCTGCAGGTGCTGCGCCAGCTGCGCGCGCGCAAGGATGCCACGCCGGTGCTGGTGGCCACGGCGCGCGATGCCGTGCGCGACCGCATCGCGGGACTGGATGCCGGGGCCGACGACTACGTGGTCAAGCCCTATGACATGGACGAGCTGCTGGCCCGTCTGCGGGCCCTGGCGCGCCGGGCCTCGGGCCGGGCCGAGGTGCAGTACGAGCACGAGGGCGTGCGGCTCAACCCCGCCACGCGCGAAGCCTCGGTCAACGGCAGCCCCGTGGTGCTGTCGGGGCGCGAATGGGCCGTGCTGCAGGCGCTGCTGGCCCGCCCGGGCAGCACGCTGTCGCGCCAGCAGCTGGAGGACAAGCTCTACGGCTGGGGCGACGAAGTCAGCAGCAATGCCATCGAGGTCTATATCCACGGCCTGCGCAAGAAGCTGGGCCAGGGCGCCATCCTCAATGTGCGCGGCGTGGGCTATATGCTGCCGCGGGCCTGAGAACCGTTCGAGTTGCCATGACAGCCGCCGCCCCGCTGGGATTTTCTTCCGCCGCCAGGCATTGGCTGCGCCGCTGCCTGCCCGGCTCGCTGGGCGCGCGGCTGCTGCTGTTCATCGGCGCGGCGATCGTGCTGACGGCGCTGCTGCAGGGCGTGCTGGCCTACCGCAATGCACTGGCGCAGACCGACACCCTGTTCGATTACCAGATGCAGCAGACGGCGTTCGCGCTGCGCGCCGGCCTGCCCGTGGATGCACGGGGGCGGCCGCAGGGCACGCCGCCCGAGGACGAGAACAACGAGTTCATCGTCCAGGTCTGGACCAACGAAGGCTTGCGCATCTTCGAGTCGGCTTTCGGCACCGCGCTGCCGCAGATGGCCGTGCTGGGCTTTGCCGACGTGCCCGCGCGCGGCACCATGTACCGGGTGTTCTCGCTGCAGACCCGTTCCCAGGTGATCCAGGTCGCGCAGGACATGCATGTGCGCACGGCGCTGGCGCGCGAGGCCGCGCTGCGCAGCCTCTGGCCCATCGCGCTGCTGGCGCCGCTGCTGGCCCTGGCCGTGTGGTGGGTGGTGCGCCGTTCGCTGGCGCCCGTGCAGCGCGTGCGCCGCGAGCTGGCCATGCGCCAGCCGCAGGACCTGGCGCCTGTGCCGGTGGCGGGCCTGCCCGAGGAAATGCAGCCGCTGGTGCGCGAATTCAATGCGCTGCTGCAGCGCGTGGACCAGGCATTCGAGGCGCAGCAGCACTTCGTGGCCGACGCGGCGCACGAGCTTCGCTCGCCGCTGGCCGCGCTGCAGCTGCAGTTGCAGGCCCTGCAGCGGGCGCCCGGACCTGCCGAGCGCGAGCTGGCGCAGCAGCGCCTGGCCGCCGGCATCGAACGCGCCAAGCATCTGGTGGAACAACTGCTGGCGCTGGCGCGCCAGGAGGCCCGGGGGACACCCACGCCGGCGCAGGCTGCGGCCGGGCAAGGCGCGGGCGCCGGCCTCGTCGATCTGCGCGCGCTGGCCGAGCAGGTGCTGGCCGAGACCGCCGTCATGGCCCAGGCCCGGCAGCTCGACGTGGGCCTGAGCGAGGCCCCGCAGCTGCAGCACAGCTTTGCCGTGGCCGCCGATCCCCAGGCCATGGCCACGCTGCTGCGCAACCTGCTGGACAACGCCATCAAGTATGTTCCGGCCGGCGGGCGCGTGGATGTGGGCTGGAGCCAGGATGCGCAGGGCCGGGCGCTGGTGGTGGAGGATTCCGGCCCCGGCATCGCCGAGCACGAGCGCGAGCGCGTGGTGCAGCGCTTCGTGCGCGGCCACGACGCGGGCGGCATGGCCGGCGGCAGCGGCCTGGGGCTGGCCATCGTGCAGAGCATTGCACGGTCGGCCGGCGCGCAATTGCTGCTCGATGCCTCGCCCTCGCTGGGCGGCCTGCGTGTGCGCATTCTGTGGCCGGCGCAGGCGCCAGCCGCCCAGGCCTGAAAAAACGGGCCGGTACTGGCTTAGACTTGCACCATCCGGCCCGCGCACGGCTGCGCGGCCCCTGCCAGGTAGCGAGGTACATTGATGGAATCCATTGTTCAGCGTCTGTCCCAGACAGTGGCTGCAGCCAAGTCGCTGCAGGCACTGACCCGACCGCTGCTTGAAATGCTGGTGGAAGTGACCCGGCTCGAATCGGCCTATCTGACCACGGTCGACGAGGAGCATGGCGTGCAGACCGTGCTCTATGTGCTCAATGCCGGGACGCTGCAGATGACCGAAGGCCTGCAGGTGCCCTGGAAGGACACGCTGTGCAAGCGCGCCCTGGCCGAAGGCCGCATGTACACGGGCAATGTGGCCGAATGCTGGGGCGATTCGGCGGCTGCGCGCAAGCTGGGCATCCAGACCTATATGAGCATGCCGGTGTGCTTCACGTCAGGTCAGCTGTACGGCACGCTGTGCGCGGCCAGCTGCGAGTCGGAGCCTTTGGCGCCGGAGGCCGAGAGCGTGTTGCGCCTGTTTGCCCGCATCGTGGCCGGCTTTGCCGAGCGCGAGCAGCTGGTGCAGGAGCTGCAGCGGGTGAACCGCGAGCTGGCTTCGCTGGCCATGCTGGATGCGCTGACCGGACTGCCCAACCGCCGCAGCCTGACCGAGGAGCTGCAGCGCGTCATCGCCCATTGCCGCCGCAGCCGCGAATGGGTGCTGGTGGGCTTTGTGGACCTCGACCATTTCAAGGAAATCAACGACCGCTACGGCCATGAGGCCGGCGATGCGCTGCTGTGCACGCTGGCCACGCAACTGGCCGCAGCGGTGCGCAGCAGCGACATGCTGGCTCGCTTCGGCGGCGACGAGTTCGTGATGGTGGGCATGGGGCCCGGCCTCGACGACGACGGCGATCAGATCGCACGCGACCTGCAGCGGCGCCTGTTCGAGGCATCCTCCGCCTGCATCGAGCTGCCCGGCGGCGGCCAGCTGGCCTACCAGGGTGCCAGCGTGGGGGTTGTCTGCCTGCCGCCCGACGGCACGGACCTGGACGATGCGCTGCAAAAGGCCGACGCCGCCATGTACCGCACCAAGGCTGCGCGCCGCAAGCAGTCGGCCGGGGCCGCGCATTGAAGCGGCGCTGCCCGCGCCGGCAGCGTCCGGCCATGAAAAAGGCCGCGAGGGATGCACCTTCGCGGCCTTTGATTTCTCGACAGAAATCACACTCTGTCCGCTAACCCGCATGGATATTAGGTCTCGCACAAACGAGCCTAAGATGTACCCCCAAATGTACCCCCAGCCATGCGAGGATGCCCATGAAACTGACCGACGCCAAGCTGCGCAACCTGAGCGAGACCGGCAAATACTTCGACGGCGGCGGGCTGTTTCTCGACTACGCCAAGACTGGCGGCAAGTACTGGCGTCTCAAGTACCGCAGCAACGGCAAAGAGAAGTTGCTCGCCCTGGGCGTCTATCCGGCTGTGGGCCTCAAGGATGCACGGGAACAGGCCATGCAGGCCCGCATGCTCATTCAGTCCGGCATTGATCCGGCAGAGCAGCGCAAGGTGGGCAAGGCCAAGGCCGAGAAAGAGGCCGTCAACACCCTGCAGGCCGTGACCGCCGAATGGCTGGAGCATCAGGCCGCCCGGTGGGAGCCAGTCACCCTGCAGCGCATACAGGCCTCTCTGGAAAACGACATCCTGAACATCCTGGGCGCAAGGCCGCTGGCCAGCATCACGCCGCTGGAGATCATGGCCGCCGTCAAGGTGATCGAGGCCCGTGGCGCCGGCGAGCAGGCGGGCCGGGTGCTGCAACGGGTCAAGGCCATCTTCCGCTGGGCCCTCATTCACGGACGGCTGCAAAGCAACCCCATGGTGGATCTGGTGCCGTCCGAGATCCTGCGGCCCCGCGAAGTCAAACACCGTGCCGCCATCGATGACCGCGAGCTGCCCGAGTTCCTGGCCCGGCTCGATGCCTATGACGGCGAGCTGCACACCATCAGTGCCCTGCGCCTGCTCATCCTCACCGCCACGCGCCCCGGCGAGGCACGCGGTGCCCGCTGGGACGAGATCGATCTGGACGCTGCCGTGTGGACTATCCCTGCCGAGCGCATGAAGATGCGGCAGGAACACCGCGTGCCCCTGTCGCGGCAGGCCTTGGCCGTGCTGCAGCAGATGCGGCCCATCTCCGAGCGGCTGGAGCTGGTCTTTCCCAGCCCCTTCTACAGCACCAAGCCGCTGAGCGAGAACACCTTCAACTCGGCCATGGCCCGCATGGGCTACAAGTACCTGGCCACGGCCCACGGCTTTCGAGCCCTGTTCTCGACCGTGGCCAACGAGGCAGGCTGGCGCCCGGACGTGATCGAGCGCCAACTGGCCCACAAAGAGCGCAACCAGGTGCGGGCTGCCTACCACCGCAGCACCTATATGGCAGAGCGCACCCAGCTCATGCAATGGTGGGCCGACTATCTGGATGCCCGCAGAGCAGGGCAGACGCTGACCATGCCTCAGTGGGCCAGGGGCTAGCCCGCACCAGACACCAGAGACAGACCCAGCCGCCCGCCGAGGCGGCTTTTTTGTGCCTACCAACCAAAAGTGTCACTTTGTTACAACGCAATTTGCTCCGGGACTATTTCTGCAAAAACCGTGGGAACGTGGGAACAAATGCAGCGGAAATTCCGGAAACGCTGATACAGCAAGCGTTAGATGCTATCAAAAGCTGTGGGAACAGAGTGGGAACAGAGTGGGAACACGAAGGGAACAGAGTGGGAACAATGGCACATGAATATAGAAATTAAATCTAATATCAATATAATTTATTAAATCAATTAGTTGGTGTTAATTATGAAAATTCGAATAAGTAAACTAATATTTAATGGCTTTAGGAGTGCCGATCAAACTGCCGTAGTTGATTTTTCAGCTTCACCTGTATCTGTTATTTATGGTCTTAATGGCTCAGGTAAAACAACATTTCTCAGAGCCATTAATGCATTTCTTTCACAAAATAATCAAATTTTGGAAAGTATTTGTGTAAACAGCATCTATTGTGAGTACTTTGAAATAGCTCCATGTGGTGAGATTATAAAGCAAGAATTTCCTCGATTGGAAGGTTTATCAAATAAAGATATTAGCCATCTTATAGATAGTGGAACCTTCGAGGCAGCGAAGATTCAGATTCCAGAGAGTCTTATAAATCAGTACGGCATAGTTGATGAATCTAGAATAAGTACTGCAGCGTGGAAAGAATTAAAAAAATACATTGAAGAGCCTGTTCTTAGAAAATTAGTTGTTGATAAAAAAGATTCGGGTTATGACTGGTCACGCTTCGAATCATCGAGTTTATTTGCTACGAATTCGCTATCTCTTGGAATTGAACGCGGCGTTACTACTCAGCAGACTCGGGTTGAGCCAGATTTGATTCTTGAGTTTTTCTCAAATCCAAGATATAGAAGTTTATTCTCTATGGATAGAGAGAAGAGCCTGCATATGTTGGCTCAAGACCTTTCCTTCTATATACGACAAAGACAAAATGCTTTGTCTAGGGTTAGAAAGTCAGAGTTTGATTTAAAAAGTAAGCACGCTAATTTGCAGAATATTAAACTTGAAAACATTCAGGGAATATTAATTGATCACTATGAGGCAGCAAAAAAGTCTGCAACATTAAAAATACAGAATGCCTTGTTTGATACTCTTGCATTCGCAATCGATCAAGAATCTAATATAACAGTGGATGCCGAGCCGTCGGAATTTTATGGCAACTTGGAAAAGGGCCGCCCTAGATTGATTGAGGCTCTAAAGAGCGCTGTCGATAATAAGTTTAAAGAAACAATTTTAAAAAAACTTGAAGGTCTTGAATCAGAGAATGATTACAAGGAAGTTTACAATAATGAATTGCTTCGCAAGCTATTCAATAACATGATGGCAGAACTAAAAGTTGAGAGACTGCTTTTGAGTTCTATTAATCTAATTGTAGAGAAGTTTAATAAATATTTGATTGATGGTAAAAGGTTGGAAATTTCAGAAGAAAAGGTTGTTGTCAAAATAGATGATAAAGAACTGGAAATAAACGAACTTTCTAGTGGTGAGCGACACATTCTGACCTTTTTAACACTAGTTCTTTTCCATGGTCAGGACAGAGATTTTCTGATAATTGACGAGCCTGAAATTTCTTTGAATATTACATGGCAAAGAGAATTGCTCGGCCTATTTAATGAACTGGTTCCAGATACGCAAATAATTGTCGCGTCGCATAGTCCAGCTATTTCCAAGAGAAATCCACACTATCTCACAGAGCTCGTAACTTTTAGAGTATAAGAATATGAATAAGTACGAGATAGATGAAATATTGTCGATGGCCATTATGACTAAAACAGCTCATGTTTTAGTGGAAGGTGTTGATGATGTTCGTATTTACGAAAAACTTTCATCGGGTGATTGTGAGGTTTATGCAATAGAGTCCATTGAGGGTTATTCTGGTGGATGTGATTTTGTTAAAGATGCTATCCAAGATCTAAACTCAATAGATTCTCAAGGAATTCTTGATAAATATGTTGTCGGAATAATTGATAGAGATGTCGGATACTTTAGAAATGGAAATTTGAATATGCCGGCATTATTTACTTTGGCTCAGTATTCAATCGAGAGTCATTTTGTTAACTCTGAAGTTCTGAATAAACTTTTAGTGAAATTGACTCACATCACAGAAAAACAAGTAACGCCTCTGATTACTGTGCAAGAATGCATTGACGATTTAGATGGTCTTTACTATTTTTCCTTGGAAGCTCTTCAGGGAGCCATAGATTCCAGCTACTCAAGTGTCGTTGGGTATGGAGATAACATAGGGCGGCGAAAAGATGAAAATACAATGCAATCCATCATGGCTAAATCTGATGTACTTGACCAACTATCCGCTAGTAAAAATTTAGGACGTAGTATTTCTGAATTAAAGATATTTGTAAAGGGAAAATGGCTTTTGAAATCTTTCTCTGAAGGGCTGGAGAAAGTAATTAAAGATCTGCCTAGAAAATGCAAAGCAAAGAGTATTATGCAATGCAGGGTTTGTCAATTTGATGATAAATCATCATGCTTGTTTAAGATAAAAGACGGTATTTCTCATAAAGCCATATACTCGTTGGCAATGGACATTGTTGATAACAATGAGCTAAATTATGTAAGGGATATGCTTCAGAGAATTTCAGCTACCGCCAAGGCTTGATTGTCAGTGTGAGGCAAATTTATGCCACAATTCGTCCAAGCCCCCTGTCCCGGGGCTGGTGCTTGAAAACACCGGATCACACAGCGGCTAAGCCTCCCCGTCAGCGAGGCCTTGTCACGTCTGAACACTGGAAATGTGGGCACCGCGCCTGCACATCCACATGGTTACGGGCGGGATGGGGCTACCCGTAAGGCTGCCCGCACGTCTGTGTGCGTGTTTTCAACATCCCGTCCACCTGCTTCGTGCTTGAAAACGCGATGCAGGTGGTTTCAGTCTCACACAGGAGCACGGAACCATGAACACCGTATCTCGCCCCCTGGCCTGCGCCCAGCCTTCTGGTGCTGCATGCCTGTCTCTGCCCGCCACGGGCAACACCTCTGACCCCATCCAATTGCACATGCAGGCGCTCAACAGCCTGAGCCGCTGCAAAGCCATGCTCACGGCCCGCGAGCCGATGTACCTGTTTGCCGAGAAGTTTCTGGCCGAGGCACAGCAGGCCATTGCCACGCTGCAATCCATCGACCTGAACCCGGAGGGCTGAGCCATGACAGCCCTCGACACTTCTGCTGCCCGCAACGCAGTGGCAGCGCAGCCGCGCCCGTCCTTTGCACCGCTGCACACAACCCCCATTGACGCCACCTCGGATCAGCAGGCCCGGCTCTCGCACCGCGAAGCGCGCCAGCTGGTGTGCGAGATCCGCACATGGGCACGCCAGTTCAACGCACCCGATGCAAAGGCGCTGGCCGCAGCCATGGATGACATGGAGCGCCTGTTGCTTTGGCTGTGGACGGAGATGGACGAAAGCCTGCTGCGTTTGACGCTGGCCGAGTCCGCCAAGACCCCCGAAAAAGCCGCCGAAATGCGGGCCGTGGCCATGCAGTTTTTGGGCCGCTGGCTGGGCCGAAAAAACGCCGATCAGGGCTGAAAAAAACGCTCTGGAACAGGCCGCAGGGGGCTTGTCCCCCTGAATGTCAGTGGGTCATGCGATATCAGAGACTGATTTTTTCGGTTTTTTCAGGTGAGCTTTTGGCGTGGTTGCTAGCTCTCCGCAGAGTCGAAAAAAAGGTGCTTCAAGTTGCAACGTAAACATGCGTTTGCTATTTATTTGATTGCATGAAATCAATGTCTGATAAGAGATTTAGTGCAGTTACAAAATATGGCGACATGTTTTACATGGACTTGTCCGCGCGTCTCTTGGACGATCGCCCGCGCTGACTTTCTTGGACTTCTTTGCACTTTGTTGGAGAGACAAAAACATGCATCACCGATCACAAGCCACGCGTGCCGTTCTGGCTGCCAGTGCCCATTACTGGCGCATGCACATCAATGCTCGCCAGTCGCTGCCAAACCATGCACCGCGCCGCTTCGCACGCATTGCGGCAGGCCGGTGCAGACAGGCTCCGGCCAGCACCTCGGCCAAGTTGCGCCAGGGCTGAGGTTTCCCACTTTTCCACGGAGAGCAAGACATGAACGTGCATGAGATCGACAACGCACCGTCCCGCAAGGATGCAGACACCTGCAAGAAGCGCCGCCGCTCCGTGCCGGTGGCGGTGTATGCCAAGGGCGGCTTGCAGCCGGGCGACCGCCTGCTGCCGCTGGCCGAGGTGGAGCGCATGACTTCGGCCAAGAAGAGCTGGATTTACTACCGCATCGGGCAGGGGCTGTTTCCCCGCCCGATCCGCCTGTGTGCAGGCCGCCGCGTGGCCTGGAGCGAGCGGGCCATTCAAGCCTGGATCGAGGCCCAGTCTGCCGGTGCGGGCGGCCTGAGCGATGTGCCTGAACGCAATACCGAGGGAGAAAAGGTATGAGCCGATTACCCGATCAATGGACGCCCAGCCCCGCTGCCGAGAAAGCCATTCAGGCGGCGCAGCTGCAGGCCCAGAGGCTGCTGCGGCTGGCCGCCGAGCATCTGCAGGGCAACAAGGTGCCGGAGGATGAAGTGCTGTATCAGGTGCGGATTCCTGCAGACCCTGGCAACCCGCATGCGGCTCTGCATCTGCAGATCGTATGGCCCGGCGTGCTGCAGCTGGTGAAGGCCCGCGTCGGCTTGCTGCAAAGCGCCAATCTGGTCGATGCAAGCTGGGTGATGCCCGAGCGGCTGGCCCAGCTGCGGGTTCGCTGCCCGGCAGACCGCGTGCTGCTCAAGTCCACCATGCGCCGCCCGCACACCCTGCCGGTGAAGGTGAGCTTCGATGCATCGGGCGTGCTGCGCGTGATGCATGCCCGCACGCACAAGCTGCTGGCGGTGTCTGCACAGGGTGCGCCGTTCAAGCTGTCGCCCGATTTTCAGGCGCTGACCTTTCACGATCTGATGCCGAGGCTGCGATGAGTGGCACGCCGATTTCTGTCGCCCTATTGGGCGAGGCGCTGGGCTTTATCCCGGCAAGCCTGCCGCGTGACGAATGGGCACGCGTGGGCATGGCGATCAAAAGCGAGTTTCCGGACGACGCGGGCTGGGGACTGTTTCGAGACTGGAGCGCCAGGGATGCGGCCAGCTTCGACGAAGCTGCGGCATTGAGCACATGGCGCAGCATCAAGGCCGGTGGCGGGGTGGGCGTGTCCACCTTGCTTTATCTGGCCAAGCAGCACGGCTTCAAATTGCCGCGGCGAAGCAAGGGGCCGCATGTGCCGGGCCAGCAGCTGCAGGCCAGAGCGGTGCAAAAGTCGCCCGCGGCCAAAGCCGCCGAAGAAGCGCAGCAAAGGGCTGCCCATCAGGCTGTTGCCCGGCAGGCCGTGCAGCTGTGGGATGCCGCCAGCACCACGGGAAACAGTGCGTATTTGCACCGAAAAGGCGTGATGGGCTACGGCGTGCGCTATGCCGCCGATGGCTGCCTGCTGGTGCCGCTGCGGGACGAGAAAGGCGAGCTGTGGAATGTGCAACGCATTGCCCCGGCCAAGCCTGCCAAGGGGCCGGACAAGCTGTTTTTGAAGGGCGGCAGAAAGTCGGGCCTGTGGCACATGCTGGGCGGTGCCGAGGGCGCCGAAACCGTGTTGCTGGCCGAGGGCTATGCCACGGCCGCCAGCCTGCGGCAGGCCACGGGCTTGCCGGTGGCCACGGCCTTTGATGCGGGCAACTTGCTGCATGTGGCCAAGGCCTTGCATGGGCAGATGCCCGAGGCTTTGCTGGTGGTGTGCGGTGATGACGATGCCGCCGCCGAGCAAAAGATGGGCCGCAATACCGGGCGCAGCAAGGCGAATGCCGCCGCTGCGGCCGTGGGCGGTGCGGTGGTCTTCCCCACGGATCTGCCCGAGGGCGGCAGCGACTTCAACGACATGCATCTGGCCCGCAGCCTGGAGGCCGTGAAGGCGTGCGTGATGGCTGCGATCGAGCAGCACCACAAGAATGCTGCACAGGCTGCAGACTCCCAGCAAGGGCACGAATTAGGGCCTGATGCTGCGCCTGTGCAAACGGGCGACGACCCGTTCAGCGTGACGCAATACGGCGTGTGGTTTCATGGCCGTGACAAGGACGGCAACCCGGCCCGCCCGCTGTGGTTGTGCTCGCCCCTGCAGGTGGAGGCGCTGACGCGCAATCAGGAGGGCATGGGGTGGGGCTACCTGCTGACCTTTGAAGATCCATTGGGCGTGCCGCGCCAGTGGGCCATGCCGGCCCGCATGCTGAGCGGCGACGGCGGCGAGTACCGGGGCACGCTGCTGAACATGGGCCTGCGCATTGCCACGGCACCCATGGCCAGAAACCGGCTGACCGAGTACATCCAGACCCGCAAGCCCGGTGCGTTTGCGAGCTGCACAGACCGCATAGGCTGGCACAAGCGGGCCTTTGTGCTGCCGCATGAAACCATTGGCGACGAGGATGAGCGCATTGTTTTTCAGTCGGATGCGGCGATGGAAAACACCTTCCGCATCAGGCGCGGCGTGGATGACTGGATCGAGCACGTAGGCCGCTACTGTGCGGGCAACAGCCGCATGGTGTTTGCGGTGTGCTGTGCGTTTGCCGGGCCGATGCTGCGGCCTGCGGGCATGGAGAGCGGCGGCTTTCACATTCGGGGCGGCAGCTCGTCGGGCAAGACCACGGCGGCGCGTGTGGCGGCCAGCGTTTATGGCGGGCCGGACTATATGCAGCGCTGGCGCACCACGGACAACGCATTGGAGGTGATTGCGGCCCAGCATTGCGACAGTCTGCTGATTCTGGACGAGCTGTCTCAAGTGGACGGCAAAGTGGCGGGCGACTGTGCCTACATGCTGGCCAACGAGCAGAGCAAGGCGCGATCGACACGCACGGGCGCTGCACGTTCGCGGCTGTCGTGGCGCCTGCTGTTTCTGAGCACGGGTGAGCTGAGTTTGAGCGATCACATGGCCGAGGGCGGCAAGCGCTCCAGAACCGGCCAGGACGTGCGCATGGCCGATATCCCCGCCGAAGCGGGCAAGGGCTGGGGAGCCTTCGAGCATTTGCATGGTCAGCCGGATCCGGCCTCTCTGGCCGGTTTGTTGACCCGCGGGACCGAGCGCTGCCATGGTGCCGTCGGCCGTGCTTTTCTGCAGTGGGCCACGACCCATGCAGAAACCTTGCCCAAGCGTTTGCGGGATGCTGCGAACGTGCTTGCCACGGCCTGGATGCCGCAGGGGGCCAGCGGACAGGTGGCGCGTGTGGCGGCCCGTTTTGCCCTGGTTGCGGTGGCCGGTGCCATGGCGACCGAAGCGGGCCTGACCGGTTGGGACGAAGGCGAGAGTGAGGACGCGGTGAAAGCCTGCTTCGACGCATGGCTGGCCGGCCGTGGCGGAGCCGGCAGCGGCGAAGTGACGGCCATGCTGCGGCAGGTGCGGGCCTTCTTTGAAGCGCATGGCGAGGGCCGCTTTACGTGGTGGCATCGAGCTGCAGACGATCACAGCGTGAAGACGTTGCAGCGGGCCGGATATCGGCGTCTGGTCGATGCAGAGGGCAAGCCTGTGAAGGCCGAGCCGAAGCTGAGCGGCCCACGCCTGAACGGCGACGATCAGCGGCTGTACGACGAGCTGCTGCCTGCGGTGGCCTCGGAGGATATGCAGGTGGAGTTCTTCGTGCTCCCCGAGGTGTTCCGTAACGAGGTCTGCAATGGCTACGACTACACGGCCGTGTGCAGCGTGCTGCTGCAGCATGGCTGTCTGAAGCCGGGCAAGGGCCGAGCCTATGACGACAAACAGCGCCTGCCCGGTCTGGGGCAGGCACGCTGCTATCGCATCACGTCGTCGATCTATGAGCTGGAGGTGTGAATGACCGAATGCAAGCGAAGGAGCCGGGCCGGCCGCCTGCCCGAAAACCCCATCCGGCGTGTACGCATTGCTGCCCGTTTGCTGCGTGAGCACCATGGCGAGCTGGCTGCATGGCTGGAGACCGCGGTGCAGGAACACATCCGGCAGGGCACCGATATGGACAAGGCGCTGGGCTTTGCGGGCACGCTGGGCCGCACGCCCCGTTTCGATGTGCTGCGTGTGCAGCGCAACCGCCTGTTGTCGCGTGCATTGCGGCATCTGCATGGCGATATGCGGGCACTGCACCGTGAAGTGCTGCTGTATCTGGAGCGGGTGCCCGAGCACCTCAAAGACCGGCAGCAACCGGATGCGAGCTGGTCTGCCGCACGCAGCCTGATACACCGGGCCAGCCACCAGGGGCTGGGCCTGCCCGCCACGCTGGACGGGCTGCGCAAGGCCTTGCGGAACATGGGTTGCAGCTGAGTCGATGGCGTGCGCACGGCACGAATACGCGGGCTGTGGCTGTTGATTCTCGGGCTGCAGGGCGAGCATTGCTCTTGTCACAACGGCACTTGAACGGAGAGCACATGCCAAGCTATGACAAGGCAAAGATGATGCGGCTGCTGGAAGCAAAGCGGGCCATGCATCTGACATCGAATGACTTCTATGTTCGCCTGCGCGAACTGAGAGAGCACATCAGCGGCAAGCGCACCTTCATGCGCAGCAATGCCAACATGCACGAGAGCCGGGATCAGGTGGAGGCCATGCTCGAACTGCCGCTGGAAAAGGCCCGTGCATTGACGCGGGAGCAGGTCGAGAAATTCCAGCGTCCCACATACACCCGTTCAGGCACTCAACACAACGATGCACCAACAGGCATCAGCTACGGCCTGTGGGGCGAGTACCTGCAACTGCTGGAGCGCCAGCAGCGCCTGGAGGCCGAAAAAGAGCGCGTGCACATGGCACAGAGCGAGCAATTTGCGTGCGTCGGTCCGCTGGTGAAAGCCGTCATTCAATGGGGTTTCAATTCCCCCGAGCATGAGCTGTGAGGTTGGGCATGGAACTGATTCAAAAAATCGACAAGTTGCGCGAGCAGATCGCGCAGATCAAGGAAGAGATCGACTGGCTGGAGCAGGCACCGCTGTCCCGCGAAGACCTCAAGGCCCGAGTGACCGTGTGGTTCGATCGCATGTCGAGCGATGCCGCAGAGGTCAACAACAAGTTTCTGAGCTTGCGCAATCCGGGGGCATCCGTCACCGAGGTGAACCCTTTGCGCGTGACGCAGGGGCTGAATTTGCCGGTGGGGCAAAGCAATGCTTCGGGGATGCTGAATATCTCGATCGCACCGCAGCTGATCTGGCTGTTTGGCGACACGATCAAAAAGGTATTTCTGGCCAAGGTGGATGCCATGGACTATGTGCCCGGCCTGCCGCTGACCGAACGCACCACACGCCGCGAACAGCTGGCCACGCAGTTGCGCACGCTGGAGGAAAAAGAAGAAGAGCTGATTTGCGAAGCCGAGCTGGCCAACCTGCCGATCTACCGCCGGGCCGACGCCGATCCCGCCGTGGTGCTGGCCTACGACCCGGACGGAGACATGGGGGCACAAGGTGCACGGATGGTGAGCGTCAGCAGCAGCGCCCCCACATCGAACCCAGCCGCGCCCTAGAGCGAGAGCGCTTGCAGGTCTGCGGTGCCGGGCTTTACTCCTTTGCCCACGAAAAGACCACCGCGGGCCTGCAAGCGTGAATGGCTGACATGACAGGGCTGCGGCTGTCATTGCCTTTTGACAGAGGCTTCAAGGACTCCTTCGGGAGTCCTTTTTTTGTTGAGCCAATGGCTATAGAGATCGACTAAGTGCGCCGCCTATGCCCTGAAACTGCGACGATCACGAGTGAGTTTGAACTACCTTGGGTGAGAGGATTAACCATCCAATCCAGCAAGCAGCACCGGCGAGAGCATAGAGGGGAAGCGTAGCGAAGTATGCGATCGCTAGCAGAAGCGAGCCAATATTTTGAAACACTGATGCCGCCTCATGGAGGACTTGATTAAGAACCAGCTTGACTCGTCCTTCAGCTTCTGGAACTGCAAATTTGTGGCCGACAAATGCAATAAACGCGAACAGCACAAGGCAAGAAACAAACAGAAGAAAAACCATTTTCCCGTCTACAAACCGAGTGAGCGCAGCTATTGCTGCACCATTCATCGGAGCATTGAATGAGAGATTCAACGTGATGTTTCGGTACGTCTGCACGGCCATGCAGAAGATGCACCACATGGCGAAATTGACCACTGCAGCCACCAGCTTGGGATGAAGGTTCTTGGCGTCCTTAGGTGTCGGCGATGCCTCAGCTGCTTGTGCTTTTTGGGATGACGGAGCACTTGAATTAGTCTTGGGATTCTTGCGATTCATTTTGTAACGAATGTGTAAACCGCCAGTCTAGCAATGCATGTTTCACTGCGGGTTTGGTGCCGCAAGAAAGATCCGGAAGACCCAACGTCTTCAAGCTGGTGAAGCCGAGGGTCTTGGGTCGTAACGTTAGTCAGGAGTGACGCCGGTGTTATTTCTTTCCACCGCCCCCTGCTGGTGCATTGCTACGGCCACCGCCTGAAACATTGCCTGTGGTGCTTGGCCAGCCACCGGCGTTGCCCTGGCCGCGGCCGCCGCTGGAGCCAGAGCCGCCTCCTTTGCTGCCGCCACCTTGAGACCCGCCCCCACCTTGTGAGCCGCCGCTGCGACCGCCACCACCGCTCATGCCACCTTTGCTCATCACTGTCTCCTGGCCGGTTTGAGTAGGCGACGCGTCACTATCCGGCTTTCGTAGCGCGTCGTAGAGAACGATGAACCTTATCAAGCTGCCTTGCTGTTGAAGTTGTTAAGTGAGGTGAATCTGTTCCCACGTTCCCACTGCGAATTTGGCTGTTCCCACAAGGCAGTGGGAACACTTTTATTTAATGAAATCATAGGATTGCAAGAGATTTTCGCGTTTGTTCCCGCGTTCCCATTAAAAAAGAGTCATACCCCGAAGGAAGTGCGGTTGCATGTGTGCTTGAGCTGCAATCTGTTCCCACGTTCCCACTACGAATTTGGATGTTCCCATAGATCAATGGGAACGGTTTTTGTTAATAAAATCATTGGCTTGCGTGTATTTTTCTGCGTGTTCCCACTGTTCCCACTAAAAAAGAGTCATACCCCGAAGCAAGTTGCATGTGTGCAGGCAGTTGCCGCACCTGTTCAACGAGTTTTGACCAACCGAATGCAGTTTGAGCGGTGGCCCCGGAGGGGGCTGGGCAAGGCCTTCTGTGCGCTGCAACGGATAGCAGTGAGGCAGGAATGGCACCAGAGAAGACAGTGCTCGGGCAGCCTTCTGGTGCCGATACGGGCGTGCATGGGTATGGCCACGGCCTGCAGGGCATGCCCAAAAACATTTCACTATGACGCGGATGCCCCGAGCCGCATGTGCCCGCTGTTCTACGGCCCTCTATAGGGGGTTGTTTAGTACGACCAGCCACGGGTCCTTCCCGCATAGCTTGGAAGCGGGTAATTCGAGCCGCGTTGTCGGACTGTTCAGCGGGTTGCCTAAGGGGGTTAACTGAAGATCTGAACTCTACGAATCAGCAGAGTTGTGCGGTCGCAAGCGTAGAGGTGGCAACCGGAGGGGGTTAAGTGAACCTAGCCTGTGGGGAGTATCTGGCCCGGATCATTGGGGGTACATCCTGCAGAGCGCCTTGGGGGTACAAATGAAATGTACCCCCAGATTTCGTTGTCGTACCCCCAAATGTACCCCCGCATATGCGTGGATGCTATTGGACTCTGATGGACTTCCGTGGAAAGAAAAAGGCCGTTTTCAGAGGAGAAATAAAAAAGTCCGGAAGCCTTTGGAAGCTAACGGACTAGAAGATGGTCCCCTCGACAGGAATCGAACCTGTATCTAGCGCTTAGGAGGCGCTCGTTCTATCCATTGAACTACGAGGAGCAGCCTCCGATTCTAACTGCGTTGGCGGGGCATGAACGGCTCGCGCGGCGCCGGCCCGGCAGCGCCCGGGGGTATCGGGCGGCCGGTGCCGTTGCAAGGCCTCAATCCTTGCGCATGGTGTAGACCAGGTCCAGCGCGCTGGTCACGCCCGTCTGGGCACGCAGCGTCAGCCGGCGCGAGAGGTCGTAGAAGATGTAGATGGTGCCCATGGCGCCCGAAAGGCTTTGCTCGTAGGTCACGTAGAGCTTGTTGGACAGCCGCTTGCCCAGCGTCAGCGCGGCGCCCGAGGCGTCCTCGCCCGCACCCGGGCCCTTGAAGCCGACCTCGTCCAGGCCCAGGCTGCCCGCGATCTTGCCGCTGCCGCTGTGGCCGCCGGCCAGCAGCGCCAGGGCCGCCTGCTGCAGCATGGCGCTTTCGGCGCCGCCGGCTGCCGGATCGCGGCCCATGACCACCCAGGAGAGCTTTTCCGCGTCGGGCAGGTCGGGGTCCGAATACAGCAGCACGCGGGGCGCGCTGGCCGTGCCCAGCACCTGCACGCCCGCGCGCACGGCGATGTTGGGGCGTATGGCCAGGATGTCCAGCGAGGGATTGTCGTAGGGGCCGTTGAAGCGGATCAGGCCCGACTCCACATCCAGCGATTGTCCCCAGGCGCGGTAGCGGCCCTGCTCGGTGCGGATCTCGCCGGTCACGCGCGGTGGCCCGCCGGCATAGCTGGCGCCCTGGACTTCGAGCTGGCCGCGCAGCCGTGTCGTGATGCCGTAGCCCTGCAGCGCGAAGTCGCGGCCCAGGTCGAGCCTGACCTGGATATCGGGCAGCTTGCGCGGCGTGGCGCGGGCCTGGTCCTTGCGGGCTGCGCGCTCCTGCTTCTTGCGCGCGGCTTCCTCGGCCTTGCGCGAGGCGGCCGTGTGCACGACCACGTCCTTGTCCAGCGAAGGTGCGGATTCCTCGGGCAGGATGATGGCGGCCCGGTCCACGCCCAGGTCGCCGCGCAGCACGAACTGGCCCTGCTCCAGCCGCGCCTGCAGGCTGCCCGAGACGCTGACCTGGCGGTCGGCGCGCACCAGCACCTGCAGCTTTTTCGCCTGTGCCTGCAGGTTCATGCTCAGGCCCGATTCGCCGCTCTCGCCGGGCGGCGTCCACTGTGCGTAGCCGGAACCGGTGAATTCGCCGCCATCCGCGGGCGCATTGGTGAGATTGCCGCTGTAGCCCAGGATGGGTGCGCTGCTGCCCTTGCCGCCGCTGAGGCGCAGCTCGGTGATGTCCAGGCGCGTGCCCTGCAGCCTGGCGCGCAGCATGCCGTCCCGCAGGTCCACACCGTCGAGCACCGAGGTGATGCTCAGGTCGTCGGCCTGCAGATTGCCCTGCCAGTGCGGCGTCTGCCGGTCGCCGCTGATGGTGGCGTCGGCGGCCAGCGTGCCCTTGACGCGCCAGCCTGGCGGTGCGAACAGCGCCCAGAGGCCGATATCGGGCATCCTGGCCGTCACGCGGCCCTGCAGCGGCGCCTTTTCGGGCCAGGCCCAGCTGCCATTCTGCTGCGCCAGGCGCGTGCGCAGCTCGCCGGTCATGGAGCCCGCGCGCTCGCTTTCCCACAGCATGCGGGCGGTGACATCGCTGCCGCTGGCCTGCACGGTCAGGCGCGCCTGCTGGATGCGCGCGCGCATGCCGGTGCCGCTGATGGTGCGGGTGCGCGTACGCCCGGGCTTGTCGGCGCTGGGGCCGGTGGTCTGTACCACCGTCGTGCCGGAGCCGTCGTCCACGGCCAGCCGCAGGTCGCCGGCGGCGCGTTCCACCACGAGCTGGGCCTTGAGCGCCGGACCCATGGTATCCAGGTCCCACTGGCCGTTGAAGCTCAGATCCCCGCTCAGGCCGGCAGCGGCCAGCGGCGGCTCGTCGTCGCCCAGGCTGAAGGCATCCACCCAGGCCAGTGCAATGCCCTGGGCGCGGCCCGTGCTGCGCAGCGACCACTGGCCGTTGCCGGCCTGGACGGCGCTGCTTTCGTCCCAGGCGATCTGTGCCGGAGCCAGCGGCTCGGCCTGGGGGCGGCGCATGCCCGGATCGGGCGGCGTGATCTGCAGCCGGCCGGCCGAGAGCTGGTAGCGCGTGCTCAGCACGGGCTGGCCCTTGGCATAGGACGTGCGCTGCGCCACCTGTACCGGAGCGCCGGGCTGCAGTTGCACCAGCCAGGGGCCGGGCCTTGCCTGGCCGGACCGGTCCTTGCCGGGATGGATGCGGGCCTGCAGCCTTTCAAGGCTGGCCTGCCAGTCCAGCGGCGCGCCGGCACGGGCCAGGCCGCCTTGCAGGGCGGTTTCCAGCTGCGCGCTGAAGTCCGCCTGCCGGGCCTGCGCGTTCAGGCTGAGCTTTGCGTTTTCGGGGCTGCCGGCCAGATCGAGCTGCAGGCTGGGAATGACCAGCGCCTGATCGGCGCTCTGGCCTGCGCCCTGGTAACGCAGTTTCTGCGCCTGCAGGCCGGCGTTGAGCTGCAGGCCGCTGGCCGGCAGGGGCGTGCCGGGTTGGGCGTTGAGGCGCTGCAGCAGCGCGCCCCAGCCGCCGCGCCAGTCCAGCTGCAGCTGGGCGCTGCCGTCGGCCCGGGCTCCGGCCAGCGGGCGCTCCATGCCGGGCAACTGGCCCAGCCATTGCACCAGCGACGAAAGCGCCGTGAGATGGACCCTGGCCTGGCCCTGGCCGGACTGGGGACCGATCTGGCCGTCCAGCTGCAGATGTGCGCCCGGCAGTTCGGCCTTGATGCTGGCTCGGGCATGGCGGCTTTCGGTGTCGAACTCGAGCCGGCTGGCGTTCACGCTGGCCTGCAGTGCCTGCAGCTGCAGCTGGCTCAGCTGCAGCAGGGGCTGCTGCCACTGGCCCTTGGCGGCCAGGGTCTGGATGCGCAGGCCGGGTTTGGAGCCGCGGCCGCCCGCCATGGCATGCAGGTCGGCGGCAAAGACGACCCTGGGCGATGGTGCAGGGGCATCCTCGGCCTCTTGTGCGGGGCGCTGCGCCTGTTCGGTCCTGGCGCTGATCTCGCCCTGCAGCGGCGCGGCATCCAACGTGCTGTAGAGGTCGGCGGGGTTGAGCTGCGCGACCTGCGCCCGGCCCTCGAACAGCTGCGAAGCCGGCGTGTAGTCACCCTGCAGGCGGATGCTGCCCTTGCCGATCAGCAGCAGGGCTTCGGGCACTCGCCACTGCCGGCCGTCATAGTGCACCCGGGCGGAAAGAGCCTGCAGCGGCAGGCCCTGCCTGTCCCAGGGAGCAGGGCGGCTGTTGTCGAACCGGGCGGCAAGCTTCCATGCGCCTGGCGCCGCCTGGTCCTGTTCTGTCCCTTCGGGGCCGGCCAGCAGTTCGCCGTTCAGCAGCGTGCGCGGCCCCTGGGGCCAGAAGGCGGCCACGTCCAGGTTCTGCAACGCGGCTTTGGCCGAGAGCAGGGGCTGCTCGGCCCAGGGCATCACGCTGGCCTGCACATCGGCCTGCATGGGTGTCGGGTCGGCGGCATCCTGCTTCTTTTTTTCTAGCTTCTTGCGCTTTGTCTGATTGGTTTTTGAATTGATTTTGCTGGAATCTGCAGAACTGGCAGGCGCTGCCTGCTCCTCTTTTGGAGGCGTGGCGGTGGCGCTGGCATGGGCCGCGACCTCGAGCCGCGCGGCTGCGGTGGCCAGCGTGCCCCGGGCCCGGGCGCTGGCCTGCACGGCGATCATGGGCGCGGCGGGCGCACCGCCATCCGCAGCCTCGCCGGCCCTGGCTTCGGGCGTTGGCATGGGGCTGGGCACGCGCAGGTCGCCCTGCACCTGGGCGTCGAGCTGCATGGGCGCGGCGCCCTGCAGCTTGAGCTGGGCCTGATAGCTGCCGTCGGCAAAGCGCAGGCTGGATACCTGCAGCGCGTGCTCGTTGCCGTCGTACCGGTAGTGGCCCTTGAGGTCTTCGGCCACGGCCTCGGGCGGGCCCTGCCAGACGATGCGGTCCACGGCGAACGGCAGGTCGATCTTGACGGGCAGCGTCAGGCCCTGCAGCGGCTCGGCGGGCTTTTTCTCGGGGTCGGGCGTGCTGGCGATCCGCACCTCCGCCACATGCATCTCGCCGAGCTGGAGCGCGCGCGACAGCAGCGGGCGCAGCTGCCAGCCGATCTGCGCGTCCCGGACCTCGACCTTGGTGGTCTGGTTCTGCCATTGCAGCCAGCCTATGCGCCCGCCCGCGCGCAGCGAACCCGTCACTTCCCGGGCCACCAGGCTCTGCCCCTCGGGCAGCCAGCGTGCAACACGCTGCAGCGTCTGGTTGAGCGAATCGTCGCGCCCGGACCACCACCACAGGCTGCCCAGCAGCAGCACGAGCAGGGCGACCAGTGCCGTGATCAGCCAGGCAGCGGCGCGCAGCCAGCGGCGCCGGCGCCCGGGCGGTGGCGCCTTGGCACCGCTGGAAGAGGGAGCCGCATCAGGCAGGGGCGCCGCGCGGCTGGAGTCGGAATCCGCCATGTTCAAAATGTGAAGCCGAGGCGCAGGTGCAAGCGCAGCTGATGCTCTTGCGCACCCCAGGCGATATCTGCCTGTATCGGGCCGACGGGGCTTTTCCAGCGGATGCCGGTACCCACGCCGACGCGCATGTACATATGGTTGATGTCATCACCCACGGTGCCCGCGTCGACGAACACGGCGTGCTCGAAATCCTGCGTGTTGCCCTTGATGGTGATGGGGCGCTGCCACTCGGCACTGCCCGTGGCCAAGTATCGGCCACCGATGACGCGGCCGTTGTCGGTGCGCGCGCCGATCGTCTGGTAACCGTAGCCGCGCACGGTGTTGTCGCCGCCGGTGAGGAACATCAGCGTCATGGGCAGGTCGATGCCGCTCTTGGCCAGGATGGCGCCGCCCGAGGCGCGCAGCGCCAGGCGGCTGCGGCGGCGGGTGACCTCGTCGCGTTCGCCCATGGGAATGATGCCCAGCCAGCGCGCCGTCAGCCGCCCGAACGGCGAGCGCTGGGGCGTGAGCGTGGTGCCGGCGCCGGCCTCGAAGGCAAAGCCGAAGCCCGAGGTGGGCGAGAGATTGTTGTCGAAGTAGCGGGCCGTCCAGCCGTAGTTGGCCAGCAGCGAGGAGGCACCGGGCGGGGCGCCGTCGCCCTGGGTCTTGGCGTAGTCGTACTGCAGGTAGTAGTTGCGCTCGATGCGGTCCTCGGCCTTGGCGCGGCCGGCGCGCATCTGCACGCTGTTGGTGTAGAAGTCGCCCGTGGGCGCGCGCTCGATCTTGGCGCCGGCAAACCAGCGCCACAGGTCCTCGCCGGGCAGGCCCGTGAGCTGGGTGGACAGCAGCGGGTTCTTGCGGTCCAGCTGCAGCTTGCTGACCGCGCGCCAGCCCAGGCCCGGCACCTTGTTGTAGACATGGTCCACCGACAGGCGCGGCCCGGTGTCGGTGCTGGCGCCGATGCCGAACACCCATTTCTGCAGCTTGGCTTCGCGCACCTTGGCGATCACGGGCGAGGTGACGGCCGTGCCCTGGGCATCGCGCCGGGCCTCGTTGCCGGCTTCGCTTTCGGCCTGCTGCGGCGCATCGGCCAGCGTCAGGAACACCGAGTCGTAATAACCGCTGCTGACCAGCCGCTGCTGGGCATCCAGCATGGCCTGCAAGTCGTATTCCCGGCCCTCGGGCAGCCGCGCGATGCGCGCCGTGCCCACGGGGTCGTAGCGCTCGGCGCCCTCGATCTTCAGCGGGCCGAAGGTATAGGCGGGGCCGGGTTCGTAGCTCACGCTGACCCGGGCCTGGTGGGTATCCGCGTCCACATCGGCCAGGCTGGTGTCTATGCGCGCCAGCGGATAGCGCCGCTTTTGCAGCACCTTGAGGCCGCCGCTCTTGGCGCCGCTCCAGGCGGCCTGCGAGAACTTCTCGCCGGGCTTGAGCGGCCAGTTGTCCTGTATCTGCAGGCGCTGCGAAGTGCCCAGCTCGTCCTCGGCATTGGTGCCGGCAAAGCGCACTTCGGACTGGGCGATGACCGTGGCCGGGCCGGGGTCCACCTTGACCACCACCTTGCGCGGCGCATCTTCGTCGGGCGTCTCGCTCAGCTCCACGGTCACGGTGGGGCTGAAGTAGCCCAGCGTGCCGATGAGGTCGCGCACGTTGGCATCGGTGGCGCCGAGCAGGCGCGTGAGCTCGCGGCGCTGCAGATCGGGCTGGTAGCGGTAGCGGCGCAGTTCCAGATGCTTTTCCAGCAGTTCGCGCACTTCCTTGGGGGCATCGACTTCCAGCGAAAACGCCGGATCGCCGCCGGCGGTGGCAATGGACGGATCGCCCCCCTTGTCCTTGGAAGGCAGAAGGCTGCAGCCGCTCAGCAACAGGGCTACTCCTAGCGGAAAGAGAAACGCCGACCGCAAGGTCGGCGTCTTCGTAGGCAAAGTCTTGTGCATGCCCCTATTTTGACAGCATGCGCATGGCGTCCTCCAGGCCTTTGAGTGACAGCGGGTACATGCGCCCGCCCATGAGCTGGTCGATGATGCTGATGCTCTGGCGGTACTGCCACACGCCCTGGGGTTCGGGGTTGATCCAGGCGAACTTGGGAAAGGCGTGCGTGAGGCGCTGCAGCCATTCGGCACCCGGCTCCTCGTTCATGTATTCGACGCTGCCGCCGGGCTGCAGGATCTCGTAGGGGCTCATGGTCGCGTCGCCCACGAAGATCAGCTTGTAGTCCTTGTTGTACTTGCGGATGATGTCCCAGGTCGGGAACTTCTCGGCAAAGCGGCGGCGGTTGTTCTTCCACATGAAGTCGTAGACGCAGTTGTGGAAGTAGTAGAACTCCAGGTGCTTGAACTCGCTCTTGACGGCCGAGAACAGCTCCTCCACGCGCTGCACGTGCTCGTCCATGGTGCCGCCCACGTCCATGAGCAGCAGCACCTTCACGTTGTTGTGGCGCTCCGGAATCATCTTGATGTCCAGGTAGCCGGCATTGGCGGCCGTGGAGCGGATGGTGTCGGGCAGGTCCAGCTCCAGCTCGCCGCCCTGGCGCGCGAACTTGCGCAGTCGCCGCAGCGCCACCTTGATGTTGCGCGTGCCCAGCTCCTGCGAGTCGTCGTAGTCGCGGTAGGCGCGCTGTTCCCAGACCTTGACGGCGCTCTTGTTGCGGCCCGGCCCGCCGATGCGTATGCCTGCCGGGTTGTAGCCGCCGTGGCCGAACGGGCTGGTGCCGCCCGTGCCTATCCACTTGCTGCCGCCCTGGTGGCGCTCCTTCTGCTCTTCCAGGCGCTTCTTGAGCGTCTCCATGAGTTCGTCCCAGCCCATGGCCTCGATGGCCGCCTTCTCCTCGGGGCTGAGTTCGCGCTCGAGCAGCTTGCGCAGCCAGTCCTGGGGGATTTCCTTGGTCAGGTCGGTCAGCATCTCCACGCCCTTGAAATAGGCGGCGAAGGCGCGGTCGTACTTGTCGTAGTGCTTCTCGTCCTTGACCAGGACGGTGCGGCCCAGGTGATAGAAATCGTCCAGGCTCAGGTTGTCGCCCTTGGGGCCGACCACGCCGGCCTGCAGCGCCTCGAGCAGGGTCAGGAATTCCTTGACCGAAACCGGCAGCTTGGCTGCGCGCAAGGTGTAGAAGAAGTCGATCAGCATCGGATATGCCTCCAGCGCTTATGTGGCGGGCGCATGCTGCTCCAGAAGATAGAGCAGCTGGGCGCGTGCCTCGGGCCACTCGCCGCTGCGCATGCTGTACATCACGGTATCGCGGATCGTGCCGTCGCGGCGCAGCGCGTGGCCGCGGATCACGCCATCCTTTTTCGCGCCCAGGCGCTCGATGGCGCGCTGGCTCGCGAAGTTGAAGTTGTCCGTGCGCCAGCCCACCACATGGCAGCCCAGCGTGCCGAAGGCATGGGCCAGCAGCAGCAGCTTGGCCGAGGTGTTCACATGCGTGCGCTGCACGCTCCTGGCGTACCAGGTGTAGCCGATCTCCACGCGGCGCACGGCGGGCAGGATATCGTGGTAGCTGGTGGTGCCCAGCACCTTGCCGCTCTCGTCGTCGAGCACGGCAAAGGCGAAGCGGTGGCCCTGCTCGCGGCCCAGCAGGGCCGCCTCGATATAGGAGCGCGTCTCGTGCGGCTCGGGCACCGAGGTGACGCGGATCTTCCACAGCTCGCCGTCGGCCGCGGCGGCGGCCAGGCCGGCTTTATGCTCCAGTGCCAGGGGCTCCAGGCGCACGCCCCGGTCGCGCAGCGTGACAGGTTCAACAAAGCTCATATCAGTTATCCATGGCGCATAAAACAAGCATGGCTCGGGTCAGCAGACGCCGCGCAAGAGCCGCCTCGCCGCGCCGGCGTCGTCCCCCTTCCCACGCAGCGCAGCGAAGTGAGAGAAGGGGGAAGGAGCGGAGCGACACAGAGGGATGTCACCTATTCCTCTGGTTCATGAAGACCAGCTTCTCGAACAGGCTCATGTCCTGCTCGTTCTTGAGCAGCGCGCCCACCAGCGGCGGAACGGCGACCTTGCCGTCCTCGGTCTGCAGCGACGCGGCCGGCACGTCCTCGGCCATCAGGAGCTTGAGCCAGTCGAGCAGTTCGCTGGTCGAGGGCTTCTTCTTCAGGCCCGGCAGGTTGCGCACGTCGTAGAACACCTTCATGGCCGCCGACAGCAGCTCGCCCTGCAGCCTGGGGAAGTGCACGTTCACGATCTGGCGCATGGTGTCCGCATCGGGGAACTTGATGTAGTGGAAAAAGCAGCGGCGCAGAAAGGCGTCGGGCAGCTCCTTCTCGTTGTTCGAGGTGATGAACACCAGCGGCCGGTGCTTGGCGCGCACCATCTCGCGCGTCTCGTAGCAGTAGAACTCCATGCGGTCGATCTCGCGCAGCAGATCGTTGGGAAATTCGATGTCGGCCTTGTCGATTTCGTCGATCAGCAGCGCCACGGGCCGGTCCGCCGTGAAGGCCTGCCACAGCACGCCCTTGACGATGTAGTTGTGGATGTCCTTCACGCGCTCGTCGCCGAGCTGCGAATCGCGCAGCCTGCTCACGGCGTCGTACTCGTACAGACCCTGCTGGGCCTTGGTGGTGGACTTGATGTGCCACTGCAGCAGCGGCATGTCCAGCGCCGCGGCCACCTCCTCGGCCAGCATGGTCTTGCCGGTGCCGGGCTCGCCCTTGACGAGCAGGGGGCGCTGCAGGGTTGCTGCGGCATTGACGGCCAGCATCAGATCCTGCGTGGCCACGTAATTGTCGGAACCTTGAAACTTCATGGGCGGTATCAGCGTAAGTATTGATAAGCGTGCCGGGCACGGGCTGCCATAATCCGTTTGCACTGCAGCAAGGCATTTGAGCACCCGTCTGAACTCTTGAAGGATTGTGCGCGCAAAATGATAAAAACTTGGACCACGGTATTGGCAGTAGCTGTCGCGTCAGTGACCGGTATGGCACATGCCCAGCAAGCGGCTGGCGACGCGAAGGCAGGTGAGGGAAAAATCGCCATGTGCATTGGCTGCCATGGCATCCAGGGTTATCAGGCCAGTTTCCCCGAGGTATACAAAGTTCCCAAGATAGGCGGCCAGAGCGCGGCCTATATCGTCTCGGCCCTGCAGGCCTACAAGAAGGGCGAGCGCAAGCACCCCACCATGCGCGGCATTGCCGACTCGCTGAGCGACCAGGACATGGCCGACGTCGCTGCGTATTACGCGGGGCACGGCATTGGCGATGCCAGGCAGGTCAAGGCCGTGCAGGCCAATGCCAGCGTGGCTCCGTTGCTGCAAAAGGGCGCCTGCTTCTCCTGCCACGGCGAAGGCTTTGCCAAGCCCATCGACCCCAGCTACCCCAAGGTCGCCGGCCAGTATGCGGACTATGTCTATGCGGCCCTGCAGTCCTACAAGACCCAGAACAATCCCCTGATCGGACGCAGCAACGGCATCATGGGCGGCATCGCCAAGCAGTTCAGCAACGACGAGCTGCGCCAGCTGTCGCGCTACATCGGCAGCCTGGATGGCGACATGCAGACCGTGGTGCAGCCGCATTTCAAATTCGGCCAGAAATGATCCATCGTCGCCGCCCATGAAAAAAGCCTGCATCAATGCAGGCTTTGTTTTTTGCTGGCACCGGCCCGGGCGACCTGCGTTCAGGCGGCCGGATTGCGGCGCACATGGCTGCCATCGCTGGTGGCGCGGCGCTGCACGCTGGCCACATAGGCATCGCCGTCGGGCGGACGGCCCGAGCGCTGGCTGTCCCACAGCATCTGGCCCAGGCTTTCCATGGCGGCATGGTGGGCATCGTGCAGCGAGTCCAGGCGCTTGCTCAGCAATTCCACGGCCTGGCGTATGCCGCGCGGCTGGTCGATGCTGCACTGCTCGCTGATCGACAGGTGCATGGACAGGTGCAGGAACGGGTTGGTGCGGCCGGGCTCGGCATCGTAGTTGCGCAACAGGGCTGCGTCCACGTCGGACAGGTCGTCAAAGTATTCGGGATGCTCGGCAATCCACAGGCTGGCCAGCGTTTCTATGGCCTCCATCGGCGCATTGCTGAGCATCTTGGCGCGTACGCTGCAAAAAAATCGCCGGACATCGGCTTGGCTGGGGTTGAACATGATGGGCGGCAGCGTATCACGGCTGCCCGGCCTGCGAGGGACTGTGGTCTTGCCGCCGTTCGGCCAGTGCCTGGGCGCGCTCGTTGGCCATCTGCTCCACCAGCTGCTGGCGGCCCTGCTTGGCCACGGCGATGAGCTGGGTCTGGTCCTTGTAGTGCGGGTACATGCGCTCGGCCAGCTCATGGTTGTGCTGCCTGAAGCGTGCCGTGATGCGCTGTGCCTCTTCGGGGCTTTCGCCGACCAGCTCCAGCACGGATTGCGCGGAAACCAGGCTGGACTCGAAGACCTCGCGCTCGGCGTGCTGGACCTTCAGGTCGCGCAGCCGGAACCAGTGGTTGAGGTCCCGTGCGCGCGCCACGATCTGGAGGTCGGGAAAATGCTTGCGCGCCTGGGTCGCGATCTTCATGGACTGCTCGGGCGAGTCCACGGCGATCACCAGCACCCGGGCCTGCGCGGCGCCGGCGATGCGCAGCAGGTCCATGCGCGTGGCATCGCCGTAGAACACGCGGTAGCCAAAGGTGCGGGCCACCTCCAGCATTTCCACGCTGTGGTCGAGGATGGTGGGTGTCATGCCCTGGGAAAGCAGCACGCGGGCCACGATCTGCCCGTAGCGGCCGAAGCCGGCAATGATGATGGGGGATTCCTGCGGCTCCGAGATTTCCTCGGTCCGGGGCAGGTCATCGCAATCCTTGATGGCCGCGAAGCGGCGCAGCAGCAGCCTGTCCAGGGCCACCAGCAGCAGCGGGCCCAGCAGCATGGACAGGGCCACGGCGGCCACCAGCATGGACGAGACGCTGTGGCGGAAGACCTTGTATTGCGCAGCCGTCTGGAACACGACAAAGGCGAATTCGCCGCCCTGGGCCAGCATGAGCGTGAAGACCGGCCGCTCGCGCCAGGGCAGCTTCATGACCCTGGCCAGCCCGTAGATCATGACGGCCTTGAGCGCCACGAAGCCCAGCACCATGGCTGCCATGACCCAGGGGCTTTGCAGGATGACGCCGAAATCGATGCTCATGCCCACGGCCATGAAGAACAGGCCCAGCAACAGCCCCTTGAACGGCTCGATATTGGTTTCCAGCTCGCTGCGGTACTCGCTGTCGGCCAGCAGCACGCCGGCCAGAAAAGCACCCAGGGCCATGGACAGGCCGACCTGTGTCATCAGCATCGCGATGCCGACCACCAGCAGCAGCGAAGTGGCGGTGAAGATCTCCGGCGTCCTGCTGCGCGCGATCCAGCGCAGCAGCGGCTGCAGCAGCAGGCGGCCGCCGATGATGACGGCCGCGATCGTGCCCAAGGTCTTGGCCACCTGCAGCCAGATATGGCTGTCGGCATGAGCGGCGTGGGCGGCCTTGTAGGCACCCAGGATGGGAATCAGCGCCAGGATGGGAATGGCCGCCACGTCCTGGAACAGCAAAATGGAGAAGGCCGCCTGGCCGCTGGGCGTGCGCAGCAGATTGCGCTCGGACATGATCTGCAGGCAGACGGCCGTCGAGGACAGGGCCAGCCCCAGGCCGGCAATCAGGCTGACGCGCCAGGAAAAACCGAAGCCCCAGGCGGCGGCGAACAGAATGCCGGTGCAGGCCAGCATCTGGGCCATGCCCCAGCCGAAGATGGGCCGGCGCAGCTCCCACAGGCGCTTGGGCTGCAGCTCCAGCCCGATCACGAACAGCATGAGCACCACGCCGAATTCGGCGAAGTGCAGAATGTCCTCCACATTGCTCACCAGCCGCAGGCCCCACGGTCCCATGGCGATGCCGGCCCCCAGGTAGCCGATGATGGCGCCCAGGCCAAGTGCGCGGGCCAGGGGCACGGCCAGTACGGCGGCGGTGAGATAGATGAAGCCGTATGTGAGCCAGATGGGCGCGCTGTGTTCCATGGAATTCGGTGTTAACCCTGAGTTGCCGCCAATTGTGGCACCCTGCAATGGCCGCCGGCCTTGCGGCATGTGAAAAAGCGGCCGTTCAAAGCCTGCTGCCGATGGGTCTGTCGCTCGGGCGCATGCAGCAATGCCGGACAACTTCTAAGATGTCGTCCTCGGCTTTGCAGGCATTTTGGGGCTTTTCATGGATTGGCATACGTGGCTCGCGTTTTTTGTGGCTTCCTGGATCATTGCGGTGTCCCCGGGTTCGGGGGCCGTGCTCTCCATGAGCCATGGGCTGTCCTATGGCGTGCGCAAGACCAGCGCCACGATCTTGGGGTTGCAGCTGGGACTGCTGCTGATCCTGCTGATTGCCGGCGCGGGCGTAGGCTCGCTGCTCATGGCTTCGGAGTGGGCCTTCAATGCCGTCAAGATCGCGGGCGCCTGCTACCTCATCTATCTGGGCATCAGCCAGTGGCGGGCCGGCGGCTCGTCCCTGATCGCCCAGGAAGTGGTTCCCGAGATCAGCTTCAGGCGGCGCGTGCTCACGGGTTTCCTGACCAATGCCACCAATCCCAAGGGCATCATCTTCATGGTGGCCGTGCTGCCGCAGTTCATGACCAGCAGCCGCCCGCTGGCGCCCCAGCTGGCCATTCTGGCCGTCACCATGCTGGCCGTGGACACGACCGTCATGCACGGCTATGCGGCGGGCGCCAGCGCCTTGCGCGGCCTCATGCGCAGCGCACGCGCCATGCGCAACCAGAATCGCGTCTTCGGCAGCCTGCTGATGGCCGTCGGCTCCGGCCTGTTCTTCGTGCAGCGCGCCGCGTCATCTTGATTTCCCTTAAGCGGCGGCGCCGCTTTCCCATGAGGGAGGCGACATCTTCGTTGCGGGGTGGCCCTTGCTCGATGTCCTTGAGTTGAGCCGTGCCTTCATGGCCCGCAAGCGATGCGCGGGTTGTGGGTATAGGGATCGTGTTGTCGCATGGCAGACAAAGCCGGCGCGCAGGCGCCCCTACATTGGGGGCATGAAAACCTTCCATTCCTACTCAGAAGTGCTGTCCTGCATCGGGCAGGAAGTCGCGGTCAGCGACTGGATCACCATCACGCAGGCGCAGGTCCAGCTGTTTGCAGATGCCACCGGCGATCAGCAATGGATTCACACCGATCCCGAGCGCGCAGCCAAGGGGCCGTTCGGCGCGCCCATCGCTCACGGCTTTCTCACGCTTTCGCTGCTGCCCCAGTTCTTTGCCCGCAGCTTTGCGATCGAGGGCTCGCGCATGGGCGTGAACTATGGCCTCAATCGCGTGCGCTTTACCTCGCCGGTGCCCGTCGGCAGCCGCTTGCGCGCCCGCATGACGCTGCAGGCCGCCGAGCGCGTGGAGCCCGACGGCCTGCAGATGACCTGGCTGGTGACAGTGGAGCGCGAGGGCAGCGACAAGCCCGTATGTGTGGCCGAATCCCTGGCCCGCAACTACGGCGCTGCCGCCTGAGCCGCCTGGCGAACGAATCCGTTCAAAAAGCCCCGAGCCTTGAAACCTGGGGCTTTCCTGCCTGGTGAAGGCGGACGGGCTTAGCCGCCGAAGTTGTCCAGCTGGCCGGCCTGGTTGGCTGCAACCGCTTCCTGGCGCACCTGCTCGCGGGAAACGGTGGACCGGGTGCCGGGCGCCTGGGAGAAGTGATAGCCTTCCTCGATGGCGCGGAATTCGCCGCTGGCCTGGGCGGCCTTGAGTTCGGCCAGCACCTGGGCGCGTGTCAGCGTGGAGTGGCTTTGCTCCTGGGGAGGGTAGTGGCCATCGGCGAAATCGAGGCCTGCGGCCTGGGCTGCAACGGCGGACATTGCAATGGCAGCAACAATGGCAAAACGGCTGGCGTTTTTCATGGTTCTTCCTTTTATCGCAGGGCTCGTTGTTCCTTGCGGATATCGCTGGATGGCGCGAGCCCATGACCAGTAATTTAGGACGAAGCGATATGGGGAAAAACCCCTGAAACAGCAACTTATCGTTCCAGAAACGGCAACAATCGGCCTGCGGGCCGGCCACAAGCCTAAGGCGCAGGAGTCGGCTCTGCAAGCGCTGCGCCGGGAAAGCCGAGCTGGCGCCAGGCCTCGAATACCGTCACGGCCACGGCGTTGGAAAGATTGAGGCTGCGTTGCGACGCCCGCATGGGCAGCCGCAGGCGCTGCGCATCCGGGAACTGGGCCCGGATTTCCTGCGGCAGTCCCTTGCTTTCGGAACCGAACACCAGCCAGTCGCCGTCCTGGAATGCGATGGCATGTGCGGGGCTGCTGCTGTGGGTCGTCATGGCGAACATGCGCTCGCGCCGGGGCTGGCAGCTGGCCAGGAATGCCTCCCAGCTGGCATGGCGGGCCACGGCGGCATATTCGTGATAGTCCAGGCCCGCGCGGCGCATATGCCGGTCTTCCATGGAAAAGCCCAGGGGCTCGATCAAATGCAGGCTGCAGCCCGTGTTGGCCGCCAGGCGGATGACATTGCCCGTATTCGGCGGAATCTCGGGAGCGACAAGAACGATATGGAACATGGCCGGTATTGTGCAGTTGCGGGAGCCATGGCGTGGCTCGGCCGGGAAGTTCCAGACTGGCGCGGCGTGATGCCATCTCCTTTTCAGGGCGTGCGGCAGAGCACCAGCGCCGAGACGCCGGCGGCGCCCGACTGCAGTAGGCAGCCTGCGAGCGCATCGAGCGTGGCGCCCGTGGTCATGACGTCGTCCAGCAAGGCAATGTGTCGGCCTCGGATGCGGCTGCTGAAATCCGGAGCAACGGCAAAGACCTTCTGCAGATGGCGCAGGCGCTGGGCGCGGCCCAGCTCATGCTGGGACTGCAGTGTGTGCCGGCGTTCCACCGCCCGGTGCCAGACGGGAATGGGCGGATGCAGGGCGCGGGCCAGCAGCAGCGTATGGTCAAAGCCGCGCTCGCGCAGGCGCTGGTCCGACGCAGGTACAGGCAGCAGCAGATCGCTGCCGTCCAACACCTGTTCCACCTGGGGGTGGCTGGACATGAGCCGGCCCAGACCATGCGCCAGGCCGGTGTCGCCGTGGAATTTGTAGCGCGCAATCACGTTCTGCCACGGATAGGCATAGTCCAGCACTGCAATGCAGTGCTTCAGCCGGGGTGGCTGCTTCAGGCAGGCGCCGCAGACCGCCGCACCTCCTTCCAGATGGCGTGCGCAAAGACTGCACCGCGGGACGGGCTGACTCCACCTGGCAAGGCAATCGGCGCAGAAGCGGGCCGCGGGCCAGCGCCTGCAGATGGCACACTGGCTGGGCAGGGCATCGAGCACTGCATTCCAGGGCCGGCTCCGCCGTGAAAGCCATGTCGCATGAAGGTCGGGCATGGAATCAATATACTCGCGCCGCATCGCCTTCCTCTTTGGTGTGCCAGCTGCCGGCCGCGTCTGTGGCCGTTGGTGCACGCCCCTGTTTCCCTTCGCCATGCCCCATCAACTGCCTCCCACGATCGACCCTGTTGCCGCCCAGCGCTGGCATGCTGCCGCGCCCGCGGAGTCGCCGTGGCTGCATGAAGAGGTGGCCAGGCGCATGCAGGAGCGGCTCGATTGGATCGTCAAGCCGCCGCAGCACTGGTGCCATTGGGAGCCGGTGCGCGGTGGCATGCAGGCCCATGCCCTGCTGCGCGAACGCTATCCGCAGGCCTCCTGTACGGTCTACGAAGCCGTGGCTTCGCACCGGGACGTTGCCGAGGAAAGACTGGGCCACCGCTGGTGGCAGCCGGCGCGCTGGAAAAGCGCGGGCGTGCAGATCGCCGAACCCGGGCAGGCGAGTGCGGACATGCTGTGGGCCAACATGCAGCTGCACATGGCAGCCGACCCGCAGGCCCTGATCGAGCGCTGGCACGGCACGCTCAAGGTGGACGGCTATGTCATGTTCTCCTGCCTGGGGCCTGACACCGTGCGCCAGCTGCACCGCCTGTATGCCGAACTGGGCTGGGCGCCGGCCGGCCATGCCTTTACCGACATGCACGACTGGGGCGACATGCTGGTGCATGCGGGCTTTGCCGAGCCGGTGATGGACATGGAGCACATCACGCTGACCTTTGCCACGCCCGAGCGCCTGCTCAAAGAGCTGCGCGAGCTGGGCCGCAATCTGCATCCGGACCGTTTTGCCGGCCTGCGGGGGCGAGGCTGGAAGCAGGGTCTGGAGCAGGCCATTGCCGAGCGCTGGAGCGACAGGCAGGCCGACGGGCAGTTCGCGCTGACCTTCGAGATCGTCTATGGCCATGCCTACAAGCCGCAGCCCAAGGTGCGACTGGAATCCAGCAGCTCGGTGTCGCTGCAGGACATGCGGGCCATGTTGCGCCAGCCGCGCAACACGGGTTTGCGATAGCCCAAACGTCGTTTTCCTGTCATTGATTCAACACAAAGCTGCCTACAATTTCCGTTCGGTTCCTAGATAACAGCGTTTCTTGTGGGCCTGTCTCTCCTGCCCGCAAAGACAGCGCCAGCCGGCAGGCTGCAAGGAGAGAAGTCGGGTGTTTCGCTTTGCCATGGAGACTGGCCAGCGGGTGCAGATGCCGCCGGGCCATGTGTTGGGTCATTACCGAAAGCCAGAGAAGCCTTCCGCGCGGCGAGGCGCTGCTTGGCGCGCTTCCAGTTTCTGTTGGCAGGATGGCGGCCGCCGCTTTGGCGCCACTTTACCGTCGCTGCAGTTGAAGCTGTTTTTCCCCTCCCATTTTTTCCGTGAGCCGCATGCGCCTGCTGCCTGCAGGGGCGGTGCTGCCGGGCCTTGCGTTGCAAGCGAAGTTGGCACTTGCAAAGGCCGGCTCAGGCCGGTTGCCGCTGCCGCTCCTGGCGCCCGGCTGCCGGTGTTGCGACCGCAGGTATTAGTGAATGCGCGCAGACAGTGCTATCAAACTTTAAGGCATGCTGCACGCTAGCCTGCAGCTGCGGCAGTCGGCCGCCTGTGTTCGGCGAGGGCGCAGAAGGCTGTGAATGAGTGGACAACCTGAGGCTTAGAGGTAAGTGAAAACGATGAAAAACATTTCCACCAAGCTGATTCCCTGGGGTTTGACATTGGCGATGACGGGATCCTTGGCTCATGCCGTTCAGGATCTGCCTGGCGGGCCGGCGGTCAATCAGCTCAACCTGGCACCGCCCGTGACGCGCATTGCCGTGGAGCAGCATTTCCTGCACTGGATGATGCTGATCATCTGCACGGTGATTTTTGTGGGCGTCTTTGGCGTGATGTTCTATGCCATCTGGAAGCACCGTAAATCCAAGGGCGCCCAGGCAGCCAATTTCCACGAATCCGTCACGGTGGAGATCGCCTGGACCGTGGTGCCGTTCATCATCGTGGTGCTGATGGCGCTGCCGGCCACCAAGGTGCTGGTGGCGCAGAAGGACACGACCAATGCCGACCTCACGATCAAGGTCACGGGATACCAGTGGAAATGGGGCTATGACTATCTCAACGGAGAGGGCGAGGGCCTGAGCTACGTCTCCACGCTGGACAGCAGCCACCGCGTCCTGTCCGACAGCGGCAACGTGGCCAATGCTCCCGTCGACTACCTGCTCAAGGTGGACAACCCGCTGGTGGTGCCGATCAACAAGAAGGTGCGCGTGATCACCACGGCCAACGACGTGATCCACTCGTTCATGGTGCCGGCCTTCGGTATCAAGCAGGACGCCATTCCTGGCTTTGTGCGCGATACCTGGTTCAAGGCGGAGAAGGCCGGCGACTACTACGGCCAGTGCGCCGAGCTGTGCGGCAAGGAGCATGCCTACATGCCCATCCATGTGAAGGTGCTGTCCGCAGCCGATTACACGGCCTGGGTCGACGGTGAAAAGAAGAAGGCTGCGGCCAAGCAGGACGACCCCAACAAGGTCTGGTCGCTGCAGGACCTCGTGGCCCGCGGCGAGAAGGTCTATGCGGCCAATTGCGCGGCCTGCCACCAGGCCAACGGCAAGGGCGCCGGCCCGATCAAGCCGCTGGACGGCAGCGCTGTCGTGCAGGGCGCGCCTGCCGAGATGATGCATGCCGTGCTCGAGGGCCGGGCCAATGGCGCCATGCCTTCGTGGAAGCAGCTGAGCGATACCGACCTGGCGGCCGTGGTGACCTTTGCCAAGAATCACTGGAGCAACAAGACAGGGCAGGTCGTCCAGCCCGCGCAGTTCGTTGCCGCGCGCGGCGGCAAGTTCCCCGAAGGGGGCGGCGCTGCCGCTTCGCAATAAGTGCCTGGAACCGATGATCGACTGGAGTTAAGAATATGAGCGCCGTACATCCTCCCATCCAGACGCCTGCGGATCATGGGCATGCGCATGGGCATGACGACCATCACCATGCGGCGCCCTCGGGCTGGCGTCGCTGGCTGTTCGCGACCAATCACAAGGACATCGGCACGATGTACCTGCTGTTCTCCTTCACCATGCTGATGGTGGGAGGCATACTGGCCATGCTGATCCGCGCCGAGCTGTTCCAGCCCGGCCTGCAGATCGTCAACCCCGAGCTGTTCAACCAGCTGACCACCATGCACGGGCTGATCATGGTGTTCGGCGCCATCATGCCGGCCTTCGTGGGCTTTGCGAACTGGATGCTGCCGCTGCAGATCGGCGCCTCCGACATGGCGTTCGCGCGCATGAACAACTTCAGCTTCTGGCTGCTGATTCCCGCGGGCATCATGCTGGTGGGCTCGTTCTTCATGCCCGGCGGCGCCCCTGCTGCCGGCTGGACGCTGTATGCGCCGCTGACGCTGCAGATGGGCCCCTCGATGGATACCAGCATCTTCGCGATGCACATCATGGGCGCGAGTTCCATCATGGGCGCGATCAACATCATCGTGACCATTCTGAACATGCGTGCTCCCGGCATGACGCTGATGAAGATGCCGCTGTTCGCCTGGACCTGGCTGATCACGGCCTATCTGCTGATCGCGGTGATGCCCGTGCTGGCCGGCGCCATAACGATGACGCTGACCGACCGCCACTTCGGCACCAGCTTCTTCAATCCCGCAGGCGGCGGCGATCCGGTGATGTACCAGCACATCTTCTGGTTCTTCGGCCACCCCGAGGTCTACATCATGATCCTGCCGGCCTTCGGCATCGTGAGCCAGATCGTGCCGGCCTTCAGCCGCAAGAAGCTGTTCGGCTACACCTCCATGGTGTACGCGGTGGCGGCGATCGCCATCCTGTCGTTCATCGTTTGGGCGCACCACATGTTCACCACCGGCATGCCGGTCACGGGCCAGCTGTTCTTCATGTACGCGACCATGCTGATCTCGGTGCCGACGGCCGTGAAGGTGTTCAACTGGACGGCCACCATGTGGCGCGGCTCCATGACCTTCGAGACACCCATGCTGTTCGCCGTGGGCTTCATCTTCGTGTTCACCATGGGCGGCTTCACGGGCCTGATCCTGTCGATGGCGCCCATCGACATCCAGCTGCAGGACACCTACTACGTGGTGGCGCACTTCCACTACGTGCTGGTGGCCGGCTCGCTGTTTTCCATGTTCGCGGGCTACTACTACTGGTCGCCCAAGTGGATGGGCGTGATGTATTCCGAGACGCGCGGCCGCATCCACTTCTGGGGCTCGCTGATCACCTTCAACATCACCTTCTTCCCGATGCACTTCCTGGGGCTGGCCGGCATGCCGCGCCGCTATGCGGACTACCCCATGCAGTTTGCCGATTTCAACATGATTGCCTCCATCGGAGCCTTCGGCTTCGGCCTGATGCAGGTGTACTTCTTCCTGTTCGTGGTGTGGCCCGCGATGCGCGGCCATGGCGAGAAGGCGCCGCAGAAACCCTGGGAAGCCGCCGAGGGCCTGGAGTGGGAAGTGCCTTCGCCCGCGCCGTTCCATACCTATGTCACGCCGCCCAAGCTCGACGAGAGCGCCACGCGCGTGATCGGCTGAGCAGGATCGGGAGAAGCGCACATGCAGACACCCGAGCAGCGCAAGGCCAATCTGCGGCTGGCACTGATTCTGGCATCCACGGCCGTGGCCTTCATGGTGGGCTTCATGGTCAAGATGGCCTGGATGTAGCAGGGCATGCGCAAAAGGCGCTGCGGTCCCGGATGCCGGGCCTGCAGCTTGGAATTCGGCAGCCGGACCGTGTGCCCGGCGGCCCATGCAGTCAGGAGATGGCGGTGAACGTGCACAAGGAAAACGCGAAAATGGTCGGCAAGCTGCTGTCGGTGGCGCTGGGCATGTTTGCGTTTGGCTATGTGCTGATACCGATCTACAAGCACATCTGCGAGGTGACGGGCATCAACATCCTGTCGCTGTCGGAGCGCGAGGTGCCGGGCGCCGGCGCGGCCGGGCGCAACGTGAAGCTGCCCAGCAACTCGCAGGTCGACACCAGCCGCACCATCACCGTGGAGTTCGATGCCAATGCGCGCGGCCCCTGGCAGTTCAAGCCGGCTGTGCATTCGCTCCAGGTGCATCCGGGCGAAATGGCCACGGTGATGTACGAGTTCCAGAACGTGCAGGATCGCACCATGTCGGCGCAGGCCATTCCCAGCTATGCACCGCGCCAGGCGACGGCCTTCTTCAACAAGATCGAGTGCTTCTGCTTTTCTCAGTACACGCTCCAGCCCGGCGAAAAGCGCGAGTGGCCTGTGGTCTTCGTGATCGATCCGCGGCTGTCCAAGGATGTCAAGACCATCACCCTGTCGTACACGTTTTTCGAAGTCGGCGGCAAGACGCCTGCCGTGCCGCAGGGCACGGCCCAGGTGCGCAATGCTGAAGCGGAGGCGTCATGAACGGCCAGGTGCCCGGACCCGAGGACGATGCAGGCAGGCAGCCGGGGCCGCCCGGCCATAGCCTGCTGCGCACCCTGCTGGCCGTGGCCTGGGCCATCCTGGGCGTGCGCAAGGGCTCGGAATATGCAAAGGATTTTGCGCACATCACGCCGCTGCACGTGATCATCGTGGGGCTGGTGGCGATCGTGGGCTTGGTATTGGCGTTGATATTGCTGGTGCAACTGGTGGTTTAGCCTGCGGGCATGCGGCAAGAGAATCGGTTTGGGCAGTTGAATGTGAAGGGTGCGGTTCTTTGACAGGCCGCGGTGAATAACAACGATCTACAGTCTCAGGAGCTGAGCGATGAGTGCATCCCCCCAGGGCGCAACCCCTTATTACTATGTACCCGCTGAATCCAGTCACCCCGTCATGGCGGCGATTGGCCTGTTCTTTGTCATCCTGGGTGCCGGCACTTGGATCAATGGCTACGAGTGGGGCATGTATTCCCTGTTCGCAGGCCTGGTCTGGTGGCTGGCGGTCCTCTTCGTCTGGTTCCGGGATGCGGCGCGCGAGAGCGAGGCCGGGCTCAACAGCCACAAGATCGACCTGTCCTACCGCTGGAGCATGAGCTGGTTCATCTTCTCGGAGGTCATGTTCTTCGGCGCCTTCTTCACGGCCCTGTGGTGGGCGCGCGCGCACTCCGTGCCTGCGCTGGGCAGTCTGGCCAACGAGGTGCTGTGGCCCAATTTCCAGGCTGTCTGGCCCAGCGTGAGCGCGGGTGCCACGGCATCGCCGGCCGATATCGTGGAGCCGTTCAAGACGGTGGGCCCGTTCTGGCTGCCCACGATCAACACGGCCTTGCTGCTGTCCTCCGGCGTGACGCTGACCATTGCCCACCATGCGCTGCAGGCCAACCACCGTGCGCGCTGCATTGCCTTCATGTGGGTGACGGTGGTGCTGGGCTTTGTCTTCCTGTGCGTGCAGGGCTATGAGTACCACCACCTCTATACCGAATACAACCTCAAGCTGTCCTCGGGCGTCTACGGTTCGACCTTCTTCATGCTCACGGGCTTTCACGGCTTCCACGTGCTGGTGGGCATGCTGATGCTGTTTTTCATCACCCTGCGCCTGATGCGCGGCGACTTCACGGACAAGCACCATTTCGGTTTCGAAGGCGCGGCCTGGTACTGGCACTTCGTGGACGTGGTCTGGCTGTTCCTGTACGTGCTGGTCTATTGGATGTGAGTTGCTCGCGGCGGCCCGGTTGCTGCAAAAATGGAAGTGCCTTGCGCTTGCTGGTCAATGCTTTCAGTGCTTCATCGGCCTGAAGACATTGACTGGATGGCGTAAGGTGCTTTGTTTTTGGTAGCAGGAGATGGCATTGCCGGCAGGCCTATTGCTGCGGGCTCCAGCCTGTGGGATGCAGATAGCCGAGCTTGGCGGCCACCAGGATGCAGAGGAACAGCACGATGGAAATCCCCACGCGCAGGGCCAGCGAGCGGAGCATGGCCCGGCTGCGCTGCTGGTCGTCACGCTGATCGCCGCCCCTGCGCATCATGAAGAACAGCGCGCTGCCCAGGCTTGCAAGAATGGCCAGCAAGGCGAGGATGATCAGGAATTTCATGGACGGATTATCTGGTGCAAACATCACGAACGCGAGCATCGCGCATCCCGCCGGCATGGCGATTGGCCCTGATCACCCTGGCGGCTGCGGCAGTGGCCGCGGTCACGGCTTCGCTGGGCTTCTGGCAGCTGGACCGTGCCGCGCAGAAACAGCGGCTGTTCGATGCCATTGCCAAGCAGCAGGCGCTGGCGCCCTGGCACAACGCCGATGTGGCTGCGCAGGTGCCGGCGGCAGGGCAAGCGCTTTCCGAGCCGGCCAGCCAGGCACTGCTGCACCGGCCGGTGCAGCTGCAGGGCCGGTGGCTGGCCGATGAAACCCTGTACCTGGACAACCGGCAGATGCAGGGCAGGGTGGGCTTTTATGTGCTCACGCCGCTGCAGCTGGCGCCGCCGCACGAGGGAAAAGTGATCGTCGTGCAGCGCGGCTGGGCACCACGCAACTTCCTGGACCGCACGGCCTTGCCGCCGGTGCAGACACCCGAAGGCCTGGTGAGCCTGCAGGGGCGGCTGGAAGCGCCGCCCACGAGGCTCATGGAGCTGGAGCCCGGCGCAGCGGCCAGTGCAGACCCTGATGGGCAACAGTCGCGTATCCGACAAAATGCCGATATCGCGGCCTGGACCCGGCAGAGCCGGCTGCCGCTGCTGAGCCTGACGGTGCTGCAGACCGGTGCAGCCGGCGAAGGCTTGCAGCGCGACTGGCCCGCGATCAATGCCGGAGTGGAAAAACACTACGGCTATGCGTTTCAATGGTTCGGGCTTTGTGTCCTGGTGGTATTGCTGTATGTCTGGTTCCAACTCGTCCGACCTCGTCTCCCCGTCCGCCGCCGCAGTGCCGCGCAGTGAACGGTATCCGGCGCCGCCGGCCGATGAAATGCTGGGGTTGACCGTGCACAGCCTGCCCAGCCCAGAGCAGGGCCTTGCCCGGCACCAGCGGCGCGGGCGCTGGAAGATGCTGGCGGTGCTGGCCGTCTGCGCGGCTCCCGTGGTGGCTTCCTATTTCACCTATTACGTGATCCGGCCCACGCAGCAGCGCAGCTTCGGCGAGCTGATGGCCGAGCAGGCCGCGCTGCCCGCTGTGCAGGCCAGGACCCTGGACGGAAGAACGGTCGCGCTGGACACGCTCAAAGGCCAGTGGCTGTTGGTCAGTGCAGGCAGCGGCCGTTGCGCGCAGCAGTGTGAAAACAATCTCTATCTGCAGCGGCAGCTGCGCGAATCGCTGGGCAAGGACAAGGAGCGGCTGGACTGGGTCTGGCTCATTGACGACGAGCAGCCCGTGGATGCCAGATTGCTGCCTGCACTGGCCCAGGCCACGGTGCTGAGAATGCCGCCTGGGGTCGTCGCGCAATGGCTCAAGCCCGCGGCCGGCCATTCGCTGCAGGAGCATCTGTATGTGGTGGATCCGCTGGGCCACTGGATGATGCGCTTTCCCGCCGATCTGGACAAAGCCAGCGCAGGCAAGGCCAGGCGCGACCTGGAGCGGCTGCTGCGCGCCTCGTCTTCCTGGGACGAGGCCGGCAGAGGCAGCCCGTCCGCCGGACGCTGAACAGCCATCGTGGCGAGGCCATGCGACAAGGAGGATCTCTATGAATGCTCGGGTCACTGCGCAGGCCGATGCTTCGGCCCAGCCCTTGCGGTCCGCCGATGCGGCAGCGTCTGAAGGCGCGGCAACCCTGTCCTCGCGCTGGGCGCAATACCATGCGCTGACCAAGCCGCGCGTGGTGCAGCTCATCGTCTTCTGCGCCTTGATCGGCATGGTGCTGGCCACGCCGGGCGTGCCCACGCTGGCGCAGCTGGGGCACATGGCGGTGGCTTGCGCCGGCATCTGGCTGGTGGCCGCAGCGGCTGCGGCCTTCAACTGCCTGGTGGAGAGAAGCATCGACGCGCGCATGAAGCGCACGGCCTGGCGCCCCACGGCCCGCGGCGAGCTCACGCACCGCCAGGCGCTGCTGTTTTCCGCGCTGCTGTGCGCGGCCGGGGCGTCCATTTTGCTGCTGGCCGTCAATGCCCTGACGCTGTGGCTGACGCTGGGCACCTTCATCGGCTATGCCGTTGTCTACACGCTGGTGCTCAAGCCGCTGACGCCGCAGAACATCGTGATCGGCGGCGCCTCGGGCGCCATGCCGCCGGTGCTGGGCTGGGCCGCGATGACCGGGCAGGTCGGCCACGAGGCCCTGCTGCTGTTCCTCATCATCTTCCTGTGGACGCCGCCGCATTTCTGGGCGCTGGCCCTGTACCGCGTGGAGGACTACCGCCGCGCCGGCCTGCCGATGCTGCCCGTCACGCACGGCAATGCCTTCACGCGGCTGCAGGTATTCCTCTACACGGTGGTGCTGCTTGCCGCCACGCTGCTGCCCTATGTGGTGGGCATGTGCGGCCTGTTATATCTCTTGGCCGCAGTGGTCCTGGGGTTGGGCTTTTGCGGTTATGGTTGGGCCTTGTTGCGCAGCTATTCGGATGCGCTGGCGCGAAAGACATTTCGCTTTTCCCTGATCCACCTGAGCCTGCTGTTCGCAGCCTTGCTGGTGGACCACTACCTAGCCTGAGAGACCATGGACAAACGAGGCGTGCTGCGCGCACTGGGCGCGGCAACACTGGCCGGCACGGCCGCGCTGGCATTGACTGCCTGCAACAAGAACGACAAGCCCCGATTCCAGGGCGTGGATGTGACGGGCGCCGAATACGCCAGGGACATTCCGCTGGCCGACGTGAACGGCCAGCGCCGCAGCCTCAAGGATTTCTCGGGCAAGGTGGTGGCCGTGTTCTTCGGCTATACGCAGTGTCCCGATGTCTGTCCCACCACGCTGCAGGAGCTGGTGGAGGTCAAGCAGCAGCTGGGTCCGCAGGGCGACAGGCTGCAGGCCGTCTTTGTCTCGCTGGACCCCGAGCGCGACACGCCTGCGGTGCTCAAGGCCTATCTGGCCAATTTCGACGACAGCTTCGTGGGTCTGCATGGCACGCCCGAGGAGATTGCCGCCGTGGCCAAGGATTTCAAGATCTTCTTCAAGAAGGTGCCTGGCAAGACCGAAGGTACCTACACGCTGGACCATTCGGCCGGGACCTATCTGTACGATACCCAGGGCCGCCTGCGCGTGTACGAGCGCTATGGCGCTGGGCCGCAGGTGCTGGCCCAGGATGTGAAGGCGCTGCTCGGCTGAGCGGGCTCCGCCCCATCGCTGCGGATGGTGGAAACCCCTGGTTACATATTGTCCTTTGACATAGCGCAACCGGGTTGCCCGGCGTGCTGCGCATAGTGGGCGGCTTAACTCACTCGGCACGAGGGCTGCCCGCTTCCTGGAGCCGCCGCAGCAAGACCTTGATGCGGCAGAGGAGCCGCAAGCAGGAATGCCGGTGTGGATGCTGGGAGCACGCATGGCAGACTGCCCTTTTTCCTCAATCACGCCGCCTGCAGCGACGGCGCAGGCCGAAGAACGTACGCGGCAGGCGCAAGCCTGTGCTGCCGGGCCTCGCGCTCCGGCCGGCATTGAGCGTTGGCGGTTGAACCCACGCGAGCGGGACGCCCTGGATGCCGCACCGGACGGCATTTTGCTGGTCCGGCACGATGGCTGCATCGTCGCCGTCAACGCTGCCATGCTGGCGATTTCCGGCTATCAGCGCAGCGAGCTGGAGGGGCGGGGGCTGGAAATCCTGCTGCCGCCGGATACGCGCGCCGCGCATGGCCACTATCTGCGCAGCTATTTCGCCCAGCCGTCACGCCGTCCCATGGGCCTGGGCGGAGTGCTCTGGCTGCAGCGCAAGCAAGGCGGCGCGATTCCGGTGGACATTGCCCTGGGGCATTTCGGCGCCGAGCACGAGGGCGTGGCAGTGGCCTTTGTGCGTGACGTGACCGAACTGCACCAGATGCAGCAGCGGCTCAAGTACCAGGCCACGCGCGACACGCTCACGGGCTTGAACAACCGCTGGCAGTTCGGCCAGGAGCTGCTGGAGCAGATCAAGATCGCCCAGGCCAATGGCGACATGCTGGCCCTGCTGCAACTGGATCTGGACAATTTCAAGGCCATCAACGACGGCTACGGGCATGAGGCGGGCGACCAGCTGCTGCGGGAGGTGGCACGGCGCCTGAAGGCGCAGCTGCGCAGCGAAGGAATTCTGGCGCGTCTGGGGGGCGATGAATTCGTGGTGCTGCTCATGGGCGAAGGTGCGGCCCGCGCCAGGTTCTGGAGCGAACAGATCCTCGCGGCGCTGGCCATGCCTTTCAAGCATGACGGCCTGGCGCTGGACTTCGGTGCCAGCATCGGCATTGCGCTATACCCCGACAACGCGCAGGCCGGCGACGACCTGATGCGCTTTGCCGATATGGCCATGTACAGCGCCAAGGCGCAGGGTCGTGGCAATGCCGTGTTCTTCGAGCCCTCCATGGGCCAGGAGATGGCCGAACGGGTTCTGCTGGCCGAGCGCTTGCGCATGGCGCTCGGCTATGGCGGTCTGCAGCTGCACTATCAGCCCCAGGTGGACGTGAAAACGGCCAGGGTCGTGGGCGTTGAGGCCCTGCTGCGCTGGAGCGACCCGGTACTGGGCAATGTGAGCCCGGGGCGCTTCATCCCCGTGGCCGAGGCTTCGGGCCAGATCGTCGCCCTGGGCAACTATGTGCTCGATGCCGCCTGCAGGCAGATTGCCGCATGGTTCCAGGCCGGTACGCCGCTGCGCGTGGCGGTGAATCTTTCCGCCCATCAGCTGCGCCAAGTGAATCTGGTCGAGCAGGTCAGGAGCTGCCTGCAGCAGCACGAGGTGCCGCCGCAGTGGCTGGAGCTGGAAGTGACGGAGTCCCAGGCCATGATCGACCCGGACCAGGGCCGGCAGGTGCTGGCCGATCTGGCCGCACTGGGGGTGACGATTGCCCTGGACGATTTCGGCACCGGCCATTCGTCGCTGGCCTATCTGCAATACCTGCCGCTGCAGCGCGTCAAGCTGGGGCGCGAGTTCCTGCTGCCCTCGCCGAGCCGCGACCGGCTGGTGGAGGGCATCGTGCACATGGTCCATGCGCTGGACCTGGACGTGGTCGCCGAGGGCGTGGAGCAGCCCGATCAGCTGCAGCTACTGCGTGACGTCGATTGCGAATGCTTCCAGGGCTGGCTGCACTCGCGGGCCATGTCCGCCGACCAGATACAGGCCTGGCTGGTGGCGGCTTGAATCAGGCCCCGGCCGTGGGCGCGCAAGCGCTGTCGGCCATCTCGGCTGCCTGGCGCATTCTGGCCAGTTCGCGCGCGGGCAGCGGAATCTGGCCGCTGCCCATGCGCATCAGCAGGCAGTGCAGCATTTCGGTGGACAGGCCGTGCAGCACCAGGCGATGGCCGGCCCGCAGCGTGGACAGCGGCACCAGCGGATGCTTGTTGTTGAGCATCACCAGATGCTCGGGCGAGGCCAGGATCTTGGCGCAGTAGATGGCCACGGTTTCGTCGAGCTGCAGCGAGTTGCTGGCGCGCCAGAAATCGTTGTCCGTCAGCAGCAGCTGGTAGACCGGGGTGTAGATCTCGATGGCGCTTTGCAGGTCCAGCCGGTTGAGCCTGCCGCGCGGCATGTCCTCTAGCTTCAGCTCCGGTTCGCGCACCATGGAAAAGTCGGGCTCGGGCACGGGCCGCAGTTCCTCGCCTGCGGCGCGCAGGGCCTTGTTGAGGCGGATCACGAAATTGAAGAGATTGAGGTCGTGCTTGAGGAACAGCTCGTCCTTGATGTCGTCCACGCTGGTCGGCTCGAGCGGCGTGGTCTGGACCGGCGTGGGCGCGTTGGCCGCCACGAAGGAGAGCACCTGCGAGCCCAGGTGGAAATGCCGCATGATGAGCCAGTTGGCCTCGGGCGAGACAAAGGTGTTCATGCTGAAGGCCAGCAGCCGGTGCAGCAGCCTGGAATGGGCCCAGCGGCGTGGCAGAAAGACCTTGAGCACCTGGATGAGGATGATGCTGGTGCGCGCCAGCGGCCGCAGGAACGGCAGCAGGTACTGGCGCGAGCCGCTGCTGCAGTCGCGCAGCCAGGCGGCCTTCACCGCGTCGGGCAGCGGCGTGCTCTGGTCCAGGTACAGGGCCAGCCAGGGACTGGGGTCGCGCTCGTCCCAGGGCTGCGCGGAGAAATCCTCTTTCATGTCTGCTCCCATGGCTTAGTGCATCGCATCCGGCAGCACATGCTGGAACTGCATCAGGTACATGGCCGCCGTATTGCGTGCCGTCTGCAGGATGGCCTGCTGGGCCGTGCCTTCACTGTCCAGTTCCAGGGCCATCTGTACGGCCAGCAGCCAGCGCTCCAGATGGTTTTCGTCGTTGGCGCCGTGGTATTCGAGGAAGCGGAAGGCGTCGGGTGGCAGGGGCAGGGTGGCGCGCAGCAGCGGCAGCAGGCTGGGCACGATGCGCTGGCCCGTGCCTTCGATGATGTAGATGGCGCCCAGCAGGCCTATGGGGTTGGGGGTGGCAGCCAGGCCGTGCAGATAGGCATTGAGGGCTTCGCCGCCCGGATTGCGGCGCAGCCTGGAAATGTCGGTCTCGGTACCGCCGGCCTTGAGGTAGTCGCTGTGCAGGATCTTGAAGTCGTTCTGCTCGTCGCTGGCATGCAGGTCGATCAGCGCGGCCAGCGCTGCATGGTCGCCGGTCAGCGAGGCCGCGCCTTCGCGCATCCACAGGCTGCCTTCGCGTACCTGGGGAATCCAGTGGCTCATCCAGCGCACGTAGTCGCCGGTCTGCAGCTGGCGCGTGCGGATGCGCTGCAGCAGCGGCGTGCGCCAGACGCGCGAGCGGTAGTCCTGCCAGATGCTGGCCAGCTCGGTCAGCAGCGGTGCCAGTGCACTGGGTGCCGTGGCCGGATCGTGCGGCGGGGCGATGGTCGAGACATCGGGCAGAGTGTCGCCAGCGATGGTTCCGGTGGCTTCGATCTTGTGAGGGAAAACGGCCTGTCTCTCCGGTGCATCGGACGTGTCAAGCTCCACTTCCCATAGCATGTAGCCGGCCGTGAAGCGGCCCGACTCGGGAATGAAGCACAGCACCGTGTCGCCGGCCTTGAGCCGCGTGCCTTCCTTTTCCAGGAATTCGGACAGCATGATGAAGATGGATGCCGCCCCGGTGTTGCCGCGCCAGGCCAGGTTGCTCCACCAGCGCTCACGCGGGATGGCCAGCTGTGCCTTGTTGAGAAGGTCGTCCACCACGGGGATGAAGCGCTCCGAAGAGTAGTGGCACAGGAAATGGTCGATGCCGCGCCCGGGCACCCAGCCCTTGTGGGCCAGATCCGCATATTCGTGGATGCAGACGTCGAACAGGTGTGGCAGCAGGCGGATGTCCTGGCGCAGCGCCAGCGCGCCGGCGGCTTCGGCATCGCTCCAGGCAGGAAAGTCCAGATGGCTCTTGGAACGGTCGGGCGTCATGCCCAGCTGCATGCACACCGGGTAGTCGCCCGCAAAGCTGCGCATGTGTGTCCAGCGCAGTTTCAGGCGCAGGCCACCGGCCTGGGGCAGGGCCCTGGGGCCGCCCAGCAGCAGGGCGCCCGCACCGTCGGAAAGCATCCAGCGCAGGAAATGGGCGTCGAAATCGGTGTCGTAGCCTTGTGCCGCGAAGCGCGAGCGCTTGAACAGCCGCGAAGGCATCTCGCTGGCCACCGACAGTGCCAGGCGGTGGGCGCCGCTTTCCACGGCCATGGCGGCGGCCTGCATGGCGCCCACGCTGGCGGCGCAGACGCCGTGCACGGACAGGGTTTCCATGGGCGGAGCCGCCATCTCGCCCTGGATCATGCTGGCAAAGCCCGGCATGAGCGCATCGCCGCCCGAGGAGCCGCTGGAGAGAAAGCCGATGTCGGCCAGGGTCTTGCCTGCGCCGTCCAGCGCGGCCTGGATGGCGCTGGCGGCCATCTGCGCATTGCTGTACACGGTGTGGCCCTCGCCGTCGATGGCGTAGTGCCGGGTCTGTATGCCGTTTTCCGCAAGAATGCGGCGCTTGATGCGCTCGGAGATGCGGTTGAGCGGCGCGACGAACGCATCCATGCCGGCGTTGTCCACCGGAGCACCGGGCAGGAACATCCCGGCAGATTGCAGATACACGTTCGAATAGGCGACAGGCATAGGCTTTCAGTTGGTTGTCATCGGACAGCGTCCGCAGGCATCTGCGGCCGGGTTCTGGCCGCAGGCGATATCAGACCCCATACAAACACGCGTCCCATGTAGGGCAGCAGACCTTTTTCGTTCAGGGCCGGATCCACCCGCTGGCGATACTGCTCGGCATGCAGCCGGGTCAGCTCCGACCAGTGGGCATGCGGGCATTCATGGTGCGCGGTATGCAGGCCAATATTAAAGAGCAGCGGATTGACCCAGCCTTCGAAATTGCGCGCGTAGTTCAACGCGGTACCGGGGGTATTGCGCTGTGCCCTGGTCAGCGGGCGGCCGTCGGCATGGGCGTGCTGCAGGTAATTGGTGGCCAGCAGCCAATGCAGGCCGTGCAGCTGGGGCAGGATCACGAACAGCAGGGCCTTGCGCCAGTCCAGCGCCAGAAGGACGCCCCAGCTGCCCAGCCACAGCAGGTATTGCCCCATGCAATAGCGGAAGGCTCCGGGCCAGTGGATGCGCAGGTTGTTCAGCCAGCGCACGAACAGCGGGTACAGCACGCAGGCTGCCTGAAACGGATGGACCAGGTAGCCCCACAGGTGGTTGGTGTCGCCGCCGAACTCCGGCCGGTAGGTGCGCGCAATGTCCCGTGGGCCATGGCGGTAGCGGTGGTGATTGGCCACATGGGCGGGCCAGAACACGAAAGTCGGGTGGCCTTGCAGCAGGGTGAGCCAGTAGTCGGTGAAACGGTTGGTCCAGCGTCCCTGCCACATGCGCACATGGGTATGGTTGTGGTGGATGACGCCCACGCCCAGCGTCAGAAACAGCTCCATGCCGTACAGCAGCCAGTTGAAGCCATGCGTCCATTGCCACCACACGATGTACGGCAGCACGGCCATGTAGGCCAGGGATTGCCAGTCGCGCCAGTGGCGCAGTCGGGGCAGCAGGCGGCGGGCGGGCAAGTGGTTCGGGCGGATTGCCATTCAGCGTGCGGAGCGGGCTGCCGGTACGGTGTCGGTCGTCACCTGGGTGCGCATGATCCGGTCCATGAAGGCCAGCGCAAAGCCGTAATTGCCTGCGGGGCGGGCGTGGTGCAGGTGGTGCCGGCGGCTGGCCGCGAGCGCATGGGTGTTCGAGACGTGCGGGAAGAAGTCGTAGTTGGAATGGCCGATGACGTTGAGCAGCAGGCTCAGCACGGGAACGGCAGCCAGCGACCAGAAACAGAAGTCATGCACGACCATGGGCAGCAGGATGACGTTGCCCAGCATCAGCGCCTCGATGGGGTGGAAGCTGTAGGTGGACCAGGGCGTGGTCACCACGGAGCGGTGGTGGTCGCCGTGAAAGCGCACCAGGCTGCGCGTATGCAGCAGGCGGTGGTTGATCCAGAAATGCACGTCGTTCCAGATCATCAGCGCCACGATCTCCAGGGCGATGCGGCCGGCGCTGGCCGTGGGCGCCAGATGGGCCCAGCCCAGCTGCAGAAAGCCCCAGGGCACGATCATGCCGGTGCCGAAGATGAGCACGGAATGCAGGGATTGGCGCCATTCGCGCCGCAACTGGACCGGCTTCAGCGGCCGCGTGTCCAGTGGCCGGCCCATGCCGCGGCGGCTCAGTGCGCGCGTCAACCACGTCATTCCCAGTCCGCCGAGCAGATACAGCGCCCCGAAGAAGGCCAGGCCCAGGGCCATGACCTGCCAGGCGTTGAGTTGGACGAACCAGGTTCCGGCGTTCATAAAAGCTCCGCGAATAGAGGCGGCGCCGGAAGGAAGGCGGCGCGCCCGATGTCATTGCCGTGATGCAGCAGCACCGGGCGCATGATAGCGGAGCGGCCGGGGAGGACCGCCATCGGCCGCGCAGGCCGCTTACTGGGCCGTGATGTGCTGCTCGCGGATGATGGTGCCCAGGGCCTTCACGTCCTGCTGGATGCGATTTTCCAGGCCTTCGGGCGAGCTGCCCACGGCCTGCCAGCCCTGGATGGCCAGCTTCTGGCGCATTTCGGGCGTGCGCACGATCTCGCTGACGGCGGCCGAGAGCTTTTCCACATGGGCCTTGGGCATGGCCTTGGGCGCGGCTACCGCATTCCAGATTTCGAGGTCGAAATTGGCGATGCCCAGGTCCTTGAGGCTGGGCAGGCCGGGGGCCAGCGGGCTGCGTGCGGCAGAGGTCACACCGATGCCATGCAGCTTGCCGGCCTGGATCTGGGCCATGGCCAGGGCCGGGGGCAGCATGGACAGCTGCAGATCGCCGCCCTGGATGCCGTTGAACACCTGCGGATAGCCGGCGTAGGGAACGTGCACGGCCTTGATGGCCGAGCGGCTCTTGAGCAGCTCCATGCCCAGGTGGCCGACGGTGCCCACGCCGGGGGAGCCATAGCTCCACTTGCTGCCGGCCTGGGCTGCGGCCTCCAGGAAAGCCTTGCCCTGCGGGGCGGAGGACGGTGCGACAAGGACCAGCGGTGCCACGCCGATCAGGCTCACGGGCTGCAAATCCTTGACAGGGTCGTAGCGCACCGTGGGATTGAGCAGCTTGGCAATGGTCATGTTGCCGTTGATCATCACGCTGAAGGTGTAGCCGTCGGTGGCCTTGGCCACATAGTCGCCCGCGATGTTGCCGCCCGCGCCCACGCGGTTTTCCACGATGATGGTCTGGCCCAGCTTCTTTTCCAGGGGCTCGGCCAGGGCTCGGGCCGTGAGGTCGGGGGAGGAGCCGGCGGGAAAGCCGACGATCAGGTGCAGGGGCTTGTCGGGCCAGTTGTCTGCTGCCATGGCTGCAGGTGCAAGTGCACCGGTGGCCAGGGCCACGCCTGCTGCAATCAGGCCGCGGCGGAACAGGAACTGGGAGGCGGAAGAAGACATGGCGACTCTATCGGGATGCACAGAACGCCGGCCATGGATGGCGCAGCGGTCCGCAGGGGACAATAAAAAACCCGGAGATTATCCGGGTTTGGGTTTCAGCATTTCAGCCTTTTTGATCGCATATGCGCAAGATGCGGTTTACGCGAACTCGGCCAACGCTTTTTTCATCTTTTTCATGGCCGCGACTTCGATCTGGCGGATGCGCTCGGCGCTGACGCCGTATTCCGCAGCCAGCTCATGCAGCGTCATGCCGCCCGAGCCGTCGTCGTTGACCTTGAGCCAGCGCTCCTCCACGATGCGGCGGCTGCGCTCGTCCAGGCCTTCCAGGGCCATGGCGATGCCGTCGGTCGCCAGATGGTCGCGCTGGCGCGATTCGATCATGGCCGTGGGCTCATGGCTGGCATCGGCCAGGTAGGCGATCGGACCATAGGTCTGCTCGCCGTCGTCGCTGGGAGAAGGGTCGAGCAGGATATCGCCGCCTGCCAGGCGGGTTTCCATCTCGATCACTTCCTCGGGTTTGACGTTGAGCTTGGCCGCCACCGTGTCGATTTCGTGGGCGGTCAGCGTTTCGCGGGCAGCCAAGTCGCCTTCGGCCAGGGCGGCGTCGGACTTGAGGTCGTGCTTCATCGAACGCAGATTGAAGAACAGCTTGCGCTGGGCCTTGGTCGTGGCGACCTTGACCATGCGCCAGTTCTTCAGAATGTATTCGTGGATCTCGGCCTTGATCCAGTGCATGGCATAGCTCACCAGGCGCACGCCCTGGTCGGGGTCGAAGCGCTTGACGGCCTTCATCAGCCCTACATTGCCTTCCTGGATCAGGTCGCCGTGCGGCAGGCCGTAGCCCAGGTACTGGCGGGAAATCGACACCACCAGGCGCAGATGGGACATCACCAGACGCCCGGCGGCATCCAGATCGTTGTGTTCTTTGAGTTTGCGTGCGTAATCCTGCTCTTCTTCCTGTGTGAGCATGGGCAGGCGGTTCACGGCCGAAATATAGGCATCCAGGTTGCCCAGCGGCGGCACCAGAGCCCAGGGGTTCGTGGGTGCCAGGGCGGTAGCAATGGAGCCGGAGGCAGTTTTCATTGCGGGTATCCTTTCTTCCATGGTCTTCATATTAGCACTCCGTTAGAGGGAGTGCTAAAGCCAAAGTTCCCCGGGGTTTTGTCATCTGTGCCTGCGGCTTGCTGTAGGTGGAAACCCGCGCGGCGGACGAGAGCCGTTCCCTCTTGGATTTTGTACTTTCTCTCCAAGCGCTTTACTGGTTCTCGGACCATTTTTGTATTGACGATCCCGCACCTGAGAGGCTGCAAGGTCAAAACGCTGCATGCATTCAACGGCGCTTGGCCTTTAGGAGCCAGCCGTTCGGTAGCTGGTTCGCCGCATAGCGAAGTGGACGACTGTCATTGTTCTCGGCAGAGTCATTTCACTCTGTCAGCCTGACGGCGGGTGTCAGTTGAAAGGTGGATAGAGGCGAGCTGCAGCACCTAGCCCCTACGAATTCCATGAACTCGCTCGATGGACAGGTGCTGCCTGGGTTCATCGGTGCCCCAATGCGTGGATCAGCCGTGCATCCGCCACCACAAATACAGCACGGTGACGCCCATGGTGGCGAGCGTTACGGGCACGCCGATTCGAGCGTGCTGTCTCCAGTCGATCGCAACCCCGCGGCGCGCAGCTGCGTCGATGACGATGATGTTGGCTATGCTGCCCACGATTAGCAGATTGCCGGCAAAGGTACTTGCCAGAGCCAGCAAGGTGCCCGCCATCGGATGGTGCGCAACGGGCAGGAGCAGCATCACTGCGGGGACATTGGAGACCAGGTTGGACAGCACGAAGGCTGCTCCGAACAGGGGGGCAGGGTGATCCAGGTGTAGGCCCAGCGCTGCTGCATCCGACACAAGCTGTGCCGGCATGCCTGTGCGTTGCAACGCATCGTTGACCACAAAGAGGCCCATGAAGAGAACGAGCAGTTCCCAATCGACCAGGCCCAGCATCCGGCTCGAGCTCAGCCGGCGGCTCATCAGCAGCACACCTGCAGCAGTCAGTGCGACAACCTCCCTCGGCCACGGTGCAAATAGAAAAGACAGGAGGATCACGAGCGCGATCACCAGCCCTTTCCCGGTCTGCCAACGATTCAAAGCCCGCATCTCCATTTCTGGCCGGGCTCCGGATGCTTTTTCGCCCGGCAGCTGCCATTGCCTTCGGACGGACTTCACGATCACCATCCATGTCAGCACCAGTCCGGCAAGCACTGGTGCGGCTGCCTCGACGGCATAGGCTCCAAAGGACAAATGCAGTGTCTGCCCGATGAGCATGTTCTGAGGATTGCCGATCAGGGTCGCCGCCGACCCGATGTTGGCGGCACAGGCAAGACCGAGCAAGAACGGAATCGGATCGAGGTTGCGACGCATGCAGGCGTCCACCAGCACGGGGGCAATGGCCAGGCAGACAATATCGTTGCTGAATACGGCGGACAGCAACGCGACGACGGCGATCAACACAGCCAGCAATGCTGCAGGAGTGACCGGCAATGCCGATAGGCGGACCGTGATCCAGTCATAGAAGCCGCCAAGGCGCATCTGTGCCGACACGACCATGAAGGCAAACAGCAGCAGTACCGTCGGCAGATCAATGGAACGTGCTGCCTGCTCGACCGTGACAGCTTCGGTTGCCATCATGGCGATTGCGCCGAGAAGTGCCACACCCGTGCGGTCGAGCTGCAAAAAAGGCAGTCCGCCGAGGATCATGCCGAGATACACCAAGCCAAAAATCACCAGGACGGTTGCGGTCATGGTCGCATTATCGGCGAGGCCTTGGCGATGAAAGCTCGCCACTACGGAGCTTTGGTGCGTTCACCCGTCCCCCGAAGCGGTGGGTGTTCTGCAACCGGGATGCATGGGGTCCAGAACCTGGCGGTGGAGATCCTGGATGGCAGGGGTGCACGCTGTAGCGTGCCAGAACGGAATTTTTAGAATGGGCTGCCTGGCCAGCGCCGGATCTGCAACTGCAGACTGCCAGTCGTTTCATGAGATATCGGTGTCCGAATATTGCGCAGGCTTTGCGTCTAAATGGAACCGTGTGGCCTGACAGGCAGGTGTCGCAAGGGCGCTTTTGCGGTGTGTTCGAGTTCACTGGCCCGCTGATAAGCAGAATGTACATATACGTCGATCCAGACTTCCCGAGCAGCGACGCGCAGAGAATTTCGGTTCTTGACCGGCCCGCCGGGAAGGCATAGCGCTTCATTCAGGGCGATACAGCGCTGGTCGGGACGCACGCCCGTGGCACTGCCGGCCCAATACCGGGATCCTGCCGGATAGCGCTGCTTCCAATGCCTCGAGAGTCCCGAGTGACGGAATAGGCGGGAATGATTCCGTGCAAGACGCAGGCGGCCTACTGTTCATCCGGTTGTTGTGCAGCATCCGGGGCCAGATGCGCCCGCAAGGTCTCCAGTATTTCCTCCGAAAGTGCCGGGTTGCCTGCGGCGGTGGCGCGGGCCAGTACCAAGGCACCCACCATGCTGCTGAGGGTCACGATGGTCCGGGTACGCCTGGCAGCCTCTTCGCCTTCAAGCACATGCATGAAGCGCTGAATGTTGCGTTCCACGCCCTGGGCAAAAACTTCCGACATTTCCGGTCCGGCCCGTGCGGCATCTGCGGCCAATGCCGCGGCAGGGCAGCCTTCTCCGGGATGATCGCGGTGGTTCGCGGAAAGATAGGCATGCACCAGCGCGCGAAGTCTTTGAGTACCTGGCGCAGAGGTTTCGGCCTGTGAAGATTCCAGCCTGTCCAGCGGCGTGATCGTCCAGTCGAATGCGCGCAAGCAGGCCTCGCGTGCCAGGGCATCCTTGGACTCGAAATGCCGGTACAGCCCTCCATGCGTCAGGCCCGCATCGCGAGTGATCTCTGCCACCCCCACGCCGTCCAGCCCCTTTTCTCGATAAAGGCGCGCAGCGGCCTCCACGATGCCTTCGCGATTTTCGGCAGCCTGTACTTTGCTCACTTTCATTTTTTAGATGATACCCATCATCAAAACTCATTTATGATGATGGTCATCATCAATAATGCCGGATCCGCCTTCAACAAGGCTGGGACTGGCAAGCGAAAGGTGCAGCATGGGTCGTCGGGTCGTCATCACCGGCTTGGGTTTGGTATCCCCTCTCGGATGCAATGTGGAACTGGCTTGGCAACGCCTGCTGGCTGGCCAGTCAGGAGTGCGCGCCCTGGATGCCTCGGTGTCCGAAGGCACGGGCGTGGGCATCGCCGGGCGGGTGCCGGATCTGCAAGAGGACCCGCAGGCCGGCTGGAGCGCCGAGGACGCCATTTCAGCAAAGGAGCTGCGCCGCATGGACCGCTTCATTGCGTTCGCCCTGGGGGCGGCCGATGCGGCCCTGGCGCATGCGCGGTGGGCCCATGCTAGCGTTGAGCAGCAAGAGCGTGCGGCAACCGTCATCGGCTCCGGCGTGGGCGGCTTCGGCACCATTGCGCAAGCCGTGCGCACGACGGACGGAAAAGGGCCGCAGCGCCTGTCGCCGTTCACCGTCCCGGCTTTCCTGGCCAATCTGGCCGCAGGGCAGGTGTCGATCCGGCACCAGCTCAAGGGCCCGATCGGGGCTCCAGTCACCGCCTGCGCTGCCAGCATCCAGGCCATCGGCGATGCGGCACGCCTGATCTGCAACGACGAGGCGGATATGGCCCTCTGCGGGGGCAGCGAAGCCACCATTGACCGGGTGGCCCTGGGCAGCTTTGCGGCGGCCAAGGCCGTGGCAACTCACTGCGACGGCGATCCCGCCCGGGTTTCCCGGCCCTTCGATAGGACGCGCAATGGCTTTGTCATGGCCGAAGGGGCCGGCCTGCTGGTGCTGGAGTCCCTGGACCATGCCTTGGCGCGTGGGGCCAGGCCGTTGGCCGAGGTGGTGGGCTACGGTACCTCTGCCGATGCCTACCATGTCACTTCAGGCCCGGAGGATGGAGCCGGCGCCGTGCGCTCCATGCGCATGGCATTGCGCCATGCCCGTTTGCAACCCGGCGCTATCCAGCACCTGAATGCCCACGCCACTTCCACCCCGGTGGGCGATAGCGGCGAGCTGGCAGCCATTCGCCAGGTATTCGGAACAGGCTCCGGCCCTTCGATTACCGCCACGAAATCCGCTCTGGGCCACATGCTGGGCGCTGCCGGCGGGGCTGCCGCCATCTTCACCGTATTGGCCCTGCGCGACCAGATCGCACCGCCCATACTCAATCTGGAAACCCCGGACCCGCTGGCAGACGGCCTGGACCTGATCGCTGGAAATGCGCGTGCGCATGCCATGGAGCACGCCATGCTCAATGGGTTCGGCTTCGGCGGCGTGAATGCGTCCTTGGTCCTGAAGAGATTCACAGGCTGAGCTCCACCTTCCGCGGAAGCCGAGACGAGCCAGAGACCCTCGCTGCTGCCCCGGTGGCTGCTCGGTCCGGGGCAGGAAGCGATCACGTCCGGTTCTTTGGCGGTTTTGCCCCTTGGCGTCCCAGCCGGACAAAAAGCGTTGTCCGCCACAGGCCAGTGGCTCTAGACTGCGGGTCCATGAGCTCTTTCACCTCTTCCGGCCCGCAGCCTGCGGGCGCCGATTCCGCCCATCTCCGATGGGCGACCCTGTGCGTGGTGGCGACGACGGTGGCCAGCGCCGAGGAAGCCGAGGACATGGCGCGCGCGCTGGTGGCCGCCAAGGCGGCGGCCTGTGTGCAGTGCGAGCGCATTGTTTCCTATTACGAATGGGATGGCGTGCTGCAGTCCACGCCCGAATGGCGGCTGATCTGCAAGACACTGCCCGAGGTGCTGAACCGGCTGACGGCGCTGATACGCGAGCACCACAGCTACGAGGTACCGCAGATCACCATGCGCACGGAGCGCTGCCTGCCCGACTACGCGCAGTGGCTGCATGCCCAGGTCAGGGCCTGAAAGCGCTTGCACTATGAAAAAAGGAGTGCGTTGCGCACTCCTTTCAAGGTTTTTGTGGCTTCATAAGCCTGAAATGCAGACATGTCAAGCGCTGGCAGCTATCGATTTAGTTTGCACGCGGGATCAGGCCAGCAGAGCCTGGGCGAATTCCCTGGCGTTGAAGGTTTCCAGGTCCTCGATCTTCTCGCCCACGCCGATGAAGTAGACGGGCACGGGGCGCTCCTGGGCGATGGCGGCCAGCACGCCGCCCTTGGCCGTGCCGTCGAGCTTGGTGACGACGAGGCCGGTGAGCTGCAGCGCATCGTCGAAGGCGCGCACCTGGGCCAGGGCGTTCTGGCCGGTGTTGCCGTCGATGACCAGCAGCACCTCGTGCGGCGCCGAGCCGTCGGCCTTGGTCACCACGCGCTTGATCTTCCTGAGCTCTTCCATCAGGTGCAGCTGCGTGGGCAGGCGCCCGGCGGTGTCGACCAGCACCACGTCCTTCTTGCGGGCCTTGCCGGCCGAGACGGCGTCGAAGCTCACGGCCGCCGGGTCGCCGCCTTCCTGGCTGACGATTTCCACGGTGTTGCGGTTGGCCCAGACGCCCAGTTGCTCGCGCGCGGCCGCGCGGAAGGTGTCGGCGGCGGCCAGCAGCACGGTCTGGCCTTCGTCGGCCAGGTGGCGGGTCAGCTTGCCGATGGAGGTGGTCTTGCCCGCCCCGTTGACGCCCGCGACCATGATGACGGTGGGCTGGTGCTCGCCGATGACCAGCGGTTTTTCCAGAGGCCTCAGCAGGTCGGCCAGCGCATCGGCCAGCAGGGCCTTGACGGCTGCGGGCTCGGTGGTCCTGGTTTCCTTGACGCGGCGCTTGAGGTCGTCGAGCAGGTGCTGGGTGGCCTTGACGCCGGTGTCGGCCATCAGCAGAGCGTCCTCGAGTTCCTCATAGAGTGCGTCGTTGATCTGCGTGCCGGTGAAGACGGTGGCAATGCTGGTGCCGGTCTTGCGCAGGCCGGCCTTGAGCCGCTCCATCCAGCTCTGGCGTGCATTTTCGGCTTGCGGCTTTGCGGTAGGCTCGGGGGGGGCTATGAAATCCTGAGTCGCCGGCGGCACCTCAGGCGCGGGCCCGGCTTCCTTGGCAAAAGGCTTGCGCCACCAGGAGGTCGCGGCGGGCGTCGCCGGCGTATCCTGTACGGCCGGCTCGGCGGGGACGACGGGCGCGGGTGCCTGGGCCGGCTCGGCGGCCGGCGCGTGGTCCGCTGTCTGGGGCGGAGTGGGCTTTTTCTTGAAAAAACTGAACATTGGCGGGTTCTTAGAATCGCATCATTCTATGAAACATGTACGTGCACTCCCTGTACTGGGCTTAATGGCCTGTTTGAGCGCTGGGGCAGCCTTGGCTGCGCCGGGCGCATCGTCCCCAACCACGCCCGCCGCGGCAGCTGCGGCGGCTGCGCCCGCCGTGCAGCAATTCACGCTGAAGAACGGCATGCAGCTCATCGTGCAGCCCGACCGGCGCGCGCCCACGGCCGTGCACATGGTGTGGGTGCGCGTGGGCTCCATGGACGAGGTGGACGGTACCTCGGGCGTGGCCCATGCGCTGGAGCACATGATGTTCAAGGGCTCCAGGAAGCTGGCGCCCGGCGAGTTCTCGCGCCGCGTCGCAGCCCTGGGCGGACAGGAGAATGCCTTCACCACGCGTGACTACACGGGCTATTACCAGCAGATTCCGGCCAACCGGCTGGAGGAGGTCATGCGGCTCGAATCCGACCGCTTTGCCAACAACCAGTGGCCCGACGAGGAGTTCAAGAAGGAGATCGAAGTCGTCAAGGAAGAGCGCCGCATGCGCACCGAGGACCAGCCGCGCTCCGTGCTCATGGAGCAACTGATGGCCTCGACCTTCATGGTCTCGCCCTACCACCGCCCCGTGGTGGGCTGGATGACGGACCTGGATGCCATGACGCCTGCCGATGTGCGCGATTTCCACAAGCGCTGGTATGTGCCGGCCAATGCCGCCGTCGTGGTGGCGGGCGATGTGGACGTGGCCCAGGTGCGCGCCTGGGCCGAAAAATACTACGGCAGCATTCCGGCCCGCGCCCTGCCCGAGCGCAAGCCGCGCACCGAGCCGGCGCAGGTCGGCGTGCGCCGCATCGAGGTCAAGCAGCCCGCGCAGCAGGCTTTCATCGCCATGGCTTACCGCGTGCCCACGCTCAGGGCCGTGGAGAACCTGCAGCCGACCGACAAGGACGCACTGGCGCTGCTGGTGCTCTCGGCCGTGCTCGACGGCTATGACGGCGCCCGCCTGGAGCGCGCCCTGGTGCAGGGTGAGGGAAGCCCGAATGGCCGCGTGGCCGACAGCGCGGGCAGTTCGGCCTCGGTCATGGGCCGCGGCCCCAGCCTGTTCATACTGAGCGGCGTGCCCGCGGCCGGCAAGGCGCCGGCCGATGTCGAGGCCGGCCTGCGTGCGCAGATCCGCAAGATCGCCGCCGAAGGCGTGCAGGCCGACGAGCTGGCGCGCGTGAAGACGCAGTGGATGGCCTCCAACGTCTACGAGCGCGATTCCGTCATGGGCCAGGCCCAGAACCTGGGCAGCTACTGGATCCAGGGCATGCCGCTGGATGCGGAAGACAGGCTGCTGGCCGAACTCCGCAAGATCACCTCGGACGACATCAAGGCCGTGGCCGCCAAATACTTTGGCGACGACCAGCTGACCGTGGGCACGCTGGTGCCCCAGCCGCTGCCTGCGGGCGGCAAGCCGCAGCAGCCCATGTCCGGCAAGACCGATACCGGCGGCGCCGTGCACTGAAAGCCGACGGAGAAACCGATGAAGAGTATGAAAAAGTTAGTGGCCGGCGCGGCATTCGTGGCCGCCAGCATGGGATTCATGACCCAGTCCGCCTGGGCCCTGCTGCCGATCGAGCACTGGAAGCAGTCCAGCGGCGCAGAAGTCTGGCTGGTGCAAAGCCCGGGCATCCCCATGGTGGACATACAGCTGGCCTTCGACGCCGGCAGCCGCCGCGACCCGCAGGCGCAGGCAGGCCTGGCCACGGCCGTGGCCATGATGGCATCCAAGGGCGTGCGCGCTGCCGGAGATGCCCCCGCGCTCGACGAAAACGGCCTGGGCCAGGCCTGGGCCGACCTGGGGGCCAGCTTTGGCGCCAGCGCCGCGCGCGACAGCTTCACCTATGGCCTGCGCTCGCTGACCGAACCCGACCTGCTGCAGCGCTCCATTGCACTGGCCGCGCGCCAGGTGGCCACGCCCAGCTGGCCCGAGGCCGTGTGGCAGCGCGACCGCGAGCGCTGGGCCGCCGCCCTCAAGGAGGCCGATACGCGTCCGGGCACGGTGGTGTCCAAGGCCTTCCGCAAGGACGTGTACGGCAGCCATCCCTACGGCTACCAGGCCACGGGCGAGACGCTGGCGCAGATCGACATCCCGGCCATGAAGACCTTCCATCGTGACCTGATCGCGGCCTGCCGCGCCAAGGTCAGCGTGGTCGGGGCCGTGAGCCGCGAGCAGGCCGATGCCCTGGTCAAACAGCTGCTGGCACCGCTGCAGACCGTCAACGGCGACAACGCGTGCGATCCGCTGCCGCCGGTGGCCGAAGTGGCGGCGTTGGACAAGCCTGTCACGCAGAACATTCCGTTCCAGTCGGCCCAGGCCCATGTGCTCATCGGCCAGCCCGGCATTGCGCGCAACAATCCCGATTTCCTGGCCGTGCTGGTGGGCAACCACATCCTGGGCGGCGGCGGCTTCACTTCGCGCCTGACCGAACAGGTGCGCGAAAAGCGCGGCCTGAGCTATAGCGTGTACAGCGATTTCTCGCCGGGCCTGGACCGCGGCGCCTTCATCGTGGCGTTGCAGACGCGGCCCGACCAGGCCGCCGAGGCCGTCAAGGTCTCGCAGGAGGTCATCCGCCGGTTCGTGGCCGAAGGGCCGACCGAGAAGGAACTGCAGGCCGCCAAGGACAACCTCATCGGCGGCTTTGCGCTGCGCATCGACAGCAACAGCAAGCTGCTGGCCAATGTGGCCAATATCGCCTGGAACGGCCTGCCGCTCGACTATCTCGAGCATTGGACGGACAGGGTGCGGGCGCTGACCGTGAAGGATGTGAAGGCCGCCATGCAGCGCATGCTGCAGCCCGAGCGCATGGTGACGGTGACCGTGGGAGCCCAGCCATGAGCCGCAGCGCCCTGAAATTGCACACCCCGGCCGGCCGCAAGGCGCTGGACAAGCTGATGCATGAAGCCCAGCGCAAGGCCGAGGCCCTTGCGGAAACCAGGACCGCGAAGCCGGGCAAGAGCCCTGCGGCCAGGCCGGTCGCGGCCAAGGCCGCTGCGGGCAGCGGGGAAATCCGTATCATCGGCGGCCAGTGGCGCCGCAAGCGCCTGCCCGTGGCCCAGCGCCCCGGCCTGCGGCCCACGCCGGACCGGGTGCGCGAAACCCTGTTCAACTGGCTGGGTCAGGACCTGGCCGGCTGGAAATGCGTGGATGCATTTGCCGGCACCGGTGCCCTGGGCTTCGAGGCTGCTTCGCGCGGCGCGGCCAGCGTGCTCATGAACGAGCTGGATGCCGGACTGCAGCAGCAGCTGCAGCGCCTGCAGCAGCAACTGCAGGCCGGCATGGTCAAGCTGCAGCGCGGCGATGCGCTCAGCTGCCTGAAGTCATGCAGCGGGCAGGATTTGGTGCTGCTGGATCCGCCGTTCGGCCAGGCCGAGCTGTTCGATCCGGCGCTGAAGGCGGCCGCCGAGGCCATCAACGAGGACGGCTATATCTATCTGGAAGCACCCGAGGCCTGGGACGACGGACGCCTGCAGGCCTTCGGACTTGCGGTATACCGCTATCTCAAGGCTGGCGCCGTGCATGCGCATCTGCTGCGCCGCCAAAAGAACTGATGCTCTGAATTGAATAGCTTTCGGCGCTTGATGGATCAGCGTTGCAGGCTTTTTTACAGATAAAGGGAATTCCAATGCAGCAAGCAGCGCAGACGGTCCAGGTGCGGGCCGTATACCCGGGCACCTTCGATCCCATCACCCTGGGGCATGAGGACATGGTGCGCCGTGCCAGCCGCATGTTCAGCCATGTCGTCGTGGCCGTGGCGGCGGGCCACCACAAGAAGACCATGTTCACGCTGGAGGAGCGCCTAGCCATCGTGCGCGGGGCGCTGGCGGATCTGCCCAATGTCTCGGTGGTCAGTTTCGAAGGTCTGGTGATCGAATGCGTGGCGGCACAGAATGCCCAGGTCATGGTGCGTGGGCTGCGCTCCGGCACGGATTTCGATTACGAATTCCAGCTGGCCGGCATGAACCGCCATCTCCAGCCCGAAGTGGAGACCTTGTTTCTCACGCCCAATCCGCAGCTGCAGTTCATCAGCAGCACGCTGGTGCGCGAGATCGCCACGCTGGGCGGTGAAGTGGGCCAGTTTGTCTCGGCCAGCGTGCACGAGCGCTTGCGTGAGAAACTCGGGGCGAAAGCCTGATTCTTGATTGCCTGCCGCCGTGCCGCTCCAGGCAACCGAGTTTCCCCTCGAAGGCCGCGGCTATACCAAGTGAGCAGCGCGGAGGCCTTTTTAACCGGCCTTACAAGGCCATGCTGCCCGCGCGTTCCCGGACCACATCGTGAACGAAGCGCAGCTTGCGCCGCGCGCCGGGCGAGATGGTGAACGGGTAGGCGTCCACATGACCCAGGCTGCGCGTCATGCTGTTGAGCAGCAGGGTCAGCGGCACCCATTGGGCCAGCATGGTGTCGAAATCGGGCCCCGGCCTGGCAAACGGGTCGCGCATGCCCACGGGCTGTACCATGCCGTCGGGCAGGCGGATGTGCGTGTCGTAGCTGGCTGCGGTTTCCAGCAGGTCCACCATGTGCAGGTAGTGGGCCCAGGTTTCGGCCCAGTCTTCCCAGGGATGGGCCGTGGCATAGGCGCTGATGTAATCCTCCTGCCAGTGCAAGGTCAGCGGATCCTTGCCGTAATGCACCTTCAGTGCCTGGGCGTAGTCCTGGCGCTCGTCGCCGAACAGCGCACGAAACGGCTCCAGCCAGTGCGAGCCGGCGATCAGCCTGTCCCAGTAGAAATGGCCCGATTCATGGCGCAGATGGCCGATCAGGGTACGGTAGGGCTCGTGCAGCGCGAGCCTGCGGCGCACGCGTTCCTCGTCGTCGGCCTCCACCACATTGAGCGTGATCATTCCGTGGGCATGGCCCGTCAGTACGGGTGCCGCGTCCGGCATGTCGGCCAGCAGCGAAAAGCGCGGATGCTGGTCCGGGTCCGCCTTGCCGTCGGTGCGCATCAGGCCAAGCTTGGCCGAGGTGTAGAACAGCAGGCGCTTGGCTGCTTCGATCTTGGCCCAGCGCATTTGATTGGCCGGATTGCTGGCGTCGGGCAGCCACAGCGTTTGCCGGCACGACAGGCACAGATCCTGGTTGTCGTCCTCGGCAATCGCGAAATTGCACAGGCTGATGTCGTGCCGATGGGCGCACAGGCGGTAGCGCAGCGGCTGGCCGCTGTCGGCGCTAGTGCCTTGCGGCGCCGGCTTGGCGCTGTGCCACCCATGTGGCGGTGAGGGTTCGGGAGCGGATTCAGGTCTCACGCTGGCCATGCGCAGGCTGTCGGGCAAAAAGGCCAGGGCAGCCCCGCAGTGCACGCATTGCAGGCTTTCGAAAAAAACCAGGTGCCCGCAGGCATCGCAGTTGAAAACTCGCATGGCTCGACTGTAAGGCAGCCTGTGCATCCCCTGAAACAGCAAAACCGGCAGGAGCGCCGGTTCTGCTGCATGTGCGTGGGGATGCTCAGGGGCGCACGACAATGCTGTTGCGCACTTCCCGCACGTTCTTGGTGGTGCGCGCAATTTCGGCGGCGCGTGCCTTCTCGGCTTCCGATTTGGCGAAACCGGACAGCTGCACCGTACCGTTGAGCGTCTCCACGCTGATGGCCGTGGCCGAAACGCTCTTGTCCTCGGCCATCTTGGCCTTGACGGCCGCGGTGATGCTGGCGTCGTCCACATAGGAGCCTACGGTCTGCTGTTCGCGGACCACGGAGCAGGCCGTGGTGCCGAAGACCACGGCGCCGGCCATGGCGGCGATGGCCAGAGCATGCATTGCTTTTTTCATCACTTTCCTTTCTTCGAGGGTGGGTGGAGGTATGGCGGACAGAGCGACGGGCTGCCGCGAGCGCTTGTTGCTTATTTCTTGCGGGACCTGGAGCCCAGGAAGAACGCGGTTGCAAGCGCGGCGCCGGTCGCTGCGGCGATCAGTACGGAGCGGCCGGGCTGCTCCGTGACATAGCGGGTTGTGGCGTCTGCGGCAGTCTGGAACTGGCGGCGTGCGCGATGCGAGCTGTCGGCCCAGAAGTTGATGCTGCGCTCGGCCAGGTCCTGGGCGCGGCGCGCCAGATCGTCGATCAGCTGGCGGTTGTATTCGTTCTCGGCATCGCGCAGGTGGCGGCCGGTCTCGTCGATGGCTTCGGATGCGGTGCGGCGCACACGCTGGTAGGTATCCGAAACGGTGTCCTGGATCTCCTCACCCGCATCCTTGGCGGCATGTGCCGCTTTCTTGGCTGCATGCTTGGCGGTGTCGAGCACGTCCTCGGCTGCTTCCTGCGCATGATCTGCAACATCTTTTGCAGAGTTCTTGATGTTTTCCACCACTTCCTTGGCCTCTTTCTCGTGCTGACTCATAAGTTTTAGCTCCCTGATAAGCGAGTGTTTCGGGGAAGGTCCAGTAAACACGACCCCATTTCCAAAGCAGAAAGCCCATCATGGCGAATGAATGCGCTTTGCGCAATGCAAGCGCCGCTCAACTGCATGGCGAGGTCGAGATATGGATTTGCCCTATCTCTTTATCAGGCTCACGGCAAACGAAATCACCGCCATGATGATGAAGACAAAGAACAGAATCTTGGCAATGCCGACGGCACCTGCCGCAATGCCGCCAAAGCCGAACACGGCGGCCACCAGGGCAATCACCAGAAATACCAGGGCGTAATGCAACATCTTGATCTCCTTGATAGAGCCGGGGCGAACGGATGATCGCCTCGCTTGCTACCAGACTGTAGAGTGCAATCTGCGGGTGCTCTGACGGAGCCCGGCGTGCCGCAGCGTCGGGGTTGCGGCCCACGGCAATGTAGGAGCGGCTCGAGTTGTAACCTTGCGCAAGCCCCGTTTTGGGCCCGTGGCCTTCAGGCCGCAGCCGTCGTATTCAAGGGGATGACGGCGGAGATGGTGGTGCCTTTGCCCACCTGCGAAGCCACCGTCAGGCGGCCGCCCGCTGCTTCGACGCGATGGCGCATGCCTGCCAGTCCATGGGAGTTGGGGCGCGTGGATGTGACCTCGAAACCCCGTCCGTCGTCCTGGATCTGTACCGCCACATAGGTAGGGTAGTTGTGCACGGTCACGATGACATGGCTGGCCTGGGCATACTTGCCGATATTGGTCAGCGACTCCTGCACGATGCGGTACACGGTCAGCTGGGTGGACTCCGGCAGGTCCACCTGCTCGAGATTGGATTCCACCTCGAGGCCGCTGCGCTCGGCGAATTCGCGTGTCAGGATTTCCAGCGCCGTGGTGAGGCCCAGGTTGGACAGGGAGGAGGGGCGCAGGTCCTCGATGATGCGCCGCTTGAGCGCGATACCGCTGTTGAGCGTCTCGACCAGGTGGGCGATGCGTTCGGAGACCTCGGGGGAGGACACGTCGATCTTGGACTTGAGGCGCGCCACATCGAGCTTGGCGGCGGTGAGCAATGAGCCGAGCTCGTCGTGCAGTTCGCGCGCCAGATGGCCGCGCTCGTCTTCGCGCACCTGCTGCAGGTGGGTCGCCAGTTCGGTCAGCGAGGTGGTGCGCTCGCGCACCAGCTCTTCCAGCCGGTTGCGTTCGTCGCGCTGTATTTCCTGCTCGCGCTGGCTGGCCTGCTGCAGCGCATAAGCCTGGCGCAGATACATGAAGAAGCCCAGGATGCCCAGCACCGTCACCGTGGCAATGCCGATGCGCGACAGGGACAGCGTGTGCTCGATATCGCGCATGTTCTGGCCGGCCTGCTTGTTCACACTCTCGAGCAGCGTCCTGCCATAGCCGCGGATGGCATCCATGTTCTCCATGCCCAGGTCGGTGAACATGACGAAGCGCCACGCCTCGTTGTTTCCCTGCTGGTACAGGCGCAGGCTCAGCTCCATCTCGTTCATCTTGCGCTCGACCTGGCGCGCCAGCGGCGTGAAGGTGGCCAGCTCGTCCGGATTGAGCAGGAAGATCTTGCGCAGCTCATCCATGGTGCTATTGATGGAGGACATCGCGCTGGTGTAAGGAGCAAGATAGCGCTCCTCTCCCGTGAGCAGGTAGCCGCGCAGCCCGGTCTCGGCATCCAGCATCTGCTGTATCAGCTGGTTGATACGGGCGCGCGTGTTCTGGGTTTTGGCCAGCGTCTCCAGCGCATTCATGGAACGCACATATCCGGCTTCGTTAATGCTCGCCATCAGTACCGCCGCAATAATGGCGACCGTCAGGCTGATCGCAATTTTGCGAAATTGTGTCCAGCGCATCTGCGTTCCTTCACCTACAAGCTGTTTCCCTGATATTCTGCGTGATCGTATCGCCAGTGGCTGACGCATCGATGTCGGCCGTATCCTGTTGTTGGATCGAGAGGAGCTGGCAGGGCTTCGTCAAAAAGAGGTGTTCATGATTAAAGTCGGCATTGTGGATGATCATGCAATTGTTCGTTCGGGCTTGCGTCAGTTCTTATCCGAGCATGTGGATCTGCGCGTGGTGGGCGAGGCAGCCAATGGCCGGGAGGCCATCGATCTGGTCCGGGAGCATGAAATCGACGTGTTGCTGATGGATCTTTCCATGCCGGGCCAAAGCGGCATCGATGCCCTGGCCATGCTCAGGGCCAAGGCTCCGGACATGGGCATCCTGATTCTCAGTGGCTATCCTGAAGAGCATTACGCGATCAACCTGATCCGCCAGGGAGCCAGCGGCTATCTGAACAAGGAGTGCGATCCCCAGGAAATTGCGGAAGCCATCCGCACCGTGGCGCTGGGGCGCCGCTATCTCACGCCTGCAGTGGCCGATCTGCTGGCCCAGCAACTCAACCGCAAGGACGATGCGCCGGCCCATGAGCAACTGTCCGAGCGCGAGTTCCAGGTGTTCCTGAAACTGGCGCGCGGCGAAACGGCGGGTGATATAGCGAAATCTTTGTCGCTGAGTGTAAAAACGGTGAGCACCTACAGGACGCGCCTGATGGAAAAGATGGGGCTTTCGTCCAACAGCGATTTGACCTATTACGCACTCAAAAACCGACTGATCGACTGAAAAAAAGGCCCGGGGAAACCGGGCCTTTTTATTTCGCCAAAAAATCAAGCATTCGTTGCGTTGAGCCCGATGCAATAATCGACAAGGGAATCGATTTCATTCGATTTGTCGAAAATCGCGTCGGCATTGAGCTGTTCGCAGCGCTTGCGAACGTCATTGGTGGCATAATTGCTGAGCACGATCAGTTTTTGCTGCTCCGCGCGCTTTTGGAATGCGCCCACTATTCCAAGGCCGCTGCCTTGGCGCAGAAACAGGTCGACAATGACGAGATCCCAGGAATCCTCGTTTTGAGACAGCCAGCGAGTTGCGTCGGCTTCTGTCTCGGCAATGCCAACGGGTTCGATATTGGCCAATTCCTGAAGGGTCTCGATCAAGTTTTCCCGAATGGTTGGATTATCTTCAACAAAATAGGTACGCAGCTTCACAATAATATCCGGCGATGTCACGATGCAAGATTGCAGCAATGGCGATCTTCTCTGATGCAATTGTCATGGTGACAGGTGCGAGCTCCTGCCAGTGCGCAAACAGCGGTGATGTAGGTTCTTTCCTATGGTTGGTGGCCGCAGACCGGGCAGCCCGGGTTGCGCGAGGTGCTCATGCTACTCCACTCCATGACCCGGCTGTCCAGCATTTGCAGCCGGCCTGTAGTGGGTTTCCCTAGGCCCGCGATGAGCTTCAGGGCTTCGGCTGCCTGCATGGTGCCGATGAGGCCGACGACGGGCGCAAAGACACCCATGGTCGAGCACTGCACCTCTTCGAATTCTGCTTCCGGCGGGAAAATGCAGGCATAGCATGGGCTTTGGGCATCGCGCGGGTCGATGACCATCAGCTGCCCGTCAAGGCGTATGGCGGCGCCCTCGATCAGCGGCACCCGGTGGCGTACGCAGGCTGCATTGATGCGGTGCCGGGTCTTGTAGTTGTCCGTGCAGTCGAGCACCACGGTGGCTTGCGGCACGAGTTCATCCAGCAGCTGGTCCGTGGCGCGCTGCTGAACGGCATGGACCAGCACCTGTGGATTGATGGCGAGCACGGCCTCGCGGATGGATTCGACCTTGGGCTGGCCGACGCGGCCGGTGGTGTGGGCGATCTGGCGCTGCAGATTGGTCATGTCCACCGTGTCATCGTCCACCAGCGTCATCTGCCCCACGCCGGCCGAACCCAGGTACAGCGCGGCCGGCGAGCCCAGCCCTCCGGCGCCGATGATGAGTACATGCGCGGCGAGAATGCGCTCCTGCCCTTCGATGCCGATTTCATCGAGCAGGATGTGGCGCGAATAGCGCAGGAGTTGGTCGTCATTCATTGATCGGTTCCCATTCGTGGCCAAGCCATGAAAAAGCCGGGCGCAAAGCCCGGCTTGGTCGGTAGGTGCATGCCGATTTTAGGATCAGTTGCCTTTTTTCTCCGGCTCGGCCTTGTTTGCCGGCTTTTTGTCGGCAGGCTTGCTGTCTTCGGGCTTCTTCTCGAGATCGCGGGCGGTCAGTGTCTTGCTGACCTTCACGGGCTTGCCCTTGAGCTGGTTCAGTGCCTGCTGCAGCTGGAAGTCCTTGTCCGAGCCGAACTCGGGCAGGCGGCGCTCCGACAGCGGCTTCTTGGATTCTTCCTCGAGGCGCTTGCGCGCTTCCTCGCGGGCCTTCTCCAGCGCCTCGTTCTTCACCTCGGCGCCCTGGCCGCTCGACAGGTGCTTTTCCAGGTCTGCTTCGCGCATGCTCAGGGCTGCAAACAGGTCGCCTTCCGGCGTCTCGTCCACCATCACGTCGGGAACAATGCCCTTGGCCTGGATGGATTTTCCGCTGGGGGTGTAGTAGCGGGCCGTGGTGAGCTTGAGTGCGGTGTCCGGACCCAGGGGGCGCACGGTCTGCACCGAACCCTTGCCGAAGGTCTGGCTGCCCATGATGGTGGCGCGCTTGTGGTCCTGCAGGGCGCCGGCCACGATCTCGCTGGCCGAAGCCGACCCTTCATTGACCAGCACCACCAGCGGCAGCTTCTTGAGTCCTGCAGGCAGGCGCTGCAGCGGATCGCCGAAGCCGCGCTGGGCGTAGAACTCGGGCGACGCCTTGTAGACGGCCTTGCTTTCCTCCAGCTGGCCGTTGGTCGAGACCACGGTGGTGTTGGCAGGCAGGAAGGCCGCGGAGATGGCGACGGCGGCATCGAGCAGGCCGCCCGGATCGTTGCGCAGATCCAGCACCAGGCCCTTGAGATTGGGGTCCTGCTTGTAGAGCTCCTCCACCTTGCGCACGAAGTCGTCGACCGTGCGCTCCTGGAACTGGCTCAGGCGGATCCAGGCATAGCCGGGTTCGATGAGCTTGCCCTTGACCGACTGGGTCTTGATCTCTTCGCGAGTGATGGTGACGGGGAAGCTGCGGCTTTCGTCCTTGCGCAGAATGGTCAGGCGCACTTTGGTATTGGGCTCGCCGCGCATGCGTTTGACCGCGTCGTTGAGCGACAGTCCCTTGACGGCGGTGTCGTCGATCTTGGTGATCAGGTCGCCGGTCTTGAGGCCGGCACGGAAGGCCGGGGAGCCCTCGATGGGCGAGACGATCTTGATCAGGCCATCTTCCATGGTGATCTCGATGCCCACGCCCACGAACCTGCCCATCGTGCCTTCGCGGAATTCCTTGTACGACTTCTTGTCGAAATACTGGGAGTGCGGGTCCAGGCTGGACACCATGCCCGAGATGGCATCGGTGATCAGCTTCTTGTCGCTGACGGGCTCGACATAGTCGGTCTTGATGAGGCCGAATACGGCCGACAGCTGTTGAATTTCTTCCAGCGGCAGGGGCGCCATGCCCCCTCGGGCCAGAGTCTGCAGCGATACCGTGGTCAGAGCGCCAGCCACCACGCCTACAGAGATCCAGCCTGCAATTTTGATTTTTTGACCCATAGCACCCCTTTAACCTTTGCAATATACACCTAGAGCGGTGCTTGACCCGCGAGGTTCCCCAGGGTTGCGGGCTTGCGGGTGCCGGGCATAAAGCGATGGCCAGCGCGTCTGCGGAGCCGGCAGCGGCTGCGCAGACGGTTTCACGCTTTTCAGGCCTTGCCCTGGGAGGCCACGGCTGCCGCGGCGCTGGCTGCAGCTGCGGCATCGCCCAGATAGTAGTGGCGAATGGGCTGGAGGTCGGCGTCCAGTTCGTAGACCAGAGGAATGCCGTTGGGAATGTTCAGGCTCACGATGTCCTGGTCGGAGATATGGTCCAGATACTTGACCAGTGCCCGGATGGAATTGCCATGGGCCGTGACGACCAGGCGCTTGCCGGCCTTGATGGCGGGGGCCATGGACTCTTCCCAGAACGGAATCACGCGGGCCACGGTGTCCTTGAGGCATTCGGTCAGCGGGATCTGCTCGGGTTGCAGCTTGGCGTAGCGGACATCGCTGCGCTCGCTGCGCGGGTCGCTGGCTTCCAGGGCCGGCGGCGGCACGTCATAGCTGCGGCGCCACTGCAGCACCTGGGCTTCGCCGTACTGCTTGGCCATGTCGGCCTTGTTGAGGCCTTGCAGGCCGCCGTAATGGCGCTCGTTCAGACGCCAGCTGTGCACCACGGGCAGCCAGGTGCGGTCCATCTCGTCGAGCACATGCCACAGCGTACGCGTGGCGCGCTTGAGCATGCTGGTGTAGGCCACATCGAAATCGTAGCCTTCGGCCTTGAGCAGACGGCCGGCCTGCTTGGCCTGCTCTACGCCGGTGGCGGTCAGATCCACATCGGTCCAGCCGGTAAAGCGGTTTTCAAGGTTCCAGGTGGATTCGCCGTGGCGGATCAGAACGAGCTTGTACATGGATTCTCTCAAAGTAGCAAAGCAGTAATGACGCTAAGTCAAAACTGGCATTTTAGAGCTTTGGCCTTTCCTGGGCCCCGCACAGGGGTGCAGGGCTGTCGCGCGTGGCGGCCGCATCGGCGGGCCGGAGGACGGAAATCGCAGTACCCGCTTGCGCTGCAGGGCAGTGGCAGAGCGGCTATCTTCTTGACCTTGGGTCGGGCCGGGAATGCCGCCGTGCCCCGGGTTCGGGCCTGCCCCTAAAATCGGCCGGTTTGCCATCCCGAGGAATGACGTGAAATTCATTATTGATAACTGGTACCTGATTCTGATCGCCGCGGCTTCGGGCGTCATGCTGGTGCTGCCCGTTGTACGTGGCGCTGCCGGCGGTTCGCTGTCGGCCGCTGCAGCCGTGCATCTGATCAACCGCGAAAAAGCCGTGGTGCTGGATGTATGCGAGCCCGAGGAGTTCGCTGCCGGCCATGTCAACGGTGCCAAGAATCTGCCGCTGGGCCAGTTCGAGGAAAAGCTGCCTTCCATGGTCAAGAACAAGCAGCTGCCGGTGGTGCTGGTGTGCGCCAAGGGCGCGCGAGCCGCGCGTGCCGAGGGCATCGCCCGGAAGCTGGGCTATGAGAAGGCCCAGGCGCTGGCTGGCGGCATGAAGGCCTGGCGCGATGCCGGCCTGCCGGTTGAGAAAGCGTAAACCGCCCCCAGCTGGTTTTCATCGGGCCTGCCCGATGCCGTGTTTTGAATCGCTGTCCGGGCGCCACGCGCGGGCCGCTGCTATGAAGTCGAGGAAGTTGCCCCCATGCAAGCCGTGAAGATGTACACCACCGCTGTCTGCCCCTATTGCATCCGTGCCAAGCAGATCCTGAAATCCAAGGGTGTGGAGCAGATCGAGGAAATCCGCATCGATGCCGATCCTGCCGCGCGCAGCCACATGATGGAGGTCACGGGCCGCCGTACGGTGCCGCAGATCTTCATCGGCGAAACCCATGTGGGCGGCTGCGACGACCTGATGGCGCTGGACGCCAAGGGCGGCCTGGTGCCCCTGCTGCAGTCCTGATGCCCGAATGCCGCGGCGCCTGCGAGATCTGCCGACGCCCGCCGGTGCACACTGCATAATGCAAGCTGCTATTTCCCATGGAAGAGCCCGCTGCGACAGCGCGTTGCAGCGGGCCTTTTCATTGCATTGAATCCCTATTCCTGAAAGACCGACCCCATCATGGCCGAACAAGAAACCCCCGTTTTCCAGATCCAGCGCGTGTACCTGAAGGACGTGTCGCTCGAGCAGCCCAATTCGCCCGCCATCCTGCTCGAGCAGGAGCAGCCCAATGTGGACATCCAGCTGGGCGTGGAAGCCACTCCCGTGGCCGAAGGCGTCTTTGAAGTGGCCGTGACCGCGACCGTGCAGACCAAGATCCAGGACAAGACCGTGTTCCTGGTGGAAGCCAAGCAGGCCGGCATCTTCGAGATCCGCAACGTGCCCGAAGACCAGATGGGCGCCGTGATCGGCATCGCCTGCCCGCAGATCATCTATCCCTACCTGCGCGGCAACGTGGCCGACATCGTGACCCGTGCGGGCTTCCCTCCCGTGCACCTGGCCGAAATCAATTTCCAGGCCATGTACGAGCAGCAGCAGGCCGCAGCGGCACAGGCCGAAGGCCAGCTGCCCCAGTAAGCCATCCCGGGCTTGCGACAAGAAAAAGAGGCCCCAGCGGCCTCTTTTGCATTTCGGGCGGGTTAATCTCGGCGGCTATGAAAATTGTTGTCATTGGTGCTGGCGCCTGGGGTACGGCGCTGGCCATCAGCGCGGCGGCGCATGGCGAAGATCGTTCCGTGGTGCTCTGGGCGCGCGACGCGGCCCAGGCACAGGCCATGCAGGCCGAACGGGCCAACAGCCGCTATCTCCAGGGCGTGCGGTTCCCGGCGGCGCTGGCCGTGGTGCATGGCGATGTCATGGGCCATGTCCACGCGGCCGATCTGGTCGTTCTCGGCACGCCCATGGCGGCACTGCGCGAATGGCTGGGCCGGCTCAAGGATTGCGCGGTTCCCGTGGCCTGGCTTTGCAAGGGCTTCGAGGCCGTGCCGCCCGGCGCACCGGCGGGCGCCTACGGGCTGATGGCGCATGAAATCTGCCAGCAGGTGGCGCCCGGACTGCGCAGCGGCGTGCTCAGCGGCCCCAGCTTTGCGGCCGAGGTGGCGCGCCAGCAGCCCACGGCCCTGGTGGCGGCCAGCCAGCACGCGCAGGTGACCGAGCAGCTGGTGACCGCCTTCCATGGCGGCGCCCTGCGCGTCTATGCCAACAGCGACATCGTGGGCGTGGAAGTGGGCGGCGCCGTGAAGAACGTGCTGGCCATTGCCACCGGGCTTTGCGACGGCCTGCAGCTGGGGCTCAATGCGCGGGCGGCGCTGGTGACGCGCGGCCTGGCGGAAATGACGCGCCTGGGCGTGGCCCTCGGCGCACGCACGGAAACCTTCATGGGACTGTCCGGCCTGGGCGATCTGGTGCTGACCGCCACCGGTGACCTGTCGCGCAACCGCAAAGTCGGCCTGCTGCTGGCCCAAGGCCGGACGCTGGAGCAGGCCGTGGCCTCCCTGGGCCATGTGGCCGAAGGCGTCTACAGCGCACGCACCGTGCTGGCGCGCGCGCGTTTGCTGCAGGTGGAGATGCCGATCGCCGAAACCGTGGTGGACCTGCTCGACGGCCGCATCACGGCAGCCCAGGCCGTGGAGCACCTGATGGGCCGCGACCCGAAGCCGGAGAGCTGACCTTGAAACTGGCGTGTTTCAGGTGCGAGACGGCCAGCATGGGCCGCCCCGCAGCAAAGGCCATCGCCCCCCTTTCAAGGGGAAGCGGCGAATCCGCTCAGGGGGTCAACGTAACTCCCTCATGCTGAGCCAGGCGCTGGCCGCGCCGCAGGCCGCGACCATGGCCATGCCGATCACGGCCCATTGGTCGGGGATGTGGCCGTAGACCAGCCAGCCGGCCAGCAATGCGCAGGGGATCTGGCTGTACAGGAACGGCGTGATGGTGGCGGGCTGGGCTTTTTCGTAGGCCTTGAGCAGCATCAGGTGCCCGACCGCGCTGCCCACGCCCATGGCGATGCCGGCCAGCCACAGCGCTGCCGTGTCCGGTAGCTGCCAGGTCCAGGGCAGGGTGGCGCAGGTCAGGGCCAGCGCCAGCAGGCTGGTGTAGATCTGCGTGGTCAGCGGCCGTTCCTTGCCTGCCATGCGGCTGCTGAGCACCTGGTAGGCCGTGTTGGCCGCCAGTTGCAGCACGGGCCAGAACAGTGCCCAGCCGCTGAAATTGGCGCCGGGCCGGATGATGACCAGCGTGCCGGCAAAGCCCAGCCCCACCAGCACCCAGCGCAGCGGGCTGACGCGCTGGCGCAGCCACAGCGCGGCCACCAGGGTCAGCGCCAGCGGCGTGAGGGCCACCACGGCGGTGAATTCGGCCAGCGGCAGGTAGCGCAGGCTCAGCATGGCCAGTGCATTGCTCAGGCAAAACAGCACGGCGCGCAGGCACTGGAAGCCGGGGCGCTGCGTGCGAAAGATATCCAGCCCGTGTCTGGCAACGCCGAAACCCACGGTCAATGCCGATTGCAGCACATAGCGCAGCCACAGCGCCATCAGCAGCGGCAGCAGGGCGCCCGCGTATTTGGAGCCGGTGTCCAGTACCGAAAAGCAGGCGCAGGCCAGCACCGTGAAGGCAATGCCCGTCAGCGTGTGCCGGTGGGCCGATGAAGCGGAGTGCTGTGGCATGGAAAAAGCGCGCAGGGCACCCCTGCCGGTGCCCGATGGAGAATGGATTTCAGGCATTTTTTGCCTGAAACCTTTGCCAGCAAAGCGCTGGCAGCTATCGAATCAGAGGCTCAGTTCCAGTGCCAGCAGTTCCTCCACGGTCTGGCGCCGGCGGATCAGCCGGGCGTCGGTGCCGTCCACCAGCACTTCGGCGGCCAGCGGACGCGTGTTGTAGTTGCTGGACATGGAGCTGCCGTAGGCGCCCGTGTCATGGATCACGAGCAGGTCGCCCACGCTGGCGCCGGCCAGCGCGCGCGGCAGCACCACGCCGCCGTCGCCCTGGGTGAACACGTCGCCCGATTCGCACAGCGGGCCGGCCACCACGCTGTCGCGCGCGGGCAGGGCGGCGCCGTCGCGGCGCAGCACGTCCATGGCATGGAAGCTGCCGTACATGGCGGGGCGCATCAGCTCGTTGAAGCCGGTATCGACCAGCACGAAATGATTGCTGCCGGCATTCTTGGTGGCGCGCACCGTGCCCAGCAGCACGCCCGATTCGGCCACCAGGAAGCGGCCGGGCTCCAGCTCCAGGCCCAGCTTGTGGCCCACGATGCTCTCGGCTTGCTTGCGCGCCGCATCCCACAGGCCGTGGTAGTGCGCGGTGTCGATGGTGGCGTCGCCCTTGCGGTAGGGAATGGACAGGCCTCCGCCGGCCGAGATGGCATGCAGGTCATGGCCTGCGGCCTTGGTGCGTTCCACTAGCTTGACCATGGCGCCGCAGACTTCCTGCAGGTGGCCGTAGTCCACGCCGGAGCCGATGTGCATGTGCAGGCCGGCCAGCACCAGGCCGCCGGTGCGGATGGCGGCCAGCGCCGCTTCCAGCTCGCTGTGCCAGATGCCGTGCTTGCTGTGCTCGCCGCCGGTATTGGTCTTGTTGCTGTGGCCGTGGCCGAAGCCAGGGTTGATGCGCAGCCACACGTGGTGGCCGGGGGAGGCCGCGGCCAGCTGGTGCAGCATGTCGATGGAGCCGGCGTTCACGGGCACCTTGTGCTCCACCACGGTGGCCAGCGTGGCCTCGTCCATCACGTCGGCGGTGTAGACGATGTCGGCCGGCTCGCCAAAGCCCGGCGTGAAGCCTGCGGCCAGCGCGCGCAGGATCTCGCCGCGCGAGACGGCATCCACCTTCACGCCCTGTTCGCGCATCAGCCGGAGGATGTGGATGTTGGAGCACGCCTTCTGGGCAAAGCGCACGGTGTCGAAGGCCTGCAGCTGGGCGATGCGCTCGCGGATGGTGGCTGCGTCATACACCCACAGCGGGGTGCAGTATCGATCGGCCAGGGACCAGAGTTGGGCGGGAGTGAAGGGATTGGACATGGCTGTTGGGGATTCCGTCTGATTCGCCGCCCATGGTGCCCATGTCGATGCATGCAGTCCAATGCTTGCTTTTGAGTAGTCTATTCATTATGGATATGCTCTGGGTATGTCAGAACCGCTGCCCGTTCCAGTGCCCGAGCGCATCGCCCATCGCCATATCGAGGTTTTCAGAGCCCTCATGCTCGCCGGCACGGCCACGGGCGCGGCTTCCATGCTGTTCACCTCCCAGCCCACGGTAAGCCGCGAGCTTGCGCGGCTGGAACAGCTCCTGGGCTATGCGCTGTTCGACCGCTCCCAGGGACGTTTGCGGCCCAATGCCCGCGCCCTGCAGCTGTGGGACGAGGTGCAGCGCAGCTGGGCGGGGCTGGACCGGGTGGTGGAGCGCGCGCTGGAGCTGGGCCGGCCGCACCAGGCCAGCCTGCATGTACTGTGCCTGCCGGCGCTGAGCCATGCGCTGCTGCCCCGGGCCCTGGCGCTGCTGCATGCCGGCCACGGTCCGGTTTCCGTCAGCGTGGCCACGCAGGAGGCGCCGCTGCTGCAGGAGTGGATGGCGGCCCAGCGCTACGACCTGGGCCTTTCCGAACTGGCCGATGCGCCGCCCGGCACGCGCAGCCTGCCGCTGCCGGCGCTGGATGAAGTGGCCGTGCTGCCTGCCGGTCACCCGCTGGCGCAGCACAGCGTGCTCGGGGCCGAGGACTTTGCGGGCGAATCCTTCATCAGCCTGGCGCGCGACGACCCCTACCGCCAGCAGATCGATGCCGTGTTCGCCAGGGCGCGCGTGGAGCGCCAGATGCGGCTGGAAACCCATAGCGCCGTGGCTGTCTGCGCCATGGTCCAGCAGGGGCTGGGCGTGGCCGTCGTCAACCCGCTCACGGCCCGCGCCTGCGCCGGGCCGCAGCTGGTGGTGCGGCCGCTGGCATTCTCGATACCTTTCCAGGTGCACATGCTGCTGCCGCTGCACCGGCCCGCGGTGCCGGAAGTGGACTGGCTGGTCGCGGCCCTGCTGCAGTCCGTCCAGGCCTAGTCTTCTGCATTGAGCCGGATGCCGGGCTCGGCCGGCTTGGCCCGGGGCGACCGGAAACGGCTGGGGACGGTATGCGAGTGGCTCCGGGCCCGGCGTGCGCTCAGAGATGCACGGGCCGCAGCCTGGCTGCCACGGCCCCGGCCAGAAGATGGAGCAGCGAGCACAGCAGCCAGTAGATGGCCCCCACGAAGAGAAACACCTCGGCCGGGTTGACCATCAGCCTTGCATTGACCTGGGTGGCGAGAAAGGACAGCTCGCCCACGCCCACGATATAGGCCAGCGAGCTGTCCTTGACCAGCGTGACCCACTGGTTCACGAAAGAAGGCAGCATGACGGCCAGCGCCTGCGGCAGTATCACCATGCGCAGGACCTGCCAGCGCGTGAAGCCCAGCGCCGCGCCCGCATCCCACTGCCCCTGCGCCACGGCGTGGATGCCGGCCGCCACGCCGTGGGCCAGATAGGCCGCGCCGATCAGCGACAGCGCGCAGACCACGGAGAACATGCCGGGCACATCGAGGCCGAACAGCACGGGCAGCAGAAAGTAGCTCCAGAAGATCAGCATCAGCACCGGTATGGCGCGCAGAAAGCCCAGCACGATGCGCAGCAGCCGCGCCGCGGGGCCGGCGCTGTCCTGGCCCAGGGCCAGGGCAATGCCCAGTACCAGTCCCAGCACGGCCGATACCACGCCCGAGAGGCCGCTCAGCATCAGCGTGAGCAGCGCGCCGCCGGGCGGCCCGTCGGGAAACGTGCCCCACAGCAGGTACTGCCAGTCGTCGGCGAGGGCGGAGAAGTTCATGTGCGCTCCAGGCGGATGCGGCCCCAGGGGCGCCGGTTCTGGAGATGCCGGCCCAGCATTTCCAGGGCCGCGACCAGCGCGATGTAGAGCATGGTGGCAATGCCGTAGACCTGGAAGGACTGGAAGGTCTCGGCCTCGGCCTGGCGCGCGCGGTACGACAGTTCCATCAGCCCTATGGCCATGCCCAGCGAGGTGTTCTTGACGATGTTCATGTACTGCCCGAAAAGCGGCGCCACGATCCGGGCCAGCGCCTGGGGCAGCACGATATGCCGCAGCACCTGCGCGCGCCGCATGCCCAGGGACAGGGCGGCCTGCGCCTGGCTGCGCGGCACGCTGCGCAGGCCGGCACGTATTTCCTCGCCCACGTAGGCGGTGGAATACAGCACCAGCCCCCACAGGGCAGCCACAAACTCGAACGACGGCCAGCCGATGCCGAAAGCCCCCAGCTCCAGCCGGTGCGGGTGGTTGAGCCACGCGGCCCACTCTTGCGGCAGCAGCCCCGGCACACCGAAATACCAGAAGAACAGCTGCACCAGCAGCGGCGTGTTGCGAAAGGCGGAAAGGTAGAGGCCGGCCGCTTGGCGCACGGTCGCCAGCGGCGCGGTGCGCGCCACGGCGAACAGCATGCCCAGCAGCGTGGCGGCGGCAATGACCAGCAGCGAGGCCAGCAGGGTGGTGGCCGCGCCATCGAGCAGCCAGCCCCAGTACCTGGCAGCCAGCAGTTGCCGGGGCCAGTCCGTGAAAGCAATCATGGGGAAGGGCAAGCGCCTGAAGATGCTTCAGGCGCTTGAAAAGAAGTCGGATATTCAAAAAACGTAGCTGCCACCGCTTATCCGGTAATGGTTGCAAGCCATTCCCATATAAAAAATCTTTGGAGGCGGCGAATCCTGAGCCCGCAGGCACCGCGCCAGAGCCGCCTGGCGGCGAAGGTGCGTCCCTGCAGCAGCATGCCGCTTGGGAGGCAGGCGCGCAGCGCCTCGGGGATCAGGCTTTGTCTCCGATCCTGAAGTTGCGCTGCAGCGGCGTATTGCTCTGGGGGCCGAACCAGGCGTCATAGATCCGGCCCGCCTGCCCCTTGGCTTCGAGGTCCTTGAGCGTGGCGTTGACCCAGTCGGTCAGCGCCGCCTCGCCCTTGGGCAGGCCCACGCCGATGAAGTCGCTGGAGATGGCAAAGGGCGGCACCTCCCATTTGGCGCGTTCCTGCGGATTCTTGATGGTGGCCAGCAGGCCTACGAGCTTGGGGCCGTCCTGGGAGATCGCCTGCACATTGCCGTTGCGCAGCGCGGTGAACGCAAACGGCGTGTCGTCGTAGGCCACCAGCGTGGCCTGGGGGTATTTCTCGCGCAACACGATTTCGTTGGTCGTGCCCTTGTCCACGCCGATGCGCAGGCCGCTGAGCTGCTCGGGCGCACTGAGCTTGCCCTTGGGCACGAGGAACTGCGTGCCCGAGGCGAAGTAGGGAATGCTGAAATTCACCTGCTTGGCGCGCTCCTCGGTGATGGTGAAGTTGGCCAGCACCAGGTCCACCTTGCCCGACAGCAGCAGCGGCACGCGGTTGGCGGGGTTGGTGGGCACCAGCTGCAGCTTCACGCCCAGGCGCCTGGCGAACTCGTGGGCATAGTCCACGTCCAGGCCCACGATCTGGCGCGTCTTGGGGTCGACAAAGCCGAAAGGAGGGTTGGAATCGAAGGCTGCCACACGCAGCACGCCCGCATTCCGGATGTCCTGCAGGCGGTCCGCCCAGGCCGCATCCGAGGCCAGCACCGCGGCGGCGGCAGCGGTTGCGGTGATCAATTTCTTCAGCGCCATAAAACCCGATCTCCCTGATGGAAATGAAAGTCATTGAATCCGGCGCCCTGGTCCAAGCAGGCGTATTGCTGCAAAAACCGGAGCGTTGGAGCTGGCTGAATTGTCGAAATGCAGGTTTAAAACAGAAAGGAATATTTTTCGACGGAGATATATGTTTTAGGTATTAAGGCGGATATTCCGTGGGAATGAAGGCCGCATCGGCATGGCGCCGATCCCTGCGGGTGCGGGCGAGCCACAAGGCCAAAGGGCTTTCAGGCCTGCGCGGATTGCCCGCCGCAGGCGGCTCTGTCCGCGGTGGCCCCGAAGGGCCGCGAAGCCGGCGCGGCTCCCACGGCACCCAGCCGTCGCCCCACATTTCCGCAGGGTGCGGCGCGCGGTCCGAGCCGTTGCCGCAAGCCATGGCGTCATGGGCGCCAGATCGGTCGCACCCCCAGCAGTTGCGCCCGGGATACGCAGGGTGGAGAGGAAACTTCCTGGCCATGCCCGCGCTTGGCCGGCTGCCGCCGCCCTGGCTTTGCGCTGGCGCAACAGAGCGGCCCTTGAAGCCGTTTCCGAAGGCCTATGCGGGCCGCCTGAAGGCCAGAAGCTTGGGGCGGAAGCGCTGCAGCACTTCGCCGCGCTGGTTCTTGGTCTGGCACAGCAGGCGCACCATGGCGCGGTCCGGGCGCGAGCGCGAGGGAATGATCTCCACGATCTCGGATTCCAGGTGCAGCACGTCGCCGGGGCGCGTGGGCTGGGGCCAGGCCAGCTCCTCCACGCCGCCGCCGATGATGCCGTCGGCCAGGGGAATGCTTTCGGTGACCAGGCGCATGCTGATGGAGGCCGTATGCCAGCCGCTGGCCGCCAGGCCCTGGAAGAAGGTGTTCTGCGCGGCATCGGCATCGAGGTGGAAGACCTGCGGGTCGAACTGCCTGGCGTAGGCCACGATCTGGGCTTCGTCGAGCGGATGGTCGCCGCTGACGAATTTCTGGCCTTCGTAGAGATCCTCGAGGTATAGCTTGTCGCTCATCCATGTCTCCCGGATTGGATGCCCGAGTATGCATGGCCGGTCTGCAGGCCGCTGCAGCGCATGCGACTCGCGCTTATGCTCGCGTCCATGGTGTTCGAATTTTCCGATTCCGAGGTTGCCGAGCTGCAACAGACTCCGCAGCAATTGAGCGTGCGCTTTGCCGCGGGCCGGGTGTCCGAGGGGGGCGAGGGCCGATGGATGCCGCTGCTGCTGATATGCGGGCAGCCGGGGCGGGTGGAGATGGAGTCCGGCTGCCTTGGCCGGCTGGCCGGCGGCACGGTGGTGCTGGACGGCGAGCGCAGGACCGCGCTGCCCGTGCCGCTGCAGAGTACGGCATCTTTTGCGCTGGAGCTGGAGTTTGCCAGCGGCGCGCGCTGCCGTGTGCAGGGCAGGGGGCTGGAGCTGCGGGCACCGGCCAGCCGGTGCTCCGTGGATTCCTATCAGTGTTGAGCGAGGGAAAAACTATCCACTGCGCGTGAACTGGGCGCGTTTCCAGGCTGGAAACGCCGGGCAGGAGCCGCCCCGCCGAAGGCGCTGTCCCCTTCCGGGGGGAAGGCGCGAAGCGATCCAGGGGGCTTTATCTAGAACTCCAGGTTGTCGATGAGCCGTGTGCCGCCCAGGCGTGCGGCACCCAGGGCCACCAGCTCGCCGGTCGTTGCATCGGCCGGCGGCAGCAGATTGCCGCGCTGGCGCACCGTGAGGTAGTCGGGCTCCCAGCCCTGGGCGCGCAGTGCCTGCATGGCCTGTGCTTCCAGTACGGCCAGGTTGCCGCCCTGCCGTGCGGCTTCGGCCAGGGTCTTCAGCGCCCTGGACAGCGCAATGGCCTGCTCGCGCTGCGCTTCGCTCAGGTAGCCGTTGCGCGAGCTCAGGGCCAGGCCGCCGCTCGCGCCTTCGGCGCGTGCCGTCTCGCCGGCAACGATGTCGACGGGCAGGGCGAACTGCTGCACCATGCGGCGTATCACCATGAGCTGCTGGTAGTCCTTCTTGCCGAACACGGCCGTGCCGCCGCCGGTGGTGGCGAACACGGCCTGGAACAGCTTCATGACCACGGTGCAGACGCCGGTGAAGAAGCCGGGGCGGAACTCGCCCTCGAGGATGTCGGCCAGGGCCGGGTCGGGCTGGATCTTGAAGGTCTGGGGCTCGGGGTAGAGGTCGGCCTCGCGCGGGGCGAACAGGATGTCGCAGCCTTCGGCCTGCAGCTTGGCGCAGTCGGCCTCCCAGGTGCGCGGATAGCTGTCGAAGTCCTCGTGCGGCAGGAACTGCAGGCGGTTCACGAAGATGCTGGCCACGGTCACTTCGCCGTGCTGGCGCACCAGCCGGATCAGCGACAGGTGGCCTTCATGCAGGTTGCCCATGGTGGGCACGAAGGCGGGGCGGCCGCGGCCGGCAAGCGCGGTGGCGAGTGCGGCTCTCAGGTCGGCGATGGTATGGACGATTTGCATGGCTTGAACGGGAAGAACGGAAAAGTCGCGGTGCTGCCTGCCGGGCCTACCAGGCATGCAGTTCGTTGTTGGGGAAGGAGCCGTTCTTGACGGCTTCCACATAGGCCTGCATGGCTCCCTTGACGCTGCCCGCATCCTGCATGAAGTTGTGCACGAACTTGGCCATCTTGCCCAGGTTCACGCCCAGCATGTCGTGCAGCACCAGCACCTGGCCGGCCGTGCCGCTGCCCGCGCCTATGCCGATGGTGTGGCAGTGCTGCAGCTCCTCGGTCAGGCTGGCGGCCAGGGCCGCGGGCACCATCTCCAGCACCAGCATGGAGGCGCCGGCATCCTGCAAGGCGTGGGCATGGCGGCGCAGCGTGTTGGCCGCCACGTCGTCCTTGCCCTGCACGCGGTAGCCGCCCAGCGCGTGCACGGTCTGCGGCGTCAGGCCCAGGTGGGCGCAGACGGGAATGCCGCGCTCCACCAGGAATTCCACGGTAGGGGCTGTCCAGCCGCCGCCCTCGAGCTTGACCATGTGGGCCCCGGCCTGCATCAGGGCGCAGCTGCTGCGCAAGGCCTGTTCGCGGCTTTCCGCATAGCTGCCGTAGGGCAGGTCGGCGATCACCCAGGCCGTGCCCTGGGCCCGGTGCAGGCCGCGCGTGACGCTGGCCGTGTGGTAGGCCATGTCCTCCAGCGTCACGCCCACGGTGCTGTGCAGGCCCTGGCAGACCATGCCCAGCGAGTCGCCCACCAGAATGCATTCCACGCCGGCGGCGTCGGCCACGGCGGCAAACGTGGCGTCATAGGCCGTGAGCATGGTGATCTTCTCGCCGGCCGCGCGCATCTGCGCCAGCCGCGGCAGGCTGATGGGGCGGCGCTGGGGCAGCGGCGAAGCGGGGGGGATGGTGCCGTAGGGCGTGCCTGTGGCGGTGGCTGCTGTGGCGGACATGGGGTCTCCTTTGTCTTGGTCGGCCAGGAAACGTGCAGGCGCCAGGCCGGGGGCGCTTGCACATTACAGGGCAAATTGCCCGCGAGTCTATGCGATGCGGGGTTGGCATAACAACCGTAAATAGACTGTGCATGGCTGATGCACCGATACTATGCTGTACCGGCGGCCCGGTCCGGCCGCACGGCGTCTGGCGTTATGCGTTCCGTCTTTTCCCGCTTGAGGTCATCGGTATGCCCTTGGATGCGCAGGAGTTTCCGTCGGCCTTGCCGATTGCCGCGTCCGTGGCCTGGCAAGGCCTGCGCGGAGTGGGCTGGCTGCGGTCGCTGTCGGACGAAAAACTGGCCTTGCTGGCTGCGCAATGCCGGTGGCACCGGCTGCAGCCCGGGCAGATGCTGCATGGCCCTTATACGGACCGGCGCACGTATGTGCTGGTCGGTGGCCTGCTGAGCCTGGGCAGCTGCAGTGCCAGCGGCCGCACCATGATTCTGGGACACCTGGAGCCGGGGTTCTTCTTCGGTGCATTTGCGCCGCCACAGCCATCGCAGCATGTGCTGGTGCAGGTGCATGCGGTGCAGGAAAGCCTGGTGGCCTCGCTTTCGTCCGAGGAGATGGAGGCGCTGATCATGAGCGAGATTCTGGTCATGCGGGCCATGGTCCAGCATCTGGGCGAGATGACCGGCGTGCTCGCGCGGCGCCTGGTCCGCCAGGGCACGCTGTCGGTGCGCGGACGCCTGCATGCCCTGCTGCTGGAGCTGGCAGAGCATGCGGGCATCGCGGACGACCAGGCCCTGCTGGCGCCCGCGCCGCGCCAGAGCGATCTGGCCCTGATGCTGGGCACCAGCCGCGAGGAAGTCGCGCGCGAGATGGCGCGGCTGGCGCGCCTGGGCCTGCTGCGGCGCGAGGGGCGCAACCTGCGCATTTGCCGCGTCGACGGCCTGCGCCTGCTGCTGGATGAGGTGCGCTGACGGCCGGCACCGCGAAATTGCTTTTGGCGTGAGAAAACGTACAGACTATCGCCAGGAGCCGGCACATAGTTCAGTCCTTGCCGCGGCGAGGCAGATTTCCTGGACGCTTCGGCGAGCCGAAAGGACTGAACATGCGCTCCCTCACCAGCTTGTTTGTTGCCGCTGCGGTGGCCGCCGTCTCCGCTGCCGCCATGGCCGAGAATGCCCCGGCATCTGCCGGCGAGGGCATGGCGGCCGCCTTCAGAAGCCGTGCCGAGGTGCTGGCCGATCTGGAAATGTTCCAGCGCTCGGGCCTGGGCTATCTGCCATCGCCCACCGGCTATGTGGAATCCGAGCAGAGCGCCGAATACCGCCGGGCCTATGCCGAGTACCAGCGCCTGCTGGCCGGGCCGGACTACCGGGAGGCCGTGGCCAGGTACGAGTCGCAGCCCCCGGCCGGCAGGTGAGCGGGGTTGCCTTGCCTGCGCCCTCCCGCCGCGGCGCGTGCCCGAGCGCGCGGGCCGGCCATGCCATTGGATGGAAATCCGCTGAAGCAGTTTTCCGCCGGAGACGCCGCTTTTGCGGCGCCGGCGGCTTGCGGCTGTCACCTGGGTGACTGTATGCTGCCCGTCTTTCAATCCAGCCGCCATCCACAAAAAGCGGCCCATGGCAACGGAGGAGACCCCATGCTGACAGCGCTGCCTACGCGCTCCCATTCAGACCACCCGGCCGCGCGCAAGACCGTGGAATACGAGTTGCCGCAATGGAACCAGGCCCTGCCGCAGGCCACGGCCTGCACCACGCGCCATGCCTGGGCGCGCGTGCCGGCCGAACCCGCGCCCGCCGAGCGGCAGCGGCTCAAGAACCGTATCCGCACGGAGCTGGCAAAGCGCAACGCGGTGATGGTCTCGCACTTCTATGTGCATCCCGACCTGCAGGACCTGGCCGAGGAGACCGGCGGCATCGTCAGCGATTCGCTGGAGATGGCACGCTTCGGGCGCGACCATGCGGCGCAGACCCTGGTGGTGTCGGGCGTGCGCTTCATGGGCGAGACAGCCAAGATCCTCTCGCCCGAGAAGACCGTGCTCATGCCCGACCAGGACGCCACCTGCTCGCTGGACCTGGGCTGCCCGGCGGCCGACTTCTCGGCCTTTTGCGACCTGCATCCCGACCGCACCGTGGTGGTCTATGCCAATACCAGCGCCGAGGTCAAGGCGCGCGCCGACTGGGTGGTCACCTCCAGCTGCGCGCTGGAGGTGGTCGCCGCCCTCAAGGAGGCCGGCCACAAGATCCTGTGGGCGCCCGACCGCCACCTGGGCCGCTACATCCAGGAGCAGACCGGCGCGGACATGCTGCTGTGGAACGGCGCCTGCATCGTGCACGACGAGTTCAAGGCCTTCGAGCTGCAGGCGCTGATGCAGGAGCATCCCGGCGCCAGGCTGCTGGCGCACCCCGAAAGCTCGGCCGAGATCGTGGCCATGGCGCATGCCGTGGGTTCCACCAGCGCCATCATCCAGGCCGCCAAGACCCTGGACGCGCAGGAGTTCATCGTGGCCACCGACAACGGCCTGCTGCACAAGCTGCGCCAGCTGCTGCCCCACAAGCGCTTCATGGAGGCGCCCACGGCCGGCAGCAGTGCCACCTGCAAGAGCTGCGCGCACTGTCCGTGGATGGCCATGAACGGCCTGGCCGACGTGCTCAGGGTATTGGAAACCGGGGACAATGCAGTCCACGTGCCTGCCGACCTGGTGAAGCGGGCACGCCTGCCCATAGACCGCATGCTGGGCTTTACCGCGGCCCTCAAGGCGCAGGGCCGGCATGCGGCGGCGTCCCTGGTGCCGCGCCTGGTGCCCCATCTGGGCGCGGCGTGATGCCTGCCTGCTTGCGCCATCCTGCTTTGATAGCGGCTTGCGCTCGCCAGCTCTGCGTTTGAGACCTTTTTCCCTTGTATTCCTCCGTCATCGATTTCACCAATCCCCGGGATGCCGGGGCCGACCGGCTGCAATGGGGCTTTGCGCCGCCGCTGCAGGTGCTGGCAGCCCATGAGCCGCAGCAGGTTCCGGCCGTGCTCGACGCCGTGCAGCAGGCGGCCGAAGGCGGCCGCTGGTGCGTGGGCTGGCTGGCCTACGAGGCGGCGGCCGGCCTGGACAAGGCCTATGCCGGCGCGGTGCATACCGGCGCGGTGCACACCGGCGCGGTGCATGAACCGGGCAGCAGGTCGCCCCTGGCCTGGTTCGGCGTGCACGAGGCACCGGATGCCTTGGGCGCGGACGTTCTGCCGCAGCCGTCGCCGGATGTCCTGCATGTGCAATGGCAACCGGAGCCAGGCGGGCGCGCGCGCTTTGATGCCGACGTGGCCCGCATCCATGCGGCCATTGCCGCCGGCGACTGCTATCAGGTCAACTACACCTCGCCCCTCAAGGGCCGGCTCGGCGGCGCGGAAGGCCTGAGCGCGCGGCAGACCGCCCATGCGCTGTTTGCGCGCCTGCGCCGGGCCCAGCCCGGCGGCTATGCGGCCATGGTCGACGGCGGCGGCATGCAGGCCCTGTCCGTCTCGCCCGAGCTGTTCTTCGACTGGGACGGCGAGCGCATTCTCACGCGCCCCATGAAGGGCACGGCGCCGCGCGGCGCCACGCCGCAGGAGGACGAGGCGCGCATGCAGGCCATGCGCGCCTCTCCCAAGGAGCGGGCCGAGAACGTGATGATCGTGGACCTGCTGCGCAACGACCTTTCGCGCATCGCCGTGCCGCACAGCGTCAGGGTGCCGCGGCTGTTCCATGCCGAGCCGCTGCCGGCGGTCTGGCAGATGACCTCGGACGTGGAGGCCCGCACCCGGCCCGGCATCCGCCTGCGCGATGTCTTTGCCGCGCTGTTTCCCTGCGGCTCGATCACGGGCGCGCCCAAGCGCCAGGCCATGCGCCTGATCCGCGCGCTGGAGCCGGAGCCGCGCGGCATCTATTGCGGCGCCCTGGGGGTGGTGCGGCCCTCGGCCAGGCCCGGCGGCATCCATGCCACGTTCAACGTGCCCATCCGCACCGTGGCGCTGCAGGGGCAGGCGCTGCGCTGCGGCATCGGCAGCGGCATCACGGCCAGCGCCACGGCCGAGGCCGAGTGGCAGGAATGGCAGCACAAGCAGCGGTTTCTGGCAGGATTGGCGGCGATCCAAGCGCTTTGAAGAGGAATGAATGGACTTTGAAATTCTGGAAACCCTGGCCCTGAAGGACGGCCGCTGGCAGAACTGGCCGCTGCACTGGGCGCGGCTGCAGATCGCGGCCCAGCACTTCGGCTATCCCTTGCACCAGGCGGCGCTGGAAGCGCAGATGCAGGCGCTGCAACAGCAGAAGACGGCCGGCGACTGGCGCGTGCGGCTGGCGCTGGATGCGCAGGGACAGGTGCAGATGGCCGCAGAGCCGCTGCAGCCCTCGGCTACGCCCGTGCGGCTGGAGCTGGCGCAGCAGCCGATAGCCAACAGCGTGGCGCAAAGCGATTGGGTGCGCTTCAAGACCTCGCGCCGCGCGCACTACAACGCTTTCCGCCCCCGCGGCGCTCACGTGTTCGACGTGGTGCTGCACAACGACAACGGCGAGATCACCGAAGGCACGCGCGGCAATGTCTGCATGCAGCTGGATGGCCGCTGGGTCACGCCGCCGCTGGCCTGTGGGCTGCTGCCCGGCGTGGGCCGCGCGCTGGCGCTGTCCCAGGGGCGCGTGAGCGAGCGCGTGGTGCGCATCGACGAGGTGCCGCAGATCGAGGGCTGGGCCTTTGTCAACAGCCTGCGCGGCTGGCTGGAGGCACAGCTGATCAGTGCGCATTGACTGCGGCGCGCGTGACACAATGGCCCAAGGCGACGTTGAACGGCTCTTCGCGACGCGCGCGAGGTGCTTGTGCGGCGCTGCCCTCAACCACACAACGGAGACGGCACCATGGAAGACGAGGACTTTGATGCGCTGTATCTCGACCTGATGCAGGAATTCCTGGCCGATGCCAAGCCCGTGCAATGGCTGGCCACGGTCTGTACCATGAACTATGACGGCAACGGGGCGCTGGTGGACTGGATCATCAAGCAGCCCCGGCTGGAGCCGGCGGTGGCCAAGGCGCTGTACTGGTATCTGCAGCCTGCCTACTACCAGCACTATGCGTCGGAGGACAAGGTGCCTGCGGTCAACCGCACGGGCTGGCACCAGATCCAGGCGCTGCACCAGCGCTTTGCCAGGGGCGACCTTGCGGCGCCCTCCATAGGCTGGGACCCGCGCAACGACCTGGCATCGCCCACGGGCAATCCCAAGCACCCGGGCTACGACTGGACGGCCGAGGCCGTGCCGGCCAAGGAGGCGGCCTGGACCATTCCCCCGATCATGTTCGAGCCCGTGCCCGGAGAGCAGATCGACATCTATGCCTATTGCGACGACAACGGCTGGGACGAAGGCATGCCGCCCCATGTGCAGGAAGAGCTCAACAGCGCCATCGAGGACGAGTCCGACAGCGATGCCGATATCGATGACTGAACTCCGGCCCGGCCGGCCGCCGGCCCGTGCTTGAGTTTCTGCTGCAGCTGCTGGGCGAGTTTTTGCTGCAGGTCGTGGGCGAGGCCCTGGTGGAGCTGGGCCTGCATTCGCTGGCCGAGCCGTTTCGCCGGCCGCCCAATCCCTGGCTGGCCGCGCTGGGCTACATGATCTTCGGTGCCGTGCTGGGCGGGCTCAGCCTGCTCGTGCTGGGCCATCACCTCACGCCCGCGGGGCCGCTGCGCTGGCTCAACCTGCTGTTCACGCCCGTGGCCGTGGGCGCATTGATGGCCGCCATGGGCGCCTGGCGCGCGCGCCGGGGGGAGCCGCTGCTGCGCATCAACCATTTCTTCTACGGTTTCCTGTTCGCGCTGTCCTGGGCGCTGGTGCGCTTCTTCTTCGCCCGTTGAATGCATTCTGCAGCCCGTCGTGTGGCGCGTTGGAACGCTTTGGGTATCGTTTTGTGATACCTGGCGGTTTTTGGGTGGAAAAACATGTGGGCTGAGGCCACCATCGCGGCACCATAACTTCTGGAGCAAACCGATGAGCACACCGCAACTGCACAGCCACAAGCCTTCCTCGGCCTTTGTTGCCGCCTCCTGGGCCGCCCTGCTGCTGGGCATCGTGGCTTTCATGGCGGGGCTGTGGAATGCGGGCATGCAGCTCAACGAGAAAGGCTATTACTTCGCCGTGCTGGTGCTGGGCCTGTATGCGGCCATCTCGCTGCAGAAAACGGTGCGCGACCGGCTCGAAGGCATTGCCGTCACGGGCATCTACTACGGCATCAGCTGGATGGCGCTGATCATCGCGGTGCTGCTGCTGGGCACGGGCCTGTTCAATGCCGCGCTGCAGCTGAGCGAAAAAGGCTTTTACGCCATGGCCTTTGCGCTGGCCCTGTTCGGTGCGATTGCGGTGCAGAAGAACACCCGCGACAACCTGGCCGACCCGGCCCGCGTGCCCGACGATATGGGCAGCGCCAAGCGCAACGCCAAGGCCGAGCGCACTGCGGCGGCCGAAGCTGCCCGGGCCATCGAAGCCGTGCAGCAACTGGAGTCGAACCGATGAAGTGAAGCCCGTTTGCGCTACGGATTCAAAAGCCTGCAGGCTGGCCCTGCGGGCTTTTTGCCTGGGGGCTCCGGTTTGCGTCCCGCATGGCGGCCTGCTGGGCCATGAAGTCCGAGAACACCGATTGCAGCCGTGCGTGCTGCGGCGCGCCGTCGGTCCAGCCCTGCAACTGGCCCAGGGCCAGAGCGGTGGCTTCGAAGGTGGACAACTGCTCCGGCAGATGCGCCTTGCGGATCGCATAGCGACCGGCCGGCACATCCTCCAGGGCCAGGCGCGGCAGGGACTGCAGAGCCGGATTCGCATAAAGCATCTTGCGGCTTTTGCGCCAGGTTCCGTCGAGGACGACCAGGCGCAGCCCTGATGGCGCGCAGGGCCAGGGCGTGGGCAGCGGCGCCGCGGCGGCCAGCCCGAGGGCCGCGTCCTGCAGCCCCGTGTCGGGGTAGAGCAGCACGCTGTGGCGCGGTCCGGCGCCTGCGGTTTCGTCCCAATCCCCGTACAGGGCCTGCCGCAGCGCGGCTGCATCGAAGCATTCGCCCACCAGCAGCCGGCTGTGCGGCAGGCACAGGTGCAGCAGATGGCCCGTGCCCTTGGCTTCGTGCACTTCCATGGGGTGCATGAGGATGAGCACCTGAACCTCGTGCGGCACGGCCCGGGCCAGCGCGCAGACGCAGGTGCGCAGCGCGCGCCGGCATTGCGGGCAGCGCAGGCGGGTGGCGGTAGGGCTATCGGAAGTGCTCATGCAATCGCAGCGGTCAGCGCATGGCTGGCAAGGTTTTCAGATGAATGGCAGCCAAAATATCAGTTGTACCCAGCGCAGCCAGCTATGGTTTCAGGAGTACGAGGTCTGCACCTGCAGGTTGCGGCCCGCGCCCCAGCCGGCGATTGCCGTGGCAATGCACAGCAGCACGACCAGCCAGACCGAGGACAGATAGCTGCCGGTCATGCTGCGCAGCACGCCCACCAGCAGCGGGCCCCAGGCCGCCAGCGCATAGCCCCAGCCCTGAGCCATGGCCGACAGCCGGGCCGTGGTCTGCATATTGCCGCTGCGCATGACGATCAGGCTCAATGCCAGCGCGAACGAGCCGCCCTGGCCCAGGCCCAGCAAAACGGCCCAGGCCCACATGGGCGCGCCCAGCGGCCCCCACAGCAGGCCCAGGAAGGCCGCGAGGATCATGGCCGACAGGGCCAGGGCAAAGCCGCGCTGGTTGGGCAGGCGCGCGGCCAGCGGCGGCGTGAACAGGCTGGCCACCAGCTGCATGAGGATGGAGGCTGCCACCAGGTAGCCGGCAGTCTCGCTGGCGATGCCGCGCTCGCGCAGGATGGGCGCCAGCCACCCCATGACGATATAGGCCAGCGCCGACTGCAGGCCCATGAACAGCGTCACCTGCCAGGCCAGGGCCGAGCGCAGCAGGCTGCCCGCATGGGCGGCGGCATCGGTCTTCACGGGCGCGGCACGCAAGGCCTGGGGTGTCCAGACCAGCAGCGCCAGCAGTGCCAGCCCTGTCCAGGCGGCCAGCGCCGGAGCCCAGGCGCCGCCGAACCAGTGCATCTCCATGGGCACGGTGAAGGCTGCGGCCGACGAGGCGCCTGCGCACACGGCCAGGGTGTAGAGGCCCATCATCAGCGCTGCCCGGGTGGCAAAGCTGCGCTTGATCAGCCCGGGTAGCAGCACATTGCCCATGGCGATGCCGGCGCCGGCCAGCACGGCCGACGCAAAAAGGGCGGCAATGCTGCCCACGGCGCGCAGCAGCGTGCCGCCGGCGATCAGCAGCAGCGCGAGCAGCAGCACGCGCTCGGCGCCGAAGCGGCGCGACAGCCCCGGCGTGGGCAGCGAGAACACGCCCAGGCACAGAATGGGCAGCGTGGTCAGCACGCTGGCGCCCGTGGCGGACAGGCCGGTGTCGCGCATGATCTCGGGCAGCACCACCGAGAGGCTGCCGAACACCGGGCGCAGATTGCAGGCGATGAGGATCAGGCTCAGGGCCAGCAGCCAGTGCGTGGAACGGGTGGCGGTAGAAGGTGTGTGCGGCGCGGTCATGGTCGCCGGACTTTATCCGATGCGCCGCCGCGCTGCCGGACAGGACAAAAAGCGATGCCCGCCGGCACGGGGTGCGGCGGGCAGGGCCAAGGGCGCGGGTCGCGCAGCGATTACAGACGGCCCTTGAAATAGGTGGCCTTGTCCATGTCGGCCACGTCCACGCTGAGCTGGACCATGATGCCCGCGGGCTGGGGCACGAGGCGGCGCAGCACGGCGGCCAGGCCGTCCGACATTTCCTTCTTGGCCTGCTCGGTGCGGCCGGCCATGAGCTGCAGCTGCACATGCACGAAGCCGCGGTTGTCGGGCTGGTTGCCGATGTAGAAGTCCGACAGGCGTGCGATGCGGGCCTTGACGTCGGCCTCGTCGGCCACCGTGGGATGGGCGCAGACCACGGCGTTGAGTTCGCGCATCAGCTCGCGCTCGTTCAGGCCGGTGAGGTTGTCGGTGTATTCGATGTGCAGGTGGGGCATGTTGGTCTCTTGCGGGGAAGGGAAGTGCGGCGCGCGGGTGCGCTCAGAGCATCTGGGTGGGCACCTTGTGGCGCAGCTCGACCTTGCGGTTTTGCGCGTCCACGAAGACCAGCTGGGGCTGGTGCTCGGCCACGTCATTTTCGTGCACCTGGGCGAAGGCGGCGATGATGAGCAGGTCGCCCACGGCGGCGCGGCGCGCTGCCGAGCCGTTGACCGAGATCATGCCGCTGCCGCGCTCGCCCTTGATCGCATAGGTCACGAAGCGTTCGCCGTTGTCGACGTTCCAGATATGGACCTGTTCGTTCTCGGCGATGTTGGCGGCGTCCAGCAGATCCTCGTCGATGGCGCAGGAACCTTCGTAATGCAGCTCGCACTGCGTGGTTTTGACGCGGTGGATCTTGGACTTGAGCATGGTGCGGAACATGTTGTCTCTCTCTGTGCCCGGCGGGGGCTGGTGGTTGCTAGGAAATTCTCGCGAGTCTATGCGATGCCGGCCGCTCAGCGTGCGGGCGGCACCAGGATGGTGGGCGCCGCGGGCGCGGCCGTCTGCGGCCAGTCGCGGCTGAAGTGCAGGCCGCGGCTTTCGCGGCGCAGCCGGGCCGAACGCACGATGAGATCGGCCACCTGCACCAGGTTGCGCAGCTCCAGCAGCTCGCGGCTGACGTGGAAGCGGGCGTAGAACTCGTCGATCTCGCCCTGCAGCAGCGCAATGCGCCGCGCCGCGCGCGCCAGGCGCTTGTCGGTGCGCACGATGCCCACGTAGTCCCACATGAAGCGGCGCAGCTCGTCCCGGTTGTGGGTGATGACCACGCGCTCGTCGGCGTCGCTCACGCGGCTTTCGTCCCAGGCGGGCAGCGGCGGCAGCGCGGCGCCCGCTGCGGCGGCCTCGTTGATGGCCTGCCCCGCCGCGCGCGCGAACACCATGCATTCGAGCAGGGAGTTGCTGGCCAGGCGGTTGGCGCCATGCAGGCCGGTGCAGGCGGTCTCGCCCAGGGCGTAGAGGCCGGGCAGGTCGGTGCGGCCCGCCAGATCGGCGAGCACGCCGCCGCAGGTGTAGTGGGCGGCGGGCACCACCGGGATGGGCTCGCGCGTGATGTCTATGCCCAGCCCGGCGCAGCGTGCCTTGATGTTGGGAAAGTGGGCCTGCAGGAATTCGGGGCTCTGGTGCGAGATGTCCAGGTGCACGCAGTCCAGGCCGTGCTGCTTCATTTCGAAGTCGATGGCGCGGGCCACGATGTCGCGCGGCGCCAGTTCGGCGCGCCCGTCGTGCTGCGGCATGAAGCGCGTGCCCCCGGCCGACTCGGGCAGCAGAAGCCGTCCGCCTTCGCCGCGCACGGCCTCGCTGATCAGAAAGCTCCCGGCCTGGGGATGGCACAGGCTGGTGGGGTGGAACTGGATGAACTCCAGGTTGGCCACGCGGCAGCCCGCGCGCCAGGCGGCGGCGATGCCGTCGCCCGTGGCGGTTCCGGGATTGGTGGTGTGCAGGTAGACCTGGCCCGCGCCGCCCGTGGCCAGGATGGTGTGCGGCGCGCGAAAGCTGCGCACGCGGTCTCGGGACTCGTCCAGGGCATGGAGGCCCAGGCAGCGGTCGGGGCCGGCCAGGCCCAGCCTGCGGGCGGTGATCAGGTCCACCAGCGTATGCTGCTCGAACACCGTGACATGGGGCGTGGCGCGCAGCTGCGCGAGCAGGCTGGCTTGCACGGCCGCGCCCGTGGCATCGGCCGCATGGACGATGCGCCGAGCGCTGTGGCCGCCTTCGCGCGTCAGGTGCAGCGCGCCGGGCTGGCCGTCCTCTTCCGAAAAAGGCACGCCCAGGCTGCGCAGCCAGGCAATGGCGGCAGGCGCGTTCTCCACCACGAAGCGCGTGGCGGCCAGGTCGCACAGGCCGGCACCGGCCACCTGCGTGTCCTGCACATGGGCGTCGAAGCTGTCGTCCTCGGCCAGCACGGCCGCGATGCCGCCCTGGGCCCAGGCACTGGCGCCGTCATTGAGGCCTTGCTTGGTGAGCAAGGCCACGCGCCGCGTGGGCGCCAGCTGCAGCGCGGCGGTCAGGCCGGCCAGCCCGCTGCCCACGATGAGTACATCGAAATCCAGTGCCTGCTCGGCAGGCGAAACGTTCTGGCTGCGGGAGTCGGTCGAGGAGGTCGGCATCGGGGGCATGGCATGGGGGCCGTTGGCCATTGGATGGGCGTGGAAGGGTCAGATACCGGAGGCGTCCGTGCCGCCTGCGGCGTAGTCGCTGGCGCTCAGGTCGAGCACACAGCCGTCGCCGATGCTGTCGCGCCATACGCGCACGCGGCTGGGCGCAGGCTGCAGGTCGGCCAGGGACTTGGCGATGAACAGGCTCAGGTTTTCCAGCGTGGGCTTGCCCAGGCCGGGAATCTCGTCGAGGAAATGGTGGTCCAGCTGTTCGCGCAATAGCGCGAGCCGGGCGCGCAGATGGCCCAGGTCGATGACCATGCCGTTGTCGGGATTGCGCGGGCCGGTCACGCTGACTTCGGCCCAGTAGGTGTGGCCATGGATGCGGCGGCTGCCTTCGGTTTCGATGGCGCGCTCCAGCGTGTGGGCGGCATCGAAGAAAAAGCGCTGGTGAACGGTAAATTGCATATCAGTTATCCATGGCGCTGCGCATGAAACCGGCGCGTACGAACACCAGGGACAGCGGGCAAGGAGCGCCCCGCAGCGAGGCTGTCGTCCCCCAGCAAGGGGGAAGGCGTGTAGCGACTCAGGGGGTGTTTCATTGCTTCAGCGGATGCCGGTGAGCTTGTGGGTCTGCAGGCTCAGGCGCCATGCCGGGTGCTGCAGGCATTGCGCGATGCAGGCCGCTGTGTTGTCGGCCTGCAGGGCGTTGTCCATGGGCTGCAGAAAGTAATGGGCGAAGTCGGTGCCGGCGACGATGGCCTCCAGGTTGAAGCCCGGCTGGGGCCAGACCAGCTTGAGCTCCTGGCCGCTGCGCTGCACCCATTCCGCACCGGCCTTGGGGCTGATGCACAGCCAGTCGATGCCCTCGGGTGCGGCCACCGTGCCGTTGCTTTCCACCGCAATGCGGAAACCGCGTGCATGCAAGGCATCCACCAGGGCCGCATCGACCTGCAGCAGCGGCTCCCCGCCCGTGAGCACTACCATGCGGTGCCGGCTGTCCTGCGCGGGCCACTGCGCGAGGATGCGCTCGGCCAGTTCGTCGGCCGTGGCGAACTTGCCGCCCAGCGTGCCGTCCGTGCCCACGAAGTCGGTATCGCAGAACCGGCAGACGGCGCTGGCGCGGTCCTGCTCCCGGCCGCTCCAGAGGTTGCAGCCCGCAAAGCGGCAGAACACGGCCGGCGTGCCCGCCTGGCCGCCTTCGCCCTGCAGGGTGTAGAAGATTTCTTTGACGCTGTATGTCATGCCTGGGTTTGCGCTTCAGGAGCTGTTGGGTGCAGGAAGTGGGCGAATGTAAGTCCTGACTGGCGTTGACTGCAGCGCAGGCATGAAAAGCAGGGTGGGTGGCCGGGGTATCTGCGGACTCAGACGGGGGTATAGGCCAGGCGCACGTAGATGGGGGCGAAGGCCTCGGCCTGGGTGATCTCGATCAGCGTTTCCTTGGCCAGCTCCAGCATGGCGATGAAGGTCACGACCAGCACGGTCGAGCCCTTCTCGGGATTGAAGATGCGCTCGAACTCCACGAAGCGCTGGCCCTGCAGCTGCTTGAGGATCTGGCTCATGTACTCGCGCACCGACAGCTCCTCGCGCGTGATCTTGTGGCTTTGCACCAGCTTGGCGCGCTTGAGGATGTCGCGCCAGGCGGCCTGCAGCTCGCCGACCTCCACGTCGGGAAAGCGCGGCTGCAGGCTTTGCTCGATATAGACCGTGGCCTTGAGGAAGTCGCGTCCGTACTGGGGCAGCTGGCCCAGTTGCTGGGCCGCGAGCTTCATCTGCTCGTACTCGAGCAGGCGGCGCACCAGTTCGGCGCGCGGGTCTTCGGCCTCCTCGCCATCCTCCTGCTTCTTGGGCGGCAGCAGCATGCGCGACTTGATCTCGATCAGCATGGCCGCCATCAGCAGGTATTCGGCCGCGAGCTCCAGGTTGCGGCTGCGGATCTCGTCCACATAGGCCATGTACTGGCGCGTCACATCCTGCATGGGAATGTCGAGGATGTTGAAGTTCTGCTTGCGGATCAGGTACAGCAGCAGGTCCAGCGGGCCTTCGAAGGCTTCGAGGAAGACTTCCAGCGCATCGGGCGGGATGTACAGGTCCTGGGGCAGTGCGAACAGGGGCTCGCCGTACAGGCGCGCCAGGGCCACCTGGTCGACCAGGTCCTGCGAGGCATCCGGCGGGAGTCCGGCGCCGCTGGCGGCGGCCAGGGCCTGCGGAGGGCGCGGCTCGTTCATGGGCTGCTATGCACAAAGGAGCGCATGGCGCATGCTGCATCGGCGCTGCAGGCCAATTCCATTCGGAGCCGCCAACCGGTCAGGACGGGTTGGTCTGGTAGACGTAGGGCTTCTGGTCCACGCGGCCGGCGCGCAGGTCTTCCCAGACTTCCTGGTTCACGTTCTTGTCCCACAGCAGCGCACGGCCGGCGACCTGTTGCTCGGACAGCCCGGGATTCTGCTTTTTCAGATCGTTGAGGAAATTGGTGGTGTCGGAACGGTAATCGGGGCGGCGGAAGAAGGACATATGCGTAAAACCTCTCAGAACCGCGGATTTTAGCCGGTTGCGCGTGCGGGGGCAGGCAGCGGCCCTTTGGCGTTGCGGCGGCCGCCGTACCGGCAGCGGTTTTGACAAGCGTTTGCAGACGGGCGCGCAGCCCGGACGCGGATGCTGCCAGAATCGGCCTGTGTCCGGCACTTTTGTGATGCATGCCCATGAATATTTTTTCCCGTCTGGCCCTCGCTGCGGTGGCCGTCTTCGGCGCACTGGCACTGGCTGGCTGCGATCAGCAGAAGATCAAGGAGCTGGAGGAAGGCCTGTCCACCGAGGCCGATGTGCGCGAGCGCTTCGGCGATCCCGAGCGCATCTGGCCCGAAGCCGACGGCTCGCGCACTTTCGAGTACAACCGCCAGCCCGCGGGCACGCGCAATTACATGATCACCATCGGCCCCGACGGCAAGATGAGCGCGCTGCGCCAGGTGCTGGCGCCGCACAACTTCGAGAAGATCGTGCCCGGGCTGACCCAGGAGCAGGTGCGCCGCATGCTGGGCAAGCCGGCGAGGGCCATCCCCTACGCGCTCAAGCAGGAGACCGACTGGGAGTGGAACTGGATCGATCCGCCCACGCGCCAGATGGAGTTCATCGTCACCTTCGGGCCCGACGAGCGCGTGCTGCGCAGCGGCAGCCACGAGAAGCTGCACGACGGCCCCTGAGCCCGGTGCCGCTGCCTGTTGCGGCCAGCCTACAGAGGTTGCTGCAATGCACAAAAATGCCGGGTCCAGCACCCGGATCTCTACCAGGGAGAGTCGGTAGTTCGTAAAATCCGGCCAGCGCAATCAGGGTATACCTTGATGCGCTGCTGGTCCAGGCCTCACACGGGCGCTGGGTGCTTGCCTTGCTGTCACCACCCCCGACATGTCCACACCGCTATCGACCGCTGCGGCCTCCGCCCTGGAGCCTGCAGTTTCCGCCTCCGTCCCGCCGCCGGCCCTGCGCCATGGCCGCTTCGAGGATGCCCAGGCCCTGTTCACGGGCTCGCTGTTCGTTTCCATCACCATGATGCTGTTTGCCCAGGCCGGCCTGCTCACGGGCAGCACGGCGGGCATCGCATTCCTGCTGCACTATGTGACGGGGCTGCCGTTCGGCGCCATCTTCTTCGTGATCAACCTGCCGTTCTACTGGTTCGCCTGGAAGCGCATGGGGGCGGAGTTCACGGTCAAGACCTTTGTGTCCGTGGCCATGCTGGCGCTGATGGCCGACGTGGGGCCGCGCTTCATCCATATCGATTACCTGAACCCGCTGTATGCGGCCGTCGCGGGCGGCCTGCTCATGGGCTCGGGCTGCCTGTTCCTGGCGCGCCACCATTCCAGCCTGGGCGGAGCCACCATCGTCTCGCTCTATCTGCAGGACCGTTACGGCATCCGCGCGGGCAAGGTGCAGATGATGATCGACTGCACCGTGGTGCTGCTGGCGCTGTGGATCGTGCCTTTCGAGCGCGTGGCCTACTCGGTGCTGGCTGCCGTGATCATGAGCATGTTCCTCTGGATCAGCCACAGGCCCGGGCGCTACCAGGGCAATTGAGTTGCGATCTCCAGCGACCTCGGGAAAAGGGCACAGGCCTGCTCAGGGCGGGTCCGGCGCGTACTCTGCCGGGTCGCGCGCATTGCTGGCCCCCGGTCCGGGCCGGTAGGGATGGTTGGGGTCGCTTTCCCGGTATCTGATGCTCACGCCGCTGTTGTCGGCTTTGTCGTCCGTCACGGCGTCATAGGCCTTGCCCACGCCTTTGCCCACCAGCTTGGCCGTGCCCACGGCTGCATCGGCCGCCACGCCCACGGCCGTGGCCGTGACGCCGACGGCCGCCGCGCCCACGCTCACCACGGTGCAGCCTGAAAGCGCACAACACAAAAAAGCCCCTGCCAGCCATGGCTTGCAGGAGCTTGATCCATCCCTGTCCTGCAGGAGGGACACCAAGCAAGGGCCGCCCCGCAGCGAGGGTGTCGTCCCCCTATGGGGGAAGGCGCGAAGCGACTCAGGGGGCATCAATGGATTCTCATGCCCGGTGTGGCGCCGGGGAAGGGCTCCAGCACATAGATGCCGGGCTGGGCTTTCTCGTCGGCGTGGCTGGCGGCCAGCACCATGCCTTCGGAAATGCCGAACTTCATCTTGCGCGGCGCGAGGTTGGCCACCATCACGGTGAGCTTGCCCTGCAGCTGCTCGGGCTGGTACATGCTGCTGATGCCGCTGAACACATTGCGTGTCCTGGGCTGGCCGCTCTCGTCCTTTTCACCCACATCCAGCGTCAGCTGCAGCAGCTTGGTCGAACCTTCCACGGCCTTGCACTCCAGAATTCTGGCGATGCGCAGGTCCACCTTGGCAAAGTCCTCGATGCCGATGGTCTCGGCCAGGGGTTCGCCGCCGGGGGCATGGGGGTCGATCGCGGGCTCGGCTTTTTTCGCTGCCTTCTTGTCGGCCTTGGCGGGCTCGGCCGCAGCTGCGGCCTGGCCGGCGGGCGCTTCGAACAGGGCTTCGAGCTGCTTGGGGTCGACGCGCTGCATCAGGTGCTTGTATTCGCCGATCTGGTGGTCCTGGCCCAGGGGCTGGTCCACGTCGGCAAAGCTTTCGGGCGGCACGATGAGGAAGTTCGCCACTTCGGCGGCCACGCCGGGCAGGATGGGCTTGAGGTAGATGGTCAGGATGCGGAAGGCTTCGATGCAGGTGGAGCACACATCCTGCAGGCGCGCCTCCATGCCTTCCTTCTTGGCCAGTTCCCAGGGCTTGTTGGCGTCCACATAGCTGTTGACCTTGTCGCACAGCAGCATGATCTCGCGCGCGGCGCGGGCCGTGTCGCGGGCCTCGTAGGCGGTCACGATGGCGTCCTTTTGCTCGCGCAGCTGGGCCAGCAGGGCCTGGCCGTCCTCGCTGACGGCGCCCAGCCTGCCGCCGAAGCGCTTGGCGATAAAGCCCGCGGCGCGGCTGGCGATGTTCACGTACTTGCCGATCAGGTCGGAGTTGACGCGCAGCATGAAGTCTTCGGGGTTGAAGTCGATGTCTTCGTTCCTGCCGTTGAGCTTGGCGCCCAGGTAGTAGCGCAGCCACTCGGGGTTCATGTTCAGCGCCAGGTACTTGAGCGGGTCCAGGCCCGTGCCGCGGCTCTTGCTCATCTTCTCGCCGTTGTTCACCGTCATGAAGCCGTGCACGCAGATGCGGGTCGGCGTCTTGCGGCCGCTGAACTTGAGCATGGCGGGCCAGAACAGCGTGTGGAAGGTGATGATGTCCTTGCCGATGAAGTGGTACTGCTCCAGGGCCGGGTCGGCCATGTAGGCGTCAAAGTCCTCGCCGCGCCGGTTCAGCAGGTTCTTGAGCGAGGCCAGGTAGCCCACGGGCGCATCCAGCCAGACGTAGAAGTACTTGCCCGGCGCGTCGGGAATCTCGATGCCGAAGTAGGGCGCATCGCGCGAGATGTCCCAGTCGTCCAGGCCTTCGCTGGTGCTGCCGTCGGGATTGGTGCGCACGCCGAACCATTCCTTGATCTTGGCGGCCACTTCGGGCTGCACGTGCTGGCCGTTCTGCGTCCACTCGGTCAGGAACTCCACGGCGCGCGGGTCCGAGAGCTTGAAGAAGAAGTGCTCCGAGGTCTTGATGACGGGCTTGGCGCCCGACAGGGCCGAGTACGGGTTGATCAGGTCGGTGGGCGCGTAGACCGAGCTGCAGACCTCGCAGTTGTCGCCGTACTGGTCCTTGGCGTGGCAGCGCGGGCATTCGCCCTTGATGAAGCGGTCGGGCAGGAACATGTTCTTCTCGGGGTCGAAGAACTGCTCGATGGTGCGCGTCTCGATGAAGCCGGCCTTCTTGAGGTCCAGGTAGATCTGCCTGGACAGCTCGTGGTTCTCGGGGCTGTCGGTGTTGCTCCAGTTGTCGAAGGCGATGTGGAAGCCGTCAAGGTACTGCTTGCGGCCCGCGGCGATGTCGGCCACGAACTGCTGGGGCGTCTTGCCGGCCTTCTCGGCCGCGATCATGATGGGCGCGCCGTGGGCATCGTCGGCGCCCACGAAGTTGACCGCATTGCCCTGCATTCGCTGCGCACGCACCCAGGTGTCGGCCTGGATGTATTCCATGATGTGGCCGATGTGGAAATTGCCGTTGGCATACGGCAGGGCGGTGGTGACGAAGATTTTGCGTGCGGTCATGGGAAAAACTGCTTTCACGGTGAACCCGGCATTTTAGAAGCGCGCGCCGCAGGCCGCCGGCTGCCGGGTCTTGTCAGGGGCGGCGCGGCTGCCGGCTTCCGCGGAATGCTCCTGAAAAAGAAGCTTCCTGCGCGTGATCTGATTGAAGATCAATGAATATCCATGCTCAATCCATTGGACGGAAGGCGCCAGGTGCTCCTGATTGGGTAGCGTGGCTCATTCGTCCGGTGCCGGCGCCGCCGGGACATGCCGGGGCCCGGGCCAGCCCAGGAACTCGGCGATCTCGCCGCTGCGCGCCAGCGCGTCGCGCCGCCCCAGCGCCAGCAGCTCGCGTGTGTAGCTTTGCTCGAACAGAAGATAGCTGGCCAGCGCGCCGTCGCGCATGGCGTCGCCCGCGTGGCTGCGCACGCCCAGCGTGCTCAGCAGCGCGCGCACCGACAGCGGCAGCTGGTCGATATGGCGCGTGGCAATGTCGTCCACGGGTTCGGACGGCGTGATGCTCAGCACCTCGATGGGGCGCAGCTGGCTGTGCACGCGCTCGGCCGGCGAGATCAGCGCCAGCGTCTGGTTGATGCGCTCCGCGCGCTCTATGTCCACGTTCAGCGTGTCCAGGAAGATGCTCGACAGCGCATGGCCGGCCACCTGGGCCAGCGTGGGGTAGCCGGCGTCGGCCACGGGCTGCTCGCCCGGCTGGCCGCGCCGCCGGCCCGGGTCGATCACCATGATCTTCTGCGCGCCCAGGTGGATGGCCGGGGCCAGCGGCGCCGTCTGGCGCATGGAGCCGTCGCCGAAATATTCCACATGGCCGTCCAGCGGCAGAGCCACGGCCGGAAAGAGAAAGGGCAGGGCGGCCGAGGCCAGCAGGTGCTCGCGGCCCAGCTGGGCCGGTACGGCCCGGCGCTGGTTGCGCACCCAGGGACTGAGCGCCTGCCGGGTCTGGAAGAAGGTGACGTGCTGGCCGCTGCTGTAGCTTGAGGCCGTGATGGCCAGCGCATGCAGATGGCCGTCGACCACGAGCTGGGGCAGGCGCTCGAACGGCATGAGATCGCTGGCCAGCAGCTTTTCCAGCGGCGTGTTGTCCAGCAGCGAGCGCGGCCGCGTCATGCCCCAGCGGGCCAGGGCCCAGCCCAGAGACAGCAGGGTCAGCCAGCGTGCGCCGCTGCGCAGCACGCTCAGGGAGTCGGCACGGTAGATGTCCTCGGTGTGCATGTTGCGCCAGACATGGGCCATGCGCCGCACGGCGCTGTCGAAGTGGTCGCAGTGGCAGGCCAGGGCCGTCACGTTGATGGCGCCCGCCGAGGTGCCGGTCAGCACGGGAAAGGGGTTGGGGCCGTGGCGCAGGCCGCAGTCGCGGCGGATTTCGGCGATCGCCTCGAGCACACCGACCTGGTAGGCGGCGCGCGCGCCGCCGCCGCTGAGCAGCAGGCCGGTGCGCGCGATCATGGAGGACGGCGCGGAGGCTTCGGCGGGGGGATTTCCCGGGACGGGCAAAGAGGGAATGCTTGCGGCCACCATGGCCGCAGTGTGCCTGCAATGGCCGCCCCTGTCCTGGGGCGCTTCCCCGGGGTCAGCGCTTTGGCTTGGCGATCAGCGTTGCCAGCGCAGTGCGGTCCAGCACCATCACGCCATGCTCGGCCGCCCAGGTGGCCGCATTGCCGCCCAGGGGCTGCATGGCGACGTAGACGCTGGCGCCCGCCTGCTGGCGCCGGGCTGCCTCGGCCAGCTCGCGCAGCGGCTCCACGCCGTGGCTGGCCGCCTTCCAGCGCCTGGCGCTGACCACCAGGGTCTGGCCGTTGCGCTCCAGCAGCAGGTCGGCTCCGGCCATGTCCAGGCGCTGCACCGTATAGCCCTCGGCCTGCCAGGCCGCTTCCAGCTGGGCGCAGAAGTCGCTCCAGGACTGCTGGCGCAGCGTCTCCTCGATCTGCGCCAGGCGCACCGGGCTGGGCGCGCGCATCTGCCTGTAGAACGCCATGCAGCCCACGATGAAGAACGGGAAGGCGCCCAGGGCGGCGAACGGCGAGATGTCCTTGGGAAATACGGCCAGCGACACCAGCGCCACGGCGGCGCAGATCGCAAAGCTGATCCACCAGCGCGAGCGCAGCAGGATTGCAAACAAGGAGTTTTCGGCCATCTTCAGTTTCACGGACTGTCTCTCTATCGGTATCTGTGGGACGGCGCCGGCGGGGCGCAAGGCAAGCCCGCATTGTCTCTCGGGCGGCGGCGCATGGCCGCGATCCTTGTGCGCGGCGGCGGAGATCGCCGGCACGCACTAGGGTTGGAAGCGTTCGCTAGACTATCCCTCATCCGAGAAATCACCAGAACAATCCTCCACAAGCAATGGCAGTTACTGAACAAGCGCTCCTGGCCGCACTCTCCGGCGTGCTCGATCCGCATACGGGCAAGGACTTCGTGAGCACGCGCGCCGTGCGCAATCTGCAGATCGCCGGCGGCGATGTGTCCTTCGAGGTGGAAATGGGCTATCCGGCCCGGAGCCTGCAGCCCGCGCTGCGCAGCCAGTTCATCGCGGCGGCCAGGACGGTCGAAGGCGTGGGCAATGTCTCCGTCAACATCGCCACCAAGGTCGCGGCCCATGCGGTGCAGCGCGGCGTGCAGCTGCTGCCGGGCGTGAAGAACATCATCGCCATCTCCTCGGGCAAGGGCGGGGTGGGCAAGAGCACGACCACGGCCAATCTCGCCCTGGCGCTGGCCGCCGAGGGCGCGCGCGTGGGCATCCTGGATGCCGACATCTACGGCCCCAGCCAGCCCATGATGATGGGCGTCTCCGGCAAGCCCGAGAGCACGGACGGCAAGACCATGGAGCCGCTCGAGAACCACGGCGTGCAGGTCATGTCCATCGGCCTGCTGGTCAACAACGACCAGGCCATGATATGGCGCGGCCCCATGGCCACGCAGGCGCTGGAGCAGATGCTGCGCCAGACCAACTGGAAGGACCTGGACTATCTGCTGGTGGACATGCCGCCCGGCACCGGCGACATCCAGCTGACCCTGGCCCAGCGCGTGCCCATGACGGGCGCCGTGGTCGTGACCACGCCGCAGGACATCGCGCTGATCGACGCCAAGAAGGGCGTGCAGATGTTCGAGAAGGTGGGCGTGCCCATCCTGGGCCTGGTGGAGAACATGGCGGCCCATGTCTGCACCCAGTGCGGCCATGTGGAGCACATCTTCGGCGCCGACGGCGGCAAGAAGATGGCGGCCGAGCAGCACATCGACTACCTGGGCGCGCTGCCCCTGTCGCTGCAGATCCGCCTGCAGGCCGACAGCGGCAGGCCCACGGTGGTGGCCGAGCCCGAGAGCGAGGCTGCCCAGGTCTACAAGAAGGTGGCACGCGACCTGGCCGTGAAGGTGGCCCTCAAGGCGAAGGACTTCACGAGCAAGTTTCCGACCATCACGGTGAGCCAGGGCACCTGAGCCCGGCGGCCCGCCCCTTGGCCTCTTGAAGAACAACGCCCGCTATCTGCGGGCGTTGCCGCATCTAGCCGAAGCGCTTTTTCCTGGCCATCTCGCGCGCCAGCGCCACAAAGCCGGCCGCGGCCGGCGACAGGCGCTCCAGGCTGCGCACGGCCAGGCCCGTGACGCGGCGCTGGCGCGGCGAGAGGCTGCGGTAGACCATGCCGGCCGGCGGCTCTGCGGGCACGGCCAGCCGCGCGGCGATCGCGGTCGCCTGCCCCTGGGCCACGAAGCCCAGCATCGAGGACATCTGCTCAAAGTGGTAGATCGCATCGGGCTGGGCGCCGGCTTCGGCCAGGAATCGGTCGATCTGCGCGCCCGAGCCGGCCGAGGTGCGGATGAAGGGCTCGCCCTGCAGGTCCGCGGCACGGATGCTGCGCTGGCCCGCGAGCCGGTGTGCGGCCGGCAGCAGGGCCACCAGCTCGTCCTCGACCAGGGGGATGGTCTCGAAGCGCTCGTCGGGCAGCACCACGAAGCCGATTTCCACGCGCCGCTCCAGCAGCCACTTGACCACGGTGTCGTCGTTCTGCTCGTCCACCTGGACCTGCACGGCCGGCTGGCGGAGCCGATATTCGGCAAGCAGCTGCGGCAGCAGCCGCAAGGAAGAGGTCGCGCCGAACGAGGCCACGCGCAGCGTGCCGCGCGCCATGCCGCGCTCGGCATCGGCTTCCTGGCGCAGCGCCTCTTTCTGCTGCAGGATGTCGTTGGCGCGCTGCAGCAGGCGCGTGCCCGCATCGGTCAGCGAGGAGCTGGGGCCTTCGCGCCGCACCAGCTGGACCTGAAGCTCCCCCTCCAGCGCGCGCATGGCGTGGCTGACGGCACTCTGGGTAATGCCCAGCAGCGCGGCCGCACGTGAAAAACTGCCGGCGCGCGCCAGCGCCGCGAACACTTCGAGTTGGGCGAATGTCATGAATGTTTGCTCATTTGTCTATGAGGCTGCATGAAGACATAGTACGCGCCATGATGACCCGTGATTCCTTTGGCCCGCACCTGCGGCTTGTCGGCATGGCCCTGCTCTGGGGCGCTTCCTGGCCTGCGGGCCGCGTGATCGCCCAGAACATGCCGCCGCTGGCTGCGGCCAGCCTGCGCTTTGTGCTTGCCGTCATGGTGCTGCTGCCCTGGATGTACTGCGCCGGCGGCTTTGCCGGCCTCAAGGGCTGGAGCGCGAGGCGCTGGCTGGGCATGGGAGCCGCCGGCGCCACCGGCGTTTTCGGCTATGCCTCGTTCTTCCTGCTGGGCCTGCAGCATGTGCCGGCCGGCAAGGCGGCGCTGGTCATCACGCTCAATCCCGTGGTCACGCTGCTGCTGGCCGTGTGGCTGTTTCGGGAGCGCATCAACCGCGTCATCGCCTCGGGCATGCTGCTGGCGGCGCTGGGGGCCGTGGTCGTCATCTCGCACGGCCGGCCGCTGGAGATCCTGCAAGGTGCCGTGGGCACCGGCGAGGCGCTGATCCTGGGCTGCGTGGCCTGCTGGGTGTCGTACACGCTGATCGGCCGCTGGCTGCTCACGGGCGTGGATGCGCTTTCGGCCACGGCCGTCACGTCCACCGTGGGCGCTGTGCTGCTGCTGGCCGCCAGTCTGGTCGTGGAAGGGCCTGCGGGCCTTGCCGCCGCCCTTCACGGCACCTGGCAGGCCTGGATGGCCCTGCTGTTCCTGGCCTTTGGCGCCACGGCCCTGGCCTATGCCTGGTATTTCGACGGGGTCAAGGCCCTGGGCGCGGGCGCGGCCTCGGGCTATATCACGCTGGTGCCGGTGATCGGCGTGGTGTTCTCTGCCTTGCTGCTGGGCGAGGAGATCGATGCCTCCATGCTGGTGGGCGGCGCCATGGCCGTGGCCGGCACGGTGGTCATGAACTGGGGGCGCAGGCCGGCAGCAGCTGCCCTGTCCACGAGGCGGGTGGCGGGTTAACTCCCTCGCTGCCGCAAAGCGCGCGTATCCGCCTGCCCGGGCATGGGCGCATGCGCCATGGGCAGGAACACGACCGCGCCCAGGCTCACCGGGCTGCTGGCCATCTGAGCGCTTGCAGATGCGCCTGGCGCGGACCGGTGGGGCCGCCTAGGCGCGCGGCACGGAGGCGAGCACGCCCGCGCAGGCGTCTTCCACCAGGTCGAGCACATGCTCGAAGCCCTGGACGCCTCCGTAGTAGGGGTCGGGCACTTCGCGGTCGGTATGGGTGCGGCAGAAATCGGTCAGGCGGCGCAGGCGCGTCAGCCGCTCGGCGGGGCACAGGCGGCGGGCGGCGGCCTCGTTGGCGTCATCCATGACCAGTACCAGGTCGAAATCGTCGAAGTCGCTGGCCTGCAACTGGCGCGCGCGCTGCGGGCTCAGGTCGTAGCCGCGTTTTCGGGCATGGGCCTGGCTGCGCGCATCGGGCGCTTCGCCCACGTGGTAGCCATGGGTGCCGGCGGAGTCCACGGCGATGCGGTCGGACAGGCCGGCATCGGCCACCATTTTCTCCAGCACGCCATGGGCCGTGGGGCTGCGGCAGATGTTCCCCGTGCAGACCATGAGCACGCGAAACGGACGGCCGGCAGTCATGGCTGGCCCTCTTGCTCGCGGGCCTTGAGATGGGCAGCCAGCTGAGCCTCCAGTCCACCGATCTGCAGCTGCAGCTGGCGCAGGCTGCTTTGCATGGTCAGGCCCAGCAGGCGGCGCATGGCTTCGAAGAACAGCACCATGAACAGCACGACCGGCAGAACGCCCCAGCGCAGCCACGGCGATGCATGGTTGGCCCAGGCCACGATGCAGACCGCCACGGCCATGGCGACGGCCAGGTAGTTCCACTTTCTGGAGCGCTGCATCTTCAGCGCGTATTGCTGTGCGGTGTTTTCGAGTTGCTGGCCCGTGGCCTGGAGCCTGGCCAGCGATGCCTGGACTTCTTCCAGGCTTTGGGGGATGGGTGCGTTGTCGGAAGGCATGGAGCCATTGTAGGAAGTGCGGGTCACCTCCAGGCTCCATGCCTTAGAACGTGTTTACGATCTCCTCGCGCCGCGACAGCGGCCTTGCGGGATGGGATGCTAGGGGGCGGCCCCCCGCATCCGATACCGCAGCAATAGCCGTGCTATTGCGAGGATTGGCGCGGCCGGCTAGGCAACGATGCAGACCGCCCCTGACCCGGGCGGCCGCAAAGCCGATGTCCCGAAGGGTTGGAGCGCAATCGGGCGATTTCTTCGCGCTGTCTCTTGCCTGCACCCCGGTGCAAGCTGCGAGCCATCGCTTCGAACTCATCCCGATTGCGCTCCAACGCGGCTGCGTAGAGATCGTAAATACGTTCTTGGTCGATCGCGGTGCTCAATCTGCCGAGATATGGGCGTTCTTGACGATTTCCGCGTAGCGCGCCTGTTCCTTGCGCACGAAGGCGCCGAAGTCCGCCGCGCTGCCGCTGGCCGCCACGGCGCCCTGCTCGGCGAGCTTGGCCTTGACCTCGGGCGCGGCGAGCACGGCATTGAGTTCCTGGTTGAGCCGGGCGACGATGGGCGCGGGCGTGCGGGCCGGCGCGAAGATGCCGGACCAGGACACCATCTGGTAGCCCTTGAGCGCCGGGGTCTCGCCCACGGTGGGCACGTTGGGCAACTCGGGCAGCCGCTTGTCCGAAGTCACGGCCAGGGCCTTGAGCTTGCCGGACTGGATCTGCGGAATGGCCGTCACGCTGATCAGCATGGCCAGGTCCACCTGGCCGCCGACCACGTCGGTCACGATCTGGCCGCCGCCGCGGTAGGGCACGTGGACCAGCTGCATCTTGGCGCGCTCGCTCAGCCGCTCGGTCGCCAGGTGCAGGATGGTGCCTATGCCCGAGGTGGCATAGCTGATCTTGCCGGGCTGCTGCTGGGCCAGCCTGGCCAGTTCGTCGAGGTTGCCGGCCGGCAGGCTGCTGCGGGCCACCAGCACCATGGGCGCCGTGTTGACCATGGCCACGGGCGCCAGGTCCTTGAGCGCGTCGTAGCGCACGGCGGCCGGGTTGACGAGCTTGGCGATGGCGATGGGGCTGTCCGCGCCCATGACCAGGGTGTAGCCGTCGGCGGCCGCATGCACGCCCTTGTTGACGCCGATGGCGCCGCCGGCGCCGGCCACGTTGTCGATGACCACGGACTGGTGCAGGCGCTCGCCGAGCTTCTGTGCGACCAGGCGGGCCGTCACGTCCACGCTGCCGCCGGCGCTGAAGGGCACGATCAGCGTGATGGGCCGCGCCGCGGGCCAGGCGGGATCGGCGGCATGGCTAGCGCCGGCGCACAGCGCAAGGCCGCAGAAGAAGGCGGCGAGTGGGAAGGATTTCTTGAACTGGAACATGGTCAGGCCTGTGCGGTGGAAAGATGGGTGGCGCGCTGCGCATCGAACTCGGCGCTCCACTGGCGGCGCAGTTCGGCTTGCTCGGCAGGGGTGATCCAGGCGGCGTCTATGCCGTTGAGCATGAAGCCCTTGAGATCGTCAATGGAAAAACCGAAGTCGCAGACCATCTTGCTCCAGGCGCCCGTGGGATCGACATGGTGCAGCGTGGGGTCGTCGGTATTGGGATGCACGCGCAGGCCCAGGCCCGGCATCTGGCGGATCGGGTGGTCCAGCGCCCAGCGCTCGGGCGGGAGCGTGCGCAGGTAGTAGGAATTGGTGGGCACCACCGTGAACACGATGCCCCTGTCGGCGCAGCGCCGGGCCAGCTCCGGGTTGTCCACCACGGTGTAGCCGTGGTCGATGCGGTCCACCTGGAGCACGTCCAGCGCGGTCTGGAGATTGTTCCAGGGCAGGCCGAATTCGCTGGCGTGGGCCGTGGTCTTGAGGCCGCTCCTGCGGGCCAGCGCATAGGCGTCGACGAACAGCTCGGGCGGGCGCTCGTTCTCGCGGTAGTCGATGCCTATGCCGGGCACCTCGTCATGGCGGTGGGCGAGCATCCATTCGACCATCTCGACGGCGGCCGCGGCCGGTGCCTCGCGGTCGATGGACGGCACCAGGCGCCCGCGTATGCCGCAGTCCTTGAGCGCATCGGCCGCGCCGGCCAGGATGGCGGCCTGGGCGGTCTCGTAGCGCATGCCCGAGCACTGCACCGTGCCCGTGGGGTTCCAGAAGAACTCGGCATAGCGCACGTTGTGCGCGGCCGCGTCCTGCAGGTATTCGTAGGTGATGCGGTGCAGGTCGTCGCTCGAGCGCAGCAGCCACTGGTCCAGGGCGCGCAGCACGCGCAGCACGCCCACGGGCTTTTCGCCACGCGTGTAGAAGGCCTCGATTTCCTCCAGCGTCAGCGGCGCCCTGGCGCGCTGCACGAGGTCGATAAAAGTGTTCTTGCGCACGGTGCCCAGCAGGTGGCAGTGCAGCTCCATCTTGGGGATGGCATGCAAAAAGGCGGACAGCTCGGGTGTGGCGCAGGTGGGGGCAGCATTCATGGCCCGCATGCTAGGCCGACTGCAGCCATAAATAAAATGATTTAATTTGATAGGTCTATCCAGGTAATTTATGGCAAACCTGCATGTGCCCAGCCTGCGCCAGTTGCGGGCCTTCCTGGCCGTGGCGGAAAGCGGCAGCTTCAGCCAGGCGGCCCAGCAGCTGTCGTTGAGCCAGCCCGCGGTCTCGGCCAGCATCCGCGAGCTGGAGTCGCTGCTGGGCGCGCGCCTGATGGACCGCGGGCCGCATCACATGGCGCTGACCGAGGCCGGCCGCACGCTGCTGCATGAGGCGCAGTGGCTGGTGGCCAGCTTCGACCGCGGCGTGGGCCGGATGCATGCCGTGCTGGCCGGCGGCCAGCAGACCGTGCGCATCGCCTGCCTGCCGTCGGCCATGCACCTGCTGGCGCCGGCCCTGGCGCAATGGCAGCGGCAGCAGCCGCAGGTGCGAGTGGAAATCTCCGATCCCCTGCATGAGGAACTGATCGCCCAGCTGCGCGGCGGCGCCGTGGACATGGGCATCACCACCGAATTGGACATGCCGGCGGGGCTGCACACCACGCCGCTGATGGAGGACGAGCTGGTCGTGCTGCTGCCGCCGGGCCACCGCCTGGCGCAGGATGGCGGGCCGCTGCGCTGGCGCGCCTTGCGCGGCGAACGGCTGGCCCTGTTCGCGCGCGGCAGCACCTACGAACTGGCCGTGGCCACCCTGCGCCAGCAGCGCATCGCCCTGGACGAGGCCATGCGCATGCGCTACAGCGAGTCGCTGTACAGCCTGGTGCAGGCCGGCCATGCGGTGGGCGTGATCTCGCGCCTCTACACCCAGGGCGTGGCCACGCCCGCGTTGCAGGTGCGGCGCCTCACGGCGCCCGTGATCGGCCGGCGCCTGGCCCTGATGGTCAATGGCGAGCCAGGGCAGCAGCGGCCGCCGGTGGCCGCCTGCCGGGGTTTTCTATGCGAGCGCCTGGGCGCCCAGGCGCAGCCATAGCTTGGGGAGGGCGGAGACCAGCAGGGCCAGGCCCGAGAAGGTCAGCAGGCCCAGCACGATCTGGCGAAAGCGCATGTCGCTGATGCCGATGTAGACGCGCGTGCCGATGAAGCTCGGGATCAGCATGGCCGGCAGCACGGTGGCGAACCAGGGCCACATGGACCGGGTGACGATGCCCGAGGCCAGATAGGTGCCCATGGTGACCAGCAGCATGGACAGGTTGAAGTTCTGGATGATGGCGCGCTGCACGTCGCGCTCATAGCCGCGCAGCGTGCACCACAGCGTGGGCAGGGTGCCGGTGAAGCCGCCGATGCCGCCCATGATGCCGCCGGCCAGCCCGACCGCGCCGTCGGCCAGCCGCCCGCCGGCCGCGAGCCGGGGCAGGCGCTGCGACAGCAGCATGGCCGGGCACCAGAGCACCAGCAGCAGCCCCAGGACGAGGCGGAACCAGTCCATGTCCAGGCGCGGCAGCAGCGACACGCCCAGCGGAATGCCGGCCAGGCCGCCGAGCAGAAAGGGCGCCAGCTGCCGCCAGTCGAAGCCGCGGCGCACGGAAAAGGCCGCGACCAGCTGGCCCGTGAGCGCACCGAACACGGCCAGCGTGGCGGCCAGCCGGGGCTCCAGCACCCAGGCCCAGAACGACATGGCCACCATGCCGAAGGCAAAGCCCGAAAGCCCCTGCACGAATCCCGCGACGGCGGCGCCCAGGGCGACAACGATGAATATTTCCATGGCCTTCCTCTTTCCCGCATTGTGTGCGGATTCCGCGCAACCGCCGGGGCAAGCGCGCCTCGGTTATCGTGCGGGGCATGCATGAATCTTCTGTCTGGACTCTGGGTTGGCGCAGCCTGTGGCGCGATGTGCGCGCAGGCGAGCTGCGCCTGCTGGCCGTGGCCGTGCTGCTGGCCGTGGCGGCGCTGACCTCGGTGGGCTTTTTTGCCGACCGCCTGCAGGGCGGCCTGCAGCGCGATGCGCGCCAGCTGCTGGGCGGCGACGTGGTGGTGGTCAGCGACAATCCGGCACCCGCCATCTTTGGCGAGCATGCCCGCGCGCAGGGCCTGCAGACCGTGGCTTCGGCCAGCTTTCCGACCATGGCGCGGGCCGACCAGGCCAGGGGTGGTGCCAGCCAGCTGGTGGCGCTCAAAAGCGTGGAGCCCGGCTATCCGCTGCGCGGCGTGCTGCATCTGAACCAGGGACCGGGCCAGCCGGATCTGGAGGTCAGGGCGATTCCCGAAAGCGGCCACGCCTGGGTCGATGCCGCGCTGCTGGAGGCGCTGGGCCTGAAGCTCGGCGATGAGCTGCTGCTGGGCGATGCGCGCTTTCGCCTCTCCCACGTCATCGCCATGGAGCCCGACCGCGGGGCGGGCTTCATGAGCTTTGCGCCGCGCGTGATGATCAGCGGCGCCGACCTGCCCGCCACGCGCCTGGTGCAGCCGGCCAGCCGCATCACCTACCGCCTGGCCGTGGCCGCAGCGCCCGAAGCGGGCCGAGCGGGAGAGCTGGCCGCGCAGCGCTATCTGGCCTGGGCCCAGGAGCAGACCAGGGCCGGGCACGGCCTGCGCATAGAGTCGCTGGAAAGCGGCCGCCCCGAGATGCGCCAGACGCTGGACCGTGCCGAGAAATTCCTGAGCCTGGTGGCGCTGCTGGCCGCGCTGCTGTCGGCCGTGGCCGTGGCGCTGGCCGCGCGCGGCTTTGCCAACAGCCATCTCGATGCTTCGGCCATGCTGCGCGTGCTCGGCCAGAGCCAGCGGCGCATTGCCGGTGCGTATGCGGTGGAGTTCGTGCTGGCGGGACTGGCGGCCAGTGCCGCCGGCGTGCTGCTGGGCTGGGCCATCCACCATGTGTTCGTGCTGATGGTGGCGGGGCTGGTGCAGACAAGCCTGCCGGCCGCCGGCATCTGGCCCGCGCTCATGGGGCTGGGCATGGGCATGACCCTGCTGCTGGCCTTCGGCCTGCCGCCGGTGCTGCAGCTGGCCCAGGTGCCGCCGCTGCGCGTGATGCGGCGCGATCTGGGCAGCCTCAAGCCGGCATCGCTGTCGGTGCTGGTGGTGGGCGTGGCGGGCTTCGCGGGCCTGCTCATGGCCGTGAGCCGCGACCGGCAGCTGGGCCTGATCGCCGTGGGCGGCTTTGCCGCCGCCGTGCTGCTGTTTGCGGCGCTGGCCTGGCTGGCCGTCGGGCTGCTGCGGCGGCTGGTCAACGAGGCCACGGCGCCGCGCTGGCTGGTGCTGGCCACGCGCCAGGTCTCGGCGCGGCCGGCCTATGCCGTGGTGCAGGTCAGCAGCCTGGCCGTGGGCCTGCTGGCCCTGGTGCTGCTGGTGCTGCTGCGCACCGACCTGATTGCCAGCTGGCGCCAGGCCACGCCGGCCAATGCGCCCAACCGCTTCGTGATCAATGTGCAGCCCGACCAGGCCAGTGACTTCCAGGCCGCGCTGGCCCGTGCCGGCGTGCGCAGCTACGACTGGTATCCGATGATCCGCGGGCGGCTGGTGGCCGTCAACGGCCGCGAGGTCTCGCCCGACGACTACGCCGAGGACCGGGCCAAGCGGCTGGTGGACCGGGAGTTCAATCTATCGACGACCACGGTGGCGCCTGAGCACAACCAGATCGTGGCCGGGCGCTGGTCGCCGGGCGAGGCCGGCGCCGTCAGCGTGGAAGAGGGCATTGCCAAGACGCTGGGCCTGCACATGGGCGACGTGCTGCGCTTCGACATCGGCGGCGAGCTCAGCGAGGCACGGATCACCAGCCTGCGCAAGGTGGACTGGGGCTCCATGCGCGCCAACTTCTTCGTGATCTATCCGGTGCAGCACCTGGACAACGTGGCCGTCACCTATCTGGCGGCCTACCGGGCGCCCGAGGTGGCGGGCTTCGACAATGCGCTGGTGCGCGAGTTTCCCAACATCACCAATGTGGATCTGAGCAGCACGCTGGCCCAGGTGCAGCGCGTGATGGACCAGGTGATCCGTGCCGTGGAATTCCTGTTCGGCTTCACGCTGGCCGCCGGCCTGGTGGTGCTGTTCGCGGCCGTGACGGCCACGCGCGAGGAGCGGGCGCGCGAATACGCCATCATGCGCGCCGTGGGCGCCCGCGCCGGACTGCTGCGCCAGGTGCAGAGCGCGGAGCTGGCGGGCGTGGGCCTGATGGCCGGTTTTCTGGCCAGCTGCGTGGCGCTGGCCGTGGGCTGGGCGCTGGCGCGCTGGGTGTTCGATTTCAGCTGGAACGTGCTGTGGTGGGTGCCGCTGGTCGGTGCCCTGGCCGGCGCGGTGCTGGCCTGGCTGGCCGGCTGGTGGGCGCTGCGGGAGGTGCTGCAGCGCCCGGTGATGACGACGCTGCGCCAGGCGGCGGAGTGAAGCCCGCGCGGCAGCAGATGCGTTGAATCATTCTGGATAGCGGCCATCGCCTTTTCATCAACAAATCCACAGTGATTCCTGTCTGGATTCATTGTGGGACAGGCGGTGTCAGCTCTTCTTTTTGAAGGTCCAGCGCAAGACTCCCGCGATGCACAGCGCGGCCGTTCCCAGCCCCGCAAGGCAGATGAGCACGCGCCCGCGCAGGCCCCAGAGCTTGCCCGAATGCAGCGGATACATCCAGACCAGAAAGCGGTCGGCGCCGGTGCCGCTGGGGTAGCCGAAGCGCGCCAGCAGGCTGCCGCTGCGGCTGTCGATGAAGACCTGCTCGTAGCGCACGCGCCAGGCCGCCTCCCGCAGGCCCGGCTCCTTGAAGGCGATGCGGTACGCCCCCTGCTGCGGCAGCGGCGCCAGGTACCAGGGCTGGTAATGCAGGGCCTCGGCGGGCAGCAGGCTTTGCGCCTGCTCCAGGGCCTGGGCGGCGGGCAGCTGCGCGCCGGCCGGCAGCCGGCCATCGGTTTGCCGCCCATCGCGCTGCGACAGCCGGGCGAGCGGGTGGGGCGTGATGTGGCCGAAGAGGCCGACCACCGGCTTGAAGACCTCGTTGCCCAGGTTCAGGTAGATGCCGGTCAGCGCGCTGCACAGGGCCAGGGGCAGCAGCCACAGGCCGAGGGCGCGGTGTAAGTCGTTGACGAGGCGAAAGCGCGGGCCCTTCCATGGCATCTGCCAGGCCGGCCGCCAGCGCGCCAGGTAGGCGCGCTGGCGCGTGCCCCGCGGCAGCGCCGCCGCCCTGCCTCTTTGCCGCGCGGGCAGGGTGAGATACAGGCCCGCCAGGCTCAGGCCCAGCCACGCGATGGCGGCGCCGCCCAGCAGGCGGTTGCCCAGCCGGCCCGGCAGCGTCAGCGTGCGGTGAAAGCGGTTGAGCCAGGGCATGAGATGGGCGCGGTCGCCCTGCCAGGCGCCCCATTGGCGCCGGCCCAGGATGCGGGCCGTGGCCGGATCGACGAACAGCCGGTCGAAGCGCGGCGCCGCTGTCGGCCCGCCCGCCTGCGGGCGTGGCGCGACATGCACTTCGCGCGCCTCGCCCGGCGGCGTGTCCAGCGGCATCTGCGCCACGCGCACCTGCGGCTCCTGCGCTTCGATGCGGGCGATGAGCGCATCCACCGGCATGGCCTGCCGCAGGTTGCCCGTGCGAAACAGCTGCGGGTTGATCAGCCGGTCCAGCTCATGCTCGAAGGCGATCAGGCTGCCCGTGATCGCGCTGATGCACAGCAGGCCGGCGACGGTCAGGCCGCACCAGCGGTGCAGCCGGCGAAACAGCGCCTTCATCCTGTCACCAGGTGTGGGCGTAGCCGATCTTCAGCACCGCGCCGGCTGCGGGCAGGCGGCTGGTGTTGTTGTTGCTGCGCAGCAGCTGGCTGTAGAGCGGGAAGTAGTGGCGGTTGAACAGGTTCTCCACGCCGAAGGAGACGCGGTTCTTGGCATCCAGGCGCCACTGGCTGATCAGGTCCACCGTGGTGTAGCCGCTGGTGTCGTAGCGCCCGAAGCTGGTCCTGCCCTGCAGGCGGTAGTCCTTGGAGGCGTAGGAGGTCAGCTGCACCCTGTGGCTCCAGCTGGCGCTGGGCCGGTACTGGGCATAGGCCGTGACCTTGAGCGGCGGTATGCGGTAGCCCGTCATGTCCTGGGCGCTGGCGGCGCCCTGCAGGCGCTCGCGGCCCGCCATCCAGGTCAGGCTGGCGCCGGCGCTCCAGCGGTCGTCGTCGCTGTAGTAGTCGAGGCCGCCTTCGATGCCGTGGATCTTCTCGCGCGTGCGCAGCAGCGTCAGGCCGTTGTTGAAGCTCTGCACGGCGCCCAGGTCGGACTGCGACTGGAAGACGCTCAGATTGGCCATGACGTTGGAGAACTTGCCGCGCCAGCCGATTTCGTAGGTATCGGTCTTGATGGCCTGCAGGTTGGAGTTGCCGATGTTGAAGGCCGGCGTGGCATTGCGCACCACCACGCCGATGTCGGGCAGCTCGAAGCCCTGGCTGTACGAGGCGTAGAACTCCTGGCCCTTGGCCGGCGTGTACACGGCACCCAGGTTGTAGGTCCAGGCGCTGTACCTGACCGTGCCGCCGGCCACGGACTGGGGATCGGGCACGCGCGACTGCGAAAGCGGCGTGAAGTCGTTGAAGCTGGCCTGGGCGCGGTCGTAGCGCACGCCGCCCTCGGCCGACCACCGGTCGCTGAAGCGGTGCTGCAGCTGGGCAAAGGCGCCGATGCTGCGCGTGGTCACGGGCGGCATGTAGGTCAGCCGGCCGGTCTTGCGGAACACCAGGCCGCCGCTGGCGTCGTAGGCCCGCGGATCGAACACGTCGATGGGCATGTCGGTGCGCTCATGGTTGAAGTCGGCGCCCCAGATCAGCAGGCTGCTGCGGTCCTGGCCGAACGGCGTCTTGACGGTCAGGCGGCCGCCGAACACGTTCGAGTTCTGCATGGACTGGTCCACGTTGGCGCCGCGCACGGGCACGGCGCGGGCGTCGAAGGGGGCAAAGCGCGTGTAGAAATCGCGGTAGTAGAGCTGGGCGGCCAGCGTGCTGCCCGCCAGGTCGCTGTTCTCGTAGTCCAGGCCCAGCATGGTGTTCCTGATCTGGTTCTGGTCGGCCAGCTCCAGGCCCTTGATCGGCCTTGCCGCGGCCGTGCCGGGGGGCAGCCGGGCCACCGAAGGGTCGGAGGCATAGGCCGTGTCCTGGCTGGCGTTGTAGTGGCTGGCCGACAGCTGCAGGCGCTGGCGCGCATCGAGCTTGAAGCCGACCTTGGCCGAGGCGTTGTAGATGCTGGAGTCGAACAGGTCGCCCTGGCTGGGCTCGGGCGCGATGCGCGCGCCTCGCGCATCGTAGGAGCCGCCATTGTGGCGGGCGCCCAGGCTCACCGAGTAGTCCACGCTCTCGTTGCCGCCGGACAGGTAGTGCTGCACTTCCGCGCCCAGGCCGGCCGCGCGCGGGCGCGACAGCGGGACGGTGCCGGTGACCACGGTCTCGGCCTGCACCTCGCCGCTGGGGCGCTTGGTGCGGATGGAGATGATGCCGCCGGCCGCGCCGCTGCCGTAGATGGCGCTGCTGCCGCGCAGCACCTCGATCTGCTCTATGTCCGCGGGGTTGATGTTGGCCAGGTTCCTGGAGGAGTCGCGGTTGGTGTTCAGCGGCACGCCGTCGACGAGGATGAGCATGTTGCGCCCGCGCAGCGTCTGGCCGTAGTCGGTGATGGTGTGGCTGGAATCGGCCATGCCGGGCACGGCCTTGCTCAGCACGGTGGCCAGGCTGTCCGAGCCCTGCCTGAGCTGCTGTACCTCCTCGCCTTCGAGCACCGTGACCTGGCGCGTGGGGGCCACCAGGTTGTTCTGGGTGCGGGCCGTGACGGTGACGGCTGCCAGCTCGGCGCCATCGCCTGCCCGCGTATCCCCGCCAGAACCGGCACCTGAACCCACGCCGGCGGCGGCCTGGAGTGTCGCGGCCTGCGCGGCTTCCAGCACATAGTTGCCGGGGCCGGCCTGGCGCGCCCTGAGCCCCGTGCCCTGCAGCAGGCCGGCCAAGCCGCCGTCAACGGAAAAGCGCCCGGACAGGCCCGGGGTGCGCAGCGAGCCCAGCCGGTCGGGGTCCAGGCTCAGATTGATGCCGGCCTGCGTGGCAAAGGCCATCAGCGCCGGACCCAGCGGGCCGGGCGGAATCTGGAACGACGTGGAGGCCTGAGCCTGGGCCGGCACGGGCTCCCCCGCCTGCGCCGCGCCCAGCTGCAGGCCCAGCGCGGCGCCGCCGATGAGGGCCGTCATGGCGGCCTGCGCCACCCGCCGCCGTGGCGGCAGGACGGAAGGGGCGCAGGGCAGGGAGCCGGGGGAGGAAAGGCGGATTGCGGGCATAGGTTCGATCCTGGTCGCTGTCAAATGAAAGGCTTCACTGCACATGACAGGCGAGCCGCAAAAACCGGACAGCGGAGGACAAAAAAATCTGCAGTCGGGCCGCCCAGGCCAAAACGGCGAAGCCATACGGGCCCCCTCGGGGCGCAGCGCCACCGCACGCGGCGCGACAAGCCTGGCCTTGGACATGTTTTGCCGCCGGGCCGCCCCAAGGCAAAACGGCGAAGCCGTACGGGCCCTCGGGGGCAGCGCCGCCGCACGCAGTGCGGCAAGCGCGGGGGCTATTCCCCCGTCACAGTCACCCAATAGCGCGTGCGGCTGCGCACGTTCACCGGCAGGGTCTGGGCCAGCAGCTCCAGAATGCGGTCCGTGTCCCGCAGCTGGAAGGCGCCCGAGACGCGCAGCTCGGCCACCTGCGGATCGCACAGCAGCAACCCCTCGCGGTAGCGGCCCACCTCGGCCAGGAAGTCCTGCAGCCGCATGCGCTCGGCATACAGCATGCCGTGGGTCCAGGCGTCGGGCGCGGCGGCGAGGGGGGAGGGCGTGGCGGCCGTGCGCGCATCGAACGCCAGCTGCTGGCCGGCCTGCACGATGACGGAGCTGCCCGAGCGTGCCGGCGTGACCCGCACCGCGCCCTCCAGCACGGCAAGCCGGGTCCTGCCCTGCTGCCTGCGCACGATGAACCGCGTACCCAGGGCCTGCATGCGGCCTTCCTCGGTCTCGACCACGAAGGCCCGGGCGGCGTATGCGGCCGTGTGCGCGGTCTCGACCAGGATTTCCCCGGCATGCTGGCGCACCCGCCGGGCCTGGGTGTCGAAGCGGACGCTGATGGCCGAATCGGTGTTCAGAAGAACCCGGCTGCTGTCGGCCAGGGTGATGGAGCGGCTCTCGCCCCTGGCGGTGCGGTAGTCGGCGCTCCAGGACTGCCAGGGCAGGTGGCGCCAACCCAGCCAGCCGAGCGCGGGAGTGGCCAGCAGCAGCGCGGCGTGGCGCAAGGCCTGGCGGCGTTTGCTGCGCCGGCGCGGACGGTTGAGCACCGCCATGCCCAGGGCAGGGGGCAGGCTGCCCAGGCGTTCCTGCAACTGTTCGGCGCACAGCCACACCTGCTCGTGCTCGGGGCTGCGGCTGCGCCAGCGCGCCAGCTCCTGCTGCTCGGCGGCGCTGAAGCTGGAGGAATGGCTTCGGGCCAGCCAGTGCGCGGCCTCGTCGAGCAGACGGGCGTCCACGGGCCCCATGCTCATGCCTCCAGCATGGCGCGCAGGCACTGCCGGAAGCCCTGGGCCATGTAGCGCGTCACGGTGCGCACGCTCAGTTCCATCTGCGCCGCGATGTCTTCATAAGACAGGCCTTCGAGCTGGGACAGCAGAAAGGCAGTGCGGACCTTGGGCGGCAGCTCGTCGAGCAGGGCGTCCAGCTCCTCCAGGGTTTCCAGCAGCATGGCGCGCGCCTCGGGCGAGGGGGCCATGGGCTCGGGCAGCAGCCGCAGCGAGGCCAGGTAGGCCTGCTCCAGCGACTGGCGCTCCAGGTGGTTGATGAGCAGCCGCTTGGCCACCATGGTCAGGTAGGCGCGGGGCTCGCGCAGGTCCTGCAGGGCCTGGGCCCGGGTTGCCGTGCACAGGCGGGCGAAGGTGTCCTGCGCGATGTCGGCGGCATCGCTGCGGTTGCCCAGCTTGCGCTGCAGCCATGCCACCAGCCAGGGGTTGTGCTGCAGGTACATGCGGCCCAGCGTCTGGCGGCTGTCACTATCGGCGGGTATGGACACGGGAAAGTCGGTTGGCGTCAAAGATGGCGGGATTCTACATAAATGATATTTATTCTCATTATTGATATGCCATGCTCCGGCCATCCGGCTATTGCCTTGCGGCAACGCAGGCCAAGCCGGTCGGGGGACAATGCCGCAGCGACCGTATCCGTCAGCACTTGCGCAGACATGCGGGCGCCAAGGCGCCAAGTGCCTCTCCATGAGACACATGCCCCGCCCGAAACTGATTTGCGCAAGTCGCATTCCATTGCCCCTCACACCATGCAGATTGAAGAAAAGCCGCCGTTCGCCACGCCCTACGAGTGGATTGGCGGGGAAGAGAAGGTCCAGCAGCTGGTCACGCGCTTTTACGACCTCATGGACCTGGAGCCCGCCTATCGCGAGCTGCGCGGGGCCCACGGCAGCACGCTGGACGATGCGCGCCAGAAGCTGTTCTGGTTTCTCTGCGGCTGGCTGGGCGGGCCGGACCACTACCAGAGCCGCTTCGGCCATCCGCGCCTGCGCATGCGCCACATGCCGTTTTCCATCGGCATCCAGGAGCGCGACCAGTGGGTGGCCTGCATGGACCAGGCCATGGGCGAGACCGGCGTGCCCGAGGCGTTGCGTGTGCGCCTGAAGGCCAGCTTCATGAATACCGCCGACTGGATGCGCAACCGCGGCGTTTGAATCTTTTGCTATTGAAAATATAGCTTTCTGCGCATGCCAGGCAATGGGTTGTAGCCAAAAATTTTGGCATCCACGCCTGGCGTGACGCCATGCTGCACGGCGCCGGCAGGGCTCAGGCCAGCGCGCGGTGCTTGATATCGGCCACGATGCGCTGCAGCAGCACGCCGGCGGCCGGCGGCAGTTGCCGGCCCTGGCGGGTGACGACCTTGGCCTGGCCCTGCGACAGCAGCGGATTGGCCATGGGCAGGGCCACGACGCGCTCGCCGCTGATCTCGTAGGCCGGCATGGGCATGCGCGCGCCCAGGGCATAGCCGAGGCCGGCGGTCACGAAATGGGCGATGGCGTTGAACGAGGTGGTGGTCAGCGCGGGCTGCAGGCGCAGGCCCTCGCTGATTTCGGCGGCCTCGATGTGCTGGCGCACGCCGAAGCCCCGGTGCAGCATGGCGCCCGGATAGGGCACCAGGTCGGCCAGCAGCAGCGGGCGCTGCAGCTGCGTCAGCGGATGCGCCTGCAGCACCAGGGCCTCGATGGGCTGGGGATGCGAGTGGTGGGTACGCAGCCGCTCGTCGCGCGGCGGCTGGAAAACCAGGCCGATATGGGCATGCTGCTCGACGATGCGCTCCACGATGTCGTCGGTACTGCCGACCTCGATGTCCACCGTGATCCCCGGGTATTCGGCCATGAAGTCGCGCAGGCTGTGGCGCATGAGCCAGTCGATGAAACCCTCGCCGGCCACGATGTCGATATGGCCGCGCTCGAGCTTGCGGATGCTGTCGAACTGCGCGAGCAGCTGGCGCTGCTCGCTGTTCTGGCGGCGCTGGTAGTCGGCCAGCAGCAGGCCGGCCTCGGTGGGCACCACGCCGCGGCCGTGGCGCTCCAGCAGGCGCGCGCCGCATTCCTGCTCCAGCAGGCCGATGGCGCGGCTCACGGCCGAGGGGTCCATGTCCAGGGCTTCGGCCGCTCCGCGCACCGAGCCGTGCTCCAGCACCTGCATGAAATAGCGCAGGCGGCGGGAATCCAGGGTTTCTTGCAGGACGGGGGGCATGGCGTGTCGGCTTGCTGCGTTGCATTCAATGCAACAAATATCCCGATTTTGCATCATTGATGCAACAAGACAGGACGATGACACTTTGGCGCTGTCAATGCAGCGCGGGGCTGCCTGGCAAGTGTCCACTATCTTACCTCACGATATAGGGAAAACCCTATGAATTCTGTCGCAGCATCTTCCTCCGGTGTGGCAGGGCATGGCGATGCGCCGGCCCGGGTCACGGGAGCCGGCAAGCTCCGCCTGGTGCTCACCGTCCTCGCCATCGTCGCGCTGGCGGAGTCCATAGGTTCGGCCAAGTTCAAGCTGGGCCCCGGGCAGGTGGTGCTGATGCCCATGCTGTGGGCGCTGCTGATGGCGGCGGTCTGGGGCGTGGCGCAGCGGCGCCTGCCGGGCGCGCTGCGCATAGGCACCAGCCTGCAGAGCCTGGCGGGCGCCCTGCTCAATGCGGCGCTGATGCTGTTCGTGGTCAAGCTCTCGCTCACGGTGGGCGCAGCCCTGCCCATGGTGCGGCAGGCCGGCTGGGCGCTGTTCTTCCAGGAGTTCGGCCATGCATTCGGCACGCTGGCGCTGGGCCTGCCGCTGGCCCTGCTGCTGGGCATCAAGCGCGAGGCCGTGGGCTCCACGTTCTCGGTGGGCCGCGAGGGCAACATCGCCATCATCAGCGAGAAGTACGGCATGGCCTCCCCCGAAGGGCGCGGCGTGCTGGCCGAGTACATCACCGGCACGGTGCTGGGCGCGGTGTTCATCGCGGTGCTGGCGGGTTTCATCGCCAGCCTGCACATCTTCGATCCGCGTTCGCTGGCCATGGGCGCCGGCGTGGGTTCGGGCAGCCTGATGGCGGCGGCGCTGGGCGCGATCAGCGCCCAGGTGCCGCCCGAAGCGGTGCCCCAGGTGACGGCCATTGCGGCGGCCTCGAACCTGCTGACCTCGGTGGCGGGCTTTTACTTCACGCTGTTTCTGTCGCTGCCGGCCTGCTCCTGGCTGTACGGCAAGCTCGAACCCGTGCTGGGCCGCATGACAAGGCGCGGCCGCCAGCCCCTGCAGGAGTCGGCGCCCGACATGGCCGGCTCCGCCCCTGCGGCGCACGGTCTTTCGCTGGCCGATACGGCGCTGGCCTGGCTCGTGATGGCCGGCGGCGTGGCGACCGGCAATGCGCTGTCGTACAAGGTGCCGGTGCTGGTGTCGCTGGAAGGCATGCTCGTCATGGTGCTCATCGTGGCCGTGGCCGAGATCGCCAAGCGCCTGCTGCCGCGCATGCCGCTGCTGCTGGTGCTGTCCATCCTGGCGACCGTCATCGGCGTGCCCGGGCTGCTGCCCTTCAGCGACGCCGTGCTGGCCTTCACGGGCAAGCTCAATTTCATGGCCTTCACGACGCCGGTGCTGGCGCTGGCGGGCTTTTCGGTCGCCAAGGATCTGCCGCTGTTCCGCCGCCTGGGCTGGCGCATCGTGGTGGTGTCGCTGACCGCCACCGCGGGCACCTTCCTCGGCGCCACGCTGATCGCCGAATTCTTCCATTGACGCAGCCGTTCGCGCTGCGCCTTGCCCCTCATCCGAACGAGAACACAAGCATGTACAGAGAACCCGAGATTTCCGAAGACATCCGCCAGAGCATGGTGGCCTGGCGCCGCGACATCCATGCCAACCCCGAAACCGCCTTCGAGGAAAGCCGCACGGCCAACGTGGTGGCCAATGCGTTGGCGCTGATGGGCATTCCCGTGCACCGCGGCCTGGCCGGCACGGGCGTGGTGGGCACGCTCGCCAACGGCGACGGCCCGAGCATCGCGCTGCGCGCCGACCTGGATGCGCTGAACATGCAGGAGCTGGGCGCGCAGGCCCACGCCTCGCGCTGCGCAGGAAAGATGCATGCCTGCGGCCATGACGGCCACACGGCCATGCTGCTGGGCGCGGCTGCGCACCTGGCGCAGCACAAGCCGTTCCGCGGCACGGTGCACTTCGTGTTCCAGCCCGCCGAGGAGAACGAGGGCGGCGGCCGCGTGATGGTCGAGCAGGGCCTGTTCGAGCAGTTTCCCGCCGACGCGGTCTACGGCATGCACAACATGCCCGGCCTGCCGCGCGGCCAGTTCGCGATCCGCACCGGCGTGATGACGGCTTTTCTCGACACCTTCGAGATCACCGTCACGGGCAAGGGCAGCCATGGCGCCATGCCCGAGACCGGCATCGACTCCGTGGTGGTCGCGGCGCAGCTCGTGAATGCGCTGCAGACCGTCGTCAGCCGCCGCACCAAGGCCACGGACTCGGCCGTGGTCAGCGTCACGCAGATCCATGGCGGCGACACCTGGAACGTGATCCCCGAGCAGGTCGTGCTGCGCGGCACGGTGCGCACGCTGGACGCCGGCGTGCAGGAAAAGACCGTGGCCGCCATGCGCCAGATCTGCGAAGGCGTGGGCCGCACGCATGGCGCCACGGTGGCGCTGGACTATCGCTACGGCTATCCGGGCGTGATCAACACGGCCGCCGAGACCGATGCGGCCGTGGCTGCCGCCGCCACTCTGGTCGGCGCCGACAAGGTGCACACCGACATCCAGCCCACCATGGGCTCGGAGGACTTCGCCTTCATGCTGCAAAAGCGCCCGGGCGCCTATATCGTGATCGGCGCGGGCGAAGGCCCCAACGATCCGCCGGTGCACAACCCGTACTACGATTTCAACGACAACATCCTGCCGCTGGGCGCGGCCTACTGGGTGGAGCTGGTGAAGAAACAGTTGCCCGTGGCCTGACAGCCCGCCGGCTTGTGGAGGTGGTGATGCTTTCCGTGTTCGACATCTTCAAGATCGGCATCGGCCCGTCCAGCTCCCACACTGTGGGGCCCATGCGCGCGGCACTGATGTTCGCGCGCTCATTGCAGGAACAGGGGCTGCTGCAGCGCACGGCCCGCGTGCAGGTGCAACTGTTCGGCTCGCTGGGCGCCACGGGCCGCGGCCATGCCACCGACCTGGGCGTGCTGCTGGGGCTGATGGGCGAGGCGCCCGATACCGTGGACCCGGCCAGCGTGGCGCCGCGCGTGGCCGCCGTGCGCGCCGGGCAGGGCCTGGCGCTGCTGGGCAGCCGGCGCATCGCGTTCGACAGCCGCGAGGACATCGCCTTCCTCGGCGAGCGCAGCTTGCCCGAGCATCCGAACGCCATGCGTGTGGCGGCCTTCGACACCGAGGGCGCGCTGCTGCGCGAAGCGCATTACTTCTCTGTTGGCGGCGGCTTCGTCGTCGAGGGCGGCGCCACGGCGCCCGCGGGCACCGGGCATGTCGTGCGCCATCCCTACCCGTTTGCCAGCGGCGACGAGCTGATCGCGCTCGCGCGGCTCGAAGGCCTCTCGATTGCCGAGCTGGTCATGGCCAACGAATGCGCGTGGCGCTCCGAGGCCGAGGTTCGCGCCGGCCTCACGCATATCTGGCAGGTGATGCAGGACTGCGTGCGCCGCGGCTTCGGCCAGGACAATCCCGAGGCCCGGGCGCCGCTGCCCGGCAGCCTGCACATGCGCCGCCGTGCGCCCGAGCTGTACCGCAGCCTGTCGGCCGGCGACGGCGCCGATCCGCTGGCCGCCATGGACTGGGTCAATGCCTATGCCATGGCCGTCAACGAAGAAAATGCCGCGGGCGGGCGCGTGGTGACGGCGCCCACCAACGGCGCGGCCGGCATCGTGCCGGCGGTGCTGCACTACTACACACGCTTCGTGCCCGGCGCCGGCGAGCGCGGCGTGCAGGATTTCCTGCTCACCGCCGGCGCCATCGGCATGCTCTACAAGGCCAATGCCTCGATCTCGGGTGCCGAGGTCGGCTGCCAGGGCGAGGTGGGCGTGGCCTGCTCCATGGCGGCCGGCGCACTGGCAGCGGTGCAGGGCGGTACGCCGCAGCAGGTGGAGAACGCGGCCGAGATCGGCATGGAGCACAACCTGGGCCTGACCTGCGATCCGGTCGGCGGCCTGGTGCAGATTCCCTGCGTGGAACGCAACGCCATGGGCGCCGTCAAGGCCATCAATGCCGCGCGCATGGCGCTGCGCGGCGACGGCAGCCACTATGTCTCGCTCGATACCGTGATCCGCACCATGAAGCAGACCGGCGAGGACATGAAATCCACCTACAAGGAGACGTCGCTGGGCGGCCTGGCGGTCAACGTGGTCGAGTGCTGAGGCAGGGCCGTTGCGGCGCGCACGGCGGCCCGGCGATGTCACGGCGCTGTCAAAGCCCGCATGGACACTCGGTGGCTTTCTGACTCCAGCCGAATCTCATGCCGCTGCGACATCTGCATTCCCTGAATCGTTATTTTCTTTCACGCCGGCTCGCGCTGGGCACCCTGGCCAGCGCAGCCCTGCTGGCCGCCTGCGGCGGCAGCGACAGCGCCGATGCGGCAGGCGCGGGCCAGCCGGCCACGGCCACGCTGGCCGTGCTGGAAACCACGGACCTGCACTTCAATGTGCGCAGCTACGACTACTTCAAGCTGGCCGAGGACAAGACCTACGGCTTCGAGCGCACGGCCACGCTGGTGCGCCAGGCGCGCAAGGAATTCGCCAACACGCTGCTCGTGGACAACGGCGACACCATCCAGGGCACGGCCCTGGCCGACTACGAGGCAGAGGTCAAGCCCATTGCCTGCACCCAGCAGCTGTCCATGTACAAGGCCATGGGGGCGCTGGGCTTCGATGCGGGCACGCTGGGCAACCACGAGTTCAACTACGGCCTGCCGTTCCTCAACCAGGTGCTGGGCGGCGGCATGGAGGTCGATGGCGTCGATGCCGCGCAAAAATGCGCGGGCAACGGCTATCCGGCCGTGCTGGCCAATGTCTACAGCAGCAAGACCGGCAAGCCGCTGGTGCAGCCCTATGCGCTGCTGCAGCGCACGCTGGTGGCCAGAAGCAGTGACGGCAAGGAGGTCCGGCTGCCGATCAAGGTCGGCGTGATCGGCTTCACCACGCCCGGCATCATGAGCTGGGACAAGCGCCACCTGGACGGCAAGGTCTATACCGAAGGCGCGGTGGAGAGTGCGCAAAAGTATGTGCCCGAGCTGCGTGCCAAGGGGGCGGACATCGTCGTGGCGCTGCTGCATGGCGGGCTGGATGGCAGCGCATATTCCCCGACGATGGAAAACCCGGGCCTGTACCTGTCCAGGGTGGCGGGCATCGACGCCATGGTCATGGGCCACCAGCACAGCGTGTTTCCCGATCCGTCGGCCAAGCCGGCCTTCAGCCAGGCCGGCGTGGACAATGCGGCCGGCACCATCAACGGCGTGCCCGCCGTCATGGCCAGCTCCTGGGGCAAGGCGCTGGGCGTGATCCAGCTGGCGCTCCATTGGGACGGCAAGGCCTGGAGCGTGGACAAGAGCGGCAGCAAGAGCGAACTGCGCAATATCCAGGCCAAGGATGCCGCGGGCGCCAATGTGTTCGTCGATGCGGACCCCGCGGTGGCGCCGCTGATCGAAAGCCAGCACCAGGCGGCCATCCAGTACGTGAAGACGCCGATCGGCAGCACGGATTTCCGCATGAGCACGCTGTTTGCCGATGTGGGCGACCCCGGTGCCATCCAGATCGTGAACCAGGCGCAGCAGGCCCATGTGGCCGAATATGTGCAGGCTAACCTGCCGCAGTATGCGCAGCTGCCCGTGCTCTCGGTCAGCGCGCCGTTCAAGTCCGGCTTCCAGGGCGGCAAGGACTTCACCGACGTGGCCCAGGGTCCTCTGGCCATCTACAACGCGGCCGACCTGTACCTGTATCCGAACACGGTGTACGCGGTCAAGGTCAACGGCGCCGACATCAAGGACTGGCTGGAGGCCGCGGCCCAGCGCTTCAACCGCATCGACGTGAACAATGCGCAGGACCAGCAACTCATCAGCAGCTTCCCCGGCTACAACTTCGACATGTTCACCACGCCGGACGTGCAGTACGAGATCGACGTGACCCAGGCCAAGGGCAGCCGCATCAGGAACCTGAGCTACAAGGGGCAGCCCATCGACCTCCGGCAGGAATTCGTGATCGCCACGAACAACTATCGCGCCACCAGCGGCAAGAACTTCATTGCCAAGCTGGACGGCTCCTCGACCATCTGGGCCTCGCCCGATGCCAACCGCGACGTGGTCATCAAGTACGTGCGCGCGCATCCGCAGGTGACGCGCGCGGCCAACGGCGCGGCCAGGAGCTGGCGCTTCACGCCGGTGAAAACCGCCGGCAACGTGGTGTTCAGCTCGGGCCCGGATGCCATCTCGGTGGCCCAGGCGGCCGGCCTTGACGGCGTCTCGCTGCTGGCGGCCGACGACGGCTCCGGCAAGGGCATGTCGGTCTACAGGATCGACCTGTCCAGATAACCGCCGCGTTCACGCTCTGCCCGGCCCTGGCGGTGGCAGAGCGGATGGCGCCGGCTCGCCACGGAAAGGCCCGGGCCCTGCAGTGCAGGGGCCGGGCCTTTGTCTCTGCCATCGTTGGGCGGGGCAGGCGAATCAGCAGGAGGGCAGGGGCTGGTTCTTGTTCAGCGCATCGACCGAGCCCAGCAGTTGCGTCCAGTAGGACGGCAGGGCGGCCCAGGGGTTGCCGACGTCGGTGCGGGGGTCATATTCCAGCGATGTCACATACGCCAGGCCGGTGTGGGTGCGCGGCAGATCGGCGGTTTTCAGCGTGTTCTGCATGACGGCGCAGGTGGGCGCGTTGTGCACCAGCATGGCCTGGGCCGTCGTGGGCCTGTCATAGACCCAGGTGCTCTGGGGCTGCGGGTTGATCTGGCGGTAATCCGTTTCAAGGCCTTCGAAGGTGACCAGGGCATCGGTAATGCCTGCATACGCACTGTCGGGAAAGGTGCCGGGATTGCCGACGACCTGAAGGTCTGCGCTCTTGCCTTTGATGTACTCGTAAATCTCGCGGTAGAACGCCAGCTGGTCGCTCTTGGCGGCCATTTCGTCGAGGAAGAAGCCGCTGACGCCGGGGTAGAGCCTGAGGTAGTTGTCGACGTTGGCCTTCACTGCGCCCATGGAGCGGCTGCCATAGCCGGTGGCGACATAGCCCACCACGCGGCCGCCTTGCGCCCTGAAGGCATTGATGGCATCGGTGAACTGGCTGTTGGCCTGGGTGAAGTTGCCGTTTTCCGGATTCAGGATGGCCGTGATCTTCACGTCCGGATAGGCCTTCGCGCCCCTGGTGATGTCGTCCCAGCCGGGACTGGGATTGAAATAGGCGGGCACCAGCACCTGCATGGGCGTGTGTTGGGCGGTGCTGCTTTCCGCCCGCGGCGCGGAAGTTGCCGGGGCGTCCGAGCCATCGCCTCCTCCGCAGCCTGCCAGCGCCGCGGTCAGGGTCAAGAGGCTGGCGGCCAGGCGCAGCGGGGGCAGTGAAACAGGGGGCATGGCAATTTTTCCGGAGGGCTATGGGCGAGGCAAACCCGCGATTGTGTCAGGCGCCCCTGTTAGCCGGATGCAAGAATCTTGAGCAAGTGTGTAGGGTGGGGGCGCCGGCCCGTGCATGCGGGGCCGGCATGGCGCTCAGGGCATCCGGCGCTTGCCCGGCTGCAGCAGCACCACCAGCGCGCCGGCGCCGCCGTCCAGTGGGCGGGCCTGCACAAAGGCCAGCACTTCCTTCTTCTGCACCAGCCAGCGCTGCACCTTGGCCTTGAGCACCGGCGTGCGGCCCGGCGAGCCCAGGCCCTTGCCGTGGACGATGCGCACGCAGCGTATGCCGGTGCGGTGGGACAGGCGGATGAACTGGCCCAGCGCCTCGCGCGCCTCGTCCGAGCGCAGGCCGTGCAGGTCCAGCTGGCGCTGGATGCTCCAGTGCCCGCCGCGCAGCTTTCGCGTTACATCCAGGCCGATGCCCGGGCGCCGGAAGCTGAGCTGGTCGTCCACGTCGAGCAGGGTGCTCACGTCGAACTCGTCGCTCATGGCCTCGCGCAGCACCTTCTGCTCGTCGATGGCCAGCTGCAGGGGGAGCGGCGCGGGTGCGGGATCCTGAAAGCTCACCTCGTTGCGCGCGCGCAGCGGCCGGACCTTGCCGACGGTGAGCGCAAACAGATTGCGCTCGCGTTCGCGCGCCGCGCGGGCTTCGGCCTGCGCCCGGGCCAGGGCTTCGGCCTGCTCGCGCGCGGCCCTGAGCTGGCGCGAGATGCCCGCCAGGTCCTGCAGGCTATGGCGGGCGTGGTTCACAGCAGGCCCTCCTCGGCCATGGACAGTGCGGCGCCGGGCGCCACGATGACATGGTCGAGCACGCGTACGTCGATCAGGGCCAGGGCCGATTTGAGCGTGGCCGTCAGCGACCGGTCGGCGCTGCTGGGCGCTACCTGGCCGCTGGGATGGTTGTGCGCCAGGATGACGGCTGCGGCCTGGTGGTGCAGCGCGCGCAGCACGACTTCGCGCGGGTAGACCGAGGTCTGCGTCAGCGTGCCCCTGAACATTTCCTCCAGCGCCAGCAGGCGGTGCTGGCTGTCCAGGAACAGCACGGCAAAGACTTCATGGGGCTTGGCGGCCAGGTGCAGCTGCAGAAAGTGCTTGACCGCCTGGGGCGAGGAAAAAACCTCGCGCTCGCGCAGTTGCTGAGCCGTGGCGCGCCGCGCCAGTTCCAGCACGGCCATGAGTTCGGCCCGCTTGGCCGGGCCCAGGCCCTTGACCGCGCTCAGATCCCGGTAGCTGGCGGCCAGCAGGCCGGCCAGCCCGCCTGCGCCCGGCAGCTGCAGCAGCTCCTGGGCCATCTGCAGCACCGACTTGCCCGTCATGCCCGTGCGCAGGATGACGGCCAGCAGCTCGGCATCCGAAAGCGCGGCCGGGCCCCGCTGTGCGAGCTTCTCGCGCGGCTGGGCATCCAGGGGCAGGTCTTTGATGGGCATGGGGGTGGGGGTATGGGGGATTTTCTACAATGCGGGCCAGTTTATCGGGACTTTCATGACCACAAGCGCAACCTCTTCCGAACAGCCTGTTGTCCAGGCCGGCTCCTTTCTCACGCTGCACTACCGCCTGGCCGGCCCGGCCGGCGACGTGATCAACACCTTCAACGACAAGCCCGCCACGCTGTCGCTGGGCGCGGGCGAGCTGTCCCCCGCGGTCGAGGAGCGCCTGCTGGGCCTGCCCGAAGGCACGCACACCACGTTCGAGCTGCCCGCGGGCGATGCCTTCGGCGAGCGCAACCCGGACATGATGCAGTGGGTGGCGCGCAAGCTCATGAACGAGCTGGGCGACCCGCACGAGCAGTACGCGGCCGGCGACGTGGTGCAGTTCCCCACGCCCGACGGCTCCGGCAGTTACGCCGGCGCCGTGGTGCAGGTGCGCGAGGACGGCGCCGTGCTGTTCGACTTCAACCACCCGCTGGCCGGCCAGCCGGTGACGTTCGAAGTCAAGATCATCGGAGTGCTGTGACATGACGCCCCCCCTGAGCTGCTGTGCAGCTTCCCCCTTCAACGGGGACGACGGCCTTTGCTGGGGCAGCCCCTGCCGCGGGGCGGCCCTTGCTGGCCGTCCCGCGCTTCGGGTGCGCCAGTGTCGTGCTGCGCGAGTGGTGCGCAGCGCCCGGGGGGTGTTGAAATGGTAGGAGCCAAGGAAGTCCTGCTGGCCGAGCCGCGCGGCTTCTGCGCGGGCGTGGACCGTGCCATCGAGATCGTGGAGCGGGCGCTGGCCAAGTTCGGCGCGCCCATCTACGTGCGCCACGAGATCGTGCACAACACCTTCGTGGTCAACGACCTCAAGTCCAAGGGCGCCATCTTCATCGAGGAGCTCGACGAAGTGCCGCCCGGCGCCACCCTGGTGTTCAGCGCCCACGGCGTCTCCAAGGCCGTGCAGCAGGAGGCCGAGCGCCGCGGCTTTGCCATCTTCGACGCCACCTGCCCGCTGGTCACCAAGGTGCATGTGGAAGTGGCCAAGCTGGCCAAGGAAGGCTACGAGTTCCTGATGATCGGCCACAAGGGCCACCCCGAGGTGGAAGGCACCATGGGCCAGCTGTCCGAAGGCATCCACCTGGTGGAAGACGAGGCCGATGTGGCCCGCGTGCAGCCGCGCCAGACCGAAAGGCTGGCCGTGGTCACCCAGACCACGCTGAGCGTGGACGACGCCGCCGGCATCAAGGCCGCGATCCGCGCGCGCTTTCCGAACGTGCGCGAGCCCAAGCAGCAGGACATCTGCTACGCCACGCAGAACCGCCAGGACGCCGTGAAGATCCTCGCGCCCCAGGTGGACCTGGTCATCGTCGTGGGCAGCCCCACCAGTTCCAACAGCAACCGCCTGCGCGAGCTGGCCGCCCGCCTGGGCACGCCGGCCTACATGGTGGACAACGCGGGCGAGCTGCGGGAGGAATGGTTTGCCAATGCGGCGCGCGTGGGCCTGACGGCCGGAGCTTCCGCGCCCGAGGTGCTGGTCGACGAAGTCATCGCCCGCATCAGGCAGCTGGGCGCCGTGGCCGTGCGCAAGATGGACGGCATCGAGGAAACTGTGAAGTTCCCGCTGCCCAAGGGCCTGAAGATCGACACCGCCACGGGGCTGGAGATCGCAGTGCGCAAGGCCCCTGAGACGGGCCGCTGATTTCATAGCGCCTTGCGCAGGCTGTATCTGGACTTCAAGGCTGAAACGCCTTGAAATGTCCATATGGCTGGCGCAAGGCGCTTTGCTATCGATAGCGCACGGATCAGCTCCAGAGATCCAGCGGCGGATCGGCCGCCACGGCCTGGAGGATGTCGGAGCGGCTGACAAAGCCGATCAGCGCGCCGCTCTCGTCGGTCACGGGCAGGCCCGGCAGGCCGGTGTCGAGCAGGGCGGACGCCACGCGGCGCAGGTCGGTGTCGGGGGAGACGGCCGGCACCGGCGACAGCATGACCTCGCGCACCGGCCGGCGCGCCAGCGCAATGGCTTGGGCAATCGCGCCGGGCTCGGGCAGCAGGTCCAGCGGCGCCATGTCGGCGCGCAGCAGCAGGCCGATCACGCGGCCCTGCTTGTTGAGCACCGGGGCCTGGGCCACGCCATGCTCGGCCAGCTGCTGCCAGGCGTTGTTGACCACGGTGTCGGGCTCCACGGCCACGGGGCGCACGCTCATCACGTCGGCCACATGCTGCAGCGGCCGGCGTTCGGGGTGCAGGCTTTTCGTGGTGGACAGATAGGCATTGACGGCGCCCTGGCCGGCGGCGGGCGGGCGGGGGCTGTCCGCGTCGGGGGCGGCTGCGTTCCCGTCGGCCCGGTCCAGGGCCTGCCGGAAGTTGCGCGCCGTGCCGCCCATGCCGCTTGCCGCGCCGCTGTCCGGGCCGCCCGCGCGGGTGCGCAGGGCCTGGGGCCTGTCCGTGTGCCGGATGGCGCCGACGGGCGAAAGATGCGGCGCCGCATTGCGAACCATCTGGCCGTTGGGGCCGAAGACAAAAAACATGGCAACTCCTCAAAGCCTGCATCTAGGACCTGTTCACATAACCCTCGCGGTCGCGCAAGCCAGGCAGAGGCGTCAATGCTGGGCGCGCGACGCCGTGCGGGTGTCATCCCGCACAAGGAGTGCAACGCCGCAGACGCCCAAGGCTGCACAACGCGATCCACGTGCGTTATGTGAACAGGTCCCAGGTATTCATCGGCATCCGGTGCCGCAACTGTAACCAGGGGCAAATCCCGCAGGCGAGCCGGCGCGCCCGGACGCTCTAAAATCGCGCCCTATGCTCGATATCCTTCTTCTTCGCAAAGACCTTGATTCCGCCGTCGCACGGCTGGAGACCCGCAAAAAGCCGCAGGCGTTCCTGAATGTGGAGGCTTTCAAGTCTCTGGAAGCGGAACGCAAGGCGCTGCAGACCCGCACGGAGGAGCTGCAGTCCAGGCGCAACCAGCTGTCCAAGCAGATCGGCATGCTGATGGGCAAGGGCGAAAAGGATGCCGCCGAGGCCGCCAAGGCCGAAGTGGGCGCCATGAAGACCGAGCTGGACCAGTCGGCCGCGCGCCTGGACCAGATCCAGGCCGAGCTGCAGGCCATGCTGGTGGCCGTGCCCAACCTGCCGCACGAAAGCGTGCCCGTGGGGGCCGACGAGCAGGACAATGTCGAGGTGCGCCGCTGGGGTACGCCTCGGGCCTTCGACTTCGAGGTCAAGGACCATGTGGACGTGGGCACGCCGCTGGGTCTGGATTTCGACTCGGGCACCCGGATCACGGGCTCGCGCTTCACGGTCATGAAGAACCAGATCGCGCGCCTGCACCGCGCGCTGGCGCAGTTCATGCTGGACCTGCAGACCGAGGCGCACGGCTACACCGAGTGCTACGTGCCCTACATCGTCAACAGCGACTCGCTCAAGGGCACGGGCCAGCTGCCCAAGTTCGAGGGCGACCTGTTCGCGGCCAAGAAGGGCGGCCAGGACGGCGAACCCGTGCCCGACAACGCCGCGCTGTACCTGATCCCCACGGCCGAAGTGCCGCTGACCAACCTGGTGCGCGATACCGTGCTGGCCGAAGACCAGCTGCCGCTGAAGTTCACGGCCCACAGCCCCTGCTTCCGTTCCGAAGCCGGCAGCTACGGCCGCGACACGCGCGGCATGATCCGCCAGCACCAGTTCGACAAGGTCGAGATGGTGCAGATCGTGCATCCCGAAAAGAGCTACGAGGCGCTGGAGGAGATGACCGGCCACGCCGAAGCTGTGCTGCAGAGGCTGGGCCTGCCTTACCGCGTGGTCAGCCTGTGCACGGGCGACATGGGCTTTGGCGCGGCCAAGACCTATGACCTCGAAGTCTGGCTGCCCGCGCAGAACACCTACCGCGAGATCAGCTCGGTCTCCAACTGCGAAGCCTTCCAGGCCCGCCGCATGCAGGCGCGCTTCAAGAATGCTCAGGGCAAGAACGAGCTGGTGCACACGCTCAACGGCTCCGGCCTGGCTGTGGGCCGCACGCTGGTGGCCGTGCTGGAGAACTACCAGAACGCCGACGGCTCGGTGACCGTGCCGGAGGCGCTCGTGCCCTATATGGGCGGCCAGACGCTGCTGAAGACCGGCGCCTGAAGCTGCAGCGCAGCAAAAAATGCCGGAGTTTTCCAAAGCGGCTGTAATTCTCTGCTAGAATTTCAGCTTCGACACAGGAGAGGTGGCAGAGTGGTCGAATGTACCTGACTCGAAATCAGGCGTACGTGCAAGCGTACCGTGGGTTCGAATCCCACCCTCTCCGCCAATGCGGCTGTAGCTCAGCTGGATAGAGTACTTGGCTACGAACCAAGGGGTCGTGGGTTCGATTCCTGCCAGCCGCACCAAACGACAAGCCCCAGAACTGCAAGGTTCTGGGGCTTTTTCGTATCTGCGCTTGGCGTGGGAGGCAGCGCTCAGCGCATCTGTATCGCGACCAGCACGAAGGCGGCCATCCAGACGGTCTCGACCACCAGCAGCATGAAGGGGCGCCAGCCGGCCTGGGCCAGCTGCCGGAACGAGGTCTTGATGCCCAGTGCCGCAATGGCCAGTACCAGGCAGTGGCGCGACAGGTCCGTGAGCTGCAGCTGCACGGCTTGCGGCACCCAGCCCAGGGAGTTGATGCACACCAGCGCCACGAACACCCAGAGGAACCAGGGCACCAGCGACGGCTTGCTGCCGCTGTGCTGCTCGGCGGCCGCTTCGCGCTGGCGCTTGAACAGCGCCGAAACCGTCACCACCACCACGGTCAGCATGGCCACGCGAAACAGCTTGACGATGGTCGCGTAGTCGCCCGTGGCCTGGTCGATGGTGTAGCCGGCGCCCACCACCTGGGCCACGTCGTGGATGGTGCCGCCGATGAACAGGCCTGCCAGCTCGGGCGGCAGGTTCAGGGCCCGTGCGATCAGCGGATACGCCACCATGGCGACCGTGGACAGCACGGTCACCGTGACCACCACCATCAGCGTGAAGCGGTCGCTTTCCTTGTCGCGCGGCAGCACGGACGAGATGGCCAGCGCGGCCGAAGCCCCGCAGATGGCCACGGCGCCGCCGGACAGCACGCCCTGCGGCCGGGTCATGCCGAGCCGTCGGCCCAGCCAGTAGCCGCAGGCAATGGTGGTGACCACGGCGGCGATGACCGTCAGCGCCGTGGTCCAGCCCAGGCCGGCGATCTGGGTCGCGGTGATGCGCGCGCCCAGCAGGCCCACGCCCAGGCGCAGCACGCCGCGCGCGCAGAACTCGATGCCGGGCCGGGCGCGCACATCCTGGCTCAGGAAGTGGAAGGCCACGCCGAATAACAGCGCATACAGCAGCTGCGGGCCGCCATGCAGCGTGGACACGAAGGTGGCGGCCAGCGCGATCACGCCGGCCAGCGCGGCGCCCGGCAGCAGGTGAAGGCCGGCAAGCCAGGGCTGCGCAGCCTTGACGGCGGAAGGGCTCAGGTTCATGGCTGCTCCCCGGCGGCGGCCAGCACGGCCAGCGCGCAGGAGGCGATGCGGCTGGGCACCGAATCGGAGCGGCTGGTCAGCACCACGGGCACGCGCATGCCCAGCACGATGCCCGCGCATTCGGCGCCGGCCATGTAGACCAGCTGCTTGTAGATCATGTTGCCGGCTTCGAGGCCGGGCGCCAGCAGGATGTCGGGGCGGCCCGCGACTTCGGAAACGATGCCCTTGTGGCGGGCCGAGCGCAGCGAGATGGCGTTGTCGTAGGCCAGCGGGCCGTCGAGCATGGCGCCGCTGATCTGGCCGCGGTCGGCCATCTTGCACAGCGCGGCCGCATCGATGGTGCCGGGGATCGCGGGATTGACGGTCTCGACCGCCGACAGCACGGCCACGCGCGGCTGCGCGATGCCGATGGCGCGTGCCAGGTCGATGGCGTTCTGGGCGATGTCGCGCTTGTCCATCAGCGTGGGAGAGATGTTGACCACGCAGTCGGTCATCAGCAGCGGGCGCTCGTATTCCGGCAGGTCCATCACGAAGACATGGCTGGCCCGGCGGCTGCCGCGCAGGCCGGCTTCGCGCGCCACGGCTGCGGCCAGCAGCTCGTCGCTGTGCAGGCTGCCTTTCATCAGCGCGCGGGCCTGGCCGCTGCCGCACAGGGCGGCCGCCCGGGCGGCGGCGGCGCGCGGCTCGTCTTCGGTCTCATGGATGGCAAGGCCGTCCAGCGGCAGTCCGGCGGCTCTGGCTGCGGCCTCGATGCGCGCGCGCGGGCCGACGAGCAGCGGCGTGACCAGCCCGTCCTGTGCGGCCTGCAACGCGGCCTGGAGGGAGCCTGCATCGCAGGGGTAGGCCACGGCCACCGGCAGGGGGCCCAGTGCGCGTGCCCGGTCGAGCAGCCGCTGCAGATGGGGGCGGGGCGTGGCCGGCGCATCATCGGCGGCCACGGCAAGGGAAAGTGGGGGGACCATGAAAGCTCCTGCTGGAAAGTACATGCCCCGGCGCGGCCCATCCCGGGGACACCGGGGACGGGTGTGGGCGGACCCGCCGCCCCGCACCGGGGGTGCTGCCCCTCCCGCAGAGGGAGGGGGCGGCGCGAAGCGCCTCAGGGGGTGTCAGACATAGTCCTTGTACTTCTCGAGGAAGCGCACGGGCTTGCTCAGCGCATCGCGGCGGAAGGGATCGCCGAGTTCGCGGGTGCACATGATCTCGATGACGCAGGTCTTCTTCTGGTTCATCTGCAGGTCGATGGCCTTTTGCAGCGCGGGGCCCACATCCTCGATGCGGTCCACGATGATGGCCTCGGCGCCCATGGCCTGGGCGATGCCGGCGAAACTTTCGCTTTCGAGTTCGCCCGCGACGAAGCGGCGGTTGTAGAAGTCCACCTGGTTCTTCTTCTCGGCGCCCCACTGGCGGTTGTGGAAGACCACGGCCGTGACGGGAATGTCGTGGCGCACGGCCGTCATGATTTCCATCATGCTCATGCCCCAGGCACCGTCGCCCGCATAGGCGATGGCCGGGCGGTCCGGCGCGGCGCACTTGGCGCCGATGATGGTGGGCAGCGCATAGCCGCAGTTGCCGAAGCTCATGGGTGCGAAGAAGCTGCGCGGCTCGTCGAAGCGCAGATAGCTGTTGGCCACCGAGTTGATGTTGCCGATGTCGGTGGACACCATGACGCGCGCCGGCATGGCCTTTTCCAGCTCGCGCAGCACCTGGCGCGGATGCAGGTAGCTGCCGCCCGTGGGCGTCTTCTCGCCCTTGGCTTCCTCGATCATGTCCAGGCTGTAGGGATCGCGCTCGTGGGTCCAGCCGTCGAGTTCCTTTTCCCAGGCATGCTTTTCGGTGGCGATGATGTCGGCGCGCGCGGCCTTGGTGGCGTCGCTGTCCAGCGTCTCGGTCGCCAGGCGCCGCACGAGTTCGGCGGCCACGGCCTTGGCGTCGCCGTGGATGCCCACGGCGATCTTCTTGACCAGGCCCAGATTGGTGTGGTCGGCCTCGACCTGGATGATCTTGGCAGTCTTGGGCCAGTAGTCCATGCCGTGCTGGGGCAGGGTGCCGAAGGGACCCATGCGCGACCCCAGCGCAATCACCACATCGGCCTGGGCGATGAGCTTCATGGCCGCCTTGGAGCCCTGGTAGCCCAGCGGGCCGGCCCACAGCGGATGCCTGGCGGGGAAGGCGTCGTTGCGCAGATAGCCGGTGGCCACGGGGGCGCCCAGGCGCTCGGCCAGTTGCTTGGCTTCTTCCACCGCATCGCCCATGACCACGCCGCCGCCGGCCAGGATCACCGGGAACCTGGCGGTCTTGAGCAGCTCGACGGCCGCCTGCAGGCTTTGCTCGCCGCCGTGGCCGCGGTCCACGCGCATGGGCCTGGGAATCTCGCACTCGATCTCGCCGTAGAAATAGTCGCGCGGAATGTTCAGCTGCGTGGGGCCCATCTCGGACATGGCGCGGTCGAAGCAGCGGCCCGTGAATTCCGCCATGCGCTTGGGATTGCAGACATGGCCCTGGTACTTGGTGAACTCCTGGAACATGGGCAGCTGGTTGGCCTCCTGGAAGCCCCCCAGGCCCATGCCCATGGTGCCGGTCTCGGGCGTCACGATCACCACCGGGCTGTGCGCCCAGTAGGCGGCGGCGATGCCGGTGACGCAGTTGGAGATGCCGGGGCCGTTCTGGCCGATGACCACCCCGTGGCGGCCCGAGACGCGGGCATAGCCGTCGGCCATGTGGGCCGCGCCCTGTTCGTGCACCACGGGAATCAGGCGGATGCCGGCCGGCGCAAAAATGTCCATGGCGTCCATGAAGGCCGAGCCCATGATGCCGAACATCTCGGTCACGCCGTTGGCGACGCAGGTTTCCACGAATGCTTCCGACGGCGTCATCTTCTGCACGCCCTGCACCACCTTACGATTGTCTGCTGTAGTCATACCGCTTGTCTCCTTTGGAAAAATTGGAACTTTAAGTTCCGAAAAAAGAAATCACGACGCAAGTCTAGGCACTTCCGCAGCCTTGTGTCAAACAAATTTCTTTTTTTCGGAACAAATTGACTCAAAAAACGAAAGAAAATATGATGATCCACGCTATGAACACAACGGACAAGGCCACGGCGCGCATTGATGGCGATACCCCCAACCTGCGGCTGTTCGCGCTGCTGGAGGCCATCGCCTGCAAGGACGCGCCCTTCACGCTGCAGACCATGGTCGAGGAGACGGGGCTGCCCAAGCCCACCATGCACCGCATGCTCCAGCAGCTCGAAGGCGCGGGCATCCTGCAGCGCGAGGGCAACGGGCGCTACTACGGCACGGGCCGGCGCCTGATGCGCCTGGCCGAAAGCGTGCTGCTGAACAACACCACGCACGGCGCGCGTCACGCGGTGCTGGCGCAGCTGGTGCGCGACATCGGGGAAAGCTGCAACATCACGGCCTTCTCGGGCAGCGAGGTGCTGTACCTGGACCGCGTGGAAACGCCCGCGCCGCTGCGCTTTTACCTGCATCCCGGCTCGCGCGTGCCCGCCCACTGCTCGGCCACGGGCAAGCTTTTCCTCAGCCAGATGGCGCCCGCGCAGCGCCGGCGCCTGCTGTCGGCCGTGGAGCTGGAGTCGTTCACCGCCAACACGCTGACGGGCTTCGAAGCCCTGGAGCGCGAGCTCGACCAGGTGCGCGAGCAGGGCTATGCCTTCGACAACGAGGAATTCCTGCCCGGCCTGCTGTGCCTGGGCGTGCTCGTGCCTTCGCCCCAGGGCGCCTCGAACATGGGCCTGGCGGTGCAGGCGCCCATCATGCGGTTCTCGCGCGAGCGGGCGCTGAGCTTTCTTCCCAAGCTGCGCGCGGCGGCCGAGGCCATTGCGCGCATCAATGACGAACTGCCACCGGGAGCCGACGATGACTGATGTGCATCACCCCCTGAGCGGCTGCGCCGCCTCCCCCTCTCTCGCTTTGCGGGAGGGGGACGACGCCCTCGCTGCGAGGCGGCTCTTGCTCGGCGTCTCTGACTTGATGTGTGCCAGTTTTATTTTGCATAGCCAAGGAGAGTTGAAGTGATGCAAGAACCGACGCGCATGCTGAGCGTGCGCGATGCCTTCGGCATCGACACCGACCTCGAGGTGCCGGCCTTTGCCGAGCGCTGCGAGCATGTGCCGGCCATCGACGCGGCCTACCGCTTCAATCCGCAGGCCACGCTGGCCATTCTTGCGGGCTTTGCGCACAACCGGCGCGTGGTCGTCCAGGGGCTGCACGGAACCGGCAAATCCACGCATATCGAGCAGGTGGCCGCGCGGCTGAACTGGCCGTGCGTGCGCGTCAACCTGGACGGCCACATCAGCCGGCTCGATCTCGTGGGCAAGGACGCCATCGTGCTGGAAGAAGGCAAGCAGGTGACCCGCTTTCAGGAGGGCATATTGCCCTGGGCGCTGCAGCGGCCCGTGGCCCTGGTCTTCGATGAATACGACGCGGGCCGGCCCGATGTGATGTTCGTCATCCAGCGCGTGCTCGAGCGCGACGGCAGCTTCACGCTGCTGGACCAGAAGAAGGTGCTGCAGCCGCATGCGCACTTCCGGCTGTTTGCCACCATGAACACCCTGGGCCAGGGCAACCTCTCGGGCCTGTACCACGGCACGCAGCTGCTCAACCACGCCCAGCTCGACCGCTGGAACCTGGTCACCAGCCTGGACTACCTGCCGCCGGCCGAGGAGGCCGCCATCGTGCTGGCGCGCGTGCCGCAGCTGGCCACGCCCCCGGGGCGCGAGCAGGTGGCGGCCATGGTGGCGCTGGCCGCACTCACGCGCAAAGGCTTTGCCGTGGGCGATCTGTCGCTGCTGATGTCGCCGCGCACCGTCATCACCTGGGCCGAGAACACGCAGATCTTCCACGACCTGCGCCTGGCTTTCGAGCTGTCCTTCCTGAACAAGTGCGAGCCTGCGGAGCGCGCCATCGTGGCCGAGTATTTCCAGCGCTGCTTCGGCAGCGAGCTGGCGCGGCATGGCGAAGCTGCGGATGCCGGCCTGCTGCAGGCGCACTGACATGCAGGCACCTGCAGCCACGCAGGCCTCGCTGGCCCAGATGGAATCCTGGAGCGGGGCGCTGCTGCGCGCCGTCACGGGCGATGCCTCGCTGCAGTGGAGCGGCCAGACCCTGTACCGGGGAACCGACCCCGTGGCCCTGCCCGCCGCGCATCACAGCGATGTGCCCGCGCAACTGGCCGACCAGCGCGGCCTGCTCGACGGCGCGGGCCTGCGCCTGCGGTTCAGCGATGCGGCGCTGCACCGGGTCCATCTGCCCGCAGACCCCGTGGAGCGGCTGGTGTTCGAGCTGCTCGAGCAATTGCGCGTGGAAAGCCTGGTGCCCGCGTCCTGGCCCGGCGCGCGCGCCAATCTGCAGGCGCGCTTCGTGCACTGGTGCCAGTCCTTTGCCGATTCGGGCCTGACGGAAAGCAGCCTGGGCATTCTGCTGTTCACCGTGGCGCTCACGGCCTGGAGCCGGCTGACCGGGCATGAGCCGCCGCATGCGCTGTCCGACCTGGCCGAGGCCACGCGCGCCGCGCTGTCGGCCGAGATCGGCGGCCAGTGGCCGCTGCTGCGCCGCCACCGGGCCGACCAGCAGGCCTTCATCGCACCCGCGCTGGCCGTGAGCCGCTGGGTGGGCCGGGCCGTGCGCGCCGCGCAGCAAGAGGCGCCGCGCGGGACAGGCCAGCCGCGGCGGCGCAGCGGCTTTGCGCTGCCCCTGCATTTCGAATCCCAGTCGCCCGAGGCTGCGCCCGTGGCCCATACCGGCGACAGCCGGGCCTGGGCCAGCACGGCGCAAGGCTACCGGGTGTTCACGCGCGCCTACGACCGCGAGGCCCAGGCGGCCGAACTGATCCGCGCTGCGCAGCTGGCCGGCTTGCGCGCGCAGATGGACGAGGAACTGGCGCGCAGCGGCCTGCACGCGGGGCGGCTGGCGCGATGGCTGCAGCAGCGCCTGGCCAGGCCGCGGCGCGAAGGCTGGCATTTCGGGCTGGAGGACGGGCATCTGGACGGCAGCCGGCTGGCGCAGCTGGTCGGCGATCCGCAGCAGCGCGCCGTCTTCAAGGACGAGGCGCAGCGCCCGGTCAGCGATGCCGCGGTGGGCATTCTCATGGACTGCTCGGGGTCGATGAAGGCCCATGCTCGCCAGCTCTCGCTGCTCGTCGACGTGCTGGGCCGGGCCCTGTCCATGGCCGGCGTGCCGGTGGATGTGCTGGGCTTTTCCACGCTGGCCTGGAACGGCGGGCGGGCGCGGCGCGACTGGCAGCGCGCGGGCCGACCCGAATTCCCGGGGCGGCTCAACGAGCGGCTGCACATCGTCTTCAAGGACGCGGCCAGGCCCTGGCGCCACGGCCGCCATGGCATTGCGGCGCTGCGCAAGCCCGATCTGTTCCGCGAGGGCATGGACGGCGAGGCCGTGGAATGGGCCTGCGGGCGGCTGCTGCAGCGGCCGCAGGCGCGGCGCATCCTGCTGGTCATCTCCGACGGCTGTCCCATGGACACGGCCACGCACCAGAGCAACGACGCCCACTACCTGGACCAGCACCTGCGCCAGGTCGTGGCGCGCCACGAGCGCGCGGGCGATGTGCGGATCTGCGCACTGGGCGTGGGACTGGACCTGGGCGTGTTCTACCGCCGGCGCCTGGCCGTCGATCTCGATGCGCGCATCGACGAGGCGCTGCTGCAATCGGTGGCCGAACTGATCTGCCGGCCCTGAGCCATTGTCGGTGAAGCTGCTAAAAGCAGAGCGGCTTGCGCTTGCCATGCATGATTTTTGCAATGAAAAGTCATTGAATTCGTGAATTGGCAGGCGCTGAGTGCTCCTGTTTTCAAAGCCCGCGCATAAAAAAAGAAGCCGGCCATCCGGTCCGGCTTCAAGCAGCAAAAAAGGCCTGCCGTCCGGCGGCGGTTCAGAGCTTTTCGTCGCGCAGGTAGTACCAGTGGTACAGAAAGCGCTGGCCCAGGCGGCGAAACGGTGCGAAGGCCGGCGAGCGCACGGTGTTGAACAGATTGGGGTACTCGAGCTCGGAGTTGTAGATGGGCAGCTCGAATGCCTTGCTGCGGCGCCCCGCGATGCGCTCGGCCATGCGCCGGCCCGCATGGGCCGAGAACGACACGCCGTTGCCGCCGTAGCCCACGGCGTAGAAGATGCTCTGCTGCGGATCGGGCTGGAACACGCGCGGCATCATGTCGTGGCTCACGTCCACCCAGCCCCACCAGGAATAGTCCACCTCGATGCCCTTGAGCGCCGGGAACTTGCGGTGCAGGCCGTCCACCAGCTTGGCCATGTGCACGGGGTTGGGCGCGTCGGCGCCGGTGACGGCGCTGCGGCTGCCGATCTGCACGCGGTTGTCGGGCAGGCGGCGGTAGTAAAAGCGCAGCGTGCGCGTGTCGGTGATGACCTGGGTGGTCTTGAAGCCCGTGGCCTCCAGCTCCTGCTCGGTCAGCGGCCGCGTGACCAGCGAGTTCGAGAGAATCGGCATGATCTTGGAGCGCAGGCTGCCGTGCAGGCCGTTGCTGGTGTAGCCGCCCGTGGCAAAGCCCACGGCGCGGGCGCGCACCGTGCCGCCCGGCGTGCGCAGGTGGTGCACGCCGTTGCGCGTCTCCACGCCGAGCACGGGGCTGGCCGGATGCACCTTCACGCCCAGCTGGCGGGCCTTGCGCAGGTAGCCGAAGGCCAGCTTGAGCGGATGCACGCCGATGCCGTCGGGCTCGTGCATGGCGCCGTGGCTGTCGGCATCGTTCACATAGTCGCGGCGCACCTCCTCGGGGCTGAGCATGCGCGCGTCGTAGCCGAAAACCTCGCGCATGATGCGGGTCTCGTTGCGCAGGAAGTCCAGCTTCTTGTCGCGGTGGGCGATGTAGAGATGCCCGCCGGGCTGGGGCTCGCATTCGGGGAACTCCGCCACCAGGTCCTTGAAGGTCTGGAAGCCCTCGCGGATCTCGGCGTCGAGCCTGAGGGCCACGTCCTTGCCCCAGCGCTCTATCCATTGCGAGCGGTACAGGCGGCCGCTGGCGTTCTGGCCCTGGCCTCCGTTGCGGCTGGTGCAGCCCCAGGCGGTCTGGTTGGCGTCCAGCACCACGGCGCGTATGCCGTGCTCGCGCGCCAGGAAGAGGGCGGTGGACAGGCCCGTGAAGCCCGATCCCACGATGGCCACGTCCGCATCGATGTCGCCGCACAGCGGGCCGTCGTCCTCGGGCGGGCGTCCGGCCGTGCCCACCCAGTAGGTGGGGGCGTAGCCCGTGCCGTGGCCCGGCGTGGCGGCGACCAGCGGGTCGTACTGCGGGTCGTAGGGGGTGAGGTAGCTCGGGCTGATGTCCTCGGCTTTCATGCGTATGTCTCCTGTGGCCGCGCCGTGGCGGCGCCGGTGTTCTTGATGCAAGGGCAATCGCATCAGCGCGGCCCTCAAGCACGGTCCGGCTGGTGGATGGGAGACAGCTTATCCAGCGTCCGGGCCCGGCCGTTAGCGCCAGCGGCAAGGTTTCGATAGAGCCAGAAACCGGCGCCAGGCTGCGCTGGACTTAACGATTGGGTCCTGCTGGCTCTAACCGGAATGCAGGAGGCTGCCTACCATGGCTTCAGCACCTTGAGAGCCTTGCGCGTTCGCGCGCGATGCCGCACGGGTGCCGCCACCATTCAACGACAAGGAGACCGCATGACCCGCACCACCACCCTGCCCGACGCCCGCTTTCTGGCGGAATTCGCCGCCGCCTGGAACCGCCACGACATCGAGGCCCTGATGGACTTCATGGCCGAGGACTGCGAGTTCCACGCCGTGGGCGGCCCCGATTTGATGGGGCGCAGCTTCATCGGCCGCGAGGCGGTGCGCGAGGGCTTCCAGATGGCCTGGCAGGCCTTTCCCGATGCGGCCTGGGTCGATGGCGAGCATTTCGTGCACGGCGACCGCGGCGTGTCGGAAAGCACGTTCCAGGGCACCAAGGCCGACGGGCTGCGCGTGCAGGCCCGCATGGTGGATGTGTTCACTTTCCGCGACGGCAAGATCGCCGTGAAGAACGCCTACCGCAAGGACCGTCCGCCCGTGCCGGCCGCCTGAAGCGCCAGCGCACCCGCAGCCGTCCTGGCGGCTGCCAATACCAGCTTTGCCGGCCGGGGCTTCATGCCCCGGCCGATGTTTTTTCGGGGTCCACAATGGTATGGAATCCGCTTTGCTGGAACCAGCCGCCGGGTTTTGATGGAACCAGCCGCTGCATGGCGCCAGACAGGGGCATCTGGTCCTAACGATAGGCCGCAACTGGTTCTAATCATTCGCTTCCTCGCTACCTACCATGGCTCATCGACAACGTGATGACAGGGTGCAGCGCACAGCACCAAGCACCCGGGCAAAACCATGACAGGAGACGATATGACCAGCACTGCTTCCCCGCCCGCCACCCCGCCCGACGCCCGCTTTCTGGCGGAATTCGCCGCCGCCTGGAACCGCCACGACATCGAGGCCCTGATGGACTTCATGGCCGAGGACTGCGAGTTCCACGCCGTGGCCGGCCCCGACCTGATGGGGCGCAGCTTCATCGGCCGCGAGGCGGTGCGCGAGGGCTTCCAGATGGCCTGGCAGGCCTTTCCCGATGCGGCCTGGGTCGATGGCGAGCATTTCGTGCACGGCGACCGCGGCGTGTCGGAAAGCACGTTCCAGGGCACCAAGGCCGACGGGCTGCGCGTGCAGGCCCGCATGGTGGATGTGTTCACTTTCCGCGACGGCAAGATCGCCGTGAAGAACGCCTACCGCAAGGACCGTCCGCCCGTGGCCGCCTGACGGCCCGCACCACGAAACGCTGGATCGACCATGGCCCGGGCCTGCGCACGCAGAGCCGATACCGAAAGACGAGAGCCGTGGCGCCTGACATCCCGAGTCAGAAGCACAGGAGACATTTCATGATTGGAAATCAGCACGCTCCCTCGCCGGAGCTCTCGCACGGCCTGAAACAGCGCCACATGACCATGATCGCCCTTGGCGGCGTGATCGGCGCAGGCCTTTTCGTCGGCAGCGGCGTCGTTATCAAGTCCGCCGGCCCGGCGGCCATTCTTTCCTTCCTGATCACCGGCCTGCTCGTGGTGCTGGTGATGCGCATGCTGGGCGAGCTGGCCTGCGCCATGCCCGGCGGAGGCTCGTTCTACGAGTATGCCCGCGAGGCCTGGCGCGACCGCCCGGCGATCGGCCAGCTGGCGGGCTTTCTCACCGGCTGGATGTACTGGTACTTCTGGGTCATCGTCGTGGCCATCGAAGCCGTGGCCGGCGCCGACCTGGTGCGCTACTGGCTGCCCGACGTGCCCAGCTGGAGCATCAGCCTGGTGCTGCTGGTCCTGCTGACGCTGACCAATCTGATCTCGGTGAAGTCCTTTGGCGAGTTCGAGTTCTGGTTCGCCTCCATCAAGGTGGCGGCCATCGTGGTCTTCCTGTTCGTGGCCGGCGTCTATGTGCTGGGCCTGACGCCGGGCTCCCAGGGCATGCATGTGGCCAACCTCACGGTCAACGGCGGCTTCATGCCCAACGGCTTCGTGCCCGTGCTGACCGGCGCGGTGGCGGCGACGGGCTTTTACTTCGGCGCCGAGATCGTGACCATTGCCGCGGCGGAAACCGCCGAGCCCCAGAAGGCCGTGGCCAAGGCCACGAACTCCGTGATCACGCGGGTCATGGTGTTCTACGTGGGCTCGCTGCTGCTGGTGGCCTGCCTGGTGCCGTGGAACGACGGCGGCATCGCCACGCCCTATGTGAGCGCGCTCAACGCCATGGGCATTCCGGCCGCCGCGCAGATCATGAACGCCATCGTGCTCACGGCGGTGCTGTCGGCGCTGAACTCGGGGCTGTACGCTTCCTCGCGCATGCTGTTTGCCCTCACGCGCCGTGGCGATGCGCCGCAGGCACTGGCCAAGGTCAGCCGCAAGGGCGTGCCGGTGCGCGCCACGCTGGTGGCCACCCTGTTCGGCTATGGCGCGGTGGTCATGTCCTATGTCTCGCCCGACCAGGTCTTCGCGTTTCTCGTGAACTCCTACGGCACCGTGGCCATCTTCGTCTACATCCTGATCGCCATCTCCCAGCTGCGCCTGCGCTACCGCCTGGAGCGCGAGGCCCCGCATCTGCTGAAGGTGCGCATGTGGTGCTTCCCGTTCCTGACCTGGCTGGCCATCTTCGGCATGCTGTCCATCGTGGTGGCCATGGCCTTCATCCCCGAGCAGCGCACGCCCCTGGCGCTGGGCATTGCGAGCCTGTGCATTCTGCTGCTGGCCTACGGCGTGCGCCAGACCATGCGCAAGGGCGTGATTCCCGACGGTTTTTTCGATGAGTTCGTGCAGCCCGAGCTGCGCAAGAACTGAAGCCGGGGCCTGCTGAAAAGCAGGCCGCGCACGGCACGGCTACAGACTGCGCATGGCATCGGCCAGGGCCTGAACGCCCTGGCCGATCTTGTTGGCGGGTATGGACTGGTAGCCCAGGCGGATGAAATTGCCTGGCCTGCGCGTGGAGCTGAAGAACACATCGCCGGGCTCGATGAGCACACCCAGCTTGGCGGCGCGCCGCGCCAGCGCCTGGGCCGGCACCTGGGCCGGCAGCTGCACCCAGCAGGAGCCGCCGCCGCGCACGGGCGTGATGCGGCAGTCGGGCAGATGCTCGGCCATGGCATCGACCAGCGCCGCATGGCGCTCCTTCTGCGCCTGGGCCAGGCGCCGCAGCTGCGCCTCGTAATGCCCCAGCGAGATGAACATGGCCAGCGTTCTCTGGATGAAGGTCGAGGGGTGGCGGATCATGAGGCGGCGCAGCGCGCGCAGCTCGCGGACCAGCTCGGGCGCGGCCACGATATAGCCTATGCGCAGGCCGGGGGCCAGGCTCTTGGAGAGGCTGCCCACATAGATCACGCGGTTGCTGCGGTCCAGGCTCTTGAGCGCGGGAATGGGATGGTCGTCGAAGCTGCTCTCGCTCTCGTAGTCGTCCTCGATGAGGATGAGGTCGTGGGTCTGGGCCATGTCGAGCAGGGCTTCACGCCGCTCCAGCGGCATGGTCACGCCCGTGGGGCACTGGTGGCTGGGCGTCACGTACAGGTAGTCGAGCTTGCGCAGCCGGCTGCCCAGCGGCATGCCTTCGGCATCCACGGTGATCGGAATGACCTGCGAGGTGCGGCTGCTGAAGATGTTGCGCGCATCCGGATAGCCGGGGTCCTCGATGCCTACGGTCGAGCCTTCGCGCATCAGCAGATCGGCCACCATGTACAGCGCATGCTGGGCGCCGACGGTGATGATGATCTCGTCGGGCGAGGCCCAGACGCCGCGGCGCGGCAGGATCTTGGCCTGGATCTGCTGGATCAGGCTGTCGTCGTCGCGTGCGATGAGGTCGGGCGCCCACTGGTGGATGTCCATCACGCTCAGCGCCTTGAGGCAGCATTCGCGCCAGGCTGCGGTGGGAAACAGCTCCTTGTCGAACTGCCCGTAGAGGAAGGGATAGGGAAAGCGCTGCCAGTCCTCTTCCTTGATGATGCTGCGCTGCTGGCTGGGGCGCAGCCACAGGCGCTGGGACCAGTCGGTATGGGCTTGCGGCGCGGCATCGCGGGCGCTGCGGGCCGCCGTGCCCGTGGGCCGGCCCTGCAGGACGTCGGGGTGAATGAAATGCCCCTTGCGCGGCTGGCTCAGCAAAAAGGCTTCCTCGGTCAGCTGCTGGTAGGCCAGGATCACGGTGATGCGGCCCACCTGCAGCTGCCGCGCAAGTTCGCGGCTGGAGGGTATGGGGTCGCCGGGCGTGAGCACGCCGGCCAAAATGGCATCGACCAGCATGGCGCGGATCTGGCTCTGCAGGCTCTGGCCGGGCTTGGCGCTGCGGCGAAACAGCTGCTCCCACATGGCGGCGGAAGGCGGATTTCTGGGGGCGGCGGGCGGTGAACTGGTGGTCATGTCTCTTGGAATCCCTGCCAGTCTGGAGGTGCTGGCTTGCATGGAACCAATATATAGCGCGCCGATCCCCCGTGCTGGCCGGGGCCATCGTGCGGACGCAACGGCACGCCTCCTGAAACGGCGGCCCTGGCGCTTCTGGGCCGGAATGTGCAGTTTTTTGAGAAATTTCCCGGAGGGCTCAAAAATAAGGTTAGAATACGAGGCTTAGCGGCTGTAGCTCAGCTGGATAGAGTACTTGGCTACGAACCAAGGGGTCGTGGGTTCGATTCCTGCCAGCCGCACCAAACGACAAGCCTCAGAACAGCAATGTTCTGAGGCTTTTTCGTATGGGATCGTCCCCTGGGCTCGGTCCATGCATGCCGTGTTCTGTGTGAAGATCGGTGCCATGAGCAAGGCTTTCACCAAGGAATCCGATGGCGACGACGAGGATGACGTCGGCGCGCTGCCGCCCTTGCCCGCGGGCGGCAAGAACTACATCACACCCCGGGGTTTCCAGCGCCTCAAGGACGAGTTGCTGGACCTGATCGACAACGAACGCCCCCGGATCGTCGAGATCGTGCACTGGGCTGCCAGCAACGGCGACCGCTCGGAAAACGGCGACTACCTGTACGGCAAGAAGCGCCTGCGCGAGATCGACCGCCGCATCCGCTTTCTGACCAAGCGGCTGGAGATCGCCGAAGTGGTCGACCCTTCGGTCCATGCGGGCAGCGAGCAGGTATATTTCGGCGCCACGGTCACCTATGTGGACGACGAGGGCGTGGAGCGCACTATCACCATCATGGGCATCGACGAGGCCGACAGCGCGCAGAACCAGGTCAGCTGGATCGCCCCGGTATCGCGCGCGCTGCTCAAGGCGCGCGTGGGCGACGAGGTGGCCTTGCCCACGCCCGCAGGCGTGCGCATGCTGGAGATCCTGGAGGTCGCGTATCCCGAGCCCGGCGGCGGAAATCCGGGCCGGGCCTGAGCCCCGGGCCATGAAAAAAGCGCGGACTCTCAGAGCCAGCGCTTTTTTCCATGGCTGCCTGCGCAGGCAGAATCACGCTTTCAAGGCATCGATGCAATGAGGTCAATAGCCGTCAGGCGCAGGGTGCTCTGCTATCGATAGCGGATGCATGCGTCATTGCGCACCGGTTTGCTGCAGCTTCTGCAGCAGCTCCTGCGTCGGGTAGCCGTCCGCCGGCAGGCCCAGGCTTTGCTGGAACTGGCGCAGCCCGGCGCGGGTGGCGGGGCCCATCACGCCGTCGGCGCTGCCCGCATCGAAGCCGCGCGCATTGAGCGCGTTCTGCATGCTGCGCATCTGCTCGCGCGACAGCGGTGCCAGCTCGCGCGGCCAGTCGGCCTGCACGCCGGTTCCGCCGGCCAGCTGCTGGGCCAGCAGGCTCACGCCCAGCGCATAGTTCACCGAGTTGTTGTAGCGCAGTATGGCGCGGAAATTGGAGCCGACCATGAAGGCCGGCCCGCGTGCCCCGGCCGGTGCGATCACGCTGGCGCCTGCCATGGCCGGCAGCTCCTGGCCGCTTGCGGCCTGCACGCCCTCGGCGGCCCAGGCACCGCTGTTCTGGCGCGTGCTCAGCTCGGCCCGCGCATAGTCGAAGCCGGTGGGCAGGCGCACTTCCACGCCCCAGGGCTCGCTGCCGTTCCAGCCCGAGTTCGCCAGGTAATTGGCCGTGGAGGCCGTGACATCGGGTATGGAGTCCCAGATATCGCGGCGGCCGTCGCCGTCGGCATCGACGGCGTATTGCAGATAGACCGAAGGCAGGAACTGCGTATGTCCCATGGCGCCGGCCCAGGAGCCGATCATGCGCTCGGCATCGATGTCGCCGTTGTCGATGATGCGCAGCGCCGCGATCAGCTCGCGCTCGGCCCATGCGGCGCGGCGGCCGTCGAAGGCCAGCGTGGCCAGGGCATCGACGACCGGGTAGTTGCCGAAATTGCCGCCGTAGTTGCTCTCCATGCCCCAGATGGCGGCGATGACGGGAGCCGGCACGTCGTAGCGCTGGCTGGCGGCCTGCAGCGCCCTGGCATGCTGCTGCATCTTGGCGCGGCCGTTCTTGACGCGCAGCGGCGAGACGGCGCTGTCCAGGTACTGCCAGGGCGTGCGCGTGAATTCGGGCTGGGCGCGGTCCAGGTGGACGATGCGCTGCAGTCGGACATGGGGCAGCACGGTGCGCACAGTGCGTTCCGAAATGCCGGCAGCCAGCGCCCGGGGGGCGAATGCCTGCTTCCACTGGGCAAAGCTGGCGGCTTCGGCACGCGGAACGTCCTCTTCCGGGACTGGCGCGGGCGCCGGGGCGGCAGGGGCCGTGGCGGCCGGCGTGGCCGGAACTGCGGCGGGAGGGGGTGGCGCCGTGGCGCAGCCGGCCAGCATGGCGGCCACGGCCAGGGCACCGCTCAGCAGGCCGCGCTGCGCCGGCGCGGTGGGGAAGGCGTCAAAGGTGTTGGGCATGGCCCATTGTCGCCTGACGCAAGCTGCTTGCCGGGACTGCGGCAGTCAGGATGTGCCCGCAGAATGCAACAAAATCTCTCGGCCGCGTCATCATGGGTCGGGTGCGGCGGGCCGGGCTCCGTGGGTCAGGCCATGACGCGGGTGGCGCGCACCACGGAATGCACGCGGCGCAGATTGCGCAGAGCGGTCTCGAGCTGCTGGTTGTTGTGCACGGAAATCACGAAACGCAGATCGGTGGTGCCGACCGCGCCGTCGTCGGCCATTTCCACACGCGAGATGTCGGCTTCCGCATTGGACAGCTCGGCCGCCACGCGGGCCAGCACGCCCTTGCTGTTCTGCACGGTGACGACGATGCCGGCCTCGAACGGGCGGGTGATGTCCTCGGCCCATTCCACGGTGATGAAGCGGTCGTTGTCCTTTTCGCGCAGCTTGATGGCATTGCGGCATTGCGCATGGTGCACGATCAGGCCCTGGCCGCCCAGGTAGCCGACGATGGGATCGCCCGGCACGGGACGGCAGCAGTGTGAATAGTGCACCGAGCTGCTTTCCTCGCCGTTGAGCGTGACGGCGCCATGGAAGGGGCGGTTGGTGGTGTTGAAGCGCTCCTGGGTGATCAGCAGGGCATCGGGGCGCACGCCGTGCTTGGTCATGAAGGAGGTCATGCGCGCGGCCACCAGCGAAGGGATGCGGCGGCCCATGCCGATGTCCACCAGCAGGTCGTTGGCCGTGCGGTTGCCGGTGATGCGCAGGATTTCGTCCCAGACGCCCTTGTTGGCCTCGTCCTCGGGCGGAATGGTGTCTATGCCCTCGGCGCGCAGCGCCTGGGTCAGCAAGGTGGTGCCCAGCTGGGCGGCTTCGGTCTGGGCGGCGCTCTTGAGGTAGGAGCGGATCTTGGAGCGCGCGCGGCCCGTCTTCACGAAACTGAGCCAGCCGGGATTGGGCTTGGCGTCCTCGGAAGTGATGATCTGGATCACGTCGCCGCTCTTGAGCTCGGTGCGCAGCGGCACTTCCTCATCGTTGATCTTGGCAGCCGTGGTGTGGTTTCCGACCTTGCTGTGGATGGCGTAGGCGAAGTCCACCACCGTGGCGCCGCGCGGCATGGCCATGATCTCGCTCTTGGGCGTGAACACGTAGACGGCGTCGGGGAACAGGTCCACCTTCACATGGTCCCAGAACTCGGTGGCGTCGCGCGTCTCGTTCTGGATGTCCAGCAGCGACTGCAGCCATTGCGTGCTCAGCTGGTCCGAATCATGGCCCTGCTGCGCCTTGTAGAGCCAGTGGGCGGCCACGCCGGCCTCGGCCACGATGTTCATCTCCTCCGTGCGGATCTGGAATTCGATGTTGACGCTCGACGGGCCGACCAGCGTGGTGTGCAGCGACTGGTAGCCGTTGCTCTTGGCGATGGCGATGTAGTCCTTGAAGCGGCCCGGCATGGGCTTGTACTTCTGGTGCAGCACGCCCAGCGCGGTATAGCAGTCCAGCGTCTGCGGCACGATGATGCGAAAGCCGTAGATGTCGGTGACCTTGGCAAAGCTCAGCTGGTTCTTCTGCATGCGCTGGTACAGCGAGTACAGCGTGCTTTCGCGTCCCATCAGGCGCGCCGGCAGGCCGCGGCGCGTGAATTCGGCGTTGACCTCCTCCTGCACGCGCTGCACCAGGTCGCGGCGGCGCATGCGCGAGCGGTTGATGGCCTTTTCCAGCGTGGCATAGCGCCAGGGGTGCAGGTGCTTGAACGACAGGTCCTGCAGCTCGCGGTAGGTCTGGTTCAGGCCCAGGCGGTGGGCGATGGGCGCGTAGATTTCCAGCGTCTCGGAGGAGATGCGGCCCCATTTGCTGCGCGGCATGTCGCCCATGGTGCGCATGTTGTGCGTGCGGTCGGCCAGCTTGATGAGGATGACGCGCACGTCGCGTGCCATGGCCAGCAGCATCTTGCGGAAGGACTCGGCCTGGTTTTCCTCGCGGGTGTTGAACTGCAGCTTGTCCAGCTTGGTGAGGCCGTCGACCAGATCGGCGACATCGGCGCCGAAGCGCTCCACCAGGTCGGCCTTGGTCACGCCGCAGTCTTCCATGGCGTCGTGCAGCAGCGCGGCCATCAGCGCGGGCGCGTCGAGCTTCCAGTTGGCGCAGATGCCGGTGACGGCGATGGGATGGGTGATATAGGGGTCGCCGCTGCTGCGCCACTGGTCGGAATGGGCGCGGTCCGCATACAGATAGGCTTCGCGCACGCGCGCAATGCTGTCGGCATCCAGGTAACCCAGGTGCGCGAGCAGGCTTGTGAAGGCGCTGGCGGACACGTCGGCAGCCTGCTCGGCGGACATGCGCCCGGGCTTGGCTGCCGGCGGTGTGAGGGTTGCAGAGTTCGAGTTCTGGGCCGCGGTCATGTCCTAAATGTAGCGTGCATGCAGCGATGGGGCGCCGGCGGACATAAAAAAGCACCGACTAGCGGTGCCTTTAGGGTCCGGTGTGGTGCGGCAGCGCAACAGCTCAGCCCGGCACCTTCTTCAGCATCTCGAGGCCGACCTTGCCTTCGGCAATCTCGCGCAGGGCCGTGACGCCGGCCTTGTTCTTGGTCTCGATCTTGGGCGTGTGGCCCTGATTGAGCATGCGGGCGCGGTAGGTTGCGGCCAAAACGAGCTGGAAGCGATTGGGGATTTTTTCCAGGCAATCTTCAACGGTGATGCGTGCCATCAGGAACTCCGGGATACGTCAGTTGGATTCGGGAATGTTGAGCGACTCGAAGGTCTCGGCGCGCAAGCGCCGCTGGGCCGCATATTTGAGGCGCTGGGCGTGGATGATCGCCTTCAGATCGAAAAGCGCGCTCTCGAACAATTCGTTGATTATAACGAAGTCGAATTTGGACACCTGGGCCATTTCCTCGGCGGCGTTCTTCAGGCGCAGCTCGATGACTTCGGGCGCATCCTCGCCGCGGTTTTCCAGGCGCGCGCGCAGCTCTTCCCAGCTCGGCGGCAGGATGAAGATCAGCACGGCATTCGGAAAGGCCTGCTTGACCTGCAGCGCGCCCTGGAAATCGATCTCCAGCAGCACGTCGGCGCCGGCCTGGATGCGCGCTTCGAGCGACTTCTTGGCCGTGCCGTAGCGGCGGCCGTGCACATTGGCCCATTCGACGAAGGCATTGTTGGCCACCATGGTGTCGAATTCGGAGTCGGGTACGAAATAGTATTCGCGGCCGTGCTTTTCCTGGCCGCGCGGCGCGCGCGTGGTGTGCGAGACCGAAGGATAGACGCGGGCGTCGAACTCGCGCAGCGCGCGCACAAGGCTGGATTTGCCGGCACCGCTGGGCGCCGACACGACAAAAAGATTTCCGGGATGATCCATGACGGTGTGCGTAGAGGGGAGGTTACGCATGGGAGATAGCTGGCTTACTCGATGTTCTGCACTTGTTCGCGCATCTGCTCGATCAGGACTTTCATGTCCACGCTGATGCGCGTGAGCTCCAGCGTGGCGGACTTGGAGCCCAGGGTGTTGGCTTCGCGGTGCAGCTCCTGGATCAGGAAGTCCAGGCGCTTGCCGATGTCGCCGCCCTTCTTGAGCAGGCGCTCGAGCTCGTCCAGGTGGGAGGCCAGGCGGGTGATCTCCTCGGCCACGTCGATGCGGATGGCGAAGGCCGTGGCTTCGGCCAGCGCGCGCTCCTGCGCGGCTTCGGGCGCCACGGCGCCTTCGCCCAGGGCCATGGCGTCCTTCCAGCGTTCGAGGAATTTCTGGCGCTGCTGCTCCACGAGCTGCGGGACCAGGGGAGCGGCCTGCTTGGCCAGTTCGCGCAGCTGCGAGATGCGGTCCAGCAGCATGTCGGTCAGGCGCTTGCCTTCGCGCTCGCGGGAGGCCAGCAGCTCCTCGACGGCCTGCTCGGCCAGCGCGGGAACGATGGCGCTCCAGTCGGTGGCCGGGCCGCTGCTGCCGCTGCACAGGCGCAGCACGTCGGCTACCGACAGCTCTCGGGCCTTGGGCAGCCAGGCCTGGACGGTATCCTGCAGGCCGACCAGGCGCTGCAGCTGGGCGGACGAAGGGGTGGAAAGCGTATGGCTGGCGTCGACGTCGATGGCGGCGCGAACTTCTACCTTGCCGCGCTTGAGGCGCGCTGTCAACAAGGTGCGCAGAGCCGGCTCATGGGCGCGCAGTTCGTCGGGCAGGCGGAAGGACAAATCCAGAAAGCGGCTGTTGACCGCACGGATCTCAAGGCCCAGGCGGCTGTTTCCCTCAGGCGCTTGACCACCCTCAGCGGATGCGCTGTGCTGGGCACTGGCGTATCCGGTCATGCTGTAAACTGGCATTGGACTTTTGATGGATGCTTGCAATTGCGCGATTATCCGGGTTTCGCATCATCCTTGGGGTTTACCGGTAAAAAATGTCTACCAAGATTAAGCCAGCGCCCTTGCCGCCTGGCAGCGCGATAGGTGGTTACCGGGTGGTGCGCAGGCTTTCTTCGGGAGGGTTCGGCATTGTCTACCTGGCTCTGGATTCCGAGGGCAAGCAGGTAGCGATCAAGGAATACCTGCCGGCCTCGCTGGCCACCCGGGCGCCGGGCGAGCTGCAGCCGGCCGTGGCACCAGAAAAACTTTCGCTGTACCGCCTCGGGCTCAAGAGCTTCTTCGAGGAAGGACGCTCCCTGGCCCAGATCTCGCACGCCTCCGTGGTGAGCGTGCTCAATTTCTTCCGCGAGAACGAGACCGTCTACATGGTGATGAACTACCTGGAGGGGGCAACCCTGCAGGACTTCATCGTCACGGCGCGCGAGCTCAAGACCGGCAAGGTGTTCCGCGAATCGACGATCCGCTCCCTGTTCGACGAGGTGCTGCGCGGCCTGCGCATCGTGCACCAGCACAAGATGCTGCACCTGGACATCAAGCCGGCCAATGTCTTCATCACCAATGACGACAAGGCCGTGATGATCGACTTCGGCGCTGCGCGCGAAGTGCTGTCCAAGGAGGGCAACTTCGTGCGCCCCATGTACACGCCCGGCTTTGCCGCGCCCGAGATGTACCGGCGCGACGCCATGCTGGGGCCCTGGACCGATATCTACGCGATCGGCGCCTGCATCTATGCCTGCATGCAGGGCACGCCGCCGCACGAGGCGCCGCAGCGCCAGGAAAAGGACCGGCTGACGCAGTCGCTGGCCCGGCTGCGCGGCGTGTACTCGGACAACCTGATCGAGGTGGTCGAGTGGTGCATGGCGCTGGATCCGCTGTCGCGCCCGCAATCCGTGTTCACGCTGCAAAAGGAGCTGAGCCGCGAGGGCGAGCGCCGCTACACCAAGCTGGGCGTGGGCGACCGCGTGCGCATGCAGCTGGACACCCTGGTCACCGACGCCAGGAAGAACCTGCAGAAGATCAGCGGTGCCGGGGCCCTGCCCGGCGCCGGCGGCGGCACCGGGCGCAAGTCATGAAATTTTCCGTATTCCAGCTCAGCCGCCGCGGCGGCCGCCACATCAACGAAGACCGCATGGGCTACTGCTACACGCGCGAAGCCGCGCTGTTCGTGCTGGCCGACGGCATGGGCGGCCATCCCGACGGGGAGGTTGCGGCCCAGATCGCCCTGCAGGTGGTATCGGCCCAGTTTCAGCAGAAGGCCCGGCCCGCGCTCGAGGAGCCGCGGGCGTTCCTGGAGGACGCCCTGCTGCAGGCGCATCGCCAGATACTGCGCTATGCCAGCGGCAAGGGCATGATGGACACGCCGCGCACCACGCTGGTCGCGGCCGTGGTGCAGGACGGCTGCGCCACCTGGATCCACTGCGGCGATTCGCGCCTGTACTGGCTGCGCGACGAGGAGCTGCTGGAGCGCACGCGCGACCATTCGTACGACGAGATGCGCAAGGTCTCGCCGCTGGTCAACCCGTCCAACCGCAACGTGCTGTTCACCTGCCTGGGCTCGCCGTCCAAGCCGATCTACGATGTCAGCGAATCCCGCCCCCTGGCGCAGGGCGACCGGCTGCTGCTGTGCTCGGACGGCCTGTGGAGCAGCGTGCAGACGCCGCAGTTGTTGCAGCTCATGCACCGGCGGCCCGTGGCCCAGTCGGTGCCGGCGCTGGTGGATTCGGCCCTGCGCCGCGCAGGGGATGCGAGCGACAACGTCACGGCCATCGCCATGGAGTGGGAAACTCCGAATGCGCAGGAAGCCACGGCCATCTCCACCCAGGAGATCGAGGACGACGCCTTCGAGTCCACGATCCAGATGGGCTCCCTGGACACACCCGAGGACGAGCTGGACGACGAGGCCATCGAGCGCTCGATTGCCGAGATCAACGAAGCCATCCGCCGCTCGGCCGAGCGCCTGGTCAGGCGCTGAGCCCTGGCGGCGCGCCGCCATGCCGGGAACCGGCCGGGCTTCCGAAGAATCATTGAAACCATAGCTGAGAGCGCAGGCGCTGCAAGCGTCTGCCTGGATTTTGATCATGAAAATTGTGTTGGCCTCCAACAACCGCGGCAAGCTGGCCGAGCTGCAAGCCATGTTTGCGCCCCTGGGCGTGGAACTGATCCGCCAGGGCGATCTGTTCGAGGGCGAGGCGCCCGAGCCCTACGGCACCTTCGTGGAGAACGCCCTGTCCAAGGCCCGCTTTGCGGCCGAGCGCACGGGCCTGCCCGCGATCGCCGACGATGCCGGCCTGTGCGTGGATCATTTCGGCGGCCTGCCGGGCGTGGACACGGCCTATTACTGCACGCAGTTCGGCTACGAGAAAAGCGACGACAACAATGTGCGCGCGCTGCTGGAGCAGATGCAGGGCGTGGAAAACCGCCGCGCGGCCATGGTCAGCACGCTGGTGGGCGTGCGCAGCCCCAGGGACCCCGAGCCGCTGATCGCGGTGGGCCGCGTGCAGGGCCTGATCACGACCGAGCGCCGCGGCACGCAGGGCTTCGGCTTCGACCCCGTGATGTTCATCCCCGAGGTGGGCATGACGTTTGCGGAAATGGCCCCCGAACTCAAGCATGCGCACAGCCACCGCGGCCGTTCCTCGCAAGCCATGCTCGCCCTGGTGAGAGATCGCTGGCTGTGATGATCCCCATTCAGCCTCAAGCCTCCGAAGCGGCCGAGGCCGCCGTGCAGCGCGATATCCAGCACTACATGCGCCCGGGCACG
>NZ_BCNT01000008.1 GCF_001544075.1 Comamonas terrae
CTCGCCGCAGAAAAAAGTGGATTGCGCGCTCGCCCTTGTTGCCTGTGAACGACCAATGACGTCGGTCTGCTCGGTGCAGGGCGTGTCGCGCTCGATTCTGCATGTGCGGCATCACCGCTCTGGCCACTGGCAGGACAGCCGCAGAAGCCGAACTCCAACCCCGGATGAGCTCTTGCTGGCCGACCTGCGGCGCCACATTGCCGAGGCTATCGCCGCGGCGGTGCGCTGCTCGATCGAGAGAGGCGATCGCAAGGGCAACAGGCGCCGAACCAAAAGCGCGCATCCACTGGGCCATGGCGCAGCATCGACTGGTGTTGGCCAAAGAGCCCAAGCGGCGGCATTCGAGCCGCATTCACGCTGGTCAAGTCAGTGTGCCGATGAGCAACATGCGCAGGTGCTCTGACGGCTTTGAGATCAAGTGCGATTCGGGGGGCAGTCACAGCCTCCTTCGCAAAGGACTGCTACGACAGAGAGATCCTGGTCTGGCGAGCTTGGGAGGGAGAGGGACTTGCGGGAGAGCCTGTGCCCCACAGGCTGGTCAGGAGTTGTAGTTGCAGTGACTTAGGATCGAGTTAACGCTCTACTGTCGATGCAGGATTCACCTTCATCAGTCTTTCCACTCCGCACAACAAGGTTCGTAGGCTAAAAAATCCAGGCGTCGTCGCGCGCAGTAGTCCGAGAAATCTTCGCGAGGCTAGAGCTAACATGCAGGATGCAGACCAAGAGCTGGAGCTCGCTCCCTCCGCTGTAAGCGTGAAGACTCGTTTTATGCGATGCATGATGCGCATCACGGTGAAGCGTTCCAGCACCTACGGCGAAAATTAAATAGTATTTTTATAAATCAAAGAACCCCAAACTACCAGGCAAAAAATAATTGTCATTAATACAGAAGCACTCCCCAAGTCTTTGGCTTTCCTGGAAAGCTCGTGATATTGGAATCCTACTCTATCTATTGCAGACTCTATCGCAGAATTAATTACTTCAACGATCATCAAAAACCAAATACAAGAGATCAGAAGCAATTTCTCCATCATGGATCGCCCAATCAATTGAGCCAATGGAAGCGAAATCATAAACAATATCACCTCAAGGCGGAATGCAGGCTCTAACCACGCATCCTTTATACCCGACCATGAGTACTTTGATGCATGCCAGACTCTAGAAAATCCTTTTCTATTCTTTTGAATATTATTAAAGATGTTGGCTTTCGAGTTGTTTTCCATTTTTAACAGTATATTTCTTGATGCTAAAGAATATAAACAAAAGTGTGGCAATCAACCAACAAATGAAAATCGTGGCAATGTCATGAGAAATGAAATGGGCTCCTCTCAATTGTTGAGAGATACCAAATGTCAACCCAACCATAATGCCGCACAGCAATCCTAACCATCGATACTTAGGGATGATCATCTTAAAGAAGAAATATAAACTAACCCAGGCATAGCCAGCGCTCGCATGACCAGCCGGAAAGCATTTTCCGCTCCCCATTTCTTGAGGCCTGTGCTCGAAAAGACCAATAAAAGGGCGATCGCCACCAAATTGATTTAAATTCCATGGACAATCCATATTTGTTAATGCCTTAAGAAGGCTCACCAAAATTACACTGACCAAACAAGATAAAATCAGGTAAAGCAGCGGAGACCGCCATTTTTTTCGCTGCTCAGATTTGGAGGCAAGTACAAATATATATAGTGCAATGATCACAACGATTGCTAGGGTGCTCAGATGCTTTCCACCCTTATGAAGCAATTTGTTTGTAACCCAATGATCATTCAATGACCATTCATAACCCTGGAGTGCGTATATCTTCGCGGCAACGAGACTATCTCCTCCTAGATACATGAAATAATAAAAAGTTAGCGCCAGGAAAGTAATCGGAATCAGCAAATGATTTACAAAGAATTTTTTATTTATATTATTTGACATCTTCCATCTTATCGCTTTTGAACATATTCATTATTTCCAACAATGAAATTTTTGAAAATAATCTTGTCGCGAATTTTATTTTCACTACCACTTGAATTAAAAAAAGAGCGCAAGTAAATGCGCTCTGTGAATGACCAACTTAATAAAATTATACTAATTTCGATAGCATTTGCCCCATCTCTACATATTCATCGACAGCTTGACTCATAGCGAATTGCGTACGGATGGCATTAGCTGTAAATGAAGCTCTCTCTTGATCGAGATCAACCGTATTTCTATCCATGGCATTCTGAGAAACAGGGCGAAATGCAATCTGAGGATCAATTGATGTTGGAGCTATGTTACCGAGGTGAGACTTATTCGTAGACTGCACTGTCAGCATTTGCCTTTGCGTCTCTTCAAGCGCAGCCTTGAAGTCTATATCTTTCGCCTGATATCCAGGAGTGTCAGCATTCGCAATATTGCTTGCTAATACTTCCATCCTCTTAACTCTAAGATATAGAGCGGCATCCTCGAATCTAAGAGAATCCATAGGATTTTTCTAGTAAATTTCGAAGCCTCAATGGTAGCTAAATTGCCTTCCCCGCAAGATTACATTTTTGACACTATTCAGCCATTTACATGGTCTGAAGATTACATTTTTGACACCTTTCTGTAATCTGAACCTTCAGGAGAACAGAGATCAACCCACCGATCAGCTGTTCTCCAAAGTTCTAAGCAGACTTTCCGCAGTTTGCGCAAAAACGCGATCCAAGCGCCATCTGGACGCCGCATGCATTGCAGGCCTGGGGGGCTAGCCCGCTTCCGCACTGTTGACAGAACCGTGCTTGGGGAGAGCTTTGAGCTCGGCAGTTGGGACAAATGGTGGCACCGGGCACTGCTGGGTCATTGCAGGCGACAGGTGTCCGTTTTTGATGATGACCATTCCCATGATGATCGCCACCAGATCGGTGATGGCCTCCGAGTAGGCGTTCAAAAAAGCTCATGACTATCCTCACATTCCAAGTTGGTGCACACGAAAATCTCTATTGAATTCAGGACTTTGGCACTTTTCCAAGCAGCCTTAGTCCATTGACGACAACCAAGAGACTTGCCCCCATGTCTGCGAATACCGCCATCCACATGGACGCATTCCCGAACACTGCCAAAACTAGAAATACGGCCTTGATACCAAGAGCGAGAGTGATGTTTTGCCAAAGGATCGCATGGGTGGACCGAGACAGCTTCACTGTCTCTGCAATCCTTCGCAAGTCATCATTCATCACGACGACGTCAGCTGCCTCCATCGCTGTATCTGTACCGGCAGCACCCATGGCGACCCCGACGTCGGCTTGAGCCAGCGCTGGGGCATCATTGATGCCATCGCCCGTCATAGCGGTGAGCCCGTATTGGCTCTGGAGCGTTTTGATGGCAGCTAGCTTGTCCTCCGGTAACAGGTTTCCGCGCGCTTGGTCGATACCAGCTTCACCGGCAACTGACGAGGCCGTGGCTTGGTTGTCTCCAGTCAGCATGACTGGGGTGATACCAAGCGCTTTCAATTCAGTTATTGCTTCACGAGAGGAGTCCTTAATCGTGTCGGCAACTGCAAACAGCGCGATGACTCGTTCTGGGTCGGCAAGCAATGTGACAGTACGGCCGGATTCTTCATGCCGCTTGAGCGTGGCTTCAAGCTCTGAGGAGCATTGGCCACGTTCCTCAATCAAGCGATGATTCCCTAGTACATAGACTGTTCCACTCAGTTCGGCCTGCACACCTCGTCCAGCAAGTGCCGTGAAGTTCTGAATGTCTGCGCTGTTAGGCTTCAGGCCCGCTGCGATGGCGCGAGACACAGGATGATCTGAGTGACCAGCGAGAGCTGCTGCCACCGACTCCGCGGTATCAAGGCTGCTCGCGGCATCAACCAACGACCAGTCCACAAGGCGCGGCTTGCCCTCAGTAATTGTTCCGGTCTTGTCCAGCGCGATTGCCTTAAGCTTGCGCGCCTCTTCCAGATAGATACCGCCTTTGATCAAAATACCACGGCGGGCTGCTGCCGCTAAGCCGCTCACAATCGTCACTGGTGTGGAAATGACGAGTGCGCAGGGGCAAGCGATAACTAGCAGAACCAGTGCCTTATAGACGGCCTGCATCCACGTCCAGCCAAGTAGCCAGGGGCCTACCAATGCTACGACTACGGCGATAACGAAAATTGCAGGTGTGTAAATTGCAGCAAATCGATCAACGAACCCCTGAGTAGGCGCTCGAGTCGCTTGTGCTTGCTCAACGGCATGAATAATCCTCGCCAACGTCGAGTTGGAGGCCAATGCAGTAACTTCAAACTCAAAGGTTCCAGACTCGTTGATGGTGCCTGCAAACACTGGGTCACCCGCCGCCTTGTCAACGGGGATACTTTCACCAGTTACGGGGGCCTGGTTGATGCTCGTTTGCCCTGTCTGAACGACTCCATCCATAGGAACGCGCTCACCTGGCTTGACTCGCAGCGTCGAGCCCACTGCGATTTGTGCAACTGCGACGGTTAGCCAACTACCGTCACTTTGGAGAACCGATGCTTGGTCCGGAGCCATCGCAAGCAACCCCTGAATGGCATTGCGGGCCCGATCGACTGCTCTCGCCTCGATTGCCTCGGCGATGGCATACAACGCCATCACCATCGCCGCTTCAGGCCATTGACCGATGACGAACGCACCAGTCACAGCAACAGTCATCAATGCATTGATGTTCAGCTTGCCACGACGAAGTGCTCCAAACCCTTTTTTATAGACGTCAAAGCCCGCAAGCCAAATCGCAATCGCGGCGACCGCAAAGCCGGCGACTTTCCAAGCCATGGTTTCTGGCGCGAAGTAGCCGACACCTTCAGCAGCGATAGCAAGAGCAAGCGCCGCGACCAACTTTGGAGTTGTGCCACGCACAAGCTCATGGTCGTGGCCATCTCCAGCTGCATGGCTTGAGTCCGCCGTGTTTGATGAGATCAGCTTTGGCTCAAAGCCCGCTTCAGTGATCGCCAACAATGCGGCAGCAAGGGCATCAGTGTCCGCGTCAATTTTGAGAGTCCTCTGCGAGAGCTGGAATCGGAGTCCCCGGATACCTGCAATTGGTTCAAGTGCACGACGTATCTCAGCTTCCTCGCCAGCGCAGTCCATTGTCGGAATGCGGTAAGTTAGCCCTCTATCCAACGGAGCTGCCACCGGGCTCGGGGTAGTGTGTGAGCTGCAGCAATCCGTTGTGGCGGTACTAAGCGTGTTGTCATCAATGTTTGGGTGCTTCATACTCGATCTCCTGTTGACAATGTGGCAATTTAAAACCCTGTAGTTGGTATAGAGTCAACTCATTTCGAGGTGGTCCATGAAGATTGGTGAACTGGCTGAGGTCACTGGTACGGCGGTTGAGACCATTCGCTTTTATGAACGCGAGAAGTTGTTGCCTTCGGCTGCTAGAGCTGAAAACAACTACCGGATGTACTCGGCGGAGCACATAGGCCAACTTGCCTTCATTCGACGCTGCCGGTCACTGGATATGACACTTGATGAAGTACGTGCTTTGCTCTTGCTACGCGAGTCATCTGCGAAGGACTGTGCAGAAGTCAATGCACTCTTGGACACACACATAGAACATGTCACTCATCGCATTCAAGAACTGAATGCTCTCGTCACTGAACTTCAGACCATTCGTGCAAGCTGCAGCGCTCCAAAGGCGCTTTCTGAATGCGGCGTTCTTGCAAGACTGGAGACAAGCTCCACGACAAGCAGCGCGTCTACTCGCCCCCAGCGCCATATCGACGGCGCGCACTAGGGAGCCATGCGCCGACCAATTGACCGAGTGGATGCGGCAGGCTCTCATGGCTTTCTATTGTGGTAGACAAGAGCAGCAATCAATGGCGTTCGAGCTCATTGTTTGCAACGTAGATCTTTAGCGTGCTGCCTGCAAACGCTGCGGGTGCGATCTTCGACAACTCGATGGGCCTGTGACCCATCACATCAAATTTCCAGATGAACTGTTCCCCGCCATTGGTGAACGCAACCGTCTCTCCACACACAAGATTGAGATATTGAGTGCTTCGTGTTGTGTCAACAACGCGTGTGACCTGAGACGCAGCACCTGCTCGTCCAAATGTTTTGTCTGCACCGCGTGTAGTCGAGTTGGTCTTTGCAGTCGTGCTTCCAGACTGACCAACGAAACTGCTTTCATTTGCCGATGCTGTCATCCCGACGGTGGCTGAGGACAGCAGGATCGAAGCCAGAATTGCGAGATTAGTTTTCATGATGAAGAGTCCTTTATCAATTACTTGAAGAGTGTCTGAGCGCCTTTCTACCCAGACACATCAAATATATAGACAGGCACTTTACGCAATATAGTCTGCAACATGATATTTTTGTAATCTACAGCGTGAATTAACCTGATTACTAAAATGTAATCTGGATGTCAGATTTCTGTCGGTATTGCACACATAGAGTTCTGTGCCCCTATTCCAAATCGAATCTCGATATTTCTATTAGGGTTAATAGGATTTCTATGAGCGCACCAGCATCCGAAGATAATCTTAAACTTCACCGATCAAGAATAGCTTTGTTTTTACAAAAATCTACCAATCGCCATAAGCTATGGTTAACTATTGTTTCTCTGCTTGCGATGCAAATTGTTTTTGCATCTCTAGGATATGAAGGTAGAAAAATATTACAGATAAGTATTCTACTTATACCGACACTATTGCTATTACTAATTCCAATTAATAACTCAAGGTTGAACTTAATTAGAGCATTGCTTGTATGGAGCTTTGTTCTTGTGTTTTTATTGGACTCAGCAGTTCGAGCGCATCTCATCTCAATGTACGCTGCTGCGCCGGATAGCACGATGGTGGTAAGTGCACTTGCTAACACAAATACATCGGAAATTGGAGGCTATATATCCACACACATCCGTGATTTCAGTGGATCCAGTATTATTTTAATAATTTCAGCGGCAATTGCTCTTTGGTTGTCTTTAAAAGGGGCCAGAAATAAAACAAAGGTCTCTAAAATTGAGTTGATCGCTTTATCCATCATCATCTTAATATCGGCCGTTTCTTACATAAGTAAACCATGGAGAAAAATAAATCCTCTTATCTTTTGGTCTAATTTGGCTGAATCCGTAAAGGTTACGAAAGAAAGCTGGACGTCATATGGAAAAGAGCGCGCCTTAGCACAAAGGTTGGCGAAAAATGAGATTCCTTCAATTGCTAGGAAAGATAAATCCACCGTGGTTCTTGTTATTTCCGAGAGCATAAATCGAGATAACATGGGAATTTATGGCTATGAAAGGAATACGACACCGATGCTTGAAAAGCTTCAGAAAGATATAGGCGATAGATTTCTCGTTATTCGTAATTCATGGTCCACGGAAGCAACTACTATTCCGGCCATCGATAGCATGATGAACTTCACAACCGGTGAAACAGATAAGAAGTTAAATATTATTGCTCTCGCGAAAGAAGCAGGATATAAGACTTGGTGGATAAGCAATCATGACGATATTGCAATTACGCAGAAGCACGCAGCTATGGCCGACGTGACTTCCATGGAAAATAATAAACCAGGAAGATCTAGCAATTCACTTGATGAGATTTTATTGCCTTCATATGAAGAAGCTCTTAAAGATCCACATCCCCAAAAGTTGATTGTTCTACATATGCTGGGGGCTCATCCTCATTATCGTCTCCGGTACCCAGAAAAGCAGCCTCAATTTCCCGATGATGAAGTATCAAAAGTAATGTCGGTCGCTGAGCGCTCAATGTGGGTTCAGCAATTTAGAAACGACTACGACTCGGCTATTCTTTATCAAGACACTGTAGTTGCATCTGTCTTTGAAAAAATAAAAAGTTCCCCATCCAGCGCAGAGGACTACAAGTCCGTTATTTACGTATCTGATCACGGGCAGGAGGTTGGTCATCAAACAAATAAAGTTGGTCACAGCCCCAGTACTGCATCCGGTTATAAAATACCCACAATAATATGGACATCAACAGGAACTGATGTGGCTTCTAAAAATATTTCCGATAGACCATTTAGAGCTGACTGGCTCGCTTGGACCATGTCGGATCTAATGGCATTACGTTGGAATAGTTACGATCCATCCCGAAGTATTATCAACTCGAGCTATAGCTGGATTAGTCCACGCTTACCTATAAATGACACAATAACAGGCAATTAATACATGAAAGAAGACTGGCTTGAGGAAATGCCTAGAACCGATCAAGCCAGCCGCCAAAGCTAGATAATTTACTTCTGGATATAAACGGCACTGTTGCATAAATCAGTTCCGGGCCAAACTTCCCCTGACCCAAGACGTGACGATGCCACCGCCACTTTTTGCGGACAGACCAGTTCAGTGAACTGATTGAGAATGGAGGCTCGAATGTGCAGTTCGTTGACCTGGTGCTCGAAAGTTCTAGACATGACCCGCTCGCCCAGGTGTTTAATGCAATGCATCTTGGTCTACAACAGGCTGCTGTGGTGATAGCCACTCCAACTCTTTCATAACTTGCGTTCATAGCGCATTCGGGCATTCAGGCATTTTTCTCGGAGGGATGATGGGCATGGCATTGCGCTCCATCACGGCGGCATAGACAGGCTGTGTGTCATAGGCGCCATCACCGGTAATGGTCAGCAATGACTCATCTGCCGGCAGTTGTGCCAACAAGTGCGGCACCGCCACCGCATCGCTGCGTTGTTGAAGGTCACGCAGACGGCTCGCACTTTGGGAATCAATGCCGATGTACCCCTTGCGCCATTGACGTCGACGTTCCGCCCCATGCTTTTTACATTTCCATTCTCCTTCGCCCAGGAACTTGATGCCAGTGGAGTCGAGCAGCAAATTCAGGTCAGATTTGAACGACGGCTAGTTGGCGACCTAATTTTTTACTCGGATTTCCGCTTCTGGTCGTTTCCTGACGGTCGTCAAAACAAGCAGGTCGGTCATCGCGTATCGTAATGATGGTCAATTAAGGCCAGCGCTCGCAGCTTTGCTCTAAACAGCTGTGAAGTTGCCCCTGCACGCGCCACAGATCAGCTTTAGCCCTGGCCGTCCCCATACCGAGATCGGATTCTTGCATCCGCTGCAGCTATATTTCACCCGATTGGATCTGTTGGCGGGCGTAGTAAGAACTCCGTCTTCCCCTGCAGTGGCGGCAACAGCTAAGCCCGTGGGCTTAACTGCCTCGGCGAGGGCAGGGATGCTGGCCATGGGGGGCTTGGTCCTTCGATGCCTTGAATGTGGTTGGCCATACTGGTTTGGCCAGCGATCACATGATCGGCAGAGGGAAATCGGTCGTACCAACTGAGCGTGAAATTTGCGGTCAGCAGCTCCTGGCATGCAGCTAGGAAGCGGCCACCCTCGATGGCATAGTCCGCCATGCAATCACCCGTTCGCGCGCCACCAGGTTGCCCGGTAGAGGAGGGCATGAGTCCAATGCTCTCCATCTTTCGCGCCCATTCCTCGTTGTGATACCGGCCTCGGCCTGGTTTGCCAAAATGGTGCTGCCACAAGTGCGTCATTTCATGGACCTGGGTCTGGAGCGTCTCAATGATTGGCACCACTGCAAAGTAGGTCGGATTCAGTGCAATCTCGTCGGTCGTGGAGCCGTCGGCCGAGGCAAAGCGGGCTGCCGAGAAATATCCGAAAGTACGTTTTTCCCGCTGTAGCGTAATCAAGCAGCTAGGCAGTTGCCCCTCAAACAGGCGTGCATTGAAATGGTCGTAAGCCATCTGCAGCTCGTTGTAGGTTTCCTGGGTTGGCGCCAGGCGGCGTGTATGCGCAAGGTCGAGCTCGGTAGACTTAGGTTGCATATTTGTATTGTGCAGTACAAATGCGATTTACAAACATCCAGTTTGATGCGAAACTGCATCAGTTCTGATGCTTAAGGAGTAGCGATGAGATCGACTTTCACGATCGATGACGATGTCGTAAACCGCGCACGCGCCGTCGCGGCACCCGGTATTGCTGTGCCGGAACTGGTACGACTCGCACTGGAAACCTTCACACGTGTCGAGGCAGGTAAGCGTTTGGCTGCGCTCGGCGGTGCCGCGCCAAATATGCCCGATGTGCCGCGCCGTGGCAGTGAGGCGGATGCTGAGGACTCACGCTAATGCCCGTGTCCGTCCTAGTCGATACATCAGTGTGGGTGAGACATTTTCGTGAGGCAGACACTCACCTGCAGGAATTGCTTATGCAAGACAGCGTGCTGATGCATTCCATGGTGCATGCAGAGCTGGCCTGTGGTACGCCGCCAGCACCGCGTGCCGACACGCTGGCGGCTCTGGCGATGCTGCGGCCGAGCCAGGAGGCATCAATTCCAGAGACTTTGGAATTTCTGGAGCAGAACAAGCTTTTCGGCAAGGGCTGCGGCTTAGTAGATCTATCGCTGCTTGCCTCTACGCTTATCACTCCTGGCGCCTTACTTTGGACTGCAGATCGACGCCTCGCCGACATGGCCACACAGTTGAACGTGGCCTATCTACCGCCTTTGCATTGATCGCCCTTGGCGCTGCCAGCCCATGAAGCCAGCGTAAATCGCTGCAGCACGAAGCTTCGGCAGCGCTTCGATGATGAGAGTTTGCCTTATGACTAAATACCGTGATTTGCTTATAGAACGCTACGACACCGAAATAGGTTGCGTTGTTGGGTGTGGACTGGACCGACTGCACCGCGATGTCAGCGAAGGTGAAATTACTCGTGCTGTTGCCCACTACCAAGCCAACAAAGATCAGATTAATACACTGGCTATTGGAGACAGGCGCGATCTCATCCATAAGTTGATCAGCGGCAGGTAAAGCCCTGCCTGCCCATCGGATAAGCAGAGGCCACCATGCACTGCCTCCTGAACTCGCACGGGCAGCACCTAGACCTGCAGTGCTGCTCCTCAATCCGCAGCACTGGTTAAGCGACGCCAACATCCAGGTGCAAATCTGCATCAAGGCTTTTATACTGTATGCCCATACAGGTAAAAGCCATGAATGCCGCAACCCACTCCATCACACACGATCCCGGTGACTATGACCGCTGGCATCTGCCGTCGCATCTTGCGCAGGCGGTTTGGCGCGGCACAGAGGTAGCAAGGTCGACCGGCAGAGCTTTCCCTACTGGCTTTACGGAGCTCAATGCCGCGTTGCCCGGTGGAGGCTGGCCGACTCATGGCTTGAGCGAGTTGCTGTTGCCCCAGGCCGCACTGTGTGAATGGCGGTTGCTCGGGCCGGCCTTGCCTGAGCTGCTGGCGGACAAGGGTAGTCGGGTCTATCTGGTTGCTCCTCCGAAGACTCCACTCGCAATGGGCCTTGCTCAGCTCGGTCTAGCTCCAGAGCAACTTGTCTGGATTGATGCCCAGGGGCCGGCTGAACGGTTATGGGCCACAGAGCAACTCATTAAATCTGAGCCAGACGGTGCTGTGATTGCCTGGCTTCCTCAAGCAAGGCAGGACCAGATCCGCCGCCTGCAGGTTCACGCGCATGCATGCGATGCACTAGTGTTCTTGATTCGTCCCGAGTCAGCCCTACGCGACGCCTCGCCGGCACCGCTCCGGCTCTCTGTGTCTCTCGGCCAGGGCTGGGACATTGATGTGCAGATCCGCAAACGCCGGGGTGGTGCTGCCGTCGAAGTAATGCACCTGAATGCTGTTCCAGGCAATCTAAATTCCATCATTCCGCCTCGTATGCGCAACCTTGGCATTCCAGTGCCAAGCATTCCACAGGAGGTGCGCCATGCATTGGGCAGCTCTCATACCCATATCGCTTCCAAGCTCCGCATCGCCCATTGATCTACAGTCGTTAGCGGTCTGGGCTTTGCAGTTCACGCCGCGCGTGGCCATGGTCGAAGAGGGCGTACTGCTGGAGGTCGAGGCAAGTATGCGGCTATTCGGCGGTACAGCGGCGTTGCATTCGCTGGTGGAGTCTGGAGCGCGAGAACTCGGAGCCAGCGTTGCATGGGCACCGACAGGCCTGGCAGCGCTTGCGTTGGCACGACAAGGTGTGAGCGATGGGTTCCACGAGCCGTTAGTGCGCCTGCTCGATCAGCTGTTGCTGGAGCGAATCACTGCGGTGGCCAAGCATCAGCCGACCCTGGCGAGGGTTGGATGCAGAACCCTTGGTCAAGTGCGTGCGCTGCCGCGCGGCGGCATCGTACGTCGCTTCGACAAAGAGCTTCTTGAAGCAATGGACCGCGCATATGGCCTACGGCCGGAGGCTTACGCCTGGGCGACAGTGCCTGAGACCTTTCGAGCGCGGCTGGAGCTCATGTGTCGCGTGGATCTGGCACCTGCCATGCTTTTCGGGGCGCGGCGGCTGCTTCTGCAGATGGCAGGCTGGCTCAAAGCTCGTCAGCTGGGAGCTACTGCGTTCACATTGCGGTGGTGTCATGACGACATGCGTGCTCGCGATGCCGGTACCGGAGGTGAACTGACCATCCGTACAGCGGAGCCAACACAGAACGTCGAGCACTTCGCTCGGCTGCTCGGCGAGCATCTGGCCAAGGTCGAGCTGCTCGCACCAGCTGGTGAGCTGGAGATCCTGGCTACCGAGGTGCAGCCCATTGTTGAGGAAAGCCGCTCGCTGATCCCGGAGGTTGCAAATAGAGCTCAATCCACCAAGTTGGCCCTAGAGCGAATCCAGGCACGGCTGGGTGATGGCGCGGTGCGTCGGCCACAGCTGACGGCCGATCACCGTCTCGAATGGACGCAGGAGTGGGGCTCGACCGAAGCTCGCCGAGCTTCCAAGTCCGACCTTGTGCACGAGCTGCCGCTTCCCAGCTGGGTGCTGGACAAGCCCATACGCCTGATAGAGCGCGCCAATCGCCCGATCTATCAAGGGACCCTGCAGCTGCTGCTTGGTCCTGATCGAGTGGAGGGCGGCTGGTGGCATCGTGGCCATGAAGAGGGAAATGGCGAAGAAATCCCACTGAACGTGCAGCGGGACTACTGGGTTGCCCGCAGCGATCATGCAGGTCTGCTCTGGATCTTCCAGGCACGCCTCGCCGGCGACCAAACCGCCTGGTTCCTGCACGGGCACTACGCCTGAGAAAGAGCGGCCGTCATGGAAAACGTCCTGCCTGCCTATACGGAGCTGCGGTGCATCTCCAATTTCACCTTCCTGCGTGGGGCCAGCCGACCGGAGGAGCTCGTAGAGCGTGCTCAGGAGCTCGGCTACAGCGCCCTGGCCATTACAGACGAGTGTTCGATGGCGGGCGTGGTGCGCGCACACGTTGCAGCCAAACAAGCGGGCTTAAAGCTGCTGCTGGGCGCACAGTTCAGCATCCAGCCGCGTGATAGCAGCGAGGCACGATTCACCCTGGTGGTCCTGGCCCAGAATCTCAACGGCTACGGCAACCTGTGCCAGTTCATCACCAAGCTACGCCGCTCTTCCGAAAAAGGGACCTATCGGCTCGATCTCGATGAGATCGACGGGAAGGAGCTTCGAGACAACCTGGTGCTGCTGTGTCCAGAGCGCTGCGCGACCGACCCACAGCTAGCAGCCATGGGCGGCTGGGCTTTGACACATTTCACGGGCCGCTGCTGGATCGGCGTGGATCTGGTGCGCCGGCTGGATGATGAGCTGTGGCTCCATCGCATGCGGGAGCTGTCCGATCTAACCGCATTGCCGCTCGTGGCCGTGGGCGACGTGCACATGCATGTGCGCTCGCGCAAGCCCCTGCAGGACGTGCTGACGGCCACACGCGTCGGCAAGCCGCTCACTGAATGCGGCTATGCGCTCCAGCGCAGCGCGGAGCGGCACTTGCGCAGCCGGTTGCGGCTGGCTCAGACATTCCCCGCCGAGCTGCTGGCTCAAACGCTGAGGGTCGCTGAACGCTGCAAATTCAGTCTGGACGAGCTGCGCTACCAATATCCTGATGAAGTCGTCCCTGCAGGGCACTCGGCAGCCAGCTATTTGCGCCAGGCGACCTACGAAGGGGCAGGGCGGCGCTGGCCAGGCGGTATCCCAGAGAAGGTACAGCACCAGATCGAGCACGAGCTGGAGTTGATCTGCGAGTTGAAGTATGAACCGTACTTCCTCACGGTCTATGACATCGTGGCCTTTGCCCGGTCGCGCAACATCCTCTGTCAAGGCCGGGGCTCTGCAGCCAACAGCGTGGTCTGCTACTGCCTGGGCGTTACGGAGGTAGATCCCGCGCGCATGTCTGTGCTCTTCGAGCGTTTTATCAGCCGGGAGCGCAATGAGCCACCCGATATCGATATCGACTTTGAGCACCAGCGCCGGGAAGAGGTCATTCAGTACCTGTACCAGAAGTACGGCCGCGACCGCGCTGCATTGACGGCTGCCGTCATTTCCTATCGGCCTCGATCCGCCATCCGCGATGTGGGCAAGGCCTTGGGCTTCGAGCTCGAAGTGGTCGACGCCATTGCCAAGGGGCAACAGTGGTTTGACGGCCGCAGCATTCGTCAGGAGCGTTTCGATGAGCTCGGCATGGACACGAGCTCGCTGGCCGTGCAGCAGCTCATCACGTTGACGGAGCAGCTGATCGGCTTCCCACGGCATCTTTCCCAGCACACGGGCGGCTTCGTGCTCACGCGAGATCTGCTGTGCAGGATGGTGCCGGTAGAAAACGCCTCGATGCCGGATCGCACAGTGATCGAATGGGACAAGGATGATTTGGATGCAGCAGGCCTGCTCAAGGTTGATGTGTTGGCCCTGGGTATGCTGTCGGCCATCCGCCGAGCATTGGAGTTCATCAGTCGGCGCCGTGGGTTCAATTTTTCGATGCAGGACATTCCTGCAGAGGACAAGGCTACCTACGACATGATTTGCCGTGCAGACACGGTTGGCGTGTTCCAGATCGAGAGCCGCGCGCAGATGACGATGCTGCCACGCTTAAAACCCAGGCGCTTCTACGACCTGGTGATCGAGGTGGCCATCGTGCGGCCTGGCCCGATTCAGGGCGGCATGGTGCACCCGTATTTGCGCCGACGTCAGGGCATTGACCCCGTGAGCTACCCGAGCGAAGCGCTAAAGGAGGCCTTGGGCCGCACCTTGGGCGTGCCCGTGTTTCAGGAGCAGGTCATGCAGGTGGCCATGCTTGCGGCAGGTTTCACTGCAGGCGAGGCCGATGGTCTGCGCCGAGCCATGGCAGCCTGGAAGCGCAAAGGTGGCCTCGAAAAGTATTACGACAAGATCGTGCACGGCATGACCTCACGCGGCTACGAGCGCGAGTTCGCAGAGCAAATTTTTGAGCAGATCAAAGGTTTCAGCGAATATGGGTTCCCAGAAAGTCACGCGGCCAGCTTCGCTCTGCTGGTCTATGCCAGCTGCTGGATCAAGCGCCATGAGCCTGCCGCATTCCTTGCGGCCATGCTCAACAGTCAGCCGCTGGGGTTCTATTCCGCCAGCCAGCTGGTCCAGGACGCGCGCCGCCACGGCGTCGAAGTACGGCCCGTCGACGTGATGCACAGCGAGGTGGACTGTACGATCGAAGACATCGAATCCAAGCCAGCTGTTCGGCTTGGCCTGCGCCTTATCTCCAGCCTGCGCAGCACCAGCGCGCAGCGTATTGCACAGGAGCGTCATCGAGCACCGTTCGACACCGCTGAGCAACTTGCCATGCGTGTGCGTCTACAGCAACACGAGATGAAGGTTCTAGCCGCTGCAGGTGCCCTGGCCACGCTATCTGGGCACCGTCGCCAACAGGTGTGGGATGCCGCAGCCATGCACGCCACGCCCGAGCTGCTGGAGGTGGCCACCGTTGACGAAGCTTTCCTTGAACTGCCGGCAGCGCCGGAAGGAGAGGAAGTGCTATGGGACTTCGCCTCGACAGGCCTGACGCTGCGCAGTCACCCCATGCACCTTCTGCGGCCGCGGCTGAACAAGTACAAGCTGAAGACTTCCAGGCAGCTGCGCACGGTCGTCAGCGGCGAGCGGGTGCGAACTGCCGGCATCGTGACGCTGAGGCAACAGCCAGGCACGGCCAACGGCACGGTTTTTGTCTCCCTGGAGGACGAAGAAGGCTGCACACAGGTCATTGTGTGGCGCGATGTGCGCGATGAACAGCGCCAGGTGCTACTAGGGTCGCGCCTGCTGGCCGTGGAAGGTCGCTGGCAGCGGCAGGGTCAGGTATGCAATCTGATCGCCGAGCGGCTGGCGGACCTGTCTCACCTACTAGGACGGCTCACAACGGAAAGCAGGGAGTTCAGGTGAGCGCCAATTGGAACCGGAACTTCCCCAGGGAACCCCATCCTTCGGGCATGATCTCTGGTTTGCCTCATACCCCAGGAGATAAAGTGAAACCTACCTACGAAAATGTCTACATCGGAACCTTTCTCTTTACCCTTGGCTACATGTTCAGTGCAGTCTCAAAAGGGGCAAAAACTGCGGTCGGTATCGAGCTATATCAGCAAACACGAAAAGGCGAAAAAACCATTGGTGACCTTTTGACCTCTGTAGGAGGACGGAATATTATTATTGAGTTCAAAAGAGAGTTTAAAGAAATTGCTGGCGAAAAAACCAAGGCAAGTAAAAAATCTCTCCGGGATAAATTGGAATCTTTCAAAGATTCAAATTTCAATGATATTTCAAAACGCTGCCATTTCTTGAGCGTTGCCAGCGAATATTCCGATAGTAAAAAGAAATGTCTTGCATTTTTACCATATATTGACATTATTATCAAGCCAGCAACAAATCATAACTGGATCGGCGATGGTAAATTTTGCTTGGACTATATTAGTACTCCGTCAACTGAAATTGGTGTGGATCACGAACAATTTAAATATTACGTCGACCAGTTAACGAAAGTGTCAAACGGAACGTGTGGCGGACTTGCCGTTTCCATTGATGCCGAAGGTTTGAGAGCTGCTGTTGTTTTCGATGACATTCGAGATCTACAGCGATCTATCTCCGAGGTGGAACTAGCAGCGGAGAGGGAAATTCAAACCCTCGAAAAATCTATCGAGAATGAAGTGAATAAAACGAAAAGTAAGGGTTACGAGCGATAACCATATGAGAAATACTTCCGTCAATCTACACTCATTCGCTATGGCTAAGTCGCTTCACAGCACCTACGGTGCATGATCGAGAACTCATGAAAATCAAAGCAGATACAAGCACATTCGTTCCTTCAGCTGTACTACGCTATGAGACATGGCTGGGCTACCAAGAAGAAATGGGCCTGCCGCTGACCGCTGAAAATTACCAAGTCACTCAGTTGGACAATGACCGCTGGTCGGTCACCGATATAGCAGGTACGCAGGTCTACCTCGGGATTGGCCCAGTGGAGATTGCCGGTGCTTAGTTCACCTTTACATCAGTCATGGAACCCGTTACCATCTGACACGCTTGCGCTTTAACGGCCAAGATTTGGACTCGCCAGGTATGTGATCTGCTTGGCGCACATCCAGAAGGATGTGGAGGCCACTCAATTTGGGTCGTGTGCGATGCACGATCGCACAGGGAGCCACGAAGATCCATTTCACTTCGATGGAGTCCCTATGCTCAAACTCTTTACCGCTCTCATCGGCCTGCTTTGGCGAGTCTTCCTCATCGTTGGCGGTCTAGTGCTTGGTTCGCTCTGGAATGCTGCTTGGGCTTTCTTCACTTCGCCAAAGGCGACTGAAGAAGATGCCCCCATCATCACCTCGGTCAACGATGTCTATGCCGCAATGTACAACGGTGAGGTAGGCTTGGCCGATCTGCACCGTTACACAGAAGAAGAAAACCGCTAACTCATCGTCAGCGCTTCAGTCTAATTGATGAGCCTTTGCCAGCGTTGGAAGAAAGATTTTCTCCCTTATTGAGAGTTGAACTTTCAAACCCAAGTCGATAACCGACCCACGCCATCATGGAGCTCCAAATGAATGGAAGCGCAATGAACATCAGCGCCAATAACGTGTTAAGAATCATGCGCTTATATAGCTGCGGCTGACCTGAGCTCACGCTTTGCGTAATCTCTTGCATCAATGCAGATCCGCTCAAACCTGGGTACATCGCCTCGATTAAATGAGCGTCAAGCCAACGAGCCACAAACCACATGACGGCCCAAAACTTGACCGTGAATATTGCCAATCCACCAATCACCATCACTTTTAAATCGTAGCAACTAATGACTACGATAAATGGCAGGAACATATACAACGCCATCAGTACAAGTGCTTGGAGCATGGGAAGCATATTCAACAATGGGACCATGCCGAGTGAGGATTCAAATGCCTGTTTACCCACCCCGATGGTACTAATCCCCCCTGTGACGGTACGCCACGCGTTCGTGCCCTTGCCATAGTCGTCGCCCAGCATCTTGTCAGGACTAACAAATGTCGGGTTGGCCTTCTCAAAAGCGAGCTTTGCCATGGCATCCTTGGCCTCATCTGTCGAACTGAACGTGATAGTGTTTTGGGCGACTTGCAAGAGACTCCGCCATGTCGAGGTGTTGCTGGTGAGGCGCTCACGTACTCCTCCTGTAGCAGCGTCAGCTTCCCACCATTGCTTGCAGGTTGGGCGCCCCCAGTCCGGGTTCATAAAGCCCTGATCCGAAGCGCCGCCTTGCATGTATTCGCTATCGCGATTGAAGTCGATGCTCCAGCCAGGCACCGGGTTATATGAGCGCATCACGTCATAGAAACCGGGCTCTGTTCGGAAAAACTGGCTGCCCACCCAGTCCACATCCGTAGGGCCATAGATGCTCCCCTCAGCGAGAATGCCTCGGCCATTTGCTGAGATCTGATTCTTGTCCATCGAGAAATACTGGCTCCGTGCCGGCACAAAGCACTCGCTGTAGAAGCGCTGCACATCGTGCAACAGAGCCGGATCTTCAATTGTGGCCATCCTGGCCAGATCTGCTACGACGCGCAGATCGCGCTCAGAGCTGGTCATACCCGCGCGAAAAGCGCCATTGATGCCAGAGGACAGCCCCATGACGCTGTACCACCACAAGGGGACATAGGACAGGTTTCCCGATCGGGCAAAAGACCCATTCACCGCGTCGGCCATCGCTCGGTCGTAGCCCGAGTTCGTCCCACCTTGGGTCGACACGACCTGAGGCTCAGAACCATCTGCAGCTCGCTCTGGCTTGTAGCTGAGATTGATGTTGTGCAGCGAGGTGAGAGGCGTGGTGGCGAAGCACAGGGCCATAACCAGCAATGCTGTAATCAGCTTGGTCTGTATGGACTCGATGAGAGCCAGCACGCCGTTAAACCCTGCGCCTTCTTCTTTAGCGCTATGCCACGCGCTAAACACGATGAGCGCGAAGGGCAGGGCGGCCAGGCCGGTTCCGGTCAAAATTTCGCCGAGAAGGTTGGCGAATGCCCAGCCGTAGAGCGTCGTAAAAAGTTCAAGATAGCTATCGAGCTGCATATCGATCAGGAGATAAGGCCCATGATGAATCGGGCAATATTGCCCGCGCCTATTGGCACGAGTGCCAGGTACATCGTCAGCATGCCGGCAACGCGCCAGCGCATAGCCAGCACCGCCCGCAGCTCATGCTTGGCCACGTAGCCGCGTCTGAATCCCCAGGCCACGATCGGACGCCAACTGACAATCACCCAGCTGCACAGTGCGGTCTGAGTAAGCGTCCCGAGTTGCGCGCCCTTGCGAAACCATGCTGAGACAGAGACGACCTGTGAGGGCTCCAGCTTGAGCAGCCAGGTTAACAAGGTGCCGCCAATCAAAACGATCAAGGCACCGTAGATGAGCCAGGGCAGCCAACGACGAAGCCGCCCCTTACGCTTTGGAACCGGCTGAGACGCTTCCTCGACTTTTTCGGTGCCGGTCATCTTGTGCTCACACGTCCGTCGACCAACGGCGCAGGATCTGCACGCGTGCCGCCTTGCACATCCATCGACGCGGCCCCGGCTTGCTGCTGGTTGCCCATAATCGACAAAGCTGTCTCGCCGGTCATTTCTTTCCGTATGCGGAACTCAAACATCATGTCGTTGATGTACTGAGTCAGGCGGTCAATCTTCGTCTGTACCTCGGATCTAACGGGAGCAGCGCCTGTGGCCTCGGGCAGGCTCATGCCAGAGATCAGCGCGTTACGCGCGATCAATGCCTTATCGATGGTCTTGTAGACCGCAACCTCCTGGGCCAGGCGGTTAATGGCCACAGACCGCACATCAGTCGGCAGCTTGCGCACGGCGTCCATCAGCTGTGGGCTCACGGCCATGCCGGGAGCGCTGACTTTGGCCAGGTCGGCATGGCTGCTTGAAGTGCTGAAGCCCATATTTCGCATCGTGGGCAGTACCTCGTCCAGCTCGCGCTCAAATTTCGGGGCCAGGCCGGTCGCCGTCGAGGTGATGGTGGGGCTCGGGCAATCGGAGCCTTGGGTGCACATATAGATTTTCTGATCGCCAAGGACTTCGGCACTCCAGCGAGCCAGATCGTCCGGGGTCTTGAAGGCCTGGACCAGGCGCGTCGATGCCAGCGAGGAGCTGCCGTAGTTCGCCGTCGACAGGGAGTTGGCTGCCTTGTTGATGGTGACGTTGTAGCCGGCGACGGCCAGGTCGCGGATTGGCTGGATAGGAGGGGTCCCAGCACCCCCGGCTCGGCTGCCAAATACCCATGGCAATCCGGCACGCTGGCCCGCCTCGTTCTTGTTGATATCGAGCTTGGCATTGACTACGCTGCCGCCCGTATTGGCCTTGACCTTCCAGGCATCGCCCTTGGCCAGGGCTATGTACTCCTCATAAGGGTCCTGGCCATTCTTGATCATCGCCTCCATGTCCTCACAGGTCTTCAGCGATGCAGAGACCAGCAGATCCGCCTTCTGGCTGAAGTTTTGGAAGAGCTGATAGAGGCCTGGCTGCGCGCGCTGGAGGAAATACAGCGGCAGGGCCGAGATACCGGCTTGCACGGCCCCGGTAATCGTCGCACCCAGGTTCTGGATGCTATTCATGAGATCCGACCACGAGAGCCCGATGTCAAACTTCCCGCAGGAATAGTTCGCGCGGACGCCGGCACCCAACTGCATCGATAAGGCGCTGCGATGGGGGGCAGCGCTGATCGGCGAGCCCCCGCCCATCCGATAGTAGAGACCCGACGAGGTAATCGTCTGGGCGGCCGCAGGTGTCACGACCGAGGGAGCCAGCACGCAGGCCAAGGTCACGGCCGCGCAGATCCGCTTGAAGCGCAGAGAAGAGGAGTGTGCGATTGTCATAGTGAAATTGGAGTGGGAGGTCAGGGCACGGAGTAGAGATACACACCACGACGCCGGCAGCAGGTGTACTTTTGCCAAAGGTTCCAGGCGTAGCCGTCATCGGAGCTGGTGGCTCCATCCCCGAACGAAGTCAGCGACAGCGAGTCGTTCTGGCCGAATTGCTGGCACCCGGACCAAGCCTGCGGATACAACATCTGCCATTTGCGCTTCTCGCCATAGTTGAAGTAGCGATAGCCCCCGGAGGGCTGGACGCGCGAGTAGATGTGAGGCTGAGCTTCCTTGTAGATGATCGAGGCGACACGCTCAGCTAGCACTGCAGAAGCCTTCACGGGGTGCGACTGGATGATTTCTCCGGTACGTGGGTACAGGTTGCCCCAGGTCTGCGTATAGCCTGAGCCGATCTCGCCCAGTCCGGGTACCCAGGCCTGCGGATAGATCATTTCCACAGGCACGATGCCGCGCCAGAAAGGCGCATCGAGCTCGCTTTGGAAGTGCAGGTTGAAATAGCTGGCTCCGCCAGGACAGAAGAGGGCACCTCCGGTGCTGCCCGAGAGAATTTCGGAGAGCTGCTGCAGACCGGCGATGCCCGCCTGGATCTGCTGCACGGTCTCGGCGATCTCCATCACCTGCTTCACGCCCTCGATGGTCTTGAGGATCGTTCCAAGGCTGGCCAGCAATGATTCCGAGCTCAACAGACCCTTGGCATCAGATGCCACAGTTTCTGCAATGCTGGCAGGCACTTGGGTCCACTGGCGCCCAATATTGGGTAGCTCCTTCGAGGGAAACTTGGCCAACTCGCTAACCGTGGGAAATGCGATGGACTTAGGCATTGTGAACATGCCGCCAGACGCGAGCATGCTGGCAAACATGCCGGCAGGATTGCCTATGGCATCCGCCCCTTTGAAGTTCGCCATGGCTGAGTTGCTGTCCAGGCCGCCGGCGGACGAGTCCAGCAGCCGTCCTGTCAGTGCAGATCCAGCCGTTGTCAACGTGGTGGCCACGACCGTGCCGATGTCGGTCCAAGGGTGGCGCAGCGGTTCGTTGTAGGTGCTGACCACCACATCTGGCACATAGTGGGAGATCTTGATCGAGGTCCGAATCCAGCATCCGGTCCAGCCGCAGCTCAAGAAAAAGCACACGCCCTCGACGGAGTACGACACACAAGACAAGGCCGCCTTGGCCGTATTCGCGATGATGGCCGGGGTGGTGGTTCCTGCCATGGTGGTGGCCGGTGTGAGCACAGCGCACATCGAGGCCGTACTGACGGCCGCGACGAGACGGCGCAGCCTGAGATTTAGGGAAGCTCGTTTTTTCATCGGGAAGGCCTCTGCTGAGCCGCGGCGAACAGTTCGATGGCGCGGTCCACATCCGCAACTCCATAAATGACCTTGGCGCGATTGATGACGATGGCCGGGAGCCGGTCCAATCGGTACTGGACGGCCAGCGTCATGCCGGAGGCCGCATTGGTGATCTGGTCCTTGTAGCGGCGACGGATCTCGGCCTCGTGCTGACGCATATAGGCCATGGCGTCGGCTTCGTTCTTGGGCAGCCCTGCATTGAGCTGCTGCTCAAGCTGAGCCATGGCGTCCACGCGATAGACCTTGAGCACGTAGCCAGGCTGGCGAAACGGCGGCCGTACCACCGTGGCCGAATTGGCGAAGACCTCCACGGTTGTCACCGAAGGGCCGATAGAGCCTTGGGCCAGCGCGCCATGAGCGCAAAGAAGCAGCACCAGGGCAGTGAGGGAGGACCGCATCATGCGCGCGCCTCCTGCAGGCGTGCCGCCACGCGGTAGGCCGCTTGAACCTCGGTGCAACCATGCTCGTCCATGAGACGGCGGCGCTCGGCCTTCTCGTGGCCCTCGGTCATTGCCAGCGCGATTGGCAACGCCGGTGGCACGTTTCGGAACAGCCACTGATTGTTCGCGCTGATGAGCACACCTTCGGTGTACTTCGCCGGCTCCTTGACGGCAGACTCCATCATGTGGCGTTGCTCAGGTGTGAGCGATCGAAAGCGCGCGATCTCCTCGATCTCGTTTTTGTCCATGGTCAGCAACATCCAGAACTCGCACATGGACAGCACGCGGGACATGCTGCCAGGGAAGTCCTTCAGGTTTTGCGTGGCCAGCCAGAACCAGGCATTGAGCTTTCGCCACATCTTGGTGCCCTTGGCCACCTTCGGGCCAAGCAGCTCGTTGGTGGTAATCAAGTGCCCTTCATCGGTCAGCATGATGAGGGGGCGATCCTCATGCTGAGCGGCCTCGGCGCGCGACTGCACCGAGTCCAGCAGGCTGGTGTAGGCCACAGCAAGCGCATCCTCATAGCCGTCTTTGGTCAGTGTGCCCATTTCCACCAGGGTTACATCGGCATCGGGCCAGTCCTGGCCCAGGCGGTTGAAGAGCTTGCCGCGCAGGCCTGTCGTGAAGGTCATCATCGAATGGCCCATCTCTTCGGCGCGCGCGCGGCGGTGCTCCGACAGAGATGCGTCCTTGACCATGGCCGTCAGCTCCAGGGCGACGTCTTGTGTCAGAGGATGGGGCTTGCCTTCGTTGGATACGCGCACTGCGGCTCGAATAATGGCCCTGGTGACCAGATAGCGGTCGGCGCGCGTCATGCGTTTGAGCTCGGCGTCTTCACCACCCGTAATCATCATGATGGCCGAGATGAGCATCTCGCCTAGGTAGTCGCGCTTTTCTTCGTCCGAGTCGTCGTTGGCGTCATCAGGCTCCATCACTTCATTGACCGACTCCATCAGTCGCTCGGCACCTACGAGCTCAGCATCCTCTTCGGAGGGGATACCCGCTCCAGCGCCGAAGTATTCCTCCGCTGCCTTGAAGGACTCCATGATCTCCTTGTCCTGCAGCAGCTCGCTGGCGTACACGAATGGAGGCAGTGATACGTCTGTATCGCCGCTCAAGTTGACGCGATACACGCTCAAGCCTTTGGTGGCCATGTCCTTGACCATCAGATCGAAAGACTTGCCTGCATCCGCGATCACCAGGCGTGGGCGGTGGATGGCCATGACCAGCATGGACAGGTAATTCAACGTCGCCGACTTGCCCGCTCCTGTGGGGCCGAACACCACCATATGGGCGTTCTTCTTGCGGTCGATCTTGTTGAGTGGATCGATCCACAACGGCTCGCCGCCCCGGTTCCAGAACCAAAAGCCGGGGTTGGCCGTTCCGCGTGAGCGCCCGTAGACCGGCAAAATGGCGGCGATCAGGCTCGCAAACGTCAGGCGCGACCGTCGCATGCTTCGCAGGTCGAACGTGGGATCAAATGCGAATGGCAATGCACGCAGGAATGCGTCATGCGCCACAAGGTCCTCTCGGGATTCGATGAAACGCATCCCGGTCGGCGTCAGCTGGGCATTGACCTCGGAAACAGCCGCATCCAGATCCGCATGAGTCTTGCCGCTCAGGTACAGCCCCATGAACATCGGATACAGCTTGTCCCCGGTGGCCATGTGCTGGAGCACTTGCTCCGACTCTCTATGGGTCTCCTGCGCCACGGCGTTTTGAGCACGGGAGGCCTTTTTGATGTCCTCGACGTGGCGCTCGACCTGGTATTGGGCAGCAATCGTCACCGTCACGGACAGCATCGAGCCAGGCGGCAGCCGGTCAAACCGCGCATAGGCTTCGTTCCCGATCCGGCTTTCTGCGGAGAAGTGCCCTATGCTAGGGTGAGCACGAAGGTTCTGCAGCGTGAGGAACTTCACCGGCTGGCCATCGAATTCGAAGCAGCCTTGTTCCTGGTTGCACGAGGGCTCAGACAGGTTTAGCGACTCGGAAAAGTCCCAGTCATAGATGCCCTCTGGAGCCACATCACCCGGATAGGGCGCGCCGCGGAACAGCTCGGCGCCCGTGCTGGCCCAGGGCACATTACGGTTGAAGAATGGAAGCATCCACTCGTAGAAGTCCTTGCCGTTGGCACGCCGCGCCGTCACGCCGGCTTCGTTCAGCGTGGCCAGCAAGGTGGTGGCCACAGCCTCCATCTGCTGCTCGGCCATGCGGCGCTCATTGACCAAGTCATCAAACTGGCGATAGATGCAGCAGCGAACCCGCCGCTGCTGGCCACGCCAGGTCTGGCCCGTCACCAAGGTGTCGGTAAACAGCCCCTGCTCTCGGGAAACCTGCGACAGGTGACTGCGAAACTCCTTCAGCACGGACTGCGTGTATTCCGAGTCGATGATGGCCTGCGCGCGCTTGGCGTCCTTGTGCTGGGACAGGATGTAGTCGTGAAGGTATTGGTTAAGCCCGTCGATGTTTCGGTCATCGCTCAGGAAGAACTGCACCACCCAAGGCGAAGAGTCGACCTCGGGAATCGCCTGAATGGCCTCTTGAATCTTGCGGCAGTGCTCCTTCAGGTACTCCAGCGGCTGCGCCTCCGTAGCGACAGCGCCCAGCTCGAACAGCGCGCCCAAGGTCTTGCCGTCGCGCATCACAAAGTTGCGGTCTTTGGGTGAAAACTTGATCCAAGGCAGCAGCTCGGTGAAGGAGGGCGGACGGGCGGCCATCTGCTTGCGGTCGGCGGCCGTCATGAGCCGGCGCTTGTGCTTGCTTTTGGTACCACCAGACAGGCCCAGCATTTCCAGCAATCCGCTCATTGGCCGGCCTCCCGAGCAGTGCGGCCGCGTGAGAATGCGGCGCGGCCTTGTTGCAGCTCTTCGGCCACCTCACCGGGCATGGCGTACTCCGTTGACTCATACATTGGGAAAACCGTGACATAGCCAGGCACGGGGTAGCGGCCCTTGGCCAGGTGGGGATAGACCACCATGACCAGATCCGGGTTGGGTACGCGTGCAAAGCGCTGTTGCATAGGCTCCAGGGCCGACCAGTAACGCTGTGTCATTTCGTCGCCGCGCGCGATCGGGCGCGCAGTCGACGCACGCTCCAGGCGGTCCCGCGCCGTCTCACGAGAGGAAGCCGCTGACTGCGGGGGCTGAAACTTGCCCCGATACACATCCACCAGGGTCGGACTGCCAGCCGTAGCCTCTTTCAGCGGAGACTCGCGCGACCCAATAGCCGTGCAACCAGCCAGTAGCGCGGGAAGCACGATGGCAAGAAGAAGGGGATTATTCGAGGCCATAGCGGGCTCCAGACAGGACATTGGGGGACTGCGTGCGGTGCACGATCTTTCTTGGGTTGGCGGGCTTGTCGATTTCGATCTGGCGGTCCAGATGCACGACCAGCTGCTGGCCAGCGGGCGTGACCACCGCGTCAAACGAGCTCTTGAGGCGCTCAGTCAGCCAGCGCACCAGCTCATCGGTGGCTCCAGAACCCATGCGGCCCAGTGCAAAACTGCCGGCATTTCCGGTGATCGAGGAGGTGGTGCCATTGCTGCTGGCCATGGTGGTGGTCTGGGCCTGCGCCAAGGCCTCGGCGGCCACGCCCAAGCCCTTGGCACCAATGATGTCGGTCAGGTAAGCAGGCGCATTGGTCACGAACTTGCCTTGAATACAGGGGTTGCCGTACAGATCACTGATGAATCCAAGGTCTGTGGAACCATTGGTAGCGATGGCTGTGACGCCGGCACCTGCCTGGGTCTGCGGCGCACGACGCGCCGAAACCGTATGGATCGCACCATCTTTGAACACGAAAGTCATGCTGCGGATCTTTCCCTCGGTGCACGAAAGCGCCATATCGCCTACGGCCACGCCGGTAACGATCATCCCGGCGAGGTCTTCGGGCAACTCCCAGCCGTTGGTGGCCAAGTTGTCGCGCCCGACCATGGCTTTGAATTGCATGGGGTCCGTCACACGGCCATTGACCGGCACACGGCCGATCAAACTGGTCATCGCGGTGACGCCCGCCAGCGTGGAGTTCTCCGGCAGCGTGAAATAAGCTACGGGTTGGGGCTTCGAGGCTGCCTGAGTGGCCTGAGCAGCTTGTGCGGCCTGGGCCGCGCTGACCGCACTGGGCATGGATTGCGTGCCGTCCGGCGCTACGCGCACATAGCGCGTAACCATCTTCCCCTGATGCTGAGTTGTTTCGGTGGTGTAGCCCATGGGCGGAACCACCTTGTAGGAAGTGCTGCCGCCAGCTAAGCCTAGATCCTGGGAACCACCGGCGGGTCGATGGCCTCCGCCACTACCACCTGAGCCAACCCCTGTAACAGAGTCGATCGCGTCGCCAATGGGCTTAAAGACATCCAATGGGGCTGGATCTGTGTCATTAGTGCTGCCACCGACCGCCCCAGCCGGCGTGGCACCTGCAGGTGCACCTTTCTCCAAGCGCTCCAGGCGCTTGCTGAAATCCTGGTTAGCACGGAGCACTTCCTGAATATCTGCTCGCAGATCCTTGTTGGCTGCGACCACTGTGGCCAGCGTCTCGCTGGGGGTGTCCTCATCTGCGCCTGCCGTTTTGGGCAGGGGGGCTGCGGCCATGGGTGCAGCGGTCGGTGCATTGTTCTGGCGCATCACGATGACCGCACCGACGATGACGAAGGCCACGATGACAAGAACAGGGGTGAGTTTGTTGCTTTTCACTGCCATGGATGCCTCACAGACAAGACTCGAAAGTGCGATCGCACACCAGGTAGACCGCCGTGGTGTCGGTGTCTGTACCGGCAGCACCGATCCGGCCATGCTGGGCTGTGGCCGAGAGCCAGCGTCCGCGCAAGCTCTCCAAGGGCAGCTCCAGGGCAAAGCGCGAGCGGTTGGTGACGCGCACCGCAGTCACATACAGGTTTCCCGACTTCCACTGGCCTATGGGCGCAGCGTCCACGGCAGCGCCACGGAACAGTGTCGGCACGGGTTCGGTTCCTACGCCAACCTGGCTCACACCTGGCGTGCCACCAGCCAAGCGTCGAGGTGCGTAGAGCTGGCGGGCAGCATGTCGAGTGAGCTGCACCATGTCCGCAGCAACGCTCTCTTGCTGTTGAGACTGGCCGCCAGACAATGCAGCTCCACCAATGGGGTTCGGAACGGTCGCGGGCTCGATCACAGAAACCTGCAGCTCGCCTTTAGCGGACTGCGTGGACACGACCTTGCCCTTGGAGTCTTTGGCGTCTGGAGTGGCTGTCGCAATCAGATCCATCGGAATCTGCTGGCCGCTATCCACCAGCTCGGCAATGATTCGGATCGCCGTGAATGGCACGAGCGCAGTCACATAGATCGTGCCGGCGATCGACTCGATACGCGCCACGCTATCCATGTCACTGGGCATGCGCAGCAACGCATCGGCTGGCAGGGTCACAAGGCGCTCCTGGCCGACCGTCAGATTCACCCGGACTGGCTCACGCGCAAACACAGCACGCTCGGCGGGGCCAGAAGTCAAAGGAGCTGGGCCAACGCGGCGAAGAGACGCTTCGGCAGCTGCGCGCCTGGCGGAACCTACGGCAGTATTCGCCAGCGGTGCGGGCACGCTAACGCCTGCCACCATGCGCCCGCCAGCTGGGGCGCGTCCTGCATTGGCTCCTGCAACTGGTGTTGCAGCTGCTGCACCCGTTTGCCCCAGGTCAATAGGCTCATTGAACTCGGGCGTCTCGGTACTGCCCGCCAGCGATTCGACCTGCTGAGCAGCGACGCTGCCATGCAGAAGCTGCAGGGCGACCAGGAGGCAGATCGAAAGAGAACGACGTTGGATCATGTGGATCAATCGACAGAGGTGTCACGAGGCAGGCTCGAAGGGGCAATAGTTCCGGGCAGACGCGGTGCTTTCAGGTCCGCTTGAACCGGCGCGCCAGGCTTGAGCTCCGCAGGATTGAGGCGTGCGGGCTGGCTACTGCCGAAGCAATCCAAGCCCAGACGCCATGGGTTGCGCTCACGGTCCACATCAAAGCGCACCACGCGCAGCGGGTACCGAATGAATACGTCCTTGACCGGCTGCCCTGCGAAGGTCTCCTGAACCTGCATGTCCAGCAGCACCGTCCAAGCATCCGAGCCTTCACGGATCACACGGTTTTCGCTGTACGGAAAGCCGGGGATCTCGCTAATCTGGCGAGTACGGCGGCGCAACTCGCCTTTGGCGTGACGCTGTTGCATGTCGGTTTGCAGTTGCGCCTGGCAACGCGGAGTCAGATAAAACTGCATCGCATAAATCTGCTTGCCATAGTCTTGAGAGCCGTCGCTTTGCCAGCGATTAATCTGCTGCCAGATGTAATACGCAAAACCGTAGGCATTTGTAGACGGCACTGGCGACTGCCCATCAATCACCCGTATCGTGTCACCCGCCTTAATATCGGGTGCGACGTGTAAGTCGATATTTTTAGGAACGCGCGACGCGAACCACATCCCGGCCACACCGAAAAACACGACTGCAAAGATTATTTTCGTAAGCTTCGCGTTATGGCTGCGCTCGGACGCAAGCGCGTCCAGATAATCACCACTGCTCATTATTTAGTTTCCGATGATTTGGCTTCAGCCTTGATCGAATTCATGCGATAGCTGCAACCCAACTGCATCCGGCCGTCATGGACCAGAAATTTAGGCTTTGCCAATTTATGTGACACAAGATAAAAATGCATCGAGTGGAGATAGAAGCCTTCAGGGCGGTTTCGCTTGACCTCTTGCAGATACAGTGAAGAATACCAAAGCACCATAAACGGAACGACAACGCACAGAATGGGCGCTACTATCCAGAGTCCGGTGCTAAATGCCACAACAGCGCCGATAAACAGGCTGACGGCGAAAGTCACGCCCCCAATATATCCAGCCTCGCTAGCCGCCATTCCATTGATAATTGGTGGCTCGGAATTAACGCGATCTGTCAGCGGCGCCTGGACAGGCGCCTTTCCTTGGGGGCGAGAGTCGTGTGCAGCCATGTTAGGCCAAAGATTGAGCTGCGTAGTTGACCATCAAAATCACCAAGCTGATGATAATCACACTGACAATTACAAACTCCTTGAGATCACCCAGCTGGATCTTGCCCGCTGTGTAATCACGGTAGCGTTGCAAAGAGGCGGTAACAACGAACAGAAAGGCAATTGCAGCCAAAACCAAACCCAGAATAGTCATTCCGAGTTTGAAATACGCACCAATTTGCCCAAGAATATCACCTTCTTGTGTAGTGCCGCCGCCGATACTTCCACCTGCAGGAGGTTGAATCGTCGGCAGAGCGCTAAATGCAGGGCAGGTTGCAAGCAGCACAACCGGAGCCAGTGCGATAGATGCGATGCCAGAGTTAATTTTTTTCAAATGCTTCTTCATGATTTCTCCAATCGATTAATTGATTTTTTAGAAAATGATTGATCCCACCACGCCTACCACTAACAAAACGGTAATGGCTACTCCAATACACGCCCTCATGGCTTCCGGTGCATCCAGCTCTCCATCTCCATAAGCCTTCAATACCAGCGTACCGAGCCATGCGCCAATGGAAAACACCATCGCAAACACCACGACAAAAAGCAGGTACTTCAAGTTCTGAGCATTAAAGCCAGCCCCTTGCATAAATCCCGCTGCCATTTCCGAATTCATGGTCGAGCTCAGGCTGGCTTATTGCCGATAGTCGCCACGTAGAGGAGAGACTGGGCGAGGTTGTCGGGGTGCATCCACATGGTTTGTCACGCCCGCGCGCAGCAGCTCCAGGTCACGTTGCAGCCAGTCATATCGGAACTTCACACGCTGGCCAGTCGGCGCTGCCTTTTCTGCGTCTGCAACCATGAGCTGAACCTGCTCAATCTCACCCGCAATGCGTGCCAGGCGCTCGCGCTCCAGCTCGTCGTCGGCCACATCAGCCCAGGCCGATGCGGTAGTGGCAAGCACACCGATGACCAGAACTGCAAATAGCGAATGTCGAGAGCGTTTCATCAATATCTCCTTCAAATTCAATGTCATGCGTATTTCTTGAATGCGCCTACCGTTGTCGATAGGGTGAATGCCACAAGCACGGTAAATACCAGCACCATGTAGGCCGGATTGAAGCCGCCGAATGGCCAGGACAAGTACAAGCCAAAGCCGCCCGTAAGCGCCCAGCCCACATACCGCTTGGCATGGTGGTAGACGAACGAAGATTCGCGGCCGCCTTGCCAACGGCGTCGATCCCTGCGCACCAAGCCGTCGATTACCCCCATCAGGCAGGCAAGGGCAAATGCAGGGAGCGCAAAAACTGCTGTGCAGAGGCGCAGCAGCACGTCCTGCAGGACAAACATGCTGATGACCACCCATTCGCTGAGCATGTGGATGAACGACGCACCAGCCTTGGCCACCCCTTTGAGTTGGGGCTGCACGCTTTGACCCAGAAAGCTAGGCAGTGCCGCGTCCGTGCCAGCCTGCTGGGCTGCCAAGTTGCGCTGATACCAGCGCAGCGCACCAAGACGCTCGTAGGGCATACGAGCCCACTTCACGATACGGAGCGAAAAGTCCACGGTGTCTGGCACTAGCAGACTGCGTGGAGCGGCTGCGATATAGCGCAGATCCTGCTGCACCATCTCCTGGGCATGGCGGATGCCCTGGCCACGCCAGAAGAAATAGCCACCGCCGATTTCAATCACCAGGCCGATGAGCCACGAGGACACTGTCACACTGAATAGTCCAAAGCCAACCAACACGGCCACGCCAACAGGGCCGTGTGTGCTTGGCTTTCTGGCGGGCGAGTTCGGAGCCGTCATGAGTGCGGTCCCATCACGTTGCCGGCCACGGCGGACGAAGTTGCGCCTGCCATGGCGTAGCCAGGCATATCGTCATCAAAGGCAGAAGCGAGATCCGTATCGATCAGCCCACCTGCACCAGCGCCCAAGGGCTGTGTACTGAGCCAGTCGGTTTCTGCGGCCCACGTCTCACTCGTGCGATAGCGGCGCTTCATGTCCTCAGCAACCGCCTTGAGCGAAGCTGGTATGAACGGGTCGTCCTTGGTATCAGCCAGAGGAATACGAATCTTGTGGCAGCGATTGCCTTCCAGCAGCGCAAACGCTTGACCCTGTGGCAACGAGAGGACGTCAGAAGGCTCGATCAGCGGCGCCTTCGACTTGTTCGCTATGTCGTTGTTCTGGCTGGTGAAATCGACGCCATTGCCCTGGGCAGCCGTGTCCGACACGCCCGATACTGGCGTGAGCACCGTCACGTTGACCTGTGGCACCTGGTCCGTCAGCAGGCTCGCTGTCGCCTTGCTGCGCACCCGTAGCATGCAAAGGTGGTTGAAGTTGTCGAGGATCTGGCCAGCCTTGGCCTTGTCACCGACCTTCGCCTCGATGTCGAACATCGACTGGGTGTACGCAGTGATGCGAAAGCCCGATCCGCCGAGCTTGTTGACCATCGGAACGAACTCGGGGCCTGCGATCTCGTTGACCTCATCGAAATGGCAACACACAGTCGGCAGCTGCAGCTTGCCGTCGCCGTGTGGGTCGAGGCCTGTCTTGTAGAGCTTGCCGCCGGTCGAGACCAGATCGGACAGCATGGAGTTGCCCACGGCAGACGAAACCACGGAGTCAGACAAGGCATCCAGACCGGCATACACGATGCCGCCCTGGCGAAACACCGTCATCCAGTCGAAGATTGGCCGCTTGTCGTTCGGGTCGAAGTAGTCGGGGCTGATGAGCTTGCCCACGGCACCCGATGTGAGCTTTTCGAGGAATGGCCCCAGGCTGGCAATGATCTTTTCATAGAACGAACGCTCGTAGCTGAATGCGGCTGCCAGGCCGACCAGTACCTTGTCGTCCAGTCGTGCTTCCTTGATGAGCAGATACATCGCCACCTGATCGGGCGAACGATCCTGCAGGCTTCTTGGAACCGGAGCCTTCTTTGCCACGATAGCGCGCTCCAGCTCCACCAGGCGGTCCTGATAGCTGCCGAAGCGCTGGGGATGGTCAATCGCGAGCTTGCGAAACGTCATGCCCGCGTAGTCCATGAACAGCGGGTCAATGCCAGTCACGTCCTTGAGCAGCGTCTCGTAGGTCGGAATGCGACCGAGTGCCACCTGGGCCTGAGCCACGATGTTGGTGAACCGCCAGCTGAACTCCTTGAAGGCAGCCGAGTTGCCCGAGGAGGGCAGGGCATTCGTGGCACGGCCAGCGACTTCGGTGATACGCGCGAAATTGCCAATGCCGTTGTAGCGCGCAGAAATCTCCGGGTAGCCCAGATGGAACATATAGAACTGATCCAGGCGACCAGCGCGTCGTGCCTCAGCATGCATGCGAAGCATCAGCTCCGCGTCGCCCTTGGGGTCGATGACGATCACCACATGACCGGCATGAATGTCCTGAGAGCACAGAAGCTCCAAGAGGCGCGTCTTGCCCACGCGAGTCGTGCCCATCACCAGCAAGTGGCCAGAGCGCGAGCCTTGGCGCAACACCACCGGCTTTTCGTTCTGCACTCCCACGCCATGGAGCACAGGGTTGCCGCCCAGGTCCACGCCAGTGGCGAAGGGGTTGGCGGTACCGCCGACATCAAGCGCACGCTCCAGTACCCTGGCCAGCAAGCTGTCGTTCTTGGCCTGCGCCCACTTGCGCATCCTTTCGCCGCTGGCGGCGAGCTTGAGCTCGGTTGGCGAGGCCTTCACGAAACGCTGAACATCTGTCTCACGAGCGTCCAGCAAGCGCTGCGTGTGCAACTGCGTCCACTCGAAGCCTTCGCCCAGGTAAAAATGCTCCTTGAGGTTGACGGGAAGCTTGTGGGGAGCCAAGCGCGTCATCTTGGTGAACTTCAGCCCGCGTTGATAGCTATAGACCTGGAAGGCCTGGCGCGCTCGCACGCATCCGAAGCCGGCAGCGATTGCGCCCGAGACTGCGCCCAGCGAGTGGGGCATCATCAGCGCCCATGGTGCGGCTGCAGCCACGCCAGCGATCCCAAAAGCTGTGGCAGCGCTCAATGCTTCGACTGGCGGCCTCAGCACGCCTTCCATGGTCCCGTCAGTCACTGCATGCCCTCCAGTTGGAACATGCCGTGAAGGCTTGGAACATTTTGGGACTGCGCAGCCGCAAAAGGCGTTCCAAGCTGAACCTGCCAAACGCGCAACAGCCGAGCATTGGCACATGCTTTCACCGCGCCTTCCAATCCGATATGCACCAGGCCGAGTTCGCTCATGGAGCCACTCCAAACGTGCGCTGAGGCAGGATCTGGTAGGCGCGGCCATTGCTGTGCACCAGCACCGGAAAAACTGGCGCACCCTTGGCGATCAAAGTGTCTGCAAGGAATGCCCCTGTATCCGGAGCCAATTGCAAGGGGCTGGCCACTTGCTGGAGCAGCTTGAATGCGGCAGGCGTTGCTGCCTGCACCACAATGCCGACTGCATTGAGCTGTATCAGCTTCTTGTGATTGAAGGCTACCCAGCGCAAAGACGCGTCGTCCGCGCCGATCACGAACATGGGCTGAGTCAGCCATTGGCCATTGAAGACCTTCACGCCGTCTTGCTTGAGCACCCCGCCGCGCAATTGGCTGCGAAACGGGAAACGCAGCCCGTCGAGCACATTCGCCTCATCTGTGCCGCCCACGATCTGGGCCACATAGGGCGCCAACGGCACAGATTTGCCGCTGTCGTGGATCATCTCCAGCTCCACGCCGGCCAGGGCCGGCACGCTGCAAGCGAATCCAAGGGCGAGGATGGCGAAGCGGCAGCGCATATCAGCGTTTTCCGCGGTTGGCAGGAGCTGGCGAAGCGCGCTCGATGATCTGCGTGCGCGGCACGTTCAGCATGTCGGCTGCACCTACAGACGACTGCACGCGCGGCAGGCCGTCATAGTTCACCATCGGCTCGTTGGGATACAGGCGGGCCATAGCCGCCTGCATTTCACGGTCCCACAAGATGCTTCGCTCCACATCTTGGTGGAAGATCCGCGCCATGCGCTCGGCATACTGACGGCGCTCTGCATCGTTGCGAGCATGAATGCCCAGCACCTCAAGGGGCGAGAGCTCCTTGACCGAGAAATTAGCACGAGGTCCCAGCGACAGCACCTTGGCGCGCTGCATCTCATCGGCAGTCAGACCCCACATCTGTTGCACAGCACGCGCTGTCTCGTCCAGTTGCGAGCGGCCCTGTTGAGTCGTGCTGGGCAGCGAGCTTGCTTCTGCAGTGCGGCCAGTGCGCAGCTGCGCAAGGGCGCCCGTGCTCAGCTGCAATGCGACCACGGTGGCAATAAAGGCAATTTTTTTCATGAATCAGCCTCCATTGCTCACTGAAAGGGTCAGGCCTTGGCTGCCTGGAGCCACGAATGTGGCTGTGCGAGACACAGGATCTGCCGACTTGAGCGACAGACCATTGACCACATCACCTGGGCGCAAGACACGCACTCGGCGATCACCGGGCACGCCCGAGGCGACCACGACCGAAGGCTCGCCGTTCCACATATCGACGGACACAAGCTGGGCACCTGCAGGAGCTGCAGCTGGCTTCGCGGCAACGACCTTTGCTGCTTGGCGGGGAGTAGCCGGCTTCGCCTTCACCATTACGCGCTTGGGCGCTGGGCGCGGCGACGGCTGCTCGACGGGGGCGCCCTGTGCGGCTGCAGGCGCTACAGCACGAGCAGGAGCCAGTGCCGGTGCCGCAGAGGTCTTGCCAGCAAGCGCGTTGGCCTGCTGCATCGCGGCCAACTGCTGGGACATCAGCAACATCATGTCTTCCATGCGCTTCATGCGATCGAGCATCTGGGGGTCGACGCCAACTGGTGTTGCAGGCGCTACTGCAGTGGGGCCCACCGCCATAGTAGGCGCGGGTGCGCCAGTAATAGGGGCACTACCAGCCGGTGCTACAGCAGCGGCCTCAGTTCGCTGGGGAGCCACGTTAGCCACGGCTTGCGGCACAGCACCCACGTCCGCCAGGCTGGCAACGCCTGCATCAGCTGCAGACTGCCGCATAACCGCCTCTGGATCGAATTCTGGCTGCATGCCCACGGGGATTGGGTCCGCATCGCCAGCTGATGCTCCGCCGATAGGTGCCGCAGCCGCATCAGCCAAGGGCGCAAGGGGCAGTGGGGAGGTGTCAGCCAGGCGCGGATCGAACTCGGAAGCATCGAAAGCAGGCTGCGGCGTCACCAGGCCGGCCTCGGGAAGCGATGAGCCAAGCAGATCCAGTGCTGGTAGACGTTTCGGCCCGTATTGAAGGTACCCCACTGCCAATATTCCCACGACAGCCGCAATGCCGACTGTGCGCAGCACCCATGGGTTCGTCGACTTGCGTCGAGAGGGGATTTCGCTGGACTCAACACTCACGGGCACCTCGGCCTTGCGTGGCTTTGCTGCAGCTGGTGCGCGACCAAATGCGCGGGCGAGGAATCCTGGCCGCTTTTCCGCCTCTAAAGGCGCAGCAGCAGCCGCCGCAGTTGCAGTGGCACCACTAAGAGGAGCGGCAGTCTCAAGCTCGCTCAACCAAGAATGATCGACCGCTGAATCATCGACGCCTGTGACCTCGGGAGCCACAGAAACCGCAGGCGGCAAATCTGCCACATCGGGAGGCGGCGGCGGTGGCACGCTTGGCTCAGTCAACTGTACTTCTCCATCGACAGTGCTTTGTTCCGACATGCTCACTCCTTGACGGACGCCTTCGGCTGAGGCGTACTGCTAGGGCTGACGATGGGCTCCAATCGGCGTGGCTTTGGAGCGTTGGCCAGGGTGAACCACACACGTCGGGTGATGTGATCGGTGTGCCAGCGCCATGCTGTGCCCACCAGCACATTCAGCACGTCTTGCACAGAAAACGGGCCCAGCGTGCGCTGAGCCTCGGGCAGCGGCAGACCGAGGAAGCGGCGCGCATCGGAAGTCAGTGATTGGGAATCCACCAGGGCATAGCCCGTACGAAGCAGCGTGTACTCGATGGCTTCGCCAACGGTCGTCACCTGTTCGCGCGGGAATGTGAGCTGGGCCACCAGGGCCAACGGCTCATTCAGATGCGGCTGTGGCAGGGCTTCGGCAGTTGTGTAGCGGCCCAACTGCAGGCGCTTGTTGCCATCAACAAGCTGAGGGGTGGCCTGGGCTGAGGCCATGGCCAGCAAAGCCATGCTGGCAAAGAATCTGGGCATGCGGGTCATGGACCGTAGGAACTCCGTAAAAAGAACCCGGACCACAACCAAGAGGAGGTGTGCGAAGAAGATCAGTGGCCCGGGGGTGTCGACGCAATGCGTCAGTCGCCGGGCCGAATGTTCTTAGAGCTGCCGCTTTGTCACCAGCGGAAACCGTGCGTTACATGCCTAACGGTTAACGCTTGACACAGTGAAGAATAAATGGTTGGTAATTTAAGGGTGTAAAGGATGGCGAGCGGCAGGGGCCGCCTCGCGTACTGGACAAACGGTTTTACTGGGTACAGGGCCTACTCAAAGGGCGCGCATGCTCCTCAAATTTCGGAGCATGCGCAAAGGATTTACTGGTACTGGAAATGGCCTATACGGGCAACGGGCGCCGGCAGCTGGCCTGGGAGGCCAGTTGCCGGCGAAATGGTAGAGATGCGCAATGGACCAAGTCGCTATGGTGCCCGCTTTTGACTAGGCCACAGCACCCGTTACATGAACTGAGCCCCATAACTGTGACATGCGCCAGAATAGACAAAATATTCAATAGGCCTAGAATTATTCACTATCGTTGCTTCAAAGGCGTCCTAAACGTAGGTAAAGAGAAGCAAGTCAATACTGAAAACATGGAGTTATCTTTGGAAGCAGTTGAATGAAAATTTCGAGAAACAATAAAACAAAATCCTAAGTATGTTCAAAGATTAACAGAATATATAGACCATCTGGCTTCAAAAGGCAAAATTATTGAAGCGAAATATTATTTTCATCTACTATATTTAATAAAGCCTGGCCACCCCAGGGCGGTTAAATTGGGTTACGACCTGTCAATAGCCACATTTGATAACGAAGGCGTTAGAAGATTTGATAAGCTGCTATTTGACTCAAAACCTCGCGATGAAGAAATAGCTTTCTTTAGGCTGAAATACTACATCTCGGTAAACAATGTTCAAAACGTTGAAGAATGTTGTTTATTTCTTCTGTCAAAATGCATAAAGAGCGAATATCTGCAAATAGTTGTTGAGGCTTGCGTAAATTTTAAGAGCTACTCAATCGCCAGAAGCCTAATTGAATATTTTGATAAAAATAGACTGATTTTAAGTAGACCATTCGAAGCGCGGATAAGAAGGATTCTCCTCCAACATTTTCTAAATCTGATCACGGAGCATAAGTGTGGGTAAGTTTCTAGTATTAAGAGTTCTCGATAGCAACAGCATTTCTATCCCTCACACGAAGGTTTACGGACAAGTAGAGATTAGATCAAATAAGTCAGACTCTGAGGATGAGATTGAAACACTAAGGCAATCCGCTCAAGAGAACCGAAAGGACTTTAATCATTACGCAATCTGCGCAAGAATTGCAACTATTGTCGAAGCGGAAGATAATGCAGTGGCTACAGGTTATGCTGACAGCATTTTTTCAGAAATATTGGATCTCAAGTCTGTCGATTTCTCCGTTTCTAACTTCAAACTTTCCGAGATAGGATTCGTTAAAAATCTGGAATCTGGATCGATTAGCCCGATAACAAACACCGATTTTGAGCCATCAATGGCGTTCGTGGTTTCTCAGGGCAGCATCCAACAAATAGATTTTGTCAATCACATTCTTTCGTTAGACAATGAACTTAGCAAACGTTATCAACGATCATTGCATTGGGTAAGAAACAGCAAACACGAAAAAAATGCTCAACTGAAGACGCTATTCTACTGTTTCGCAGTTGAAGCTCTGATAAAGGAAACGGAAAATGATAATATTGGTGGCTCTGTTCGTTGGTTTCTAGGATTTCCCAACGGAAAAAACAGAAGTGACGTTTCAGTGACTACTCTTCTTAAGCTAAGGGCACATCCAAGCTACGACTTTTGGAATAAGGAACTCATCGACATTTTTGAAAAGATTCGGGTATTCAGAAATGATTCTGTTCATGCCGGATTCAGGAGTACTGATTTCACAAAGAATGAGCTCAACCTATATAGCCAGATTATGTTATTTGGTGCGTCAAGATGCCAGTCGGCAGTTCGCTTCGCGTTGATAAATGGAATTAAAAATGTTTCAGAATTCAAAGAGTACATTCCAATAATCTTTGAAGAAAACTGCAACATTATTAACGACATTCATGGAAATATAATATATTCATTAGATCAGCTCAAGCATTCATAAGAATTATTAAAAGGAATTCTGGCAGTCGCCTTGTTTCAAAAACTTAAAAAATCAGTCGCCATCTTCATTGATTTTAGATCTGTAAAACAAAAACACACGGCGACGTAGGCCAGTAACAGAAGACTTGGGTGATTGTGAAGGACGCGTGGACATGCGCTAAGTTTGCCAATGTCATTACGGATAGTTGAAGTTGTATTAAGGTGTTACACGGTTAGCATATCCTGGAAAGAAATACAAGCGAAAAGCCTCCGGTCATCACCGCAGGGTTTCGCGCTGACAGCTGAGGGCGCACTAGGTACGGTTGCGCCCCATGGACGACCTCGCCCGCGCACCGCACCTACATAGTCAGCACATCCAGCAGAGAGCCAACAGTGATCCACCATTTCTAGGCCGAGATCCGCTCGATCGTGGCTGCTCGATATTCGCCATCGCAGACAGCCTGCAACTGCTTGGCCTTGCCAGCAAAACCAACCCGCTCATGCGCTGGTTGGGTCGCTTCGAGGGGCTGGAGCAGCATCTGGAAGAGGAGCTTGATCCAATCTTGAGCGTGCGCTCAATCCTGCTGCAGCTGGTTGCTGACCATCCCAAAATGCCGCATGTGCCCAAACCTCAGCAAGAGAAGAATTGGCACAGCTTTGTCATGCGAGTCGTGGCGCAGCCGTTCGTGCAAACATGCGGTGACTGGGGCCGCGACGGCATCGCCTCACGCATCAAATGGGACCCGCTGGAGCAGAGTTTCATGGACTTCCTCGCACTGGGCCAGCCGGGGGAGGAGCTGTCTATCTGGACACCCACCGATGGCAAGTCAGCGCGTGCCCGGCACTTCGCTCGAATCCTGCTCCAAGAGGAGTGCGCGTGAAGAGTATTGCTTCAAAGTTGCTTGCAATGGTGCCCTGGAGCAAGGCCAAGCCCGTGCTGCCTGCGCCTGCAGATCCGCTACCGCCGCCTGATGCGCCAGTAGGGAGGGGGGCTCAAGACCAGACACTCAAGCCCGACGAAATCCACATCGCAGGCAGTGAGCCCGGATGGTTGCGCGTGCTTAACGCCCAGCAGCTGCTGGCCACGGTCCGCGCAGAACGGGCTATCACCCAGATCTGGAGCCAGTCGCACCAGTCGCAGGCCATTTGGGAACGGGACCTGCTGCCAGCGATTCGGCGGTACGCCGAGTTCGTGCAGCTCATGCCGGCCTCCGAAGCCCACCACCACGCCCACGCAGGCGGCCTGCTATCGCACACCATCGAAATGCTGCTTGCGGCCATGACCTGGCGCAATGCCCATCTGCTGCCAGGCGGAAGCCAGATCGAGATCGTGGACGCCCAGCGCGATCAGTGGACCTACGTGGTGTTCTTCTGCGCTTTGCTGCATGACATCGCCAAGCCCATGACCGACTTGCGCATTGCATGGCGTCCAGTTGGCGAGAGCGATCCTATCCGTTGGGCACCTGCAGGCGGAAGCCTGTCACAGATCGCAGGCCAGCGCACTGCCGAGTACCTGGTGGACTTTGCGCCCAAGGGGCAGCGCGATTACAGCGCTCATGCCAAGCTGGCCCAGCTGCTGCTACCCCGCATTGCGCCAGAAAGTGCGCTTCGATTCCTGGCGCACACGCCCACCGCCTTGGATGCCCTGGAGCAATACCTCGCCGGCCAGGACAAGGACAGTCTCGTCGCCAAGATCGTCAAGCGCGCCGACCAGCTTTCAACGCAACGTGCCCTGCAAAAAGGCTCCAAGGCTCGCTTCGCCACTGCGAAGGCCGTGCCTCTCATCGAGCTGCTGATGCAGTCCATGAGGACCATGCTCCAAGCTGGCACACAGCTCCCCCTGAATCGCAACGGTGCGGCAGGTTGGGTGTTCGAGGGGGCGATCTGGTTCGTGGCCAAGCGCCTCGCCGATACCGTGCGAGAGCACATCCAAGCAAACGAGCCCGATGAAAGCGTGCCTGGCAACGCAAAGAACGACCGGCTGTTCGACACCTGGCAGGACTACGGCGCGATCGAGCTCAACCCTGCCAGCGGCCAGGCCGTCTGGCATGTCACAGTGCACGGTTACGCCGAGGATGGGTCAGAGCAGGGGGCCTACATGCATGACTTTGCCATGCTCAAGTTCCCTCTGGCCAAGCTGTTCAACCACGAGAGCAAGTACCCGGCTGCCATGCGCGGGCGGCTGGAGATCCGCGACCGTCGCAAGGATGGAGCAGGGCAAGACGAACATCAAGCTGCTGCAACTCTCAGCGCATCGGAATCTGCGGCGGCGATCGATGCCAATGCACCAGCAGCTGCGGCATCCTCAGCCCAACCATCCCAGGTTGCGGCAAAGCCTGCGAAGCAACGGCCCCAGGATGCGGCAGAAGCTAAAAAGCATGCCGCCATCATGCGAGAGCCCACTTTCACCAAGCCGCCAAATGCTGCGGCAAAGCCCAGGCCAGCGGCAACCCCTGCGGCAGCAACCAAGACACCTGCACCAGAAACTCCATCCCAAACTGCGGCAGTCTTGGCAGCTAGGGCGCCTACGGCGCCAGTGCAACAGACCCAAGCTGATACAGCCTACGAAGAGTTTGAAGCTGGGGCAGCATCGAGATCCGGCGTGCCCACCCCATTGAAGCTGGACTACGACAGCCTCGACAACGGCGAAGCCGCGTATTTGCTTGGCGACAAAGAGGGCAGCTACTTCCTCGATCCATCCGAATCTGCAACAGCATCGGACAGGCCTGGCAAAAAGAACAAGCCGGCCAAGTACCCACAGCCGGCAGAGAAGGGCGCAGCGCCCTTGGAGCAACCATTCCAGCATGCCGCAGCGGTGTCACCACCAGCTGCGCCTCCTCAGCCCGCCACCTTGCACCAGCCGCCCCAAGCTGCCGCAACTACGGCCGCAAGGCCGCCTTCTGTCAAACCTGCAGCAGCTGCGCCGCTGCCCGCGCCAAGCGCACCAAAGAATCCCGCCCCCGAGCCACGCCATGACCAAGTGCCGCGCTCTCAAAGCGTCAGTGCCGAGTTCAAGCGCATGGCCGCTGAGCTGGACGAGCTCGATGACCTGCCCGTGCTCAAGGGGCGCACCGCCACTGCAAGTGCGCCGCCGGCGGCCGCAGCAACACCGGGGCCGGTTCTTCTGCTTCAGCCGCTGCCCGACATCGACGCAAACCCCGACAAGCCGCCACCCGAGCCCAGCCCCCTGGCATTGGCTTTCATGCAGTGGGTGCAAATGGGGCTGGTCAATCGCGAGCTCAAGTTCAACGAGACCGGCGCGGCGATTCACTTCGTGGAGGAGGGCATGGCCCTGGTATCGCCCAAGATCTTCAAGGAGTACGCACGCCATGGCGACCGTGAGGACGGCCACGAGGATCTCACCGTCGACGAGCTCAGCACCAAGACCCAGAGGGAGGTCATCAAGTGTGGCTGGCACCTGCCAGCCGCGAATCGCACAAACATCGTCCGCTATGAGATCCACAGCCGCGGCACCGTAGTGGCCCATCTGTCCTGTGTTGTCCTCACCAGCCCAGGCCGGTGGGTCCAGCCCATCCCCCCCAGCAATCCCGCATTGAAGATGGTTTGACATGAAATCCACCTGCTCAACTGATTACGAGATTGGCGACAACACCCCGCCAGACAAGCGCCTAGAGCTATGGAAATCGCGTAGCTTCTGGTTTCGGCTGCGGCACCGATGGAACGTGCTCAGTGCTTTTGCCGAGGGCAGCTTGACCTGGCGCCACGCCAAGCTCGGCCTCAAATACCCGGATCAGGTCATGTGGCTGCAGCGCTGGCCACCAGGCAATGGATTGATGCCGGTCTGCCCAGCCGTCATTGCCGAGCTTGAGCACATTGATCGCACCATGATGGACTCCGACCGGCCAGTGCCACGGGCCGCTGTTTTTTCACTCCACAGCATCGGCCACGATCGTACCCAGTGCAGGAACTGCGGCGGATCTGGCGGGGCCTTGCCCACGCAATGCCCAGGTCGCCCCATCACCAATGACGAGAGGCAGGCCGTCCTGGATGGGCTACTCGATTACGTCGATGGCCAATGGCTTGGCCAAGTCATCAAGCAAGCCCCGAAACCACTTGCCGAAACCTGCAAACTGGAGCCTCAATTGGCTGCCGAAACCTGCAAACTTGAGCCCAAAACGTCTGCCGAAACCTGCAAACTGGATTTGCCGTTTCCTGCACTCTATATACAAGGGTCTTCTATACAAAGAACTACTACTACGTCTCCAAGCGTCGTAGCGCTCGAAGTGGCACCAGCTCGCGAGGCGCAAGTCTTCTCGGAAAACGACTGGGCAGCGAAGTGCGCAGCCTTGTCGGACGCTGCCAATCAAGGCTGTGGCCAGGTGTACGAGACCTACGAGCTACGCGTGGGGGCCAGCATCGACCTGGCGCTGCTGCAGGTGCCCGAGCTGCAGCTCGATCGCGCCATCGAGATCGCTGTTCAACACGGCTACACAACGCCTGCTCAACGAGCGAAGACCGTGCAGATGCTGCGTGACGATGGTTCTTGCAGCCATGGGTTTGATCCACAAACGTGTCCAGTTGGATGTGGAGACGTCGACAATGTGAACGATTCCATGGTGGATTCAGACTGGATGCCGTGCGGCTCCTGCGGGGGCTCGGAACGTGTCCAGTGCTTGCGACTTTGTAGCAGCGGACGCAGCGCCGATGCCGGAAAAAGATGACGGGTCAAACAAAAATGTTTGACAGTTGGCAGCGAAGTCCTTAGAGTCCGAACCGTGCGTCAACGGGAGCTATTTGTAACTCTCGCGGAATTGGTTAAGAGGAAGAGGTAAAAACGTAGTCCCATGGGACTACTGAAAGCCTTGAAAACTGGAGCTCTAGCGCTCCTATTTTTAGAGCTTTTCTACTAGATACGATGTATATTATGTTAAATCTTAAAGTGAGAGCACTTTTTCAAGGACTGCCAAAGCATCAAGCCGCATAACCTGCGGCTTTTTTGATGATGTTCAGAGCACCATACCCAGCGCATCTGCCCCACTTCGCTACCGTTTTAGACAACGTCCCAGGCACCATCGAACAAAAGGCGCGGCTGCTAGACATAACGCCAGCGACGCTGCGCAAATACAAAGCCCGAGGCCAAGCACCTCGGGCTATTCATTTGGCCCTGTTCTGGGAATCAATCTGGGGCATCCAGACCGCAAACGCAACCGCTACAAACCAAGCGGCCCAGTACTTTGCACTAGCACAAAGTCTCAAGCGCAAAAACAATGAATTAGTCAAGCAAATGTTGACTATGGAAAAGGAGTTAACCAAGCCAGATTTGGCCGCAAACAGCCCGATTTTCCGGATCGGCTAGCAGCCAATGCGAAATTGACGATCACGCGCCAAACGACGTTGCTCGCGAATCCAGTCCATGGTGTAGACCCCGCCACCAGCACGGCCCAGCGAATCCAGCCAATTCACACGGTCCTCAAGAGCTTGGCACTCTGAAGCATTTGCTTTAGCCACGGCCTGCCGCGGAGCCACCGACACAATCTGCTCAGACGCTACAGATCTAGCCTTAGCCCACTGCTGTTGCGCAACTACCACCTGCTGTTCCCAAGAAACGTTCGCTGGAACACTAGCTATGCGCTCCATGAATCGCCCATTTAGGGAGCAGGCAGTACTTTCCCAAAAAAGTCGGCCCTGGAAGTCTTTGCAGAGATAGATTTCGCGCATACCAGACGCATCACCGGCAGACGCAACAGGACTAGAGATAATCACCGGCTTACCGCCTTCGCATGGCTGACTGCTGTAGGCATTACCACAGCGGTAGACCTGACCCTCGCTCGATGGAGCCCGCACTACTGGAGGCTCTGCACTGCGCCCAGCAGGCGATGCAGGCGCAGCAGATGGTGCACCTTGACGCTGACCAACCACTTCACGCACTGGCTCAGGTCTAGATAGGCGGTCTTTCACACCCCTATAGGCAATTACACAAATCAGAGCTACAAAAATCGTCAGAAAGAGCTTGCCAACAAAATTTAGCTCATTATTTTTGGGAGGGCGGAAATCAACATCTAACGACGTCAGCTCATCTTGACGCCAATGTTCCGGGTCCACGTTGCCTCGCGCTCTATAGCGTTCACGCCAGTAATCTCTATCCTGAATTCCCATACTTCACCTCTCTTGGCCGAATCATAGGACAGGAGCGCTCCCGCGCAATTTCCAAAGCATGAGGGCTAAAGCCCTATAGGCGCTCGCCGCGCGGCGTCAGCTGCCCGTCACACACCGCGCCCAGCACCATTCCCCAGAGTTCTCGCCTCTTCGGCCTACGCTAAATCAGGAGCGGCCTTCGGCCTTGGCTTTTCTCCGGGGGTATTCATAAAGCTGCGCTTTACAAAGCTTCCCCACTCCGAAAACCCATCCTGATACCGCTAAAGGCACGGCGAGGAACTCAGGGGAACGGTGCAAGCAAGGGACAGTTCAACGGGCAGCAGACAGATGACGACCCGGCTCCGAATCTAGGGGCCCGGTACCCAAAGGAGGCAGTTATGGCAATCGCAGCAAATTTCAGGAAGTACGCTCAAGCTCTGGCGCTCCAGCTGGTGTTGCCCTTCGGTCGTCCCGTCTGGAATGGTGCACGGCCCACGACGCGCCTCGGCCGCGAGAATCGCGCGCATATCACCCGCGCAATGAAGGCGCGCGGCCTGATTGAGTACCACGAGCCGCGCCCTATTCCTCAATGGTGGAAGGACGCCCAGGCACGCGCGCGCGCTTTCCTCAAGTTTGCTAAGGATGGCCAGCTCAAGCTAGGTCTACAGCAAATCGTCAGCCGCGGCGAATACGAGGGCGCAAACAACTATCGAAAAATGGTGCTGCGCGGGAAGGCGGAGCGCGGCGAAATCGTCATCGCCTAAAGCTGGCCCAGCTCGCTCACTAAACTACGCATCATCGACAGGATCAACAATGCAACTCTTCCACACCAGCCCCACCAAGATTGAGAAGATAACCACCGATGGCCGTTTTGGCGAATTCCTCTTCTTCTCGAACAGCGTATACACGATGACCGCTTCCGCCGCAGTGGTGTACAGCCTTGATCTGGCAGATGCAGACGTGATCGAAGCGGGCCAGCTGTTCTACCACAATGATGCGGCAAAGCTAGACGGCTTGGTTACAGAGCTGGCCGCACGCCTGGACATCAACACAGACGATGCCGAAGCGCTAATCGAAGAATCCAAGTCAGTCTATGACCTGGACAACATCGCGGCCGAAGACGCAGCCGATGCATCGTGGGATGTACAGCTGTTCACGGCACGAGCCGCAAAACTCCTCGGATATCGTGCAGTGCAGGTACAGGACGAGCAAGGCGCCGCCTACTTGGTTGACATGCTAGGCCATGAGACAGAACTAACACCGCAAGCCTAAAGCTGGCCCAGCTCGTTTAAGCGTCCAGTCCGCGCGGCACGAGTGACGTCATGCAGCGTCACTTCATTGGACGCCGTTTTTTTTGGCTCAGGCAGCGGCAATGACGCTTGTGCCGGTTCGTCATCCTGCGCCTTGCCCCTCGCCTCAGGCACAGGCGCCGGTGGCGTCTTAGGCGGCAGCTTATAGGGGTTGAATTTGGCACCCTTGAGCCACTCGCTGCAGGCCTCGCTGGATACGTCCAGACGCTCACCCTCGTTGAGGCAGATACAGCCCTGCTTTGCATTGCAGATAGCTCCGTCGATCGTGGGCATACGCACCACGACACGCAGCTGGTCATATGCAGGCGCCGTCCAGGGCCGGTCAGATATCGCCGGGATGAAGGCAACGCGCTCGTCCACGGCCACGCTGACAGGAGCTGCTGCAGGCGCTACGGCAGGCTGCACAGAGAGAGCTGCAGGGGCTGCAGCAGACCCCGCCGCAGCGCCCTTTTCCGCTTGCGCAACTGCCTCGGGTTGCTTACCACTGATACGGCCGCCGATCCGTTCCAACGTGGTCGGAGCAAGGTAGGCCACACTCGCAAAACCGGCCAGGATGAACCACACGAGGCCCGGTATCTTGCGCGGCTGCTTTGTGTGCAACTCGCTTGACTTGTAGAGCTTGAACACCTTGCGGCTGTACTTCCAGGGCGACTTTGTCATGGCCTTGGAATACAGCAAGCCACGGCTGACATGATCCCATTCGTACACCGTGGCCAGCGGCATGTTTGCCACGCGACGCACGTGCAAATGCCGGCCACCAAGGGCGTGAATATGGCGATCGACATTAAGGACGTTCTGGGTGATAAGGATGAAGTCAACGCCCATGTGGCGGTGCGTGTCCAGGGCCTGCACGTCCTCAGGAATCTTGGCGCCATTCGGCCGCGGCGGCCAGACTTTCTGCACTTCGTCAAACACGATGAGAGCGCCGGGCTTTGCCCATTTGTGCCAATCGCGCAGGCCCTCTACATCACCGCCGTCAATCAGCTCATGGTCAATCTGCAGGCCATTGATGTTGGTATAGATGGTGCGCGGATGCTCAATCTCGTTGCCCTCCTCGTCCCTGCCCTTGATGGTTTTTCCGACCTGGGGCAGCAGCAATTTTTCAATCGTGTAGAGGGTCTTGCCCGCGCCGGGCGTGCCGGTAATTACGGTAATCATCCTGGGTTCACTCCAAGGACTTTTGTAGCGCTCTGTATTTGCCAGAGCGTGACGCGAAAGGCTATCGCACCCAAGATCATGCCCAGGCAGTAACCGCCACCGGCCAGCAAGAAGAGATTGAGCATGTCCGCAGGCAGCGAATTGACGCTATTGACCAACTGGGTCTTGATAGCGTCAATGGACGCCGTGACGCCGACGATGGAGACCACCGAGAAGCCCAGCGCAGCGAGTAGCCGGGCGAAAAGCGGCTCCACCAGCGACATGAGGAAAGCTGCAACTTTCATGGCTTGAGCGCCCCCACCAAGATGCCCGCAACAATCAAAGCAGTGATCGCAAAAGCCAAAGGCCGCACGTTGGCGACGATGTATTGACAATCGCGCGACCAATCAACGACCTTGAGCTGCTGACCACCTACAGTCGCGTATTGATCAGCCGGACAGGAGCCACCGCCGAAAGCGTTTTCCGGCGCAAAGGTAATGCTCTTTTGCGCCTTCGGTATCTTGTCGTCGGGCACATCGGTATCGACCTTTTGACAGGCAAGGATGTCAGGATGCTTTTCGCACAGGTCCTGCTTATCCTCATCTTTCGGTTCGCGCTGCTGATCGCCAGGATCTGGCTTCGCACTACCATCTGGATTAACGTTCGGTGTCGGTTCCGGCTTAGCTTCAGGGCCCGGAACTGGCCGATTAACAGGCTGCACATCCACTTGCCAAGGATTCGACGCCGTAGGCGCAGGGACAACATTCACGCCCGGCTGCGTATATGGCTGATTTGTCGTACTAGGAGCCTGATTAGGATTGTATTTAGGGTTAGGAACAGGGTTCCCAGTTGGTATGAATGTAGGCTGAACTTCAGGCAGCTTCACCGGCCAAGATGCAGGCCACACAACGTTAGGCAAATCATCAACATCGACGCGCGGATCAGGCTGCAGGATCTCAACAAACTTAGGCTGATCCAAGGCTGGACTAACACAAGTACTACCGCTCAAAGACCACTTATCAGGACAGCGAAGATCAGTACCCCCTCGAGTAGCTTGACGACTTACAACAGATGGAGGCGCATTAGGCGAATACGTATCTTTTTGATAGCAGTTGTAGGTATCGCTATTAACAGCTTGGACGTGATCGAAAATCATGCGCCCAGGGGTGTAAGACGACTCCGTAATATATGCACGACAAGCAGCCTCCGCACTTCCGTACGGCCCTTTGCCATTGATATACCACGAGCCGACCTCGGCCGGCTGCTGCTGCGTCCATCCCTTTGCCACATCGTATGCGAGATTGGCAGCGCCAAGCCACGTCGCAACAGCTGCGGCAGTACGCAAAGCTGGATGCGTAAAGATTGCAACAGCTGCCACTTTTTTCACAGCCTCTCTAGCCAAAGGCAACTTCGCAGGTATAGATACCGTTTTGCCATTAACCGAAAGAGCAGCATTGGCATTGATGCGCCCCAACTCTGCTATAGCAACTTCAGCCGCAGACTTTGAAACGCTATACGTCGCAGCAGCACCCACGCCGGGGCTCCAACCGACAGGCGCAGAGAGCTGCGTATATCCAGCGTGGCTCAATGCCACGTGACCCAAAGCAGCAGCGACAACCCCAGCGCGAATAAGATTTCGATAGAGCTTGGCATTAATCACGATGTGAATCAGTTGAGAACAGGCCGAGCAGCCGCCGCAGGCAAAAAATCGCGGCGCAGGCCACGAAAAAAAGCATTGCGAGATCGGACAGATCAGCCAGGGTTTCCGGATTCGGCGGGGCCGGCGTGACCTGCACGACGATGGTTTGCGTATCGGACATACCAGCCCCCTCGCTGATTACAGCCAGCCCATCTTCTGGCCGAGCTTCTTCAGACCCCAGATGACCACACCGGCACCCATCACCATACCAATAGCGGAAGTCGCGTCAGTCTTGTAGGTAGTGACAGCGCCGCTCACTTCAGTGGGCAGTTCGGCCATGGCCTGGCCGGCCGTGACGGCCAGGACAGCGGATGCAGCAGCGATGCGGGAAGCGATTTTCTTGAACATAGGAATTTCCTTTTCGATTGATAGGCCCAAGAGCGGACCCGCAAGCCCCGCACGCGAGGCTTGCAGAACACTCTCACCACGTATCCCACTGAATCTGTCCGCACTCAGGACAAGCCCCGGGCATATTCGAAGCTTCGTGCTCCTCCATTTCCTCAATGCCATCCGCATCGACCAACATGTCTTGAGTCAGCGGGATACCGCAACCCTCACAGCAAAACGCGTCCATTTCATTTCTCCTTCACGTGTAATCGTTGGCAGTGCCGAGCCGGTCTAGGTCCACGACTTGCGGGAAGTCCTCGGGCTCGCAGTAATCGGCCATAAGCTGGGCAACGCGCTCACGGTCATCCGTCACGCCGCCGCCCGCCTGTTGAAGCAGAGAGACCCACATGGGCTCACCGCCCTCAGGGTCCGCCGTTAGAAAGCGGCCAGTTGCGGCCGACTGGATGACGTAGCGCGGCATATCAGGCTTGAGCTGCAGCGGCCTTGCCGCTGGCCTGCGTGGCAGGTTTGATGCCCAAGAGGGTCAGCTTCACGCCGTCAGCGCTCGCGACAACATCGAATTCACACTCAACCGGCACAGGCTTGCCAGCGCTCATGTACTGGCCGAGGTGCTTCCACTTCAGCAGTTCGGTGCTGTCGCCGAACTTGAACGGGCGCGTGACGATGCCGATGGTTTCGCCATTGCCCTTTTGGCCCAGGTCGACCGATAGGTGGAACTTAGTCGAGTCGTACTTGGTGCCTTCAAAATCGCCCTTGCTGGATTCGATACCGAACAGCAGTGCATCGCTTTTCATCTTCATGGTGGAGCCGCTCCTTTAGGCTGGCAGTCCGATAGACCGGACTTTGGGTTGAAAAACTTGGGGGTTCAGCGCTGCACATGCAGCGCGTATTTCTTCGTTGGAGAACTTTGAAAGACGACCGGGCTTTTTACGGCCGGTGACGATTTCCATGAACTCATCAGCGCCCAGAAATTCGAATGCGAGCGCAACGCTTGCACCTGCGGTATTTGTGAGCCAGCGCACGGCGCGCGTAACTTCGGCGCGGACGCTTTCAATGGCTTGCTTGGGGCGTACCTTGACACCCTCGCCTTCGTTGTATTCGCCGTGTTCGGCAAGCATCTTTTGGTGCCAGTCAGAGGCACCCGCGAAGAAATCCTCAGGGCGGCGAAGCATATCTACCGGAAGATCACGCAGCTTGTTGCCGTAGCGCAGCTCCACGCGCTCCCAATTGGTGGCATCCAGCTCGCCAAAGAGCTGCACGCCTTTTTCGTAGACATTGGTTTGCTTGCCGGCTTCCTTGCTGCCGAAGTAGAAAGAACGACCGCGACCGCCATCGACCCAGGGGCCGACCGTATTGGCTTTGGGCCTGCGCCCGTTCACGTCCATGAGACCTGCATGCCAGTCATCACGGATTCGCTCCAGGCCACCCCGGATGCCGTCGAAGAAGTCGAGGGCGTAGTCGATTCGAGTCAGCTTGCCTTCGACCTCTTCAATCAGGTTCGCCATGCGATGGCGCCAGTCGCCACGGGCGAAAGTGCAGGCCGAGCCGTAGATGTTGGCGTGGATGGTCTTGGCCTGGGCTTGCTGGCGTGGACTGTCGCCCGAGGCCAGGAAGCCGACCCAGGCGACCTCGGCATCGTTGCGGATGATCGACCAGCGGAAGCGATAGAAGTCATGACCCTTTTTCAGCTCAGGCTCAATGCTGAACTCAGGGCCGAGGCACTTGCAGACCTTTTGCGCCAGGGCGTGGGCCTGGGCGCTGGCCGCAAAATCCACATCAGGCATATCGCGCAGGATGCGGAACATCTTGGCGCGCCGATAGTTGGCATGCTCCACCTCAGCGATGCTGCGCGGGTTCTCCAGCGTATCTGCGACCGGAGAAGGGAACAGCACTTCCATCTGGGGCACAGGTGCATAGCGCAGCTCGCAAGTAAAGCGGAGCCAGTCCACGTGCACGAGGCCACCGGAGTGACGACGCTCAGCCTGCAGGCGGAGCTTGACTTCATTACCGTCCATGACCAAAACGGGACGGGTCATACGCTCCGCTCCTTGGCAACGATCTCCCCGTGATTACCAACGGGGAGGGTTTTGAGCGCTGCCGCGCCGCTCCCGCCAGCTAAAGCTGGCGCGGCGGCGCTACGCGCCCTTTGCTGCAGCACTGCGCGCAGGTTTTGACGGGCCAGGAAGTCAGCAATGGAAAGCCATTGGCCCTCATTGCGACCAGCAGCTGGAGCATGAGAAGGAATGAGTGCCATCACAGACCCCACCCAAACAGACGTACAAGCAGCGCCCGCAACACCAGACCAAGGAAATAGCAGTTGACCCCCAGAATCAGAAGGCAACCCAGCAACATGAAAAGCAGCAAGCCCAACTCGCCGACGATGGCAAGAACACTCACGCTACTGTTGGTGCCCCCGGCACCAGCACGGCCTGGAGCGGCCAAGCCTTCGGCGGTGCCCTCATCGGCGCCGGGGACGTAACTAGGGGAAGTGTTTTGAGGCATGGCCGCTCCTAAAACGTACACTTGACATGTACAGACGGCCCGAAACTTAGCATGTACTCGTCACATGTACAAACTAAGTATTAGCATGTACACGTAGCGAGTACGCAACAAACAAGGAGAAAAGATGCAAACGACCATGGAACTACTGCAAAGAGCCCTAGACAAGGACTCAGCAGGAGGCTGGGCGAAACGCTTAAATCTTTCGAGAAATGCCCTCAATTCTGCAAAGCAGAGAGGCAATTTGAGCCCTTCGATTGCCGGCGCACTGGCAGAAGAATTAGGTGAAGACGCTCAAAAATGGATGGTGATTGCAGCCCTAGAGGGCGAACGAGAAAGCGCCTGCAAATCGCGCATGGTGCGCAAATTTCTCATAGGTACCGCCCTCGCCGCAGGGGCCATTGGCACGGCTGCAGCCCAAGGAGGTTTGTATATTATGTTTAATAACTGTCGCTCCTAAACTGAGAGTACTTCTCCCAGGACTACCAAAGCATCCAGCCGCATACCCTGCGGCTTTCTAATGATGTTCAGAGCACCTTACCCGCGTATCTGCCCCACTTCAGCACCATAGCAGGCTCTTACACGGCATTTCGAGGCGAATCAGCGCTGATGTATGCCGCCAAGCCCGCCGCCAGTGCCGCGAAAGTCACCGCGCAGCGCGCGCTGGACCGCAGGTCTTCGTGCATGGCGATCCAAGTGTCCATCGTCAGCGAAAACTGGCTGCGCAGCACCCGCACCAGTTGCTTGTCCCGGGCGGCCAGTGCCGACTGGCAGATGCCGATGCCGATGCCTGCGCGGATTGCCGCCAGCTGCGCCAGGTCGCTGTCGGCCCGGAATGCGAAGCGATCCCGCGAGAAGGCAGGAATCTTCTCTCGAAGGCTGCGAATGTAGGCATTCTCGTGGTCAAAGCCGATGACCACGTGGCGGGACAAGGCCTCCATCGACTTGGGCATGCCGCGGGCCGCCAGGTAGCGCTGGTGGGCGTGCAGGCCCAGCTCGATACCGCCGATGCGCTGGACCACCAGCGCCTCCTGCACCGGCTGGAACATGCGTACCGCGATGTCCGCCTCGCGGTGCAGCAGATCGTCGGCCCGGTTGGACAGCACCAGCTCGATGACCAGTTCCGGATGTTCGCCGTGCAGCGCCGCGAGGATGGGCGGCAGGACCTCGACGCCAATGACCTCGCTGGCCGTCAGCCGCACCGTGCCGCGAACGCCTGACCCATGGCCGCTGGCCGCCCGGCGCAGGGCCGCGGCCGTGGCGGCGATGCCGGCTGCATAGGGCCTCAGCTCCTCGGCGGCGTCCGTAGGCGCGAAGCCGTCGAAGGAGCGGGTGAAGAGCTTGAGCCCCAGCGCCGCCTCCAGGCTGTCGATGTGCCGGCCCACGGTCGGCTGCGTCAGGCCCAGCGCCCGGCCCGCGGCTGACAGCGAGCCAGTCTCCAGCACCTGGAGAAAGCTCCGGTACCACTCCCAGTTCGGTTCGTTATTGGCCATGGTATGCAAATTTCTATAGCTGCTAGCGAATTCTAGGCAATTTTCTTTTTACCTGCTCCTGCGCACACTGCAGCCATTCGCAGCCCAACCACCCCATGTCCAGGAGTCTTTGATGAACCAAGCCGCCGCCATCGCCCCGTCCCCGCTACGGGGCACCGGCCCAGGCCCCGCTTCTGGGCGCTGCGGTCGCGGCGCTCACCGCCCTGGCGCTGGAGGCATGGCTGCATGTGCCGGTCCGGCCACTGTTGGACGGCTATCTGCAAGCAGTCGTCGGACGGGTGGTCTCACTGCCCCGCTGAACCTCTTCTTCAGAAAGGAAAAATCACCATGTCCAAAGTCGCATTGTTCGGCGCCGCCGGCGTCATCGGTCATAGCATCGCCGCCGCGCTCGGTGCCAAGGGCCGTCCCTACCGCGTCGTGGGCCGCAGTGAATCAAGCCTGCGCAAGGCTTTCGCTACCGATCCGCTGGCCGAGGTCGTCACCTGGAATCCGGAATCACCCGCTTCGGTGCGCACCGCCGCCGAGGGCGTGGACACGCTGGTCTACATGGTGGGCGTGAACTACTGGCAGTTCGAGCTGCACCCCGAGTTAATGCGCAAGACGCTGGAGGGCGCGGTAGCCGCCGGGGTCAAGCACCTGATCCTGATCGGCACGGTGTATCCCTACGGCCGGGCCCAGTCGAACCCGGTGCGCGAAGACCATCCCCGCGAGCCGCACACCTTCAAGGGCCGCATGCGCAAGGCGCAGGAGGACTTGCTGATGCAGGCCCACGCCGACGGCCGCATCCGCGCCACGGTGCTGCGCCTGCCGGACTTCTACGGCCCCGGCGTGGAGGCCAGCCTGCTGCACCGCGCCGCGCTGGCGGCGGTGAACGGCGGCACGGCCGACATGGTGGGCCCGCTCAATCGGCCCCATGAGTTCGTCTTCGTGCCGGACGTGGGGCCGGTAGTGGCACGGCTGGTCGATACGCCTGCCGCGTTCGGCAGGATCTGGCACCTTGCCGGTGCCGGCGCCATAACCCAGCGCGAACTGGTCGCGGAGATGGAGCGCCAGACCGGCCACAAGCTCCAACTGCGCGTCGCGGGCAAGACGATGCTGCGCCTGATCGGCCTGTTCAATCCCTTCATGCGCGAGATGGTCGAGATGAACTACCTGATGACCGAGCCGCTCATCATGGACGACTCGGCATTGCAGCAGCTGATCGGGCCGATCCGCAAGACGCCGTATGCGGAGGGCGTGCGCCAGATGCTGGCGGCCATTCCCAGGGCACGCACGCTTTGCGCCACAGCGGTTTGATGGGGCTGACAGGAATCACACCGCTCCTGGCGCAGCGAAAGCCTTTGCCGCAGTTGATGTCGGCATCGACCTGTACTGCATGTTCGGAAGCTCGCCACTATCTCCTGGAATGGCAGTCTGGTTCACATTGAACAACGAAACGGCGGCCATTAGCTGCTTGGCCTGGTCCCGCAGGCTACTCGATGCGCCGGCCATTTCCTCCACCAGAGAAGCGTTCTGCTGGGTCGCAATATCAAGCTCTGAAACCGAGGCCGTCACTTCACCAATCCCTTGCGTCTGTGCTCGCGAAGCCCCACTGATTTCGGCGATCAAGCCTGCTACGCTTTTGACCTCGTGCACCAGTTGTTCCATGGTTACGCCAGCGTCCTGAACATGCGTCACACCTTGGGTTACCTTGGACATGCTGGCGTCAATCAACTGCTTGATCTCCTTTGCAGCTTCTGCGCTGCGCTGCGCAAGCACGCGCACTTCCGAGGCGACCACGCTGAACCCGCGCCCTTGTTCGCCCGCGCGTGCAGCCTCCACTGCAGCATTCAGAGCCAAGAGGTTTGTCTGGAAAGCAATCCCGTCAATCACTCCAATGATGTTCTCGATGCGGCGCGAACTCGCAGCAATGTCCTCCATGGTCTGCACTACTTCGCGTACCACCTGGCCTCCATGTTCTGCGGACTGGCTCGCGGTAGACGCAAGAGCGGTGGCCTGGTGAGCATGTTCGGCGTTCTGCACTACAGTGCCGTGCAATTGCTCCATGGTCGACGAACTGTGCTGTAGCCGGGTAGCCTGCTGCTCGGTGCGCTGTGCAAGATCAGTATTGCTTGAATCAATTTGAGCCGAGCTTGCTGCAATAGTTTCTGCCGAGGAGCGCACTCTGCGCACGATCCGCGCCAGTGCCACCTGCATGTCCGCCAAAGAAGCCAATACACTGCTTTGGTGTACCTTCTCATCGAGCACTATTTCGCTCAGTTCGCCTGCCGCAACGCGCCTGGCCACCGCGCGCAGTTCCGAAGGATCGGCGCCCAACGCACGCATCAGGCCGTGGGTGATGCGCCAGGCAAGGACAGCAGCAATCGCGAGGGCCAGGCCGCACGCGGACAGCAAAAATGTCTTTTCGGCCGCATACATCCGCGCCGCAGCTTCCACATTCGACTCGCCCAAGCCACGGATATATGCCACATAGGCGCTGGTCTTGCGCATCAATTCGGCCAGCAAAGGCCTGCATTCATAAGTCAGCTTGTGAATGGCAGCTTCGCGCTGACCTTGCAAGGTCAACTCGACGATAGCCTGGGCCACCACGCCATAGCGGGCTTCGATCTGCTCCAGGGACTCAAACAGCTTGCGCTCCTCAGCGGAAACATCCGGGGCTTGCAGCAGCGCACGTAGCTGGCCCAAGCGCTCCTGCATACGTTCGTGTGCTTGCGCTACGGCATTTTTCTCCACAGCAATGTCGGTATCTTCAGACACCAGCAGCAGATTGCGGGCGGCAACCGCGCGAGCATCGGCCGCGGCCTGTACTTCGCGCGCTAAGCCAGCGCGCCGAAAATCATTGGAGACAAAGTGCTCGAAACTCTCCTGGGTGGATGCGATGGTGCGCACGGCCATTCCAGATAGTCCGAAAAGAATCAGCATAAGAAACCCAAAAGACAATAGCAGCTTGTTTTTTATTGACATTTGGAAATATGGTCTGCGAGGAAGAAGGCAATTCATCCGGTCGGTTGAAAAAATTGACAAGCCATCGACGCGCCGGCTGGCGCTTTGCGTGAGGCATCTGCATTGCGCCGCGCATCTGAAATTGCGCAAGCTGTGGAAGCACAAGATGGCGAGATAGCCTGCCGAGCCATCGAGGGACAACGGGCACGGAGCGCAGACAGGTTGTCAAACTTTGTAACAATCAATGTACTGGACAAATCATTTTTTGTCCTAGACAATTTTCGCTATCCCCTGAATTGCCTATGCCTATTCAAGCTACCTTTGACTGCAGCCAGACGCTGCGAGATGCCTCCCCAATGCTGCGGATTGCTGCAGTCGAGCGGGAGACGGGTATCGCAAAGGACACGCTGCGGATCTGGGAAAAACGCTATGGCTTTCCACGGCCCTCCCGTGATTCCACAGGGGACCGGGTGTACGACTCCAGCCAGGTCTTGCAGTTGAAGCAGATCCGGCGCCTGCTCGATGCCGGCATGCGACCTGGCAAGGTCGTGGGCCTCAGTGCCACCGACCTGGCGCAATTGCTCGCTGAAAGCGGTTACACCGTTGCACCGAGTCTGTCCAAGACAAAAAATGGTTTTGTGCAGACGGATTCCACGGTTTCTGCCCTTCTGGACCTGATTGGCGAGCATTCGGCCCTGGCACTTCGCCATGCGCTGGCCCATGCGCAGATGCGGATGGGGGTCGCACCGTTTGTCACCGAGCTGGTCGCCCCGTTGAGCGAAGCGGTCGGCGAAGCCTGGGCGCAAGGGCGTTTCAAGGTCTTCGAAGAGCACTTCTACACCGAGGTGGTCAGCTCTTTGCTTCGAGAGACGATCACTTCGCTCACTCCTCTATCGAATGCGCAGTACCCCAAAGTGCTTCTGACCACATTGCCGCAAGAACAGCACGGTCTTGGTCTGCTCATGGTCGAGGCCTTGCTGACGCTTGAAGGTTGTGAGTGTGTGTCGCTGGGTACGCAGACGCCTTTGGAAGAGTTGACAGATGCAGCACTCGCTCATCGTGCAGACGTCATCGCGCTGAGTTTCAGTAACGTGAACTCGGCACGCTTTGTGCAAGACAATCTGCGAGCTTTGCGCCATCAGCTGCCGCAGTCGATCCAGCTATGGGTGGGTGGCGCCTGCCCCGTGCTCTACCAGCATCGCATTGACGGAGTCATTCCAGTGGGCCAGTTGACGCGGATTCCAGAAGCCGTGACGTTGTGGCGCCACCGTGGCTGAGATCGCACAGGAAACGTTATGGTTCTATTTCCCCTGTGAATCGCATCCTGGCTCATCTTTGCACCGCGGCTGTTTGCGCCTGAATCCGCCCGAAACACAAGACCCTGGCGCGCCACACCCTAGACATTCCAAACCGTACAATTGCGCCCGCGTCGCTTTGCTGCGTAGAGCAAATCGTCCGCGCGCTTGAGCGCGCTGGCGAAAGGTTCATCTGCTTCGACCACGGTCACGCCCATGCTGGCCGTGAAACGTGCATCGGGAGCGTGCGGGGCCCAGCGCAGAGATACGAAACTTGCACGGATCTCCTCGGCGACGGCAGTAGCGCTTTCCAGGTCTGCGCCGGGCAACAGCAACAGAAATTCTTCTCCCCCCATCCTGGCAGCGCATGCTTGCGGGTCTGCTTCCTGCCGCAGAAGAGAGCCAAATCGCGCCAGTACCATGTCGCCAAACGCGTGGCCGAAGATATCGTTAATGCGTTTGAAATTGTCGATGTCGGCCATGATCACTCCCGTCGGCGTCGCAGCCTCTGGAAAGGCAGGCCTGAAAACAGAGTCGAGTCGACTATCAAGACCCTGCCGGTTCAGCAGGCCCGTCAATGCATCGGTATGTGCCTGGTGACGATATTTCTCTATGGCGTCGTAACTCGTGGCTATGAAGACTGCAAAGGTCAGGACAATGCTTCCGAGCAGTCCCGTGTATTGGATCAAAGTCCCCCAGACGGAAAGTCTCCATTCTCCCAATGCCAGATCAGGTGTCGGAGCAGCGATATACAAGATGCATTGACCAGTCAGCACTAACGCGATGAAGAGAAATGCGACGGTAAGCACCTTGTCGGACGCAGTTGCAATCCGTCTTGAGAAGGAGAGCGTGGCTCGCCAGATCACCAATGCGCAAAAGGCCTGGACGAAGAACGATTCCAGTTTGGCACTGGCAAACAGGACCACCGAGACGATTACCATCGCTGTTGAAGCCAGCAGAACCGCAATATCAACGTACAGAGAGGTCTGCCTGCAGCGACGGCTCTGCAGCGCGCGGCATGCCAACATGACGCCGCACAGAATGAAGGCATCCTCGACGGCCTGTTTGTAGGGGGAAAATTCGCTGGCCTGCACCAGCATGATGGCGTACCCAATGCTCAGGCAGCCAAGCGCGGCTCCCCACTGGAGGGTTCTGAAACCAACGAAGTGTGCGGCACAGAGTCCAATAGCGCACAAGAGGATTGCTGCGGGCACAGACCATTCAAGCAGGGTTGCGGGCATAAACAGGCTGGTACATGGGAACAAGCGACGGTGGCACAGCAACCATTTGCCGCTTCGAAGAAGCTGGAGCGTACGTGCAGCCTTGTCTGGAATCCGGTGCTGGCCGATGCGACATGCCGCATGCGGCAGAATGTTACAGCGTGTTTCACGCCTGTCGTTAAGGCTCAAGGTCAAGGATTGTCAAGCGTTGAGCGACAAATACGTCAAGCCGCGTGCAAGATGCATGCGAGGCAGCCCAGCAATCATCCCTGTTCACACCGCGGCAGTTGAAACCGTGGGTTGGCCTTTCCGGGCAAACCTCTTCAGTCGAAGAGGCCTGAATCATCTCCCGGACAAAGGCCAAGAGCAATGGCGGCTCAGCGAAGCACAAACCGGAACACCGCCCCTGCGCCGGGCTGAGACATCAGCTGGATCGTGCTTTTGTGCAGCTGCAGGATGCGATGCACAATCATGAGCCCAAAGCCCCCCGAGCGTGCGTCCTGCCCTACGGTCCCCGTAAATACAGGGCGCTCGAACAGATACGCCTGCAATGCAGAAGAGACGCCTGGACCGGTGTCCCTCACCATGACCTCGGTACCGCCCTGTCCATGGGGCTGCAACTGCACAGTGATCGCTCCGCCCTCGGCGGTAGCCCGTATCGCGTTGTCGATCAGATTGACCAGCACGCGCTCGATCATGGCCAGATCGGCCGTGACTGGAGGCAGCCCCGGAGCAATGTCTGCCATCAGACGCTGTTTCTTGGCCTCCACCGCAAGCTCGAACTTCTGGAACACGTCCTGCAACAGGTCGGCAAGAAAAAACTGCTCCATCTCCGGCTTGACCACACCGTACTCCAGCCGGGCAAGCTCGAACATTTCCTGGGCCAGACGACCGACCTTGCAGCTTTGCTCCAGTGCGATGTCGAGATAACGGCACTGCTCCTGCGGCTCCAGCACTTCGGACTTCATGCGCAAGGTCTCCAGATAGCCATGCAGCGAAGTCAGCGGCGTGCGCAGATCATGTGACAGGTTGGCAAAGAGCTCGCGCCGCTGCTGGTCCTGGTTGCGAAGTGCCTGCCACTGCTCCTGTGTGCGTTGCGCAAGCCGCTCGAAACTCTGGCTCAGCAGTTCAATCTCGCTGCCTCCTCGCGCGGCCTGCCGCAGCAGCGGCCGGGCCTGCGGCAGCCAGGACATGCCGTGGGTTTCCAGGCCGCGCACGGCTTGCGTCAGCGTGCGCAATGGCCGGGTGATGAGGCGAAACGCCGCCAGCCCCGCCACCATGCCGAGCAGCGCGACCAGAGCCATGGATCTCAGCATGGTGTTCGCCGCACTGCCCGTGTTCACGTGAGAGGCCAGGGATTCGCGATTCTCACCTTGAAGAATCACGTAGACATAGCCCGCATCGCGGCCTGCGGCTTTCAGCGGCGCGACGCTGAAGACCTTCTTGCCATCGGGACTGCGTGGATCGTCCCCGAAGACAGGCAGTGCGCCGCCGCTCAGCAACTGGCGCACCGGCGCCAGGTTCACTTGCGAGCGCTTGACCGCCCCCTCCGGCGCTGAATAGGACTGGATGCGTCCGCGCTCATCCAGCAGGTAGACCTCGACACTTGGATTCACGGCCATGAGCTTGTCGAACAGCCCATGTACGGCCGAAGGGTTCAGGCCCTGCGGCTCTATCAGCTCCGGGTAGCGTGCAATCTGCGGAGCCAGGTCTTGCGAGAGCCGCTGGATGACCTCCTGCTCGTGCTTTTCGCTGCCGCGCAGCTGCAGCGCCACCGAAGCCGCGCAGCAAGCCAGCAGCAACGCCACGAATACGGCCGACAGCCGCTGCGAAAGCGAGAGTCGCTGCAACATCACAGTGCATCCTCCGCAAGTTTGTAGCCTCGGCCCCATACGGTGAGAATGCGCTTGGGGTCGGCCGGGTTTCTCTCGATCTTGGTGCGCAGCCGGTTGATATGCGTATTCACCGTGTGCTCATAGCCGTCGTGCCGGTAGCCCCAGACCTGATTGAGCAGATCCAGCCGCGAAAACACCTTGCCGGGCTGGCGGGCAAAGAAATACAGCAGATCGAACTCGCGCGGCGTCAGTTCAATGGGCTGGCCATCCACCCGGGCTTCGCGCGCAATCGGATCGATGCTGAGTCCGCCCAGCGAGAGCACGCCGGCCTCCAGCCTGGCATTGCGGGCCAGCGCCTCGCTGCGCCGCAAAAGCGCGCGCACCCGCGCCACCAGCTCCATCACGGAAAAAGGCTTGGCCAGGTAGTCGTCGGCTCCCAGTTCCAGGCCCAGAATGCGATGCACCTCGCTGGAGCGGGCACTGGTGATGATGATGGGGACATAAAAAGTCATGGCGCGTGCACGCCGGCAAATCTCCAGACCATCCACTCCTGGCAGCATCAGGTCCAGCACCAGCGCATGCCAGCCGCCGCGCTCCACCGCGGCCAGGCCCAGCCGCCCGTCGGCAACATGCTCGACGTCATAGCCCTCGTCGCTAAGGTGCATGCGCAACAGCTCGGCAATGTTGTCATCGTCCTCGACGATCAGGATGCGTTTCGGGGTGTCCATCGGAACATTCTCCCGCAGCGAGGCAGGCCGAGGTATCACGTTTTTTTGAACTTTCGGTGAGGATTTGGGGACCAGACGCGCCGAACAATGCGCCCATGCCATCCCTTGACCATCCACCCTCGAAACGTAGCGCCCCGCCGCAACCGCTGTGGCTGCGCATCACCCACTGGCTCAATGCCGTGGCCACTGTGGTCATGGTGATGAGCGGCTGGCGCATCTACAACGCCTCGCCGATTTTCGACTTCGCCTTTCCCGGCAGCATCACGCTGGGCGGCTGGCTGGGCGGCTGGCTGGGCGGAGCGCTGCAATGGCACTTCGCCGGCATGTGGCTGCTGGTGCTTAACGGGCTGGCCTACCTGGCGCTCAACCTGGTCACCGGCAGGTTTGCGCGCCGCATGCTTCCCGTCACGGCACGCGGTGTGCTGCGCGACGCCTGGCTCGCGCTGACGGCCCGCCTGTCGCATGCGGACATACGCCATTACAACCAGGTGCAGCGTGCTGCCTATCTGTTTGCCGTGGCGGACCTGATGCTGCTGGTGGCAAGCGGCCTGGTGACCTGGAAATCGGTGCAGTTCCCGCTGCTGCGCGAGCTTCTGGGTGGCTACGACATGGCCCGGCACATCCATTTCTATTGCATGGCGGCCATCGTCTGCTTTGTTGCGATACACCTTCTCATGGTCGTACTCGTGCCGCGCTCGCTGCTCGTCATGCTGCTGGGGCGCACCACCCTGCGCTCAACCGCCAAGGAGACCACGTCATGAGTACCTCCATCTGGCAGCGGGAGAACGCCGAGGCCGTGGTTGCCGAGGCCCGCAGCCTGCTCGCCAAGCAACTGCCGCTGACCTCGCGCCGGCGGTTTCTGGCACGCGGCCTTACGCTGGGCGGCCTGGGGCTGCTGAGCGGCTGCCGCATCGACGACAGCGCGACTGCCGAAGCGGCGCTGATGAGGATCTCCCGCTTCAACGATCAGGTACAGGGCTGGCTGTTCAGCTCCTCACGCCTGGCACCCACCTACCCCGACTCCATGATCACCCGGCCCTTTCCATTCAACGCCTTCTACGGCGAAGACAAGGTGCCGCACGTCGATGCGACAAGCTTTCTTCTGGAAGTCACGGGTCTCGTGTCCGACAAGCGCCGCTGGAGGCTGCAAGAGCTGCGCGCACTGCCGCAGTACACGCAAGTCACGCGCCACATCTGCGTGGAAGGCTGGAGCGCCATCGGCAAATGGGGCGGCCCACGCTTTGGCGACTTTCTGCGCGCCGTGGGTGCGGACCTGAGTGCACGCTACGTGGGCTTCCAATGCGCGGACGACTACTACACCAGCATCGACATGGCGACGGCCCTGCACCCCCAGACGCTGCTGGCACTCGACTGGGATGGACGGCCGCTACCGCCAAAGTACGGCTTCCCGATGAAGCTGCGCATGCCCACCAAGCTGGGCTACAAGAACCCCAAGCATATACATGCCATCTTCGTGAGCAACACCTTCAACCGCGGCTACTGGGAGGACCAGGGCTACAACTGGTTCGGCGGCAGCTGACGAAATGCTTGACCCGGCTTCCCCGGTTCCCCCGCGGCGCATGCCGCCTTTTTCCACCGCAACCTAGAAAGCACCATCATGAAAAACGTATTCACCACCACCGCGCTCACCATGTGTCTGGCTCTGGGCGCCCCCACGGTCTTCGCGGCCGACGCCATGACCAAGGACGCCATGGGCAAGGACCCAATGGGCATGGAAAAGTCCTCCATGGACAAGAATGCCAAGCACAAGGACGCCATGAGCATGGACAAAGGAATGAGCAAGAGCACCACAAGCAAGGAGAGTCAATCGTCCATGGACAAAATGACCAAGGATGGGATGGCTAAAGACTCCATGTCGAAGGATGGCATGGGCAAGTAAGAAGCAAGGGCGTGGCAAGGCTCTTGTCTGCACGAGCCATGCGCACGCTCTTGGCCCTTTCTCCAGGACGCATTGAAGTGCGAAACGCCGGCGCACTGAAGGCCCAGTTGTCCGCCCTCCGCGCTGCTCACGGTCTGAGCCCGATGCTCGACGAGCATGCCGGGCTTCTCGGCTGCAGGCAGTTCGCTTTCGGTGCTTCTCTGGGGCCACAAAGCCGACGGCACCGCCTATGGGTGTCGATCCGCAGGGCTTGGTACAACCCGCTGCGGCAGCCGTAGCGGTAGTCAACCGGGGCCGGATCCAAGCCGCCTTCGGCCGCGATGGACTTGCCGGTGGTGTAGGCAAAACGGGCGGCAGCGCTTGCGACCCACCCCGGATCAGCACTCCTGCACCAGCGCTGCGGCAAAGTGCCGGGCTGGTGCAGACAGATCGGCAAAGCGGATCGCATACAGATTGAGACTGCGCTCGGCCCAGGTATCGGTCAGCGGCACCGCATGCAGGGCTCGCGCCTCCCCCAGCCTCTGGTAGGCACCTTCGGGCATGACGCCCACGCCCAGTCCACATTCGATCATGCGACACATGGCACTCAGGCTGTCGACCTCGATGCGCTGGCGCAGCATGCGCCGGCCGGCACGGGCCTCCCTGTCGAGCATTTCCTGAACAAGGCTGCTGTCGCGCAGCCCGACCTGGGCATAGTCCAGCGCTTCTTCATAGGCAAGGTTCCGATGGCTCGCCAAAGCGTGGTCGCGGGGCATGATCAGCACCATGCGCTCGCGCCGGTAAGGCATGGACTCCAGCCCTTCGACCTCATCACTGGGACTGCAGACGCCCAGATCAGCCATGTGGTCGCGCACGGCGCGTGCAACAGACCGGCTGGTTGCCTGGCGCAAATCGATTCGGATATCGGGATGGCGCTTCACGAAGACTGCAATATCCTCGGGAAGGAACTGCTCCACGGCGGAGGCATTGGCGCTCAGGCGGACCAGTCCGCGTATGCCGCGCGCATATTCGCCAAGGTCATCGCGCAAATGTTCGACACCCAGCAAAATCGTGCGCGCATGCTCGAGCAGCAGCTCTCCTGCAGGAGTGGGTCGTACCCCGCGAGCATGGCGCAGCAGCAAAGGTGTGCGGGCCAGGGACTCCAGCTCTGCAACACGCTTGCTCACCGCAGAAGCCACCATGCCGCCGCGCTCCCCCGCACGTGCAATGCTCCCGCACTCGCAGATCAATACGAACAGATCCAGGGAGGAAAGATCGATCTGGCGCAAAAAGCTGCGCGATGAGGCGAATTCGGACATGGGCAAGGGAAGCCGGAAGCTCACGCGACGGGGAGCAGTTCCGGGCAGGAGGCGCTGGATGAAATATCAAGTGTGCGGCATGCCTACATGCCGCTCGAGCCATCACGTTTTGGAACGGCTCGAGGAATTTTAGACACTTCTTGCCGAAGGCGTGCATTCTTAACATGCCCGTTTTGACACGGACATGCCCATGCTTCTTTCCGATTCCGACGCACCGCGCGTAGCCCAGGCCCTGGTGGACCTTGGTGCCGTACGCATCGCCTCGCACCAACCGTTCATCTATACCTCGGGCTGGGCCAGCCCGGTTTACGTGGATGCGCGAGTCCTGATATCGGATGTTGCGCTGCGCCGCGAAATCATGGACATCGCGGCCCGCCTGGTGCGGCCGGTGATTGCCAATCGCGGCATCAATGCCATCGTAGGCACCGAAAGCTCGGGTATCGCATTTGCCGCATGGCTGGCCGAGCGGCTGGAGCTGCCCATGCTCTATCTGCGCAAACGCCCCGTCGGATGGGATATCACGGCCCAGCTCGAAGGCCGTCTGCCGGCCGATGCCAAAGTACTGCTGGTGGACGATGTGACGACCGATGGTCGTTCCAAGGCCGGTACCGTTGCTGCCCTGCGCCGGGCAGGCCCGGTGGTCGAGGATGTGCTGGTGCTGCTCGACTATGCCCTCTATGCCCCGCAGGCAGGCACAGAGGCAGGCCAGGCCCTGTCCTTGCATGCCCTGGCGACATGGAACCACCTGCACGCCGCCCTGCTGGCCAGCGGGCAGCTCGGCGCAGAACAGAAGACCACGCTCGCGGACTTCTCGGCGTCACCCGTGGCCTGGTCCATCCGCCATGGAGGTACCGGAGCATGATGGCCTGCAATACCTTGGTGGATATCCCTGCGCTGGCGCAGTCCCTGCTGGCCGAGGTCCACGGAGCGACCCGTGACGGTCTGGGCGTCACGCGTGAAAGCTATGGCGCAGGCGAGACTGCCGCGCTGCGCCTTCTGGAGGAGCGGGCCGAAGAACTGGGTCTGCGCCATGAATGGGATCGGGCCGGCAATCTGTGGCTGAGCTTGCCGGAGGAAACGCGGAATGCCCCTTTTCTGGTGATCGGTTCGCATGCGGATTCGGTCCCGCAAGGCGGCAACTTCGACGGACTGGCGGGCATTGTGGCCGGCATGCTGATGCTGCTTGCGCTGCGCGGCCGCCATGAAGATGCTCCGCCGCTGCGTGTGCTGGCCCTGCGCGGCGAGGAAAGCGCCTGGTACGGCAAGGCCTACCTCGGCTCGCTGTCCCTGCTGGGCAAACTTCCTCCCGCAACCCTGAAGCGGCCTCACCGCGATGGGGTCGGCCTGCTCAGCGAAGCCATGTCGCGCTGCGGCGCCGATATCGAGGCCATCCAACGGGCGCAGCCGCTGATTGATCTCACCGATATCGCGGCCTATCTGGAATTGCATATCGAGCAGGGCCCGATCATGGTCAATCGCGGCTGGCCCGTGGCACTGGTCACCGGAATTCGCGGCAATGTCCGCCACAACCTGATCCGCTGTATCGGCGAAACCGGGCACTCCGGCGCCGTGCCGCGCTGGCTGCGCAAGGACGCCCTGCTCGCGGTTGCCGAGCTGCTTTCGCGCATGGACGAACACTGGCGCGTGCTGCTGCAGATGGGCATGGACATGGTGATGACCACGGGCATCTGCTCGACCTCTGCGCAGTCGCATGCTGTATCCGTCATTCCCGGGGAAGTGGCCTTCAGCTTCGAGGTGCGCAGCCAGGATACGCAGACACTGGAGAGGTTCTACACCCTCATGCGCGAAGAGTGCCAGGCCATAGAGCGTGCCCGTGGTGTGCGCTTTGAATTCGATGAGCGCCTGTTCACGGAGCCGGCCACCATGGATGCGGCCTGGCTGCGCCGCATCGAGGCAGCTGCGCCGCCAGGGATGAAGCTGGAGCGCATGGCCAGCGGCGCTGGCCACGATGCGGCCGTGTTTGCCAATGCCGGCGTACCGTCGGCCATGGTATTCATCCGCAACGAAAACGGTTCGCACAACCCCCATGAAGCCATGGAGATGGAAGATTTCCTGCTGGGGGTTGAGCTGCTGACTCGCGCCGTGCTGTCCCGGCTCTCGCACTAACGCACGCTCTTGGAGAAGACTTCATGCAAGACACAATCCGTGCTCGCATGGAGTGCCCCATGCGTCGCGGTCCTGCCCGAGCCGATCGCAGCCAGGATCGAGAACCCAGCCAAGACCAGTGGCTGCCTGGAGCGGCCGCAGTGCCTGTGGATGGGCATCCGGACGTGGTTCCCTTCCCGAGGTACCGCTATCGGCACTTGCGGCACAATAAGTGCATGAGATTCCTTCACACGATGCTGCGCGTTGGCAACCTCCAGCGCTCTATTGACTTCTACACCAAGGTTCTGGGCATGCAGCTGCTGCGTACCTCCGAGAACCCCGAGTACAAATACTCCCTGGCGTTCCTGGGGTTCGATGGGGGCAATCCCGGCCAGGCCGAGATCGAGCTCACCTACAACTGGGGCACCGACAGCTACGAGCTGGGTACGGCCTACGGCCATATCGCGCTGGGTGTTCCCGACGCCTACGCGGCCTGCGAAAAAATCAAGGCAGCCGGTGGCAACGTGACCCGCGAGGCCGGTCCGGTCAAGGGCGGCTCCACGGTGATCGCCTTCGTGACCGATCCCGATGGCTACAAGATCGAGCTAATTCAGGAAAATTCGCGCAGCCATGGAAGCGATCCACTGCGCAATGCCTGAATAAGGCCTCAATGAAAAACGCCCCGATGCCGACTGGCACCGGGGCGTTTTGCTTTTCCGGCCGGCCCTGTTCAGGGCCAGCCCCTGCGTTTCACTCGGCCAGAATCACTTCCACGCGGCGGGCCTCGGCATTGCTGCCGCTGGCTTGCGTCTGTTCGGGCTTGTTGAGCTCGATCCTGTCTTCGGCCACACCCAGCGCAATCAGGGCCGCCTGCACGGCCTGGGCGCGCTGCTTGGCCAGCTCGGCATTGGCTTCAGCGCTGCCGGTGGCATCGTGGTAGCCGGAGATCACGGCGCGCTTGCCTTCCTGCACGCCCTTGACCACATCGGCCAGCGCAGCATTTGCGCCTTCGGCCAGTTCGGACTTGCTGGAGGCGAAGTAGAACTTGACCACGCCGTTCTCGACCACCACGGTGGCCACGTCTTCCTCGACCACCACGGGTACGTTGGTGGCACTGCCGGCCGCGGCGTCGGCGGCTGCCTTGGGCGCATGCGGGATGCCGCGCTGGTAGACGACAACGCCCACCACGGTGGAAACGACCAGGGCGATCAGGGCAAACAGAAAGCCCAGGGCAAAACGTTGTTGGCTGTCGTCGTCGGAGCTGTTGAAAGACATGGATGAAAAATCCTCCGTGGTTGTCGAAAGTGATGAAGCAGATGTCCTGCGGCAGCAACAGCAGGCGTCTCCCACGCCGGCCCGGCTGCAAAAACAAGCGATTGTAGGGCCTGGGCCGTCCAAGGCGTGGAGCGAGGCGGACCGCGAGGCCAGGGCCAGCCTGCGTATCGGGATGCAGATGTTGTTTTTTAGTGAACGGCCGCCCCGCCGTGTGCACCGGGAAGGTGAACGTGCGTTGAACAAGGCATATGCTTTGAACTGTCCTGTCCGCATGGCGGCTGATGCCGGGCCCGGGCAGTGCCTGATGGAGTTTCTATGTCTGCCCTGCCCTTGTCCTCTGCCGTTTATCGCGACGCCACACCCATGTTGCAGGAGGTGATGGCGCAATGGGGCGGGCAGGAGGACCTGTGGGTATTCGGCTACGCCTCCCTGATCTGGCGTCCCGATTTCGAATTCACGGAGCGGCGCCCGGCGCGCGTCTACGGCTGGCATCGGGCGCTCAAGATGTGGAGCACCATCAACCGCGGCACGCCGCAATGCCCGGGGCTGGTATTCGGCATTCTGTCGGGCGGCAGCTGCCAGGGCATGGTGTTCCGCATTCCGCGCGAGCAGGGCCCGTCCGTCATGCAGCAGCTGTGGCAGCGGGAAATGCCCAATGCGGTGTACGACCCGCGCTGGCTGCCGTGCCAGACGGCGCAGGGGCCCGTCAGGGCACTGGCCTTCACGCTGTCGCGCCAGAGCCCGCACCACACCGGCGAACTGGCGCCCGAAGAATACCGCCGCATCTTTGCCCAGGCGCGAGGCATCTACGGCACGACGCGGGACTATGCGCGCGCCACTTTCGAAGAGCTGATGCGCATGGGCATCAATGACCGTGCGCTGGAGCGCCTGCTGGGCTATGACGACCATTGCGGCACCATGGCGGCGGCGGCCGCCGCCAATGCCCCGGCGATCGGTGTGCAGGCCGACAGGCCCCAGTCTCAGCGGCAGGCGTAGGATTTTTGCTGCACAAATAATAGCTTTCAGCGCAATCTGCATTGGGCATTTAAGGCTAAAAGATGCCAGAAACCTTATCTAACAAGCGCTGCCTACTTGCATTTCCATAGCTGCAGGCCTTGGCACAAGATATTGCAAATCAATCGTGCAAGCCCGTTAAGCTTGGGATTCTTGATGGACGTGTAATACCAACCAGTTCATGAAAGGAACAAGCATGCGTTTGAACCCGTCGTTGACATCCTCCCGCGGCGCAAGCCCGCGCCCTCTTCTTGCCGGCCTGCTGCTGGGCTCCGTCCTGGCGCTTGCTGCCTGCTCGACCTCGGCCCCGAAACCGGCGGGCTCCGCCTCGGGCGACGGCATGGCGGCCGCGCCTGGTGCATCGGGCGGCAAGGGCGTGCAGGCGATCGCAAGGCTGGAGCCGACCAAGGGCAGTTCGGTCAACGGCGTGGTGCAGTTCTTCCCGCGCGGCGATGGCTCGGTCCAGGTCAAGGGCACGGTCCAGGGCCTGGCGCCCAACAGCGTGCATGGCTTCCATATCCATGAAAAAGGCGACTGCTCCAGCGGCGACGGCCTGAGCGCGGGCGGCCACTTCAATCCGGGCCAGCAGGCCCATGGCAAGTTCGATGGAGCCGTCCACCACGCGGGCGATCTGCCCAGCCTGACGGCCGACGCCCAGGGCACGGCCACGATCGACTTCACCAGCCGCAGCATTGCCCTGGACCGCGGCACCAGCGGCATTCTGGGCCGCGGCCTGATCGTGCACAACGACCCTGACGACTACACCACCCAGCCCACGGGCAATTCCGGCGCGCGCGTGGCCTGCGCGGTGATCGAGCGCGGCGCCTGAGATCCGGCTCTTTCCCTGAGAAAGCGTGCTCCGGGGCACGCTTTTTTTCATTCCCTCCCCGGTATCTGCTGCCGTGCCCAGAGAGCGCGCGCCTGTTCCATGGCCTCGACCGTGTCGACATCGAGCACGCAACCTTCGTCGAATGTCGGCAGCGCTGTGCACAAGCCGGCAGCCATGGCCTCGCGGACCACACTGGCGGCGCCCTGGTCGCCGGTCAGCTGCATCAGGGCGGGCCCGGCCGCGGCGGAAAAAGCAACCGGATGGCCTTTTCGGCCCTGGAACCGGGGCTGGATCACGGTGAGCGCCTCGGGATGCTGCGCCGAGGCCTCCACCAGCGCCCGGGCAACGATGCGCAGGGTGGCGGGCTGTACCAGAGGAAGATCGGCCGGAAGAATGAGCCAGCCCGCGGAGCCGGCCGTGGCCCGCACGGCCGCGGCAATGCTGTCGCCCATGCCGGGATGCGGCCCCCGCTCCAGATGCCAGGGCAGGCCGCTGGCCTGCACGCCGGCCAGTATGTTTTCAAGTACCGTGGGGCTGCCCGGGCCGCCCAGCAGGGCGTCGAGCTTGTGTGTGCTGCCGCCCGAGGCGCGAAAGCGCTCTCCCCTGCCGGCGGCGAGTATCAGGATGCAGGGTGGTGTGGGCAGGGATGAGTTCATGGCTTTCGGATTTGCATGCGGGCATCTGAAGCGGCAGGCGCGGCACAATGCAGAACATGAGCAGCTTATCTTCTTCCATCGCCGATCTGCGCAAAAGCTACGAACGCGCCGAGCTCAGCGAATCCGCCTCCCATACCGATCCCCTGCAGCAATTCGACCAATGGCTGCAGGAAGCCCTGCGCGCCCAGGTGCCCGAGCCCAATGCCATGACGGTGGCCACCGTGGGCGGCGACATGCGCCCCAGCACGCGCATCGTGCTGATCAAGGGCTATGACGAGCGTGGCATCGTCTGGTACACGAACTACGACAGCCGCAAGGGCCGGGAACTGGCCGGCAATCCGTTTGCGGCCCTGCAGTTCCACTGGGTGGAACTGGAGCGCGTGGTACGCATCGAAGGCCGCGTGGAGCAGGTCAGTGCCGAGGAAAGCGACGCCTACTACAACAGCCGCCCGCTCGATTCCCGCATAGGTGCCTGGGCCAGCCCGCAAAGCCAGGTGATCAGCAGCCGCAGCGTGCTGGTGACCAATGCCGCCAAGTACGGTGCGCAGTTCCTGCTGAATCCGCCCCGTCCTCCGCATTGGGGCGGTTTCCGCCTGATGCCCGATCGCTGGGAATTCTGGCAAGGTCGCAAAAGCCGCCTGCACGACCGTCTCTGCTACCGTCTGGAAGATGGCGTCTGGCTGCGCGAGCGCCTGGCGCCCTGAATCGGGGCAAGAGAACAAAGGCCCTTGTGCAGGGCCTTTGTTCGAAGACACAGCTCTTCCATGGCACAGCTTGAAAGCCCCTCCTTACTGGAGACAGAAATGGCAGAAACGTCCCTTTTCGTGAGTGAAGATGGATTGAAATATTCATGTAAGTTACATTAAAATTCCTGCATGAACGATGCATCGATGTCCCAGGATAGTTCTGCCTCTTCAGCCTCTCTTCCGAACGGACTGGAGCTTTTTCAGGACTGGCTGACCCATGAAGGCAGCAAAAGCTGGAATCCGCTGGACACCTCGCCGGACGGCGGCTATGAGCATGTCTGGATGGCCTGGCTGGGGCATCTGGCCGCCGCCCGCCATCCAGGCAAGCGTCAGGGCATGGGCCCCACCCTCACCGCAAGGCCGAAAACTCCTCGTCCAACCGCTTCTTCCACAAGGAATAGCAAGGCCTGGCATGAGGCAACGGCCGTCGATGTGCAGCGTTTTCTCCAGATGCGCGCTGGTCAACAGGCCCATCATCAGCCAGACAGGCAGATCAGCGACGTGACGCGCAGGCGCTATTGGCGCCTGCTGGAGCGCGTCTACGAACATGCGCTTGCGCATGGCTGGATCACGGCCAATCCGGCTTCCGGCCTGGAACCGGATGATCGCCCACCCGCCGAAGACGGCAAGGGGCATTGCCTGCCTCCCCTGCTCTGGCAAAGTCTGCCGCGCCACTTTCCTCCCGCCGATGGCTACCAGAATGCGCGCGACCGGGCCATTGTGCTGCTGCTGTATGAACTGGCGCTGGCGCCCGAGGAAGTGCGAGCGTTGCTGTGGCGCGACCTGCTCGATGCCGACCAGCAGCCCTGGTCTCCTGCATCGGGACGGGAACGGCCTGCGGCATTGCGCATAGACGGCGCCCGGGCCGCCCAGCAGCGCATGCTGCCGCTGCCCGAAAACACTGCCGGCGCCCTGGCCGACTGGCGCCGCTTCAGCAGCGCCCAGCGCGGCCCGGGCGTCGTGGAAGCAGATGCACTGGTGTTCTATTCGCGCCGCGGCGGGCCTTTGTCGGTGCGCATGCTGTTCCATGTGGCTTCGCAGATCATCCAGCGCGCGCACCAGGCCCAGCCCGAGGATGCCCAGAAGGCGCCGCTGCAGCGCGTAGGCCCGCAGGTACTGCGCAATACCGCCATCGTGCAATGGCTGCGCGCCGGACGCCCCGAGCTCGAAGTCATTGCACAGATCGGCGTGGAAAGCACACGGGCCCTGCGCCACCTGCAACACTATCTGTAGCATGCAGATCAACGCCCCAGCCCGGGGGCTCCGGCTTTAGAAGTCCACCTTCACACCGGCCGTCAGGTTGCGGCCCATCAGCGGCGCCTGCATCTTGATGAACGACGTGGCGGCGTAGGCCAGCCTGTTGGTCAGGTTCTGGCCCTTCACATAGACCTGCCAGGTATTGGCGCCGGACTTCCAGCGGTAGCTCGCGCCAAGGTTGAGCACGCCATAGGCAGGGGTTTCGCTCTCATAGGCAGCCGTGCGGTTCTGCCTGAGCACCTGCACCCACTCGGCCATGGTGTCCCAGCCCTGGATGCGACCGTCCACCCGCAGGCCCCAGCGCTGGGCCGGAATGCGCGGCAGCGGCGAACCGTTGTCCAGCCGCGCACGCACGCCGTCCCCGAACACCGTCACGGCCCACTGGCTGGACAGGCGTTGGCGCAACTGGGCTTCCCAGCCCGTGAAGCGCGCATCGCCCTGGGTGTATTGCAGCAGTTGCAGGCCATCGAGCTCATCCAGCGTGGTGCCGTAAATGTAGTCCTTGATGCGGTAGTGGTAGGCACTGAGCTTCCAGGTCGTGTCGCCTGCGTTCTTGCCTACGCTCAGATCCAGCGCCTGGGAACGCTCGCGCTTGAGATCGGCATTGCCGCGCTCGTAGGTGGAGGTGGCCATGTGCAGGCCGTTGGCGAACAGTTCCTCGGCCGTGGGCATGCGGCTGCCGTTGGTATAGGACGCCGTGGCGCTGTAGCCCGGCATGAATTTCCACACCGTGCCCAGCGACAGGGACGTGGCCCGGTGGCTGCGCTTTTCGTCGCTGGCCTGGGCCTCGATGCTCTGGCGGTCATGGCGCAGCGCGGCCTGCAGGCTCCAGTCCTGCCAGCGGTATTCCTCCAGCAGGTACAGGCTGTCGCGGCGCGTGTCCGTAGGCTGGATATAGGCTTCCTCGCCCTGGGCGCTGAAGCGCCGCTGCATGGTCTGCAGACCCAGCGTGCCACGCCAGCCTGCAATGGGTTCGTGCTCCACTTCCATGCGCAGATCGTGCGCGCGGTTCTTGAAGCTGGTGGCCACCTGGCCATCCTCCACCTCGTCGTGGTGGTAGTCGGTGAAACCGCCGCGCAGGCGCACGGCCGCGATCCCTGCGGTGGGCTGACGCCATTCGCCACGCAGATCCCAGCGTTCGCTGAGCAGCTTCACAACGGGCACGCCGCCGGCGTCGCCGCCCCCTGCAGCATGGTCGTGCCCGTCGCCACCGTCGTGGGCGCCGCAGTGCAGATGGTCGTCATGCGCATGGCATCCTTCAAAACTGTGGTTGTGGCCCGGCAGGCCATAGTTCGCCGCCTGGCGCGTGTAGGCCAGGCCCAGGTAGCCTTTATCCGTGACCCAGGAAAGGCCCAGGCTGCCCGTATCGGTGCGGTTGAAGCTGCCGGCCACCTTGCCGCCCTGGCTCCAGCCGCTGCCCACGCGGTAGTCGCCGGCGTTGCGTGCCACGCCTTCGGCATGCAGCACCAGGGTGCCGGCACCGCTTTTCGCAGGCGTGGCGCCGGTCAGCGAGAACGCGCCCGCCGCCTGGCCATCGGCCGTGCTGCCCTGCAGCTGGGCCGAGCCTTCGATGCCGTTGGCAGGCACGGCGGTGGGAATCTTGTTGTCCAGCACATTGACCACGCCGCCCATGGCGCCCGCGCTGTACAGCAGGGCGGAGGGGCCGCGCAACACTTCCATTTGTCGGGCCAGCATGGGCTCGCTGGTCACCGCGTGGTCGGGGCTGACGGTGGAGGCGTCCTGCAGGTCCGAGCCGTCGCTCAGGATGGACACGCGCGCGCCGTCCATGCCGCGGATGATGGGTCGGCTTGCGCCGGCGCCGAAATGGCTGGCATTGATGCCGGGCTCGGCCGCCAGCGTCTCGCCGAGCGTCGCGGCCTGGCGCTTGAGCAGCGCGTCGGCGTCGAGCACCTGCACCGGCGTGGCCATGTCCGATGCAGCCATGCCGGTGGCGGACACCGTGACCTCGCCCAGGGTGGCGCCATCGCCGGTGCCCGCCTGGGTCGCGGCTGGAGCGGCGGGGGCCTCAGCGGCGGACTGAGCCATGGCCGGCGAGGCGCAGATCAGCGCGCACAGGCCAAGGCCGGCCAGCACGACGGGGCGCAGCGCGGCCGGGGGCAGGTTGCGGGTATTGCGCTGCGCGGCAGCCTGCAGAGAGAAAGCCTCGCAAGGAGAAGAGAAAACAGGAAAGAAACGAACAGGTGACTGCATTGCAGACTCCACAAGGCACACGCCTTCCAATCGCGGCAATCCAGCGATCAGGCCTGTGCGGATATCAAGCTAAACCGGCTGCAGAGCCCGTAAAACAAGCACAGCCAGCTACGAAATGTGAAGTTGCAAGAAAAGCGCGCCGGCCCTGTTGCCTGCGGAAAGCTCGGCATGGGCAGCGGATGGCACGGCCATGTGCTGTCGGCAAGGACAGGCATGCAGCGTGCAACCGCTCTGGAGCGGCAGGCGGCTATATCTTGCGCAGGCGAAGGGCGGGAGGAGCGCGCGCGTCGAAGAACGCGGCAGGTAGATGGTCCGGCGCCGCCTGTGCATGCGGCAGCGGCAGCGCACTTTCGGGAGCGACGGGTTCGAAGCAGGCCACCGTCGGCGGGCCCGCATAGCTGTGGTTGAGCTGGTCCAGCAGCTGGCACTCTGCCGGACCGTGGCCGCCGAACAGAGCATGGACCCAGGAGTGCGGTACACAGCCTGCGGCACCGGCATCCGCCGAAGCGGCCTTGCAGCCGTCCGCAGTCGCCAGGCCGGCGGTACCGGCCTGTACCGCATGCAGACCCGTGGCATGCACCACGCGGTGCATCTGCCCCAGCAACGGGCCAAGCACCAGGGCCAGCAGCAGCCACAGCATCAGCCCATAGCGGTCCAGTCGTGCGTGCCCTCCTCCAGCATGCACGCGCAATGCCCCAGGCGGCCGGTCAGCCGCCGCAGCGCGGGCTTGGGAAAAGAAAGGCGGTTTCAAGGGACGGGACTATGCAAAGCGCAGTTCCAAGCGGCGAAGCTGCGCTGGTAGGGACCCGTAGTGTAAGCCGATTGCCGACAGCTGCCGGTGCTCGATCCACCGCCCAAGCCCGCGGGCTCAGTCCTTTTGCCATTTGCCGAAGGCATGGCGGAATTTCTGCACCTTCGGGCCGACCACAAAGGCGCAGTAGCCCTGCTGCGGATGCTGGAGGAAATAGTTCTGGTGGTAGTCCTCGGCCGGCCAGTAGCTTTGCAGCGGCTGCACCTCGGTCACGATGGGCGCATCGTAGGCCTTGGCGGCCTGCAGCTCGGCAATCAGGCCGCGGGCAATCTCTGCCTGCCCGGGCGTGGTGGTGTAAATGCCGCTGCGGTATTGCGTGCCCACGTCGTTGCCCTGGCGGTTCAGGGTGGTCGGATCGTGCGTGCCGAAGAAGATCAGCAGCAGATCCCTGAGGCCGATCACGGCCGGATCGAACTGCACACGGATCACCTCGGCATGGCCGGTGGCGCCGGTGCACACGGCCTCGTAGCTCGGATGCTCCAGATGGCCGTTGGCATAGCCGCTTTCCACATCCGTCACACCGCGCACGCGGTCGAACACGGCCTCGGTGCACCAGAAGCACCCTCCGCCCAGATAAATCGTCTCAATGGCCATCGTCATCCCCCACCCGGACACCTTTTCCGGGCATCCCGTGAGGTTAGCGCATCTGCAACGATCTGCCGGCCGCAGCGTGCAAAGGCCATGGCTTACGCCGCGATGCAGATTTGCCGCAGTCCGGGGGCCGACCCGCGTGACCGCCGCAGCCGCCCCCGCTAGGATGGCGGGGTTTTGCCCGAAACAGGCTTTCCCGGGAAAGCCGGGACAAGGCAGGCCTTCCCCATCCAGTCCCCAAGGAACCCCATTTCATGAAGCGCTACGGCCGCTGGCTCATCGGTTTGTTGACGGTTGCCCTGCTCGCGGCCCTCGGCATCCGCGTTGCCGGCAACTATCAGAAAAAGCAACGCGCGACGACCGAGGCCACGCAATCCCGGGAACTGCCCATCCATGTTTCCGGCCAGGAAGTGATCGCCGCCCAGCCGCGCGCCATGGCGCTGACCGTACCTGCCAGCGGCGTGGTCCAGGCCGTCCACTCCGCCGTGGTCAAGGCCTATGTGGCCGGTGAACTGCGCGGACTGACGGTACGCGAGGGCGATGCCGTGAAGAAAGGCCAGTTGCTGGCCCGCATCGACGCCACCGAGGTCGATGCCCGCTGGCGCCAGGCCCAGCAGCAGGCCGATGCGGCACGCGCGCAGCTGGCCATCGCCCAACGCCAGCATGACAACAACCAGGCCTTGGTGAAGAAGGGCTTCATCTCCGATACGGCACTGGCGACCTCGCGCGCCAACCTCGATGCCGCGCAGGCCAATCTGGCCGCGGCCCAGGCGGCGGCCGATGGCGCCCGCAAAAGCGTGCGCGATACGGCGATCACCAGCCCCATGAACGGCCAGGTCGCCCAGCGCTTTGTACAGACTGGCGAACGCGTGGGCGTGGAGGCGCGCATCGTGGAGATCGTGGACCCGAGCCAGCTGGAAATCGTGGTCCAGCTCGCGCCCGCCGATTCCGTGCAGGTCCGAGTGGGCCAGATGGCACAGCTGCAGGTGCCGGGCGCCGCGGCCGATCTGGCCCCGGTCCAGGCCAGGGTGGCGCGCATCAACCCCAGCGCCCAGGCTGGCTCGCGCACCGTGACCGCCTATCTGAGCATGTTGCCGCCCACCCCTGCCGAAGGCAGCAAAAACAGTAGCAGCCTGCTCTTGGCAGATATGCGTCCCGGGCTTTTTCTGCAAGGATTCATCGTAACCGGCCAGGCCGAGCAGTTGGCCCTGCCGCTGACCGCCGTGCGCACTGACAGGCCCCGGCCCTATGTGCAGGTGCTGCAGCCGGACACGGCGGAAGGCAAACCCGGCAATGAACCGGGCAGCGCCGCGTTCCAGCGCGTGGCCCACCGCTTTGTGCAACTGGGCCGGCAGACTTCGCTGGACGGCACCACCTGGGTGCAGATCACCTCAGGCCTTGCAGCCGGCAGCCTGGTGCTGGGCGGCAGCGCCGGCGGCCTGCGCGAAGGCACGGCCGTGATCGTGGACGAGGCTGCAGCCCCGGCGCCTTCCGGCTCTTCCCCTGGAGGCCGCTGACCATGTGGTTCACGCGCATCAGCCTCAGGAACCCCGTGCTGGCCACCATGCTGATGCTGGCCTTCGTGGTGCTGGGCGTCTTTTCCTACCAGCGGCTCAAGGTCGACCAGTTTCCGAACATCGAGTTTCCCGTGGTCGTGGTCTCGGTGGCCTACCCCGGCGCTTCGCCCGAGATCGTCGAGAGCGAAGTCACCAAGAAGATCGAGGAAAGCGTGAACTCGATCGCCGGCATCAATGCGCTGACCTCGCGCAGCTACGAGGGCTCCAGCGTCGTCATCATCGAGTTCCAGCTGCAGGTGGACGGCCGCCGCGCCGCCGACGACGTGCGCGAGAAGGTGGCCGCCGTGCGCCCCAACCTGCGCGACGAGGTCAAGGAGCCGCGCGTGATGCGCTTCGACCCGGCCAGCACGGCCGTATGGTCGGTGGCGGTGCTGGCGGATGCGCAGCCCGGCCAGGCGTCTCTGGACCCTATCGGCCTTACGAGCTGGGCCGACCAGGTGCTCAAGAAGCGCCTGGAGAACGTGCGCGGCGTGGGCGCCGTCAATCTGGTGGGCGCCACGCGGCGCGAGATCAACATCTACCTGCAGCCGCAGGCGCTGGAGGCCTATGCCATCACGCCCGAGCAGGTGGCCAATGCCATACGCGCCGAGAACCAGGAGCTGCCCATAGGCGCCATACGCTCCCTGGCCCAGGAGCGCGTGGTGCAGATCGATGCCCGCATCCAGAATCCCGAGGCCTTCGGCAGCATCATCGTGGCCCAACGCAACGGTGCCCCCGTGCGCGTGGGCCAGCTGGCGCGCGTGCAGGACAGCGCCCAGGAGCTGGAGTCGCTGGCCCTGTACAACGGCGAACGCACGCTGCTGCTGTCGGTGCAAAAGGCCCAGGACGAAAACACCATCGACGTGGTCGACGCGCTCAATGCCGCCATCGCGGCCCTGGGGGCCGAGCTGCCGCCCGGCGTGCACCTGCAGGCCATTGCCGACAACTCGCGCTCCATCCGCGTGGGGGTGGAGAACGTGCGCCAGACCCTGATCGAAGGCGCCGTGCTGACAGTGCTCATCGTGTTCCTGTTCCTGAACTCCTGGCGCTCCACGGTGATCACGGGGCTGACGCTGCCCATTGCGCTGATCGGCACCTTCCTGTTCATGTACGTGTTCGGCTTTTCGATCAACATGGTGACGCTGATGGCGCTGTCGCTGTGCGTGGGCCTGCTGATCGACGACGCCATCGTGGTGCGCGAGAACATCGTGCGCCATGTGCAGATGGGCAAACCGCCCTACGCGGCCGCCATGGACGGCACGCAGGAGATCGGCCTGGCCGTTCTGGCCACCACGCTGTCCATCGTGGCCGTGTTCCTGCCCATAGGCTTCATGGGCGGCATCATCGGCAAGTTCTTCCACGAGTTCGGCATCACCATCGTGGCAGCGGTGCTCATTTCCATGTTCGTGAGCTTCACGCTGGACCCGATGCTATCCAGCGTCTGGTATGACCCGGCCATCCATGCGCATGGCGAGCATGGCGACACCAGCCTCTACGGCCGCACGCTGGGCCGCCTCACGGCCTGGGTGGAGCGCAGCACGGACCGGCTCTCGGAGCTCTACCAGTCGCTGCTGCGGTGGTCGCTTGCGCACAGGCTGTCGACGCTGATCGCCGCGGTGCTGATCTTCATCACCAGCCTGGCCCTGGTGCCGCTGCTGGGCACGGAATTCGTGCCCAAGGCCGATTTTTCCGAGACCACGGTCAGCTTCAACACGCCGGCCGGCACTTCCATCGAGGCCACCGAGGCCAAGGCCCGCCAGGCCAATGCCGTCATCCGCGCCCTGCCCGAGGTGCGCTACACGCTGACCACGATCAACACCGGCACGGCCCAGGGCAAGAACTACGCCAGCATCTATGTGCGCCTGAACGACCGCAGCCAGCGCAGCCGCAATGTGGATGCGATCTCGGCCGAGCTGCGCGAGAAGCTGCGCGGCATCGCCGGCATCGAGGTCACGCATGTGGGCCTGCGCGAGCCCGTGGGCGGTCAGAAGCAGATCGAATTCTCGCTGCTGGGCCCGGACCTGGAGGAGCTGGGCCGCCTGAGCGCCGAAGTGCAGCGCCGCATACGCCCCATTGCCGGCCTGGTGGACCTGGACTCCAGCCTCAAGCCCGACAAGCCGCTGATCCAGATCGCGGTGCACCGGGATGCCGCAGCCGACCTGGGCCTGAGCGTGGGCAGCATGGGCAGCGCCCTGCGCACCTGGGTGGCCGGCCAGACCGTGGGCAACTGGCGCGCCAGCGACGACCAGACCTATGACGTGAACGTGCGCCTGCCGCCCGAGTCGCGCAGCACGCCGCAGGACCTGGAACGGCTGCCGTTCGCCCTGGCCGCAACGGATGGCGGCACGCGCATCGTGCGGCTCAACCAGGTGGCCAGCGTGGTGGAGGGCAGCGGGCCGACGCAGATCAACCGCCGCGACCTCAACCGCGAAGTCGCGCTCAATGCCAATGTCTACATGCGCTCGGCCGGCGAGGTCACGGCCGACATCCGCCAGGCGCTGGCCGACCTGCCGCTGCCGCCCGGCTACCGCTACCAGTTCAGCGGCGCGGCCAAGAACATGGCCGAATCCTTCGGCTATGCGGTCTCGGCCCTGGCGCTGGCCGTCATCTTCATCTACATGATCCTGGCCAGCCAGTTCAAGAGCTTTCTGCAGCCGCTGGCCCTGATGACCTCGCTGCCGCTGACGCTGATCGGCGTGGTGCTGGCCCTGCTGATGTTCGGCTCGGCCCTGTCCATGTTCTCCATCATCGGCGTGGTCATGCTCATGGGCCTGGTGACCAAGAATGCCATCTTGCTGGTGGACTTCGCGATCCGCGCACGCGAGCCCCACGCCGATCCCGCTACGGGCGCCATCGTGCCCGGCCTGCCGCGCGCCGAAGCCCTGCTGCTGGCCGCCCGCGTGCGCCTGCGCCCGATCCTGATGACCACGCTGGCCATGATCTTCGGCATGGTGCCGCTGGCCTTTGCCGTGACCGAAGGTTCGGAGCAGCGCGCCCCCATGGGCCAGGCCGTGATCGGCGGCGTGATCACCTCCTCGCTGCTGACGCTGGTGGTCGTGCCGGTGGTCTATTGCTACCTGGACGACCTGGCGGCCTGGTGCAGGCGGCGCCTGTACGCCGACAAGCAATAGCCCAGGCCCTGTCATTCCGTGTCTTTGCAGCCCGCGAGGGGGCGGCTTTTTGCCTGGGCCGCGGCCCGGCAACAAAAAACCGCCCACTCATCCACAAGGCCCCGGAGGCTCGTAGAATCCCTGGTTTGTCCTGATAAGTCTTTCTCCGGAGATTTCCCCCATGGCTCTGCCTATGAACAGCCAAGTCGACCCGCGCGATGTGCACGCGCAGGCCCGCTTCAACATGATCGAACAGCAAATCCGCCCCTGGAACGTGCTGGACGAGGAGGTGCTGGAACTGCTGGGCCAGGTGCGCCGTGAAGACTTCGTGCCGCCCGAGTACGTGAACATGGCCTACATGGACATCGAGATCCCGCTGCTGGGCTCGCCCGAGGAAGCCGCCGCCAAGGGCTGGCACATGCTGGCGCCCCGCATCGAGGCGCGCATGCTGCAGGACCTGGCCGTCAAGCCCGGCGACCGCGTGCTCGAGATCGGCTCCGGCTCCGGCTACATGGCCGCGCTGCTGGCCGCCCGCGCCAAGGAAGTGGTGACGCTGGAAATCGTGCCCGAGCTGGCCGAAATGGCCCGCGAGAATCTGCTGGGCGCCGGCGTCAAGAATGCGGAAGTGCAGCTGGCCGACGGTGCCAGCGCCGCTGCGGCCCTGGGCCAGTTCGATGTCATCGTGCTCAGCGGCTCCGTGGCCAAGGTGCCGGATGCCCTGGTCGATCTGCTCAGGGACGGCGGCCGCCTGGGCGCCATCGTCGGCCAGTTGCCGGTGATGCGCTTCACCGTGGCGGAGAAAAAGGGCCACCAGGTCCAGGTGCGCCAGCCCTGGGACACCCTGGCCTCGCGCCTGGAAAACTTCGAAGAGCCTTCGCGCTTCTCGTTCTAAGCCGCCGCAGCCGCACCGGCCCGCCGCGCAGGCCCGGTAACAGGCGGATTCTTCGGCAGGGCAGGCAGCCGCCCTCTGCCCTCTCTCACCAGCAGCTGGCAGCCGTTCCCGACGGCCCGGCCGCCAGCCGCTACAGGAAATTGCACATGCTGCCACAGGTCTCCCCCTCCCAATTCGACGACTGGCTGGCCGCCCACGGCACCGGGCCGTCCCGCCCCGTGCTGCTCGACGTGCGCGAGCCCTGGGAAGTCGCCCAGGCCCATGTGCGCGGCGACGGCCAGGCCGACCGGTTCGAGCTGCGCTGCATTCCCATGGGCGAGATTCCCTCGCGCCTGCAGGAGCTGGACCCGGACCAGCCGATCGCCTGCCTGTGCCATCATGGCGCCCGCAGCATGAACGTGGCCGTCTACCTCCTCAACAACGGCTTCGAGAACGTCGCCAACATCACGGGCGGCATCGATGCCTGGTCCCGCGAGCGCGATGCCGGCGTGCCACGCTACTGACACCTTCACCTGTTGACCGAGACCTGCCCCCATACCACCTTATGACACAGCCCCGGCCAAGCCCTCTTCCTCAAGACCTCGATGCCCTCGGCACGCCGCAACCAGCGCGGCGGCCCAGGTCCGGCAGGAAGGCGGCGGCCACGGCCCCTGCATGGGCCGCCAGGGCTGCGGGCATGGCCGCCTGGCTGCTCAGCGCGGCCGCCGGCGCGCAGACGCTGTCGGAACTGGTGGCCCAGGCCCGCGGCTTCGATCCGCAATGGCAGGCGCAGCAGGCCGATGCCCGCGCCGCCACCAGCCGCGCCGACCAGGCACTGTCGGGCCTGCTGCCCAGCGTGGGCCTGCAGGCCGGCGCCACCCGCACGCATGTGGACGTGCATGTCTCGGGCGCGCTGCCGCCCACCATGCAGGTGCCGGGCAGCATGAACACCAACCAGCAGAACCTGCAGCTCAGCGCCCAGCAGCCCCTGTACCGCCCGGCCAACAAGATCGCCTACGAGCAGGGCCAGCGCGGCATGGATGTGGCGCGTGCCCAGCTCGACAGCGCGGCCCAGGGCCTGATCGTGCGCGTGGCCCAGGCCTATTTCGATGTGCTGGCCGCGCAGGATTCGCTGAACGTGGCCCGGGCCCAGAAAAAGGCCATCACCCAGCAGCTGGAATCGGCCAAACGCAATTTCGAGGTGGGCACGGCCACGATCACCGATTCGCGCGAAGCCCAGGCCCGCTTCGACCTGGTCACGGCACAGGAAATTGCGGCCGAGAACGACCTGCAGGTCAAGCGCGTGGCACTGGACCAGCTGGTGGGCCGCGCCGGCGTGCAGCCCACGCCCATGGCCAGGCCCGTGACCCTGCCGCCGCTGCAGCCCGCCGACATGCAGGCCTGGGTGGATACGGCCCTGGGCAACCAGCCCCAGATCCGCCAGGCCCAGCTGGCCCTGGACATCGCCAGGCTCGATATCCAGAAGGCCGAGGCCGGCCACAAGCCCACGGTGGACCTGCAGGCCGGCTACCAGGTCAACCGTTATCCGGACGGCAGCATGACGCCCGCGATTCCGCTGGGCTATCGCACGAATGCGGCCAGCATCGGCGTGGTCATGAACATGCCGCTGTTCGCCGGCTTTGCAGTGCAGAACCGCATCAAGGAAACCGTGGCCCTCGAAGAAAAGGCCCGCGCCCAGCTCGATGACGCACGCCGCAATGTGGAGCAGGCCACGCGCACGGCCTTTCTGGGCGTGCAGTCGGGCCAGGCCCAGGTCAGAGCCCTGGAAGCCGCGCTGGCCTCGAGCGAAAGCGCGCTGGAAGCCAACCAGGTGGGCTACGACGTGGGGGTGCGCATCAATATCGATGTGCTCAATGCCCAGAGTCAGGTCTACCAGACCGAACGCGATCTGGCCAATGCACGCTACCAGGTGCTGCTGGGCCAGCTCAAGCTGCGCCAGGCCGCGGGCGTGCTCGGCGACGACGACCTGCGCGGCATCGATGCGCTGACCATCGCTCCGGCCATTGCCCCCGCGCCGGGCAGCGCGCCGGCTGCTGTCTCCGGCGCCGCCGCGCCCAAGCTGCCAGCCAGGTCGGCCAAACGCTGAGTGCACTATCAAAACAAAAGCCGCCAGCGCTTGCCTGGCGGCTTTTTCATGGATATTTCAATCCGAATATCAGGCAGATCGGGCGCTAGCAGCTCCTGATATGGGAGCATTCGAGCGCATCAGCTGCTCGATGGCCCGGGCCGTGGCTGCCGCGGCCCCGCGATGGCGGTGCATGAAGTCGCGTGCGCATGCCTCGGCGTCACCCAGCTTCCCCGGCGCCTGCACCAGGGCCAGTGCATCCTGTACGCCGACCGCCATATCGGCGCTGCGCACGGCGGCGCCGGCCTGTACCGCCATCTCGGAAGCCTGGCTGAAATTGAAGGTATGCGGCCCCAGCACCACGGGCGTGCCGCAGGCCAGGGATTCGATCAGGTTCTGCCCGCCCAGCGGCTCGAAGCTGCCCCCCATCAAGGCCACGGCCGCCAGGCGGTAATACAAAGGCATCTCGCCCAGCGAATCACCGAGCCAGACGGCGCCCTGTTGCCCGGGCGGCTCGCCTTCCCACCGGCTGCGCCGCGACAGGCCGAAGCCCGCGTCGGTGATCAGCTGCGCCACGGCATCGAAGCGCTGCGGATGGCGGGGCACGATCAGCCATTGCACCGCCTGCGCTGCAGCCCCCAGTTGCTTCAGCTGCGCCAGCAGCAGCGCCTCCTCGCCCTCGCGACTGCTGGCCAGCACCACCACAGGTTTCGTGAGATGCAGGCGCCAGCCGGCCGCGAGCGACAGCTGGGCCGCGTCGGGCAGCACATCGAACTTGAGGTTGCCCAGCACCGCATCCACCTTCGCCCCCACATTGTGCAGGCGCTGAGCATCCTCCTCGGACTGGGCCCAGACGGCGGCCAGCGCGCCATAGGCGGGCCGGGCAATCGGCGCCATGCGCAGGGCCCCGGCTTCGGATTTGGCATTGAGCCGCGCGTTGGCCAGCGCCAGCGGCACGCCGGCATCGGCGCAGGCCGCGATCAGATTGGGCCAGACCTCGGTTTCCATGAGCACGCCCACGGCGGGACGGAACTGTTCAATGAAACGCCGCGTGGCGTCCAGCGTATCCCAGGGCAGCCAGACCTGGATGTCTCCCTCGGCCAGCAGCCGGGCGCCCTCTTCGCGGCCCGTGGCCGTGCTGTGGGTGAGCAGCAACCGCATGCCGGGCAGGCGCTCGCGCAAGGCCCTGACCAGAATGGCGGCCGCACGCGTCTCGCCCAGGGACACCGAATGGATCCACACCCATTGCCCGCGCCCGTCCCGTCCCAGATCGGCCGGCGCGTAGCGGCCGAATCGCTCGGGCACCGCCACACCATAGCCGGGCTCGGCCACGGCGCGGCGGCGCAGCTTGCGGCGCAGCAGGGGCTGGGCCAGCCAGACCAGAGCACTGTAGGCGCAGCGCGCCGGAGTCAGGAACGCCCTGGGCATACCGAAGGCCGGAAGATCGAACGCGTCAATGGGCAGCGCCGCCCACCTGCGCATCGGGCTTGACGCGCTTGAGCAGCGCCAGCATGCGTTCCTCGATACGCTGCAGCGCGGTTTCGCTGTGGCCCTCGAAGCGCAGCACCAGCACCGGCGTGGTGTTGCTGGCGCGGATCAGGCCGAAGCCGTCGGGCCAGTCCACGCGCAGGCCATCGATGGTGCTGACCTGGGCCGGCGCTGCAAATTCGCTGGCCGCCAGGGCCTGCAGTTCGGCCGCCAGGCGGTGCGGCTCGCCCTCGGCGCAGCCCACATTGAGTTCCGGCGTGGAATGGCTGGTGGGCAGCGCATTGAGCACGGCGCTGGGATCGGCGTCGCGGCTCAGGATTTCCAGCAGGCGGCAACCGGCGTAGGTACCGTCGTCGAAGCCGTACCAGCGCTCCTTGAAGAAGATATGGCCGCTCATCTCGCCACCCAGGGGCGCATCAAGCTCCTTCATGCGGGCCTTCACCAGCGAGTGTCCGGTCTTGTACATCACGGGCTGGCCGCCCGCAGCTTCGATGGCCGGCGCCAGGCGCTGCGTGCACTTCACGTCGAACAGAATCGGCGCGCCGGGCACGCGCGACAGCACATCGCGGGCAAACAGCATCATCTGGCGGTCGGGGAAAATCGTCTGGCCGTCCTTGGTCACGATGCCCAGGCGATCGCCGTCGCCATCGAAGGCCAGGCCCAGTTCGGCATCGGTGGTCTGCAGCGTCTTGATCACATCGCGCAGGTTCTCGGGCTTGCTGGGGTCGGGGTGGTGGTTGGGAAAATCGCCGTCGACTTCGGAAAACAGCTCGATCACCTCGCAGCCGAGCTGGCGGAAAATGGCCGGTGCCGAGGCGCCGGCCACGCCGTTGCCGCAGTCCACGACGACCTTCATGGGGCGAGAGATTTTCACATCGCCCAGGATGCGTGCCGTGTAGTCGGCCAGCACATCGGCCTGGCGAATCCGGCCGCTGCCCGTGATGGTCCAGTCGTCACGCTCCATGCGCTGGCGCAGCGCCTGAATTTCTTCGCCATGGATGGCGCGGCCGGCCAGCACCATCTTGAAGCCGTTGTAGTCCTTGGGGTTGTGGCTGCCCGTGACCTGGATGCCGCTCCTGCACAGCGTGGAGGCTGCAAAGTACAGCATGGGCGTGGTTGCCATGCCGATGTCGATCACCTGCACGCCCACGTCGGTCAGGCCCTGCATCAGCGCCGAGGACAGCGCCGGGCCCGAGATGCGGCCGTCGCGGCCCACGGCCACCGTGGTCTCGCCCTCGGCCAGGGCCGCCATGCCGAACGCGCGGCCTATGCCCCTGGCGACCTCTTCGGTCAGGGTAGCCGGCACGATGCCGCGGATGTCATAGGCTTTGAAGATGGAGGATGCAACTTGCACGGCGGGTCTTTCTCGTAGCGTTTCAATCCCATGGCGCAAGGCACTGGCCCGCGCAATGTAATCGGCCGATTTTAGGCTGCAAACAACAAGGCCCGCGCTTCACAGCCGCGGGCCCTGGATTCGCGGCGCCCGGCGAGGCACCCGATATTTACAGCTGCTGCTGCACCTGGGCCAGCGCGGCCGGATCTTCCATGGTGCTCAGGTCGCCGGGATCGCGCCCTTCGGCCACCGCCTGCAGGGCACGTCGCAGCAGCTTGCCGCTGCGCGTCTTGGGCAAGGCGGCGACGAACAGCACGCGCGAGGGCCGCGCCACCGCGCCCAGCCGCGAATCGACCAGCTTCATGATCTCGGCCTCCAGCGCCTGGCGCGCCGGCGCGTCGTCCGTCAGCGCCGCATCGCGCACCACGGCAAAGGCCAGTGCCACCTGGCCCTTGAGGCTGTCGGCCACGCCGACCACGGCCACTTCAGCGATCTGTGCATGGGCGGCGATGCTTTCCTCGATCTCGCGCGTGCCCAGGCGGTGGCCGGCCACGTTGATCACGTCGTCGGTGCGGCCCAGGATGAAGTAATAGCCATCCTCGTCGCGTATGCCCCAGTCGAAAGTGCTGTAGATCAGCCGGCCCGGAATGCTCTTCCAGTAGGTGTTGACGAAGCGCTCGTCGTCGCGCCAGACAGTCTGCATGCAGCCCGGCGGCAGCGGCCCCTCGATGGCGAGCACGCCTTTCTGGTTCGCCTGCGTCAACTCCTGGCCCGTGGCGTCGTCGATCAGCTTGACGTTGTAGCCGTACACGGCCTTGCCGGGGCTGCCGAAGCGGGTGTCCTGCTTTTCCACGCCGTTGCACAGCGTCAGGATGGGCCAGCCGGTCTCCGTCTGCCAGTAGTTGTCGATGATGGGCTTGCCGATGGCATCGCTGATCCAGGCGGCCGTGGGCTCGTCCAGCGGCTCTCCGGCCAGCCACAGCGCCTTGAGGCTGGACAGGTCGTGGCGGTGCAGATGCGCTGCGTCGTGCTTCTTGAGCACGCGTATCGCCGTGGGTGCCGAGAACATGTGCGTGACCCGGTATTTCTCGACGATTCCCCACCAGGTGCCGGCATCGGGCCGCACCGGCAGGCCTTCGTAGAGCACCGTGGCCATGCCGTTGATCAGCGGCGCATAGATGATGTAGCTGTGGCCCACGACCCAGCCGATGTCGCTGGTGCAAAAGAAGGTCTGGCCCGGCTGGGCAGCGAAGATGTGCTTCATGCTGGCCGCCAGCGCCACGGTATAGCCGCCCGTGTCGCGCTGAACGCCCTTGGGACGGCCCGTGGTGCCGCTGGTGTAGAGCGTGTAGCTGGGGTGCGTCGCATCCACCCATTCGCAAGGCACCTGCGCATCCATGTGCAGCGCGCGCAGGGAGGCCCAGTCGTGGTCGCGCCCCGCGCGCATGGGCGCCGGCGCCAGGCCCCGGTCCACGATCAGCACGGCCGCGGGCCGGTGTGCGGACAGTTGCAGCGCTTCGTCCAGCAAAGGCTTGTAGGCCACCACGCGGCCGCCGCGCGAGCCCGCATCGGCGCTCACGATGACCTTGGGCTGCGCATCGTCGATGCGCGAGGCCAGCGCTCCCGAGGCAAAGCCGCCGAACACCACCGAATGGATGGCGCCCAGGCGTGCACAGGCCAGCATGGCAAAGGCCGCCTCGGCAATCATGGGCATGTAGATCTGCACGCGGTCGCCCTTTTGCACACCCAGCGCCTTCAGCACCGCCGCCATGCGGTTGACCTCGGCATGCAACTCCTGGTAGCTGTAGGCCTTTTCGGCGCCGGTTTCGGTGGAGATGGCAATCAGCGCGTTCTGGCCGGCGCGTGCGGCCAGATGCCGGTCCACCGCGTTGTGGCACAGATTGGTCAGCCCGCCGGCAAACCATCGGGCAAACGGCGGATGGCCGTAATCGCAGATCTGCTGCGGCGGCCGGTGCCACTCGATCAGTTGGGCCTGCTCGGCCCAGAAACCCTCGCGGTCCTCGATGGACCGGCGGTAGAACTCTTCAAAACGCGTGCTCATCGCTTGTCTCCTTGGCTCTCCATGCTTGGCGGAAAGCCTTCTGCATTCATAATTATTCATCACAGACTTGCCGAAAACTGACAGCCGCCCCTGCCGGCTTGGCTCCCGGCCCGTCCGCACAGGAACACAAGATACAAAAAAAGCACCCGAAGGTGCTTTCTGTTTGCTGATCGGCCCGTGTCGGCCCCGCAGGCCATACATGGGCCATGCCTTCATTTGATCAGCGTCAGCATGTCCTTGAAATCCGGATGCTCGCAGCTGCGCAGCCACTCGAACAGCACCATCTCGGTGGTCACCAGTTCGGCGCCGGCCCCGGCCAGGCGGTCGAAGGCCGCGTCGCGGTTGCGCTCTGTGCGCGAGCCGCAGGCATCCGTCACCACCCACACGTCGAACTCGTCCTCCAGCAGCTCCAGCGCCGTCTGCAGCAGGCAGACATGGGTCTCGCAGCCCGCAATCACCACCATGTTGCGCTCGGGTGCCTGCTGCTGGGGCTTTTGCAGATGCTTGGGCAGGCTGCGTGCATTGCCGCCCTGGGGCTTGGCCGGTGGGCGCAGCCATTCGCCCAGTCCTTCGGGCACGGCACTGAAGTACATCTTCTCGAGCGTCTTGCGGCACAGGGCCTTGAGTTCGGCGTTGTTGGCACCCAGGCGCGAGGGATTCTGCTCCGTGCCCCACACGGGCACTTCCAGCAACTGGGCCATCTTGGCGAGCTTGATGGCATTGCCCAGGGCCAGCGGGCCTTCGTGGATCACGGGCATGAGCTTGTCCTGGTAGTCCACCAGGACGAGTTGCGACTCGGATGCTTCCAATAGCATGGCTGATTCTTTCGGGAGGTAGGGCTTGCGAAGGCCGGCAGCCGGCCTCTGCAATTCCATGGATCTGTGGACAGGCCGGGCGCGACAGCCCGGCAGCAATCGCCTATTGTCGCAGCTGTCGCCCGCCACGGACGCCTGCGCGGCGCGCCCTTTTGGAGCGCCTGCGCTGTAGGAGCCGGGCCCACATGTTCGGCCGACTACAACTTTGTTTTTGCTAGCTGCTGTCGCTTGCGGGACTTGGTTCAGCCCCGTATTTGCCGAGAAACCAAAAACCTGCAGGGTTCGGGGGATTTATCAGCCCTGTCCTACAAAAAAACCTGCTACCCTCTCGCCCCATGTCTCGATGGCTCATTGCTCTATTGTTCGTCAGCGTCACCGCCCACGCCGCACCCGGCGAGCCTCGTGACGACGACTCTGCCCAGTTGCTGGTCAACCGCGGCCTTATCACCCAGCTGCGCGAAGCGCGCCACGCCGTTGCCGAGCGGACTTCCGACTTTGTCCGCGAAGCCCGCCAGAACGTGGCCGAGAAAACCTCGGATCTGGTCGTCACGGCCATGGGCTTCCTCGGGGTGCCCTACCGCTTTGGCGGCAACAATGCCGAGACCGGCTTCGACTGCAGCGGCTTCGTGCGCGCCATCTACTCGCAAACCGTGGGCAAGATGCTGCCCCGCCGTGCCGAGGAACAGGCCCAGGTCGCCCAGCACATCGACCGCAACGAGCTCAAGCCCGGCGATCTGGTGTTCTTCAACACCATGCGCCGCGCCTTCAGCCATGTGGGCATCTACGTGGGCGAAGGCAAGTTCATCCACGCTCCCCGCACCGGCGCCAGCGTGCGCGTGGAAAGCATGCAGACTGCCTACTGGGCCCGCCGCTTCGACGGAGCCCGCCGTGTGGAAGGCGCCGAAGGCGCGGACACGGCCACTGCCGCATTGAGCATGGCGGCCTCTGCCCAGCAGTAAACCTGCAGCGGACACCTTCCCGAAAAAGCCTGCAGCCGCAGGCTTTTTTGTTTTGGCAAACGCCGTACTTTAGGTTGCCGGAAGCCAGCCCGAAAGATCCCTGCAAGAATCAGGCCCGCATACACGTGCACAAAGCGTGGTGTCCGACAGGAGGCCGGAAGGGGCAAACCTAGAGTCGTTTCATCGCACTGACTCCTGAAGGAAATACCCGCCATGTCCATCATAGGCACACTCTTCATCGGCCTCATCGTGGGCCTGATCGCGCGCGCCATCAAGCCGGGCAATGACAGCATGGGCTGGATCATGACCATCCTGCTGGGGGTCGCCGGTTCCTTCGTCGCCACCTACATCGGTGTCGCCCTCAACTGGTACCAGGCCGGCGAGTCCGCGGGCTGGATCGCCTCGGTCATCGGTGCCGTGGTATTGCTGCTGATCTACAACGCAGTGCGCAGCAAAACCTGATTGCAGGCATTCCGCACTTCTTCTTTCCGGCGCACTGGTCCATGATCGGTGCGTCGGCCCCGCCCCTTGCCCTGCAGCGCCGTCACCGTCGCACCGTTTTCCCCCTGATTTCCCCGCTGGATCTCTATGTGGCCTCGCAAGTCCGAACCCACTTCCCCCATCCCTTCGGTACATAGCGGCCGCCAGGATGTCGCCCAGGCCGCCGAGCGCGCGCGCAGCCTGCTCAAGAAGCGCGCCCTGATCGGCGCGGCCGCCAGCTCTCTGCCCATTCCGGGGCTGGACTGGGCGGTCGATGCCGCGCTGCTCGCACGCCTGCTGCCGCGCATCAACAAGGAATTCGGCCTGACCCCCGAGCAGCTCGACGAACTCAGCCCCGGCAAGCGCGAGCAGGTGCAGAAGGCCGTGGCCATGGTCGGCTCGGTGGTGATCGGCAAGTTCATCACGCGCGACGTGGTCATGCGCCTGGCGCGCGTGGCCGGCATGCGCATGACGACCAGGCAGGCCGCGCGCTATGTGCCGCTGGCAGGCCAGGTGGCCGCCGCCGCCCTGGGCTATGCCACCTTGCGCTACCTGGGCGAGCGCCATATCCAGGACTGCATCCGCGTGGTCGAGCATGCCGAGCTCGACATTCCCGCCCGCCTGCGCCGTGCCGCGCATACCGTCAAGCGCAGCAGCGCCGACCTCGACGACACCTGGGAACATCTGCGCGACCGCGTCACGCCTTCCGATCCAGGCGCCAGGCCGCCGCGCAACTGGCAACTGCCCGATCGCGGCCCCTGGGGCCGCCGCAAGCGCTCCGACGACCCGGCGCTTTAAGGCGCAACGCAAGCACGGCTATGATCTCCGCCATGCCTGCCTCCCAAGACACACGCCGCTTCTGGCTCATGAAGAACGAGCCCGACGAATATTCGATAGACCATGCGCTGAGCGCCCCCGATGCCACCATTGCGTGGAACGGCGTGCGCAACTATCAGGCCCGCAATTTCATGCGCGACGACATGCAGGTGGGCGACGGCGTGCTGTACTGGCATTCGAGCTGCGCCGAGCCGGGCATCTACGGCATTGCGCGCATTGCAGGCAATCTGCGCGTGGACCCTTCGCAATTCGACCCGGCCGACCCCTACTACGATCCCAAATCCTCACCCGACAAGCCACGCTGGCTGACGCTGGATGTACAGGCGCTGCGCAAGACGCGCCCGCTGCTGATCGCGGAGCTGCGCGAGCAGCCTGCACTGGCCCACATGCGCGTGCTGCAAAAAGGCAACCGCCTGTCCATCACGCCGGTCAGCACCGAGGAGTGGCAGGTGATCGAAGGCCTGCTCCAGGGCCGCTGACCGAAGACGGACTGCTCTTGCCCGCTTAGTCCGTCGCAGCTGCAGGCATTTGCGGCAGGCCAAGCCCGATTCCGGGCCAGCCACGATAATTGCGGGTTTTTCGCCGGCAGGACGGGCACCGCGCGCCTATTTGCAGACCGCGGCCCTGCACCTATCGCCATCTTCTGCCAGGCGGATCCGGGTTCGGAAGATTCACGACACCGTGGCACGCTGCGTGGCCGGCATCGCCACGCATCTCTCGTTTCAGGCCGGCTTGTCCGGCCTTTGTTCTTGCAAAGGATGAATGCATTGACCGACTGCGCGCCTGCCTCCGCGAACGCTCGTCCGGCCCCCTCTCCCGTGCGCCTGCAAAAGACGCTGCTGCTGTGGCATGTGGTCATCATCGGCCTGGCCTATATCCAGCCCATGACGCTGCTGGACACCTTCGGCATGGTCTCGCGCGATTCGCTGCAGCATGTGCCCACCTCCTACTTCGTGGCGCTGCTGGCCGTGCTGCTGACCTCGCTGAGCTACGGCCACATGATCCGCCGCTATCCGTCCTCGGGCTCGGCCTACACCTATGCGCAAAAGGCCATCCACCCCAATGTGGGCTTCATGGTGGGCTGGTCCTCGCTGCTGGACTATCTGCTCTCGCCCATGGTCAACATTCTGCTGGCCAGAATCTACCTCACGGCCATCTTTCCCGAGGTCAACCACTGGGTCTGGATCGTCGGGCTGACGGCGCTGATGGTGGGCGTAAACCTGCGCGGCATCCGCTTCGTGGCCAATCTCAACGGGCTCATCGTCTTTTTCCAGCTGCTGGTCATTGCCATCTTCACCTTCATGGTCTGGCACCAGCTCCGGGCGGGCCAGAACGCCCTGGGGGCCATTGCCGAAAGCGGCGGCCACGGCCTGTGGAGCCTTGCGCCGTTCTGGAGCAGCCAGGCGGACATCGGCGCCCTGATAACGGGCGCAACCATTCTGTGCTTTTCCTTCACCGGCTTCGACTCGCTCAGTTCGCTGGCCGAGGAAACCCGCAACACCGAGAGCACACTGCCCAAGGCCATCTTCCTCACGGCCCTGATCTCCGGGCTGATCTTCATCGCCGCCACCTATTTCCTGCAGCTGTACTTTCCCGGCGATCCCCGGCAGTACTTCAAGGCCGTGGACGAAACCCAGCCCGAAATCCTCTACCTGGTCGGCGGCGCGCTGTTCCAGTCCGTGGTGCTGGCCTTTGCCATCGTGACGGTGATGGCCTCGGGCATTGCCGCCCATGCCGGCGTCTCGCGCCTGATGTATGTGATGGGGCGCGACGGCGTGATCCACAAGCGCTTCTTCGGCCATATCAGTCCCAGATCCTTCACGCCGTCGTACAACATCCTGCTGGTGGGCGCCGTGGCCCTGACCGCCGGTTTCCTGAGCCTGGAATACGTGGTGGCGCTGATCAGCTTCGGTGCGCTCACGGCCTTCAGCTTCGTGAATCTCTCGGTGATGGCCGAATACGTCTGGCGCCAGGGCCGCTGGCGCACGCTGCGCGATGTGCTCCGCTACGTTGTCACGCCGGTTCTGGGCTTTGTCAGCGTGGGAGCCATGTGGCTCGAGGTGGAACCCACCTCGCTGATCTCGGGCCTGGTCTGGGGCACGCTGGGACTGTGCTATCTGGGCATCGTCACAGGGGGCTTTCGCAGCGCGGCGCCCCAGTACCGCGAGGAGATCGGGTAAGGGCTGGCCCGCGAAAACAGGTGCAGGCGCTGGCCGGCCATGCGCCGTGCGCCTGTGTTTTCGCAGGCTGTGAGATCGGCGGATCCGCCTTACAGCCATGCCCCGCCAGCCGTAATACGATGCTGGGCACGCAATCCTGCCTGCCCACCGGAGACCTTGCGTGCGCTGGACTTCCCCGATCTCGCTGGCGTGGCGACGTGCCCGCACCACCCTGCCCTCGCGCGCTCGCCTGGCCATGCGCGATGCCGTCGCCGCCGCGCTGGCCTGTTCGCTGTCGTGGATACTGGCCCAGCGCCTGTGGAACCATCCCCGGCCCGCGTTTGCCGTGGTCACGGCCGTGATCTGCCTGGCGCCCGGCCTGCCCAGCCATCTCAAGCAGGCGCGCAATCTGCTGGTCGGCTGCACGCTGGGCATCGTCATCGGCGATCTGGTCTGGCAGCTGCCATCCCAGCATCCTCTGTTGCTGCTCAGCCTGGCCACCTTTCTGTCCATCCTGCTCGGGGCCGCCATCGGGCCCGCGCCCGTGGTTCCCATCCAGGCCGGCGTATCCGTGGTGCTGGTGCTGGTCATGGGCCCCGGCATGGCCGGCGGCGCGCGCCTGCTGGATGTGCTGGTCGGGGCCAGCGTGGGACTGCTGTGCAGCCAGGTGCTGTTCACCTCCGATCCCATCAAGGACATGGGCCGCACGGCCTCCACCTTCCTCAAGCAGCTGGCCAACGGTCTGGAGCTGACGCTGAACGCCTGCGAACAGGCCCAACCGGCGGCAGCCGAAACCGCCATGGGCCAGCTCTCGCTGGCACAGGAATCGCTGGCGGCCCTGCGCGCAGCCGTGGGCCAGGCCCACAGTTCCCGGCGCTGGTCGCTGCGCGGCCGACTCAATGCGGACCGGCTGGCCTTTGTCGCGCGCCGCTACGACCGCCATGCGGTGCGCCTGTACGCCACCTGCCTGCTGCTGGCCGAAAGCCTCAACCGCGGCCTTTCCCATACCCAGGCCCCGCCGCCGGCCGGGCTGCTCGGCTATTGCCGCTGGCTGGTCGCCAGCTGCATCCATCTGGCCGAGCAGGACACCGTCGTGGCGCTCAAGGCCGACGACCCGCTGGCCTTCATGCCGCCACGCCCCTCCGAAATCACCGAGGGCTCGAGCGGCCTGGCACCCGAATGGGCGCTGGCGCGGGACAATGCCCAGTTGCTTGAAAACGCGCTGCGTGCACTGATCGGCTCGCGCGATGCGTAAGCCTCAGCTCAAAACGGGCTGCAGCGCATTCTGCAAAAGCGCCGGACGTTCCCCTATCGGGAGCACCTCAAGCATTGGCGCGGTAGACGCTGCGCCCCTGCTTGATGGTCTCCAGCACCTGGATCGATGCCAGCTTGTGGCGCTCCACCGTCATGGGGTTGTCCGAGAGAACGACGAGGTCGGCCAGCTTGCCCGGCTCGATCGATCCCTTGCGGTCTTCCTCGAAATGCTGGTAGGCCGACCAGAGGGTCTGCGCCTGCAGCGCAGTCCAGGGCGATACCCGGTGCTCGGGCCCCAGCACCCTGCCCGAACGGGTGGTGCGGTTCACCGTGGCATCGAGAACCCGAATGGAGGACGGCAGCGCCACCGGTGCATCGTGGTGCGAGGTGAAGCGCAGGCCCGCCTCCAGCACCCAGCCCGTGGGCGAGATGTTCTGCGCGCGCGGATCGCCCAGCACGGAATCGCGGTGCCAGTCGCCCCAGTAGAAGGTGTGCATGGGAAACAGCGACGGGAAGATGCCCAGTTCCTTGAGCATTGATACCTGGTCCCGCCGCAACGTCTGGCCATGGATGAGCACCGGCCGCATGTCCCGGGCCCTGACTTGCGGCCCCGCGGCCCGTACTGCGCCGATGAACTGGTCGATGGCCGCATCCCCGTTCGCATGCACCAGGATCTGCCAGCCATGCTCCACTGCCCTGGCCACCGCCGCATGCGCCTGGGCATCGCTGAGCACGCCATAGCCTTTGTAGCCCGGCGGCTGCCCGGCCGGAGGCACCCGATACGGCTGGGTCAGCCAGGCCGTCTTGCCCTGGGGCGAGCCGTCCAGCGTGAGCTTGACGCCGCCGATGCGCAAACGGTTCTTGTATGTGCGGCCATAGTACGCTCCGGTCATGAAAGCGCCTTCGCCCAGCTGCAGGATGTCCGGGTAGGACACCACATCCACCAGCAGCCTGCCGCGTTCCGCGGCGGCAATGGCCGTGGCCACGGCCTGCGGGTCGGCCCGCCCGTCCTGCACCGTGGTGTAGCCGTACTGCAGATATAGCTGCTGCGCCTGCTCCAGCCAGCCTACCGCCTGCTCGGTGGTGAGCCGGGGCATGAGGCGGCCCAGGGTCCGGAAAAAGGCATTCTCCTCCAGCACGCCATCGGGTTCGCGGCTGCCGGCCTGGCGCCGAATCACGCCGCCTTCGGGGTCCGGCGTCCCGGCCGTGATGCCCGCCCGCGCCAGCGCCACCGAGTTCAAGGCGCCGAAGTGCCCCGACTGATGGATGGCCACCACGGGCAGCTGCATCGACACCTGGTCCAGATCCTCGCGCGTGGGATGGCGCCTTTCCTCCAGCTGCGAGTCGTCGTAGCCAAAACCGAACACCATGCCCAGCTGCGCCGGCTCCTTCGACTCCCGCAGGTAGCGGCGAAAGGTCTGCTGAAGCCCGGCGATGGAGGAATTGTCGCCATCGGGCGGCGGCAGCAGATTGGCCGAAATGGCCTGCAGGCCCACACCGCCCAGGTGGCTGTGCGGATCCACGAAACCCGGAATCAGCGTCCGTCCCTGCAGGTCCACCATGCGCGTCGCCGGGCCGCGCAGTCCGAAGACGGCCTCCCGCCTGCCCACGGCCCGGATCACGCCGCCCGCCACGGCCACGGCCTCGACCTGGGGCTGCGCATCGTTCATGGTCAGGATCGGGCCGCCGAAGTAGATGGCATCCGCTGTGCCATTGCCGGCACCGGTGGCGCAGGCGCCCAGAAGTGCCGACACCGGCAAGGCTGCGCGGCTGGCGCCCGATGCGGCGACGGTCATCAGAAACTGGCGTTTGTGCATGGAAGTCTCCCGGTTTCACAACCCGTCCAGCCTAACCGCAAACCGGGAAAACCCGCCTGGCCGTCTTCAGAGGCAGATCAAAACCTCTTCGAAATCAGGGGGCAGGTGCGGAGCGCATGAGCCAGATCCGCTGCACGCCCAGGGCCAGCAGCCAGCCCGCCGCGCACATCAGGCCCGTAACGGCCCAGGTCCACTGCCAGCCGCCCATGAGGGTGGCCACGGCCGCCACGGCGGGCGGGCCGGCAAACTGGCCCACGCAGGACCATTGCTGCATGAAGCCCACCGTGGTGGATACCGTGTTCTGGCTGGGCGCCAGATGCACGGCCGAGGTGAACAAGGTGCCGGGAATCAGGCCACCGGCTGCCGAAAACACCATCACGGCTGTAAAGCGCAGCCACAGCGGCGCCAGGGGCTGCCCATCGAACTGCACATAAGCCAGCAGCGCGCTCAGGCCCATGAGAACAAAGCCCGTCTGCAGCGAACGCCGCACCGGCCAGCCGCGCTGCAGCAGCCGGCCCGAGGCGATGTTGCCCACCATATTGGCCGCTGCCACCAGCGCCGTGAGCATGCCGGCCAGCCTGGTGCCCATGCCGGCCTGCGCATACATGGTGGGCAGAAAGCCGATGACGCCCATCCACTGGCCCGAGTACACGGCAAAGCTCAAAGCCACCAGCCAGGGGCCGGGGCTGCGCAGCGTCAGTGCCAGGCGCGGACGCCACCCCACGCCTGCCCCGGCATGCGCAGGCTCGCCCCCTGCCCGCGGATCGGCCGGCACCCCGCGCCAGACGGCCAGCGCCGCGCACAGGGAAACGGCGCCCAATAGCAACCACCAGCTCTGCCATGACGCGGCCTGCAGCACCCAGGGCCCGAGCAGCAGCCCCAGCGCGCTGCCAAGCGGCATGTAGGTCCCCCACCATCCCATGCGCGCGCTGAGCTCGCGGGCCGCTACGTGGCGGCGTATCAGCCCAGGCCCCGGCATGGCCACCAGCAGAAAACCCAGGCCTTCCAGCGCGCGCAATCCCAGCAATCCCCCAAAACCCGTTGCTGCAGCCCCCAGCATGCTGGAGAGCCCCACCAATGCCAACCCCCACAGCATGCTGCGCCGCAGCCCCCAGCGGTCCGCACCCAGGCCGACCGCCAGGCCCAGCAACATACCGGCCACCTGCACGGTGGAGAGCAGGAATCCTGCCTGCACCAGGGATATGCCCAGCTCGCGCTGCAGCGCGGCGACGGCTGGCGGCAGCTTGCCCACATGCAGGGCCACGCTCACGCCGGCCCCCACCACGATCCATGAGGGATTCAACCCGTTCTTCGGCCCTGTTTCCCGTCCTGTTTCCTTCACCATTTTCCTTGCAGCGCCTTGGTTGTAGCTGATATGTCAATCACTTGAAGCATAGGGCAAACGGGCGGCCGGTTCGCCAGCATTTTGTGCCCGGCATATTTGGGCACACTAGCGGGCACTGTCCAACAACCCGACACCCACATGCCAGAGCCCGTTTCTTCTGCGCCAGCACCCCGGCATCGCCTTGGCGAGGTCGGCCTGGCCTTTCTCAAGCTGGGGCTGACCTCGTTCGGCGGGCCGATCGCCCATCTCGGCTACTTCCGCTCGGAATTCGTCGAGCGCCGCCGCTGGCTCGGCGATGCGCAATACGCCGACCTGGTCGCGCTGTGCCAGTTCCTCCCCGGCCCGGCCAGCAGCCAGGTGGGCATGGCCCTGGGCATGCTGCGCGCGGGCTGGGGCGGCGCATTGCTGGCCTGGCTGGCATTCACGCTGCCCTCGGCCCTGCTGCTGCTGGCCCTGGCACTGGGCGCGGCCGGCAGCGCGCACTGGCTGACGCCCGGCGTGCTGCACGGCCTCAAGATCGTGGCCGTGGCCGTGGTCACCCAGGCGGTTCACGGCATGGGCAAGAACCTGTGCCCCGACCGGCCGCGCGCCGGCCTGGCCGTGCTGTGCGCCGCCCTGCTGTTGCTGTGGCCCGGGGCCTGGACACAGGGCGCCGTCATCGCCGCAGCGGCCGCGACGGGCTATTGCCTGCTGCCGCCCCCGGCCGTGACGGCCCGGACCGCATCGATCGATTTCGGTATTTCCAGAACAGCCGGAGCCGTGCTGCTGACGCTGTTTCTGGCCCTGCTCGTGCTGCTGCCCCTGGTGGCCTGGCGGCATCCCTCTCTGCCCGTGCAGGCTGCGGCCGTGTTCTACCAGGCCGGCTCGCTGGTCTTTGGCGGCGGCCATGTGGTGCTGCCCCTGCTGCAGGCCGGAGTCGTGGAGCCCGGCTGGATCGATGCCGACCGCTTCCTGGCCGGCTATGCCGCGGCCCAGGCCGTGCCCGGCCCCTTGTTCACGCTGGCCGCCTATCTGGGCGCCGTGCTGCCGCTGGACGCCGGCCTGCGCGGCTGGCCCGGCGGGCTGCTGGCCCTGGTCTGCATTTTCGTTCCCGCGGCGCTGCTGGTGCTGGGCGCACTGCCATTCTGGGAAAGCCTGCGCGACAACCTGGGCGTGCGCAAGGCGCTGGCCGGCATCAATGCCGCCGTCGTCGGCATTCTGGCGGCAGCCTTGTACGACCCGGTGTGGACCAGCGCCATCCACGGCCGCGCCGACATGGCGCTGGCCCTGCTGTGCTTCGGCCTGCTGGTCTGGGGGCGCGCCGCGCCCATATCCGTGGTGGGCCTGGGCGCGCTGGCGGGAGCGCTGTTCCTCTGACTCAAAGAATATCCAGCGGCTGCTTGCGCCGCGGCGGCGGCGAGGCGGCGTCGATCCGTGCCAGGTCATCGGCATCGAGCTTGAGCGAAAGCGCGGCGGCATTGTCATGGATATGCTCGGCCGACCCGCTTTCGGGAATCGCGATCACCTGTCCGCTGCGCATCGCCCATGCCAGGGCCACGGCCGTGCCGCCGACGCCGTGCCTGTCGCCGATCTCGGCCAGCAGCGGGTCGCCGATCAGGTCGCTGTGGCCCAGCGGGCAATAGGCCATCACGCCCACGCCGTGCTCCCTGCACCAGGGCAGCAGGTCGTACTCGATGCCGCGGCTTTGCACGTTGTAGAGCACCTGGTTGACCACGCAGTTGCGGCCCTGGGGAATGCGCCACAGCTCCTGCATGTCATCGGTGTCGAAATTGGAAACACCCCAGTGCCTGATCTTGCCTTCGGCCTTGAGCTCCTCGAATGCAGCCACCGTCTCGGCCAGCGGGGTGCTGCCGCGCCAATGCAGCAGATACAGGTCTATGCACCTGACGCCCAGGCGCTGGCGGCTGGCCTCGAAGGCACGCACCACGCCGCGGCGGCTGGCGTTGTGGGGCAGCACCTTGCTCACCAGAAAGGGCTGCCCGCTGCCTGGGGGCAGCTGGCGCAGCGCATCGCCGATCAATTCTTCCGACAGGCCATCGCCATACATTTCGGCCGTGTCGATCACGCTCAGGCCCAGCTGCACGCCGGCAATCAGCGCCTGCATTTCGGTATCCCAGTCACGACGCCCCTGGCCCAGATGCCAGGAGCCCAGGCCCAGATGCGCGCGCCCTTCGAGGAACGGCAGCGGCGAGGATTCGTTGGTGGTGGACATAGCAATCTCCATGGAGGCGGCCCGGCTCTGCACATTTCAAGCCTTTGGGGTCGTGCGGCCCATTGTGCAAGCGGTGGCAGCTATCAATATTGCGAATCGGTCAGCAGTGTTTCAGCCAAAGCCCGTGCGGCTGGCCCCTTCCTGCCCATTTCGCGCCCGGCATCGGATCTGCGGCGCCCAGCGCCAACTGGCGAAAAGCGCCTACAGGGACGCCATGATTATTTGCTTTGCCAACCACTTTCGGGCCGCGTTCTGCGTTTATAAATCGCGCACCAGTCCTGTGTCAGGCCGGTACAGCCAGGCGCCAGGCGCGCCTGCGGCCTTGCCGCGGCACAACGCATACCAACTCATAACAACGGGGAAAATCACCATGTTCAAATCCATCGCAGCCGCGATTGTGGGCCTTTCCATGTCTTTCGGCCTCTGGGCCCAGAATGACGACAGCCAGCAGCTGCCCGAGCAGATCAAGGCCTTGCACTGGATCGACAAGGGCGAAGGCGAGATTGCCGGCAAGGCCAGCGTGAAGATTCCTGCCGGCTATGCCTTTCTGGGCGAGCAGGACACCTCCAAGCTGCTGCAGATGTATGGCAACCCGCCGACCAGCGAGCATTTTCTGATCGCGCCCAGGTCGCTGGACTGGTTCGCCGTGTTCTCGTTCGACGAGACCGGCTATATCAAGGACGACGAGAAGATCGACGCGGCGGCGCTGCTCAAGTCCATGCAGGCCGGCGACGAGGCCGGCAACAAGGAGCGCAAGAAGCTGGGCCTGGAAGCGCTGTACACCGAAGGCTGGCAGGTGCCGCCCCACTACGACGAAGGCACGCGCCGTCTGGAATGGGGCTTGCGCCTGCGCGATGAGTCGGGCCAGCGCAATGTGAACTACACCTCGCGCATCCTGGGCCGCACCGGCGTGATGAGCGCCACCCTGGTCTCCGATACCGAGGCTCTGGCCAAGAACACCGACGAATTCAAGAAGGTGCTGACGGGATTCAGCTACAACAGCGGCCTGGCCTACTCCGAATTCAAGAACGGCGACAAGCTGGCCACCATCGGCCTGGGTGCGCTGGTGCTGGGCGGAGCCGCGGCCGTGGCCACCAAGAAAGGCCTGTGGGCCGTGATCGGCGGCTTCCTGGCCGGCGCCTGGAAACTGATTGCCGCCGCCTTCGTGGCGCTGTTCGCCGGCATCGGCAAGTTCTTCAAGCGCGACAAGAACGCCGCATAAGTCCCGCCTGCACCGCAGCTTCCGGCCCCGCGCATCGCTAAGATCGCGGGGTTTGCCTTTTCCGCCCCTTGGTTCAGCGGGGCAGCCTCTTCATTGCGAAAGTCCGATTGCCGTGTATTTCACCGTGAGCGCGGAGGCGCAGATTCTTCTGGCGATCTGCATTTTCTACCTGTACGACGCCGCCGTGGGCCTGCAGGCCGGCGAAGGCCTGCTGCGCCGTACCCGCAGCAACAGCTGGCGTGCGCAACTGGCCACGCAGGGCTTCGAGCTGCGCCGCGCCTATCTGCTGTGGCCGCCCGTGCTGCAGCCACACCAGCCTGTCTACCGGCTGCGCTGGAACCCGGGCCATATCCGGCTGCCGGACGAATCCCCGGCCGTGCAGGAACTGGCCCGGCATGCCGCCAGCTTTGCGCCCTTTGTCCTGCCGCTGTACCTCCTGGCACTGCTTCTGTTCGGCGCACTGCCGGCCTCCTTCTTCGTCTTGCATTCGGAGACGGCGCAGCTTGTGGCGCTGGCGCTGATCTACCTGAGTACCCTGTGGCTGGCCCTGCTCTGCGTGCGCCACGGCCGTCTGGGCCATACCGAGGCCCGGACCGCGCGCTCCGTCGCCATCCAGATCCTGCTGTGTCCGCCGTTTGCGCTCAACGCAGTGCGCAAGCTGTCGCTGGCCTGCTCGCCGGCCTGCGATCTGCCCCAGGCCGCCCGGCAGCTGGCAGCCCCCGGCGACTGGCAGGCACTGGCCAAGGCCATGCATGCGACGATTGAAGAACAGATCGCCGAGCTGCACGACAGCGACCATGCCGACGACGCACAGCAGCAGCGCCTGCAGGCTGCCCTCCGCCAGCTGGAACCCCATCTGCCGGCTGGGGATGCCGAGGCACTTTGATCAAATCAGGCTCCAGCGCCCGCCCTACAAGCGCCAGCAGCTATCCAATTGGAAGCAAAAAAGGCAAGCAGCACAGATTCGGCATGCGTTCACCGTCTCCAACCCAGGTATCAGCATCTTGGCATGGGCTGGGGCCATGACGGCCGGTTCGATAACTGAACCGCCGGCATCCCCCACAATAAGCGCTTTTCGTTTTACAAGCCTGAACACCATGGCCTTTGCTGACAACCTGCGCGCACTGCCGCCCATTGCCCATATCGCCGAACTGCAGCTGATAGACACGGACGGCCAGCTCGCCGCCACCATTCCGAACACCCCGGGCAAGGCCGGTTCGGTCACGGTCTACAACGCCCTTGCGGCCAAGCACGGCAGCATCAACGCCGCCGCGGCCCAGGAAGGCCTGGAGCTTTTTGCCGAGCACACCGAAGATGCCAGGGCCCACCCCGGATCCCATCCGAATATCGACCGCCTGCTGCAGGTCATTGCCACAGGCAAGGGCTACGAGGTCAAGGTGATTGCGGCTTGAGCCAAGTCTCGGCTCTTTGCGTCCGCCACCTTGGCGGATTGCGTGGTCGCTGATCCGAGGTTTCCAGGAAAAGGTGAATATTTACCGATCAGGAAATATTCACTCTTGAGTGCCTCTTTGACTAAAAAAATTCCCGATCAGGAATTTTTTTGCAAGAAGTCCTTTGGGTAACTTTGTTGCAGATCAGGCGTTTAATTCGCCAGTCGCCAGCCGCTTCGCCGTCAAGGCGCAGCGTTGCTCAATGAGCCCGGCAATCTGCTCGACCACCGCATTGCCCGCAAAACCGTGCTGCGGGGCTCCCTGCAGCTGCCGCGCGACCAGGGGCAGCTCCTTTGCGAAGGTCTGCAGACGCTTTCGGGTTGCGGCCTTGGCCAACCCGGCACTTTCTGCAAACTGCTCCCAGTGGCGAGCCTCCACCTCGCTGAATTTGTATTTGCTGCCGATTTTCATCGCCATCCTGGGCGTCAGCGTCGGGTAGATCGCCGTCGAAAGCAGGTCGTAAAACGGTGCCAGCACGGGAGACTTGCCCCCATAGAGCAGTGAAAAGTTCTTGCCGTGCGCATCATGGTTGCCGATCAGGGCATTGAAGATCACGCCATCCAGCAGCCTCAGCACCTGCGGCGCGCTGGGACGGGTCACACCACGCAGCAGTGCAAAGCACTGCCCCAAGTCCGGGCCCCCCTCGTTCTGATATTTCATCTCGGGCGCCACGCCCAACGCCTGGCAAAAGTCTTCCTGATGCAGGCGCTGGCGCAACCCTGCATCATTCAGGGCCCTGTCATAGCGCTCCACCAGCAGAAAGGAACGGCCCCGCACCTGGTGGATACGGGCTTGCGCCGGGCGCAGCCCCATCGCTTCGGCCAGCAGCATGCAAAAGCCCTCATTGGCCACGCTGTCCTCCACCGCATGGATGGGGGGTTTCAAGATATGCGAACTGGGTGCGCCGTTGCGCGGCAGGCCAAAGCGCCGGCCGTCGAAAACCACGGGCAGCTTGTCCTGCGCCCCGGCCAGTGACAGCCGCAACCCGTCATCTCCGGCCAGCATGGGGCGGCGCGGCAGCTCATCCAGCAAAGCGAGCAGTCTGTCATCGCCGAGCCACTCCACATCGTCAACCGCGCCAATCCGAGGCGACGCATACCCCGGCTCCAGAAAAGTCACGGCTCCCGCGCATTCGCCGCCGATATGGTCCAGCAGCGCGAAATCGTTCTGGCCCGACACCTGAAACTGCCGGGCAATCAGCCTGCGCATCTGCCCTTCGGGCAGCAATCCCGCAAAGAAAGGCCGAGTCTGGTGGTCGTCAAACGACTGGGCCTGCAAGGGCAGAGATTGGGACAAGGCGGTAGCCTGCGGCAACGCCAACCAGTCGGGCGCATAGGTAAAGCTCAGCCGCCCGTTCACCAGCGACAGACTGCCGACGCGCCGTTCAAACAGCCAGACTTCCAGTTCATACGCCATGGCCCCTCCTTTCCTCAACCGCGGCGGCTCGTTCTGCAGTGCCTTCAGGCGCAGCAACCGGCAAGCCAGCCAGCTGCAACTCCCCCCCCAGTGCATCAATCACGCGCAGCACATGTTCCAGCCGCACCGTCGGCTTGCCTGACTCCAGATCCACAATAAAACGCGTGCCCACCCCGGCTGCCAGCGCCAGTTGCGGCTGAGTCAGCCCCAGTTGTTTGCGGGCCGTGCGCAGGGCTGTGCCCAGTTGGTCTGCCGTATGGATGGTGGTCATATGTGATCGGAGATGAAAATTCCCGTTCGGGAAATTATGTAAGCAGACACGGCGGAAAGCAATCATATTTCCCGATCAGGAAATCAACCGGCACAGGCAGCCATTTCAAACGAAAAAAGGCAGCCCGAAGGCTGCCTTTGCTTCAGCAAGCGTTGAAACGCTTACTTGCGTGCCGGAGGCACGTCCGTGCAGGAACCGTGCGCCACTTCAGCGGCCATGCCGATGCTCTCGCCCAGGGTCGGGTGGGGATGGATGGTCTTGCCGATGTCCACGGTGTCGGCCCCCATCTCGATGGCCAGGGCGATCTCGCCGATCATGTCGCCCGCATGCGTGCCGACGATACCGCCGCCCAGGATGCGGCCATGGCCGTGGGCTTCCGGCGAATCGTCGAACAGCAGCTTGGTGAAGCCTTCGTCGCGGCCATTGGCGATGGCGCGGCCGGAAGCAGCCCAGGGGAACAGGCCCTTCTTGACCTTGATGCCCTGCGCCTTGGCCTGGTCCTCGGTCAGGCCCACCCAGGCCACTTCGGGGTCGGTATAGGCCACGCTGGGGATCACGCGGGCGTTGAAGGCGGCCGAGGCCAGCTCCTTGTTGCCTTGCAGTTCACCGGCGATGACTTCGGCAGCCACGTGCGCTTCGTGCACGGCCTTGTGTGCCAGCATGGGCTGGCCCACGATGTCGCCGATCGCGAAGATGTGGGGCACGTTGGTGCGCATCTGGATGTCGACGTTGATGAAGCCACGGTCGGTCACGGCCACGCCGGCCGCCTCGGCACCGATCTTCTTGCCGTTGGGCGTGCGTCCCACGGCCTGCAGTACCAGGTCGTAAGTCTGCGGCTCGGGCACGGTGACGCCATCCTTGGCAGGCTCGAACGTGACCTTGATGCCTTCGGGCGTGGCTTCGGCACCCACGGTCTTGGTGTTGACCATGATGTTGTCGAAGCGCGGCGCGTTCATCTTCTGCCAGACCTTGACCAGGTCGCGATCGGCGCCCTGCATCAGGCCGTCCATCATTTCCACCACGTCCAGGCGTGCGCCCAGCGTGCTGTAGACGGTGCCCATCTCCAGGCCGATGATGCCGCCGCCCAGGATCAGCATGCGCTTGGGCACGCTCTTGAGGGCCAGGGCACCGGTCGAGTCGACGATGCGCTCGTCCTTGGGCAGGAAAGGCAGGTGCACGGCCTCGGAGCCCGCAGCGATGATGGCCTTCTTGAACTGCACGACCTTCTTGGTGCCGGTCTTTTCCTGGCCGTCGCCGGAGGTTTCCTGCACTTCGATGTGGTTGGCGCTCACGAAGTTGCCGTAGCCGCGCACGATGGTGACCTTGCGCATCTTGGCCATCTGGCCCAGGCCGCCGGTCAGCTTGCCGATGACCTTCTCCTTGTGGCCACGCAGCGTGTCGATGGACACTTCGGGCGCGCCGAACTTGATGCCGGCCACTTCCAGGTGCTTGACCTCGTCCATGACGGCGGCCACGTGCAGCAGCGCCTTGGAGGGAATGCAGCCCACGTTCAGGCACACGCCGCCCAGCGTCTTGTAGCGCTCGACCAGCACGACCTTCAGGCCCAGGTCCGCCGCGCGGAAGGCGGCGGAGTAGCCGCCAGGGCCGCCGCCGAGCACCACCACGTCGCAGTCTTCATCCACCTGGCCGCTGTAGTTGCCGGCGACAGGCGCTGCGACAGGTGCCGCCACGGCGGGCGTCTGTGCAGGAGCGGCCGCAGGTGCAGGAGCTGCAGCGGCCGGAGCCGGTGCTGCAGCGCCTGCATCGGAGGCTTCCAGTGCGAGGATCACCGAACCTTCACTGACCTTGTCGCCGATCTTGACCTTGATCTCCTTGACCACGCCGGCGTGGCTCGAAGGAATTTCCATGGAGGCCTTGTCGCTCTCCACGGTGATCAGGGACTGGTCCACGGCCACGGTGTCACCGGGCTGCACCAGCAGTTCGATCACGCCCACTTCGGCGAAGTCGCCGATGTCGGGCACCTTGATATCGATGAGGCTCATATGCGCTCCTATCTTGGTTTTTGTCTCTGCGCCGCCCGATTCGCTCGGGCAGCTGAAAACGGTATTTCCGGGTTGAAGCCTGGCGGCTGACGCCTTAGCTCCAGTCAAAAGTCAGCAATACAGTACGGCTTTCAGGCTCGTAGAAAAGCAGGGTTTCGGTGCCGGTTGCGGCAAACGCATCGGCATTGGCACTGCAGATGAACTCGAAATGCGCGCCGGTTTCGGGGTGGATGGGGTGAATGCCATCGTCCGTGCCGATGTCGCTCAGCAGCTCATTCGTCAGATTGCTCCAGTTGCCGCCCCAGGAAGGGCCGCCCAGCACGCCGAGCAGATATCGCCCGGAACTGGTTTCGTAGCAATCGGTGCCTGGCTCATACAGTGGCAGCTTGGCAACTTCAGCGGGGTCGTCCCACTCGTTCGCAGCATTCCAGCCATGGGCCAGAAAGTCCCGCCTGGCCTGCTCATATGCCGCGTGCTGGGTTGCGTAATGCAACTCCATCACATCGCGCCATGAGTACTTGGCCTCGTGGTGCAGTTCGAACGGTGGCTCCACGCCCAGTTTGACCAGTTCACGATGCTGGGTGCGCACCTCGCGCCAGTCGAGCGATTTTTCCGCCCAGTCGGCCCTATCCTGCTCCAGCATGAAGTAGCGCCAGTCGCCCAGCAGCTCGTACTTGCCTTGTTCGTTGAGCTTGAAAGCCAGCCAGTCAGGCTTGAGCAGCGCGTTGCCAAACTCCTCGCCCCCCCATTCCCCGACTTGCCCTTCGTAGGGCTCGCAGGGGGCGACAAGATGAATAGGCCCGCTCCAGGCATCGTCGAGCAAGGCCAGGTCGATGGTGACCAGCGGCAGAAAATGCCGCGCGTACTTCTCGACCGGCTCGGCGAAGACGTCAGCCGCATCCGGAAAAGGCCGGATACCGGGAATGACGCCACGCAGATGCTCGATGGGATGCTGTCTCAGGTTCTTCATCTCACTCATGTCGCTAAAGGGCTGGCAAGGTGAAGCGCAATGCATCTAAAAAGATAGCTGCTTGCGCAGTTCAGATAAGCGCTACAGGCCGATTTCACTAAAAATCGGCCTGCCTGTCAGCCGCTTCTTAGAGCAGGATGCGGCGGAAATCCGCCAGGATCTGGCCGAGGTAGGCGTTGAAGCGCGCGGCAGCGGCACCGTCGATCACGCGGTGATCCCAGGTCAGCGACAGCGGCAGCATCAGGCGCGGCTGGAAGGCCTTGCCGTCCCACACGGGCTCGATGTTGGAGCGGCACACGCCCAGGATGGCCACTTCGGGCGCATTGATGATGGGCGTGAAGTAGCGCCCGCCGATGCCGCCCAGCGACGAGATGGTGAAGGTGGCGCCGGTCATGTCGGCCGGGCCGAGCTTGCCGTCGCGGGCCTTCTTCGCCAGTTCGCCCATTTCCTGGCTGATCTGCAGCACGCCCTTCTTGTCGGCGTCCTTGATGACGGGAACGACCAGGCCGTTGGGCGTATCGGCCGCGAAGCCGATGTGGTAGTACTGCTTGTAGATCAGCGCATCGCCGTCCAGCGAGCTGTTGAACTCGGGGAACTTCTTGAGCGCGGCCACGCAGGCCTTGATCAGGAAGGCCAGCATCGTGACCTTGATGCCGCTCTTTTCGTTCTCCTTGTTGGTGGAGACGCGGAAGGCTTCGAGATCGGTGATGTCGGCGTCGTCATGGTTGGTGACGGCCGGAATCATGATCGCGTTGCGCGTCAGGTTCGCGCCGCTGATCTTCTTGATCCGCGACAGCTCCTTGCGTTCGATGGGGCCGAACTTGGCGAAGTCGACCTTGGGCCAGGGCAGCAGGTCCAGGCCGACGCCGGAACCGCCCGACTTCGGAGCAGCGGCCTGCTGCGCCAGCGTCTGCACGGCACCTGCCATCACCGACTTGGTGAAGGCCTGCACGTCCTCCTGGGTGATGCGGCCCTTGTTGCCCGAGCCCTTGACCTCGGCCAGCGGCACGCCCAGTTCGCGGGCGAACTTGCGCACGGAAGGCGATGCGTAAGGCAGGCTGCCGGTAGGTGCCACGGTGGGATTGTGCGCAGGCATGGCAGCCGGCGCAGCCACTGGGGCAGCAGCCGGTGCGGCTGTGGCCACGGGAGCTGCCACCGCAGCAGCGGGGGCGGCAGCCGGAGCAGCCGCAGGGGCCGCCGCCTGTGCGGGCGCAGCGCCCTGCACGCTCATCTGGCCGACGACGTCGCCCACGTTGACCTTGTCGCCGATCTTGATGCTCAGGGCCGTGATGGTGCCGGCAGCGGGGGACGGAATCTCCATCGATGCCTTGTCGGACTCCACGGTGAACAGCGACTGCTCGGCCGTCACGGTATCGCCCGCCTTGACCAGGATCTCGATGACGGCCACGTCCTTGAAGTCGCCGATATCGGGCACCTTGATGTCCAGCGTGCTGGCTGCCGCGGGAGCAGCGGCCGCAGGAGCGGCGGCTGCCACAGGGGCTGCGGCGGTAGCCGGTGCAGCGGCCGCAGGGGCAGGAGCTGCGGCCGGCGCGGGAGCCGCTGCCGTGTCGGCGGTTTCCACCACGGCGATCACCGTGCCTTCGGCCACTTTGTCGCCCAGGTTGACCTTGAGCTCCTTGAGCACGCCGGCATGGCTGGAGGGAATCTCCATGGAGGCCTTGTCGGACTCCACGGTAATCAGCGACTGCTCGACCTTGATGGTGTCACCCACCTTGACCAGCACTTCGATCACGCCGACTTCGGCGAAGTCACCGATGTCGGGGACTTTGATTTCTGTCAATGCCATATTGAATGTCTCCGGTGGTTCTTAGGCGTACAGCGGGTTGACCTTGTCAGCCTGGATGCCGTACTTCTTGATAGCTTCGGCCACGGTGGTGGCGTTGATCTTGCCTTCGTCGGCCAGAGCACGCAGGGCTGCGACCACGATGTAGTGGCGGTTCACCTCGAAGTGCTCGCGCAGCTTGGCGCGGAAGTCCGAGCGGCCGAAACCGTCGGTGCCCAGCACCTTGTAGACGCGGTCCTTGGGGATGTAAGGACGGATCTGTTCGGCATAGGCCTTCATGTAGTCGGTCGAGGCGACGACCGGACCGGCATGGCCCTGCAGCTGCTGCGTGACGAACGGGACCTTGGCGGCCTCCAGCGGGTGCAGCATGTTCCAGCGCTCGGCGTCCTGGCCATCGCGGGTCAGTTCGTTGAACGACGGGCAGCTCCACACGTCGGCAGCGATGCCCCAGTCGGCCAGCAGCAGTTCCTGGGCGAAGAAGGATTCGCGCAGGATGGTGCCCGAGCCCAGCAACTGCACGCGCAGGCCGCTTTCGGGAACCTTCTGGCCGGGCTTGCACATGTACATGCCCTTGAGGATCTGCTGTTCCGTGCCGGGGGTCAGGCCGGGCATGGCGTAGTTTTCGTTCAGCAGCGTCAGGTAGTAGAAGACGTTTTCCTGGTTCTGCACCATGCGGCGCAGGCCTTCCTGCATGATCACGGCCACTTCATGGGCGAAGGTCGGATCGTAGGAGATGCAGTTCGGGATGGTGTTGGCCAGGATGTGGCTGTGGCCGTCTTCGTGCTGCAGGCCTTCGCCGTTCAGCGTGGTGCGGCCCGAAGTGCCGCCCAGCAGGAAGCCGCGCGCCTGCAGGTCGCCGGCCGCCCAGGCCAGGTCGCCGATGCGCTGGAACCCGAACATCGAATAGTAGATGTAGAACGGGATCATGATGCGGTTGCTGTGGCTGTAGCTGGTCGCCGCGGCAATCCAGCTGGACATGCCGCCCGCTTCGTTGATGCCTTCCTGCAGGATCTGGCCGGCCTTGTCTTCCTTGTAGTACATCACCTGGTCCTTGTCGACCGGGGTGTACTGCTGGCCATGGGGGTTGTAGATGCCGATCTGGCGGAACAGGCCTTCCATGCCGAAGGTACGGGCCTCGTCCACCAGGATGGGCACCACGCGGGGGCCGATTTCCTTGTCGCGCAGCAGCTGCGTCAGGAAACGCACATAGGCCTGGGTCGTCGAGATCTCGCGGCCTTCGGGTGTGGGTTCGAGCACGGCCTTGAAGGTGTCCAGCGGCGGCACGGTGAACTGCTCGTCCGCCTTCTCGCGGCGCTTGGGCAGGTAGCCGCCCAGGGCCTTGCGGCGCTCGTGCAGGTACTTCATTTCCGGGGTATCGTCGGCCGGCTTGTAAAACGGCAGGTCGGCCAGCTGGCTGTCCGGGATCGGAATGTTGAAGCGGTCGCGGAACTCGCGGATCGCGTCGTCATCGAGCTTCTTGGTCTGGTGAACGTTGTTCTTGCCTTCGCCGACCTTGCCCATGCCGAAACCCTTGACGGTCTTGACCAGCAGCACGGTAGGCTGGCCCTTGGCGTTGTTGGCGGCATGGAAGGCCGCATAGACCTTCTGCGCATCGTGGCCGCCGCGGCGCAGCGCCCAGATCTCGTCGTCGCTCATGTGCTCGACCATCTTCAGCGTGCGGGGATCGCGGCCGAAGAAGTGCTTGCGGACATAGGCGCCGTCGTTGGCCTTGAAGGACTGGTAGTCGCCGTCGTTGCACTCCATCATGATCTTGCGCAGCGCACCGTCCTTGTCCTTGGCCAGCAGCTCGTCCCAGCCCTTGCCCCAGATCAGCTTGATGACGTTCCAGCCGGCACCGCGGAATTCGCCTTCCAGTTCCTGGATGATCTTGCCATTGCCGCGCACCGGGCCGTCCAGGCGCTGCAGGTTGCAGTTGATCACGAAGATCAGGTTGTCCAGGTTCTCGCGCGCGGCCAGGCTGATCGCGCCCAGCGATTCGGGCTCGTCCATTTCGCCGTCGCCACAGAACACCCAGACCTTGCGGTTTTCGGTATTGGCAATGCCGCGGGCGTGCAGGTACTTCAGGAAGCGCGCCTGGTAGATGGCCATCAGCGGGCCCAGGCCCATGGACACCGTTGGGAACTGCCAGAAGTCGGGCATCAGCTTGGGATGGGGATAGCTCGACAGGCCCTTGCCGTCCACTTCCTGGCGGAAGTTCAGCAGCTGCTCTTCGGAGATGCGGCCTTCCAGGTAGGCGCGGGCGTAGATGCCGGGCGACACATGGCCCTGGATGTACAGGCAGTCGCCGCCGTGGTTCTCGCTCTCGGCGTGCCAGAAGTGGTTGAAGCCGGCACCGAACATGTTGGCCAGCGAGGCGAAGGAGCCGATGTGGCCGCCCAGGTCACCGCCTTCGGGGGGATGAATGCGGTTGGCCTTGACCACCATGGCCATGGCGTTCCAGCGCATGTAGGCGCGCAGGCGCTGTTCGATCTCGAGGTTGCCGGGGCAGCGAGCCTCCTGGCTGGGCTCGATGGTGTTCACATAGCCGGTGTTGGCCGAGAACGGCAGGTCCACGCTGCTTTGGCGTGCATGCTCGAGCAGCTCCTCGATCAGCTTGTGGGCGTATTCAGCGCCTTCGCGATCGATCACGGCCGAGAGGGCATCCATCCACTCACGCGATTCTTGTTGGTCCAGGCCGGCGGGCAAGCCAGCGCCTTGAGGGTCAGTCTGAGCTGTCATTTGAGGTGTCTCCTTCGAGAAAGGTAACTTCCGGGACCGAACCAGTGAGCGGCCGTACACGCTGTCGTGGCAGGTTCCATGCCAGCTTGGTGTGGCACGGGCCCAGTTGTACGACCCCGAAATTACCGGATCACTGTCTCGATAGCGGGCGAGTTTCGCACATTTTTTTTAAATTTCAAATTGTGCTTTGTGATTTCACAATTTAAAAAATTGCTGCAAATGCACATACAGGGAGCCCGAAAAAAAGCGTCGCTTTAACGACAAAAATACTCGGCAAAAACAGTGGGGCTCTCCCCTACACTGCAAGGATGCAAACAAGCAATTCCCGGACTGTGACTGCGGCCGAGCCCTCCGCAGAATCGATGGCCGCGCCCGTGCGCTGGTGGCGCAGCTGGTGGCGCAGTCTTTCGCCTACACGGCAGGACCGTTTTGCGGCGCTGGCACCGCTGGCCTCGGTGCTGATGTTCATGGCAGCCATCATTGCCTCGTTCTGGTATCTGCGCACGGAAGAGGTCGACCGAGAGCAGGAGGCCCTGCGGCGCGATGTGGAGTACGCGCAGCAGCGCGTGCGCCTGCGCCTGCTGGAGCGCCAGGAGCAGCTGATGCGCATGGCGCGCGACCTGGGCATCAAGGAACTGGGCAGGTCCGACTTTGCCAGCCGCTCCGAGGCGCTGATCAGCCAATATCCGGAACTGCAGTCCATCACTTGGCTGGACGACAAGCGCCATGTACTGAGCAGCCAGGCCGCGCCTACCGTGGCTACCGACCAGTTGCGCGTGCCCGGCGAGACCCTGAACCAGGCGGATGCCGTCAACGCCTACCAGCAGGCGCGCGAGATGCTGCAGCCCATTTATGTGCAAAGCCAAGGCCGCGACGGCGAGCCCTCTCCCCTGCTGCAGCTGCATGTCCCCATCAACAGCAACAACCGCTATGTAGGCGAGCTGCTGGGCGAGTTTTCCGTGGACAGCCTGCTGCGCTACGGCACGCCCACCGAAGTCATGGCGCGCTATGCCATCACCATGCGCGACAGCCATGGCCACATCCTGGCCGGCACCCCGCTCACCCTGCGCAAGAGGACGCCCAGCGAGCTATTGAACTTCCGCGCCATCGCCAATGAATACGAGGTACCCGTTTCGCCCGTCGGCAATTCGCTCATGCTGCGTGCCCAGGCCTACCGTACCTCGCTGGGCGTGGTCGGCAGTGGCCTGTTCTGGCTGGTCGGCACCCTGAGCGCCATGACCGCCTGGATGCTGCTGGCCACCTGGCGGCACACGCGCCGGCGCCAGCGCGCGCAGGAAGCCCTGGTGGCCGAAACCAATTTCCGCCGCGCCATGGAAAACTCCGTGCTCACCGGCATGCGCGCACTGGACCTGCAGGGCCGCATCACCTATGTGAATGCGGCGTTCTGCCAGATGACGGGCTGGAGCGAACAGGAACTGGTGGGCCAGGTACCGCCCTATTCCTACTGGCCGGACAACGATTACGACAACCTGCACTCGCAACTGCGCGAGGAATTGTCGGGCAAGACCATCGTGGGCGGCTTCCAGGTGCGCGTGAAGCGCAAGAATGGCACGCTGTTCGATGCGCGCCTGTATGTCTCGCCGCTGATCGATGCCCACGGCCAGCATACGGGCTGGATGTCCTCGATGACCGACATCACCGAGCCCAACCGCATCCGCGAACAGCTTTCCGCCTCCTACGAGCGCTTCACCATCGTTCTGGAAGCCCTGGATGCGTCGGTTTCCGTGGCACCGCTGGGCGGAGCCGAGCTGCTGTTCGCCAACAAGCTCTATAGGCAATGGTTCGGCTCCCAGGCCGAAGGCCACCTGCAGCTGGTGGCCAAGGCCGGCGTGCTGCCCGCGCGCAGGCAGTCCCGGCGCGGCGAGGACGAGGATCTCGCGGGCGTGTCCGACTCCCTCACCGACGCGCGCAGCGAGAATGCGGAGATCTTCGTGCCCGACCTGGGCAAGTGGCTGGAAGTGCGCTCGCGCTATCTCAGTTGGGTCGACGGGCGCCTGGCCCAGATGGTGATTGCCACCGATATCACCCAGCGCCGCCTGGCCGAGGACCAGGCCGCGGCCCAGGCCGAGAAGGCCCAGACCGCCAGCCGCCTGATCACCATGGGCGAGATGGCCTCCAGCGTGGCACACGAACTCAACCAGCCGCTCACGGCCATCAGCAACTACAGCTCGGGCATGCTCTCGCGCCTGGAAAAAGGCACGCTGACCGAAGAGCAGATGAAGTTCGCGCTCGAAAAGACCGCCCACCAGGCACAGCGCGCGGGCCAGATCATCCAGCGCATCCGCTCCTTCGTGAAAAAGAGCGAGCCCAACCGCACCCTGGCGCAGGTCAGCGAAATGGTGAACGAGGCCGTGGAGCTGGCCGGCATCGAGCTGCGCCGGCGCAACGTGCAACTGTCCACCCATGTTGCGGAGCGTTTGCCGCCCGTGATGGCCGACACCATTCTGATCGAGCAGGTTCTGATCAATCTGATGAAGAACAGCGCCGAGTCCATCGACCATTCGGACCGTCCCCCAGGCCAGCGCAGCGTGGAGCTGCGCGTTCGTCCGCAGATGTTCGAAAACCTCAAAGGCGTGGAGTTCACCGTGGAAGACACCGGCAAGGGCCTGCCGCCCGAAGTGCTGGAGCATCTCTTCGAAGCCTTCTTCTCGACCAAGTCCGAAGGCATGGGCATCGGCCTGAACCTCTGCCGCTCCATTGTGGAGTCGCATCACGGAAGAATGCGTGCCGAGAACCTCTACAATGGTTCCGAGGTCATTGGCTGCCGCTTTTCCTTCTGGCTGCCTCTGGCAACAATGGTGGAGACGACAACACTCGCCACGTCAACCGAATCCATACCGAGGACGATTGCATGAGTTTGATTCCCAAAAAAGGCACTGTGTACGTAGTTGATGACGATGAAGCGGTTCGTGATTCGTTGCAATGGCTGCTCGAAGGCAAGGACTACCGTGTCCGCTGCTTCGATTCCGCAGAGACCTTTCTTTCGCGCTACGACCCCCGCGAAGTTGCCTGCCTGATCGTGGACATCCGCATGGGCGGCATGACCGGCCTGGAGCTGCAGGACCGCCTGATCGAACGCAAGTCCCCCCTGCCCATCGTGTTCATCACCGGCCACGGCGATGTGCCCATGGCCGTGAACACCATGAAGAAAGGCGCGCTGGACTTCATCCAGAAGCCTTTCAACGAGGAAGAGCTGGTGGGCCTGGTCGAACGCATGCTGGACCATGCGCGCGAAGCCTTTGCCGGCCACCAGCAGGCCGCCAACCGCGATGCGCTGCTGGCCAAGCTCACGGGCCGCGAGGCGCAGGTGCTCGAGCGCATCGTGGCAGGCCGCCTGAACAAGCAGATCGCCGACGACCTGGGCATCAGCATCAAGACCGTGGAGGCGCACCGCGCCAACATCATGGAAAAGCTCAACGCCAACACCGTTGCCGACCTGCTCAAGATCGCGCTGGGCCAAGGCCAGACCGCGGCCGCAGCCAAGGCGGCCGCCACCCACTGAACACGGAGCCGGTTCCGGCTTGCCGGATCGGCAGGATAATCGGGGAAAGCCAGCACAAAGCTTTCGTGCTTTCAGATTAGCCCACTTCCATTCTGATAGCTGCTAGCGCTTGTATATCAAGGGTTAGCAGCATTTTTATTGGTAAACCCCAGCCATGACAGCCCAAATCATCGACGGCAAATCCCTTTCCGAACAACTGCGCAAGGAAGTCGCCACGCGCGCCGCCGCGCTGAAAGCCAAAGGCATCACGCCGGGCCTGGCGGTGATCCTCGTCGGTGACAACCAGGCCTCCCAGGTCTACGTGCGCAACAAGGTCAAGGCCTGCGAAGATGTAGGCTTCCATTCGGTACTGGAGAAGTACGATGCCGCGATGACGCAAGCGGAGCTGCTGGCCCGCGTCGAGGCATTGAACAACGATCCCAGCATCCATGGCATCCTGGTGCAGTTGCCCCTGCCCAAGCACATCGACGATCACAAGGTCATCGAGACCATTTCGCCGGCCAAGGACGTCGATGGCTTCCACGTGGCCAGCGCCGGCGCGCTGATGGTGGGCGAAGTTGGCTTCAAGGCCTGTACGCCCTACGGTTGCATGAAGATGCTTGAATCCATCGGCATGAAGGACCTGCGCGGCAAGCACGCCGTGGTCATCGGCCGCTCCAACATCGTGGGCAAGCCCATGGCCATGATGCTGCTGGCCGCCAATGCCACCGTCACCATCACCCACAGCGGCACGGCCGATCTGGGCGCCATGACACGCCAGGCAGACATCGTGGTGGCTGCCGTGGGCAAGGTCAACGTGCTGACTGCGGACATGGTCAAGCCCGGCGCCGTGGTGATCGATGTGGGCATGAACCGCAACGCCGAGGGCAAGCTCTGCGGCGACGTGGACTTCGAAGGCGTCAAGCAGGTCGCAGGCTACATCACGCCCGTGCCCGGCGGCGTGGGCCCCATGACCATCACCATGCTGCTGGTCAACACCATGGAGTCCGCCGAGCGCGCGGCCGTCTGAGACCGGCCCGCATGCAGGGCTTGTGCGTGGGTCTCGGCCGGTGTCCGCATGGACGCTGACCTCAGGCTGACGCTATCGCAGCCATAGCAACTTCCCGTCCTGGCCAGCGCTTGATTTCCCGGTTTTTGCCGGAAACTGATACAGCATGAGCAATCCACTTCTCGAATCCTCCGACCTGCCCCTGTTCGACCGCATCACGCCTGCGGATGTGGGCCCTGCCATCGACATCCTGCTGGCGCGCGCCAGCGAGGCGCTGGAGACCGTCACGGCGCCCGGTTTTCCTGCGCAATGGCAAGCCATCTCCGCCGTGCTGGATGTCGCCACCGAGAAGCTGGGCACGGCCTGGGCAGCCGTCAACCACCTCAACAGCGTGGCCGATACGCCCGAGCTGCGTGCAGCGTACAACCAGGTTCTGCCCAAGGTCACCGAGTTCTGGACGAATCTGGGCGCCGACGAGCGCCTGTATGCCAAATACAAGGCCATTGACCCCGCCAGCCTGAACAAGGAGCAGCGCGCAGCCTGGGACCATGCAATGCGCGGCTTCGTGCTGTCGGGCGCCGAGCTGCAGGGCGCGGCCAAGGAACGCTTTGCGCAGATCCAGGCACGCTCTGCCGAGCTGGCCCAGAAGTTCAGCGAAAACGCTCTCGATGCCACCGATGCCTTTGCCTACTACGCCACGGCCGAGGAGCTGGACGGCGTGCCCGCCGATGTGCAGCAGGCAGCGCGTGCCGCCGCGGAAGCCGAAGGCAAGCCAGGCTTCAAGCTCACGCTGAAAATGCCCTGCTACCTGCCGGTCATGCAGTTTGCCAGGAGCAGTGCGCTGCGCGAAAAGCTCTATCACGCCTATGTGACCCGCGCTTCCGATCAGGCCGAAGGTGAAGCCAAGCGCTTCGACAACACAGAAGTGATGAAGGAAATCCTGGCGCTGCGCAAGGAGGAAGCCCAACTGCTCGGCTATGCCAACTTCGGCGAAGTGTCGCTGGTCCCCAAGATGGCCGATTCGCCCAGGCAGGTCGTCGACTTCCTGCGGGACTTGGCGCGCCGGGCCCGCCCCTATGCCGAAAAGGATGTGGCAGACCTGCGCGAGTTCGCCCGCAAGGAACTGGATATCGCCGATCCCCAGCCCTGGGACTGGGCCTTCATCGGCGAAAAGCTCAAGGAAGCCCGCTATTCCTTCAGCGAGCAGGAGCTCAAGCAATATTTTCCCGCGCCCAAGGTGCTGGCAGGCCTGTTCAAGATCGTGGAGACCCTGTTCGAAGTCTCCATCCGCCGCGACGAGGCACCGGTCTGGAATTCCAGCGTGGAGTTCTACCGCATCGAGCGCGAAGGCCAGCTGGTCGGCCAGTTCTACCTGGACCCCGCAGCCCGCAAGGGCAAGCGCGGCGGCGCCTGGATGGACGATGTACGCACGCGCTGGCTGCGCCCCGACACCCACCAGCTGCAGACGCCTGTGGCCCATCTGGTCTGCAACTTCGCGGCCGGTGTGGAAGGCAAGCCGCCGCTGCTCACGCACGACGATGTGATCACGCTGTTCCATGAGACAGGCCACGGGCTGCACCACATGCTCACCCAGGTCAACGATCGCGACGTCTCGGGCATTGCCGGCGTGGAATGGGATGCCGTGGAGCTGCCCAGCCAGTTCATGGAGAACTTCTGCTGGGAGTGGGATGTGCTCAAGCATATGACCGCCCATGTGGACACGGGCGAGCCGCTGCCCCGCGCACTCTACGACAAGATGATTGCCGCCAAGAATTTCCAGTCCGGCATGCAGACGCTGCGCCAGATCGAGTTCGCGCTGTTCGACATGCTGCTGCATACCGAGCATAGCCCTGCGGATGACTTCATGCCTCTGCTGGCCAGGGTGCGCTCGGAAGTGGCCGTGCTGCCCACGACGGCCTACAACCGCATGGCCCATACCTTCAGCCACATCTTTGCGGGCGGCTACGCCGCGGGCTACTACAGCTACAAGTGGGCGGAAGTGCTTTCCGCCGATGCCTATGCGGCCTTCGAGGAAACGGTCCTGCCCGACGGCTCGCCCAACCCCGAGACCGGCCGCAAGTACCGCCAATCCATCCTCGAAGCCGGCGGCAGCCGCCCGGCCATGGAGTCCTTCAAGGCCTTCCGCGGCCGCGAGCCCCAGCTCGACGCTTTGCTGCGCCATCAGGGTATGGCCCAGGCCTGAACAGGCACTTCTTCAGCCTCCTGCAAAAGGTGCCGGTTGCTGCGCCTTTTGCTGTCTGGCGGCGGATAGCTGCGCTAAGCTAGGTCGGCCTTTTCAGCCATGACCTACGCCTTGCTCATGCCACAGAACGACTTTTCCGCTACCTCTTCTTTTTTGCGCTTCGGACGGCGAAGCCGCAATACCCTGTTGCAGATGGCCGTGCTTGCAGCCTGCCTGGGTGTCTCCATGGGGCAGGCCCAGGGCATCTACAAAAGTGTGGGGCCGGACGGGCGGGTGACGTTCTCCGACCGGCCTGTCCTCCAGAGCGGCCAAAGAATGGAATCCGCCCCAACGGCTGCTCCCGCGTCGCCGCCCGCAGGCAATGCCTCACTGCCCTATGCGCTGCGCCAGACTGCCAGCCGCTATCCAGTTGCCCTGTATTCCGCCAAGGATTGTCAGCCCTGCGATGAGGCTCGCTGTTTTCTGCAGGCGCGCGGCATACCTTTCGCGGAATGGCTGGTGGAGACAAGCGCCGATCAGGCGGCCCTGCAAAAACTCAGTGGCCAGAACTCCCTTCCGTTCGCCACCATCGGGCAGCAGCATCTGAACGGCTTTGCCGAGAACATCTGGGGGGAGTATCTCAGTGCTGCAGGCTATCCTGCAAAGTCCCAGCTTCCCACGGGCTACCAACCGCCTCCCGCTGCCAAGCTGACAAAGCCCATGGCCGAAGAACAGCCATTGAAACAGGCTGCCACAGACACGCCAGCCGAAGCAACGCGCCCGGCAGCCACCCCGCCACCTGGTTCAACGGCAGCGGATAACCCTGCCGGTCTGCGTTTTTAGGAGTGCAGATGCACGGATGGAAAGCGGGCTCAACAAATCAGCGCAGCAGCCGGTAAGCTCAATCGGGGATTGAGCTTTCGCCGGTTCTCGGCAGGCCGCTACCACTCGCCGACATTGCGGATACGCTGAACCCAATCCAACGCGTCCTCTTCGGCTTGTCCCGCGGCCTTCATGCCTTCCCCCAGTTCCTGCTGGAGCGGCGGAGGAGAAAAGTGTTCGCGACCGAACGTATGCTCGGTCAAAGCGTTGTTCGAAGTCTTGGGCATGTCCATGGCTGCACTCCTTTGCAAAAAGCTTACAGCTCATGCCCTCTTGCGTATGTAGGAAGAAGAAACATGTCTATGCGTTTTCGATCCAGATAATCCCGCAAGCATGGGCACGCAGCCCGGGCGGCATAGGGAAAGGCAGTGCCCTTTTCACGCTATGCTGCCGTCCTCTATGCCCCAGACTCTCCGAACAGCAGCGCACAGCGATCTCATCATCAAGAAAAGTCGTTTCATTGGCTGCGTCCAACCCATGACCGACAGAGCCAGTGCCCAGGCCGTAGTCGAGCAGCTGCGGCGCCAGCATCCAGGAGCCAATCATGTGTGCTGGGCCTTGCTGGCCGGTGGCCAGTCGGCCGCTGTGGACGATGGCGAGCCAAGCGGGACCGCGGGCCGCCCCATGCTCGATGTGTTGCGCCACCAGGGTCTGGAAGGCGTGCTGGCAACCGTGGTGCGCTATTTCGGTGGTGTCAAGCTGGGCGCAGGTGGCTTGGTGCGCGCCTATACCGATGCGGTAGCCCAAGCGCTGATGCAGGCCGAGAAGGTTGCCATCCAGCGCATGTGCCTGCTGCGCTGCGCTGCGCCGTATGCGCTCGAAGGCATGATTCGCCGCCAGATAGAAGCCGCCGGGGCCGAACTTGTCAGCGTCGAGCATGGCAGTCTTGTCACCATGCACATACAGCTGCCCCAACCGCAATCCACTGCATTTGTGGACCTGCTCAACGAAAACGGCCAAGGCCGCGTCGGCTGGCTGGACTAATGCATCTCCCTGGACAGCTGTTCCTTTATGCAACAGTCCAGCTTGCCTGAGAAAAATATTTTTCCGCTCTCAAAATCCAAGCAATAAAGCCTTGCTGACGTTGGCAGAGCCAGTGCATTTAAGGTCTGAACAGGTCTTTTCAAAGGCCAGTCAACCATGGCAAAAAGACGTCGACCTCCATAGAATCCAGGAGCCTGATACAAATAGAAACACAACCACCACAATATCGAGAGGGAACAGACATGGTCAGGAGCCACAAGCTCGTTGGGAAATGCAAGAAGGCTGTTGCCGCAGCCATCCTCAACAAAATCCAGCAGCGCCAGTTCATGCGTGCCGCTTTTTTGAGAAGCTGGAGTTCCCTCGCGGTAGTGGCCTCTGCGTCAACCGCCCTGTGGACATTCTTCCCCCAATTCACCTTGCTGTTCGGGTGCATCGCCGGTGCGGGCTGTGTCAGCATTGCCATCGACTGCTTGCAATTCGCACGCGTTCAGCGCCGCAAAAGTATCGAGCGCTTTGTTTCACGCGCATGCCTGCGCTTCGCTAGCTGATCCTGATCTTTTAGCTCTTCAAGGCTGGCGATGCAGGCAATGCGCTGCCTGGTTGGCTCATTGTCGGCAGCTCGACCCGCTTCGCCAGCGCAGCAGCACCTGTGTTCCTCCACCATGCCTCGGGTGGATATGCAGATCGCCGCCTATGTCGTTCATACGGCGGAACATGCCCGGCAGCCCATGGCCGGATTTAGATGCATCCGCCAGGGTAGTGCGAAGGTCAAAACCGTCGCCGTTGTCTTCTATACAAAGACGCCAGTTCCAGCCGTAACCTTGTGAATGGCCTTGTTCATACGGTTCAAGCGTGACCCAGATTTCCGTGGCATTGGCATGTGTCATCGCATTGCTCATGCATTCTTGGACAATGGCCAATACCTGCTGCGCCCGCCTCCCACAAGGCAAAGAGGCGGCTGAGCGTGAACCTACCCCCAGCTCAGGATCGCTGACCTGCCAGTGCAGCTGTATCCCTTTATGCCGCAAGGCAGGCTCCAGACGGTGGCGCAATCGTGCCAAGCGGGACACCAAACCATCGTCCTGCGCATCCATCGAATCCACAACAAGCCTCAAATCCAGCAAGGCTCGCTCGAGGATATCCTTGATATGGTTTTTACCGTCTTGATCTTGCGTATCAATCAAGGACAGCGCCTGAACCAGCTGGCATCCCAATGTATCGTGCAGATCACTGGCAATGCGTTTTCTTTCCGCCTGGATTGCCGTGGGTATCTCCAAGCTTTTCTGCATCTTCAATTGAAACATGCTGGCGAATCTGCGTATTGAACTCAATACAAGCATCAAGCTGCATAAGGCTGCAATCAAACTGATGGCTTGCAGGTCTGCCTTATGCTTCAAGGAGCTATCAAAACACCAAGTTAGCAGTACCATCGACTGGAATAAATTGCATGAAACCTGCCAACCCAAAATGCGCCGCGATTCCATGGTGACCTCTATATGGGGATCCTTATCCTTTTAATGGAATTTCCCAGCATTTGCTTTTCAGAGCCATCCTTTCAAAGATGCCGCGCGTACCGCCTGAGCTCTTGTATGAGTTTGCAGTTTTCTGTAAATATTCTTGATATGTGTATTGACCGTCAAGGCGCTTATTTTCAGGAAACTGGCCACCTCGGGTCCGGTATAGCCACAAGCAATCATCTTGAGGATTTCACATTCCCGTGCGGAAAGCTGATCATCCGGCAAAGGCTCTTCAGAAAGAGAGAACTTTGCAGGCGCTTTCCCCAGATGGGACAGCAGCTTTCTGGCCAGAACGGGAGTAATCGAGGCCCCCCCGTTGGCAACCTGTAGAACGGCCTGGGGATAGTCATCGAACCATGAGTTCTTGAGGAGATAGCCTACCGCTCCCCGCTCGAAGGCTTGCAGTACCTTGTCATCGCGCTCTGTCACCGACACCACAATGGACAGCACGCTCGGATACAGATTGCGCGCGAACTCCAGCAGTTCCAGCCCCTCGCCATCTCCTAGATTCAGGTCGACGATGAGCACATCGAATTCCTGCTGGCGTATGTTCTTGCGTGCCTCCCGCAGATTGGCAGCCTGTCCGACCAGCAGCGTGCGGCTGTCCGCCATTAGACCTTGCGCAATCACTCGGCGTGCGTGGCAGTCGTCGTCAACCACAAACACCCGTACGGGCTGACCCTCCTGCCCCACCATGTCATGGGGCCATAGATGGGGATCCATGGCCAGCAAGTGTTGATTCGGCATGGTTGCGGCTTCTGAAGCCCTGGACAAAACGGACATGTTGCGCCCCATAAACCCGGGAAGAAGAAAATTTCCTCCCTTGAAGCGCAAACTAAAAGCAACACCACCCAAAATCTATAAAAATTGTCAAAAACTGCGTCAAATTTACCAAAATTACAAAGCAACACATATTTTCAAGGTATCTCTTGGTTCCTTTACCTTCATCTCTGCAAATAAAATTTCACCGTTGAATTAAATTCGATTTATTGACTAATCAATATTCAGACATATTTAGCTTTAATGCAGTACCTATCAAAATATGAAGACGCATAAATTATAGAACATTAAGAATAGAAATTTACCTTTGATTACCACATAAAATTTCCGAAATTTAATTCAAATTCTATAGCAAGATTCACGACAAAATAAATGAATTCCCGTGGGACTCAAGTACACAATATTTGCTGAAGCTTGAAAAATAAATAAGGTATTTTTATTTTTGATATCCCTGCCGAAACTGCTTAGGACCGAAAGCATTTTTGAAAGGACCGATTTGATGCCTTTCACTACTGCAGAAGGTTCCGTTGGATCTGCGTTGCCCAACCGGGCAAGCAGTCTGTCATCTCAACCCTCCCAACATTCTGGGAACTGGCTTTTCAAAGGGACGATCATGAAAAAATCTCTGATTGCTATGGCTGTCATCGCCGTGGCCGGCATGGCCTCGGCAGCTGTCAGCAGCTCCAGCATTGCCGCAACAACGACCTCGACCAGTTCGTCGTCGGGTACGGTGTCTACAGCGGGCAGTTCGGGCAATGGCAGTGCGCTGAGCCTCAACAGTGCGACGTCTGACGCCGGCGCCACTGCCCATGCCAGCGGTGGCTCCTTCGCGGTTCCCGGTTTTGCTGCTGGCAGCGCCGGGGTGAGCGGCAGTGCCACCACCTCCGGCACGGTGCATAGCCTGGCCGTCACTTCGGGCAATGGCGCGGCCTTGGGAGGCGCACAAGCCACCTCCTCCGCAAATTCGGGCGCAATTGCCGGCTATGGCTCCAGCGCTCCTGGCGCTTCGGTCAGCGGCGTGGCATACGGAGGAGCGCAATCCAATACCAACAATATGGCAGTGACTGCTGCAGGGCCTGGCGGAGGCATTGCCGTGGTCAACAACACTTCCGGCACACAGTCGGGCTACGGTGCAACGTCCGCAGCCATCTCGGCTCCTGGTGGTACCTGGACTAACACGACTTCCGGAGCAGGATCGACGGGCTCCAGCGTGTTCCAGAACACCGGTGTCGCAGGCAATGCCGCGGCCTGGTCCAACGGAGGCGGAACTTCGGGCTCTGCAATTGCCGGCTCGCTGGCAAACGCCCACTGAGACCTTTCGCTGCACTGTTGTGCCCGCACCTTGGCCAGTCCCTACGGGCTGGCCGGGGGCCAAGGAGAAGATCATGAGAGTGCTAATTGGTTTGCTGGGACTCTTCGTCAGCCTGGGCGGTCTTGCCCAAACGCCTGAGACGAGCGAGAGCATGGCGAGCAGCAACGCTGTAGGAAATCAACAGTCTGTTACTTTCGTGACGCCGCCGGTACAGACCATCGACAGCCGCTCGGACCAGAACATCACCACCAGCGGAACGACCACGCAGAACGTCAATACCGTCGCGAGCGGCACTACGAGGAACATCGTTCAATACACGGGCAGCTACACCATGAAAAACGTGCCCAGTGTGAATGGTCCCAATCTGACAACCAGCAACGACACCTGCATGGGCAGCAGCAGCGGGAGCGCCAATGGTGCAGGGTTTGGCGTGAGCTTTGGCACCACCTGGACCGACGAGCATTGCAAACGCCTCAAGATGAGTCGTGAACTCTGGAACAAGGGCATGAAGGCTGCATCGCTGGCCATGGATTGCATGGACCCCTCGGCCCGGGTTGCACTGGAGATCACAGGGACCAAATGTCCCCAATCCATGACGTTGCAGGAGCGGCGTGCCAACTATGGGCCCGATGCTTCGGCAGAGGGCATTACCGCCAGCACGGCCACAGTCTCAGCCCGTTCTTCCGACATGGCCTTGACCGGTCCTGTCGGTGCACCGGAAGGCGCAGCGGCCCTGTCCGTGACGGAGGACCCGCGAACTTCGAGTCTCTACAACAACTGACAGGCCGCATTCTCTGCCTGTACGGAGACCATCATGCCCAGATCCCTGTTTCCGCGCCTTCCGCTGCTGGCTCTTTGGCTGGTCGGCGGCGGATTGCCGGCCTGGTCGGCCATGCTGACGCCGCCAGCAACCAATGCACCTCTCACCATCGACCGCATGCCATTTGGCAGCGGCGAGCAAAGCAAGGCAGGCGAGGACATTGCCCAGCCCGTGGGCAACTACGGCGTCTGGCACGTGCCCCAATACCTGCCAGGCTATCCCACCTCGGCCACCATTTGGCCCAGGGCCGTCATCGTCAAATGCAGGAGCCAGCACTGCCAGGGCTATGTCATCACACCGGAAATGGGCCCCGGCGAGTATCTGTTCTTCATTCCCTCGGAAGATGAAGCCGGGCCGGCCAGCCATCCGGGCAACGCTGCTACGCAATAGTCACAGGAGTTGCAGCCCTGACGGCGTCAGCAGCCGCGATCAGGTATGCAGTTGCGCGAGTCCCACTGCCCATCCGGACCGAAACCATCGCCCGAGCGCATGTCAGGGCTCGGTTTGCGGCTGTATTCGCCGCCCTGGTCCCTTTCTCCCTGATCTTGCCCTCCATGCCTGTGGTCGGGGGGCGACGCGATGCAGCCTGCCAGCGACAGCACGGCTGCAGCCAGGAACAGAAGCTGTTTCATGGCAATCCCTTCTCATATGCAGCTTCAGTCTAGGCACCGTGGGTTGACAGGCTGTAAACCGATGTACCGGCTGGACACAGCGACGGCCGGCTGCAACGGACAGCTTGCCACCTCAGGAAAATACTGTATAAAATAACAGTATCAGTATCCCGCCTGGCACAGACCAGGCCCATCAGCACAGAGCGTGGTTCAACCAGAACCGGGTGTGGATCGAGGCAGCCTGGATGCTGCCACCGATAGACCCCAAGCCGGGTGCCCCGCTCTTTTTCCTGATGGAGAACCAAACGATCGAAGCATGCCTCGGCGCTTATGCATCAAGCATCTGGCGCCATCACCAAGGAGCAAATAGCCATGAAAACCTGCCTCGTCACCATAGGCTGCCTGCGATACACAGGCCTGTTCCGTTCCAGTGCCATGGCCGTGCTTGACGCCATGTACCGCTATCCCGATGCACGGGCCATCAGCGTGCGGGTGATGCCGTGAATCCTGCCCGCAATGGTCATCCCCTCCTCTGCGGGCTGGTGCTGGCCACTACCTGGCTGGCCGTGGCAGGCGTGTCATTGCTTTTCGCCTGGACATGGCTTCAAGTGATTGCCCTGTATGGCTGAAAACTTCAGGGAGCGCCCTCTGCTGACGGGCATGCGCAGGCCCGTACTGCCCAGTCAGGGCGGACTGCTGGACCGCAGCTTTGTCTATCGCTCGGCCAGCAAGACCGATGTGCGCCTGACCTGGGCCCAAGCGAAAAACGCTTCACGCTCCGTGATCGGAAAGAGGCATGCCGACATCTTCCCGGAAAGCCGGGCAGAAGACGCGCAGGACACTTGAAATGGCAGGATCCGTCGCCTGCGGTGCGCCGAAGCTCCATCCGGGACCACATGGAAACGACGAAGAGGCCTGGCCGGCCTTGCTCTGGATCCAGCAATCTGGAGCGGGCGATGGGAATCGAACCCACGTCATGAGCTTGGGAAGCTCAGGTCCTGCCATTGAACGACGCCCGCCTGTGGCATGCACTTCGCAGGCCTGAAGTGCATGAAGAAGAAATCGCCGCCGCCGGCGCATCCGGCAGCAGCGAGTCGCTATCGTACCTCAAGCCAATGGCGTGCCAAGCCAATTCGAGGGGATTCTTGCGTTGGCGAATGCTCCCCTGCCAAAGAGCAGGCGCGCCGAACCCGTCCCGCAGGGCTGCTGCGCATTAGGACAAATTGTCCTAGGCGCTCCCATGCTGCATTAGGGGCACTCAAAACGAGAGTGCTTTGCCAGAAATGGCACAGGTAAAATTGTTCCGGATCAAACATCCGCCCTTTTTTACCTGACGGGCCTGTGCAATGTTCTGCTTTTTCAGATCCACGCCAGCTTCAGCCGTCTCTGTTCTGCTTGAACAGGCGTGAGGGAGAGGGCATGCATTGGCCCTTTTCCGCTGCCCCGCCATTTTTTCAGACCGCAACAGACGGCCGCCCTTGTCCACCATGTCCTGCCTTTCCCGCGAGAGTTCTTTTGCCGCCCGATGCCGGATGTCGCCAGGCGCCGACGCAGACAAGGCAGTTGCATGTCCCGCGGATCAGACATGACGCCGGCCGCTTCCTCGCTCTACAACCTCGCGCCGGTGCTGGAGCTCATGTGCCTGGGCCTGCTGCTGGCCCTGGGCCCGCTGGCCTGGGTCTGGTGGCGCAACCGCAGCCGGGGAGCGCATGCCAGGCTGCAGGCCCTGTGCGTGCTCACGCTGTTTCTCACCTTCGACCTGGTCCTGTTCGGTGCCTTCACACGGCTGACGGACTCCGGCCTGGGCTGCCCCGACTGGCCCGGCTGCTACGGCAGCTCCAGCCCCATCGGCGCGCAGGCGCAGATTTCCGAAGCCCAGGCTGCCATGCCCACAGGCCCCGTCACGCACGGCAAGGCCTGGGTGGAGATGATCCATCGCTATCTGGCCACCGCAGTGGGTGTGCTCATCATTGCGATCACGGTGCTTACCTGGCTGGCGGCCCGGCGCGTACGCCGCGAAGGTCGCTCCTGGCCCGGCGGCTCTCTCAGCCCGTGGTGGCCGACCGCCGCCCTGGTCTGGGTCTGCATACAGGGTGCCTTTGGCGCGCTCACGGTCACGATGAAGCTCTTTCCTGCCATCGTGACGCTGCACCTGCTCGGCGGCACGTTCCTGCTGGCGCTGCTGTGCATTCCCGCCTCGGCGCTGAGCCTGCAGGCGGCCGGGCGGACGCTGGTTTCGGTCGCACGCAGGCTGCGCTGGCTGCTGTGGCTGGCGCTGGTGCTGCTGGTGGCCCAGGTGTCGCTGGGCGGCTGGGTCAGCACCAATTACGCCGTGCTGGCCTGCACCACCTTCCCGACCTGCCAGGGCAGCTGGTGGCCGGCCATGGACTTTGGCCAGGCGCTGCAGCTCTGGCGGCCGCTGGGCCTGCTGGCCGACGGCAGCCACATCAGCTTCGAGGCGCTGACCGCCATCCACTATCTGCATCGCCTGGCGGCCTATGGCGTGATCGCGGTGCTGGCCGGCCTGTGGGCGGCACTGCGCCATGCACCGGCGCTGGCCGCGCAGCGCCGGCTGCTGGGCGGATTTCTGATACTGCAGGTGCTGACCGGCCTGTCCAACGTGGTGCTGGACTGGCCGCTGGTGGCCGCCGTGCTGCACACGGGCGGTGCCGCCGCGCTGGTGACCATTGTGGTCTGGTGCCTGGCCGTCACCAGGGCCGATGCCAACCCTCAACGGGCCTAGCCGCTTGCCGCCGCCAAGCCCGCACAAAGGAGAACAGGACTGACGCCCAGCCCGCATGCATACAAGGCGCCTCCCCAGGGAATGCGCCTTGCCGTTGCCGGATCTGCGCAAGTCGTGGAGTGTTTACATGAGTAGTAGCGACGTTTTTTCCGATAGCCATACCTCGCGCTGGAGCCAGTTCTACGCGCTGACCAAGCCGCGCGTGGTGCAGCTGATCGTGTTCTGTGCCCTGATCGGCATGGTGCTGGCCGTTCCCGGCTGGCCCAGCGGCAGCCAGTGGCTGCACATGGCCCAGGCCTGCCTGGGCATCTGGCTGGTGGCCGCCGCGGCCGCGGCCTTCAACTGCCTGGTGGAGCGCCATATCGATGCGCGCATGAAGCGCACGGCCTGGCGCCCCACGGCGCGCGGCGAGCTTTCGAGCCAGCAGGCCCTGGGCTTCTCGGCCATTCTGTGCACGGCGGGCGCAGCGGTGCTGCTGGTCTGCACCAATGCGCTGACCATGTGGCTCACGCTGGCCACCTTCGTCGGCTACGCGGTGATCTACACCGTGGTGCTCAAGCCGGCCACGCCGCAGAACATCGTGATCGGCGGCGCATCGGGCGCCATGCCGCCCGTGCTGGGCTGGGCCGCGATGACCGGCGACGTCGGCCCCGAAGCGCTGATCCTGTTCCTGATCATCTTCCTGTGGACGCCTCCCCATTTCTGGGCGCTGGCGCTGTACCGCGTCGAAGACTACCGCAAGTCCGGCCTGCCCATGCTGCCCGTGACCCACGGCAGCGAATACACGCGGCTGCAGATCCTGCTGTACACGCTGGTGCTGTTCGCGGCCTGCCTGCTGCCCTTCATGTACGGCATGAGTTCCTGGCTGTATCTGGTGGCCGCCGTGGTGCTGGGCGCGGGCTTTTGCGGCTATGCGATCGCGCTGTGGCGCAATTATTCGGACGAGCTTTCGCGCCGTACCTTCCGCTTCTCGCTGATCCACCTGAGCCTGCTGTTTGCGGCCCTGCTCGTGGACCACTACATCTGGCTGGGCTGATGCCTTGCCGTCCTGCATCCAGCCCGGCCCTTGCGCCGGGCTTTTTTCATGCCAATTGCAATGCAGCCTACGGAAACCATGGCTGCCCGCGCATTCTCCATGTGTCCTTGAAGCCAGGCAGACATAAAAAAGCCAGCCCCGTGAAGGACTGGCTTTTCGGCGGCAGCCCGGCGGCGCTTAAAGGCCCTTGAGCAGCTTGCCGTTCACTTCCTTGCCGTACATGGAGTACGGACCGCCATGGAACTTCTCGGCCGTGGCCTGCACACTGCCCGTGAAACGCGGATCCTGGCCGCGCTCCTGGCTGTTGATGTAGGTGGAGACATCCCAGGCCTGCTGGTCCGTCAGCGTGGCATTGCCGTAAGGCATGTTGTTCTTGATGAAGTTGGCCGCCTTGTCGATGTCGTGCATGCCCGCGCCCCAGTTGTAGGAATCCTTGCCCCATAGCGGCGGGAATACGGCCACGCCGTCCACCTTCTGGCCCTGGCCGTCGGCGCCGTGGCACAGTGCGCACTTGGCTTCGTAAACCTGGGCCCCGCGCTCGTAGCTCGGCGTCTCGGCCGGCTCGCCGGCCTTCTTGAAGCCCGCGCCCGGCAGCTTCTCGCCCGTCGGAGCCTTCTGCGCCATCCAGTAGGCATAGGACTCCAGCGCGACCAGGATGTCATGGCCGTCGTCGGGCGCCTTGCCGTTCATCGAATACATGAAGCAGCCGCGGATGCGCTCGGCGAACGTGTCCACATGGTCGGTCTTCTTGCGGTAGGCCGGGTACAGCGGATAGGCGCCCCACATGGGGGCCGAGCCCTTGAGGCGGCCGGCATCCAGGTGGCAGTTCACGCAGTTGAGCGAGTTGCCCGAAAAACCCACGGCATTGGCCGGCGTGCGCATGAAGATGGCTTCGCCGCGGCGTATCCACTCGCCCATGGGGCCGTCGGGAATATCGCGCGCATCCGGCGGGGCGAACGCACCGCCGGGGGGCGACGTGCTGACGGACGTGGCAACGGCTGCCGCGGCAGGCGCCGGCGCTGCAGCCGCCGTGGCCGGGGCTTTTTCAGGCGTGCTCACATGCATGCCGTACCAGAGTGCACCGCCCAGACCGGCAAACAGGCTGGCCACGACGGCGTATTCGGCCAGGTTGGAGCTTTTCGAAGTGTGTTCTTGTTTCGCCATATGCAACTCCCGTGGCTTCAAGGTTTCGCCGGCGCTGCCTGGGGGGCTGCGCCGCCGTGCAGTCGCTGGTAATAGGTGGCCACGGCCTGGATGTCCTCGGCCGTGAGCTTCCTGGCCACGGCCCCCATCAGGCCCAGCGGTCCGGCGTCGCGCTGGCCCTTGTTCCAGGCGTCGACCTGCGCCTGCATGTAGTCGGCCGTCAGGTGGCCGATGGCCGGGAAATCCTGGCCCACGCCCACGCCGCCCGGGCCGTGGCACTGCGCGCAGGCCGGGATGCCGTCGGCCCAGCGGCCGCGCTCCACCAGCCAGGCGCCGTCGTCGTCCTTCTTGCCGGGCAAGGGCCCGCGCACCGGCTTGATGGAGAGCTTGAGGCTGGCGTAATAGGCCGCCACATCGGCGCGCTCCTGCTCGGACAGGGCCTTGGCCATGGGCGCCATGACGGGATTCTGGCGTGCCCCCGAGGCCAGCTGGTTGAGCTGGCGTACCAGATAGCCGGCATGCTGGCCGGCCAGCGCGGGAAAGCCGGCCTGGCCTTCGCCGTTGGCGCCGTGGCAGCTGGCGCAGGCGGCAGCGCCGCCGGCCGAGCCCGCGCGCGCGATCTTCTCGCCGGCAGCGGCCTGGCCTTGCAGCGCTGCCTTGGCATTGTCCTGTGCCCAGGCGGCGGTCGCCATCAGCATGCAAATGCCGGCGGCCACCCAGGCCCGTGGCAGGGTCTTCGTGTTCAAGCGGTTCATTGTGGGAGGAGAAAAGTGCATGCCGCCCGCTGCCAGGGAAGCGGCAAACGGCACAGAATCGACGGCCGCCCCGGGCGGAACGGCCGTATCCAAACGTATGCTGCACGATAGGCAGGCAGGATTAAGCAAGCATTAACAGGCGGGCGGCGGCCCGTGTGCGGGCCTGCATCTTGCTACATCATCAATAGCATATAGCGCTTCTCATGCCTTGTTTCCAGAAGCATTTATGCGGGAAACCGATGGCCAGCAAGCGCCAGACGCTATGAATTCCGCAAGTCCTACCTCAGCCATCATCGAGACCGCAGCCCGGGACCCGCAGATAAAGGCGCGCCACCAGGCCGGACGTGGCGGCCGGCCCGCCCTCTTGCAGCCCCGCAGGCACCGCTTCGGCCAGCCACTGGGCGCGCGTCAGCAGCTGCAGCTGGCCGCCGCTGCAGCGCGCAATGCGCTGGACGATGGCCAGCCCCAGCCCGCTGCCATGGGCCTGGTGCTGCTTGCGCCAGAAGCGCTGCACGGCCACCTCGCAGTCGGCGGCGCTCAGGCCGGCGCCCTGGTCGGCCACGGTGAATTCCGCATAGCCGCAGGGTGCGGCGGCCACACTGCCCGCCATGGCGGCGGATTGCGCCAGGCCCGGCGGCAATGCGGCCACCTGGCGCAGGCCCAGGTGCACGGGTGTGGGCAAGCCGTCGGCCCCGCAGGTATCGGCATGGCGCAAGGCGTTTTCAAGCAGATTGCGCAGCGCGGACACCAGCAGCGGCTGGGGCACGACCACCTGCAGGTCTTCCAGCCGCGCATCGTCATGCGCCTGGCCGGGCAGCCACTGCAGCCGGCGCTGCCCTGCCGCAATCGCCGTGGCCGCCAGCTCCCAGGCCTTCTCCAGCGCTTCCAGCGCCATGCCCGGCTCGGCGCCGCAGACCACGGCACCGGAGCGGGCCGCATCGCGCTCGCCGGCGTCGGGTTGGCATTCCAGCCGCGCCAGCAGCAGCAACTGCTCCATGGTGTGCTGCAGATGTTCCACCCCCTCGCCGGCCTGCAGCAAGGCGTCGCGCGCCATATTCCATTGCGGCGTTTCGGCAATCGGGATCGGCACGGGCGGCGCCTCTTCCGTGGCCGGCTGCGCCGCAGGGTCCAGCACCAGCTGCCGGCTGGCACTGGCCACCGCCATCTGCGCCACCTGCACATGGGTCTTGACGGCCGTCAGCGGCGTGCGCAGCTCATGGGCCGCATCGTCGCTCCAGCGGCGCTCGCGCTCGATGGCGCCATGCACGCGCTGCAGCATCTGGTTCACGGCCTGCACCAGCGGCGCCAGCTCCTTGACCTTCGCGCCCTGCGTGACGGGGGCATCGTCGCCGGGCGGGCGCCGCGCCAGTTCGCGGCGCAGCGCGTCCAGCGGCCGCAGCCCGCGCGTCACGGCCCACCACATCAGCGCCATGCTGGCCAGCAGCGCCAGCGCAAACGGCACGACGATGGTGTAGGCAAAGCTGCGGATCAGATGCTCGCGCACATCGATGCGGTCGGCCGTGGCAATGCGCACGCCCTGCTCCTCCAGCACATAGGCGCGCCACAGGCGCCCGCCTTTTTCCATGGTGGAAAAACCCAGCGGCAACGGCGCCTGGAAGCCCGGCCCGCCTTCGGTGCGGGCCAGAATCCGCGCAGGCCCCGGCCCCGTGGCGGCGACGGCGCGCACCTCGCTGCGCACCATGCTGACCTCGCAGGCCACGCCGTCGCGCGCCACCACGTTGAGCACCGAGCTCCAGTCCTGCGGCGCTCCATGTGCCGGGCGGAACTGGTGCACGATGCCGGCCACCATGCGGGCCGAGGCGATCAGGCGCTCGTCCAGCATATGGCGCAGATCGTGGCGCATGTCCGCGAACATCCAGGCAGCCACCGCGCCCCACAGGGTGCACAGCGCCAGGCTCAGCCCCACCACCAGGCGTACGCGCAGACTGCGCATGGCCACCGTCCTCAAGCCCCGGCCCGGGCAGCTCGCCCCAGCCGGAAGCCCACGCCGCGCACGGTTTCCACCAGGTCCGCGCCCAGCTTGCGGCGCAGATGGTGCACATGCACGTTCACGGCATTGCTCTCCACATCCTGGCTGTAGCCGTACAGGCTGTCGCACAGCTGCTCCAGGCTCAGAATGCGCCCGGGCGACTGCAGCAGCGCGCGCAGCAAGGCCCATTCGCGGCGCGACAGGTCCACGCCCATGCCGGCCCGCTGCGCCCGGCCCGCGGCCAGGTCGATGCGCACATCGCCCAGCGTGATCCAGTCCACGCTGCGGCCCGCCGCCCGGCGCAGCAGCGCATGCAGGCGCGCGGCCAGCTCGTGCAGGTCGAAAGGCTTGACCAGATAGTCGTCCGCGCCGGTCTGCAGCCCCGCAATGCGCTGCTCCACCGCATCGCGCGCCGTGAGCACCAGCACCGGCAGCTCCACGCCCTGGCGGCGCCAGCGCTCCAGCAGCTGCAGGCCGTCCTCGTCGGGCAGGCCCAGGTCCAGCACGCACACATCGAAGTGCGAGGACTTGAGCGCCGCGTCCGCCTGGGCGGCCGAGCCCACCACATCCACGCCAAAGCCCTGCAGGCACAGGCCTGCCTTGATTCCACTGGCGACCAGGGCGCTATCTTCAACTACCAGCACATGCATCGTCGTATCGTGCGGCCCCGTGCCGGCCGCTTCTTGCTCCATCCAAAGCGGTCGAGCATCGCAGATTTACCTTTTGCAACCATTAACGGACCGTTAATTCCCGATCCCCACAATCGGCAAGCCATGCGCGCCCTCTGCCCTGGCAGCCCGCAACCACTGCCGATCTGCATGCAGAATCGGCCCCAAGCTCCCGGCCGGCAAGCGCCGGCCGCTATCGCCATCAAAGCAGACCCTCCGACCATGCCCACCATGCCCGACTGGAACACGCTGTTTCCCGCCCGTCCTGCGGCGCCTCCCCTGCGCATTGCCCTGCATGCACCCACGCCCGCCAGCCTGGAGCGTGCGCAAAGCAATCTGCGCAACCTGCTGGCCAGCCAGCCCCATGCCGAAATCTGGATCGTCGCCAACGCCCAGGCCGTGCGCGCCGCCGTGCAGGCCCCCGAAGCACTGGGCGAACAGGCGCGGGCGCGCATGCTGCTGTGCCCGAATACTCTCCAGAACATGGGTCTGGCGCCCGCGCCCGGCATGCATGTGCTGCCCCAGGGCGCGGTGGAGTCACTGGTGCTCATGCAGCAGCAGGGCTGGGCGTATATCCGCTGCTGAGGGCCATGGCCGTCTATCCGCAAGCGAGGGAAGACCGTCAGGCCGGCCGGAGTTCCGGCAACGCCGGCACACCCGCCTGGCCTGAATCGGCTTCGGCCTCGCAAATGCAATTGCGGCCCTGCTTCTTGGCCTGGTAGAGGGCGCGATCGGAACGATCAAGCAGGTGGAAAAGCCCGTCGCCCTCGTTCGCATACGCAATGCCGAAACTGGCGGTGGGGTGCATTTCCCCATTCACCAGGCCCGCGGATATTGCATTGAACGAAGCCTGGACATCTTGGGCATATTTCCGCGCGGATAGGGAATTGTCCGCCATGAGGAAGACAGCAAACTCCTCGCCACCGAGCCGGCCTATGAGGGTTCTAGGGGGCGCATTTTCCTTGAGCTTGTCGGAAAATGCGCGTATTACCCTGTCGCCCGCGAGATGCCCGAAGCTGTCGTTTATCTTCTTGAAATGATCCAGGTCGCACATGACCATTGCCGCCGGCCTGTCCGAGGTTTCACCGAACAGCACGGCATCCGCACGCTTTTCGAACCCTCTGCGGTTCAGCAGGCCCGACAATGAATCGGTAAGCGCTTCCGCCTTGATTTTCTCCATGACATCGGAGGCCATGACGGCAAAAATACCCACAGCCAGCGCGACGCTGACGATGGCATCGGATACGGAGGTGAAAATCCAGTAGAAGTCCGGGTAATCCATCTCGAAAAAGGCACTGCCCAGGATGATGAGCGGCCTTGCAAGGGTCATGGCGCCGGCAATCACCACCTGTATGCCCAGGAACTGCGCCACAGGGTTTTCATCTCCGGCCTTTCTTATATGACCGAGGAACACCAGGAAAATGGCGAACAATCCCAGATTGATGACAACACCTCTTTCCTGCAACCCGCTGTCCATGGACATGAAATACTGCAGCCCGGCCATGGTCACGGTGAAAATAAAAGCCAGTAACTTGAATCTTGGCGCCTGATGGGAACGCTGCGCATAGGCAATGACCAAAAGCGCGGTGGTGATCAGTATCATGGCATTGGAGATCTGCCGCAACACCATGTCGCTGTATTTCAGCGAAACATAAAGAATGAGAAAGCACAAGGCCCGCATCAGGTATGAAAAGACCAAAATAGCAATGAATCTTGATTTTTTCTGCGTGCGCCATAGCAAATAGAATCCAGCCGCAAAAAAAGCAGACATGATGGGATTAAATATCAGAAATACTATATTCAATTCCTTGCTCATTGCTTGCCTCTTTTGAAAATCTATCGACTCAAATTTCCATTCGCCTGAAAATTAATATTAGAAATACGGACAAACCATGAAAATCTGATGATTTTTGCATTTTCACGCCGATCGTTAAATGCGAACTCCAGCTGAACCACAAAATTTTGCATTCCCCGTACTGACCGAGGACAGTTCGGCCATGGCCTTCCTGCCCACCCCCGCGGCCTTCCGGCGTCCGCGCCAGCCCATGCTATAAGTCCCGATTTCACCCCTGCAAGCCACCCATGCAGCACGAGACCATTGCCATGCGCGCCATAGGCCGTGTGCACAGCCCCTTCCGAAGCACTCTGGGCATGCCCATACAGACCGTGGCTGCCGGCCGGCATCAGGGAAAGATCGAGGTGTTCGAGACCTTTGCCCCGGGCCTGCGCGACGTGCAGGAGTTCCAGTACCTCATCGTGCTCACGCATCTGCACGAGGCGGTGGAAAAGCTGGAAGTCACTCCCTTCATGGATACGCAAAGCCACGGCGTGTTCGCCACGCGGGCGCCGGCGCGGCCCAATCGCATTGGGCTGTCCATCATCGAGCTGCTGCGCCTGGAAGGCCGCATGCTGCACTTTCGCGGCAACGACATGCTGGACGGCACGCCGGTGCTCGACATCAAGCCCTATGTGCCCCGGCTGGACGTGCGCGAGACCGGGCGCATAGGCTGGTTTGCCCAGGGCCTGCAACAGCTGCCTGGCAAGCTTTCAGACGACAGAATGCAATAGAAAAACACGCTTTTCTCTTATCGGCAAAGCGTTTCACGCTCTTTATTAAATAGCAAACCTCGTATCACTCCACCCGCCACCAGGCAGGCAGCAGCGCGCGCACCTGGGCGCGGCGAAAACGGTCGTCGATCAGGAACACCACGCCTTTGTCCTCTTCCGTGCGTATCACGCGGCCGGCCGCCTGCACGACCTTGCGCAGCCCCGGATACAGATAGGTGTAGTTGTGGCCCTTGCCCGCGCCAAAGCGCCGCGCCATGGCCTGCATCATGCGTTCGTTGACGGGGTTGACCTGCGGCAGGCCCAGCGTGGCGACAAAGGCGCCGATCAGGCGCCTGCCCGGCAGGTCCACGCCCTCGGAAAACGCGCCGCCCAGCACGGCAAAGCCAATGCCGCGGCCCTCCTGCGCAAACCGCTCCAGAAACTCCGCGCGGCCCGCATCGTCCATGGCCGAGGTCTGCAGCCAGATGGGCAGGCCCGGATGGCTGGCGCGCATGCGCTCGGCCGTGCGCTGCAGATAGTCGAAGCTGCTGAAAAAGCACAGGTAGTTGCCGGGCTGGCGCGCGTACTGCCGGGCCACCAGGTCCACGATGGGCTGCAGCGAACGCTCGCGGTCGCGCCAGCGCGTGGAGATATGGCCGGCAATGCGCACCTGCAGCTGCTCGGCCTGGAACGGTGCGGGCACATCGATCCAGCGCGTGCCTTCGGGCAGGCCCAGCATGTCCCGGTAGAAATCCGGGGGGCTCAGCGTGCCCGAGAACAGCACCGTGGCATGGGCCGCCGCATGGCGCGGAGCCAGATGCGGCGCCGGAACCACATTGCGTATGCACAGCGTGGAAGCCGGTGTGCTGCGCGCGCCGGCGCCTGCCGGTGCCAGGCTCACATCGAACAGCGCATGCGGCCCGAGCTGCTCGGCCAGCGCCATGAACTGCAGCGCCTCCAGATAGAAGTCGAGCACGGCATCGCCGGGCAGCATGGGGCGGTCGGCATTTTCCTCGGCCATCGCGCCTACGGCGCGCTGCACCGCGGCCAGCAGTCCGGCCGGAATTTCCTCATGGGCCCGGTAGGCCAGCTGCGCGGCCTGCTGCTCCCTGTTGATGGCGTTCCAGCTGCGCTGCAACCTGTCCAGCGCCTTCCGGACCGCGCCGGATGCATTCTTTCGCGCAGCGGCCAGCGCGAACTGCGACAGCTGCGCGGTGTACATGCGCCGGGCGCGCTCGGGCAGGTTGTGGGCCTCATCCACCAGCACACCCACGCGCCACTGGCCGGCCTGGGCCAGCGCATGCAGCATGGCCGAGCTGTCGTAGTAGTAGTTGTAGTCGCCCACCACCACGTCGCTCCAGCGCACCAGCTCCTGCATCAGGTAATAGGGGCAGATGCGGTGCGCCAGCGCCACCTCGCGCACGGCCGGCGCATCCGCCTGCCCGGGCTGTTGCAGGGCCTGCCGGCGCGCGGCCGGCAGGCGGTCGTAAAAGCCCTGGGCCAGCGGGCAGGATTCCCCATGGCAGGCCTTGTCCGGATGCTCGCAGCTCTTGTCGCGGGCCCGCAGGTCGAGCACGCGGATACAGGCTGCGCCCTGCCGTGCCAGGCTTGCATTGACGGCGGCCAGCGCCTGCAGGGCCAGGCCATGGCCCGTGCCCTTGGCCGTGAGAAAGAAGACCTTGTCCAGCCCCTGCCCGGGGCAGGCCTTGAGCAGGGGAAAAATCGTGCCCAGCGTCTTGCCGATGCCCGTAGGCGCCTGTGCCATCAGGCAGTTGCCACCTTCCTCGGTGCGCGTGCTGCGGTACACGGCCACGGCCAGTTCGCGCTGGCCCGCGCGAAAGCGCTCGAACGGAAAGGCCAGCTGCGCCAGCGCCGCATCGCGCGCCCGGCGGTGTTCGGCTTCGCTGCGCGCCCAGGCCAGATAGCGCTCGCACTGCTGCCCGAAGAACGCCTGCAGCTCGGCCGCGTCGAAGCGGTCTTCCAGCACGGTTTCCTGCTGCGTGCCCACATTGAAATACACAAGGGCGATGCACAGCTGCGCCAGGCCGCGTTCGCGGCACAGCAGGTGGCCGTAGACCTTGGCCTGCGCCCAGTGCAGCGCGCGGTGGTTGGCGCGCACGCCATCGAGCGCGCCGCGGTAGGTCTTGATCTCTTCGAGCCGCTGCAGCGCAGGATCGAAGCCGTCGGCACGGCCGCGCACCAGCAGGTCCTCGTGCCGGCCGGAAAGGCTGATCTCGGTTTCGTAATCCTTGCCGCGGCGGGAGGCGACGAGCTGGTGGCCCGCAATGCCTTCAAGCGCCGTGGGTGCCGGCGTGAAGCGCAGGTCCAGATCGCCGGCGCGGGCCGTGAATTCGCACAGCGCACGCACGGCTACCACCTGGCTCATGCGGCCTCCCCCAGAGACTCTGCGCGCCAGCGCACATGGCAGACGCTGGCCGGAATGCCGTGCGCGCCGCAATACTGCAGCCAGCGGATCTGGTTGTCCTGCAGCTTGTCGCCCGGCCCCTTGACCTCGACGAACGCGTAGCGCCTTTGCGCCGGCCAGAACCGCACCAGATCGGGAAAGCCCGTGCGATTGGCTTTTACATCGCGCAGCAGGCGCGTGAACAGCAGCTTCAGGTGCGCGGCGGGAATGCAGTCCAGCGCCAGCGCCAGCAACGCTTCGTCCACCGTGCCCCAGAACACGAATGGCGACTGCACGCCGTTCTTCTCTGCATGGCGCTGCAGGATTGCTTGCCGGTAGGCGCCCGTGTCCAGCAGCTCCAGGCATGCGTTGAACAGGGCCGCGCGGCGCGCGGCAAAGTCCGGCGCGCCCAGGTCGGCGGGCCCGCTCTGGAACGGGTGAAAGAACGCGCCCGGCAGCGGCGCAAAGATAGCCGGCCAGCACAGCAGGCCGAACAGCGAATTGACCAGCGCATTCTCCACATAGAACACCGGAGCCTCGGCCGTGTGCCAGTGCGCACGCAGCACATATTCCACGGCCGTGGGCACGGCAGGCGTATCCAGCTCCAGCGTGACGGTCTCCAGGGAGCCTGCCGCTTCCGGCGCGGATTTGCGCGTCGTGCCGCCCTGCCCCAGGCTGCGCCGCAATCGCGGCAGCATGCGTGCCACGCGCTGGCTTTCCTCGTCGCTCTCGGGCGCCTGCTGGGCCGCCAGCGCCAGGGCCAGAGCATCCTCGAAGCGCTGCATGCGCTCGTACACGCGCATGCGCCGGTGGCGCGCCCCCGGATAGCCGCATTGCAGATAGGCGCGCTCGGCCTGGCTCCAGTCCTGCGCCCGTTCGCAGGCCTGGCCTATGCGCAGCAGCAGCCTGGCGCGGCGCTTTTCCAGCCAGGGATTGGCGCTTTCGCAACTGGCCACGGCCTGCAGCAGGACTTCGGCATCCTCGCCTTCGTCCAGCGCCTGCCGCAAGGCGCTCAGCGCCAGATAGCAGTCGACGTCGGCCCGCGACTGGAAGGCGCGCGAATCCGCATCGAAGGCCACGCTTTCGTATCTGAAGATGCCCAGGTCGGCCAGCACGAATTCCGACCAGTCCTGATGCAGATTGCCGAAGAACATCAGCCGCAGGCGCTCGCACAGCTCGCCCACCATCACGCGCCAGACCGGCTCCCGGGCAGCCGGGTTCCACTGCGCATAGGTTCGTGGCGCCGCATGGCCGGCCTGCAAGGCTTGCAGCAGCGCACTCTTGCGCAGGCCGCCCGGCAGTCCCGCGCCGGCAAACAGCTGCAGCAGCTCGGGCTTGGTGTGCAGCGCAAACAGCTCGTCCAGCTCCATGGGCTCCTGCGTCGCCAGCCAGCCCACCTCCTGCAAGGGCGCCGCGGCTGCGGCCACGTCCGGGATTTCCTCGTAGACCAGCTTGCCGGCGCGGAACCAGGGACCGCGCCGCATCAGCATGCGCACCATCAGCGCCTGGGACAGCTGCGGCAGCGCTGCAAACTGCGCGAGAAAACACTGCTCGTCGGCAGCCAGCAGGTCGCCATGGCGTTCGCCTATCCAGTCCAGCGCCTGCCGGAAATTGTGCAGGTAGTAGTAGCGATGGGGAGCAAGCATGGGCGCGGGCAAGGCAAAGAAAATCGCAATGACTGTATTTATATACAGCCATCATAGCAAGCCGCCGTTGTGCCCGCTGCACGCCGGGTTGTTGGGCCGGGGGCTAGGAAACTCGGGGCCCCAGCTCGGCCGCAGCAAGGGACGGACCGGGAATCCACTGCGCACGCACGGCATCGAGCGCCACGGGCTTGCGCTGCGGCGGTGCCTGGGCAATGCGGCCCAGGCTGATGAAGCCGGCCAGCCATTCCGTGGATGCCAGGCCCAGCTCGGCACCCAGCACCGCATCGAAGCAGCGTTCGCCGCTGAGCACGATGCCGCCGAAGCCGAGCTGGTGGGCGGCATTCATGAAGTTGCCCAGGGCCGCGCCCGCGGCCAGCCACTGCTCGCGCAAGGGCACCTGCGTGCGCGCCCTGGGCGAGACTACAAAGCCCAGCAGAGCCGGCGAGCGCGTCGCATGCTCGCGTGCCCGTTCGATATCGCTGCGCGGCGCCAGCGGGTCGCGGCGCAGCTTTTCCTGCTCGAACAGATCGGCCAGCCGGGCGCGGTGCTCCTGCGCGAACACCAGCACGCGCCAGGGATGCAGGCTGCCATGGTCCGGCGCATGCAGGGCCGCCTCGATCATCAGGTCGATCTCGGCCGCGTCGGGGCCCGGCCCCGTCAGGCGCTTGGGCGAGACCGAGCGGCGCTGCAGCAGCGGCGCAACCACGGATCTCCGGCGTGATTCGGCAAAGCAGCGCTGCAGCGCATCGACGGCGCCGGCCAGTTCGCGCGCCCGGGCCACCAGTTCCTCGCCTGCGGCGGTGAAGTCCACATGCCCGTTGCCGGCCACGACCAGCACCTGGCCGTATTCGCGCTGCGCATGCTGCACGGCCCGGCGCAATTCGGCCTCGGTCAGGCCGCAGTCCCGGGCTGCCTGCAACCAGTCCCGCGCGCCATGCAACGCCAGCAGATAGGGAAGAAATTCCTGCATCAAACTCCACCTCCAACGGACAACGGCGAGCCGATCCAGGCGCCTCGCTATATATCGCTGAATATACTGCCTGAATCCGGGATGCAAGGGCTTGCCGCAGGAGACCCGCAGGCCCATGGCGCATGCCGCTATGGCTTGAATAGCTGCTGCCGCTTGAATACTCTTGCTTTCAGCGCGCAAACCCCATAAAAACCATGGATGCCCGGCGAAAACAGCTCATGTGCCGATAGCAGCCCACTCCCATGACACGCCCCATCCCGGAAGAAACCCTCCAGGCCTGGAACAGCGGCCGCAAGGTGCAGGCCATCGAGCTGCTGCGCGAGCAAAGCAGGCTGGGCCTGGCCGAAGCCAGGCAGCTGCTCGAATCCCCCGACGGGGCGTCGCCTTCCCTGCCCGGCGATGCACCGCCACCGCCCGGCCTGGAGCTACGCATTGCCGCCGAGCTGGCGCGGGACCGCAAGATCGAGGCGGTCAAGCTGCTGCGCGAGGCTTGCCACCTGAGCCTGGCCGAGGCCAAAAGGCGTGTCGATGCCGCCGAACAAGGCGAGGCGCTGGACCTGCGCAGCGAAGTGCCCCGCGCCCCGTCAGCCGGCCTCGTGCCGGGCGAAGTGCCGCGCGGCAGTGCCCTGGGCTGGATGGCGCTGGCGGCGGCCGCCGCCGTGGCCTACGGCGTCTGGCGTTATTTCGGACTGCCCTGAATGCCGGACGCGCGCGGCCGGGCCGCCCTGTTCATTTCGCCGCGGCCGGTGCCGCCGGCGGCGTCTGCCAGCCGCCGCCCAGGGCCTGGTACAGCGCCACGGCGTTCTGCAGCTGGGCTTCGCGCAGCTTGATGACTTCCTGCTGCACCGCATACAGATTGCGCTGGGCGTCCAGCTCCTCGAGGTAGCTCGCGTAGCCGGCCTCGTAGCGGTCCTTGGCAAAGCCCAGCGTGCGTGCCAGCACCGCCTCGCGCTGGCGCGCATGCTCCCACTGGGCCTGCAGGCGCTTGGCCGACAGCAGCGCGCCTTCCACATCGGCAAAGGCCTTGACGACCACGCCCCGGTAGGCATAAGCGGCTTGGTCGCGCTGGGCCGAGGCCGCATCGAACTGGCCCTGCAGCCGCCCGCCGTTGAACAGCGGCGCCAGAATGCTGCCGCCCACGGACCAGACCGTGGCCGGGTGGTAGTCCAGCGCATTGATGAGCAGGTTGCCCACGCTGGCGCTCAGGGTGACCTGGGGCAGGAAGGCCGCGCGCTGGGCCGCGAGGTTGCTGTCGCTGGCCGCCAGCTGCAGCCGGGCGCGCGCGATGTCGGGCCGGCGCTCCAGCAGGGCCGAAGGCATGCCGGCGGACGGCACGGCCGGCAGGGCCACGGCGTCGAAGCTGCCCTGCCCGAGGGTTTCGCGCATTAGCGCCTGGGCCGCTTCGTCGCCCGCGCCACCGACCAGCTGCAGCAGGCTCAGGCGCTGGCGTTCCAGTGCCAGCGACAGCTGCTCCACGGCCTGCTGCACGCTTTGCAGCTCGGCCAGCGCCTGGCTTTGCTGCAGCTGCGAGATATAGCCCACGCGCACCTGGTCGTCGGCCAGGCGCACCGCATCCTGGCGCGAACGCACCGTGCTTTGCGCCGCCGCCAGCTGGGCCTGCAGCGAGCGCAGCGCGATATAGGCCTGGGCCGTGGTGGCGGCCACCGCGAGGCCCACCGCATCGCGGTCGGCCTGCGTGGCCTGCAGGCGCAGGTCGGCAGCATTGCGCAGCTGGCTCAGGCGGTTCCACAGGTCGATCTCCCAGCTGGCCTGCAGCCCGGGCTGGAGGGAGCGCGTCTGCGTGAGGCCGCGCGCGCCCAGGCTGCGCCCGGCCGACAGCGGCGCCGTGGCCGACACCTGGGGCAAGGCGGCCGAGCCTGCCAGCTCCAGGTTGGCGCGCGCCTCGTCCACGCGGGCCATGGCGGCCAGCACATCGTTGTTGCGCTCGGCGGCCAGCGCCATCCAGCGGTCCAGCAGCGGATCGCCAAAGGCCTGCCACCAGGCGGCCTGCACCGCCTGCTGTCCCTGGCTGGCTGGCTCGCCCGGCCAGGCGGACGGGATGGCGGGCGCGGCCCGAGCCGGGGCTTCGGTGATGGCCGGCACGCTGCAGGCGCTCAGCACGCCGCAGGCTGCAAGGCAGGTTGCCAAGGTCTTGAGGCTCATGGCTTGGCCTTTTCCGGGTCTGGCTGCTTCTGAGCGTTTTCAGCCTCGGCCCCTTGCCGGTCCTGCGCAGCCTGCTCCTTTTTCTGCGCGGTATCGAGGCGCACGACCACCGACATGCCCGGACGCAGGCGTGCGGCCAGCGGCTGGCCTTCGTCGACGGAGATCTTCACGGGCAGACGCTGCACGACCTTGGTGAAGTTGCCCGTGGCATTGTCAGGCTTGAGCACGCTGAACTCCGAGCCCGTGGCCGGCGCGATCTCCAGCACATGCCCCCTGAGGCGCGCGCCGCCCAGCGCATCCACGCTGAAGCTCACGGCCTGGCCGATCTGCACATGGGCGGTCTGGGTCTCCTTGAAATTGGCCATCACCCAGAATGGCGGCGGCACCACGTACATGAGCTGGGTGCCGGCGGCCACGTACTGGCCCTTGCGCACCGAGACTTCGCTGACCTGGCCGCTGCTGGGCGCGTAGACCACGGTGTTGTCCAGATTGATCTGGGCCTGGCGCAGCTGGGCCTCGGCCATCTGCACCTGGGCCTTGAGCGATTCGCGGCCCACGGTGGTGGCCTTGATCTTCTCCTGGTTGATCTCGATGTCGGCCTGGGCCTTGGCCACGTTGGTGCTGGCCAGGCGCGCGGTGGCGCGCACCTTGTCGCGCTCGTTGAGCGAGACCGAGCCACGCTCGGCCAGCTCCTGCACGCGCCTGAGCTCGGCCTGGGAGCGCTCGGCCTCGGCCTGCACGGCCGCCAGGCCTGCGCGGCTGGCCGACAGCGTGGCGCGGTTCTGGGCCTGGGTCTGGTCGGCATTGGCCAGCTGGGCCCGGGCATTGGCCAGCTGGGCCTCGGCCTGGGCCAGCGATGCCTCGTAGGTACGGCGGTCGATGCGCACCAGGGGCTGGCCCGCCTGCACCTGCTCGTAGTCCCGGACCAGCACCTCGGTCACATAGCCGTTGACCTGGGGTGCCAGCACGGTGACGGCACCGCGCACATAGGCGTTGTCCGTGGAGACCACCGAGCTGTTGAACGGCCACTGGTTCCAGGCGCGCAGCACCAGCAGGATGCCGGCCAGCGCCACCACGGCCATGACCAGCACGCTGCGCCGCGAAGGCTTGATCTTCTTGGGCGTGGGCGGCAGCGTGGCCGCCGGTGCGGCAGCGGGCGCAGCGGATGCTGCGGGCGATGAGGATGGATTGTGGGTCTGGTTTTCGCTCATGGGAATCGATGGGTTCGCTGCTGCGTCATTCGGTACGGTGCGGCGGCTCGGCATCCGTGGTCTTGCCGGGCTTCTGCGGGGCGGCGGGCGGCGCGCCCTCGCCTTGCGGGGTTTCGGAACCCGGGTGCTGCCTGAGTTCGGCTTCGAGCTCGCTTTCCAGCTCCAGCACCTGCTCGTTGTCGCGCAGCGGGTCGGCGCTGTCCAGCGCCTGCTGCTCGCCGGCTTCGGCCGCCTGCATGGCCTCGCTCAGATGCCGGGCCTGGGCGCCGCCCAGCACCATGCTGCGCTGGCGTGCCGCAGCGGCCGTCCCGGCGCCAGCGGGAAGGCCTGTCTCATCCGAGGCGTCGCTGCCGCTGTCGTCGACGATCACGGTCAGCGCGCCCGGCGGCTGCGCATCCGGGCCGGCCTGGTGCTGCGCGGCCACCGAGGGCGCGCGCTGCGGCGCGCCGTCGGTGGCGGCCGCGGCCGTGCCCTGGTTGCCGCTCTGGCGCGTCATCAGGCGCACCATGGCGGCGGCGCGGCGCACGCGCACCGAGGCAGCCAGGCTCCACAGCAGGTACAGCAGCGCAATCGCGCCCGTGAGCGCAAAGACATCGTTGTAGGCCCGCACGTTGGCTTCGCGCCGCACGATCTGCGAAAGCTGCAGCGTGCCCTGGCCGGCACGCAGGGCCGGGTCCACCGTGACGCGGCCGTAGACCTGGCCCTGGATGCGCAGCCGATCGGCCACCACGGGGTCGGTCGGGTCGATCTGCGACACCAGCGCGGTCGAATACACCTGCTCGCGGTGGGTCTGGTAGGTGCTCAGCAGGGCCGAGCCCATCAACCCGCCCATGGACTGGGTCATGGAGATGGTGACGATGCAGGTCAGCATGTGGTTGGGGCCGAACTTGAGCCCCTGGATGACGCCCGTGAGCATCAGCGGCCCCATGAAGATGCCAGCCCCCATGGCCAGCAGGAACTGGCTGTAGTAGAAATCGGCGGGCCGGTCCAGGCTGGTGCGGTGGTGGTCCAGGAAGGCGGCCACGGCAAACAGCGCGATGGACGCGAGAATCTGCTTGCCCATGTGGGGCACGCCGAAGGTGAGCGCCGACAGGGCGATGCCAGCCACCGTGCCCAGCAGGATGACGCCGAACAGCGGCTGCATCTGGTCGGGCGTCATGCCCAGCGTGCGCATCAGGCCCACCATGCCGTAGGTCTGCTCGGTGGTCAGGAAGCGCAGCAGCACGGCACCGATCACGAAGCGTATGGTCGGCCCCTGCACGAACCAGCGGGTCTGCAGCATGGGATTCTTGCGGTGGTGTTCTATGTACAGGGCAGTGCACAGCAGCACGATGGAGCCGACCAGCAGCCAGGCCAGCCACGGCGTGTCCAGCCACCAGCGCGTGTAGCCCTGCACCAGCACGGCAATCAGCATGCCCAGGCCCGGCACCATGAGGAAGAAGGTGACGAAGTCCAGCTTCTCGAAGGTCTTGATATAGAGGCCCGGCGGCAGCTTGAGCACGACCACGCCCGCGAACGAAATCAGCGCCAGCCCGGCCTCGAAGATGTAGAGGTTGTGCCACTCGCTGTTGTAGAGCAGGCCCGGCGACAGCATCCAGGCCAGCGGCGTGGCGATCTGCGACAGGCCCACGCCTATCACCAGCATCTTCATCACGTATTTGCGCGGAGCCGATTGCAGCAGGTACAGCGTGCCCAGCGACGAGCAGGCCGAGGCCGTCAGCCCGCTGGCCGCACGCAGCAGCAGCAGGCTGTCGTAGCTGCCCAGCAGCAGGTGCAGCACGCACAGCAGGGCATAGGCGCCCAAGCCGATCTCGGCGAACAGGCGCATGCCGAACTGCTGGCGGAACTTGTAGACCAGCAGATTGGCCGTCATGTTGAGCATGACGTAGCTGCCGGTCAGCCAGCCGGCCTCGGCCGGCGTCAGCCCCATCTGGCCCTGGATGGTGGGCAGGTTGGCCGTGAACAGCGCATTGCCCAGGCCGCCCGTGATGGCCACCAGCACGGCGATGAGCCCATAGGCCACGCGCACCATGGGTGCGTGCACCGGCATGGAGGGCGATCCCGGCAGGCTGGGCTTCTCATGCTCCTCCCAATCGGGCGGGCGGCGCAGGTAGACCAGCGCCGGCTGGGGTGCGGGCATGGCGGCCTGCGCGGAGGCGGAAGTGTCTTGGGCCTGGCTCATGGTTCAGTCCGCCAGCCCGTGCCAGATGATCTGCAGCGCGCGCCGCGCGAGCTTCTTGCGCTGCTGCGCCGTCTCGCCGCGCAGCGAGCCGCCCAGCATGCCGAACACCAGCGACAGGTCCTGAAAGCTCAGCACCTGCCTGCACAGACCGGCCTCCACCGCGCGCTTCATGGGCCCCTGGAAGGCTTCCCACATCTGCCGGCGCGCCTGGGCGATCACCTCGTCGCCGCGCTCCACGGCGCGCCAGTAGTCCACCAGCGGCGCGGAGACAGCGATGCGGTCGGCCACCAGGGCCAGCAGCTTGAAGAAGGCCTGGTCGTCATCGCCCAGGGCCTGCGCTGCCTGGCGGGTTTTCTCCAGGGAACGCTCCAGCAGCGCCAGCATGATGGCCTTGCGGTCGGGAAACTGGCGGTACAGCGTGGCGCGGCCGACCTGCGCGCGCTCGACGATCAGGTCCAGCGGCGCCGTCACGCCATGTTCGGCAAACACGGCATCGGCCGCGTCCAGCAACTGGGCGCGGCGTTCGGCGGGAGCGGGACGCTTGGCATTCATGCGGACAATTATCGGACAAAAATGTCCGAATAAGTGTCACGTTTGCGCATTCCCTACTCGCATGAAGGGCGCCCTCCTACCGCCATGCAGACTTGCCGCAGAGGCCGTGGCGCAGCCTGGCAGGTGTTCAGCCGGGCAATGCCAGCAGGCTGCGCCGGCTCGCGAACGCGCGCGGCTGGCCGGTCAGCGGATCGTCGAAGGCCAGGCTGCGCGCCAGCAGCTGCAGAGGATTGGAGTAGTCGCCGGGCTCGGGATCGTTGACCTCGGGATAGAAGGCGTCGCCCCTGAGCGGCAGGCCCAATGCCGCCATGTGCACGCGCAACTGGTGGCGCTTGCCCGAGACCGGCTCCAGCCGATAGCGCGCCCAGCGGCCGTTGTGCTCGATGATGTCCATGCGCGTGCGGCTGTTGGGCTCGCCGGGCACCTCGTGCATGCGAAAGAAATGGCCGCTTTCCTCGAGGCGGCTCGCATGCTCGCGCGGGAACGCCAGGTCGGCGCGGTACGGGGCCACGGCCTCGTAGACCTTGTGGATGGCCCGGTCGCGGAACAGCGCCTGGTAGATGCCGCGCGTGGCGCGCTGCACCGAGAACACCACGAGCCCCGCCGTGTCGCGGTCTATGCGGTGGATGGGCGACAGCTCGGGCAGGTCCAGCATACGCTTGAGCCGCACCAGCAAGGTGTTCTGCAGATACCGGCCCGCCGGTACCACGGGCAGGAAGTGCGGCTTGTCGGCCACCAGCAGATGCTCGTCCTGGTACAGCACCTCGGCGGCAAACGGGATCTCCGGCTCGCGCTCGAGCTCGCGGTAGTAGTAATAGCGCAGCCCCGGTGTGAACGGCGTCTGCGGCGTGGCCGCCTGACCCCGCTCGCTCACCACCTCGCGGGCCTGCATGCGCCGCAGCCAGTCCGCATGCGTGACCGCGGGCAGGCGCCGGGCGAGAAAGTCGATCAGCAGCCCCTGGCCCTGGCTGGGCAGGACGACGCAGCTGGGGCTGACGCCGTCACGCAGCGGCAGTACCTTGGGATCGTGGGAGTTATGCATGGCGCGGCGATTCTAGACCGGCCGGCAGTCCGTTCCCGCTGGTGCATACTGGGCGGCGCCTTTCACTCGCCGGGCCGCTCCGGGAGGCAGCCGCAGGGCAGCGACCACCCGCGCCATGGAGCGCCATTTTTCAGCTTTCACCAGAAACCATGAGCATCGCCGTCTTCTATCTTCGCAACCGCAGCCCCGAAGGGGAGGCGCCCGTCTGGCAGCCGGAGTGCGTTTCGTACGGCGACGCCCAGATGGGCGAAGCCCTGGCGCGGTGCCAGGCGCTGCGCGGCGACCCGCGCCATGCGCATGTGGTCATCTCTTCCGAGCTGCGCGACATGGTGGGGCAGATCGGCGTGGCCGCCGTCGAGGACGGGCTTACGCCCGACGGCCAGGCCTACGAATGGAGCAAGGCCGGCCGCGCCGGCGCCAGCCGCAGGAATGCAGCGCAGCCGCCGGTGCAGCGCAAGGATATGGATGTTTGAGCCCTGGGCGGCTATGCCGCTCCCCCGGCGGGGCCGCCTACCCTGGCGCAGGCACCACCGACAATCCTGCAAGGCGGGGCCTCGTACACGCTTGTAGGACATGCCTGCGCAGAACTGACGGGCTCGCAAGGTATTCGTGCAGCCCATAGACCGCTAGCATGGGCCTTCACAGGCTGAATGACCCATGGACGATACCGCACAACAACCGGCCGCCCCGGCCACCTCTGCCGCCCCCGCCTCCTCGCACGCCAGGCCCCGGCTGTGGCTGCGCCTGCTGGCTGCCGTGCTGGGCACGCTGGTGGTGCTCGTGCTGGCCGTGGCCGCCACCATCGCGCTGATGGACTGGAACCGCTTCAAGCCCTGGGTGAACGAGAGGGTCAGCACCGCCACGGGCCGGGAATTCGCCGTCGATGGCGACCTGCAGCTGCGCTGGACCTGGCCCCAGCCGCTCGATGACGGCTGGCGCCACTGGATTCCGGGCGTGACCGTCATTGCCACCAATCTGCGCCTGGGCCAGCCGCCGGGCTGGCGGGTGCCGGAGGCACCGGAAAAGAACGGCAGCGAGCTGCCTGCCCTGCCCGCCGTGCCCCGGGAGCTCAACGCGGGCCGGTTGCCCGGCGCAGGAAAAGCGGCTTCCGTCCCACCGTCTGCAGGTGAGGCGGATGCCGACGCCATTGCCCCGGCCCAGGAACAGCCGCCCGAGCGCACGCCGGAAACCATGGCCACGGCGGCACGCGCCACGGCCAGCCTGCGGTTGTGGCCGCTCATGGCCCGCCATGTGCAGCTCGACCAGGTGGTGCTGGAAGCGCCCGACATCGTGCTGGCGCGCAAGCCTGGCGGGGACAACAACTGGACTTTCCACTCCCCCGAAAGCAGCGGCCCGCGCTGGAGCGTGGAGCTGGGCCAGCTGCGCATACGCCACGGCGTGCTGGGCTGGGCCGACGGCGTCAAGAACCTGGCCGTGCGCGCACGCGTGGACAGCCTGCGCAGGCCCGTCAGCGAGGACCATCCCTACGGCCTGCGCTTCGGCCTGGTAGGCCATATGGGCAAGGCGCAGATCCAGGCCCAGGGCCTGACCGGGCCGGTGCTGGACCTGCGCCGGGACAAGCTGCATTTCCCGCTGCGCTTGTCCGCGCGCGCCGGCAGCATCCAGGCCCAGGCCGAAGGCTTTCTGGACAATCCCAAGGCGCTGGACGGACTGGACTTCGAAGTGCGGCTGCGCGGCAACAGCATGGCCGACCTGTTCCCTCTCACCGGCCTGCTGCTGCCGCCCACCCCGCCCTTCGAAACCAGCGGCCACCTGATCGGCAGCCTGCAGCCCGGCAAGGCCGTGTGGGATTACCGCAAGTTCCAGGGCAAGGTCGGCCAGAGCGACCTGCGCGGCGATCTGCACTATGTCTCGGGCCAGCCCCGGCCCCGGCTCAGCGGCGAGCTTGCTTCCAGGCAGCTGCGGCTGGTCGACCTGGGACCCGTGATCGGCGCTGCCCCCTCAGGCAGCAGCAAGCCCAAGGCCGTCAACGGCAAGGTGTTGCCGCAGACCCGCTTCAAGACCGCCAACTGGGATGCCATGGACCTGGACCTGCGCTATGCCGGCGACCATATCCTGCGCCCCGAAGCGCTGCCGCTGCAGAATTTGAGCGTGCATGCCGTGCTCGACAACGGCAAGCTCGTGCTGTCGCCGCTCAAGTTCGGCCTGGCCCAGGGCACGCTGACCCTGGACGCCACGGTGGACAGCCATGCCAGGCCCGTCAGGGCGCAGCTCAAGGGCCAGGTCAGCGGGCTGCGGCTGTCGGCGCTGTTTCCCAAGGTCGAGGCCATGAAGAAAAGCCTGGGCAGCCTGGACGGTGCCATGTCCATGCAGGGCCGCGGCGAATCCGTGGCCCAGTGGCTGGGCTCGGGCGACGGTTCGATCCGGCTCTATGTGCGAGAAGGCACCTTCAGCCGCCAGCTGCTCGATCTGGCGGGCCTGAACCTGGGCTCCGTCATCGTGGCCAAGCTGTTCGGCACCGACAAGGAAGTGCAGCTGCGCTGCGCCGTGGCCGACTTCAATGTGCAAAACGGCCTGGCCACGCCCCGCATCGCCAAGCTGGCCACGACCGAGGCCATCGTGCAGGCGACCGGCCAGGTCAACCTGGCGAAGGAAACCCTGGATCTGCGCATCGTGCCCGAGTCGCTCAAGTGGAAGTTCTTCTCGCTGCGCACGCCGCTGTATGTGCGCGGCAGCTTTGCCCAGCCCGACGTGGGCCTGGAAGCGGGCCCGCTGCTGGCGCGCGCCGGCGCGGCCGTGGCGGCCGTGGTTGCAGCGCCCGTGGCCCTGGCCCTGGTGCCGCTGACCGTGCCGGCGGCCGAGGACGATGTGAACTGCAGGCAGCTGCTGACCCAGGTTCACGCAAAGTGAGAGCGTGCCCCTGAGCGCCACATCGCGGAGGGTGTGGAGTCGTGCTAAGAAACGCGTGCTCAGGGATGGGCGCAGGCGCCGTCCAGGCCTGCCATGCCCGCGAGCTTTTGCAGGCTGGAGCGGTTGTCCAGGCAGGCCTGGTGCCGGGCTTCGGCCGCCTTCTGCTGCGCCAGGCTCGCGGCCTTGGCGCGCTCGGCCTGCAGCTGGGCCACGCGCTCGCGGATCCTGGGCATGACCGCCATCGCGGCCTTCTCGCCCTCCACGATGGCGCTGGCGCGCTGGCTGAAATCGGCAGGCCCGATATCGAGCACCTTGGGGCGGATGGTGATGTCGGCACGCGCCAGCTCGGCCTGGCCCAGCTTCTGCCCCATGATGGCAATCGACTGGCCCAGGGCGCCCAGCATGTTCTCGGGCGTCTTGCCGCGCGCCTTGTTGGAGATGTCCACGGCGATCACGATGTCGGCGCCCAGCTGGCGCGCCGCATCCACGGGAACGGGACTGGTGATGCCGCCGTCGACATAGTGGGACTTGCCGATGCCCACGGGCTGAAACACGCCCGGCACGCTGCTGGAGGCACGCACGGCCTGGCCCGTGTTGCCGCGGGCGAACACGGTGCGCTCGCCGTCCTCCAGCCGGGTGGCCACGGCCACAAAGGGCTTGGCCAGCTGCTCCAGGGGTTTGCGCTGTACCTGCTCGTTCACATAGTCCTCGAGCTTCTGGCCCAGCACCAGGCCGCCCGAGGACAGCTGCAGGTCGCGGATCTTGGCTTCGTCGAGGGCCACGGCCTTTTCCTGCAGCTCGAAGGCGTTCATGCCGCTGGCATACAGCGCACCGACCACGCTGCCCGCGCTGGTGCCGGCCACCACGGCGGGCGTGAAGCCGTTGGCCTCCAGCATCTTGATCACGCCGATATGGGCAAAGCCCTTGGCTGCACCGCCGCCCAGGGCAACGCCGATCCTGACCGGCGCAACGCCGGGCGCGGGCGCTGTGGGCGTGGCCTCGGGAGCCGCCGATTTGACGGGCGGGTTGCTGCCGCAGCCGGACAGGGCGGCCAGACCGGCCAGCCCCAGGTACACCAAAGAATTCTTCAAACGCATGACAGGAAATCCTGCTTTTTCATCGGGGCGGGCAGTATAGCGGCAGGCGCGATGGCACTGCGGCCAGGGTCATGGCACATGGCCCTGCCTGGGCTGTACGCCACCGGCAACAGACATCGGGTCTCGCCTGCCGGGGCGAGTCCCGGCCGGATGCCGCCAGCCCAACCTCGGCCTTGCACACCGGCGGGACCACCATGGCGCCCATCAGCAGCCAGCAGCTCAATGGAAATCCCGGCTGCTCAGCCCGGCGCCCGCCAGACGCCCAAGCCAGGCCGTCATGTCCCTGGCCCGTTGCACTACCAAATGATGAGCTGCCGGCGCTTTTCTCTTCTGGGTTTCAGGCGAATTTCGCTCAAATTCCTCATCGGCATCGCGCGACCAGTTCGCGCTGCTTTGCCAGACGCCCTCCACCGCCAGCAGGCGCGATCCGAGCAGGGCGGCCTGCCAGCGCGCAAAGGCCCTGGCCCAGACCACCAGGTTGACCACGCCGGTTTCGTCCTCCAGCGTGATGAACAGCGTGCCGCCGGCCGTGGGCGGGCGCTGGCGCACGGTGACGATGCCGCAGGCCCGCACCTTCTGGCCCGGCAGGGCGTTGCGCAGCTCCACGGCCGTGCGCATGCCGTGGCGGGCCAGACGCTCGCGCAGCAGGGCCAGCGGGTGGCGGCGCAGGGTCAGGCCCGTGGCTTCGTAGTCGTGCAGGATTTCCTCGCCCTCGGGCGCCTCGGCCAGCTGCACCGAGCCTTCGTTCACGGGCACGCCGGCAAACAGGGGCGGCAGCGCGGCATGCGCCGCCGCATCCCACATCTGCTGGCGCCGGTGGCCGGACAGGCCGCTCAGGGCATCGGCGGCGGCCAGGGCCCGCAGGTCGCCCGGGCTCAGGCTGGCGCGCAAGGCCAGGTCCTGCGTGCCGGTCCATGGGGCCTGGGCGCGCTGCGCCTCGATGCGCAGCGCCGCGGCCTCGCCCAGGTTCGCCACCAGGCGCATGCCCAGGCGCACGGCGGGCTGCAGCGCCTGCACGCCGGGCACGGGCTGCAGCGGCTCTTCGAGCGTGCAATCCCAATGGCTGTGGCGCACGTCCACGGGCAGCACGCGCACGCCGTGGCGGCGCGCATCCTGCACCAGTTGCGAGGGCGAGTAAAAGCCCATGGGCTGGGCATTGAGCAGGGCCTGCAGGAAGATGGCCGGCTCGTGCCGCTTGAGCCAGGCGCTGGCGTAGGCCAGCGAGGCAAAGCTGTAGGCATGGCTTTCCGGAAAGCCGTATTCGCCAAAGCCCTGCATCTGCCTGAAGATGGCCTGGGCAAACTCCAGCCGGTAGCCGCGCGCGACCATGCCGTCGATCAGCGGCCGCTCGAAGCGGTGCACGCCGCCCTTGCGCTTCCAGGCGGCCATGGAGCGGCGCAGCGCATCGGCCTGGTCGGGCGTGAAGCCCGCCGCCACCATGGCGATCTGCATGACCTGCTCCTGGAAGATGGGCACGCCCAGGGTGCGCTCCAGCGCATCCTCCAGTGCGGCCTTCTCGTCCGGTTTCTCGAAACGCGAGCGTTCCAGCACCAGCGGCTCGCCGCGCCGCCGGCGCTCGCGGGCCTGCAGATAGGGGTGGACCATGCCGCCCTGGATAGGCCCGGGCCGCACGATGGCCACCTCCACCACCAGGTCGTACAGCGTCTCGGGCCGCAGGCGCGGCAGCATGCTCATCTGGGCGCGGCTCTCGATCTGGAAGGTGCCCACGGTGTCGGCGCGCTGGATCATGGCGTAGGTGGCCGCATCTTCCGGCGGAATCTGGGCCAGGCTCCAGCGCTCGCCGCGCCAGGCCGCGCGCTCGTCCAGGCTGTGGCGCAGCACGGTGAGCATGCCCAGGGCCAGCACATCGACCTTGAGCAGGCCCATGGCATCCAGGTCGTCCTTGTCCCACTGGATGACCGAGCGGTTCTTCATGGCCGCCGGCTCCACGGGCACCAGGCGCGTGAGCTTGCCATCGGTCAGCACAAAGCCGCCCACATGCTGGCTCAGATGCCGGGGGCTGTCCTTGAGCTGCCAGGCCAGCTCGATCCAGAGCCGCAGCTGGCGCGGCGTCAACGCATGGGACTGGGCCTTGGCCAGGGCCTGGGCTTCGAGGAACTTGCGTTCCACCCAGTCGTCGGGAAGTGCTTCGGGTCGGGGCTCGGGCAGGTCCTGTTCGCCCTCTGCCTCGGCGCCAGCCCCCTGCTCCGCTGTTTCGCTGAACCAGTACTGGCCCTTGGCCAGCGCATCCACCAGCGGCGGGGGGATGCGCAGCGCCTTGCCCACGTCGCGCAGGGCGCTGCGGCTGCGCCAGCAGCTGACCACGGCCGTGAGCGCCGCGCGCTCGCGCCCGTACTTGGTGTAGATGTACTGGATGACCTGCTCGCGGCGCGCATGCTCGAAATCCACGTCGATGTCGGGCGGCTCGCCGCGCACGCGGCTGATGAAGCGCTCGAACAGCAGGTGCTTGCCCTCGGGGCTGACCTCGGTGATGCCCAGGCAGTAGCAGACCGCCGAATTGGCGGCCGAGCCCCGGCCCTGGCACAGAATGCCTTCGCTGCGCGCATAGCGCACGATGTCGTGCACGGTGAGGAAGTACATCTCGTAGCGGCACTCGGCGATCAGGTCCAGCTCCTTGTGCAGCTGCTCCTGCACCTTCTGCGGAATGCCTTGCGGATAGCGGCCCGCCGCACCCTGCCAGGTGTGCCAGGCCAGGGTCTGTCGTGCATCCATGCCGGACAGCACGCTTTCCTGCGGGTAGTGGTAACGGATCTCGTCGAGCGTGAAGCGGCAGCGCGCCGCCAAGCGCAGCGTGGCCTCCAGCAAGGCCTTGGGGTACAGGCTCGCCAGCCGCAGGCGCGAGCGCAGGTGGCGCTCCGCATTGGGCTGCAGCGCAAAGCCGCATTCGGCCACCGGCCGTCCCAGGCGTATGGCGGTGGCCACGTCCTGCAGCGGTTTGCGCGAGCGCGCATGCATGTGCACATCGCCGCAGGCCACCAGCGGAATCCCCAGCGCCGCGCCCACCTGCTGCAGGGTCTGCAGCCACAGGCTGTCGTCGGGCGCCAGGTGCAGCTCCACGCCCAGCCAGATGCCGGCCTGCGGGCATTCCTGGGCAAAACAGGCCGAAACGCTTTGCACGCAAGCGCGGACCGCTTCCAGATCGGAAGCACCAAGCACCTCCCGCCGGGGCAGCACAATGCATTCGCAGCTGCGCGCCAGCGCCTGCCAGGGACTGCAGGCATCCACCACATAGCCGCCCTTGCCGCTGCGGCCGCGCGCGGCGGAGATGAATTCGCACAGGTCGCCCCAGCCCGCGAGGTCGCGCGCCAGCACCACGATGCGCGCCCCCTCCTGATCGGCGAGAGCGAATTCGCTGCCGTGGATCAGCGTCAGGCCGCAGTCCCTGGCCGCCTCGTAGGCGCGCACGGCACCGGCCACCGAGCATTCGTCGGTCAGCGCCAGCGCCGCATAGCCCAGGCTCTTGGCGCGCTGCACCAGTTCCTCGGGCGAGGAGGCACCGCGCAGAAAGCTGAAATGCGACAGGCAATGCAGCTCGGCATAGGCCAGCGGCCCGTGGCCTGCGCCCCAGGCGCCGGGCGGCGCAGGCATGTCTCCCGGCGGCGGCACCGGCGGAGAAGCCAGCCGGACCGCAGGACGGTTCCAAACGGCGGCCTGCTCAGCCATACACGCCCTGCCCATACCAGGCCACCGATGGCCCGGATGCGCCGCCCGCCCCGGCCTCGCGGACAGGCAGCTGGACCCGCTCGCGGTAGATCCAGACATGGCCTACCGCCTCGTTGTAGCCTACGAAATAGTCGCGTACCGCGGCTGCGCCCTCCTCGTCCCACCAGCCCGCCTCCAGCCGGTAGGGGCCGGCGCGCAGCTGCAGCGGCCCGTGCCAGCAGGGGCGGTTGCGCTCCAGCGGCAGCGGCCTGGGCTGCGGCAGCAGCCAGGGGGGCCACAGCCCCTGCCAGGGATCGGCGCAGCCCGCAGCGGGGCTTCGCCTCGCAGCGGCATGCTCCGGCGGTGCCGCTGCGGCAGGGATCCATTGCTGCATGGCCTCGGGCCGGTGGTCGGCACAGGGCAAGGGAATCTGCACGCAGTCCTCGCCCCAGCGCGCGCCGACCCGCTCCACCCATTCATGCCATTGCAGGGACGCAGCCCCTGCGCCGTCCCGCGTGCTTGCCGGTCCGTCCTGCCCATCCTGCAGGGACGGCGGCAGGCAGCTCAGCGCCTCGGCCGCAAAGGCCGTGGTTTCCGGCGCCTGCAGCTCCAGCATGTCCACGGGTGCGCGCCAGCTCAGGCGCGCGATGCGCTCGCGCAGCAGCCGCTCCAGATGGGCCATGGCCTGCGTGGGCTGCGCCGTGCGGATCTCCAGCGCATCCCAGGGCGGCAGCGCCTCTCCGTCCATGCGCCGCAGATCATGGTGCCAGCGCAGCTGCAGGGCCAGCACGCCATGGTGGCGGGCCTGCAGCCACAGCTGCAGCGAGCGCAGCAGGGGCCGGGCCGCCTGCAGCACGGCCGCCGCATCATGGGCCGGATAGCCGAGGTCGTGCCGCAGGACGAAACGCTCGGGCCAGCTCAGCCACTCATGGGCTTCGGGCAGCAGCCCATAGGCTTGGTCCAGCACCTTCATGGATGCTGCGCCCATGCGGCGCGCCAGGCCCGCGCGCGGCAGGGCCCGCACATCGCCCCAAGAGCGGCAGCCCAGGCGCTGCAGCACCGGCATATGCGGCTGCAGCGCGGACAGCGTCCACAGCGGCAGCGCATCGGCCCCCACCAGGGCCGGCCTTGCAGCAGGAAAGCGCTGCGCCAGCCGCAGCCGCGCCAATGCCAGCCAGGCCGTGGCGCCCTGCGCCCAGACAAAGTCCGGCGGCTGCGCCGGGGCATGCATCTGCAACTGCTGCCGCACTGCATCGACCAGCGCGTCCAGTCCGCCCCACAGGCGCAGCACGCTGGCGGTTTCCATCAGCACGGCTTCTTCGAGCACCACCACGCGCGGGGAAAACTGCAAGGCCCAGCAGGCGGCGCTGAACAGCGCATCGCTGCCAGCCTCCTGCCCGCCCGCCGCAGCCGTCCCCTGCCCGTGGGGCCATGCAATCCAGTGCCGCTCCATGCCGTCCATGCCGCCTCCCTGCTCCGCTATGCGCCCGCATGCGCGGCAGCCGCCGCTGTGGCCGGGCGTCCGCCCATCGAGTGCCCGTGCAGCAGCAAAGCGGCTTCCCTGTGCTGCGCGGCCTGGCGCATGGCCTGGGCCTGCATGACGGGCAGCCAGCCCCAGGAGGTGCGGGGCAGCAGCAAGGCCTTTTCCAGTGCCGGGCCCTTGCGCTTGAGCAGGCGCACCTGCAGCGTGCAGTCCTCTGCAATTTCGAGCTGCAGGCGCAGGGCTGCGGGCGAGCTGCGCCGGCTTGCCTCCAGTCCGCCCCACAGCCACAGCGGCCGCCCCTGGGAAGCAGCGGCCAGTTGCAGGCGCCGCAGCACGGGCACCGGCAGATCGGGCAGCCAGGCCAGCACGGCCAGCACATCCCGGCAATGCAGCGCCTGCTCGCAGGCCCAGGCCAGGTCGACACTCCAGGAGGCAGCCCTGGCATTTGCCGCCTTCTGCACGCAGCACAGGCGCTCGGGCGCTATGCCCGCAGCCTGCAGGGCCGGCACGAACGGCAGAAAAGGCGGCGCCACCAGCACCAGCCGCCGGTGGCCGCCCCCGGCCGCCCGGGCCTTGCCTTCCTGCATGCGGGCCGCCAGCGCCGGCAGCAGCAGCGGCCATTCGGCATGGGCATGCGCGGGCTGCAGCACTTCGATCAGCGCATTGGCCGGCCAGCCGCCGCCGGGCAGTTCGGCATCCAGTACGCCATAGCCCGTGGGCCAGGCCCTGCCGCCGCCTCTCTCATGCCAGTCCGAGCCGCGCCAGACGCCCGCCACCTGGGGCATGGCGGCCGCAGTCCGGCCTCCAGGCTCCTGGGGCAGAGGCGGCAAGGCGATGGAAGAAAGAGCAGGCATGCAAAAATCCTGGTAACTGTATAAATATACAGTTATTCGGTTTTTGCAGCCAGCAAAGCCGGCGCAGGCATGAAAAATGCCGGCATGGCCGGCATCGCTTGAACGGTCGTGCTCTGCCGCCCGGCTCAGGGTGCCTGCAGCACGGGCGGCATCTGCGCGGGCTGGTCCGGCTGGATCTGCATGCAGGCCTCGCACCACTGGGCCACGGCCGCATCCACGGCGTTCTCGCGCCGGCTCACGGACGGCCATTGCTGCAGGCATTTGTCGACGATGGACTGCAGCTGCCACAGCGCCTCGCGGTTGACCAGGGCCAGCTCCTTCATGCCCTGCGCATCGTCCCGCAGGCAGCTCCACAGGTCGGTCTGCTGGTCGGGATGCGCGCCCGCCTCGGCCAGCTGTTTCTGCAGCTGGCCTATGCCGGCGTCCACAAAGACCGCGGCCTGGTGGTCCGGCATGCTCTGCCACAGCGCGGGAAAGGCCTGGCTGAGCGTGGCCCACATCTGGAACGCCGCGGCCAGCGCGTTCACGCTGTGGCCGACCTCGGCCTGCAGGGGCGGCAGCGGCATGCCCGGTTCGATTTCGTCATACAGCAGCGGCAGGATGATCTGCACCAGTGGCGCGGGGTAGCGCTGGTGGTTCATGCGCAGCATCAGCGACAGTCGCTGGCCAGGCAGCTCGGGGAATTTCTCGAAGAAGGCAGCGATGACCTCGGCCAGCATCAGCACCTGGCCCATGGCGGAGATATTGCGGCCTTGCACGCCGCGCGGATAGCCCGAGCCGTCCATGCGCTCGTGGTGCTCGAGGATGGCCAGCTCCACCGCCTGCGAATAGGTGTCGGCGCTGCGCACCATCAGCATGGAGGTGACCGAATGCGCCACCAGCTGCTTGCGCTCCTCGCCCGTGAGCCGGTAGCTGGCATCGGTCCAGGCCGGGTCCATGTACAGCATGCCCAGGTCGTGCAGCAGCGCCGCCGTGGCCAGGGGCACGCATTCGCGCTCGGTCCTGCCGCTTTGCAGCGCCAGATAAATGGCCACCATGCTCATCTGCAGGCTGTGGATGAACAGCTCGTGGCGCTGCTCGCGCATGACGGTGAGCTTGAAGGCGATGCGCGGCGCCAGCACGATGCCGCGGACCGGCGCCAGCAGGCGCTCGGCATCCCCGATGGAGCGCACCAGACGCTGGAGCAGCTCCACGGTCCGGCATTGCTCCCGTGCCGTGGCCTCCAGCTCGGCCACATCGACGAGATGGTCCGTGCTCAGATGCCAGTCCACCGGATAGCGCAGGGGATACAGGGCCAGTCGCTCGTACATGCGGCTGTCGATGCGCAGTCCCTTTTCCACGAGCTTGATGCCTTTGTGCGTATAGATCGCCTCGTTGGTCACCACCAGGCAGTGGTCGGCCATGTCGGTGACGGCACGCAGATAATGCACACCGTCATCGCGCCATTCGACGCTATCCGACTGCGGACTTTGCGCCATCTTCTCGTTCATGCGGACTTTCCCAAGGCTTGGTACGCGGATAGCTTCGTACACAAAATATACAAAATTATCATTTGATTACAAATAAGACATGTGCCCGGCCTGAAAGACTGTGTCTTTTTGTAGGTCAAACATGCCTAGTATCGCCTATCGGAAAGCGCTGGCAGCTATCAAATCCATTGCTGCCCACAAAGCGGGTGAATACCCTGACTGCAAAGCAGCGTCCCAGGAGCGGGGCCCCCGCCCCTTGCTTGCAGGCGCCATGGCACGCTATGCGTTGCCGGCAGGCTCCTGCAGCGGTGGCACGGCATCGATCCGCAGGCTGGCCTCGCACCACTCCATGACGGCAGCATCCAACGCATGCCTGCGCGCACCGGTGTCGGGCCAGCGGTGCAGGCATGCATTGACAATGGCCTGCAGCTGCCATCGGGCTTCCCGGCTGACCAGGGCCAGCTCCCCCATGCCCAGGGCATCGTCCTGCAGGAAAGCCAGCAGCTCGGACTGCTGGCCCGGATGCAGGCCGGCTTCGGCCAGCTGCTTTTGCAGCCCCCTCAGGCTGGAGTCGATGAAGATGGCCGCCTGGTGGTCGGGCATGTCCTGCCAGCGCTCGGGAAACTGCCGGCTCAGCGTGCGCCACAGCTGAAAGACCGCCGACAGTGCCGTCACGTTGTACGTGAACTCGGCCTGCAACGGCTGCAACGGGGCGCCCGGCGCGCTTTCGTCGTACAGCAGCGGCAAGACGTGGCGTACCAGATGCGCCGGATAGCTGCGATGGTTCATCCGAAGCATCAGCGACAGCCGCTGGCCGGGCAGGTCCCGGAATTTGTCGTAAAAGGCCGCGACCACTTCGGCCAGCAACAGCACCTGTCCCATTGTCGATATCGCGTCGCCCCGGCTGCCGCGCGGGTAGCCTGAACCATCCATGCGCTCATGATGGTCCAGCACCGCCATTTCCACCGCCTGGGGATAGACGCCGCAGCTGCGGACGATGAGCATGCCCGTGACCGAGTGCGCGACCAGATGCCGCCGCTCGGTACCCGTCAGCCAATGCTCGGTGTCTGTCCAGGCCGGATCCATATGGAGCATGCCCACGTCATGCAGCAACGCCGCCGCAGCCAGCAAAGCGCAGTCGTGCCCGCTCCAGCCATTCTTTTGTGCCAGGTACACGGCCACCAGCATCATCTGGATGCTGTGCGCGAACAGGCCGGGACGCTGCTCGCGCATGACCGTGAGCTTGAAGGCCAGCTGCGGCGGCAGCACGATCTGGCGCACCGGCGCCAGCAGGCGCTGCGCCCCGTCCAGCGCCCGTGCCATGCGGCGCATCAGCTCCATGGTTTCGATCTGGTCCATGGCACGGGCCCCGATCTCCTGCACGTCCACGCAACCGTCCACGCTCAGATATTTTTCGACAGGATCGCGCAGCTTGTGCTCCACCAGACGCGCATAAACACGGCTGTCGATGCGAGCCCCCTTGTCCAGCAGCTTGACGCCCTTGTCGGTATAGATGGCCTGGACTGCCACCACGCGACGGCGGTCCGCCATATCGGTCACGGCACGCAGGAAGTGCACGCCATCCTCGTGCCATGCCTGCTGCGCCAGCAGCCCTGCCCGGCTGTCGCTCATAGAAAAGCTCCCTTGCCCCTGATCGCTGCAATATACGCGCTTCGCCTCCGATCACAGCGCCCGCAGCTGCTGCCTCTTGACCGGGAGCAAGCTCGAAGGCGGCTTCCGGGCGCAACGGCCGGTCAGGCTCCCGTGATGCGGCGCACGGCAGAAAAGTACCAGCCGTCGGGCAGACAGCGCAGAAGCCGCATCCAGCGCGTGAAGCGCCGCGGAAAGTTCATTTCGAAATGGCCCTGGGCCCAGCCCTGCAGCATGTGCCGCGCGGCTTCTTCGGGAGTGATGAGCGCAGGCATGCGAAAGCGGTTCTGCGCCGTCAGCGGCGTCTCGACGAAGCCCGGGTTCACGATGGAAACACCCACCCCCCGCGGATGCAGGTCGAGATACAGGTTCTCGGCCAGATTGTTGAGCGCGGCCTTGGTGGGACCGTAGGCCAGCGACATCGGCAGCCCCCGGTAACCGGCCACACTGCCCACCAGGGCCAGGTGGCCGTGGCCGGCCTCCAGCAGCATCGGAAGCACGGCATCCAGCAACTGCAGGGCACCGACATAGTTGACCGCCAGATGATGCTGCATTTCGGCAAGGTCGAACTCGGTGGCGCGCAGGGGCCGGTAAAGGCCCGCGCAATACAAGACCAGATCCGGAGCTCCTCCCGCATGGGCCTGCACGGCCCGGGCGGCCTCCGCCACGGTTTCGGGCCGGGTCACATCCAGCGGCAAGGCCACGCATCCGGGATGGCCTGCGGCGAATGCCTGCAGTGCAGCGGCATCCCTGGCCGATACGATCACACGGGCGCCCTCGGCATGAAGGGCCTCGGCAGTGGCCTTCCCTATGCCTGAAGAGGCACCGACAATCCAGGCGCATTTCCCCTGCCAGCGGGCCATCGGCGGATTGAGCCTGGCGTTCAGCAGCGACATGGCGGCTACTCCCTGGTGAAGGACAGCGTCACATCCCCCAGATGGATGCCGAACTTGCTCATTGCCGCGCGGTTGAGCATGGTGCGCCCATCCATCAAGTACATCCAGTCATCCATGCTGACGTTCCAGACCTTTCCGTTCACCGGCAGGGCCAGGACATAGTTCCAATGGAAGGCATTGCCGGCACTCTGGCCGCGCGCCTCTCCCACCACATCGTCGGCACGCCCGGTGTAGCGGCCTTCGCCCAGGTACTTCAGATGCCAGATGCGCTGCTGAGTGCTGCCGTCGCTGTAGACGAAGTGCTCGTCGAGCGTGCCTTCGTCGCCGCTCCAGCGGCCCGTCATGCGCACGGTGAAGCGCTTCACCACTTTTCCGGAGCGGTCCGTGAACACTCCATGCGCCAGCAGCGGTCCATTGAAGTACTGGCGCAGATCCAGTTCGGGGCGCTCCCTGGCATATTCCTGGACCGACGGGCCCGCGCAGCCGGCCAGCATTCCCATGAGCGCCAGCCACACCCCGGCACGCCGCAAGGGCAGGAAAGAACGAGTGCTTACCATGGACTTCATATCAACCTCCAGGACATGTGCAGGCGCTCGGCACGCCAGAGGCACGCCGCAGCCATCAGTTTGAGCAGGCAGGGCAGGCCTGCGTAGGCCCATGCCAGCGCCTGCAGGCCGGCAGGGTCGGTTGTGCCGCTGCGATAGCCCGCAGCGGAAAGAAGCGGCAGGCCCAACCCGGCCGCCAACGCCAGATTGAGCTTGGCGGCGCAGGCCCACCAGCCCAGATAACGGCCTTCACCCGAACCGCCCTGCCCCGACTCGTGGATCACTCCGGTCAGCAAAGCGCCGGGAAGCGCCAGATCCGCTCCCAGGGCCAGTCCGCTGACAAGGCAGATGGCGGCGAAAGCCCCGCCATCGCCCGCCCCGAGCCAGGGCGTGAAGCAAAAGGCAATGACGCTCGCCAGCATGCCCGCACGCCAGCTGGGTGCCAGGCCCCAGCGGGAGACTGCCGTGACCCACAGCGGCAGACCTGCAGCGGCGGCGCCGAAGTAGCACAGCAGAAACAGCGGCTGCAATTCCTGTGCGTGCAACCGGTCCGCCACGAAGAACGGCAAGAGGGTGGCGGGTATGGCAGCGGCTACGCCATTGAGCATGAAGACCGACAGCAGGCGGCGGAAACCTGCATCTGCCCAGGGCGCCGGCCGCGCGCTGGCTCCGCGCGGCTGCCCGGTGAATGCCGGTGCTGCAGCGGGCCCACGCAGGCGATGCAGTCCTGCAAGGCCCAGGGCAAGCCCTGCCGCGAGCACACCGCTGGTTGCATCATGGCCCAGCCATGCAGGCAGCACGCTGGCGAGCACCACGCCGGCAAGGGTGGCGCCTTCCCGCCAGGCCGTCACCCGCGTGCGCCATGCAGGATCGCCCCCCCAGCGCGTGCCCCAGGCCTGGTGCAAGATGCCCACGGCGCTGTAGGCCAGCGTGCATACCAGCAGGCTGGCAGAAAGCCAGCCCAGCAACCGGCCGGGACCTCCGGCGGGCGGGTGCCACAGCGCGGCGAAACCCAAGGCCATGAGCACGCTGCCCAGCGCCGCCGCGAACCAGGCCGGGCCCGATCCGCGATGCAGAAGGCGATCGGCCATGCGCCCCAGGGCGGGATCCAGCACGGCATCGAGCGCGCGGGTGGCGAGCAGCACGGCACCGAGGCCAGCCAGCGGTGCCCCTGCCACCGCGGCGTAGTGATGGGGCAAGGTGACGTACAAAGGCAGCGACACAAAGGCCAGCGGCGCCGCCAGTCCGCCATAGGCCAGCCCCGTGCGCCAGGACAGCGGTGTCGGGCGGGGGTGCGACGGCGCGTTCATGGGGCGCAGATCCGATCAGCCCTGGCCGAGCAAGGCAGCGCGCAGCGCCGGCGCGGACGTCTGCTCGGAGAGCCAGATGCCGAAAAACAGGCGCGCATATTCCGCATCCCGTATCCGCCCGGTTTCACGGCCGTTATGGAAAAAGCCCACGCCCCCCGCTCCATCGCTGAGGCCCAGCAGGCGATCCTGCGCAGCCACATCGGGAAAGGCCTTCTTCATCAAGAGCAGCCACTGGCGTGCCTGTTGATCGGAAAAGCCGCCCACACGCCGCATCTCGGCGACCGAACGCTCGGCGATCGCCTCGCCCTCCAGCTTGCGGTCGTAGATCAGTTCCAGAGCGAACGGCTGGCGCGCATAGTCCGCTGGCTCGAAACCAGGCGGCGCCCAAAGGCGGGCTTCATACACGCGCAGTCCAAAGAAGCGCAATACGCCGCTGCCGACAAGGCGGGCCGAGGGCAAGGCAGAACGCAGCTCTGGCGGGAGGGCAGGCACAGCGGCCGGAAGATCGTGGGTCATTGCAGCAAGAATAGGAGCAAGAAAGCTGGCGCTCCAGGCCAGGGCTTGGCGGCGCCGAACGTCAATCATGGCCGGGCCTGCGCAAGGTGAACTGGACGACATCGGTGTTGCCCATGTCGAACGCGGCTTCGCAATAGGCCAGGTAGAACCTCCATATGCGGATGAAGCGCTCGTCGAAACCCTGGCCTCGTACGGCGTCGAGGTTCTCCTCGAAGGAGCTGCGCCAGCGCCTGAGGGTTTCGGCATAGTCCTTGCCGAAGCCCATCCTGTTCTCCACGATCAGGCCTGCGTTCAGCGCCTCCCTCTCGAAAGCAGGAATGCTGGGCAGCAGCCCTCCCGGGAAGATGTACTGCTGGATGAAATCGGTGGAGCGCAGGTAGCGCGCAAACAGGTCCTCGCGCAGCGTGATGGTTTGCAGGCAGGCATGGCCCCCGGGCTTGAGGCAGTCGCGCAGCATCTGGAAATAGCTGCGCCAATATTCATGTCCCACGGCCTCGAACATCTCGATGGAAACAATCGCATCAAAGGGCCGTTCGGCATGCCGGGCGGCCAGATCCCGGTAATCCTGGTAATGCAGCTCGACCTGCCCCTGCAGACCGGCCTGCGCGATGCGCTGCACGCCCCACTGCAGCTGCTCGCGCGACAGCGTCACGCCGGTGACGTGGGCGCCGAACTCGGCGGCCGCAGTCTGCGCGAGAGCCCCCCAGCCGCAACCGATTTCCAGCAGGCGCTGGCCGGGCTGGAGTCCCGCCTCGCGCAGCGCACGCCTCATCTTGGCCTGTTGCGCCTGCTGCAGGTCGGCCTGTTGCAAGGCCTCGCCGTCGAGCCCCCCGAACCAGGCGGCGCTGTAGCTCATGCTCGGATCCAGCCAGAGCCGGTAGAAGTCATTGCCCAGGTCATAGTGGGCATGGATGTTGCGGGCGCTGCCCGCCCGCGTGTTGCGATGCAGCAGGTGACGCAGCCTGAAGCCCATTCTTCCCCACCAGCTGCCATATACCAGCTGCTCCATATGGTCGCGATTGCCGATGCACAGCCGAAGCAGCGCGCTGAGGTCCGGGCTGTCCCATTCCCCTTCTATGTAGCCTTCGGCCAGCCCGATATCGCCGGAACGCAGGATGCGCTCCAGGGCACTCCATTGCTGGATGGTGCAGCGCGCATCGGCTTCCGCAGGGTTCTTCCCCGGAAAATGCAGCACTCCCCCCTGCGGCAGCTGCACGTCCAGGTGGCCGCATGGCAGGCGCTCCAGCAGTTTCATGACGCGGCGCGCGCTGCGAGGCATGGAGCGCGGCGCAGCGGAGGACGGACTCAATACGGGGGCGGTGGTCGTGTTCATCGTGTGACGAAGCGCTTGGGCTCGGAAGGTTTGCGGTGGAAAGGCAGGCGCTTGGCCCAGAGGCGAAGCGCCTGCCAGTGAATGCGGAAGATGACCCCCAGCGTCATCAGCGGCATGCCGAAGAAAGCGCGGCGCACATGGGAAATGCTCAATGGCTGCAGCGCGCCTTCCACGCCGGTGCACAGCAGCGGGCCTGCCTCGTCATGGAGATCCACCCGCACCACGGCGCGGTCTTCGCTGCGCTCGAAACGGAAGCGGTACTCTCCTCGCACCTCGCAGAACGGCGATACATGGAACTGCTTGCTTGCCGCCTGCTCGCGCCCCCAGGCGAGGTCAGGCCCTGCAAGAAGATAGGCATGCCGCTCGCCGAACGTGTTGTTGACTTCGGCCAGGACCGCCGCCAGCGAACCGTCGGCCCTGTGCGCATACCAGAAACTTACCGGCTTGAATGCATAACCCAGCACACGGGGAAAGGTATGCAGCCAGATCTCGCCATCGGCACCGTCAATGCCTTCTTCCCGGAGCAGCTGCTCGAACCAGGCCAGGCAATCGTTGCCGCCATCGCCGTGATCGCAATCATGAAAGCTCATCCAGCCGGGCCGGTTGCGGTGCAGCAAGGCATCGGGATGCTCGCGCAGGCTGCGCATGGGCAGCAGCAGAAAATATCCCGGGTAACGGAATGCATGCGTCACCGGCCGCAGCCGGCGATGCCAGACATGGCCGAACCCGATCAGCGGACGCAAGTTCATACGGCCTCCGCCACGGCGGCACGGGAAATTGCGGAGGCGCTGCGAGCGAGCGAATCCGACACGGCTTCGGCAGCCCTGAGACCCGAGCGCAGGCCGTCCTCGTGGAAGCCATAGCCGCACCAGGCGCCGCAGAACCAGGTGCGAAGATGTCCCTGCAATTCGCCCACCCTTGCCTGGGCCGCAATCGCGGCCTGGTCGAAGACGGGGTGGCTGTACTGGATGCGCGCATGGACCTTGTCTTCTGCGATCGCACGCGCAGGATTGAGCGACACCAGCACCGGCTGCTGCCACGGCAGGGGCTGCAGCCGGTTGATCAGGTAATGAAGGCAGACTCCGGCTTCCTCATCCGAGGAGGAAGCGGCTCGCTCATAGTTCCAGGCAGCCCACGCCGCAGTGCGCTGCGGCAGCACGCCCTTGTCGGTATGCAGCACCGCCTCGTTGGGTTGATAGCGGATGTTCCCGAGCACCGCGCGCTCCTGCTGCGTCGCATCCTCGCCAAGCAGCTGCAATGCCTGATCGCTATGGCAGGCCAGCACGACGGCGTCAAACCACTCCGCCCCATGGGCCAGCTGCACCAGGACGCCATGCCTTTCCCGCCGGATGCCCAGCACCGGGGAGTTCAGCCTGGCTTCGTGGCGGGCATCGTGCTGCAGCCGCGCAACCATGCGCCGCACATATTGCCGCGAGCCTCCGCGCACCGTGTACCACTGAGGCTGGCGCGTGATCTGGAGGAGGCCATGGTTGTGGCAAAAGCGGATCAGCGTGGCGACGGGAAAACGCAGCATCTGGTCCGTGGGACAGGACCAGATGCTGCCGATCATCGGCAACAGATAGTCGCTGCGAAAGGCCTTTCCGAAGCCGTGCCGGTCCAGGAAATCGGCGATGGAAGCCGTGAGCTGCGCCTCGGTTTGCCGCCGGGCGATGTCCGTTGCAAGCCGGTTGAAGCGCAGGATCTCTCGCAGCATGCCCAGAAAGCGGGGCCTGAGCAGATTCCGCCGCTGCGCAAAGACGCCTGCCAGAGAGCCGCCACTCCATTCAAGTCCCCTGCGGCCATCGGCCTGGGGCACCTGGACGGAAAACGACATCTCGGAAGCCGCGGTCTCCACCTTCAGTTCATCGAGCAGTCGCGTCAGCAGCGGATAGGTCCGGTGATTGAATACCAGGAACCCCGTATCGACTGCGTGGCCGACGCCATCGAGATGAAGGTCCACCGTATTCGCGTGGCCTCCGAAATGGCTGCCGCCTTCCAACAGGCACACGCTGAACGGCATCTGCCCGTCCGCCAGGCGCCATGCGGCCGCCAGACCGGAAACACCCGAACCAATGACAGCTATACGATGCATGAAAGCCCCTTGAAATAGTCGCCAGTCACCCGGATAGACCCAGAAGAACAAACAATGAACTAATTAGTTCACACTATAAACTACAAATATCAAAATTGCACTACAAAGTATCCGACCTGACCTCGCGCGTCATAAAATACGGCTCATGAATGCTCGCTCATCAATCAGGGAACAGATCCAGCGCGTGCGCGAAGAGGCCATCGTGACCGCCGTCAACCGGCTTCTGGCCACCAAGGGCTACGATGCGATGACGGTGGACGAGGTGGCTGCGGAGGCCGGCATGGCCAAGGCCAGCCTGTACAAGCTGTTCACCTCCAAGGAAGAGCTGGCAGGCGCCGCGATGGTCGGAGTGCTGGACCGTGCACTGGGCTTTGTGGACGGCTTGCGCAGCGCGGCCGAGCAGGCCGCCGAAGCAGGCCAGCCCGTCCGGGCGCTGGACCAGCTCAAGGCCGTCACCCGATGGGCCATGCAGACCCAGCTGGAGGGAGAGATGCCCTCCCTTCCCGCCCAGAATTCCAGCCTCAGCGCCTCGCTGCAATCCAACGACGAGTACATGGATCGCCTCATAGCCCTGAGCAACCGGCTCAGCACCTGGATCACAGAAGCCCAGACAGGCGGTCAGCTGCAAATGCAGCTACCGGTGGAGTTGGTGCTTTACACGCTGTTCGCGCGCGCCTGCGATCCCGTCGTGGGCCTGCTCAAGGAATCAGGCCAGTACACGCATGAACAGATCATCGAATGGGTGACCAGCACTACCTTCGATGGTTTGGCCACCTCGGGTTCCGCCCCCTCTTCGCCCTAGCCCCATACGGCTTTCGGCATGCCGGCGGCGGCCGGACCGGGAGAACGCTGCGTATCTCTCCCTGCCATCCTCAGGATGGCGAACCCTGCGCATGCACAGTCTTTGAGGAGCTGGACGCCGTACGGCGCAGCCAGCGCATCAAGGCGCCAAGCAGCGGCAACTTCTCGTACAGCTCTTCTGCGGCATCCCAGTAATCGCGATGATGTACCACACGGCCCTGGGCGTCGAAACGCAGGGACGAGGCACCGCGGATGCACTGTTCGACTTCAGGCCGCCAGCGCCGCAACCGGAAGCGAAATTCCCACTCCAGGAAGGCCCTGTCGCCCCGCACCAGCTTCTGCGTGACGACAAAGCGCGGATCCTGCAGCGAAGCAAACATGTGCTCGAAGATGCGCGTGATCGCGGGCACCCCGCGCACTTCATTGAAGGGATCCTTGAAGTAGGCATCGGGCGCATAGTAGGCACCCAGCCCGGCCAGATGCTCCGGTGCCAGTTCTTCGTACAGCCGGACCAGCCTGTGCACGGCAGAATCGACATCACGGCAAGTCAGGGACAAATCGGCAGTCATGGGAGCGCGGTCTGGTGATTTTTTGCGTTGGCGGGAAGACGCAAGCATAGGGCAACATCGCCGTGCGTCCGTTTTCCTGCAGGCACGGCAGGTGCGGGAAATCCGTCGGCGGCGGGGCCTCCACCTCACCGTTACCCCAGGCCTGCGACAGACACAGCCCAGGCATGAAGGGCAATAAAAAACGCAGCCCGGGGCTGCGTTTTTGCGTCCGACAGGAGGCCGGATTCAGCGGATCAGCTCCACGCCCGTCTTGGACTGGATTTCCTCGAAGCTCACATCGGGTGCCAGCTCCACCAGCTTCAGTCCCTCGGGAGTCACGTCCATCACGCCCAGATCGGTGATGATGCGGTCCACCACGCCCACGCCGGTCAGCGGCAGCGTGCAGGCGGGCAGGATCTTCAGGTCGGTCGTGCCGTCCTTCTTGCGGGCCACATGCTCCATCAGCACGATAACGCGCTTGACGCCGGCCACCAGGTCCATGGCGCCGCCCATGCCCTTGACCATCTTGCCCGGAATCATCCAGTTGGCCAGGTCGCCCTTCTCGGACACCTGCATGGCACCCAGGATGGACAGGTTGATCTTGCCGCCGCGGATCATCGCGAACGACTGGTCCGAGCCGAAGATGGACGAGCCCGGCAGCGTGGTCACGGTCTGCTTGCCGGCGTTGATCAGGTCGGCATCGACCTGGTCTTCGGTGGGGAACGGGCCGATGCCCAGCATGCCGTTCTCGGATTGCAGCCACACTTCCTTGTCGCCCGTGTGGTTGGCCACCAGCGTGGGAATGCCGATGCCCAGGTTCACGTAGAAGCCGTCTTCCAGTTCTTGCGCCGCGCGCGCGGCCATTTGGTCTTGCGTCCAGGGCATGGTTCAGGCTCCTTTTTTCTCGGTCAACGTGCGCTTCTCGATGCGCTTTTCAGGATGGGGGTTGTGCACGATGCGGTGCACATAGATGCCGGGCAGATGGATGTCGTCGGGCGCGATTTCGCCAACCTCGACGATCTCCTCCACCTCCACGATACAGATCTTGCCGGCCGTGGCCGCAGCGGGGTTGAAGTTGCGCGCCGTCAGGCGGAACTGCAGGTTGCCGCTCTTGTCGGCGCGGTGCGCCTTGACCAGGGACACATCGGGCACCAGCGAACGCTCCATCACATAGGTCTCGCCGTCGAACTCGCGCAGCTCCTTGCCTTCGGCCACGATGGTGCCCACGCCGGTCTTGGTGAAGAAGGCCGGGATGCCGGCGCCGCCGGCACGCAGCTTCTCGGCTAGCGTGCCCTGGGGCGTGAATTCCAGCTCCAGCTCGCCTGCCAGGTACTGGCGCTCGAACTCCTTGTTCTCGCCCACATAGGAGGAGATCATCTTCCTGATCTGGCGGGTCTCCAGCAGCTTGCCCAGGCCGAAGCCGTCCACGCCGGCATTGTTGGAAGCCACCGTGAGATTCTTCACGCCGCTGGCCACCAGTGCATCGATCAGGGCCTCGGGGATGCCGCAGAGGCCGAAACCACCCACAGCCAGCAATTGCCCGTCAGCCACGACGCCCTGCAGCGCCGCTTGTGCGGATGGATAGAGCTTTTTCACACATGTCTCCTTCTTGAATCGGATGCGCTACGATACTACGTACTTGAGTAAGTAGTTTTTCGTAAAGAGCAGCACCATGGCGGTTGATTATCGGTTGGCGTTCGAAGCAGCCCCAGTGGGCCTGGTGATCTCGCGCAACCGCACCATGATCGACTGCAACCTGCAATTGTGCGAGATGTTTGCGGCCTCGCGCGAACTGCTGATCGGCCAGTCCTTCCAGGTGCTCTACCCCAGCGCCGACGAATACGAACGCCTGGGCGCGCGCATCGCGCCCATCCTCAACGCCAAGGGCTTTTATTCGGACAACCGCATCATGAAGCGCGCCAACGGCGAAACCTTCTGGTGCCATGTCTCGGGGCGCACGCTGGACCGCAACAATCCCCATGCCTCGGGTATCTGGAGCTTCGAGGACCTCTCGGCCCAGCGCCCCGTCAAGGCCGAACTCACGGGCCGCGAGCGCGAGGTCGCGGCCCGCCTGCTCGAAGGCCTGACTTCCAAGGAAATCGGCAAGGCCCTGGCCATCAGCCACCGCACGGTGGAGATCTACCGCGCGCGGCTGATGCGCAAGTACGGCGCTTCCACCGCAGCCGATCTGGTGCACAAACTGGTGGCCGGCTGAAGACGGCCGCCCCTCCCTGCCCGCGCGGCGCTCCATGCATGCATTGCTCTTGCGCTGCATCACGGATCGGACCGATATTTATCGCTATGGTGAACTTGGATTTTTTCAATCGAAAACACCTTGTCTCATTGATAGCTTAAAAACATAATGAATTCAATTTGATAGTCAACAGCTATTAAATATTCATTGCGTTGCCGCTACCAGCAGGTATCCATCGCTTGTCCCCCGAAACGACTCGTTGAAACGGAGATCCCATGACGACCGAATCCAAGTGCCCCTTCCACAGTGCCCAGCAGGCCCACAGTGCCACCGCCGCTGCCGGCCACGGCACCACGAACAAGGACTGGTGGCCCAACCAGCTGCGCGTGGACCTGCTGAACCAGCACAGCAGCAAGAGCAACCCGCTCGATGCCGGCTTCAACTACGCCGAGGAATTCAAGAAGCTCGACTACGAGGGCCTCAAGCGCGACCTGCGCGCGCTGATGACCGATTCGCAGGACTGGTGGCCGGCCGACTTCGGCCACTACGGCCCGCAGTTCATCCGCATGGCCTGGCATGCCGCCGGCACCTACCGCGTGCAGGACGGGCGCGGCGGCGCTGGCCGCGGCCAGCAGCGCTTCGCGCCGCTCAACTCCTGGCCGGACAACGTCAACATCGACAAGTCGCGCCGTCTGCTGTGGCCCATCAAGCAGAAATACGGCAACAAGATCTCCTGGGGCGACCTGATGATTCTGTGCGGCAACGTGGCGCTGGAGACCATGGGTTTCCGCACCTTCGGTTTTGCCGGCGGACGCGAGGACACCTGGGAACCCGACCTCGACGTCTACTGGGGCGCCGAGAAGGAATGGCTGGCCACCAGCGACAAGCCCGATAGCCGATACAGCGGCGAGCGCGACCTGGAGAACCCGCTGGCCGCCGTGCAGATGGGCCTGATCTACGTGAACCCCGAAGGCCCGGACGGCAATGGCGACCCCGTCTCCGCGGCCCGCGACATCCGCGACACCTTCGCCCGCATGGCCATGGACGACGAGGAAACCGTGGCCCTGATCGCCGGCGGCCACACCTTCGGCAAGACCCACGGCGCGGGCCCGGCCTCGCATGTGGGCGCAGAGCCCGAAGCCGCCGGCCTGGAAGCCCAGGGCCTGGGCTGGGCCAGCAGCTTCGGCACCGGTTCCGGCCGCGACGCCATCACCTCGGGCCTGGAAGTGACCTGGACCCAGACGCCTGCACAGTGGAGCAACTTCTTCTTTGAGAACCTGTTCAAGTACGAATGGGTGCAGGAGAAGAGCCCTGCGGGTGCCATCCAGTGGGTGGCCAAGGATGCGCCCGACGTCATACCCGACGCGCATGGCGGCCCCAACAAGAAACCCACCATGCTGACCACCGACCTGTCGCTGCGCATGGACCCGGCCTACGAGAAGATCTCGCGCCGCTTCCTGGAGAATCCCCAGGCCTTTGCCGAAACCTTTGCGCGCGCCTGGTTCAAGCTCACCCACCGCGACATGGGCCCGCGTTCGCGCTACCTTGGCCCCGAGGTGCCGAAGGAAGAGCTGATCTGGCAGGACCCGATTCCCGCAGTCCGGCATCCGCTGGTCAACGACGCCGACGTGGCCGCTCTCAAGGCCAGGGTGCTGGCCTCGGGTCTCACGGTCTCCGAGCTCGTGGGCACGGCCTGGGCCTCGGCCTCCACCTTCCGCGGCTCCGACAAGCGCGGCGGCGCCAACGGCGCGCGCATCCGCCTGGCACCGCAAAAGGACTGGGAAGCCAACCAGCCCGAACAGCTGGCCCGCGTGCTGGCCGTGCTGGAAGGCATTCAGCGCGAATTCAACAAAGCCGCCGACGGCGACAAGCGCATCTCGCTGGCCGACATGATCGTGCTGGCCGGCAATGCAGGCGTGGAAAAGGCCGCAGCCGACGCCGGCGTCGCGGTCACCGTGCCCTTTGCCCCCGGCCGCGCCGATGCCAGCGACGAGCAGACCGACATCCACTCGTTTGCCGTGCTCGAGCCCAAGGCCGACGGCTTCCGCAACTACCAGCAGCGCCAGAACGCCGTGCCGGCCGAAGTTCAGCTGATCGACAAGGCCCAGCTGCTGACGCTGACCGCCCCCGAGATGACGGTGCTGATCGGCGGCCTGCGCGCCATCAACATCAACACCGGCGGCAGCCGGCACGGCGTGTTCACCGCCACCCCGGGCCGCCTGACCAACGACTTCTTCGTCAACCTGCTGGACATGGGCACGCAGTGGAAGGCGCTGGAAGACGGCACCTACGAAGGCGTGGACCGCAAGACCGGCGAAAAGAAATGGACCGGCACCCGTGCGGACCTGGTCTTCGGCTCCAATGCCGTCCTGCGCGCCCTGGCCGAGGTCTATGCCGAAGCCGGCTCCAGCCAGAAATTCGTCAAGGACTTCGTGGCTGCCTGGGTCAAGGTCATGGAGCTGGATCGGTTTGATCTGAAGAAGTGATAAAGGGCCGGCCGGGGCTTTGAGCTTCGGCTGGTTTCCGGAAATGGAAAACGCCCGCAGGGGCGTTTTTTATTGGCTGCTAGTGACTGTGGATTCAACCGATCAACCCAAAGCGGTATTCTAAAAATATTGACTCTAAGCCGGAAATCAGACATTCCTGATTGGCTCGTCCCGGCTGCAATCAAAGGCCGATATGTGTATAAACTGACATTCATTACATACAGCGTTCAAGATTGCCTTCGTCGGCAAGCTTGCTCAAAGTACTTTGATTCTGTCAGCAATTACTGAAATTTCCTCTTGGGCAAACTCTGGTAATTCGTGCCAATACTCTGTTGAGATGAGGCGAATCAGCTTGTCAAGTTGCTTGGACTTGTAGCCTTCCGGTAGATACGACTCCAGGCTGCCTCTAGATAGGACAAAGATATGCTCGAGCCGTTTAGCAACGATATAGTCGCGGATCGTGTGCTGCTGGTGATCATTCAGGTCCGTTTGCAACCGACCTCTGCGCAACTTGATGTGCTCCCAAAGTGACCTCAAGCGATCAAGATCGCCAGTTGAAACGGCGTGATCGAGCTGAACCAACAATGAATCACCGTCTGTGCTGGTCGGATCATCAATGACTGCTTTCTTGAACTCGTTTTCGTGAAGAGTAAAGAATCCCTTGATTTCCGGCGACCCTATCTGTTTCAGGTAGTCACGATCCGCGATGACTGCATAAGGGACTTTGCAGGCTTCAAGGAGGGCCGCATAAGGTGCAAAAAAACCCTTCCCTCCAACGCTGATCACTTCACAAGTACGGATGGTGCCCGATGTCACACCAAGGCGATTGAAAACGGATTCGAAAAATATCCGATCTGAAATGCCTTCAACGAGAACGACCTTGTCAGCAAAGAACATCCGCTCGTTGTTCTGACTGTTGACAATGGCAAACAGATGCTTGGGTTCGGGCAAGCTGCTGTTGTTGAGACGAACAATCGCACTTCGTTGCTCAGTGCTGTAGACACGCGATACGTACTCGATGGACGACGGCGACACAAAGACGGCTGAGTGCGTTGCCAGCAGGAATTGGTTGCCAGTTTCCAAAGCCAGCCGTTCAAAAAGCCCCAGCAATGTTTTTTGCCAGCGCGGGTGCAGATGCAGCTCCGGTTCGTCGATGACAATCAGCGCATCTCTCACATTGAGAGCATATATGGCGAAGAGGTAGGTCAGTAACTCTTTCTCGCCCGAAGATGCGTTTCCTGCCAAGAACTTCGATCCCTGTTTCTCCAACTGGATGTCGTAGCTGTTATTCATGGGATCGGTACAGACAAGATCCCATGCATAGCCCAAATCCAACAAGACGGCAGTCAGCGATTGAATCGCTGGATCATTGCGGAAATCTTTCTTGGCGCTCCCGTTGTCCTTGATTTCCAGCAGTCGGTATTTCTTGGCAATTCTTCCCACCGCGAGGCTCATCGTCGAAGCTCCCAGTCGGGAGGATGCAGCATCCACGGAACGCTTGTAGTCAAATTCGTTGTATCCAGACAGATTGACCGAGGATTGAACGCCATTGGATGCACGGTTGATGGGCATCGAGAGCATAGGCGTAGACAGGCTGGCCATTCCCAACTCCCCTCGCAGCCACGCGTCGACCTCGTAAAGCGCCAGATAGCGCTGATAAATGTGTTCGGCTGAATCGCTTGTGCCTTGAAGCCCGCTGTTGACGATTCGGTAGACGAACCGCTGGCCTACTCGAAGCAAGGACAAGTCCCATTCAGCAGCCTCCCGAATCGATGCACCGACGTACTTGCGCTCGGTCCTGGCTGCCACATCATGAGCCGATGCCTTCATGGATGCCATGTTTTCAATGTCGCGGCTCGTAACTTCTAGCTCTAGCTCGACTACTTGCTCGCGGCCCTTACCCTGACTATGCGGCTCCAAGGAAGTGCTATGCAACATGTCATTGGCAACGAACTCATGCCGATCAGGGTTGTCTGCCGTAGCCGATTTTCTGGGGATGATGGATGAGAGCAAATGCCTGCGCAGTATGGTGGTCGTCGTATCTAGCAGATTGGTCTTGCCGCCGCCGTTTGGACCAATGATGATGGAAATGTCTCCTTCAAGCAGTAACTCTGCAGGTTCAAGGAAACTCCTGACGTTTTCCACCCGCACACGACGTAGCTTCATTGTAATCTCTCTTGCTTGTTAATGTGGCACCAGCTTGGTGGTGGCACTTTTTGTGTATTGGCCTTCGAGTGATTCAATTTTAGATAGCAGTCATTTCCCGATGACCCCAACTGGCCGGTAGTGTAAGTGCACGGATGTGCCAGGAAGCGGACACACTCGATCCGCGAGCCTAACCGGAGAAGTCAGCTGTCAGCGAGGTCTACGAACTGGTGCTGTCGGCCATTAGGGCAGCCTTACCCAAGGTCGGCTTTGCGGGTAGCGCATCTTCCACCTCGACAGTTAGGGGCCAGCAGGAGGAGAGCCCACACTGGTCGGTGTGTACTACAAGCTCGATCTCATCCCGCGTGGGGAGCATCAATTTTGCCGCCAGTACGGTGTGCTATCTTTAAATGTAAACAATTGCTTCAATTCCTATAGATACTTGGCGCCAATGAGACTGGAACGTCATAAGCCACTTTTTGATATCTATAAATGATTGATGTCTCAAACTCAACCATCATCTCTTTTTATGACCGAATTCACCCTCGACACCGTCAATAAAATTGTCTCCGTCATTGCAGGCTTGCTTGCGATAGGAGGCGCCATCCTCTTGCGGCTCCGCAAGAAACGTTCGGAAGATACTCAGGCCGATAACCCGTCAACGGCCAGCAGTACGACCAACCAGACTGTGACGGTAACTGTTGGGAGCCCAGCGGAACCGCAAATGCTCGTATCTACGACACAACCGCCTACGCCGAATGACGTGGTAGAGCTTAAACGAACTTCGCAGATCCTCTTTATTGACGATGATCGCGGATTTAAAATTGTTGGCATACTTAAAAAGATGGGCTGGGAAAACACAAAGCTCGTCACTGACATATCCTCACTCGAGCAATCTCAATTACTTAATGCCGACGTAATTTTTGTAGATATTCAGGGTGTTGGCCGGATCATGCAATATAGTGACGAGGGGCTAGGACTGGCGCTTGCCATAAAGCGTAGATATCCAGCAAAAAAGGTAGTGATTTATTCGGCAGAAGAAAAGGGGGCACGCTTTCACGAAGCACTACAAGAGGCAGATTATTCACTCCCCAAAACAGCGGAGCCAATTAGATTCGAGGACACTATTGTTCGAGTTCTCTCCAAATGAAAAATCCGACCCAGATCACAATTTGGATTGCCAATCGCAGCGAACCCCTGCTTAGCCAAATCCCCCAGGCAGTCCTGCAGCAATGCGTTGAGCAGTTGCCGTCGGCAGGTACTTTAACTACTGTGGTTGAAGGTAAGAAGTCCCGCATCCTTCGAAAATCAGTGGATGAGTACTCGGCAATCGCTTTCTCAGTCGATGTAGATCGAATAAAGAGCAAGAAACTTCTGGAGTCAGAGATTGATGCCATGCTCGCAGTGGCTCCGACTGTGGAGTTGTCCATTCAACGCTCCGAGGGAAGAACGCGAAGACTCCTTCACAATCTAAAGTCTCTAACGGCGAAGACTTCGCAGGAAGTATTCTTACTTGCGCAGCAAGATCGACTCATTGGGAATCCAAGAGAGGTAGTCCCATATCTCGCATCAGAGATTCGAGACAACCTAGAAGGAACGGCACGCGCACTGCTTGAAATACTGAAGCACCAAGCTGCGCAGAAAGCAGAGTACACCGCGTTTGATCGCCTTTCCGGAAAACTGGAAAAAAGCAATTCCGAGATGCATGATGTACATCGCGTCTTAATGAATGTCTTCTATCTCTTTTTTGGCGAGTTTATCGCCAAGAAGGTTCGCGCAGAAGTTGAGCGCACGCGTATTCAGGCTCGCTTTGACTACGACTCCATCCATGTCTGCATCTATTATCTCGTTGAGAATGCGGCTAAGTACACGCGTCCTGATAGCGATTTTTCGGTCTCTGTATCCCAGAGCTCCGACGGATTCGTTGATATTCGCTTTGTCATGGAGAGTCTCGCTATCAAACCAGACGAGCAGGATTTAATTTTTGAGGAAGGCTACTCCGGTTCAAACGCGATTGACTCGAAGCTCCACGGAGCCGGTCTCGGACTATATCTCGCCCGCTCAATGGCTCGAATTAACTATGGGAATCTAAACGTCTTGGCGGGACTCCCTCTTCGCGGCTCCCAATACGCGAGGAACACCTTTGTTCTCACGATTCCGGGAAATTGAGCGTGCGCGGAGAGACATCTCACCTCGAACGTTAAGCACCCGCTTTGACAGCTCATCTCACCCAAGCCAGCTTCCGCTCAGGGTCGACATGAGCCTGCTGGGCACGCAGAAGCGGTAATTCGAGCCGGTACGCAGTGAGCCGCGCAATCGAGCGGCGGCTCCCAAGGATGAAGCTGATCTTGCCCCCGTAGTTCCGGACACCGTCCAGTCGCTAAGGTAGCCCTGATGGGCCGGGTGACTCTGCTGTCGTCGGAACTCCCTGGGCGACATCATCTTCAAACTCGAATGCGAGTGGATTTCGTTGAAGTGCTCGAACGCACCCGGCAATTGCGCCAACACGGTCGGCGCATCGCGCAGGTCCATGCAGCTCATGTAGTCACGCTTGAAGGTGTTGACGAAGCTCTCGGCCATTCCATTGCTTTGCGGGCTGCATACCGGCGTATTGATTGGCTTGAGCCCCAGTGACTTGGCAATACCCCGCGTCTCGTGCGCGATATAGGCGCTGCCGTTGTCAGTGAGGAACTCCAATTCACGCTCCAGGGGCACGGCTTCAACCGTGCCAAAGCGCCGCTCCACGGCTTCCACCAGCATGTCGCGCACAGGCTCTCCCGCAAGTCCCTTGCCCTCCCAAGCCCGCCAGGCCAGGATCTCCCGGTCGCAGCAGTCCTTGGCGAAGGTGGCTGTGACCGTCTCGCCCGAATCGCGCTTGAACTCAAAACCGTCAGAGCACCAGCGCATGTTGCTCATCGGCACACTGACCTAGCCATCATGAATACGGCTCGAATGCCGTCGCTTGGGCGCCTTGGGCAACAGCAGTCGATGCTGCGCCATGACCCGGTAGATGCGCTTGTGGTTCAGCACCTGTTGACCTTGCGAACGTCGCTCTCGATTGAGCAGCGCACCGGCGCGGCGATAGCCATAGGCTGGGCAACTCGGCAATGTGGCGCCGCAGGTCAGCCAGCAAGAGCTCATCCTGGACCGGAGTGCGGCCTCTGCGGTTGTCCTGCCAGTGGCCAGAGCGGTGATACCGCACATGCAGATTCGAGCGCGCCACGCCCAGCACCGAGCAGACCGACTTCATCGGTCGTCCCCAGGCAACAAGGGCGAGCGCGCAATCCACTTTTTTGCTGCGGCGAGCTCCACGGCTTCCTTGAGGATCTCGTTCTCCAAAGTCTTTTTTCCCAGCACACGTTGCAGCTTGGCGATCTCGGCGCGAGCTGCGGCCATTTCCGGAGGTGACGCAACCGGGCCAGATAAGCGCGGCGCTCAGCGACAGGTGTTAGCGATTGCTGCCATTCATGTACAGGATTGCGAGTGACTCAGATCAGCCTGTAGCTGACCCCGACACCTTCGTTGAAAACACCGCTTCACCCAAATAAAAAGCGCTCCACGGAGCGCTTTTTCCATATCCACACCACAACGCCTCAATTGGGCAACTGTTCCTCCCCCATCGCCACCTGCAGATGCAGGATGCTGAAGTACAGCGTCACATCGCCCTGCTTGTCGACGAAGGTGCCCAGCGCGCGCTGCAGGCGGGCGGCGATGCACAGGCATTCCGTGGCTTCGGGGCGGCCGCCCTGGATGCGGGGGGTGGTCAGCAGGGCAAGATGGTGCTCGCGGCCGAAGTCGTGTACGACTTCCAGGGCTTGGCCGTGCTGCCGGGGAATCGCCTCGTTGGCCCAGCTCCACAGAAAGCTGCCTTCGCTGTCGCTGGTGGTGCCGACCAGGCATACGGTGGCCACGACTTCGTGCAGCGGGCCTTCGAACACCAGGGTGGCGCTGTCCAGGTCCCAGCGGTAGGCGGGAGAGCCTTGCAGGCCGAACTGGCGCGGCCATTCGGCGTTGCGCTGCATCATGGTTTCGACGGCCTCGCGGCTCCAGGCGGCCCAGTCGGTGGCCGTGCCGCAAGCGGCGCCAGGGGCGGTATTGTCGGCGGAAGGGGTTTCGCTCATTCGCTGTCCAGTTTCTCGAATGGACCAGATTGTCGGCCAATTCAGGCCTGGCTTTCCCCCTGGAGAAACGGCAACACCTGCTCCAGCAGCAGCGCGGGCGCCTCCTCGGCAATGTAATGGCCGCAGGGCAAGGGCCGGCCGCGCACGTCGTCGGCCAGTTTCTGCCATTCCTCGAGCGGCTCGAAGCAGCGGTACACCACGCCCTGCTCTCCCCATAGCGCGAGCACCGGCATCAGCAGCTTTCGGCCGGCGGCGCGGTCCTCGCGCTCATGCTGCAGGTCGATACCGGCCGAGGCGCGGTAGTCCTCGCAGATGCCGTGCGCGGCGCCGGGCAGCGCCAGGCAGCGCATGTATTCGGCCAGGGCCCGCGCATCGAACGGCGCCAGGCCCGCGCTGCGCCGGCCCATCACGTCGCGCACATAGGCGGCAGGGTCGGCCGCTATCAGCCGCTCGGGCAGCGGCTGCGGCTGGATCAGGAAGAACCAGTGCCAGTAGGCGGTGGCGAAATCCTGGCTGGTCTGCTCGTACATGGCCAGCGTGGGCGCCACGTCCAGCAGGACAAGGCGCCGCACGGCGTCCGGATGGTCCATGGCCAGCCGGTGCGCCACGCGCGCGCCGCGGTCGTGGGCCAGCACGCTGAACTTGCGGTGGCCCAGCGTCTGCATCAGCGTCAGCAGGTCCTGCGCCATGGTGCGCTTGCTGTAGTTGGCGTGGTCGGCATCGCCCTGCGGCTTGCTGGAATCGCCGTAGCCGCGCAGATCGGCCAGCACCAGCGTGAAATGCCTGGCCAATCGGGGCGCCACCTTGTGCCAGATGGCATGGGTTTGCGGATGGCCGTGCACCAGCAGCAGCGGCGGGCCTTCGCCGCCCGTGCGCACGTGCAGCGCCGCATCGGCGGCCACGGAGATGCGGGAAGTGGAAAAGCCGGGAAACAGATCTTCATCCATGGTCGTGCGTGATTCTCCTGCGTAAACGGCCGACGGCCGGCATGCCCGAGCCTGCGGCATCCATCATAGAAGTGCGCCGGATACACATAATTCGCCAGTTTTTATTTCATTCTTCAGTTGAGCTGAAGAATCAGCCATATCCGGGGGACTTATGGACGGCTATTCCGATCTGCGCTTCTTCCAGCAACTGATACAGGCCGGCAGCCTGGCCGCCACGGCCCAGGAGCAAGGCCTGTCTCCGCCCGCGGTCAGCAGGCGTTTGAGCCTGCTGGAGCAGCGGCTGGGGGTGCGCCTGCTGCAGCGCACCACGCGCCGCATGCGGCTCACGCCCGAGGGCGAGACCTATCTGCTCGAAGGTACGCGCCTGCTGCAGGCGCTCGATGCGCTGGAGCGCGAAGTCTCCGGTGCGCGCAGCACACCGCGCGGGCTGCTGCGCCTGGCCTGCACGCTGGGCTTCGGCAGCAAGCGGCTGGCGCCGGCACTCTCGGCCTTTGCGCGCGAGTATCCGGAGATCGAAGTCCGGCTGCACCTGACCGAGCGTCCCGTCCATCTGGTGGAACAGGGTTTTGACGCCATGGTCTGCTTTGGCGATCCGCCCGACTCGCGGCTCACCGCCCGGCGGCTGCTGCACAACCGGCGCGTGCTGTGCGCGGCCCCCGCCTACCTGCAGCGCCACGGCCGGCCGCGCAGCCCCGCCGATCTGGGCACCCACCGCTGCATCGTGCTGCGCGAGGCCGACGAGCGCTACGGCACCTGGCATCTGCAGCGGGACGGGCAGACGCATAGCGTCAAAGTCGCGGGCCCCATGAGCACCAACGACGGCGAAACCGCCCTGCTCTGGGCGCTGGACGGCCACGGCATTCTGCAGCGCTCGCTATGGGACGTGGCGCCGCTGCTGGCAGGCGGGCAACTGCAGCAGGTGCTGCCGGACTGGCAGTTGCCGGGCGCCGACATCTATCTGCTGCATGCCACGCAAACCGAGCTGTCGGCGCGCATCCGGGCGCTGTCGGAATTTCTGCAGGCCTGGTTCGGCCGCGGCGAAAACCACTGCGGCGCCTGAAGTTCCCCTGCCGCCAGCTGCTACGGCAGCGGCCATGTCTGCGCCATCTGCGCCAGCAGCCAGTCGCACAGCTGCCGCGCCGCACTGTCCCCGGCCCAGGGCTGGCGCGCCAGCAGGCAGTACTGCGAGCCATCGGCCGCAAAGCCCAGCGGCGCGGCCAGCCGGCCGGCCTGCACATCGTCCTGCACCAGCAGCTGCGGCCCCATGGCCACGCCCAGGCCGGCCGCGGCGGCCTGCAGACTCAGGTAGAAATGCTCGAGCATCAGACTGCCTGCTGCCGGCGCAAGCCGGGCCTGGGCTTTCTGCTGTTTTGACCAATCACTCCAGGCATGGGGGCGCGTCTTGCTGTGCAGCAGCGGCGCATCGACGCGCAGCCGGTAGCTGCCCTGTCCGTCGTCTTCAAAGAACCGGGCCAGTTGGTCCGGCTGGCAGACCGGCCCCATGCGCTCGGCGCACAGCGGCACGGCATGGATGGTGCGGCCCCAGTCGAAGTCGTTGCGGCGAATGGCAAGGTCCAGCCCCGCTCCCCAGTCCACGGGGCCGCCGCCGGCCACCAGGTGCACCTTGTGCTGCGGATGGCGGGCCTGGAAGTCGCCCCAGCGCGGAATCAGCCAGCGCATCAGCAAGGTGGGCTCGCACGACAGCAGCAGCGGCCGCTGGGACGCGCGCCGGCGCACGGCCTCGGCCGCCTCGGACATGCGGGCCAGGCCCGCGTGCACGCCGTCGAACAGCACGCGGCCGTGGTCGTTGAGGTAGACGCGGCGGCTCCTGCGCTCGAACAGCGGCACGCCCAGTTCGTCCTCCACCGTCCGCACGGCCCGGCTTACGGCGCCATGGGTGAGGTGCAGCTCGTCGGCCGCGCGGCTGAAACTCTCCAGCCGCGCCGCGGCCTCGAAGCAGCGCAGCGCCACCAGCGACGGCAGGCGCCGCGCGCCCGGCGCATCGCCATATTGTGACTCCAGCTCACTTTTTTCTTGAGAAATCATCGTTATTCAAGCAGCGGTGTTATGCCTAGAGTTCTTTCCTATCAAGCGCTGCAGCCATTCCCTCTTCAGAAAAGGCCAGCAGATATTGTGAACCCAGATCACTTTTTCCATGCATACCTGGCCCACCGTCATTCTTGTCACCACCCTGGCCGTCATCAGCCCCGGCGCGGATTTCGCCATGGTCACGCGCACCAGCCTCATGGTCTCGCGCCGCGCGGGCCTGCTCGTGGCCCTTGGCATAGGCTGCGGCGTGCTCGTGCATGTGGGTTATACGCTGCTGAGCCTGGGCGTGCTGCTGCACCGGCTGCCCTGGCTGTTTTCGGCACTCAAGTGGCTGGGTGCCGGCTATCTGGTCTGGCTGGGCCTTGCGCTGTGGCGCCAGGCCGGCGCTGCCGCCCATGCAGATGCAGATGCGAACGCAGCCGCGCCAGCGCCCGGGCTTGCCGCCCGGCATTGGTGCCGGGGGTTCCTGACCAATGCGCTCAATCCCAAGACGGCGCTGTTCATCCTCAGCCTGTTCACGCAGGTGACCGGGCCCGAGGTGGCCGTGGCCACGCAGCTGGCACAGGGCCTGTTCATCGCCATCGCCCATGTGCTGTGGTTTGCGCTCGTGGCCTGGTGCTTTTCCGCACCCGCGCTGCAGCCCCGGGTGCAGGCCATCCGCCCGTGGATAGACAAAAGCCTGGGCGGCGTGCTCATGGGCCTGGGCATGCTGCTGATCGGCACGGCACTGCCGCAGTGACGGTGGCGAAATCCTCAAAATCCATAGCTTCCAGCGCTTTCCAGCACTGCGCCAGAGGCCATTTTCATCCCCCATGGGCTTGCATCAGCGGCAGCATCTGCAACGCAGACGACAGCTTTGCTCCGGCCGGCCATGCCATGCTCTGGCCGGATTCCATCAATACAGGAGACAGGCATGAGCCAGGCGCGCTACCCCTTTCCGGATTTGAACACCCTGCCCCAGGACATCAGGGAACGCATCCAGCAGGTGCAGGAGAAATCGGGCTTCATTCCCAATGTGTTCCTGGCCTTTGCGCGCCGCCCGGCCGAATGGCGCGCCTTCTTTGCCTACCACGACGCGCTGATGCTCAAGGAGGAAGGCAGCCTGACCAAGGGCGAGCGCGAGATGATCGTCACCGCCACCAGCGCCGCCAACCAGTGCCTGTACTGCGTGGTGGCCCACGGCGCCATCCTGCGCATCTACGAGAAAAAGCCGCTGATCGCCGACCAGGTGGCGGTCAACTACCGCAAGGCCGACATCAGCCCGCGCGAACGCGCCATGCTGGACTTTGCGATGAAGGTCTGCCAGCACAGCCAGGAGATCACGGATGCGGACTTCGAGGCCCTGTACCCCCATGGATTCGACGACGAGGACATCTGGGACATCGCGGCCATCACCGCTTTCTTCGGCCTGTCCAACCGCATGGCCAGCTTCGCGGGCATGCAGCCCAATCCCGAGTTCTACCTGATGGGCCGCGTGCCGCGCGAGAAGAAATAGCAGGCTGTCAGGCCGGGGCGGTGCTCCGCGCCAGTTCCCGGCACAGTTCGCCGATCTGCCCCACGGCCCCGAGCAGGCGGGGCGTGGGCTCGTTGGCGCAGTTCAGGCGCAGGTGGCTGGGCAGGTCGGCCTGCGGCGAGAACAGCTGGCCGGGGCTCACGCCTATACCCAGCTCCAGCGCGCGGCGGTGCACCTCCAGCGCATTCACCTGGCGCGGCAGTTCCACCCACAGCACAAAACCCTCGCATGGCATGGAGATGCGCGTGCCGGGCGGGAAACTGGCTTCCACCCGCGCCGTGACGGCTTGCACCGCAGCCTGGATACGGGTTTTCAGGCGCCGCAGATGGCGGTCGTAGTCGCCGCTGGCCAGCACCTCGCCCACGGCGGCCTCCAGCAGCGGCGCACCGGCCCAGTCCCCGGCCAGCCGCGCCTTCAATACCTGCGCATGAAAGCGCCCCGGCGCAATCCAGCCGATGCGCCAGCCCGGCGCCAGGGTCTTGGACACCGAGCTGCAGTACAACACGTTGCCGCTGCCGTCGAAGGCCTTGCAGGCCGGCGGACGCTGGCCGTCTCCAGCCAGGTCGCCATACACATCGTCCTCGATCAGCGGCACGCCGGCCTGCTCCAGCAGCGCCACCAGCGCGCGCTTGCGCTCCACGGGCATGCTGGCGCCCAGCGGGTTCTGCACCGTGGGCGAGGCCAGCACCGCCGCGGGCCTGTGCCTTGCCAGGGCCTCGGCCAGCGCTTGCGGCAGCAGGCCCTCGCGCGGATCGGTCGCGACCTCCAGCGCCTTCAGGCCCAGGTCTTCCAGCAGCAGCAGCGTGCCGAAATAGGCTGGCCGCTCGATGGCCACCACATCGCCGGGCTGGCATACAGCGCGCAACGCCAGCCGCACGGCCTGCGTGGCGCCGGAGGTAAGAATCAGATCGTCGGGACCGAAGCGGCCGCCCCATTGCGCGGCCCGCGCCGCGATCGGGCCGCGCAGCTCTGCCCGGCCCGGAGGCATGCTGTAGCTCTGGCCCTGGGCCTGCAGGCGCCGGCCTGCGGCCTGCAGCGCGCGCTGCAGCGTGGCCGCGGGCAACCAGGCGGGGTCGGGCAGTGCGGCGCCCAGCGGGATCAGCCGCGCATCGGCACTGCTGAACAGCGAGCGCGCCAGGCCCGCCATGGTCACGGGCATGGGGTGCGGCGACGGGCGCGAGGGCGGCAAGGCCGCGACCGGGGCCTGCTGGCGCACAAAGTAGCCCGAGCGCGGCCGCGCGACGATCAGCCCCTGGGCTTCGAGGCTGCGCAGCGCTTCCAGCGCCGTGGGCAGGCTGACCCGTTCGCGCTCGGCCAGCTTGCGCGCGGAGATCACACGGTCGCCGGGTCGCAGCGCGCCCGAAGCCAGGGTCTGGCGCAGCATCCCGGCAATGCGCAGATAGTGGGGCAAAGAGGCGTCGGGGCTGTCCATGGGCAGGGGCGAAAGAATCTGTACAGGTGGATTTTCATCCATTCTGCCTATACAGCGGAGGCCGCCCATGCCCTATCGTCCGGACTGCAACCTACGCAAGGACTTTTTTCCAAATGCACGCCAGCAATTTCGACCTGCCCACCTATCTGCAACGCATCGGCCACACCGGCCATGCCGGCCCCGACACCGCCACGCTGCACGCCCTCATGCGCCGGCAGCTGTTCACCGTGCCCTTCGAGAACCTGGACGTCCAGGCGGGCAGGATCGTCTCGCTGGTGCCCGAGGACATTGCCGACAAGATTCTCCGCCAGGGCCGCGGCGGCTACTGCTACGAGGTCAACGGCCTGTTCGCCATGGCGCTGCAGGCCCTGGGCATTGCCTACCGCTTTGTCGCGGCCCGGCCCATGTTCTACCCCGCCCGCCGGCCCCGCACCCACATGGCCGTGATCGCCGAGGTCGAAGGCCGGCGCTGGCTGTGCGACCTGGGCTTCGGCAGCTACGGCATCCGCGCGCCGATGGACCTGGACGCCGTGGGCGTCGAGGTCGCGCAGGACTGCGACACCTTCCAGCTCACGCTGGACGAACGCGGCGAATACGTGCTCAAGGCCAGGGTGGAGGGCCAGTGGGCCAACCAGTACGCCTTCGACCTGTCGCCCCAGGAATGGATCGACTTCGTTCCCGCCAACTACCTGAACTCCACCCACCCCGAAGCCATCTTCGTGCAGAAGCTGCTGGTGGTGCTGCACCACAGCACCGGCCGCGCCATCCTGCTGGACGACATGCTCAAGACGGTGACGAACGGCCAGGTCGAGAAAAGGCAGCTGGCCCGCGAAGAGATCGGCGAGGTGCTGGCCAGCCTCTTCGGGCTGGCGCCGGCCGTGGCGCAGCCAGGGCGCTGACAGCCGGCTTCAGGCGCGGCCTTGCGCCTCAGCCGCCCTGCCCGTCCAGCCCGTACTTGCGGATCTTGTCGTGCAGCGTGGTCTTGGGCATGGACAAGGCCTCGGCCGTGCGGGCCAGGCTGCCGCCCTGGCGGCGCAGCGCATCGGCAATCAGCGCACGCTCGAAGGCCTCCACGGTGGCCGCCAGGGGCTTGGGGGCTTCGGACGGCTCGGTGCCGAAAGGCGGCGAGCCGGCCTCTATGCCCAGCACCGTGCGTTCGGCCACATTGCGCAGCTCGCGCACATTGCCGGGCCAGTCATAGCCCAGCAGCTGCTGTATGCGCGCCGCCGTCAGCTCGGGCACGGGCCGCTGGTGGCGCGCCGCACCCTGCAGCGCGAAGTGCTCGAACAGCAGCGGCACGTCCTCGCGCCGTTCGCGCAGCGGCGGCACCGTCAGCGTGGCCACGTTGAGCCGGTAGTAGAGATCGGCCCGGAACAGCCCCTGGCGGCTCAGCTCCAGCAGATCCACCTTGGTCGCGGCGATGACGCGGCAGTCGATGGGAATCAGCGTGTTGGAGCCCAGGCGCTCCAGCACCCGCTCCTGCAGCACACGCAGCAGCTTGATCTGCATGGCCATGGGCATGCTCTCGATCTCGTCGAGGAACAGCGTGCCGCCGCTGGCGTGCTCGATCTTGCCGATGCGCTTCTTGCCCGCGCCCGTGAAGGCGCCGGCCTCGCTGCCGAACATCTCGCTGTCGAACAGCGTATCGGGCAGGCCGCCGCAGTTGATGGCCACGAAGTTGCCGTTGCGCCGGCTGCTGGCCTCGTGCAGGCAGCGCGCCACCAGTTCCTTGCCGGCGCCGGTCTCGCCGACGATGAGCACGTCGGCCGCGCTCTGGGCCAGGCTTTGCAGGGTCTGGCGCAGGCGCTGCATATTGGGCGCGCGGCCCAGCAGCCGGTGCTCCAGGTTGCCCGCGCTTTCAAGCTGGCGGCGCAGCGAGCGCACTTCCAGCACCAGGCGCCGGCGCTCCAGCGCGCGGCGCACGGCGCCAACGAGCAGCTCGGGCGCGAACGGCTTTTCCAGAAAGTCCTGGGCGCCGTCCTTCATGGCCTGCACGGCCATGGAGACATCGCCATGCCCGGTGATGAGCACCACGGGCAACTCGGGGTCCAGCGCCATGAGTTCGCGCAGCAACGCCATGCCGTCCATGCCCGGCAGGCGGATGTCGCTGACCACCACGCCCTCATAGTCGGGCATCAGGCGCTTGCGCGCCTGCTCGGCACTGGCCACGCATTCGCAGGCAATGCCTTCGAGCTGCAGCGCCTGCTCGCAGCCCAGGGCTACATCCGGGTCGTCTTCGATGATCAGGACTTTGAGAGCGGGGTTCATGGAGCAAGGCACGCAGGCATCATGGCAATCGGAAAAGAAACAGTGCGGCAGGGCTCGGCATCAGGGAAGGCGCCATTGCCGCTGCACGGCTGGCATCAGCCAGCCCGAGTATCCGCCAAAGCCGCGGGCGGCACCGCCGGCAGGGACAAGGTGAAGACTGCGCCGCCATCGGGGTGGTTGGCACCCTTCAGCGAGCCGCCGCAGGCCTGGACGATATCGGCCGACAGGGCCAGGCCCAGGCCCAGTCCCTGGTCCTCGGGCTTGGTGGTGAAAAACGGCTCGAACAAATGCTCTTGTGCTTCGGCGCTCAGGCCCGGGCCATGGTCGCGCACCAGTATCTGCACCTGGCCCGGCTCCTGCCCTGCCGCCTGCCGGCACTCCAGCTCCACGCAGGGCGCAGCCTGCCCGCGCATGGCGTCGAGCGCATTTCCCAGCAGATTGACCAGCACCTGCTCCACGCGGTTGGCATCGCACCAGGCGGCCAGCCGGGGCTCCCCCTTGCGCGCGATGACTGCACCGGCGCGGTCGATGCGCGCCTCCAGCACGGACAGGGCATTGTCCAGCACGTCGTCCAGCACCACGCTGGCCGGCCGGCCCTCGGACTTGCGGGCAAAGTTGCGCAGCCGCGCCGTGATGCGGCCCATGCGGTCGGCCAGATCGGCCATGCGCTGCAGATTGCCCTGGGCCACCGCCAGTTCGCCGCGCTCCAGGAAGCGCTGGCTGTTGCCGGCCAGCGTGCGCAGCGCCGCCAGCGGCTGGTTGAGTTCGTGCGCCATCTCGGTGGACAGGCGCCCGATCACGGCCAGCTTGCCGGCCTGCACCAGCTCCTCCTGCTTGGCACGCAGCGTGGCTTCGGCCTGCACGCGCTCGGCCACTTCCTGCTGCAGGGCCTGGTTGGCGGCCGACAGGTCGGCCGTGCGCTGCGCCACCTTGCGCTCCAGCGCATCATGCGCAGCCTGCAGGGCCTCCCGGGCCGCCAGCTGCTCGCGCAAATGCCGGCGGCGCTGGTGCAGCAGGGCCACCAGCAGCAGCGCCAGGGCCATGGCCGCCGTGGCCACTCCGGCACGGCTCAGCGCCAGCTGGTTGACCGGCCGCAGCGGAGACAGCACGGTCATGCGCCATGGCGTGGCCAGAAAGGAATGGAGCGGACGCGACTGGGACAGGAACAGATTGGCGGAAGCGCCGGGGGAAGCACCGGCGGCCCCGGGCCTGAACCGCACCAGGGCCGTGCCGGCGTCCAGTTCGCGCAGCACCTGCCAGTCCAGCGGCTGCAGGGCGCGCCGGTTGTACTTCTGGGAATTCTCGAGCTGCTGGCGCGTGGCCTCGTCCAGCGGCTGCAGCGTGGTGAACTTCCATTCGGGCCGGTTGCTGAGGATGAGCACGCCGTTCTCGTCGCTGACCAGCACCGGCGACTCCACGGCCGCCCAGGACTGCTCCAGCTGCTCCAGGCCCACCTTGACCACCGCCACGCCCAGCACCCCGCCCCGGTCATGGACGGAGCCCAGCGTGCTGGTGAGGTAGTAGCCGGGCTCGCCGCGCGTGGTGCCTATGCCGAAATAGCGCCCGCTGCCCACGCGCAGGGCCTCGCGGTAATAGGGACGGAAGCTCAGGTCCTCGCCGAGGAAGCTGTCGGCGCGCCGCCAGTTGCTGGCGGCCTTGACCTTGCCGCGGCTGTCCACCACGTAGACGCTGAGCGTGCCGGCGCGCTCGCTGAGCTGCTCCAGGTATTGATTCACCCGCTGCTGCAGGCCCGCATCCTCGGGCCGGTTCAGCATGGCCCGGACATCTTCGTCCAGGGCCACGATGGCGGGCAGGAAGGCGTACTTGTCGACCTCCCGCTCCAGGCTGGCCGCGTACAGGTCCATGCGGTGCTCGCCCGAGGCGCGCAGGTCCGCAATGCCTGCCCGCTGCGCCAGCCAGTACACGCCCCAGCCGCCCAGGGCGCTCAGCAGCAGCCACAGGCAGACAAGCAACAGCAAAAAAAACGGGCGCAGCGGCCTGGCTGCGGAGAGAGCGGACATGGGGTCCGCCATGGTAGCAGCGCCGGCCGCCGCACCCATGGCCGGCAATGGGACCGGGCGGGCCAAATGCCGTCAGCCCGTCAGGCGGCCAGGCGCTCCGACTCGGGCAGCGCAATGGCCGCGGCCTCGGCCTGCAGGCCGGCCTCGTCGTCGCTGTCGCCTTCCCACTTGGCCACCACGGCCGTGGCGATGGCATTGCCCAGCACATTGGTCAGCGTGCGGCCCATGTCCAGGAAATGGTCGATGCCCAGGATCAGCAAAATGCCGGCTTCCGGCAGGCCGAACATGGGCAGCACGGCGGCCACCACCACCAGTGAGGCGCGCGGCACGCCCGCGATGCCCTTGCTCGAGACCATGAGCACCAGCAGCATGGTGATCTGCGCGGTCAGGGACATCTCGATGCCGTAGGCCTGAGAGATGAAGATGGCCAGGAAGGTCGTGTAGATCATCGAGCCATCGAGGTTGAAGGAGTAGCCCAGCGGCAGCACGAAGCCCGTGATGCGCGGCTTGATGCCGAATTCCTCGAGCTGTTCCATGAGCTTGGGCAGCGTCGATTCGCTGCTGGCCGTGAAAAAGCCCACCAGCAGCGAGCCGCGGATCAGCCCCAGCAGGCGGAACACGTCGCGGCCCAGTACCAGATAGCCGGCCAGCGTCAGCAGCACCCACAGCGTGGCCAGTGCGATGTAGAAGCAGACCATGAACTTGCCGAACACGGACAGCATGCCCAGGCCATGGGTGGCGATGGTGTCGGCCACGGCACCGAACACGCCCACGGGTGCGAAGCGCATCACGTAGTCGGTGACGCGCAGCATGACGTGGGACACCTCTTCCATCATGTCCACCAGCATGTATTTCTTCTGGTGGTTCAGATAGCCCAGCGCCAGGCCGAAGAACAGCGCGAACACCAGGATCTGCAGCACCTCGTTGGTCGCCATGGCCTCGACGATGTTCTTCGGGAAGACGTGCGTGATGAAATCCTTGAGGTTCAGCGCCGAGGTCTTCAGGCCCAGGCCGTCGGCGCTGCTGGGCAGCTCCACCTTCAGGCCATGGCCGGGCTGCAGCAGGTTGGCGTAGAACAGGCCCAGGAACAGCGAGCAGAACGACGCCGCGATGAACCAGCCCAGGGCCCGGCCGCCGACGCGGCCCACCGACTGGGCATCGCCCATGTTGGCCAGGCCCGCCACCAGGGTGGTGAACACCAGGGGAGCGATGATCATCTTGATCATGCGCAGGAACACATCCGTCAGGATGCCGAAATAGCTGGCGATCTCCTTGGCTGCCTCGGGCGTGGCGGCAGAGGTATGCACCATGTAGCCGACGAGCACCCCCAGTGCCATTGCCAGCAGGACCATCATGGTCAGGCGATTGGATTTCATTCGTTTGGTTTTGTATGCGTTGTAGTCTTGCCGGGACAGACTGGTTTCGTCTCGTACCAGAGCCCGTGCGGCAAAGGCGGCGCCTTCCGGTCGCCACCGCTGCCACACGGGCTGTTTCCGCCCCGGCACTCGCAGCCGCTCGCTGCGGCCTGGACCAACCTATGCACGGAACGTGCCAGCTGGCGCATGCGGCATAAGCCTTTGATTTGCCTATGTCACGCATACTTTTGTGCATACTTTGCGACACTGTGCCTCCGGATTTCCGGACGCACACACCCCCATCCATCCGGAAATCCGAACACCGCCTGCCTGGCGCCGGCAGCGCCTTGCCTGCGGGATTGCCCCTATCAGGCCGCGGTCAGTTCACGCACCCACTGCGGCAGGTCGGTGGCCTTGTGCTGCAGGAAATCCACCCAGATCACGGTGGCGCCGCCGGCGGCGCAGACCACGCCCGGCGCCTCGTCCTTTTCCATGGTGATCCAGCTTTCGAAGGTGGTGCGCGCCGGATCGCTGACATACAGCTTGAGCCTGACCACATCGGGATAGGCAAACTGCTGGTAGAAGTTGCAGAAAGCATTGACGATGACCGGCCCGTCGCCAGTGGGCGCGGGCGGCATGCCGGCCTGCATCATCCAGTCGATGCGCGCCGTCTCCATGTAGCGGAAATACACGCTGTTGTTGACATGGCCCATTGCATCCATGTCCCCCCAGCGCACGGGAAAGCGTGTCTCGTATACCAGCTTCTTGTGTTCGGGCAGTTCCATGCGCATAGGTGACAGTCTCCGGTCGCGGCCGGCGGATGCATCCGCCAGACTATGTGTTTAGAGGAATGGCAAGCCGATGGGCAGCCTTTGTCCTTGCGCACTGTGCCCTGTTCTGCGGGTAATCGCTGTCACCAATTAGCACGCCCGTGCACAAATCGGGACATGGAGGACATAGAATCGCCCGCATTGCGGCATCTGCGGCCCCTTCCCCAGGGAGCTGCGGCCCGGCCCCCGCCATATCATCTTTTTACTATCCAAGCGAGACTCTCCCGATGACAAACGAAGAAATCCTGGCCCAGTACGGTCCGCGCGAAGCCATGGAATACGACGTGGTGGTGGTGGGCGGCGGCCCCGGTGGCCTGTCCACCGCCATCCGCCTGAAGCAACTGGCCGCGGAAAAAGGCCAGGATGTCTCCGTCGTGGTGCTCGAAAAAGGCTCCGAGCCCGGCGCGCACACGCTGTCCGGCGCCATCATGGACACGCGCGCGCTGACCGAGCTGATTCCCGACTGGAAGGAAAAAGGCGCGCCGCTGAACCAGCCCGTGACCGACGACGCCATGGTCTTCCTGGGCGAGAAGGGGTCGCTGCGCACGCCCAACTGGCTGCTGCCCCGGTGCTTCCAGAACCACGGCAACTACATCGTGCGCCTGGGCTTCGTCACCAAGTGGCTGGCCGACCAGGCCGAAGCCCTGGGCGTGGAAATCTTCCCCGGCTTTGCCGCCGCCGAAGTGCTCTACAACGAGGACGGCTCCGTCAAGGGCGTGGCCACCGGCAACATGGGCGTGGGCAAGGACGGCGAGCCCACGGGCGACTTCCAGCTGGGCATGGAGCTGCATGCCAAGTACACCATCTTCGCCGAAGGCGCGCGCGGCCACCTGGGCAAGCAGGTCATCGCCAAGTTCAGCCTGGACGCCAACCGCGATCCCCAGACCTACGGCATCGGCGTCAAGGAGCTGTGGGAAATCGACCCGGCCCGCCACAAGCCCGGCTTCGTGCTGCACACCGCCGGCTGGCCCATGAAGAGCGACACCTACGGCGGCGCCTTCCTCTACCACCTCGAGGACAACCTGGTCACGCTGGGCTTCATCACCGGCCTGGACTACTCCAACCCCTACCTGTCTCCGTTCGAGGAGATGCAGCGCTGGAAGACCCATCCCAACATCCGCTGGTACCTGGAAGGCGACGAATCCAAGGGCATCAAGCCCGGCAAGCGCATCTCCTACGGCGCGCGCGCCATCACGGCCGGCGGCATCTCCAGCCTGCCGCGCTTCGTGTTCCCCGGCGGCGCGCTCGTGGGCTGCGAAGCCGGCTTTCTCAACGTCAGCCGCATCAAGGGCAGCCACGCCGCCATCAAGACCGGCATGCTGGCCGCCGAGGCCGCCTATGAAGCCATCGTGGCCGGCCGCCAGCACGACGAGCTCACGAGCTACACCTATGCCTTCGAGAACAGCTGGCTGTACGACGAGCTGTACAAGGCCCGCAACTTCAAGGCCTGGTTCAAGAAGGGCCTGACCACCGCCACCATCATGAACGGCATCGAGCAGTTCGTGCTCAAGGGCCACATCCCCTGGACGCTGCACCGCAACAAGCCCGACCATGCCTACCTCAAGCCGGCCGACCAATGCCAGCCCATCGTCTACCCCAAGCCCGATGGCAAGCTGACCTTCGACCGCCTCTCCAGCGTGTTCATCAGCAACACCAACCATGCGGAAAACCAGCCGGCCCACCTGACGCTCAAGGACCCCGGCGTTCCCGTGAACGTGAACCTGACCCAGTTCGCGGGTCCCGAGCAGCGCTACTGCCCGGCCGGGGTGTACGAGTTCGTCGAGGACGAGGCCAATGCCGGCAAGCAGCGCCTGCAGATCAACGCGCAAAACTGCGTGCACTGCAAGACCTGCGACATCAAGGACCCGACGCAGAACATTGTGTGGGTCACGCCCGAGGGCGGCGGCGGTCCCAACTATTCGGGCATGTAAAAGCGTATCCGCGATCCGGGCCCGCCAGCCCGGCCAGGCGCCATGGAGACCGAGGCCTGCTTTCGAGCAGGCCTTTTTCATGCGCGCCAGGTCGCACCGTGGTTTCTGCCTGCGGTTTCAGCCGGTGCATTTACTGCGGGTTATCCATGAGATTCCAAAAATCAGGAGCACGCTCGCCTGATTTGCAAAGCGCGGCAGGCTTGGCAAGCGCCAAGGAGCCAGTGCTTGCGCACGCTCAAATTTTGTGCAATGCGTACCCAAAGACTCTTTTTCGGACAATGAATGCAGGAAAAATGCAAAACAGGGCATCCAAATGCCTCCGCACGATGCAAAACTGCAGCCGTTTTTCTTAAATTACTGCATGAATAACCCGTTTGGTTTTCACTTTGTGCAGTTTTCATGCCATTTTTTGGCGAATTCCGTATAGGTGAAAACAGGGTTATGACTAGCGACGAGACAAGCAGGTGGGTGCAGTAGACTTTGCCGCGAGGCGCTGTGTATCAAAACGCAGCCGTCTTATTCACCATCTGGAAATAAACACAAACACGCTGGAGATACACATGAAGCAGCTGTCTTGGGCCCGCATGGGCGCCCTGGCCCTGGCGGTTTCCGCCATTTCGGGGGCATACGCAGCCGACACCAAGTCGGTGGCCGTGACCGCCATCGTCGAACACCCGGCCCTGGATGCCGTGCGCGACGGCGTCAAGGACGCCCTCAAGACAGCCGGCTACGAGGACGGCAAGAACCTCAAGTGGCAATACCAGAGCGCCCAGGGCAATACCGGCACCGCCGCCCAGATCGCCCGCAAGTTCGTCGGCGACAAGCCTGACGCCATCGTCGCCATCGCCACGCCTTCGGCCCAGGCCGTGATCGCCGCCACCAAGACGGTGCCCGTGGTGTTCTCCGCCGTGACCGACCCCGTGGCCGCCAAGCTGGTGGCCAGCTGGGAGCCTTCCAAGAACAACGTGACCGGCGTGTCCGACCTGCTGGCCCTGGACAAGCAGATGGACCTGGTCAAGCAGGTCGTGCCCAATGCCAAGCGCATCGGCATGGTCTACAACCCCGGCGAGGCCAACTCCGCCGTGGTCGTGAAGGAGCTGCAGGCCCTGCTGCCCAAGATGGGCTGGACGCTGGTGACGGCCGCCGCACCCCGCTCGGTGGACGTGAGCAGCGCCGCCCGCTCGCTGGTGGGCAAGGTGGACGTGATCTACACCAACACCGACAACAACGTGGTGTCGGCCTATGAATCGCTGGTCAAGGTCGGCCAGGACGCCAAGATCCCGCTGGTGGCCTCGGACACCGACTCCGTCAAGCGCGGCGCCGTGGCCGCCTACGGCATCAACTACCGCGACCTGGGCGAGCAGACCGGCCGCATGGTGGTGCGCATCCTCAAGGGCGAAAACCCCGGCGACATCAAGCCCGAAGTCTCCACCAAGATGGAGCTGTTCGTGAACCCCGGTGCCGCCGAAAAGCAAGGCGTGAAGCTGTCCGACGCGCTGATCAAGTCGGCGGCACAAGTGATCAAGTAAGGCCTGTGCGGCGCGCCGCCCCCGGATGCGTCCGGAGCGGCGCAGGCACAGCGGCAGGCGTCATGGCAACATGGCCCTGCCCTTTTTTTAGACGTTCCCCCTCGCGCCTGTCGCTATCCGTATGTCTCTCTTTTCCCTGCTCGGTGCCGTCGAGATCGGCCTGATTTTCAGCCTGGTGGCGCTGGGCGTCTTCATTTCCTTTCGCCTGCTGCGCTTTCCCGACCTCACGGTGGACGGCAGCTTTCCCCTGGGCGGCGCCGTCTGCGCCGTGATGATTTCCCAGGGCATCAATCCCTGGCTGGCCACGCTGGCCGGCACCGCCGCCGGCGCCGTCGCAGGCTTCATCACCGGCTGGCTCAATGTGCGCCTGAAGATCATGGACCTGCTGGCCTCGATCCTGATGATGATCGGCCTGTACTCGGTCAACCTGCGCATCATGGGCGGCCCCAACGTGCCGCTGATCAACGATCCCACGCTGTTCACCATGCTGCAGCCCGACAGCGTGGCCGACTATGTGATGCGCCCCGTCATCCTGCTGGGCTTCGTCGTCGTGGCCAAGCTGGCGCTGGACTGGTTCTTCGCCACCGAGCGCGGCCTGGCCATCCGCTCCACGGGCTCCAACGCCCGCATGGCCCGCGCGCAGGGCGTGAACACCGGCGCCATGATCCTGCTGGGCATGGCGATTTCCAACGGCCTGGTCGGCCTGGCCGGCGCGCTGTTCGTGCAGACCCAGGGCGGCTCCGACATCTCCATGGGCATAGGCACCATCGTGATCGGCCTGGCTGCCGTGATCGTGGGCGAGACCATCCTGCCCTCGCGCAAGATCATCTGGGCCACGCTGGCCGTGGTGATCGGCGCCATCGTCTACCGCTTCTTCATTGCCGCGGCCCTGAACATCGACGCCATCGGCCTCAAGGCCCAGGACCTGAACCTGGTCACGGCCGTGCTGGTGACCGTCGCCCTGGTGATCCCGCAGATCAAGAAAAAGCTCGGCAAGCGCAAATAAGAACGACAAGAACGAAAGAATTGCGGAGAACACCATGCTGAACGCACAGAACCTGGAACTGACCTTCAACCCCGGCACCCCCATCGAGACGCGTGCGCTGCGCGGCCTGTCGCTGTCCATTCCCGACGGCCAGTTCGTCACCGTCATCGGCTCCAACGGCGCCGGCAAGTCCACCTTCCTCAACTGCGTCTCGGGCGACCAGGGCGTGGACAAGGGCAAGATCGAGATCGCCGGCATCGACATGACGCGCATGCCTGTCTGGGAGCGCTCCAAGCAGGTGGCGCGCGTATTCCAGGACCCCATGGCGGGCACCTGCGAAGACCTGTCCATCGAGGAGAACATGGCGCTGGCCCATGAGCGCGGCAATTTCCGCGGCCTGTCCAAGGCCGTGAAGGCCGCCAACCGCGACCTCTACCGCGAGCGCCTGGCCACGCTGGGCCTGGGCCTGGAAAACCGCCTGACCGACCGCATCGGCCTGCTCTCGGGCGGCCAGCGCCAGGCCGTGAGCCTCCTGATGGCTGCGCTGCAGCCTTCACGCATCCTGCTGCTGGACGAGCACACCGCCGCGCTCGACCCGCGCACGGCCGACTTCGTGCTGCAGCTGACGGCGCGCATCGTCGAGGAAGCCAAGCTCACCACCATGATGGTCACCCACAGCATGCGCCAGGCGCTGGACGTGGGCACGCGCACCGTGATGCTGCACCAGGGCCAGGTCGTGCTGGACGTGAGCGGCGAGGAGCGCGCCCGCATGGACGTGCCCGACCTGCTGCACATGTTCGAGAAGGTGCGCGGCGAAAAACTGGCCGACGATGCGCTGCTGCTGAGCTGACCTCCGGCCCAGGCTCGCAAAAAGTCCGCCACCGGCGGACTTTATTTTTTATAGCTGCCTGCGCTGTATAGATCAATATTTCAAGCTATTTCAGATCCGAAATCATTGACTGACTGGCGTAATAAGCTCACAAATAGATAGCTGACGGCTTCAATCGCCAAGCCGGTTGGGGCTGACGATCTCCCACTTCTGCATGTGCCGGTATACCGTGGCGCGGCTCAGTCCCAGGCTGCGCGCGGCTTCGGTGACGTTCCACCGGTGCTCCTTCAGCACCTGCAGCAAGGCCGTGCGCCCGTCCTGCGCCTCCTGCATCGGTGCCCCCTGCGCGGCAGCAGCCGTCTGGGCTCCGCCCAGGGACAGCATGCGCTCGGGCGGCAGCATGGGCGGCTGGCCGCCATGGATTTCGGCCGGCAGGTGCTCGGGACTGACGGGCTCGCCCCCGCTGAGCGCCATGGCCGTGCGCAGCACGTTCTTGAGCTGCCGGATATTGCCGGGCCAGTCATGGCGCAGCAGCAGGTCGCGCGCGGCCGCGGTGATGGCCACGGCACGGCCGTAGAGCTGCCGGCCGTCCTCGCGCAGCAGGCTGTCGATCAGCGCGTTCTTGTCGGCGCGGTCGCGCAGCGCCGGCAGCTCCAGCGTCACGCTGTTGAGGCGGTAGTACAGGTCGAGCCGGAACTGGCCCTGGGCCACCATCTCGCGCAGGTCGCGGTGCGTGGCGCAGATCAGCTGCACATCGACGGCAATCGGCTGCTCCGACCCCAGCGGCGTGACCTCGCGCTCGGCCAGCACGCGCAGCAGCCGCGTCTGCATGGCCTGCGGCATGTCGCCGATCTCGTCGAGGAACAGCGTGCCGCCGTGGGCCTGGGCGATCTTGCCGCGCGCGCCCTTGGAGCGGGCGCCGGTGAAGGCCCCTTCGCGGTAGCCGAACAGCTCGCTCTCGATCAGGGTCTCGGGAATCGCCGCGCAGTTCACGGCCACGAAGGGCTGGGCCCGGCGCGCGCTGGCCTCGTGCATGGCCTTGGCAAAGGCCTCCTTGCCCGAGCCCGATTCGCCATGCAGCAATATGGCCAGCCCCTTGTCCAGCACGCGCAGCGCCTGCCGCGCATTGGTCTGCATCTGCGGATCCAGCCCGGCAATGGCCTGCAGCGCATCGGCACCGGCCTCGGGCGGAACCTCGCGCCGCGCGGCCGCCGAAGGTGCCGCTGGCGCCGACGGCCTGCGCCGCGGCGGCCGCACCAATGCAAAGCACTGCGTTCCCGTGGCCAGATGGCGCATGGTCAGCGGATAGCCGCCCTGGTGTGCGGCCTGCATCACCTGCTCGAACCGCAGGTCGAACACCTCCTCGATGCAATGGCCCAGGGCGGGCAGCAGCGCACCCTGCTCGCGCAGCGACTGGCTGATGGCCACGATGCGCCCGGCCTCGTCGAGCGCGACCATGCCGTCGGCCGAGACTTCGAGAAAATCGCGCCGCCGCGCGAGCCGGAGCACATGGTGGTGCTCGAACTCGTGCAGGAAATTCGCATCCTCGGCCATGCGCGCTGCGGACCGCACCATCTGCAGCACCAGATGCTGGCTGCGCTTGTCGTCGGGCGACTCGATGGCCGAGGCATCGAGCACGGCCAGCATGCGTCCGTCGGTCCCGAAAATCGGTACGGCGCTGCAGGTCAGCTTCTTGTTCGGAGCGCGGAAATGCTCCTCGTGATGCACGGTGATGGCCCGCTGCTCCAGATTGGCCAGCGCCACCGCGCAAGTGCCCTCCTTCTCTTCGGTCCAGCAACTGCCCAGCCACAGGCCGGCGCGGCGCCAGTCCTGATCGAACAAGGGGTTGTTGATGAAGTCCACCGCCACGCCATGGGTGTCGGTCAGCAGTACCACATAGCCGGCCTCACGGATCTGGCCGAACAACACCTCCATGCCGCTGCGCGCGATGCGCATGAAGCGCTCCATGGGCTCGCGATGGTCCTTGAGAGCGCTGGTGGTCAGCACGCGCGGCGGCTCGCCGCGCCCGGGATCGAGGCGATACAACTCGAACGAGCGCTGGCGCGAGCGCTCGATCATCGAGAAATCCGTCCCCGGGCCTGCCGGCCCGCCTGCCTCTGCGGGCATGTTCGATGCCATCCACTGCATTGTCGTCTCCTGTCGCCGCACTCTTTCAGATGTCGAGCGGGTCGCGCTTGCCATGGGATGGAGGCTGCCGCCTCACACCGGCCATGATAATCGCCTGCTTCGCCGCCGGCATGCGTGAAGCTGGCATTGTTCTTGCATTGAGAAGCAGGCCTGGGTTCCACCCTTCACCATCCCACACAACGGCCTGCATACGATGAATCCGACTCCAGCCGCCTGCCTCGGCATCATTGCCAACCCCTCCTCGGGCCGCGACCTGCGGCGGCTGTTCTCCTGGGGCAGCACCTTTTCCATGGCCGAGAAGATCAATGCCGTGCTGCGGCTGCTGTCCTCGGCCGGTGCGCTGGGCATCCAGGAGGTCTGGCTGATGCCCGACACCTCGGGCCTGGCGCGCGAAGTGCAATCCCGCGCGCAGCAGGCACACCTGCGCCAGCCCAGCATGCCCGAAGTGCGGCTGCTGGAAATGGCCTTGACCGACAGCGCCCGGGACAGCACGCTCGCCGCCGCGCTGATGGCCGAACGCGGCGTGCGCGCCATCGCCGTGCTGGGCGGTGACGGCACCCACCGGGCCGTGGCCCGGGGCAGCGGCGAGGTGCCGCTGGTGACGCTTTCGACCGGCACGAACAATGCCTTTCCCGAGCGCTTCGATGCCACGCTGGCCGGCATGGCCGCTGCGCTGGTGGCCACGGGCCGGGTCGGCGAGGACGTGGGCGTGCGGCGCAACAAGCGGCTGCTGGTGCGCGGCAGGGAGCTGGAGGACGTGGCGCTGATCGACATCGCCGTCTCGCGGCAGGACGCCACCGGTGCCGGCGCGGTGGACTGCGCCCAGGACCTGCAGGAGCTGTTCGTGAGCTTCTGCGAGCCCGGTGTGATCGGGCTGGCATCCATCGCCGCGCTGCTGGAGCCCACCGGCCGCGACTGCACCCATGGCCTGCACCTGCGCATGGCGCCCGGCGCACCCTGCTCCGTGCACGCCCCGCTGATGCCGGGCATGGTGGCCGAGGTGAGCGTGGTCAACCTGGCCCGCCTGCAGCCCGGCGCGCCGGTGGCCATCGCGGCCACCCGGGGAACCTTGGCGCTCGATGGCGAGCGCAGCATCGAGATCGCCGCCCATGCGCCGCTGACGGTGACGCTGGACGGCAACGGCCCGCGCACCATCATGGTCGAAGCGGTGCTGCGGCATGCCGCGGCGGCCAACCGGCTGCACCTGGGCTGAAGCAAACAGGCAGCTCAGCCGCGCCTGGCGTCTCCGTCCACTCCGCCAGCAGTTGCACCAGCGCGGCGGGCTGGTCGGCATGGAGCCAGTGGCCGGCCTCCGGCAGCTCCACGATGCGCGAATGCGGAAACAGCCGCTGGATCGTGTCTTCGTGGCGCGGCGCCACATAGTCCGAGGCCCCGCCGCGCACGAACAACGCGTCGATGGCGCTCGGCGCGCGCTGCAGCCCGGCAGGGAAACCCAGCAGCTGCGGCATGGAGCTGCCTATGCCCAGCCAGTGGATGCGCCAGGCCAATCGCCCGTCGCGCCAGGCCAGGTTCTGCAGCAGCATGGCCCGCAGGCGGGCCGAGGGTACGAAGCGTTCGAGCTGCCGGTCGGCCTCTTCCCGCGAACGGGCGGTGCCCAGGTCCAGCCGCAGCGCAGCGCAGACCAGGGCCGAGAAATGGTCGTGGTAGCGGGCCGGGGCGATGTCGAGCACGGCCAGCGCCTCGGTGCGCCCGGGGTACCGCAGCGCAAAGGCCATGGCCACCTTGCCGCCCATGCTGTGGCCTGCGATGCGGGCCCGCGCAATGCCCCGGGCGTCTAGCAGCTCGCACAGGTCGTCTGCCATGCTCTCGTAGTCCATGGCGTCGGCATGCGGCGACAGGCCGTGGTTGCGCAGGTCCACGGCCAGCACGCGCGTACGGGCCGACAGCGGTGCCGCGATGTGGTGCCACTGCGCGGCGCTGCCGAACAGGCCGTGCAGCAGCACCAGCGGCGCCCCGGCTCCGGCCGCGCGGCCGCCGCCGGTGTAGTTGCGGCAGGACAGCTCCATGCCCTGCCTCCGCTTACAGCTCGCGCCGCTGCATGGCCCCGGCGATGTACTCGGCCTGCCGGATCGCCAGCGCCACGATGGTCAGCGTGGGGTTGGCCGCCGAGCTGGAGGTGAACTGGCTGCCGTCCGAGATGAAGAGATTCTTCACATCGTGCGCCTGGCCCCACTTGTTGACCACGCCGTCGCTGGCCTTGGCGCTCATGCGGTTGGTGCCCATGTTGTGGCTGGCCGGATAGGCCGGCATGTCGATCACCCGCGTGGCGCCCACGGCTTCGGACAGCTTGCGCCATTGCACCAGGCCGTGGGCGGTGATCTTGTCGTCGTTGGCGTGGTAGGTCTTGGTCACGATGGGCACGGGCAGGCCGTACTGGTCCTTTTCCGTGGGGTGCAGCGTGATGGAGTTCTGCTCGCGCGCCAGGTCCTCGCCGCAGACCCAGACGCAGCTCATGTGGTCGTACATCTCCATGGCCGAAGTGAAGTCGCGGCCCCAGCCGCCGGGCTTCATGAACGCCGCCGTGTACGGCAGGTGGATGGCCAGCCCTTCGAGATAGTAGCCGCCGACGAAGCCGCGCCTGGTGTCCAGCGGCACCTCGTCGGCCACCACGGCCGCGATGTCGAAGCCGCGGTACATGTAGACCGGCTTCTTGTGGATGGCCACGGCCGCGGCCGTGGCGTGGTTCATGTAGTTCTTGCCCACCTGGCCCGAGGAGTTGGCCAGGCCGTTGCTGAACATGCTGGAGGCCGAGTTCAGCAGCAGCCGCGGCGACTCGATGGAGTTGCCCGCCACGCAGACCACGCGCGCCTTCTGCAGCTGCTTGCGGCCCTTGCCGTCCACGTAGAGCACGCCGTTGGCGCGGCCCTGCTTGTCGTGCTGGATCTGCAGCACCATGGACTCGGGCCGCAGCTCGACCTTGCCCGTGGCCTGGGCGCGCGGCACCTCGGTGTAGAGCGTGGACCACTTGGCGCCGATCTTGCAGCCCTGCATGCAAAAGCCGATCTGCTGGCAGGCGGGCCGGCCGTCATAGACCTGGCTGTTCGATGCCGCTGGACGCACGATGTTCTTGTAGCCCACCTTGCGCGCGCCGGCCTCGATCACCTTGTAGTGGTTGTTCGGCGGCATGGGCGGCAGGCCGCTGGCCTTGGTGCCGGCCACGCCCATCTTCTTCTCCGCCAGCGCGTAGTAAGGCTCCAGCTCGGCCAGCGTGATCGGCCAGTCAAGCACGTTGGCCCCGTCGATGGCGCCATAGGTGGTCCTGGTGTGGAAGTCATGCTCCTGGAAACGCAGGGCCACGCCGGACCAGTGCACCGTGGAGCCGCCCACGCCCTTGACGATCCAGGCCGGCAGGTTCGGATAGGTCTGGGTGTGGTGCCAGCCGCCGGCCGAGATGCGCTTGTCCAGCCACGAGATCTTGTTGAACATCGCCCATTCGTCGTTCTCGAAGTCGGCCTGCGTGTAGTGCTTGCCCGCCTCCAGAACCACGCACTTGACGCCGCGCTGCGCCAGTTCGTTGGCCAGTGTGCCGCCGCCCGCACCCGAGCCCACGATCACGACGACGCTGTCGTCGTTGAGAGAGAACTTTGCCTGATCGGTCATGATGCTTGTCTCCTTGTCGTTGTGCCAGCGCTCAGAGCCAGTCGATGTCATCGAAGCCCCGGTTCACATAGCCGCCCTTTTCCCAGGACGAACCCTCGTAGCCGAACAGCGGCCACAGCTTCTTGTTGTTGTAGAGGCCCGTGACCAGATCGCCCTGCACCTTCTTGAAGAACGGCGTGGCCTCGATGTCCTTGAGCAGGGCCACGCGCTCGTCCTCGGTCTTCACCTCGGCATAAGGCACGCCGTAGCGCTGTGTGGCACGCTGGTCCAGGTCCTTGACGCCCTCGGTCAGCAGCTTTTTCACGCCCTTGTCCTTCACGGACGCCGCGTCGTACGGAGCCACGGCCTCGACGTAGAAGCTCTCGGCCAGCTTGTCGTGCGGGTAGATGTCGCGCGCCATGCGCACCAGGGTCTTGCCGGTCGCCGCACCCAGGTGGCGAAAGCTCTGCCGGGCCGCCACATCCTTGGCGGCCGCGAGGCTGGCGGCGGGAATGACCGCGATGCCGATGGCTCCCAGGCCGCCGCCGCGCAGAAAACTGCGCCTCTGCAGCGTGGGCCGCTTGTCCAGCACGCGCATGGTGCCGGGGACTGAATCGTCTTTCGGGTGGTTCATCGTCGTCTCCTTCGTGTTGTGATTGCTGTCTCGATGGAATCAATGCGGGTTGGCCGCCGGCCGCGGCCAGGGTTTGAAGTTCATGTTCAGGGGGGACAGGCCTGCGGCTCCAGGGTCGCGGCCAGCACCTGTTCCAGCCGCAAGGCACAGGCATGGGCATCGAAATGCGCAATGGCTTCCCCGGCGCCGATGGTGGTGGCGGCCAGGACCTGGGCATCGGCCGCCGCGCACCCCAGGGCCTCGCCCAGCAGCCGCCACGGCGAAGGCTGCAGCAGCACGCCGCCTACCAGCAGCACGCCGTGGGCGCGGCGCACCTGGGCCAGGCCGGCGATCTTGCGGCCGCCGGCCAGCACCTCCCAGGGCGACAGGCCGCCAAAGCAGGCCCAGTCCACCGCCGTGCGCCGCTCGGCCGGCATGGCGCGCAACACCTCGGGCGCCAGTGCCTGTGCGTCCACGCCGCCCTGCCGCAGCGCCTGGGCCAGGGCCTCGCCCAGCCAGCGGTAGCTGGCCACCAGCCCCTGGCGGGCCAGCGGGTGGTCGGCCGGCAGCGCCACCGACAGGCCCAGCATCCACGGCCCGGTCAGCACTGCGCCGCCGCCGGACTGGCGCAGCAGCACCGGCACGGGGCCAGCCGCCTGCGCCAGCAGCCGGCGCTGCGAGCAGCCGAGCACGATGGCCGGCTCCCGGTAGCGCCAGAGCCTGAAGCTCGGCATGGCCACCGGCTGGGCAAGCTGCTGCTCGTTCCACAGCTGCTCGCGCACGGCCTCGGGCGGCGTCAACGATGGGAGGGGTACAGTCATGGCAGGCCTTACAGCGAATCGGGGGCTTCGAGGTGGCCCTTGACGGCCTGCAGGAACTGAGCGGCCGGGTAGCCGTCGATGGCCCGGTGGTCGAACACCAGGGTCAGCGTCGTCATCGCGGCGATGCCCAGCCTCCCGTCCTGCACCACCGCGCGCTCGCGCACGCTGCTCACGCCCAGGATCCCCACCTGCGGCGCGTTCAGCACCGGCGTGAACCAGTCGATGCCCGTCATGCCCAGGTTGGTGACCGTGAAGGTCGCGCCCTGGTAGGCCTTGGGCGCCAGCTTGCCGGCGCGGGCTCCGGCCGCGAGCTCGCGCGTTTCCTGCGCGAGCTGCGCCACGGCCTTGGTCTCGGCATCGCGGATCACCGGCACCATCAGTCCCTCGTCCAGCGCCACGGCCAGGCCCAGGTGCACGGCGCCCTGGCACTCGATGACGTTGTCCTTGAGCAGCGCGTTCATGCGCGGGTGCCTGGCCAGCGCCAGCGCGGTGGCGCGCAGCACGCAGGCGGTGATGGTGGGCCTGGCCCCGCCCTCCGCCATCGGATGCGTGCGCAGCCAGGCCTGGCAGGCCGAAACATCGACATCCACGCCCATGGCCACGCGCGGCGCCTGCCAGCCCACGGCCATGTTGCGGGCGATGGCGCCGCGCAGGCCCTTGAGCGGAATGCCCGGGACGCTGGCGATACCGGCGCCAGCTTCCGCTGCAACAGTGGTGGCAGCGGTGCTCATGCCAGCGTTCCCAGGCTCTGGCCGGGCTTGAAGGTGCCTTCGGCCGGCACGAGAATGGACTCGACCACGCCATCGGCGGGCGCCAGCACCTCATGGCTGGTCTTGACCACGACCACGCTGGCCAGCGGCTGGCCGGCCTTGACGCTGTCGCCCACCTGCACCAGCCAGTCCTCGACCAGGGCCTCGGTGCCGGGCTCCACGTCCTGCCAGGCGTCTTGCGGAAGAATGATGTCGGTGCTCATGCGTAGGCTCCTTCGAGTTGCGGTGCGGCGACGAGCTGCTGCGCGGCGGCAACGATGGCGTCGACCTGGGGAATGACGAACTGCTCCAGCGGGCGGCTGAAGGGGATGGGCACGTCGGGCACGGCCAGGCGCCGCACCGGCGCCTTGAGGCGCACGCTGTCGAGGTTCTCGGCCACCAGCGCGGCGATCTCGCCCGACAGGCCGAAGCTCAGGTAGTCCTCGTCGGCCACCAGCAGGCGGCCGGTCTTGCGCACCGACCTGAGCACCGCCTCGCGGTCCAGCGGCACGATGGTGCGCAGGTCGATCACCTCGGCGTCTATGCCCGCATCGGCGAGCTTCTGCGCGGCCAGCACGGTCTTCTGCACCATCTGGCTCAGCGTGACGATGGTCAGGTCTGCCCCCTCGCGCACGACCTTGGCCTGGCCGAAGGGAATGGTGTACTGCTCCTCGGGCACCTCGTTGGTGCTGCCCTCGAAGTACGACATCCACGGCAGGCCCATGATGCCCTTGTGGAACAGGAACACCACCGGGTTGTCGTCGCGGATGGCCTGGGTCATCAGGCCCTTGGCGTCGTAGGCGTTGGACGGCACCACCACCTTCATGCCCGGCATGTGGGCGAAGGTGCCGTACAGGCACTGCGAGTGCTGGGCCGCATCGTTGTAGCCGCCGCCGATGCCCGCCATCAACACCATGGGCATCTTGATGTTGCCGCCGGCCATGTAGATGTTCTTGGCCATGTGGTTGTAGATCATGTCCATGCACACGCCGAAGAAGTCGACGAACATGATCTCGGCGATGGGGCGCATGCCCTCGGCCGCCGCGCCGATGGCGGTGCCGATGAAGGCTGTCTCCGAGATCGGCGTGTCCATGATGCGGTCCTTGCCGTGCTTGGCCAGCAGGCCGCCGGTGGCGCCGAAGATGCCGCCGTACTTGCCGATGTCCTCGCCCATCACGAAGACATTGGGGTCGCGCTCGATTTCCTGGCCGATGGCCTCCGACACGGCCTGGGCCATGGTCAATTTGCGGGTTGTCATGCTGGTCTCCGAAGTTCGTGGGGGCGTTAGCAGAAGACGTGCAGCAGCGCGTCCTCGGGCTTGGGGTACGGGCTGCTGCGGCCGTACTCGTAGGCCTCGGCGATGCGCGCGTTGACACGCTGGCGCAGCGCCTGGTCGGCGGCGTCGTCGAGCAGGCCGGCGCGGCGCAGGTGCTCGCCCAGGCGCGGGATCGGGTCGTTCTTGCGCAGCTCGGCCGCCTCGCCCTTGGGGCGGTAGGTCTCGGGGTCGCCCTGGAAGTGGCCCAGGTAGCGGTCGGTCTTGACCTCGATCAGCGTCGGCCCCTCGCCGCGGCGGGCGCGCGCGATGGCCACGCCGGCGGCCTCGTAGACCGCGAGCGCATCGTTCTGGTCCACCAGCACGCCGGGCATGCCGTAGGCGGCGGCGCGGTCGGCGTTCCAGGCCACCGAGGTGGACTCGCTCTTTTCCACCGAGATCGCGTACTTGTTGTCCTCGCAGACGAAGAGCACGGGCAGCTTCCACAGCGCCGCGAGGTTCATCGATTCGTGGAAGGCGCCCTGGTTGGTCGCGCCCTCGCCGAAGAAGGCCACGGCCACCCAGTCCTTGCCGCGCTTCTTGGCGGCCAGGGCCGCGCCGCAGGCCGGCGGCATGCTGGCGCCGATGATGCCGCTGCAGCTGAACTTGTGCGCCGGATCGAACAGATGCATGTGCCCGCCCTTGCCGCGGCCCAGGCCCGTGTCCTTGCCGAACATCTCGGCCGTCATGGGCTTGAGCGGCACGCCCTTGGCAATGGCGAAATGGTGCGGGCGGTGCGAGCCGACCACGGTGTCGTCGTCATGCAGGTGGGCGCATACGCCGACCGCCACGGGCTCCTGCCCGGCCGCCAGGTGCATCTCGCCCGGCACGGGGCCGGAGCCGATGTCGAAGGCCAGGCCTTTCTGGATATGCGGCGGCAGCTTGCCTTCCATGTAGACCCGGGCCATGGTCTCTTCGTATTCCCGGATCTCGATCATCTTCTCGTACATCCACAGCTTGCGCTCGGTGCTTGGATTCATGGTGATGTCTCCGTCTGTCGTTGGGTTGCGGCCCGCCGGATGCACCGGCCGGGCCCTGCATGCACGCCATCGCGTCCACGCAGCCTTCAGCGCAAGCGCTGTGCCAGGCAGAGCCCGAGCCTCGACGAATACGGGTAAATCCCAGGAAATACCGGCATGCAGGCCGGATTACGGCGCACGAACGGCGCTGAAGCGGCCTGATCCGCTGCGCCGCCCGCGCCGGCATGCGACAGCTGCGGCATCCTTGTGCGACACCTGTCGCACAGCGGCTGAAACGCTGCGACAGGTGTCGCAGCCTCCGTCTCAGACCGTGCAGGAGTGCGCGCCCGGCCCGGCCTCGCTCTGGCGGGGCACCCGCATGCGGGCGGCGATTGCCAGCCCCAGCAGCGCCAGCAGGGCCGCGCCCCATTCGGCATGCTGCAGGCCCCGGGCCGTGGCCTCGTCCAGCGCACCTGCCGGCAAAGCCTGCCCGCCTTGCAGCGCCAGCAGCGGTGCCGTGGCCAGCATGACCAGCACGGCCAGGCCCAGGGCGGCGCCCACCTGCTGGGCCGTGGCCGCTATGCCCGAGGCCACGCCCTGCCGGCCGGCGTCTATGCCCTGGCCGGCTAGCACCCACATAGCCGTCCAGCTGGCGCCCTGCCCCACGCTGGCCACCACGAAGCCGGGGACCAGCCACACGTAGCCGCTGCCCAGCGGCAGCGCCCAGGCCGTCCAAGCCAGCCCCAGCGCCCCTGCGGCCCAGCCGCCCATGAGAACGGTGCGGGGCGAGCTGCGCGCCAGCCAGCGCTCGGCCCAGCGTATGCCCACCGTGCACACCGCCGTCGGCAGCAGGAATGCCAGGCCGGCCTGCAAGGGGCTCCAGCCGTATATCTGCTGGAAGTACAGGGCCAGGAAGTAGTACTGCACGCCATAGCTGCTCATGAAGACCATGGTCAGCAGCATGGCCGTGCGCAGGCCGGGCTCGCGCAGCAGAGCCAGCGGCATCAGCGGCGAAGCGGCGCGCGCCTCTATGCGTACGAACAATGCCAGCAGCACCGCCGCCACGGCGAGCGCCAGCAGCACGCGCCAGTTGCCGAAGCCCCACTCGGGCCCTTGCACCAGCGCGGCCACCAGCAGGCTGCTGCCCATAGTCACGCTGATGCAGCCCGCCAGGTCGAAGCCCTGGCCCGGCCCGCCCCGCCCGCCGGTGGCCGGGAGAAAGCGCAAGGCACCGAGCGCGCAGGGCCAGGCCACGGGCACCAGGATCCACAGCACCCAGTTCCAGCCCAGAAGCTGGGTGAGCAGGCCGCCCAGCAGCGCCCCAGCAGCCAGGCCGCCGGCGGATGCCATGCTCCACACGGCAAGGGCCCGGTTGCGCTGCGGCCCGGCGGCATACAGTGTGTTGATCAGCGACAGCGTGGCCGGAAACAGCAGCGCAGCGGCCACGCCCTGGCCGGCCCGCGCCATCACCAGTTGCCAGGAGTGGCCGGCAAACCCTCCGGCCAGCGAAGCCAAGCCGAAAAGCGCCATGCCTGTCACGTACATGCGGCGCCTGCCCAGCAGGTCGGCGCAGCGTCCGCCCAGCAGCAGGCAGCCGCCAAAGGCGACGCTATAGGCGCTGATCACCCACTGCAGCTGCTGCGCACCCATGCCCAGATGCCGGCCCATGGAGTCCAGCGCCACGAAGACGATGGTGGCGTCCAGCGCAATGAGCAGCTGGGACAGGGACAGCAAGGCAAGCGCTGCGCCGGGGTGGCGAAGCGCACCGGCGGCAGGGCCGCCTGAAAGAGAAACCGGGGAGTCCATGGCCAAAGCGTTCCTGAACAGAGACAAATAAAGAAGGGAGGAAAAGAAGGATGGCCATGCTAATTAATGCAATATGAAAGAAAAAAAGCATATTTTTCTTTGACTAATGCAAAAATGCATTAATCAAACTCCACCACTTCATCCATGGACCTCAATGCCCTGCAGGTACTGATCAAGGTTGCCGAGTGCAAAAGCTTTACCCAGGCGGCCAGCCAGCTGGGTACCAGCCAGTCGCGCCTTTCGCGCGCCGTGGCCCAGCTGGAGAAAGACCTGGGCACGCGGCTGCTGCACCGCAATACGCGCAGCGTGTCGCTCACTCCGGATGGCTGCGCGCTCGTGGACCGCAGCGCCCCGCTGATCGCCGGGCTGGACGAGGCCCGCAAGCTCGTCATGGACCGCCGCTGCGAGCCCAGCGGCGTGCTGCGCATGACCGCACCCTCCATGCTGGGACGCATCATGCTCGTGCCGCTGATGGGCGAGCTGATACGCGCGCACCCGCAACTGCAGATAGACGCCTGCCTGACCGACCGGCTGGTGGACATGGTGGAGGAAGGGTTCGATGCGGCCGTGCGCATAGGCCCCTTGTCCGACAGCCGCATGATTGCGCGGGCCCTGCCCCCGCTGCGCTGGGTGACCGTGGCTTCGCCCGGCTATGTGGCGGCCTGCGGCACCCCGCAGGACCTGCAGGCGCTGGCGGACCACCGCTGCCTTTCGGTCTACAACCACTATCTGGGGCGGCGCGTGCCCTGGCAGTTCCTCGGGCCGGACGGACAGTTGCTGGACTGGGCTTCGCCCCAGCACGTGAGCTTTGACAGCGGCGACCCCCTCATCGAGGGCGCGCTGAGCGGCCTGGGCGTCGCCCAGGTCATGGAATTCGCGGTGCGCGAACATCTGGCGGCCGGCAGGCTGGTGCGGCTGCTGCCCCAGCTCGAAGGGCGCAGCCGCGAGCTGTCGCTCGTCTATCCGCGCACCCGCCAGGCCTCGCCCAAGATCAAGGCGCTGGCCCAGGTGCTGCTCGCGCAGACGCGGTGGTAGCGGCGCGGGTGCTCAGGGCTGCAGGGACATGCCGCCGGCAATCATCGTGGGCTGAGCGCTTTTCCTGGCCATGCGTCAGAGATCTTGGATATCAGGCATTGCAAATCTACCGGGCGGTGCAGTCCCCTGAAGCGGTGAACGATGAAAAAACAGGCAGCACGTGCTCGGCGTTCTCAAGGAAGGTCTCATCCAGCGGGCGCAGGTTGCGCCGGAAATGCAGACCCACGTGATCGGCGCCCGCCGCGCGCAGCGCCTGCAACTCGGCGATCAAGGCCTTGTGGCTTGTGGCTGCCGCGAAAACCGAAGCGCCAGCGTTGCAAAGGCACATCGGCGTTTTCGGTCAGACCCAGATGGGTGAAACGGGCGTAAGGCTTGTCACCCGCCACGGCACGTCCCGCATCCACAGCGCGCGAAAGCCAAGCCAGGCGGCGAGTCGGGCCAGCTCGGCATGGCGGCGCAGGTCCGGCTCGCCGGGCAGGCGGCCTGCCTGGCTCCGAGCCTATCCGCCTGCAAATGTCCAGCCATTGTCCAGAAGGGCCTCGATGCCTATGCTGAAGCCGCCTTCGGTCAAGGAAGCCAAAGGAGTCATTTCAAGCGCTCCTCAATCCCACACCGGAGCCAGGCCCTCGGGACTGACTTCGCGGCCGTTGCGCTCCAGCGCGGCGATCAGCGCCATGTCTTCCGCGTCGAGCTTGAGGTCGCGCGCCAGCAGGTTGCTGGCCAGGTTCTCCCGCTTGGTCGAGGACGGAATCACCGCATAGCCCAGCTGCAGCGCCCAGGCCAGCGCCACCTGCACCACCGTGGCGTTGTGCTTGGCGGCGATCCTGGCCAGCACCGGATCCTTGAGCACCTTGCCGTAGGCCAGTGTCATGTAGGAAGTCACCTGAATGCCCTGCTCCTTCAGGAAGGCGGCCAGCCGGCGGTTCTGCAGATAGGGGCTGAGCTCGATCTGGTTGGTGGCGATCTCGCCCTGGCCCACGGCGGCAATGGCCTGGCGGGTCAGTTCGATGTTGAAGTTGGAGATGCCCATCTGGCGCGTCAGGCCCTGGGCCTTGGCCTCGGCCAGGGCTTCCATGTATTCGGACAGCTCCACACCGTTGCCCGGTGCGGGCCAGTGGATCAGGGTCAGGTCCACGTAGTCGGTGCGCAGCTTCTTCAGGCTGTCACGCAGGCTGGGCACCAGCTTGGTCCTGGCGTAGTTGTCGGTCCAGATCTTGGTGGTCACGAAAAGCGCTTCGCGCGCCACGCCGCTTTCGGCAATCGCCTGGCCGACTTCGGCCTCGTTGCCGTAGATCTGGGCCGTATCGACGGCGCGGTAGCCCACGTCCAGCGCGTTGCGCACCGAGTCGATCGCGGTCTGGCCGGTCAGGCGGAAGGTACCGATGCCGAAGCTTGGGATATTGCTCATGGAAAAACTCCTAAGGGGGTTTAGATGGAAGAAGAAATCGAAACAGGACGGCGGTAGGCATTGCCCAGCCAGACCAGCCCCAGGCCACCGGCGGCCAGGGCCGCTCCGGCCAGCGGCACGGCCGCATAGCCCAGGCCCTGCCCGATCACCGCGCCGCCCAGGGCCGCACCCACGGCATTGCCCAGGTTGAAGGCACCCACGTTGACCGACGAGGCCAGGCCGGGAGCCTGCGCGGCGGCCTGCATGACGCGCATCTGCACCGGCGGCACGATGCCGAAGGCCGCAGCGCCCCAGACCACGAGACCGATGGCCGCGCCCACATGGGTGGTCATCACCAGGGGCAGCACAGCCATCACGACAGCCAGCGCGCCGAGGATGAGCTTGGCAGCACCGTCCAGCGACCAGTCGGCCAGCTTGCCGCCGAGGCTGTTGCCCAGCGTGAAGCCGATGCCGATCAGCACCAGGGCAAAGGCCACGAAGCTCGGGCTGGCGTGGGTGATGTCAGCGAGCACCGGGGCCACATAGGTGTAGAGCGTGAACATGGCGCCCGCGCCCATCACCGTCGTGCCCATGGCCAGCAGCACTTCGGGGCGGGTCAGCACCTTCAGCTCGCGGCGCACGTCGGGGCGCGCACCAGGCGTGCCTTGCGGCAGGGCCAGCCACAGCGCGGCGATGGTGACCAGGCCCAGCACGGCCGTTCCGCCAAAGGCCACGCGCCAGCCGACCTGCTGGCCTATCCAGGTGGCCGCCGGCACGCCGCCGATGTTGGCAATGGTCAGGCCCATGAACATCATGGCGATGGCGCTGGCCTGCTTGTCCTTGGGCACCACGCTGGCGGCCACCACGGCGCCGATGCCGAAGAAGGCGCCGTGGTTGAGGCTGGTGATCAGGCGCGACAGCAGCAGCGTGGCATAGCTGGGCGCGAACGCCGACAGCAGGTTGCCCACGGTGAACAGCACCATCAGCGCCATCAGCGCGGCGCGCTTGCCGAAGCGGCTGAACAGCAGGGTCATGACCGGCGCGCCGGCCATCACGCCGATGGCGTAGGCCGAGACCAGCATGCCGGCCGTGGGAATGCTGACCTGCACGCCCTCGGCAATCACGGGCAGCAGCCCCATGGGCGTGAACTCGGTGGTGCCGATGGCAAATGCGCCGATCGCCAGGGCGGACAAAGCAGCAGCGGGTTTCATTGCAGTCTTTCTCGAAGTGAATAGGGGGAATCAGGGAATGGATCGCAGTGTCCCCGGTTTATATTTGCAGATTAAGCCCTGTATCAAACAAATACTCTTGAATTCAATTCAATAATGAAGACCACCCTCGATGAATTGCAGGCCTTTGCGGCCGTGGTGGACACGGGCTCGATCACCGCTGCCTCAGAGCTGCTGGGCCTGACGGTCTCGGCCACCAGCCGCACGCTGGGCCGCCTCGAGGAAAAGCTGCAGACCACGCTGCTGCGCCGCACCACGCGCCGGCTGGAACTGACCGAAGAAGGCGCCGCCTTTTTGCAGCGTGCGCGCGCCATCCTGGCCTCCGTCGACGAAGCGGAAGAACTGATGGCCGCACGGCGCATGCGCCCGGCCGGGCGGCTGCGCGTCGATGCGGCCACCCCCTTCATGCTGCATGTGCTGGTACCGCTGATCGCGGGCTTTCGCGAACGCTATCCCGAGGTCGAGCTGGAACTCAATTCCAACGAAGGCATCATCGACCTCATCGAAAAGCGCACCGACGTGGCCTTCCGCATCGGCGTGCTCAAGGATTCCACGCTGCATGCCCGCCCCGTGGGCACCAGCCAGGTCCGCGTGCTGGCCAGCCCCGTCTATCTGCAGCGCCACGGCCTGCCAGCCGAGCCGGGGCAGCTGGCGCGGCATGCGCTGCTGGGCTTTACCCAGCCCGAGTCGCTCAACGACTGGCCGCTGCGCGACGCGGCCGGCAACACCGTGCGCATCCGGCCCACGCTCGCCTCCTCCAGTGGCGAGACGCTGCGGCACATGGCGCTCGCAGGTCTGGGACTGGTCTGTCTTTCGGACTTCATGACACGCGAGGACCGCCGCAGCGGCCAGCTGGTGCAGCTGTTTGCCGGCCAGACGCTGGACGTGCGCCAGTCGATTAACGCGGTCTACTACCGCAACACCGCGCTGGCTGCGCGCATCACCTGCTTTGTGGACTATGTGGTCGAGATGCTGGGACGCAGGCCTTTCGAGGAATAAGCGCCGGCAAATCCCGCTCTACCGGCTGCCCAGGCTCAATCCGTTGCATTCTTGCCACCGCCGGGGCTGGGGAAGGCAGGCTCCAGTCCTGCCCAGCCCGGCCGCATCACGCGAATAAACACATACAAAACAACAACTTGCTCTCATGTATGGCCAATAGGCAAGGCCGCTTGGCAACCTGCAGCGCACGCGCACGCGATAAATCCCTCACAATCGGCACCCACCAAATGGCAAGGTATGTCATCGCCGATCGCGCAAGCAGCGTTGTTATCCAGGCGCTAAACCTGCCGAACCACAACAATGCAAGCCATGGCACAGACCCTGTGCAGCCCTGCTGCTTGTGTCATGACCTTCCAGAAACACTCGTATTCATGAGCGATAGCGAATCCACTTCAGAAGCCGGCCAGTTGCACCGGTCCCTCAAGGCCCGCCACATGTCGATGATCGCCATCGGCGGCTCCATCGGCACCGGGCTTTTCGTCGCCTCCGGCGCCACCATCTCGCAGGCCGGCCCCGGCGGCGCCCTGCTGGCCTACGTCATCGTGGGCCTGATGGTCTATTTCCTGATGACCAGCCTGGGCGAGATGGCGGCCCACATGCCGGTGTCCGGCTCGTTCGCCACCTATGGCGCCAAGTATGTGGACGAAGGCTTCGGCTTCGCCCTGGGCTGGAACTACTGGTACAACTGGGCCGTGACCATTGCGGTGGACCTGGTGGCCGCGCAGCTGGTGATGGCCTACTGGTTTCCCGGCATCGACGGGGTGCTCTGGAGCGCACTGTTCCTGGCCCTGATGTTCGGCCTCAATATTCTTTCGGCCCGGGGGTTCGGCGAATCCGAATTCTGGTTCGCCGCCATCAAGGTGACCACGGTGCTGGTCTTCATCGCCATCGGCATGCTGATGATCTTCGGCATCCTGCAGGGCGGCGCGCCCGAGGGCATCTGGGGCAATATCGCCAACTTCAGCATCGCGGACGCACCGTTTGCCGGCGGCTTTGCCGCGCTGATCGGCGTGGCCATGGTGGTGGGCTTTTCGTTCCAGGGCACGGAGCTGATCGGCATTGCGGCTGGCGAGTCCGAAGATCCCGCCAAGAACGTGCCCAAGGCCGTGCGCAAGGTGTTCTGGCGCATTCTGCTGTTCTATGTGTTCGCCATCCTGATCATCGGCCTGCTGATCCCCTATACCGATCCCAAGCTGCTCAAGAACGACCTGGGCGACATCGCCGTGAGCCCGTTCACGCTGGTGTTCGAGCGCGCCGGCCTGCTGTCGGCCGCCGCCGTCATGAATGCCGTGGTGCTGACCTCCGTGCTGTCGGCCGGCAACTCGGGCATGTATGCCTCCACCCGCATGCTCTACGCGCTGGCCACCCAGGGCATGGCGCCCCGGATCTTCGCGCGCGTCAATGCCCGCGGCGTGCCCGTGCTGGCCCTGCTGGCCACCACAGCCATTGCGGCGCTGTGCTTTCTGACCAATATCTTCAGCCCCAAGGTCGTCTACATCTGGCTGCTCAACCTGTCGGGCATGTGCGGCTTCGTGGCCTGGCTGGGCATTGCCGTCAGCCACTACCGCTTCCGCAAGGGCTGCGAGGCGCAGAACTACGATCTCGACAAGCTGCCCTACCGCGCCGCGGCCTTTCCGTTCGGCCCCATCTTCGCCTTCGTGCTGTGCCTGATCATCACGCTGGGCCAGAACTACGAGAACTTCCTGTCCGACAAGATCGACTGGGTCGGCGCCATTGCCACCTATATCGGCCTGCCGCTGTTCCTGGCCATCTGGTGGGGCTACAAGCTCGTCAAGGGCACACGCATCGTGAGGTACGAGGAGATGGACGTGCAAAGCACGCGCTGATCCCAGCGATTTTCATATTCCAGTTCAAGGCAGCACCGGCAACGGCGCTGCCTTTTTCATTTGCGGCATCCGGGCCGGACCGCATGCCGGTGCCATGCCAGTCCCGTGATGTCTTTCTTGAATTTTCTATTTTTTAATGAAAACGATTCTCATTTGATTTATCATCATCACAACCATTTACAAATCACCCCAAGCGCGCCGGATCGTCCATCGATACGGCAGCGCTTTTTACTTTCATGCTTGTTTCAATCGCTTGCGCGCTGGCCGTCACGCTGGCCGGCCTTGCCGCCGTGCTGGCTACCGAACGCGCCGCCAGCCGCATCACCGGCCGCACAGGCTGGCTGCTTTTCCTGCTGCTGCTCGCACTGGCCGTATCGATGCTGAAACGGCCGCAGGCCGGCGCCGAAGCAGCGGCCATCGCCACGCTCGGGCTCATGGCCGTCACTCCGCCGATCGCGGTCCTGATGGGCTGGCGCCAGCGCCGGGAGGCTGCGCATGGCCACCGCTGAACGCCCGGCCCGCGAGCCGGCGCGCCGGGCCACGCCGCCGCGGGATCTGCTGCACCATGGCCTGGTCGGCGGCCTGCTGGGCTTTCCGCTGGCCATCTGGCTCAGCGGCCTGCTGTATTACGCAGCCGATGCGGCGCAGGATCCAGCCACTTACCAGATCGCCATGTGGACGGTCCCGATGCTGTGGGCAGGCATCACGGCGCTGGCCTTAATGGCGCCTGGCAAGCGGGACTGCTGGCTGGCGCTGCTGGCGGCCAATGCACTGGCCTTTGGAGTGCTGAAGGCGGTACAGGCATGAAGGCAGCGACCGTACGCAACTACCTGTCGGTCCATACCTGGACCGGCATCCTGGCCGGCATGCTGCTGTTCATCGCGTTCTACGCGGGCGCGCTGTCCATGTTTTCGCCCGAGATCACGCACTGGGCCCGGGCCGAGCCCGAGCGGTCCGGCGCCAGCCAGGATGCCGACGCGCTGGCCGCGGCCTTTTTCCAGGCCCACCCCGAAGTCGAACGTGCCACGCTGGTGCTGGCATCCGAAAGCAATGCGGCGCCCTACATGCGCTGGGGCAGGCGCGGCCAGACGCCCCAACGGGTCGAACTCGACGGCCAGGGCCAGCTGCGCCCGCTGCCCGCGCCGGCCGCCGAAGCCGGCCAGTTTGTCGACCATATGCACCGCAAGGGCGGGCTGCCCATGCCCCGGGATACGGCCGAACCGGTGATCGGCATCGTGTCCATGCTCTATGCGCTGGCGCTGATTTCGGGCGTGGTCGTGCTGCTGCCCTCGCTGGTCAAGGATTTGTTCGTCGTGCGCTTCGGCCGCAACGTCAAGCGACTGTGGCTGGACCTGCACAACCTGCTGGGCATCGCGAGCCTGCCGTTCCACGTGGTGATGGCGCTGTCGGCCGCGGTGTTCTGCCTGCATGACTGGATCTACGATGCCCAGGGCCGCTGGGTCTACCCCCAGGGCCTGCGCGCCATCGAAGCCCAGGCGCAGCTGCCGCGCATGCCGGTGCCGCTGGACCCCACGGCCTGGCGCACACCCACCCTACTCGCGGCGGACGCCGCCGGCATCGTGCCGGGCTTTGCCGCCACGGCGCTCGACTACCGGGGCCTGGGCACACCCAAGGCAAGCGTCTTCCTGGCCGGCACCGAGGATGTGCATTTCAAGCGCCGCCCGCGCGAAGGCTTCGTGGTGCTCGACCCCGCCTCGGGCACCCAGCTGCAGGACGGAATGACCCCGGGCCAGGGCTCGGCCAAGGCCCGCACCCTGGTCAGCTTCTTCTCGCTGCATTTCGGCAGCTATGGCGGCGAACCCGTGCGCGTGCTTTATGCCGTATTGGGCGTGATGGGCGCAATGCTGTTCTATACCGGCAATGTGCTGTGGATCGAAAGCCGCAGCAAGCGCCTGCGCGCCCCGGCCGGGTCCCAGCCGTCCGGTGTCGAGCAGCCCCGCCATGTGCGCTGCATTGCCGCACTGAACCTGGGCGTGTGCCTGGGCTGCGTTGCCGGCCTGCCTGCGGCGCTGGTGGCAGCCCGCTGGCTGAGCGCCACGGCGCCGGACCCGGACCGGGTGCTGCAAGGCACGTACTACGCCGTCTTCGCAGCCTGCATCGGCTATGCCTTTGCGCGCGGGGCGCAGCGCGCCGCAGCGGGGCTGCTGGCCGCCGCCGCGCTGGCCACGGCGCTGATTCCGCTCACCAGCCTGGCCATGCCGCTGCTCGCCCAGGCCTGGCCATGGGCCCAGGCGCTGGACAAGCCCTATGCACGCGGCCTGCTGTTTGTCGACGGCCTGTCGGCCGCCGGGGCAGCGCTGCTGGCCTGGATGTCCTGGAAGGCCCATGGCCGCAGGCCGCGCGGGCCGCTGCAGCAGCCCTCCAAGTCCCCTGTTTCTTCCTCTGCCTCTGCACAACATGAATAAATCCGTGTTCACTCCCCGAGCTCTGCCGCTGGCATGTGCCGCCGCCCTGGCCTGCATGGCCCTGCCCGCCGCGGCCCAGTCCGCCCCCACCCTGCCCGAGGTCGCCGTCACCGGCGAACAGGATCCCGAAGCCCTGCCTTCGGCCGCGCCCGGCGGCAAGGCCGCCCAGGGCCTGCGCCTGGGGGTTCTGGGCAACACCGATGTGCTCGATGCCCCCGTCAGCGCCACGGCCTATACCCAGCAGGCCATCCAGGACCAGCAGGCCCGCACGCTGGCCGACGTGCTGCAAAGCGATCCCTCGGTGCGCTACACCACCAACAGCGGCCACATGCTCGAGCATTTCCGCATCCGCGGCCTGGACGTGAACGGCCCCAGCGTGGCCTACGGCGGCCTGTACGGCATGGCGCCCAAGGGCCATATCCCCACCGAGATGATCGAGCGCGTCGAAGTGCTGCGCGGCCCCAGCACCATGCTGGGCGGCATGGCGCCGGACAGCAATCTGGGCGGCAGCATCAATCTGGTGCCCAAGCGCGCCGGGGCCCGGCCTGTCACCGAGATCACCACCTCGTACTCTTCGGACTCCTACTTTCAGGCCCATGCCGACGTCGGCCGGCGGTTTGGCGAAGAAGGCCGCCTGGGCCTGCGCTTCAACGGCGCGTATGGCGGCGGCGACACCGGCGTGGCCGAGCAGCACAAAGGCCGCCGCCTGGGAGCGCTGGCACTGGACTACCAGGGCGACAGCTGGAACGTCACCGTCGATGCCTACAGCAGCCGCGAAACCATCCGCAACGGCAGCCAGGCCATGTACGGCCTGGCCACGCGGCGCGGCAACGTGGTCGGCATAGGCCGGCTGGTGCCCGTACCGGACAGCGACGTCAACGCCTTCCGCGGCACGAACGGCCGCTTCGACGACGACGGAATCACCGTGCGCGGCGAGCTGCGCCTGGCACCCGACTGGACGGCCTACGCCGCCGCCGGCGCCGTCAACAGCCACGGCCAGGGCCTGATGTTCGGCACGCGCATGATCGTCACCGGCGACAACGGCGCCGCCAAGGGCTATGTCTACAACGTGGACACCATCACGCGCGACCGCGTCGCCGAGATCGGCGTGCGCGGCAAGTTCGCCACCGGCACCGTCAGGCACACGCTCAACATCACGGCTTCGGCGCTCAACCACAAGGACGGCAGCTCCAGCCGCGCCGCCGAGGGCTGGGACCAGAACATCTACGACCCCGTCACGCCGCCCTTCCCCGCCGCGCCTGCGCCTGCCCGGTTCAGCATCGACAACGACCTGCGCTCGCTGGCCGTGGTCGACACGCTGGACATGCTGGACGGCCGCCTGCTGCTCACCCTGGGCGCGCGCCTGCAGAACGTCAGGCAGATCAACGGCTACGACGAATCGCGCGTCTCGCCCTCGGCCGGCGTCGTGGCCAAGCCCTGGGGGCCGAACACCTCGCTGTACGCCAATTACATGGAAGGCCTGTCGCCCGGCCAGATCGTGCCCTTCAATGCCGGCTACACCAACGCCGGTCAGTCCTTCGCGCCCTACCGCACCCGGCAGGTGGAACTGGGCGTCAAGCACCGCCAGGGCGCGCTCACGCATACGATCAGCCTGTTCCAGATCGATAGGCCCACGCTGATCACGGCAGCCGACGGCAAATCCATGTACGAAGGCGGCAAGCAGCGCGTGCGCGGCGTGGAATGGACGGCCTTCGGCCAGATCGCGCCCACGCTGGAGCTGCTGGGCGGCCTCGCCTATACCCAGGCCCTGCAGCGCAACACCGGCAAGGACAGCTACGGCGTTCCGGGCTGGACGGCCAACCTGGGCCTGGACTGGACCACCCCCATCGAGAACCTGAGCCTGGGCGGCCGCGTGGTCTATACCGGCCGCCAGTGGGTCGATTCGGCCAACACCCTGCGCCTGCCCGGCTCGCACCGCTTCGATGTCAGCGCCCGGTACAAGACCCGCGTGGGCCGCACGCCGGTCACCATCAACGGCTACATCGAGAACCTGACCGACCGCGCCTACTGGTCCGGCATGTTCGCCGACGGCTATGCCATGCCGGCGCCGCCGCGCACCTTCCGCCTCGCGGCCACGTTCTCGTTCTGAGGCCGCCGGGCCTGCCGCGGGCTCAGACGCCCAGCGGCAGGTCCGACTTCTTGAGCGTGCGCAGCACGAAGCTCGACTGGCTGTGGCGTATGCCCTTGATCTTGTAGAGCTTCTCGCGCAGCAGGCGCTCGTAGTCGCGCGTGTCCCTGACCACCACGCGCAGCAGGTAGTCGTATTCGCCCGAGACCAGATGGGCCTCCACCACCTCCGGGATGGTGGCCAGCACCTCGCCGAACTTCTCCAGCGTGTTGTCGGAGTGGCTGTCCAGCGTGACCATGACCAGCACCGTGTCGGCCAGCCCCAGCGCCTGGGGATTGAGACGCACCGTGTAGCCTTCGATCACGCCGGATTCCTCCAGCTTCCTGATGCGTGCCCAGCACGGCGATGCGCTCAGGCCCACGGCGGCGCCGATTTCCTGCAGGCTGGCGCGCGCATTACCCTGCAACACGGAAAGAATCTTTTTATCCAAGGCATCCATAGCCTTGAATTTATCGCTTTTTGCACATCAACAGAAAAATTTTCTGTAGCAAACCCATATTCGCAGAATTTAAAGCAACCCTTTCTGCGATGCAACATGCACACTGAAGTCCATGGAAGCACGTTTACCGACGCAGCAACCCCATTCAAGCAGCACCGTTGTTTACCGTCAGCGCCAGGTTGCCTGATCCGCCCTCCGGACCCGTTCCAGGCCGCGCCGCTTACCCGCAGTGGCGCGGCCTGTTGCATTTGCGGGCAGGCCTGGAAAGCTCCCATGGCCATAGCAGCCAGCGCCATCTGCATATTGATTTCATGAATCAATTAACCTGCAATCCAAGTTATTCATGCGCAAGCTGCTATCAAAACAGGACCTCCCTGCGGACACCCCCGCGCAAACCCGCGTGGTGCAGTGCAAAAAACCGTGCCTAAAATGGCGCTCGTCAGGAGAGAGTGCAAGCCGGCCCCGGCCATGCACCGCCGAAGGCGCAGGCCCAGCTTGGCTGGCCCCGAACGCTCAGGCAAAAGGACTGGCGACCGCAGGCAGGCCCCGGCTTGCCGGCGTTCCTTGCTGGAGAGAGATGCCGCCCGCCGGCATCCACCGAAGGAGCAAGCCGCAGCCCTGGCGCAGCGGTGAATCTCTCAGGTAAAGCGGACAGCAGGGCAAGCCCGCCACGCATGGCCCTGCCGTGCATGGCACAACCCTTGGTTCATGACCGGAGCGCTTGCCTGTGACCCCTGTTTCCGCTGCCGATGCCAAAGCATCCCCCTCGCCCGCTTCGCCGGCAGGCGAGCTGCTGACCACGCCGCTGTTCGCCCTGCACCAGGAACTGGGCGCGCGCATGGTGCCGTTTGCCGGCTACTCCATGCCCGTGCAGTATCCGCAGGGGCTGATGGCCGAGCATCTGCACACCCGCCGGTCGGCCGGCCTGTTCGACGTCTCCCACATGGGCCAGCTGCTGCTGCGCGGCCCGCAGGCGGCACTGGCGCTGGAGTCGCTCATGCCCGTGGACGTGCAGGGACTGGGCCTGCACAGGCAGCGCTACGGCCTGCTGCTCAACGACGAAGGCGGCATTCTGGACGATCTGATGTTCGTCAACCGAGGCGACGACCTGTTCCTCATCGTCAACGGCGCCTGCAAGCAGGCCGACATCGCGCATATCCGCACCCGCATCGGCCAGCGCTGCGAAGTCGTGCCGCTGCCCGAGCGGGCCCTGCTGGCGCTGCAGGGCCCCAAGGCCGTGCAGGCCCTGGCGCGGCTGCTGCCCCATGTGACCAGCCTGGTCTTCATGAGCGGCAACCACTTCGACTGGCAGGGCCACCGGCTCTACATCACGCGCAGCGGCTATACGGGCGAGGACGGCTTCGAGATCTCCGTGCCCGCGGCCGGCGCCCAGGCGCTGGCCCGCGCGCTGCTGGCCCAGCCCGAGGTCGCGCCCGTGGGCCTGGGCGCGCGCAATTCGCTGCGGCTGGAAGCCGGCCTGTGCCTGTACGGCAACGACATCGACACCAGCACCACGCCGGCGCAGGCCAGCCTGGGCTGGGCCATCCAGAAGGTGCGGCGCAGCGGCGGCGAGCGCGAAGGCGGATTCCCCGGCGCCAGCCGCGTGCTGGCCGAACTCCAGGATCCCGGCCGGCTGCCGCGCAAGCGCGTGGGCCTGGTGGCGCTGGAGCGCATCCCCGTGCGCGAGAGCGCCGTGCTCGAGAACATGGATGGCCAGCACATTGGCCACATCACCAGCGGCCTGCTCAGCCCCACGCTCGACAAGCCCGTGGCGCTGGCCTATGTGCAGCCCGACTATGCGGCCGTCGGCACGCAGGTCTTCGCCATGGTGCGCGGCAAGCCCGTGCCCATGCAGGTGACGGCCACGCCGTTCGTGCCGGCCAACTACTACCGGGGCTGAGCCGGTTTTCATCCGAAGCGGCGCTGCAAACCGCTACAGTGCGGGCTGACCTTTCTCAAAACCCGATTTTGTTTCCCCATCTGGAGTTTCCATGAGCATCCAATATTCCAAAGAACATGAGTGGATCAATGCCGCCGACACCAACGCCGCCGTGGTCGGCATCACCCTGCATGCGCAGGACGCGCTGGGCGACGTGGTGTTCGTCGACCTGCCCGCCGTGGGCGCCACCTTCAAGCAGGGCGAGGTGGCCGGCGTGGTGGAGTCCGTCAAGGCCGCTGCCGATGTCTACATGCCCGTGACCGGCGAGATCGTGGAAGTCAACGAAGCTTTGCGCGCCGACCCGGCCCTGGCCAACAGCGATCCTCTGGGCGCCGGCTGGTTCTTCAAGGTCAGGATGAGCGATGCCGGCGAGCTGGCCGGCCTCATGGACGAAACCGCCTACAACGATTTCGCCAGCAACAGCTAAGCCCTGCCAAAGCCCCCGCAAGCGGTTTGCCGGGGCTTTTTCACTGGAGCCGGCCGCGCATGCGGCACGCACGCTCCGCCAGCCATCGCTTCCGAGAATCTTTTGAGATTAGGTCAACTCCATGCTGATGTCGCCCCCTTCCCCCGCCGAGACCCTGCAGTCGCTGGAAAACCCCGGTGAATTCGTGCCCCGCCATATCGGCATCGATGCGCAGGACGAAGCCCATATGCTGTCCGTGATCGGCGAAGCCTCGCGCGCCGCGCTCATGGACTCCATCGTCCCGCCCGCCATCCGGCGCAGCCGCCCCATGCAGCTGCCGGCCGCCGTTTCCGAGGCCCAGGCGCTGGCCGAACTCAAGGCCATCGCGGCCAGGAACAGAATATTCAAGAACTTCATCGGCCAGGGCTACTACGGCACGCATACGCCGGGGGTCATCCTGCGCAACGTGCTCGAGAATCCCGCCTGGTACACCGCCTACACGCCCTACCAGGCCGAAATTTCCCAGGGCCGCATGGAAGCGCTTGTCAACTTCCAGACCATGGTCTGCGACCTGACCGGCATGCCGATCGCCAACGCCTCCATGCTCGACGAAGCCACGGCCGCCGCCGAGGCCATGACGCTGGCCAGGCGCGCCGCCAAATCCAGAAGCGACACGCTGGTGATTGCGGGCGACACCCATCCCCAGACCATAGAGGTCATCCGCACCCGTGCCGCGCCGCTGGGCATCCAGGTGGTCGTGGCCAATTCCAAGGAGGAGTGGGAGGCCGCGCTGGCCGGCGACTTCTTTGCCGCGCTGATCCAGTATCCGGCCAGCAGCGGCTGGATCGCGGACTGGCAGGCCGACGTGCAGGCCATCCACGCCAAGCAGGCGGCCGCCATCTTCGCCGCCGACCTGCTGGCCCTGACGCTGATCACGCCGCCCGGCGAATGGGATGCCGATATCGTGGTGGGCAGCACCCAGCGCTTTGGCATGCCCATGGGCGCCGGCGGCCCGCATGCGGCCTTCATGGCCTGCCGCGATGAATACAAGCGCTCCCTGCCCGGCCGCCTGGTCGGCGTGAGCGTGGATGCGCACGGCCGCCCCGCCTACCGCCTGGCGCTGCAGACGCGCGAACAGCACATCCGCCGCGAAAAGGCGACCTCCAACATCTGCACGGCCCAGGTGCTGCCCGCCGTGGTCGCCAGCATGTATGCGGTCTACCACGGCCCCCAGGGCCTGACCCGCATCGCGAAGCGCGTGGCGCGGCTCACGGCCATCCTGAGCCGCGGCCTGGCCCATCTGGGCTATCACAGCCGCCACCACGACACGGCCTTCGACACCATTTCGCTGCACACGCGTGAAGCTACCGATTCCATAGCTGCCCGCGCTGCATCCATGGGCGCAAACCTGAGAAAAGCCTGGGATGAATACCTGTGCATCAGCCTGGACGAGACCAGCACCCGCGCCGACGTGGAGCTGCTGTGGACCGTCTTCGCGCAGGACGGCCAGCCGCTGCCGACCATTGCCGCCATGGACGAAGGCCTGCCCTCGCTGATTCCGGAGGCGCTGCAGCGCAGCAGCAGCTTTCTGGCGCATCCGGTGTTCAACACCCATCATTCAGAGACAGCCATGCTGCGCTACATCCGCAGCCTTTCCGACAAGGATCTGGCGCTGGACCGCTCGATGATTCCGCTGGGCTCGTGCACCATGAAGCTCAATGCCACCAGCGAGATGATTCCCATCACCTGGCCCGAGTTCGCCAACATCCATCCCTTCGCTCCCGCCGACCAGCTGGCCGGCTATGCCGAGCTGGATGCACAGTTGCGCCGCTGGCTGTGCGAGGCCACGGGCTATGCGGGCGTGAGCCTGCAGCCCAATGCCGGCAGCCAGGGGGAATATGCAGGCCTGCTGGCCATCAGGGGATGGCATGCCAGCCGCGGCGAGGCGCACCGCAACATCTGCCTGATCCCCAGCAGCGCCCACGGCACCAATCCCGCCAGCGCCCAGATGGTGGGCATGCAGGTGGTCGTCACCCAATGCGACGACAACGGCAACGTGGATCTGGCCGACCTGCAGGCCAAGTGCGAGCAGCACAGCGCCAACCTGGCCTGCGTGATGATCACCTACCCCAGCACGCACGGCGTGTTCGAAACCCAGGTCAGGGAGCTGTGCGCCCTGGTGCACCGCCACGGCGGCCGCGTCTACGTGGACGGCGCCAACATGAATGCCCTGGTCGGCGTGGCCGCGCCAGGTGAATTCGGCGGCGACGTGAGCCACCTGAACCTGCACAAGACCTTCTGCATTCCCCACGGCGGCGGCGGCCCCGGCGTGGGCCCGGTCTGCGTGGTGGAGGACCTGGTCCCCTTCCTGCCCGGCCACGCAACGGGCGGAATGGATTCAAGAACAGGAGCCGTCAGCGCAGCGCCCCTGGGCAATGCGGCCGTTCTGCCCATCAGCTGGATGTATATCCGCATGATGGGTGCCGAAGGCCTCAAGCAGGCCACCGAAACGGCCATCCTCAGCGCCAACTACATCAGCGCGCGCCTGCGCCGGCATTACCCCACGCTGTACGCATCGGCCAACGGCCATGTGGCACATGAATGCATCCTGGACCTGCGCGGGCTGAAGGAAACCTGCGGCGTGATGGCCGAGGATGTGGCCAAGCGCCTGATCGACTACGGCTTCCATGCGCCCACGCTGTCCTTCCCCGTGGCCAACACCCTGATGGTGGAGCCCACCGAAAGCGAGCCGCTGGCCGATATCGACCGCTTTGTCGCCGCCATGATCGCCATCCGCGAAGAAATCCGCGAGATCGAGGCCGGCCGGTGGCCGCGCGAGGACAATCCGCTCAAGAACGCGCCCCACACCGCCGAGCAGGTGGCCAGCGATGACTGGCAGCATGCCTACAGCCGCGAAACCGCGGCCTATCCGCTGGCCGCGCTGCGACACGGCAAATACTGGTCGCCCGTGGGCCGGGTCGACAACGTCTACGGGGACCGCAACCTCTTTTGCAGCTGCGTGCCGCTGGCAGAGCCTGCCGGCTGAAGCAGCGGGGCCATCGGCCATTTGCAGGCCGGACGCGCGCGGTCGGTCCGGGGCTCTTACACTTGCGCAGGCGCACTGAGGCGTTGCGCCTTCCTTCGGGAGGGCACACCGCGCCGCTTTGCCTGTGCAAGTTCCAGCCTTTTGCCACCTTTCTGCAACCGCCCGCATGCTCCGACCGAAACGCTCCCGATGGCCTCTGGCCAGTGCCGTACTGCTGTTGCTGGCAGCCGCGGCCGTCTATCAGGGCATTTTGCTGCGCGCCAAGCTGGAGATCGGCGGGGCCGAGCCGCAGCCTGCGGTGACCGGCCGGGTGCAGAACCTCCACCAGCGCGCCATGCAGCAATACTGCACGGGCCTGGTCCGCACGCCCAGAAACACCTGGCTCGTGGGCCGGCTCGAAGATGCCCACGACATCACCCCCCAGCCCGAAGGCTCCGTTCAGCTCGATACCCTGGTCTATGGTGGCAAGCGCGCCGCGCAGGCGCCGCCGGAGGACTGGGGCACGCCCTGGAATGCCTGGCACCGCAAGCCCGAGCAGACCACCTATGTCTCGCGCCTGGCCGAAGACGGCATCTTCCATGAAGTGGCCCGGCTCAACGGTACGGGCTGCCTGCTCGCCACGCCCGATGGTTCCACGCTGTATCTGCTGACCGATCTGGAACGGCCGCAGGCTTCGGAGGCGAAACCTGCGCTGGAGCAGACCGCCGTGCTGCGCAGCGACGACCAGGGCCAAAGCTGGCAATGGCTGGAGAGCGGCTGGCTGCCGCAGGTGAACTGGCAGGCTTGGAGCATGCGCCCGCAGTTCCACGGAGACCGGGAAGTCTGGGCATGGAGGGATTTCGAATTCGGTGAAGAGCAAGCCGCGCCGACGCAAGGCAGCCCCAGCGGCCTGTTCTATTCGCCGGACCTGGGCCGCACCGTGGAATCCGTCGCGGCATCCGCGCCGCTGCTCAAGACGCTGGACGACCTGCGCGGCAAGGCGCCTGCCGATGCCGACTGGGGCGACATCAACGGCAGGCATGGCCGCATACGGGCGCATGTCGTCCAGTACGGCCCGGACCAGGCCGTGCTCTGGATCAGCCAGACCTTCATGTATGGGCCGCCCGGCGGCCCCCACCTGGATACCTCGATCAGCGTCAGCACCCGCGCCGAGCTGCGCCGCAGCGCCGGCCGCTGGGACATGGCCTTGCCCGAGCACATGGAAGGCTTTGCCGTCACCGAGCTGCAGGCCAACAGTGCCGGCAGGACGATTGCCGTGCTGCAGCGCGACGGCCAGCCCCTGCCCCGGGTGGCCGAATGGAACAGCACCGGCCGGACCTGGGTGGACTACGGGCCGCTGCCCAGCCCGTTCCACCCCCTGGCTTCCTCGTCCGGCCTGCGCGACTTCCGGGTCGGAGACAAGGTGCTGCTGGCCAACACCATGAGCAGCTACCAGGTGCCGCGCTGGCTCTCCCCCGTACGCGACTCCAGCATCTCGGCCAATGCGGTCTTCTATTCCAGCGACTGGGGCGCTTCCTGGCACAAGCTCGCGATCGACGGCTACCTGGGCGTGCTGGGCTTCGAGCCTAGCACCGGCCGGGTCCACTGGGCCCAGGGCAACTGGTACAACAGCCGCGACCTCCAGATCCACAGCTACGACCTGGAGCCGGGCGGCAAGCCCTAGGCGGCGGTCGTGCGCCGGAAAACGGCCTGCGGCTTGTTGGCGGCCTGCGAGGCGCTTACACTGCGCCTACTTTTTGCAACCCTTGGGTCTGCAATGTATTTCCCGCCATGAGCAGCCCAGAACCCACGCCCCCTCTCGACGACGAACCGGACAGCCTGCCCCTGCATGCACTGCTGGCCCCCGGCTCCCCGGCTCCCGCCCTGTCGTCGGACATACGCCCCATCGTTCCCGAAGACGAGGATCCGCTGCAGGCGCTGGTTGCCGAGCTGCGCAACTACCAGCGCGAGCTGGAACTGCAGAACGAGGTGCTCAACTACAGCCAGGCCGTGGCGGAAAGCGCCTCGGAGCGCTTCGAGGCCCTGTTTGCCAACATTCCCCTGCCCCTGCTGGTGCTCGACGAGCACGACATGGTGGTGCAGGCCAATGCCATGGCCCACAGCGCCTTCCAGCCCACGGAGCGGGACCGGCTGCTGGTCAACTTCATGCCGTTCGTGCACGCGCACGACGTGGAGCGCGTGCGGCAGGCGTTTGCGCTCGCGCACGAGCAGGGCAGCGCCCAGGCCTACGAAGTCGCCTTCGACATCAACGAGGAAATCCAGCTGTGGGGCGACCTGCATATCGCCTGCATCTCGGTGCGCCAGCAGAACGGCCAGTCCGCGCCCCAGTTCCTGTGCGCCATGGTCAACCAGGGGCCGCTGCTGGCGGAGCGCCAGACGCTGCAGGAGCGCAACCTGCAGCTGCATGCGAGTGAAAAGCGCCTGGAATCCATCATCAACTCCTCGCTGGATGCCATCATCTGCGTGGATGCGAACCAGCGCATCACCGTCTTCAATCCCACGGCAGCCGCCCTGTTCCTGTGCTCGCCCCATGATGCGCTGGGCAGCCCCCTGGATCGCTTCCTGCCCGACGCGGCACGCGCACTGGCCTTTGCGCCGCTGACCACCCAGGCCATTCTGGGCGAGATGGCCGCGCGCACCGCCAGCGGGCGCGAGGTGCCGGTCGAAGTCAGCGTCTCGTTCGAACACCACAACAACGGCGACACCACCACCGTTTTCGCCCGCGACCTGACCAGCCGCAAGAAGGCCGAGGCGCAGCGCGGCGCCCTGGAGTCGCAGCTGCGCGAATCCCACAAGATGCAGGCCGTGGGCACCATGGCCGGCGGTATCGCCCACGACTTCAACAACATCGTGGGCGCCATCCTCGGCAACGTCGAACTGGCCAAGGCCGACTGCAGCGACAACCCGGCAGCGCTGGAAAGCCTGCGCGAAATCGAGAAGGCCGGCCGCCGCGCGCGCGACCTGGTGCGCCAGATCCTGACCTTCAGCCGCAACGATGCGCCCGAGCGCCGCATCGTGCAGGTCAGCGAGGTCATGCAGGACACGGCCCGCCTGCTGCGCGTGACCCTGCCGCCGGCCATCGAGCTGCAGATACGCATGACCGTGCCCGTGCCGCCGCTGCTGGCCGACCCGACCCAGGTCGAGCAGGCGCTGTTCAACCTGTGCAACAACGCCATGCATGCGCTGGGCGAGGCCCGCGGCCTGATCCAGATGGAAGCCCATCTGACCCAACCCGAAGCCCATGCCTGCGCGCGCCTGGGCCTGCCCCATGCCAGCTACATCACGCTCTCGGTACAGGACAACGGCCCGGGCATGGACGTGGCCACGCAGCAGCGCATCTTCGAGCCCTTCTTCACCACCAAGCCGGTCGGCCAGGGCACAGGCCTGGGCCTGTCGGTCGTGCATGGCGTGATGCGGACCCACGGCGGCGCCGTGGACGTGTTCAGCGTTCCGGGCCAGGGCAGCCGCTTCACGCTGTACTTTCCGCTGGTCGACACCGAGATGCCCGCCTCGCTGGGCGGCATCCCTGCCTCCCATGCGCGCCATCCCGCTGCGGATCTCGCTCCGGCGGCAGCACTGCCGGCAGGAGCAGCCACCCCGGATGCGGCCCGGCACATCATGTATGTGGACGACGACCAGGCACTGGTATTCCTCGTGACGCGACTGCTGCGCCGGCGCGGCTATACCGTCAGCGGCTTCACCGATCCACACGAGGCACTGGCCCGGCTGCAGACCGATCCGTCCGGCGTCCACCTGCTCGTGACGGACTACAACATGCCCGGCTACAGCGGCGTGGACCTGGTGCGCGAGGCCCTGCAGGCCCAGCCGGCGCTGCCCGTGGCCCTGGCCTCGGGCTATGTCACGGCGGAGATCGAGCAGGCCGCGCTGAGCGCCGGCGCACGCGCACTGATACACAAGCCCAACGATGTGGAGGAGCTTTGCGCCACCGTCCACCGGCTGCTGCATGAGTGAGATTCCAGAGGGTCTGGTCTGCCGGCATGAAGACGAGGATCTGCTGGTGCTGGAAAAGCCCGCGGGCCTGCTGTGCGTGCCGGGCCGCGGCCACGACAAGCAGGATTGCCTGAGCGCGCGTGCCCTGCGGCGCTGGCCCGATGCACTCGTCGTGCACCGGCTGGACCAGGCCACTTCCGGCCTGGTGGTGATGGCGCGCGGCCTGCACAGCCAACGCCTGCTGAGCCAGGCCTTTGCGCAGCGGCAGGTGGAAAAGCGCTATGCCGCCGTGGTTGCCGGCCGGCTCGACCCGCTGGCCGGCCAGGTATCCCTGCCGGCGGCAAGCCTTCCCTACTTCGCGGAGCAAGCACGGCCAGAGCCTGCGCCGCGGCGCGGCATGGCGCGTCCCCCGGAAGGCCGCATACCCGCCGACCCCGTACCCGCCGGCTGGCAAGTAGTTGATCTACCGATTGCCGCCGATTGGGAGCGGCGTCCGCTGCGCATCATCGACGCGCGGCTGGGCAAGCCCAGCCGAACCCTGTGGCAGGCCGTGGCGCAGGAAACCTGGAACTCGCATGCCTGCACGCGGGTGCTGCTCAGCCCCGTCACGGGCCGCACGCACCAGTTGCGGGTGCATATGGCAGCACTCGGCCATCCCATTCTGGGCGACGCCCTCTATGGCGATGAAAACAGCTCCGGCTGGGCTCCCCGCCTGCTGCTGCATGCCTGCCACCTCGCGCTGCGGCATCCCGGCACGCAGGAGCTGCTCCATTTCGAGTCGCCGGCGCCTTTTTGAGGAATGTCTAGACAGGCTTCGTCATTTCGTCGCAAAACCGCAACAAAATCAAGCTGCAAGACGCTCGAAACACTTGCAACCCTGCAGATCGTCAGGCCAATTGCGGCATCGTGCACCGCCCTGTTTCTGCAGGCTTTTCCTTTTGACATCAAAGCGCTGCCAGCGCAGGCCCAGATGGCCCGGCGTGCTATGCAGTGCGTAGCGAAAAGCGCGTAAAAAAACCAGCCCCGGGATACCCTGTTGCCAACGGTAACCGCTGGTTTAATCTGGCAGCCTTCGCAAAGCCCGGCCCCAATTTCGCGGCGGGCTGCGCTTTTTCCGAACACTTACGCATTTGAAGGAAGTCCTCATGAGCATTCCGTTCCGCATGCATACCGTCGTCGCGGCCATCGGCCTGGCAGGTGCTGCATTGCTCTCCAGCGCCCATGCCCAAGTCAAGATCGCCATGGTGGTTCCTACGACCGGCCCTCTGACCCAGTATGGCGACATGGTCAAGGAAGGTGTGAACACCGCCGTGGAAATGGCCAATGCCGCCGGCGGCATCAACGGCAAGAAGATCGAGCTGGTGGCCGTGGACGACGCCTGCGAACCCAAGCAGGGCCCCGTGGCCGCCAACCGCGTGGTCAACAGCAAGATCGGCTACGTGATCGGCCCCGTGTGCTCGGGCGCCTCGATTGCCGCGGCGCCCATCTACAACAACGAAGGCGTGGTCGTAGTGACCCCCTCGGCCACCTCGCCCGCGCTGACCGACGGCAAGAACTACCACTTCATCTTCCGCACCATCGGCCGCGATGACCAGCAAGGCCCCGCCGCTGCCAAGTTCATCATCGAGAAGATCAAGCCCAAGAAGGTTGCCGTGCTGCACGACAAGCAGTCGTACGGCCAGGGCATCGCCTCCTCCGTGCGCGACGACCTGAAGAAGGCCAACGTGCCCGTGGCCCTGTTCGAAGGCATCAATGCCGGCGACAGCGACTACTCCGCGGTGATCACCAAGCTCAAGAGCGCCGGCGTGGACTTCGTCTACTACGGCGGCTACCACCCCGAAATGGGCCTGCTGCTGCGCCAGGCCGCCGAGCAGGGCCTGAAGGTCCGCATGATGGGCCCCGAAGGCGTGGGCAACCCTGAAGTCAACGCCATCGCCGGCCCCGCCGTCGAAGGCATGCTGGTGACCCTGCCCGCAGACTTCTCGGCCAACCCCAAGAATGCCGCCGTGGTCAAGGCCTTCAAGGACAAGAAGCGCAATCCCTCGGGCGCCTTCCAGCTGACCTCGTTCGCCGCCACCCAGGTGCTGCTGGACAGCATCAAGGCTGCAGGCGACAACCCCGCCAAGGTGGCCGACCACATGCACAAGAGCACGTTCGAAACCGTGCTGGGCCCCGTGGCCTGGAACCAGCAGGGCGACCTGAAGTCCTTCGACTTCCAGGTGTTCGAATGGCACAAGGACGGCAGCAAGTCCGTCGCCAACAAGTAATCCACCTCACTCTTCCGGGGTGCGTCGGGCCAAGGCCCGGCGCCCCCGGTTGTTTGCTATTTGGCCCTCGGGCCTTTTCCTGTTTACGGGTGGCATTGCATGTCTGACTTAGTACCCCAGCTGATACAACAGCTATTCAACGGGCTCTCACTCGGAGCCATTTACGCCCTGATCGCCATTGGCTACACCATGGTCTACGGCATCATCGGCATGATCAATTTCGCGCATGGCGACATCTACATGATCGGCGCCTACATCGGTTTGGTCACCCTCTCGGCGGTCGGCACCCAAAGCGGGCTGCCGGTCTGGGCCATCATCGGCCTCATGCTCGTGGTCTCTGTCTTCATCACCGGCGTCTATGGCCTGGTGGTGGAACAGGTGGCCTACAAGCCCGTGCGCAAGAGTCCCCGCCTGGTGGCGCTGATCTCTGCCATCGGCATGTCCATCTTCCTGCAGAACTGGGTGGCCCTGGGCCAGGGTGCGCGCGACATGGCCGTGCCTTCGCTGATTCCCGGCGCCCTGCGCTTCGGCACCGAAGGCGGCTTCGAGGTCTATGTGCCCTACTCGCGCATCCTGATCATCGTGGTCACCGTGGTGCTGATGGTGCTGCTGACGCTCTACATCAAGCGCTCGCGCATGGGCCGCGCCTCGCGCGCCTGCGCCCAGGACATGCACATGGCCAATCTGCTGGGCATCGACACCAACAAGGTGATCTCCTTCACCTTCGTGCTGGGCGCCATGCTGGCGGCCGTGGGCGGCGTGCTGATCGCGCTGGCCGTGGGCAAGCTCAATCCCTTCATCGGCTTTCTGGCGGGCATCAAGGCCTTCACGGCAGCCGTGCTCGGCGGCATCGGCTCCATTCCCGGCGCCATGCTGGGCGGCGTGATCCTGGGCGTGGCGGAAACCTTCGCCGCAGCCTATATCTCCTCGGAATACAAGGACATCGTGGCCTTCGGCCTGCTAGTGATGATCCTGATGTTCCGTCCTACCGGCCTGCTGGGCAAACCTGAAGTGGAGAAGGTCTGATGAAATACAGCTTTTCCGCTTCTTTGCGCGATGCGCTGATTTCCACGGTCATGACAGCCATCGTGGTCGCGCCCATCTTCAGCCTGCACCTGGAGCGCGCCGGCGGGCGCACCGTCGTGGTGCCCGACTGGCGCATGACGGCCTGGGCATGCCTGGCCGTCTTCATCGTGCAGATGCTCAAGCCCCTGCTCGCCGGCAGGCTGCCCAGGGTCGAGCTGCCGGCCCTGCCGGACGTGAAGCCGGCCACCCGCAACGTCATGATCTTCGTGGCGCTGATGCTGGCGGCCTCGTGGCCCTTCTTCGCGGGCCGCAATGCCGTGGACATCGCGACGCTGGCCATGATCTACGTGATGCTGGGCCTGGGCCTGAACGTGGTCGTGGGCTTTGCCGGCCTGCTGGATCTGGGCTTCGTGGGCTTTTATGCCGTGGGTGCCTATACCTACGCGCTGCTGTACCACTGGGCCGGCTGGTCCTTCTGGGAAGCACTGCCGCTTGCCGGCCTGGCCTCGGCGACGTTCGGCTTCGCGCTGGGCTTTCCCGTGCTGCGCCTGCGCGGCGACTACCTGGCCATCGTGACGCTGGGCTTCGGCGAAATCATCCGCCTGCTGCTGACCAACCTGACCGGCTTCACGGGCGGCCCGGACGGCATCTCCAGCATTCCCAAGCCTTCGGTGTTCGGGCTGGAAATGGCACGCTCGCCCTCGGTCGAGGGCGGCACCACCTTCCACCAGTTCTTCGGCCTGGAATTCAATTCCATGCACATGGTGATCTTCCTGTACTTGATGGCGCTGCTGCTGGCCATGGTGACGCTGTTCATCAGCAACCGCCTGATCCGCATGCCCATCGGCCGGGCCTGGGAGGCGCTGCGCGAGGACGAGATCGCCTGCCGCTCGCTGGGCCTGAACCCCATGAAGATCAAGCTCTCGGCCTTCACGCTGGGCGCCATGTTCGCGGGCTTCGGCGGCGCCTTCTTCGCGGCGCGCCAGGGCATCGTCAACCCCGAGTCGTTCACCTTCATCGAGTCGGCGCTGATCCTGGCCATCGTGGTGCTGGGCGGCATGGGATCGCAGCTGGGCGTGATCCTCGCGGCCATCATCCTCACCACCCTGCCCGAGCTGGCGCGCGAATTCTCCGAATACCGCATGCTGATCTTCGGCCTGGTCATGATTCTGATGATGATCTGGCGCCCGCAGGGCCTGCTGCCCATGAAGCGCCATCATGTGGAGGTGAAGTGATGAACCGCTGCTTCGCTCTCATTTTGATAACTACAACCGAAGACTGGGCAAGCGCATGAGCGAGTATTTGCTAGAAGTCAAAGACCTGTGCATGCGCTTTGGCGGCCTGCTGGCCGTGGACAACGTGGGCTTCAACGTGCGTCCGCAGGAAGTGTTTGCCATCATCGGCCCCAACGGCGCCGGCAAGACCACGGTGTTCAACTGCATCAGCGGTTTCTACCAGCCCTCGGGCGGCTCCGTCGTCCTGGACGGCAGGAGCATCGCCGGGCAGAGCAGCCACCAGGTGGCCAACCACGGCGTGGTGCGCACCTTCCAGAACGTGCGCCTGTTCAAGCACATGACCGTGCTGGAGAACCTGCTGGTGGCCCAGCATCGCCAGTCGCGCTCCACGCTGCTCGGCGGCCTGTTCAACACGGCGGGCTATCGCCGCTCGGAAGAGGAGAAGATCGAGAACGCGCTCAAGTGGCTGGACGTCATGGGCCTGCGCTCCTTCGTCAACCGCGAAGCCGGCAACCTGGCCTACGGCCACCAGCGCCGCCTGGAGATCGCGCGCTGCATGATCACCAAGCCGCGCGTGCTCATGCTCGACGAGCCGGCCGCCGGCCTGAATCCGCAGGAGAAAAAGGACCTGCAGGGCCTGATCGACCAGCTGCGCCGCGACTACGGCGTGGCCGTGCTGCTGATCGAGCACGACATGGGCCTGGTCATGGGGGTGTCCGAGCGCATCCTGGTCATGGAATATGGCAAGCCCATCGCAACGGGCGTGCCCGATGCCATCCGCAACGATGAACGGGTCATCAAGGCCTATCTGGGAGAAGCCTGATGACGGCCATGCTGCAAGTACAGAACCTGTCCACCCACTACGGCGCAATCTGCGCCGTGGACAACGCCAGCCTGCAAGTGAACCAGGGGGAGATCGTCTCGCTGATCGGCTCCAACGGCGCCGGCAAGACCTCGCTGCTGATGACCATCTGCGGCACGCCGCGCGCCAGCGGCGGCAAGGTCTTCTACGAGGGCGAGGACATCACGCAGATGTCCACGCACCACATCATGCGCAAGGGCATCGCGGTCTCGCCCGAGGGACGCCGCATCTTTTCGGACCTCACGGTCACCGAGAACCTGCAGATGGGCGGCTTCTTCCTCGACAAGGCGGCGATCGAGGCCGGCATCGAGCATGTGTTCGGCCTGTTCCCGCGCCTGCGCGAACGCGCCGGCCAGCGTGCCGGCACCATGTCAGGCGGCGAGCAGCAGATGCTGGCCATCGGCCGCGCGCTCATGAGCAAGCCGCGCCTGCTGCTGCTGGACGAGCCCACGCTGGGCCTGGCCCCGCTGGTCATTGCGCAGATCTTCGAGATCATCCAGACCATCCGCGCGGCAGGCGTCACGGTGTTCCTCGTCGAGCAGAATGCCAACCGCGCCCTGCAGATCGCCGACCGCGGCTATGTGCTGGAGACCGGCAAGGTGGTGCTCGAGGACACGGGCGCCAACCTGCTGACCAACGACGCGGTGCGCCGCGCCTACCTGGGCGCCTGACGCCGCCCCCTCGCCGGAAAGCCCCTGCAGCTTGCGGCTGCAGGGGCTTTTTTTCAACGCCGGGCCGCCCCAGGATCAAAAGCGCCCCCTTGGGGGCGGCGAACATCCGAAGCGTGGGAGCGTGGGGCCATTTTCCATGCTGCCACCGCGTGCCGGAGCAAGCCCGTCAGCGCCGGCGCCGCACCCGGCTGAGCCTCCAGGGTGGTTCCCATACGCAGAAGCACGTGCATGGGGTGGCCAGCAAACGACCGTAAGATTCCCGCATGACCAAGCATCTGACGATTTTGACCGGCGGCTCGCGCGGCATGGGCCTGGCCATGGGCCAGCAGCTGCTGCGCCAGGGCCACACCCTGCTGAGCATTGCCCGCAGGAGCAGCGAGACCCTTGCCGCAAGCGCCGCCAGTCCGGCGCAGCTGATCCAGTGGCAGCAGGACCTGGCCCAGAGCGCCGCGGCCGCCCAGCGCCTGGGCACCTGGCTGCGAGCATTGCAGGCCGATGACTGGGCCAGCATCACCCTGATCAACAATGCCGGCGTGATCCCGCAGATCGCGCCGCTGTCGCAGCTGCCGGCCGCCGACCTGATCAATGCGCTGCGCGTGGGCCTGGAAGCGCCCATGGCCATGACCGGCGCCTTCCTGGCCGCCACGGCCGACTGGAAAGCCGAGCGCAAGGTGCTCAACATCTCTTCGGGCCTGGGCCGCCGGCCCATGGCTTCGCAGGCCAGCTATTGCACGGCCAAGGCCGGCATGGACCAGTACAGCCGCTGCGTCGCGCTTGAGGAAGCCGCCAAGCCCCACGGCGCGCGCATCTGCTCGCTGGCGCCCGGCGTCATCGATACCGATATGCAGGTGCAGCTGCGCAGCGCCGACCAGAGCGATTTTCCGGACGTCGGCAATTTCGCCCAGCTCAAGGCCACCGGCAAGCTCACCTCGCCCGAGGAAGCTGCTGCACGCGTGCTGGCCTGGCTGGAGCGGCCCGATTTCGGCGAACAGGTCGTCGCCGATGTACGCCAGCCCTGAGCTTTTGCAGCCGCTACAGATGGAATAGCTGCCGGCGCCCGACTCGCAAGCGCTGGCGGCCTGTTTCATCAAAAATTCTCATTCATCCCGCGCCCTGTGCCTTCCCGGTACGCCGATCGCACGCATGGCTGCTTTGCCCGATAGGAACGGCTGCCATCGCGCCGGCAGCCATGGCAAGGTCCGGGACGTGGCAGAATGGTCCGCATGCTGTGCATGCACATCTAGCAACAA
>NZ_BCNT01000009.1 GCF_001544075.1 Comamonas terrae
GGAACCATCGGCACCGCCAACGATGCCCCCGATCAGGCCACCGCCGTCAACGCCCCCGACCACACCGCCCAGCAGGCCGCCGGCATTGATGCCGCCAACCACGCTTTTGATTACTCCATGTTCACCAGCAACGGTGTTGATGACGCCGTTGACCAAGCCTCCAATGTTGACGCCAATCTCGACACTGCCCGAGAAGGAGCCGCCTGCACCACTGGAATAACCGTTTTTTCCTTTATCTGCATTCATATGACTGTTCTTTCTGTCTTCGTTGCTACGTAGATATTGCGTATCTGCAATACGCTGCCCGTGATTCAACTGTTTCTGATCGCTGCTCCGATGAACCCTTTCTTCTTACGGAGACCGCTATGCGGTCTCCTGCTATGCATCGGCAAGGCCGTTACTGTGAACAATCGGTCGAGATCAATCCTTGTCTCTCTATAACTGAGTAGAGAAATATTTCTGCTCATTCAAAATGGCGGGTCCATGGTGAGGAGCATTAATAGAAGTAATCTATGCAGATCTGTCGTTGAAATGCTCCTTTCCGTGAGCAATGCAATGGGTAGGAACTACCCAAAAATCGGCGCGTTTTTCTTGAATGCAACAAACATGCCATGACATGCCAAGAAGCCTGGAGCTTCTAAGCTGTTGAAGTTTCAGGAGTTATGCATGCGTGCCATGTACCCGGTCGTGGAAACGTTACGGGGTACGTTACGTAACCGTGGTTCCTGTGAGGGCCGAAGTGCAGATCCGGTAAAACGATGCATCCGGCTTTTTGAAGTCAGCTCCGAAATATAAAAAGCGCTCCATGGGAGCGCTTTGTTCAGATATCCGGATACCGGTAGATCTATGGCCACTGAATAATGGCCTGAATCCTGTTCAGACCTTTGGTTTCAGGGTTATGGCATTGCGTCGCAATCAGGGCAGCTGCGATACGGCAAAGTCCTTGCGGCGCGTGCCTTGGGCATGGCTTTGGAAGGACGTCAGTGCCAAGTCCAGCAGCAGAGCCAGGGACATGCCGAGGGCCAGCGTGATCACGACCATGGGCAGGCCCAATGTGCTCACGATATCGGGGCCTGAAGGGATGGCTCGGCGATTTTCGGTGGTGCAGATGAATTCGGCGGCACTCATGCCGGTGTAATGCATGGCGCAAACAGCAATCGCCATGATGGCGGCTGCCAGCAAGCGCACGCTCAGCTGACTGGTATGGAAAGCCAGCCACAGCGCTGCCGTCGCCGCTACCAGAGCAATCAGTACCGAGAGGCCGATGCGCCCGTAATCCCATTGGAAATAACCGCCAAAGCGCATGCCATACATGCCAAGGTAATGCATGACGACTGCGCCCATGCCAAGCATCATGCCTGCGGTGAGCAGGCGCCTGATGTTGTGCGGATCGCGGGCAACGATGTGGAAGGCAAAAGCCGAAATGCAAATAGCGGCAATCAGCGAGATGCACGTCTCCCATAAGGAATAACCCAGGCCCATATCCATTCGCACTGCCAGCATGGCAATGAAATGCATGGACCACACCCCAATGCCGCCTAGCGCAATGCCTGCGCTGCCGAGATTTATCAAATAGGACTGGCGGTCTCGGGTGTCGGCAGTGAGCCGCTGAGCCGAAACCAGTGCGATGAAGGCGCCGATCATGGAGATCGCATAGGACAGCACGACAAGTTCCATGTTGTAACTGGTTTTGATCACTACATCCATTTGGCTCTCCTCCCTGGAAAACAGAAGATGAAAATGTGGCTCGGGAATTTTTAACAAGATGATTCAAAAATCACAAATATAAGTTTTGCAAAGCTGTGTTCAACCCGATAGCGCTTTCCATGCCTGGGAAACTTGCAGGTTCATGGTGTATTGGGTTGACCTGGAAAAATCTGCCAAGGCGCTTGCAATGAATTGACGGTTGATATGTAAACAATTCAGAAGCAGTGCTTTCTTGCGACAGCTATTCTTTTTTCATGATGTCCGGAAAAGGCGGTGGAACTCCTGCTTGCCATTCAGGTGGCTGCAACCGGTGACGCGGTTTGTGGGTGAGTCCGTGCTGTGAAAGGCTATGTACGGAAAGGTCAGATGAAAGCAGGAATTTGCACATTTTTGTCAACACAGTTGTTTTCAATGATGTCTACAGTTTCGCTGGGGCGTGACGAAATGCTTGCAGCAAGAGGGCCAGACGCACCTCTTTTCTTCAGCGGTTCTTTCGATCACAGGAGTTCCCATGCTTTCAACCCTCCGAGCACGCATGCTCGTGTCCTGCACCGCCATCGTGGCGGTGGCTCTGGCTCTTACAGGCGGGGCGACCTACTACATCGTTCGCGGCAGCAGTCTCGATGCGGTGGAGCAGAACCTTGCGGCCGTGGCAAATGGCCATGCGCTCGCAGTCGATGAATGGGTGGCATCGCGCTCGGCCATGGTGGAGGCGGCGGTCCAGGCGTTGGGGCAGGGCGATGCCGGCACGGTGGTGCGGCAGCTCGAGCAATCGGGAGGGTTCCGTATCGTGACTGCAGGCTGGCAGGACAGGACGGCGGTTTCCAGCAAACCCACTCCGCCGGGCTTCGATCCCACGAGCCGCCCCTGGTACAAGGAAGCCGTGGCGGCCGGCAAGCTGCTGGTAACCAAGCCATATGCCGACGCGAACACCGGCAAGGCCATGGTGTCCTTTGCCGCCCCGCTGCTCAAGGAAGGCAGGCCGGCAGGTGCCGTATCGGCTGCCGTGTTTCTGGACGGCGTGCGCGAGGTCGTGGCCGCAGTCCATCCCACGCCATCGAGCTTCGGCTTTGTGGTCGATGGCAGCGGCCAGTTGCTGGCACATCCCAATGCCGAACTGATGCGCAAGCCTGCCAGCACGTTGTCCGACCAACTGACTCCGCAGACCATGGCTGCGCTGGCCAAGGCGCAGGCATCGATCGAACTGGTGTTCGATGGGGTGCCCAAACTGCTGCGTGCCAAGCCTGTGCGTGGCACCGACTGGTCGTTGGTGGTGGCTCTGGATCGCGCGGAAGCAACCGAGGGCCTGGCCCATGTATTCCAGACCTCGGTTGCCGCCATTGTGCTGGTAGCCTTTGGCGCTGCAGTGGCGGTCGGCTTGCTGACCGCGCGTGCATTCCGGCGGCTTTCGGAGGTTCGTGATGCCATGAACGAGATCGGTTCGGGCGATGGCGATCTGAGCCGGCGCCTGCCGGTGCATGGCCAGGACGAAGTGGCACAGATCGCCGCGGCCTTCAACCGGTTTGTCGAGAAGATTGCCGCCGTCCTGCACGAGATCCGCGAAGGCAGCGAGTCGTTGCAGCAGGCCACGGTGGAAATCGAGGCGGGCAACCAGGATCTTTCGCGGCGCACCGAAGTTGCCGCAGGCCAGCTTCAGCAGACTGCCTCGGCCATGGAACAACTGGTGGGAAATGTCAGGCAGAGCGCAGAAGCCGCCCAGCAAGCCCGGCGGCTTGCCGGCGATGCTTCCGAAGTCGCTGCCCAGGGCGGTGCAGTGGTCGGCCAGGTGGTAGCGACCATGGAGGAAATCAGCAACGGCTCCCGGCAGATTGCGGAAATCACGGGCGTGATCGACAGCCTGGCTTTCCAGACCAATATCCTGGCGCTCAATGCAGCGGTCGAGGCCGCACGTGCCGGCGAACAGGGCCGGGGCTTTGCGGTGGTGGCCGGCGAGGTGCGGCAACTGGCCCAGCGCAGTGCCCAGGCGGCCAAGGACATCCGCGGCCTGATCGGCAGCAGCGTGGAAAAGGTCGAGATGGGAGCGAGCCTGGTGAACAATGCCGGCAAGACCATGAACGATATCGTCCGGCAGGTCGAACGGGTGAGCAGCCTGATCGGCGAGATCACGCGCGCCAGCACCGAGCAGCGCGAGGGCATGGTTTCGGTCGGCGAGGCCGTGCGCCAGCTGGACGATGTCACCCAGCAAAATGCTGCGCTGGTCGAGCAAAGTGCGGCTGCCGCCGAAAGCCTGCGCCAGCAGACGGGCAGGCTGGCACGTACCGTTGGCGTGTTCAAGCTTGGCGGCGGCCAGCCGCAGTCAATTCAGGCATTGGTGCAGGCATGAGGCTGGCGCAAAGGCGGGCCGCAGCCGTGCACGAGGGTGTGGCTGCCATGGCAGGCGTACCGCATGTCGCTGGCGCCTAGTGGCGCCTGGCTGCCTCGCCGCCCTGCAGCAGGGGATTCTTGGCAAACAGATCCACCACCCAGTCCACGAAGGCGCGCACCTTGGCGCTGAGGTGGGAGTTGGGCGGGTAGACCACATAGACCGGCAGCAGAGGATGCTTCCAGTCGTCCAGAATTCTCTGCAGGCGGCCGGCCTCCAGATGCTCGTGGACCTGGAAACGGCTGGCCTGCCCGATGCCCTGGCCTGCGAGAAGCGCACTGATGTAGGCATTGCCTTCGTTCACGCAGAGATGGGCGGGGCTGGCGATCTCGATCACTTCGCCATTCTTGTGGAACTCCAGCGGATAGCGCCGTGCCGAAACCGGCGAGAAATAGATCACATTGCGGTGGCCGGACTCCAGCTCGCCGGGGTGGCAGGGAACACCGTGGCGCGCCAGATAGTCGGGGGCGGCGACGGTGATGAACTCCAGATTGCCGATGCGCCGCGCCACCAGGGACTGGTCGGCCAGCTCGCCGCCGCGGATCACGCAGTCCACGTTGTCGCTGATGAGGTCCACGGTGCGGTCGCTCACGCCCAGGTCGATCTGTATCTCGGGGTAGCGCGTCTGGAACTCGGCCAGGTGGGGGATGATGAGCAGGCGCGCCACGGTGGTGCCCACGTCCACGCGCAGCCGGCCGCGCGGCGTGGTGCGGGCCTGGCTCACGCTGGCTTCCAGATCGTCGAAATCGGCCAGCAGGCGCACGGCGCGGTCATAGTAGGCCGCGCCGTCGGCGGTCACCGTGACGCGGCGCGTGGTGCGGTTGAGCAGCTTCACGCGCAGGCGCTCCTCGAGTGCCTGGATGTTCTTGGTCACACTGGCTTTGGGCATCTGCAGCGAATCGGCTGCACGTGTGAATGTTCCTGCTTCCACAACACGCGCGAAAATACGCATCGCCTGAATCTGATCCATCAGATCTCCTTGTCCTCGCGAAATCCCGGGCTCGCCGAGGATGCGGATTCTCACACACGGGTCGGGCCATCATTATTCAGAGTTTGGAAACAGTGTGGCTGCGTTTGCGGGGTTTATGCCGCCAATGCGCACCGCTACATTGCCATCACATCAACCGGTCAGTCCGGAAGCTCCATGCCGAATACCAAAGCACCTGCATCGCCGACCTTCTCCCATACCGACACCACCATCGACGTGGCGGACGGCATGCAGGCCAGCGTGCGCATGTACGGCAGCAAGAAGCGGGGCGAGGTGTCCCCGCTGGTGGTGCACTTCCATGGCGGAGCCTTCGTGGCCGGGGATCTGGACAATGGCTGCACGGTGGGCAGTGCTCTGGCTACTGCCGGCGCCTGCGTGGTGTCGGTGGCCTACCCGCTCGCGCCGGAGCATCCGTTTCCCCGTCCGCTGGAGCTGGGCTATGCAGTGCTGCAGTGGGCCTACCGGCAGCGCACTAGGCTGGCAGGCAAGGGCGCGCCGCTCTATCTGGCGGGCGAGGAGGCCGGCGCCAACCTGGCCGCCGGCGTGTGCCTGATGGCGCGCGACCAGCTGCATCCGCCGCTGGCCGGGCAGATCCTGATCTCGCCGATGCTGGACCCCTGCGCAGCCACGCCTTCGCAGCGTGCCGCGCAGGGCGAATCCGTCGAGTGCAAATGGGCTTCGGGCTGGTGCCAGTACCTGAGCAGCCCGCACGATGCCGAACATCCCTATGCCGTCCCGGCGCGCGCGCGCCGCCTGGCAGGCCTGCCGCCCACGCTGATCCTGGCAGGGCAGGAAGATCCCATGCGCGATGAAGCGCAGAACTACGCTGCACGCCTGCAAGCTGCCGGATTGACAGTCTTTCTGCATGTGTTTCCCGAAGTGGGGCAGTGGCCACAGGCGCTCATGGAGCCCCCCCCCGAGACCTGTCCCTGCGAGGGGCAGCTGCGCAAGTTTTTCGAGACGACGCGATGTCGGCTCTGACCTGACCCCATCCTGCTGAGACTGCCGACCTGATCCGGCCCCCGGGCCGGACTGGGCACAGCTGCGCCTTTTTCCTGCTTCTTCCCTTCGATTCCTGGCCCGGGTGCCGGAAGGGAGGAGGCTTGCCCGCCGCAGGAAGCGCTCTTCCTGCCTCCACCCATTGAATCTGAAGACCTTGCCATGAACGACCATTCCAAACTTTCTAACCGTTGCCGGTGGGCTGCAGCCGGCGTTGCTGCGGCCGTGATAGCCACGACTGCGGCCATGCTGGGCCTGCAGGCATCGCATGCCGAGGCGCCCGCGCAGCAGGTGGCCCCGTCGGCCGTGCCGGTCTCCGTAGCGCAGGTCATGCAGCAGGATGTGACGCTGTGGAACGAGTTCTCCGGCCGGCTGGAGGCCGTGCAGCGCGTGGATGTGCGACCGCGGGTGTCGGGTGCCGTGCAGGCGGTGCACTTCAAGGAGGGCGCGCTGGTGAAGGCCGGCGATCTGCTGTTCACCGTGGACCCTGCTCCCTATGCGGCTGAGGTCGACCGCGCCGAGGCGCAGGTCGTTGCCGCGAGGGCGCGCATGGCTTACACGCAGAGCGAGTCCGAGCGCGCTGCGCGCCTGTGGGACGAGCGCGCGATCGCGCAGAAGGAATACGACGAACGCGTGAATGCCCAGCGCGAGGCCGACGCGAACCTGCGCGCTGCCCAGGCGGCGCTGCAGACCGCCCGGCTGAACCTGGGCTACACGCAGGTGAAGGCTCCGGTCAACGGGCGCGTGGGGCGTATCGAGGTCACCGCCGGCAACCTGGTGGGCTCGGGCGCCGGTGCCCCGGTGCTGACCACCCTGGTGTCGGTGGACCCGATGTATGCCAGCTTCGACGTGGACGAGCAGGTGGTGGCCAGCGCCCTGCAGGGCACGCGCGAGGGCCGCAGTACGCGTGCGCTGATCGAGAGCATTCCCGTGCAGATGGGGGTGGGCACGGGTGACGGAACGCCCTATGCCGGCCACCTGCAGCTCATCGACAACCAGGTCGATGCGAAAAGCGGCACGGTGCGCGTGCGCGCGGTGTTCGGCAATGCCGACGGCACGCTCATGGCGGGGCAGTTCGCGCGCATCCGCATGGGCCAGCCACAGAGCACGCAGGCCGTGCTCATCAACGAGCGCGCCGTGGGCACGGACCAGAGCAAGAAGTTCGTGCTGGTGATCGGCGACGGCAACAAGGCCGAGTACCGCGAGGTGCAGCTGGGCGCGCCGGTCAACGGTCTGCGCGTGGTCACCTCGGGCCTCAAGGCGGGCGAGCGCATCGTCGTCAACGGACTGCAGCGCGTGCGCCCCGGCGTGGTGGTCGCGCCGCAGGACGTGCCCATGGACGCCAAGGCCGAGCTGGCCGATGGCCGCAGCGCCGCCAAGCAACCCGCGGCCTGAAAACCCTAACTTCGCTACGCCATGAACCTTTCCCGATTTTTCATCGACCGCCCGATCTTCGCGGGCGTGCTGTCGGTGCTCATCTTTCTCGCGGGCCTGATCGCCATGCGGGCGTTGCCGATCTCGGAATATCCCGAGGTCGCGCCGCCCTCGGTGGTGGTGCGCGCGCAGTATCCGGGCGCCAGCCCCAAGGTGATCGCCGAGACTGTGGCCACGCCGCTGGAGGAATCCATCAACGGCGTGGAAGGCATGCTCTACATGGGCAGCCAGGCCACGACCGACGGGGTGATGACGCTCACCGTCACCTTCAAGCTCGGCACCGACCCCGACAAGGCCCAGCAGCTGGTGCAGAACCGCGTCTCGCAGGCCGAGCCGCGCCTGCCCGAGGAAGTGCGCCGCCTGGGCGTGACCACGGTCAAGAGCGCGCCCGACCTGACCATGGTGGTGCACATGGTCTCGCCCAACGGCCGCTACGACATCGACTACCTGCGCAACTACGCGGTGCTCAACGTGAAGGACCGCTTGGCCCGCATCCCAGGCGTGGGGCAGGTGCAGATCTTCGGCGGCGGCGACTATTCCATGCGCGCCTGGCTCGACCCGCAGAAGGTGGCGCAGCGCGGCCTGTCGGCCAGCGACGTGGTGGCTGCCATCCGCAAGCAGAACGTGCAGGCGGCGGCCGGCGTGGTGGGCGCCTCGCCCGGGCTGCCCGGCGTGGACACGCAGATGTCGATCAACGCCCAGGGGCGGCTTTCCAGCCCCCAGGAGTTCGGCGACATCATCGTCAAGACCGGTGCGGACGGAGCCATCACCCGGCTGCGCGACATTGCCCGGCTGGAGCTGGGAGCGGCGGACTATTCGCTGCGCTCGCTGCTCAACAACGATCCGGCCGTGGGCATGGGCGTGTTCCAGGCGCCGGGCTCGAATGCACTCGAGATCTCCGAGAACGTGCGCAAGACCATGGCCGAACTGGCCCAGCTCATGCCCGAGGGCGTGGAATACCGCATTGCGTACGACCCGACGCAGTTTGTGCGCGCCTCCATCGAGTCGGTAGTCCATACGCTGCTCGAGGCCATTGCGCTGGTGGTGATCGTGGTGATCCTGTTCCTGCAGACCTGGCGCGCTTCCATCATCCCGCTGCTGGCGGTGCCCGTGTCCGTGGTGGGTACCTTCGCCGTGCTGCACCTGCTCGGCTTCTCGATCAACGCGCTGTCGCTGTTCGGCCTGGTGCTGGCCATCGGCATCGTGGTGGACGACGCCATCGTGGTGGTTGAAAACGTGGAGCGCAACATCGAGGCCGGGCTCACGCCACGCGAGGCCACCTACCGCGCCATGCGCGAGGTCTCGGGCCCCATCATCGCCATCGCGCTGGTGCTGGTGGCCGTGTTCGTGCCGCTGGCCTTCATCAGCGGCCTCACGGGGCAGTTCTACCGCCAGTTCGCGGTGACCATCGCGATCTCCACGGTGATCTCGGCCATCAATTCGCTGACCCTCTCGCCGGCGCTGAGTGCATTGCTGCTCAAGGGCCACCACGAGCCCAAGGACGCGCTCACGCGCGGCATGGACCGCGTGCTGGGCGGCTTCTTCAAGCGCTTCAACGCGGTATTCCACCGCGGCTCCGAGGCCTACAGCGGCGGTGTGCGGCGCGTGATCGGGCACAAGGCCGGCATGCTGGCCTTGTATCTGGCCCTGGTGGGCGCGACCTGGGGCCTGTTCCACCTGGTGCCGGGCGGTTTCGTGCCCATGCAGGACAAGCAGTACCTCGTCGGCTTTGCGCAACTGCCGGACGGCGCCACACTGGACCGCACCGATAACGTGATCCGCCGCATGGGCGAGATCGTCAAGCAGAATCCGAACGTGGAGGACGCCATTGCCTTCCCGGGCCTGTCGATCAACGGCTTCACCAACAGCTCCAACGCCGGCATCGTGTTCGTGACGCTCAAGCCCTTTGCCGAGCGCACGCGTGCCGACCAGAGCGGCGCGGCCGTGGCCGGTCAACTGAACCAGGCCTTCGGCCAGATCCAGGATGCCTTCATCGCCATGTTCCCGCCGCCGCCGGTGGCGGGGCTGGGCACCACGGGCGGCTTCAAGCTGCAGATCGAGGACCGGGGCTCGCTGGGCTACGCCGGCATGGATGCCGCCGTGAAGGCCTTCATGGCCAAGGCCTACCAGACGCCCGAGCTGGCCGGCCTGTTCACCAGCTGGCAGGTCAACGTGCCGCAGCTCTATGCCGATATCGACCGCACCAAGGCGCGCCAGCTCGGCGTGCCGGTGGCGGATATCTTCGAGACGCTGCAGATCTACCTGGGCAGCCTGTATGCGAACGACTTCAACGAGTTCGGCCGTACCTACAGCGTACGCGTGCAGGCCGACGCGGCCTTCCGCGCGCGGCCCGAGGACGTGGGCCAGCTCAAGGTGCGCTCGATGACCGGCGAGATGGTGCCGCTGTCCGCGCTGATGAAGCTCGACCCCAGCTACGGCCCCGAGCGCACCATGCGCTACAACGGCTTCCTCGCGGCCGACGTGAACGGCGGCCCCGCGCCGGGCTTCTCGTCGGGGCAGGCACGCGCTGCCATCGAGCGGGTGGCGGCCGAGACGCTGCCGCCGGGCATAGGCTTCGAGTGGACGGAGCTGACCTACCAGGAGATCCTCGCGGGCAATTCGGCCGTGCTGGTGTTCCCCATCGCCATCCTGCTGGTGTTCCTGGTGCTGGCGGCGCAGTATGAAAGCCTCACGCTGCCCATCGCCATCATCCTGATCGTGCCCATGGGCCTGCTGGCTGCGATGACCGGCGTGTGGCTCTCGCACGGCGACAACAACGTGTTCACGCAGATCGGGCTCATCGTGCTGGTGGGGCTGTCGGCCAAGAACGCGATCCTGATCGTCGAATTCGCCCGCGAGCTGGAGTTCGCCGGGCGCACGCCGGTGCAGGCGGCCATCGAGGCCAGCCGCCTGCGCCTGCGGCCCATCCTGATGACCTCGATGGCTTTCATCATGGGTGTGCTGCCGCTGGTGCTGTCCACCGGCGCGGGCTCGGAGATGCGCAGCGCCATGGGCGTGGCCGTGTTCAGCGGAATGATCGGCGTGACGGCCTTCGGCCTCTTCCTGACGCCGGTGTTCTACGTGGCGCTGCGCCGCCTGGCCGGCAACCGGCCGCTGCAGCAGCACGGCAGCCATGTCGCGCCGATCAGCGAGTCCGGCGGCGGCGCATCGTCCTTGCCCCTGCCTGCTGCGCCACGTGCCCATGACGAATGAACGCATTTCAAGAATGGATTCCGATATGAACGCGATGCAACGCATTCGATCCCTGGCGCTGCCCTTGAGCGCGCTGATGGCGGCCCTGGTGCTTGCGGGCTGCGCCAGCGCGCCGCCCACGGTGGCCGAGCATGCCGGCGTTGCCGTGCCCGCGCGCTTCAGCGCCGGCAAGGACGCTGCAGCCCCTGGCTGGACGACAGCCGCCCCGGCCGAGGCCCAGCCGCGCGGCACCTGGTGGCTGGCGTTTGCCGACCCCGAGCTCAGCGCTCTCGTGGAGCGCGCCGGCCAGGCCAATACCGATGTGCAGGCCGCGGCGGCCCGCCTGGCCGAGGCCCGCGCGCTGCTGCGCTCGGCCGATGCGCAGCGCCAGCCGCAGATCGGTGCCGCGGGCGGCGCCGTGCGCCAGGCCGGTGCCAACACCGCCAACGGCCTGCAGCCGGCGACCCTGGTCACGGCCGGCCTGAACTTCTCGTACGAGGCCGACCTGTTCGGCCGGCTGTCGCGCGCCAGCGAGGCCGCCCGCGAGGATGCCAACGCACGCGAGGCGCTGCTGCAGAGCACGCGCCTGATGGTGCAGGCCGACGTGGCGCAGACCTATCTGCAGCTGCGCTCGCTGCAGGCCGAGCGCCAGCTGGTGGAGCAGAGCCTGGCGGCCTACCGCGAGACACTGAAGCTGATCGAGCGGCGCTACCGGGCCGGCGATGCGGCCGAGCTGGACGTGGCGCGCATGCAGACCGAGGTCTCCGCCACCGAGGCCGAGACGCTGGCGCTGGAGCGCCAGCAGGCCGCACTCACGCATGCCCTGGCCGTGCTGGTGGGCGACGTGGCTACCAACTTCACGCTGGCCTCGTCTGCCGCCGAGGCAACGCTGCCGGTGATTCCGCAGGGCGTGCCCGCCACCGTGCTGGCGCGCCGCCCCGACGTGGCTGCGGCCCAGGCCTCGGTGCTTGCCGCCCAGGCGCGCGTGGGCGTGGCACAGGCCGCGTGGTTTCCGGCCATCACGCTCACGGGCAATGGCGGCTATGCGTCGCCGGAGCTGGGCGACCTGTTCAAGTGGTCGGCGCGGTCATGGGGCATAGGCGCTCTGCTGTCGCTGCCCGTCTTCGACGGCGGCCAGCGGGCCGCGCAGGAAGAGGGCGCCCGTGCGCGGCTGGAGGCTGCCGTGGCAGCCCAGCGCGGCCAGGTGCTGGCAGCCTTGCGCGAGGTGGAAGACCAGCTCAGCGCCCTGCGCCTGCTGGCCGGCCAGGCCCAGGTGCTGGGGCAGGCCGTGCAATCGTCCGAGCGGGCCACGCACCTGTCGGATGTGCGCTACCGCAATGGCCTGGTGAGCCAGCTCGAACTGCTGGACGCGCGCCGCAACGAGCTGCGCAACCGGCGCCAGGCCCTGCAGGTGCGCACCGCGCAGTACACCGCGACGGTGGCCCTCATCCGGGCGCTGGGCGGTGGTTGGGATGCTGCGGCCAAGGCCGGATGAACGAAGCCGGGGCAGGCCCCGGCTCTGCTGCAGTGCTCAGTCCCGCTGTTGCGGCCGATACGGCCGGGATGCAGGCTCGGTCGGCAGGTCGCGCACATGGATGTCCATCTGCGGGAAGGCAATGGCAATGCCGGCTGCCGTCAGCTGTTCGTTGATGCGCCGGTTGAGGTCGTTGCGCACCTGCAGGCGGTCGCCCACGGCGCCCACATAGGCGCGCAGCTCGAACTTCTGGCCGTTGCCCTCCAGCGCCATGAACCAGCAGTTCGGCGCCGGATCGCGCAGCACCTGCGGATGCTCGTTGGCAATGGCCAGCAGCATGTCGCGCACCCGGGCCGGATCGTTGCCATGGGCCACGGCGATGTCGATGACCAGGCGGGTCACGTCGTCGCTCAAGGTCCAGTTCGTCACCTGGCCGGTGATGAAGGTCTTGTTGGGGATGACGATTTCCTTGTTGTCGAAGTCCAGCACCGTGGTGGCACGGGTGCGGATGCGCGTGACCGTGCCGTCCAGCGTGTTGATGGTGATCACGTCGCCGACGCGGAAGGGCCGCTCCACCAGCAGGATCAGCCCCGAGACGAAGTTGGCGAAGATTTCCTGCAGCCCGAAGCCCAGGCCCACGGTCAGCGCGGCAGCCATCCACTGGAGCTGGCCCCAGCGCAGGCCCAGCAGCGAGAAGGCGCTGATGGCGCCCGCGATGGTGATGACGTAGCGGGCCAGCGTGGCCGCGGTGTAGCGTGCGGAGTTGCTGATGCGCAGCGATGTCGACAGCATCACCTCCATCAGGCCCGGCAGATTGCGCGTCAGGCTGACGGTCAGCAGCAGGATGAGTGCGCTCAGCAGCACGTCCATCAGGCTCACGGGGGCGGAGTGCGGCACGCCGTCGGCTCCGGTATTGGTGGTGTACCAGAGCACCACGCCCTCGAAGCGCAACAGGGCTGGCAGCACCTGCGACCAGGAATAGAGCAGGCTGAGCGCCACCAGCACCTGCTGCAGCAGGCCCAGCAGCCGGTGTGCCTGGGCGCTGACCGTGACCAGGGCCATCTGGCGCGCTTCATCGGGCGGCGGCGCCTTGCCGGCCTCGGAAGTGGCGGCCGGGCCCTGCATGGCCGCCTCGCGCAGGCGGCGCAGCGCCAGGCGCCGTTCGCCCAGCAGCAGCCAGCGCCGCAGCAGGGCGACCACCACTTCGGAGGCCGCCAGGAACACAAAGCTGCTCAGCAGCGCCTGGATGACTTCTGTGGCGGTGTAGACATAGCCCATGGCAATGCCGGCCACCACGACGGCCAGCAGCACCAGCAGCAGCACGGCCAGCCATTGCGACCAGCGAAATCCCTGCTGCCGGGGCAGGGCGCTGTGCCGCAGATACCGCCAGGTCATCCAGGCCAGGCCCAGCGACATCACGAGAATGGACAGCCGCCCCCAGGTGCTGATGGCGATGTCGTTGTGGCTGAAGAAGGCCAGCCCGCCCAGCAGCTCGGTGGGCACGATCAGCCAGGTGGCGCGCCGTATCAGCTGGCGCAGCGCCTGCACGCGCTCGGGTTCCCAGCCGAAGTGGGCCAGCGCCAGGCCGCCCGGGCGGAACAGCGCATTGAGCAGCGTGGCCACGAAGATGAAGTCGCTGAGCTGCCCCAGCGTGCGCCCCAGCGGCTCCAGCGCGGCGCCATGCGTCTCCGAGGCCTGCATCAGGCCGCCCAGGCCGGCGGTGGCCACGCTCCAGGGCAGCGCGTACAGCAGGCTCCAGCCCAGCGCGACCAGGCTCAGGCCGAAATGGTCCTGCGCGAAATTGCCCACGCGCTGTGCCACGGCGTGCAGCTGCCGCGAGGCCCGGCGGCGCAAACCGAGCAGCAGCACCACGATGACGGCGACGGCGCCGTAGTCCAGCGGCGCCTCGCGCATGCTGGCGCCCAGGGCATGCAGCGTGGTCCAGGGCGATGGGCGGACGGCCGAAGGCTCGCCCTGCAGCGTCGCACCCCATTCGCCCAGCCAGGTGCGGTCCATGGGCCGGTGGCTGGGGAACCACAGCAGCTCCTTGTCCATGACCTGCAGCAGCTCGCTGCTGCTGCGCAGGGCCGACTGCAGCACTTCGTCGGTCTGCTCCAGCACGGCAATGCGGCGCAGCAGCACCGGCTGCAGCTGGTCGACCAGCGTCACCTGGCGGTTCTGCAGCGTGATGCGCTGGGCCGAGGCGGTGCCGGTTTCCACGGCGCTGTTGAGCTGGGCACGCCATTCGCTGGAGTTGAACAGGGCCAGGCGCAGTTCGGCCAGGCGGCGCTGCAGGTCCTTGCGCCGCGCCTTGACGGCGGTGTCCGTGGGCAGCGCCACCCATTGCTTCCACAGCCACTGGCCTACGGCCGCGCCCGTGCCGCCCAGGCGCAGGCGGGCCTGGGTGTCGCGCAGCGCGGCGGCAAGCTGGTCGCGGCGGTATTCGTCGCCAGCCAGGGTCTGGCGCTCCTGGGCCAGCCGGTTGGTGTAGTCCAGTATCTGGGCGGCCAGCGTGGCGTTTTGCTGCGCCAGTTCGCGGTTGGCGGGATCGGTCGCGCCGATCTGGGCGGCCGTATGCGCTGCTTCCTGGGCCTGCTGCTCCAGCCGCTGGCGGCTGCGCTCGGCGATCAGCTGGTTCAGCCAGGCCACGCGGGGCGTGCGCTCGAGCAGTTCGCGGCGCTGGGATTGCTGCTGGGCGTCCAGCAGGCGCTGGCGGGTTTCGGTGGTGGACTGCTCTTCCTGGCGCAGGGCCAGCTCCAGCGTGGCGCGCCGGTGTTCGGCGTTGCGCCGCAGCTGGCGCGCCTGTGTGAGCGCCGGCGGCTCGCCGGGCTCGGCCGTCACGGGTTCCGCGCTCTGCTGCACGCGCTGGCGCAGCGTGGCCATGTCCACCTGGCTGGGCTGGGAGACCAGGTTGACCTGGTCCGCCGCGGTCTTCTCGATGCCGGTCTTGAGTGCCGCGATGGCTTCGCGCTCCTCGGCCAGCAGGCGCTCCAGCACTTCCTGGCTGGCGTTGGCGGGAACGCGCTCCTTCCAGCGCGCGAGCTGGCCGGCCAGCTCCTCGTCGTTCGGCGTCGCGGGCATGGCCGGCACCTGGGCCTGGACCTTGGCGCGCAGGCTGTCCAGCTCCTGCGCAAAGCCGTCGGCTTCCTTGTTGGCGGCATCGGCTGCATCCAGCTGGGCCTGGATGGCGGTATGGCGCTCCTCGCTGGCGCTGGAGCCGTTGCCGAGGCCGGCCTGCAGTGCCCCGAGGGTGCCGGTCTGCGGCAGGGCCGGCGCGGCGCCTGCGGCCAGCGGCAGCAGCACGCAGGCCAGCCACAGCAGCCATGCCGCCATGAAGGGGCCGCCGTGCCGGCGGCGCGCCGCAATGCCCGCAAGGCGGGGGGGCAGGGGCGGACGGACGGAGGATTCGGCTGGGCGCATGGAGGCAATATAGGGAATGTCGCAGCGACGCCGCGCGGGAAAGGGCAACTGCCGCAAGCAGGGCCGGCTATCAGAAATGATAGCGAATGGCGCTTGCTGCATCAGAATCTCTTGCCAATCCTCACAAAAGTCCTGCCTCAGGCGCGCAGCGGCACCTGCTGCCCGGCCTTGACGCGCTCCAGCGCGATCGAGGTGCTGTAGCGGCGGATGTTGTCGTCGCCTTCGAACAGGCGCCGCGTGATGGCCTGGTAGTCCTCCATGTCCGCGGCCGTGACGACCAGCACATAGTCCGTCTCGCCCGTCACGTAGTAGCACTGCTGCACCGCCGTTTCCCCGGCGATGCGCGCGCGAAAGCCGCGCGACAGGTCGGGCCGGTCGTTGACCAGCTGCACGGTGATCACGGCCGTCAGCGTCTGGCCCACCTTGGCCGGTTCGAGCACGGCCACATTGGCCGCTATCACGCCTTCCTCGTGCAGGCGCTTGATGCGCCGCTGCACGGCCGGCGCCGAAAGGTTCACGCGCTCGGCGATCAGGCGCTGGGGCGTGAGATTGTTGCGCTGCAGTTCGGTCAGGATGGCGCGGTCGAAGGCGTCGAGGTCGGCGGCGGGCATGGCGGCAGGGAAAGGGCAAGAGAGCGAAACTTGCACGGAACAGGCAAAAATCAAGCAACTTCCGCGCGGCAGATGCAATATCGTACGCCGCTATGTCGAAGAATCATTGGAATCACTGGTGGCCGCTGCTGGCCGTATTGGGCTCGGTCACCTCGCTGGGCGTGGGCACATCGCTGGCCAAGCAGCTGTTTCCGGTGGTGGGGGCCCAGGGCACTTCTGCCCTGCGCGTGGGCTTTGCGGCGCTGATCCTGGTGTGCGTGTGGCGGCCCTGGCGCTGGCCTCTGGACCGCCGGCAGGCCTGGTCGCTGCTGCGCTTCGGCGTGGCGCTGGGCGGCATGAACCTGATGTTCTACATGGCGCTGCGCAGCATTCCCTTCGGCCTGGCCGTGGCCATCGAGTTCTCGGGGCCGCTGGCCGTGGCGATCTACCATTCCCGCCGCCCCGTGGACTTCGTCTGGCTGGCGCTGGCCGTGGCCGGGCTGGCCCTGATCCTGCCCGTGGGCCTGGGCGGCGGCGCCACCCTCGTGCTTTCGCCGGTGGGGATTGCCTGCGCGGTGGGCGCAGCCATCTGCTGGGCCTTGTACATCCTGCTGGGCCAGCGCCTGGACCATGTGCCCAGCGGCCAGGCCGTGTCGCTGGGCCTGGCCTGCGCGGCCCTGTTGGTGGTGCCGTTCGGCGTGGCCGAGGCCGGCGCCAGGCTGCTGGCGCCCGGCGTCCTGCTGTTCGGACTGATGGTGGCCGCCATCTCCAGTGCCTTGCCATACACGCTGGAGATGCTGGCGCTGCGCCGCCTGCCGCCTGCAACCTTCGGCATCGCCCTGGCCACGGAGCCTGCGGTGGCGGCCTTCATGGGTATGCTGCTGCTCAATGAGCACCTGACGCCGCTGCAGTGGCTGGCCATTGCCTGCATCATGGGCGCTGCCATGGGCAGCGCGATGACGCGCCCCGGGGCCAGGAGCACCTCGCCCGATGCGGCCGCGGCTCCGGCGGGCCAAGGCATGGAGGCATGAAGGTGCTATTGAAACAGTTGCTGCCGGCGCCGGGCATGCCTTGATTTCCCTGCTTATTGACCCTGGAAATGAGAGGGATAAGGCGCCCCAAGCTCCTTTTTCTGTAGTCGCGAATCGAAAAAAAAGCGCTGCCGCCACGGATGCTGGACAGCGCTTTTTTGCTGGCCTGGCGCGGCTGCGGCGCCCGTGCCGCGCCTGATGCCGGCCGCTCGCATACTGGTTGGCGCACAGGCGTGTAGGACGTATGAGCTGTTCAATCCGCAGGCAAGGTGCTACAACGAATTCGTATGGTCGCGAATGCCTTGCAACTCAGCGGCACGATTCGCCCCCGAGTGCCGCCACGGGAGGTTCTATGGATGTCATCAGCAACTCAGCTGCACGCTACGTTCGTCTGCGCGAAGAGGAGATGTCGATCGACGAGTACCTTGCTCTGTGCCAGCGTGATCCCATGGCCTACGAGAGCGCTGCCCAGCGCATGCTGGCGGCCATCGGCGAGCCCGAGATGGTGGACACGCGCAATGATCCGCATCTGTCGCGCCTGTTCGCCAACAAGGTGATCCGCCGCTATCCGGCCTTTGCCGAGTTCTACGGCATGGAGGAATCCATCGAGCAGGTGGTGAGCTTCTTTCGCCATGCGGCCCAGGGACTGGAGGAGCGCAAGCAGATCCTGTACCTGCTGGGACCGGTGGGCGGCGGCAAGAGCTCGATCGCCGAGCGGCTGAAGTACCTGATGCAGAAGGTGCCGTTCTACGCGCTCAAGGGATCGCCGGTGAACGAGTCGCCGCTGGGGCTGTTCGACCCCATGGAGGATGGGCCGGTGCTGGAGGAGCAGTTCGGCATTCCGCGCCGCTGCCTGAACCATGTGCTCTCGCCCTGGGCCGTCAAGCGCCTGGAGGAGCTGGGCGGCGACATCCGCCAGTTCCGCGTGGTCAAGCGCTATCCGAGCATTCTCAAGCAGATCGCCATCGCCAAGACCGAGCCCGGCGACGAGAACAACCAGGACATCTCCAGCCTGGTGGGCAAGGTGGACATCCGCAAGCTGGAGAACTTCGCCCAGGACGATACCGACGCCTACAGCTACTCGGGCGGCCTGTGCCTGGCCAACCAGGGCCTGCTGGAGTTCGTGGAGATGTTCAAGGCGCCGATCAAGGTGCTGCATCCGCTGCTCACCGCCACGCAGGAGGGCAACTACAAGGGCACGGAGGGCTTCGGCGCCATTCCGTTCGACGGCCTGGTGCTGGCGCACAGCAACGAGAGCGAGTGGAAGGCCTTCCGCAACAACAAGAACAACGAGGCCTTCCTGGACCGCATCTACATCGTCAAGGTGCCGTACTGCCTGCGCGTGTCCGAGGAGGTGAAGATCTACGAGAAGCTGATCCGCGAATCCTCGCTGGCCAAGGCGGTATGCGCGCCCGGCACGCTCAAGATGATGGCGCAGTTCGCCGTGCTCACGCGGCTGAAGGAGCCCGAGAACTCCAGCATCTTCAGCAAGATGCAGGTCTACGACGGCGAAAGCCTGAAGGACACGGACCCGCGCGCCAAGAGCTACCAGGAGTACCGCGACTACGCCGGCGTGGACGAGGGCATGTCGGGCATCTCCACACGCTTCGCGTTCAAGATCCTGTCCAAGGTCTTCAACTACGACAGCACCGAAGTCGCCGCCAACCCCGTGCACCTGATGTACGTGCTGGAGCAGCAGATCGAGCGCGAGCAGTTCCCGGCCGAGCTCGAGACCAAGTACACCAGCTACATCAAGGAATACCTGTCGCCGCACTACGCCGAGTTCATCGGCAAGGAGATCCAGACCGCCTACCTGGAAAGCTACAGCGAGTACGGCCAGAACATCTTCGACCGCTACGTCACCTATGCCGACTACTGGATCCAGGACAGCGAGTACCGCGACACCGACACCGGCGAGGTGTTCGACCGCAATGCACTCAATGCCGAGCTGGAGAAGGTCGAGAAACCCGCCGGCATCGCCAATGCCAAGGACTTCCGCAACGAGATCGTCAACTTCGTGCTGCGCGCGCGCGCCAACAACCAGGGCAAGAACCCGAGCTGGACCAGCTACGAGAAGCTGCGCCTGGTGATCGAGAAGAAGATGTTCTCCAACACCGAGGAGCTGCTGCCCGTCATCAGCTTCAATGCCAAGGCCAGCGCCGAGGATGCGCGCAAGCACGAGGACTTCGTCACCCGCATGGAGGCCAAGGGCTATACGCCCAAGCAGGTGCGCCTGCTGTGCGAGTGGTACCTGCGCGTGCGCAAGAGCAGTTGAGGCAGTTGAACGGTGCGCCGGCGCTGGCCTTCAGCGCGGCGCACCGTGCCATGCATGGGAGTACAGATGGCATTGCAAATCATCGACCGCAGGCTCGCAGGCAAGAACAAATCGGTGGGCAACCGCGAGCGCTTCGTACGCCGCTACAAGCAGCAGATTGCCGAGGCGGTGCGCCGGGCCGTTTCCCAGCGCGACATCCGCCATATCGAGCAGGACGAGAATATCACCATACCGCGCAAGGACATCCGCGAGCCGATGTTCCGCCACGGCCAGGGCGGCATCCGCGACACCGTGCATCCGGGCAACACCGAGCATGTGCGCGGCGACCGCATTCCGCGGCCCCAGGGCGGCGCGGGCGGTGGCAGTGGCTCGCAGGCCAGCGACAGCGGCGAGGGGGAGGACGACTTCACCTTCACGCTGACCAAGGAAGAATTCATGGAGCTGTTCTTCGAGGACCTGGCCCTGCCGCGCCTGCTGCGCACCTATCTGGGCGACACGCTGCAGTACAAGACGCGCCGCGCCGGCTACAGCCATGACGGCACGCCGCACAACCTGGCGGTGCTGCGCACCATGCGCGGCGCCCTGGGCCGGCGCATGGCGCTGACCAAGGCGCCGTACCGCGAGCTCAAGGGCCTGGAAGCGCAGCTCGAAGCCCTGCTGGCGCAGGACGACGGCACCAGCGAGGCCGTGGCCGAGCTGCAGCGGCGCATCGATGCACTGAAGGCCAGCATAGGCAAGGTGGCGTTTCTCGACCCCATAGACCTGCGCTTTCGCAGTCGCACCAAGGTGCCCGAGCCCAGCAGCCAGGCCGTGATGTTCTGCGTGATGGACGTGTCCGGCTCCATGGACCAGGAGCGCAAGGACCTGGCCAAGCGCTTCTTCATCCTGCTGTACCTGTTCCTCACGCGCCATTACGAAAAGATCGACATCGTCTTCATCCGCCACCACACCCAGGCGGCCGAGGTGAACGAGGACGAGTTCTTCCACTCCACGGAAAGCGGCGGCACGGTGGTCAGCAGCGCGCTGGTTCTGCTCGACCAGATCATGCGCACGCGCTATCTCGCGGGCGACTGGAACATCTACGTGGCCCAGGCCAGCGACGGCGACAACTTCGGCGAGGACGGCGCCATCTGCCGCACTCTGCTGGCCGACAAGATCCTGCCGCTGGTGCGCTACTTCGCCTATGTGCAGGTGGTCGAGGAAGAGCAGAACCTGTGGGAGGAGTACAGCCAGCTGGTGCCGCTGTTCTCGCATTTCGCCATGCGCAAGGTATCGGAGCCGGCCGACATCTATCCGGTGTTTCGCGACCTGTTCAAGAAAGAGGGGGTATCGGTATGAACCTCTCTCAGTATCCGGTGCTGGCCCCGCGTCAGGGATCTCACCACGCAAGGCATTCCGCGGCGGCCGAGCGCGCCCAGCGCGGCGTTCCCTCCGTGCCGTTGCCGCCCGGCAAGCGGCCCACGCGCCCGCTGCCGGACCCCAGCGACTGGACTTTCGAACTGATCGAGCGCTACCACGCCGCCATTGCCGCGACGGCCGAGCGCTTCGGCCTCGACACCTACCCCAACCAGCTGGAGGTGATCTCGGCCGAGCAGATGATGGATGCCTACGCCAGTGCGGGCATGCCGGTGGGCTACCGCCACTGGAGCTATGGCAAGGAGTACCTGGCCACCGAGCGGCGCTACCGGCGCGGCCACATGGGCCTGGCCTACGAGATCGTCATCAATTCCAACCCCTGCATCAGCTATCTGATGGAGGAGAACACCACCGCCATGCAGGCGCTGGTGATCGCCCATGCGGCCTACGGGCACAACAGCTTCTTCAAGAACAACTACCTGTTCGGCATGTGGACCGATGCGGGCAGCATCATCGACTACCTGGTCTATGCCCGGGACTTCATCGCCCAGTGCGAGGAAAAACACGGGCTGGACACCGTGGAGCAGTGGCTCGATTCCTGCCATGCGCTGGCCAACCTCGGCGTGGACCGCTACCACCGGCCGTCCAAGAAAAGCCTGGCGCGCGAGCGCGCCGAGCGCGAGCAGCGCGAGGCCTATGCCCAGCAGCAGGTCAACGAGCTGTGGCGCACGCTGCCGGTGCGCCCCGACAAGGACAGCACCGTGCCGGAGAATCTGCGCTTTCCGAAGGAGCCCGAGGAAAACATCCTGTATTTCATCGAGAAGAACGCGCCGCTGCTCGAGCCCTGGCAGCGCGAGATCGTGCGCATCGTGCGCAAGACCGCCCAGTATTTCTATCCGCAGCGCCAGACCCAGGTGATGAACGAGGGCTGGGCCACCTTCTGGCACTACACGCTGCTCAACACCATGTACGACGAGGGCTGGTTGACCGACGGCGTGATGATCGAATGGCTGTCCTCGCACACCAACGTGATCTACCAGCCGCCCGCCGGCCACCGCGCCTACAGCGGCATCAACCCCTATGCGCTGGGCTTTGCGATGTACCGCGACATCCGGCGCATCTGCCAGGAGCCCACCGAGGAGGACCGGCGCTGGTTTCCCGACATGGCGGGCACGCCCTGGCTGCCGGCGCTGCACCATGCGATGCAGAACTACAAGGACGAGAGCTTCATCGGCCAGTTCCTGAGCCCCAAGCTGATGCGCGACATGCGCCTGTTCGCCATTCACGACGATGCCAAGGAGCGCGAGCTGCTGGTCAGCGCCATCCACAACGAGGACGGCTACCGCATGCTGCGCCAGACGCTGTCGCAGCAGTACGACCTGGGCGTGCGCGAGCCCAACATCCAGGTATGGAACGTGAACCTGCGCGGCGACCGCTGCCTCACGCTGCGCCACACCCAGTACCAGGGCCGCCCGCTGGCCGAGGATGCGCTCGAAGTGCTCAAGCACACGGCACGCCTGTGGGGCTTCGGCGTGCAGCTGGAAACCGTCAACGGCGATGGCGAGACGCCGGTGCTGCTGCATTCCGTGCCGGCGCCGCCGCCTTGACAAGATCCAGGGATTCTTGCGGTTTTGAGCCGCAAGCCTTGCGGATACGGCGCAGTGCGCTATCGAAATGAAGAGTAAAAAAAAACGCTGCCACCGGCAGCGTTTTTCTTTGAGTTGACGGCAGTCGCTCAGAACGCAGGCACCACGGCGCCCTTGTATTTTTCGAGGATGAATTTCTTCACATCGGGGGTATGCAGGGCATTCATCAGCTTGGCGATGTCGGCGCCGCCCGCGCGGTCCTTGCGGGCCACGACGATGTTGGTGTAGGGCGAGTCCGCGCCTTCGATGAACAGCGCATCCTTGGTGGGGTTGAGCTTGGCCTCGATGGCGTAGTTGGTGTTGATCAGCGCCAGATCCACGTCGGCCAGGGCGCGCGGCAGCAGAGGCGCTTCCAGTTCCTTGAACTTGAGCTTCTTGGGGTTCTTGACGACGTCCAGCGGCGTGGGGGTCAGGCTCTTGGGGTCCTTGAGCTCGATCAGGCCCTGCTTGGCCAGCAGGATCAGGGCGCGGCCGCCGTTGGAGGGGTCGTTGGGGATGGCGATGGTGGCGCCGTCCTTCAGCTCCTTGAGGTTCTTGATCTTGCTGGAGTAGGCGCCGAAGGGCTCCACATGCACCTTGCCGTCCGGCACGGCCACCAGCGAGGTCTTGCGGTCCTTGTTGAAGCTGTCCAGGTAGGGCTGGTGCTGGAAGAAGTTGGCGTCCAGCTGCTTGTCTTCCACCGCCGAGTTGGGCTGCACGTAATCGCTGAACTCCTTGACCTCCAGGTCGATGCCCTGGACCTTGAGGGCGGGCTTGATGTGGTTGAGGATTTCAGCGTGGGGAACGGCAGTGGCACCGACCTTGAGCACTTCGCCGGCCTGGGCCGTCAAGGCCAGCGTGGCAATAGCGATGGCAGAAAGAGCTTGCTTGAACATGGATCTTCCAGACTTTCTTCAGCAGGTTGCAATGAATTTCCAGGGCCGTGAGGAGTGAGGCAACGCCTCGGGCACCGGTGTAACAAGACGCATAGTCTAGTGCGATTGGTGCGGGTGTACAGGACATTTTTCTTATTTGGTTATAAGAATGTCGCTTTTTATTCTTCATTGGCGGTCACCGACCTCTACCATGGCTGCATGAATCCTGAAATGCTGCAGCGCCTGGTGCAGGTGCAAATGCCCTATGGCAAATACAAGGGGCGCCTGATCGCCGACCTGCCCGGCAACTACCTGAACTGGTTCGCCCGCGAGGGCTTCCCCAAGGGCGAACTCGGGCAGCTGCTGGCCCTGATGCAGGAGCTGGACCACAACGGCCTGGCGCATCTGCTGGCGCCGCTGCGCGGGGCCGCCGGCCTGCCGCTGCCCGGGGGCTAGGGATACTCTGCACGCCTCGTCGCGCCCTCTACCGCGCGAGCCGTGCAGCGCACCTTTGGCGGCAGCCCGAAGTTCAGGAGCGCTGCGAAGCCAGCATGTAGTCCACGGCCATGTTCGACAATGCGCGCACGCCGTAGATCAGCGCCGACTCGTCCGCGTAGAACAGCGGCGAGTGGTTGTTGGGCGCGGTGTTCGGGTCCTTGTCCTTGGGCGTCACGCCCAGGTAGAAAAACATGCCGGGCGCTTCCTGCTGGTAGAACGAGAAGTCTTCCGAGGCCGAGGACTTGGGCTGCACGCCGAAGTTGCCCGGACCGGCCACGCGCTCCAGCGTGGGGCCCATCTTCGCGACCAGGTCGGGCGGGTTGACCACGGCGTTGTACAGCTCCACCACCTTGACCCTGGCCTTGGCGCCCGAGCTCTCGGCGATGTGCTCGGCCGTGGTGGCCAGGCGCTTGTGGATGTCCTTCTTCATGCCCTCGTCGTAGGTGCGGATGGTGCCGATCATCGAGACCTTGTCGGGGATGATGTTCATGCGGTTGCCGCCGTTGATGGCGCCCACCGTCACCACCGCGGGCTCCAGCGCGATATTGGACTGGCGGCTGATGATGCTCTGGATGCCGGTGATGATCTGGGCGCTGGCCACGATGGGATCGATGCCCGACCAGGGGCGCGCGCCGTGCGTCTGCTTGCCGGTCACGTCGATCCAGAACTGGTCGGCGGACGACATGGCCGGGCCCGGGCGCCAGGCGATCCAGCCCGCGGGATAGCTGCTGGACACATGCAGGCCGAAGACGGCATCGACCTTGGGGTTGGCCATCACGCCTTCCTTGACCATCTGCCTGGCGCCCCAGATCTTCTCGCCGTCGGGCTCGAAGTTGGCGGGCGACTCCTCGGCCGGCTGGAAGATGAACTTCACGCTGCCGGGCAGCTGGTCCTTCATGCCGGCCAGCACCTCGGCCGTGGCCATCAGCATGGCGGTGTGGGTGTCGTGGCCGCAGGCGTGCATCACGTCCACTTCCTTGCCCAGGTACATGCCCTTGGCCTTGGAGGCGAAGGGCAGGTCCACCTGCTCCTTGACCGGCAGGGCGTCCATGTCGGCGCGCAGCGCCACCACCGGACCGCTCTTGCCGCCCTTGAGCAGGCCGACCACCCCGGTCACGGCCACGCCGGTCTTGACCTCCATGCCCAGCTTGCGCAGGTGATCGGCCACCAGCGCGGCGGTGCGCGTCTCGAGGTTGCCCAGCTCGGGGTGCTGGTGGATGTCGCGGCGCCAGGCGATGAGCTTTTGCTCTATGGCCTTGGCGCGCTCGTCGATCTGGGCATGCAGGGCCTGGGCCTGTGGCGAGGAAGTGGCGGCGGGCGCAGCTGCGGCAGACGGCACGGCCTGCGCGTGCACGGCCATGCTGGCGGCCGACAGCGCGGCAGCCATGGCGCCGGCAAGCGCCAGCTTCCTGAAGCCAGGGCGGGAAAGAAGGGGCAAAGTCTGCATGCGGGTCTCCTTGTTCTGTATGAAAGCCAAGGATGCTAGCAAGCGCGTCGGCCTCGCCATGCCGCATCGGGGACTGGTTTCAAGGGGCAGGCCATGCCGAAACAGAACAGCCCCATGCGCGCGAGCGCGATGGGGCTGGTGAGCAGGGCGGCCGAGGCGGGCTGCCGCATGCAGGCGGGACGTTTACTTGGCTGCGGCGCGGGCGGCTTCCGCCTTGGCCTTGGCGGCATCGGCCTTGCGCTGCAGTTCGGCAGCTTCGGCCTCGGCGGCCTTGGCTTCGGCTTCCTTCTTGGCGGCAGCCTCCTTTTCCGAAGGCGTCATGGCACCCGCAATCGCACTGCCTGCCATGGTGCCCGCCACGGCACCCACGGCTGCCGCACCCATGGTGCCCATCATGCCGGGGCCCCTGGCCGCGGGTGCTGCAGCGGCGGCGGGGGCCGCAGCGGCTGCCGGTGCCGCAGTGGCTGGGACTGCGGGCTTGGCCGCGGCGGGGGCCACGGGAGCGGCCGGCTGGGCAGGCGCCTTGCCGATGGCTGCCGGACGCACGGACTTGCCGCCGCCCAGACGCTTGGCCTGGGCCAGCGAAGGCACGGTCAGCGAGGCGATCGCCAGGGCGATGACGGAGGCAGTGGCACGGTACGAAGTCTTCACTCGATTTTTTCCAATCATGGTTGTCATATGCAGGTCCGCATGGCTGGCCGGCACGGCCAGGGGAATGCGGCGACAGCCGGGCTGCGCGAGCATGCCCTTGTGATGCATATGGGGTGGGAAGGGTGGTTTCCAAGACGCCGGGCGAAGGCTGCCTGCTGGCAGGGCCCGGGCTGGCGAAGCCGCTTGTTGTGGTGCGTTTTGTCGGCTGCAGCGCCATTGTAGAAAACGCAGCCGCAGCATTGCCCGGGATTCCCGTGTGCGCGGACTGTTTTTTGCCGGCGTGGCAAGGCCGCCGGCGCCCGGGCATGAAAAATCCCGCAGCCGGGGCGGGTGCGGGATCGGGTAGCGCGTGAGCAACGGCGGACCGTACGCGCAGGCCGCCGGGTCCCGGAGACGGATCAGTGTTTCTGGTGCAGCTGCACCCAGGCCAGGAACTTGCTCATGTACTTGGCCAGGAACTCCTTGCTGGCCGGGCCGATGTTGCCCTCGGCATCGATCAGGCCGTCCTTCCACTGCACAAAGCCTTCGGGCTGCTGCATGGTGGGCATGTCCGCAAAGACGAAGATGTTGCGCAGGTGCTGCTGGGCCATGGAGGTGGCGGGACCGCCCGGCGAGGTGCCGATGATGGCCGCGGGAATGCCGGCCCAGGCCGAGTCCCCATAGGGGCGGCTGCCGCCGTCGATGGCGTTCTTGAGCACCGCGGGCACGGAGCGGTTGTGCTCGGGCGTGACGAACAGCAGGCCGTTGCAGCTGCGGATCTTCTGCTTGAAGTCCTGGAAGGGCTTGGAGGCGGGCGTTCCGTCGAAGTCGCGGTTGTAAAGGGGCAGGTGGGAGATGTCGAGGAACTCGAAATCCGCCTGGTCCTGTGCCAGCTTGACCAGACCTTGCGCCAGCTGGCGGTTGATCGATTGCTGGCTGTTGCTGCCGACGATGACGCCAATCTTCAACTTGCTCATTTCAGACACCTTTGCATGCATGGGAGTGGGTAAAAGCCAGGACCAGTGTATTGCAGCCGGGCGGCACAGACGTGACAGTTTGCACGACATCGTGCCGTGCTGCAGGCGGCTGCTTAGCGCAGGACTTCCAGCAGGCGGTCCAGCCCCCCTTCGTTGATGGAGACCTTGGCCTCGTTGCGCACGCGCGGCTTGGCGTGGTAGGCCACGGACAGGCCGGCGGCCTGCATCATGGGGATGTCGTTGCTGCCGTCCCCCACGGCAATGCACTGCGAGGGCGAGATGCCGATCAGCGAGGCGACTTCCAGCAGCGTGCGGCGCTTTTCGGCGCCGTCGCAGATGTCGCCCCAGGCCTGCTCGACCAGACCGCCGGTCAGCGCGCCATCCTTGACTTCGAGCACGTTGGCGCGCACGAAATCGATGCCCAGCATGCCGCGCACATGCTCGGCGAAATAGGTGAAGCCGCCCGAGACCAGCAGCACCTTCAGGCCCGCGGCCTGGGTCGCCTTGACAAGGGTTTCGGCGCCCGGCGAAAGCTTGAGGCGTTCGGCGCGCACGCGCTCCATGTCGGCCTCGGTCACGCCGACGAGCTTGCCCACGCGCTGGCGCAGGCTGTCCTTGAAGTCGGTGATCTCGCCGCGCATGGTGGCTTCGGTGATGGCGGCCACTTCCGCCTTCTTGCCCGTGGCGTCGGCGATCTCGTCGATGCACTCGATGGTGATCAGCGTCGAGTCCATGTCGAAGGCGATGAGCTTGTAGTCGGACAGTTTCTGCGGGGCGGTGATGCCGCGGATCATCAGTCCGGGGGCGAATTCGGTAGCGTCGGTCATGAAAGGCTCATCAAGAGGAAAGATCGGTTCGCATCATAGCCAGCGCGGGCGGCCTGCCAGGCAAATTCAGGCCTGCGGGGGCTGGCGCAGGTAGATGGCATCGGACCAGGTGGCCATCCACTGCGGCCGGAAGACCACGAAGACCGCCGTCAGCATGCCCGTGGTCACGCCGTCGCCCCAGGCCATGAGCCAGCGCGCCAGCCGCGAGAGGTCTTCGTTCACGCCGGGCAGCGCATGGCCGGCGGCCTGGCCCAGCAGCGTGGCGGCAAAGACGCTGAGCACCGTGCCCAGGAAGCCGCGCGCCAGGATGAAGACAAAGATGTTGTGCCAGCACCAGCGCCTGAGCATCGCCCCCCACAGCAGGGCCAGCGTGGCCGGCACCACGCCCTGCCAGACGGCCAGGCCCAGCGCGTCATCCCAGCCCAGGGCCGGAGAGAGCATATGCGCGAGGGCCGCCACCAGCAGCAGGGCGGGAATGGCCAGCGGCCAGCCCAGCATCAGCAGCACCAGCGGCGCTGCCGACCATTGCAGCTGCAGCGGCATGCGGTGCAGCGTGGGCAGGGCCCAGACCCAGGGCAGCAGGACCAGCACGCCCAGCAGCGGCGTGATCAGCGGCGAGGCGACGGGATCGTCCTTGCCGCCGGGCCCGGGCCGGCTGCCCAGCATGCGCCAGGGGCGCAGCCACAGGGCTGTGGCCAGGGCGATGCAGGCGATGGCCGCTTCCGGGAACATGGCTTCAGCTGTGGGCCGGCGCGTCGGCCGAAGTCGAAGCCTTGAGCGGCTGGCCCAGGCTGCGCAGCACGTCGCGCACCATCTGCGCGCGGGCCTTGGGGTCTTCCAGGGCTTTTTCTATGCGCAGCTTCTCGTTGCCGGCCAGCTTGATGTGCCTGTTCTTCTGGATCAGCTGGATGATGTTCATCGGGTCGATGGGCGGCTGGGGCTTGAAGGTGATGTTGATCACGCCGGGCGCGGCATCCACCTTGACCACGCCATAGGGCTGGGACAGCACGCGCAGGCGGTGCACGTCGATCAGCGTCTGGGCCTGGGGCGGCAGCTTGCCGAAGCGGTCCACGATTTCCTCCAGCAGCGTGTCGATCTGGTCCGCCGTCCTGGCCGTGGCCAGCTTCTTGTAGAAGGACAGGCGCAGGTGCACGTCGCCGCAGTAGTCGTTGGGCAGCAGGGCCGGGGCGTGCAGATTGATGTCGGTGGAGGCGGACAGCGGCGCCAGCAGGTCGGGCTCCTTGCCGGCCTTGAGGCTGCGCACGGCCTCGGACAGCATCTCGTTGTAGAGCTGGAAGCCCACCTCCATCATGTTGCCGCTCTGGTTCTCGCCCAGCACCTCGCCGGCGCCGCGGATCTCCAGGTCGTGCATGGCCAGGTAAAAGCCCGAGCCCAGTTCCTCCATCTGCTGGATGGCTTCCAGCCGCTGCTGGGCCTGCTTGGTCAGGCCGTCCAGGTCGGGCACCATCAGATAGGCATAGGCCTGGTGGTGGCTGCGGCCCACGCGTCCGCGCAGCTGGTGCAGCTGGGCCAGGCCGAACTTGTCGGCACGGCTGATGAGGATGGTGTTGGCGCTGGGCACGTCGATGCCGGTCTCGATGATGGTCGAGCACAGCAGGATGTTGTAGCGCTGGGCCACGAAGTCGCGCATCACCTTTTCCAGCTCGCGCTCGGGCATCTGGCCGTGGGCCACGGCGATGCGGGCCTCGGGCAGGATTTCCTCGAGCTTTTGCTTGCGGTTCTCTATGGTCTCGACCTCGTTGTGCAGGAAGTAGACCTGGCCGCCGCGCTTGAGCTCGCGCAGCACGGCCTCGCGGATCACGCCCGTGCCTTCGTTGCGCACAAAGGTCTTGATGGCCAGGCGGCGCTGCGGCGCCGTGGCGATGACGGACAGGTCGCGCAGGCCTTCGAGCGCCATGCCCATGGTGCGCGGGATCGGCGTGGCCGTGAGCGTGAGCACGTCCACCTCGGCGCGCATGGCCTTCATGGCCTCCTTGTGGCGCACGCCGAAGCGGTGCTCCTCGTCGATGATGAGCAGGCCCAGGTTCTTGAACTGGGTGGACTCGGACAGCAGCTTGTGCGTGCCCACCACGATGTCCACCGTGCCTTCGGCAATGCCCTTGACGGCGGCCGAAATCTCCTTGCCCGAACGGAAGCGCGAGACCTCGGCCACCTTGATCGGCCATTTGGAGAAACGGTCCACCAGGGTCTGGTAGTGCTGCTCGGCCAGCAGCGTGGTCGGAGCCAGGAAGGCCACCTGCTTGCCGCCCATGGCCGCCACGAAGGCCGCGCGCAGCGCGACCTCGGTCTTGCCGAAGCCCACGTCGCCGCAGACCAGCCGGTCCATGGGCCGGGGGCTGATCATGTCCTGCACCACGGCATGGATGGCCGCGCGCTGGTCGGCGGTCTCCTCGAAGCCGAAGTCGGCCACGAACTGCTCGTAGTCGGCTGCGGGAAAGCGGAAGGCATGGCCCTGGCGCGCGGCGCGGCGCGCGTAGATGTTGAGCAGCTCGGCGGCCGAGTCGCGCACCTGCTCGGCGGCCTTGCGCTTGGCCTTTTCCCACTGCGAGCCGCCCAGCTTGTGCAGCGGCGCATCCTCGGGCGAGACGCCGGTGTAGCGGCTGATGAGCTGCAGCTGGCTCACGGGCACGTAGAGCACGGCGTCGCTTGCGTACTCCAGGTGCAGGAACTCCTGCAGCGCGGGCGTGCCATCGGGGTTCTTCTGGCCCATGTCCATGTTGACGAGGCCGCGGTAGCGGCCTATGCCGTGGTCGGCATGGACCACGGGGTCGCCCACCTTCAGCTCGGACAGGTCCTTGATCAGCGCCTCCACGTCGCTGACCTGTTCCTGGCGGCGCCGGCGGCGGCCCGTGGGCGCGGTGGCGAACAGCTCGGTCTCGGTGACGAAGTCCAGGCCTTCCTCGACCCAGGCGAAGCCGTTCATCAGGCTGGAGGTGGCGATGCCGACCTTCTCCTGCGTATCGGCCTGGAACTCGGCCAGCGAGTCGAAGACCGGCGGATTCACGCCCGAGGCGCGGAAGAAGTCCAGCAGGCTTTCGCGCCGGCCGTCGGATTCGGCCAGGAGCAAGACCCGGTGCGCGCTGGATGCTATATGTTTCTGCAGCCTGGCCAGCGGGTCCTCGGCGCCGCGCATGACCGACAGGTCCTCGAGTTTCTGGAAGAGGGCGCTGTCCTGCACGTCCTCGGCGCCCGGGCGCAGGGCGAGCTGGGCATGCTCCCTGGAGCGGGTGTAGAACTGCTCGGCCGTGAGGAACAGCGCCTCGGGCGGCAGGGCCGGGTGGTCGGGGTCGCCCTGCACCAGGCGGTAGCGGTCCCTGGTATCCTGCCAGAAGCGCTGGAAGGCCGGTTCCAGCTCGCCGTGCAGCACCACGGTGGCGTCATCGCCCAGGTAGTCGAATACGGTGGCGGTCTCGTCGAAGAACAGCGGCAGGTAGTACTCGATGCCGGCCGTGGCAATGCCCTGGCCCATGTCCTTGTAGATGCGGCTGCGCGTGGGATCGCCCTCGAGCAGCTCGCGCCAGCGGCTGCGGAACTTGGCGCGCGCCTCCTCGTCCATGGGGAATTCGCGCCCCGGCAGCAGGCGCACCTCGGGCACGGGGTAGAGGCTGCGCTGGGTGTCGGGATCGAAGGTGCGGATGGAGTCGATCTCGTCGTCGAACAGGTCCACGCGGTAGGGCTGGGGCGAGCCCATGGGGAACAGGTCGATCAGGCCGCCGCGCACCGCGTATTCGCCGTGGCTCACGACCTGGGACACATGCTGGTAGCCGGCCAGCGTGAGCTGGGCGCGCAGCCGGGCCTCGTCGAGCTTCTGGCCGGTCTTGAACTCGAAGGTGTAGCCCGCCAGGAAGGAGGGCGGCGCCAGCCGGTACAGCGCCGTGGTGGCGGGCACGACGACCACGTCGGCGCCGTGCTCGCGGTCGCGCTGGTTGATGCGCCACAGCGTGGCCAGGCGTTCGCTGATCAGGTCCTGGTGCGGCGAGAAGCTGTCGTAGGGCAGGGTTTCCCAGTCGGGAAACAGCGCGCAGCGCAGCCCGGGCGCGAAAAAAGCCATCTCGTCGATCAGCCGCTGGGCATCCGCGGCGTCGGCCGTCACGATGGCCGTGACCCGCCCGGCGGCTTTCTCGCGTTCGCCCAGGCGGGCCAGCAGCAGGGCGTCGGCGCTGCCGGTGGGGCGGGGCAGGGTGAAGCGTTTACCGGGAGTGAGCTTGGGCAGTTGCATGTTCGGATGAAGGCGCGGCAAGGTAACGACAAAACCCCTCGGCGCAGGCAGAGGGGATGCGCCACATTCTACGCAGCCGTCTTTTGCGCATGGCAGACCCTAGAATTCGCTCCTATGACAGAGATGCAAGCGACAGCCCCGCGCCCGGTACGTTTATGGGCCCTGATTCCCTGCGCCGGCACGGGCACGCGGGCCGTGGCGGCCGGCGCGCTGGCGCCGGAGCTGCCCAAGCAGTACCAGCCGGTGGCCGGCCAGCCCATGGTCATGCACACGCTGGCGGCCTTTGCCGCGGTCGCGCGTATCCATCACACCCTGCTGGTGATTGCTCCGGGCGACGGCTTCTGGAACGGCCGCGCGCCGGCTGCCCGCTGTTCGGTGGCGGCGTGCGGCGGCGCAAGCCGCGCGCAGACCGTGGGCAACGGCCTGCAGGCTCTGCTCGGGCGGGGCGCGAGCCCGCAGGACTGGGTGCTGGTGCACGATGCGGCGCGCTGCCTGGTGACGCCGCAGCTCATCGACGCACTGATCGATGCCTGCGAGCACGATGCCGTGGGCGGGCTGCTGGCCCACAAGCTGCCCGACACCCTCAAGACCGCGACCGTCGGGCCCGGCGGCGTGCGCGTGGCCGAGACCGTGGACCGCAGCGACAAATGGCTGGCGCAGACGCCGCAGATGTTCCGCATCGGCCCGCTGCAGCAGGCCCTGCACCAGGCCGGCGCCGAAGTGACCGACGAGGCCAGCGCCATGGAGGCTGCGGGCCTGCATCCGCGCCTGGTGCCGGGCGGGGCGCAGAATTTCAAGGTCACCTATCCCGACGATTTCGCGCTCGCCGCGGCCGTGCTGTCCCAGCGCCAGAACCAGGCCACTCTGGCGCGCTACAAGGGGCTGCGCGACCAGCCCCAGCCCCAGGGCAATCCATTTTTCTGATCGAAAAAGGAGCTGCCGGCGCTTGCGGTGCGTGGTTTTCAGATGGAAAACCATCTGAAAGCATTGAATAGCAGGCGCTGACAGCTACTTTGATTGATGGTCAACACGTTCCAAGGATTTGAGATGAATTTTCGTATTGGTGAAGGCTGGGATGTGCACGCGCTGGTGCCGGGCCGCAAGCTGATCCTGGGCGGCATCGAGGTGCCGCATACCCTGGGCCTGCTCGGCCATTCGGATGCCGACGTGCTGCTGCACGCCATCACCGACGCCTTGCTGGGCGCCGCGGCGCTGGGCGACATCGGCCGCCATTTCCCCGATACCGATGCGCAGTTCAAGGGCGCCGATTCCGTGGCGCTGCTGGCCGAGGCCGCCCGCCGCGTGCGCGCCACGGGGCTGGAGATCGGCAATATCGACAGCACCATCGTGGCCCAGGCGCCCAAGCTGGCGCCGCATATCGACGCCATGCGCACTCGCATCGCCCAGGCCCTGGGGCTGGACGCGGGCCAGGTCAACGTCAAGGCCAAGACGGCCGAGAAAATGGGCCCGGTGGGCCAGCAGCAGGCCATGGAAGCGCGTGCCGTAGCCCTGCTGTACAAGGCCTGAAAAGCTTTCACGACGCGTTTCCGATCTCCGCGCGCCCCGACAGCGGCTTTGCGGGAGGGGCGCCCAGGCGCAGCACCGCAGCAACAGCCACGCTATCGCGAGCATTGGCGCGGCCGGCTAGGCAACGCCGCAGGCCGCCCATCATCCGGGCGGCCGCCAAGCCACCGCCCCGCAGGGCTGGAGCGCCATCGGGCGATGTCTTCGCACTGTCTCTTGCCTGCCCCCGGTGCAAGCTGCGAACCGTTGCTTTGAATTCATCCCGATGGCGCACCAGCGCAGCTGCGTAGAGACCGCAAACACGTTCTCAGGCCTGGGATAGCGCAGGCGCGCGGTAGACCAGCACCTTGAGGCTGCGCTCCTCGTCCACATCGGCAAACACGGGCGGATTGGCCACGCGCTCCACCCATTGCAGCTCGGGTGCGAACTCCTGCATCTGGGCTGTGAGAAACCGGGTATCGAGTTCGGGCGCGTTCAGGCACAGCAGCACCTGGCCTTCGGGCAGCAGTAGGTCGGGCAGGCGGCGCATCAGGCGGGCGTAGTCCTTGGTCGCCACGAAGCTGCCCTTCTGGTAGCTCGGAGGGTCCACGATGATGAGGTCGTAGGGGCCGCCGCGCGTGATCTTGCCCCAGCTGCTGAAGATGTCGTGGGCCGCAAAGCTGGCGCCGTTCTTGACGCCGTTGAGCTGGTGGTTCTGCTGGCCGATGGCCAGGGCGCCCTTGCTCATGTCCATGTTGAGCACCTGGCCCGCGCCCGCCAGCCGGGCCACGACGGAAAAGGCGCAGGTATAGGCAAAGAGGTTGAGCACCTTCATGCGCGCGGGGCGCGGATGGGCCTGCACCTGCCGGCGCACCCATTCGCGGCCGGCCGCCATGTCCAGGAACAGGCCGTGGTTCTGCCCGCGTGCCAGATGCACCAGATAGCGGGCGCCGTTTTCCGTGACCACATGGGGTTCGGGCACGGCGCCGGCCATGATGCGGATGTCGAACTTGCCGCCCACTTCGCGCGTCTGCAGCAGCCAGTTCAGCGGCTGGGCATCGGAGGCGATCCGGGCCCAGCGCGCGCGCAGGGCCTGGTCGACGGTGGCGACCGCCTGCTCGGCCAGCGGCTCGAAGCTGGTGAGCACGATGACCGGCGGGTAGGCATCCAGCGATAGCTGCTCGCAGCCCGGATGCCGGCCGCCACGCCCATGGAAGATGCGCCGGGCATCCGTGGGGTAGGGCATGGCGGCGATGGCATCGAGCAGGGGCTGCAGTGCTTGCATGGAAATACGGCTCTGGCGGTTCTGGTGAAAGCCGCCAAGTGTATGTCCGTGCAATGCCCTCCAAACGGGCGCGGTCCGGACCGCAGGCATCAGGCTGGGACCTGGACGGGCCGCGCCGCCGCGCAGCGCGGAGGTCGTCCCCCTTGGGAGAAGGGCGCGAAGCGCCTCAGGGCGCCACCTTCCTCACTTCGAAGAAGCAGGACTCGGTGCCGCCGATTCCCTGCAGCCCGGCTTCGGCTGCGGCGCGGGCAGCCTTCATCCAGCGCGTGAAGACCTGCTTGGCTTCCTCGGTGATTTCCTCCGGCGGCGTGTCCTCCAGCCTTTGCACGAGAGACAGGGCTTGTGTCACTTCGGCCTCGCCACCGAACTGGCGGGCCAGCACGCGGGCATAGCGGGCTTCGGCCTGCTGGCGCTGCGGCTCGGGCAGCTCGGGGTAGTCGCAAAGCGTGACGGTGAAAATGGCTTCTTGCATGTCCTTGGGTTCACTGTGTTGAGACTGTGTAAATATACAGCAAACAACTGTTGTTGCATCCAGTGTTTTTGCCGTGGCATGCTTTCCACCTCCACCTCCACCTCCACCTCCACCTCCACCTCCACCTCCACCTCCACCTCCACCTCCACCTCCACCTCCACCTCCACCTCCACCTCCACCTCCACCTCCACCTGCTGTTGCTGCCCATGTCCGAGCCCTCGCTTTTTCCCGTCTGCGGCCATGCCGTGTTTGCCACGCGCATCGGCCTGTGCGCGCTGGCCTGGCGCGATGCGCGCATTGCGGCCGTGCAGTTGCCCGAGGGCGCGGCCGAGCCGACGCGCGCCCGCCTGCTGCGGGGCTTGCGCCAGCGCTGGCCCGGCGTGGCGGACGGGCAATGGACGGCGGTGGATGATGCTGGCGCCTTGCCGTCCGTGGCCCTGCAAGCGGTGGCCGGCGTCCAGGTCCTGATGGCGGGCCATGGGGCGTTCCATGCACAGGAGCACGAGGCGGACGGCGTGCTGCCCGATCTGCGCTCTGCCTTCCAGCCTGCAGGTGCCGTGGGAGGTGGCGTGCCGGGCGTCGATACGCCGGGTGCCGGTGCGCTGCCCCTCCTGGGCGAAATCGAGCTGGACTGGCATGGCGTCTCCGACTTTCACCGCCAGGTCTATGAATGGGCGCGTGGCATTGCGCCCGGGCGCACCGCCACCTATGGCGAGGTGGCCAGGGCGCTGGGCGATGCCGCCCTGGCGCGCGCCGTGGGCCAGGCACTGGGCGCCAATCCGTTCGCGCCCATCGTGCCCTGCCACCGGGTGCTGGCCGCCGGGGGGCGGCCGGGCGGTTTTTCGGGCGGCCAGGGGCCGTTGACCAAGCTGCGCATGCTGGAGCTGGAAGGGGCCGCCTGGGGCGGTTCGCGCTCGCTGTTCGAAGGCCTCTGAAGAGAGGGCGCCCGGCTCGACACGCAGGTGACAACGCGGCGCATGCGCCGCCTGCAAAATGGCCGGCAGATTTTTTGCATGGAATCCAAGGAGACAAGCGCATGACACGCAAGGTGCAGCAACTTTTTGATCTGACGGGCAAGACCGCCTTGGTGACCGGCGGCTCGCGCGGCCTGGGCCTGCAGATGGCCCATGCCCTGGGCGAGGTCGGGGCCCGCATTCTGCTGACGTCGCGCAAGGCGGCCGATCTGCAGGAGGCGGCGGCCGAGCTCAAGGCCGCGGGCATCGAGGCCGACTGGATCGCGGCCGACTGCGCCGACGAGGCCGACATCGCGCGCCTGGCCAAGGAGGCCGTGCAGCGCCTGGGCCATGTGGACATCCTGGTCAACAACGCGGGCGCCAGCTGGGGCGCGCCGGCCGAAGACCATCCGACGGCGGCCTGGGACAAGGTGATGAACCTCAATGTGCGCGGCTACTTCCTGCTGAGCCAGCAGATCGCGCGGCTGAGCATGATCCCGCGCGGCAGCGGCCGCATCATCAATCTGGCCTCCATCGCGGCGCTGGGCGGCAATCCCGTCGGCATGAAGACCATTGCCTACAACACCTCCAAGGGGGCCGTGCTCAACTTCACGCGGGCGCTGGCCGGCGAGTGGGGCGTGCACGGCATCACCGTCAACGCGATCTGCCCGGGCTTCTTCAAGACCAAGATGGCGGCCGTGCTGATCGAGACCCTGGGCGAGGACGAGATGAAGTCGCATGCGCCGCTGCGCCGCCTGGGCGACGACGAGGATCTCAAGGGCATCACGCTGCTGTACGCCAGCGACGCGGGCAAGCACATCACGGGCCAGTGGATGGCCGTCGACGGCGGCGTGAGCGCCCTGGTCGGCGGCTGAGCGCGGCAGCAAACCACCACGGCTTACGCAGATCAGTTCCGGGCGCGGGCCTTGCCTCGGGAAAAACATTCAGGCGCCTCCTGGCTTGCGTAAGTCCTCACAATATTCATCCATCACCCTGGAAAGGTCGCACGTGCCGTCTTTTGGAGCAGAAATTCCCTTTGTGCATGAGTTGGGCTTCATGCTCCGGAAAATGGAAGGCGGCCAGTCCGAGCTGCACTACATGGCCCGGCCGGAGCACCTGAATTCCTTTGGCGTGACCCATGGCGGCGCATCCATGACGCTGCTGGACGTGACCATGGCCGTGGCCGCGCGCAGCGTGCAGGCGGACATGGGCGTGGTGACGGTGGAGATGAAGACCTCGTTCATGCAGCCTGCCCGCGGCGCCCTGGTCGCCCGGGGCCGGCTGCTGCACCGCACGAGCCAGATGGCCTTCACCGAAGGCCATATCTACGATGCCGAAGGCAGGCTGTGCGCCCATGCCACGGGCACCTTCAAGTACATGCGCCGCAAGAGCGCGCCGGATGCCGGCGGCGCGGGCGAAACGGTCCTGGTGACCGATTGACTCTTTAGAAACGGTAGCGGCCAGCGCACGAAATGCCTTGCTTTCAAGGCGATGGAGCATTGAAAGCTCCGAACAGCGAGCGCTGGCCGCTATCGAAAAATCAGCCTGCGGCGATGAGGCATGGTCATCTCCGCAGCCCTTGCAAGGCGCTGCACTGCGCTGCCAATACTCCAGGAGATATGCCATGACCGCGAACCAGCAGATTATTTTGGACAACCGCCCCCAGGGCGAAGCCGTGGAGAGCAATTTCAAGCTGGTGCAGGGCACGGTGCCCGCACTGCAGGACGGGCAGGTGCTGGTGCGCCACCACTACCTGAGCCTGGACCCCTACATGCGCGGCCGCATGAACGATGCCAAGAGCTATGCGGCACCCCAGCCCCTGGGCGAAGTCATGCAGGGCGGCACCGTGGGCGAGGTGGTGGACAGCCGCCACCCCAAGTACCAGGCCGGCGACAAGGTGGTCGGCATGGGCGGCTGGCAGGAGTATTCGGTGGTCGACGGCAACGCGCCGGGCGCGCTGCGCAAGGTCGATACCACGCACGTGCCGCTGTCCTACTACCTGGGCGCCGTGGGCATGCCCGGCGTGACCGCCTGGTACGGCCTGGTGAAGATCATCAACCCCAAGGCCGGCGAGACCGTGGTGGTCAGTGCCGCCACGGGGGCCGTGGGCAGCGCGTTTGCGGCGCTGGCCAAGGCGCGCGGCTGCCGCGTGGTGGGCATCGCGGGTGGCCCCGACAAGTGCCGCTACGCGACCGAGGAGCTGGGCTTCGACGCCTGCATCGACTACCGCGAGCATCCCGACCTCAAGAGCATGGCCAGGGCCTTGAAGGAGGCCTGCCCCGACGGCATCGACGGCTATTTCGAGAACGTGGGCGGCTACATCTTCGACGCCGTGCTGCTGCGCACCAACGCCTTTGCGCGCGTGGCCCTGTGCGGCATGATCGCCGGCTACGACGGCCAGCCGCTGCCGCTGGCCAATCCCGCGCTGATCCTGGTCAACCGGCTCAAGATCGAAGGCTTCATTGTCAGCGAGCACATGGAGGTCTGGGGCGAGGCGCTGGCCGAGCTGGCCGGCCTGGTCGCCGCCGGCAAACTGCGTCCGCGCGAAACCATCTCCGAAGGCCTGGCCTCGGCACCCTCGGCCTTCCTGGGGCTGCTCAAGGGCAAGAACTTCGGCAAGCAACTTGTGAAACTCACCCCCTGAGGCGCTGCGCGCCTTCCCCCTCTCTCGCTGCGCGGGAGGGGGACGATGCCTTCGCCGCGAGGCGGCTCTTGCTCGGCATCTCTGGTCTGGACTGTGCCTGCTTCAAGTGCAGGGCTTCAAAAATACGGAGACATGGATGATCACAAATTTCAAGGGAAAGACGGCGGTGCTGACCGGCGCGGGCTCGGGCTTCGGGCTGGAGTGCGCGCGCATAGGCGCGGCGCGGGGCATGAACCTGGTGCTCGTCGATGTGCAGCAGGAGGCGCTGGACAAGGCCGAGGCCGAGATGAAGGCCGCGGGCGCCAAGGTGCTGGCGCGGCGGGTCGACGTTTCGGACGCCGCGCAGATGGAGGCCCTGGCCGCCGAGGTCAAGGCCACCTTCGGTGCGCCGCACTTCGTGTTCAACAACGCCGGCGTGGGCGCGGGCGGCCTGGTCTGGGAAAACTCCGTGGCCGACTGGCAATGGGTGCTGGGCGTCAACCTCTGGGGCGTGATCCATGGCGTGCGCCTGTTCACGCCCATGATGCTGGAGGCCGCCAAGGCCGACCCGTCATTCGAGGGCCATATCGTCAACACGGCCAGCATGGCGGGCCTGCTCACGCCGCCCAACATGGGCATCTACAACGTGAGCAAGCACGCGGTGGTGAGCCTGACCGAGACGCTGTACCAGGACCTGGCCCTGGTGTCCGACCAGATCAGCGCCAGCGTGCTGTGCCCGTTCTTCGTGGCCACGGGCATCAGCCACAGCGAGCGCAACCGCCCGGCCCACCTCGCGGCCCAGCCGCTGACGGCCAGCCAGAAGATCGGCCAGGCCATGACCGACAAGGCCGTGGGCTCGGGCAAGGTGACGGCGCCCGATGTGGCGCAGAAGGTGTTCGACGCCATTGCCGCCAACCAGTTCTACATCTACAGCCACCCGCATGCGCTGGGCTCGGTGCAGGTGCGGCTGGAGGACGTGGTGCAGGGCCGCAACCCCACCGATCCGTTCGCCCACAAGCCCGAACTGGGCGCCAGCCTCAAGGCCTCGTTGAGAGGAGCCGCCGCCTCCTGAAGCGCTGCGCGCCTTCATCCTGGAAGGGGGCGGCATCGCCTCTGCGAGGCGGTGCGGCCGGCCCGGGCCCTTGTTCCATGTCCATGCTTCGGCACATGCCGGCTTGGCGGCACCTGGGCGGCGCGGGCGCCACCCGCAGCGGAGGCCGGTCAGGGCCGGGGCAGGTCCGCGTCCTGCATGGGACGCACCAGCCGCACCATGAGCTGGTTGCCGCGGCCCATGTCCGGGGCGGTTTCCAGCGTGTCCAGGTTGATGGCCCAGGCCTGCTGCGCGGCCAGCTGGGAGATCGGGCTCTGGCCCGAGATCTGGCTGTAGTTGTACGGGTTGGAAGGGCGCGCGTTGACGGCTGCCGAGCCCGTCCAGTGCCAGCCGCGCGGCGCATCCGGGAACAGGACGGGATGCAGTCCCTGGGGGCGCACGCTGCGGTCTATCAGGCGGCGCATCTCGTTCACGCGCGGCATGCGCCAGCGCACATCGCCAGTGCGGCTTTGTTCCTGGGCCCGGGCCTGGGCCTGCTTGTAGGTCAGCAGGTCGGGCAGCCCCTGGCAATGCTGCCCGTCCCATTGCATGCCTTCCACGCAGCGCGGCCAGGCCAGGCGCGCGCGCATGTCCAGCACGAAGCGGCCATCCTGGGAGAGCTGGAATGCGGGCGGGGCGGTTTCCGCCTGGCTCGTCGCTGCCGCTGCGGGTTCTTGGGTGTCGGCGGCGGGGCTGGCACATACCGGCATGGCCTGAAGACTGGCCAGGGCCAGCAGGACGGCGGCTTGGCGAAAAGGGCGGGGCAGTGAGGAGGCAAGGCTTGTGACGGGCATGGCAGGCATGACAGAGGCGGCGAAGCGAAGTGAAGGGCGGCGTTCGCAAAAGCCATGGCAAAAGCGATGGCGAATGGTGGCCGCATTGAACGATTGTGTGGGACTTTTGCACAGGACATGGCTGTGATCAGCAAGGCGATTGCCCTGCAATTGGACGCTTGGGCCGCGCAGATGCCGGTTTGCCTGCGCTTCCATCGCCATATGTGCAGGCCGGATGGCCGCTCAAAGCCAGCGCCGCAAGCGTGCAACGGCACAAGCCGCGACAATGCAGGCTCTATGCAAGCGACTGTTTCTCTGCGCCTGGTGTTGATCCTCGGGCTTTTGTCGGCCATCGGGCCTTTTGCCATCGATATGTATCTGCCTGCCTTGCCCCAGATCGGCGCAAGCCTGGGCGCGCAGGTGGGGGCCGTTCAGGCCAGCCTCACGGCGTTCTTTCTTTCCGTGGGCGTGGGCCAGCTGCTCTACGGGCCGGTTTCGGACATGCTGGGGCGCAAGCTGCCGCTGTACTTCGGCCTGCTGGTGTTCGCGCTGGCCAGCGTCGGCTGTGCGCTGGCCACCAGCATCGACACGCTGATCGTGCTGCGCTTCATCCAGGGCTTGGGCGCCGCGGCCTGCATGGTCGTGCCGCGCGCCGTGGTGCGGGATCTGCACACCGGCCACGCGGCGGCGCGCATGATGTCGCTTCTGATGCTGGTGTTCAGCGTGTCTCCCATCCTGGCGCCGCTGGCCGGCAGCGGAGTGATTGCCGTCAGCAGCTGGCGCGGCGTGTTCTGGGTCGTCATGGCCGCGGCCGTGCTGGGCCTGCTGCTGGTGTGGCGCGGCGTGGAGGAAACCCGCGGCGCCGAGGCCCGGCTGGACAGCAGCCTGTCAGGCGCCATCAAGGCCTACGGCGTGCTGATGCGCGACTGGCATTACCTGGGACTGGTGTTCGTAGGCGGTTGCGCCATGGCGGGCTTTTTCGTCTACCTGGCCGGCTCGCCCTTTGTGCTCATCAACCACTACGGCCTGTCGTCCACCCAGTACAGCATGGCGTTTGCGCTCAACGCCATTGCCTTCATCGGAGCGGCCCAGTTCACGGGCCGGCTGGGCCAGCGCTTCGGCCTGGTGCCGGTGGTCAAGGTGGCGGCCACGGCCTCGGGCGTGGTCATGGCGTCGCTGCTGGCCTATTACCTGCTGGGGGGAGAGCGGCTGGCGGTGCTGGTCGGCCTGTATTTCGTGGCCAGCGCGCTGATGGGGCTGGTGATTCCCACGACCTCGGTGCTGGCGCTGGAGGAGCATGGCGCCATTGCCGGCACGGCCTCGGCCTTGCTGGGCACGCTGCAGATGCTCACGGGCGCTGCGGCCATGCAGATCGTGGGCCATTTCTCCAACGGCAAGCCGCTGCCCATGGTGGTGGGCATGGCCGCGGGCGCCCTGCTTGGCGTGGCGCTGACCTGGCTCACGCTGGGCGGCGCGCAGGCGCGGTATGCCCATGCCACGGCCGGCCATGGGGCCGATCCGAAAGGACCGCAGCAATGACGGCCGCCATGCAGGCCCCGGACGGGCGCGACATGGGCGGCGCAGCGGTGGCCGACGGCATGCCTGCGGGTCCGCGCGGCAAGGCCATGTTGGTCATCGTGCTGGGCCTGATCCTGGCGGTGCTGGACAGCAGCATCGTCAATCTGGCCCTGCCGGCCATCGCGCGGGAGCTGCAGGCCAGCTCGGCCCACACGCTGTGGGTGGTGAATGCCTACCAGCTGGCCAGCCTGGTGCTGCTGCTGCCGCTGGCGGCCCTGGGCGAGCGGCTGGGCTACCGCCGTGTGTATCTGGTGGGCATGGCCGTGTTCGTCGTGGCCTCGCTGGGCGCCATGCTGGCCGATTCGCTGGCCACGCTGATCGCGGCGCGCACCTTCCAGGGCGTGGGCGCGGCCGGCATCATGAGCGTGAATGCCGCCATGGTGCGCCTGATCTATCCGCGCGCCATGCTGGGCCGCGGCATGGCCATCAATTCCCTGGTCGTGGCCACGTCCTCGCTGGCCGGACCTTCGGTGGCGGCGGCCATTCTGTCGGTGGCCCACTGGCACTGGCTGTTCGCCATCAATCTGCCGCTGGGCCTGTTCACCTGGTGGCTGGGGCGCACGGCCCTGCCCGTGAATCCGGTGCGCAACACCGCGCACGAGGCGATTGCGCCGCTGGATGTGTTGCTCAACATCCTGATGTTTGCACTGCTGTTCCTGGGTGGAGAACAGCTGGGCGCGCGTGCCGGCGGCGGCGTCCATGCCGCAGCTTCGGCCCTGCCTTCGGGCTGGTGGCTGCTGGGCGCGGGCCTGGTGGTGGCCGTGTTCTACATCCGCCGGCAACTGGGCAAGACCGCGCCGCTGTTTCCGGTGGACCTGCTGCGCATTCCCGTGTTCGCGCTGTCCATGTGCGGCTCGGTCAGCGCGTTCTGCGCCCAGATGCTGGCCTATCTGGCGTTGCCGTTCCTGCTGCTTGAATCGCGCGGCCTGTCGCCCATGGAGGCCGGCCTGCTGATCACGGCCTGGCCGCTGGCCACCATGATCACGGCGCCGGTTGCCGGCCGCCTGATCGGCAGGTATCCCGATGGCCTGCTGGGCGGCATAGGCATGGCCATGTTTGCCTGCGGGCTCTGGCTGCTGGCCGCCATGCCAGAGGCCACGGCCGGCTGGGACATGGTCTGGCGCATGGCCCTGGCGGGCTCGGGCTTTGCGCTGTACCAGTCGCCCAACAACCACACCATCGTGACTTCGGCGCCGCTGGCGCGCAGCGGGGCGGCCAGCGGCATGCTGGGCTCGGCGCGGCTGACGGGGCAGACCCTGGGCGCCGTGGTGCTGGGCACCATTTTCACGGTCACAGGCGGCCATGGCGGGCATGCGGAAACGCTGGCCCTGGCCGTTGCGGGCTTTTTTGCCGCGCTGGCCGGCGTGTTCAGCACCTTGCGCGTGAGCCGCGCGGCCTCCGCGGGGCATGGCGGCTGAGCGCATTCTAGAAGGGGGCGGCTTCGCTACGCCGGCAGGTGCCGGGCAATATTTGTCACTCAATTGTCCGTTTGGAACGGCGGCTGCCACGGATAATTTCCCGTTGCGCGGCAGGCTCGCCTGCCGCAAGCGGCATACCCACAATCCAAAGGAGCGACAAGCCATGGCAGAGACCCTGCTCAATCCCCAGTCCGATGTGATCGCCGAGGTGCGCGGCCGGCTGGGCATGATCACGCTGAACCGGGCCAAGGCGCTCAATGCGCTGTCCCTGGGCATGGTGCGCGATCTGCTGGCCGCCTTGCTCGCATGGCAGAACGACGACAAGGTCATGGCCGTGGCCATCCGCGGCATGGGCAAGGAGGGCGCATTCGGCGCCTTCTGCGCGGGCGGCGACATCCGCTTTCTGCATGCGGCAGGCAGCACCGGCAACCCGCAGCTGGAGGATTTCTTCACCGAGGAATACACGCTCAACCACCTGATCCACCACTACGGCAAGCCCTATATCGCCTTCATGGACGGCATCGTCATGGGCGGCGGCATGGGCATCAGCCAGGGCGGCTCGCTGCGCATCGTGACCGAGCGCACCAAGATGGCCATGCCCGAGACGGCGATCGGCCTGTTTCCCGATGTGGGCGGCGGCTACTTTCTCTCGCGCTGCCCCGGCCATGTGGGCGAGTGGCTGGCCCTGACCGGCGAGACCATCGCTGCGGGCGATGCGGTGGCCTTCGGACTTGCGGACGGCTGCATTCCGTCCGACCAGCAGGCCGTTCTCTGGGAGACGCTGGCGACCACCGACTTTGCCAATGTCCAGGCACTGGATGCCGTGGTGCGGGCCCGCTTTGTCGAGATGCCGGCCAGGAACGCGGCCCGTCGCGAGGAGATCGACGCCTGCTTTGCCAGGCCCTCGGTGCTGGAGATCGAGCAGTCGCTGCGGGCGGGCAGCGACTGGGCGCAGACGCAGGCGGATGTCCTGCGCAAGCGCTCTCCGCTGATGCTGCATGTGGTGCTGGAGCAGATCCGCCGGGCGCGCGGCATGACGCTGGCCGAGGACCTGCGCATGGAGCGCGACATGGTGCGCCACTGCTTCTACCTGCGCCCCGGCCAGAGCGAGACCGTGGAAGGCATTCGCGCACTGGCGGTGGACAAGGACCACCAGCCGCGCTGGAACCCCGCGCGCATCGAGGATGTGCAGGAGGCGCAGTGGCAGGCCTTCTTCGACAGCCCCTGGCCGGCATTTGCCCATCCGCTGCGCTATCTGCGCCACTGATCCTGCCCCGGCGGGCAGGGGCGACGGGCGCCGCCTTTTTCACAGGGTGGCGGACGGGAGCGCAGGTCAATCGCCGCCGACTTCGCGTTCTTCTTCCCACTCCCCGCTTTCATCGGCCTGCGCCGCAGCCAGGGCCAGCATGCGGTCGAATGTGGCCTCCAGCGTGAGCCTACGGTTGTGCCTGTAGTCGGCATCGGGCTCCAGGGCGTCGATGCTGGCATCCCAGGCAGCCAGAAAGGTTTCTTTCCACCGGGCCAGCGTTGCGCTGGCGGGCCACTGGGGCTCCATGCCGTTTTCGGCCATCACGCACAGCAGTTCGATCCGGCAGGGCACCAGGTCGGCGTCCGGCTCGTCGGCCCCCTGCGATTGCGGCGAGGCCATGGCTTCGGCAATCTCATCAAGCAGCTGGCCCGTGATGTCGTCCAGCCAGTCCAGTGCGGTGTCGTTGTCGAAGTTCCCGTGCGACCAAGTGCCCATATGACCTCCTGTTGCTGCTTGGCTTGGACAGGAGCCCACCTTAGGTCGCGCCGATGTCAAAGCCGTGTCAGAGAACATCGGCAGGCAGGGGCGGTGCGCAGCCGTGGACTGCGGTGTTCTGGCTTTCTTGCTGCAGATCAATCGGGGTCCGGGTTTCACCTGATATATGTAGGGTGTCACCATCAATGGCATCCGAGAAAGGCAAGACCATGAATCGTGCAGACTTCAACACCCCCAGCCAACCCAGGGCTTCTGTTCGTGTCGAGGCGAATGTCGGGGAGGGCTTCTGGCGCAAGAGCGCGAAAGACACCCTGCCCCCGCCGGACATGGTGGGCCCGTACATGCGCAATCGTCCGGTACCCGCAGCGCCGGTGCCGGGGCGCAAGGCATGGATCATCGGCAGCGGCATCGCCGGGCTGGCAGCGGCTTTCTACCTGATCCGCGACGGCGGCATGAAGGGGGAGGACATCACCATCCTCGACACCCAGCGCGTGGCCGGCGGCTCTCTCGATGGCGCGGGCAATGCCGAGGACGGCTACATCGTGCGCGGCGGCCGTGAAATGAACTGGAACTATGACAACTTCTGGGATCTGTTCCAGGATGTGCCGGCACTGGAGTTGCCCGCAGGCTTCAGCGTGCTCGACGAGTACCGCTGGGTCAACGACAACGACCCCAACTGGTCCAAGGCGCGGCTGATGCACAAGCAGGGCCAGATCCGCGATTTCTCGACACTGGGCCTGAGCAAGTCGCACCAGTGGGAGATCGTCAAGCTGCTGCTCAAGCGCAAGGAGGACCTGGACGACATCACGATCGAGCAGTATTTCAGCAAGAGCTTCCTCGAGACCAATTTCTGGTACCTGTGGCGTTCGATGTTCGCCTTCGAGAACTGGCAAAGCCTGCTGGAGATGAAGCTGTACATGCACCGCTTCCTCGACGCCATCGACGGCCTGACCGACATGTCGGCCCTGGTGTTCCCCAAGTACAACCAGTACGACAGCTTTGTCGTGCCGCTGACCCGCATGCTGCGGGAGCAGGGCGTGCGGGTGCAGTTCGATACCCGGGCCCATGACCTGGACCTGCGCGAGGAGGGTGGCAGCCGCACCGTGACCGCGATCCGCTGCAAGGTGGCGGGCCGCGAGGAGACCATTGAAGTCGACGCCAACGACGTGGTGTTCGCGCTCACGGGATCGATGACCGAGGGCACGGCCTATGGCGACATGGATACGGTGCCGGTGCTGGCGCGCGCCAACGAAGAGCCGGGCGAGGACAGCGACTGGATGCTGTGGAAGAACCTGGCGAAGAAATCGCCGGTCTTCGGCAGGCCCGAGAAGTTCTGCGGCGATGTCTCTCGTTCGATGTGGGAGTCGGCCACGCTGACCTGCAGGCCTTCGCCGCTCATCGACAAGCTCAAGGAGCTGGCCGTCAACGATCCGTATTCGGGCAAAACCGTCACCGGCGGCATCATCACCTTCACCGACTCCAACTGGGTGATGAGCTTTACCTGCAACCGCCAGCCGCACTTTCCCGACCAGCCGGACGACGTGCTGGTGCTGTGGGTCTATGCGCTGCTGATGGACAAGGACGGCAACCATGTCAAGAAGCCCATGCCGGCCTGCACCGGGCGCGAGATCCTGGCCGAGCTGTGCCATCACCTGGGCATCGCCGACCAGCTCGACGCGGTGGCCGCCAACACCAAGGTGCGCCTGGCGCTGATGCCCTACATCACCGCGCAGTTCATGCCGCGCGCGGCGGGCGACCGGCCCCGTGTGGTGCCGCAAGGCTGCACCAACCTGGCCTTGCTGGGCCAGTTCGTGGAGACCAGCAACGACGTCATCTTCACGATGGAGAGCTCGGTACGCACCGCGCGCATCGGCGTCTACACGCTGCTGGGCTTGCCCAAGCAGGTGCCCGACATCAGCCCCACACAGTACGACATCCGCAACATCCTCAAGGGCGCGCGGGCGCTGAACAACAACGAGCCTTTCCCGGGCGAGCGCCTGCTGCACCGGGTGCTGGGCAATAGCTATTACGCCCATGTGCTGCCGCCGCTGCCCGAAGGCGAGGAGACGCTGCGCGAGCGCGCCGAGGCGGAGCTGTCCACGCTGCTGGGCAAGGGCAGCCAGGCGCTGGCGGCAGCCTCGGGCTGGCTGGAGCGCTGGCGTAGCGGCCTGCGCGACAAAGCCAAATAACGGCGGTCAGCCGGTGTCTGTGGGGCCGGGGAGCCGCAGTCTCCATGCTCCCCAGAGGCCTTGAGACCTGGGGCTGGTCTGCTGCCCTTGAGGCGAGGGCGTAATGCACAGGGCAGCTGCGTAAGCATCCAGGTATGCCAGCCCTGGGGGTGCGTCGTGCAGGTTAGCGGCTGCGGTTCTTCATGGCGCGTTCGACCTCCCGCTTGCCTTCGCGGTCCTTGATCACGTCGCGCTTGTCGTGCTCGGCCTTGCCCTTGGCCAGCGCGATATCGCATTTCACGAAGCCGTTCTTCCAGTGCAGGTTGACGGGCACCAGGGTGTAGCCCTTTTGCTCGACCTTGCCGATCAGGCGGCGGATGTCGTCCTTCTTCATCAGGAGCTTCTTGATGCGCGCTGCATCAGGATTGACATGGGTGGAGGCGGTCTTGAGCGGGTTGATCTGGCAGCCCAGCAGAAACAGCTCGCCGTCCTTGATGATCACATAGCCATCCGTGAGCTGGACCTTGCCGCTGCGCAAGGCCTTGACTTCCCAGCCGTGCAGCACGATGCCTGCCTCGTGGCGTTCCTCGAAGAAATAGTTGAATGCAGCTTTTTTGTTGTCGGCAATGCGCGACGAAGTTTCTGGTTTCTTGGCCATGGAGTATTAAGTGCGGCGCGAACCCGGAGATAAAAGCTCTCCCTACAATACTGGATTGCCGTCTCGCCTCTGGGTGGGATTTTAGTTTCGCATGGCGGCTTTGGGGGCAAAGGCCTGCACGATGCCCTGGAACCGCGGCCATGCTGATTGCTCTTGTCCATGAAAAACGTCAACAAGTCCGTCCTGATCTGGTACAGCCCCGAAGAAATGTTTGCCCTCGTGACGGACGTGGCCCACTATGCCGACTTCCTGCCCTGGTGCGACCAGGCCCGGGTGCTGGAGCAGGACGAGACGGGCATGACGGCCGAAGTGGGCATCGCCTTCGGCGGCCTGCGCAAGTCGTTCGTGACGCGCAACACGCACAGCGATCTGGAAGGGGGCGGCAAGCAGGTACGCATCCGGCTGGTCAAGGGGCCTTTCTCGCGCCTGGAAGGCGATTGGCGTTTCCGCCCGGTGGGCGACGGCAAGCAGCGCGCGTGCCGGGTGGAACTGCAGCTGGACTATGGCTTTGAAAGCGGCGCCCTTGCCGCAGTGATCGGTCCGGTGTTCGATCGCATTGCCGGCTCCATGGTCGATGCCTTCATCAAGCGCGCCGAACAGGTCTATGGCTGAAGCCGCGGTGCTGAAGATCACGCTGGCCTACAGCCCATGCGCGGGCAGCGTGCATGAACGGCTTCTGGAGCTGGCGCCTGGGGCAAAGGTCGAGGACGCAATAGCCGCAGCCGGCGGATGGGCGGCGCTGGGTCTTGCGGGAGTGAGGGAGGGCGCTTCCATGGTAGGCATCTGGGGGAAGCGCGTGCGGCCAGAGCAGCTTCTGGCCGATGGCGACCGCGTGGAATGCTACCGGCCCTTGAGCGTGGATCCCAAGGTCGCACGCCGTGAGCGTTTTGCCCGGCAAGGCGTGCGCGGTGCGGGCCTTTTCAAGCGGCAGCGCCCGGGCGCCAAGGCCGGCTACTAGCATCGCACAGCTGCTGCAAAGCGCCGGCCCACCAAAAAGCGCCCTTGAACGGGCGCTTTTGCTTGCAGGGCAGGTCGGGCTTATTGCGCTGCTTGCGGTGCCGGTCCGCAGTCGGAGGCGATCACGGCATCGGCGCGCTTGACCTCGGCTTCCCGGGTCGCATCGTCCATGAAGCCGCGCTCGCCCTTGGCATTGACATGGGCGAGCAGCTGGCCGGAAGTCAGCGCCGTCCTGGACTGCCTGGCGCGTGCGCAGTTGTCCTGGCGTTGCTTCTCGCGCTGCAGCTGCTCGGCCCTGGCCTTGGCAGCCTCCTGTTCTTCCTGCTTGCGCTTTTGCTCTTCCAGCCCTTTGTCCACGCCTTTGTCCGTGCTCTTGTCTTCGGGCCGGGCGGCGGATTTCTCGGGCGCTGCTGCGGTGGCAACGGTGGCGGAAGTTGCCGCACCGCTGGCGGGGATGCCGGCTTGCCGGGTGGCTGCCGAGCCGGGCTGGCGCAGGATGTTCTTGCTCGGAATGTCGGGTGGCGGCGCGCGGTCGCTGAACACCTTGTGGCCCTGGCCGTCTATCCATTGCCACTGCGCCATGGCAGGGACGGCGCAGCAGACGACGGCGGCAATCAAAGCGAGCTTGATGGAATGCATGGGGGTAGTGAATCCTGTGGGGCCTCTGAAGGCAGAGCATACATTGTGGGCCAAGACGCGGGTACAATCCTTCTTTTGGAGCCTTCACATGCGCCTTCTCGGAAAAGCACTGACCTTTGACGACGTCCTGCTCGTTCCCGCCTACTCCGAAGTCCTGCCCAAGGACGTTTCCCTCGCCACCCAATTCACCCGCAATATCCGCCTGAACCTGCCCCTGGTGTCTGCCGCCATGGACACGGTGACGGAAGCGCGCCTGGCCATTGCCATTGCGCAAGAGGGCGGTATCGGCGTGATCCACAAGAACATGACGGCCGAGCAGCAAGCGGCCGAAGTGTCCAAGGTCAAGCGCCATGAATCCGGCGTCGTGCACGACCCCGTGGTCATCACGCCCGAGCATACGGTGCTGCAGGTGCTGCAGCTGTCCGAAGAGCGCGGGATATCGGGCTTCCCCGTCTGCGACGGAGGCAAGGTGGTCGGCATCGTGACCAGCCGCGATGTGCGCTTCGAAACCCGCTATGACGTCAAGGTCCGCGAGATCATGACGCCGCGCGAGAAGCTCATCACCGTCAATGAAAAGGACGGCACCACGCCCGCCCAGGCCAAGGCCCTGCTCAACAAGCACAAGCTCGAGCGCCTGCTGGTCGTCAACGACGCTTTCGAGCTCAAGGGCCTGATCACGGTCAAGGACATCAACAAGCAGACCACCTTTCCCAATGCGGCGCGCGATGCCGCAGGCCGCCTGCGCGTGGCCGCGGCCGTCGGCGTCGGTGCCGGCACCGAAGAGCGTGTGGAGCTGCTGGTCAAGGCCGGCGTGGATGCCCTGGTCGTGGATACGGCCCATGGCCATTCCAAGGGCGTGATCGAGCGCGTGCGCTGGGTCAAGCAGAACTATCCGCAAGTGGATGTGATCGGCGGCAACATTGCCACCGGTGCAGCCGCGCTGGCCCTGGTGGAAGCCGGTGCCGATGCGGTCAAGGTCGGTATCGGCCCCGGCTCCATTTGCACGACCCGCATCGTGGCAGGCGTGGGCGTGCCCCAGATCATGGCCATCGACAACGTGGCCCAGGCGCTCAAGGGTACCGGCGTACCCCTGATCGCCGACGGCGGCATCCGCTTCTCGGGCGATATTTCCAAGGCCCTGGCCGCCGGCGCTTCCACCATCATGATGGGCGGCATGTTCGCGGGTACAGAAGAGGCTCCCGGCGAAGTCATCCTCTACCAGGGCCGCTCGTACAAGAGCTACCGCGGCATGGGCTCCATCGGTGCCATGCAGCAGGGCTCGGCCGACCGCTACTTCCAGGAATCGACCACCGGCAACCCCAATGCCGACAAGCTGGTTCCCGAAGGCATCGAAGGCCGCGTCCCCTACAAGGGCTCCATGGTTTCCATCGTCTACCAGATGGCGGGCGGCGTGCGCGCCTCCATGGGTTACTGCGGCTGCGCCACCATCGTCGAGATGAACGAGAAAGCCGAGTTCGTGGAGATCACCGCGGCCGGTATTCGCGAATCTCACGTGCACGACGTGCAGATCACCAAGGAAGCGCCCAACTATCGCGCTGACTAAGTGCGGTGACTCTGACCAGATTGCGATGATCTGGTCAGAATGCTAAAATCTGGCCTGAATCTAAATTCAGGCCAGATTTTTTGTTTTCCAGCCCATGCAATCTGTCGGTATCTACGAAGCCAAGACCCGTTTCTCCGCCTTGATCGAACTGGTGGAGCAGGGCGAGGAGGTGCGCATCACGCGCCACGGCAAGGAGGTCGTGCGCATGCTGCCGGTGCGCCGCAAGCCCGTGATCACCGACGAGCAGATTGCCCGGGAGCTGAAGCAGATCCAGGCGCTGCAGCAAACCATTCAAGCACCGAAAGCTACGGATTCCGTAGCAGTTCTGCGCCGGACAGGCCGGAGCGACGCATGAGCGCCGCGGCTTTCGTCCTCGATGCCTCGGTCACCGCAGCATGGCTGCTGCCCGATAGCGCCAGCGAACACACCCAGCGCCTGTACGCCCGCATCCGCCGCGATGAGGTCGACCCCCAGGCACCCAACCTGTGGCAGTGGGAATGCGGAAATCTGATCGCCTCGGGCGTGAATAACGGCCGTATCCCGCATGCCAGTGTCGAAGGCCTGTGGAGCGTGCTGGAGGCCATTCGCCATCGCGTGGAGCTGCACGATCTGGCCCCCGCCCAGCACAAGGCCGTGCTCGATGTGGCGCTCGATACCGGCCTGCCTGCTTACGATGCCGCCTACCTGTGGCTGGCGCAGTCCTTGCGCCTGCCGCTGGCCACTTTTGACGAAGCCCAGATGGCGGCTGCCAGGAAACGAGGCATTGCACTGCTGGCCCCTGAAGATTTCTAGAACCTTTCTTCCCTCTCTTGCCCTTGAACACCATGCAACACGACAAGATTCTCATTCTGGACTTTGGCTCCCAGGTCACGCAGCTGATTGCACGCCGCGTGCGCGAGGCCCATGTGTACTGCGAAGTCCATCCCTGCGACGTGAGCAGCGACTGGGTGCGCGAATTTGCCGCCGACGGCAAGCTCAAGGGCATCATCCTGTCCGGCAGCCATGCCAGCGTTTACGAAGTGGACGACCGAGCCCCCGACGCCGTGTTCGAGCTGGGCCTGCCCGTTTTGGGCATCTGCTACGGCATGCAGACCATGGCGACCCAGCTGGGCGGCAAGGTCGAGGGCTCCAACAGCCGCGAATTCGGCTATGCCGAAGTCCGCGCGCACGGCCACACCGAACTGCTCAAGGGCATCGAGGACTTCGTCACGCCCGAAGGCCACGGCATGCTCAAGGTCTGGATGAGCCATGGCGACAAGGTCACCGAACTGCCTCCGGGCTTCAAGGTCATGGCTTCCACGCCGTCCTGCCCCATCGCCGGCATGGCCGACGAGGCGCGCCGCTACTATGCGGTGCAATTCCACCCCGAAGTCACCCACACCGTGCAGGGCCAGGCGTTGCTCAATCGCTTCGTGCTGGACATCTGCGCAACCAGGGCAGACTGGATCATGGGCGACTACATCGAGGAAGCCGTGGCCAGGATTCGCGAGCAGGTTGGCGACGAGGAAGTGATCCTGGGCCTGTCCGGCGGCGTGGACTCCTCCGTGGCCGCGGCGCTGATCCACCGCGCCATCGGCGACCAGCTGACCTGCGTGTTCGTGGACCACGGCCTGCTGCGCCTGAACGAAGGCGACATGGTCATGGACATGTTCGAAGGCAAGCTGCATGCCAAGGTGGTGCGCGTCGATGCTTCCGAGCTGTTCCTGGGCGAACTGGCCGGCGTTTCGGATCCCGAGCAGAAGCGCAAGATCATCGGCCGCCTGTTCGTGGACGTGTTCAAGGCCGAAGCGGCCAAGCTCAAGGCCGCCACGGCCGGCAGCAAGGGCGCGACGTTCCTGGCCCAGGGCACGATCTATCCCGACGTGATCGAATCGGGCGGCGCCAAGAGCAAGAAGGCCGTGACCATCAAGAGCCACCACAACGTGGGCGGCCTGCCCGAGCAGCTGGGCCTGAAGCTGCTGGAGCCGCTGCGCGACCTGTTCAAGGACGAAGTGCGCGAACTCGGCGTGGCCCTGGGCCTGCCCCGCGGCATGGTGTATCGCCATCCCTTCCCCGGCCCCGGCCTGGGCGTGCGCATCCTGGGCGAAGTGAAGAAGGAATATGCCGACCTGCTGCGCCGTGCCGACGCCATCTTTATCGAAGAGCTGAACAACTGGATCGACGAAAAGACCGGCAAGAGCTGGTACGACCTGACCAGCCAGGCCTTCACCGTCTTCCTGCCCGTCAAGAGCGTGGGCGTGATGGGCGATGGCCGCACCTACGACTACGTCGTGGCCCTGCGCGCCGTGCAGACCAGCGACTTCATGACCGCCGACTGGGCCGAGCTGCCCTATGGCCTGCTGAAAAAGGTCTCCGGCCGCATCATCAACGAAGTGCGCGGCATCAACCGCGTGACCTACGACGTCTCGACCAAGCCGCCGGCAACCATCGAGTGGGAGTGATCTTGAAGCCGGCATAGCCCGCGGCAAGAACAATCAAGCACTTTTTCAGCGCTGATTGAGATTAAGGAGAGAAGGAAATACTGGCGTCACTGCACGGGACGCGCTTCGGAAGAATCTGTCTGTATGGGCTTGTCATACAGCTTGCTGCAGGACATGCTGATCAGGGACGTTGCAAGATTGCTTCGAGTCTCCTTGCCTTTTGCCACCAGGCATTCGAAACCCGTGCCGTATGAGGAAGGAGTCCGGCCCGATCCTTGGGGCACGGCCTGCATGCCGCCAGGATATTCTTTGGCACAGCCCAGCCGTACCAGCTGAGCCGCAGCGTCATCCGTTGCATGAGGGGCTTTGTCAAGCAGGCAAGTGGCGTAGTTCGCCGCGATCGCCTGGTTCGCCAAAACACTCAGTACAAAAAAATCCACACAGGTTTTTGTGGTGACCTGCCGACAAGCTTGGCGCATTGCGGCATAGGCAAAGTCGTGCATGGCAGCTCCCTTGGCTGTATTAAATGCAAAAATCTATCGACATTCAATGTCAATAGTATTTAGATTTAAAAGCCAAAGGATCAAGGCATCAAGTCGGATTTCAAAGGCATCGCGATGCAGTGGGTATTGGCGGCGCGGCTGCATACCTGCGCTGCCTGGGAATGCCTGTGGAAAAGTACGCAGGCAGAGGCTCTTCCCTTCAATCACCAGCAGGGTGCCGTGACCTCGTGGGAAAGCCCAGTGCTGAAAACGTGGCGGTGGGCACCAAGGCGAGGCCTGTTTTGCTGGCTGCTGCGGAATTCGCTTCATCTTCCCTACCTCGCTAAGGTTCTTGTATTTGATGGTAGAAGCGACGGGTAGCCTGGAATGGCTGCTGCAGTTTCACTGCACCGAACGGGCGCTTCGCTTGTGATGTGACGAGGACCATGCCGCAGAACTTTACGGCTTCATTCCTCATTTCACTTTCCGACTCCGGTCTGCATTGCAGAGGAAGGCAAAAAGCGAGCGTGCTGTGCGCGCAGCTTATACGCGCCGGGCCGGTCAAGCGGCCGATGGAGCGTGGAGTGGCGGCGCAGAACGTGCTTGCCAAAAAGCCGACAAGCGGGCCTGCCGCGCCCGCAGCCAGGGTAACAAGCGGGGTATTGCGGCTCCGTGCCGCTTTGACTACGGGAGCATGGCGTGGCCAATTTGCAGGAAAAAAGCGGAAAGAACATTTCCAGTCTGTTGCTGGTTTTTTCCCCTCATCTTGACGATGCGGTATTTTCATGTGGTGAACTGATGGCCCGGTGTCCCGGTGCTTCGGTGGCCACGGTATTTGCTGCCGCACCATCCGGCTTTCCATCGCTGACAGGATGGGATAAGGCTTGTGGTTTCAAAAATGCACAGGAAGCGGTTTTTTTCCGCAGGGAGGAAGACCTTCGTGCGCTGGCCGTACTGAAGGCCAGGCCGTCCTGGATGGATTTCTGCGATGACCAATACCAGGCTTCCCCATCATTTGCAGAGCTGTCTCACGCGGTGGATGAGATATTGCGCATCCATGCAACTTACGCTGTCCTACTGCCGGCCGGGCTTTTCCATGCCGATCATTTGCAGTTGCACGACGCATTGCTGTCGTTGCACGCCCGATATTCGGAAAGGACATGGATCATGTACGAAGATGCGCTTTACCGCCGCATCCCCGGACTGCTGCAGCGTCGGCTTGCCACCTTGCATTCAGCCGGGTTTTGCGCCACGCCGCTTTCCATGCCGCAGGATATGGACGCACGAGAGCTCAAGCGGGAGGCTGTCTGCTGCTATGCCAGCCAGTTGCGTGCCCTGGACAAGGCGGCCAACGGCCATGCCGACGCCTGCGCACCGGAAGGCTATTGGTTGCTGGAGACCGGTCTTGCGAGTGAAGAGGGAGCGGGGTGATGGACAGGCAACAGCATGTGGAACTCATGCGGCGTATTGCCGTGGTCGTTCTTACCTATAACCGCGCTGGCGAACTGCGCCGCACGCTGGATAAACTGCTGGCGCTGCCGGTGCCTCCGGCTATTGTCGTCGTTGACAACGGTTCGACCGACGGCACAGCGCAAATGATGCACTCATGCTTTGCGACGGTCCGCTACATCCGGCAGGCGCGGAATCTCGGAGCGGCAGCGCGCAATGCCGGTGTTCTGGCCGTAGAGACGCCTTACGTGGCTTTTTGCGATGACGATACCTGGTGGGCACCGGGGGCGCTCGAACGTGCAGTCGCGCTGATGGATGCCTATCCACATGTCTCAGTCCTTTGTGCACGCGTGCTGGTCGGGATCAAGGAGCGCGAGGATCCCACTTGCACGGCCATGGCAAAAAGCCCTTTACCATGCGAGCAGTTGCCAGGGCCGGCCCTGTTGGGCTTTCTGGCAGGGGCGTCGGTGATGCGCCGCCATGCCTTTCTGGAAGCGGGCGGCTATGAGCCACGGCTTTTCATCGGTGGTGAAGAGGGATTGCTTGCATTGGACATGGCCGCCGGAGGGTGGAAGATGGCCTATGTCCCTGAGCTCATCGTTCATCACCATCCTTCTTCGCTGCGTGACAGCAGCACGCGCAACAAGCACCTTGCGCGCAATGCCTTATGGGTTTGCTGGATGAGATTGCCCTATGGTGCGGCGTTGCGCCAGTCCTGGCGCATTCTGCGCGAGGCGTCGCGCAGCGGGATATTGAAGCCGGTCCTTGCCGAGGCTCTGAGCGGAATCCCATGGGCCTTGAAGCATCGGCGCAGGGTACCGCCGCAGGTGGCCCGATGGCATCAGTGGTTGCATGGCTGATCCGGAAATGTCTGCAAGGCACGCTGCAGCGCGAAACGGGCCCAGTCATCCTTCTGATGCCGAGATCCTTTCAGCTGAAGGCCATTTCGCGGGCGGTACCGCCCTGTTCGGCTGAGCGATGAGAAAGCGACAGCAATAAAAAGGAGGCCAAGGCCTCCTTTCTCCGGTCATTCCTGCAAACGTCTATGAAACGGCGCCAATTCCCAGCACTGCCAGCACCACAAAGACGATGGCAATGATGATGAAGATGCCGAACAGGACCTTGGCAACACCGGCCGCGCCACTTGCAATGCCGGTAAAGCCGAACAGACCGGCAATGAGTGAGATGACTGCAAAGATGATCGCCCATTTCAGCATGAGTACCTCCTGTGGTTCGTATTGGAGAGATAAGGCAGTATCCCAACTCTTCTATCAACCGGTGCCGTGAAGAAAGAGGATGGCTTTGTGCCTTTCCGCGACGTTTCCAAGAGTCTCAAGAATCACCGGATGGCGCTGTAGGAGAGGAGACGTAACACTTGTCCCCAGGGGAAGGCGTGGCCTTACAAGCTCTGGTGAAGTAAAGGAGATTGCTTGCCGCGCCGCTTCTTGCATTGAGGGCGTCATGGCAAGTTGCAATTGCGTTGCGTGCCGGCAGGGTGTTTTCCATGTCCGACACGAGCGCATGAACGTTGGTACGCGTATGTCTTTGCCATCGCATACGGTGCGAGGGAAGGGGCAAGGCGCTTGGCAAGCCTGTATGTCCGCGCCGACAGGCTGACAGGGCATATTGCAGCTTGCAGTTCTGCCCGGACCAGCTAACACTCGATGCCTGCGCAACCTGCATATCTGACAGCCTGGCCTGAGTGTGATGCATCAACGGGAGAATTTTTTGCACCCTGAAGCTGGATTCGGTTTTTTGCCCGAGCGTGGCGAAATGGCGCAGCGCATCAGGGCATTTGATTGGAGAGCAACGTCGCTGGGAGAGCCGGAGCAATGGCCTGAAAATCTGCGGACTTCGTTAAGCCTGTGTCTGAGCTCGCGTTTTCCCATTCTCATCTGGTGGGGTCCCGATATGCGGGTGCTCTACAACGATGCCTACATACCTTTTCTGGGGACCACCAAGCATCCTGCTGCATTGGGTCAGCCGGGAGCGCAGTGCTGGAGTGAGATCTGGGGTGGCATCGGCCCCATGCTGGAAAGCGTTTACCGCACCGGCGAAGCGACCTGGTCGCAGGATGAACAGTACTTCTTCGACCGAGCGCTCCCGCGCGAGGAGGTGTATGTCACTTTCACCTACGGTCCGATTCTGTCCACCGACGGCATAACCGTTGAAGGGGTGTTCTGTCCCTGTACCGAGACTACCGAAAAAATCCTTGGTGCCCGGCGGCTGGAAACTTTGCGTCGGCTCGGCCTTCGGTCTACCGAAGCGCGCGGTGTGCAGCAAGCCTGCGAAAAGATATGCGATGTGCTCGCCGAGAGCCGGCATGACGTGCCTTTTGTGCTCATATACCGTTGCTGCGTGGAAGAGGAGGACTATGAGCTACAGGCAGCTGCCGGTTTGGAGCCGTGGCAGGCGACGGGCATGGCCGCCTGGCCGTTCAAGCAGGCCATAGACAGCCAGCAGGCCGTCAATGTGGACTTGCTCCTGATGGGGCAGCAGTTGCCGGGCGCGCCCTGGCCCGAATGTGCGAGCTGGGCGCGCGTAGTGCCGCTCAACTGGGCCGATGACGGAAAGATCAACGGCTTCATGGTGCTGGGGGTCAGTCCGCGCCGCCCGCTGGATGCTGGCTATTGCGCATTCCTCGACCTGGTTGCCAGCCATTCCGCAGCGCAGCTGCGGCAGGCTTGGCGGGTGCAGGCAATGGCGGAGCTGGACCGGGCGAAAACCGTGTTCTTTTCCAATGTCAGCCACGAATTCCGTACGCCGCTCACGCTCATGCTGGGGCCGCTGGAAGATGCCATTCATGCGCCCGGCGGCGAACTGCAGCCTGGACAAACGGTGTTGCTTCACCGCAATGCCCTGCGCTTGCAAAAGCTTGTCAATACCTTGCTCGATTTCTCTCGTGTCGAAGCGCAGCGTTTGAAAGCAAGCTTCGAACCCGTGGATCTGAAGGTGCTGACCGAGGAGCTTGCCGGAGTCTTCCGGTCGGCCATTGAAGATGCCGGGCTGCAGCTGTATGTACGGTGTGAATCGCTGCCCGAGCTCCTGTATGTGGACCGGGACATGTACGAGAAGATCGTGCTGAACCTGATCTCCAACGCCTTCAAGTTCACGCTGCAAGGCTGTATCGAGGTGGTTCTGGAGGATGCTGGCGAGCATGTGGAGCTTCGGGTCAGCGACACAGGCTGTGGTATTGCGGATGAAAACCTGCCTCGTGTCTTCGAGCGCTTTTATCGCATCGAAGGCCAGGCTGCGCGTACGCACGAAGGTACCGGCATCGGCTTGGCTTTGGTGCAGGAGCTTGTGCGTCTGCATGCCGGCAGCCTGCAGGTACACAGCCAGCTGGCCCAGGGCAGCACCTTCACTGTCAGGCTTCGCAAGGGATGCCAGCATCTGCCCGGCGAGTGCATCCGCACGGTGCCCATGCTGTCGCCAACTACCCTGAAGGGACAGCACTATCTGCAGGAGGCATTGCGCTGGCTGCCATCGGCATTGCCCGCAGGCAAGGCTGGCAGTGCGCCCGGAAGAGGCGATGCCCAGCTGTCCCGCGATGCACGTGCCCGTATTGTCTGTGCAGATGACAACGCCGACATGCGTGAATACCTGCAAGGCCTGCTCGCTGCATTCTACGAAGTGGAAGCAGTATCGGACGGGTTGCAGGCCCTTGAATTGATACGACAGCGTCCGCCCCAATTGGTGATTGCCGATGTCATGATGCCCGGCCTCGATGGCTTCGGCCTGCTGCAGGCCCTGCGCAACAATGCGCTGACCCGGAATGTGCCCGTGCTCCTGCTTTCAGCGCGTGCCGGAGAAGAGGCTCAGATTGAAGGCATACATTCAGGGGCGGATGACTATCTGATCAAACCGTTTTCGTCGCGCGAGCTTCTTGCCCGAGTGAAAGCGCAATTGCGCCTGGCCAGCCTGCGCGAGCAGACCAATGCCGCACTCCGTGCCAATGAAAGGCGATTGAGAGCCATCATCGAGCAGCTGCCTGCCGGAGTCGGCGTCTCCGATCTCGATGGAAGATGGGTGCTGACCAATACACTGATGGAGCGCTTTGCTCCAGGCGTCATGCCCTCTACCTTGCCGGATGCCGAGCGCCACTGGTCCAGCTGGGATGCACATGGTATTGCCGTTCCTCGGGAAAACTGGCCTGGCCGGCGCGCGCTGCGCGGCGAAATGGTCCTGCCTGGCATGGAGATGCTCCATCACCCGGAGCCGGACAAGGAGCAATGGGTGCGCATGAGTGCGGCTCCCTTGATTGACGACAGCGGCAATGTGGTGGGTGCCTGTTCGATCATCCAGGACATACATCAGCTCAAGCAGGCGGAGCAGGAGTTGCGCAATGCGGATCGCCGCAAGAATGAATTCCTTGCCGTGCTCGCGCACGAGCTGCGCAATCCGCTGGCTCCGATCATGAACGGCCTGGAACTGTTGCGTCTGGCCGATGGAGATGCCGACAAGTTAAGGCTGAGCCATGTGGTGCTGGAGCGGCAGGTCAACCATATGGCGCGGCTCGTCGACGACTTGCTGGATATCTCGCGCATCACGGTGGGAAAGATCCAGCTGCACAAGGAAGTGGTGGATGCCACGCAGATTGTCCGGCATGCCGTTGAGGCCAGCCGCAACCTGATCGAGTCCCGTGGGCACCAGCTCATCCTGAAAATGCCGCAAGAAGGCATTGTGCTCTATGCGGATGCTGTCCGCCTTACCCAGGTCATCGTCAATCTACTGAACAATGCAGCCAAGTACACGCCTGACGCGGGCGCGATTGTGGTGACGGCGCACGTGGAACCGGATCATGCCATCCTGTGCATCAGCGATAGCGGCATCGGTATTCCAAGCGATCAGCTGGCCGGGATTTTCGAAATGTTCACACAGGTGGAGCTGCCGGATCACCTTGGCAAGGGCGGTCTGGGAGTGGGGCTCACGCTGGCCAGAACCTTGGTGGAACTGCATGGCGGCAGCATCGAAGCGCGCAGTGCTGGAGTGGGGCAGGGCAGCCAGTTCCTGATCCGGCTGCCCCTGTACGAGCTTTCCGCCATACCAGTGAATGAGAACTCGCAGGCAAGCGACGGCACACCATCACGGATCAGACGCGTGCTCATTGTCGATGACAACCGCGATGCCGCTGAAATTCTGGCCATGCTGCTCGACGAATTTGGCGCGGACACCCAGACAGCACATGATGGACCTGGAGCCATTGAACTGGCGCAGACCTGGATTCCGGATGTGGTCCTGCTGGATATAGGATTGCCTGGCATGAACGGCTTTGAAGTTGCAGAAGTGCTCCGCTCCGATCCGAAGTTCGACCGGACGGCACTCATTGCCGTCACAGGGTGGGCGCAAAGCCAGTTGCATCAGAGCTTCAGCGAGGCGGGCTTCCAGCACCATCTGGTGAAGCCGGTGAAGGCGGAAGCACTTGAGAGAATCCTGCTTCAACTCTCCATCCCGCAAAGCCAGGATTCTTCCGTGCATTGAATTCCTGCTATGCATGGCCCTGAAGCACCTGGGCGCCTCGCCTTCAGAAGCAGAGCCCTGTCTGATGGAGAAGCCTCCTCTCTGTTCGCCGCCCACATTCTCTCCACGGACGCTCCATACATCAGAAGTGGTGGATGCCGTGGCTTGGCCTTGCGGTTTTCATGAACGTCGCAAAAAGCCCAGCGTCGGCTGGGCTCGAGGCTCATGTACGGCAATTCACTTGGCCGTCTTGTTGCATGCGTCATCGCGGCTCTTCTCATCAGGCAGATTGATGGTTCCCGAAAGTTCGACGGAGTTGTTGCTGCCGTCCTTCGCCATGAGGTTGCTGAAAGTGATGGTGCCGGTCGTCAGGTTGACCTTGGCCTTGCCCAGGTTGCCACCGTCCTTGACGAAGTTGAAGGTGGTGTCCCGGATCTTGATGTGATCGCCATTCAGTGGAGGGGTGCTGCTGCCGTTGGAGTAGGCATAGCGTATGTCGCCGCTCATGGCCAGGGTTCTATCACCCACAAGCTTGCTGAAGTTGTCGAAGTTGAATGCACATTCATCGGGGCCGACTTTTCCGTCGCCGGTGTCTTTGACGCCAGTCAGTCCCACGTTGCCGCTTCCATACCAGCCGTTCAGGGTGGTGTCAGTGGCATTGGAGATGCTGAGAATCCCGATATTGCCGGAAGGCTCGGGATCGTCGTCATTGCCGCCGCCGCAAGCGGCAAGTGCAAGCGTGGCGCCGAAAGCTGCTGCATAGAAGAACTTTCGCTTTGTCCAATGGATTTTGTTCATTGTCTGCTCCTGATGGGGCTGCCTGTGTGAGTGATATGTGCAAGTGGCTACTTCCACGCGGCACCAATCAATGGTCCCAAATACCTCTTTCCTTGTGAAATCGACAAATTGGACAATGTTTGCCGGTCAACATGGCAAATGGCTGAGGATGCAGTCCTACGATGGCGTAGTGTTAGGTAGATAGTTGCTTCCATGGTTTGAGAAGAGAAGCTCTATGAAGAAATGATGCCAACGGTTTCCGCATTGCTGCAGTCCGGAAATGTCGGCTGGAAGCAGCTTGGCTTTCGCAGATGGCGACGGACCTACCCATCACTTTTCATTGAATTTCTGGAAATCCATTGCAAGCGAAGAACACTGTCGAGAGAGCGTCAGGCTTTGAACTTGTTGACGGATGGCATTGCCGCAGATGCCTGGCTGGGATTGCCCTGCATCGTTGCCATGGCGGCTCCGCCGATACAGCTGTGGAGCCTTGCTTCAGTCATATTGGAAAGGCAGGCCTTGCCATAGACATGACTTGTGACAGCGGACCATCTGCCCAGCGGAAGAAGTCCGGAAGCCGAATTGCACTAGGCCGATGGCTTCAGAAAGATGAAAAGGGACCGGGGTGGGCGTCTACGCGTCAAGCAAAAATGATGCGCAGCCATTGATGAAATTGCTGTTATGAAAGTTTCATTTTCAAAGTTTCATGAGTTTTTTCATGGGCTTAGTAAATTTATTGGAATAATCAATATTTTTAATATATTGACTTTTGAAAAATGAAGAGTATGAAAACCAGCAGAAACAATAAGAAAAAGAAGAACTGTCTATGCTGGTTGTTTTCTCTTTTATCGTATTTTTTGTTTTTCGGAAATTTACGCAGGCATGGTCTTTGGGTGCGTGTCCTGCTCCATGAACATGGCTTTTGTTTGATCATGGCACAGTAATATTTCTGCGGAATGGAAAAATTTCTGCAAGAATTTCCTGCATCCTGTAGAACCTGAAAAATTTTTATTTGCTTGTCCGAGGTTTTGGTAGTTCAGCAGCGATCGGCCGGCCTTTCGGATGGTTGGTAATTTTCCTTTGTCTTTGCTCTGGTGCAGACTTTCTCTCTTGGTCTGCAATGATGACGCCATGCTTGGCAGTCTTGCTTTTGGAGGAAATATTTCTTTCCATGATGCGCCTCGACATTTTTCATGTTTGCTGGTGACTGTGCAAGGTTGGGTGCATATATGCCGCACCATTGCGGCAATATTCATGCCAGTCATCCTGAACGACATGGGGCAGAGAGGAATATGTGGATGTTGCTTCTCCGGCGAACAAGAGTTTTTATGGTCGATGGAATAAGAAGATCTGAATCAGGAATGCCGATTGCCTGACAGGTTTTTTAAACTCATGGGAGCATGAAATGCGCTCTGATCTATTCAAGATGAAAGAAAAGGCGGAGTACAAGACCGCAATAGCTGAACCAGCTCTATGCATGGCATTGTTGCTGGGCTTTCCAGCCGCTGCGCAGCCCGCCGTCATCCACGGAACAACGGGTCAAAGGACCGAGACAACTCGTCCGCAGACAGGAAGTGAAAACGGGGCCGTTGCAACCCAGCAAAAGCTTGCTCACAAGGATGTGGCATTCCTCAAGCAGGCTGCGGAAAACAATCATGCGGAGATAGAAAGTAGCCGGCTTGCCGTACAGAAATCCTCGGATAACCGGATAAAGACATTTGCTCAGCAAATGATAGAAGACCATGGAAAAACTGCAGAAGAGCTGAATCGGCTGGCTGCAGCCAAGGTGGTTGATTTACCGGAAGGGCCCTCCGTGCTGCAAAAGGCCAAGATCAAGTTGCTGAGTTCTGCAGAGGGCTCGAATTTTGATCATCTCTACAGTGAAAACATGGGAATTACAGCCCATAGGGAAACATTGGAGCTATTCCAGAAGGCGATGGACAATGTGAAAGATGGTGAAGTCAGGGACTTCGTTGCCAAGACCTTGCCAACCTTGCGTCATCATCTTGAAATGGCACGCCAGCTGCCCGGGAACAGTCCTGGAAATGGAAAAGGTCGTTAATGACTCTTGAGTCAAAGAGTTTGACGGCTTTCGTTTCTTTAAGCTATCTTTGCTCGCATAGTGATTGAACGCCGTCAAGCGCTGGCCTGGATATCACTTCAGGCCGGCTTTTCTTTGCCAGCGATACAGCTGGCGAGCAGGAATTGGCTGCGAGATGCTCCGAGATGCATTTGAAGGTGAAAAGGAAGGTCCATGGCCCAAGACGACACTGCGCAGAACCCGGCACGGCGTGCTTTCTTCCGGAAATCCTTGCCCATCATTCCAGTCACGGCGCTTGCAGCAGCAGGCGGAGCTGCCACGCTGGCCACTACAGAGCATAACCATCTGCCTCCGGTGCCAGGGCCTGCCGTGGATATGGCCATGGCGGATGCTGCACGCTACCGGCCCAGTTTCTTCAGTGCCGATGAATATCGGTTTCTGCAGTCGGCCGTGGCACGGCTCATACCCCAGGACGACCTCGGCCCGGGCGCGCTCGAAGCAGGTGTTCCGGAATTCATCGACCGCCAGATGGGCACCGCGTACGCGGCCGGCAGCCTCTGGTACATGCAGGGACCGTTCGACCCCAATGCGTTACCCGAGCTCGGCTACCAGCTCAAGCTCAGTCCCCGGGAGGTCTACCGGCTGGGCATCGCCGCGGCCGACCGGTGGAGCGAAAAGAACCTCGGCAGGAAGTTTGCCGAACTCTCCGCTACCGACCAGGACAAGGCGCTGGCCGCCATGGAGCACGGTATCGAGGATTTCGAGGGACTGCCTTCCAAGACCTTTTTTTCGATGCTCTGGACGAATACACGCGAAGGATTCTTCAGCGACCCGCTGCATGGCGGCAACAAGGGCATGGTCGGCTGGAAGCTCATAGGCTTTCCTGGCGCACGTGCCGATTTCATGGACTGGGTGGAGCGTGACGAGAAGTATCCGTTCCCGCCGGTGTCTATCCATGGCCAGCGAGGGTGAGAAGAGATGGCAAAGACAATGAAGAAGACCGACGTGGTGGTCATCGGCTTTGGCTGGACGGGCGCCATCATGTCCAAGGAACTGACCGAGGCCGGCCTCAATGTGGTCGCGCTGGAACGCGGTCCGGCGCGGGATACCGATCCCGACGGTGTTTACCCCCAGACCATGGACGAGCTGACCTACAACTCGCGCAAGAAACTGTTCGTCGATGTCTCCAAGGAAACCGTCACCATCCGCCATACCGTAAACGACGTGGCCCTACCCAATCGGCAACTGGGCGCCTTCCTGCCCGGCACGGGCGTGGGCGGGGCAGGGCTGCACTGGTCGGGCGTGCATTTCCGGGTGGATCCGGTGGAGTTGCGCCTGCGCAGCCATTACGAGGAGCGCTACGGCAGGAACTTCATTCCGGAAGGCATGACCATCCAGGATTTCGGGGTGAGCTACGAGGAGCTGGAGCCGTATTTCGATTTTGCCGAAAAGGTGTTCGGCACCTCGGGCACCGCCTGGACGGTCAAGGGGCAGAAGGTCGGCGAGGGCAAAGGCGGCAATCCTTTCGCTCCGGATCGCTCCAGCGATTTTCCGCTGCCCGCGCAAAAGAACACGGTCTCCGCCATGTTGTTTGCCAAGGCGGCCGAGTCCGTTGGCTACCATCCGTACAACATGCCGTCGGCCAACACTTCCGGGCCCTACACCAACCCCTACGGCGCGCAGATGGGCCCCTGCAATTTCTGCGGTTTTTGCAGCGGCTACGCCTGCTACATGTATTCCAAGGCTTCGCCGAACGTGAACATCCTGCCCGCGCTGCGCATGGATCCGCGTTTCGAGCTGCGCACGCTGTGCCAGGCCACGCGCATCAACCTGGCCGAAGACGGCAAGACCGCCACGGGCGTGACCTACATGGATGCCTCGGGCCAGGAAGTGTTCCAGCCTGCCGATATCGTGGCCGTGTGCAGCTTCCAGTTCAACAATGTGCGCATGCTGCTGCTGTCGGGCATCGGCAAGCCTTATGACCCGGTGAGCAACACCGGTGTGGTGGGGCGCAACTTCGCGTTCCAGAACATGGCGACCATCAAGGTCTTCTTCGACAAGGGCCAGCACTATACGAATACCTTCGTGGGAGCGGGCGGCAACGGTGTTGCGGTGGATGACTTCAACGCCGACAACTTCGACCATGGGCCGCACGGGTTTGTGGGCGGCTCGCCATTCTGGGTCAACCAGGCCGGTACCAAGCCCATTGCTGCCTCCGTCACGCCGCCGGGCACGCCGGGCTGGGGCAGCGCCTGGAAAGCCGCCACGGCCCAGTATTACACCCACCATGTGTCCATGGATTCGCACGGCGCCCACCAGAGCTACCGCGCCAACTACCTGAGCCTGGATCCTACCTACAAGGATGCCTACGGCAACCCGCTGCTGCGCATGACCTTCGACTGGCAGCCCAACGACATCAAGATGAACCTCTTCATGCAGGAAAAAATGGGGCTGCTTGCCAAGGCCATGGGGGGCAAAGCCATGGGCGTGTACGGCAAGAAGGAGGGCACGCGCTTCGATACCAACAGCTATCAGACCACGCACCTGAACGGCGGGGCCATCATGGGCACCGACCCGGCGACCAGTGTCGTGAACCGCTACCTGCAATCCTGGGATGTGCACAACGTCTTTGTTCTTGGCGCGTCGGCCTTTCCGCAGGGACTGGGGTACAACCCCACGGGCCTGGTCGCTGCGCTGGCCTACTGGTCGGCGCGGGCAATCCGCGAGCAGTACCTCAAGAGCCCAGGCGCCTTGATCAAGGCATGAGGAGCACGCAATGAAGACAAGCCGCAAGAACTCCGTCCTGCCTGTTACGCTGCTTGCCGGCATGGTGCTGCTGGCAGGCGCCGTTGGCCTGGCCCATGGCCAGAAAGGCGATGCGCCAAAAAGCTCTGCCGCGCCGCTCGCGCATATTGCCAACGGCATGGGGCGCGATCCGCAGCCCATGGTGACTGCACAACCCCATGCGCTGCCTGCCGGAGCGCCGGCTCCCGGTGCCGATGCCGTGAGCCGCGGCGCATATCTGGCCCGTGCAGGCGATTGCGTGGCCTGCCATACGGCACCGGGTGGCCAGCCGTTCGCGGGAGGGCTGCCCATGTCCTCGCCCATAGGCACCATCTACAGCTCCAACATCACGCCCGATGCCAGGACCGGCATCGGGGGCTACAGCTTCGAGGATTTCGACCGGGCGGTGCGCCATGGCGTGGCCAAAGGCAAGGGCAGCCTGTATCCGGCCATGCCCTATCCCTCGTATGCACGTGTGAGCGAGCAGGACATGAAGGACCTGTTCGCCTACTTCCTGAGCCTGCCGCCAGTGGAGCACGCGGTGCCGGGCAACGACATTCCCTGGCCTTTGTCCATGCGCTGGCCGCTGGCCGTCTGGCGCGGCATGTTTGCACCCGACGCGGACAAGGTGCAGCTGAAACAGGCTCCCGCCATTGCAGCGCAAGGCACTCCGGAGGCCGACGTGAAAGCCCGTGGAGCCTATCTGGTCGAAGGGCTGGGGCACTGCGGCGCCTGCCATACGCCGCGGGCCTTCACCATGCAGGAAAAAGGCCTGGCAGCAGCCGATGCACAGTTTCTGGCGGGGGGGGCCACCATGGACGGCTGGGTCGCGAAAAGCCTGCGCACGGGCGGCAGCGACGGGCTGGCGCGCTGGAGCGAGGAGGACATCGTGGCCCTGCTCAAGACCGGCCGCAACCGGCACAGCGCCGTGTTCGGCGGCATGGCCGACGTAGTCAGCCACAGCACGCAGCACATGACTGACGGGGATCTGCACGCCATTGCGGCCTACCTCAAGGCCCTTCCTGCGGATGGCGCTGCCAGCACTTACACCTACAACACGGCCACGGCCGAGGCGCTATGGAAGGGCAACGACAGCCAGCGCGGCGCGGCGTTGTACGTGGACAGCTGCGCCGCGTGCCATCGCACCGACGGACTGGGTTACCAGGAAGTCTTTCCGGCCCTGGCCGGCAACAGCGCCGTGCTTTCCGCAGACCCGCACAACCTGGTGGCCATCATTCTCAACGGCCACCAGGTGCCGGCCACGGCCACGCGGCCTTCGACTTTCACCATGCCCGCATTCGGCTGGCGCCTGAATGATGCCCAGGTGGCGGATCTGGCCAGCTTTGTGCGTTCGAGCTGGGGCAATGCGTCCGCAGCCGTCAGTGCGGACCAGGTGGCAAAGCAGCGCAAGAGCACGCCGCACGGAAACTAGCTGTCCATGCTGCTGGCGGGAGCGGGGATTGCCGGTCCTCGCTCTCGAAACCATGAAGGAAGCAGCATGAACCAAGAGCAGAAAACCTCTGGCGCACGCCAGGACACCGTTGCGAAACAGCGCGAGATACAGCAGGAGCAGGACAGGCTGGACAAGCAGTCCGCAGCGAGTTTCCAGGGCGGCTCCCAGGACAAGGGCAAGCACGCCGTGCAGGCCGGCGCGCGCGAGCAGCCGCAGGACATGCCCGCACAGCATATCGACAAACCGGGCAGCGAGGCCGAGCTCGATCTGGCGCCCCGCTTCATGGCCCCCGATTATCTGGGAAGCCAGAAACTGCAGGACAAGGTGGCACTGATCACCGGTGGTGATTCGGGGATCGGCCGGGCGGTAGCCGTGCTGTATGCGCGCGAGGGTGCCGATGTAGCCATTGTCTATCTGAGTTCCGACGAAGATGCGCAAGAGACATGCCGCTGCGTGGAGCGCGAAGGGCGCAGTTGCCTGTTGATCCGTGGCGACGTCAAGGACGAAGGATTTTGCAAGCAGGCAGTGCAGAAGACCCTGGAGAAGTTCGGCCATCTTGATGTGCTGGTGAACAACGCGGCTTTCCAGGAGCATGCGAAGTCGCTCGACGACATCACCGATGAGCGCTTGCAGGAGACGCTGCAGACGAATATCGGCGGCTATTTCCATATGGCAAAGGCCGCGACTGCACACCTGGAGCGTGGAGCCGCCATCATCAACACCGGCTCCGTCGTCGGGCTGCAGGGCAGTGCCCAGTTGCTGGACTATGCAGCCACCAAGGGCGCAGTGCATGCATTCACCAAATCACTGGCGCAAAACCTGCTGGAGCGGGGCATCCGGGTCAATGCCGTTGCGCCGGGGCCGGTCTGGACCCCTTTGAATCCCGCGGATTCTCCCGCAGAAAAAGTGGCCAAGTTCGGCAAAAACACCGACATGGGGCGGGCGGCCCAGCCAGAGGAGCTGTCGCCCGCATACGTTTTTCTGGCATCTGGCGTGATGTCCGGCTATGTGACGGGCATTGTGCTGCCCGTCACAGGCAGCGTCGGGGCGATATGAGCCCCTGGCTCAGGAGGCCGCCGGCTGCTCCGCGTGGAGCATGCCGGCCCGTGCCAGGCCTTGTTCCACCAGGGCACACAGGACATGGCCGACGAAGATGTGGGCTTCCTGAATTCTGGCGGTGATGGTCGAGGGAACGACGATGGCCGTGTCGCAGAGGTCGCGAAGGCGGCCGCCGCCGCGGCCCGTCAAGGCCACGGTCGCAATGCGCATGCGCCGGGCGGTTTCCACGGCCTGTATCACATTGCTGGAATTGCCTGAGGTGGAGATCGCCAGCAGGCAATCGCCCGGGCGCCCGAGGCCCGCCAACTGCCGGGAGAACACTTCGTCGAAGTCATAGTCGTTGGCAATGCAGGTCAGGGCGGAGCTGTCCGTGGTCAAGGCTATGGCCGCCAGCGGACGGCGGTCCTTGACAAAACGGCCGGTCAGCTCGGCGGCCAGATGCTGGCTGTCGGCGGCAGAGCCGCCATTGCCGCAGAGCATGAGCTTTTTTCCGTCTGCCAGGCTGCGCACGATGACGGCAGCCGCATCCTCCACCTCGGGCCTGATGGCGGCCAGATCGTCGAACAGGGCGATGTGTTCCCGCAGAGCGCTGGGGTAGGGTCCTTCTCGGCCGACATGATCGGCAATACGTACCACTTGGGATTTTTTCAATGCTTTCATAGCGCTCTCTCCATGGTGTGGATCTGATGGGCCCGCTCGATCAGGTGGGTTGTCGAGCGTCCTTTCACATAGTCCAGAATGACGGTGCGGCCGCCCCATTGCTGCATGAGTTCTGCCTCGTGCAGCGTGCAAATGTTGTAGTCGCCTCCTTTGGCATAGATGTTGGGTTTGAGATCGGCAAGCAGCGCCATGGGCGTGGGTTCCTCGAAGACAACGGCCAGCGAGACGCATTGCAGCGCGGCAATGACCGCCATCCGGTCGTCGGCGCAGTTGAGAGGGCGTCCGGGTCCCTTGCCCAGCGTCTTGACGGAGCGGTCGCTGTTGATGCCCACGATCAGCGAAGCGCCCAGGCGCCGTGCCGCTTCCAGGCATTCCACATGGCCCCGGTGCAGGAGATCAAACACGCCATTGGTGAAGACCACGGGACGGGCAAGGCTGGCCGCCCGGGAAACCAGTTCGTTGCGGTGGCATATTTTTGTCGTGTACATGGCCGTTTTCAGAAAGCAAGGGGGCGGGCGCACGGTGCCAGCGACGGCTTTCGCCAATGGCTCGTGCGGGTCCAGGCCTGCGGCACTGCTCTTTTCTGGACGGATGACTCCGTCTCGGCCAGCAACGCATGAACGGCGTCCAAGACTGTTTCGGGTGCAATGCGTTCCAGACAGTCATGATGGATTTGCGGGCATTTGCTTTTGAGGCAGTTCCTGCATGGCACATCGTGGCTGAGCACGCGCGAAGGCACGCGCCACGGCGTGTGCTGCGGATTCGTCAGGGCGTAGAGCACCGCCACTGGCGTGCCCAGCGCTGCAGCCAGGTGGGCGGGTCCGGTGTTGTTGCAAAGCAGGGCGCGGGCTCCGGCGATCAAGGCGGCCAACCCTCCCAGGCTCAGGCGGCCAGCCAGATTGATGGGTGGCCGCTCCATGCGGGATGCGGCCTGTGCCACGAGCTCTGCTTCTTCGTCCGAACCGGTAAATACCACCTGGTAGTCGCCATGTGCCTGCAGCGCCTGGGCCACGACGCCATAACGGTCGGCGGGATAACGGCGCGACGCGGCGCTGGCGCCGGGATGAATGACGATGTAGGGCCGGTCGGGAGAGCCGCCCGCCGCAGCAAGAGCCTGCTGCATTTGCTGCACGTCGTTGCCGTCGTAGCGCAGGCGCAGATGCTCGTCGGCCGTTTCGTAGCCGACATGGTGGACCAGGTCTAGCTGCCTTTGCACCTCATGCCGTGCAGTGGCTATGCAGGTGTCCTGCTCAGGGGCCCAGTTCGTCAAGAGCGCGTAGGGGTTTTCGCGGGAATGGGCCAGTCTCAAGGGAATGCCGGCAAGCCTGCAGAGCAACGCGGCAGGCAGCGCACTTTGCGTACAGACCGTGAAGATGATGGCCGCATCGAAGCGGCGCGCAGCCAGTTCGGCCATGAGATTGAGGTCCGATCGGGCCGAGCCGGCTGCCGATGCGGGCCCCACCCATGGGGCCGCGTAGACGAGCGTCTCGTCCACCGCATCGATCATGGAGGCAACTTCGGCGCCCGCACCTGAAGTGAGCAGCGTGAGCCGCATGTCCGGTGCGCTGTGGCGCACGGCAGCGAGTGCCGGTGAAGTCATGAGCACATCGCCCATGCTGTCGAGCCGCACAGCCAATATGTTCTTGGCATGGGCCCATTCCGGTTTCATGGCCATGATGTCTCCTGGTCAGGCAAAACCATGACTTCGGCGATGACCGTCCCTCTTGGCATGCCCAGCAGGAACAGCACGGTGCTGGCCACATTGTCGGGATCCTGCAGCACATCCGGATTCAGGTCGGGAAAGCGCTCGAGCAGAAAGGGGGTGCGCATGCCGCCGGCAAACAGGGTGGAGACGCGGATGCCGCTGGCTCGCAGTTCCACATGCATTGCTTCGCTGAGTCCGCGCAGGCCCCATTTGCTGGCGTGGTAGGCGCTTGCATTGGGCCAGGCGCGCAACGCAGCCGTCGAAGCAACGTTGACGATGTGGCCTCCGCGGCCCATGTCGGACTCCCGCAGCATGGGCAGCGCGGCTTTGCTCAGCAAAAAGGGGCCGAAAAGATTGGTCTGGACGACACGCGTCCATTCCTGGCTTTCTATCTCATCAATGGAGGCGGTATGGTCTGTGCCGGCATTGTTGATGAGCACGTCGAGGCCGCCCCAGCGTTCGCGTACGGCCGCCAAGGCATCGGCGATGCTGGACTGCTGGCCCACATCGAAATTCAGGGCCATTGTCGATAGTCCCGAGGGATCGATCGTGCTGGCGATATGTGCGACCTTGCCTGCATCGATGTCCGCAAGAACTACCCGGGCCTGGGCATGCACGAGCTTGCGCGAAATGGCGGCGCCAAGACCGCTGCCTGCACCGGTGACCAGCACCGTCTTGTCTTTGAGAGTGTCCATTGTGTCGAAGGTTGGTTGCTACCAGGAAATCGGGAGCAAGAACCGTTCCCGGCGCAGCACGACGTTGTGGGTACAGCAATTGCCGCCCGGCGACCCATGAGCTTCGAGAATCTGACTTCACATGAGGGCTGGCTGTTTGCTGCGCTCGATGTGGTGCTGTTGAAGGTGGGCGACTTGGCAATCACCGTAGGCTCTCTCCTCAAGCTGGTGCTGCTCATGAGCCTGCTGTTCTGGTTTGCCGGGGCATTGAGGCGCTGGCTGGTCAGACGGGTGCTGAGCCGCTTCCACGTCGACCATGGAACGCGCATCGCAATCGCTTCCGTGCTGCGTTATCTGGTGCTGGTTCTGGGCATGGTGCTGATCCTGCAGAACGTGGGCATCAACCTGTCGGCCTTGGGGGTGGTGGCCGGTGCGGTCGGCGTGGGGGTGGGGTTCGGCCTGCAGAACATCTTCAGCAACTTCATCAGCGGCCTGATCGTCATGCTCGAGAGGCCCATCAAGGTGGGCGACCACATCGAGGTGGGCTCCATCGCAGGCGTGGTGCGCGAGATCTCGGCCCGGCGCACGACGCTGGTCACGGCGGACAACGTGGCCGTGCTGGTTCCCAACCAGCGTTTCATCGTGGAAAACGTCATCAACTCCGCCTACCTCGAGGAGCCGGTGCGCCTGCGCATCGCCGCGACGCTGGCCGCAGATACGGATCCCGCACTGCTGGAGCAATTGCTGATGCAGGTGGCGCGCAGCCACGCGATGGTGCTTGCCGCGCCGGCGCCGCAGATATTGCTGCGCTCCGTGGGCGGGACGTCGCGGCAGTTCGAGTTTGCATTCTGGTTCCGGCCCGAGGCCATCGCCAGGGAGCTGCTGACCAGCGAACTCAGCAGTGCCCTGGAAGAGGCGTTCTCCGCCAACGGAGTACAGCATGCCTGAGTTGAAGAACACCGAAAAAGCGGATGCGGGAGCTGCCCCTGGCATTCTTATGGAGCTGTGGCGCGCCACGTGGCGCTATCGGCGGCGCACCCTCGCAGCCCTGGTGCTGCTGGTGCTGGCCAAGGTGGCAGCGGTCTGCGTGCCCCTCGTATTCAAGCGGATTGTCGATCTTTTCAGTTCCCCTGGGAGCCTGGCGTCCGAACTGAATACCGGAACATCGCCGCTGGCGCCCAACGGGGCCCACATCATCATGCTGCCGGTTTTTCTGCTGGTCGGGTATGCGCTGCTGCGTTTCCTGAGCACGTTGTTTACCGAGCTGCGTGACCTGTGCTATGCCCGTGTCACCCTGGTCACGGTGGCAGATTTTGCGCAGCGCGCGCTGGCGCACATGCACCGGATGGGGCCGCGCTTTCACCTGCAGATGCATACCGGCGCGATGATCCGCGACATGGATCGGGGCACCGCCGGAGTGGGCTTTCTGCTGGGCGCCCTGCTGTTCACGCTGCTGCCCACGCTGGTGGAGATTGTGTCCGTGATGGCCATCATGGCGGCCGGCTACAGCCTCTGGTTCACCGCCATCATCTTTCTCACCTTCATCGTCTATGCCAGCTACACCACGGTGATGACACGGCGCAGAGTCCTGTTCCAGCGCCGTGTCAACGAGCTTGATTCACGCTCCAACGGCCTGCTGCTCGACAGCCTGGTCAACCAGGAAGCCGTGCGCAACAACGCACGCGGCCCGCAGGAAGTGCAGCGCTACCAGAAGGCCCGCAACGCCTGGGTGGAGCAAAGCGTGGAAAACCAGAAGGCACTGTCGGCGCTGCATCTGGGCCAGGGGGCCATCATCGCTTTCGGCGTGGGGGCCATCATGCTTTTTGCCGGCCTGGAGGCAATACATGGCCGCATCACCGTGGGCGATCTGGTATTGCTCAATACCTATGTGATCCAGATCTGCCTGCCGCTCAATGCCCTGGGCTTTCTGTTCCGCGAGGCCCGCGATGCGCTGACCAACGCCGAAAAGCTGCGGCAGATGCTGGCACTGCGTCCCGAAATCGAGGAAAGTGCGCGCGCCACTCCGCTGACCGTCACACGCGGCGAAGTGATCTTCGAGCATGTCGATTTTTCCTACGAACCCGGGCGCCAGGTGCTGTGGGACGTCAGTTTCCGGATCGGGCCCGGCCAGACAGTCGCGGTGGTGGGCGGCAGCGGTTCGGGCAAATCCACTTTGGCGCGCCTGCTGCTGCGCACCTATGACCCGCAGCGCGGGCGGGTACTCATCGACGACTGCGACATCAGCATGGTGACGCTGGAGAGCTTGCGCGCTGCGGTAGGCGTGGTTCCCCAGGACAGTACGCTGTTCAATGAAAGCGTGGCGTACAACATCGCCTATGGCCGGCCCGGAGCTTCCATGGTCGAAATCATCGAAGCGGCAAAGGCCGCGCAGATCGATGAGCTCATTGCCTCCCTGCCCCAGCATTTCGATACCCTGGTGGGGGAGCGCGGCCTGAAGCTGTCGGGGGGAGAGAAACAGCGCATTGCCATTGCGCGCGCGTTCCTCAAGAACGCGCCGATCATGCTCCTCGATGAGGCCACTTCGGCGCTGGATACCCGCTCGGAGAAAGCCATTCAGACGCAGCTGGACAGGCTGGCAGCCCACCGCACCACGCTGGTGATCGCGCACCGGCTCTCCACGATTGTGGATGCCGACCATATCCTGGTGCTCGACAAAGGCCGCATCGTGGAGCAGGGGGGACACGAGGAGCTGCTTTCACGGCGCGGCCTGTATGCGCAGCTCTGGGACCTGCAGCTTCAGAAGCAGGAGTTCGATCGGCTCGAAAGAAAGCTGGTGCGCCAGCCGCTCAATCTGGGCGTGCTGCTGGCCAGTGTGGTCGACGGCCTGGGCAGTGTGCTGGAGGCCAAGTCGATCCAGCTCTATACCCATATCCATCCGGAGCCCTTGCGCATCAGCGGCGACCCTTCGGTACTGTCGCAGGCCATCTGGGACATCTGCATGCACGCGATCGACGCGACACCCGCGGGCGGGCGCATCGAGTTGCGGCTGGAGCGTGCGGGCGAGCGCGCACAGCTGTCGTTGACGGATGGCCGGCATCTATCGCCATCGGACTCCTCCGTGCAGGAGCCTGTTTCTTCCAAGTTCGATCCGCTGGTGCTGCGCTCGTCCATAGAGCGCCAGGGCGGCAAGCTGACGATCAAGCTGCCTACCTCGGTGCAGGGAATGCGCTTTTCGGTGGATTTGCCCCTGCGCGGGACCCGCGCCACGGCCGCGGGCGGCGCTGCGCTGCTGCCAGGGCAGCCCGAGTCCGCCGGCCTGGGCGGGGTGGAGGTGCTGATCGTGGACGACAGCGAGGCCGTGAGGGCTTTCTTCGAATCCGTATTGCACGCCGAGGGCGCCCGCACCTACAGTTTTTCCTCGGGGCAGCAGGTGTTGGACTGGCTTGAAGCGCGGCCGTTGCAGCAATGGCCTGCGGTGCTGATCTGCGACAGCTCGCTCGGAAAGGAGGACGGACGCCAGGTGATGGCGCGGATCCGCGACATGGAAGAGGCAAAAGGCATAGCGCTGGCAAGAAGAATGTCCGCCATTGCCCTGACAAATTCATCGCAGCCCAATGAAGGTTTGATCGTGCTGATGTCGGGCTTTCAATCCCATCTTTCCAAAACTGCCTCCCCTTCCGAGGTGATTGCCGGCGTTGCCGCCTTGGCGCGACGGGGTGGACACGCAGCTGTGCAGACGAATGAGCAAGGAGAACAGAAATGAAGAAACGCCAAATACGAAAAATTCCGGGAGCCCCATTGAAGCCCAGGGTCCATGTGGGCCAGGCCCCGCATGCGCCGGGCGAATCGGGTCCTGCACAGCCGCAGCTGAGATTGCCCAACGAGCGTGACGAGAGCACGGATGCGACCAGCCGACAGCCGGATCCTGCCATGGAGCAAGCCGCACAGGATCTCAAATCCGGGCAGGTGGACACCGATCTGCGCAATACGCCGGGCCTGGATGCCCAACACAGGGAAAAGCTGCTGCGCAAATCGCGTTAGCGCCCGGCGTCAGTGCGCCTCCTGTGTGCCAAGGGGCATGTGGTGCGTTGGCTCGGCGGGAGCGCTGCAAGGATTGCAGAACGGTTTACAAGCAGGCGCTGCCGCAGCCAAGTCCCGTACCCGTGCGCAGGCATGGCGTTTGCCAACCCTCAGGGCAGGCTTCATTTTCCGGAGTCTGGTATTGCAACGCATATGAAAGGATCCAGTAATGGCACAACACGAAGAGCACGGTCGTCAAGGCACAGCTCGCCATGCACAGCAGGACATGGGTGAAGGTTTTCAGGGGCGCGAAGGCAACCGGAGCTCCTCTGGAGGCAACTCTGGCGACTGGCGCGGTGAAAGCGAATACCGGGGCGGCCAGCAAGGCGGGTATCAGGGCGGCTACCAGGGAGGCCAGCAAGGTTACCAAGGTGGCCAGCAAGGCTATCAGGGCGGCTACCAGGGCGGGCAGCAAAGCCAGCAAGGCGGCGGCTACTACGGCAGCCAGCAAGGTGGTGGAGGCTACGGCGGCCACCAGAGCGGCTACGGCGGAGGCTATGGCGGCCACCAAGGCGGCTATGGCGGAGGCTACGGCGGCTATCAAGGTGGCGGCTATGGTGGCCAGCAGGGCGGCTATTCCGGCGGCGGCTACGAATCGGGCATGGGCGGCAACGAATACGGGTCCGGCTATCAAGGCGGCGGCTATGGTGGTGGCTACGGCAGCCAGGGTCGCTACGGCGGCCAGCAAGGCCAGTATGGGGGAGGCTCGTCGCAATGGCAGGGCCGCCAGGGCTCGCAGGGCCAATATGGCTCCAGCGGTTATGGCGGCTATGGCGGTGGCTACGGCGGCAACCAGCAGGGCGGCTCGCAAGGCTGGGAAGGCGGCGGCCAGGGCCAGGGATGGCATCAAGGCCGTTCGGGCGGACATCATGAGCATTTCGACCCTGACTACAGCCAGTGGCGTGACGAGCAGGTGCGGGCGCTGGATGAGGATTACCGCTCCTGGCGCAATGACCGCTACAAGAAGTTCTCGGATGAGTTCTCGCAGTGGCGCAATCAGCGTACCAACAACAGCAAGCCTTCCGGTTCCGCGTCGGGCTCGACATCGGGCTCTTCAACGAGCGGGACGTCCGGCTCCACATCGGGGACGGCTTCCGGATCGTCCGCCAGCGGCCATGACAGCACTACTGGCTCTACCGGTTCTACCGGTTCTACCGGCTCCAAGGGCAGCCATTGATGCTGCGTAGTTGACCGTGCGGCCCGGCCGCAAGCAATGAATGCCGCCAGCGGCCCATCCGCTGGCGGCATTGTCATTTTCTAGAAGTAGCGGCGACGCTTTTCGACCGGGGCAATCTGGAGCAGCTGGCGGTATTTGGTAACGGTGCGCCGGGCGACCACCAGTCCCTGCATGGCCAGCTGATCGGTGATCTTTCCATCGGACAGGGGCTGGGCGGGGGATTCCGCAGCGATGATGTCGCTGATCAGTTCACGGATGGCGGTGGCCGAGCAGGCCTTGCCGCTTGCGCTCAGCATGGGACGCGAGAAGAAGTATTTCAGCTCGAAGACGCCCAGTGGCGTGGCCATGTATTTGTTGTTGGTGACCCGGGAGACCGTGGATTCGTGCACCCCGATTTCATCTGCAATCTCCCGCAGAAGCAAAGGCTTCATCGCCATGGCGCCGAACTCCAGGAACAGGTGCTGCTTGCGCACGATGGCCTGGGCGACATCCAGAATGGTCGAGAAACGCTGGGCGACATTGCGCAAAGTCCAGCGGGCGTCCTGAAGATGGTCTGCCAGCTCGGCATGTTCCTTGCGCCGATGCCTCTGGAAAAGCTCCTCGTAGACCTTGTTCATGCGTACCCGCGGTATCACGGCGGGGTTGAGCTGCACATCCCAACTGCCCTGGCTGCGGCGGACGATGACATCCGGAACGATGTAGTCGGTACGGGATGTGCCGACCGACCAGCCGGGACGGGGATTGAGCCGCCGTATGCACGCGATGGCGGCTTCGATGTGCGCGGCCGGCTGTTCCAGCACCTTGCTGAGCTTTCCCACGTCTCGCGCGGCCAACTTGTCCAGATGATGCTCGATGATGTTCTTGGCAATCCGGCGCAGGAATGTGTCTTCGATGCGCGAGCATTGGAGCATCAGGCATTCACGCACGTCGCGAGCTCCCACGCCGGCCGGATCCAGAGACTGCACCAGGCGCAGTGCGATGGTGAGCTCTTCGATCAGGGGGGGCGGCGTGAGGGGAAGGAGCTGGGCAAGCTCTTCCAGGCTGGTGCGCAGATATCCGTCATCGTCCAGGGATTCGATGATGGCCTGGGCCAGATACAGATCCCGTGAAGACAAGGGCATGACATTCACCTGTGTGCGCAAATGCATGGCCAGCGTGGTGTCCGATGCCGTGAGGTCCATGGCAGAGGAGTCCTCGCTGTCCTTGAGGCGTCGTCCTGTCGAGCCATCGGCCAGCCAGATGTCGCGGTCGCTGGCAAAAGAGTCTTCCCTGGTGAATTCACTGTCCTGGGCAGGCGCATCCGTGGCGGCCGGCTCTCCTGCATTGGCTTCGAGGTCCTCTTCCTCCAGGAAAGGATTTTCTCCCACCTTGCTGCGCACCATTGCGGCAAAGTCCAGGGAAGACATCTGCAGCAGTTGAACGGCACGCTGCAAGCGAGGTGAAAGTGTCTGGGACTGATGCGTGTTGACGCTCAGGTACATTGAACTCATTTCATCTCCTGAATGACATGGTTGGCATGGCGACGGCCCTTCAGGAAATGCAAGTACCATGCCGCGGCGCGCAGGAGGATTCGAATAGATACACTTTGGGCGCAATTCATGCCCTGGCTTGCTTTTGCCGGCAGCAGCGGCGGCATTTGCCCAAGGTCTCATCGACAAAATGGGATCCTTGCCGGCATGGGACTTCTTTGTGCCGCAAATTTTTCTGCAGTCTTTGGCTGCCGCCGTTGCCGCTTTCCCAGGGAAGAGCGGTCCGCAGAAGCTGAGAAGAAAAGCGTGAGGTTCCGGTGCAGGAGGGCGGAGAGCCTCTTGCGCGGAGGAACCGCCTATGCCGATTTGATGCCGGTATGCGGGGTCCAACGGCACGGCGCTTTTCCCCTTTGGTCTTGCGCGTAAACCAGGAAACATGAATTGGCCTCCATGCTCAAACCTTCACGAACGGTTTTTCTGCTTGTTGCGCTAGCGGTGCTGGCGGCGGTTTTTGCAGCCCTTCTGCTGCATCTGCGCCAGTCCGATTACAGGGCTGCTGAACGGGAGGCACAGTTGAAAAGCCATTTTCTGGTGCTCTCGTTGCAAAACGAGCTGAACGGCATGGACACGGGTGGAAAGCATGCTGCACGGCCAGATGTCGCCGCACCTGTCCATGCCTTGCTGGACACTGCCGCACGCAGGATGATGGATGCCCTGCCTTCCCTTGAGCCGAGGCCCTGGAACGGCCTGCTGGTCGATGACCTTGGCCGTGTGGTCATCGTTCAGCCTCCCGATTTCTTGGAGGCAGCCCATATCTCGCCACAAGCAATCGCCAAAGCGCATGCACAAGTACAAGGCCCCTCCGAAAGGTGGGTCCTCATCCAGGACATCGAAGGCGCTTTCCGGCCGGCATATCTGAACAGGACGCCCCAGGGCTGGGCCTGGATTGTTCCGCTGTCATGCGGTGCACCCCTCGAATGCACCGTATCCCGCACATGGCAGTGGATTGGGGGAGGTGTGCTGCTGCTGGTTCTGGCCTGCATCTTGGTGGTGCGCACCGCGAGCCGCAAAAAGGCAGTACCGGATACGGAGAGAACACAGACATCAGCCATATCGGAGCGCAGGGAGGAAATCTTCTCCACGCAGGACCGGTGGGCAGTCGTGGGGCGGATGGCCGGCCGCTTTGCGCATGAATTCAACAACCAGCTGGGCATCATGAGCAATAGCGCGTACCTGATACAGCGCCGTACCACGGATCCCAAACTGGCCTTGCCGACGCAGGCCATGCTGCGTGCCGTGGATGCGGCAAGCCTGCTGACCCAATTCCTGCAAAGGCTGGGCGCGGGCCATGCGACCCAAACGCAGGCCATCGACCTGACGAACTGGCTGGAAGAGTCCGAGACGACGTTCACCATGGTGCTGGGAAAGTGCATCCCCCTGGATTTGCAGATTGGCACCGAGCCGCTTGGAGTATCCGCCGATCCGGAAATACTGGAGCTGGCGCTGATCATCGCCCTGCTGCATATTCGCGCCGCTTTGCAGGATATCGAGCGGGTTTCCATTTCGGCAGCGGTAATGGGGCCTGACAAGGAGCGGGAGCTTCTTTCGGGGCGTTATGCCGAAATCCTGGTGGTCGCCAAAACGTCCGGAGAAAGCTCCGGGCCGGTCACCTGGAAACTGCTGGATATTCACGACGAGGGCGAATTGGGTTTGCTGCAGCGGCTGTGCCAGAGCATGGAGGGCTGCGGATGGAGCGGCCAGAATGACGGTGGCCATATGGCTGTCTCCATCACTTTGCCCATGCCCGGGGAAGACCGGCCGGCACAGAGTGCGTAGCCTGGCAAGCCCATTGCTATTCATGGGCGCAGATGCCTGCCTCACATCAGGAAGTATTTCGGGCATGCCGAATGCCTGAACCAAGCTGCCAACAGGCAAGCGACTTCATCAACGATCAGGAAGGCACATCATGGATCCCAAGCAAGTCATCGACACATTGAATGACCTTATTGAAAACTGCCGGGACGGCGAATTCGGATTTAGAAGCACTGCCGAACATACTGGCACCGCTTCCTTGAAGCAGATTTTTCTGGCCCGTGCCGAGGACTGCAAGGCGGCCGCGCAGGAGCTGCAAAATCTCGTGGTCCAGCTTGGAGGCGAGACAGCCGAAGGCGGTACGCTGGCCGGCGCTGCCCATAGAGGCTGGGTGGCCGTCAAAGGTACGCTGGCCGGGTATGACGACCTCAACATGCTGGAAGAGGCAGAGCGCGGCGAAGATACCGCAGTGGCACGCTACCGCGAAGCACTGGATCAGGATTTGCCGGATACCGTGCGCCCCGTGGTGCAGCGCCAATATGAAGGCGCCAAGAGAAACCATCTGCAGATCCGCGAACTCAGGGACCAGGCGCGGCGCAAAGAGAACACCTAAAGCATGAACAAGCATGTCCGCCCCAAGGCGGCATGCTTGCGTTGCTCTTCAAACCGCTTCCTCCATGCCTACTCTACTCGCTTGCGAACGCAGGGGCTGAGGCGTCGGGCATGCCGGCTCACCGTCGCTACTCCTGGCCGGACCGCTGGCAAAGCCGGGCCAGGATGAAGCCCGCCGCGAATGCCGTGGCCAATGCGGCAACAGGCTTTTCCTTTACGGTGTCCCTCAGGCATTCGGTCCACTCTTCGCCGGTGCCTTTCCATTCCCGGGCTTTTTGCTGCACGCTTTCGCTGGCTTTTGCAAACACCTCCTGCGCATACCTTACCTGCGCCGCAGCGGTATCGGCGAGCTGATTGATCGTCTGATGGGCGCCCTGCTCCAGCTTGTCCAGCGCCTCGGGCCGGCTCGTGTTGGTGCGGTCGGCCTTTTCGCTGTCCTGGGACGTGGGAAACGGATTGTCGGCGGCGGTGGACTTGGGGGTGTCGTTGTTCATGCTAACTCCTGTATTCATCCGCATCAGCGCGAAGAGCCCCGGCGGATCAGGTTGACGATGGCCAGCAGGATGACCGCTCCTGCCAGCGACACGAAAATAGACATGGCGCTGTAGGTATGGTCGTTGATTGTTGATTGCGGGCCCAGCAGGGGGGTGATCAGCCATCCTCCGATCAGCGCTCCCACCACGCCCACTATCACGTTGAGCAGGAGACCTTGTTGGGCATCGGTGCGCATGATCATGCTTGCTATCCAACCGATGAGCCCTCCGACCAATAGCCAGATGAGAAAGTCCATTGCAGTGATCTCCAAAGTTGCTGGTAATGATGTAGGGCAATTGATATGCCGGTTTCAGCTTCCTGTTTCCTTGCGGGGTGAAGTCGCCCTGGATGGGCGCAGCTCGGCGCGTTCGTCTTCCCGGCCCGAAGGGGTCTGTGCATCCAGGCCGCTGTCCGGGGACTCCCGGACTTGCGGCAGATCCGTAGGGTGGGCAATCAGCTCCTCGATGATGAAGCGGCCATAGAGCTGGGCGCGCTCGGCTCCTGCCGTGCGCAGTGCGGCGGCAGCTTGCCGGGCACGGTCGTCGCTGCCCACCCGCACGACAAGCCAGTGATAGCCGCGCTCGGCCAATGCCCGATGCGCCTTGATGAGGTTGAGCTCCTGTCCGACAGAGGCCACGGGGCTGGCTTTTGCCAAGTCCGCGTCGATCTGGGCCAGCATTTCCCGGTCGGTATATCTGTGAATGTCCGACGGCCCGAAATGCAGTTTCTCCAGAACCTCGTATCCCTTGTCTGCCAATGGAGCGTTCGCAAAGGATATGACCATGTGGCCGACGGGTTTGAATACGCCATATGCGTGGTGCTTGCTGGTATCCATGATGGTTCCCTGTTGGTGCCGGGACTTGTCATTGGCAAGCAAGATGCCATCTCGATCCGTATGGAAATATTGCGGCAGCTTTTTCTCCAGTGTGACCACGCCGGTATTTGCGAGGCAGGTATGTGCATTGCCGCCGGCGATATGCGGCCCTGCAGTCAGTCGGGGGCGTACCCTCAATCGAACAGGAGCACTCACCATGAATATTTTCGCGAGAGAAGCCATTGCCGCAGCAGCGATCGGCCTGCTGGCCGCAGCCGGTGCGGCACATGCGCAGACCGGCTCTGCTCCGTCCTCCGGCAGCGACGGCAGCACCACGCGTCCCATGCAGGGAAACGGAACCCAGGGAAGCGGGATGCAAGGCAGCGGTACGTCAGGTAGTGGTACGGCCCCCAGGCCCGAGGCCGGCACGCCGGGCAGCGATCCCTACCCGCCCCAGGTGGGCACAGGGGCGGAGAGCGGCAACCGCACTGATGGCCGCCAGATGCCTTCGCCAGGAGGCCGGAACCAGGGGGCCACGACCACTTCTCCTTCGGACAGCCAGTTTCCGAATTCCGATGGCAACTGGAACAACAATGGCCGCCGCGCGCGTGGCGACCGGGGGTGATTCCAGGGGCATGAGCCTGCCGACGGGCCCTCCTAAGGGGAGAGCTTCCACGAAGGAGGAGGCTGAGCCGGCTTTGCTTTGCTGTCCTGACGCCGCGCCAGGGGCGTCAGAAAGGGAAAGGCGTGCTGGATATTGCTGTTTTCCGGCAGGATGTAGGCATAGCCGCCCCGCTGCTGAAAGAGCGCGTGCACGCTTCGATTGAAGACCGCAATCGGTACGTTCACGCAGCCGTAAGAGATCCGGTTGTCCGATGCAGTGGCTGACGCCAGCCGCTGCAGGCGCCTGTCTCCCGGAGCGCCGGGGCGTACACGGTGAAGCGATACCGCGGCGTCGTAATCCACCCAGAAAACGCCTTCCCCTTCGCTGTTGGTGCCTTTTTCGAGATAGAACCTGCCGGCCGGCGTGGTTCTCTCGCTGGGTTTGATCTGAGCGAGAGGGCGTGCTCCTATCCCAGGCACCGAGTCGTCGCCGATTGCGCTGCCAAGCAGGACGGCCGAGCTCTCTACCAACTGGCCGGAGCGGTCGTAGATCCACATGCGGGCCGACCGCTTGTCGATGATGAGATAGGGCAGCCCACGGTTGTCCTTCATTTGTCCGATCCAGTCTCGCAAGCCCGCTGCCGTTACCGGCATGGAGGGCTCGGACGACGGGGCGACTGGCTGTGCGGCACCCGCGCACAGGCATGCAGCGGTCAGGCAGCAGGCAAGGCCGGTGGTCCTGTTGGCGTTTTGCATGGTCGTTTCTGCGAGGCGTGTGAATGCAGCTTTCGCGGCAAAAGCCATGCCGCGGGAGCGCGGCTTGCCCATGCCGGGGCATGAAAAACACCAGCCGTTTTGCAGATATCGAGGCAGCCCGTACCGCGGTGAATCTGGCCTTGCCCTTCATCGAGAAGACGCTGGAGCGTCCTGGAGTCAGTGCCAGAAAGGTGCTCCACGTCGTCGTGCTGGACCCTGCCGCGACCTGCGACTGCAGCAACTTCGAAGAAGCGCTCCTGTATGAGCATTCGGTCGGCGACCGCCACAACTGGGATGCGGACTATGCCGCCTTCGCGCGCGACAAGGCCCGGCTGAGCTGGCGCCACCAGATGGGAAGTCGGCATCTCATCCATATGGAGCCCCATCGGCTCTCTCTCTCGGACACCTTGCTCTGGGGAAGTGTGTGGCTTGACGGAATCGTGGTGGCGGCCAGTGGAGCCATGCCGGCATGGGACGAGGCGTTTTCCTTGTGCGTCGCGGGAAACCTGCGGGCCATTGCCCTGGAGCGGTCGACAGGCATGCCGATTGCCAAGTCCCAGGGCGATTGAGTACGACAACGAACCGGAGCAATTGATGACCGAACGCCCATTCCGAATTGCAATGATCAGCGAGCATGCTTCACCCCTTGCGCTGGCAGGCGGCGTCGATGCAGGGGGACAGAACATCTATGTCGACAGCGTGGCGCGCGAACTGGGAGCACTGGGCCACAAGGTGGATGTCTTGACGCGCCGAGACGATCCCGACCTGCCGGAAATGGTGCAGATGGCGCCGGGTGTCCGGGTGCTGCATATCAATGCAGGCCCTCCTGGCTATGTACCCAAGGAAGAGCTGCTCGATTGGATGCCCGCGTTCGCCCACCAGGCACAAAAGAGGCTGATCGGCCAGGGGGCGTACGACGCCATACATGCCAATTTTTTCATGTCCGGGTGGGTGGGGCTCGTGTTGCGGCCCGTGCTCAAGGCGCCCCTCGTCACGACCTTCCATGCGCTGGGGCTGGTAAGACGCGAGCATCAGGGCGCGGCTGACGGGTTTCCTGCGGCAAGAGAAGCGATAGAGCGCTCGCTGGTCCAATGCTCGGACCGCCTGATCGCGGAATGCCCCCAGGACCGCAGTGATTTGCTGCGCCTCTACGAAGCCTCGCCTGAACGCATCGACATGATTCCCTGTGGGGTGAATACACGTGCCTTCTTTCCAGGCGACAAGGTGGAGGCCCGCAAACGCCTGGGGCTGTCCCCGCATGAATTTGTCATCCTGCAGCTGGGGCGCATCGTGCCTCGCAAGGGTATCGATAACGTCATCCGTTCGATGGCGCTGCTGCCTTCCTCGGTGCCTTCCCGCCTTTTCGTGGTCGGAGGGGAGTCCCGAACACCGGATCCCCAGATGACGCCCGAGCTTGGCCGCCTGATGCGCCTGGCTTCCGCGGTGGGCGTTGCCGACCGGATGACCTTTGTGGGGCAGCGGAGCCGCGCCGAATTGCGCGACTGGTATGTGGCGGCCGATGTGTTCGTGACCACGCCATGGTATGAGCCTTTCGGCATCACTCCGCTGGAGGCCATGGCCTGTGGAACGCCGGTTATCGGCAGCAATGTGGGCGGGATATGCCATACCGTGCGCGACGGTGTCACGGGCTATCTTGTGCACCCCAAGAATCCGCAGGAACTGGCCCGCAAGCTGCTTGATTTGCATGCCAGGCCGCGCCTGGCCCAGGCGTTCGGGCAGGCCGGGGTGGAACGGGTACACAAGCACTTCACCTGGGAGCGTGTGGCACGGGAATTTGCCACGGTCTTCGAACGTGTGTGCGCCAAGGAAAAGCCCTTGCTGCGGATGCATAGACCCGCCGTCCGCCCCTATGCGTTGCAAAGGGGCATGCTATGACAACGAAGAAGCAGTTGAGGCCGGCAATCTTCGTGGACAAGGACGGCACCCTGATAGACAACGTGCCCTACAACGTGGATCCTGCACTGCTGACGTTCCGGCCGGGGGCGGTCCAGGCCATGGCATTGCTTGCCGCCAGGGGCTACATGATCGTGATCGTCACCAACCAGAGCGGCATAGCCAGGGGGTGCTTTACACGTGCCCAGCTCATGGAGCTGCGTGACGCCCTTGCACGGCGCCTGGCAGAGGAAGGGCATGTCTATCTCAAGGGCTTCCAGTTCTGCCCCCATGGACCCGACGAGCATGGGCGTCCCACCTGCCTGTGCAGGAAGCCCCGGCCCGGGCTGCTGCTGGAGGCGGCCATGCTGTATGGGATAGATCTCGAACGCTCCTGGATGATCGGCGACACGCTCGACGATGTGGAGGCGGGCCGGCGCGCCGGATGCAAGACCATTCTCTACGACTCCGGAGGAGAGACATTGTGGCGCAATACGCCACTGAGGAAACCCCATGCGCATGTCTTCCATTGGTCGGAGGTTTCGCGCTTCATCCTGGAATACACAGGCACCAGAAAAGAAAGAGCTGTTTTGAACCTTCCCGTGATGCCCATGAATTATGGACACATTGCGCGCTGACAATCGCAGCTTGCCTGCCCCCATGAGCCATATGGCATCGCTACCATGGCTGCAACCCCGGAGAATCGGTGTTTTCCGCGCATTGATGCTGGGAGACATGCTGTGTGCAACACCTGCCTTGCGGGCACTGCGTTCGGCATGGCCCGAGGCCCACATCACGCTGATAGGCTTGCCCTGGGCTGCAGGCTTGGCGCAGCGCCTGGCATCCATTGACGACTTCCTGGCCTTTCCAGGCTGGCCGGGCCTGCCGGAACTCCGGGCCCCGGCACCCGAGCAAATGCGAAGCTTCATGGGCCAGGTCCGGAGGCGCCATTTCGATCTAGCCATCCAGCTGCATGGATCGGGGCAGTTGACCAATGCGCTCGTGGCCAGTTTCGGAGCCGAATGCAATGCGGGTTTTGGAGACGAGAAAACCGGCTTTCCTGCTGCAGACGCATCGCGCTTCGTCCCATGGCCCGAACGGGGCAACGAGATATTGAGGCTCTTGCAACTTACCGACCATCTCGGCCTGCCGCGTCGCGGAGTGGAGCTGGACCTGCCCTTGACGCTGGAAGACTATCGGCGTGCTGACGCCTTGGTCTCCAGAAAGAAGCCGTATGCCATAGTCCACGCAGGATCACAGCTGCCGTCCCGGCGCTGGCCGCCCCAGCGTTTTGCGGCAGTAGCAGACCGGCTTGCGGCCACCGGTCTGACCGTCGTGCTGACCGGCACGGCCTCGGAAAAATTGCTGGTGGATTCGGTCGCTTCGGCGATGGCGCACCGGCCCCTCGATCTCTGTGGCGAAACGGACCTGTGGACCCTGGGTGCCTTGCTGGCTTCGGCCCAGGTGCTGCTTTGCAACGACACCGGCTTGTCGCACATGGCTGCGGCCTTGGGGGTGCCCAGCGTCATCACGGCGTGTGGCAGCGAGATCGAGCGCTGGGCTCCGCTCAACAGGCACAAGCATCGCGTCCTGTCGCATGAGGTGGCGTGCCGGCCCTGTGCACACAGGGAGTGTCCACTGGATCACCAGTGTGCGAAGGGACTGCCCGTGAAATTGGTCACGGAGGCGGTTATCCAAATGGCAAACGGAGAGGTTGCATGAACGAGCGCATGGCCCAGTCCCGCAGACGCCTGAACATTCTGACCTGGCATGTCCATGGCAACTACCTGTACAACCTCACCCAGGCGCCCCACGACTTCTGGCTGGTGGTGGATGCCGAGCGCTCCACGCATCGCACCGGACGCAACGGCTCCCTCCCCTGGGGGCCGAATGTGCATGAGGTGCGGGTGGAGGAGCTCAGGAGCATGCGCTTCGACCTGGTGCTTTACCAGTCCAGGCAGGCATGGGAATATGATCGCCTGGAACTGCTGTCCGAGCAGCAGCGGACCTTGCCGCGGATCGTGCTCGAACATGACCCGCCGCAGGAGAGCCCCAGCAATACGCGCCATTGGTGCAACGATCCGCATGCCTTGCTCGTGCATGTGACGCCTTATAACGCTTTGATGTGGGACAACGGAAATACTCCGGTCCGGATCATCGAGCATGGGGTTGTCCTCCTGGGACAGGCGCCCTGGTCCGGAGAAATACCTCAGGGTCTGGTAGTCGTCAATAACATCCAGCGGCGAGGCCGGCGCCTGGGACTGGATATCTGGAGACGGATGTCTGACGAAATTCCCTTGTGTCTGGTCGGCATGGGAAGCGTGGAGGCCGGCGGAATGGGGGAGATACCCCAGCAGGAACTCCCCCAGTTGATGGCGAGGCACCGTTTCTTTTTCAATCCCATACGCCATACCAGCCTGGGCCTGGCTGTGATTGAGGCGATGATGGTGGGGCTGCCCGTGGTCGGTCTGGCAACCACCGAGCTGGTGACAGTGATCGACAGCGGGCGCAACGGCTTTATCGACACACGTCTTGAGCGCCTGAGCGCAGCCATGCGCCAATTGATCAAGGAGCCCGGCCTTGCAAGGGAATGGGGAGAGGCGGGGCGCCTTACTGCAATGGAGCGTTTCTCCATCGATCGTTTCGTCGAGGACTGGAACCGAGCATTCCATCTCGTGACCAGCTGAAGCAGGGCAGCGGAAGGCGCGTGGCGCGCCCTTCCGCCTCATCCAGAATCCCGCGCCTGCTTGTCTTGCGCTCCATTGGCATAGTCCTTCAGACGGTTGTAGAGCGTCTTGAGGCTGATTCCCAGTACGGCTGCCGTCCGCTCCTTCTGGTACATGCATTGCTTGAGCGTGGCCTGGATCAGCAGACGCTCGGCCTGCGCCATCGACAGGCCGATGGGAAGATTCAGCGTATCCTCGTCCCCGCCCATCAAGGGCTGGGGGGGCCGTATGGACTCCGGAGCTCGTTCCACCAGGTCGTTCTGCAATGGCAAGGCAAGCCTGTCGGCATGCGCGGGCGTGCTGTCGTTGCGAGGCAGCCACTCGCTGCCGATTTCATCTGTGGTGGCCATGACGTAGGCGCGTTGCACGGCGTTGCGCAGCTCGCGTACATTGCCCGGCCAGCGGTATTCGCACAGCTGCTGCAGGGCATCGGCATTGAAGGTCTTGAGCTGTCCTTCGCGTTCGGAAATGGCTTGCAGAAAATGCTCGGCCAGAAGCGGGACATCCGAGAGCCGTTCACGCAACGGCGGCAGCTCTATGGGAAAAACATTCAGGCGGTAGAGCAGGTCTTCGCGCAGTTTTCCTTCGGTAACCGCTTCCGTGGGCTGCCGGTTGGTAGCTGCGACGATGCGCACATCCGTTTCCTGGCTCTGAGTGGATCCCACACGCATGAAGCGGCCGGTTTCAAGAACGCGCAGGAGCTTGACCTGCAGTTCGAGAGGCATTTCGGTGACTTCATCGAGGAACAGCGTTCCGCCTGCTGCGCGTTCGAAAAAGCCCTGATGCTGCCGCTCCGCCCCGGTGAAGCTGCCTTTTTCGTGGCCGAATATCTCGCTTTCAATCAGATTGGGAGAGATTGCGCCGCAGTTGACTGCAAGAAATGGCTTGGAACGCCTTGCGCTGAGGTCGTGAAGAGTCTGTGCAACGACTTCCTTGCCGGTTCCGCTTTCGCCCGTGATGAGCACCGTGACAGAGGTTGCCGCCACGCGGCCGATCTGTTCATAGACGCGCTGCATGGCCGCAGAACGACCCCACAGCCTGCCAAAGCGGCCATTCTTGGCATTGTTTTCGAGCGCCGGGCATTGACTTTTCGAAGAGGAAAAAGGAGTGGCCTGGGTGAACTGGGAAAGAATGTTTTCGAGGCGCTGGAGGCCGACTGGCTTGACCAGGTAATCCATGGCGCCCTGCCTGAGTGCCTCGATGGAGGAATCAAGGCTGGCATGCCCGGTAACCAGAACCACCTTGGACTCATCGGAGACATTAGGGTCGGCAAACAGCTCCATGCCATTGCCATCGGGAAGCTGTAGGTCAAGCAAGACCAGGTTGGGTGGCTGCATCGCAATTTGTCTGCGTGCATCGCGAAGAGTGTGAGCCATAGCGATGGAGAAGCGTTCCACTCCTATTAACTCACGCATGGTGGTGGCGGAGTCGATGTCATCATCAACAATCAGCACATGGTTCATTTCATGATCTCCACATCTCCTGAAAACTGCTGGTGACAAGCGACCATCATGGCACCAATTTAGTGCGGGTACTGTATGCGTATGTATCGCAGTCTTGGCGCGCTGTTTGCCGGAAATGGCTTTCCAAGCAAGGAGGCGATTTTTATGAACTATGTATATCCCGCAGCTGCCTTGAATATGCTGGGGCGATTGGTTCCTCAAGGGCGTATGCGCACAATGGCCCTTGTATTCACGCTGGGCTTTCTGGTGGCCAAGAGTTGTGCACGCTGTGCAGCGGTACATAAAAGAAGAGCGGAGGAACGCTCCAGCGCCCAGCCTGGAGATCTACAGCAATGGGAAGGGGAAGGCGGACAGAATGAGCCGCCGGTGGAAGGTGGCATCTTGGAGTGATGGCTGGCAGCCGGCCGTGCCGGTTGCCATGCAAGCCCAGCCGGCTGCAGTTCGAGGCAATCGGCGGGTTCAGGAGGCGGCTGCCAGCGCAGCCGCCTGGGCTTTCTGGATTTCGGTACGGGTCACCGCCGCGGTTCCGAACTTTGCAACGGCCAGGCCAGCAGCGAGGTTGGCATGGTGCATGGCTTCGTGCAGAGAGTTCCCGGAAGCGAGATAGGACGCCAGGGCTGCCAGCACGGTATCTCCTGCACCGCTGACATCGAAAACCTCGCGCGCAGCCGTCGGTACATGCACGGCAGGCCTGTCGGCACTGAACAAGGACATGCCGCGCTCGCCCCGGGTCACCAGGAGGTGCTGTATATCCAGGCGTGCGCGAAGCGAGGTCATCGCGCCTGCAAAGCCTTCTTCATCGTCCCAGGAGCCTACGACGGCTGCCGCTTCCTTCTCGTTAGGCTTGAGCAACCAGGCGCCCCGGTAGCGATCGAAGTCGATGCCTTTGGGGTCGACCATCACATGGCAGCGATGCTGGCGGGCGCGTTCGATGAGGCGTTCGCAGTGCGCGAGCGCACCTTTTTGATAGTCGCTCAATATGACCCAGGGATGCTCCGGCAACAAGCCCTCTACCAGGTCCTCGAGTGACTGGACCGCATCGGAAGGCGGCGGATGTTCGATATCAATGCGCAGCATCTGATGCCGGCGGCACACCGTGCGTATCTTCTGGGTCGTCGTCACGGCTGCCGAGCGGACGGCATGCAGTTGCACGCCCTGCGCCTCCATCGTGTGCGCAAGGCTGTCTCCCGCTTCATCGCGGCCCAGCAGCGTAGCCAGGGTCGTGAAGCTGCCCAGCGCGAGCAGATTGACGGCCACATTGGCAGCACCGCCCGGACGCTGCCATTCGTTGGCGAACTTCAGTACCGGGACGGGAGCTTCGGGAGAAATGCGCTCCACATTTCCTTCCCAATAGCGGTCGAGCATGCTGTCGCCTACGACGAGGACCTGATCATTTTGCATGCAGAATCCTTATTTGAAAGAAGCCGAGGAGGCCATGTGCGGGCAGGGCTCATGCCCGCAAGCAGGCTTGTGTCCTGCTGCGTTTATCGGAATGGAGACTGGCGGCGGGCTGCTTGGATGATCCAGCGAAGAATGTGGGGCGGAACCGGCTTTTTCACATTGAGGGCATTGTCTGCATGCACGGTCTTCAGGTATGGATGGCATAAGTTCTCCAACGGGAAGTTATGCCGATGCATGGCAAAAAATGTTCCAGGGAATTTGCTGGCACATTCGAGAGGTCCGCTATGAATACGGTTGCTTCAGCGGAGTGGGGAGGGAGGGGCAGAAGCATCCTGCAGGCTATGCTTTTTCAAAAGCTGGCTGATTTGCTTGGGGCTCACCGGCTTGGTCAGGTGGTGATCAAAACCGGCCTTCAAGGACGCCTGCCGATCCTGGCTCTGACCCCAGCCCGTCAAGGCCAGCAGCAGTGTGCTGGACCCTTCGGCGCTGGCCCTGATCTGGCGCGCAACTTCATAGCCGGTCATCTTGGGCATGCCGATATCCAGCAGGCAGACATCGGGGTGCTGTTCATGCCAGATTCTCAAGGCATTTTCGCCATCATGTGCATGGTGTACTTCATGCCCTTCGGCAATGAGCAATGCTCCCAGGGTTTCCAGAGCATCCTGATTGTCATCAGCAATCAGTATCTTTCGCGAAGGTGTCTCAAAAGGAGTCTCCTCTTCAAACCTCGTGATCGGACTGAGTGACTGGATATCGCTCTTGACGGGCAGTTTCAAGGTGAAGGTGCTGCCTTTTCCCAGACCTGCACTGTGTGCGGAGATCGAGCCACCGTGCAGCTCTATCAATCCCTTGGACAGAGCAAGACCTATTCCCAGCCCGCCTCCAATTCTGTCTTCCGTATGGTGAAGCTGTGTAAACATATGGAATACCTCGGAGACGGACTCCGAAGGAATCCCGATGCCGTTGTCGCTCACTTCGATGATCAGTTCATCGGCATGAATACGGGTCTGCAGAATGATATTTCCACCGGAGTCGGTATATTTGGCCGCATTGTTGAGTAGGTTGGCAATGACCTGCGCAATGCGCAATGTGTCGACTTCAAGCACCACTGACGGGGCATTGTTATGGACTGCCAGATGGTGGCTTTTCGCTTCGATATTGGGCAGTGCCGTCTCGACCGCGGAAGCCACGATGTCGCTGACGCTGGAAAGGGTCTTCTTCAGCGTCAGGGTCCCGCGGCTGATACGCGGAACATCCAGCAGGTCGTCCAGAAGTGCCCCCATGCGTTTTACCTGCCGGTCTATGACTGCGCTGGCCCATTGCCGTTGCGTATCCGTGACCGGGGCTGCCACCAGCAGCTGGGCCGCCTGCTGGATGGGCGCCAGCGGATTTCTCAGCTCGTGCGCCAAGGTGGCCAGAAATTCATCCTTGCGTTTATCGCTATGGCGCAGCAGCTGTTCGTTTCGGATGCGCTCCGATATGTCGGCGAACCATATTGCAATGCCTCCGTGTATCGGAGACGCGATGCAGTGGAACCAGCGCGTTTTTTCGCCCTGTACATAAGCCGTGTCGAATTCGCTGGTGCGCTGGGTCTCGATGACCTTGATGCAATGGTAGAACTCGGGACTGCCGGCCGACATGTACGAAAGGGTCTCGAGGACTTCGTGCTTCATCAGTTCGCTGGGAAGCTGGCCGAATGCTCTTGCTGCAGCGCGATTGATGTATTTCCAGCGGAAATTGACGATCTCACGCTTTTTGCGAACGGGCTCGAGAATGATGAAAGGAGCTCCCGATGCATCGAGCACGGCTTCAAAGCGTCCCTGGGAATCCTCCAGATCCTTTTGAGCCCGATCTCTTTCTATGAACAGAACGGCTTTGCGCGCACAAATATCTGCGAGCGTGCATTCGCGCAGAGTAGGGCGTCGGGGATCGGGAAGGAAAATGGATAATGTGCCCAGCACTTCGCCTTGATGGCTGATGAGCGGAGTGCAATGGATTGCGCGAAATCCCAGGGACAGTGCGATATCTCTGCAGGCATGGAACTGCGAACTGCTTTCCGTGTCTTCGATGATGATCCGGCTTTTTTCCAGGCAGGCATCTATGCATGCATTGGTGCCACCGAATCTGGATACCTGGGATAAAAGCTTGAGATCTATGCCGACATTTGCCCCTATTTTTAATTGGTTCTTTCTGATGTCATAAAGCGAGATCAAACCCATGGCTGCGCCATGAAACTGGACCAAAGTGCTTAATATCGTCTTCAACTGTGTTTTAAGATCCGGTATTTCCAGAAGCTGTGTGCTGAGTTCATGCAGATGGCCCAAGTCACTCAATTGCTGGTTCAGCTTGTGTTGGGTCGATATCAGCTGGCTGTCGATCACCTTGCGCTCGGTGATATCCAGGCATGCACCATACAGGCGGATTGGATAGCCCTTGCTGCGCTCTATCCTGGCCCGTATCAATAATCCTGTATTTCCATGATCGGCTGCCGGTATGGAGGTTTCATGCTCATAGGCAATGCGTCCTTCCGCTGCCTTGATCCAGAAAAAGGCAATGCATTCATTGAGAAAATTCTCTGGCAGATATTGCTGAATCGCCGAGAAATTTATATCCTGTGCAGTTACTGGAATGCCAAATAAATTCAAAAGTGCAGGGGAAGCGAAGACAGTTTGTTTTCGCAAGTCGATATCGAAAACTCCAATTCCCGTACCTTCCGTGACAAGCGCGAGGCGTTCTTCGACGACTTTTGTATGAAATTTCTCCTTGTAAAAAAAACGGCTCAGGTAAAGCAGAAGAAATCCCATGCCGAGAAAAATAAAAGGCAGTAAACGGTGGAGAAAATCGTGGGTATGGAACCAGGCCAAAGCTATTCCAGAGACCAGACCCACAGCCAGCAGGCCCATTCCCAGCCATTTGCCTCCCAAGCTAAGGGAAAGAACCGAGGAACCGGCTTCCGGGCCCAGAAGCCGTGCCCGCACATTGCTCCATCTCTTTGATTTGGGTTTCATCGAAGTCAAATGTAAGAGCGTATACGCTCGGTAAATTTTTTGTAATCGTTATACCTTATTTTTGACGTTCCCAAGCAAGTGTGTTATTGCATTTGAATGCAATTTAATAAGAAAAATTACAATTTTTCTTAAAAAAAATCAATGAGTGAAGTGGACTTACGAGGAATAATTTTTAACTATTGTATTGGAGAATTTTTAGGAATAATTTTTCAGCACAATTTAGTCCGGATTTTTTAATTTTATTGGTGAAAGGATGTTTTATACACTCTTGCTCGCAAAAGCGTAGAACATGGGGGTGTATGTAGAAGTTGCGGCACACAGAATAAGTATTGCCTATGGTCTTGGCGACTTTTTTTATAATCTCAGCCGTTGACAGCTGTGGAGAAGAATTCTGCCCCTGTTCTTTGATGCTGTCGAGCTTGGCCTGCACTGCACATACATTGGCATGCCAGGTCCGGAAATCCTTTGCAGTGAAATTTTCCCCGGATATGGAGCGCAGATAAGAGTTCACATCTTCTGATTGCACGGATTGAAGCTGCCCATTTTGGTCCGGAAACTGGAAAAGCCGTTGGCCGGGAAGTTCCTGGCAGCGGTGAATGATGTGGATTATTCTCCTGTCGGTAATTGTGGTTTTCTGCATAACGCCACTTTTACCCCGGAAGTGGAGAGTCAGCCGACCTGCCTTGACAACGGCGTGCCTGTTTTTGAGTGTACTCACGCCGTAGGACTTGTTTTGCAGAGCATATTGCTCATTGCCAATGCGGAAACCCGTTTGGTCCAATATTTTGACGATGGCAGCCGTGATAACTTTGAGTTCCAGCTTTTTCAGGGCGAGATCATGCTCGACGGCACGCCTGATGGCAGGCAGACAACGCCCGAATGCCAGCATGCGGCTGAATTTTTCCTGCGTGCGCCGCTCTTGCCACAGAGGATGGTATCTGTATTGAAGGCGGCCTTTGGCGTCGCGTCCCATTGCCTGTATATGGCCTTGTGCAGAAGGACAGATCCATACATCCGTGTAGGCAGGCGGAATGGCCAGCTTGCGTATTCTTTCGAGTTCCTCCAGTGCCCGTATATGTTTCCCGTCTGCAGTGAAATAGGCAAAACCGCGGCCCCGGCGTACACGACGCCAGCCTTCCGAAAATGTATCTATATAGACAAGTGGCGCTTGTGCGTCCATTGCTATGCCATCAGGCTATTTCCCTGTATGGGCGGAGGCGAGGACGGAGGGTCGGTATAGGGCGCGGGGGGAGGAGCCGGAGGCGGGTCTCCCAGGGGGGGAAGTATGGGGTCTGTGGGAGGAGGATTGACGGGCGGCGCAATGGGAGGAGTAGGCGGAGTCGTATGCATGAAATGGCTCTTTCCAAATTCACTGAGTGCCTGTTGAGGTCTTGTTGTCCCACGGAAGGGGCTCTGAGTTCCGGCAAAAAACATGCCTGGAAATCACGCTCGGACTGGTGGTTGTTTTTATTTTTACAAGTCCGGTGACCGCTATTGCATCCGATACGAAGGCTGATTTTGGGGTGAAACGATATTTGATATTGGAATGCCATTGAAAAGCTTTCTGTCCGTGGACATTGAACTGAGGCTTTCGGCCTGTGCTGCCGTGGAATCCGTGCAGCGAGGCAACGCGCAGCCGGGGCGGGCATGCTGATTGCCCTTGTCTTCGCACAGGCGCTGGAACTGCCACAGCAAGAAATGCAAGGAGTCGAGCAATGACCACAGTCAAGGATGTGATGACACGCGGTGTGCGAAGCCTTTCGCCCACAGATACCGTGCAATTTGCTGCCCAGGCCATGGATGAACTGGCCGTGGGCTCGGTGCCCATATGTGACGGACAGAAGCTGGTCGGAATGGTGACCGACCGCGATATCACCATCAGAAGCACGGCCCAGGGTTTGCCAGCAGACACCACCTCCTTGTCGCAAGTGATGTCCGAGGGCGTGCGATGGTGCTATGAAGACCAGACGCTGGAAGAAGCTGCGCGCCAGATGTGTGACGCCCAGATACGGCGCTTGCCGGTGGTGGACAGGGAAAAGCGCCTGGTCGGCGTCCTATCCCTAGGGGATGTGGCTGTCAAGTTCAGCGCAGAAGAGGCCGCCCAGGCTCTCCGGGATATTTCCAAGCCGGCCGAGCCCGACAGGCGCGGCATATCTGCCGCGGCAGGCAGTACGGCCGGCGGAGCCACCCCCTGACACAGGCGGCTTGCGGTGCAGCCGCATCGACATAGAGAACCGAAAACTACCAGCCACTCAACCACGATGGAGATCGCCATGGCAAAGCGCCCCTATGATGCAGCACAACTCAAGCAGCTCTTGCTGCAGATGATGGAAACCGAACTGGGGGGCGAGCTTGTCTACCGGACGGCGCTGGAAGCTGCATGCAATGACGATTTGAAAAAGGAATGGGAAGAGTATCTTGAGGAAACGCGCAAGCATCAGGAAGTGGTGCGCAGCGTGTGCGAGGCTCTGGACATGGATCCCGACGAGCAATCCCCGGCACGGATGGTTGTGAAGTCCATCGGTGAATCCCTCGTCAAGGCCATGGAGCTGGCCAGGAAGACCTGCGATGCAAAAACTGCGGAAATCATGGCCTGCGAATGCGTCGTGCATGCCGAAACCAAGGACCAGGCCAACTGGGAATTGCTTGGCAAGATAGCCGAGGCAGCCGGGGGCAAGCAGCAGGAGATTTTGCAGCAGGCGTACGACAGCGTCTGGAAGGATGAGCAGCATCATCTGTTCCATACCAAAGGGTGGTGCAGAGAGCTGGCCATTGAACACCTGGGCATGCCTTCGGTTCTTCCTCCGCCCGAAGAAGCCAAGCAGGTGGAAACCGCTATTGGAGCGGCCCGTGCCGAGCAGCAGCGAAGCAAAATGCTCTGATGCTCCTCGCAAGGAAATGCGGCGGCTGAAACCCGCGAAAGTGCCTCACAGCCCGGAAGTGCTGGTGCTGGTCGATGTGATCAATCCCCTGCATTTTCCGAATGCGCAAGCACTCCTTCCCGCCGCCCTCGAGGCTTCGCATCGTATTGCCAAGCTCAAGGCCAGGCTGGCTGCCCGGGGTGTCGCGGCCATCTATGCCAATGACAACTATGGCACCTGGCACAGCGAATTCAGCGATGTGCTGGCCTCCTGCCGTGCGTTGCCGGGTGCACGAGGTGAAATAGCGCGGAGGCTGGCCCCACAGCCTCAGGACCTCGTCATCCTGAAGCCCCAGCATTCGGCCTTCCATTCCACGCCCCTGGAGCACCTGCTGCGCAGGATGCAGGCGGAAAAGCTCATCATCGTAGGCTTCGCGACCGATATGTGCGTGATGCTGACTGCCACGGATGCACGCATGTCGGGGTATGAGGTCTGGATACCGCAGGACTGTACGGCCGCGGAATCCTCCCGCTGCAAGCAGGACGTTCTAAACCAGTTGAAAGCCGCCTTCAAATGCTCGACCAGGGCAGCCTTGCCCAAGTCCGCACGCATGGAGAAGCTGTCGTAAGGCAGCCCATATGGATGTGCCTCCGGGGTGGCCTTTGTTGCATCACCGGCCCGAGTCCGGATTCATGGGCCGGCCAGGCGCTGCGCCATGGCTTCTGCCGCTGCCGGCAGCGGCAGAGAAGTCCCTCGGAGAGGTGGACTTTCAAGAATCGATGCCTGCGCCTTTTCCATCTCTTTCTTTGCCCGGCACAATGCCGATGGAATCTTGCCCCGGTCTTTGTCAGTTCGAGGTTCTGGGGCAGGCGCTTGAACAGCTGGGTGTCGAGACGCTCTTTCAGGCGTGCGATGGCTTTGCGCACGGCAGATTCCGTAAGACAGAGGCTCCGGGAAGCCGCACCGAAGCTTCCCGCGTTGGCAGTGGCAACAAAGACATCGATACCTCTGAGGCGGCCTAACAGCCGCATGAGCTATCCTTCTGGCTTGTTTGCATGGGTCTGGATTCGGCCATATGGCGCATGACCGAGTGCATCATGTATTGCAGCAGGGCAGTGGTTTGGGCTATTTGTCGGTGACCCATTTTTCCAGCCACTGCAGTATTCTCTGCAGCGCATCCACGCGATGTGAAGGCTTGCCGCTGACGGCAAAAGAATGATCTCCCCCGGGGTACAGAACCATCTCTGTGGGGGTGTCGGTGGTGTATCTGAGCTTGACAAACAATTCTTCCGTTTGGGCTCGTGGGCAGCGCTCGTCCTCCATGCCCTGGAGGAACAGGGTGGGAGTTTTCGCTTTGTCTATGCTGCTGGCAGGTGACAATTTATGGAAGATATGATGGCTCTCCTCTTCATCCACTTCCATCGAATAAGTGTCTGCGTAATAGCCGCTATCCGAAGTCCCGAAGTGGGATTCGAGGTTTGCCACAGGAGCGCTGACAATGGCAGCCTTGAACCTGTCCGAATGGCCTATTGCATAGGCCGCCATGTAGCCGCCATATGAATTGCCGATGATTGCCGCTTCCCTGGCAATACCTTGCTGCTGCAGTTGGCCGAGTGCACCAAGGTGTTGGGGCAAATCGAGTTCCCCCCATTTCCCGCGCAGACGCTCCGAGAAATCTCGTCCGTAACTGCTGGAGCCCACGGCATTCAATGCAAGCACTGTCCAGCCGCGCGAGCAAAGGATCTGCCAATAGGCATGGGAGGAAAATTGGAAATCCACATAGCTTGCCGGTCCTCCGTGGATATCGATCAACAGAGGCCTCGCTTTTTCAAGCTCGTCGCAATCCCGCAGCGCAAGCAACCAGCCATCTATCTTCTCGGTGCTGCCGCCGCCGGCAGGCACGTCAAAAACACGATGCTCTGCATGGAGCCTGTCTCGCTCTTGCCACCACGGGTTGAAGTGCGACAACTGTGTTTCTTCTTCCTGCCCGTCCCATCTTCTGCAGTAGAGTTCCTGCGCGGATACCAGGTCTTCGCTGCTGTAGACGAGAAAGTCATTGGCAGCCAATATCCCAACTTGCCGCTCTCCCTGCGCGAGCGGCCGGGTCTTTCCCGTAGGAACGGATATTTCAACCACGCTTTGCAGTCCGCGGATGGCCTGTATGAATGCGACGGCAGTGCTGTCCTTTTTCCAGTGAAGCTCTCCGGCCACGACTTCAATGGACTCGTCACCCAGGGGCCTGACCTGCCTGCCGTCCATGTCGATGAGCCACAGCCGCATCTGGGCATCGCCGTCTGCCTGCGCTCCTGCAAACACTATCCATTTGCCCTCCGGAGACCAGCTGGGCGAGGTGCAGTTATTCTGCCCGGAGCTCAGGCGCATGCATTGCGCAGGCTTGTCGCCTTCCAGGTCCAGCAGCCATATATCCGTGCAATGCTGCTGGTCTTCCTCTTCCCTGGTTCTGCAAAAGCATAGGCGCTTGCCATCGGGTGCCCAGGCTGCGGAATGGACATTGAAGTCGCCGGCCGTCAGCTGCCTGGGTTTTCCCTTCGCCGCGTCCAGCATGAACAGATGGGTTCGCGCGTCGAGCAGATAGCCCGTGCCATTCATCTTGTAGGGCAGTCTCCAGCATAGATGGGGAGCATCGGCCTTGCGCGCAGGCGCATCGGCGCCATCCCAGCGCATGCAACCTTCCTTTCGCCGGTCCGGATCCACCGTGACGCTGGCCAGCACCAGCAGGCGATCGCCTTGCGGTCGCCACCAGACCTCGGAGGCACCGCCTGCTAGGTGGCCGAGCTGACGTGCTTCTCCGCCATCCATGGGGAGAATGTGGACTTGCGAGGTTCCATCCCCGGAGCGATCCGACAGAAATGCCAATTGGCTACCGTCATGCGAATAGCGCGGCGATATATCCATGTGGGAGCCAAAGGTCAGCTGGCGTGGATGCTTGCCGTTCAAGGAAAATTCCCAGAGCGTGGAGAAATAGCCATCGGATTCGGTGTCTATCGCCTTGACGGCGCATACCGCGATTTCCTTTTCAACATTTACGTTGATGGCGGTAATGATTTTCTCCAGTTCGATATCCTGGGGCACAAAGTTTTTTGGCATGGAATTTTCCCTGTAACCCTGCCGAACTGGCAAATTCCGTTCCATTATTTTCTTTAAGGCTTGGCATGCTTAAAGCTCGCATTGCCGGCGATAGGCTGGAAGAGGGGGCTTTGAAGGGGACATTGCCGCCCTGCAGCTTTTGCAGTGGCGGCGGCCGGATAGGCAGGAGGGAAGGACGCTGCGCCTAAAAAGCCGGCGTGCCTTTGCCAAGTCGAAGCCGGCAGTCCAGCGGATTTGTCTCCATGGAAAATCCGTCTCTGGAGTGGAGCGGCATTACATTCGACAGCGAATGGTTTAGGAAACAAATACAGGTCTCGGACCACCTCAGGCAAGAGAGCGCACCGATGGCTCGCGGCTCCAGAACCGGGTTTTAGCGCCTTCGAGGAAGGCATCGGTATCGTCGATGGAAAAAACGCCTTCATCGAAAGTGATGCCTGCCTTTGCCATGAGGGCCTGCGTTGCTTCGCAGGCCGCGATGGCTTTCAAATGGACGAAGGCATCCCTGAACCAGGCTTGTGCATCGGCGTCCATGCACAGCCTTTCTGCGGATTCCGGTGTCAGCACGGCGGCCACGGCGTCGAATTGCGCCGATGGACTGCCTGCCAGATGGCCGTGGGCGGCAAGCAGGCTGCCGTCATCCAGTCTCGCTCCTGCGATCTTCGGTGCAACGATCCTGACCATGGCTTTTTCCGCCTGCAGTGCCCCGCGGAGCTTTGCAATGGCATGCGCGTTCGATCCATCGTCGGCGAGGATTGCCACGCAACGCCCTTCCAATGTGTGCTTCATGCGTCCGATGAGCGTGGTGGCGGGGCTCGGATCGAGGTTCAGTACCGGCATTGCAGGCTCCGCCGGCCGTGGCAGCGGGCTGATCCCCAGTCCCTGAGCGACGCGTTTGCCGAGGTCCTCGTCGATCACCAGCAGATGGCTTACCATGGCCATACGCACGTGGGCGGTTTCGACCTTGGAAAGCTCGAAAACCAGGGCGCTGGCGAGATGAGATTGCTCGACGGTGTCCTGGCTTCGATAAAACATCCGGGCCTGGCTGTAGTGATCGGCAAAGCTTTCAGGGCGCAGGCGCCCTTTGGTTCCCGTAGGAGCGGCCTGCGCGAAATGCCTGAATCCGGTGGCCCTGCAGGCACGAGGGCTGTCCGCCTGCAGGCTCGAAGGCTCGTAGGCCACCCGTCCATGCGGTCGCTGCGTCTGCATGTGGCCATCGCGTTGGTTGTTCGCAAAAGGGCACTGCGGCGCGTTGATGGGCAACTGCGCGAAATTGGGACCGCCCAGGCGCAGGAGCTGCGTATCCAGATAGGAAAACAGGCGGCCCTGCAAGAGCGGGTCGTTGGTGAAATCGATGCCCGGTGGAACATTGGCGGGGCAGAAAGCCACCTGCTCGGTTTCGGCAAAGAAGTTGTCGGGCCAGCGATCCAGCACCATCTGGCCGATACGCCGCAATGCAATGAGCTCTTCAGGAATGATCTTGGTAGGGTCGAGATGGTCGAAAGGCAGGGTCTGCGCCTGTTCCTCGGTGAACAGCTGCACGCAAAGATCCCAGGCAGGAAAGGCACCGGCTTCGATGGCTTCGAACAGGTCGCGCCGGTGATAGTCATTGTCGGCCGCCTGGAGCTTGAGCGCTTCGTCCCAGACTGTCGATTGGACTCCCAGGGCCGGGCGCCAATGGAACTTCACATAGGTGCTCCTGCCTTCCGCATTGACCAGCCGAAAGCTATGGATGCCGAAGCCTTCCATCATGCGCAGACTGCGCGGCAGGGTGCGATCGCTCATGATCCACATCACCATGTGCATGGACTCCGGCATCAGCGAAATAAGGTCCCAGAAAGTGTCATGCGCGGGTGCAGCCTGCGGAAAAGCCCGGTCGGGTTCCATCTTCAGCGCATGCACCAGGTCCGGGAACTTCATCGCATCCTGTATGAAGAACACGGGAATGTTGTTTCCCACCAGGTCCCAGTTGCCCTCTTCGGTATAGAGCTTGACCGCAAAGCCGCGCACGTCCCGTGGCGTATCCACGGATCCCGCACCGCCTGCCACCGTGGAGAACCTGGCAAAGACCGGTATTCTCCTGCCGGTTTCCGTCAGTACCTTGGCCGTGGTGAAGCCGGACAGAGAATCCGTCAACACGAAATATCCGTGAGCTGCAGAGCCTCTGGCGTGTACGACGCGTTCGGGAATGCGCTCGTGGTCGAAGTGCGTGATCTTTTCCCGCAGGATGAAGTCTTCCAGAAGGGTGGCGCCATGTTTGGCGTCTGCAAGTGAGTTCTGGTTGTCGGCAACCACTATCCCCTGCTGTGTCGTCAGCGGTGGATGGTTTGCCTGGGCTTGCTGCTGTGGCTCTCCACCTGCGCCGATATTGTCATTTCCATCAAATGTTTCACGGATCGCATGGGGCATGGGCATCTCCTTCGATAGCGTGGCCGAAGCGGTTGAGAACGATCAAGCCACCGGGCAATCCGACTGCCAGCAGCTCATTGCAGCGGACATGAGGCGCTCTCTTCAGTGGAACTTTCCCTGCGCCGCGGTGGCGGCATTGGATGAGTGCCTGCGGGCGCCCTGCGAGGCCTTGTTCCTTGGAGCACGGGACGGCATGTTCTCTTCCTGCCGCGAAACGGACTTGCGCGGTCTTTCATTTCGCCCGAGCAGGCTTCTTTCCAGCAGGGTGGTGAGATCCATCACCTCGGAGCCGCTCCGGGAAGGCAGTACGTTCGGTTCGTGCCTGAGGGCCTGGGCGTCCCTGGCCTGGATCTTGGTTTCCAGCAGGCGATGTATTTCGTCTTGGAACGAGTTCCTGAACTGGTCGGCATCCCAGGGCTGCGTCATTTCATTGATCAATGCCAGGGCCATTCGGATTTCCGACGCCTTGATGCCTGCGTCCCTGGGATCCAGGGGCGGAAGGTTCAACGCCTCGAAAGGACGGATTTCTCCGCCCCAGCGCAGAAGATTGAGGATGAGTGCCCTGCCGCAGGGAATGAGCAAAGCCAGGTGCTGCTTGGTCTGGATGACGATTCTGGATATGCCCACCTTGTTGCTTTTCTTGAGGGCCTCCCTGAGCAAGGCATAGGTTTTTTCCCCGCCATTCAAAGGCGCTGTGTAGTAAGGCTTTTCCAGGTAGATAAAGGGAATTTCGTCGACATCTATGAACGCCTCTATCTCTATCGCTCGGGTGAGCTTGGGAAATGCGGCCATGATCTCCTCTTCGGTAAGGACCACGTACTTGCCGTTCTCATACTCCACACCCTTCACAATTTCCGAAGGTTTCAGCTCTTCCTCAGTGGCCTTGTTGATCCGCTTGTAGCCAACCGGCTGCAAGGTTCTTTTGTCCAGCCAGTTGAAATCGGTATCGGAGCTGGATGTGGCGGAATATAAACCGATGGGTATATGGACCAAGCCAAAATTTACAGCACCTTTCCAAACGGCGCGGGTGGAAGAATAGTTTGATCGGGTGCTCTGAGCCATGGTCTATTCCTGTAAAGATCGGCCCGTCGGCAGGCCGGACCGGTTATTTCATTGATTTTTCCAGGTGGTTATTTCATGGGAAAATGGAAAGCAGCCATGGATCAATCCCGGAGCTAATATGCAAATAAGCGTCGATGGAATAAAAACCATGATCTGATCCAAGATGCATACCGTGCTTTTCTGTATACCTAGGAGGGTTTATGAATAAGCATATATGCAAGCGCCAAAATTAGACCTATCAATATCAAGGACATCCAGAGATTCCGGTATGTGCGCTTGCTCCTGGAGTGGAATATGGAGATAGCGTCGGCCGCTGCACAGGGAAAGGCTTCTGCAGTCGTTCGATAGTAGCGTACGTGCGGCTCGGGATTGAAATACTCATCAGGTGTTACGCGTTGCATAGTATCTCCAAGATAAATATCAGCGGAATCAATGTGCCGAAAGAATATCAATGAGCCACCCACGATGTTTGAGAATTCTGGTTGGATCCGAGGCAAGTGTCGTTCCTGGAATATTGCAAAATTTCTGCTGGGTAAAAAAATGAAACTGCAACTGCAATAAATGCTGCTTCTTTTGCTGAAAATAATTCAAAGAAACCATTTTCCGGCCTGCAGCTGAATCTGCCACAACCAATGCAGCACATTTGCAGGCCCGAATTGCATGCTGTTGTATTTGCAGACAGACCATGCTCTGTGATTTGGTTATATTGCAGAGGTCAGCGACCCAATGAAATATTGCAAGCTGTTTGTGTCGGCACAACCTGGTAGCCAGGGGCCGGGTTTCTCATGCCCAGATTCATGCCTGCACCAATTCGAACGAGAAAGGAAGAACAATGCCTCGAGGTGACAAATCCGCTTATACCGACAAGCAAAAGCGCCAAGCCCGGCACATCGAAGACAGCTATGAAGATCGGGGTGTCAGCCATGAAGAGGCTGAAAGGCGGGCCTGGGCTACGGTCAACAAGGAAACCGGCGGAGGAAAGAAGTCCGGCTCGGGACGGGGCCATTCCGTGGATCATTCGCCGTCCCGCAAAGGTGGAAAGCTGGGCGGCGCCGCGTCGGCATCGCGGCCGGCACAGGAGCGTTCGGCATCTGCAAAGAAAGCCGCTGCCACACGCAAGAAAAATGCAGAGGCTGCCAAGAAGTGAGCGGGCCACAGCCCATTGTCTGCCCGAATTGCATTCGTCTCATATCAATGCCCGCAATGTGCGGGCAGGAAGAAAGAAGAGCCGGTGCCCCCGGGGCTGAGGCGTGTCTGGTAAGTGGTGTTGGGTGGCGTGCAATCCAGACCCGGCTGAAAACCGGTTTAAAGCAGGGGATCTGTCAAATAGGCAAGGCCCAGCGTAATTGCACCTATTTCAGACCAGACAAAAAGCATCAAAAGAAGAAATGAAGCAGTATCTTTGACATGAAGCTTGCTGTAGATGAATTTTGTAAATTTTTCTGCAAGAATTACATAGATCATGTAATTGCTCCGGTATGAATGGTTTGTTCTAAGGAAAAAATATGCCGATCGGCGTTTGGCGAAGATAAATAAGCAAGAAGGGTGCCAGAAAGAATGGCTCCCGTCGGGAACGCCACATGCCGCAGCTTTTCCATGAAAGATCAAGACAAATCCCGTAATCAGACGCCTCGCCCTGGCATACCGTCGCTGTTTCCCAAGCGTGGAATCCTCTGGGCGTTGGCGATTGTTCTCATCATCTGGCTTGTCATCATGTTCCCTCCCTGGTAAATGCGGAGGGCAACGGGTTGTTTTATTTTTGCATTGCCGTAGCTAAAAGCATTCCGGCATTGAAAATTGCAAACCCATAAAATCCTGCCTGGAATTGATTTCAGCTCAAGGCCGCGAAAAAATCCCATGACTTGGGATAAGCGAGGATGGCTTTTCAATTCCGGTGAAGGCCGGTGAATACAATGTGTGGAGAAAGGTATGGCTGCCTGTGCGACCGAAAGCAATATTGTGTCCTTTGATAAAGTGACCGGCACAAACGTCTATGATTGCCTGGGCGAAAAGCTGGGCACCATCGATTCATTGATGATCGACAGATTTTCCGGAAAGGTGCGGTATGCCGTACTGGAGTCCGGCGGGATTTTGGGCATGGGCGCCGACCGTTATCCGCTGCCCTGGGAATCCTTGAGCTACGAGCCCAGCAAAGGCGGCTATGTGGCACATCTCACCAGAGAGCAGATTGAAAATGCCCCCAGGTACGAAAGCGGAACGGCCAAGGAATATACGAACGAATACGGGCGTAGCATTAGCGATTATTATGGAGTGCCATATTTCTGATGGCTGTCCTGGCGAGGTGCTAGCCATGGGAGCAAGGCCTGCCAATGCAGGCTTTTGCTTTCTGCCGCGGCAGTTGCTGGCGGCCAGGGTCTGAGCAGTGCCGCAGCAGGGGCGCCCGCAGCAGGCGGGCTGCCCGATAAAGCCGCCGTTATAGACATATTTCGGTGCGCCCGGTACTTGCAAGGGGCAGCGGCCGCTAAACTGATTTCAGTCAAAAGTGGAAAGGCGGTGGTTGTGCATTTCGATATCGTGATCGTCGGCGGAGGGGCCGGAGGCCTGGAGCTTGCAGCCCGGCTGGGCCGCCAGCTGGGAAGCGGGCAGGGCCGCGAGCGTGTGCTGCTCATCGACAAGTTTCCATTCCATATCTGGAAACCGACACTGCATGAGGTGGCTGCCGGCACGCTGGATGCGCATCAGGAAGGACTGTCCTATACGGTGCTGGCAAGGCGCAACCATTTCAGCTTCACGATGGGGGAGTTATGTGCCCTGGATACGCAGCGCAAGACCGTCACGCTGGAGGCCATCCATGGCGCGCAGGACGAGGAAATCGTTCCGTCCCGCACCGTGAGCTTCAAGCGCCTGGTGCTGGCGCTGGGCAGCGGCTCGAATTCGTTCGGTACGCCGGGCATCGAGCATGCCTACCTGCTCGAGAACGTGCGCGATGCGCAGCGTTTCCATTCCGACTGGCTGAGCGCCAGTGCACGCGCCTCGTTCTCGAATGAGCGCAGCCTCTCCATCGCCATCGTGGGCGCCGGAGCTACCGGCGTGGAGCTGTCGGCGGAGCTGCTGGAAGCCCATGCGGTTCTGCTCGACAGCCTGGGCAGCGCCCAGCGCTTCAGGCTCGATATTTCCCTGGTGGAAGGCGGGGACCGCATCCTGGGCGGTTTGCCGCCGCGCATCTCGGAGCAGGCCATGCTGGCGCTGCGGCGAAAGCAGGTCAACGTGCTCACCGGCACGCGCGTGCAGGAGCTGCGCAAGGGCGTGCTGGTCACTTCCGCGGGCGAGATCCATGCCGACATGATCGTCTGGGCCGCGGGCATCAAGGCGGCGGACGGCAATGCCAGGCTGGGCCTGGAAACCAATCGGCTCAACCAGTTTGTCGTGGACACGCATCTGCGCACTTCGGTGCCCGAGATCTATGCCATGGGCGATTGCGCCGCCTGTCCCTGGGGCGAGGACAAGCTCGTTCCCGCACGGGCCCAGGCTGCCCACCAGCAGGCGGCCTATCTGGCCAAGGTGTTTCTGGCCATGCTGCGCGAGAGCGACGTGCGCGAGCCCTTTGTCTACCAGGACCTGGGTTCGCTCGTCTCGCTGGGCGACAACAAGGGCGTGGGCAATTTGATGGGCGGGCTGGCCGGCAAGAACTTCTTCGTGGAAGGACTGATGGCCAAGTGGATGTACATGTCGCTGCACCTGATGCACCACCGCGCCATCCTGGGCCTTGGCAAGACCGTGCTGCTGGCCCTGGCCCGGCTGCTGCAGCAGCGCGTATCCGGCCGGCTCAAGCTGCACTGATCATTGCGCCTGCTTCCAGCTGCGCAGCAGGCGATACAGCGTCCCTCGCGAGATGCGCAGCTGCCGGGCTGCCTGGGAGATATTTCCGCCATGGGCGGCCAGCGTGGCCTCGACCAGCCTGCGGTTGTGCTCGCGCAGCGTGGGCTGGCAGGCTTCATTTTCCGCGTCCATCCCCGCCTCTTTGGCCGCTGCTTCGGGCGGACGCGGTGCCAGCGCGGCCGGCTGCGCCGCGCCTGCGGCTTCTTCATCGGCCAGCAGGGCATGTGCGCCACAGGCCTGCAGCCGCGCCTGTGCCCAGACGCCAAGACCGCTGGCCAGCCTGAGGAACCGGGGCGCCGCGGCAGTGCTCAGGCGTAGCAACTGCTGCAGGCTGTGGCCGAACAGGCTTTCCACCTCGCGCGATGCGGCGTCGGCCGGCAGCAGGCCCACGATGCGGGCGCCTGCGTCATTGAGCCAGGCGACGTGGCCATCGGAGGCAATGCCGGCCAATCCCTGCAAAGGCGTCTCCAGCAGCGCGGGATGGAGCTGGAAGCGCAGTATCAGATGTTCCTGCGACTGCGCCTGCAGCAATACGTTCTCGATCACGGTGGCATGCATGCCCACCATCTGGCCGGCGTCGAAGCCGAAGGGGCGGGCCAGCGTGGTGAGGTCGAGCACACCGACCACCTTGCCGCGCACGTCGCGGATGGGTGCGGCCGCACATTGCAGCAGACGCAGTTCGTCGAAGTAGTGCTCGCCACCCAGGACCGTGCAGGCCTGGCCGGTGGCAGCCACAATGCCAGGTGCCGTGGTGCCGGCAATGCGTTCGCCGATATTGGAGCCGGGCTGTCCCATATGGCGCGACAGCATTTCCGGGGCGGATGACTGCGGCACGGGGCTCAGATAGAGAGCAACGCCGTCGCCGTCGGTCAGCAGCACGCGCACATCGGCGCCCGCCAGCGCCCGCTCCATGGCCGCGATTTCGTGTTGCGCGACCTGGAGCAGGCCCCGGCTGCGCTCCTGCGTGGCATGCAGGCGGCTGCGGGTGACCGGCGCGAACGCCACCTGGCGCTGCGGATCGGGATGCACGCGGCGGCAGCGCATCCAGGACTGGATCACGGCTTCGCTCACCAGCCCCGAGGGGCGCATGCCTTCCTCGAAAAACTGGCGCCTCGCGATTTCGACCCGCTCTGTGGCCGAGGTTGAAAACAATTGCCTGGGCGCATCTGCCGTACGCCATTTTCCAGGCCCCATGGGCATCTCCTCGGGGAACGACGACGGTCGAATGTGTTCCGAAACGGCACAACCGCTGCTTGGTGAAATCCCGAGCATGCAAAAAACAGGACGAGGCGGGATGCTCTGCAGTGCCAATTTGAACAAAGCAGAACCAGGAGACACCCATGAGCTTGCTTGGCAACAGACTCGCGTTCGGCGTTCTTTCATGTGTGGTCGCGGCTGCGGCATCGGCCCAGGATACCGGCAGCCGCGCCGCGGCCAGCCGGCGCGTGGACCAGTCATTCGTCTTGAACAACGCTGCGGGAACGCCCGACTGGCCCGTTGTCGGCGTGGACTACGCCGAGACCCGCTACAGCCGGCTGGACCAGATCAACACCGCCAATGCCAAGGACCTGGGTCTGGCCTGGTCCTACAACCTGGAGTCCACGCGCGGCGTGGAGGCAACACCCGTGGTGGTGGATGGCGTGATGTATGTATCCGCCTCCTGGAGCGTGGTGCATGCCATCGATGCGCGCACCGGCCAGAAGCTGTGGACCTACGACCCCGGGGTGGATCGCAGCATCGGCTACCGGGGCTGCTGCGACGTCGTCAACCGGGGCGTGGCCTTGTGGAAGGGCAAGGTCTACGTGGGCGCCTACGACGGCCGCCTGATTGCGCTGGACGCCGCCACGGGCAAGGTGGTGTGGGAGCGCAACACCATCGAGGGGCAGAAGGGCTCGTACACCATCACCGGCGCGCCGCGTGTGTTCAAGGGCAAGGTCATCATCGGCAATGGCGGCGCCGAGTACGGGGTGCGCGGCTACCTCACGGCCTACGACGCCGAGACCGGCGAGCAGAAATGGCGCTGGTTCAGCGTGCCCGGCGATCCGTCCCGGCCTTTCGAGGACGAATCCATGCGACGCGCGGCCAAGACCTGGGACTCCAGCGGCAAGTGGTGGGAGGCGGGCGGCGGCGGCACCATGTGGGACACCATGGCCTTCGACCCCGAACTCAACACCATGTACGTAGGCACCGGCAACGGCTCTCCCTGGGCCCACAAGAAACGCAGCCCCAAGGGCGGCGACAACCTGTACCTGGCCTCCGTCGTGGCGCTGGACCCCGACACCGGCAAATACAAGTGGCATTACCAGGAAACCCCGGGCGACAACTGGGACTACACCTCCACGCAGCCCATGATCCTGGCCGACATCCGGATCGACGGAAAGCTGCGCAAGGTGATCCTGCATGCGCCCAAGAACGGGTTCTTCTTCGTCATCGACCGCACCAACGGCAAGTTCATCTCGGCCAGGAACTTCGTGCCGGTGAACTGGGCCAGCGGTTACGACAAGAACGGCCGGCCCATGGAGATCGCCGCGGCGCGCGACGGCAGCAAGCCCTATGACGCGATTCCCGGCCCCTATGGCGCGCACAACTGGCATCCGATGTCCTTCAATCCCAAGACCGGTCTGGTGTACCTGCCGGCTCAGAACGTGCCCGTCAACCTGATGGACGACAAGAACTGGAAGTTCAACGAGGTCGGGCCGGGCAAGCCCCAGTCCGGCACCGGCTGGAACACGGGCAAGTTCTTCAATGCCGAGCCGCCCAAGAGCAAGCCTTTCGGCCGCCTGCTGGCCTGGGATCCCGTCGCGCAGAAGGAGGTCTGGCGCGTGGAGCATGTCTCGCCGTGGAACGGCGGCACGCTCACCACGGCCGGCAATGTAGTGTTCCAGGGCACGGCCGACGGCCGGCTGGTGGCCTATGACGCCAGCAATGGCGACAAGCTCTGGGAGACGCCCACCGGCACCGGCGTGGTCGCCGCGCCCAGCACCTATATGGTGGATGGCAAGCAGTATGTCTCGGTCGCCGTGGGCTGGGGCGGCGTGTACGGCCTGGCGGCGCGGGCCACCGAGCGCCAGGGCCCGGGCACGGTCTACACCTTTGCCGTGGGCGGCACGGCCAAGATGCCGGAGTTCGTGGCCCAGCGCATGGGCAAGCTGCTGCAGGGCGTGAAGTACGACCCGGCCAAGGTCGAGGCGGGCACCGCGCTGTATGTGGCCAACTGCGTGTTCTGCCATGGCGTGCCGGGCGTGGACCGCGGCGGCAACATTCCCAACCTGGGCTATCTGGACGCCTCCTATATCGAGAACCTGGGCAGCTTCGTCTTCAAGGGGCCGGCCATGGCGCGAGGCATGCCGGACTTCACGGGCAAGCTGTCCGCGGACGACGTCGAATCCCTCAAGGCCTTCATCCAGGGCACGGCCGACGCGATCCGGCCCAAGAACTGAAGCCGGCCCTCGTGCCGCCGCACAAGCCGGTGCGCCTTGCCAGCGCGCCGGCGATCCTGCCATCAAACGTCAAGGAAACCCGTACATGAAAGACCAGTTGCAGTTCTACATCGACGGCCAATGGGTGGACCCGGCCATTACGCGCACCCTGGAGGTCGTCAATCCCTCCACCGAGCAACCCATTGCGCGTATCAGCCTGGGCTCGGCCGCCGACGTGGACCTGGCCGTGAAGGCCGCGCGGCGCGCTTTCGAAAGCTATTCGCAGACCCGCCGCGAAGAGCGCCTTGCCCTGCTGGCCAGGGTGCTGGAGGTCTACCAGCGCCGCTACGGCGACTTCGTGCAGACCATCTCGCAGGAGATGGGGGCGCCGCTGTGGCTGTCCAAGGCCGCGCAGGCCGCCACGGGCGTGGCGCACCTGGCGACCACCATCGAGGTGCTCAAGCAATTTTCCTTCGAGCATGTGCAGGGCACCACGGCCATCGTGCACGAGCCCGTGGGCGTGGTCGGCATGATCACGCCCTGGAACTGGCCCGTCAACCAGATCATGTGCAAGGTGGCGCCGGCCCTGGCGGCGGGCTGCACCATGGTGCTCAAGCCCTCGGAGATCGCGCCGCTCAATGCCATCCTCATGGCCGAGGTGCTGCACGAGGCGGGCGTGCCGCCCGGCGTGTTCAACCTCGTCAACGGCGACGGCCCCGGCGTGGGCGAAGCCCTGTCGGCCCACCCGGGCATCGACATGATGACTTTCACCGGCTCCACGCGCGCCGGCATTGCCGTGGCCAAGGCCGCGGCCGACAGCGTCAAGCGCGTGGCGCAGGAACTGGGCGGCAAGTCCGCCAACATCGTGCTCGAAGATGCCGACCTGCAAAAGGCGGTCACCCAGGGCGTGCAGGCCTGCTTCACCAACTCGGGCCAGAGCTGCAATGCGCCCACGCGCATGTTCGTGCCGCGCGCGCTGCACGCGCAGGCCGCGGCCATCGCCAAGGCCGTGGCGGGCGCCGTGACCGTGGCCGATGCTTCGGCCGAGGGCATGCACATGGGGCCCGTGGCCAGCGAAGCCCAGTTCCACAAGATCCAGGCCCTGATCCAGAAAGGGCTGGACGAGGGTGCCACGCTGGTGGCCGGCGGCACGGGCCGGCCCGAAGGGCTGGCCAAGGGCTATTTCGTCAGGCCCACGGTGTTTGCCGATGTGCGCAACGACATGGCGATTGCCCGCGAGGAAATCTTCGGCCCGGTGCTGGTGATGATTCCCTATGACAGCGAGGAAGAAGCCATCCGCATGGCCAACGACACCGTCTACGGCCTGTCCGGCTATGTGCAGTCCGGCAGCCTGGAGCATGCACGCCGGGTGGCTTCGCGCCTGCGCACCGGCATGGTCCATCTCAATGGCGCGGGGCCGGACTTCGGCGCGCCCTTTGGTGGCTACCGGCAGTCGGGCAACGGCCGCGAGTGGGGCGAGCACGGCCTGCGAGAATTCCTGGAGGTCAAGGCCGTGATGGGCTATGGGATCAAGGAAAAAGAATGAGCACAAGAGGCAAGCCCGCGCAATGGCGAAACACGTGAATGACCGGCCACCGCCTGGGTGCAGCAGCACGGCGCTGGCGCTGGCCGCCGGGCTTCTGGGGCTGCCCGGCATCGGCCTGGCGCAGGAGGCAGAGGCCCCCGGTCCATTGCCCGAGGTGACGGTGCGCAGCACCTTGCTGGCATCGCCGCTGGAGCAGGCGCCTGCTTCCGTGACGGTGGTGGACGGCGCGCGGGTGCGCGACCGCCAGTGGCAGGTCAACCTGTCGGAATCCCTGGCGGCGGTGCCTGGCCTGCTGCTGCAAAACCGTCAGAACTACGCGCAGGACCTGCAGCTGTCCATTCGCGGCCAGGGCGCGCGCTCCACCTTCGGCGTGCGCGGCATCCAGATCTATGTGGACGGAATTCCCGCCACCATGCCGGACGGCCAGGGCCAGACCAGCAACATCGACCTGGCCTCGGTGGAGCGCATCGAGGTGCTGCGCGGCCCGTATTCCGCGCTGTACGGCAATGCCTCGGGCGGCGTGATCAACATCTATACCGAGCGTGGCGAGGGCCGGCCCGAAGTGCACAGCAGCTTCACCGTCGGCAGCAACGGCCAGAAGCGCCTGGGCCTGAAAGCCAGCGGCGAGAGCCATGGCGTGGGCTATGTGGTCAGCGCCAGCCGCTACCTGACCGACGGCTACCGGCCCCAGAGCGCCGCCGACAAAAACCTCTTCAATGCCCGCCTGGACACGCAGCCCGATGAGGACAGTCACCTGACGCTGGTGGCCAGCCATACGGCGATAGACGCCAAGGACCCCGGCGGCGTCACGCCTGCCGAATGGCGGGCCGACCGCCGGGCCGTCGCGCAGGGGCCGCTGGACTACGACGCGCGCAAGAGCGTGAGCCAGACCCAGGCCGGCCTCGGCTACGAGCGGCGCATCGGCAGCGGCAGTGCCCTGCGCCTCATGGTCTATGCGGGCCGGCGCGAAACCACGCAATACCAGGCAACACCGGCCGCCGCGCAAAGGCCGGCCACCAGCGCCGGCGGCGTGATCGCGCTGCAGCGCGACTATGGCGGGCTGGACCTGCGCTGGGCCGCGAGCCGCGAAACGTCGGCCGGCCGTTTCGAGCTGGCCACGGGCCTGGCGGCCAATATCACACGGGAAGACCGGCAGGGCTACAACAATTTCATCGGCAGCCGGTACGGCGTGATGGGCGCGCTGCGCCGCGACGAGCGCAACACGCTGGGCAATATCGATCCCTATGTGCAGGCCTCCTGGGCCTTTGCACCGGCCTGGAAGATGCAGGCCGGGCTGCGCTGGAGCAATGTCAGCTTCGAATCGCACGACCGCTACATGGCGCCCGGCAACGGCGACGACAGCGGCAATGCCGCCTATCACCGCCTGCTGCCCGTGGTGACGCTGCAGCATCAGCTGGACGAGCGCACCCACGTCTATGCCTCGCTGGGCAGCGGGTTCGAGACGCCGACCTTCAATGAAATCTCCTACCGCCCGGCGGGCCTGCCGGGCCTGAACTTCGGCCTTCGGCCTGCCGTCTCGGCCAGCGCCGAAGCCGGCATCCGCCAGCGCTTCGAGGGCGAAAGCATGCGCGGACAATGGGCTGCCGCGCTGTTCCGGACCCAGACGCGGGACGAGATCGTTGCCGCGGAGAATGCCGGCGGCCGCGCCACCTACCAGAATGCCGGCCGGACCCGGCGCCAGGGCATGGAGCTCAGCGCCACGGCCTGGCTGACGCGGCAGCTCAAGATCGAGGCGGCGCTGACGCTGCTCGATGCCCGGTTGCGCGATGGCTTTTGCGATGCCCGGGGCGGCTGCATCGCTGCAGGCCGGCGCATTGCCGGCACGGCGAGAAGCCAGGCCTACCTGGCCCTGGACTGGCGCCCGGCGCAGGACTGGAGCCTGGGCCTGGACTGGCGCCAGGTGGGGCGCGTCGCCGCCAACGACGACAACAGTGTCCATGCGCCCGGCTATGGCGTGGCCGGCCTCAGCGTGGGCCATGCCATGCGCCTGGGAGCCTGGACGCTGAACGCCTTTGCGCGGCTGGACAACCTGGCCGACAGGAAATACGTGGGCTCGGTCATCGTCAACGAAGCCAATGGCCGCTACTACGAGGCCGCGCCGGGCCGGCAGTGGATGGCGGGCATGAACCTGGCGTACCAGTTCTGAGCGCCAGCTTGCGATCTCCCGGTCGCCGGCCGGCATTTGGCGCATGGCGCCGTGCTAGGCTGGGCGCTCTTTGTTTTCTGTTCGATTTGCCGTGTACAAGATCTTCTTTATGGCTGCTTGCCTGGCGGTGACCGCGTGCGGCACCTCGGCTCCCGGCCCTGCGCCGGCATCGGCGCCGGCGGTGCCCCCGGCCGTGGGCATGGCCAATCCGGCTTCGGTCCACTGCGCCAGGCTGGGCGGCCGCCTGGTGATCGAGGGCACGGCGCGGGGCCAGGTGGGCATGTGCCATCTGCCCGACGGCTCGGTGCAGGAAGAGTGGGCGCTGTACCGGCGCGACCACCGCTGAAGAAGAGCCTGTCTGGTGCTTTGAAATCGAGAGCAGGCAGCGCTTGCTTTCACTGATTTTCTGATTCTAAATGCCCTGAACCCAAGGCGCTTCACGCGCCAGCTGCTTTGATTTTTGAAGCGCGGCCTTCTTGGGCCGTATCGTCCTGTACGGCTAGGCGCCGGGCATGCCGAACAAATCGTGCGCATCGAGCAGCGCAAAGGCGATCTCGGGATTGCGCTCCAGTCCCTTGCGGATGGCCGCCGGAATGCTTTGCCGCGTCTTGCGGCACAGGCCGGGCAGGTCGGACAGCTCGATCTGTATGCCGCGCATGCTGCGCACCTCGCCGCTGCCGGGCGCGATGGTGATGGACAGGCCCAGCTGCTCCTGGATGCGCTGCTGCATATGGGCCAGATCCTGCAGGCTGCTGATGCGCTCCAGCCGCTCCAGCAGCTTTTTCTCTTCCTCGCGCGTGAGCCGCAGGATGCGGCAGTCGGCCTGCGGATCGCTCAGCAGCTGCTCGCGCTGGCAGACGCAGGCCCCGGGCGGGCATTCGACGCGGACAGGAAAGGGAAGCTGCATACCGGACGGCAAAGGGGCGGGGCACTTGGGTCCATGATGCTACGGGCAGCCCGCCCCCAGGGAAAAGCAGGGAAAGCGTGAGGTGCCGGCGTTGCTGCCTTGCCCGACTTGCTGCCAGGCTTGCCCGGTTTCAGGCATAGTTGCGGGTTATTACCAAAAAGACCGGCTGCAACCACCTGGGCAGCGGGTCGAGAAAATTCGGGTGAAGGCCTGCGTTGCACGCGCCGGCTCCAGCCCTTGTCTCCATTGACTTTTGATCGCGCACCGTCCGGCTCCTTGCGGGGGCTTTGTGCGGCGTGCCTATATCTTCATGATTGAAATTCGGGATCTGTCCCTGACTTACCAAGGCCCCAAGGGGCCTGTCCACGCCCTGCGCGGCATCGATCTGCAGGTCCGGTCGGGCGAGGTGTTCGGCATCATCGGCCGCAGCGGCGCCGGCAAGAGTTCCCTGGTGCGCTGCCTGAACCTGCTCAACCGGCCCACGGGCGGCCAGGTGATCGTGGGCGGGCGCGACCTGATGCAGCTGTCCGAGACCGAGCTGCGCGCCGCACGCCGCGACATCGGCATGGTGTTCCAGCATTTCAATCTGCTGTCCTCGCGCACGGTGTTCGACAACGTGGCGCTGCCGCTGGAGCTGGCCGGCATGGCCAAGAACGAGATCCGCCAGCGCGTGACGCCGCTGCTGGAACTGGTGGGGCTGGACCACCTGGCAGACCGCTATCCGGCCCAGATCTCGGGCGGCCAGAAGCAGCGCGTGGGCATTGCGCGCGCGCTGGCCAGCCATCCCAAGGTGCTGCTCAGCGACGAGGCGACCTCGGCCCTGGATCCCGAGACCACGCGCTCCATCCTGGACCTGCTGCGCAAGGTCAACCGCGAGCTGGGCGTGACCGTGGTGCTGATCACTCACCAGATGCAGGTGATCAAGCAGATCGCCGACCGCGTGGCCGTGATCGACGGCGGGCGGATTGCCGAGATGGGCTCGGTCATCGAGGTGTTCACGCGCCCGCAGCAGGCCATCACCAAGAGCCTGATCGACGAGATCGTGCCGCAGGAGCTGCCCGCGTCGGTGTCGGCCCGCGTGCACCAGCTGTCGCAGAAGCTGCAGGCCGGCCAGGTCGGCCAGCTGCTGCGCCTGTCCTATGCGGGCGAGAGCGCATACCAGCCCATCCTGTCGCACCTGATCCGCGAGCTAGGGCTGGACCTGTCCATCCTGCACGGCCAGATCGACGAGATCCAGGACCAGACCTTCGGCTCGCTGGCCGTGTATGCCAGCGGCGAGCCTGCCAGGATCGAAGCAGCCGTCACCCATCTGCGCGCCGGCGGCGTGCAGGTGCAGATCGTGCACTGAGCGTGACCTAAAGGATTGAGAGCGATGTTTGAGAATTTTTCGGAAATGATGCTGCAGCTGCTGCTGGATTCGCTGTGGGAGACCCTCATCATGGTCGGCGTCTCCGGCCTGATCGGCGGGCTGATCGGCATTCCCCTGGGCGTGTTCCTGCGCGTGACGGACCAGGGCGGCATTTTGCAGAACGGCCCGGCCAACAAGATCGTGGGCTGGATCGTGAATGCGCTGCGCTCCACGCCGTTCATCATCTTGCTGGTGGCCATCATCCCGCTGACGCGCCTGATCACGGGCTCGTCCATCGGCACCTGGGCCGCCGTGGTGCCACTGACCATTGCGGCCGCGCCCTTCGTGGCGCGCCTGGTGGAAACAGCCCTGCGCGAAGTGGACAACGGCCTGGTCGAGGCTGCCCAGTCCATGGGCGCGAGCACCGCGCAGATCGTGTGGAAGGTGCTGCTGCCCGAGGCGCTGCCCGGCATCGTGGCCGGCCTGACCATCAGCTTCGTGAGCCTGACCGGCTACTCGGCCATGGCCGGCGCCATCGGCGGCGGCGGCCTGGGCGACCTGGGCATCCGCTATGGCTACCAGCGCTTTCTGCCCGACGTGATGCTGGTGGTGGTGGTCATCCTCATCTTCTTCGTGCAGGCCATCCAGAGCCTGGGCGACTGGGTGGTGCGCCGCCTGAGCCACCGCTGACCGTGCCTGGCGAAAGATACGGCTGCCAAAAAAGCAGCAAGGCCGGCGCCGCGGTTGTTGGCGCTGGCCCTAAAATGAGTGCTTCAATTTTTTCCAGGCCACCCAGGCAATGCGGTGGCCGCTATTTTTTTGGATAGACAAAGCAAATGATGGATGGTCTGATCACCGGCCGGCTGACCGGTATTCCCGAAAGCCGCGTGGACCGCAACCGCCGCCCCTACATGGTGGCGCGCATGCGCGCCAACGCGGGCGACGGCTCTTCGATTCCGGTCAATATCGTGTCCTTCGACAATGCCCCCTGCGCGGTGCTGCGCAGCCTCTCCGAAGGCGATGCGATCGCCTTGCGCGGCAGCTTCACGCCCAAGGTCTGGATCGACCGCCAGGACCAGTCGCATGCCGTGCTCGACGTGGTGGCCCAGCAGGTGCTGGCCGCGCCCAGCCTCTCGGATCTCTGAGCACCCGCCCGGCGATTTCCGAAAAGCGCGCCCAGGCACTGCCGGCGCGCTTTTTTCATGCCCGCTGGCAGGCCGGGCGTTTTGCAGCGCCCTTGTGCCATTCGGTGCTTTGCATGTGAGCAATCTGTCTGAAGCGGCGGCGGAAAAAGGCGCTCTGCCGAAGTAAAGTGTTGCCACTCGTTATTTGCTCCCACAAGGATTTCCCATGCTGAACAAGCGCACACTCCTGCGCAATACCCTGGCCGTTGCAGCGGCTGCCACCTTGGCCTTTGCCGCCCAGGCACAGGACAAGACCATCAAGCTCGGCGTGACCGCCGGCCCGCACGCCCAGATCATGGAAGTGGTCAAGAAGGTGGCCGCCAAAAACGGCCTGAACATCAAGGTGGTGGAGTTCGGCGACTATGTGCAGCCCAATGCAGCCCTGGCCGCCGGCGACCTGGATGCCAACAGCTACCAGCACCGCCCCTATCTGGACGCCCAGGTCAAGGACCGCGGCTACAAGATCGGCTGGGTGGCCGATACCGTCAACTTCCCGATCGGCATCTACTCCAGGAAGATCAAGAAGCTGGCCGACCTGCCCACGGGCGCCAAGTTCGGCCTGCCCAACGACCCGACCAATGGCGGCCGCGCCCTGCTGCTGCTGCAGGCCCAGGGCCTGATCAAGCTCAAGGACAACGCCGGCCTCAAGGCCACGCCGCTGGACGTGGTCTCCAACCCCAAGAAGCTGCGCTTCGTGGAACTGGACGCTGCCCAGCTGCCGCGCTCGCTGGACGATCTGGATGCCTCGACCATCAACACCAACTTCGCCATCTCGGCCGGGCTGAACCCCAAGACCGACGCGATTGCGCTGGAGTCGGCGAAGAACCCCTACGTCAACATCCTGGTCGTGCGGGATGCCGACAAGAACCAGCCCTGGGTGGCCCAGCTGATCAAGTCCTACCACTCCGAGGAAGTGCGCCAGTTCATCGACAAGGAGTTCAAGGGCTCGGTGTTCCCGGCGTTCTAGGCTTCACCCCCTGAGCCGCTGCGCGGCCTCCCCCGGGGGACGACATCATCGCTGCAGGGCGGCGCGGCCGGCTCAGGCCCTTGCTGGATGCCCCCGGGTTGGGCTGCATCGGTTTTGGTGCATGTGCTCACTGACCCGGTTTCGTAAAAACATAGCTGCTTGCGCCGGTCAGCTCCAGGTTTTGGTTGGTTATCCATCTGGAACCAAGGAGTTGCCGTCGTCGGCAGCTATTGTTTTTTAACCGAGCATCTGAAACCACTCGCCCAGCGGCGCGCGCGCGGTGCGGGCCTGGTTGACGGGGGCCGAGGCATCGGCCCAGCCCAGGGCCAGGCCGCAGACGATATGGTGCTCGGCGCTCAGGCCCAGCACGCGGCGCACGGTTTCGGGGTAGGAGGCCAGGGCGCCGATGGCGCAACTGCCCAGGCCCTGGGCCGCGGCGGCCAGCTGCAGGCCGTACAGCGCCATGCCTAGGTCCATATAGCCGCCCGGGCCGAAGCTCGAGTCGATGGAGACCACCAGGGCCACGGGCGCATCGAAGAAACGGTAGTTGCGCGCGAACTGCGCATCGCGCCCCGCGCGGTCGTCGCGCGCCACGCCCAGGGCGCCGTAGAGCGCCTGGGCCGAGGCGACCTGGCGCTTGCGCAGCTGCATGGGCATGGGGCGTGGAAAGTAGGCGTAGTCCTCGCATTCAGGCGCCTGGCCGTGGAAGTCGGCCAGCAGGGCATCGGTGAGCTGCCGGCGCAGCTCGCCCTGCACGCCCCAGAAATGGCCGGGCTGCAGATTGCCGCCACTGGGTGCCTGGCGGGCCGTGGTCAGCAATTGCTCCAGCAGCGGCTGTGACACGGGCCGGTCCAGAAAGGCGCGCATGGAGCGGCGCTGCTGCATCAGCGCCATGGCTTCGGGGCTGGTGAATGTGTTTGCGGTATGCATCGTTTCAGGTATTTTTCATCGCCGGGCCGTGCAACAGCTTGCGCACCAGGCAGGCCGCGCCAATGCCGCCGGCGCCGGCAATTGCTGCCAGGCCCCAGGGACCGGCTTCAAGTTGTGTCTGTAGCTGGCTCAGCACGCGCACCAGCGCGATGGCGCCCGAGGCGCCTATGGGGTGGCCGCGCGCCAGCCCGCCGCCACCGGTGTTGATGGCTTGCGGATCGAGGCCCAGCTCCCGGCAGAACGCCAGGCCTTGAACGGCAAAGGCATCGTGCAGCTCGATGGCGGCGATTTCGCCGGGTGTGAGCCTGGCTTGCTGTCTGAGCGCCGCCCGCTCCAGCACGGTGCGCGCAGCCAGGGTGGCGGCCAGCAGCGGGGTTTCGGGGGCGGCGCCCACGGAGGCGCTGCCCACCCATTGGGCGAGCGGGCGCAGGCCGTGGCGCCGGCAGGCCTCGGGCGTGGCCAGCAGCACCAGGGCTGCGCCGTCGGCCTTGGTGGAGACGGTCAGGGCACTGAGGGCGTGGCCGTCGGTATGGTCTTGCGCGCTCCGTGCCACCACGGGCATGCGCGCGGCGCGGGCGGCCGTCATCGTGCGCGGATAGGCATCGCATGCCAGGCCGGCCACGGGCGCGATCTCCGGGGTTTGCAAGGGTTGAGCAGCCAGCGCGCGGGCATGCGATTGCAGGGCATAGGTCTCCTGCTCGGCGCGGGCAAAGCCATGCGCCAGCGCATAGTCGGCGGCCGATTGGAGCAGGTCCGGGTCGCGTGCGGGATCGGGCGCGAAAGGTGGCCGCTCGTAGCTTTGCGGCGCTTCGCCCGCATGGCGCGGCCGTGTCTGGCGGATGGGGGCACGGCTCCAGGCTTCGACGCCACCGGCCACCACGATGTCGGCCTGGCCCGATTGCAGCAGACCGGCTGCCAGCGCCACGGCATCCAGGCCGGAGCAGCACTGGCTGTCGACCGACTGGGCCGCGCAGCGCTCGGGCAGTCCTGCGGCCAGGGCCAGCATGCGCGCCGGATTGCCACCGGCGCCCAGGGCATTGCCCAGCACCACGGCATCCACGGCGTCGGGAGCGAGCCCGGCGCGGGCCAGCAAGGCCTGCAGCACCGGTGCGCCCAGCTCATGCGCGGCCAACTGCGCCAGAGCGCCGCCCACGGGGGCCACGGGGCTGCGCATCCAGCCGGCAATCAGTACCGAAGGCAGGGTGTTCATGGCGTCGCCGTGCCTGTCTTCCAGGGCTGCAGCCAGGGCAGGCCGGCATCTGCCAGGTCCTGCTCGCTGCGGCCGGCCAGGATGGCCGCCAGGGCCTGGCCCAGGCGCGCATGGTCGGTCTTGCCGCTGGCGGTGTGCGGCCAGTGCGGGCACACCCACCACTGGCGCGGAGCCTTGAAGGCTTCCAGCCGCTCGCGCACCCAGGCGGTCAGCGCCATGGCGTCGGGCCTGGCTTCACCGTGGCCATGCGCAGTCCAGTGCAGCACGGCGTGGACCTGCATGCCGCGCAGCGGATCGCCCTGGCCGTGCAGCGAGACCTGCGCGATCTGCGGGTGCGTGAGCAGCAGGTTCTCGACTTCCTCGGGAAACAGATTCTTGCCCTGGGTGACGATCATGCGGCTTTGCCGCCCGGCCAGGCACAGCATGCCGCGTTCGTCGATATGGCCCATGTCGCGCACCGACAGCCAGGGGCCGTCGCGCAGCACGGCGGTGCGGTCGTGCGCGTCGCCCAGGTAGTCCATGAACAGCATGGGGCTGCGCACATAGATCAGTCCGTCCTGCTCGCCGTGCTGGTCCGGCGACGGCTCGGCCAGCGGGCGGATGTCGATCTCCACATTGCTGAAGGGCCGGCCCACGGCCTGGGGCGAGCAGGGCTCGTCGGCCTCCATCCAGGCCACGAAGCTGGCTTCCGAAGCGCCATAGAACTCGATGAGGCGCGCCCTGGGGAACAGCGCCCGCAAGGCCGGCGTGTGCGCCCGCATCCAGCGCGCCCCGCTGATGGTGATCAGCTCCACCTGCGGGACGGGTTCCAGCTGGCGGTGCTCGGCCCACTGCAGCATCAGCAGCAGCTGGCTGGGCACGGCCACCAGGCAGGGCGCTTCGCCCGCGGCCAAAGTGGCCAGGCAGCGCGAGGCGGAGAATTTTTCCTGCACCACGGCGCCTGCGCCGTTCCAGAGCGCCTGCATGGCGCCGAACAGGAACAGCGAGTGCGAGATGCGTCCCGGCGACAGCGTGCGCCGGGCGGCCACGGCGCCGAAATCCTGCAGGCTCACACGAAAGCTCTCGGTCCAGGAGCGGTGGTGGCGCATGAAGCCCTTGGGCATGCCCGTGCTGCCCGAGGTGAAGCCCGTATAGAACGGGCTGGTGGGCGCGGCCGGGTTCATGGTGCAGGCTGCGGTGGGCAGCCAGCCGGTGATGCGCTCGCGCACGGCCTCGGGCCAGTCCGGGTCGGCCACGGCCGCGCAGCGCCCGCTGTGAATGATGGCGAGGAAATCGATCAGGCGCTCCAGCGTGCTGCGCTCGGCGTCCAGCAGCACCATGGCCGGCGCCTGGCGCGCCACCAGCGTGGCCGAGCGGCGCAGGACTTCCTCATGCACCTGGGCGAAGGTCCACTGCGTGGTTTCGTTCTGCAGCGCTATGGCCTCGGGGCGCTCCCGCGCCCAGTGCGCCAGCGGCCCGTGCACCAGTGTCCAGATGCCTTCCAGCGGCGCGGCCAATGGATGGGGGTGTGCTTGGGTCATGCGCGGCCACCGAAACGCCAATCGGGCAGGCCGCGCGCCACGGCATGCACGATGAGGGCGCACAGAATGCACTTGATGAAGTCGCCGGGAACGAAGGCCAGCGTCACCTTGAAGGCCTGGACCAGGCTCAGCTTGGCCATCAGCATCAGACCCAGCACGCCGAACGCATGCAGGCAGACCAGGCCGCCAAGCAGGGCGGCGATGAAGGCGCTGACGGCAATGCGGCGCGGCGTGGCCTGAGGCGAGCCCTTGAGCAATACGGCCATGAGGGCGCCCACGATAGCGGCTGCCAGTGAATAGCCGGCCAGATAGCCGGCGGACGGCGACATGAACACGGCAATGCCGCCGCGCCCTCCCGCCAGCAGCGGCAGGCCCACGGCCACGGCTGCCAGGAACAGCAGCATGGACTGGAAACCGCGCCAGGGGCCCAGCATGACGCCGGCCAGCATCACGCCCAGCGACTGGATGGTGATGGGCACGCCCAGGGGCAGGTCGATCTTGGGAATCAGGCCCATCACGGCCATGAGGGCCGCGAACAGCGAAACCTGGGCCATGGAGCGCGCGCCGCTGCGCGATACCGTGGGGGACGAAGAGGCGTTGGACATCGGAACTCCTGATGAAGCGTAATCGGTTGTCGGTTGATCCAGGTAGAAAAATGAATTCTTGCGGTGCTATGCATGAAACCGACGCGGCCCAGGTGCGAGACACCGAGAAAGGGCCCGAGCCGGCCGCACCGTCCCGCGCCGAGGGTGTCGTTCCCCTCTCGCGCAGCGAGAGAGGGGGAAGGCGCGAAGCATCTCAGGCGCTATCTCCCCAGCCTTGCCCACAAGGCATCGGCGACGCGGCGCGTGGCCTGCAGCATGTGGATGGTCAGCGGGGCGATCAGGCGCAGCCCGCCGGCGTGGCCCGTGCGCAGGCGATGGGCATCGTCCAGCTTTTTCCACTGCACGAAGAAGTGTTCGGTAAAGCGCAGCATCAGCGCGATCTGCAGGGCCACGCGCTCCGGCGAGACGCCCAGCGGCCGCAGTGGCCCGAGCAGGCGCTCCAGCACCTCGACCAGATCGCTGGGGCGTGTGGTCACCGTCAGCGCCACGCCCAGCGCCGAAGCGCAGACCAGGCGCAGCGCGCTGGCGGCTCCCAGCGCGTAGTGGTGCATCAGCGCATGAAAGCCGGCCACGAGCAGGGCAGCCATGATGACCGAGCGCATCAGGCGCCTGGCCACCTGGGTGGCCTCGCCCAGCGATGCCCAGAGCAGGGCGCAGGCCAGTGCCGCTGCAGCCAGGAGCCAGGGGGCATCCGTGAGAAACAGCAGGGTGCCGAGAACCGCCATGAGCAGCAGCTTGGTGCCCGCACCCCAGCCATGCAGCCAGGTGATCTGTTCGCTGTACAGACTACCCATGAATGCCGTCCATGGACGTATGTGGCATGGATGCCAGCCGCAGGGCCACGTTGGCCTCGTAGGCGGCGCAGACTTCGGCGCCAGGGCCGTCCTCGCGCACCTTGCCGCAGTCCAGCCAGATCACGCGCTCGAAGCCGCGCACATGGTCCAGCACATGGGTGGAGACCAGCACCTGCTGCGGCGCCTGGGCAATGTCCTGCGCCAGTCGGGCCTGGCCGGGCAGGTCCAGGCTGGCAAAGGGCTCGTCCAGCAGCAGCACCCGGGGGGCCGCAATCAGCAGGGACAGCCAGCACACCTGCTGGCGCTGGCCCTGGCTCAGGCTGGAGACGGCGCGCTCGGCCCAATGCGCCAGACCTCGCTGGGCCAGCAGGGCGCGGGCCTGTTCCTTGGCCTGCTGCCTGGAAAGGCCGGCCGGGCGCAGGCCCAGGGCCAGTTCTTCCTGCACGGTCGGAAAGATGATCTGGTCGTCGGGGTTCTGGAACATCAGCCCCACCAGGCCGGGGTGCTCGGCACGGGCCGCATGCAAGTCCTGGCCGCCGATGGAGACGCTGCCGGCCTGCGGCACATCCAGCCCGCACAGCAGGCGAAACAGGCTGCTCTTGCCGGCCCCGTTGTCGCCGATCAGGCCGATGCGCCGGGTATCCAAGGCGAGGTTCAGATTCTCGAACACCGTGGTGATGCCACGCCGCAGCGTGACGCCCTGCAGCTGCAGGCCATGGGGCGCGTTCATGGGCATGCCGATCCTGCAGATCGGGTCAAGAGTGCGCGGGCGGGCGGGTGCGACAGGGCAATCACGGAAGGCATAGATACATGATGTTCGGCGAAGGCGGATTCTAGCGCTGCCCATTTGCGCCAACTACCCTGCAATTTGTACTCTTTTTATGTGAATTTCGAAGAAAAGAAGCGTTCTTTCAGGGTTGTGGCATCGTGCCGGTGTCCAGGGTGCAGATGAATGCCTTTAGGGGGTAGATGGGAGGCGGTAGCCGGCAGTTGCTTGACTATGCCTGGAATCTGCACATATCTACCTTCATCTGCGTGCAAGCTGCAGGGAAGATGACCTGCAATTTGGGATGAATGCAGGCCGATCTTCGCTGGTTGCAGGCAAGAAGGGCATTGGCGGCTGCCAAAGCCGTTTCAGCAAGCTTGTGCCGCGGCCTTGAATGGAGGTGTCCACAATGGCCGGGAATCCTTCGAGAGGGTAAAAAATCGATGGATTTTCATTGCGCCGGGCCGCCCCGAGGCAATCGGCTGCCTCTTGGGAGCTGCGGGCCCTACGAAGTGGGCGCGTCTCGGATCTTTTTTATTGGGTTGCCGGATGTAGGCCGGCTGCTGGATGTTGTACGTAGTCGAGGCGTACGACGAAAAATGCCGCTCACTGGTTAAAGTGAGCGGCATTGTCATGAAAGCCGGATTTCAAGGCTGAGCGTACACGGATGAAATTCCATGCAGCAATATGTTGATGGCGGAAGGGGCGGGATTCGAACCCGCGGTGGGCTATTAACCCACACACGCTTTCCAGGCGTGCGACTTAAACCGCTCATCCACCCTTCCGCAGCAATTTGGACGATTCCCTTGCCAGGGAATGAAAAAGCCAAGCAATCTGAAGAAGGCTTGGCTTGCGATCCGAGGAAGATTGTAACCCGGTTTTCACTCTTCTCGGATGAAAAGCGCAACCGGCATCAAGGATGCGCATGCGGCCTGGCGTGAGCGCGGGCCGAAGGTTAGCGGCGGCGCGGTTTTTCTGCGGCCTGGGCCTGGTCGATGGCATCGATGACGAGCAGCCCTGTCGATTGCACGCCGGGGGCATTGAAGCCGGGGCCGGGCGTCACGCCAGGATGGCTGAGCAGGCGCTGGGCTGGCGTAGGCGGCATGGGCTGAGGTTGCGGCTGTGCTTCAGGGGTGGCAGGCTCGGCACGGGCTGCACTGCGTTCGCTGGCCTCCATATAGTCGTTGTACCTCTGGTAGATGCGCTGCTCGGAGCGTTGCTGCTCCTGGGTCTGGGTATTGCGCCAGTACATGTAGCCCAGCGTTGCCAGGACGGCGGCGCCGACCAGGAACACGGTCAGGACAGTGAAAACCAGGCTCTCATCCGAGCGCTGGACAGCGGGGCGGGTCATTGAAGAGGAAGACATGGGAGGAATGCTTCGCGCGGGGCAACTCCTGCATGGGCAAGAGAGCAAGGTTCTGGGCCAGGGCCTTGTGCCTGCGGGCGGCGCTGAAAAAATACCGGAGGCGCCAAGCCTATCAAAGAAGCCTGTGTGTTTTGCTGACAGCTGCGCGCAAATGGTGCTGAACCAGGCTTTCTGCGCTGTTTTTGATCCAGGGCAAACCGGTGTTACCGGATGTGGGATAACGGCGGGCCCGCAAAAAAAGCCAGCCCTGCGCGAACGCAGGGCTGGCTTGAACGCGGAGGCCGGGCGCAGACGCCTCAGGCGGCCACGGGCTCCAGGGCCTCGATCATGGCCTGGGCAGTTTCCAGGGCCTTGGCCTTGGCTTCGGGGCCCATGGCCACGCCTTCGGCACGCACGAAGTTCACGTCGGTAATGCCCATGAAGCCGAAGATGACCTTCAGATAGCTTTCCTGGTGTTCCATGGCCTGGCCCATGTCGCTGGACGAGTACATGCCGCCGCGCGTGGAAGCCACGATGACCTTCTTGCCGGTTGCCAGGCCTTCAGGGCCGCTGGCGGTGTAGCGGAAGGTGCGGCCGGCCTGGGCCACGCGGTCCAGCCAGGCCTTCAGCTGCGAAGGAATGGTGAAGTTGTAGAAGGGCGCACCCACCACCACCACGTCGGCAGCCAGGAACTGGCTCACCAGGGCTTCGGAGATGGCATTTTCCTGGCGCTCGATCTCGGTGGCGGCGGCCTGGCCGGTGCGGAAACCCAGCGACTGTGCGCTCAGGTGGGTCGGTGCGTTCACGGCCAGGTCCAGGTATTCGACCTTGGCGTCGGGATGGGCCTGCTTGAGGCTGTCCACCACCTGTGCGGTGAGCTGGCGGGAAACCGAGTTGGCGCCGGTGATCGAGGAGTCGATGTGCAGGATTTGCATAAGAAGTCTTCCGTTAAACAAGGCTGAAAAAGGCTGCATCGTGTGCGAATGCTTGGCTGCCGTTCCCTTGCGGGAGGCGCCGTTTCATGACTTTCATAACGACGAGCGATGGATAGATTGTGAATTTGATTAGAGTTCTCGATAAGTCATCGAAATTGCGATAGATTGTTCTATCTATGAATTCAATAATGCAGAAGAAATCGTGCATGGTGGATCTCAACGACATGCTTTATTTCGTCGAGGTGGTCGAGCGCGGCGGCTTTGCCGCGGCGGGGCGCGCGCTGGGCATTCCCAAGTCGCGCCTGTCGCGCCGCGTGGCGGATCTGGAGGCGCACCTCGGCGTGCGCCTGCTGCAGCGCACCACGCGCAAGCTATCGCTGACCCAGGTGGGCGAGAGCTATCTGCGCCACTGCCAGGCCATGCGCGATGCGGCCCTGGCGGCCGCCGATGCGGTGGCCGAGGTGCAGACCGAGCCGCGCGGCGTCATCCGCGTGACATGCCCCGTGACGCTGGCGCAGACGGTGCTGGGCGAGCTGATGCCGGAGTTCCTGCGCCGCTGCCCCCTGGTCCATGTGGAGATGCAGGTGACCAACCGGCCCGTGAACCTGGTCGAAGAGGGGGTGGACGTGGCCTTGCGTGTGCGCGCCAGCCTGGAGGACAGCGGCTCCATGGTGGTCAAGCGCCTGGACAGCTCGCGCCAGATCCTGGTGGCCAGTCCCGATCTGCTGGAGCGCCAGGGCACGCCGCGTTCACTGGACGACCTGCAACTGCTCGACAGCATGGCCATGTCGGCCGTTGACGGGCAGTTCAGCATGACGCTGTTCGGCCCCGAGGGGAAGGAGCAGCGCGTGCAGTTGCAGCCGCGCTATGTGGTGGACGACCTGCTGACGCTGCAGTTCGCGGCGCTGGCCGGCAGCGGCATGTGCTGGCTGCCCGACTACATGTGCCAGGATGCGCTGGCCCAGGGGCGGCTGGTGCAGTTGCTGCCCGAATGGGCGCTGCCGCCGGGCATCGTGCATGCGGTGTTTCCGTCGCGGCGCGGGCTGGCGCCGGCGGTGCGGCATTTCCTGGATTTCCTCGGCGAGATGATGCCGGGGCGCAACAGCCTGGGCCAGGCGTGAGGCCGGCCGGGGACAGGACTCAGCGGTTGGCCTGGATCATGGGCATTGCGCTGCCCTCGTCCTGTGCCTCGGGGCGGCGCGCATAGCGCTGGGCCAGCACGGCGCAGACCATGAGCTGGATCTGGTGGAACAGCATCAGCGGCAGAACGATGGCGCCGACCGAGGCGGCAGGGAACAGCACGTTGGCCATGGGGATGCCGCTGACCATGCTCTTCTTGGAACCGCAGAACACCAGGGTGATCTCGTCTTCCTTGTTGAAGCCCAGGCGGCGCGCGCCCCAGGTGGTGAGCGTGAGCACCACGGCCAGCAGAATGCAGCACAGCACGATCAGGCCGATCAGCGCGGGCACGGGCGTCTGCTGCCACAGGCCGCTGATCACCGCGGCGCTGAAGGCCGAATAGACCACGAACAGGATGGAGCCCTGGTCCACCAGCTTGACGATGGCGGCGCGGCGCTGCAGGAAGCCGCCGATCAGCGGGCGCATCACGTGGCCGACGATGAAGGGCAGCAGCAGCTCCATGGCGATCTTGCCCACGGCATGCAGCGCATCGCCGCCTTCGGCGTTCTTGTTCAGCAGGATCCCGACCAGGATGGGCGTGACCAGAATGCCCAGCAGCGTCGAGGCCGAGGCGCTGCACACGGCCGCCGGCACGTTGCCGCGCGCCATGGAAGTGAAGGCAATGGCCGATTGCACGGTGGCCGGCAGCGCGCACAGGAACAGCACGCCCGTGTACATGTCCGGCGTCACCAGCGGCGAGAGCACGGGGCGCAGCGCCCAGCCCAGGATGGGGAACATCACGAAGGTCGCCACGAAGATCCAGATATGCAGCTTCCAGTGGCCTATGCCCGCGAGGATGGCCTGGCGCGAGAGCTTGGCGCCGTGCAGGAAGAACAGCAGGCTCACGATGCCGGTGGTGATGTGCTCCACATAGCCGGCAAAGGCGCCGGAGGCCGGCAGGAAGCTGGCGAGCACCACGACGGCGATCAGCGCCAGGGTGAAGTTGTCGGGCAGGAAACGGGGGCGGGACATGGCGGATTCTCAAAGCTGGAAAACGGAGCAGGCAAGGCGCGCCGGGCGGCTTTCTGCCTGGGATTGCCGCGTATTGGACACGCTTTGAATTAAAAAGAGAAATGGATTTATTCGATAGTTTTATAATTTTTCGATATGAATGCGAGCCTGCGCCAATTGCGTGCCTTCGTCGCGGTCGCTGAAAGCAGCAGCTTCAGCCGCGCCGCCGACCTGCTGGCCCTGACCCAGCCGGCCGTGAGCCGCAATGTGACCGAGCTGGAGCAGGCGCTGGGCGTGCAGCTGCTGCACCGCACCACGCGCGAGGTGGAGCTGACCGAGGCCGGACGGCTGCTGTATGCCAATGTGACGCGCGTGCTGGAGGACCTGGATGCCTGCCTGCTGGAAGTGCAGGGCCTGGCCACGCAGCGCAAGGGCCGCGTCAGCGTGGCCAGCAGCCCCACGCTGTCGGCCAATCTGATGCCGCAGTGCATTGCGCGCTGCAGGCAGCAGGCGCCGGGCGTGAACCTCAAGCTGCTGGACCGCGTCCAGAGCGATGTGCTGCAGAGCGTGCGCAGCGGGGAGGTGGACTTCGGCGTGGTCATCGATCCTTCGGAAAAGCAGGATCTGCATGCCCAGACGATCCTGACCGAGCCGTTCTGCTTGGTCTGCCTGTCCTCGCATCCGCTGGCGCAGCGCAAGGAAGTGCACTGGGCCGAGCTGGCCGGCGCCTCGCTGGTGCTGCTCGACCATGCCTCGGGCAGCCGGCGCCTGATCGATGCGGCGCTGCAGGCCCATGGCGCCACGGCTTCGGTGGTGCAGGACGTGGGCCACACGGCCACGATCTACAGCATGGTGGAACAGGGGCTGGGGCTGAGCGTGGTGCCGCAGCTGGCAATTCCCGCGGCCTGGAAAAAGCAGGCCGCCACGCCGGCCGGAGACAGCCAGGCAAGCTCCTCGCCCGTGCTGGTCAGCCGCAAGCTCGTGCCGCAGGTGCAGCGCGGCATCATGCTGGTGCGCCGCCAGCACCGCGAGCTGTCTCCCGTGGCGCACATGGTCTGGGACCTGATTGCCGAGGAGGCGCGGCGCAGGCTGGAAGGCTAGGGCCGCCCGTTCAGGGGCGCAGCACGATGCGCGAGTCGATCACCAGGCCCTGGGGCTGGGGCGCCACATAGACGGGCTGGGGCGGCGCCACATACACGGGCGCGGCCTGGTAGACCACGGGACGGTCCTTGCACTTGCGCTTTTCCTTGTATTCGCCATTGCCCTTCCACTTGCGCTCGACCTTGCACTGGCCGTCCCAGTACTCTTCCTTGTAGTCGCGCTTGTGATGGTGGTGGTCATGGGCCTGGCTGGCCGATGGCGCGAGCGCGAACGCGGCGGGGATGCAGAGGGAGAGGAGGGCGAGAATTCGCTTCATTGTTCTATGGAGTGATTCAGGAAACAGCAAGCTTAACGGTTAAGCGCCGCCCAAGCTGTATCAAATCATGTGGGACAGTGGTGCCGGCAGGCGCGGACGGTGCAGCGGGATTTCAAAAAAGTGAGCTGCCAGCGCTTGATATGCAATGGTCTTGATATGAATCCATATTGAAACCAAGCAATGGAAAGCGCTGGCAGCTCCTCTTTCCAGGGCTGCATACCCGGTCAAAGCGCCTTGACCAGCAGCACCAGGCCCGAGACCACGGCAAAGATCTGCACGAACAGGCGCATGGCGCGCGCATTGATGCGGGTGTGCACATAGCGGCTGGCCACGGCGCCCAGGGCCAGCGCCGGCAGCAGCTGCACGGCCGCGACCAGGTGCGGCGACTGCACCTTGCCCATGACGAGCAGCACGGCCAGGGAAATCAGCTCGCCGACCAGAAAGCACAGCGCGATGGTGGCGCGCATCTCGGCCGGCGGGCGGTGCTGGTAGGTCAGCGCCAGCGGCGGGCCGCCGATGCCGGTGGCGGTTTCGGTGATGCCCGTGACCAGGCCGGCCGACACAAAGGCCGTCAGGCCCGGCGTGAAGGCCGGCATGACCCAGGTGGCCGCGGCCGCGGCGATGGTGGACAGGCCCACGAACACGGCCAGCGCCTTGGGGCTGAGCACCAGCAGCACGGCCAGGCCGCCGAAGGTGCCGACCAGGCGCCCGGCGCTGATCCAGGCCGCGCCGCGCTTGTCCAGCGCATGGCGTTCGCGCCAGGCCACATAGGCGTTCAGCGGCAGCATCAGGATCAGCACGCACACGGGCAGCAGGTCGGGCTGCAGCATGGTCAGCACGGGCGCGACGATGAGGGCGAAGCCCAGTCCGCTGGCGCCCTGCACGAAGGAGGCGATGATGACCACGGCCGCCGTGATGAAGAGGTGTTCCAGGCTCATCGCAGATCGCTCCGCGCCGGGTACACGCTGCTGCCGGCCAGCACGCGGCGGCGGTGCTCGCCAGCCGTGGGGTGCAGGCGCTGGATGGGCGCCCGGGCGATGGCGGCATGGGCCTTGTCGGCCACCTGGCGCATGAGCGCGCGCGCATCCCAGTCCACGGGCCAGCCCTTGAAAAGCCTCAGCCTGCCGCCGACGAAGCTGGCCACGATCTGGTCGCGCTGGGCCAGGCGCACCAGGTCCCAGGTCAGGTCCACACTGGTGCACAGCTCGGGCGTGTCCACATCCACGATCAGGAAGTCGGCCTGTTTGTCCGCGGCGATCTCGCCGATGCGCCCGCCCAGGCCGATGGCGCGTGCGCCCTCATGCGTGGCATGGTCCAGCCAGGTCCAGCCGCCGCCGCTCGATGTGTCTCCGATCTGCATGGCGAAAGCATACTTTTGCGCGGCCTCGGCAGCATCCAGCAGGCGGAAGGCGTCGCTGCGCGTCGAGTCGGTGCCCAGCGCAAAGCGTATGCCCATGGCCGCCATCAGCGTGGCCGGCGCCACGGCATTGCCCTTCCAGGCACTGGCCACGGGGTTGTAGCTCACGGCCGTGTCCGTGCTCTTGAGCAGCAGCAGCTCGGCCGGCGTGACCATGGTGCCGTGGGCGATCAGGGTCTGCGGGCCCAGCGCGCCCACGCTTGCCAGGTGCTCCAGCGGGCGCATGCCGCGCGCGACCACCGAGCGCTCCACCGAGGCTAGGTGCTCGTTCACATGGGTCTGGAAGATGATGCCGGCCTCGGCGCACAGGCGCGTCACCGTGGCCAGCATGGCGTCGCTGGCGGCCTCGGGAATCGAGATCGCCAGCGAGGGATGGACCAGCGCATGCGTGCCGTAGTCGGCCATGAAGCGCTGGGCCTGGGCCAGGATGGCCTCGCGCTGCCCGGGCGTGCTCTGGTTGCCGCCGTCGTTGCAGATGATGCCCAGCACGCAGCGCAGGCCGGCCTCGGCCGTGGCGCTGGCGACGGCGCCGATCTCGCCCTTGGCGCGCGTGCCCGCGTCGCAGACCGTGGTGAAGCCGCCGCGCAGCGACTCCAGCGCCGCCAGCTTGGCGCTCTGGTGGACGAACTCGTCGTCCAGGCTGGATTCCAGCGGCACCCAGACGCGGCGGAAGATCTCGGAAGGCTCGCCATAGGCCAGCGACTTGCCGAAGGACTGGGTGAGGTGGTGGTGGCCGTCGATCATGCCCGGCATGACCAGCTTGCCGGGCAGGGCCAGCGCCGGAATAGGGGCGTAGCGCGCGTCGAGCAGCGCGCGCGGGCCCACGTCCCTGAACCGGCCGTCCTCCACGAGCACGGCATGGTCGGTGGCCAGGCCGCTCTTGAGCAGCACATATTGGGGGTGCAGCAGCAGGGTGTCGGCCTGTAGCTGCGAGGCATGTAGTTCTGTATGCATGGGATTCTCGGATGCCGCCCCTCGGGGCGGCGGTTCTCAATGGTTGGGGGCGGCGCCGGGCCGGACGGCGGGCGTGGCCGCCGTGGCTGCAGCCGCTGCCTGGGCCGGCGCGGCATGGGGGCGCCAGATCTGGAAGACCAGGTTCAGCACCACGGCCGTCATCGCGCCCATGGCCAGGCCGTTGCCCAGGATGGGCTGCAGCGCTTTCGGGAACTGGCTGTAGATGCCGGGAACGAGAATGGGCAGCAGCCCCATGGTGAGGGCGCCGGCCAGCACGTACATGTTGCTGCGCTCGTGCAGGTCCACCTTGCGCAGGATGTCGATGCCGATGGTGCCGATGATGGCAAACACCACCAGCGCCGTGCCGCTGACCACCGAGGCCGGGATGGCGTTGGCAAAGCGGCCCAGCGGCGCCAGCAGCGCCACGACGATCAGCAGCGCCCCGGCCACGGCCGTCACATAGCGCGAACGCACCTGGGTGGCGCGCACGATGCCGATGTTCTCGCCGCTGGTGATGATCATCGAGGTGCCGAAGAAGCCGCCGAGCAGCGACATGACGGCGTCGCCGCGGATGGTGCGCGGCACCAGCGCGCAGGGTTCTTCCTTGCTGCCCACGATCTCGGCCACGGCCATGGTCTGGCCCGTGGCCTCCACCATGGAGATCACGCTGAACACCAGCAGCGGCACGGTGGCCGCCAGATCGAAGGTGGGCATGCCGAAGGGCAGCAGCGTGGGCAGGCTGAACAGGGGGCCGTTGGCCACGGCGCTCATGTCCAGCTGGCCCAGCAGCGCGGCCAGCGCCGTGCCGGCAACCAGGCCCAGCAGCACGGAAAGCTGGCCCAGCATGCCCTTGAGCAGGCGCGCGAACAGCAGCGTGAAGCCGATGGTGGCCAGGGCCAGGCCGATGTGCAGGGGGCTGGCGAAGTCCGGCGTGCCGGGCTTGCCGGCGATGATGCCGCCATAGACCTTGAGCAGGTTGACGGACACCAGCAGCAGCAGGGTGCCGATCACGATCTTGGGGAAAAAGCGCAGCAGCCGCGTGAAGACCGGCAGCACCAGGAAATAGAACAGCGCCGTCAGGATCACCGCGCCGCAGGCCGTCTGCAGGTCGCGCTGCTGGGCAATGCCCAGGAACATGACGATGGGCGCGCCTCCCGGCACCATCACGAAGGGCAGCCTGGCGCCCAGCCTGGCCGGCCCGAAGGACTGCAGCAGCGAACCCAGGCCGCACATCAGGAAGGTGGCGCTGATCAGGTTGACCGTGAGCGCCGTCGAAAGATCCAGCGCCTTGGCCACCAGAAACACCGAGGTGATGGGCACGGCCGCCATGACCAGCACATGCTGCAGGCCGAACAAAAGCAGCTGGGGCAGCGGCAGAACGGTGTCTACGTCGTGGTGTTCAGAGTCTGTCATGGGCTCAGCTTTTCTGAATGAAGTCATGGTTGCAGGCTTTCCCCAAATCGTTTTGGGTCAAGTCCGAGAAAAACCGCCGACCGTTGCCCGGAAATAGCGCGTCACGGTGGCGGACTGAGGCCCAAAACGTTTTGGCTCATGTAAAGTAGTATACGAAAACTTTGTTTTTCCGGATGCGGGTTTTCACTGCGCTTCCGGACCGGTCCACCCAAGGAGCATCCACCATGGCCGTTTCGCCGCCTTCTCCGCGCGTCACCATCTCCGACGTGGCGCGGCATGCGGGCGTGTCGGTCACCACGGTATCGCATGCGCTCAACGGCCGCGGCCAGGTGGACCCGGCCACGCGCCGCAAGGTGGAGGAGACCGCGCGCGCGCTGGGCTACCGGCCCAACCGCCATGCCCAGCGCCTGCGCACCGGTGGCTCGTCCATGATCGCGCTCATGTCTTCCATGCCGTTTGCGGTGGCGGGTGGCCCGTCGCGCCTGGGCTTTCTGATGGAAGTGGCCTCGGTGGCGGCCTCCTCGGCGCTGGAGCGCGGCATGGCCATGGTGCTGGTGCCGCCGCTGGAGTCCGGCCAGTCGCCGCTGGACATCCTGGACGTGGACGGCGCGCTGATCATCGAGCCTTCGGCCGACGACCGCCAGCTGGCCGACCTGACGGCCCGCGGCCTGCCCGTGGTCTCCATCGGCCGCCCCGGCGGCGATGCCCATGGCGCCGTGCCCTATGTGGACCTGCTGTCCGGTCCCACGGTGCAGATGCTGCTGGCCCACCTGCAGGCCCGGGGAGCGCGGCAGATCGCGCTGGTGCTGGGCGCGGCGCAGCGCACTTCCTATGCCCAGGCGGAGCTGGCCTACCGGCAGATGGTCGATGCCAGCGGCATGGACCATATTGCATTGCGACTGGACGAGGCCCGTGGCGAAGCCGGCGGCCGCGATGCGGCGCGCCTGCTGCTGGCCGCGCATCCGCAGATCGACGCCTTTCTGGTGCTGGTGGACGTTTTTGCCGTGGGCGTGGCCCAGCACCTGCAGCAGGCCGGCCTGCGCGTGCCCGAGGATGTGATGATCGCCACGCGCTACGACGGCATACGGGCCCGCACCTGCGAGCCGCCGCTCACGGCCGTGAACCTGCACCTGGACCAGGTGGCGCGGCTGGCGATCGACCTGCTGTTCGAGCGGCTGCGCGGCAACGCCGGGCGGCAGGCGGTGCAAAGTCCCATGCCGGAGCTGGTGGCCCGGGCTTCCACGCGCTGAGCGAAGGTCAGGACCCCACCAACGGGGCGTCGGCCTGCACCTGCGCCAGTTCGCGCAGGTGTTCCACCAGCCACTGCGCCACCGGCGAAAGGCTGCGCCCCTGCTGCCAGACCACGCCGGCCGAGGAGGGAATGGCCGGGAGCTTGCCCACGGCCAGCGGCTGCAGCGTGCCCGCGGCCAGCTCCCGCGCCACGGCAGGATAGACGGCGGCCAGCACGGTATTGCTGTTCTGCGTGACCTGCACCAGCGTGGCGACATTGTCGCATTCCAGGGCCAGCAGTTGCCGCTCGTCCGCCAGGCCCAGCGTCCGGCTCAATGCGCTGCGCACGCTGGCCGGCAGGCGCACGGCGGCCAGCCCGCAGGCATGCAGCTGCGCGAGGCTGGCCTGCTTGTGCGCGGCCAGCGGATGGCCGGGACGCACGAACATGCCGCCGCGCATGGCCGGCAGCGGATGGATTTCGAGCGCTGCGCTGGGCGGCAGCTCGCGCGTGTCGGCCACGAAGAACTCGATCTCCCCGGCCTTGAGGCGCTGCAGCAGCTGCTCCCAGTTGCCCACCAGCGCGCGCAGATGCACTTGCGGGAATTCGGTGCGCGCTGCCTGCAGCAGGGGGGCCAGCAGGGTTTGCGTAGGCAGGGGCCCGAAGCCGCAGGCCGTGTCGCCCACCTGCCGGTTGCGAAACAGCTCCACATCGCGCTTGAGGCAGCGGCTGTCGAACACCATGCGCCTTGCGCGCTCCAGCACGAATTCGCCGGCCGGCGTGGGGCGCACTTCGCCGCTGCCCCGGTCGAAAAGCCGCAGCCCGAACTCTTCCTCGGCCGCCTGGATGCTGCGCGTGAGCGCGGGCTGGCTCAGGTGCAGCTGCTCGGCCGCGCGCGCGAAGTTGCGCCGGTCGGCCAGGGCCACGATGTGCTGGAGGCGCCGTATGTCCATGTTCTCCGTGCATTGCCATGCAATGAGGGCAATGAATCCAGTGCATTGAATTTCAATTCATTATGCATTGGACTCAATTGGCGGCGCTGCCCAGAATGCCTTGCCATGCATCACAAAGCAAGGAGAACGCACATGCCCCCTCTTTTCCGTACCGGAGACCGGACCGTCGTGCCCGGCAAGGCGCTGTGGCTGGCGCTGGCCGCCAGCGGCCTGCTGTCGGCCTGTGCCGGCTTGCAGGCTGAAAGCGGCTCGGGTGTGCTGCAGGCCGGTGTGGCCAGTGCGCGCACCCAGGCCGCACAGCAGGCGGCGCGCGAGGCCTTGCCCGCCGACGAAGCGCAGGACCGGCAGGATGCCGAGCGCGGCCTGATCGCGCGCCCCACGGGCCGCGTCGTGGCGGCCGACGGTCGCGTGCTCAAGGATTTCGATGCCTACGGCTTTGTGCAGGGCGCGGCGCCCGACACCGTGAACCCCAGCCTGTGGCGCCATGCCCAGCTCAATACCCAGGCGGGCCTGTTCAAGGTGGTGGATGGCATCTACCAGCTGCGCGGCTTCGACATGGCCAACATCACGCTGATCGAGGGCCGGACCGGCTGGATCGTCGTGGATGCGCTCACCAACCGCGAGATCGCCGCCTACGCCATGCAGTTCGCGCGCCGGCACCTGGGCGACAAGCCGGTCACGGCGCTGATCTTCACGCACAGCCATGCCGACCATTTCGGCGGTGCGCTGGGCGTGATTTCGCGCGAGGAGGTTGCGCGGCGCAAAGTCCCCGTGGTGGCGCCCGCGGGCTTCATGGACGAGGCCACCAGCGAGAACCTGCTGGTGGGCGGGGCCATGTCGCGCCGCGCCATCTACCAGTTCGGCACCCGGCTGCCGCTGTCGCCCACGGGCAATGTGGACACGGGCCTGGGCAAGGACCTGGTCAGCGGCCATGTGGGCATACTGCCGCCCAATGTGACCATCGACCAGCCGCAGCAGGAGCTGGTGCTCGACGGCGTGCGCTTTGTCTTCTACAACGTGCCGGGCGCGGAGGCGCCCTCGGAGCTGACCTTCACCCTTCCCGAGCGAAAGGCCTACGGCGGGGCCGAGAACCTGGCGCAGACCATGCACAATCTGCTGCCCATACGCGGCGCCAAGGTGCGCGACGCGCTGCGCTGGGCCGACTACCTGCAGCAGGCGCTGGAGCAGTCCCGGGGCAGCGAGGTGTATTTCGGCCAGCACAACTGGCCAGTGTGGGGGCAGCAGCGCATTGCGGGCTTCATCAGCCGGCACCGCGACATCTACAAATACACGCACGACCAGACGGTGCGCCTGATCAACAAGGGCCTGGTGCCGTCCGAGATCGCCGACCGGCTGCGGCTGCCGGCCTCGCTGGCGGACTTCTGGGGCGGTCGCGGCTACTACGGCGATCTGCGCCACAACGTCAAGGCCGTGTACCAGCTCTACCTGGGGGCCTACGACGGCAATCCCGTGAACCTGGACCCGCTGCCGCCGGTGCAGCGCGCGCAGCGCTATGTGCAGGCACTGGGCGGCGCGGACAAGGCGCTGGACCAGGCCCGCCAGGCCGCGGCCGGAGGCGACTACCGCTGGGCTGCCGAGCTGCTGCAGCATGTGGTGTTTGCCGTGCCGGAAGGAACGGACGCCGGCAAGGAGGCCAGGGAGCTGATGGCGCGCTGCTATGAGCAGCTGGGCTTTGCGGCTGAATCGGCCACCTGGCGCAACAGCTACTTGACGGCGGCGCAGGAACTGCGCCAGGGCACGCGGCAGCTGTCCCAGGACCGGGCCGCCATGGTCGAGATGATGGCTCAGGTGCCGACCGAGCGCTTCCTCGAGGTGCTGGCCACGCGGCTGGACGGCAGCAAGTCCGAAGGCCGGCGGTTTGCGATGAACCTGGACCTCAGCGATGTGGGCGAGCAGTACCGGCTGTGGCTGGAAAATTCGGTGCTGCATTTCCGCCGTGGAGAACCCGACCCCAGCGCCCTGGTGAGCCTGCGGTTGACGCGCCCGGCTTTCCTTGGCCTGCTGGCCGGTGCCAAGCCGGGTCAGGCAAAGGAGCCTGCCGTGCAGGTGCAGGGCGACAAGGCGGCGCTGGCCGGGTTTCTGCAACTGTTCGACAAGAGCGAACCGGGCTTTCCCATCGTCACGCGCTGAAACGCGCGAATGTGTCGGCAGATCCGCCTGCCCGGGTCTGTAAACACTTTGCAACACTTTTGCGCAATAGGTGCAAGTGCCCGGCGATTTACCGCACGCCCGTGCCTGGCTGGGGGCAATGTGCGGGCATGATGGATGGCGGGGCCCTGCCGGCTGCCAGAGGGCGGCCTTCGGCAAGGCGCTTTACAAAGAAGAAATATTGGCGTCGCACAATGGTGGGGCGTTCCAGTTTGATCATTTGCCCGCGTATGAATCTCGTCTTGCCCACTTCGCTGAGTCCGCGCCAACAGGCGCGTTTTTGTTTTTCTGCCAGCGCAAGTCCTGAGCAAGCGAAAGCCCCGCGAATCACTTCGCGCCTGCGCTGGGCATTGGGCGCCCTGGTGGTGGCCGGGGTGCTCGCCGGCTGCTCCAAGCCGGGCGACGAGAAGGCTGCGGCGCCCAAGGCGCTGGCCGAGGTCGGCGTGGTCACGCTGCAAAAACAGAGCCAGCAGCTCGATGCCAGCCTGCCGGGGCGCACGCGCGCCTTCATGACGGCCGAGGTGCGGCCGCAGGTCTCGGGCATCATCCAGAAGCGCCTCTTCACCGAGGGCGCTTTCGTCAAGCAGGGCCAGCAGCTCTACCAGATCGACCCCGCCACCTTCCAGGCCGCCCAGGCCAGTGCCGCCGCTGCCCTGGCCAAGGCCGAGGCCAGCCAGCGCACGCTGGCCGCCACGGCGCGCCGCAATGCCGAACTGGTCAAGATCGACGCCATCAGCCGTCAGGCCTACGAGGAAAGCCAGGCCGCCGCAGCCCAGGCCCAGTCGGATGTGGCCGTGGCCCGCGCCAACCTGGAAACCGCGCGCATCAACCTGCAGTACAGCCGCATCCAGGCGCCGATCAGCGGGCGCATCGCGCTGTCGTCGGTCACGCCCGGCGCTCTGGTCACGGCCAACCAGACCAATGCGCTGACCACCATCGTGCAGCTCGATCCCATGTATGTGGATTTCACCCAGGCCAGCACGGAGCTGATCCAGCTGCAGCGCGAGATCGCGGCCGGCCGCTTCGCCAAGGTGGACGGCGACAAGATTCCCGTGCGCATCCGCCTGGACGACGGCACCGAGTACGCCCATGAGGGCAAGCTGGCCTTTGCGGGCGTGATCGTCAACGACACCACGGGCACGGTGACGCTGCGCGCCGTGGTGCCCAACCCGGCCGGCCAGCTCATGCCCGGCATGTATGTGCAGGCGCTGCTGCCCACGGCGCTGGCGCCCGATGCGTTGCTGGTGCCCCAGCAGTCGGTGACGCGCGACCTCACCGGTCGCCCCAGCGTGCTGGTCGCCAAGGAAGGCAAGGATGGCACCGTGGTCGAGAAGCGGGACGTGGAGCTGGACCGCGCCATCGGCAGCCAGTGGCTGGTCCAGGCCGGCCTGCATGCCGGCGAGCGCGTGGTGGTCGAAGGCTTCCAGCGTGTCAAGCCCGGCGACAAGGTCAAGGTGGCGGAGGTAGACCTCAAGGCCAAGGCCGAGCGCAAGAGCCCGCCCGGCCAGCCTCCGGCCCTGGCCGCCGCTGAAGCAGCTGCCCGCTCCCCCCAATGAATCGCAGAGACAGATAGGGCAGGACAGCGCACATGGCTCAGTTTTTCATCAACCGGCCCATCTTTGCCTGGGTCATCGCCATCGTCATCATGTTGGCCGGGGCTTTGTCGATCTCCAAGCTGCCGCTGGAGCAGTATCCCGACATCGCCCCCCCGCGCGTGACGATTTCGGCGCAATACACGGGCGCCTCGGCCGAGACCGTCGAGAACTCGGTCACCCAGATCATCGAGCAGCAGATCAAGGGCATCGACAACATGCTCTACATGAGCTCGACCAGCAATGCGTCGGGCCAGGCCCGCATCACGCTGACCTTCGCGCCCGGCACGAATATCGACGTGGCCCAGGTGCAGGTGCAGAACAAGATCCAGGGGGCGCTCAACCGCCTGCCCGATTCCGTCAAGAGCCGCGGCGTGTTCATCAACAAGGGCGGCCAGGATTTCCTGGTCACCTACAGTTTCTACTCGCTCGATCCCGAGATGGACGAGGTGGACATCGGCGACTACATCAACAGCAACCTGGTCGATGTGATCGGCCGCATCGAAGGCGTGGGCGACATCAACGTCTTCGGCACCTTCTATGCGATGCGCATCTGGATGGACCCGGCCAAGATGGAGAAATACGGCCTGATGCCATCCGACATCGCGAATGCGCTCAATGCGCAGAATGCCCAGGTCTCGGCGGGCCAGCTGGGCGCGCTGCCGGCCGTGAGGAACCAGCAGCTCAACGCGACGATCACGGCGCGCACCAAGCTCAAGACGCCCGAACAGTTCGAGGCCATCGTGCTCAAGTCGGCCACCGACGGCTCGGTCGTGACCATCAGGGACGTGGCCCGCGTGGAGCTGGGGGCGGACAACCTGTCCATCCAGGCCAAGCTCAACGGCATGCGCGGCGCCGGCATGGGCATCATCCTGGCCGACGGCGCCAACGCCATGGCCGTCTCGGACGCCGTGGCCGCCAAGCTGGCCGAGCTCAAGCCGTACTTTCCGAACAAGATCGAGTATTTCGTGAGCTCCGACTCCACGCCCTTCGTGCGCGCCTCCATCCACGAGGTGGTCAGCGCGCTGGGCGAGGCCATGGTCCTGGTGGTGATCGTGATGTTCATCTTCCTGCAGAACCTGCGCGCCACGCTGATCCCCGCGATCGCCGTGCCCGTGGTGCTGCTGGGCACCTTCGGCGTGCTGTCGGCAGCCGGCTACTCCATCAACACGCTGACCATGTTCGCCATGGTGCTGGCCATCGGCCTGCTGGTGGACGATGCCATCGTGGTGGTCGAGAACGTGGAGCGCGTGATGCACGAGACCGGCAAGTCGGCCAAGGAGGCCACGCGCCAGTCCATGCGCGAGATCACGCCGGCGCTGGTGGGAATCGGCGTGACGCTGTCGGCCGTGTTCGTGCCCATGGCCTTCTTCGGCGGCTCCACGGGCGTGATCTACCGCCAGTTCTCCATCACCATCGTCGCGGCCATGGCGCTGTCGGTGTTCGTCGCGCTCACGCTCACGCCTGCGTTGTGCGCCAGCATCCTCAGGCCGCCCGCGGCCCAGGGCCATGGCCCGGCGCGCACGGGCCTGCTGGGCGTGAATGACCGCTTTTTTCGCTGGTTCAACCGCAACTTCGATGCCACGGCCGCGCGCTACCAGGGCTCGGTGGCCTATGTGCTGCGCCGCACCAAGCGCATGGCGCTGATCTTCCTGGCGGTCTGCGCGGCGGTTGCGCTGCTGATGCACCGCCTGCCGACCTCCTTCCTGCCCGACGAGGACCAGGGCTTTGTCTACGTCAACGTCAACCTGCCTTCGGGCGCGGCCGATGTGCGGCTGCAGGACGTGCTGGACCAGACGCGGGACTACCTGCTCAAGCAGCCCGAAGTCATCAGCTTCAACCAGGTCTCGGGCCTTAACGGCGACCAGAGCTCGGCGCGCGGCTTCGTGCGGCTCAAGCCCTGGGCCGAGCGGCCCCTGCCTTCGCAGTCGGCTGCGGCCCTGGCCCACCGCGCGACCAGGGACCTGGCCTCCATCCGCGATGCGCGCGTCTACGTGATGCAGCCGCCGGCGGTGCGCGGCCTGGGCGCCAACGCGGGCTTCAACTTCATGCTCAAGGATATCAACGGCATGGGCCATGCAGCCTTGCTGGCCGCCGCCAACTACGTGCAGGATGCCGCGCGCAAGCGCCCCGAGCTGACAGCCGTGCGCACCACCAACCTGGAGGATGCGACCGAGCTGCGTGTGGACATCGACGACCGCAAGGCCGGCGCCCTGGGTCTGTCGTACAGCGACATCAACAGCGTGCTGTCCAGCGCCATGGGCGGCACCTACGTCAACGACTTCCTGAACAACGGCCGCGTCAAGCGCGTCTACATCCAGGGCGATGCGCCGCACCGGATGCTGCCGCAGGACATCGCCAAGTGGACGGTGCGCAACAGCAAGGGCGAGATGGTGCCGTTCGGAGCCTTCTCGCGCTCGTACTGGGCCTACGGCTCGCCGCAGCTGGTGCGCTACAACGGCGCGCCGTCCTATGAGTTCATCGGCAGCGCCGCACCCGGCGTGAGTTCGGGCGTGGCCATGGCCGCGGTGGAGGACATCCTCAAGGCGCTGCCGGCCGGCATAGGCTACGAATGGACCGGCGCCTCGCTGCAGGAGCGCCAGTCGGGCGCGCAGGCGCCCATGCTCTACGCGATCTCCATCCTGTTCGTGTTCCTGTGCCTGGCGGCGCTGTATGAAAGCTGGACCGTGCCGCTGTCGGTGATGCTGGCCGTGCCGCTGGGCGTGGTCGGCGCGCTGCTGGCCACCTATCTGCGCGGGCTGACCAACGACGTGTACTTCCAGGTGGGCCTGCTGACCACGGTGGGCCTGGCCTCCAAGAACGCCATCCTGATCGTGGAGTTCGCCGTGCAGCTGCAGGAGCAGGGCAAGAGCGTGTTCGATGCCACGGTGGCCGCCGTGCGCCTGCGCCTGCGCCCGATCCTGATGACCTCGCTGGCCTTCGGCTTCGGCGTGATCCCGCTGGCCATAGGCACGGGCGCCGGTGCCGGCGGGCGCAATGCCATCGGCACGGCCGTGCTCGGCGGCATGGTGGCCTCCACCGTGCTGGGCATCTTCCTGGTGCCGGTGTTCTTCCTGCTGATCCGCAGCTGGTTCAAGAGCCGCTCGCGCCACGACGATGCGCAAGCCTCGCCGGCGGCACCGCATTCAACCCCGGAGAGCGCCGCATGATGCGCCCGATGATGAGAACCACGCTTCACGCCCTGCCGGCCGCCCTGGCTCTGCTATTGGCCGGCTGCAATCTGGCACCCACCTACCAGACGCCGCAGTTGCCGGTGCCCGAAACCGTCGGCACCGATGGCGCTCCCGCGCAGGCCGGCGAAGCCGGGCTGCAGCAGGCCGAAAGCCTGCAGTGGCTGCAGTCGCAGAAGCTGCGCCAGGTCGTGGCCCTGGCGCTCACGCACAACCGCGACCTGCGCGTGGCCGTCGAGAGCATCGAAAAGGCACGGGCCCAGTACGGCATCACGCGCGCCGACCTGCTGCCCGGCGTCAATGCCCAGGCCCAGGCCAACCGCGCACGCACGGCGGCCGACCTGAATGCCAGCGGCCGCTCCACGCTGGCCACGCAGTACACGGCCCAGCTGGGCTTTGCCAGCTACGAGCTGGACCTGTGGGGCCGCATCCGCAACCTCAGCGATGCGGCGCTGCAGCAGTTTCTGCAGAGCCAGGAGAACCGGCGCAACGTGCAGATCGGCCTGGTGGCCGATGTCGCCAACGCCTGGCTCACGCTGGCGGCCGACCAGGCCCGCCTGCAGCTGGCCAGGGACACGCTGGCCAGCCGCGTCAAGGCGCTGGAGCTGACGCAGCGCATGTACGAGATCGGCTCGACCTCGGGCCTGGTGCTGGCACAGAACCAGACCACGGTGGACACGGCCCGCGGCGACGTGGCCAGCTTCACCGCCCAGGTGGAGCGCGACCGCAATGCGCTGCAGCTGCTGGTGGGCGGGCCCGTGCCGGCCGATCTGCTGCCTGACGCCGGGACATTGGCCCGGACGCCGTCCGCCGGCGTGGCCGCGCTGCAGGCCGTGCCCGCGCCATTGCCCTCCAGCGTGCTGCTGCAGCGCCCCGACGTACAGGCCGCCGAACGCAATCTGCGCGCCATGAACGCCAATATCGGCGCGGCGCGTGCAGCCATGTTCCCCACCATCAGCCTCACGGCCAGCGTGGGCACGGGCAGCACCGACCTGGACCGCCTGTTCGGCGCCGGCAACGGCACCTGGAGCTTCGTCCCGCTGGTGCGGCTGCCCATTTTCGACGCGGGCCGCAACCGAGCCAACGTGCAGGTGGCGGAGAGCAACCAGCGCATTGCGCTGGCGCAATACGAGAAGGCCGTGCAGACGGCGTTCAAGGAAACCGCCGACGTGCTGGCCGACCGCGCGCAGTGGAACGAGCGCCTGGAGGCCCAGAACAGCATGGTCGAGCACACGCAGAAGGCCTACGACCTGTCGAATGCGCGCTTTCGCACGGGGGCCGACAACTACCTGACCGTGCTCGATGCCCAGCGCAGCCTTTATGCCGCGCAGCAGACGCTGATCGGCCTGCGCCTGTCCGAGCAGCTCAACCGCGTGACGCTGTGGAAGGTGCTGGGCGGCGCCGAGGGCACGGCGCAGCAGCCTGCTCCTCAATAAGGAGCGACCGGCGCTGATGGGGCAAGGGAAGCAGCTCATGCCGAGCAGGTGGTGCGGGAGCGGCGCAGGCCGGCGCGCTGCCTGCCGGCGGCTGCCCGGGACAGTGCTTATTCGTATTGCGGAATAAGCAGAGAGTTTTTTATTTGTTGGCAATTGGGCAGGCTATCGGGATACTGGCACATCCCGTTACGTTCCATCCGTTTCAAGAAAGCCAGCCTCCATGTTCCGTTCCGCCACCCGTTTCCTTGCTTGCGTAGACAACACCCGCCGCCAGGCGCTGGCCGTGGCCGCCCTGGCCGTGGCCGGCGCGTTTACCCTGCCCGCCATGGCCCAGGATGCCGCCAAGAAGCAGCTGGTGATCGGCGGCACGGCCGGCTCCAACATCGACCAGCTGCAGGCCGGCATCGTGCCGCTGCTGCAGAAGAAGGGCTACAAGGTCAAGCTGGTGGAATTCAACGACTATGTGCAACCCAACCTGGCGCTGGCCGACGGCTCGCTGGACGCCAACTTCTTCCAGCACGAGGTGTATTTCAACCAGTTCAAGGGCGACCGCAAGCTGGACCTGACCGCCCTGGTGCAGGGGCCCATCGCCCCCATGGGCGTGTATTCCAAGCAGCGCAAGTCGCTGGCCGAGCTCAAGGAAGGCGACCGCGTGGCCCTGCCCAACGACGCCAGCAATCTGGCGCGCGGCATTTTGCTGCTGCAGCAGGCCGGCCTGGTCAGGATCAAGGACGGCGTGAACCCGCTGCGCGTGTCGGAGCTGGACCTGGCTGCCAACCCGAAAAAAATCAAGCTGGTGCCGCTGGACGCGGCCCACCTGCCGCGCGCGCTCGACGATGCGCAGTACGCCATCATCAACGGCAACTTCGCCATCTCCTCGGGCCTGAAGCTCTCGGACTCCGTGCTGCTGGAAAAGACGCCCGAGCAATACCTGAACATCGTGGCCGTCAAGACCAAGGACAAGGACGCGCAGTGGGCCAGGGACCTGGCTGAGGCCTTCCGCTCCGCCGAATTCAAGGCCGTGGTGGACAGCAAGTTCGCCGGCTACGCCAAGCCGGCCTTTCTGCAGTAAGCAGGCCTGTCAGGGCCGGGAGGGCGTGGCGATCCTGGCCTGAACCTCCGCCTCCAGATGGCGCAGCGCCCGCAGCTCGATCTGCTGCAGCTGCGCCGCCTGCTTTTCCGGCAGTTCATGCAGCAGCGCGGCTGCGCCGAAGTCGCTGAGCACCATGTCGCCCGTGGCGGGGTTCCAGAGAACATTGTGGGCGTAGAGGTCGCCATGCAGCAGGCCGCGCCCATGCAGGTGGGCGACGGCGCCGCGCAGCCCGTCGAGCAGGCGCCGGGCGGCAGCAGGCGCGAAGCGCGCATCTGCGGCATAGACATCCCGCGTGCAGCTTTGCAGGCTGGGCGGCCCGGCCAGCGGCTGCATGGCGGACGCCAGCAGCGGCAAGGCCATGGCCAGCGCGCCGCCGGGGCAGCCGTGCACGGCGGCAAGCGGCGTCAGCAGCTGCGGGTGCCGGCCCGCGGACAGGCCGGCGGCCAGCTCGGACTGCGGCGTGCCGTCGCTGGTCTGCCCGGCCTTGAAGACCTTGAGCGCCATGGCCCGCTCCACGCCGCCGCGGAAATGGCTGGCGCGATGGATATGGCCGCTGGCGCCTTCGCCCAGCAGTTCATGCACTTGAAGGTCTTGATGGAAAAAGGCGTTTCCCTCATGTGAAGCAAGCGCAAGCTGCTCGCTTTTTTGCGTCATCGGGTTGCCGGCCAGGGCCAGCCAGGCCAGAGAGGGCAGCGCGAATACCACGGGCGGAACGGCCTCGAAGCGGTTGCCGGCAATGCGCAGCAGCTCCAGCCGCCCGCATTGCGCCAGGCTGCCGGGCAGCGTGTCCAGCCGGTTGCAGGCCAGCATCAGCTTTTGCAGGCGCGCGCGCTCGCCCAGGGCCGCAGGCAGGGCGCTGATGCGGTTGTCGGTGAGGATGAGCCAGCGCAGTCGCGGCGGCAGGCTGTCGGCGGACACATGCGTGATCCGGCAGGCCTTGAAGCCCACCATCTCCAGCTGCGGCATGCGGCCCAGCACGTGCGGCAGCTCGGTGAACGGATTGCCCGAGCCGAACAGGATGCGCAACCTGGAAAAGCGCGTGAAGTCATCGGGCAGGGCGGTGAGCCGGTTGCCCGAGAGATCCAGGCTTTCCAGCGTGCCGGCCAGTTCGTAAAGCGCGGGTGGAAAGCGGGTCAGTCCATCCGAGAGCCGGATATGGCGCGCGCCGGCCAGCTCGCCGCTGGCGAGCTGTGCATGAAGCTGGTCGAGTGTAAGCATGGGGCCCGCAGTCTACGCGCCTTCACCAGGCTCTAGGGATGGGCGGCCTTGTTGATATGCGTGATGCTCAGGGTGCCGCCGTCATCCTCGGCGTGGAACAGCACCTTGTCGCCGGCCTTGAAGTCCGCCGCCGCGCCGGGGTTCTTCAGCGCAAACACCATGGTCATGGCCGGCATGTCCAGATTCCGGATGTCCTCGTGGCGGATGGTGAGCTTGCCGCCGCGGGTGTCGACGCGCGTGATTTCGCCGGCCGTGAGCACGGTGTCCTGGCCGGCGGCGGCAGGCGTGGCGCCGTGGCCGGCATGGCTGGAATGGTCCTGGGCCGCGGCGGGCGCGGCCAGGGCGGCGCAAAGGCCCAGGGTTGCCACGAGAGAGAGCAGAGTGTGGTTCATGAGGTGTTCTCCGGTATCTGGGCGGGCTCAGCCGCGGTAGCTGGTGAAGACGCTGGTGGCTACATCGCTGTTCATCAGGCTCCTGGTGACCAGCAGCACGTCATACGGGTCCTTGCGGCCCCGGTATTCGGGGCCGTCCATGCCCGGGCTGCCCACAGGCATGCCGGGCACGGCCAGGCCCAGGGCCCTGGGCTTTTGCGCCAGCAGCCTGTGCACGTCGGCCGCCGGCACATGGCCTTCGAGCAGATAGCCTGCGACCAGGGCCGTATGGCAGGAGCCCAGGCGCTGCGGCAGGCCCAGCCTGGCGCGCACGGCGTTGTTGCCCGTGTCGTGCACGGTCACGGCAAAGCCGTTGGCCTCCATGTGGACAACCCAGTCCTTGCAGCAGCCGCAGTTCGGGTCTTTCCAGACCTCGACGGGTATCGGCTTGGCGGGCGTCACTGCCCAGAGGGCTGGGGTGGCCAGCGCGGCGCAGCCGGCGGCAATGCGGCCCAGCACGCGGCGGCGCCCGGCAGTGGCGATGGAGGGGAGTTGTGTATACGTCATGGAAAATCCTTGGTGGGAGTGGATATCAGGGTGTCACGGTGATGGTTCCGCGCATGCCGGCCTGGTAATGCCCGGGGATGAGGCAGGCAAAGTCGAATCGGCCCGCGCGGTTGAACGTCCAGACCAGGTCGCCGGCATGGCCGGGCGCCACATGGGCCATATGGGGCTCGGCATGCTCCATGGCGGGAAAGCGCTGCATCAGCCGTGCGTGCGCGTCCAGCGAGGCCGGTGTGCCGAGCACGATTTCGTGCATGGCCTGGCCCTTGTTCGCCACGCGCAGCCGCACGGTCTCGCCAAGCCGCACGCTGATGTGCGCCGGCGTGAAGCGCATGTCGTCGCCCATGTCCAGCGTGACGGTGCGCAGGGCGGGCTCGGCCTCACCCGCAATGCCCCAGGGCTTCTGTTCCCCGAGAGGTGTGGCGGCAGCGGTCCGTTCGTGAGGCAGGCTGCCGTGAGCGAGGGCCGCGGCCGGGCCGGCCAGCAGCGCTGCGGCGCAGACCAGGTGCAATGTTTTCATGGTGTGTTCCTTGCGCGGATTCAGTGATGTTCGTGGCCTGAGGCGGGCTTGCGCACGCCGGGCGCGCCTGGAGCCCGGCCGGGCGCCGTCTGGCGGGGGGCCGGTGGCGCCCCCCGTCCGTCGGCCGCGTATTCGTAGGCCACGGTGCCCGCGGGGTGCCGGTACCAGCCCGGGTCGCGGTAGTCGCTGGCGCCCAGGCCCTTGCGTACCTTGAGCGTGGTGAACATGCCGCCCATTTCCAGGCTGCCGAACGGGCCCTTGCCGCTCATCATCGGAAAGGTGTTGTCGGGCAGGGGCATCTGCATATTTCCCATGTCGGCCATGCCGCGCTCGCCCATGACCATGTAGTCGGGCACGATCTTCTGGATCTTCTGCACGAGGCCGCTATGGTCCAGGCCGATCATGGTGGGCACATCGTGGCCCATGGGGCCCATGGTGTGGTGGCTCTTGTGGCAGTGCAGGGCCCAGTCGCCCGCCTCGTCGGCCACGAATTCCATCTGCCGCATCTGGCCCACGGCCACGTCGGTGGTGACTTCGGGCCAGCGCGCGCCGGGGGGCACGGGGCCGCCGTCGGTGCCCGTGACCTCGAACTCGTGGCCGTGCAGGTGCACGGGGTGATTGGTCATGGTCAGGTTGCCCACGCGCATGCGCACCCGGTCGCCCTGCCGTGCCACCAGCGGACTGATGGCCGGGAAGGACCGGCTGTTGAAGGTCCAGATATTGAAGTCCGTCATCTCGTTGACGCGTGGCGTCATGGCGCCGGGCTCGACGGCGAACGAGCCCAGCAGCCAGGCGTAGTCGCGCTGCACCTCGGCGATCAGCGGGCTCTGCCCTTTGGGGTGGGTGATCCAAAGGCCCATCATGCCCATGGCCATCTGCACCATTTCGTCGGCATGCGGGTGGTACATGAAGGTGCCGGGCCGGCGCGCCGTGAATTCGTAGACGAAGGTCTTGCCGGGCGCGATATGCGGCTGGGTCAGGCCGCCCACGCCGTCCATGCCGTTCGGCAGGCGCTGGCCGTGCCAGTGCACCGTGGTGTGTTCGGGCAGGCGGTTGGTGACGAAGATGCGCACCCTGTCGCCCTCGACCACCTCGATGGTGGGGCCGGGGCTTTGCCCGTTGTAGCCCCACATGTTGATGGAAAAGCCCGGTGCCACCTCGCGCACCACGGGCTCGGCCACCAGATGGAATTCCTTGGTGCCATCCTTCATGCGCCAGGGCAGGGTCCAGCCGTTGAGGGTCACCACGGGGTGGTAGGGGCGGCCGTTGGGCGGCACCAGGGGCGGGGCGGTTTCGGCCGAGGACTGGCTCGCGGCTTCGGGCAGGGCCGCCATGGCCACGCGATTGACGGCCGTGGCGGCAACGGCGCCGGCTGCCGCTGTAAAAAAATTACGGCGTTGCATATCAGTCCTCCATGGCGCTTGGGCACCGTCCGCAGGTCATGAAACTGGCGGATCTCAAGCCAGGGACACCGAGGAAGGGCCGCCCCGCACCGAGGGTGTGGTCCCCCTTGCAGGGAGAAGCGGCAAAGCCGCTCAGGGGGTGATGTTTCATCTCAGTGGCTTTCATTGTTGGTGCTGGGGATGGATGCGGAAGCCTGCGGCGCGGGGGCACCTGGCGGTGTACCGGGGGATGTGCCGGTCAGGGCCAGCTGCAGATCGGTATCGGCCAGCCAGAAGTCGCGCTGCGCTTCGGTGGCCGCGGCCACGGCCCGGGTCGTGGCGCGGGCCTGGGCCAGCAGCTGCCAGACGCTGGCAAACATGCCGTTGTAGCGGTAGACGGTCTCTTCCTGGACCAGGCGGGCCAGGGGCAGGACCTCGGCCTGCTGCTGGTGGGCCAGGTCCCAGGCCGTGCGGTAGCGCAGCCAGCTGGTGCGGGCCTCGCTGCGGGCGGCGATGGCGTTTTCGCGCAGCAGGGCCGCGCTGCGCTCCATGCCGGCCCGGGCCTGGCCGCGCGCCGCGCCGCCCCAGTCGAACAGGGGGATGGGCAGCGCCACTTCCCAGCCATGCTTGCGGCTTTGCTCTCCGGTGGAGCGGTCCGTGCTGCGGTTGTGGGTGTAGGCCAGCCCGATGTCGCCGAACAGGGCGTTGACACCGGCCACGCCGTGCCGCTCGGCCATCACGTCCAGGTCGCGGCGCAGGGCGCGCAGGTCCAGGCGCTCGCGCAGCGCCGTGGCTTCGGCATCCTGGCCCTGGCGCAGCGCCTGGGCCCCGGGCAGGGCCGGCAGCTTTTCGGGCAGCTCGAAGCCCGCCTGCAGGCCCCACAGGCCCATGGAGCGCGCCAGGGTCTCATGCTCGATCTCGGCCGCCAGCCGGGCCCGGGCAAGGGCGGCGCTGGAGGCCTGCTGGGCGGCAATCTCCCGCGCCTGCTCCAGCTTGTTGAAGTTGCCGATGGCGCCCATGCGGCCGGCCAGTTCGGCGCCCAGGCTGGCGGCTTCGCTCATGCGCTCGTTGGCGGCCAGTACCTGGCGGGCCGCTACGGCGCGCAGCCAGGCCCGGCGCGTGTCGGCCGCCACGGTCAGCACCTGCTGCGCGGCGGTCAGCGTGGCCTGCTCCATCTGCCAGCCCTGCCAGCGTGTGCGCCAGGGAAGGGTGAGGATGTCGATCAGGCCGAAGCCCAGCTGGCGCTCCAGTTCCCGCTCGGAAGCGCTGGTGAAGCGCCCCAAGGTCAGGCTGGGGTTGACCAGGGTGAGCGCGCGCACGCGTTCGGCATCGCGTATGCCCAGCTCCGCCAGGCGTGCCTGCAGGCCCGGATTGTTGAGCAGGGCAATGCGTACGGCAGTGTCGGCATCGACTGGCTTTTCCAGCCATTGGGCGATCTGTGCCTGGGCCTCGGCCCGGGCTTGCGGATCGGTGCCGGGCAGACGACTGTCCGGGGGCAGGCGCTGTTCCAGGTGCCTGGCGACGGCACTGCGCTGGCCGTCGGCGGACAGGCTGGCGCAGCCGGCCAGCACCAGGGCGGCGGCCAGGGCGGCCAGCGGGCGTATGGAGGCCAAGGACTGCAATGTCATGGCTGCTCCTTGCGGTGCATCGAATGCTCCTGGGTCGGGGACGGAGTGGGCTGGGGCCTGCCCGCCTGGCTTTTTTCCCAGCGCACGATGTCGGCATGGCCGCGCGCAAAGCGGGCCACGGCGGCATTGGCGGCCTTCCAGTCGGCGTCGGCATTGAGGACTTTCCTGCCCGCCGCCATGGGTGAGGCGTCAAGCGGCCGTGTCGGCGCTGCCGGGTCGAGCAGGGAAGGAGGGGCCGATGGCGAAGAGGGCGGCTCGGCGGCGGCCGGCAGGGGCAGGCTTGCCGCGATGAGCGGGAGACAGTGAAGAAGCTGCGCAAAGCGCATGGCGTTTTCCTGAAAACATGAAAAAGATCACGTTCCGCGAGCAGCCTGCGGCCATGCCTGCTGTTAGGGGCCAGAATGGCCCTAAAGCAAGCAGTATCCAGCGTTGGTTGCTATGAAAATTGCGGACGCACCAAGGGTGTGTGCGTTCAGGGGATGGGGGGTTTGGTGGCCCGCGCGGGTGCCGCGCTGGCAAAGCGCGTGTCGGCCGTTGCGTTCAGGCCGGCTTCGGGGCCGAGGCCGGGCAGGCCCGGCAGGGCCGGGTGGGCCAGCGCCGAGTGGCAGATGCCGCAGGCGCTGCATGAATGGCCCAAATGGCCGGCGCAGCCCGGGCCGGAATCCGCATCGGCATTGCAGTGCTCCGCAGCCTGGGCTGTTTGCGCGTCCTCATGCAGGGCATGGCCGCCGGCGTGCATGCCATGCCCCGTGGGCATGTCGGTGGCCTGGGCAATGGCGGGGGGGGCATCATGCGGCGTGGCCAGGCCCATGGCCATGGCGTCGCCCAGCAGGCCGCGGGCGGCCAGCAGCAAAACCATGAAGAGGGCGAGAAAACGACGCATGGGCGCAATGATACTGGCAGAGAAGGGGGCAATGGCCTATGGCATTGATGCATTGCAAGCCAGGGACGGCCAGCGAAGGCCTGGGCGCGCCGCGCCGCCCCGAAGCAAAGGCCGTCGTTCCCTGCGGGAAGACGGACAGCGTCTCAGGGCGACCATTTTCTCAGGCGCAAGCCGTTGGCCACGACCAGCAGGCTCACGCCCATGTCGGCCAGCACGGCCAGCCACATGCTGGCATGGCCGCTGACGGCCAGCAGGAAAAAGGCCAGCTTGATGCCCAGCGCCAGGCCGATGTTCTGCCACAGCACGCCGTGGGAGCGCCGGGACAGGTCGACCACTTCGGGAATGCGGCGCAGGTCGTCGTTCATCAGCACCACGTCGGCGGTTTCCATGGCCATGCCGGTGGCATGCATGCCGCCCATGGCAAAGCCGATATCGGCCTGGGCCAGGGCCGGCGCATCGTTGATGCCGTCGCCCGTCATGGCCGTGGGGCCGATGTCGCGCTGCATCTGCGCCAGCGTGGCGAGCTTGTCCTCGGGCAGCATGTTGCCGCGCGCGTCGGCAATGCCCGCCTCGGCGGCCACGGTGCGCACGGTGGCGGTGTTGTCGCCGCTCAGCACCACGGGCTGGACGCCCAGGGCCTGCAGCCGGGCCACGGCCTCGCGGGCCTGGGGGCGCAGCGGATCGGCCACGGCAAACAGCGCCTGCACGCCCCGGCTGTCGGCCAGCAGCGTGACGGTGCGGCCCTGTTCTTCCTGCCGGATCAGCGCGGCCTTGAGGGCGGCATGCGCTCCGGCGGATTCATGGCCCCAGCCCTGTTCTTCCACCCAGCGCAGATTGGCCAGCGTCCAGGTCTCGCCCAGGATGCAGGCCTGCACGCCGCGTCCTGGCAGGGCCTGCAGCGACTGGGCTTCGTCGAAGTTGTGGCCGACCTGATCGGCCAGGCCTGCTGCAATGGCCCGGGAAACCGGGTGGTCCGAACGCGACGCCAGCGCATAGGCTCGCTGGGCCATGGTGTCCGCCGGGGCCTGGTTCCAGGCCTGCCAGTCCACCAGCCCGGGCGTGCCCGTGGTCAGCGTGCCGGTCTTGTCCAGGGCGATGGCCTTGAGCTGGCGGGCGCTTTCCAGCGCGCTGCCGCCCTTGATCAGGATGCCGCGCCGGGCCGCTGCCGTGAGCGCGCTGACCACGGTGACGGGCGTGGACAGCACCAGTGCGCAAGGGCAGGCGATGACCAGCAGGGCCAGTGCCTGGTAGGCGGCCTGCTGCCAGCTCCACTCCATGACCCAGGGCGCCAGCAGGCCCAGCGCCACGGCCAGCAGCAGCACGACGGGGGTGTAGACCTGGGCGAAGCGGTCCACGAAGCGCTGCGTGGGCGCCCTGGACGCCTGGGCCTGTTCCACTGCATGGACGATGCGCGCGATCAGGCTGTCGTTGGCGGGGGCCGTGACGCGCACATGCAGCTCGCCGTCCTGGTTGATGCTGCCGGCATACAGCGCGTCGCCAGGACCTTTGTGGGCCAGGGCGCTTTCGCCGGTGATGGGGGCCTGGTTGACCGAACTTTCGCCTGCGGTGATCTCGCCGTCCAGCGGCACGCGTGCGCCGGGCGCGATGCGCAGCACGGAGCCCAGCGGCACCTGGCTGGCGGCCGTGCGGCGGGTGCTGCCATCCTGCTGCAGCACATCGGCGGTTTCGGGCGCCAGCTGCAGCAGGCTGCGGATGGCCATGCGGGCCTTGTCCATGGCCTGGTCCTCGATGCGCTCGGCGGCGGCATACAGGGCCATGACCATGGCGGCCTCGGGCCACTGGCCGATGATGAAGGCGCCGGTGACGGCCACGGTCATCAATGCGTGGATGCCCAGGCGCAGGCGCAGCAGGTCGCGCAGGCCCGCCTTGTAGACGCCCAGGCCGGCCAGCGCGATGGCGACAACGGCCAGGCCCATGCCCAGGTAGTGGAGCAGGTCGGCATAGGCACTGCTGCCGTCGCCGCTCAACCAGTGGCAGGCCTCGGCGGCCAATGCGGCAGCCAGCGCCGCATAGATGCGCGGCCAGCCGGGCAGCACGCCGTGGTCGTGGCCGGCATGGTCGTCGCCTGCGGCGTGATCGTGCTCGTGGTCATGTTCCTCGTGGCCATGGCCGTGCGCAGGGGCGGTGGGTGCCGGCGCGATGCTGAACGGCGTGCAGCAGCCGGTGCCGCAGGAGGCGTCTTGCCCGGCAGGCACCGCGCGCGGCAGTGCGCCAGACAATGCACCGGAGGAGGTCGGGTGTTCTTGCTTCATGGCAGTATTGAAAACAATGAAGTCACTTCAAGGTCAAGCATGTCCGGCAAAGATCTCGCCGCACCGCGCTGGCGCATTGGCGAAGCCGCCAGGCGCTCGGGGGTGGCGGCCCCCAATATCCGCTACTACGAGCGCGAGCAGCTGCTCTCGCCCGGCGTGCGCGAGGACAACCAGTACCGCCTCTACAGCGACGCAGACCTGCACCGGCTGCGCTTCATCCGCCTGTGCCGTGCCATGGACATGTCGCTGGACGAAGTTCGCAGGCTGCTGGCGCTCGACGGTGCATGCAAGGCCGACTGCGTGGCCGCGCGAGAAACGCTGGACGCGCACCTCGAGCATGTGCGCGAGCGCCTCAAGGAGCTGCGCGCGCTGGAGCATGAGCTCGAACACCTGCGCAGCCAGTGCGACGGCACCGACAGCTACTGCCACATCATCGAGACCCTGCATGCCCAGGCCGACGAGCCGCTGCCCGAAGCCCTGCACGGCAATGCCGCCGCAGGCAAGCGCCATGTCTGACGGCCGGATGCCGGCCGCCGCGCATCCTGGTGGGTCCTCGGCTGCCGCGTTGGGGGCTGGCGCTATCATTTCAGCATGAGCTGGAGCGAGATCACCCTGCGCACGCCGGGCCGCATGTGGGCGTCCCTGGGCCGCCATGCGCTGGCCTGGTGGCGCAGCATCTATCTGGCGGCCGTGATGCTGGTGCTGGTGGCCTCTCCCTCCAGCTATGGCCACGGTGCGCGCACGCTGATGGCGCGGCAGATCTATGTGCAGACGGCCCCCGTCCTTGCCGGGTTCACCGCGCTGGCCGCCCTGTTGTGCGCGGTGATTGCGCGCATCGTGATCGTCACTGCACAAAGCTACGGGCTGTCGCGCTACGCGCTGGACCTGGTGGTTCGTGTCATGGTGATCGAGCTGATTCCGCTGACGGCTGCGCTGTTCGTGGCCATGCGCTGCACCATACCCGCCGGCGTGCAGGTGGTGCAGATGCGCGCCAGCGGCCAGCTGGCTGCATGGAAGGCTCGTGGGATCGATCCCATCCGCGCAGCCCTGGTACCGCGCGCGGCGGCCGGCGTGTTTGCGGCCATCACGCTGGCGGCGCTGAGCTGCGCGGTGGCGCTGGTCACCGTGTATCTCAGCGTCTACGGCTTCAGCCTGGCAGGCTTTGGCATCTACACGCGGGTGTTCGGGCAGGTGTTCACGCCGTCGCTGACGCTGGTGTTCGTGCTCAAGACTTGGTTTTTCAGCCTGACCGTGGCCATCATGCCCATGGCTTCGGCGCTGTACATGCCGCTGGCGCGTCGGCGCCAGGGCGGCGAGGAACTGGGCGGCTTCGCACGCATGTTTGCCGTGCTGCTGCTGATCGAGGTGATTTCCCTCATGGGCAACTATTACTGACGAGGACGGGATGACCCGAAACCAACGACATGGCCTGTGCTGCACAGGCGGGCTGGATGGCCGCAATGACGGACGCTAGGCCGGATAACCAGGCGGGCACCCGGTCGGATGCCCCGCTCGATGCCGGCCGGCACGACACGCCGGAGGAGCTGCTGGGCCTGAAGCCTGTCGCGCATCTGCGCGCCAAGGCGACGGCACTGCTGCTGTTCACGCTGGGCCTGATCCTGGCCGCCGTGCTGTATCTGCTGTATGCGCGCGGCGTGTTCGAGCCCACGGATCTGTTGGTGCTGACGGCCGACGACTCCCAGGGCGTGACTGCGGGCATGGACATGACCTTTTCCGGCTTTCCCATAGGCCGGGTGCGCAGGATAGAGCTGGCAGAGGACGGTTCGGTGCGCATACTGGTCGATGTGACCCGCAAGGACGCGCACTGGCTGCGCGAGTCCAGCGTGTTCACGCTGGTCAAGGGCATCGTGGGCGGCACCACCATCAAGGCCTACAGCGGCATCATGAGCGATCCGCCGCTGCCGCCGAACTCGGTACGCCCCGTGCTCAGCGGCGATGCCACGGCCGAGCTGCCGCAGATCCTCAACTTGGCCAAGGAAGTGCTGGCCAATGTGGCGCAGCTGACGGCCCAGGACTCGGCGCTGGGCGGCTCGCTGGCCGAGGTGCGCAAGCTGGCCGAACGCATGCAGGGTCAGGGCGGCATGCTGGGCGTGGCCCTGGGCAGCGACGAGGAGGCCAGGCGGGTGCTGGCGCTGGTGGAGCGCGCCAACACGGTGCTCACGCGCATGGACCGCATGGTGGCACGGGCCGACAGCCAGGTATTCGATGCCAACGGCGTCATGCCGCAGGTGCGCGCCACCGTGGAGCAGCTCAATGGCCTGCTGGCGGACACGCGCAAAACCCTGTCCAAGGTCGATGCCGTACTGGCCGAGGCCCAGGCCGTGGGCGCCAATGCCCGCGAGGCCACGGCGGATCTGGGTGCCTTGCGCGCCGAGGTGGAGAGCAATCTCATGCGCCTGGAGTCGGTGCTCAATGATCTGCAGCGCAAATGGCCTTTTGCGCACAAGCCGGAGCTCAAGCTGCCATGACGCATTCCATCAGGTTCCTGGAAAAATGCATTGCGGTCCATACCAGGTGTGTGCTGGCAGCTATCTCCTTTGTAGCGCTGGCCGGCTGCGGCAGCCAGCCGCCGGCGCCCGACTGGGCCATCGGCGCCGAAGCTGCGGCACAGAAGGCGTCCACCGCTTACCTCCAAGGCCAGCAGAGGGTGGAAGGCCTGCAGTGGCAAAAGGCCAGGGATGCCGTAGCCGGGACCGGGCGCCTGGACCTGGCGGCCCGCATGGAACTGATGCGCTGCGCAGCCCAGGTCGCCAGCCTGGAGTGGAACGGCTGTCCCGCCTACCAGTCACTTGCGCAGGACGCGGCTGTGCCCGAGCAGGCGTATGCCCGCTACCTGAATGCCGAGCCGCGTGCCGAGGATGTGGTGCTGCTGCCTCCGGATCAGCAGGCTGCGGCCCGGCATATCGTGGCCCGGGCCGGAAGGCCGCTGGCAGCGGAGGAGATGCGGCAACTGATCCCTGCGGGCGAGCCGCTGCCGCGCCTGCTGGCCGTGGCCGTGCTGTTGCGAGCGGGGCATGCCTCGCCCGAGCTGCTGCAGGCGGGAGTGGACATTGCGTCGGCCCAGGGCTGGCGGCGTGCGCTCATGGCCTGGCTGCTGCTGCAGGCCCAGGCGGCCGAACGCGCGGGAGATGCGGATGCCGCATCCCACATCCGGCGCCGGCTGGACTTGCTGCAAAAATGAAGGCTTGCCCAGGCACGCTATGGGACAGGATTCAAAAATAGCGCTTGCGGTAGAGCCGCTATGGCTTGCAGGTGTTTTTGGCCGGGAAGACCCAAGGGCACCCGGCCGTTACAGCACGGAATTCAGCGTGGCGGCGTCGGTGAGCAGGGTGTCGGCAGCGGAAGCGGCATGTTCCATCGACAGCAGGCTCAGAGCAGCAATCACGGCCAGCACGACCGTGACGGTGAATGCGATGACAGGATGGCGAAAGAATGCTTTGGAGCCGGGCATGATGCTCTCCTTTCTCTAGGCCGGAAAAGGAATGCCGTCGCAACCATGTCCTAGAAAAAGCAGCGCGGCACCCTCATTGCAGCATGGGCGCTTGCCTGCGGCTGTCGGAAAAGGCCACTCGCCTGTGACGTCAGCGTGTCGGGTTCCCGTCGGAAAAACGCGCTGCGGTTTTTCGTAGTTCTCCCCATTCCATAAAAAAAAGCGAGGACCAGGCCTCGCTCGGGTTATGTGCCGGATGGCGATCCGGCCAGGGCATCAGAAGCGGTGGCGGATGCCGGCGATCAGGCTGGTGCCTGTCTTGGGGCTGGCATCGCTCACGCGGTCGTACATCAGGGCGGTGTACACATCGGTGCGCTTGGACAGGAAGTGGTCGTAGCCCAGCGTTGCGGTGGTGCGGGTGGCCTCGGTGGCCGCTTCGTACTTGGTGCGGGCCACGGCCGCCTTGAT
>NZ_BCNT01000010.1 GCF_001544075.1 Comamonas terrae
AGCTGCTGGCGCCCAGTGAGCCTTCTCTTCAGCCTTGTTGATTGTCAGAAATGATGACTGGCCGGCGCAGAAAGCTATCAATACAGAAGCAGCCGTGCAACTTCAGCGGCCGCTGTCGCCGCCCGTGCGCTTGACCCTGGGTTCCGCATAGGTCAAGGGCTCGTTGCGCGCGCCCTGCTTGTTGTTCATCTGGTCCTCGGTCTGGCTGGCCTGCTGGGCCTGCTCCACCGCCTGGGCGCTGGCACGCCACAGCGATTGAAGGTGCTCGATCAGCATCTTGGAAATCGGCTCCTTGGGCGGCTCCTTCACCTCTTCCTTTTGCTTGACTTCCTCGGCCAGCGTCCAGTCACGGTTCTTCTGGTCCGCATTCGACGGCTTTTCGGGACTGCGCACGCTGCGCCCTTCGCCGATCTTGTCGACGGATTCGGTGGCATTGGCGGCATGCACGGGCCGCACGGGGACCGCTCCCGACGCGCCCGTGGAATACAGGTCTGCTCCCTGGGTGCGCCAAGAGGCGTGCGATCGGTCGACCGGTGGAATTTGCATGGCTGGGCCCCTCTGTGTGGTTTGTCTGCAGACGGGCGTGGAAATCCCGCCCTCGCCTCGTTATCGGCAGGCCTTGAGAAATCTGAAGCACTTTCCCACAAAATAATTTGATAGCAACCGCCACTTGCCCGGCAAGCTCCGGGGCCTGAAAACACAAAAACCTTGCCGCAATGCAGCAAGGTTTTTCAACGGCGCATCTCCGGCGACTCAGAGAAAGCGTTCAAGCAGCTTGCGCGAGTGCTTGTCCAGGGCGGCTGTATTCGGCACCTTGAACTGCACGCCATCCTGGCCCGCGATCAGCAGCTTGCTGCGGCCCGAGAGCTTGCGGATGTCCTCCTCGGCCTTGAGCACCATCTGCGTGGGCCCGCGGTCGGTCAGCAGGTCCCAGGTGCTGGGCGTGGAAAAGCTCGAGACCTTGAGGATGCGCTCGATGGTCGGCACGAATTCGCGCACCGCCAGGTCCTGCTCGATCAGCTGGCGCGCCTGCGGGTCCAGGTCGGCCATATGGGGTATCCACAGTGCTTCCTTGCCGTCGGCCGCGACCAGGGACAGGCCGTCCTCGGGCGCGCCCAGGGGAAAGGCGCGCACCGGCACCACGGATTCGAAGCGCGTGCCGTCGCCCAGGGTCAGCACCAGGCGGCCATGGGCGTTGCGCTCCAGGCGCATGCCGGCCGCGCCGGAATGCGGTGCGGGGTTCGGAGCGTGGGGGTCGTGCAGCATGGCTTATTCCTCGGTCGTCATTTGCAGGGTCAGGCCCGCAGCCTGGGCGTCTTCCTCGGCGCGGCGCGCCTGCGCCTCGTACAGGCGCCAGTAGTGGCCCTTGAGGGCCATCAGCTCGTCGTGCGGGCCGACTTCGACGATCTCGCCGCGGTCCATGACCACGAGGCGGTCCGCCTTGCGCAGCGTGGACAGGCGGTGGGCGATCGCGATCGTGGTGCGCCCCTGCACCAGGTTGTCCAGCGCCTTCTGGATCTCCTTCTCGGTCTCGGTGTCCACGGCCGAGGTCGCCTCGTCCAGGATCAGGATGCGCGGATCGATCAGCAGCGCCCGCGCGATCGAGATGCGCTGTCGCTCGCCGCCCGACAGGCCCTGGCCGCGCTCGCCCACCAGCGAGTCGTAGCCGTGCGGCAGGCGCAGGATGAATTCATGGGCATGGGCGGCGCGCGCCGCGGCCACGATCTCCTCGCGCGTCGCATCCGGCTTGCCGTAGGCGATGTTCTCGGCGATCGTGCCGAAGAACAGAAAGGGCTCCTGCAGCACCAGGCCGATGTTGCTGCGGTAGTCGGACACGGACATGCGGCGCACGTCCACGCCGTCCAGCTGTATCGAGCCCTCGGAGACGTCGTAGAAGCGGCAGATCAGATTGACCAGCGTGCTCTTGCCCGAGCCGCTGTGGCCCACGAGGCCGATCATCTCGCCGGGTCGGATCTGCAGGTCCAGATGCTTGATGACGGCGCGGCTGCCGTAGCGGAAGCTCACGTCCTCCATGGTGATGGCGCCCGTGGTCCGGGGCAGCTTCACGGGATTGACGGGTTCGGGCACGTTGCTCACGTGGTCGAGGATGTCGAAGATGCGCTTGGCGCCGGCCGCGGCCTTCTGCGTGACCGAGACGATGCGGCTCATGGAGTCCAGCCGCGTATAGAAGCGGCCGATGTAGGCGATGAAGGCCGTCAGGATACCCACGGTGATCTTCTCGTGGGCCACCAGGTAGATGCCGAAGCCCCAGACGATGAGCAGGCCGATCTCGGTCAGCAGCGTGACGGTGGGGGTGAACAGCGACCAGGTCTTGTTCACCTTGTCGTTGGCCTGCAGGTTGACCTGGTTGGCATCGGCAAAGCGGTCGGATTCGCGCTTTTCCTGGGCGAAGGCCTTGACCACGCGGATGCCGGGAATGGTGTCGGCCAGCACATTGGTCACCTCGGACCAGACGCGGTCGATCTTCTCGAAGCCCGTGCGCAGGCGGTCGCGCACGGTATGGATCATCCAGGCGATGAAGGGCAGCGGCACCAGCGTCACCAGCGCCAGCCAGGGGTTGATCGAGAACAGGATGACCGAGGTCATCACGATCATCAGCACGTCGGTGGCGAAATCCAGCGCGTTGAGCGACAGAAAGAGGTTGATGCGGTCGGTTTCGGCGCCGATGCGCGCCATCAGGTCGCCCGTGCGCTTGCTGCCGTAGTAATCGACCGACAGCGTCAGCAGGTGGTTGTAGGTGGTGGTGCGCAGGTTGGCGCCGATGCGCTCGGACACCTTGGCCAGCACGAAGGTGCGCGCCCAGCCCAGCGCCCAGGCCAGCAGGGCCGAGCCCAGCAGCGCGCCCAGGTAGAAGGTCACCAGGCCCGGGTCGATCTTCTCGCCGTTCTGGAACGGAATCAGGATCTTGTCCATCAGCGGGATGGTCAGGTACGGAGCCACGAGTTGCGCGCCGGTCGTGGCCAGCGTCAGCAGAAAGCCCAGCAGCAGCTGGTTTTTGTAAGGTTTGGCAAAACGCCAAAGCCGCAGTAACACCCAGGTCGAGGTCTGAGGCCCCTGCTGGCGCGCGCAGGCCGGGCATTCCTCGGTGTCGGGCGGCAGCACCGTGTGGCAGACCGGGCAGTGGGCGGTTTCCTCGTCTTCCTGGTCCACATAGTCCTGGCCGCGCGCCATGCGTTCGCGCTGGCGGTCGAACTGCTGCATCAGCAGCACGATGGAGGTCTGGTGGGTGAGCGTGATATGCCACAGGCCCAGGCGCCGGTCGTGGTCGTGCAGCTCCAGATTGCCCACGCCGCCATGGTCCTGCAGGCGCAGGCTCTGATCCACAGCAAGCGGCCACTCACGCCATTGGTGGTCGACCGGATCGCAGGCCAGCAGGCGCTCCTGGGTCAGTGCCAGCAGACCGTTTCCGAAGCGCAGATCCGCGCTCAGGTCAACCGGGACGATAGCTAGTACGTTTTCTTGGGGAGCGAGCCTGGCTCGCAGTTCGTCCCCCAAAGGACCGGCAAACACGGCCGAAGCGTCCACAGTATGGTGATGTTGCATGTTGAGTTATTTTCTTTCCGCCTCCGGCGGCTCCTTGGGCCTTGCGGCAGCCGCCAGGCAGGACGAACGCGGCAGGGCCGTGCGCTCGATATACCCTGGTTAACGCGCGAACCTGCATTTAGGCTGACAGCCCGACAATATGATGATTCTGGGCGCACAATGCCTTTCCCTCCTGCGCAGCGCCTAAACGCCTGCCCCTCATTTCGCTATCCGCTTACCCGCTGACCACGACATGGCCAAATTCAACGACATCCAACTCCTGCGCACCACTTTTCTGCGTGGCCCCAGCGTCTGGACCTACCGCCCCGTGCTGGAAGTCTGGCTGGACCTGGGAGAGCTGGAAGACTATCCGTCCAACAAGATTCCCGGCCTCAACGAGCGTCTGACCACCTGGCTGCCCGACCTGATCGAGCACCACTGCGGCGTCGGCGAGCGCGGCGGCTTCATCCAGCGGCTGGAGGGCGGCACCTGGATGGGCCATGTGCTCGAGCATGTCATCATCGAGCTGCTCAACCTCTCGGGCATGCCCGCCGAATTCGGCCAGACGCGCGAGATCTCCAAGCGCGGCATCTACCGCATGGTGTTCCGCTGCCCCGAGGAGGCCGTGGCCCGCGTGGCGCTGGAACAGGGCCACCAGCTGCTGATGGCCGCCATCAACGACGAGCCCTTCAATCTCAAGCAGGCCATCCACGCCATCAAGACGGCCATCAACGACCGCTACCTGGGCCCCAGCACGGGCTGCATCGTCGATGCGGCCGGCGAGCGCCGCATTCCCCATATCCGCCTGAACGACGGCAACCTCGTGCAGCTGGGCTACGGTGCCGCGCAGCGCCGCATCTGGACCGCCGAGAGCGACCAGACCAGCGCGATTGCCGAAGGCATTGCGCAGGACAAGGACTTCACCAAGCGCCTGCTGGCCGCCTGCGGCGTGCCCGTGCCCGAGGGCCAGATCGTGCACTCGCCCGAGGAAGCCTGGGAAGTGGCGCAGGACATCGGCTTTCCCGTCACCGTCAAGCCTTCGGACGGCAACCACGCGCGCGGTGTGACGCTGGAGCTGTCCGAGGAAGAAGACATCAAGGCTGCCTTCGCGCTGGCCCAGCCCGAGGGCTCGGACGTCATCGTCGAGAAGTTCATCGACGGCGTGGAGCACCGCATCCTGGTCGTCGGCGGCAAGGTGGTCGCGGCCACCAAGGGCGAGACCGTGAGCGTGCACGGCAATGGCAAGTCCACGCTGCGCGAGCTGGTGGAAGTGCTCAACCAGGACCCGCGCCGCGGCCCCGAGCAGGAATACCCGCTGGACTGGATCAATCTCGACTCGGGCGCCGTCAAGCTGGAACTGAACCGCCAGCACGTGACGCCCGACTCCGTCATCGCCCAGGGCCAGAGCATCCTGCTGCAGCGCAACGGCAACATGGCCATCGACTGCACCGACGACGTGCACCCCGACGTGGCCTACTACGCCACGCTGGCCGCCAAAATCGTGGGCCTGGACATCGCGGGCATGGACATGATCCTCAAGGATGTGTCCCAGCCCATGAAGGGCCAGGGCGCCATCCTCGAAGTCAATGCCGGCCCTGGCCTGCTGATGCACCTCAAGCCCACCAGCGGCGCGCCGCGCCCCGTGGGCATGGCCATCGTGGACCACCTGTTCCCGCGCACCGAGGAAGGCACGGGCGCAGGCCGCATTCCCATCGTCGGCATTGCCGGCACACGCGAGAACGCCTTCATCTCGCGCCTGGTGGGCTGGCTGCTGCAGCTGTCGGGCAAGCTCACGGGCGTGGCCAGCAGCGAGGGCATGTTCCTGGCCAACCGCCAGACGCAGAAGACCAACACCGCCAACTGGGCGGGGGCGCACCGCCTGCTGACCAACCGCCTGGCCGAGGCCGCGGTGATCCAGACCACTTCGCGCTCCATCCTCGAGGAAGGCCTGGCCTACGACCGCTGCCTGGTCGGCGTGGTCACCGACATGGACGGCTACGAGGAGCTGGCCGACCACGACGTGCTCGAGCCCTCCAAGATGCGCCGCGTGCTGCGCACCCAGATCGACGTGGTGCTGGACGAAGGCGCCGGCGTGCTCAATGCCGACCTGCCCGAGGTGGCCGACCTGGCCGAGCTGTGCGACGGCGAGGTGATCTTCTACAGCGCCGATGCCGGCAACGCCGTGGTCGCTGCGCACCGCCAGAGCACCGAGAAGAACCACGACGGCGGCCGCGCCGTGCTGGTCAAGGGCCAGAACGTGGTGCTGGCTTCGGGCGGCCAGGAACGCGTGCTGGGCACGCTGGCGGCGCTTTCGCTGCCCGGCGGCAAGCGCCCCGACACGCCGGCCCTGCTCGCCGCCATCGCCACGGCCTGGGCCCTGGATATCACGCCCGATCTGATTGCCGCAGGCATCAAGACCTTCGAATACAACGCCTGATACGCCGCCCACGACGAAATGCCAACCGCCCGTGCCCGACGCCGGGCGGCCATCTGAAAGAACCACTATGCAGATCACCCGCATCCGAGCCTTGCGTGGCCCCAACCTCTGGACCCGCAGCACCGCCATCGAAGCCGTCGTGCAATGCGAGGAAAGCGAACAGCTCTACACCGCCATTGCCGGGTTCGAGGACAAGCTGCGCGCGCGCTTCCCGACCATCGGCACGCTGCAGCCCCACGGCGCCGACCAGAAGCTGTCCCTGGCCCATGTGATGGCCGTGGCCGCCCTGTCGCTGCAGGCGCAGGCCGGCTGCCCGGTCACCTTCAGCCGCACGCACGAGACCGTGGAGCACGGCACTTTCCAGGTCGTGGTCGAGTACACCGAGGAAGCCGTGGGCCGCCTGGCCATGGAGCAGGCCGAGGCCTTGATCCAGGCCGCGCTGAACGACACGCCCTTCGACAGCGGCAAGGTCATTGCCCAGCTGCGCGAACTTGACGAGGACGAGCGCATCGGCCCCTCGACCGGCGCCATCGTCGAAGCGGCCGTCGCCCGCGGCATCCCGTTCCGCCGCCTGACGTCCGGCTCGCTGGTGCAGCTGGGCTGGGGCTCCAAGGCGCGGCGCATCCAGGCGGCCGAACTGGACTCCACCAGCGCCGTGGCCGAGTCCATCGCGCAGGACAAGGATCTGACCAAGCGCCTGCTGCATGCGGCCGGCGTGCCCGTGCCCATGGGCCGCCCCGTGACCGACGTGGAAGACGCCTGGGCCGTGGCCCAGGAAGTGGGCCTGCCCGTGGTGGTCAAGCCCCAGGACGGCAACCAGGGCAAGGGCGTGGTGGTCAACATCACCACGCGTGAAGGCCTGGAGGCCGCCTACAAGACCGCCAGCGAATTCGGCGACGAAATCATGGTCGAGCGCTTCCTGCCAGGCCACGACTTCCGCCTGCTGGTGGTCGGCGGCCAGCTCGTGGCCGCGGCCCGCCGCGAGCCGCCCCAGGTGCTGGGCGACGGCAAGCACACCATCCGTGAACTGGTGGACATCGTCAACCAGGACCCGCGCCGCGGCTCGGGCCACGGCACGGCGCTGACCAAGATCCGCCTGGACGACATCGCCATCGCACGCATTGCCTCCGAGGGCCTGACGCCCGACTCCGTGCCGGCCCAGGGCCAGCGCGTGGTGCTGCGCAACAACGCCAACCTGTCCACCGGCGGCAGCGCCACCGACGTGACCGACGACGTGCACCCCGAAATCGCGGCCCGCGCCATCGAGGCGGCCCAGACCATAGGCCTGCACATCTGCGGCGTGGACGTGGTCTGCGAGACCATGCTGCGCCCGCTCGAGGAGCAGAACGGCGGCATCGTCGAAGTGAATGCCGCTCCAGGCCTGCGCATGCACCTGGCGCCTTCGTTCGGCCGGCCGCGCAACGTGGGCGTGCCCATGGTGGACGAGCTGTTTGCGCCCGGCAACGACGGCCGCATTCCGCTGGTGGCCGTGACCGGCACCAACGGCAAGACCACGACCACGCGCGTGATCGCCCACCTCTTCACCTCGCACGGCTGGCGCACGGCCATGACCAATACCGACGGCGTCTACGTCAACGGCCGCCAGATCGACAGCGGCGACTGCTCGGGCCCCAAGAGTGCGCGCAACGCCCTGGCCCATCCCGAGACCGACGCAGCCGTGCTCGAATGCGCACGCGGCGGCATCCTGCGCGAAGGCCTGGGCTTCGACCGCTGCCAGGTGGCCGTGGTCACCAACGTGGGCGAAGGCGACCACCTGGGCCTGAACTTCATCACCACCAAGGAAGACGTGGGCGTGCTCAAGCGCGTCATCGTGCAGAACGTGGCCACCGACGGCTACGCCGTGCTCAATGCGGCCGACCCGCTGGTGGCCGCCATGGCCACGGCCTGCCCCGGCAAGGTGATCTTCTTTGCCGCCGACCGCCACCACCCCGTGATGGCCACGCACCGCGCCCAGGGCAACCGCGTGGTCTATGTGGACGGCGACAGCGTCGTGGCCGCCGAAGGCTCCTGGCGCGAGTCCATCCCGCTGCGCGAGATTCCGCTCACGCGCGGCGGCGCCATCACCTTCCAGGTGGAAAACGTCATGGCCTCCATCGGTGCCGCCTGGGCGGTCGGCCTGCCCTGGCAGACCATCCGCCGCGGCCTGGCGGGCTTCATGAACGACAGCGACAACGCTCCGGCGCGCTTCAACGTCATGGACTACCGCGGCGCCACGGTGATTGCCGACTACGGCCACAACCCCGACGCCATCCGCGCCCTGTCCCAGGCCGTGGAGGCCATGCCGGCCAAGCGCCGCAGCGTGGTCATCAGCGGCGCCGGCGACCGCCGTGACCAGGACATCACCGAGCAGACCCAGATCCTGGGCAAGGTGTTCGACGATGTGATCCTCTACCAGGACGCATGCCAGCGCGGCCGCGAGGACGGCGAGGTGCTGGCCCTGCTGAGAAAGGGCCTGGAAGGCGCGCCGCGCACCAGCTATTCCACCGAGATCCATGGCGAATTCATCGCCATCGACCATGCCCTGGCGCGCCTGCAACCCGGCGACCTGTGCCTGGTGCTGGTCGACCAGGTGGAAGAAGCGCTCGAGCACCTGCGCAAGCATGTGAGCGGCAGCGTGGGAACGGCCACGGCTTGAAGTCCATGAAACGCCTGTCCATCGCCCTGACCGCGCTGGCCACTGCCGTGGGTGCCCTGCTTTTGCTGGGCACCGGCCGGGCCGAGACCATTGGCTCGGTCGATACCGTGTTCAAGCTCATCGGCCCCGACCACAAGATCGTGGTCGACGCTTACGACGATCCCCGGGTGCCCGGCGTGACCTGCTATGTCTCGCGCGCCAAGACCGGCGGCATCAAGGGCGGGCTGGGCCTGGCCGAGGACCGCTCCGAGGCGTCGATCGCCTGCCAGGCCACGGGCAACATCCAGTTCCCCGCGCCGCTGCCGCAGCAGGAGGAAGTGTTCACCGAACGCACCTCGCTGCTGTTCAAGCGCCTGCGCGTGGTCCGCATGGTCGATGAAAAGCGCAACACGCTGGTCTACATGACGTATTCGGACCGCGTCATCGAAGGCTCGCCGCAAAACAGCGTGACGGCCGTTGCCGTGCCGCGCGGCACGCCGATTCCACTGAAGAAATAAAGGCCCGGCAGCCTGCGCCATGGCGGCGCAGGCTGCCGCGGCCACAGGCCGTTCACCCGGGCACCATCCCGCCCGCATCCAGCGCCGGCGGCCGCAGCAGGTCCTCGTTCACGCCCATGGCCTGGCTGGCGCGCTCCACGGCCTGCCAGAGCGGCGCAGGCATCCGCAAAATGGCTTCGGGCGATTCGGCGGCCGCAATCCAGCGGCTGATCTGAAAGTGCTGCTCGCTGGTGAGCAGGTCCAGGTGCAGCATCTCGTCAATGGTCTTCATGCCGCCATCATGCACCGTCTTCCGGCACGGACTGATGGCAGGCCTGCACAAAAGCCTGCAGTGCGGGCGAGCGCCGCTTGCCCTCGCGCTGCACCAGCGAGAAATGCCGCCACATGCGCGGCAGCGCGGTCGGCAGGATCACCAGCTCGCCGGAGGCCAGCTGCGCCTGCACCAGCACCCGCGACAGGCAGCTGATGCCCAGGCCCTGGGCCACGCAGCGCGCAATGGCCTCGGAGCTGCCCATGGTGGACGACGCCGGCATCTGGTGCAGATGCGGCAGCAGCGCATGCTCGACCATTTCGCGCGTGCCCGAGCCCGGCTCGCGCAGCAGCCAGGCGGCCTTGCGCAGCGCCGCCACGCCCAGCGGCTTGTGCGCGGCCTGGGCCACCAGCGCATGGCGGGGCGAAGCCACCATCACCAGCTCGTCGCGCAGCCAGGGTTCCACCTCCAGGCCCGGCCAATGGCTGCTGCCCTCGATCAGGCCCAGGTCCACCTCCAGCGCCTGCACGGCTTCGCCGACTTCACGCGTGTTGGCGATCTGCAGGTCCACGCGCACCTTGGGATGGGTGCGCGCCAGCCGCGCCAGCACCTGGGGCAAGGCATAGGTGCCGATGGTGGTGCTGGCCGCCACGCGCAGGTGCACGGGCAGGTCGGCCGCGCTGGCGGAGAACGCCTGCTCTATGCTGCGCGCCTGCTCCAGCGTGCCCAGCGCCTGGGGCAGCAGCGTGCGGCCCGCATCGTTGAGCGCCAGGCGCTTGCCCACGCGCTCGAACAGCTGCACGCCCAAGGCCTGCTCCAGCTGCTGCAGCGCCGCGCTGGTGGCCGATTGCGACAGCGCCACGGCCTGGGCCGCAGCCACCGTGGAGCCGGTCTGGGCCACGGCACAGAAAATCTCGAGCTGACGCAGCGTGAGGTGCAGCATGGGAGACCCTTCAACCTGTTTTATCGATTGATGTTAGAAAAACTATTCGTTATACAAATATAACCAACAAATCTAAAGTGCTCTTCACCGCGGCAGAAAGCCTGGCTTCCGCAGGCCGCTGCGCTGCAAGACACCATGAACACCTCGTCGATTTCCGCCACCGCCCAGCCCGCCGCACAGCCCGGCTGGCTGCACAAGCCCCTGGGCATGCTGCCCGGCCTGCTGCTGGCAGGCGCCATTGCCGCCTTGGGCCTGTGGGCCGCGCGCTTTCCCTCGGTCGCTGCCCATGGCCTGAGCGCGCTGACGCTGGCCATCGTCATCGGCCTCGTCATCGGCAATACGGTCTACCCGGCCATGGCGGCCCGCTGCGGCAGCGGCGTGGGCTTTGCCAAGGCCCGGCTGCTGCGCGCGGGCATCATCCTCTATGGCCTGCGCCTGACCTTCCAGGACATCGGCCAGGTCGGCATGGCCGGCGTGCTCATCGATGCGCTGGTGTTGTCCAGCACCTTTTTGCTGGCCCAGTGGATAGGCCAGAAGCTGCTGGGCATGGACCGGCGCACCACCTTGCTGATCGGCGCGGGCAGTTCCATCTGCGGCGCGGCGGCCGTGCTGGCGACCGAGCCCGTGGCCAAGGGCCGCGCCGAGGATGTGGCCGTGGCCGTGGCCACCGTAGTGGTGTTCGGCACCATCGGCACCTTTCTCTACCCCGCGCTGTTCCACTGGAATGCCGAGCACGGCTGGTTCGACATCGGCCTGCAGCAATACGGCCTGTACGTGGGCTCAACGGTGCACGAGGTGGCCCAGGTGGTGGCCGCCGGCGAAGCCGTCGGCAGCCAGGCCGCCGACGTGGCCGTGATCTCCAAGATGGTGCGCGTGATGATGCTGGCCCCCTTTCTGCTGTTCCTGTCCATGTGGCTGGCCCGCAGCGAGCGCGGCCAGGGTGGTGAAGGCGGCGCCGGCGGCAGCCGGATCACCATCCCCTGGTTTGCGCTGGGCTTTGTGCTGATGGCCGGCATCCACTCGCTGGGCGTGCTGCCCGACGGCCTGGTCGCCGCCGGCGTGGAGCTGGACAACGTGCTGCTCACCCTGGCCATGGCAGCCCTGGGCCTGACCACCCACATCGGCGCCGTGCGCGCCGCGGGCACCCGGCCGCTGCTGCTGGCCTCGCTGCTCTTCGTCTGGCTGCTGGTCGCGGGCTGGGCCTTGAATCTGTGGATTCCTGCGCTGTTCTGAATGCGCTATGGTTTTGCAAGCTATCTACGCTGGTGGAATAGCATTTTCAAGGCCTAAATCCATCAAAACCCTTCCAAAGAGAGCGCCATGCGCTCTCTTTTTTTATCAGAACCTAGTAAATACCCTTGGATTTCGATTGCAAATAAATTAGCTTGAATTGCAAATTAATTGCATGAACATCAAAATTCGGCCATGTCTTTTGCCGATGCTCCCGATCGCGCCCGCCTGGGCTTTCTCATGGTCACCCTGGTACGCCAATGGCGCCGGCTGGTGGAGGAACAACTGGCGGCCAACGGCCTGACCGATGCCACCTGGACGCCGTTGCTGCACCTGCGCGCCTGGGGCGACGGCGTGACGCAGAAGGAGCTGGCCGAACGCGTGGGCCTGGACGGCTCCAGCCTGGTGCGCCTGCTCGACATCCTCGAAAGCCGCGGCTGGGTGGAGCGCCGCGCGGACGCCTCCGACCGCCGCAGCAAGCGCATCTTCCTCACCGATAGCGGCCATGCCGAAGTCAGCGGCATCCGCGCCACCATGCTGGATGCCGAACTGGCCATGCTGCAGGACCTCAGCGACGCCGAGGTCAGCGCCATGCTGGGCGGCATCCACAAGATCCGCGCGCGCATGGAACAGATCCACGGCACCCGCAAGCTGCCCGCAGGCGAAGGGGAAGCCCAGTGACCGTCGCCGCCTACGACCGCTTCCTCGAACGCGCCGCGCACTGGGGCTTCGACAGCGCGCGGCTGCGCCAGCACCTGCGCACGGCCTTTGCCGCCTGCCTGGCGGTGCTGGCCGCCTGGGCCCTGGGCCTCGAACATCCGCAATGGGCCGGCATGACGGTCTGGGCCGCCTCCCAGCCGCTGCGCGGCCAGCTGCTCGAGAAAAGCTTTTTCCGGACCACCGGCACCGTCGTCGGCACCGCCGCGGGCATAGGCCTGGTGCTGCTGGCCCATGGCGACCTGCTGTGGCTGGTCACGGGCCTGGCGCTGTGGCTGGGCCTGTGCGCGGGGCTGGGCAATCTGCAGCGCGGCTTTGCCTCCTACGGCACCATGCTGTCCGGCTACTCGGCGGCCATGGTGGCGCTGCTCGATGCCGGCCATCCCGAGCATGTCTATGCACTGGGCTGGGACCGCCTGTTCACCGGCCTGACCGGCGTGGCCGCCGCCCTCGTCGTGGGCTGGCTGTTCACGCCCGTGGGCGGCGAGATTCCGGGCAACGGCCAGGTGCGGCGCCTGTGCGCGCGGCTGCTGCGCGACATCGCGGCCGCAGCCCGTGGCCAGGCCGGCTTCTCGCGCCAGGCCCTGGCCGAACGCCTGTCGGCCATGGCCGTGATCGAGGAAGGGCTGGATCCCCATGCGGCCGGTTCGCAGCGCTCGCGCCGCGCCGTGCGCGCCCTGCGCCGATTGATCAACACCCAGATTTCGGCCCTGCTGTGGCTGCGCGACGATACGTCCCAGCAGCGCGGCGCGCACTTCACCCCTGCGCAGGCCACCACCTTGGCCGAGGCACTGGAGCAGGCAGCGCTGGCGCTGGAAACCCAGAGCCTGCCGCAGTCCGCCGTGGACCAGCTGGCCCGCGCCGGCGCGGCGGCTGCCGGCTGGGGCGCGGCGCAGGGGCTGATCGAGAACCTGCGCCTGGCCCTGCATGCCCATCTGGTCGCTTCCACCGACGAGCCCCTGCCGCCCCAGCACCGTGCGCGCCAGCTGCCCGTGGTGCTGCACCGCGACTGGGTGGGCGCGCGCCGCGCCGCGCTGCGCGCCGCGCTGGCCGTCTTCATCGTCGGCATGGTCTGGGTGCTCACGGGCTGGAGCGGCGGCATCTACATGCTGCTGGGCCTGTCCATCATGATCACCGTCTTCTCCTCGTTCGAGAACCCGGCCTTCACCATGCGCTATGTGACGGCGGGCCAGGCCCTGGGCGTGCTCGTGGCGCTGGCCTGCCAGTGGCTGGCCTGGCCGTTCGCCCACAGCCAGCTGCAGATGGTGCTGTGGATGATGCCGTTCATCGTCCTGGGCGCGCTGCTCTTCAGCCACCGCCGCACCATGCTCAGCGGCTACGACTGCAACATGGTGCTGCTGCTCCTGCTCTCGCCCCATTACCCGCAGACCGGCACCCTGCCGCACTCGCTGGCCCTGGGCTTTGCCGTGGTCACCGGCCCGCTGGCCGGCTGGGCCACCTACCGCTTTTTGCTGCCCGTGACGCTGCAGGGGCGCCTGCAGGCCCTGCGCGCCATGATGGTGCACGAGATCCAGGACATGGCCGCACGCCCGCTGGCCACGCGCGACGCCAGCGCCGACGAGCGCACGCAGCGCGTCTGGCGCGCGCGCCTGTACCACCGGCTGCTGCGCCTGGTGCGCACCGCCGAAAAGGCCGGCGCCCAGCAGGCCCAGGCCGCCGCCGACTGCGGCCTGGCCGCGCTGCGCGTGGGCAAGTCCGTCTACCTGCTGCAGACCCTGTCCCGGGACGGCTCGCTGGGCGAAAGCACGGCGCGCTGCGTGCGCAGCGCCCTGCTGCGCCTGCAGCGGCTGCAAAGCGCCCCGGCCAAGGCCTTGCCGCTGCAGGAAGCCGTGGGCCGGCGCATTGCTCCGCAGGCGCCCGAGAAGGCCCTGCTGCTGCAACAGGCCGCGCAGGACATCGCCAGGCACACATGGTTTTTTTCAGCGTAAATCCGCCATCTGTTTCAATTTGTTTCTATCTCAATATATGATCGGCAACCGCCTGGCGACCCGGCCAGCCTCACCCGACGGGCCGACTGGCGCAAGCAAGAGAGTTGGCCCTTTACCATGACCCCACGGCAAAGGAAAACTTCTTCATGCAGCACACAACCTCCCCCTTCTGGAAACTGAGCCTGACTGCCGCAGCCTGCGCAGTACTGGCCGCCTGCGGAGGCGGCGGTAGTAGCGACAATAACAATGGCGGCGGCGCCAGCGTCTCGGGGGTCGCAGCCACGGGCGCTCCCATTCGGCAAGGGACGGTCAGCCTGCTATGTGCCTCGGGTAGCGCTCAGGTCAAGACCGACGAAAACGGCCGCTGGGAGGTCACAACGCTCAAGCCCGATGCCTTTCCCTGCGCCATTCAGGTGTCAGGAGGCGGCGTGACTCTGCATTCGATTGCACAGCAGGCAGGCACAGCCAACATTACGCCCCTGACGGACTTGATGACGGCTGCGGCTCTGGGCCGGGCCGACCTATCCATTTGGTTCCAAAAGCCGAACCTGAATGGCTTCCAGTTCCCGGCCGATCTTCTGGGCACACTCGGCACCGCTCTGGGCTCGCTAGGCCTGAGCCTGCCCGCTGACACCAACCCGATCACGACACCCTTCAAGGCCGAACATGGCAACGCCCTTGACGATTTGCTGGAAGGCTATGCAAGTGCCCTGCAAGTTGCAGGTCTGACGCACAGCGATACCAGCAGGAGCATGGCCGATAAAAAAACTGAGCTTACTCAGAATTTCAATGCCTACACCGGTTTCACTACGCCTTACCGCAGCCCATTTATCGCCGGTTGGGACACCATCACCAACACGCTGTCCCTCTACGATCCGGTGCGCAAGATGCTGCTCAAGAACAGTGTGAGCAAGGACGCCGAGGGAAATCTGAACCTGACGATGACGACGAGCGGAAGCTTCACCAACATTGTCAGCTTGCACGGCAACCGCATCGCCACGCTGTGCGTTGCGGGTCCTGGCGTCCATGACGATTCGACGCATCAGCAGCATCCAACGCATTCTCAGTACATCTACCTGTCGAGCGATTTCAAGCTGGTGAGAGACAAGGAGGAAATCCGGCAGGCGCTGCTGACCCACTCCTTCACGGAATACGAGGACTGTGTACCCAAGAACATCGGCACTTTCCAGCTGGATGCACAAGGCAATGTTCTGAACAGCGATGGGGATGACATCCTGGACATGAATGACTTCGTGGGGGACAACACCGTAGAGGAGCACTACAACGGTGGCACCTCCATCAAGCGCATCCGCATCTACAAATACCAGACATCCGGTAAGACCGTCTACGCTGCAGTAGACATCGGAAGCGACAAAAACGGCAGCACAAACTACGATCCGACCAAGGACTGGAACAACATCATTCTGACCGTGTCGAACCCCCAATAATCCGGTCGCAGCGCAAAGCACAACGGCCCGCCAAAAGCGGGCCGTTGTGCATCTAACACCAAGCCCTTACACGCAGGTGATGGCCACCGCCTTGGACACCAGATAGGCCTCCAGCGCCTCGGGGCCGCCCTCGGAGCCGTAGCCCGAATCCTTGATGCCGCCGAACGGCAGCTCGGCCGAGGGCAGCGCGGGCTGGTTCACCCACAGCATGCCGGCTTCCACGTCCTGCGCCAGCTGGTGGGCCGACTTGAGCGAGCGCGTGAATGCATAGGCGGCCAGGCCGTAGGACAGGCGGTTGGCCTCCTGAATCGCGTCCTCGAGCCTGTCGAAGCCGCGGATGGCGGCCACGGGGCCGAAAGGCTCCTGGTTGAAGATGTCGGCCTCCAGCGGTACTTCGGACAGCACCGTGGGCGCGAAGAAGTTGCCCGAAGAACCGAAGGATGCGCCGCCCGACAGCAGCTTGGCGCCCTTTTTCTCGGCGTCCTGAATGAACTGGGTCAGCGCCGTGACCCGGCGCGGATTGGCCAGCGGGCCCATCTGCGTGCCCTGCTCCAGGCCGTTGCCCACCTTCAACGCCTCGGCATGGGCGACCATGGCGCGCGTGAATTCCTCGCGCACGCTGTTGTGCACCAGAAAGCGTGTGGGCGAGATGCAGACCTGGCCGGCGTTGCGGAACTTGGCCGCGCCCGCGGCCTTCACGGCCAGCTGCACGTCGGCGTCCTCGGCCACGATCACGGGCGCATGGCCGCCGAGTTCCATGGTGGAGCGCTTCATGTGCTGGCCGGCCAGCGCGGCCAGCTGCTTGCCCACGGCCGTGGAACCCGTGAAGGTCACCTTGCGGATCACCGGATGCGCGATCAGGTACGAGGAAATCTGCGCCGGATCACCATAGACCAGGCCCACCACGCCGGCGGGAATGCCGGCATCGACAAAGCACTTGAGCAGGGCCGCGGGCGAGGCCGGGGTCTCCTCGGGCGCCTTGACCAGGAAGGAGCAGCCCGAGGCCAGGGCCGCGCCGATCTTGCGCACGATCTGGTTGACGGGGAAGTTCCAGGGCGTGAAGGCCGCCACCGGGCCCACGGGCTCCTTGATCACCAGCTGCTGCTGCTCGGGCTTGCGCGAGGGCACGATGCGGCCGTAGATGCGCAGCGCCTCGTCGGCAAACCACTCGAGGATGCCGGCGCCGGCCACGATCTCCACCTTGGCCTCGGCCAGGGGCTTGCCCTGCTCCTGCGTCAGCAGCGCGGCGATCTCGTCGGCACGCTCCCTGAGCAGGGCCGCCGCGCGGCGCATGACGGCACCGCGCTCATGGGCAGACACCTTGCGCCAGACCTGGAAGCCCTGGTCGGCCGCGGCCAGCGCACGGTCCAGGTCGGACACATCGGCATGGGCCACGCGGCCGATCACCTCGCCCGTGGCGGGATTGCGCACATCGATCTTCTTGCCGCCGGCGGCGTCCTGCCACTGGCCGCCGATCAGAAGCTGGGTATCGGGATATGTGGGATATGCAGTGCTCATCACAGCTCTCATCTGTGCCGGCCTCCATCCCCCTGCAGATGTGCAAGGCCGGGCGTGGTGAATGACAGGGTGCCTGAGAGCGTTCGCGATCCCTGCAGATGCCGGCGACCATGAACACGCTCCGAAAACCAGGCGCGGAAAAATTCTAGCCGTCCATGCTAACGCGCGATGACAAGCGCGGGACGCCAGGCGCCCGGGCAACCCTTTCCGTTTCGCGAGTTCTTGCTATCGCAATCAAAGCCTGCGGCCAGGGTCATCCCTGTGGCAACGAACCGCCGGGCGGCATCAATCGATGTGGGCGCCCGAGTCCCTGACCACCTGCCTCCAGTGCGCCAGCTCGCCCGGCAGCATGGCCTTGAAGCTTTGGGGGCTGGATTCCACGCGCTCGGCGCCCAGGGCCTTGAGGCGCTCGCCCATCTCGGGCTTGGCCAGCACGGCGCGAACGGACTGGTACAGCCGGTCCACGATGGGCTGGGGCGTGCCGGCCGGCGCGAACAAACCGTACCAGCTGGTCACGGCCAACTCCTTGCCCAGCGGGGGGATCTCGGGCGCCAGCGTGGTGGGCCTGTCGGAAGCCACACCCAGCACGCGCAGCTTGCCGCTGGCGACAAACGGCATCACGCCCGGAAAGCTGCCGAAGGTCATGGGCAGCTGGCCGGCCACCACGTCGGTGGCGGCGGCCGAGGCGCCCTTGTACGGCACGTGCAGCAGCTCCACGCCCTTTTGCTTCTTGAGCATCTCGCCCAGCAGGTGGTTGAGCGTGCCGTTGCCGGCCGACGCATATTCCACCTTGCCCGGATTCGCCCTGGCATAGGCCACCAGCTCGTCCAGGTTCCTGGCCGGAAAGCTCGGGTTGACCACCAGCAGGTAGGGCGCCACGGCCAGCTGCATCACGGGCGTGAAATCCTTGACGGGATCGAACGGCACCCTGGAGTACAGCGCGGGGTTGATGGTGTAGGCGCTTTGCGCCGTCACCAGAAAGGTATGGCCGTCGGCCGCCGCGCGCGCCACCTGGCCCGTGCCCAGGTTGCCGTTGGCGCCGGGCCGGTTCTCCACGATCACGGGCTGGCCCAGTGCGTTCTCCAGGCCCTGCGCCACGGCGCGGGCAATCACGTCGTTGGCGCCGCCGGGCGCCTGGGGCACGACAAAGGTGATGGGCCTGGCAGGCCAGCCCGATTGCGCCAGGCCCAGGCCCGGGCCTGCGCAGACGGCGGCAGCCGCCGCGGCCATGAGTTTGCGTCTTTGCATCATGCGCTTGTGTCTCCTTGCGAATCGTTTTTGTCTACAGCAGCACCAGCCCCGGCGGCAGGCTGTCGCCAAAACTGCGCCTGTGGTCCTCGGCCTGCATCTGCACCGCCTGCTCCACCATGGCCGTCCAGCGCGCAGGCGCGCCCGCGGCGCGCATCTTCTCCAGCACGCGTGCGCGCACCTCGTCCGAAAGATCGCGCGCGCGGTCGCCCGTCATGCGGGCCATCTGCACGGCGGCGAACATGGCCGTCTCGTTCTTGCGCCAGTCCTGGGCCAGCGTGGCGTCCAGGAACTCCTGCGCCGCCTCGGGCGGCATCACCAGGTGCGCATTCGCAGCCAGCGGCTGGCGCGCTGCCAGTCGGCCCAGGGCCCACCAGGTCTGCACGCTTTCATCGGGGCGCTTGAGGCGCTGCAGCATCCACTGCCCCATTTCCTGGCGGTACTGCCAGGGCACGGCCTCCATGGCGGCAAACAGGCGCAGCATATCGTCATAACTGCCGTGGCTGCTCTTGCCACCACTGCGCGCGGTTTGCTGCACGGCCTTCTGCATATGACCGGCCACGTCCTCGAGCAGCTCCATCTGCTGTGCCTCGTTGAGACCCGCCGCCACGCGGCGCCAGAAGACCCACCATTCGGTCCAGTTGCCGGCCTCCTTGCCGTGGCCCAGGCCCTGGGCGTACAGCGCCCAGACCTGCTCCATGCGCCAGGCATCGAGCTCGGCGCCCACGCCAGGGCGCAGGCACCAGCCCGCAAGATTGAGCCAGACGCGCTCGTGCTCCACCGTACGGCGGCGGCGCTTGGCGCGCGCCAGCAAGGCGTCGAACAGCACACGCAGCAGGCCGATGCTCCAGGCCTCGCGCGGGCCCAGCACCTTCTCCAGCGACTGGCGCAGCTGGCGCACCTCCTTCACGTCCACCGCCCGGGCCTGCTGGCCGAAGATGCGGTCTATCAAATCAATAGCTGCTTGCGATTTACCATCGACTATTTCAGGTGGTTTTTCATCTGAATCCTTTTCTGATTCAGCACCAGAAGCTATCGAATCAGAAGCAGCCACGGCATCGCGCACGGCAAACGGCAGCAGCCAGGATTGCGCCGCATCCTCCACGGCCACGCAGCGCACCTCCAGCGTGCCCACCTCGGTCATGCAGGCCTGCAGCTGCACCTCGACCTGGGCTTTGTCACGGCCTTCGGGCGCGGGCAGCACGGCGGACAGCGGCGGCAGTTCCACCCAGCCTTCGCCACCCACCTCCGCGATCTGTCCGGCCTGCGCGGGCTGGTTGCCACGGCTGCTGGCCAACAGGTTGAAGCGCACAGCCTGGCCCAGCCTCAAGGCAAAGCGCCGGCCCGAGAGCACGATGCGCACGCCCTCTTCCGTGCCGCGCGGCAGCAGGCAGATGCCCTGCGGCCGGCCGCCGGCCTTGGCGGGCAGCAGCAGCCAGTAGCTGCGCGCCGAGCCGCCACCGATCTGCGGCAGACGCGGTGCAACCACGGGCTTGCCGGTTTTGCGGTCTGCCTGGCCTGGAGCCGACTTTTCCTCGGCCATCGGCTGAAAGCGCGCCAGCCCATAGGCCGCCGCGCCGCGCGCCACGGCCCAGTCGGGGTGCGGGTTGTGCAGCACGCGCACGGGGCTGCCGCGCCAGACCGAGAGCTGCTCGGTCAGCCGCTGCACCACCGCATGCGCATGGAAGACGCCGCCGTTGAGCAGCACGCTGTCGGGCAGTTCACCTTCCGCATGCTGCGACAGGAACTGCGCCAGATGCCGCGAAATGGCCGCATCGGCCGGATACGGCAGGCCAAAGCCGCGCAGCGCGCCCTGGCGCCGGGCCGGCACATCGCCGATCCGCGCGGGCGGCAGAAAGCCTTCCACCACCCATTGCCGCACCTGCTCGCGCGTCAGCGTGGCGCTGCGGGTCTGGGCCAGCAGGCGGCTGCCGCCGCCCAGCAAGGTGACGGCCACGCTGTCGGGCGCGTCCGCGGCCAGCAATTGCTCCTTGGCAACGCGGCAGCGCTGCACCAGATGGGCAAACCGGGGCGCCGGCAGGCGTTGGCCCTGGCCTGCAAACTGCGCCTCCAATTGGTGCGCCAGCGCCAGGTCCATGTTGTCGCCGCCCAGCATCAGGTGATCGCCCACGGCCGTGCGCGTGAGCACGGGCAGGCCGCCATCGGGCGGGGCCTGCACGCGGATCAGCGTCAGGTCGGTGGTGCCGCCGCCCACGTCCACGACCAGCACCAGCCGGCTGCCGGCCAGCTGCTGCGCGAGCTGCCCGCCCTGCAGCACCAGCCAGTCGTGGAAGGCGGCCTTGGGCTCTTCGAGCAGATGCACGCCCGGCAGGCCGGCCAGCTTCGCAGCCTCCAGCGTCAGCGCGCGCGCGCCTTCGTCGAACGAGGCGGGCACGGTCAGCACCACGGTCTGGGCGTACAGCGGGTCTTGGGGGTGCTGGCTGTCCCATGCGGCCCTGACATGGGCCAGGTACGAGGCCGATGCCGCCAGCGGCGAGACTTTGGCCACGTCCTCGCTGGCGCCCCAGGGCAGTATGGGCGCCGTCCGGTCCACGCCGGTGTGCGACAGCCAGCTCTTGGCGCTGGCCACCAGCCGCCCCGGCACGGCAGCTCCCAGCTCGCGCGCCCAGCGGCCGATGACGGCGGGCGCCTGTTCATCCGCATCCTGCGCCGGCCAGGGCTCGCGCCAGGCATCGCCCAGCTCGCCGGGCGCGGCCTGGTAGCGCACCGAAGGCAGCAGCGGCTGGGCCACCACTTCGCCGGCCGTGCTGCGCTGGGGAATATCGAGCAGCGCGATATCGCTCGCATGGCCCGCCAGCGGCGCATGGGCCACGACCGTATGGCTGGTGCCCAGGTCTATGCCCACCACATAACGTGCGGGGCCAAAAGAAGTGCTTTCAGTCGCGGCAGTCATGCGGCAGGCGGTTCAAGCCATCAGTACGCTGCGGGCTCGGCGTCGGCGGCCGTGGGCTCGGCGCGCACATCGAACTCCACCTTCCAGCGCTCGCTGCCGCCCACGGGCACGGCATTGAGTTCCAGCGTGCCGATGTCGGTCACGCGTGCATGCAGGGTGACGGGCACGACTTCGCCGCTGGCACGGCCTTCGGCCGGCAGATGGGCTTCGATCTCCTGCAGCTCCACCAGCTCCTCGGGGCCCCAGAAGTCCAGCATGGTGCCCACGGCATCGCTGCGGCGCACGCTGGAGCCGAAGAAGCGCAGGCGCACGGGCTCGCCGACGACCAGGCCGAATTCCTGTGCGTCCAGCGCCACCTCCGTGCCCTCTTCCATGCCGAAAGGTGCCAGGCACAGGGCCGAGATCGGCGGCTCCATGCCGGGAATGGCGGGCATATTGGATTCCACACCCACGTAATTGCTTTGCGCCGTGCCGCCGCGGATGCGCACGCCGCGGCCCTGGCGCACATGGCCGTAGTAGGCGGCGCCGCGCGCCACGGCCAGGTCCAGGTTGGCGCCCTCCAGCAGGCGCGCGGGCTGCGCACCTTCAGCCACCAGCCAGCCGTTCACCACCTCAAGAATGCGCTGCTCGATCTGCGCGGCCTTGAGCACGCCGCCGTTGAACAAAATGGCCGTGGGGTGCAGGAAAGAAGCGTCCGCGGGCTGCGTGCCCTGCAGGCCCTCGATCTGCTCGGTGGCGCCGGCCTGGCGCGACAGGAAGGCCGCCAGGTGGCGCGTGACGGCCGCGTCCTGCGCATAGGGCAGGCCCAGCTGCGTGAGCGCGCCGCGCGCGCGGGTCAGGGGCTTGTCGCTGACGGCAACCTTGGGGAAGAAGCCTTCGACCAGCATGGCCAGCACTTCGGCGCGCGTGACTTCGGTGCGGATGCTGCCGCCGATGAGCCTGCTGCCGCGGCTGGGCACCACCACGGGCACGGCCTGCAGGCTCTCGTCGGCCAGAAGCTGTTCCTTGGCCGCGCGGCAGCCGTGGGCCAGCGCGCGAGTCTGCCAGGCGTCGAGCTGCCTGCCTTCCTGCGCGAGCTTGCGCGCCACGCCATAGGCCAGGGCCAGGTCCATGTTGTCGCCGCCGAGCAGGATGTGCTCGCCCACGGCCACGCGCTGCAGCGCGAGGTTGCCGTCCTTTTCGAGCACGGCGATCAGCGACAGGTCGGTGGTGCCGCCGCCCACGTCCACGACGAGGATGACGTCGCCGTTGCTGACCTGCTTGCGCCAGTCGCCGCCGCTGGCCTGGATCCAGCTGTACAGCGCGGCCTGGGGTTCCTCCAGCAGCGTGAGGTTGTGGAAGCCCGCGGCCTTGCAGGCCTCGGCCGTGAGCTCGCGCGCGGCGGGGTCGAACGAGGCGGGAATGGTGACGGTGATGTCCTGGGCGTCGAACGGCGCCTCGGGATGGGCCTGCTCCCAGGCCCAGCGCAGGTGCGAGAGGTAGCGGATGGACGCCGTCAGCGGCGAGACGCGGTGCACCTCGGGCGGCGCATCGGCCGGCAGCAGCGGCGAGCGGCGGTCCACGCCGGGGTGGCACAGCCAGCTCTTGGCGCTGGACACCAGGCGTATGGGCGTGGCCGCGCCGCGCGTGCGCGCCATCTCGCCGACGACGAAGTCCTGCTGTGCGCCCCAGGGCAGCGCCATGTCGACGGCCGTGAGTTCGCTCTCGTGCGGCAGGTACAGGAAGGACGGCAGCAGGGGTTTGGCTTCCACGCTGGCCGGGCCGGTGAGCTGGGGAATGTCCAGCACGCCCTGCACCACTTTCTCGCCGTCGCTGGCGGCCTTGTCCACCCAGGACAGCGCGCAGTGCGTGGTGCCCAGGTCTATGCCTATGCTGTACTTGGCTTGGTGGTCCATGTTCACAGCTCCACCTCGGCTTGCGCGATGATCTTGGCGGCCTGGATGTCGGTGAGCTGCGGCAGCCGCACTTCGGTGACCTGCCAGCCGCGGTGGCCCAGGGTGCCGGTGAACGGCGCCTGGCCCACCACATTGCCGGTCAGGCGCACGGCGGCGGCGTCGAAGCCGGCCTGCAGCGTGACGCGCGAGCCCTCGGCTTCGCTGCGCACGGGCTGGATCGCGAAATGCTCGCGCAGCACCTTGCGGCAACCTTCGTGCACCACGCGGGCGGCGGCGCCGATCTCGGCATCGGTATAGGGCGCGACCTCTTCCTGGATGAAATCCACGAAGCGCGCCTCGCGCTGCAGCAGGCCCAGCAACTGCAGCGCGGCGGTGTCCGTGGGCACTTCGATGGTCTTCTCGACCAGTTTCTCGACCGGCACCTCGACGCGCTTTTCCACGGGCACTTCCACGCGTACTTCGACGATCTTCTCGACCGGGACTTCGACACGCACTTCGCGCGGCTCGACATCGGCGGCCAGGGCTTCGCCGCCGCGCAGGCGGCTCACGTCGCCGGCCAGGCGGCCATTGCCGAGGATGGCGAAGAAGCTGCCGATCGCGATGGCGATGCGGCTGAGGAATGAGGGGGGAGTGTTGGCAGTCATGGAATCTGTCTCAAAACAGGCGCACGCATGCCAGGATCATCCTGCGGCACCCTTGCGGGGCCGGCACTGCGCGAACCGGAAAAAAAGGCCGGGCCGGCAGCATCCGCACGGCCCCGGCCCTGGCGGCACGAGGCAGGACGCGCCGGAACCATATGTGCGCGCGGGCCTGTGCAATAGGCGCAGATGTTACCCAAAAAGTGCAAACTGCCGCCCTGCTACGGCTTTGGCGCCTGCGGCGTGGGCCACAGGTCATACGCCGGGAGCATGACCTTCTTCCGTTTCATCGTTATGAAGGCGCCCCCAAATTGCCGGATAGTTGACGCAGGCACTTGACGGCCGGCGCACGACGCCGTCCGGCATTCCCATCATTTCCGAGGAGACTTCCCCCATGCGCCTGATGACCGCGAACATGACGCTGGCATGCACCGCCCTTGTAACCGCCCTGGCCGCCTTCGACGCCCAGGCCCAGACCATGCCCGGCGGCACGCTGGACAAGATCCAGAAGACCGGCAAGGTCGTCATCGGCGTGCGCGAAAGCTCCGCCCCCATGGCCTACGCCATCGGTGCCAACCACCGCTTCACGGGCTACCACGTCGAGCTGTGCGAGAAGGTGCTGGCCCAGATCGCGCCCGCCGCCAAGATCGAATACATGGCCATCACCGCCCAGAACACCATGCCCCTGGTGCAGAACGGCACGGTGGACATGGGCTGCGGCCCCACGACCAACAACCTCAGCCGCCAGAAGCAGGTCTCGTTTGCGGTCACCACCTATGTGAGCCAGGTGCGCATGGCCGTGCGCGCGGATTCGCCCGTCACCTCGTTCAAGCAGCTCGACGGCAAGACCGTGGCGGCCTCGGCCGGCACCACCGCCGTGCAGCTGCTGCGCAAATACAGCCACGAGAACAATGTGAAGCTGCCCACCCAGCTGGGCAAGGACCACTTCGAGAGCTTTCTGATGCTGGAGTCCGGCCGCGCCGACGCCTTTGTGCTGGACGACAACCTGCTGGCCGGCGTGATCGCCAACTCCAAGGACCCCAAGGGCTACAAGATCGTGGGCGAGGTGCTGGGCTCCGAGCCCATCGCGCTGCTGATGCGCAAGGACGACCCCGCGTTCAAGAAGGCCGTGGACGACGCGCTGGTGCGCATGATGAAGTCCGGCGAAGTGGCCAGGATCTACGACAAGTGGTTCATGCAGCCCATCCCACCCAAGGACATGCCGCTGAACCTGCCCATGAGCGACACGCTCAGGCAGCTGCTGCAGGAGCCCAACGACAAGCCGCTGGAAGCCTATAACAGCTAAGAACGTGTCCATGAGTCGACTTTGATTCGATAGCTGGCAGCGCCCTGTGGACGGGCACTTAAGCCGCTTTTCGACCTCAAACCTTGCAAGGAGCTGCGCTGGCAGCTCCTTTTTTCATAGGCATCATGCAGCCGAAGACGGAGCGAATTCCTGCGCGGCCTGCTTGAGCCAGCGTTGGAAGGCCTGCAGCGGCGGATAGGCCGAACGGCTGCTCGGCCAGGCCAGGTAATAGCGCTCGGCGCTTTCCACTTCGGGCAGTTGCGGCAGCGCCTGGACCAGATCGCCGGTCTGCAGCTCGCGCGCGATCAGGAACTTGGGCAGCAGGGCCACGCCCACGCCGGCGATGGCGGCCTGCGCTGCGGTGGCGAACTGGTCGAACAGCATGCCCTGCATGTCGCTGGCCTGGCAGCCCTGGCTGGCGAACCAGCGCTGCCAGGCATCGGGGCGCGAGGCCAGGTGCAGCAGCGGCGCGCGCAGCAGGTCCCGGGGCTCGGCGAACCGGTGCTGGGCCGCCAGCTCCGCGCTGCAGGCCGGCACCACCGTCTCGCTCATCAGGAACTCCAGCTCGGCGCCCGGCCAGTGGGGCAGGCCGAAATGGATGGCCGCATCCACGGCCTCGAGCTGGAAGTCGAACTGCGACAGCCGCGTGGTCAGGTTGATGGTGATGCCCGGATGCGCGCTGAAGAACTGCGGCAGCCGCGGCGCCAGCCAGCGCGTGCCGAAGGTCGGCAATATGGCCAGGTTCAGGCTGCCGCCCTGGGGATTGGTGCGAAAGCCTAGCGTGGCGTTGGAGATGCGTACCAGGGCCGCGCGTATCTCCTGCGCATAGGCCTGGCCCGCGGGGCTCAGGCGCACGGTCTGGCGCTCGCGCACGAACAGCTCGGTACCCAGGCGCTCCTCCAGCGCACGTATCTGCCGGCTGACGGCGCTTTGCGTGAGGTGCAGCTCTGCCGCGGCCGCGGTAAAGCTCTGGTGCCGCGCCGAAGCCTCGAAGGCGCACAGCAGGGACATGGGGGGCAGGAAGCGGCGGGACAGCTGCATGGATGGAACAGGTGAGTGTGGGCTGCGCAAGCAGGTTCATTCCGTTTGGGTATGACCTGCAGGCCGGATTATCGTTTGACCGAAGTCAGGACAGCGCAGAACATGCTGCCTGTCCTTGCGGCCCCGCCTGCGGCGCGGCCGCTGCACTCACAACCCAGCCCTTCTGTCCCGTCATGAGCGCCACGCATTCCACCAGCCCCCGCTTTGTTTCCGCCAACGACATCCGCACGCGCTTCTCGCGCGCCATGTCCGAGATGTACCGCAAGGAAGTGCCGCAGTACGGCACGCTCATCGACCTGGTGGCCGACGTCAACGCACTGGCGCTGCAGGACGATCCGGAACTGCGCCGGCGCATGGCCGGAAGCGGCGAGCTGGAGCGCCTGGATGTGGAGCGCCACGGCGCCATCCGCGTGGGCACGGCCGAGGAACTGGCCACGCTGCGCCGCCTGTTTGCCGTGATGGGCATGGAGCCCGTGGGCTACTACGACCTCTCGGTGGCCGGCGTGCCCGTGCATTCCACGGCCTTTCGCCCCGTGCATGACGACGCCCTGCTGGCCAACCCCTTCCGTGTCTTCACCTCGCTGCTGCGCCTGGAGCTGATCGCCGATGCGGCGCTGCGCGCGCAGGCCGCGGCCATCCTGGCGCGCCGCCGCATCTTCACGCCGCGCGCGCTGGAGCTCATCGCCCAGGCCGAGCGCGACGGCGGCCTGGACAGCCAGGACGCCGATGACTTCGTGCAGCAGGCGCTGGAGACCTTCCGCTGGCACAGCGATGCCACGGTGGACGCCGCCACCTACGAGGCGCTGCAAAAGGCCCACCGCCTGGTGGCCGACGTGGTCTGCTTCAAGGGCCCGCACATCAACCACCTGACGCCGCGCACGCTGGACATCGACGCGGCCCAGGCCGGCATGCCCGCGCGCGGCATGGATGCCAAGGACGTGGTCGAAGGCCCGCCGCGCCGCGCCTGTCCCATCCTGCTGCGCCAGACCAGCTTCAAGGCGCTCAAGGAAGCCATCCACTTCACCGGTGCCGATGCCGCGGGTTCGGCCGGCGCCCACACGGCACGCTTCGGCGAGATCGAGCAGCGCGGCGTGGCGCTCACGCGCAAGGGCCGCGCGCTGTACGACGAGCTGCTGGCCCAGGTGCGCAGCATGGACAATGCGGGCAGCGCGGCGCCCGACTATGCGCAGCGCCTGCAGCAGGTCTTCGCGCAATTTCCCGACACGCATGAAGCCCTGCGCCGGCAGGGCCTGGCCTTCTACCGCTACCGCCTCACGGAGCGGGGCCTGGCCGGCGGCGTGCAGGCCGCGGACGATGAAGACATGGAAGCGCTGATCGCCCGGGGCCTGGTGCAGGCCGAGCCCATCACCTACGAGGACTTCCTGCCCGTGAGCGCGGCCGGCATCTTCCAGTCCAACCTGGGCGGCGAGGAGCAGAAGCAATACCAGGCCCATGCGGCGCAGCAGGCTTTCGAAAGCGCGCTGGGCGCGCGCGTGCACGACGAGATCGCCCTGTACGAGGCCACCCAGCAACAGTCCCTGGCCCAGGTGCGCCAGGCGCTGGCCGGAGCCCTGGCATGAGCCGGGAGCTCCATGCCGCACCGCACGTCGTTCAGGCGCTGGGCGCCATCGTGGGCGAGCGCGGCCTGCTGCTGGGCGCCGACATGGCCGGCTACGAGCAGGGCGCGCGCTACGGCCAGGGCCAGGCCCTGTGCGTGGTGCGCCCGGCCAGCGTGGAAGAGGTGCAGGCCGTGGTGCGCTGCTGCGTGGCGCACGGCGTGCCCCTGCTGCCCCAGGGCGCCAACACCGGCCTGGTGGGCGCGAGCACGCCCGACGCCAGCGGCGCCCAGGTGGTGCTGTCCACCAGCCGCCTGCGCGGGCTGTGCGACATCGATGCGGCCAACCGCAGCGTGACCGTGGACGCGGGCGTGACGCTGCAGGAGCTCAACGAGAAGCTGGAGCCGCACGGCCTCTGGTTCCCCATCGACCTGGGCGCCGATCCCACGGTGGGCGGCATGATCGCCGCCAACACCGGCGGCACGCGGCTGATCCGCTACGGCGACGTGCGCCACAACCTGCTGGCCCTGCAGGCCGTGCTGCCCACGCCCGAGGCCGAGGTGCTGGAGCTGGGCCGCGCCCTGCGCAAGGACAATACCGGCCCGGACCTCAAGCAGCTGTTCGTGGGCACCTCGGGCGCGGGCGCGGTGATCACGCGCGCCACGCTGGAAGTGCACGTGCGGCCGCAGCAATCGGCCACGGCCCTGGTCGTACCGACCTCCGACGACGCCGTGCTGCAGCTGCTGCAGGCGCTGGAGCGCGAGCTGGGCGACTACCTGAGCGCCTTCGAAGGCCTGTCGGGCCATGCCATGCAGGCGGCCATCGACCATGTGCCCGACCTGCGCAATCCCTTCGCACCCGAGCCGGCGCCGGACTTCGCCATCCTCATCGAGCTGGAAGCGGCCAGCAGCAAGGCTTACACGGGCCTGGACCTGCAGGAGGCGCTGAACCAGTTCCTGCAGGACCAGTTCGAGCAGACCATAGAGAACGCCGTCATCGGCAACGGCCACGAGCTGTGGCACCTGCGGCACAGCATCAGCGAAGGCGCACGCGCGCTGGGCAAGCCCATTGCCTTCGACGTGTCCGTGCCGCGCTCGCGCATCATGGCCTTCTGCCGCGCCGCGCGCGCCGTGGTGGCGCGCGAGTTCCCCTTCCTGCACGTGGTGGACTTCGGCCATGTCGCCGACGGCGGCGTGCACTTCAACGTGATCTGGCTCAGCGACGCCGCCCAGCCCTACGACGCGGCCGTGGTGCAGCGCCTGCGCGACCGCATCTACGCCATGGTGGTGCAGGACTATGCGGGCAGCTACAGCGCCGAGCATGGCGTGGGCCCGCACAACCTCGCCTATTACCGCCGCTACACCGCGCCCGCCAGCCGGCGCCTGGCCCAGGGCCTGCGCCGGCTCACCGATCCGCAGCAGCTGTGCGGCACGGTGGATTTCGGTGACCACGAGGCGCAGTGAACGCGCATCCGCACCGGCCTGACTTCCCCCGCTTTCCGCCCATGACTGCTTCCACTGCCCCCGCACCTTTCGCCGCCGCCTTCGCCGAGCCTGCGGGCTCGCCCATACGCGAGCTGTTCCCCTACCTGTCGCGCCCCGGCATGATCTCGCTGGCCGGCGGCTATCCCTCGCCCAGCCTGTTCGACGCCGAAGGGCTGGCCCAGGCCGCCCGGCAGGCCTTGCTCCAGGGCGCGGGCGCGCTGCAGTACGGCGCCACCGAGGGCCTGCCCGCGCTGCGCGAAGCCCTGGCACTGCAGGCGCGCGAACGCGGCATGCAGGCCGGCGCAGGCGACATCCTGGTGACCACCGGGTCGCAGCAGGGCTTCGACCTGCTGGTGCGCGTGCTGGTCGAGCCCGGCGACACGGTGCTGGTGGAAGTGCCCGCCTATCCGGCCACGCTGCAGGCCCTGCGCCTGGCGCAGGCACGCATCCTGCCCGTGCCCATGGACGAGCACGGCCTGCAGACCGATGCCCTGGCCGCGCTGCTGGCCGGCCTGCCCGCCGATCAGCAACCCAAGCTGCTGTACACCGTGCCCAATTTCTCCAACCCGCGCGGCACGCTGCTGGCGGCCCAGCGGCGCCAGGCCCTGGTGCGTCTGGCCCTGCAGCACGGCTTTCGCGTGGTGGAGGACGATCCCTATGGCGAACTGCGCTTCGACGGCGAGACCGGCACCCCTCCGCCCATGCCGCCCACCGTGCGCGCCGTGGGCGAGCAGCTGGCCCCGGCGGACAGCAACCCCGTGGTCTATCTCTCCAGCCTGTCCAAGACCGTGGCGCCCGCGCTGCGCGTGGGCTGGATGCTGGCCGACGCCGCCGTGCTGCGCCGCTGCGCCGTGGCCAAGCAGACCGCCGACCTGTGCACCTCGCCGCTGACGCAGACGGTGGCGGCCTGCTACCTGCAAAGCGGCCGCTATCCCGCCACCGTGCAGCGCGCGCGCCAGGAATACCAGCGCCGCATGCAGGCGCTGGTGCAGGGCCTGGCCTCGGGCGACAGCGGCATACGCTGCTCGCGCCCCGCGGGCGGCATGTTCGTCTGGGCCAGCCTGGATACGCGCATCGAACCGCAAAAGCTGTTCGACGCCGCCGTGGCCCAGGGCGTGATCTATGTGCCCGGCAAGGCCTTCTACCCGCAGGATCCCGACCTGCACACGCTGCGCATGTCGTTTGCCGCGCCCGAGGTGCCGCAGATCGAGCAAGCCGTGCAGCGCCTGCGCACGGCCGTGCAACAGGCGGGCTGACACCGGCAGCGGCGGCAGGGCCTTGGCCGGCCCGTGCTGCGCACGCCGATGGTGCGCGGCATAATCGTGGCCTCGGATTTTCTTTTGCCCATGGCCTGCACCCACCTGTCCACCGCCGCCCGCCTGCGCCGCCTTGCACTGGCGGGAGAGCCGTGCGCGCGTGCCTGCGTGCTGCGTGCGCTGCACACCCGCCGCCATGGCATTCCCACCGCATTCGTGAGCCTGAGCGGTGTCACGGCCATGCTTTCCGCCGCCGTGCGGATGGCATAAGGCACAACACCTCGCTCTCCGCACGGCCCCAAGCACTGCTCACCACCGGTGCGTGGGACAGGCACGGCCACATCCGCCATCAAGCCCTCGCCACGCGCCCGATTTCCCCGACGGATTCCGGAGGCTTGGCCATGGACATGGAACTCACTCAGAACTTCTTGCGCGGCAAGAACCCCTGCGCCGCAGGCTATCGCTGGTTTGTGCGCAACAACCTTGCCGGCGGCGACTACCAGGCCGCCATGGACACCCAGGTGCGCGCGGGCCGCGTGGAGGATGCGCGCTGGCTGCTGCAGAACTTCGGGCCCACGAATGCGGTGCTCGAGGTCGAGCACCTGGAGGCCGACAACCTGGTCTTCGCGGGCACCGTGATCGTGCATGGCGACGTGCGGGTCTCCGGCACGCTGTTCGTGGGCCGCAGCCTGCAGGCCGGCGCCGGCATCCGCGCGGGCCGGCTGGAGGCGGGCGAGGACATCCACAGCGGCGGCGCCATCTTCTGCGGGGAACTGCTGCAGGCCGGCGGCGGCATCAAGGCCGCCTGGAGCGTGGAGACCCAGGGCGACCTGCGTGCCGGGGAGCTGCGCACGGGGTGGGAGCTGCGCTGCGGCGGCCATGTGGATGTCCAGGGCAACATCCATGCGGGCCAGGAGGTGGACGTGCAGGGCGGCCTGCGCTGCGGCAAGAGCCTGCGCGCGGGCGCCGGCATCCAGGTGCAGGGACTGCTCGACGTGGGCCACGGCATCGCGGCGGGCGACCATATCGCCTGCGGCAACCACATCCAGGCCGGCTGGGGCATCAAGGCCCTGGGCGACATGCGTGCGGCCTGCAGCATCCGCGCGGGCGAGACCCTGCAGGCCGAGGGCGAGATCGCCGCAGGCCCCGGCTACGGCGTGTTCGCGGGCATGAGCGTGCAGATGGACGCCTGGCCCGACTGCGCCTGGGTGCGCGCGCTGCGCAAGCCCTCCAGCCTGGTGAGCGGTTTCTGGGAGGACCGGCCGTCCTTCGCCTGAATGCCGGCCGGGTTACGGGGGATGCAGGCAAAATGGCCTTTTTGGCCCCGGGCTGCCCTTTCCCCCCGCAGCCCGCTGATAGGAAAGACTTTCCCGTGTTTACCGGCATCATTCAGGCCGTGGCAAAGATTGCCGCGCTGCGCGACCAGGACGGCCTGCGCACCTTCACCATGGAATTTCCCGAAGGCTTCTGCCAGGACCTGGCCATAGGCGCCAGCGTCTCGCACGACGGCGTGTGCCTGACGGTGACCGAGAACCTCTCGCCCACCCGCGCCAGCTTCGACGTGATGCTGCAAAGCCTCAGCATCACCACGCTGGGCCAGTACCAGGTCGGCGACACGCTCAACGTGGAGCGCGCCGCCAGGGATGGCGCCGAGATCGGCGGCCACCCGCTGTCGGGCCACGTGGACTTCACCGCCCCGGTGCTAGAGGTGATGCAAACCGAGACCAACCACAAGATCCGTTTCGGCATTCCCGAGGCCTTCCGCCCCTATGTGTTCGCCAAGGGCTATATCGCCGTCAACGGCGCCAGCCTCACGGTATCGGAAGTGAACCGCAAGGAAGGCTGGTTCGAGGTCTGGCTGATTCCCGAGACCCTGCGCATGACGGTGTTCGGCCACAAGAAGGTGGGCGACCTGGTCAACATCGAGATCGAGCGCAGCACCCAGGTGGTGGTGGACACCGTGCGCGAGACCGTCGAGGCCAGCCTGGGACGGCTCAAGCCGGTGCTGGAGGCCCTGCTGCAGGAAAAGGGGCTGAGCCTGGATGATTTTGTGGATGTGCCCAGGCTGAAGCAGTAGCCGGGCGTTCAAATCCCGGTTGTTTTTGTGCGCGCTATTGTGTATGCCGCACGCGGCAGAGGCCGGGTCTCGGCCCGGCTGCCGACTTACCTTCTTGCGCGTGCAAGAAGGTAAGCGAAGAACACGCCCCCACTGTCTGCGACCCTGCGCTGCGCTCCGGGCAACCTGCGTCACGAGGCTTACGGGGTGCGCCGCCAAACTCACTACGCGCTGCGCGCTTCGTTCAAACAAACGGCGGCAAGTCAGTCTACGAAGCGCCTGCACTCTGCGGTGCAGCCGCCACCCCGCAAGCCTCGTGCCACAGGCGCAGACACAGGGGGAGGAAACAGCCCGGCGCCCAGGCCAAGCGCAGCGACGGCCCGTGTGGCTTCCGCACCCACACCCTTTTGGCTGCGCCTGCGGCGCCTGGTTCGGGCTGCGGGCAACGCTGCCGCAGGACAGCGTTGCTTCGTGATCTGGCTTGCGCCCGTTTGTCTGAACGAAGCGCTTCAGCGCGTAGTGAGTTGGGGCGCACCGCAGACGGAATCGGGTGACGCAGGTTTGCCCGTAGCGCAGCGCAGGGCCGCAGACAGCGGGGCGCGCTTCTTCTGCCTACTCTGCTTGCGCGAGCAAGAAGAGTAGGTCGGCTGGCGGGCCGAGACCCGCCATCTGTCGACGGCTTCCCATCCGCCCAAAAAAAATAGCCGCCATCGCTCGAAAAACAACAATCCCAAATACAAAACCTATTGAAATCATTACTGATAGAGCGATGACAGCTCCTGTTTTCTACAAACCTCCAACCCAGTCCATCAAGGTCTGAACCGCTTCAGCCGCAAGGCGTTGGAGAGCACGAACACGCTGGACAGCGCCATGGCCCCCGCCGCGAACACCGGCGACAGCAGCGTGCCGTTGACCGGGTACAGCAGGCCTGCCGCCACGGGGATCAGCGCCACGTTGTAGGCAAAGGCCCAGAACAGGTTCTGCCGGATGTTCTTCATCGTGGCCTTGGACAGGGCGATGGCCCTGGGCACGCCGCCCAGGTCGCCCGACATCAGCACCACGTCGGCCGCCTCGATGGCGATGTCCGTGCCCGTGCCTATGGCCATGCCCACATCGGCCTCGGCCAGCGCGGGCGCGTCGTTGATGCCGTCGCCCACATAGGCCAGGATGCCATGCTCGGCCTTCAGGCGCCTGACGGCGTCGACCTTGCCGCCGGGCAGCACCTCGGCCACCACTTCGTCTATGCCCAGCTGGCGCGCAATCGCCTCGGCCGTGCGGCGGTTGTCGCCGGTGACCATGGCCACCTTCAGGCCCAGGGCGTGCAACGCGTCGATGGCGGCGCGCGTCGTGGGCTTGATGGGGTCGGCCACGGCGATCATGGCCGCCAGGCGCCCGTCGATGGCCGCGTACAGCGGGGTCTTGCCTTCGTCGCCCAGGCGCGCGGCGTCGGCGGCAAAGCCGTCCACGCCCAGGCCCAGTTCGCGCATGAAGCGATCGGCGCCTATCTCCACCCTGGAGCCGTCCACCATGGCGCGCACGCCGAAGCCGGTCACCGATTCGAAGGACTGCACGGCCGGAATGTCCAGCCCCCGGGCCCTGGCCGCAGCCACGATGGCGCGGGCGATCGGGTGTTCGGAGCGGTCTTCCACGGCCGCCACCTGCGCCAGCACGGCGCCGCGCTCGAAGCCTTCGGCCAGCAGCAGGTCGGTCAGCTCGGGCCGGCCCTTGGTGAGCGTGCCGGTCTTGTCCACGGCCACCACCCTGGCGTCGCGCAGCTGCTGCAGCGCCTCCCCCTTGCGCAGCAGCACGCCCATTTGCGCGGCGCGGCCCGTGCCCACCATGATGGAGGTCGGCGTGGCCAGGCCCATGGCGCAGGGGCAGGCGATGATGAGCACGGCCACCGCATTGACCAGCGCAAAACTCAGCGCCGGCGACGGGCCCCAGATCAGCCAGGCCGCAAAGGTCAGCAGGGCCGCGGCCATGACGGCAGGCACGAACCACATGGTGATCCGGTCCACCAGCGCCTGTATGGGCAGCTTGGATCCCTGGGCCTGCTCGACCATGCGGATGATCTGCGCCAGCAGGGTGTCGGCGCCGACCTTGGTGGCCCTGAAGGCCAGCGCGCCGTTCTGGTTGACGGTGCCGCCCACGACTTCGGCGCCCGCGGTCTTTCCCACGGGCACGGGCTCGCCGCTGATCATGGATTCGTCGACAAAGCTGCTGCCTTCGAGCACCTCGCCGTCCACGGCGATGCGCTCGCCGGGGCGGACCTCGATCACGTCGCCCGCGCGCACCTGGGCGATGTCCAGCTCCTGCACGGTGCCGTCGCGGCGCACGCGCGCCGTCCTGGCCTGCAGCTGCACCAGGCGGCGTATGGCTTCCGAGGTATTGCCCTTGGCGCGCGCCTCCATGAAGCGGCCCAGCAGGATCAGCGCCACGATGACGGCGGCCGCCTCGTAGTACACGTTGACCGTGCCCTCGGGCAGCCAGTGCGGCGCGAAGGTGGCCACCACCGAATAGGCAAAGGCCGCCGAGGTACCCACGGCCACCAGCGAATTCATGTCGGGCGCGCCGCGCAGCAGGGCCGGCACGCCTTTTTCGAAGAAGCGCCGCCCCGGCCCGAACAGCACGATGGCCGTGAGCGCGAACTGCAGGTACCAGCTGTTCTGCGTGCCCAGGGTGCCGGCGATCCAGTGGTGGAAGGCCGGCACCATGTGGCCGCCCATCTCCAGCAGGAACACGGGCAGGGCAACCACGGCCGCAAAGATCAGCGAGCGCCTGAGCGCGGCGCGCTCGGCGGCCTGGCGCTGCGCGGCCGAATCCCCGGCCCCCGCCACGGGCGCGGCCTCGTAGCCGGCCTTGGCAATGGCGGCGATCAGCGCCTGCAGGTCCGTGCCCTCGCTGGCTTCGACGCTGGCGCGCTCGGTGGCCAAGTTGACGCTGGCGGACTGCACGCCGGGCACCTTTTTCAGCGCCCGCTCCACGCGGCCCACGCAGGAGGCGCAGGTCATGCCGCCGACCTGCAGATCGAACCGGCGCTGCGGCACGGCATAGCCGGCCTTCTCCACCGCCGCAATGGCGGCGGGCACCACGGCCTGGGCCTGCAGCGGATCGGCCAGGCGCAGGCTGGCCTTTTCGGTGGCCAGGTTGACCACGGCATCCTGCACGCCGGGCACTTTCCGGAGCGCGCGCTCCACACGGCCCACGCAGGAGGCGCAGGTCATGCCCTGCACCGGCAGCTCGACCAGGGCAGCGGGCACGGCGCTTTTCGTCAATGCATTCATGGCTTTCTCCATCAGGTTGAAGCCACTGTAGAGATTGACATCATGTCAATGTCAAGCATGACGCGAAAATTTTCCTGCCACGGCCCAGGGCTGCACCCGGGACCGGCCCCCTTACACAGAAAGCGAGTCCGGCCCTCAGAAAAGCATGCCTACTTGCCGGCGGCAGCTGTCGGAGGCTGATAGCTCGGCACCATATTGCGCACCGGAGGCTGGGATTTGAGATAGGCGAACATGGCCTGCAGGTCCGCATCCGTCAGCTGGCCGAACGACTGCCAGGGCATGGGCGGCGCGATGGGACGGCCCGAGCCGGCATGCTTGCCGGTGCGCAGGGACTGCACGAACTGCTCCGCCGTCCAGGCGCCCAGGCCCGTGGCATCGGGCGTGAGGTTGGCCGAGTAGCTCACGCCCCAGGGTCCCCAGAACGCCGTGTTCGTGCCTGCGCCGCCCCAGATCCAGGGGCCGCCGGAGGCGGCCGGCGCCTGAAGCACCTGCCCCTGGGGATGGCCCGACAGCCCGCGCGAGAGATCCGGCTCGGGGCCGCGCGGGCCGGGCTTGAGCGGCGTGTGGCAGTCCGCGCAGCCCATGCTGCGCACCAGGTAGGCGCCGCGCGCCACCGGCGTATCGGCATCGCCGGCCTGTGCGCCGGCATGGGAACCCAGGGCTGCCAGCGCCAGGGGAACAGAAAGAATGTGCAGGGCTTTCATGGCGGCCTCCGTCAAGTCAGCTGAGCCAGGGCAAGGGCAGCGGCGCGCCGTCGGGCTGGCAGGTGGGCACGGGCGAGCGGCCGAAGATGCCCAGCGTTTCCAGCGGCTGCGTGCCGACATTGAAAAGCTGGTGCACCTGGCCGCGCGGCAGGACCAGGGTGCTGTGCGCGCCAAAGCGCTGGCGCTGCCCGCCGATGTGCAGTTCGCCTTCGCCGGCCAGGCAGAGCACCACCTCGTCGCACTCGTGCCGGTGCGGGGGCGTGGCGGCGCCCGGAGCCATCGACTGGCGCCATACGGACAGCTGCGACAGGCCCTGGGCCTGGCCTGCCCAGGTGGCATGGGCAATGCCGTCGATGGCGGTGGAAGCGGGCGGGGATTGTGCGATCACGGACATGGCGTTGCCTTTCGCTGTTCAGGCGTGGGATAAAAAGGACGTTTGCCGCGGCCACGGACGGCGCCAGTCTGGCACCGGCGGACGGTTTCCGGAACCACCGCGGGCGCCTTAACATTGCCGAAACAAATTCCTCAATCCTGCCCATGAACAGCCTGCAGCAACTGATGGCGTTCTCGCACACCGCGCGGCTGGGCAGCTTTGCGGCCGCGGCCCGCGAGCTGGGATGCGCGCCGTCCACGCTGGCCAAGAGCGTGGCCCGCCTGGAATCCGCGCTGGGCGTCAAGCTGTTCCACCGCACCACTCGGCAGGTCAGCCTGACGCCGGACGGCGAGCACCTGTACTGCCGCTGCGAGCGGGTGCTGGCCGAGCTGGACGAGCTGCAGACCGAGGCGGCGGGCAGCCGCGGCACCGTGAGCGGCACGCTGCGGCTGGATGCGCCCCAGACCTATGGCCGGCGCGTGGTCCTGCCCCTGCTGGCCCGGTTGCTGCAGGCACATCCGGCGCTGACGCTGGACCTGCGGCTGCGCGACAGCTATGCCGACCTGGCGCGCGAGGGCCTGGACGCCGCGATCCGCGTGGGCGCCTTGCGCGACTCCAGCCTGGTGGCTCGGCGCTTCGACTGGCAGCGGCTGGTCCTGGTGGCCAGCCCCGGCTATGTCGCGGCCCACGGCCAGCCGGCCTGCATCGCCGAGCTTTCGGCCCATGCGGCCATCGTCTTTCGGCTGCCCTCCACGGGCCGCGACCGGACCTGGCAGTTCTCGGGTCCGCAGGGCCTGGTCGAATGGCAGCCGCAGGCCCGGGTGCAGATGAATGACGGCGAAGCCATGGTGGCCGCGGCCCTGGTGGCTGCGGGCTCACGCAGGTGCCGGACAACATGGTGGCGGACGAACTGCAAAGCGGCGCACTCGTCGAGCTGTTGCCGCAATGCCGCCCGCCGCCCATGCCCATCAGCGTGGTCATGCCCTCGGCACGGCTGCAGCCGCCCCGGGTACGGGCCCTGCTGGCGCTGCTGGAAACCCTGAACACGACCCGCGGGCCCTGAAACCGGCACGGCCCCTGCAGCCCGGCTGCGCCGATAGGCCGTACGCCCTTCCCATAGAGCATGCAGCGCGCAAGACGGAGGCGCTGGACCCAGGGGAAGCCGTGCAGCGGTCCAGGGGTGGGATTCAGGCCTTGATATGCGCCAGCACGCCACCCAGCGCCTGGGCCGAGCCGGCCTGCGCCATCAGGGCAATGCGCCCGCTCCTGTGGGCGATGACCTGCATTTCCATCTTCATGGCTTCCATGACGGCGATCACGTCGCCCTCCCGGACCTGGGCCCCGTCTTCCACCTTCCAGGCGTGCAGATTGCCTGCGATGGGCGAGACCACGGCATCGGGGTCCACGGCCTGCGCGGCGCCTGGAGCCGGGGTGGCCGCACCGGAGGCGCCGGCAAGCCCCTGCAGCAGCATGGCAGGCAGGCCCAGCTGCACGCGGCGGCCGTCGATCTCGATGGCGGTGCGCACCAGGCTGGCGTCGGGCCCGGGCTCGGCGCGCAGGGCGGCGGCCAGCGGCTCGGCAAAGTCCGACTCGATCCAGCGTGTATGCACCTTGAAGCCATGCTTACCCACGAAGTCCGCATGTTCGATCACGGCGCGGTGGAAGGGCAGCACCGAGGCCACGCCTTCGATCCTGAACTCGCGCAGCGCGCGGCGTGCGCGGGCCAGCGCCTGTTCGCGCGTGGCGCCGCTGACGATGAGCTTGGCCATGAGCGAATCGAAGGTCCCCGGCACCACCGAACCGCCCTGCACGCCCGAATCCACGCGCACGCCGGGACCGCTGGGCGCCTCGAAGCGCGCCACCGGGCCGGGCACAGGCAGAAAGCCGCGGCCCGCATCTTCGGCGTTGATGCGGAACTCGATGGAATGGCCGAGGGGCCTGGGCGTTTCGGTGATGCTCAAAGGCAGGCCGTCGGCCACGCGCAGCTGCTCGATCACCAGGTCCACGCCCGTGGTCTGCTCGGTCACGGGATGCTCGACCTGCAGGCGGGTGTTGACTTCGAGGAAGGAAATCGCGCCGCTGGTGGACAGCAGGAATTCCACCGTGCCCGCGCTCACATAGCCGGCCTCGGCGCAGATGGCACGCGCCGCGCCGTGGATGCGCTCGCGCTGCTCCTCGCTGATGAAGGGCGCGGGCGCCTCCTCGACCAGTTTCTGGTTGCGGCGCTGCAGCGAGCAGTCGCGCGTGCCCAGCACCACCACGTTGCCGTGGGTGTCGGCCAGCACCTGGGCCTCGATGTGGCGCGGCTTGTCCAGGAACTGCTCGACAAAGCATTCTCCGCGGCCGAAGGCCGTGACGGCCTCGCGCACGGCCGAGTGGTACAGCTCCTCCACCTCATCCATGCGCCAGGCGATCTTCATGCCGCGCCCGCCGCCGCCGAACGCGGCCTTGATGATGATGGGCAGACCGTGCTGTTCGGCAAAGGCCAGCACCTCGCCGGCGTCCCTGACGGGATCGGGCGTGCCGGCCACCAGAGGCGCCCCGACCTTCAGGGCGATCTTGCGCGCCTCGACCTTGTCGCCGAGCTTGGCAATGGTCTCGGGCCGCGGGCCGATCCAGGCCAGGCCCGCGTCGATCACGGCGCGTGCAAAGGCCTCGCTTTCCGACAGAAAGCCGTAGCCGGGGTGCACGGCATCGGCGCCCGACTTCTTCGCAACCGCGATCAGCTTGGCGATATCGAGATAGCTGTCCGCGGGCTTGTCGCCATCGAGGCCGTAGGCTTCGTCGGCCATGCGCGCATGCAGCGCGTCGATGTCGGCATTGGCATAGACGGCCACGGATTTCACGCCGTAGTCGGCGCAGGCGCGGATGATGCGGACGGCGATCTCACCTCTGTTGGCAATCAGGACTTTGGAAATCATGGCGTGAGCTCTTCGAAGGAACGAATGGGGTTGAATCGGATCCAGGCGCCGACGGGAATCTGCCCCGCCAGGTCCAGGTGGTGCGGAGCCACGCAGCCGATCACGGGATAGCCGCCGGTCAAGGGGTGGTCGGCCAGGAACAGCACGGGCTGGCCGCTGGCGGGCACCTGGATGGCGCCCAGCGGCGTGCCTTCGCTGGGCAGTTCATGGGGGATGGCACGGGCCAGGGCCACGTCGCCGGCCAGGCGCAGGCCCACGCGGTTGGACTGGGGCGTGACCTGCCAGCGCTGGCCGGCCAGCAGGGCCACGGCCTCGGGCGTGAACCAGTCGGTGCGCGGGCCCAGCGTGACGTCCAGCACCACGTCCTGCCCGGCCGCGGGCAGGCCGGCGGGCGGCTGCATTGCCTCGCCGACGATGGCATGCGCTGCGGTATTCACGGCCAGTACCTGCCCCACGCGCAAGGCCTCGGGCCCCACATGGGCCAGGGTGTCGGTGCTGGCGCTGCCCAGCACGTTGTCCACCGCATAGCCGCCGCGCACGGCCACATAGCAGCGCGCGCCGGCCACGGGCTGGCCGATGCGCAAGGTATCGCCATCGGCCAGCGCCAGCGGCGCATGGCCGGGCACGGCCCACTCGCGGCCGTCGGGCGTGGCGAGCGTGAGCGGCGCATCGGCGCCCGTGATGGCGACCACCTGCTCGCCCAGGCTCTGCAAGGCCAGGCCGCCGCCCACGGTTTCCAGCGCGGGCCGGTCGCTGGCATTGCCGACGAGGCGGTTGGCGGCCTTGAGCGCGCCCTGGTCCATGGCGCCCGAAGCCGATACGCCCTGCCCGGCCTGGCCATGGCGGCCCAGGTCCTGGAACACGGTGAGCAGCCCGGTGGCGCGGACCTTCAAGCCGTTTTTCGCTTCTGATTCAGTAGCTTCTTGCGCCTGCCTTTTCGCGCTTTCAGAGACATTCACCTTCAATTCTCTTGAATCACCAGCGCCAGCAGCTAAGTTTTCCAGAGCAGCCGCATCGACAAAGCGCACGCGGTAGCCGGGCTGCAAGAGCGCGGGCAGGTCGCGCGACAGGTCCCACATGGCCGTATCGGTCACGCCGATGATCTGCCAGCCGCCCGGGCTGGCCTGGGGATAGACGGCGCTGAAGCTGCCGGCCAGGGCCACGGCGCCGGCCGGCACCCTGGTACGCGGCGTGGCGCGGCGCGGCACGTTGAAGATGGGGTCGCCTCCGGCCAGATAGGCAAAGCCCGGCGCGAAGCCGGTGAACGCCACCGACCATTCGCTGCCCGTGTGGCGGCGCACCACCTCCTCGGCGCTGACGCCCAGGATCTGCGCCACCTCGGCCAGGTCCTCGCCGTCGTAGCGCACCGGAATCTGCACCAGCACGTCGCTGCGCTGCACGTTGCCGCCCAGCTCGCGGCCGGCGATCTCGCGCACCAGCGCCGCGGCCGAGACAAGGTGCGGCGCGAACTGCACGAGGATGGTGCGCGCGGCCGGCACCAGCTCGCGCACGCCAGGGATAGGCCTGGCCTGCAGCGATGCCAGCAGCGCCAGGGTCTGGCCCAGGTCGGCCATCTCGACCATCAGCGCCTGGGAATTGACGGGCAGGAAACGCATGCTGTTCACCCGGCCGTTCATCCGGCAAAGGAGGCGATCTTCACGCCTTCCTGCTCGAAGCGCAGGCGCAGCTGGCGCGCAATCGCCACCGCGCCGGGGCTGTCGCCATGCACGCAGATGGAGTCGGCCTCCACGCGCACCAGGCTGCCGTCCACGGCTTCGATGACGCCGTCGCGCACCAGCGTGAGCATGCGCTCGGCGATCCGCTTTTCATCGTGCAGCACGGCGCCTTTTTCGCGGCGCGAGACCAGGGCGCCCTGCGGCGTGTAGCCGCGGTCGGCAAAGGCCTCGGCCACCACGGTCAGGCCCGCGTCGCGTGCCCAGCCGATCAGCGGCGAGCCGGCCAGGGCCATCAGCACCAGCGAGGGATCGATGGCCCGGATGGCGTTGATCACGTCGGTGGCCTGGCGCCTGTCCTGGGCAATGGTGTTGTAGAGCGCGCCATGGGGCTTGACGTATTTCACCGCCGTGCCGGCCGCGCGGGCCAGGCCCTGCAGCGCGCCGATCTGGTAGATCACGTCGGCCACCAGATCGCTGCTGGCCACGTCCATGTTGCGGCGCCCGAAACCCGCCAGATCGCGGTAGGCCACGTGGGCGCCGACGACCACGCCGCGCGCCTGGGCGGCCTGGAGCGTGGCCAGAATGCCGGCCGCATCGCCGGCATGGAAGCCGCAGGCCACGTTGGCGCTGCTGACGATGTCGAGCATGGCGGCATCGTCGCCCATGGTCCAGGCGCCGAAGCTCTCGCCCAGGTCGCTGTTCAAATCCATTTTCATAATTCTCTCCTGGCACCTAGTGCCAAACACAAGCCGATGCTGGGGCTCCGGTCTTGCCACATAAGACTGGCGCACTCCACGCCAGGGATGCCGAGCAAGGGCCGCCCCGCAGCGAGGGCAGCGTCCCCCTGCCGCGAAGCGAGAGAGGGGGAAGCCGCGCAGCGGCTCAGGGGGTGCCCTATCCTCAATGCAGCTGGCCGGCGTTCTCGCGCAAATCCTCGTGCACGGTCATGGCCGTGCGGATGGCTTCGCGCAGCGCCCTGACCTGGGTTTCCAGCGCCATGCTGGGCATGCCGGGATGCCTGGCCGCCTGCTCCGGCAACGCCGGCACGTGGATGAAGCCGCCGCGCACGCCCGGGGCCGCGCGGCGCGCCAGGCGGTGCATGAGCGCGTAGAACAGGTGGTTGCAGACAAAGGTGCCGGCGGTGTTGGACACCGCGGCCGGAATGCCCTGCTCGCGCAGATTGCGCACCATGGCCTTGATGGGCAGCGTGGAAAAGTAGGCGGCGGGCGCATGCTCGATCACGGCCGCATCCACGGGCTGCCTGCCCGCGTTGTCGGGTATGCGCGCGTCGTCGATGTTGATGGCCACGCGCTCGGGCGTGATCTCCGGGCGGCCGCTGGCCAGGCCCAGGCTGATGACCAGCACGGGCTGGTGCTCGGCCAGGGCCTCGTCCAGCGCACGCATCGCATCGCCGAACACGCAGGGCAGCTGCACGGCGCAGACCCGTGCCTGCGCAATGATTTCGCCGTCCAGAGCACGCGCCACTTCCCATGACGGGTTGATCGGGTCCCGGTCGAACGGCTCGAAGCCGGTGAGCAGGATGCGGGGAATGGTCGGCGCGGTCATGGTTCGATCCTTCAACGGAACATCAGGAAATTCAACAGGAAGACATTGCAGATGAGCAGCACCAGGGCCGTGGGCACCTGGGCGCGGATCACCGCGTTCTTGTCGATTTCCAGAAGGGCGGCAGGCACCAGATTGAAGTTGGCGGCCATCGGTGTCAACAAGGTGCCGCAGTAGCCCGAGAGCATGCCCACGGCCGCCATTACGGCCGGATCGCCGTGGTAGACGCCGACCAGCACGGGCACGCCCACGCCGCCGGTCATCACGGGAAAGGCCGCGAAGCCATTGCCCATGATGACCGTGAACAGCGCCATGCCGACCACATAGACGGCCACCGCCACGAAGCGGACGTCCATGTTGATATAGGTGGTGGTCACATGGGCCACGGCCTTGCCCACGCCGGCGTCGGAGAACACCAGGCCCAGCATGCCCAGCATCTGCGGCAGCACCAGGGCCCAGCCCAGCGCATCGGTCAGGCGGTGCGATTCGCGCAGGCCCTGCATGGGCGTTTCGCGCGTCATCCGGCAGGCCAGGCCCAGCGCGATCACGCAGCCCACGCCCAGACTCACCAGCGTGGTGTTCTTGGGATCGAGCAGCGGCGTGCCGCCGAACACCAGGTACTTGGCCGACAGCGTCCCCAGCATGGTGATAAGCGGAATGGCCAGCGCGGGCACGAAGAGCTTGTTGCCCAGGCGCCTGGCGCTTTCCAGGTATTGCGCATCGGTGCGTGGCTGGTGCCTGCCGCCCAGCACACCGCCAAAGCCGGCGATCACGGCCATGAGCACGGCTATCGCACCCACCCACACGGCCGGCAACAGGACGCCGACCAGGAACACGATGGCATACAGGGCCCAGAACAGGCCGGCCGAATAGCGGCGCGGGTTGCTGGCATCGCGCAGCGTCATCACTGCCGTGATGGCCAGCACGATGCCGACCAGGTAGTACAGGTACTGGATGGGGATGATCATGCCTGCTCTCCCTTGGCATTGTGTTTTTCTTCGGCAATCTCGCGCGCCAGCACCTTGTCCAGGCGGCGCAGGCGCACGGCATGGATCACAAAGGCGCAGACCGCCGTGGGGATGCCCCACAGCGCCACGTGGATGGGCTCGACCTCGATGCCGGCCTCCTTGAGGAAGGTGGTCATCAGCACGATGGCGCCGAAGGCCACGAAGATGTCCTCGCCGAAGAACAGGCCCACGTTGTCGGTGGCCGCGCTGAAGGCACGCAGCTTGTCGCGCACCTTCTGCGAGAGCTTGCCGTAGCGTGCCTCGGTCGCGCCTTCGGCCATGGGCGCCAGCAGGGGGCGCACCATTTGCGGATGGCCGCCCAGGCTGGTCAGGCCGATGGCCGCGGTGAGCTGGCGCGCGGCCAGGTAGACGATGAGCAGGCGGCCCGCGGTGGCCGACTTGATGGAGCTGATCCAGTTCTGCGCATGCTGGCGCAGGCCGTGGCGCTCCAGCAGGCCGATCACGGCCAGCGGCAGCAGGATGATGAGCGGCAGATTGCGCGTCTTCACAAAGCCCGTGCCTATGGTGGCCAGCACCTTGTCGATGGGGAAACCGGCCGCCAGCGCCGTCCCGATGGCGGTGACGATCACCACCAGCATGGGATTGAAGCGCAGCGCGAAGCCGGCAATGATGATGAGCACGCCGATCAGCGGCCACAGGTTGATGTCAGCAGGCATGGATACCTCCGAAAGCTCCTCAAGATCCTGCGCCGCCCTGCAGCCGGACCACCCTTTGGCGGATCGGGCCCGCGCTTTGCCCAGGCCGTTTCTCCGCACCGTGCACAAGTCCGTCGATCCTGTTTTGAATCAATCAATCACACCAGATTGTTGAACAATTCAAAGTTGATAGCTGCACAATATTTATTGTTTACAGAACAATAAATCTTCTGAAATAGAGAAAACCCTTAGCTTTAGCATCCCGTGGCAGGCACGCGTAAGCAGGTGCAAGCTGGCTACACTGAGGCCTTCGTTGTCCGAGCCGTTATGAAAGCCACCACCGATGCCCTGAACCTGACCGACAGGGTTGCGCAGCAAGTCCGCGCCAAGCTGATCCATGGGGAGTTCGTCCCGGGTCAGCGCCTTTCCGAGGCCTCCCTGAGCGAGGCGCTGGAGATTTCGCGCAACACCTTGCGCGAGGTGTTCCGCATCCTGACCAAGGAAGGGCTGCTGGTGCACGAGCCCAACAAGGGCGTCTCGGTCGCCGTGCCCAGCATGGCGTCCATCATCGACATCTACCGCGTGCGCCGCATGATCGAATGCCAGGCGCTGGCCCAGGCCTATCCCATGCATCCGGCGCGTGCACTGATGCGCGAAGCCGTGGACGCGGCGCTTCGCCACCGCGATGCGGAGGACTGGTCGGGCGTGGGCACGGCCAACATGGCTTTCCACAAGGCCATCGTGGAACTGGCCGACAGCGAGCGCCTGAACGAAATGTTCTCCCACCTGCTGGCAGAACTGCGTCTGGCCTTCGGCCTGCTGCGCGACCCGCATTTCCTGCACGCGCCCTACGTGAACATGAACCAGCGCATTCTCCAGCTGTTCGAGGAAGGCCAGCCCGCGCAGGCCGCCCAGGCGCTCAACGACTACCTCGTGCATTCGGAGCGCATCATCCTCGCGGCCTATGCCCGCAGGCTGGCCGAAACCGGCAACAAGGGCCTGTGATGCAGCACTCCAGCCCTGCGCCCCTCACACGCCACTCCTACGACCTGCTGCTCTCCGACCTGTTCCAGCGGCTGGAGGCCAGCCCTTTGTGCTCCAGTGCCGAACAGGCCCATGACCTGCTGACCTCCACATGGCTGGCCGTCAACGAGCAGCGCCAGGCACCCGAGGAAGTGCTGCGCCATCTGCGCCGCCGCAAGCTGATTGCCGAGCATGGCTGGCACAACCTGGACGGCGACCCCTGCTACCGCCAGGCCGACGAGGCACCCGACATCCGCATCAACCTGCACCGCAATGGCGCCATCGTCTTCGAGCGCCTGACCGAGGATGCCTCCACCGTGCTCTTCGTGTTGCCGGGCAGCCAGGCGCCCTGAGGCTTTTCACGAACCGGGGCCACGGCCCCCATTGGCGACGAGCAGCCCTCGGCCCGCCAAGAACGGTCCCGCCCCCGTCGCAGGAATCGCGGCCCGGCAAAGAAAAAGCGCCCCTGGGAGCGCTTTTCACGGGAATAACGGTCAGCTCATTCCACCGTCACGCTCTTGGCCAGATTGCGTGGCTTGTCCACGTCCGTGCCGCGGGCCACGGCCGTGTGGTAGGCCAGCAGTTGCAGCGGCACCACGTGGATGATGGGGCTCAGCGCGCCGTAGTTCTCGGGCATGCGGATGACGTGCATGCCTTCGCTGCTCTCGATATTGGTCTTGGCATCGGCCAGCACATAGAGCACGCCACCGCGCGCGCGCACTTCCTGCATGTTGCTCTTGAGCTTTTCCAGCAGTTCGTCGTTCGGCGCCACCGTCACCACGGGCATGGCGCTGTCGACCAGGGCCAGCGGGCCGTGCTTGAGTTCACCGGCCGGATAGGCCTCCGCATGGATATAGCTGATTTCCTTGAGCTTGAGCGCGCCTTCCAGCGCGATCGGATAGTGGATGCCACGCCCCAGGAACAGGGCGTTTTCCTTGCGGGCGAAGTCTTCGGCCCAGCTGATGATCTGCGGCTCCAGCGCCAGCACCGATTGCAGGGCGACCGGCAGGTGGCGCATGGCGGCCAGATACTGCTGTTCCTTTTCCTCGGTCAGCCGGCCCTTGGACTGGGCCAGCGCCAGGGTCAGGAGGAACAGGCCGGCCAGCTGCGTGGTGAAGGCCTTGGTGGAAGCCACGCCGATTTCCACACCGGCGCGCGTGATATAGGCCAGCTCGCATTCGCGCACCATGGCGCTGGTCGCCACGTTGCAGATGGTCAGCGTGTGCTTCATGCCCAGGCCTTGCGCATGGCGCAGCGCGGCCAGGGTGTCGGCCGTCTCGCCCGACTGGCTGATGGTGACGACCAGGGTCCGGGGGTCCGGCACGCTGGTGCGATAGCGGTATTCGCTGGCCACTTCCACGCTGCAGGGAAGACCGGCCAGGGCTTCGATCCAGTACTTGGCGGTGCAGCCGCTGTAGTAGCTGGTGCCGCAGGCCAGGATCAGGATGCGGTCGATTTCCTTGAACACGCGCCATGCGGCGGCACCGCTCTTGCCCTCCGAGGTCACGCCGTCGAACAGCTCGGGAACAATGCTCTGCACCCCTTCCAGCGTGTCGCCGATGGCGCGCGGCTGCTCGAAGATTTCCTTTTGCATGTAGTGGCGGTAGGGGCCGAGCTCGGCCGCGCCGCTGTGCGCGAGCACGGTCCGCACGGGGCGCTGTTCGGCGCTCAGCTGCGTCCCGCCCTTGCCGACGATCCAGTAGCGGCCCGGCTGCAGGTCCACCAGATCGCCCTCTTCCAGATAGACGATCTGGTCCGTCACGCCGGCCAGCGCCATGGCATCGCTGGCGAGGAAGTGCTCGGAGCCGTTGCGCCCCACGCCCAGGATCAGCGGCGAGCCGGCACGCGCGCCCACGACGCGGTGCGGCTCGTCCTTGTGCATGACGGCAATCGCAAACGCGCCATGCAGGCGGGCCGTGGCGGCCTGCACCGCGGCGAACAGGTCTCCGTCATACAGGCTGTCGACCAGGTGGGCGATGACTTCGGTATCCGTCTGGCTGGCGAACACATAGCCCTTGGCCTGCAGTTCGGCACGCAGCGTTTCGTAGTTCTCGATGATGCCGTTGTGCACCAGGGCCACGCGGGCCGGAGCATCCGCATCGGCCACGGGCGAAACGCCCTGGCCATGGCTGAAGTGGGGATGCGCGTTGCGCACGGCCGGTTCGCCATGGGTGGCCCAGCGCGTATGCGCGATGCCCGTCAGGCCGTCGACATGCTCGTTCTTCACCTGCTCCATCAGCTCGGCCACGCGGGCCGTGGAGCGGGCGCGCTGCAGCCCGAAGCCCAGGCCGCCTTCACGGGCGGCCTGCACGGCCACGCCGCAGGAGTCATAGCCCCGGTACTCCAGGCGCTGCAAGCCCTGGACCAGAACAGGAACGATATCGCGATGGGAAACTGCTGCAACGATGCCACACATAAGCCAAGTCCTTCGTTGGAATAGCCGGCATGCTACGCGGAGCGAAATGAAATTTCCAAATAAAATGAAACGAAAAATGAATACTGATTTCAATAACTTATTGAAATGAAATAATTTTCCATATACAAGATAACCATGATAGAAAATTCCGCCACTCTGGATGCCATCGACCTGCAGCTGCTGCGCGAACTGCAGGGGGATGCAGGCCGCAGCAACCTGGAGCTGGCGCGGCTGCTGCATCTTTCGCCTCCCACCTGCCTGCGCCGCATCAAGCGCCTGCAGGCCCAGGGCTTCATCGAGCGGCAGGTGGCCATATTGAGCCCCGCACGCCTGGCCGAATCGCAGGGCCACGGTCTGCAGGCCATCGTGGAGGTCTCGCTGGACAGGCAGGACAGCACCTCGCTGATGCTGTTCGAGAAAAAGGCGGTGGCCGAGCCGCTGGTGCAGCAATGCTGGCGCGTCTCCCCGGGGCCGGATTTCATCCTCGTCATGGCGGCGGCCGACATGCCCGGCTATCTGGAGCTGAGCCAGCGCCTGTTCACCCAGGATATGAACGTGCGAAACGTCAAAAGCTTTTTCAGCATCAAGCGCGCCAAATTCGGCACCGAGATCCCCATTCATCAGCCGGACAGATAACGCCGGCCATGGGGTGCCGGTATTGCACGCAAACCGGGCCTGTGCATGCGCTTGTCAATATGGGCGGAGAAACATCGTTGTGCTTGCACATCGATTTTGGATACAAATTGAAGCATTTCAATTATCCTCAGCTCCTTTCGACATCCGCCCGTCCTACCGATGCCCATGCGCAAGCGCATACACCGCCGGATTTATCCCTTGCGGGCCTCCAATATGGCCGCGGGAGGCTTGGTGGTCACCGCCAGCCTGGCGGAGCAGGTGCCGGATATGGCGCTCTGGGCATTTGCCTTGATCAGCGCGCTGGCCTGGCCGCACATTGCCTATCTGCATGCCAGCAGGAAAAAGGACTCCTATCGCGCGGAGCAGGCCAATGGCCTGATGGACGGGTTCATCGTGGGCTGCTGGATTCCGCTGATGCAGTTCAGCCTGCTGCCCAGCATCTGCGTCGTGGCCATCAGCGTGGCCGACCGCTTCTACACGGGCCTGCGCAAGCGCTGGATCAAGACCGGCTGCATGACGCTCATGGGCATTGCCTTCATGTCGGTCTATTCATCGGTCCAGCCGCAATGGAATGCCAGCCTGCTGGTGCAGTTCAGCCTGCTGCCGATGATTCTGGTCCACAGCGTTTTTGCGGCCTGGTCGTCGCGGCGCATGGTGCGGGCCCTGGCCAAACAGAATGTGCAATTGCAGGTATTGGGCCGCATCGATCCCCTGACCACGGTATACAGCCGTGAATATTGGTGGCAAAAGGCCCGCACGGCCCTGCGCCAGCACCACAGCGGCGCGGAAATCAACAGCCTGCTGATTATCGATATCGACCATTTCAAACAGGTCAACGATACCTACGGCCATACCGTCGGCGACGAAGTGCTGCAATCGATCGGCCTGACCATACGCCATTGCCTGCGCAGCAACGATATTGCGGGCCGTTATGGCGGCGACGAGTTTGCCGTGCTGTGCCGCAATACCCGCACGGACGATGCCTGCGCCGTGGCCCTGAGGGTGCGCGACCAGCTGGCCATGATCCGCGTCAGGGAGCATCCGCAGCTGCGCATCAGCGCAAGCATCGGCGTGGCCGAGGCCAGCACCGAATTCACTTCGGTCAAGCAGTGGATAGAGGCGGCCGACAGTGCGCTGTACGACGCCAAGGCCGCCGGGCGCGACCGCATCCATACCGAGCCGGCCCGGCGCAATAGCCCGGCCACGATTCCCATGCCGGCCGAAAGCACGGCCCTGCCGCCATCCCACGCCACGCCCCATGCCCCACGGGAGCCTGCCGGCGACGATCAGCGGACCCTGCGGCCGACGCATGTCGCCGACTGAGAGCGCCTAGCGCCTGTCCCAGCCGCCCGGCCAATGCAGGGTCACGCTGCAGCCCTGCCCCGGCGCCGCCGCGATGGAGGCATCGCCGCCCATGCGCCGGCAGGCGGTGCGCGCCAGGGCCAGGCCGATGCCCACGCCCTCGTATTCGGTCTCGCGGTGCATGCGCTGGAAGATGCCGAAGAGCGCGGCCGCGCGCGCGGCATCGAAGCCCACGCCGTTGTCGCGGACCGTCAGCGTGATGCCGCCCCCTTCGGCATGCCGCTCCGCCGTGACCTCAATCCGCGGCTGGGCCACGGCGCGCGTGAACTTGAGGGCATTGGCCAGCACGGCCTGCAGCGCCTGCCGCAGCAACGGTATATCGGCCCGCACGGCCGGATACTGCGGCGGCAGCTGCCATTGCACACGGTCCGTGTCCGGTTGCTGCAGCTGCGCAATCTGCTCCTGCAGCAGCCCGCCCAGATCCACCGGCTGCCATTGCAGCGGCTGGCGGGCCGCGCGCGAGAGCAGCAGCAGGCCATCGAACATGGCGGCCATGCGGCGGGCCGAGCGGTCCATGGTCTGCAGAAAGCTGCGCGCCTCCTGCACATCTTCCGCCGCGGGCCGCTCGGCCTGCAGCAGCTCCGTCACCAGCGGACCGAACGACAGCACATGGCGCAGCGGCGCACGCAGGTCATGCGAGACCGCGTGCACCCATTCCTGCTGCACCGCGCGCAGCGCCGCCAGCTCCTGCTCTCGCTGCGCCAGCAGCTGCAGTGCCTGCTCCAGCGTCTGCGGCACGCTGGGTGTCAGTGCCGCCTCGTCACGCGAAGGGGTTTCGGGATGCGGTGGTTCCTTGTGCATGGCGCCAGAAGCTATGCCTTGGGCTGCTTGAGGGGACGTTTCCAGGAAGTGATGCTGACCTGCTTGCCGCGTCCCACGGTCAGCACGCCGGGCTCGGTGTTCTTGGTGATGGTCGAGCCGCCGCCCACCGTGCCGCCCGCGCCAATGGTCACGGGCGCCACCAGCACGCAGTTGCTGCCGATGTGCGCGTCGGCCTCGATCACCGTGCGGTGCTTGTTCACGCCGTCGTAGTTGGCCGTGATGCTGCCCGCGCCGTAGTTGACGCGCTCGCCCACCGTGGCGTCGCCCAGGTAGGCCAGATGGTTGGCCTTGGCGCCGTCGGCCAGCTGGGAATTCTTCACTTCCACGAAGTTGCCGATATGCACTTGCCTGCCCAGCCGGGCGCCGGGGCGCAGGCGGGCGAACGGGCCGATCAGGGCCCCGGCGCCCACGTCCACCCCGGCCTTCTCGCCGTCGATATGGGTGAACGGGTGGATCACCGCGTCCTCGGCGATCACGGCATTGCTGATATGGCAGTTGGCGCCGATCCGGGCACCTGCCCCGATGCGGACCTGGCCGGTGAAGATGCAGTTGGCGTCGATGTCCACATCCTGGCCGCACTCCAGGCTGGCCTTGGTGCCGCGCGCATCGTCGCGCAGGTCGAAGCGGGCGGGGTCGGCCAGCCGCACGCCCTGCTCCATCAGCCGGCGCGCCTGGCGCAGCTGGTGCGCGCGCTCCAGTTCGGCCAGCTGCAGCGGGCTGTTCACGCCGGCCACCTGCAACGCATCGGCAATGCGGTGGCCCACCACGGGCACGCCGTCGGCCACGGCCATGGCGACGATGTCGGTCAGGTAGTACTCGCCCTGGGCGTTGTTGTTGTCCAGCTTGCCCAGCCACCGCGTCAGGTGGCGCGCGGGCACGGCCATGATGCCGCTGTAGATCTCGGTGATGGCGCGCTCGGCCTCGCTGGCGTCCTTTTGCTCCACGATGCGCTGCACGGTGCCGGACTCGTTGCGCACGATGCGGCCATAGCCCGTGGGATCGGGCATGGTCACCGTCAGCAGGGCCAGCCTGTCGCTGCCCGCGGCATCCACCAGCGCCCGCAGGGTGTCGGCCTGCGTGAGCGGCACGTCGCCGGAGAGCACCACGACCATGCCGTCGTCCCGCAGCGCCGGCACGGCCTGCTGCACCGCATGGCCCGTGCCCAGCTGCGGCTCCTGGCGCACGAACCGGAGGTCGTAGCCGGCCTCCCCCCCCTGGGCACCGGCGATGGCGGCTTCCACCTGCTCTGCACCGTGGCCCGTCACCACCACGGCGGATCGCGCCTTGAGCTGCGCGGCCGTATCCAGCACATGCTGCAGCAGCGCCCGGCCGGCGAGCTTCTGCAGGACCTTGGGGTGGCGGCTTTTCATGCGGGTGCCTTTGCCGGCAGCCATGATGACGATATCCAGAGGTGCAGTCATAGTTGTTCGCAAGATCAGAAACCGGCCCATTATCGGCCCAGACCCATGCAACCAACTGCAAGCAAGGGCGAGCGGCTGTTCCGCTCCGTAAACCCCGTATGCTTGCCACCGCCATGCCACATGCCACGACCCATCCCACGCCGCTGCTGCGCACCCGGCCCATAGGAGCCGGCCACCTGCGCGCCTTCATCGCGGTGGCCAAGCACCTGAATTTCCGCGCCGCCGCCGACGAGATGGCGCTGACCCAATCGGCCGTCAGCCGCCAGATCCAGTCGCTCGAGGACGAGGTGGGCGTGCCGCTGTTCCTGCGCCACTCGCGCGCCGTGGAGCTGACGGGTGCCGGCGCCCAGCTGCTGCACAGCGTGCTGCCCGCGCTGGAAGCGGTGGATGCCACGGTGCGCCAGATCCGCCAGACCGTGGGGCGCAAAAGCGTGGCCATCACCACCTGGGCCAGCTTTGCGGCCATGTGGCTGATTCCGCGGCTGCAGGATTTCCAGCAGGCCTGGCCCGACATCGACATCCGCATCGACACGGGCGACGCCGTGGTCGACCTCGAGACCACCGATGTGGACCTGGCCATACGCTACAGCCGCGCCCAGGAAACCGGCTCCGGCAGCGCCCGGCGGCTGTTCGGCGAGGAGCTGGCCGTGGTCGCCAGCCCGGCGCTGCTGCAAGACGGCCCGCCGCTGCGCGAGCCCGCCGATGCCGCGCGCTACACGCTGATCGAAACCGGCGACGTGCACCGCATGCCCCAGCTCGAATGGCTGAGCTGGCAGCGCTGGTTTGCCGCCCACGGCTGCGACCAGCTGCAGCCGCCGCGCTGGCTGTACTTCAACTACGCCCACCAGATCGTGCAGGCCGCGCTGGCCGGGCAAGGCCTGGCCATCGCGCGTCTGCCGCTGGTGGCCGATGCGCTGGCGGCCGGGCAGCTGGTCGAAGTCCTGCCCCGGCACCGGCTGGCCTCGCCGCTGGCCTACTGGCTGCTGCCGGGCCCGCGCAGCGGCCAACGGCCCGAGGTGCAGGCCTTTTGCCGCTGGCTGGTGGAGCAGGCAGCGCTGACGCGCGCTGCAATAGAAGGAGCTTGCAGCGCCTGATCTGCAATGTTTTCAGATGTAAAAGTATCTGAAAACCTTGTCAGGCGGGCGCTACCAGCTCCTGTTTCAGGACAGCGTGACGCGCGCGAACTTGCGCTTGCCCACCTGCAGCACGAAAGTGCCGGCATCCAGCTTGAGGCCCCGGTCGCTGATTACCGTGCCGTCGATGCGCACCCCGCCGCCGTCGATCAGGCGGTTGGCCTCGCTGGTCGAGGGCGCGAGATTGGCCTGCTTGAGCAGCGCACCGATGCCCAGGGGCGCGCCCGGCAGGCTCACTTCGGGAATGTCGTCGGGAATGCCGCCCTTGCTGCGGTTGATGAAATCCTGCTCGGCCGCATCGGCCAGCGCCGCGCTGTGGAAGCGCGCCGTGATTTCCTTGGCCAGCGCCACCTTGGCATGCTTGGGGTTGCCGCCGGCGGCGATCTCGGCCTTGAGCACGGCGATGTCGGCCAGGCTCTTGAAGGACAGCAGCGTGTACCAGTCCCACATCAGCTCGTCGGAGATCGACAGCACCTTGGCGAACATGGTGTTGGCGTCCTCGGTGATGCCGATGTAGTTGTTCTTGGACTTGGACATCTTGTTCACGCCGTCCAGGCCCACCAGCAGCGGCATGGTGAGCACACACTGCGGCTCCTGACCCCATTCCTGCTGCAGATGGCGACCCATCATCAGGTTGAACTTCTGGTCCGTGCCGCCCAGCTCCAGGTCGGCCTTGAGCGCCACCGAGTCATAGCCCTGCAGCAGCGGGTAGAGGAATTCGTGCAGGCTGATGGAGCTGCCTTCGGTGAAGCGGGTGTGGAAATCGTTGCGCTCCATCATGCGCGCCACCGTGTACTTGGCCGACAGCTCGATCATGCCGCGCGCGCCCAGCTGGTCGCACCACTCGCTGTTGTAGCGCAGCTCGGTCTTGGCCGGATCGAGGATCTTGTAGGCCTGGTCGCGGTAGGTCTCGGCGTTGACCTTGATCTGTTCGGCCGTCAGCGGCGGACGCGTGCTGTTGCGGCCCGAGGGGTCGCCGATCAGCGTGGTGAAGTCGCCGATCAGGAAGATCACCTGGTGGCCCAGGTCCTGCAGCTGGCGCATCTTGTTGAGCACCACGGTGTGGCCCACGTGGATGTCGGGCGCCGTCGGATCCAGTCCCAGCTTGATGCGCAGCGGCACGCCCGTGGCTTCGGACCTGGCCAGCTTCTGCACCCATTCGTCCTTGGGCAGCAGTTCATCGACACCGCGTAGAGTGACTTCCAGCGCTTGGTTCACTCTGTCGGTCACGGGAAAGGTTGTAACAGCAGATTGATTCATAAGGGTTTTTCGGCAGGCGCGGTAGGACGCGGTCGATATACTTCAGGGTTTGTCGCTGCGGCGAATTCTAGACTGCTCCCTTATATAGACCTCTTTGGGCGGACATCTCGGCAGAGCTCTGGCAGGTTTCGAGCGGACTGAACGCGTGCCACACCGCAACGTGACGCAGCGTGAATGGGCATTTCCCCTGGACACGCCACCCCCAAGGATCTGATGTTTTGATGAATGGCTTGAAGAATGCCGGCGGCGCTTTGGTAGCCCGGCTAGCCCTGTTTGGCGAGCGCCTGCAAACGCAGCTGCATGCCCATCCCAGGCGCATCGCGGCCGCCGTGGCCGCGGTCCTGATGACCGGCGGCAGCGCCGCCTTTGCCGTGGCCAGCCTGGGCCCGGACCCGGCCGACCTGCCGGTGCGCACCCTGACCGAATCCGTGGCCTCGCTGGCCGACGGCCATGAGCTGTCCGAGCTGACGGACCTGCAATCGTTCTCGCTGTACCGCTCCGAAACCACGCGCCCCAGCGACACGGCCGAAACCCTGCTGCAGCGCCTGGGCATCGCCGACCCCCAGGCCGCCGCCTATCTGCGCGCCGACGACCAGGTGCGCCAGAACGTGCTCGGCCGCGCGGGCCGCCTGGTGTCCGCCGAGACCACGCCCGACCAGCAGTTGCTGAAGCTGACCGTGCGCTGGGCGCCCGATGAGGACGGCACATTCCGCCGCCTGGTCGTGGAACGCAAGGACGGCCGGCTCGCCACGCGCATCGAGACCGGCAAGCTCACGGCCAGCCCGCGCCTGGCCGGCGGCGTGATCCGCTCCACCTTCTTCGCCGCCACCGATGCGGCCGACATCCCCGACAGCGTGGCCATGCAGATGGCCGACATCTTCCAGGGCGAAGTGGACTTCCGCCGCAGCCTGCGCAAGGGCGACCGCTTCGCCGTGGTCTACGAATCGCTGGAAGCCGACGGCGAGCCGCTGCGCGCCGGCCGCGTGCTCAGCGCCGAATTCCACAACGACGGCAAGACCAGCCAGGCCCTGTGGTTCCAGGAAAACGGCCAGAAGGGCGCCTACTACACGCTGGACGGCAAGAGCAAGCGCCAGGCCTACCTGAACTTCCCCGTGGAGTTCTCGCGCATCAGCAGCGGCTTTGCCATGCGCCTGCACCCCATCCAGAAGACCTGGCGCGCCCACCTGGGCACCGACTTCGCGGCCCCCACGGGCACCAAGGTGCGCACCGTGGGCGACGGCGTGGTCTCGTTCGCCGGCGTGCAGAACGGCTACGGCAACGTGATCTTCGTCGACCATGCGAACAACCACACCACGGTGTACGCCCACCTGAGCCGCATCGACGTGCGCAAGGGCCAGCATGTGGACCAGGGCGACACCATCGGCGCCGTGGGCCAGACCGGATGGGCCACGGGACCGCACCTGCACTTCGAGTTCCGCGTCAACGGCCAGCAGCAGGACCCGCTGACCATTGCCCAGGCCACCGATGCCGCCCGCCCCATCTCCAAGGCCGCCCGTCCGGCCTTCGACAAGCTGGCTGCGCAGATGCGCGTGGAGCTCAACGCGGGCGAACAGCTCTTCACCACGGCCAGCGCACGCTGACCGGCTCCGCGCCTCTCCCCAAGGGCTGCTGCATGCAGCCCTTTTTCTTTGCATCAAATACCTCCGACACGCCCATCTGGCAAGCGCTGCCCGCTACAGCTAAGATAGTAGCCAGCCCCACTATCCTCGCCACTGCCATGCCTTCAGCCGCTGCTGCCCCGTCCTCTCTGTATATCGGCCTGATGTCGGGCACCTCGCTCGACGGCGTCGATGGCGTGCTGGTGGACTTCGCGCACGGAACCCGGGTGCTGCAGCATGCGAGCTGCGGCTTCGATCCGGCCCTGCGCGCCGAGCTGCTGGCCCTGAACTCGCCCGGCGGACAGGACGAGCTGCACCGTGCGGCGCTGGCCGCCAATGCCCTGGCGCGCAGCTATGCCGGCGTGGTTGCCGAGCTGCTGCGGCAAGCCGGCACGCCGGCCGCGCAGGTGGCCGCCATCGGCGCCCACGGCCAGACCGTGCGCCACCGGCCGCAGCTGTTCGACGGCTGCGGCTATACGCTGCAGCTCAACAGCCCGGCATTGCTCGCGGAATGGACAGGCATCGCCGTGGTGGCCGACCTGCGCAGCCGCGACGTGGCGGCCGGGGGCCAGGGCGCGCCCCTGGTGCCGGCCTTCCACCAGGGACTGTTCGGCCGGCCCGGCGAAACCACGCTGGTGCTCAACATCGGCGGCATCGCCAACCTGAGCGTGCTGGCCGATGACGGGGTGCTCGGCTTCGACTGCGGCCCCGGCAATGCGCTGATGGACGGCTGGTGCCTGCAGCACACCGGCCAGGCTTTCGACAACGGCGGTCAATGGGCTGCCTCGGGCCGGGTGCTGCCAGAGCTGCTCGCGCAATTGATGGGCGAGCCCTTCCTGGCCCAGCAGCCGCCCAAGAGCACGGGCCGCGACCTGTTCCATGCGCACTGGCTGCAGCAGCATCTGGCGCGCTGCCCGGCGGCCGGGCGCGCGCCAGCGGCCGACATCCAGGCCACGCTGACCGAATTCACCGCCGCCAGCTGTGCCGATGCCGTACGGCGCTTCGGCCGGGGCGGCGTCGAGCTGCTGGTCTGCGGCGGCGGCGCGCTCAACACCCATCTGATGCACCGGCTGGCGGCGCTGCTGCCTGGCGTGCAGGTCGCGACGACGGCGGCGCGCGGGCTGCCGCCGCTGCAGGTGGAGGCCGCGGCCTTTGCCTGGCTCGCGCGCCAGGCACTGCTGGGCCTGCCCGGCAACCTGCCCAGCGTGACCGGTGCGCGCGGCCCGCGCATTCTCGGCGCCATCTACCCGGCCTGAGAGCGGACCCGCCGGCCGCCAACATGCTGTTGCAGAGGGCGCCATGCCCGTATGACAGAATGCCGTAACAACTCGCAACGCTCACGAGGCCCGACCACTCTTCCATGCCCCGCACCTTCGTCCATCTGCATGCCTGGCGGCTTCGTGGCCTGATCCGCACCACGGCCTGTGCCGCGGCCTGCATGCTGATCGCCGCCGCGCCTGCCAGCCAGGCGGGACCGGGCGCACAGGCTGCACGCCCCCAGGTGCTGGTGCTGATGTCCTACCATCCGGGGCACAGCTGGGAAGACCGCATCCTGGCCGGCCTCAACGAATGGGGCGGCAATGGGCCAGCCAAGCCGGTGTTTCATACCGAGTGGATGGACACCAAGCGCTACCCGGGCATGGAGCAGCGCCAGCGCCTGGCCCGCTATCTGAGGGACAAATACGCGCACCAGCGCTTCGACCTGATCGCCACGGTCGACGACAACGCCCTCGAATTCGTGGCCCGTCAGGATGCGCTCTTCGGCGGCACGCCCGTGGTGTTCAGCGGCATCAACGGCGATCCGGCCCAGATCGTCGGCGACCGGCCCAAGGTCACGGGCATCCTGGAACGCTTCGACCTGACGCGCACGCTGCGCACTGCCCTGTCCCTGCATCCGGGGACACGGCACCTGGTGTTCATCACGCCGCAGGACGAGACCGGCGCCGAACTGCGCAACGGTGTCGACACCGCCCTGGCGCTGCTGCCGCCCGGCCCGCAGGTGGAGCACTGGATAGCGCCCGATCTGTCGCGCATCGGCGAGCGCCTGCAGCAGCAGCCGCGGGACACGCTGGTCTTCGTGCTCGGCTCCATCCCCGCGCAGGCGGACCAGCCGCCGCTGGAGCCCGAGGAGGTGACGGCCTTTGTGCACGAGCGCACCGCGCTGCCCGTGTATTCCGACCTGGACACCTCGGTCGGCCGCGGCGCCGTGGGCGGCTACCTGAACAGCGGACTGGAAACCGGCCGGCTGCAGGCCGCCATGGCTCGGCGGATACTGGAGGGCCAGGCACCCTCGCAGATCCCCTATGTGCGCGAGACGCCGCTGGCCCTGCTGTTCGACTACCAGCAGTTGCACCGGCTGGGCGTGAACACCCGCCACCTGCCCGAAGGCAGCACGCTGCTCAACGAGCCCGCGTCGATCTTCGATTCCGAATACCGCCAGCCGCTGATCGGCTTTTCGCTGGTGGTGCTCCTGCTGCTGGCCAGCGTGGCCATCCTGGTCATCCGCAGCCGCGTGCTGGCCGAGCGCCAGCAGGCCCTGCACTACCAGGCCACGCATGACGACCTCACGGGCCTGCCCAACCGCCAGGGCCTGCCCGAGCTGCTGCAGCAGGCCGCCCGCAATGCGGCCGGCGAACAGGAGCATGTGGCGCTGGTGATGCTGGGCCTGAACCGCTTCAAGCTCATCAACGACACCTACGGCCATGCGTTCGGCGATGCCATCGTCGCCGCCATGGCCGAGCGGCTGCGGCGCTGGCGCGCGCAGCGCGAGGCGCTGGTGCGCTTCGGCGGCGACTCCTTCGTCATCGTTTCGCCCTTCCGCGGCGAGCAGGCGCTGGAGCACCTGCGCGCGCGCTGCGAAGCCCTGTTCAGCACGCCCTTCGTCATCAACGGCCAGCGCATTCCCGTCACCGCGGCCTTCGGCATGAGCTCGGCACCGCCGAACGCCCTGGACCCCGAACGCCTGCTGCGCGAGGCCGACACGGCCATGTACGAAGCCAAGCGCAACCGCCGCACGCAGGTCGTGACCTTCGACCGCCGCATCCATGTGCGCACCACGCGCCAGTTCCAGATCGAGGCCAGCCTGCCCGATGCCATCGCCCGCGGCGAGATCGAGGTGTATTTCCAGCCCATTCTCGACACCACGCGCGGCTGCATCGCGGGCTTCGAGGCGCTGGCGCGCTGGCAGCATCCCGAGCTTGGCGCCATACCGCCGCCCGAATTCATCCGCGCCGCCACCGAGTCGGGTCACATCGGCGCGCTCACGCAATGCGTGCTGCGCAAGGCCTGCCTCGATTTCCTGCCGCACCTGGCCAGCCCCGCCCAGCCATACCTGGCCGTGAACGTGTCGGTCAGCGACATCTACGGCGGCGAATTTCCCGCACAGCTGGCCAAGACCCTGGCCAGCCTGGGCATGCCGGCGAACCGCCTGGTGCTCGAGGTGACCGAGGACATGCTGCTGGGCGACGAACAGCTGGCGGCCGAGACACTGGCGCAGCTGCGCGCCCAGGGCGTGCGCATCGCGATCGACGACTTCGGCACCGGTTATTCGTCCATGGGCTATCTGTCGCACTACCAGGTCCACATCATCAAGATCGACCGCAGCTTCGTGCGCAACATCGCTACCAGCCCCCAGGACCAGAAGATCGTGCGCGCCATCATCTCCATGGCCGCCGACCTGGACCTCAGCGTGATCACCGAAGGCGTGGAAACCCAGGAGCAGTCGGCGCTGCTGCGCTCCATGGGCTGCGTGCTGCAGCAGGGCTATGTGTTCAGCCGCCCGCAGCCGGCCGCGCAGTGGGCCGGCATGACCCGGCTGCCGGCCGCCGCCGGATAGGCCGCCGCGGCAGCCCGGGCACAAGGAAAAAAGAAAAGGGAACGTGGCGACACGTTCCCTTTTGCGCTTTTTCGCGCTTCTCCTCCTCCCGGGTGACCGCCCGGGAGTCCCTGTATTTTTATGCGGGCGTCAATGTCCGCCGAGGTAAATGAACTTGAACAGGAAAACGGCGGCGATCAGCCACACGATCCAGTGCACCTCGCGGGCCTTGCCGGTGAACAGCTTGAGCACGGCATAGGTGATGAAGCCGAAGGCCAGGCCGTTGGCGATGGAGTAGGTGAACGGCATCATCAGGGCCGTGACCACGGCGGGCACGGCTTCCGTGGTTTCGTCCCACTGCACTTCGGTCAGGTCCTTGAGCATCAGGCAGGCCACGAACAGCAGCGCCGGCGCCGTGGCATAGCCGGGCACCACGCCGGCCAGCGGCGCGATGAACAGGCAGGCCAGGAACAGCACGGCCACGGTGAGGGCCGTCAGGCCGGTGCGCCCGCCGGCCTGCACGCCGGCAGCGCTTTCCACATAGGCCGTGGTGCTGGAAGTGCCCAGCATGGAGCCCACGAAGATGGCGCCGGAGTCGGCCAGCAGCGAACGGTTGAAGCGGCCCATGCGCTCGGGCACCAGCAGGCCCGCGCGGCGCGCCACGCCCATCAGCGTGCCCGTGGCGTCGAACAGCTCCACCAGGAAGAACACCAGCACCACGTTGAGGATGCCGCCCGTCAGCGCGGCCTTGATGTCCAGCTTGAACAGCGTGGGCTCGATGGAAGGCGGCATGGAGAACACGCCCTTGAACTCGTTGCCGCCGAAGAAGAACGAAGCCACCGTGACGGCCAGGATGCCGATCAGCAGCGCGCCCGGCACCTTCAGACGGTCCAGCACCACGATCAGCAGAAAGCCCAGCGAAGCCATGATGACCTCGGGCTTGTGCAGATCGCCCAGCGTCACATAGGTGGCGCCGTCGGCCGCCACCACGCCGGCCGTCTTGAGCGCGATCAGCGCCAGGAACAGGCCGATGCCCACGGTGATGGCCACGCGTATCGAGTGCGGAATGCCCTTGATGATGAGCTCGCGCAGGCCGAACACCGTGGCAAGCAGGAACAGGCAGCCCGAGACGAAGACCGCGCCCAGCGCCGCCTCCCAGGTGAAGCCCATCTTGAGCACCACCACATAGGCGAAGTAGGCGTTGAGCCCCATGCCCGGCGCCAGCGCGATCGGGTAGTTGGCATACAGCGCCATGATGGTGGTGCCCAGCGCCGCGATCAGGCAGGTGGCCACAAAGACCGAGCCCTTGGGCATGCCCGCATCCCCGAGGATCGAGGGATTGACGAACATGATGTAGGCCATGGTGAGAAACGTGGTCAGGCCCGCGACCAGTTCCGTGCGCACGTTCGTTCCGTGCTCACTGAGTTTGAAAACCCGTTCTGTCAGATTCATCGCATTGTCTCCGTGTTGTTTTCGCGTGCGAGGCGCAACGGTCAGTGAACGCGCCAAGGTCCGGCGCCACGCAAGCCGTGGCGCTAGGAGGACCGCACCGCCAGGAGCGGCGGGCAGCCCGGGACGTCTGCATCCTCCTGCCGCGGGCCAGCGCTGCAGGCGGATGCCAATAGGGTCGGTTTATGCCGCCTGGGCCTGCAGCGCCTGCACGGCGCGCAGGATGGCCTCGGGGGTGGCCGGTGCGCGCAGCGGCGGATTGCTGCACTCGCCGCCCGCAGGCGCCACGGACGCCACCGCATCGCGAATGGCGAAGAATACCGAAAACGGCAGCAGCAGCGGGGGCTCGCCCACCGCCTTGCTGCGGTGGATGGAATCCTCGTGGTTCTGGCCCTCGAACAGGCGCACGTTGAACACGGGCGGGCAATCGTTGGCCGTGGGGATTTTGTAGGTGCTGGGCGCGTGGGTGGTGAGCTTGCCGCTTTGCGGATGCCAGACCAGCTCCTCGGTGGTCAGCCAGCCCATGCCCTGGATGAAGGCACCCTCGACCTGGCCCACGTCCACGGCCGGGTTCAGCGACTTGCCCACGTCGTGCAACACGTCGGCGCGCAGCAGCTTGAATTCACCGGTCAGCGTATCGACCACCACCTCGCTCACGGCCGCGCCATAGGCAAAGTAGAAGAAGGGCCTTCCCTTCATGGTCTTGCCGTCCCAGTGCAGGCCGGGCGTGGCATAGAAGCCGTCCGACCACAGCTGAACGCGGCGCAGATAGGCGTTGCGCACCAGCTCGGGAAAGTCCACGGCCTTGCCGTTCACATGCACCTGGTCGTTGGCAAAGCGCACGTCCCCGGCATCGCCGCCATGCATCTCGGCCGCACAGGCCGCCAGGCGCTCGCGCAGCTGGCGCGCCGCATCCTGGGCCGCCTTGCCGTTGAGGTCGGCGCCCGTGGAGGCCGCCGTGGCCGAGGTGTTGGCCACCTTGGTCGTGTCGGTGGCCGTGACGCGCACGCGCTCGAAGGCCACGCCCAGCTCGTGCGCCACCACCTGGGCCACCTTGGTGTTCAGGCCCTGGCCCATTTCGGTGCCGCCATGGTTCACGAGGATGGAGCCGTCGGTGTAGATGTGCACCAGCGCGCCGGCTTGGTTGAAGTGGGCCACGTTGAAAGAGATGCCGAACTTCAGCGGCGTCAGCGACAGCCCGCGCTTGAGCACCGGGCTTTGCGCATTGAAGGCGTTCACGGCCTCGCGGCGCGCGCGGTAGTCGCTGCTGGCCTCCAGTTCGGCCACGAGATCGTGGATCACGTTGTCCACCACGGTCTGTTCGTAGGGCGTGACGTTGTTGCCGTCCGTGCCGTAGAAGTTCACGCGGCGCACGTCCAGCGCATCGCGGCCCAGGTTGCGCGCAATCGTCTCCATGATGTTCTCGATGGCGATCGCGCCCTGCGGGCCGCCGAAGCCGCGGAAGGCCGTGTTGCTCTGGGTGTTGGTCTTGCCCATGTGGCCGTGCATGGACACGTCGGGCAGCCAGTAGGCATTGTCGAAGTGGCACAGCGCGCGCGTCATCACCGGCGCCGACAGGTCGGCCGAGTGGCCGGCGCGCGAGACCATGGTGATCTCCGCGCCCAGGATTCGGCCTTCGTCGTCGTAGCCCACCTCGTACTCGTACCAGAAGCAGTGGCGGCGGCCGGTGATCATGAAGTCGTCGTCACGGTCCAGGCGCAGCTTCACGGGGCGGCGCAGGCGCGTCGCGGCCACGGCGGCCACGCAGGCGAACAGCGCCGATTGCGACTCCTTGCCGCCGAAGCCGCCGCCCATGCGGCGGCACTCCACATGCACCGCATGCGAGGCCACGCCCAGCGCATGGGCGACCAGGTGCTGCATTTCGCTCGGGTGCTGGGTGGAGCAGTGGATGTGCACCGCGCCGTCTTCCTTGGGTATGGCGTAGCTGATCTGGCCTTCCAGGTAGAACTGCTCCTGGCCGCCCACATCCAGCGTGCTCTTGAGGCGGTGCGGCGCCCTGGCGATCGCGGCGCGCGCGCCGCCTTCGCTGGTGCTGCGCTCCAGGTGCATGGAAGGCATCACGTACTGGCCCAGCGCATGCGCCTGCTGCGGCGTCAGCACGGGCGGCGCCTCGGTGATCGTGGCCACGCTCTTGGCCAGGGCGGCCGCGCGGCGTGCGGCATCGCGGCTTCTGGCGATGACGGCGAACAGGGGCTGGCCCACGTAGCGGATCTCGCCGTCGCAAAGGATGGGGTCGTCGTGGATGATGGAGCCGCAGTCGTTGGCGCCGGGGATGTCGGCCGCCGTGATCACGTCCACCACCTCGGGCATGGCGCGCACGGATTCCAGCGCCAGCGCCGTCAGGCGGCCATTGGCGACCGGCGACAGGCCCAGCGCGCAGTGCAGCGTGCCTTCCAGCTCGGGCAGGTCGTCGATATAGGCGGCCTCGCCGGCCACATGCAGGTGCGCCGACTCATGGGGGCGGCTGATGCCCACGCGGGCGCCGCCCTGCAGCGCATGGGCCTCGGTCTTCACATCGATGCGGGACGCCGTGTTCTTCAGGTAGTGGGCAAAGGCCTCGGCCGAGCCGGCGGCGGGCGTGGCGACCAGGGACGCAATGGGTTCGCGGAGGTTGTTCATTTCAGGCTCCTACAGTCTCAGGCCACGGCATGGGGCATGACGCTCCAGACGCTGGTTCCGGCGCTCGGGACGGGCTGCTGGACACGAGTCTCCAGCCACAGGCGCTGGATCAGGTTCTGCGCCACCTGCAGCCGGTATTCGGCGCTGGCACGCATGTCGGACATGGGCTTGAAATCCTCGGCCAGCGCGGCCTTGGCGGCATTCACGCTGTCCTGGTTCCAGGGCTTGCCGAGCAAGGCGGCCTCGGCCCCCGCGCCGCGCTTGACGGTGGCGGCCATGCCGCCGAAGGCCAGGCGCACGGTCTTGACCATCTCGCCGTCCAGCTCGATCGAGAAGCCCGCGCACAGCGCCGAGATGTCGCAGTCGAAGCGCTTGCTGATCTTGTAGGCACGCACCTGGCGGCTCAGCACATGCAGCGGAATCGCCAGGCCCTGCACGAATTCGCCGGGCTCCAGCTGGTTCTTCATGTAGTCGAGGTAGAACTCGGGCAGCGGCATGCGGCGCACGCGCGCGCCCTTGCGCAGCTCGATCTGCGCATCCAGCGACATCAGCACCGGCGGCGAGTCGCCAATGGGCGAGCCGTTGGCCACGTTGCCGCCCATGGTGCCCGCATGGCGGATGGGCACGGAGGCAAAGCGCAGCCACACGTCGGTCAGGCTGGGAAAGCGCTGCACCAGCGCGCCCCAGGCCGCTTCCAGCGAGGCGCCGGCGCCGATATAGAGCTCGCCGCCTTCGGCATCGGGGCGTTCCTCGATGCGCTTCATCTCGGCCACGTCGCCCACATAGATCATGTCGCCCAGGTCGCGGAACTGCTTGTTGACCCACAGGCCCACGTCGGTGGAGCCGGCGACGATGCGCGCCTTGGGCTTGGCCTCGCAGAGGGCGGCCAGCGCCTCCAGCGTGCGCGGTGCGTGGAAATGGTCGGTGCGCGCGTTCCGGGTCGCGGCGTAGTCGAACGAGGCGGCGCCCTGTTGCTGCTGCAGCCCTTGCAGCGCCGCCACCACGGGCGCGGCGTCCAGGCGCACGGCGGGCAGGTCGAACATGCGCTGGCCGGCGTCCAGGATGGGGCGGTAGCCCGTGCAGCGGCACAGATTGCCCGACAGCTCGTCGGCCAGTTGCTGGCGCGTGGGCACGGTGCCCTGCTGCTGGTGGTGCTCGTAGGCCGACCACAGCGACATCACGAAGCCCGGCGTGCAGAAGCCGCACTGCGAGCCGTGGCACTCCACCAGAGCCTGCTGCACGGGATGCAGTGCATGGCCCTGGACCTGGCCGCTCGCATGGCCGCAGGCACTTTTGCCGGGCTGGCCGGCCTTGCCCGGGCACTGGCCCTTGAGGTCTTCGACGGTGAACAGGGCCTTGCCCTGCAGGCTGGGCAGGAACTGGATGCAGGCGTTGACGGTCTGCAGGCGCAGGCCGTTCACCGCATCCGGCGCGCCGGGTTCGGCCAGTTCGCCGATGACCACGGTGCAGGCGCCGCAGTCGCCTTCGTTGCAGCCTTCCTTGGTGCCGGTGCAATGGGCATCCTCGCGCAGCCACTGCAGCACCGAGCGCGTGGGATGCGGGCCCTGGACTTCGACGATTTCACCGCGGTGGAAAAAGCGTATGGGCTGTGAACTATGGGTTGTGCTCATGATCGTGGGACAGACACGCTGCCGTGGTTGACGAGCCTGCATGCAGACGCCTGCGCAGGCCATGGTGCAAGCCTAAGTCCGAGCGCCTGCTTGCTCATATTGCGCTATCCATATTGCCTATGTGTCACCGCATATATCTGCGCCGAAATCCAAGGGTGAACCCGTAAAAAAAGGCCGCACCTGGTACAAATACCTAGATTGGTGCGACCCTGCCATGGCCCTTGGTGGCTTGGTTTTTTGATAGCTGTCAGCGCTCGCTACATCTCATTTTCACATTCATTTCCATCTGAAGACAAGAAATAACGCGCGCAGGCAGCTATCGCTTTTCATTCATGCATCGCCGCCGTCGGGCGCGGGACGCACGGGCTCGTCCTTTTCGAGCTGGCTGAACACCATGGTCGCGGCCAGCGTCATCAAGGCCACGGTGGCAAAGGTGGCGCGGATGGCGGACATGCGAAAGCCCTCGTGGCTGTGCCACATGTCGGTATAGCCGGTCAGCAGCGCGCCGGCCAGGGCCACGCCCATGCTCATGGCCAGCATCTGCACCATGGACAGCAGGCTGTTGCCGCTGCTGGCGAAGGCGCCCTCGATGTCCTTGAGCGTGACCGAGTTCATGGCCGAGAACTGCATGGAGTTGAAGCCGCCGAAGATGAACAGCTGCAAGAGCAGCAGCCACAGCGGCGTGCCCGCCGAGACCAGGCCGAACGAGCCCAGCATCAGCGCCAGCATCACGGAGTTGACCTGCAGCACGCGCTTGTAGCCGAAACGGTGCACGGTGCGCACCGCGATGCGCTTGACCAGCATGCTGCCCACCACCGTGGCCAGCATCATCAGGCCGGCGTTCATGGGCGACATCTTCAGGCCCACCTGCAGCAGCAGCGGTATCAGGTAGGGCGCGGCGCCGCTGCCGAAGCGCGCGAACAGATTGCCCAGCAGCCCCACGCGCAGCGAGCGTACCTTGAACAGGTCGGGCGCGAACAGCGGCTCGGCCACGCGCAGCGCATGCATCCAGTAGCTGGCCAGGCTGGCCAGGCCGAACACCATGAGAACCACCACCAGCGCCATGCCCAGGCCCATGCCCGAAAGGCCGTCCAGCGCGATCGAGATGCTGACCATGCCAAAGGCCAGCATGGCATAGCCGGCCGTGTCGAACTTGCGCACCGCCACGAGCGCGCCGCGCGGGAACCAGCGCCAGGTGGCCCACAGGCCGATCAGGCCCACGGGCACGTTGATCCAGAAGATCCAGTGCCAGGAGGCGTACTCCACCATCCAGCCGCCCAGCGCGGGGCCGATCAGCGGCCCCACCTGGCCGGGAATCGCGATGAAGCTCATGGCGCGGATGAATTCGTCGCGCGGATAGGTGCGCAGCACGGCCAGCCGCCCCACGGGCAGCATCATGGCGCCGCCCACGCCCTGCACCACGCGCGCCGCCACGAGGAAGCTGAGGTTGGGCGAGAGCGCGCACAGCACCGAGCCCAGCACGAACAGCGCAATGGCCGTGCCGTACACGCGCCGCGTGCCGAAGCGATCGGCCACCCAGCCCGTGGCCGGGATCAGCATGGCGGTCGTCAGCGCATAGGCGACGATGACGGACTGCATCTTCAGCGGGCTCTCGCCCAATGCCTCGGCCATGGACGGCAGGGCCGTGTTCAGAATGGTGGCATCGAGCGACTGCATGAAAAAGCCGATTGCCACCAGCCACAAAAGCCGCTCCTTGCGCTGTGCGGGCGCAGCGGTTGTTGCGGTCAGCTCTGCCATGGACTACATCCTCTCGTGGGCCGGGTCGGAAAAACAAAAAGCCGCTGACGGGCAGCGGCTGGCGGGGAGTGCGGGCACCAGGCGTGGACGACTGGCGCTGCAACAAGCATGGGGTTCGGGGAATTCAGACCGAGAAGCTCGAACCGCAGCCGCAGGTGGTGGTGGCGTTCGGGTTCTTGATCACGAACTGGGCACCCTGCAGGTCTTCCTTGTAGTCGATCTCGGCGCCGACCAGATACTGGTAGCTCATGGCGTCGATCAGCAGGGACACGCCATTCTTGGTCATGGTCGTGTCGTCCTCGTTGGTGATCTCGTCGAAGGTGAAGCCGTACTGGAAGCCCGAGCAGCCGCCGCCCTGCACGAACACGCGCAGCTTCAGATCGGGATTGCCCTCTTCGGCAATCAGATCCGCCACCTTGGCGGCAGCGCTGTCGGTGAAGACGATGGGCGCAGGCATTTCCGTCACGGGGGTTTCTGCAACATCACTCATGGCGATAACTCCGGGGGATAGGTCAAAACTGCCCACATGCTACTGCATGCACCCCAGGCATGCAGCGGCGCGCAGACGAGACGGCGACTGCAGTAAGGGCATTGAACAGCGCTGCCCGGAGGGCCGGCGCCTGTCTCCTGCGGGATAGCCGCCGCAGCCATTGCACCGGCGCCGGCGATAGAGTTTTCCGCTGCGGTTGCGTGTGCGCAGCCGCCTTGCCCCCGATACTGCACAGCCCCCATATCCAGCGAGACCCGCATGGCGCAGACCTTCCACCTTTCCAAGACATTGCTGTCCCTGCCGCTGGCCGGCGCCTGCCTGCTTGCGCATGCCGCCTGGCCGGAACGGCCCGTCACTATGGTGGTCGGCTTCACCGCAGGCGGATCGGCCGACATCCTGGCGCGCACGATCGCCGATCCGCTGGCGCGGCGCCTGGGCGTGCCGGTGATCGTGGACAACGTGGCCGGCGCCGGCGGCAGCATCGCCGCGCAGAAGGTGGTGCGCGCACGCCCCGACGGCTACACCATCTTCCTGGGCTCCAGCAGCGAGGTCATCCTGTCGCGCCATTTCAACAATGCCATTGCCTACGACGGCGCCAGGGATCTGCGCGCCGTGACGCTGGTCGGCGTCATGCCCATGGTGCTGGTGGCCGGCCCCCGGACTCCTGCCACCACGGTGGACGCCATGCTCGCGCGCGCCAGGTCCCACCCGGGGCAGGAGAACTACGCCTCCTCGGGCACCGGCACCGCCTTGCACATTGCCGGCGCGCTGATCAACCAGCAGGCCCATGTCTCGCTGCAGCACGTGCCGTACAAGGGCGCCGTGCCCATGCTCACGGACATCGTCGGCGGCAATGTGGACTACGGCTTTTTCATGGTGCCATCCATACTCGGCTATCTGAAGGAAGGCAAGGTCAAGCCCATAGGCACCACGTCCAGGACCTCGTGCGCCGTGCTGGCCGGCGTGCCGGCCTTGTCCTCCGCCAAGGCCCTGGCCGGCTACGACTTCGGCATCTGGACCGGAATCTTCACGCCGAAAGCCGTGCCCGATGCCGTGGTCGCCCGCCTCAACCAGGAGATCAATGCCGTGCTGCATGAGCCTCCGGTGGCCGACAAGCTCGACCAGGCCTGCATCGAACATGCGGGCGGCACGCCGGCCGAATTCGAGCGCCTGATCCAGGCCGACGTGCAGAAGGTGCGACAGGTCGCCAGGCCCGAAATCGGCGCGGTGCGGTGAACAGTGGGGCCGGCCCCGGTACGGCCATTACAGGAAATGCAAATGAACACTCCCGACCTGCTGCTGCAGAACGTCCGCCCCATGGGCGAAGCAATCTGCGATGTACTGATTGAACAAGGCCGCATCACCCGCATCGGGCGGGCACTGGCGGCCCCGCCAGGCGTGCAGCCCATCGACGGCCAGGACCAGCTGCTGCTGCCCGGCCTGGTCGAGTCCCATACCCATCTGGACAAGACGCTGTGGAACCTGGACTGGTACCGCAACGAGGTCGGCAACCAGCTCATCGACCGCATCGAGAACGAGCGCGCCTACCGGGCGCAGACCGGGCACGACAGCGCCGCGCAGTCGCTGGCCCTGGCCCGCGAGTTCCTGGCCCAGGGCACCACGCGCATCCGCAGCCATGCCGACGTCGATACCGAGATCGGCCTGAGGCATGTGGAAGGCGTGCTGCAGACCCGCGAGGCCATGGCGCCCTGGCAGGAGATCCAGATCGTGGCCTTCCCGCAATCGGGCCTGCTGCAGCGCCCGGGCACCGCACAGCTGCTGGACGAGGCACTGGCGCTGGGCGCCGACGTGCTGGGCGGGCTGGACCCCTGCGCCATCGACGAAGACCCGGTGCGCTCGCTCGACGTGCTGTTCGAGATTGCCGAGCGCCATGACAAGCCGCTCGACATCCATTTGCACGAAGCCGGCGACATGGGCGCGTTCTCGCTGAAGCTGATCCTGGACCGCACCGAGGCCCACGGCCTGCAGGGCCGCGTGGCCATCAGCCACGGCTTCTGCCTGGGCGATCTGGCGCCACCGGCGCGCGACGCCCTGCTGGCGCGCATGGCCCGGCTGGGCGTCACGCTCATCACCAGCGCCTCGCCGTCCCGCTCGGTGCCGCCGCTGCTGACCTGCGTTGCGGCCGGCGTGCGCGTGGCCGGTGGCAACGACGGCATACGCGACACCTGGTCGCCCTATGGGCGGCCCGATATGCTGGAACGCGCCATGTTCATCGGCATGCGCTACAACCTGCGCCGCGACGACGAGATCGCGCAGGCCCTGCACTGCGTGACCCGGGCCGGGGCCGAGGTCTGCGGCTTTGCCGGCTACGGCCTCGCACCCGGCTGCCGCGCCGACCTGGTGCTGGTGCCCGCGCAAGGCATTGCCCACGCCGTCTGCGCCAGGCCGCCCCGCTCGTTGGTCATTGCCAACGGCCACGTCGCAGCCCGCGACGGACAGTGGATGCTCTGAAACAGAAAAGCCGCCGGAACTTGCGTTCCAGGCGGCTTTTGGGGAAAGGCCCCGAAGGGCCTTTCTCGCAGGGCAAGCGATTAACGCTTGGAGAACTGCTTGGCGCGGCGTGCGGAGTGCAGACCGACCTTCTTACGCTCGACTTCGCGGGCGTCGCGGGTCACGAAGCCGGCTTGGCTCAGGACGGGCTTGAGCGCTGCGTCGTAGTCGATCAGGGCGCGGGTGATGCCGTGGCGGGCAGCGCCAGCCTGGCCGGATTCACCACCACCGTGGACGTTGATCTGGATGTCGAAGGTCTCGACGTTGCCAGTCAGCACCAGGGGCTGCTTCGCGATCATGATGGAGGTTTCGCGGCCGAAGTACTGCTGAATGTCCTTGCCATTCACAGTGATCTTGCCGGAGCCCTTCTTCAGAAACACGCGGGCGACGCTGGACTTGCGACGGCCGGTGCCATTGTTCCAATCACCAATCATCTAGCTCTCCTTAGATTTCCAGAGCCTTGGGCTGCTGTGCGGTATGGGGGTGCTCGGCACCGCCGTACACCTTCAGCTTCTTGATCATGGCGTAGCCCAGGGGACCCTTGGGCAGCATGCCCTTGACGGCCTTTTCCAGAGCGCGGCCAGGGAACTTAGCCTGCAGGTCGCGGAAGTTGGTGGCAGTGATGCCGCCGGGGAAACCGGAGTGACGGTAGTACACCTTGTCCAGGTTCTTGGTGCCGGTGACCTTGAGCTTGGAGGCGTTGATGATGACGATGTAGTCGCCGGTGTCAACGTGAGGTGTGTAAATGGCCTTGTGCTTGCCGCGCAGACGGAGTGCCACTTCGCTGGCGACACGTCCGAGCACCTTGTCGGTGGCGTCAATCACAAACCACTCGTGTTGCACCTCAGCGGGCTTTGCGCTGAATGTAGACATGAGTTTTCTCTTTCAGAGGGTTTGGTGGATCCTTTTCCGCGGTCGGTGCTTCTTCTTGAAAAAGACGGATCTTTTAAAGGAAGCCTCTTAGGCGGGGTTTCCCGGACCGGCTTACACTCGGCCCAAGACTTCGCCGCGGGACCCATAAAATCGCTGCGAAGCCCGCCATTATACAAAAGCAGCCGTTTTCTGGCTTTTTTCTTGCACCCCTTGTTGCAAACAGGGGTTTAGCGGCCTCTCGCCACCGGGCGAGCGGGCCGGACAACCTTTCAGCCGCCAAGGGCATCGAGGCCTTTATGCGCCCTGCCCGGCTGGTTACCATCCCGCTTGTATGTTCAGCTACCGCCACGCCTTCCATGCCGGCAACCATGCCGATGTGCTCAAACACACCGTGCTGATTGCCACCGTGCAATACCTCACGCAGAAGGAGGCCGCCCTCATGGTGCTGGACACCCATGGCGGTGCCGGCCTGTACCGCCTGGACGGCGACTACGCGAGCAAGAGCGGCGAAGCCAGCGAAGGCGTGCTGCGCCTGGCCGAGGCCTCCCCGGCCGAACTGGCGCCGGTGCTGCAGGCCTATATGGAAAAGGTGCGCTCCTTCAACCAGGGCAGCAGCGTGCGCAACTATCCGGGCTCGCCCTTCATCACCCAGTCGCTGCTGCGCGGCCACGACCGGCTCAAGGCCTTCGAGCTGCACCCCACCGACATGCGCTCGCTGACCGGCAACCTGGCGCAGCTGGAAGTGGGCCGGCAGGTCGCTGTGCTGCACGAGGACGGCTTCGAGGGCGTGAAGAAGTTCCTGCCCCCGCCGTCGCGCCGCGCGCTGCTGCTGTGCGATCCCAGCTATGAACTCAAGAGCGACTACGGCCGCGTGCTGGACATGGTGACGGACAGCCTCAAGCGCTTTCCCACCGGCACCTATGCCATCTGGTATCCCATCATTCCGCGCCCCGAGGCCCACGACCTGCCCAAGCGCCTCAAGACCATGGCCACCAAGGCCGGCAAGAGCTGGCTGCATGCGACCTTGACGGTCAAGAGCAACAAGACCTCCGAGCGCGGCGGCCTGCCCGCCAGCGGCATGTTCCTGATCAACCCGCCGTACAACCTCAAGGACCAGCTCAAGCCGGCCATGCCCCAGCTCGTCAAGCTGCTGGGCCAGGACAGCAATGCGGCCTATACGCTGGAGTCTGGCGGGTAGACATTCTTGCCCTTGGGGTGCTTCGCACCCTCGCGCAAAGGGACAACGGCCTTGGCTGGAGCCGCCCTGCTGCGGCGCAGTGCGGCCGCCTGGGGCTCTTGCCGGCCGTCTCCGGGAGAAGCTCAGTGACCGCGCCTGGCGGTCTGCGAGACCTTGCGCGCCGGCTTGGAAGCCGATGCCGAGCGCACCTTGGCGGCCGCAGCGCCGGCCACCGCGCTGGGATGGCGCTTCTTGCCCGAGGCCGTGAGCCGGGTCGGGCATTCGTCCTCGTCCTCGTCGAGCTGCCACAGCTCCACGGGCTTGATGCCCAGGCCCAGCATGCCCAGCTCCTGAGCGGCGGCCTTGCTCAGGTCGATGACCCGGCCGGGCGCGAAGGGGCCGCGGTCGTTGATGCGCACGATCACGCTCTTGCCGGTGACCGAGCTGCGCACGCAGACACGGCTGCCGAACGGCAGGCTGCGATGGGCGGCGGTGAAATCCGAGCTGTCGAAGCGTTCGCCGCTGGCGGTCTTGCGGCCATGGAACTGCTCGCCATACCAGGAGGCCAAGCCCTGCTGGTCGCTCTCGCGCGGCGGGTTGAGATCGTATTTGTTGGCGTCCTCGGGGGTGTCGCTGTCATCCGAGGGAGCGGGCTTGTTGGCGCGGATGCCCAGGCCTTTTTCGCGGTAGTTGCTGCGCGCATAGGCGTCGGGCCGTGCGGTCCTGGACAACGTGGTCGAGGACTTGAGCTCGGCCGAGTTGCTCACCAGGGCCGGGCCCTCGCCATCGGCCGCTTCCGGGGTGGGTGCGCAGCCGACCAGCACGACCGACATGCACGCCAGGAACAGCCATTGGCAACAGCGCCGATGCGGGGGTTGCGAATGCATGGGCGGGATCTCCTTGATAGCTCAAGTGAGTGCCGCCCAAGACTGCCCCGAGGGCCTGCGCAAGAATGCTTACAGGCCCAGACGGTCGCAGATCTCCAGAGTGGCGACGCTCTGGTTCATCGTATAGAAGTGCAGCCCGGGAGCGCCCTGGCTGCGCAACTGCTCGCATAGATGGGTCACCACATCCAGGCCGAACGCACGAATGGATGCCGTGTCATCTCCGAACGCCTGCAGACGCAGGCGAATCCAGCGCGGGATCTCGGCGCCGCAGGCGTCCGAGAAGCGCATCAGCTGTGTAGAGCTGGTGATGGGCATGATTCCCGGCACGACGGGAACCTCAAGGCCCAGGCCCTGCACATCTTCCACAAAGCGGTAATACGCGTCGGCATTGTAGAAGTATTGGGTAATGGCGGAATCAGCGCCAGCGCGTACTTTAGCAACAAATGCCTCCAGATCGGCGCGTGGGGATTTGGCCTGGGGGTGGCTTTCGGGATAGGCGGCCACTTCGATGTGGAACCAGTCGCCGAATTCCCGGCGCACAAAGGCGACCAGATCGCTGGCGTACTGGAACTCGCCGCCCAGGCCGTAGCCGCTGGGCAGGTCGCCGCGCAGGGCCACGATGCGCTTGACGCCCATGGCCTTGAGCTGCGTCAGTTCCTCGCGCACCTTGTCGTGCGTGGCGCCGATGCAGGAAAAGTGCGAGGCCGCGCTCACGCCTTCGTTCTGGATGTCGCGCACCATGGTGAAGGTGCCGGCCTGGGTGGAGCCGCCGGCGCCATAGGTGACCGAGCAGAACTCGGGCTTGCGCGCATACAGCTGCTGGCGCACGTTCACATGCTTGGCCGCGCCTTCGGGCGTCTTGGTCGGGAAAAACTCGAAGCTGATCGGGAAGCTCATGGCGGATTGGTCTCTGGATCGGGTACGGGGCGGCACGGTGCCCGAGGGCACAGGCCGTGCCGGCGGCGCTCAGCGCTCGTTGCGTTTCTTCTGCTTGGGGCGTGCAGGTCCGGGCTGGCCGAAGCTGGCGCCTTCCGGGTCCTCGTTGATCACGCGCTCGTTGCGCTGCTCGCGCAGCACGGTGCGGGACACGCGCTTGGCTGCAGGCTTTGCGGGAGCCTCCTCCTCGGCCGGCGCCTGGGCCGGCTTCACCTCGGCGCCCTGCTGGGCATGGACGAAGAATTCATGGTTGCCGTCGCCGCCCTCAATGGGCGAATCCAGCCACTGCAGCACCTTCAGGCCCTGTTCGGCCAGGCATGCGCGGATGCGCTGCTCCACCTCGGCATACAGCGCCGCATCGCGCACGATGCCGCCCTTGCCCACCTGGCCCGGCTGCAGCTCGAACTGCGGCTTGACCAGCATCAGCAGATGGCCGTGCGGCTTGAGCAGCCGCGTGACCGCGGGCAGCACCAGCGTGAGCGAGATGAAGGACACGTCGCCCGTGACGAAGTCGAACTCGGGCGTCACGTCCACGTCGGCGAACTCGGCCTTGCGGCGGCGCTCGGTGGCCACAGCGCCCTCTTCGCGCGCCCGGGCCTTGCTGGCACGCTCGAGCTTGAAGTTCTCGATGTCCTGCTCCTTGGCGTCGTCGCTGTCGTCGTAGTCCTCGTCGACCACGCCGCCGTTGCGCATCCATGCATAGGGCGCGACGGGCTGGGTATCGTTGTCTTCGGGGTCTTCCTCCCAGCGCTCGGACAGCACTTCCTCGCAGGCATCCTGCAGGCTCTCTGCGGTCATGGCGCGGGCGTTCAGGCCTTCCACGCAGATCACGCGCACATCGGCGCGCAGCCTTTCGTGCAGCTGGCCGTGGCCCACGTCCACGCCGATCACCTGCGCCGCGCCCTGCTGCAGCAGGCAGTCGGTGAAGCCGCCGGTGCTCTGGCCCACGTCCAGGCAGCGCAGGCCCGCGACCTTGAGGCCCGTGGCCGCCAGCGCGCCCTCGAGCTTCAGGCCGCCGCGCGAGATGTACTTGGCCTCGGCCGCATCGAGCAGCTGCAGCTCGGCGCCGGCCGGGATGTCGTCGCCGTTCTTAGCCACCTTCTTCCAGGGCGCCAGCGGCGTGAGCCGCCATTCGACGCCCGAGGCAATCAGGCGCTGGGCCTGGGAACGGGTGGAGGCATGGCCGGCTTCCACCAAAAACACATCTGCGCGCATCGCGTCGCTTCCTTAGAGATCAACCAGGGCCGGGGCCGCCAGCGGCGGTCGCCCAGCTTATGCTTTGTTTATTGCAGCAGCTTGCGCCTGCCTGCCCTGCATTTCTGCTTGAAATACATCGCAAGACAAGGCAGACCGTGCGCAAGCTGCTACAAAGCTTGCGCACCGGAACCGATCAAGGATCAGTAGCGGTAGGTGTCGGGCTTGTAAGGGCCTTCCTTCTTCACGCCGATGTAGTCGGCCTGGGCCTGGGTCAGCTCGGTCAGCTGGGCACCGACCTTCTTCAGGTGCAGGCGGGCGACCTTCTCGTCCAGGATCTTGGGCAGCACGTAGACCTTGCCGACCTGGTAGGCGTCGGGGCGCGTGAACAGCTCGATCTGCGCCAGCGTCTGGTTGGCGAAGGAGTTGCTCATCACGAAGCTGGGGTGGCCGGTGGCGCAGCCCAGGTTCACCAGGCGGCCCTTGGCCAGCAGGATGATCTTCTTGCCGTCGGGGAAGGTGATGTGGTCGACCTGGGGCTTGATCTCTTCCCACTCGTACTTCTCGATCGACGCCACGTCGATCTCGTTGTCGAAGTGGCCGATGTTGCAGACGATGGCCTCGTTCTTCATGGCCACCATGTGCTCGTGGCGGATGATGTCGCGGTTGCCGGTGGTGGTCACGAAGATGTCGCACTTGTCGGCGGCATATTCCATGGTCACCACGCGGTAGCCTTCCATCGCGGCCTGCAGGGCGTTGATGGGGTCGATCTCGGTCACCCACACCTGAGCGCTGAGCGCGCGCAGGGCCTGGGCGCAGCCCTTGCCCACGTCGCCGTAGCCGGCCACCACGGCCACCTTGCCGGCGATCATCACGTCGGTGGCGCGCTTGATGCCGTCCACCAGCGACTCGCGGCAGCCGTACAGGTTGTCGAACTTGCTCTTGGTCACCGAGTCGTTGACGTTGATGGCGCGGAACTTGAGCGTGCCCTTGGCCGACATCTCGTTGAGGCGGTGCACGCCGGTCGTGGTTTCCTCGGTCACGCCGATGATCTGGGCGCTCTTGCGGCTGTACCAGGTCGGGTCCTCGGCCAGCTTGGCCTTGATGGCGGCGAAGACGATCTTCTCTTCCTCGCTGGTCGGGCTGGCCAGCACGGACAGGTCCTTCTCGGCGCGCATGCCCAGGTGCATGAGCATGGTGGCATCGCCGCCGTCGTCCAGGATCATGTTCGGGCCTTCGCCTTCGGTGCCCTTGGCGCCGAACTCGAAGATGCGGTGGGTGTAGTCCCAGTAGTCCTTGAGCGACTCGCCCTTGATGGCGAACACGGGCACGCCGGTCTCGGCAATCGCCGCCGCGGCATGGTCCTGCGTGGAGAAGATGTTGCACGAAGCCCAGCGCACCTGCGCGCCCAGAGCCGTCAGCGTCTCGATCAGCACGGCGGTCTGGATGGTCATGTGCAGCGAGCCTGTGATGCGCGCGCCCTTGAGCGGCTGGGCGGCGGCGAATTCCTCGCGCACGGCCATCAGGCCGGGCATTTCGGTTTCGGCGATGCGGATTTCCTTGCGGCCCCAGTCGGCCAGGGAAATGTCGGCGATCGCGCGGTCTTGGGTATTGCTCATGAAAACTCCTGCTCGGAACAAACTTGGAAACGGTCCACGATCTGCAGCAGGAGGGGAAAAAGCGCCGCACCGCACAGAAAGCGTGGGTGAGCGTCGTTGCGAGTGTCGGGTCCGAGCCTCACGCCCCGCCTGATGGGGACGCTGCAACGCTCCTCGGATAATCGCCGATTATAAGGGCTTGCCCGAGGCCTGCACACGCCCGGCCAGAGCCGCGACCAGCGCCAGCACCGCCAGCGAGACCAGGCCGACCCCGTTCCATCCCCAGCGCCCCCAGAACCAGCCGACGCCAGCGCCCAGCACGCTGGAGCCCATGTAGTAGCCCCAGAGATAGAGCGAGGAAGCATGGCCCTTGGCCTGGGCGGCCAGCCGCCCGACCCAGCCGCTGGCCACGGAGTGTGCGACGAAGAAGCCCGCCGTCATCAGCACGATGCCGGCCACGACGGCCGCGAAGGCGGGCAGCAGGGTCAATGCCACGCCGGCGGCCATGAGCAGCGTGCCTGCGACCAGCACCGGCCCGCGCCCCAGCCGGTCGGCCAGCGCGCCGGCCACGGGCGAGGCGACGATGCCGAACAGATAGGCATAGAAGACATGGCTGATCTGCAGCTGGCTCATGTGGTATGGCGCTCCGCCCAGCAGAAAGCCCGCGTAGTTGTAGACGCTGACGAACACGCCCATCAGACCGAAGGCGACCAGGAACAGCAGGCGCAGCCCCGGATGGCGCAGATGCTGCCCCCAGGCCTGCAGGTGATGGCGGGCGCCCAGGCCTGCGCGGCGCACGAAGTTGCGCGAAGGGGGCAGCAACCAGGCAAAGCCCAGCGCCGCAGCCAGATCGATCGCCGACAGCAGGGCCAGCGCGTGGCGCCAGCCCCAGAATTCCGTCATGGCGCTCATGCCCACGCGGCCCAGCATGCCGCCCAGGGCCGTGCCGCCCACATACAGGCCCATGGCAAAGCCCAGCCCCTTGGGGTCTATCTCCTCGGACAGATAGGCCATGGCCACGGCCGGCACGCCACCCAGCAGGATGCCTTCGAGCGCGCGCGCCGCCAGCAGCGCATGCCACTGCGGCAGATAGGAGGCCACCAGATTGCATACGGCCGCCAGCGCCATGGAGATGAACATCAGCTTGCGCCGCCCCAGCCCTTCGGACAGCGCCCCGGCCAGCACGATGGAGACCGCCAGGCAGGCCGTGGAGACCGACAGCGCCAGCGCGCTCTGCGCCGGGCTCACGGCAAAGGTGACGGCCAGCTCGGGCAGCAGCGGCTGCACGCAGTACAGCAGCGAGAACGTGGCAAAGCCGGCCAGGAACAGGGCCAGGCTCACGCGCCGGTATTCGGGCGTGCCGCGCCGTATCCAGACCGGCAAGGCACTGGCGGTCCCGGTGGCGGGCTGGGAAGAAGGAGTCACATCCGGCGTGGCGCGGTTCATGGCAAGAGGCAATCAGCTGACCGCGCGATTGTGCGCCGCACAGTCCTGCCTGGCTGGCTGCGGGTTGTTTGGCGCGTGGCCGCGCAGTGCCAGCCGTTACAGTCTCGTCCTGTGCGCAATGCCTGACACCCCATCGTGACCCCTGCTCCCCAGATCAAAGGCTGGTGCCCCGGCGCCTGGCAACCCATGGCCTCCGGCGACGGCCTGGTGGTGCGCGTGCGCCCGCCCCAGGGAAGGCTGAGCGCCGGCCAGGCACTGCAGCTGGCCGAGCTGGCCCGTGTGCACGGCAGCGGCGTCCTGGAGCTGTCCAGCCGGGCCAATGTGCAGCTGCGCGGCATTGCGCCCGACCGCCATGCCGCAGTGCTCGATATCCTGGCCGGCTGCGGACTGCTGGACGCCGATGCGCGCCGCGAAAGCCTGCGCACCATCGTGCTCGACCCCCTGTGGCAGCCCGGCGACGGCGTGCGCGAGACAGCCCAGGCCCTGGAGGCCGCACTTTTTCAGCCTGAAGCACAGGCCGCACTGCAAGGGCTGCCCGCGAAATTCGGCTGGCTGGTCGCAGGACGCGGCCACCGGGCGCTTGCCGGCGTGCCCGCGGACATCCGCCTGCTATGCCTGCCCGCAGGCCGGGCCGCCGACACCGGGCACCGCTGGCATCTTCTGGTCCAGGGCCTGCCCCGGCTGCTGGCCGCAAGCACGCTGCCGGCCGCCATTGCCGCGGCCCTGGAGCTGGCGCGCTGGTGCGCGGACCAATCCCGCACACGCAAGGCAAAGGGCCTGCACCCGGGCCGCATGGCTGGCCTGCTGGCGCAATACCAGGCCGCCCATCACCGGCTGCCCGACTGGCAGTTGCCCGCAGGCGCCAGCCTGCAGGCTTTGGAGGACGCCGCCTTCTGCATGCCATCGGCACCTGATCCGGCTCCGGGTCGGCAAGGCCCGGACGGCCCCTATCCGGGCCTGCTGGCCGGCGCGCCGCTGGGACGGCTGTCCGCCAACGCCCTGTCCCGGCTGGCGCGGGTGCTGCGGGATACCCGGGACCGGGACGGGCAGGCGCCCCATCTGCGCATCACGCCGTGGCGCATGCTGCTGATCGAAGGCCGCGCCTGGTCCCCTGCTGCGCTCAGGCAGGCCGGACTGGACGATGCCCGGGAATGGATCACCGATGCCGGCGACGCGCGCCTGCGGGTATGCGCCTGCACGGGCGCACCGGGCTGCAGCCAGGCGCTGGCGCCCACCCTGGACCTGGCCTTGCAGCTCGCGCCCCAGGTGCCGCCCGGTGCCCTGCTGCATGTCTCCGGCTGCGCCAAGGGCTGCGCCCGGCAACGCCCCGCCGACATCACCCTGCGGGCCCAGGCCGGCACGGCAGCCGACGGAACGCCTACCGCCTCGTTCGCCGTGGTGCAAAACGGCACGGCACGCGACGTGGCGCAGCAGGAGCTGGAAGCCTGCGCCCTGCGCGACAATCCCCGCCTGTTCTCCGAAAAGATCGAATGGCTCACGTCTACGAAACCAATGGCGCCGAAATCTATCGCCAGTCCTTTGCCACCATACGCCGCGAAGCCGACCTGACCCGCTTCACCCCTGACGAGGAACGCGTGGTGGTCCGCATGATCCATGCCGCCGGCATGGTGGAGCTGGCGCCCCATGTGCAGTTTTCCGGGGAACTGGCCGCGGCCGGCCAGCGCGCCCTGCAGGCCGGCGCGCCCGTGCTGTGCGATGTGCGCATGGTCAGCGAAGGCATCACGCGCTCGCGCCTGCCTGCGGGCAATCCCGTGATCTGCACCCTGCACGAGCCCGGCGTGGCCGAACTCGCCCAGCGCCTGCAGACCACGCGCAGCGCCGCGGCGCTGGAGCTGTGGCGTCCCCACCTGGAGGGCGCGGTGGTGGCCATCGGCAACGCGCCCACGGCCTTGTTCCATCTGCTCAACATGCTGCAGCAGCCCGGCTGCCCGCGGCCCGCGGCCATCATCGGCTGCCCCGTGGGCTTCATCGGCGCGGCGGAATCCAAGGAGGCGCTGATGCAGGACCTGCCCGCGCCCGCCATGATCGTGCGCGGCCGCCTGGGCGGCTCGGCCATGACCGTGGCCGCCGTCAACGCACTCGCCAGCCATGCAGAGTAAGCCCGAGCACGCCGCGACCGCCGGCATCGTCTGCGTGGGCCTGGGCCCCGGAGACCCCGATCTCATGAGCGTCAAGGCCGACCGCCTCGTGCGCCAGGCGCGCCATGTGGCCTTCTTCCGCAAGAAGGGGCGTCCCGGCAAGGCCCGCCAGGCCGTGCAGGGCATGCTGGCCGAGGGGGCCGCCGAGTACGCGATGGAATACCCGGTGACCACCGAGCTTCCCGTGGAAAGCGAGGCCTACGTCGAGCTGCTGTCCCGGTTCTACGACGACTGGTGCCTGCGGCTGGCCGAGCTGGCACGGCACGAGCAGGTCATCGTGCTGTGCGAGGGCGACCCCTTCCTCTACGGCTCCTTCATGCACCTGTACACGCGGCTCAGGGAGCGGGGCGACGTGCGGCTGGAGGTCGTTCCCGGCATCCCCGGCATGGTGGGCTGCTGGCACGCGACGGGCCTGCCCATCACCTGGGGCGACGATGTGCTCAGCGTCATGACCGGCACGCTGCCCGAGGACGAACTGGTGCGGCGCATGCAGGCCGCCGAAGCCCTGGTGGTGATGAAGGTGGGCCGCAACCTGCCGCGCATCCGCCGCGCGCTGCAGCGCTGCGGCCGCGCCGATGCCGCCTGGCTGGTGCAGAACGGCACCACGGCCGCCCAGCAGGTGGCCAGGCTGAGCGAGGTGGGGGACGAGGTCTGTCCCTACTTCGCCATCGTGCTGGTGCACGGCCAGGGCCGCCGTCCGGAGGCCGCATGGTGACGGCCTCCCCCATCCGGCAGGGCCGCCTGACGATTGCCGGCCTGGGCCCGGGCGCGCTGTCCCAGGTCACGCCCGAGGCGGCCGGCGCCCTGCGCCAGGCCAGCGATGTGATCGGCTATCTGCCCTATGTGGAGCGGGCCCGCGCCCTGCTGCAGGCGCAGGGCGGCGCGCCACCATCCATCGGCTTTCATGCCTCGGACAACCGCGTGGAGCTGGAGCGGGCGCGCCTGGCCCTGGAGCTTGCGGCCCAGGGACGCCAGGTGGTCGTCGTGTCCTCGGGCGACCCGGGCGTCTTCGCCATGGCCAGCGCCGTCTTCGAAGCCATGGAGCGGGCCACCCCGCAGCAGGCGGCCGCATGGCACGCGCTGGACGTGCAGGTGCTTCCCGGCATCACGGCCATGCTGGCCGCCGCCGCGCGCGCCGGTGCGCCGCTGGGCCATGACTTCTGCTGCATCAATCTCTCGGACAACCTCAAGCCCTGGCCCGTGATCGCCAGGCGCGTGCAGCTGGCCGCCGAAGCCGACTTCGCCATGGCCTTCTACAACCCGCGCTCGCGCAGCCGCCCCGAAGGCTTTGTGCGCCTGCTGCAGCTGCTGCGCAGCCACTGCGAGCCCCAGCGCCTGCTGGTCTTTGCGCGCGCCGTCTCCACGCCCCAGGAATCGCTGCAGGTCTGCAGCCTGCAGGACGCCCACCCGGACATGGCCGACATGCGCACCGTGGTGCTGGTCGGCAGCAGCACCACGCGCCGCGTCGGCCCCTGGGTGTATACGCCGCGCTCCTATGCCGCGGAGTCCCCTGCCCCGGCGGCCGCCGGCAGCGCGCCATGAGCAATCCAGTGCAGGACTTCGCCCGCGCTGCCCGTGCGCAGGCGCTGCGGCAGCGCGGGCCGCTGCACCATGACGACCGTCAGGCCCAGGTCCCGCGCCGCGTCCAGCTTGCCGCGCGTGGCCTCGCCGCCCGCATTCTTGGTGACCAGCCACTCGATGCCGTGCGCCTCGAGCAAGGCCCTGTCATGCGCGGCGCTGAACGGGCCGCGCTCCACCAGGACCGTGGCACCGTCCAGCGGCAGCTCGCCCGGCCCGGGCGCATCCACCACGCGCAGCAGGTAGCGGTGCTGCCGCTGCGCCGCGAACGCCGCGAGCTGCTTGCGTCCCACGGACAGAAAGACCTTCGCGGCCCGGACCGGCAGGGCAAGCGCCGCGGCCTCCATGTCGGGCACGCAGATCCAGCGGTCGCCCTCGCCGGCCTGCCAGGGTGCGCGCTCCAGCGCGATCAGCGGCGTGCCCGTGAGGGCGCAGGCCTCGCAGGCATTGCGGCTCATCTGGGCGGCAAACGGATGCGTGGCATCGACCACATGGGTGATGCCGTGCTCCCGGATGAACCGCGCCAGCCCCGCGGCACCGCCAAAGCCGCCGCTGCGCGTGGGCAGGGGCTGGGCCACGGGGTTGCGGGTCGCGCCCGCATAGGAAAACACGGCCCGCACGGCCGCGCCGTGCAGGGCCCGGGCCAACTGGCTGGCGTCGCTGGTGCCGCCCAGCAGGAGAACATGTGTCATGGCTGATCCGTGGCTGACCTTGATCGGAATGAATGAAGACGGGCTGCAAGGCCTGAACGCGGCCGCACGCCGCGCGCTGGACGCCGCGCACACTGTGTTCGGCGCCCCCCGCCACCTGGCGCTGGCCCAGGCCGGCGAACGCGGCCGGCCCTGGCCCGTGCCCTTCGATGCGGCGCCCGTTCTGGCGCTGCGCGGACAACCGGTCGCGGTCCTGGCCTCCGGCGATCCGTTCTGGTTCGGCGCAGGCGGCAGCCTTGCCAGGCTGCTCGAGCCCCACGAATGGCGCTGCCATGCCCAGACCTCCACATTCTCGCTGGTCGCCGCACGCCTGGGCTGGCGCCTGGAAAACACCGACTGCCTGGGCCTGCATGCCAGCCCCATGGAGCAGGTGCTGCCGCGCCTGGGCCGGGAGCGCCAGCTCATCGTGCTGCTGCGCGATGGCGACGCCGCCGCCGCCCTGGCGCGCTGGCTGCAGGAGGAAGGCTGGGGCGCGAGCACGCTGTGGGTGATGGAATCCGTGGGCGGCCCGCAGGAGCGCTGCCGCATGTTCACCGCCGGGCAGGCAGGCGACGCACTGGCCCTGCAGCCCGCGCAGGCGCCGGTCTGCGTGGCCCTGCTGGCGCGCGGCAGCGACGGACAGGCCGGCCTGCCCGCCACGCCCGGGCGGCCCGACAGCTGGTATGCGCACGACGGCCAGATCACCAAGGCGCCCGCGCGCGCCATGACGCTGGCCGCCCTGGCCCCGCGGCGCGGCCAGTGCCTGTGGGACCTGGGCGCCGGCTCGGGCTCGGTGTCCGTGGAATGGTGCCTTGCGGGCGGCCAGGCCGTGGCCGTGGAGCAGCACGCCGCGCGGGTGGACAACATACGCCGCAACGCCGGGCGCTTCGGACTGCAGCAGGCCCTGCACATCGTCCACGGCCAGGCGCTGCAGGCCTTGCAGCTGGTGCAGACCTGGCCCGGAACGCATGCCGTCCCGCAGGCGATCTTCGTGGGCGGCGGCTTCGACGCCGTTCTCTTCGAGGCGCTGCAGGCATGCATGCCGCCCGGCTGCCGCCTGGTCGTCAATGCCGTGACGCTGGAAACCCAGGCCTTGCTGGTGCAGCTGCACGGCAGGCATGGCGGCCAGCTGCTGCGTCTGGAGCTATCCAGCGTGGAGCCCCTGGGCCGCCTGCACAGCTGGAAGGCCGCGCGGCCGCTGGTGCAATGGGTCTGGCAGCGATGAGTTTGCAGCCTCCCTCCCACGGCGCCGGGCCGCAGCCGCAGATACCGCATGGGCAGACCGCCCGCATCGTCCTGGGCCTGGGGCTGCGCGCCAGCGCCACCTCCCGCAGCCTGCAGGGCCTGTGGCTGCAGGCCTCGCAGCGGCTGGCCTGTCCGGCCTTTGCCGCGGCCGCCGTGCTGCAGGCCAAGGCCGCGCACCCCGCACTGCACGCCTGGCTGGCGCAACTGCCCTTCGAGGCCCTTCTGGTACCCATTGCGCCGGCGCAACTGCCGGGCCAGGCCGTGGCCACGCACTCGGCGCGCCTGCAGGCGCGCTACGGCACGGGCAGCGTGGCCGAGGCCGCGGCCCTGGCCGCCGCCGGCCGCGGCGCCACGCTGATCCTGCCCCGCCTGGTGAGCCAGGACGGCTGCGCCACGCTGGCCGCCGCGCTGGCCGCCGGCGACTCCATGGAACGTGTTGACGATCTCCACGCAGCCGCGTTGGAGTGCCCTCGGGATGCGTTCGAAGCGATGCGCTCGCTGCCTGCACCGGGGTGCAGGCAAGAGGCAGCGCGAAGAATTCGCCCGATTTCGCTCCAACCGTTCGGGACAGCGGCTTTGCGGCCATCCGGGTCAGGGGCGGTCTGCGGCGTTGCCAATCCTCGCAACAGCACAGCCATGGCTGCGGTATGGCGCGCGGGCGGCCGCTCCCCAGCACCCTATCCCGCCAAGTCGCTGTCGTGGCGCGAGGAGAGCGTCAACACGTTCTTCAACCCCATATCCCAAGGAGCGACGGAATGACCGTGCACTTCATAGGCGCCGGACCTGGCGCCGCCGACCTGATCACCCTGCGCGGCCGCGACCTGATGGCGCGCTGCCCGGTGTGCCTGTATGCAGGCTCCCTGATTCCGCGCGAGCTGCTGGCCCACTGCCCGCCCGGCGCGCGCATCATCAACACCGCGCCGCTGAGCCTGGAGCAGATCATGGAAGAGATCGGCGCCGCCGAGGCCCGCGGCGAGGACGTGGCCCGCCTGCATTCGGGCGACCTGTCGGTGTGGTCGGCCATGGGCGAGCAGCTGCGCCGCCTGCGCGCCCTGGGCATTGCCTACACGGTCACGCCCGGCGTGCCTTCCTTCGCCGCCGCTGCCGCCACGCTAGGCGCGGAGCTGACCCTGCCCGGCCTGTGCCAGTCGGTGGTGCTGACCCGCACCTCGGGCCGCGCCACGGCCATGCCCGAGGGCGAGAACCTGGCCGCCTTTGCCGCCACCGGCGCCGTGCTGGCCATCCACCTGTCCATACACGTGGCGGGGAAAGTGCAGTCCGAGCTGCTGCCCCACTATGGCGCGGACTGCCCGGCCGCCATCGTCTGGCGCGCCAGCTGGCCCGATGAAACCGTGGTGCGCACCACCGTGGGCGAACTGGCCCGCGCCGTGGCCGCCAGCATGGAGCGCACGGCCCTGATCCTCGTGGGGCGCAGCCTGCAGGCCGAGGACTTTGCCGAAAGCCGCCTCTACGCCGCGGACTACGACCGCCGCTACCGTCCCCTGGGCAGGGAGCCGCGCTTTCCCGCGCCGGGCGCCGAAATGGACACGGCTACCGACAGGCCGCTGCCCGAGGGCCGCGCATGAGCCCGCCGATCCGGCCCCTGCCGCCCCTGGAGCTGAGTCTGATCGGCATTGGCACGGGCAACCCCGACCATCTCACGCGCCAGGCCATGGCCGCCATGAACGCGGCTGACCTCATACTGCTGCCGCACAAGGGCGAGGACAAGGCCGAGCTGGCCGCGCTGCGCCGCCAGCTGTGCGATGCCGTGCTCGCGCATGCCCCGCGCATCGCAGGCTTCGACATGCCGGTGCGCCGCAGCCACGGAGACGATTACCTGGAGCAGGTCGACGAGTGGCATGCGGCCATCGCCCGCTGCTGGCAGCAGGCCATCGCCCGGGCGCTGGAGAGCGGACCGCCGCCGGAAGGCGGCCCTGCATCGCCGCTGCGCGTGGCCCTGCTGGTCTGGGGCGACCCCTCCCTCTACGACAGCACGCTGCGCATCGCTGCGCGCATGCAGCCCGCGCCCGTGCGCGTCACCGTGGTCGCCGGCATCACCGCCATGCAGGCCCTGACGGCCGCCCATGCGCTGGCCGTCAACGAGATCGGCCAGCCCTTCATGGTCACCACGGGCCGCCAGCTGCGCGACCACGGCTGGCCTGTGGGCGCGGACACGCTGGTGGTGATGCTGGACGGCCAGTGCAGCTTCACCACGCTGGCGCCCGAGCTGGCGCGCGAGGTGCGGATTTGGTGGGGCGCCTACCTGGGCATGCCCCAGCAGCTGCTGGAGCACGGCCCCCTGCCCGAAGCCGCGCCGCGCATTCTCAGCCGGCGTGCCGCCGCGCGGGCGCAGCACGGCTGGATCATGGACATCTACCTGCTGCGCCGCGGCACCGCGGCCTGAGGGCTGGCACGAGACGGGCCGACAGGAGCGAGTCCCTGCCTTGGGCCCTGGCTTCATGGGGTCCGCAGGACGCCACCGGGCAGCAACGGGCCGCCAAAGTTAGAATATCGGCCTCTGGCCCATGCCGCTTTCCGGCACGCCCTGGCACAGCGCCTGCCGTGCCGTCAGCGCCGCGGCCCCCGTCTTTTCCACTGGCCGGCTCCACCCTGCCACCAAGCGCACCCATTACCGTGTCATACGCCTCAGAAACCCGGCGCCGCCGCACCTTCGCCATCATTTCCCACCCGGACGCGGGCAAGACCACGCTGACCGAAAAGCTGCTGCTGTTCTCGGGCGCGATCCAGATCGCCGGCGCCGTCAAGGGCCGCAAGGCCAGCCGCCATGCGACCTCCGACTGGATGGAGATCGAAAAGCAGCGCGGCATCTCGGTGGCCTCGTCGGTGATGCAGATGAGCTACCGCGACCACGTGATCAACCTGCTCGACACCCCCGGCCACAAGGACTTCTCGGAAGACACCTACCGCGTGCTCACGGCCGTGGACTCGGCGCTGATGGTGATCGATGCGGCCAACGGCGTGGAAGCGCAGACCCGCCGCCTGATCGAGGTCTGCCGCCAGCGCGACACGCCCATCATCACCTTCGTCAACAAGATGGACCGCGAAGTGCGCGACCCGCTGGACATCATGGACGAGGTCGAGCGCGAGCTGGGCATGCCCTGCTGCCCCATCACCTGGCCCGTGGGCCAGGGCAAGAGCTTCGGCGGCATCATCAACCTGCGCACGCAGAGCATGACGGTCTTCACTGCCGGCAGCGAAAAGCGCCCCCAGGACTTCGAGGTGATCCCGCTGGCCGAGGCCGACAAGCTGCGCGCGCGCTTTGGCCAGGCCTTCGACGATGCGCTGGAGAGCATGGAGCTGGCCGTGGGCGCCTCGGCCGAGTGGGACCATGAAGCCTTCCTGGCCGGCAAGCTCACGCCCGTGTTTTTCGGCTCCGGCGTGAACAACTTCGGCGTGATGGAAGTGCTGGACGCGGTGGTCGACATGTCGCCCCCGCCCGGCCCGCGCGTGGCCTTCGCCGAGGTCAACCGCAACCGCGAGGAGCGCATCGTGCGCCCCGAGGACGAAAGCTTTTCGGGCGTGGTCTTCAAGGTGCAGGCCAACATGGATGCCAACCACCGCGACCGCATCGCCTTCGTGCGCGTGGCCAGCGGCAAGTACACGCCGGGCATGAAGATGAAGGTGCAGCGCACCGGCAAGGAGCTGCGCCCCACGTCCGTCGTGACCTTCATGAGCCAGCGCCGCGAAGCCGTCGACGAAGCCTATGCCGGCGACATCATCGGCTTCACCATCCACGGCGGCGTGCAGTTGGGCGACTCCATCACCGACGGCCCCAATCTGCAGTTCACCGGCCTGCCCTTCTTCGCGCCCGAAATGTTCATGACCGTGGTGCTCAAGAACCCGCTGCGCACCAAGCAGCTGCAGCAGGGCTTGATGCAGCTGGGCGAGGAAGGCGCGATCCAGGTCTTCAAGCCCGATGTCGGCGGCAACATGCTGCTGGGTGCCGTGGGCCAGCTGCAGTTCGAAGTGGTGCAGCACCGCCTCAAGACCGAGTACGACTGCGACGTGCGCCTGGAAGGCTGCCAATACACCGGGGCCCGCTGGATCACGGCCGACTCGCCCGCCGAGTTGCGCGAATTCGAGAACGCCTACCCCATGCGCCTGGCGCACGATGCGGCCGATACCCTGGCCTATCTGTGCACCAGCCCCTACGACGTGCGGCTGGCGCAGGAGCGCTTCCCCAAGATCCACTTCCATCCGCTGCGCGAGCATGCGGGGCTGTCGCTGGGCAGCGCGAACTAGCCTGCCCCCGAGCGGCTTTGCCCAGGCGGCACCGCCGCCTCCCCTGGAAGGGGTCGACATCTTCGCTGCGAGGCGGCGCGGCCGGCTTGGGCATCTTGCGCGGTGCCTCTGAGCGGGACCGCGCCGGCTTCCAGCGACGATCACCTTGAGAGAGTTTTGTTGTGAGCCAAGAATTCCTGCGTCCCTTGTCCGAACTGCCTGTCCCCGCGAACCTGCTGGGCGTGCTGACCGATATCGACGACACGCTGACCACCGAGGGCGTGGTGCCCGAGCACGTGGTGGCAGCCATTGCCCGCCTCAAGAAGGCGGGCCTCAAGGTCGTGCCGATCACGGGCCGCCCGGTAGGCTGGAGCGTGCCGTTTGCCCAGGCCTGGCCCGTGGATGCCATCGTGGCCGAGAACGGCGCCGTGGCGCTGCGCCGCCATGCCGGTGAGGACAGCGCGCTCGAAAAGCTCTACCAGCAGGACGACGCCACGCGCGCGGCCAACTTCGCGCGCATGCAGCAGGTGCTGGCCGAGGTGGAGGCGCGCGTGCCCGGCGCCAGCCGCGCCACCGACTCGGCCGGCCGCGAATGCGACATTGCCGTGGACCACAGCGAGTTCACGCAGATGGCGCAGGCCGATATCGACGCCTGCGTGGCCATCATGAAGGCTGCGGGCATGAATGCCACGGTCAGCTCCATCCACATCAACGGCTGGTTCGGCGAGCACAACAAGCTCGAAGGCGCGCGCTGGATCGTCAAGGCGCTGTTCGGCCTCGACCTGGACGCCACGCTGGACCGCTGGGTCTACATCGGCGACTCGACCAACGACCAGCTGATGTTCGAGCACATGCCCCACAGTGTGGGCGTGGCCAACATCGCGCGCTTCGTGCCCCAGCTCCAGCACCTGCCGCGCTATGTGACCCAGGCCGAGCGCGGCGACGGCTTCGTCGAGCTGGCCGAACATTTGCTGCAGCAGAAATAAGAGCAGCTTGCGGCTGAGGCAGCTGCATTTCAGTATGAATCTCTGCTGAAATCCTCTAGGAACAAGCGCCAGCCGCTATCCATTTGAAGCATGGCTGCCCGGAACGGCCGTGCTCTCGGCCGCACCTGCACGAAATTCAAGGGTTTACCCGATTTTCATAAAGGCGCAACCTCTGCGACATTTCACGCCACAAAAGGTTGCACCTCGCTTTTGCAGTCGCTTCCGAGAGCCCGCTTTTCCATTCATTCCCAACCATGTCCACCACCATAGGCATCAAAGTCGATGACGCTTTGCGCGAGCGTATCCGCGCGTCTGCGCAGCAAATGGGCCGCACCCCGCACTGGCTGATCAAGCAGGCCGTCGTGCAATATGTCGATGCGCTGGAGCGCGGCGCCTCCACCATCCGCCTGGCCGGCATGCAGGATGCGGGCGACGAGGCCGGGCACGAGGAGGTGCAACCCGAAGCTTCGCAGGAGGTGCAACCTTTTCTCGCCTTCGCCCAGTCCATCCTGCCGCAGACGCCGCTGCGCGCGGCCATCACCGCCGCCTGGCACCGGCCCGAGCCCGAGTGCCTGCCCGTGCTGCTGCCGCTGGCCCGCGCCCAGGATGCCGAGCAAGCCGCCAAGGTGCGCGAGCTGGCCACGCGCCTGGTGCAGGGCCTGCGCGATGCGCCCGCCGGCAGCGGCGTGGCCGCGCTGGTGCAGGAGTTCTCGTTGTCCAGCCAGGAAGGCGTGGCACTGATGTGCCTGGCCGAGGCGCTGCTGCGCATCCCCGACCGCGCCACGCGCGATGCGCTGATCCGCGACAAGATCAGCAAGGGCGACTGGAAGTCGCACGTCGGCCGCTCGCCCTCGCTGTTCGTCAACGCCGCGGCCTGGGGCCTGGTGCTCACGGGCAAGCTCACCGCCACCAGCAGCGAGAAAAGCCTGTCGTCGGCGCTCACCCGCGTGATCGGCAAGGGCGGCGAGCCGCTGATCCGCCAGGGCGTGCACCGCGCCATGAAGCTCATGGGCGAGCAGTTCGTCACCGGCCAGGACATCGCCGAGGCGCTGGCCAACAGCCGCGCCTATGAGAAGCAGGGCTTCCGCTACAGCTACGACATGCTGGGCGAGGCCGCCACCACCGATACCGACGCGCTGCGCTACCTGCAGGCCTACGAGCAGGCCATCCACGCCATCGGCGCGGCATCCAACGGGCGCGGCATCTTCGAGGGCCCGGGCATCTCGATCAAGCTCTCGGCCCTGCACCCGCGCTACAGCCGCGCCCAGTACGAACGCGTGATGGGCGAGCTGCTGCCGCGCGTGCTGCACCTGGCCGAGCTGGCCAAGCACTACGACATCGGCATGAACATCGACGCCGAGGAGGCCGACCGCCTGGAGCTGTCGCTGGACCTGCTCGAAGCCCTGTGCGCCGCGCCCTCGCTCAAGGGCTGGAGCGGCATAGGCTTCGTGGTCCAGGCCTACCAGAAGCGCTGCCCGCACGTCATCGACTACCTGATCGACCTGGCGCGCCGCAGCCGCCGCCGCCTGATGGTGCGCCTGGTCAAGGGCGCCTACTGGGACAGCGAGATCAAGCGCGCCCAGGTCGACGGCCTGGCCGGCTACCCGGTCTACACGCGCAAGGTCTACACCGACGTGAGCTACCTGGCCTGCGCCCGCAAGCTGCTGTCCGCGCCCGATGCCGTCTACCCGCAGTTCGCCACGCACAACGCGCAGACGCTGGCCAGCATCTACCACATGGCCCAGGCCGTGGGCGGCAGCTACTACAGCGGCCAGTACGAGTTCCAGTGCCTGCACGGCATGGGCGAGCCGCTGTACCAGCAGGTGACCGGCCCCACCAGCGAAGGCCAGCTGGCGCGCCCCTGCCGCATCTACGCGCCAGTGGGCAGCCACGAGACGCTGCTGGCCTACCTGGTGCGCCGCCTGCTCGAGAACGGCGCCAACACCTCGTTCGTGAACCGCATCGGCGATGCCAGCGTGCCCATCGGCGACCTGGTGGCCGACCCGGTGGAGGAAGCCCTGCAGATCGCGCGCCAGGAGGGCCGCCTGGGCGCGCCGCATCCGCGCATCGCGCTGCCCTCGGAGCTGTTCGCCCAGCAGGGCACCGCCGCGCGCGCGAATTCGCAGGGCATGAACCTGGCGCACGAGCAGCAGCTGGCCTCGCTGGCCGCTGCCCTGCTCTACAGCACGCGCCAGACCTATCTGGCCTATCCAAGTGTTCTGCCCGATGCCGAGCTGCCCGCCGACCCGGCCCGGGCCGAGGGCTGGCAGCCCCTGCGCAATCCGGCCGAGCTGTCCGACACCGTGGGCTGGGTGCGCGAGGCCACGCCCGACGAGGTGCAGGCCGCCGCCGCCCGCGCCTCCCAGGCCGCGCCCATCTGGGCCGGCACGCCGCCCGCGGCCCGCGCCGACGTGCTGGAGCGCGCCGCCGACCTGCTGGAGCAGCGCAGCCAGCCGCTGATGGGCCTGATCATGCGCGAGGCCGGCAAGACCCTGCCCAATGCCGTGGCCGAGATCCGCGAGGCCGTGGACTTCCTGCGCTACTACGCCGCCCAGGTGGCCGCGCAGTTCGACAACGCCACGCAGCGCCCGCTGGGCGTGGTGCTGGCCATCAGCCCCTGGAACTTCCCGCTGGCCATCTTCTGCGGCCAGGCCGTGGCCGCGCTGGCCGCAGGCAACACCGTGCTCGCCAAGCCGGCCGAGCAGACGCCGCTGACGGCCGCCGCCATGGTGGCGATCCTGCACGAGGCCGGCGTGCCGCGCGACGTGCTGCAGCTGGTGCCGGGCCCCGGCGAGACCGTGGGCGCGGCCCTGGTGGCGCACCCGCAGGTGGCGGGCGTGATGTTCACCGGCTCCACCGAAGTGGCGCGCATCATCGCGCGCCAGCTGAGCGCCCGCCTGTCGCCCTCGGGCCGGCCGATACCGCTGATCGCCGAGACCGGCGGCCAGAACGCCATGGTCGTGGACTCCTCCGCGCTGACCGAGCAGGTCGTGGGCGACGTGCTGACCTCGGCCTTCGACTCGGCCGGCCAGCGCTGCTCGGCGCTGCGCCTGCTGTGCCTGCAGGAAGACGTGGCCGAACGCACGCTGAGCATGCTGCGCGCCGCACTGCAGGAATGGACGCTGGGCAACCCCGACCGCCTGTCCACCGACGTGGGCCCCGTGATCGACGACGCGGCGCGCGCCCAGATCGAGGCGCACATCGCGCGCATGGCGGCGGCGGGCCAGAAGGTCACCCGCGTCGAGCGCAAGGACGGCGCGCTCAACGGGCATTACGTGGCCCCGGCCATCATCGAGATCGACAGCACCAAGCGCCTGACCCGCGAAGTCTTCGGCCCGGTGCTGCATGTGATCCGCTTCCAGCGCGACCAACTCGACGCGCTGGTGGACGGCATCAACGCCACGGGCTATGGCCTGACCTTCGGCATGCACAGCCGCATCGACGAAACCATTGCCCACCTGAGCCAGCGCGTGCATGCGGGCAACCTCTACGTGAACCGCAACGTGGTCGGCGCCGTGGTCGGCGTGCAGCCCTTCGGCGGCATGGGCCTGTCGGGCACCGGACCCAAGGCCGGCGGCCCGCTGTACCTGCACCGCCTGGCGCACGGCCCGGCGAATGCGGCGCTGGCGCCCTTCGAGCGCGCCGATGCGGCAGGCCAGCCCGCGCTGCAGCTGCTCGAAGCGCTGCAGCAGCTGCCCCTGCCCGCCCCCGACGCGCAGGCCGCCCGGCAGGTGCTGGCGACCACCCGCGAGGCCTCGCGCCTGGGCGCCAGCCAGCTGCTGCCCGGCCCCACCGGCGAATCCAACCGCTACCGCCTGCTGCCGCGCGGCCCCGTCTGGGCGCTGCCGCGCACGCCGCTGGGCCTCGCCGCCCAGGTGGCCGCGGCCCTGGCCAGCGGCAACCCCTGCCATGTGGTGCTGCCGGACGGCGATGCCGGCTGCGCGGCGCTGTGGAAGGCATGGACGGCCCAGCCGGGCGCCGCCCCATGGCTGCACCGCGCCGGCGCCGAGACGCTGGCCGACGCGAAAGCCCCCATGGCCGCCCTGCTGTTCGAGGGCGATGGCGATGCGCTGCTGCAGGTCGCCACCGCCGTGGCCGCCCGCGACGGCGCCATCGTGCGCATCGAGGCGCGCAGCAGCGACGAGCTGCACGCGGGCCGCGGCTACGACCTGGCCGCGCTGTGCCACGAGCAGTCGATCAGCACCAACACGGCCGCCGCCGGCGGCAATGCGCAGCTGATGACCATGGCTTGAAAGGTTAAGCATCCCCTGAGCGGCTACGCCGCTTCCCCCTCTCTCGCTACGCGGGAGGGGGACGACACCTTCGGTGCGGGGCGGCCCTTCCTCGGTGTCTCTGAGTTGGGCCGCGCAGTTGCATAGCTTGTCACCCATGGCTGACAAGCCTGTGTGATCACTGCGCTTATTTATTCAAACGAACTCAACACTAGGACACTCCATGCAATTTTCCTGGAACGATCCCACGGCGATCATGTTCGCCATCTACCTGGTGGCCATGCTGGCCATTGGCTGGCTCGGCTACCTGGGTACCAAGAACCTGTCGGACTACATCCTCGGCGGACGCAGCCTGGGCAGCTTCGTGACGGCGCTGTCGGCCGGCGCCTCGGACATGAGCGGCTGGCTGCTCATGGGCCTGCCCGGAGCCATCTACGCCTCGGGCCTGTCCGAATCGTGGATCGCCATCGGCCTGATCGCGGGCGCCTACCTGAACTGGCGCCTGGTCGCCGCGCGGCTGCGCCTGTATACCGAGCGCGCCGGCAATGCGCTGACCCTGCCCGATTACCTGGCCAACCGCTTCGAGGACCGCGCCAATGTGCTGCGCATCGTGACGGCACTGGTGATCCTGGTGTTCTTCACGCTGTACTGCGCCTCGGGCGTGGTCGCGGGTGCGCGCCTGTTCGAGAACATGTTCGGCATGCCCTACGCCACGGCGCTGTGGGTGGGCGCGGCCTGCACCATTGCCTATGTGCTGATCGGCGGCTTCCTGGCCGTGAGCTGGACCGACACCATCCAGGCCTCGCTGATGATCACCGCGCTGATCCTCGCGCCGGTCATCGCCTGGCTGGCCGTGCAGGGCCAGCTGCAGCCCGGCCAGGACCTGCATGCCATCGTGGCCGCCGAGAAGTTCGACCTGCTGCGCGGCGCCAGCTTCACCGGCATCGTGTCGCTGATGGCCTGGGGCCTGGGCTACTTCGGCCAGCCCCACATCCTGGTGCGCTTCATGGCCGCCTCGTCGGTGCAGACCATTCCGTCGGCGCGCCGCATCAGCATGACCTGGATGATCCTGTGCCTGGGCGGCGCCGTGGCCGTGGGCTTCATCGGCATTCCGTATTTCGCGGCCCACCCAGCCGGCGCTGGCGCCGTGAACGCCAACGCCGAAACCGTGTTCATGGAGATCACCAAGCAGCTGTTCAACCCCTGGATCGCCGGCGCGCTGCTGGCTGCCATCCTCGCGGCCGTGATGAGTACGCTGTCGTGCCAGCTGCTGGTGTGCTCCAGCGCGCTGACCGAGGACATCTACCGCGTATTCCTGCGCAAGAACGCCAGCCAGACCGAGCTGGTGTGGGTCGGCCGCGCCATGGTGCTGCTGGTGGCGCTGGTGGCCATCGCCATCGCGAGCAACCCCGAGGCCAAGGTGCTGGGCATGGTCAGCTACGCCTGGGCCGGCTTCGGCGCGGCCTTCGGCCCGGTGCTCATCCTGTCGCTGTTCTGGGGCCGCATGACGCGCGGCGGCGCGCTGGCCGGCATCGTCGTCGGCGCGGTCACCGTGCTGGTGTGGAAGCAGTTCGGCTGGCTCGGCCTGTACGAGATCATTCCCGGCTTCATTCTGGCCTGGATCGCTGCCGTGGCCGTGAGCCGCATGGGCCCGCCGCCCTCGCCGGCCATGCTGGCCGCCCATGAAGCCGTGGAGCGCGAGTTCACGCAGATCGGCGCCCGCTGAGCTTCCGGCGCTGCGGCAGCACGCCCGATGACGCATGCGCGCATCGGGCGTTCTTCATTCCATCATCGCCATCCGCGATGCGACCCGGCGCGCAAGACGATTGCGCTCCAAGGGCAAACCCAGGGTTGGTACTCACTACAATTTTTATGTTCATTTCCAACAACATATCAAGGGAGAGTCCGTGCCATGCGCATGATCCGCCGTACCTTTGTCGCCACCGCCGTGGCTGCAACCGCCACTCTTGCAGCAGGTGCTGTTTTTGCCCAGGTCAAGGAAGTGAAGATTGGCTACGCGCTGGCCGTGAACTCGCACTACGGCGCCGCCGCCAATGCCTGGGCCGAAGGCGTGGAAAAAGGCACCAATGGCGCCTACAAGTTCAAGCAGTTCCCCTCCTCGGCCCTGGGCGGCGAGCGTGAACTGATCGAAGGCCTGCAGCTGGGTACCGTGGAAGCGGCCATCGTCTCCACCGGCGCGCTGAGCAACTTCGTGCCCGACGTGGGCGTGGTGGACATTCCCTTCCTGTTCCGCGACACCCAGCATGCACGCGCGGTGATGGACGGCGCCTTCGGCCAGGAGCTGCTGGCCAAGTTCCAGAAACGCGGCCTGGTGGCTCTGGCCTGGGGCGAGCAGGGCTTTCGCCACCTGACCAACAACAAGCACGCCGTCAACACCGTGGCCGACCTCAAGGGCCTGAAGATCCGCGTGACCGAGAACCCCGTGCACATCACCGCCTTCCGCACGCTGGGCGCCTCGCCCACGCCCATGTCCTGGCCCGAGGTGATCGGCGCGCTGCAGCAGGGCACCATCGACGGCCAGGAGAACCCGATCTCCGTGCTGAGCTCGGCCAAGCTGTGGCAGGTGCAGAAGCACCTGACGCTGACTGCCCACGTCTATGCACCCATGGCCCTGCTGGTCTCGCCCTCGTTCTGGGGCACCCTGAACGCCAGCCAGAAGGCGGCGTTCACCGAAGGCGCCAAGAAGGGCGCCGTCGCTTCGCGCGCCTTCGTGGATACCGTGGAGAAGAAGGGCGTGGAAGAGGCCAAGGCCAATGGCATGCAGGTCGTCGAGAAGGTGGACCAGGCTGCATTCCGCACGGCGCTGGAGCCCGCCTACAAGGAATACGCGAAGAAGTTCGGCCAGAAGACCCTGGACGCCATCGCCGCCGCCAAGTAAATCGGCCCATTCCATGGACAAGGCCGGGCCTCGCCCGGCCTTGTTCGTTGAGGCACCGCCCGCAGCGGCAACAACGGCTGCGGGCATTACCAATGGCTTTATGGCGCCCGCTCACGGATGATTGCGCCGCCAAACAACCCGGCGTGGGCGGCACGGCGCATGCCGCCGCGTCCGCACCCCGCCCCGACCCCTATGCTTGATCGTATCGAACGCATTCTGGTGGCCTGCAACCGCTGGCTGCTCATAGTCCTGCTGCTGGCCATGGCCTGCATCGTCTTCGCCAACGTGGTGCTGCGCTACACCACGGGCGACTCCATCGTCTGGGCCGAGGAAGTGGCCCGCCACATGATGATCTGGGTCACCTTCCTGGGCGCCGGCCTGGTGCTGCGCTTCGGCGGCCATGTGGCCATCGACAACCTGCACCGCGCCGTCAGCACCCGCAGCGCGCAGGTCATCCGCGCGCTGGTGGTCGCCGGCCTGGCGCTGTTCTTCGTCGTGATGACCGTGACTTCCTCGCAGTATGTGTATGCCACGCGCTTCCAGACCACGGCGGCCACCGATATTCCCATTTCCTATATCTACGCCGCCATGCCCGCGGGCTTCGTGCTGATGCTGGTGCACCTGCTGTTCATTGCGCGCGGCTACATCGCGGCCGGCAACTTTGCCGAGTCCGACGAAATGGACGCAGACGCCGCAGCGTCGATCTGAACGGGAAGACACCATGGGACTCACTCTTTTCATCGCCATCGTCGTCCTGCTCGCGCTGGGCTTTCCGGTGGCTTTCGCTCTGGCCATCTCGGCCGCGCTGGCCGTGTTCGTCGGCGGCCGCTATCCCCAGCTCATCGTCTTCAAGGAAATGTTCACGGGCATCGACAGCTTTCCGCTGATGGCCGTGCCCTTCTTCATCCTGGCGGCCGAGCTGATGTCGGGCGGCGCGCTCACGCATGTGCTGCTGCGCTTCGCGGCCCAGTTCGTCGGCCATCTGCGCGGCGGCCTGGGCTATGCCAACGTGCTGTCGCTGACGCTGTTCTCGGGCATCTCGGGCTCGGCCCTGGCCGACGCGGCCGGCCCCGGCTCCATGATGGTCAAGATGATGGACAAGGCCGGCTACGGCCGTCCCTATGCAGCCGCGCTGACGGCCAGCACCGCCATCGTCGGCCCCATCATCCCGCCCTCGGTCAGCATGATCATCTATGCGCTGCAGGACGAGCATGTCTCGGTCGGCGGCCTGTTCATGGCCGGCTTCATCCCCGGCATCCTGATCGCGCTGGCCATGGCGGCCGTCAACTGGTGGGTCTGCAGGAAGCGCGACTATCGCTCCACCGAGCCGCGCCCCAGCGCGCGCGAGATGTGGGCCAACAGCTTCAAGGCCATTCCCGCGCTGATGCTCATCGTGCTCATCGTGGTCGGCATCCGCTTCGGCATCTTCACGCCCACCGAGGCCTCGGTGGTCGCGGTGTTCTATGCGCTGATCTGCGGCAAGTGGATCTACCGCACGCTGCAGTGGTCGGCCGTGCCCGGCATCCTGGCGCGCTCGGCCATGCTCACGGCCTCGGTGCTGCTGGTCATGGCCACGTCGGCGGCCTTTGCCTGGGTGCTGACGGTGGAAGGCATTCCGCAGTACCTGTCCGAGCTCATCGTGAGCTGGCAGCTCTCGCCCGTGATGTTCCTGATCGCGGTGAACATCCTGCTGCTGGTCTTCGGCATCTTCATGGAGCCGCTGCCCGGCGTGATGATCCTGGTGCCCATCCTGGCGCCCATCGCAGCCAGCTTGGGGCTAGATCCCACGCACTTCGCCATGGTGGTCATCGTCAACCTCACGCTGGGCATGATCACGCCGCCCGTGGGCGGCCTGCTGTTCGTGACCTCGGTGGCCACGCGCGTGTCCATCACCGAGCTCACGCGCGAGATGCCGCTGTTCCTGCTGGCCCACTTCGTGGTGCTGTGCCTGCTGACCTTCATCCCCGCGCTGTCGACCTGGCTGCCGCATACACTGGGCTTCCAGTAAGCGCGGGGAGCCGCCGGCCACGGAAGGCCGTGGCATGGCGGCACACTCGCAGACGACAGAGGGGCGGAGATGGACACCAGGCATGCACATGGATACCCCGCGCTGCGCCACCGCAACGGCCAGCACGCGCATGTGACCTTCGAGGAGCTGTTCTTCGATCTGGTCTATGTGTTCGCGGTCACGCAGCTCAGCCACGAGCTGCTGCACCACCTGGGCCTGGGCGGCCTGATCGAGACGCTGGTGCTGTGGTTCGCAGTCTGGCTGGGCTGGCAATACACCTGCTGGACCACCAACTGGTTCGACCCGGAGACGCCGCGCATCCGCGGACTGCTGTTCACGACGATGCTGCTGGCCCTGCTGATGGCCTGCGCCATCCCCGGGGCCTTCGGCGACCGGGGACTGATCTTCGCCGGCTGCTATGCGGCCATGCAGGTCGGGCGCACCGCCTTCCTCCTGCTGGAACTGGGCCCGGACCACCCGCTGGCGGCCAACCATCGCCGCATTCTGGCCTGGCTGCTTATCGCCGCCGTGTTCTGGATCGCGGGCGGCCTGCTGCAGGGCGAGGCACGCATCGCCTGCTGGATCGCGGCCGCCGCCTGCGAATATCTCTCTCCGATGTTCGGCTTCGCCTTCCCCGGTCTGGGACGCTCCTCGACCCGCGAATGGACCATCGAAGGCGGCCACCTGGCCGAGCGCTGCCAGCTCTTCGTGATCGTCGCGCTCGGCGAAACCCTGCTGGCCAGCGGCGCCACGCTGGCGGACACGCCGTCCTGGGGAGCCGACATCCTGCTGGCGCTGGGCGCCACCTTCATCGGCACGCTGGCCATGTGGTGGCTGTATTTCGGCACCTCCAGCAAGCATGCCACGGCCGTCATCACCAGCTCGGCCGACCCCGGGCGCATAGGCGCCTACTTCCACTACATCCACGCGATCCTCGTGGCCGGCATCATAGGATGCGCGGTGGGCAACGACCTGGTGATGGCGCATCCGCATGCCGGCCTGCAGACCACGCAGGTGCTGACGCTGGTAGGCGGCCCGGCCCTGTACCTGCTCGGCAGCGCCGTCTACAAGCATGTGGTGTATGGCTGCATCCCGCTGTCCCACATCGTGGGCGTCCTGCTCTTGCTCGCGCTGGTGCCCGTGGGCTATGGCAGCAGCCTGCTCGTCATGGGCTGGCTGACCACCGCCGTCCTGCTGCTGGTCGGCCTGTGGGAAATGCGCACGCACCGCCAGCCGGTCATGGGCCCCGGGCACGGCGGCCATTGATCTGCGCCGGCCGATCAGGCCGGTTCGCCGCCGGCGGCCTCCAGCCTCAGGGCCCGCTCCGTCACCAGTTCGTAGCAGCCGCGGCGCAGCCTGCGGATCTGCAGCGGCCCGCCCCAGTCGGCCAGCCGGCGCTGCAACAGCAGCAGGCGCACGCCCAGGTTGTCCTGCACATCGGGCAGGCCCAGGGCGCTGCCGGCCAGGCGCAGCTCCCGCGTGGAAAAATCCCGGCGCCCACTGCGCTGCATATCGCCGGCGACCTTCCAGAGAATGGCGCCGGCCACGCCCTTGATCAGGTACTGGCCGTCGACGAACACCGTGCCGTCGCGCGCGAAATAGCGCAGGAGCAGGGGCGGTCCATACCGGGGCGGTCCACACCGGGGCGGCCCCTGCTCCACCGGAGCGACAGCACGCGCATCTTCCGGCAGCGCAGCCGCGGCCTCCAGCGCACGCATCGCGGCCGAGCATGGGGAGCACCTGGCCGCCATCGCGCAGCTGCGCGAAGCGGTATCAAGCCTGTGCGCCGCTGACCCCGGCCCCGCGCAGGACTTGGCCGCACTGCATCTGTACCGCCAGCTCGCGCTTTTCGTGGGCGAGAACCTTGCCCACATGCATGTCGAGGAAACGCAGCACAACCAGCTGCTGTGGTCCTGCTACAGCGACGACGAACTGCGCGCGCTGGAAGGCGCCATCGTGGCCTCGCTGCCGCCGGCCGAAAACCTCATGTACATGCGCTGGATGATTCCAGCCGTGACGCCCGCCGAACGCGCCGGGCTGCTGGGCGGCATGCAGGCCGCCGCGCCGGCCCCCGTCTTTGCGGCCGTGCTCGACACGGTGCAGCCGCACCTGAGTCAGCAGGACTGGGCCAAGCTGACCCTGGCGCTGGCGCCCGCCCAGGCACCGGCCTGGATCGTGGCCTGATCCGTTTCAAGGATTCGGCCGGGTCATTTCCGCGGGCTCGGCCCGCAGGTCGGCATCGCAGCCCACGCCCGCCGCGATCCAGCGCCTGGCCAGAGCCAGCCTGAGCCGGCCCAGCCCGCGGCGCCAGGCCGAGGAATGAGAGACCTCCTGCAGCACGCCGCAGCGGTACTGGCGTGCCGCATCGTCCCAGCGCAGCGCCGCGCAAGCCCCTTTGCGCCGGCGCGAGATCAGCATGCCCATGGGGCAGGGCTCGGCCAGGCAGCACAGGCCGCAGCCGTTGCATGGCGCACCCCAGGCGGGCTTGGCGGGCGCCTCTACCTGCCAGAACACCCTTTGCTCGCGGGCCATGCCGGGCGCCTCAGGTGCGCGCCAGCACGGGCGCCAGCGCCTTGCCAGTATGCGTGGCAGCGCGGACCAGGTCCTCGGGCGTGCCGGCCGCGACGATGCGGCCGCCGTCCCGGCCGCCCTCGGGGCCCAGGTCGATGATCCAGTCGGCCTCGGCGATCACGTCGAGATCGTGCTCGATCACGATCACGCTGTGGCCGGCATGGACCAGGCGGTGCAGCACGCGGATCAGCTTGTCCACGTCGGCCATGTGCAGGCCCACCGTAGGCTCGTCGAGCACGTACAGCGTGTGCGGCGCCTTCTGGCCGCGCCGGGTCACGTCGTCGCGCACCTTGGTCAGCTCGGTCACCAGCTTGATGCGCTGGGCCTCGCCGCCCGAGAGCGTGGGCGAAGGCTGGCCCAGCGTGAGATAGCCCAGGCCCACGTCCTTCAAGAGCTGCAGCGGGTGGGCGATGCTGGGCATGGAGGCAAAGAACTCCACGGCCTCGTCCACCTCCATCTGCAGCACGTCGCCAATGCTCTTGCCGCGCCAGGTCACGGCCAGGGTCTCGGGATTGAAGCGCGCGCCGTGGCAGACCTCGCAAGGCACTTTTACATCGGGCAGAAAGCTCATCTCGATGGTGCGCATGCCCTGGCCTTCGCAGGCCGGGCAGCGGCCTTCGCCGGTGTTGAACGAGAAGCGCCCGGCCGCATAGCCGCGCGCCTTGGCCTCCAGCGTCTCGGCGAAGAGCTTGCGGATGGTGTCCCAGAAACCGATGTAGGTGGCCGGGCAGGAGCGCGGCGTCTTGCCGATCGGCGTCTGGTCCACCTCGAGCACGCGGTCCACGGTCTCGAAGCCCTGCAGGCCCTTGCAGCCCACCAGCGGCGGCGCCTTGCCGGCATCCATCGCGTCGCGCCCGGCCTTGGTGGCGCGCTGGCCCACCCAGGCCGCCACATTGGCCAGCAGCACGTCGCGCGCCAGGGTGGACTTGCCCGAGCCCGAGACGCCCGTCACCGCCACCAGCCGCTCCAGCGGCACGCGCGCATCCACGTTCTGCAGGTTGTGCATATGGGCGCCGAGCACGCTCAGCCACTTGAGCCCAGAGGATTCCGGCGCCGCTTCAACTTCCGTAGCAGCTGGCGCCTTCTTCTTGCGGGTTTTGGGGACTTTTACCTCCGCAACGACCTCCTGCTCTGCGGCAGCCGCTTCCGTTTTCGGAGCAGCCTCCGCCGCTGCCGGCGGCTCGCCCTGGCCCACCCAGCGGCGCGGCTGGAACGGATGGCGCATGGCATGCAGCAGATAGCGGCCCGTGACCGAATCCCCGGCCGCCATGATGTCGGCCGCCGTGCCCTGGGCCACCAGGCGCCCGCCGCGTATGCCGGCGCTGGGACCGATGTCGATGATGTGGTCGGCGCGGCGTATGGTGTCCTCGTCGTGCTCCACGACGACCAGCGTATTGCCCTTGTCGCCGAGCTTGTGCAGGGCGTTGAGCAGGATCTGGTTGTCGCGCGCATGCAGGCCGATGGTGGGCTCGTCCAGCACGTAGCAGACACCTTGCAGATTGCTGCCCAGCTGGGCCGCCAGGCGGATGCGCTGGGCTTCGCCGCCGGAGAGCGTGGGCGCGCCGCGGTCCAGCGTGAGATAACCCAGGCCCACTTCCTCGAGGAATTCAAGACGGCTCTGGATTTCGGGAATCAGGTCGCGCGCGATATCGCTTTCACGGCCCGACAGCGCCAGCGCCTGCACCCAGCGGCGCACGTCGGACACGGACAGCCGGGCAATGTCGGTAATGCCCGTGCCGTGGAACTTCACCGCGCGCGCCGTGGGGTTCAGGCGCGTGCCGTGGCAGGTCGGGCATTCGACCTCTGCCAGGTCTTCCACCTCCTGGCCCTCGAACTTCACCTCGCGGCCGCGGTTGTCGTCGGCCAGCAGCGTGTCGTCATAGACCTTGCGCTGGTCCTTGGTCAGCTTCACGCCCGTGCCCACGCAGTCGGGACACCAGCCATGCTTGCTGTTGTACGAGAACAGGCGCGGGTCCAGCTCGGCATAGCTGGTGGCGCAGACCGGGCAGGCGCGCTGGGTGGAAAACACCTGCAGATTGCCTATGCCCGCCGTGCTTTGCCCGCCCTGCATGGCCTCGGCCAGGTTCTCCAGGCCCGAGAGCACGTGCAGCACGCCCTTGCCGATCTCCAGCGCCTGGCGCAGATGTGCGCGCACCTCGCCCTCGTTGGCGGCCGTCACCGTCACGCTGGCCACGGGCAGCTCGATGGTGTGCTCCTTGAAACGGTCGATGCGCGGAAAGCCCGCGGTCGGCAGGAACTCGCCGTCCACGCGCAGATGCGTGTAGCCGCGCGGTCGCGCCCAGTCGGCCAGCTCGGTATAGACGCCCTTGCGGTTGACCACCAGGGGACTCAGCAGGCCTATGGTCTGGCCGCGGAAGCTCGTCATCAGCTGGGCGGCGATGCTTTCCTCGGTCTGGGGCTGGACCACGGCATCGTCATGGATGCAATGCTGCACGCCCAGCTTCACGTAGAGCAGGCGCAGGAAGTGCCAGACCTCGGTGGTCGTGCCCACGGTGGACTTGCGCCCGCCGCGCGACAGCCGCTGCTCGATGGCCACGGTGGGCGGGATGCCGTAGACCGCGTCCACCTCGGGCCGCCCCGCGGGCTGCACGATGGAGCGTGCGTAGGCATTGAGCGATTCAAGGTAGCGGCGCTGGCCTTCGTTGAACAGGATGTCGAAGGCCAGCGTGGACTTGCCCGAACCCGACACGCCGGTGACCACGTTGAACTTGCCGCGCGGCACATCCACGCTCATGCTCTTGAGGTTGTGTTCCTTGGCGTTGACGATCTCGATCGCATTCTTGGCCGGCGGCACCTGGCTGGCCCTGGCCTTGCGCTCGGGCTTGTAGAGCATGGGCGCCACTTCGCGCACGGCCTCGCCGCCCACGCCCATGGCCAGGTCATACTCGCGCAGCGCCTGGGCCGTGTGCGAGCCGGGGACGTGGCGCACATCCTCGGGCGTGCCTTCGGCCACGACCAGGCCGCCGCCGTCGCCGCCTTCGGGGCCCAGGTCGATCAGCCAGTCGCTGGCGCGGATCACGTCGAGGTTGTGCTCGATCACGATCAGCGAATGCCCGGCCTCCAGCAGCTTCCTCAGCGCGCGCATGAGCTTGGCGATGTCCTCGAAGTGCAGGCCCGTGGTCGGCTCGTCGAACAGGAACAGCGTGCCCTTTTTGGCCAGCGACTGCTTGGACTTGGACTGCGTCTTGGCCGCTTCGGCCAGAAAACCCGCGAGCTTGAGGCGCTGCGCCTCGCCGCCGCTGAGCGTGGGCACGGGCTGGCCCAGCTTCACGTATTCCAGGCCCACGTCGACAATCGGCTGCAGCGCGCGGATCACGTCTCTATCCTGGGAGAAGAGAAGGGCCGCCTCGGCCACGGTGAGCTCCAGGACATCGGCCACGTTCAAGGCCTGGTCGCCGCGCTCTATCGTGATCTCGAGGATTTCGGGCCGGTAGCGCGAGCCGTTGCAGTCCGGGCAGCGCAGGTACACGTCCGAAAGGAACTGCATCTCCACATGCTCGAAGCCCGAGCCGCCGCAGGTGGGGCAGCGGCCGTCGCCGCTGTTGAAGCTGAACTTGGCGGCCGTGTAGCCGCGCTGGCGCGACAGCGGTGCCACCGCGAACAGCTCGCGGATCGCATCCCAGGCGCCCACATAGCTCACGGGATTGGAGCGCGCCGTCTTGCCGATGGGCGACTGGTCCACGAACATCACGTCGGCCAGATGGTCGGCGCCCAGCAGGCGGTCGAATGCACCCGCCGATTCGGTGGGCTTGCCGAAGTGGCGCATCAGCGCCGGCACCAGCACATCCTGGATCAGCGTGGACTTGCCCGAGCCCGACACGCCGGTGATGGTCACTAGGCGCTGCAGCGGGAACTCCACGCTGATGCCCTGCAGATTGTGTTCGCGCGCGCCTTCGAGGATCAGGCGCGGCGTGGATTCGGTCACCATGCGCTTGAAGCCGAAGCCCACTTGCTTGCGTCCGCCCAGGTAGGCGCCGGTCAGCGTGTCCGCCTGGCGCAGCTCCTCGGGCGTGCCGTCGAACACGATCTGGCCGCCGCGCGCACCGGGGCCCGGCCCCATGTCGATCATGCGGTCGGCCGCGAACATCACGGCCGGGTCGTGCTCCACCACCACCAGGGTGTTGCCCGCGTCGCGCAGGCGCTGCATGGCCTCGGTGATGCGCTCCATGTCGCGCGGGTGCAGGCCGATGGAAGGCTCGTCGAGCACGAACAGCGTGTTGACCAGCGAGGTGCCCAGGGCCGTGGTCAGGTTGATGCGCTGCACCTCGCCGCCCGAGAGCGTGCGGCTTTGCCGGTCCAGCGTGAGGTAGCCGATGCCCACGTCGCACAGGTACTGCACGCGCGTCATGATTTCCTCGTGCAGCATGCGTAGCGCCTGTGCATCGCCATCGCTCCTGTCGGCCGCGGTGCCGGGCGCCAGCTGCGCGAAGAAATCGCGCAAGCGTGTGATCGGCAGGCGCATCAGGTCGTGCAGGCACAGGCCCGGCAGGCTGTCGAGCTGCTCGCGGCTCCAGCCCGTGCCCCGGGGCATGAAGCGCTGGTAGCGGCCTTCGGCGCCCTCGCCATGGGTGGACAGCACGCTGTCCGCCGCCTGCTTGCTGCCGATGCGCCACAGCAGGCTCTCGGTCTTGAGGCGCGCGCCGCCGCAGGTCGGGCATTCGGTATAGCTGCGGTACTTGGACAGCAGCACCCGGATATGCATTTTGTAGGCCTTGCTCTCCAGGTATTCGAAGAAGCGCCGTATGCCGTACCAGGTCTGGTTCCACTTGCCGTTCCAGTTCGGCGAGCCTTCGATGACCCAGTCCTTCTGCGCCTGGGTCAGCTTGGCCCAGGCCGTGTCGCGCGGAATGCCTTCGGCCTCGGCATGGCGCATCAGGTCGTCCTGGATCTCTTTCCAGGCCGGCGTCTGCACGGGCTTGATGGCGCCGGTGCGCAGCGTGAGTTTGTCGTTGGGAATCACCAGGCCCCAGTCCACGCCGATCACCCGTCCGAAGCCGCGGCAGGCCTCGCAGGCGCCCACGGCCGAGTTGAACGAGAACATGGACGGAATCGGCTCGTGATAGGACAGATTGCTCTCGGGGCAATGCAGGCCTTGCGAGAATTTCCACAGCTCTGGCTCGGCCGCATCTGCCTCACCGCTTTCCGGCAGCACGTAAACCGTCAACCTGCCGCTGCCACGCTTGAGCCCGACTTCGATGGCCTCCATGGCCCGTGCGCGCTCTGCCTTGCCGAGACGGAAACGGTCGGCCACCACGTCGAGCACCTTGATCTTCTCGGGCGCAGCCTTGGCCTTCTTCGCACCCTTGGCGGGCACTTCGCCGGCCCGCTGCGCACGCTCGACTTCGCGCTCGGCCTGCACCTTGGTGAAGCCGCTGGCCGACAGCCATTGTTCCACTTCGGCCGGCGACGTGTTGGCCGGCAGCTCGACCGGGAAGGTGATGGCAATGCGCGGATCGCCCGCCGCCGCGCAGCGCCGGGCCAGCTCGGCGTAAATGGTCTCGGGCGTGTCGTGGCGCACCAGTTGGGCCGTTTCGCGGTCGAACAGCTGGGTGGCGCGCGCGAACAGCAGCTTGAGGTGGTCGTTGAGCTCGGTCATCGTGCCCACCGTGGAGCGCGAATTGCGCACCGGATTCGTCTGGTCGATGGCGATCGCGGGCGGCACGCCTTCGACCTTGTCCACGGCCGGCTTGTCCATGCGGTCCAGGAACTGGCGCGCATAGGCCGAGAAGGTCTCGACGTAGCGGCGCTGGCCTTCGGCATACAGCGTGTCGAACACCAGGCTGGATTTGCCCGAACCGCTGGGTCCGGTCACCACCGTGAGCTCGCCGGTGCGGATGTCGATATCCAGATTGCGGAGATTGTGCTGGCGTGCACCACGGATGCGAATCAGGCCCTGCGTCATAGTGTTTGGTCTTCAGTAGAGGCCAAACATTCTAGGCAGTCTTGCCAAGCACCCTGCGTGCGCATGTGCATTCCGCTGCGGCCGCACATTCCCGGCAGGCAAATGCGCCACCCCGGCAGAGCCCTCCGGATTCCAGAATATCCGCGGCTTTGAAAACCGCCACCGGATTATGTCCGGCAGCACATGCATTGAGGCATGGCAACAGGACCACATATAAAGCCGCCGCCGGCCTTGGAAGAGCTGCGCGGAAACCCGGGATTTTCTTTCGCAAGACATTGCCCTGCCACTTTCAACAGCCTTGCCTCGCAAGAAAAAAGCCCCGCGCCTTGCGGCACGGGGCTGGAACTTGGAGTAATGCCTGCATTATCAGCTGCAGGTGCTGCAGGCACCGCTTGCGCGGTGCACCAGTTAGAAGGCGTGGCGAACACCCACGGCGAAGGAACTGAAGTCGGCACCCTTCACTGCGGAACCATAGGAAGCATTGCTGCTGTTGTTCACACGGGTGTAGTAACCGTACACCTTGGTGCGCTTGCTCAGGTTGTAGTTGTAGCCCACGGTGTACTGGGTAGCGGCAGAGCTGGACAGATTGCTCCAGCTGTTGGCACGGCCGGCATTCAGGTGGAACTCGGAGGCGCCCAGAGTGTACATGCCGGACAAGCGGAAGTTGTTGCGCGAGCCCAGGAGGTTTTCGTCGTTACGCTGGTAGTAACCACCCACCGTGAACTGGCCGAAAGTGTACAGGCCACGCACCGATGCTTGCCAGTTGCCATCCCAACGGCTATAGCCTGCGCCCAAGTGCACGGGACCCGTGTTGTAGTTGGCCGCCAGGTCGTAGCCATTCTTGTTGTTGGTGCCCAGAGCCTTTTCATGCAAGGAAACGGAGCCCTCAGCCCAGAAGCCGCCCATGGAAGGAGTGCGATAGGCAATCTTGTTGGCGGTACCGACACCGCCCGCACCACCTTGGCCACCTGTAGAGACACCCATCCAGTTGGGATCCTGATACAGCGCGTCGCTGGAAGAGCCCGTGTCGTGGTTGTGCATGCTGACATAGTCAGCGGATGCAAAGTAAGACTCAGGGAAGAAGTTGCCCAGACGCACCATACCGAAGTTGCCCGACAGGTTCACTTCGCTTTGACGCTTGAAGGTCAAGCCGGTCGCCGAGCCGGTACCCATGCCGTTGTCAGAATTGAAACCAGACTCCAGCACGAAGCCAGCCTTCAGGCCGCCGCCCAGGTCTTCCGTACCCCGGAAGCCAAAACGCGATGCATTGTTGTACAAGCCGGTCACGGAATTGTCGCCGATCTTCTGGCGCTCAACGGTCGTGTTGATACGGCCATACAGCGTCACGCTGCTCTGAGCCATTGCGGTGGTGGCGCCCATCACGGCCAGCGCGGCCAGAGCGATGCGAGTCATCTTGGTCATTCAGTGCTCCTGATATTGAAATATGTGTTTTGCACCGCGTTGGCTGGTGGCATGCGCCCCCTAGCGGCTAGGCGCAATTCTAGGTTCGCACCCGTAAGAAAAAGTGACGCGCATCGCCAAAAATTCGCACTCTGATGCATTGCCGCCACACAATTGACATATTTCCAGCGCGAACATCCATAAAAAAAGCCTGCGCCAGCCGGAACTGCGCAGGCCTTTTCCCTTTTGCTGGCTTGCCCCTCGGCAAAGCCATCACGGACGCATCAATCTGCGGCGTAGATATCGCGGTCCTTGGTTTCAGGCACGAACAGAATGCCGATCACGGCGGTCATGCCCGCGATGATGATCGGATACCAGAGACCGTTATACATATTGCCGGTCTGGGCCACGATGGCGAACGACATGGTGGGCAGCAGGCCGCCGAACCAGCCGTTGCCGATGTGGTAGGGCAGGCTCATGGAGGTGTAGCGGATACGCGTGGGGAAAAGCTCCACCAGCATGGCCGCGATCGGGCCGTAGACCATGGTCACGAGCAGCACCAGATAGGTCAGGATCACGATCATCATGACCTTGTTCATCTTGGCGGGGTCGGCCTTGGTCGGGTAGCCGTCCTTGGCCAGCTCTTCGGCCACGCTCTTCTTGAAGGCGCTGTCCTTGGCCTTGGCATCCTCGGGGCTCAGGCCCTTGAGCGAGAACGCGGGGATCTCGGTGGAGCCGATGCGCACGGTGGCCGTGGTGCCCGCGGGAGCCTCCTCGGTGTCATAGCTCACGGAGCCCGCCGCCAGCACCTGCTTGGCCACGTCGCAGGAACTCGTGAACTTGCTGGTGCCCGTGGGGTTGAACTGGAACGAGCATTCCTTGGGATCGGCGACGATCACCACCTTGTTGCGGGCCTGGGCTGCAGCAAGGTCGGGGTTGGCGGCTTCGGTCAGCGCCTTGAACGCGGGGAAATAGGTCACCACGGCCAGGATGCAGCCCAGCATGATGATGGGCTTGCGTCCGATGCGGTCGGACAGCGAGCCGAAGACCACGAAGAACGGCGTGGCAATCAGCAGGGCCGCGGCAATCATCAGGTTGGCCGTCACGGCATCGACCTTGAGCTGCTGCGTCAGGAAGAACAGCGAATAGAACTGGCCGCTGTACCAGACCACGGCCTGGCCGGCGGTCAGGCCCAGCAGGGCCAGGATCACGATCTTGAGGTTCTTCCACTGGCCGAAGGATTCCTTGAGCGGCGCCTTGGAGACCTTGCCCTCGGCCTTCATCTTCTGGAAGGCCGGCGACTCGGACAGCTGCATGCGGATCCACACCGACACGCCCAGCAGCACGATGGAAACCAGGAAGGGAATGCGCCAGCCCCAGTCGGAGAAGGTCTCCTCGCCCATGGTGGTGCGCACGCCCAGGATCACCAGCAGCGACAGGAACAGGCCCAGCGTGGCCGTGGTCTGGATCCACGAGGTGTAGGCACCGCGCTTGCCATGCGGCGCATGCTCGGCCACATAGGTGGCCGCGCCGCCGTACTCGCCGCCCAGTGCCAGCCCCTGCAGCATGCGCAGCGCGATCAGGATGACCGGCGCGGCCACGCCGATGCTGGCGTAGTTGGGCAGGATGCCCACGATGAACGTGGACATGCCCATGATCAGGATGGTCACCAGGAAGGTGTACTTGCGCCCGATCATGTCGCCGAGGCGCCCGAACACCAGGGCGCCAAAGGGACGCACGATGAAGCCCGCGGCAAAGGCCAGCAGCGCGAAGATGAAGGCAGAGCCCGCATCCAGGCCGCTGAAGAACTGCTTGGCAATGATGGCTGCCAGCGAGCCATAGAGGTAGAAGTCGTACCACTCGAACACGGTACCGAGCGACGAGGCAAAGATCACCTTGCGCTCTTCGGGACTCATGGGCCGCGGAGCCGGTTTGGACCCCGCGCCTAGCGAAGCGTTGACAGCCATGTTTGTCTCCTTGATAGGTGTAATAGGACAGGCCCCTGGCACCAGCCTGCCGGTTCACTATCGATGCGGTAGCTGACGCCGTTCTGACACGCGTCTTACAGAAATTGACACCAGCCTGAACGGATTCTTACGAACTCAGCAGCAACCCTGAGGCCTTCTTTTCCGATGTGAAAACCACCGTGCAAACCCTTGGAAAACGGTCTGCGGCACGTAAGCACGCGGTCAGAAGCGCTTCGCAGAATCCGCCGCGTTTGCTGGTGCCAAAGCGGCGCCAAGCCGGCATTCCAACCAAGGAGACAAACATGACCGACCCGATGGTAGAGAAGATACAGAGCCATCCCAAATACCGGGAGCTGCGGGCCAAGCGCAACCGCCTGGGCCTGTGGCTGACGGTGCTGATGCTCGTCGTCTATTACGGCTATGTCGCGCTGATCGCATTCGACAAGCAGTTCCTGGCGCAGCCCATAGGCGCCGGCGTGACTTCGCTGGGCATTCCCATCGCCATGGGCGTGATCGTGTTCACGGTGCTGATCACCGGCTTCTATGTGCGCCGCGCCAATGGCGAATTCGACAAGCTCACCCAGGACATCCTGAAGGACGCCACGCAATGAACAAGCATCTGCAACACACGCTGGCAGGCGCGCTGGCCCTGGGCACGGCGGGCGCGGCCCTGGCCGCCGGCGGCGACGTGGGCGAGACCGCCAAGCAGGCCACCAACTGGACGGCCATCATCCTGTTCGTGGCCTTCGTGGCCGCCACGCTGTGGATCACCAAGTGGGCCGCAGCCAAGACCCGCTCGGCCGCCGATTTCTACACCGCGGGCGGCGGCATCACGGGCTTCCAGAACGGCCTGGCGATCGCGGGCGACTACATGTCGGCCGCCTCCTTCCTGGGCATCTCGGCATCGGTCATGGCCAACGGCTACGACGGCCTGATCTACTCCATCGGCTTCCTCGTGGGCTGGCCCATCCTGACCTTTCTGCTGGCCGAGCGGCTGCGCAACCTGGGCAAGTTCACCTTTGCCGATGTGGCCGGCTACCGCTTCGCCCAGACGCCGTTCCGCGCCTTCGCGGCCAGCGGCACGCTGGTGGTCGTGGCCTTCTACCTGATTGCGCAGATGGTGGGTGCCGGCCAGCTGATCAAGCTGCTGTTCGGCCTGGACTACTGGGTCGCCGTGGTGCTGGTCGGCGCGCTGATGATGATCTACGTGCTGTTCGGCGGCATGACGGCCACCACCTGGGTGCAGATCATCAAGGCCGTGATGCTGCTGGCCGGCGTGAGCTTCATGGGCTTCATGATCATGGCCAGGTACGGCTTCAGTTTCGAGGCCCTGTTCGCCGACGGCGTGCGCGTGCGCACTGAGATCGCCTCCAGCAGCGGCAAGTCGCCCGAGGAGGCGGCCAAGCTGGGCCTGGCCATCATGGGCCCGGGCGGCTTCATCAAGGACCCGATCTCGGCCATCAGCTTCGGCATGGCGCTGATGTTCGGCACGCTGGGCCTGCCCCACATCCTGATGCGCTTCTTCACCGTGCCCGACGCCAAGGAGGCGCGCAAGAGCGTGTTCTGGGCCACCACCTGGATCGGCTACTTCTACATCCTGATCTTCATCATCGGCTTCGGCGCTATCACCATGGTGCTGACCAATCCCGATATGGCCGACACGGCCAAGGGCGTGATCAAGGGCGGCGCCGGCACGGCCAACATGGCGGCCGTGCTGGTGGCCAAGAGCGTGGGCGGCGACGTGTTCTACGGCTTCATCTCGGCCGTGGCCTTCGCCACCATCCTGGCCGTGGTTGCGGGCCTGACCCTGTCCGGCGCCTCGGCCGTCTCGCACGACCTGTACGCCACCGTGTTCAAGAAGGGCAAGGCCGACAGCGCTTCCGAGCTCAAGGTCTCGCGCATCACCACGGTCTGCCTGGGCATCGTGGCCGTGCTGCTGGGCATCGTGTTCGAGAAGCAGAACATCGCCTTCATGGTGTCCCTGGCCTTCGCGGTCGCGGCTTCAGCCAACTTCCCGCCGCTGCTGCTGTCGGTGCTGTGGAAGGACTGCACGACCCGCGGCGCCGTGGTCGGCGGCTTCCTGGGCCTGATCTCCTCGGTAGGCCTGACCATCGTCTCGCCCTCGGTCTGGGAAGCCACGCTGGGCAATCCCGCAGGCTCCTCCTGGTTTCCCTACACCTCGCCGGCCCTGTTCTCCATGGCCATCGGCTTTGCGGGCGTGTGGCTGTTCTCGGTGCTCGACAAGAGCGGCCAGGCAGCCAGGGAGCGCGCGGCCTTCCCCGCGCAGCAGGTGCGCTCGGAAACCGGCCTGGGTGCCTCGGGCGCCTCCGGCCACTGATCTCGGGACCTCGCCCGGCGCCAGCCGCCGGGTGCCTTACTTCCAGGAGCGTTCGATACGCTCCTTTTTTCATACCTATTTCTTTGAGCCCAAAGCGACCCCGAGGCCATGCTCTTGCGGATGGCGGGCACTCATCTCACTTCAGAGTGCCGGGCCGAGACCCGGCGCGGCCGGCGACGACTCTGCCGCATGCAATGCACACCAGAATACGCCTAGGCAAGGCCTGGGCTTCATTGAAATTTCGATGCAATGCCCTCCCATCAAGCGTCGATAGCTATCGATTCAGGAGTCGTACCCCAGCAGCCGGCGCAGCTTGATGAAGGCCAGCCCGGCCATGACTGCGTCGTTGAGCGCGTCGTGCGCATCGCGCAGCGGCAGCTGAAGATCGCGCATCATGGTGTCGAAGCGCAGGTCGATGCCGGCATTGTCATGCTGCTGGTAAGGCGGCAGCTGAAGGAACTTGTAGTCGTGGTACAGGGCCGAGACTTCGACGGCCGGCTGAGGCAGCGGCATGCCCAGCAGCGGGCGGGCGATGCGGTTGAGCATGGCCAGGTCGAATTCGAGGTAATAGCCCACCAGCGGCCGGCTGCCGGCAAAGTGCAGCAGGCGGCGCACGGCCTCCTGGGCCGGCAGGCCCCGGGCCAGGTCGCGTTCGCGCAGGCGGTGGATGCGCACGCTCTCGGGCGATACGCCGCGTTCGGGCTGCACCAGCAGCTCCAGCCGCTCGCTGGTCAGCAGCCGATCGCCTACGATGCGCACCGCGCCTATGGAGACGATCTCGTCGCGGCGCCGGTCCAGACCCGTGGTCTCGCAGTCCAGCGCCACCCATTCACGGGGCGGCGGCTCATCGAACAGGAAAGCGAATTGCGGATCGGCCAGGCGCCGTCGCTGGCGGCCAAGCCGCCAGCGCGCCAGGCTCCCAAAGAATCCGGCGGGCGGGTTCATGGCACCAGGTCCAGCCGCAGGCGCTGGTGCAGCAGCACCTTGAAGCGCTTGACCACGGACAACGCATCCTTGAGCAGGTCGCGCTCCAGGCTGCTCAGCCGCGCGGGGTCCACATTGCCCGTGACGGTGCGCCCCAGCTCCAGCTCGGCCAGTCCCGCGCCCAGCCGCAGCCCCATCAGAAAATGCAGGCCTTCGAGCAGTTCCCCGCCCAGCCCGGCATCCAGCACACCCTGGGCCTGCAGGGCGGCAATGCGCTCGGCCGTGCCGGTTTCGGCAATGCGGTGCTGCAACGCCAGGCTGCGCACCCCGTGCACGATGGGAAAGATGCCGGCCTTCTTGAGGTTGACGGCGCGTGCCTCGTCGCCCAGGCCCAGCAGGCGGTTCCACCAGCCGGCGGCACTGCCGAAGGCGTCGATGTCCGCAGCAAAACGGGCCAGGTGCCCGTCGTTGTCAGCGGCCAGCGCCAGCAGCTGCTGGCGCACGGCCTCCAGAAGCGCGGCATCGCCGGCCACGGCATGGGCGTCCATGAAGATGGCCAGGCGCATCAGATCGCCCTCGCGCGGCAGCAGCAGCCATTCGCGCACGCGCCGGCCGAATTCGGCGGCAGCGCCGCGCCACTGCGGATTGCTGAGCATGATGCCGCCCGGGCACTCGGGATAGCCGAAACGCTCCAGCACGGCGGAAAAGCGCTCACAGATCGCACCCAGGTCCGCAGGCGGCATATAGCCGTCGCGCAGCAGCAGGCCGTTGTCCTGGTCGGTCTTGAGCAACTGCTCGCCGCGCCCTTCGCTGCCCATGACGAACAGGCAGCTGTTGGCCACCAGTTCGGCCGGCGCCAGCATCTGCCAGGCGCGCTCGAACAGGCGCGCATTGAGCTGCTGCACCAGCCTGGCCATCAGTCCCATGCGCATGCCGCTGCGGTGCAGCGCCGCCACCAGCCGCGTGACCTGGCCCGCGGCCTGCTCCAGCGCCGCCAAATCCCGGGCCTGCTCGATCTGCACGGTGATCAGGTGCGAATGGTTGGCAAGAAAGCTGAACAGGTCCAGCGCCTCCAGGATGCCCCGCACCTGTCCCGCCTCGTCGAGCACCACGAGCCGGTGCACGCGCGCGCGCAGCAGCAGCACCATGGCATCGCCGAGCTGGTCGCCGGCGCGCACCGTGACCACGGGATGGCTGGCAAACTCGCCCACGGCCAGGCGGTCCAGCGGCCGGCCGTCGAGAATGGCGCGCTGCAGCGTGGTGCTCGTGAAGATGCCCAGCTCTCCCCCATTCTTGTCCGCCAGCCCCGACACCAGCACGCTGGTCGTGCGCTCGGCATGGAACAGGCGCGTCACCGAAACAACGTCCGTGCCGGCATCCACCACATGGGCGGGGCGCAGATAGGCCTGGTCCACGCGCGCCAGCGTCAGCGACTGCAGCTCGTGCCGGCCGGCGCGCTGGGCCAGCGTGCCGAGCTTGTGGCCCAGGTCGGAAAACAGCAGTGCGCCGAAAGCCGTGTTGCGCGCGATCAGCGCATTGACGGTGTCATGCGCCAGTTGGTAGGCCACGAGCTCTTCGGCCACCACGAAGCGGCTGCTGACGCGCCCGGCCACCAGGCCGCGCCCGTCGAAGCAGTCATCTGGTCCGTAGGTGGCCAGCACCTCCTCGCCCTCGAGCTGCGTGACATGGCCCTTGATGATGACGAACAGATGCGCGGGACGGTCGCCCACATCGAGCACCACGGCCCCTTCGGGGAAGTAGGCGATATCGACGCTGGCGCGCACCAGCGCCTGTTCGCCGGGGTCCAGGCAGTCGAAGGGCGAGGCCGAGAAATTGAAGGCATTGGGCATGGCTGTGCAGGGCTTGGCATCCGCTATGCCTTCAGTGTGCCCGCAATGCCTTATGGATCGATTGCGCGAAACTTGCGCCCCCACCCCGCATGGGCGCAAGGCCCGCAACCGCGGCCGCAGGGGTGCCCGCCTTCCAAGAAGATTTCCGCGGGCGGCTCAGGAAGAAGCCGTCACCGTCCCCAGGCGCAGCCGCCGTCCACCACCAGCGTGGAGCCGACCACGTAGTCGCCGGCGCGCGAGGCCAGGAAAATGGCCGCGCCGGCCATGTCCTCGGGCGTGCCGATGCGGCCCAGCGGCACGCGTGCCGCGGTCTCCTCGGCATGGTCGCGCGCGCTCTTGTTCATCTCGGAGGCAAAAGGACCGGGGGCGATGGCGCTGACCACGATGCGCTCGGGCGCCAGGCGCAGCGCCAGGCGCTTGGTCAGATGGATCAGGCCGGCCTTGCTGGCCGCATAGGAATAGGTTTCCCAGGGATTGACCGAAATGCCGTCGATCGAGGCGATGTGGATCACCTTGGCCAGATGCTCGCCCGCCGCAGCCTTGCGCAGCATGGGCGTGAGCGCCTGGGTCAGGAAGAACGGCGACTTCATGTTCAGGTCGACCACCTTGTCCCAGCCGCTTTCCGGGAACTCGTCATAGGGTGCCCCCCAGGCCGCGCCCGCGTTGTTGACAAGGATGTCGAGCTGGCTTTCATGCCGGGCATAGGCCTCGACCAGCGCCTTCACGCCGTCCAGCGTGGACACATCGGCCGGCAGCGAGATGCAATGGCCCAGGGCCGACAGCTCGCGCGCCGTTTCGTCGCAGGCCTCGGCCTTGCGCGCCGAGATATAGACGCGTGCGCCCTGGCGCAGAAAGCCTTCGGCAATCATGCGGCCGATGCCGCGCGAGCCGCCGGTGACAAGGGCCGCGCGGCCCTTGAGCGAAAACAGTTGCTGGGTATCCATGGTGGTGCAGTCTCCTGAAATCTACTGCGCCAGCTTATGCAATTGCCTTGAAAGCCACGGTCACCAAGGCGCCAAGGGCGCAGGGCCTACGCCTAGGGCGTCGCACGTGGATCGCGTTGTGCAGCCTTGGGATGGATGCAAGGCGCCGGGCCGCAGCAAGGTAGGCACCTTGCAAGGGCCGGCAACGCCGCAGACGCCCAAGGCTGCACAACCCTTCGGGCAAGCCAGGGTTATGTGAACACGCCCTAACCCAGCCCGGACTCCACGCCCGCGCAGGCCTCCCATTGCCGCTCGAACCAGGCATCGCCCTGCAGATAGGCGCGCAGCATGGGCAGGCCGTCCAGGCCCCAGAACACATGTCCGTCCACTTCCCAGGCCGGCACGCCGAACACGCCGGCCTGCGCAGCCTGCTGCGTGTTGCTGCGCAGCCATTGCTTGACCGTTTCCTCGTCGGCCTGGCTGTTCAGCTGCCCGGCCAGCCCGTGCCGCAAGGCATCGAGGCGCCCGGGCTCCAGCGCATCCTGCCCGCCCTCCCAGACATGGCGGAACACGGTTTCGGCGACAAAGCGGTTGACGGCTCCATCCTGGCCGTGGGCGAGTGCCAGGCGCAGCAGCGGCAGCGGCTTGAACGGATGCCGCGCCGGCATCTGCAGCGGCACGCCATGGGCGTGGCCCAGCCAGCTCACATGGCGGTAGGTCCAGGCCCGCTTGGCCGGGATGCCGGCCGGCCCCGGATTGGCATTCTGCTGCAGCAGCGCACCCAGCAACACCGGGCGATATTCGGCGTGATAGCTCAGCCCCTGCAGCACCTCGGGCATCCGGGCAAAGGCCAGCCACGCATAGGGAGAGACAAAGTCCAGATAGCAAATGAGATGCTTCATGCCTTCCTCCGGATCCATCAGGCCGAGCGTGGATCGTTCAGGCCCGCTCGTTGCAGCAGCCTGCCCCAGATCTGCAGGCGCTCGGCCGCATCGGCTTTGGACCAGGCGCGGATCTCGTCGATCGTGCGAAAGCAGCCCTGACAATGGCTGCGGTCCTCGGTCATGCGGCAGACGTTGATGCAGGGCGATGCCACCGGCTCCCCGGCATCCGCCCCGGCCAGGGCCGCCCGGGCCTTCCAGGCCAGCTGCTTGCGCTGCTGGGCCTGCAGATGGGCCTGCTGTTCGGGTGCCAGCACCTCGCTGCTGTTGGCTACGCTGCTCATGCGACCACCACGTCCGACCAGGGTGCCCCGGTCAGTTCCTGCAGCTGCCGCGGCGTCGCGGGGAACACGCCATGCGGATGGCCGGCGGCCGCCCACACGGTGTCGAAGCGCTGCAGCTCCTGGTCCATCAGCGTGACCGGCTTTGCTGCATGCGCCACGGGGCTGACGCCGCCGATGGAAAAGCCGGTGCTGGCCTTCACGAAGTCCGCATCCGCGCGGCCTATGGGTCCTACCAGCTGGGCCACCTTCTTTTCGTCCACGCGCCTGTCGCCCGAAGTCACGACCAGCACGGGCGCGCCGTCGCTTCGGCGCCTGAAGATGATGCTCTTGGCCACCTGGCCCACGAGAATGCCAAGCTGCTCGGCCGCCTCCTGGGCCGTGCGCGCCGCGCCGTCCAGCATCCGCGGCAGATGGGGGTGCTGCGCCTGCTGCAGGAATGCAGCCACGCGCTGCACGCCCTCAGGCAAGGTATGAAGTTCCGAACCGCACATAAACCAAATTTCCTGTTTCCTGTCTTGATGCCGGCGCTCAGCGCAGCCGGGCCTGCAACTGGCGCAGCTCCTGCTGCATGTCGCGCAGATCGGCCTGCAGAAAGGCCATGCGGCTGGCGCTGGCGCCGGCCCGCTCGGCCCGGATTTCCTTTTTCTTGTCGTCTATTTTCCTCTCCAGCTCGGAGATGGCCTGCCGGGCCTCGATGCGGTCGCGCGCCGGCGTGTAGCCGTCGAGGAAGGCGCCTTCGAGAGCCGGCGGGCAGTAGCCGGGCTGGAAGCGCCCGCCCTGCTCGGCAAAGGCCTTGCCGTTCTCCGGCGTGCAGAACGTGCGCAGTCCCTGCATCCAGCCGCGCTGGTAGGCGCGCAGATCCACGACCACGCCCTGCTTGCGGCAGCTGCGCTCATGCGATAGTGCCCGGCTGCGCAAGTCCTTCTTGCCGTCCATGGCATCGAGCTGGCCCAGGTACTGCCAGTCGGTATCGCGGCACTCGTCGGCGTCCATGCCGGCGCACGCCGAGAGCAGCACGGCGGCCGCCAGCGCGGCGGCGCGGCCCGGGGAAAGGAAAAAAGCGTTGGGTGACATGGGCCGGCATGTTAGCGCCAAGCCCGGCCGCCGCCAGCGAAGGCCGGGTCTGCAGATCAGCCCGCGCGCCTGGCCATCAGGGCCCTGGCCACGCGCGACTGCGTGGGCCGGCCCAGGTGCTCGCTGATGTACTGGCCCGCGTCGATCAGCTTTTCCAGATGGATGCCGGTGTCTATGCCCAGGCCCTGCAGCAGGTAGACCACGTCCTCCGTGGCCACGTTGCCGGTGGCGCCCTTCGCATACGGGCAGCCGCCCAGGCCCGCGACCGAGGACTGGAAGTTCCACACGCCCAGCTGCAGTGCCGCCAGCGTGTTGGACAGGGCCTGGCCGTAGGTGTCGTGGAAGTGCCCCGAGATCTCGTCGACGCCGAAATGGCGCAGCGTGGCCTCGATGGCGCGCTGCACCTTGAGCGGTGTGCCCACGCCGATGGTGTCGGCCACGTCCACGCGCTGCACGCCGATGCCCTTCATCAGCCCGGCCAGGTAGTCGACCCGCTCGGGGGCGATCTCGCCCTCGTAGGGGCAGCCCACGGTGCAGCTCATGGCGCCGCGCACCTGGATGCCGGCCGCGCGCGCGGCCTCCACCACGGGTGCAAAGCGCTCGATGCTCTCGGCGATGGAGCAGTTGATGTTCCTCTGGCTGAAGGCCTCGCTGGCCGCGCCGAAGACCACGATCTCGTCGGGCCAGTACTCGCGGGGCGCGGCCACGGCGGCCTCGAAGCCCTTCATGTTGGGCGTCAGCACCGAATAGCGCACCCCGCTCTTGCGGGCGATGCCGGCCATGACCTCGGCGTTGTCGGCCATCTGCGGCACCCACTTGGGCGAGACGAAGCTGGTGACCTCGATCTCCTTGAGACCGGCATCCTGCAGGCGCTGCACCAGTTCGATCTTGACCGATGCCGGCACCGGCTGCTTCTCGTTCTGCAGCCCGTCGCGCGGGCCCACGTCGACGATCTTCACGCGTGCGGGGTAATCCATTCCATCTCTCCTATCGTTTCTATTCCCTCACCTATGAACAGGCACCCCCCAAGAAGGGGACGCCCGGCAAGGGCCTGGGCGGCCCCGCCGCCCCGCAGCGTTGGCGTCGCTCCCCTTCCGCAGAGAACGGGGCAAGCCGCGTGGCAGCTCAGGGGGAACCGTCAGTATCCACGCCCCAGGTCCACCCGCCCTGTCACCGACTCGCCACGGCTGAGCGCCGCCACCTTGCCGACGATCTGGGCAATGCTGTCTCGGGCCAGGGTCCGCGCCGAGGTATGGGGCGTGAGGATGATTTTTTCCTGCGTCCAGAACGGATGCCCGGCCGGCAGCGGCTCCTCGCGGAACACGTCCAGCATGGCGCCGCTCACATGGCCGGATTCGATCTGGGCGATGAGATCGGCATCCACCACATGGCCGCCGCGCCCCACGTTGATCACATAGGCGCCCGACTGCAGCAGGCCCAGCGTGCGCGCGTTGATGATGTTCTCGGTCTCGGCATGCAGGGGCAGCAGGTTCACGAGAATGCGCGTGGACGCCAGGAAGTCGTCGAGCTGCTCCATGCCGCTAAAGCAAGTCACGCCGTCCAGTTCGCGCGGCGAGCGGCTCCAGCCGTTGACCGTGTAGTCGAACACCGTGAGCGCCTGCGCCACGCGCGCGCCCATCTTGCCCAGGCCCATGACGCCCACCGGATACTCGGCGCGCCGGGGATTGCGCTGGTGCTGCCACACGCCCCGGGCCATGTCGGCCTCGTAGGCATCCAGCCCGCGAAAGAAGCGGATCACGGCCTGGCATACATACTCGGCCATCTGCACGGACATGCCGGCATCCTCGAGCCGGTAGACCGGCAGCGCGGCGGGAATCGTCAGCGGCAGCAGCGCGTCCACGCCCGCACCGATGTTGAACATGGCCTTGAGCCCGGCCGCCTGCTCGTCGATGAACTGCTGGGGCGGCGCCCACACCAGGGCGTAGTCCGCCTGGGGCGCACCGGGTTCCCAGATGCTTACCTCGGCACCGGGCAGGGTTTCGCGCAAGCCTTTGAGCCAGGGGTCTGGCCATGTGTCGTCACAGCAAAAAGTGATTTTCATAAGGCCGAGTTTAAAAGCGTCCCGTGGATTGCCGCCGCGCCGCGGCCGATGCAATCGGCACTGCAGCACTATCGAAAATGAAGCTGCCAGCGCTTTACAGGCAATGATCCCGGCACACATTCATGCCAGAACCGGCCAGCTGCCAGCGCAAGCTGCTCCTTTTCTGGATAACTGTTTTACGCGGCCACCTCGATGCGCAGCAGCTCGGCGCCCTCGGCCACCTGGTCGCCGGGGCCGTAGAGCAGCTCCAGCACCACGCCGTCGCCAGGCGCGGCAATCGTGTGCTCCATCTTCATGGCTTCCATCACGGCCAGGGGCTGGCCCTTGCTCACGGCGTCGCCGGCCTTGACGGCAAACGACACCACCTTGCCCGGCATGGGCGCCGTCAGGCGGCCGCCCTCATGGCCGGTGTCGCCCGCATGGGCCAGCTGGTCCACCTCGGTGATCTGGGCGCTGCCCGCCTCGGTGAAGACCGACAGCACATGGCCCTGGGCATGCACCACGGCCACGGTGCGGCGGCCGTCCAGATTCAGCTCCAGCCGGCCGTCGGGCAGGGCCCGCCACTGCAGCGCGATCTGGCTGCGCGCCGCGCCTTCGCCGATCACCAGTTCGTCCGCATCGCCCGCGCGGCCGTAGGCCAGGATGGCGCTCAAGTCCTCGCCGCGGTAGGTCCAGGCGTAGCTGCGCACATAGCGGCCGGCCACGCGCCAGCCGTCGCGGCGGCTGAAGGGGTCGGCGCCCTGCTGCGCCAGTTCCTGCTGCAGGCCATGGGCCAGGGCGGCGGCCACGGCCACATCGCGGCCCACCGTGTCCCGCCCGAACAGCGCATCGCGCTCGCGCTCGATCAGTGCGGTGTCGAGCAAGGCATTGGAAAAGGCCTGGCTCTTCACCACCTGGCGCAGGAACTGCACATTGGTGGCCAGGCCCACGATATGGGTCTGGGCCAGCGCCGCGTCCAGCCGCGCCAGCGCCTGGGCGCGGTCGTCGCCACGCACGATGAGCTTGGCGATCATGGAGTCGTAGAACGGGCTGATCGCGTCGCCCTCGCGCACGCCGTCGTCCACGCGCACGGTGCCGATCTCGAAGCTCGCGCATTGCGGCTTGCGGTACACGGCCAGCATGCCGGTGGCGGGCAGGAAGTTGTTCTCGGGGTTCTCGGCGCAGATGCGTGCTTCTATGGCATGGCCCTGAATCCGGAGTTCGGACTGCTGCTTTGGCAAAGGCTGGCCGCTGGCCACCAGCAGTTGCCACTGCACCAGGTCCTCGCCCGTGATGGCCTCGGTCACCGGGTGCTCCACCTGCAGGCGGGTGTTCATTTCCATGAAGTAGAACTTCATGGCCTCGGGCTGGTCGTAGCCGCCGGGCTGCTCGACGATGAATTCCACCGTGCCCGCGCCCACATAGCCCACGGCCTGGGCCGCGGCCACGGCCGCCTCGCCCATCTTCTGGCGCAGCAGGGGCGTCATGCCGGGCGCGGGCGCTTCCTCCAGCACCTTCTGGTGGCGGCGCTGCACCGAGCAGTCGCGCTCGAACAGGTAGACCACGTTGCCCTGCGTGTCGCCGAACACCTGGATCTCGATGTGGCGCGGGCGCAGCACGTATTTTTCGATCAGCACCGCATCGTTGCCGAAGCTGTTGATGGCCTCGCGCTTGCACGACTCCAGCGCGGCGGCGAAGTCCTCGCTCTTTTCCACCAGGCGCATGCCCTTGCCGCCGCCGCCTGCGCTGGCCTTGATGAGCACCGGGTAGCCGATGCGGTCGGCCTCGCGCTGCAGCAGCGCAGGATTCTGGTCGGCACCGTGGTAGCCGGGCACCAGGGGCACGCCGGCCTTTTCCATGAGCTGCTTGGACTCGGCCTTCAGGCCCATGGCGCGGATGGCCGAGGCGGGCGGGCCGATGAAGACCAGGCCGGCCTCGGCGCAGGCATGGGCGAAATCCTCGTTCTCCGACAGGAAGCCGTAGCCCGGGTGGATGGCCTCGGCGCCCGTGGCCCGGGCCGCCTCCAGGATGCGCTCCCAGCGCAGATAGCTGTCCTTGGGCGCGCTCCCGCCGATATGCACGGCCTCGTCGCAGGCCGCCACATGCTTGGCCCGGGCATCGGCATCCGAGTAAACGGCCACGGTCTTCACGCCCATGCGGCGCGCCGTCGCGGCCACGCGGCAGGCGATTTCACCGCGGTTTGCGATCAGGATTTTCTTGAACATATCGTCTCCAGGAATTTCGATTCTTTCAGCCTGCCAGTGCATGTGCACAAAGCGCTGGCAGCTATGTTTTTTGCAATGAACCCATGCCACCGCGCAGCCGGCGCAGCGCGGCCTTGAGAAAGCGCCACAGCGCCCAGATCACCAGCCACATCGCCAGCACCACCACGAGCAGCGCGGCCGCGAACACCAGCGGATTGGTCAGCGCCAGCCAGATGGCGCCCAGCGAGACCGTGTCCTCGGCCAGGCTGGCGCCCACATTCGAGAACGGCTCGGGCGAGGTGTTGATGAGCGCGCGCGTCGTGGTCTTGGCCGCCTGGCTGGTGGCGGCCAGCGTGCCGCCCATCAGGGCCGCGGCCAGGGCCATGGTGCTGTTGTCGGCCCCGAAGACGGCCGCCGCCAGCGCTGCGCCCGCGGGAATGCGCAGCACGCTCTGGAACAGGTCCCACACCGAATCCACCACGGGAATCTTGTCCGCGAAGAACTCCACGAACAGCAGGCCGCCGCTGACGACCAGCACCAGCGGGTGCGCGAGCACATGCAGGCTGCCCGGCAAGGGCATGACGCCGGCGAGGCCCAGCATGCCGACCACGAACACCACGGCATACAGGCGCAGGCCGCTGGCCCAGCCCAGGGCCGCCGCCAACGCCAGCAGGGCGCCCATGTCCATCTGGCCCGCCGCATGCCCCAGCCTGCCGGCGGCGTCGCCCAGGCTGTCCGCCGCCTGGCCTACGGACCGGGCCGTATCCGGGTCCACGTGCAGGCCGATGGTATGCAGCCAGCGGATGAAGGCTTGCCAGAAGTCCATGGTGGTTCAGCTCCTTGGATGCGGGGTTTCAGCCCGGCAGCCAATTCGGCTTGCGCTTGTTCAGGAAGGCCTGCACGCCTTCCTTGCCTTCGCTGCTGGCGCGGATGTCGGCAATGCCTTCCACCGTCGCGGCGATCAGCTGCTCGTTGATCTCGCGCTCGGCCACATCGATCACCAGGCGCTTGCAGGCACGCACGGCCTCGGGTCCGGCAGCGAGCAGGTTCTTGAGCCAGCCGTCCACCACCGCGTCGAGCTGGCCGGCTTCCACCACCTCATGCACCAAGCCCGTGCGATGGGCCTCTGCCGCCGAGAAGCGCTCGCCCGTCAGGAAGTAGCGGTGCGAGGCACGCGGACCCATGGCGCGGATCACATAGGGGCTGATGGTGGCGGGGATCAGGCCGATCTTCACCTCCGACAGGCAAAAGCCCGCGGTATCGGCCGCCACGGCCATGTCGCAGCAGGCCACCAGACCCATGCCGCCCGCATAGACATCGCCCTGCACGCGTGCGATGGTGGGCTTGGGGCACTCGTAGATGGTGCGCAGCATCTCGGCCAGCAGGCCGGCATCGTCGCGGTTCTCGTCGCGCGAATACTCGGCCATGCGGCGCATCCAGTTGAGGTTGGCGCCCGCGCAGAAGGCCGGCCCTTCGGCCGCCAGCACCACGGCACGCACATCGGGCCGCTCGCCGGCCGCGGCAAAGGCCGCCGTGATCTCGGCGATCACCTCGTCGCTGAAGGCATTGCGGATCTCGGGCTGCGTCAGCGTGATGCGGGCCACGCCGCCATCCACCTTCAAAGTCAGGGCCGTGAAATTCGTCATTGCTGCTCTCCCTGTGTGTTGCCTTACATGCGGAACACGCCGAAACGCGTGTCCTCGATCGGTGCATTGCGTGATGCGGACAGGCCCAGCGCCAGCACGCGGCGCGTGTCGGCCGGGTCGATGACGCCATCGTCCCACAGCCGGGCCGTGGCGTAATAGGGATGGCCCTGGTCCTCGTACTGCTGGCGGATCGGCGCCTTGAAGGCCTCCTCTTCCGCCGCCGACCACTGGCCGCCCCGGGCCTCGATGCCGTCGCGCTTGACGGTGGCCAGCACGCTGGCCGCCTGCTCGCCGCCCATCACGGAGATGCGCGCGTTGGGCCACATCCAGAGGAAACGCGGCGAGTACGCACGGCCGCACATGCCGTAGTTGCCGGCACCGAAGCTGCCGCCGATGATGATGGTGAACTTCGGAACGCTCGCGGTGGCCACGGCCGTGACCAGCTTGGCGCCATGGCGGGCGATGCCTTCGTTCTCGTATTTGCGTCCCACCATGAAGCCCGTGATGTTCTGCAGGAACACCAGCGGCACCTTGCGCTGGCAGCACAGCTCGATGAAGTGCGCGCCCTTGACGGCCGATTCGGAAAACAGGATGCCGTTGTTGGCGATGATGCCGACCTGCATGCCCTCGATGCGCGCAAAGCCGCAGACCAGGGTGCTGCCGAAGCGGGCCTTGAATTCGTCGAAGCGGCTGCCGTCCACGATGCGCGCGATGATTTCGCGCACGTCGAAGGGCTTGCGCGTGTCCACGGGAATCACGCCATACAGCTCGCGGCTATCGAAAAGAGGATCTTGCGGCGCAGCATCGGCCTCGTTCCTCGCCTTGCTGCGGTTCAGGTTGGCCACCGATTGGCGGGCCAGCGCGATCGCATGCAGATCGTTCTCGGCCAGGTGGTCGGCCACGCCCGACAGGCGCGTGTGCACGTCGCCGCCGCCCAGATCCTCGGCGCTCACCACCTCGCCCGTGGCGGCCTTGACCAGCGGCGGGCCGCCCAGGAAGATGGTGCCCTGGTTCCTGACGATGATGGACTCGTCGCTCATGGCCGGCACATAGGCGCCGCCGGCCGTGCACGAGCCCATGACCACGGCGATCTGGGCAATGCCCTGGGCGCTCATGTTGGCCTGGTTGTAGAAGATGCGGCCGAAGTGCTCGCGGTCCGGGAAGACCTCGTCCTGGTTGGGCAGGTTGGCGCCGCCGGAGTCCACGAGGTAGATGCACGGCAGGCGGTTCTGCGCGGCGATCTCCTGGGCGCGCAGATGCTTTTTCACCGTCATCGGGTAATAGGTGCCGCCCTTCACCGTGGCATCGTTGCACACGATCATGCAGTCCACGCCGCTGACCCGGCCGATGCCCGCGATCACGCCGGCGCCCGGGGCGTCGTTGCCGTACATGTTGTAGGCGGCCAGCGGCGACAGCTCCAGGAAGGGCGTGCCCGGGTCAAGCAGGCGCTGCACGCGCTCGCGCGGCAGCAGCTTGCCGCGCGCCACATGCTTGGCGCGCGCCGATTCGCTGCCGCCCAGCGCCATCTCGTCGCAGCGCGCGCGCAGGTCGTCGACCAGCGCCTGCATGGCCGCGGCGTTGGCCAGGAAGTCCGCCGAACGCGGATTCAGTTGTGTCTCCAGAATGCTCATTGCTTGCCTCTAAAAAATGAATACCCCCTGAGCCGCTTCGCGTCTTCCCCCAAGGGGGACGACGGCCTTTGCTGCGGGGCGGCCCTTCCTCGGTGTCTCTCGCTTGCAGCAAGCCGGCTTTTGGGGGTTAGTAGCTGATAACTGATATGGGGACTTGGTTTTTGGCGCCGTCTGACATGGTGCGGCAACGGCTGTTGAAGACAATGCCGCATGCACGCTGTTGAAACCGTCCTGCTTGTCCTGCTGCTGGGAGCGCTGACAGGCATTGTGGCCCGCTATGTACGCGCCATTCCCCTGCCCCTGATACAGATCGCGCTGGGCGCGCTGATCGCCTGGCCCCAGGCCGGATTGCATATCGCCTTCGACCCCGAGCTGTTCCTGCTGCTGTTCATCCCGCCGCTGCTGTTCGCCGACGGCTGGCGCATACCCAAGCGTGAATTCTTTGCCCTGGCCAAGCCCATTTTGCTGCTGGCCCTGGGCCTGGTGCTGTTCACGGTGCTGGGCCTGGGCTATCTGATCCACTGGATGATTCCCGAGATCCCGCTGACCGTGGCCTTTGCGCTGGCGGCCGTGGTCTCGCCCACCGATGCCGTGGCCGTCTCGGCCATCACGCGCAACCTGGGCATGCCCGAGAAGACCATGCACATCCTCGAGGGCGAATCGCTGCTCAACGACGCATCGGGCCTGGTGGCGCTCAAGTTCGGCATTGCCGCCACGCTGACCGGCCTGTTCTCCTGGACCGAAGTGGCCAAGGAATTCACCTGGATGGCCGTGGGCGGCCTGGGTATCGGCGCGCTGATCGGCTGGGGCTTCAGCTACGCGCGCGGCACGATCACCCGCCGCCTGGGCGATGTGGCTGCCACGCAGATGGTGCTGCTGCTGGTGCTGCTGCCGTTTGCCGCCTATATCGTGGGCGAGAAGATCGGCGTCTCGGGCATTCTGTCGGCCGTGGCCGCGGGCATCGCCACCAATTTCGGCGACCTGGAGCGCAGCAGCTACATCAGCGAACGGCTGCAGACGGCCGGTACCTGGAGCATGGTGGAAGCCGCCTTCAACGGCGCCATCTTCCTGCTGCTGGGACTGCAGCTGCCGTCCATCATCGGCGTGCCGCTGCACCAGGCCGGCCACGACTGGTGGATTCTGGTTGGCTACGTGGCCGCCATCTCCTTCGGCCTGCTGCTGCTGCGCTGGATCTGGCTGACGCTCGGCGTGCATGGCAGCCTGATGCGCGCCCACCACCAGGGCAAGATGGCCGAACGCCCTTCGCCGCTGCTGAACCTGGCCACCACCATGGCCGGCATCCGCGGCGCGGTCACGCTGGCCGGTGCGCTGTCCGTTCCCATGGTGCTCAACAACGGCCAGCCGTTTCCGGCACGCGACATGCTGGTTTTCCTGGCGACGGGCACCATTCTGTTCACGCTGATCCTGGGCTCGGTCAGCCTGCCCATCATCCTGCGCCACCTGCCGCCCACCGAGGAGTCGCCCACGCTGCGCGAGGAGCGCCTGGCCCGCGAACAGGCCTGCATGGCCGCCATGTCCCGGCTCACGCTCACCGAGGAGGAGCTGCAGCACCGCGACCCCGAGTGGATTGCCATGCGCCAGGAGGTCAACGGCCACCTGACCCAGGAGTACCGCAACCGCATCCAGATGCTGGACGACGGCAGCGGCACGGTATCGAGCATCGAGGCCCAGCGCGAAACGGCCGAGGTGGTGCGCCAGCGCAAGCTGCGCTATGTGCTGGAGATCGAGACCCGGCTGGAGTGCATCCATGCCGAGCGGGACTTCTACTACCAGGAGCGGCAGGCCCACCGCATCAACGACGAATCGCTGCGCAGCCTGGTCAGCGAGCTGGACATGCAGGAAATCGCCATGCGCAAGCGCCTGGCCGTGGCGCTGCGCGCCGCCGGGCTGCCGGGCAAGGACAGCGGCGGCCACCACTAGGCCGGCCGAATCCAGGACCAAGACGCCGAGCAAGAGCCGCCCTTCGACATGGGCCGCCCCAGCCAAGGCGTCGTCCCCTTGTTTCATTGTTCCAGGGCCCGCCGCGCAGCGGCACAGAGGGGAGTCCATTTTTTCAGGCGGTTTTCGCCACGCGCAGATCAAGCAGCTCGATCATTTCGTCGCGGATCTTGAACTTCTGGATCTTGCCCGTCACCGTCATGGGGAAGGCCTGCACGAAGCGGATGTAGCGCGGCACCTTGTAGTGGGCGATCTGGCCCTTGCAGAAGTCGCGCACCTCGTCCTCGCTCAGGTTCTGGCCGGGCTTGGCGATGATCCAGGCGCACAGCTCCTCGCCGTAGCGCACGTCGGGCACGCCCACCACCTGCACGTCCTGTACCTTGGGATGGCGGTAGAGGAATTCCTCGATCTCGCGCGGATAGATGTTCTCGCCGCCGCGGATCACCATGTCCTTGATGCGGCCCACGATGTTCACATAGCCCTCGGCGTCCATGGTCGCCAGGTCGCCCGTGTGCATCCAGTGCTCGGCGTCGATGGCTTCGCGGGTCTTGGCCTCGTCGTCCCAGTAGCCGTGCATGACCGAATAGCCGCGCGTGCACAGCTCGCCCGAAACGCCGGGCGCCACGGTCTCGCCCGTGGCCGGGTCGACGATCTTCACCTCCAGGTGCGGCTGCACCCGGCCCACGGTGGAGACGCGCCGCTCCAGGGGCGTGTCGGCCTCGCTCTGGCAGCTCACGGGGCTGGTCTCGGTCATGCCGTAGGCAATGGTGATCTCGGACAGGTGCATGTCGCGCACCACACGCTTCATCACTTCGATGGGGCAGGGCGAGCCGGCCATGATGCCGGTGCGCAGCGTGGACAGGTCGAACTCGGCAAAGCGCGGATGGTCGAGTTCGGCAATGAACATGGTGGGCACGCCATGCAGGCCCGTGCATTTCTCGGCCTGCACGGTCTCCAGCACCGTGACCGGGTCGAAGCCGTCGTTCGGATAGACGATGGCCGAGCCGTGCGTGAAACAGGCCAGGTTGCCCAGCACCATGCCGAAGCAGTGGTACAGCGGCACGGGAATGCACAGCCGGTCCGCGGGCGTGAGGCGCATGCACTCGCCGATGAAGAAGCCGTTGTTGAGGATGTTGCGGTGGGTCAGCGTCGCGCCCTTGGGAAAGCCCGTGGTGCCGCTGGTGAACTGGATGTTGATGGGATCGGTGTTGCGCAGCGTGGCAGCAATGGCATCGATGCGCGCATCCGCTGGAGTACCCTGCGCCATCAGCTGCGAAAAGCGGAGCATCCCCGGCTGTTCCTCGCCCTGGTCCTGGATCGCATCGATCCACACCACGTTGCGCAGCGCCGGCAGGCGCGCGGCCTGCAAGCGGCCCGGCGCGCACTGGGCCAGCTCGGGCGCCAGCTCGCGCAGCATGCCCAGATAGTCGCTGGTCTTGAAGCGGGGCATGGTCACCAGCGCCTTGCAGCCCACCTTGTTGAGCGCGTATTCGACCTCGGAGGTGCGGTAGGCCGGGTTGATGTTGACCAGGATCAGGCCCACCTGGGCCGTGGCCAGCTGCATCAGAACCCACTCGGCATTGTTGTGCGACCAGATGCCCACGCGGTCGCCTTTTTCCAGGCCCAGGCCCAGCAGTGCGCTGGCCAGCTGGCGGGCAGCCGCATGCAGCTGCGCATAGGTGTAGCGCAGGCCCTGGTGGCGGCTGACCAGGGCATCGCGCCCGGGCTGGCGCGCTGCCATGTCGGCAAAGAAGTCGCCTATGGTCTGCTCGATCAGCGGCACATCGGTGCGCCCCCGGGAGTAGCTCAAGGTGAGCAAATCTGTCTGCGATGGCATGGCTTGTCTCCTGTGTCTTCGGGCGCGCGCCGGCATGCGCGGCACCCCCACTATCTTTGATCCGGTCCAGCATAAGGGCTAGCCCTGTCCAGATGGCGTCACATAGGTTGCAATAATTGCCACATGTCCACACCCTCACTGGTCAAAACGCCGCTGCCCCATGTTGCCAGCGCCATGGGCTCCTCCCATCCTGCATTGACGCCCATGGCATTTGTCCAGGCCATTGTGCAGGCCTATGCGCAGCGCGGCATGAACGTCGAAGCTGCGCTGCAGAAGGCACAAATTCCGCCAGATCTGATCTATGACGCGGCCCAGCGCATCACGGCCCTGCAGATGGAGGCCCTGTCGGATGCGGCCATGCGCGAACTCGACGACGAATCCCTGGGCTGGTTCGAGCGGCGCCTGCCCTGGGGCAGCTACGGCATGCTGGCGCGCGCCAGCATCAGCTCGCCCCATCTGGGGCTGGCGCTGGAGCGCTGGTGCCGCCACCACGGCCTGCTTACGGCCAGTATCCGCCTGACGCTGAGCGAGCACGACGGCGTGGCCACGCTGGCCTTGCAGGATGCGGGCATACCGGACGGCATGCGCGAGTTCTGCCTGGTCTCGGTGCTGCGCAACGCCCATGGCTTTGCCAGCTGGCTCATCAACGACCCCATCGCCATCCGCCAGGCCTGCTTTCCCTATGCGCGGCCCGCGCATGCCGATGTGTACGAGGTGCTGTTCCCGCCCGGGGAGATCTGCTTCGATGCCGACACCGCCTGCCTGCGGTTCGATGCCCGGCAGCTGCAGGCGCCGCTGACCCGCGACGAGGCCGCGCTGCAGCGCATGCTGCAGCGGGCCCTGCCACTGCAGGTGCGCCCCTACCGGCGCGAGCGCACGCTGGTGCAGCGCGTGCGCCAACTGCTGGCGGCCGGCACCGAGGGCCAGCAGACGGCCGAGACGCTGTCGCGCCAGCTGCATCTGTCTCAGCGCAGCCTGCACCGCCAGCTCAAGGAGGAAGGCGCCTCGCTGCAGGCGCTCAAGGACGAGATCCGCCGCGAGCGCGCGATTGCGCTGCTGCTGCGCACCAGCCGGCCCATCAAGCGCATCGCCCAGGCCTGCGGCTTTCTCAACGACAAGAGCTTCATCCGGGCCTTCCGGCTCTGGACCGGGCTCTCGCCCTCGGAATTCCGCAAGTCGGCGCGCCAGCCGGCGCAGCAGCCCTAGGGCGCATCCAGCGCTTGGCACGATCCGCACCCAGGCTGTCACCTCCGGGCCGGCCCGGCTGCATAGACTGGAAACATGCATCATCTGTATCACTGCGTCAGCGCCCGCTCGTTCCGCGCGCTCTGGATGCTGGAAGAGCTTGGCCTGGCGTACGAGCTGCACATGCTGCCGTTTCCGCCCCGGGCCCTGCAGCGCAGCTATCTGGAGATCAACCCGCTGGGCACGGTGCCGCTGCTCGTCCATGGCAGCTCGCGCCTGACCGAATCCGCCGCCATCTGCGAATATCTGGCCGCCCTGCACCCGCAGGCCCGGCTCGGCGTCGATGTTTCGGAACCGGACTTTGCGGCCTATCTGAACTGGCTGCACATGAGCGATGCCACGCTGACCTTTCCGCAGACGCTGGTGCTGCGTTATGCGCATTTCGAGCCACCCGAGCGGCGCCACGCCGACGTGGCCCAGGACTATGCCCGCTGGTTCCTGGCCCGGCTGCGTTCGGTGGAAGCGGCGCTGCAGCAACCCCAGGCCTGCGCCGATCCCGGCCACCTGTGCGCGGGCCGCTTCACTGCGGCCGACATCGCCGTGGGCTATGCGCTGATGCTGGCCGACTTCCTGGGCCTGGCCGCCCAATGGGGCCCGGGCACGCAAGGCTACTGGAAGCAGCTGCAGGTCAGGCCGGCATTCCGGCGCGCCTTGCAGGCCGAGCAGGCAGCCGCCAGGCGACAAGGCGTGGACAGCCGGCCATCGCCCCTGCTGCGGCCGTTTGGTTAGACTGGGCCGAACTTTCCTGCACCGACATGTCCCAGCACACCTCCTGGCAAGCCATTGCACCGGACCTGTGGAGCCTGAACTACGGGTTCCGCAACGCCGGCCTGCAGGTCAGCACGCGCATGACCGTGGCACGGCTGCGCGACGGCAGCCTGTTCGCCCATTCGGCCGTACCGCTCGCGCCCGCGCAAAAGCAGTTCCTCGACGGCCTGGGTCCGCTGCGGTCGATCGTGGCGCCCAGCACCATGCACCATCTGTTTGCAGCGGACCTGGCAGCGCTGTACCCCGAGGCCCGGCTCTACGGTCCGGCCGGTCTGAAGCGCAAGCGGCCCGATCTCCGGAATCTGCAGGTGCTGGAATCCGACGATGCCGCCCTGCCCTGGGGCGGCGAACTCGGCCATCTGCGGTTCGACGGCATCCCGCTGCTGCAGGAAAGCCTGTGGTTCCACCATGCTTCAGGCACGCTGATCGCCACCGACATCCTGCAATGCTGGAAGGGCCCGCTGAGCCTGGGCGTGCGCCTGTACCTGGGGCTGACCGGCGGCCATGAACGGCTGACGGTGCCGCGCACCGTGCGCCTGCTGGTCAGGGACCCATCCGCAGCCAAACGCTGCGCGCTGGCCGCGCTGCAGTGGCCCATAGCACGCATCGTGCTGCTGCACAACAGCGTGCTCGAGGACAGGGCCTTTGAGCGCGTGGCCGAGGCCTTTTCGATCTGGACTGCCGATTAAGCCGCTGTGCGCTGCACCACTTCAAACATGGCGGGCAGTTCCCCCATGTGGCCGAACACGCAGCTGGCCCCGGCCTCCAGCAGCTGCTCCGCGGAGGCATGGCCCTGGTCCGCAGGGAAATAGCCCCAGACCGTGGCGCCGGCCGCCACGCCGGCCTGCACGCCGGTCACCGTATCCTCGACCACCAGGCAGCGCCCGGGCGCCACGCCCAATGCCTGGGCCGCAGCCAGATAAACGTCCGGGAAGGGCTTGCTGCGCGGCAATTCGTGCCCGCTGAAGACGCGGCTGTCGAAATACGGCGCCATGCCGACCTTGGCCAGCTGCATTTCCACCTTCGCCCGGTCCGCCCCCGAGGCGCAGGCAATGCGGCCGCTGCACAGCGCATGGATTTGCCGGACGGCCTCCAGCGCACCGGCGATAGCGACCAGCTCGGCGCGCAGCGCCGCGTTGCGCCTCTCGTAGAACTCGGCCATCCAGGCATCGGTCAAAGGCTTGCCGGTATGGGCCTCGATGACAGCAGCCTGGCTGCGCACGGTCTTGCCGATGAAGTCGCGCGTGCAATCGCCCTGGCTGATGGCCCAGCCGGCTTCGTTGAGCATGGTGCACAGCACGCGGTTGGTGATGGATTCGCTGTCTACCAGCACGCCATCACAGTCGAAAAGCACAGCGTCAAAAGCAGTCATGAAAGCTCTACCCGCATCGGCCCGGGGCGATGCAGAAAGGCGCCCAGCGGCGCCTTTGGTCACAAGAAAGGAAGAGCCGGATTATGCGCTTCGGCCGCTTTTCAGGCTCAGGGGAAGGACACTCCGGCCAGCGGATGGAGCAGCGAGCCACCGTTCTTGACCGAGACGGTGCTCATTTTCATATCGCTCGTCATGGTCTGGGACAGCCAGAAAAAGCCGTTGGCGGCATTGCCGTTCATGCTCTTGAGGATGTCGTCCAGGCTGTCGCCGGTGGAGGCGGCTTCCACCAGATACTCGATGGTGCCGTTCTGGGCGGAGCTTTTCTCGTAAACGTCCGCATACTCCTGCTGGGCAGGGTTGGCGGACTGGCCGAAGACTTCGGTGCCGCGGAAGAACAGGCCCTGCGCCCCCTTGGCGGCCAGCTGGCTCTGCAAAGCGGCCCTGTCGGCCGGCCCCATCGGATGGCTCTGGTTTTCCAGCGTGTACTGGTAGGTGACGCTGTCGTTGCGCTTGACGTAGAGGCTGAAGATGAGGGCCGTGCCGATGCTGTATTGCCCCAGATAGCGCAGGCCCCGGGCGCCCTGGCGGTTGATCTCGTCGGCCATGGCCTGCGGCGTCTGGGGTATCGTGGTGGAGGCCTCGTAGCTGAACTGGTCGCTGCGGCTGGTGTCCTTCACATAGACGTTGCGGATGTCCGAGACATTGCCGAACACCGAGCCCGACTTGAACATGTAGCCGTTGCCGCCCTGCTGGTTGAGCTGCGCCAGGAATTCGGTGAGGTTGCCGGGCTGGGGCTGCAGCAGATAGGCGAACTTGTGGCCAGAATGGGCGGTGTCGCTGACATAGAAGTCGCCGATCACCCCGGGGGACGTCGCGGTCATCTGCGTGGCCAGCGCGCTCACGAGCACAAAGCCCTGGGCCCCCATGGTGTTGGCGTCGCTCAGCATCTGGTCGTGGCCGGTGGCTGCGGTCCTCAGGCTGTAGGAGCCGGTCACGGGGCCGGAGGAACCGCCGCCCGTTTCGCCACCGCCAGGGCCTGTGCCGTTCCCGCCGGAGCCGCCTTCGGAGCCGCCGCCCGAACCGCCGCCGGCAGATCCGCCATCGCCGCCGCCACCTCCGCAGGCTGCCAGGCTGGCAAGCATCAGCAGCGCTGCGCTCCTACGGGTCAGTTGGGTGGATGTCATTTATGCTCTCCTCATGCGTATTTCAGAATGCAAGGCCGGACACGGGGCTCCGGTTGCGGTGCTGCCATTGTCGGAAGCCGGCCACGCCTGCGTTACCCCACCTGAGGGGGGTATTTGTTACCGCTTACAGAGGGCCGCATCGGCGCGGTCTTTCCGATAGCGCGCAAGACATGCTCGAGACGCTTTCTCCAACGGCCTTTGCCGAGGCGCCCCGGCAGGCCTATGCGCTGGTGATCGACGACCACCCGCTCGTCGCCCAGGGCGCCAGGCACATGCTGCTGCAGCTGCCCGATTTCACGCGTGTGCTGGTGGCCGAAAACGGCAGCCAGGCGCTGGCGCTGATGGCCAGCGAAGGGCCGCCGCTGCTGACGGTGGTCGACTTCTGGCTCGAGGAAGGCGGCTCCACCCCCTTCATCAGGGACATGCTGAGCCTGGCACCGGCCACCCGCATCCTGATGACCAGCGGGGACAGGCATCCGGCGATTGCCAGCAAGGCCCGCGCGGCCGGTGCCCACGGCTTTGTGGCCAAGGCCCGGCCCGCGGAGGATTTCCTGGCCGCCGCACAGACCCTGCTGGCCGGCGGCCAGTGGTTCGAGGCCGCTCCGCCGCCCTTGCAGCCGCTGCCCGACGGCATCCGGCCCTTGCACATGACGGCCCGGGAGCTGGGCATGACCGCCCGCCAGGCCCAGGTGCTGGCCCTGGTGCTGCGCGGCAAGCCCAACCGGGCCATCGCACAGGTCTTGAGCCTGTCGGAACACACGGTCAAGGAGCATGTGACCGCCGTGCTCCAGCGGGTAGGCGCCGCCAACCGCGTGGAGCTGTTCACCAAGCTGCGCGGCGTGGTACTGGACGGCGATCAGGCCCTGGGCTGAGCCAGGCAGTGCGCCAGCACTGCATGCAGCTCCTGCGGCTGCAGGGGCTTGGGCAACACCAGATAGCCTTGTTCCTGCGCCTGCTCCAGCGCGGCCAGATCACCGCTCATGAGCGCGCCGCTGGCCTGCGGCAGGTGCTGCAGCAATTGCTGCAGCACATCGAAGCCCTGTTCGCCGTTTTCGAGTTGCTGGTCGCACAGCACGAAATCCGGTCTCCAGCCGTCGGCCAGCACCGCGGCCGCCTGCCGGGCGGTCCGCACCCAGCTCACCTCCACGCCCCAGGCCTGGAGGATGCGCTCCATGGCCTGACCGACCAGTGCCTCGTCGTCCAGCACCAGGCAGCGCCCCTGCAGCTGCGGCAGCAGCCTGTTCGGCGGACCGGCAGCGAGGGATGCGGCCACTTCGGCGTCCCTCGTTTCTGGCTGCGCCGGCCAGTGCAGCCAGAAGCAGGAACCATGCCCGAGCCGCGACCGCACGCCATAGTCCACCCCCATGTGCCGGGCGGCCAGCGCCACCACGGACAGGCCCAGCCCGCGTCCGCGCAAGCTGGGCGGCTGCGCATCGGCCATCTCCCGGGCCTGGCTGTGCTGCGTACGGTAATGGCGCGCAAAGATGCGGGCCTGGTCCTCGGGCGCAATGCCGGCGCCGGTATCCCAGACCTGCAGCAGCCAGCGCCCCTGCCGGCGGCGGCAGCCCAGCAGCACGCCGCCGCTGGCCGTATAGCGCAGGGCGTTCTGCAGCAGGTTGAACACCATCTGCCGCAGCAATGCCGGGTCCGCATGCAGCACGGCGGCATGCCGCCGCGGCATGAAGATGGACAGCTTCAGCCCGCGCTGGGAGGCATCATGGGCGAACACGCGGCGCGCCTCTTCGAACACCCCGGCCACCGCCACGGCCTGGGGATGCTGCACCAGCGCATGGCCTTCGAGCCGCGACAGGTCCAGCAGGTCGTTGAACATGGTGCCCAGGTCGCGCGCGCAGTCCTGCACCTCATCGAGCAGGGAGGCCACCTCGGCATCGCGGTTGCGCTGGCGCGTGGCCTCCAGCATCAGGCCCAGGGCATGCAGCGGCTGGCGCAGATCGTGGCTGGCGGCCGAGAGAAACCAGTTCTTTTCCGCCAGGGCATGCTCGGCCTCGATCCTGGCCGCCTGGTAGCTGTCGGCCAGGGCCTGCCGCTCGCGCTCATGGGCCAGCTGCTGGCGCACGAAATGCCGTGCGCCCCAGGCATGGCGGGCAATCGTCGCGCCGAACAGCAGCAGCAACGGCAGCAGATAGCGGGCCTTGCTGGGAAAATACCAGGGTGCGGCCAGCAGCATGGGCGCGTAGATGCCGGCAAAAAAGCACCAGAACACCACGGGCACCGGAGCCAGGAAGGTGGTGCCCGACGCCAGCACGCCGACCAGCGCCAGATAGACGAACAAGCGCAGCTCGCCGTTGCCCGAAGACCAGGTAAACGCAATGGCCGCCGACCACATCAGGCCGTTGGCCAATCCGGTCAGCGCAAGCTGGCGCTCCCAGCGCATCAGCGTGGGCGCATCGACTTCCTGCGTGCCGGCCTCGAATTCGCGCCACTGCCTGTGCAGCCGCATGCGCAGGCTCATCAGCCCCAGGGCCATGCAGGCCATCATGCCCCACCAGGTCAGCAGCGAGATCGCCAGCGCCGGCGCATTGCGCGAAGCCATCCACAGAATGGCCAGCGGGATCAGCAGCGCTGCGGCTTCCGACGAACCGCGCGAAGTCAGCGATTGCAGCAGGCGCAGCCTTGCCCTCAGGTCCACGGCCTGCAGGCCGGGCGCATCCGCCACGCCCGCCGGGTCGCGCTCAGAACTGGTCGCCATCCACGTAGTACCAGCGCCCGTTCTCGCGCACGAACCGGCTGCGCTCATGCAGGCGCACCTCCCGGCCGGCCAGCCGGTAGCGGGCGACGAACTCCACTTCGGCCGTGTCGTCGCCCGTGGGCTCGAAGGCCTTGACCTCCAGGCCCAGCCATCTGGCCGCCGGCTCGAAGTCCAGCGCCGGCGGCCGCTGGCTGGCATGCCAGGTGGCCAGCAGATAGGCAGCGTTCTCGCGCACGAAGGCCGTGTAGCGCGAACGCATGAGCGCCTGCGCATCGGGCGCCGGCCGCTCTTCCCAATGGTCGATGTAGCGGCCGCAGCAGTGGTCGTAGCGCAGCGGCCGGCGCCGGGCATCGAGCCGCCCGCAGGGGCAGGCGGCCATGGTATCGGTAGGGCTCATCAGATGGATTGTCCGTTGCCGGTGGCCTGCCGTGCACAGGATGCAGGGGCAGCACAACCGGAGGTGGGTTCGGCAATCATTCTCCTTTATTCATAGCTGCCTGCGCAGTACCATCCTGCGCTGCAGGCTATTTTTGCTTGCATGCTGCCCTGATGCCGGCTACCGCTTCCTGCAGGAATGCAGGCTGCGCGGCACAGTGCCGGGTTCCGTTCAGGAGAGTCTTCATGTTCGATATGTCCGTGCCCTGGTGGGAGCTGGTGCTGCGCTCCATCGTGGTCTACCTGTTTCTGCTGGTCTTCCTGCGGCTGACCGGCCGGCGCCAGACGGGCCAGTACGCGCCGTTCGATCTGGTGCTGCTGCTGATCCTGTCCAACGCCGTGCAGAACTCCATGAACGCCGGGGACAACTCGCTCGTCGGCGGCCTGATCAGCGCCGGCACGCTGATCTTCTGCCATGTGGCGATTGCGCGGCTCACCTATTACTACCCCTGGCTGCGCCATCTGGTCGACGGCAGGCCCAAGGTCCTGATCCACCAGGGCCAGGTGCACCAGGATCTGCTGGCGGACGAGAAGATCACCAGCGACGACCTGTCCGCCATACTGCGCGCCAACGGCTGCCTCCACACCCATGACGTGGAGCGCGCCACCATCGAGACCAATGGCCAGATCACCGTGGTGCTGCGCAAGCGCAACCAGGACCAGGACGGCGTATGAGCGAGGCGCCGCGCACAGCCCGGTGCGCGGCGGACGGACTAGTGCAGGCCGGCCAGAAAGGCCTCGATCGCGGCATTCACCGGACCGGGATGCGTGAGGTTGGAGGCATGGCCGGCGCCGGGCACGCCCACCCATTGCGCATGGGGTAGCGCCTTGAACATGGCGCGTGCGCGCTCGGGGACGATGGCGATGTCCTGGTCGCCATGGATCACCAGGGCCGGTACCTTGATTTCCGCCAGCCGCGGGCTGATGTCGTCGCGCAGCGCCAGCGTGGCGAAGCTCTGGCCCAGGTTGACTGGCGTGGCCTGCTTCCACTTGGCGCGCCACCGCGCGGCGCCGGGCCAGCCGTGGCCCAGGATGGTGTGCTCCACGGTAGCCGCCATGTCGTCCGACAGGCCATGCTCCATCCAGGCGCGCAGCAGGGCCTCGTGGTGCGGCATCTGCTCGGGGTCCTCCAGCATGGCCTGGGTGTCGATCAGCACCAGCGCTCCGACCACCTCGGGATGGATCAGCGCGCAGCGCAATGACAGATAGCCGCCTTGCGACATGCCGACCAGCACCGCCTTGTCCACGCCCAGGTATCTGAGCAGGGCCGCGAGGTCGTCGGCCGAGTCGTAGTACGAGAACGGCGCGCAGTGCTCGGGGTCCGCCGTCTTGCCATGGCCGCGCTCATCCCAGGAAATGCAGCGGAAGCGGTCCTGCAAGGCCTGCACCTGGGGCTCGAACATGGTGTGGTCCATGAGCAGGCCGTGCGAGAACACGAGGACCGGGCCGCGCCCGCCCGTGTCTTCGTAGTAGAGGTTCTGGCCATTGACCGGGGCAAAAGGCATAGAGGGGCTCCTTCGCAAAGTGATGGCAGAACATGCGCAGACCGCGCAAGTTCCTGGTTGCAACCTGCCGGGATCGCCGTCCCGTTCACCCCATCCTAGGCAGTGCGCGTGACAGCGGCAACCGGCAAGCCCCCTAGGACGCCACAGTCTGTGCGCCCGTTTGCTTGACAGCCCGGGGTTTTGCCCTCAGGCGAGAGCCCTCTGGATGATGATCTTCTGCACGTCGCTGGTGCCTTCGTAGATCTGGCACACGCGCACGTCGCGGTAGATGCGCTCGACGGGAAAGTCGCTGACCACGCCGTAGCCGCCCAGCGTCTGGATGGCCATGCTGCACACGCGCTCGGCCATCTCGCTGGCGAACAGCTTGGCCATGGCGGCCTCCTTGAGGCAGGGCAGGCCTGCGTCGCGCAGGCTGGCCGCATGCCAGATCAGCTGGCGTGCGGCCTCGATCTGCGTGGCGCAGTCGGCCAGCCGAAAGCCCACGGCCTGGTGGTTGAAGATGGGCTGGCCGAAGCTCTCGCGCTCCTTGCTGTACTGCAGCGCGCATTCGAAGGCGGCACGCGCCATGCCCACGCTTTGCGCGGCGATGCCGATGCGCCCGCCCTCCAGCGCCGACAGCGCGATCTTGTAGCCCTCGCCTTCGGCGCCGATCCGGTTGGCGGCCGGGATGCGGCAGTTGTCGAAATGGATCTGCGCCGTGTCCGAGCTGTGCTGGCCCAGCTTGTCCTCGAGCCGGGCCACGTGGTAGCCAGGTTGGGAAGTGGGCACCAGAAAGGCGCTCATGCCCTTCTTGCCCGCGGCCTTGTCGGTGACGGCGATGACGATGGCCACGTCGCCGTTCTTGCCGCTGGTGATGAACTGCTTGACACCGTTGATCACATAGCTGTCGCCCTCGCGCACGGCCGTGGTGCGCAGCGCGCTGGCGTCCGAGCCCACATGGGGCTCGGTCAGGCAGAAAGCGCCCAGCATCTGGCCGCGCGCCAGCGGTGCCAGCCACTGCTGCTGTTGCTGCAGGCTGCCGTAGCGCATCAGAATGGCGTTGACCGGGCAGTTGGTCACGCTGATCACGGTGCTGGTGCCGCCATCGCCGGCCGCGATCTCTTCCAGCACCAGGGCCAGGCTCAGGTAGTCGAGCCCGGCGCCGCCCAGCTCCTCGGGCACGCAAATGCCATAGCAGCCCAGGGTCGCCAGTCCCTGGTGCACGTTCTTCGGGAAGTGATGTTCCTTGTCCCAGCGCGCGGCATGGGGCGTGATCTCGGCGGCCACGAACTCGCGCACCGCGTCGCGGATCATCTGCTGGTCCTGCGTCAAAAGCATGTCTGTCTCCTCTTGTTCCGGTAGGGGTCGGTGCACAGGCCGGCCCATGTTTTTCCTGTCGCCGTTGCTATCCGGCGGCTGCCAGCCGCAGCCGGTGCCCGTCGTGGCGCAGCAGGCAGCCGCCGTCGTCCGGCGTGACGCCGGCCAGCGCCTGCATCAGGCCCTGCACGCTGTCCTGCAGCGACAGCGGCGCGGCCGGTCCGCCCATCTCGGTCTGCACCCAGCCCGGATCCAGCGCCAGCAGCGTGACGCCGGGCCACTGGGCACCGGCCGAGGCCACGGCCATGTTGAGCGCGGCCTTGCTCACGCGGTACAGCCAGGCATCGGGCGCGGCCTCGGACAGCAGCGACATGGAGCTGGAAAAGGCCGCGATCACGCCTTCGGCCTCCTGCACCATGGGCGCAATCTGCGGCAGCGCCTGCATGAAGCCCAGCACATTGCTGTGCATGACCTGGTCGAACTGCTGCTGCGTGGGCGGCACGCCGGCGCCATGGCCGTCCCAGACGCCGGCCACGTACAGGGCGAGGTCGATGCTGGCGCCATCGAGCTGCCAGGCCAAGCCGCTGACACTGGCGGGATCGGCCAGGTCGACCTGCAGCACTTCGGCGCCCAGCGCCTGGAGGGCCGCCATGTCCTCGGCGCGGCGCACGGTGGCGATCACGCGATGGCCCTGCTCCACATAAGCCGTGGCCAGAGCCCGGCCCAGGCCGCGCGAGGCACCCAGTATCAATATCAAACCCATAGCTTGCTGCGCCTGTCCTTCAATGGTTTCAAGATGGTTTTCCCTTCAATTTCCGTGCGTACCGGCGTCAGCAGCTATCATTTTCTTAGCCTTGCTCCGCGGCGATCAGGGCGCTGTAGCGGGCCACCATCAGCTCCTGGGGCTCGGGCGGCGTGGCAATGCCCATCTGCGACTGGATCATCTGGTTGAGCGTGGGCATGACATTGCGCGGCACCCGGGCGTCGGCCTCCCAGAACCGGGAACGCATCAGGGCCTTGGCGCAATGCAGATAGGCTTCCTGCACCTGTACTTCCACGACCAGCCTGGGCCGGAAATGCTCGGTCGCGAACAGTGCCGTGTAATGCGCCTCGTCGCGCAGCTGCGCCCTGCCGTTGACGCGCAGCGTCTCGTCGAAGCCCGGAATGAAGAACAGCAGGCCGATGCGCGGATCGCGCAGCAGATTGCTCAGGCTGTCGAGCCGGTTGTTGCCGCCGGCGTCGGGAATCAGCAGCGTGTTCGCGTCGGGCGCCTTGACGAAGCCCGGCTTGCCGCCGCGCGGCGAGGCATCGAGCAGCGCATCCTCGGCCCCGCCCGTGGCCATGACCACCAGCGGCGACAGCGCGATGAAGCGCAGGCAGTAGCGGTCCAGCTCCAGCTGCTGCTTGAGCAGCGCGCGCTCGGCGGGCGCGGCATACAGCTGGCGCAGCTGTTCTTCGGAAGTGATCATGCGGCCTCCTTGGCGTGGCGGTTGCGGTGGATCGCGCTGTACAGGCCCAGGTATTCATGCCAGGCCGGATCGAATACCACCCGCAGCTCGGCCTCCAGGCCCGGCGCATGCCGGGCGGCGATGCGCTCGGCCCGCTGCACGGCGTCGGCCGGATCCGCCACATAGAAGGCCGCCACGCGCGACTGCATGCGCTCCATGCGCGAGAACGCCAGGATGCCGCCCTGCTGGCTCAACAGCTGTGCCTCCAGCGCATCCTGCGCATCGCGTGCGCTGTCAAGCTCCTGCTGGCTGGAGACCGGAAAGGTCCAGGTCAGGAAATGCGACAGGTCGGCCCGCGTGGCCAGGGCATTGGCGCCGTCGTGAAACGACAGCAGATCGGGCGGCTCGTCGTCGCCCGCATCCCGGGCACGGACTTCGAGCGAGATCCAGCGGTCCTCGTCCTCCTGCGGATAGGCATAGCTGCGCCCCAGCACTTCGCGCTGGAAGGCGTCGAAGACGGGCGGGAACGCCGACAGCGGCTGTGCACCGCCCCTGGCATCCGCGGATGCGTCCACGAAATCGACAGGCCCCACGCGCACGGAAAAGTCCCATTCGCCCAGCACATGGTCGAGCATGATGAAGGCCATGTGCCGCGCATGCTCGGCCATGTCCTGGGGGATGGGCTTGGCGAACGCCAGCTCCAGCCCGACGATGCCGCCCGCATCGTAGTGCGCGACCAGTACCTCGGCGCACGACAGCTCGAAGCCCTGCATGTGCATGGCGAAGTCGCTGCCTTGGGGCCCCGGGGCCATGCGGCTGCGGAATGCCTGCACCGCATAGGGCGGACAGCGCGGCGCCTCGCGCACCAGCGCCTGCACGTTCTCGAACTGCTCGATGTTGCCGTGCGCCGTGACGACCAGCCGCGCGCCGGCCTCTGCAGGCCGGCCTTCGAGCTCCAGCGCCAGGCCGGGCGCATGGCGCTGCAGCAGCTCGTTGGCGCGCTCCACGAACTCCTGGCCGTCCAGCGCTTCCAGCGCGCTCAGCCCGGCGGAAAAATCTCTCCAGAAAGCGGCGATCTGCCCGGCCCCCAGCCTTGCCGCGGCGGGCGGCTGATCGTCGTGGTGAGTATCTTCATGCATGCGGTAGACCCCGTGAAGAAGCCGCGGGCCCCCGAGGGGCTGCGGCCGATGGCACATGGGCCGACTGTAAATGAAGCCTCGCCATGCGCCTTGCGTCAGACCAGCTCGACCGCCATGGCCGTGCCCTCGCCGCCACCGATGCACAGCGTGGCCAGGCCTTTTTTCTTGCCGCGGGCCTGCAGCGCATGGATCAGCGTGACCAGAATGCGCGCACCGCTGGCGCCGATAGGGTGGCCCAACGCGCAGGCGCCGCCGTTGACGTTGACCTTGTCATGCGGCACGTTCAGCTCCTTCATCAGCGCCATGGGCACGACGGCAAAGGCTTCGTTGACTTCCCAGAGATCCACGTCCTCCACCTTCCAGCCGGCCTTCTTGAGCGCCTTCTGGGTGGCGCCCACGGGCGCGGTGGTGAACCATTCGGGCTCCTGGGCATGGGTGGCATGGGCCACGATGCGCGCCAGCGGCCTGCAGCCGAGTTCCCTGGCCGTGGATTCGCGCATCAGCACCATGGCCGCGGCGCCGTCGTTGATGCTGGAGCTGGAGGCGGCAGTGATGGTGCCGTCCTTCTTGAAGGCGGGGCGCAGGCTGGAGATCTTGTCGAGCCTGGCCTTGAGCGGGCCTTCGTCCTCGGCAATGGTCACATCGCCCTTGCGCGTGGACACGGTGACGGGCGTGATCTCGGCCTTGAAGGCGCCCGAGCGCGTGGCCTCCTGTGCGCGCTGCACGCTGGCGATGGCGAATGCATCCTGCGCCTCGCGCGTGAATTCGTACTTGGCGGCGCAGTCCTCGCCGAAGGTTCCCATGGAGCGGCCGGGCTCGTAGGCGTCCTCCAGGCCGTCGAGCATCATGTGGTCGAAGATCCGGTCATGGCCCATGCGGTAGCCGCCGCGGCCCTTCTTGAGCAGATAGGGTGCATTGGTCATGCTTTCCATGCCGCCGGCCACCATCACGTCGCGGCTGCCGGCCACGAGCTGGTCGTGGGCCAGGATGGTGGCCTCCATGCCGGCGCCGCACATCTTGGACAGGGTCACGGCGCCCGTGCTGCGCGGCAGCCCGCCCTTGAAGCCTGCCTGGCGTGCGGGCGCCTGGCCCTGGCCGGCCATCAGGCAGTTGCCGAACAGCACCTCGTCCACTTTCTCGGGCGCAATCCCGGCACGCTCCACGGCCGCCTTGATGGCTGCGCCGCCCAGGTCATGGGCGGCCAGATCGGCGAAATCGCCCTGGAACGCCCCCATGGGCGTGCGGGCGGCGCTGACGATGACGATGGGGTCTTGCATGGTGAGTCTCCTTGTTCAATGGAATGGGAAAGAGGAAGGGGCCACCGCCGGCAGGGCTTCTCAGGCACCGGCCTGCGCCGCGGCAGGAGCCGGCGGAGCGGACGGCGGCGCCTGCGCAGCATCGGCGCCGGCTGCGTGGGCCCGGACATCGAAGCCGTCATCGCCGCCGGCGAGAAAGCAGCTTTTGTCGTAAGGGAACACGTCTGCCATCTGCCCGGCACGGATGCGCTGCTGGTGGGCCTGCCAGAACGCGGGGTCGAGCAGATCGGCATGGTGGCGCAGGAATATCTCTCGCACGGCCGGATGGCCGAGCAGAAAGGGGCCGAAGGTCTCGGGGAACACATCCCGGGGGCCGACCGAATACCAGACTTCGCCCGACATCTCGTCCTCCTCGCAGCGCGGCGGCGGCACGGCGCGGAAGTTGCAGTCCGTCAGGTATTCGATTTCGTCGTAGTCATAGAACACCACCTTGCCGCCGCGCGTGACGCCGAAGTTCTTCCACAGCATGTCGCCCGGAAAGATGTTGGTGGCCACCAGGTCCTTGATGGCATTGCCGTACTCGATCACGGCCTTTTCCATCGCGGCCCGGCGTGCGGGATTGGCGGGTGCCTCGGCCAGGCATTCCTGCAGGAACAGGTTGAGCGGCACCAGGCGCCGTTCGATGTAGAGGTGGCTGATGATGACCTCCTCCTGCCCGTCTCCGTCCCGATCGCTGATCTCGATCTGGCTGGGCGCCTGGGCCTGCAGCTCCGCCAGCAGCTCGTCGCTGAAGCGGCTGCGCGGAAAGGCCACCAGGCTGTACTCCATGGTGTCGGCCATGCGTCCGCCGCGGTCATGGTGCATGACCATGCGGTATTTGCTCTTGACCTGGGCGCGCGTGGTTTCCTTGGTGCTGGCGATACGGTCCTTCACCAGCTTGAACACGTAGGGGAAGCTGGGCAGGTCGAACACCAGCATGACCAGGCCCTTGATGCCGGGCGCGATGCGCAGCTGGTCGCTGGAATGGCGCAGGTGGTTGAGGAAGTCGCGGTAGAACAGCGTCTTGCCCTGCTTGCCCAGGCCCAGCGCGTTGTAGATCTCGGCGCGCGGCTTGCGCGGCATCAGGGCATGCAGAAAATGCACGTAGGCACTGGGCACGTCCATGCACACCAGGAAGTAGGAGCGCGCGAAGCTGAAGAGGCCGTGCAGCTCGTCCTCGCCGAACAGCGCGGCGTGCAGCACGAGCCGGCCGTTGCCGTCATGCAGTATGGGAATGGCCAGCGGCAGCTCCGAATAGCCGCTGATGATCCGGCCCACCAGGTAGGCGCCCTTGTTGCGGAAGAACAGGTTGGACAGCACCTGGATCTGGAAATTGGCGCGCAGCATCACGCCCTGGAGACGCGCCCGCATGCGTGCGGCCAGGCGCTGCACATCGCGCTCCAGATCGTCGAAAGGGCATTGCAGGGCCAGTTGCTGCACGATGGTCGTCAGCGTCTGCGGCAGCTTGTCCAGGGTCTGCGGGTAGAAGGCCCGGTAAGTGGGCTCCACGTCGGGCGCGCTGTTTTCCAGGTATTCGGTGCTGACCGCCGCGCGCACGAAGATGAAGTCGTTCTGGAAATGCGTGCGGTGCAGGATGCGGGTCGTGACCGAATTGAAGAAGGTCTCGGCCAGCTCGGGCTGCAGATGGTCCACCATCAGGCCGATGTAGTGCAGCTTGACCTGCTGCCACACGGCCATGGGCTGGCGGCTGGCCTCGAACTCGGCTTCCAGTCGCGCAATGCATTCCTGCACGCGCCGGCCGTAGAACTCCATGCGCTCGAACTGGGCCGCCTGCTGCCCCTGCCAGTCCTGCGCCTCGAAGCGCTGCTTGGCACGCGCCGATTCGGCATTGAACAGGCGGTAGTGCTGGTTGAAGCCCTGCATCAGGGCCTGCGCCATGGCATAGGCCTGCGGGGCATCCAGTCGCGGCGGGAACATGGAAGGTGGCCTTCGTGGACTTAGGGCATGGCGCAGCGGAAAGCGGTGTCAGCCGCGTTCGCGCTTGGCGACCTTTTCCACGGCCTGCTGGTACACGTCCTGCAGCCCGCCCACGCCGGGCACGCTCATTTCGAGGTTGGTGATGTGGCCGTTCTTGAGGCTGTAGCACCAGCTGTGCAGAGTGACCTTCTGGCCGCGCGCCCAGGCGTCCTGCATCACGGTGCTCTGGGCCACGTTCACCACCTGCTCGATGGCGTTGAGTTCGCACAGCGCATCGTGGCGCCATTGCGGAGACAGGCCTTCCAGCAGCTTCAGGTGCTTGTCGCGCACATCGCGCACGTGGCGCGTCCAGTTGTCCACCAGGCCCAGGCGCAGATTGGTCAGCGCCGCATACACGCCGCCGCAGCCATAGTGACCCACCACCATCAGATGCTCGATCTTGAGCTGGTCGACCGCATACTGGATGGTGGACAGGCAGTTGAGGTCGCTGGGCACCACCACGTTGGCGATATTGCGGTGCACGAAGACCTCGCCCGGCTCCAGTCCGGTGATCTGGTTGGCCGGCACGCGGCTGTCGGAGCAGCCTATCCACATGTACCTGGGGTTCTGCTGCGCCATCAGCCCGGTGAAAAAGCCCGGACGATCACGCTCCATCTGGTCCGCCCACTCGCGGTTGTGAACAAACAGATCGTCGATCGAGGTCGTTGTCATTTAGCAATCCTTGGTGTTGTTGGATAAGGATGGCGCCAGCCGCCAACACCTGCCGAATTTCAGCAGGTTTCGGCGAACAGTTCGCGGCCGATCAGCATGCGGCGAATTTCGCTGGTTCCGGCGCCAATCTCGTAGAGTTTCGCATCCCTCCACAGCCGGCCGAGCGGATATTCGTTGATATACCCATTGCCGCCATAGATTTGCACGCCCTCGCCGGCCATCCAGGTGGCCTTTTCCGCACACCAGAGAATGACGCTGGCGCAATCCTTGCGCACCTGGCGCACATGCTCGGTTCCCAGCAGATCGAGGTTTTTGGCGACCGTATAGGCGAAGGAGCGGCCCGCCTGCAGCACGGTGTACATGTCGGCGACCTTGCCCTGGATGAGCTGGAACTCGCCGATGCTCTGGCCGAACTGCTTGCGGTCGTGGATATAGGGCACGACATTGTCCATCACGGACTGCATGATGCCCAGGGGCCCGCCGGTGAGCACGGCGCGCTCGTAGTCCAGGCCGCTCATCAGCACCTTGGCGCCCATGTTGACGCCGCCCAGCACGTTCTCGGCCGGCACCTCGACGTTCTGGAACACCAGTTCGCCCGTGTGGCTGCCGCGCATGCCCAGCTTGTCGAGCTTCTGCGCGATGGAGAAGCCCTTCATGCCCTTCTCGATCAGGAAGGCCGTCACGCCGCGCGCGCCCAGTTCGGGCTCGGTCTTGGCGTAGACCACCAGGGTGTCGGCATCCGGGCCGTTGGTGATCCACATCTTGGAGCCGTTGAGCAGGTAGTAGCCGCCCTTGTCCTCGGCCTTGAGCTTCATGCTGATCACATCGGAGCCCGCCCCGGGCTCGCTCATGGCCAGTGCGCCCACGTGCTCGCCGCTGATCAGCTTGGGCAGGTATCTGGCCTTTTGCGCCTCGTTGCCGTTGCGGTTGATCTGGTTCACGCACAGATTGCTGTGCGCGCCGTAGGACAGGCCGACCGAGGCGCTGGCACGCGAAATCTCCTCCATCGCCACCATGTGGGCCAGATAGCCCATGTTGGCGCCGCCGTATTGCTCGGGCACGGTGATGCCCAGCACGCCCAGATCGCCGAACTTGCGCCACAGGTCCATGGGGAACTGGTCGCTGCGGTCGATCTCCGCCGCACGCGGTGCAATCTCGCTCTGCGCGAATTCACGCACCGCATCGCGCAGGGCATCGATGTCTTCACCCAGTTGGAAATTCAGTCCGGGCAGATTGGCAAGGCTCATGGTTGTCTCCTGTTGATGTCGTCGAATCTGGAATGGAAGGGCCGCTCAGTCGCTCAGGCCTTCGCGGTCTTGCACGCACATCAGCGTGCAACCCATGGTGGCCACCAGTTTTTCCTGGCCCCGGTCCATGGCATAGGCCCGGCCTTCCGCCACGGTGATCGTGCGTCCCGGCTTGATCACCCGCCCTTCCATGCGAAAACGCTGGCCCTTTGCCGGAGCCAGCAGATTGATCTTGAACTCTATGGTCAGCACGGCCGCATGGGCAGGCATCAGCGTCAACCCCGCGTAGCCGCAGGCGGAATCCAGCGCCGTGGACACCATGCCGGCATGCAGAAAGCCATGCTGCTGCGTCAGGCCCTCTGCCCAGTCCAGGCAGATGTCCACGGCGCCTGGCGCCACGTGCGTGAGCTCGGCTCCCAGCGTCCGCATGGCGCCCTGCTGGCCAAAGCTCTGGCGCACGCGGCTTTCGTAGTCCACCGGATTACCCGACGCTGTCATGCATGTCTCCGCAAATTCTGGAATGGCTGCCGTCCGCACAGGCAAGGCTCCGAAAGAAAAGCCTCAGGTGCTGGCACTCCGCGCATCATATTGACGTTTACGTAAACGTCAATTATGCGGCACTTTTCTTGTCAACCTTCTTCAGAAGCTGACGCGCTTCTTTTTCCTGCTCCCGCACTTCCTCCAGCGTGGCTTGCAGGTCCGCCATCTGGTCCTCGAGCTGCTTGCGGTGCACGGCCAGGACATCGAGGAATTTCTTCAGCTGCACGCCGGTATCGCGCGGGCTGTCATAGAGATCGATGATCTCCTTGGCTTCGGTCAGGGACAGGCCCAGCCGCTTGGCGCGCAGCGTCAGGCGCAGCCGTGCGCGGTCACGCGGCGAGTACACGCGGTTGCGCCCCGCTGCGCCCGAGCGCTCCGGCTGCAGCAGGCCCATATCCTCGTAGAAGCGGATGGCGCGGGTGGTGAGATCAAACTCCTTGGCCAGGTCGCTGATGGTGTAGCTGTTCGACATAGATCGGTGTGCGGTTGAAACTTGCACCGCAGGCCTGCATCACCTACGTGACGGCAGAACGGCAGGCGCTGCCTACAATGGCTGGAGAAAACTAACGTTTACGTTAACGTAAATGCTAATCGATAAGCCGCGGCCATGACCCAACAGCAAGAAACCACGCTTCACTATCCTCTGGACAGCACGCTGCCAGGTCCTGCCGAAACCATCGAGGTGGTGCCAGGCGTCAAATGGCTTCGCATGGCCTTGCCGTTTGCGCTCGACCACATCAACCTCTGGCTGCTGCGAGACCGGCAGGAAGACGGGCACGGCCAGCTGCGCGAGGGCTGGACGGTGGTGGACTGCTGCGTCAACCGGGCCGAAGCCCGGGAGCAATGGGAACAGGTATTTGCCAATGGGCTCGAGGGCCTACCCATCCTGCGCGTGATCGTCACGCACATGCATCCCGACCACATCGGACTGGCCGGGTGGCTGTGCCGCCGCTGGCAGGCGCCGCTGTGGATCAGCGCCACGGACTACAACGTGGCCCGGGTCGCCATGGCGGACAAGGATAGCTTTGGCGGGGAATCCGGCGCGGACTTCTATCAGCTGCACGGACAGCGCGACGAAACCTTTCTCGGCCACGTACGCGGCCGGGGCAATTACTACTCGTCGCTGGTCAGTCCTCTGCCCACGGCCTACCACCGCCTCATCGACGGCCTTTCGCTCGACATCGGCGGCCGCAGCTGGCAATGCATCGCGGGCTACGGCCATGCACCGGAACATATGGCGCTGCATTGCCCGGAGCTCAATCTTCTGATCAGCGGCGACATGGTGCTGCCTCGCATTTCCGCCAACGTCAGCGTCCATGCCACGGAGCCGGAAGCCAATCCTCTGCAGCTATTCATGGACTCGCTGCAGCGCTATCTCGCCCTGCCGGCGGACACCTATGTCCTGCCCTCGCATGGCAAGCCATTCACCGGCCTGCATCAGCGCATACGGCAGTTGCTGGAGCACCACCAGGAGCGCCTGGCCGACATCATGCAGGCAGCCCGGTCGCAAGCACTTTGCGCGGCCGATACCCTGCCCATCCTCTTCAAACGCCAGCTCGACGTGCACCAGATGACTTTTGCCATGGGGGAGGCACTGGCCCATCTGCACTATCTGTGGTTTGGCAAGCAGCTGCAACGCAGAATGGATGCTCAAGGCGTGCTGCGCTTTTCCCTGTCCAGTTCCTGATCG
>NZ_BCNT01000011.1 GCF_001544075.1 Comamonas terrae
GGCCCGGCAGACGCGGTACTTTCGTGTTCGCGCACGAAAGCAACCCGGGAACGCGCCCCTGCTCCCTACCGTGCTGGTGCGAGCCAGAAGAGCCAATGGCGCTGCAGGAGCGAATCCCGGCCTCCGTTGCCCGCAGGAAAAACACAGGCAAAACCACTCAGCCCTAGATAAGCAGCCCTGCAGCGCCGCTTATCCACGCATTGCCCGCGCCGCCAGTTCGCACAATGACGCCATCCAATCCGTCATTGCGCCATGGCCGACTCCCAAGACAAAAACCTGCCCGCAACCGCACGCAAATTGCAGAAAACGCGTGCGGACGGCCAGGGTGCGCGCTCGCGTGATCTGTCGCACCTGGCCATCCTGGGTACGGGCGCGGCACTGATGTTCATCGGTGCGCAGCCACTGGTGCAGCATCTGCGCCTGGCCATGGCCCAGCAACTGGTCTTTGACGGCATCATTGCCAGGAACCCCGCACAGATGCTCGAGCGCCTGCAGTCCATGCTGGGCCTGGGCCTGGTCATCGCGCTGATCTTCGCCATCGTGACCACCGGCGCCTCCGTGCTGGCGGGTGTGGCCGCGGGCGGCTGGATCTTCAGTTTCAAGCCCATACAGCCCCAGTTCAGCCGGCTCAATCCCCTCAAAGGCTTGGCCAATCTGTTTTCCAAGCAGCAGCTCGTCACCGTGAGCAAGATGGTGCTGATGACGGCCATTCTGGGCTTTGTCGCCTGGAAGTTCATGGGCAGCCGCATTGCCGAGGTCACGGCCGTTTCCACCCAGCCTTCGCCCATGGCCCTGTCCATGGTGGGCTCATGGCTGACCAGCGGCGTGGCGCTGCTGCTCGTCGTGGTGCTGCTGGTGGCCGTGATCGACGTGCCGCTGCAGGCCTTTCTGTTCAAGTCGCGCCTGAAGATGAGCCACGAGGAAGTCAAGCAGGAGCACAAGGAATCCGAAGGCAACCCGCAGATCAAGGGCAAGATCCGCCAGAAGCAGCGCGAGATCGCCGACCGCGCCAGCGTCTCGGCCGTGCCGCGCGCCGACTTCGTGGTCACCAACCCCACGCACTACGCCGTGGCCCTGCGCTACGACGAGCACACCATGGCCGCACCCCAGGTGATCGCCAAGGGCACCGACCTGGTAGCCCTCAAGATCCGCGAAGTGGCGGGGGCACACAAGATCCCGGTCCTCGAATCGCCCATGCTGGCGCGTGCGCTGTACGCCCATGCCGAACTGGACCAGGCCATTCCTGCGGCGCTCTACACCGCCGTCGCCCAGGTGCTGGCTTATGTCTACCGCCTCAAGGCCGCGCTGCGCGGCGAAGGCCCCATGCCCGGCGACCTGGGCCAGCCCGCCGTGCCGGTGGAGCTGGACCCCCATCGCGGACGGAGCCAGACCGCCATGCAACCGACTACACAGCCGCCGGCCGGCCCCCCCGAAGGTAAAGCCTGATGACAACGAATCCGCTTCAATCCCTGCAACAGTGGACGGGCTCCAACAGCAAGGCCCTGCAGGGCCTGACCGCACCGCTGCTGGTGGTGGCCATCCTGGCACTGATGGTGCTGCCGATTCCGCCGTGGATGCTGGACACCTTCTTCACCCTCAACATCGCCGTGGCGCTGATGGTGATGATGGTGGCCGCCTACATGATCAAGCCGCTGGATTTCGCGGCCTTTCCCTCGGTGCTGCTGCTGACCACGCTGATGCGCCTGTCACTGAACGTGGCCTCCACCCGCGTGGTGCTGCTCGAAGGCCACACGGGCCCGGGCGCGGCCGGCGCGGTGATCGAGGCCTTCGGCCACTTCCTGATCGGGGGCAACTTCGCCGTGGGCCTGATCGTGTTCGCCATTCTCGTGGTCATCAACTTCGTGGTGATCACCAAGGGCGCCGAGCGCATTGCCGAAGTGTCGGCCCGCTTCACGCTGGACGCCATGCCCGGCAAGCAGATGGCCGTGGACGCCGATCTGAACGCCGGGCTGATCGACGAGACCGAGGCCAAGCGCCGCCGTGCCGAAGTGCAGGAGGAAGCCAACTTCTTCGGCTCCATGGACGGCGCCAGCAAGTTCGTGCGCGGCGACGCCATTGCGGGCATTCTGATCCTGGTCATCAACATCATCGGCGGCTTTGCCATCGGCATGGCCCAGCACGGCCTGTCGGCGGGCCAGGCCGCCGACAGCTACATCCTGCTGGCCGTGGGCGACGCGCTGGTGGCGCAGATACCGGGCCTGCTGATCTCGGTGGCCTCGGCCATGGTGATCTCGCGCGTGGGCAAGGATACCGACATGGGCCGCCAGATCGTGCAGCAGCTGTTCATGTCGCCCAAGGTGCTGGGCATTGCCGCCGCCATCCTGGTGCTGCTGGGACTGATTCCCGGCATGCCCCACCTGGCCTTCCTGACCATGGGCGGCCTGCTGGGCTGGCTGGCCTGGGCACTGGACAGGCAGCAGAAGGCCCGCGCCGCCATACCCGCCCCCGCCCCGGCGGCCCAGGCCAGCCAGTCCGACGGCGAAGCCACCTGGGACGACCTGCAGCCCGTGGACCTGCTGGGCCTGGAGCTGGGCTACCGCCTGATCACGCTGGTGGACAAGAACCGCCAGGGCGACCTGCTGACCCGCATCAAGGGCGTGCGCCGCAAGTTCGCGCAGGAAGTGGGTTTTCTGCCGCCGGCCGTCCATGTGCGCGACAACCTGGAGCTCAAGCCCAGCGCCTACCGCATCACGCTGCGCGGCGTGATGGTGGGCGAGGGCGAGGCCTTTCCGGGCATGTTCCTGGCCATCAACCCCGGCGGCATCACCACGCCGCTGATCGGCACCGCCACGACCGACCCGGCCTTCGGCCTGCCTGCCCACTGGATCGATGAACGCCAGAAGGAAGCGGCACAAATGGCCGGTTTTACCGTCGTTGATTCGGAAACCGTGATGGCCACCCATTTGTCACACTTGATGCAAGTGCATGCAGCCAAGCTGCTGTCGCGCACGGAAACCCAGCAATTGGTCGACCACGTCGCCAAGCTGGCTCCCAAGCTGATCGAAGAAGTCATTCCGAAAATGGTGCCCATCACGACGTTCCAGAAAGTGCTCCAGCTGCTGCTGGAGGACTCTGTGCACATCCGCGATATCCGCACCATCATCGAAACCCTGGCCGAGAACGCTGCCGCCACCAACGACCCGGTGGAACTGGCGCGGCGCGTGCGCATCGCGCTGTCTCCGGCCATCGTGCAGCAGATCTACGGCCCCACGCGCGAGCTCAATGTCATCGCCATCGAGCCCGGCCTGGAGCGCCTGCTGGTGCAAGCCCTGTCCAACCCCGGCGCGCCCTCGCTGGATCCCGGCGTCGCCGAGATCCTCACGCAAAAGGCCGTCGACGTGGCCAATCAACAGGAAGAGCTGGGCCTGCCCGCCTGCCTGCTGGTGCCCGACTCCATCCGCAACTCCATTGCCAAGCTGCTGCGCCGCGTGGCGCCGCGTCTGCAGGTACTCGCCCACAGCGAGATCCCCGAGACGCACACCATCCGCATCGGCCCGATTCTTAAAGGTGCATCCGCATGAACATCAAACGCTTTTACGCCCCCACCTCCCGCGAGGCCCTGGCCAAGGCGCGCATGGCTTTCGGCGAAGGCACGCTCATCCTCTCCAACCGCCAGACGCCCGAAGGCGTGGAAGTCATGGCCACGGCCGAGGACACGCTGCAGAACATGGAGTCCGGCAAGCCAGGCTCTCCGCTGCAGGCCGCCATCGAACGCCGCGCAGTCGAGGATTCCGCGGACATGCGCGAGCGCACTGCACTGTTTGCGCGCCAGGCCGCCAAGCCGCGGGCCGGCATGAGCACGCTGGACCATGTGCAGGAGCGCCAGGCCAAGCAGGCCAAGGCATCGCAGGCGCCATCCCAGTCTGTGCAGGAAGATGTGGAGCAGCTGTCCATGAGCACGCTATCCTTCCAGGACTATGTGCGTGAACGCATGCTGCGCCGCCGCCACGAATCGGCGCTGGAAACCGAAGAGGTCCTGCCCACCTTTGCCCAGCGCGCGCGCCAGCACAATGACGCCGTGCGCCCTGCCGCGCCGGCGGGCCAGCCGTCCGGTCCCAGCCTGAACGTGAGCCGCCACAACCCGCTGCGCGGCGAACCCATCGTGGTCAGGGATGCATCAACCGCCAGGCCGGCCGCTGCCGCAGCGCCCATGAGCCAGCAGCACTTCATGCAGGAGCTGCAGTCCATGAAGGATCTGATCGAGGACCGCTTCAATACCCTGACCTGGCTGGGCCAGACGCGCCAGAACCCCATCCAGTCCAGCCTGATGCACAAGCTGATCCGCGCCGGCTACTCGCCCGTGCTGTCGCGTGCGCTGATCGAACATCTGCCCGAAAGCCTGTCGGCTGGCGACGCCGTGCGCTGGCTCATGGAAGTGCTGGAGCGCAATCTGCGTACCGACAAGGCCCAGGCCCCCATTTACGAACAGGGCGGCGTTTTTGCCCTGGTCGGCGCCACCGGCGTGGGCAAGACCACGACCACGGCCAAGCTGGCCGCGCTGTGCGCCGCCGAGCATGGCCCCTCCTCGGTGGGCCTGATCACGCTGGACACCTACCGCATCGGCGGCCATGAGCAGCTGCGCGCCTATGCCCGCATGCTGGGCATGGTGGCCCACCAGGCTCACGACAAGGCCGCGTTGCAGGACCTGCTGGGCCTTCTCGAAGGCAAGAAGATGGTGCTGATCGACACCACGGGCGTGGCCCCGCGCGATCCGCGCAAGGACGAGATCATGGACGTGCTGGACCTGCCCGGCGTGCAGCAGTTGCTGGCCGTCAACGCAGCCGCCCAGGGCGATGCGCTGGACGACGTGATGCAGGCCTTCAAGGCCCGCGGCTCGCACCAGGCCGTGCTGACCAAGGTGGATGAGGCCGTCAAGCTCGGTCCCTCCATCGACACGCTGATCCGCCACCAGATCCAGCTGCGCGGCGTGACCAACGGCCAGCGCGTGCCCGAGGACTGGGAACGCGCCAGCGCCCAGGCCCTGGTCTCGACCTCCATGCGCGCCAGCGTAAAGTCGGCCTTCGACCCCAAGACCCTGGATCTGGACTTCTTCTTCACGCCGTCCGCATCGCACGCCGCCGAGGCCGCCCATGCTTGAGCACTACTCGCCACCCCACCAGGGCATGGGCCTGCACCTGCAGGCCGACAGCGCCGGCACGGCGGGGCTGCGCGTGCTGGCCATGGTGCACAGCGCCGACAGCGCCGCTGCCGAGCAGGCCGTGCTCTGGCCTCTGTGCGCCCAGTTGCAGCGCCTGGGCCAGACCGTATTGGTGCTGGACGGCAGCCAGAGCGAATCCTTCCAGACGCCGGGCATGGCCCAGCTGCTGGAGCGCTCGGCCTGGCATGCCCAGATGGGCCTGCGCAGCATGGCCGAGGCAGCCGAAACCCGTTCCATCGCCACCCTGCCCGCCCGCCAGGGACTGGCACGCCTGCGCGCGACGGCGCAGGAGCTGGGCATGGAGCCGCTGGCCGCCCTGCAGCGCTACGTGCGCGGCTACACCACGGTGCTGATCTATGCCGACGCCAAGGCTCTCACGCCACTGCTGCAGGGCCAGAACCTGCAGCCGCTGCTGGTCGTTCCGCCCGATGCCGAACAGCTCGTCGACAGCTACCGCCAGCTCAAGACCCTGGCCGTCTACGCCGGCGTGGAGTGCACGCTGGCCGCGCTGGAAGCGCCGGCCGCCGCCGACGGTCCGGCGCGCTACGACTGGAGCCGCAAGCAAAGCAGCGTGCTCACCGATGCGCAGAAATCCCAGATCCGCCTGCAGCGCCTGAACGCGCTGCTGCAGTGCTCGCAGCGCCACCTGGGCGATGCGCCCGTGCTCATGCGCCTGCGCTGGCGCCAGACGCGCGACCTGCATCAGCTCACGCTGCACATGCTCAAGACCGCCTGCATCCTGCCTTTGCACGAGCATTCCGTGCCAAGGCTGGGTACGGGCGCCTGTGCCCCTCTTGCCTGGAGCCATTGAACCCCATGTACACCGCCAAAGGCCAACTCGACCGAGACGCACTGATCCGTCAGCACGCGCCGCTCGTGCGTCGGATTGCCCTGCACATGATTGCCAAGCTGCCTCCCAATGTGGAAGTGGATGATCTGATCCAGGTCGGCATGATTGGTCTGGCCGAAGCGCTGTCGCGCTTCGAAAGCGAGCAAGGCGTGCAATTCGAAACCTTCGCGAGCCAGCGCATCCGCGGTGCCATGCTGGACGAACTGCGCGAGGGCGACTGGATGAGCCGCAGCTCGCGCAAGAGCCAGAAGGAGATCGAGCAGGCGCTCAACCGGCTGGAACAGCGCCTGTGCCGGCCGCCACTGGAATCCGAGATCGCGGCCGAACTCAAGATGAGCCTGGACGAATACCAGTCCCTGCTGGGCAAGGTGCGCGGCACCCAGCTCGTGTACCTGGAGGACATGGCGCCCAGCGGCGAGGACGGCGACGACTATCTGGAGCGCCATGTGGCCGACAGCGGTGCCGATCCGTTCTCGCAGCTGCGCGACCAGCGCCTGCGCTCGGCCCTGGTGGATGCCATCAAGGCCCTGCCCGAGCGCGAGCAGTATGTGATGGGCATGTACTACGAGCACGACATGAACCTCAAGGAGATCGCCGCCGTCCTCGGCGTCACCGAGTCCCGCGTCTGCCAGCTGCACAGCCAGGCGATTGCGCGGCTGCGCACCAAGATGCGCGCGCATTGACATGGCTGGCAGCAGAAAGAAAAGGCACCCTCGGGTGCCTTTTCTTTGGGCGAGCCAGGTGGCGCGCCTTGTATCCGAATCTGTTGAGCGCTTGTTTTCAGACAGGCCGGGGCGGCCAACTGCGCCGGCTCTCGCACCCGGCTTCAGAGAAAGAATCTCCGCAGGCTTGAAAGAGAGCCATGGCCCCAGCATAGCAATCGCTCAAGGCCATTTCCAGCCAGAAACATGCAGGCAGTCAGGCCGCCTTGGCCGCAGCCGGCATGCCCAGGCGCAGATCGCCGAGCATGCGCAGCAGGATGCGGTTGAGGTCCTCGGTTTCCCACTCATGCTCCTCACGCAGCTGGCGGATGGGAGCCGCTTCGGGCGACTCCAGCGCCATGGCCATGGCCAGGGAGCCTGAGTAGGGGCCGGTGCGCGCAATGACGGCATCGAAGATGCGATCCGACAGCGGCATGCGGCGCAGCGTGGTGTTCAGGGGTTCGTGCAGCAGCAGGTCGAGCTGGGAGAACAGCGCGCACAGATACATCTCGCGCTGCAGCTCCAGGCCGACGCCGGCCTCGATCAAATGCTCGGCCAGGCGCGCACGCAGCACCATCTGGGTGCGCAGCGGCACCAGATCCTGTTCCGTGCAGGCGTGGGGCAGCTGGTCGGCCAGCCAGCGCTGCAGCGTGCCCAGGCCCAGCATGACCAGGCCGCGGCGCAGCGAGTCCACGCCGCGGCGCAGGCCCAGGGCCGCGGAGTTGGTGTAGAGCATGAAGCGGTAGGCCAGCACCGGGTCCTCGGCAAGAAGGTGTTCCAGCGTGTCCATGGACTGCTCTTTGTCGATGGCCTGCATCAGCTTGAGCAGGTTGTCACGCGCAGGCTGGGGCTGTTGCAGCCGGAAGGTCTGCACGGTATCGGCCACGGGCCAGCCGGCCACGGCGCCGGCTTCCTGCACGTCCAGGCAGATGCGGGCCAGAGCCAGGCTCTTGAGGCCCTCGTACATCTGACCGCCGAGCAGCTGCAGCGGGCGAACGGACAGTTGCGTGGGCTCCTGCTGCGCCATGAACTGGGCCACCTGCGCGGATGGCATGTTGGGCACGCCCTCGGCGCCCTGCAGCGGCAGGCTCAGGAGACTGCTGGCGAAAAGTCGGGCCGCATCGGGCTCGGGCACCGCGTCCAGCGAGCCTCCCCAGACCAGCATCAGGCCGCGAGCCCTGGCCTGCAGGACCAGCTCGTAAATGCCTTCGTCCTGCAGCAGCCAGTCGCCGCGCACCTCGATCCAGGGGCTGCCCTGAGGCGCATGGACCAGCAGGTCGCACAGCGTCTGGCGGGACTGGGGCGACAGCAGCAGCGGTGGCGCCTGATCGCTCCACAGCTCCTGGAGGATGCGCAGCAGGTGCTGCATGTCGGCCGGCTCGCCCGGATCTTCGTGCAGATAGAGCTGTACGCCAGCCAGACGCCGCTGGCGGTTCCACAAGGGCCGATAGCCAAGGGTCAGGGCGGACAGTGCAGACTGGGTCATGGAGATGCGGAAAAGACAGCTGGCTGATCGTAGCTTCAGCTGATGTAGTTGAACAGTGACAGCTTCTGGATGGAAGCGTAAGACTGTAGCGCAGCCTGCAGACCTGCCTGCTGAACCTGCGCATCGGAAATCGCCTGCACCATATCCATATCCTCTGCCTGGGAGCGTAGCCCTTCCTGGGTCAGCGCCTGGTCCTTCATATCAGACTCCAGTCGGTCGGCACGGTTGAGCTGGTCACCGGCAAAGCTGCGCACCGCCTGCATGCGGCTCATGCCGGCGTCCAGTTCACTCAAGCCACGCTTCAGTCCACTTTGCAGACGGCCGGGGTCGGACCGTCCGGCTTTCACGTCGGCAATGACCTGGTCCAGTACGCTGAACAAGTCGGTGGGATCATTCTGGTTGGGCGCCAGAGTGAAGCTGTCGCCAGTGGCCGGCTCGCCCGATATGGCAACAGACATGCCGCCCACAGTGATTGCCGCACCAGATGTATAGGGGCTGGGAGGGCTGGTGACGTTGGTGGCCATATTGGTGGTCGTATACGTCACGGCGCCAGTAACAGGATCTTTGGTGAAGGCAATGGTGTAGTTGTCCTTGACCAGACTGGGATCCGTGACCGAACCAATATCGGCGCTCACGGAGCCTGGCGCGGCATTGCGGGTAATGCTGAATACGCCATTGCCCTTGGGGACACTGAACCAGGCCGCATGGCCATCCAGTGCAGTGGGCAAGCCATTTTCGCCGCCACTGCTCTGGCCCGGCTGAAGTTGCTCGACGGACCCAGGGCTGCCATTGGCAATAGGCACGTCAAAACTGCCCAGGCCACGAAAGAGAGGAAGACCGCTGGCATCCTTCGTATTGGCATAACTGAAGACCTGATCGCGCAGGCTCGATAGCTGCTGCGCCAGTGCATTCAACGCATCCTGGTCGTATGAGCCATTGCCGGCCTGGATGATGCGCTCGCGGAAGTCTCCGAGCGTGTCATAGGCCTTGCCCAGAATGGATTCACCCTGGGCGATGATGTCGCGCTGTGCGCCAAGCATGCGCTGATCCGTCTCCGAGCGGGTGATACGAGTGCGCGCGCGCTCGGCCTGCGCGGCGCCCACGGGGTCATCGCTGGGGCGCAGAACGCGCTTGCCAGCCGTTGCCTTGTTGATCAGATCCGCCAAATCGCTCTGGCGTGCCCCAATGTTGCGCAGGGTGCCGTCATACATGTTGGCGGTACCCAGACGGGCAATGGTATTCATACGGAAATCTCCTGAAAAAAGCGCCACGCTTGGCTTAGCCAGATTGCGGCCGTTGCCCCCAAGAGGGCCGCTGGCATGCCTCAGCGGCCTACGGTTTGCAGCACGCTGTCGAAAATGCCCTGGGCGACTTGCAGCATCTTGGCGGAAGCTTGGTACGCCTGCTGGAACTGCAACAGCTTGGCAGCCTCTTCGTCCAGGTTGACTCCCGAAACGGCCGTGCGATCGGACTCCAGGTTCTTGGCGATGGTTTCCGAGAGCTGGGCCGTGTATTTGGCGCTCTGCGTACGCGTGCCGACCTGCGCCATGGCGATGGAGAAGCCATCGCTCAAAGTGGTGGAGCCATCGAACAGCTTGGCGTCACGCAAAGCCAGGAATGCGCCGGCATTACCCGTGTCGCGCTGCCAAGCCGTTCCGTACTGGGGATCGGTGGCCTTTCCCAGCGTGACCTTGTCGCTGCCTGTTCCATTCAGGTTTGGCGTGCCATTGAGGGTGACCATCAGCCCCGGGCCCACCTGGATAGGCTCGCCAGAGCGGAATTTGCCGGTAGCCGGTATGCCTGCGGGCGGCGGCGTGATGGTGTACTCCACCTCACCCGCAGCATTCTTGCCGAACGAAATCTCGGCCCCTGCAAAAGTGGAGAAGTCAAAGCCCGCACTGACCTGGATGCCTCCCATCTGCAAGGCAGCATCGCCCAAAGACGTGATGCGCGCCGCCACGGGATTGGCCGCGGCCAAGTCGTTGGGCGCAAACACGGCAGCCTGGATATCGTGGGCTGCCGCAGCCATGGGGCGAAACAGCACGGACTGGCCTGCATTGCCATCCGCCTGCAAATCGAACCGCAAGCCGTCGATGGTCTTGCTGGAGAGGTCGGCCAGATCGTTGAACGCCGTCGTCTGCCCGTCGGACAGCCGGATCACGCGGCCTTTGGGAGCATCATTGCCAAAAACGATCTGATAGTCCGATGCCTTGAGCTGGCTGGCGTCAGTCACCGTGACCTGCGGAGTATTCGGTGCTGTCCACTGCGGGCCGGTCGTGTATCCCTGGCTGGTCAACGGGAGCTTGAACAAATCGCTGCCTGGCTGGCCCGACATTGTCAGTCCCAGCCGGTTTTGCTCGTTCAGCGCGCCACCGATGGCTTGTGCCATGCGGCCCAGCAGATTGCGGCCTTCCGTCAGATCGCTGTTCTGGAACTGCATCAGTCCGGAAATCTCGCCGCCTCCGAGCATACTGGCGGTCAGCGCCACCGGTTGTCCGTTGGGCGATTGGAAGTACAGCCCCATCTTGCCGCTGCCCGGGAATTCGGGCGTCTCTTTGGCTGTCAGCTGACCCGCGTTGCTTCCCATCACAAGCGGCTGGCTATTGGCCACGAACAGGGAAATGCTCCCGTCCTCGGCGGAGATCTGCGTGGTCTGCACGAACTTGTTGATCTCACGAACCAGTTGGTCGCGCTGATCCAACAAATCGTTCGGTGTATTGCCTGTCGCCAAGGCCCGGCTGATCTGGCCGTTGAGTGCCGCGACTTGGCCCGCCAGGCTATTGACCTGGGAGACATCGCTCAGCATCTGCTGCTTGGCGTTGTAGTCCAGTTCATCAAGCTGGCTGGATGCCGAACGGAAACGTGCCGCCACTTCGTTCATGCGGGTCAGAATGACCTGGCGCACCGAAATGTCGGTAGGCGTGTTCGCCACATCGCCAAAGGCGTTCATCATGTCGTTGATGGCGGCTCCCAGCCCGCTCTTTCCGCCCGTGAAAATGTCCTGCATCTGCGCCAGCGACTGGTAGCGGATGGCATCGCCTGCGCTGACCGAACCGGCCAAGGCAGCCTGGCGCGACAGCAGGTCGTTGTAGTTGCGAACGATGGTGGAGACATCCACGCCGTTGCCGATGTAGCCGGAGCCTCGGTCCTGGCCGTCCGAGGTCTTGAGGGCCACAGACTGGCGCGAGTAGCCGGCCGTGTTGACATTGGCGATGTTGTGGCCCGTGGTCTGCAGGGCAAGTTGGTTGGCCATCAGGGCGCGCGCGCCGACATTCAACAGGCTCATGATTGGTTCTCGTTGGGTTGGGACTTGGCCGCCAGGGCAGGCGACGTGGCGGTGGGAGCGGCCGGCGCCGGGACGCCGGCCTGCGCCACGCTCAGGATGGCGCGGCTGAGCTTGCTGGCATAGGCCGGGTCGGTGGCGTAGCCGGCCTTTTGCAGCTCGCTGGCATAGGCCAGGGCCGAGCCCGTCTGGCCCATGGCCTTCTCGTAGCGCGGGTTGGTGCCGATCAGGCGCGCATAGTCGCGGAACGAGTCCTCGTAGGAGTCGTAGGCGCGGAACTTCGCCGTGACCTTGCGCGGCGTGCCGTTGATGTATTCGGTGGTGGTGACCTCGGCCACCTTGCCGGTCCAGCCTGCCCCGGCCTTGATGCCGAACAGATTGAAGGAATTGCTGCCGTCCTTGTTGCGGATCTCGCTCTTGCCCCAGCCGGTCTCGTGGCCGGCCTGGCCCAGCATGAAATGGGCGGGAATGCCGCTTTCCTTGGCCACGCGCGCGGCCGCCGGGGTGTGGTGGGCGACGAAGTTGTCGCGGCCCTTGGGCGCCGGCGCATAGGCATCGATGGACCGGGCTGTGCCGGGCCCGACGCCCGTGCGTGCGCCGCTGCGCACACCGCTGTAGACACCGTCGCCGTTGAAGCTGCGCCAGGCATTGCGGCTCAGGCTCAGCGTGGAAGGCACGGACAGCTCCGCGTCGTCGGCAGCCTCGGTGCCCATGGTGCGCGCCAGCTGCTTGGTGATGGCGTCGGTCAGTCCGCCGGGCTGGCCGGACATGGCCACCGACAGCTGCTGGTCCAGCAGGTCGGTGCTCAGGTTGCCCTGGGCGCTGTCGAGCAGGCCGGACTTCATGGTCGCCTCGCGCATGCTCTTGATCATCTCGCGCATGAACAGCGACTCGAGCTGCTTGGCTGTCTCGCGGGCGGCCTGCGGGCTGTTGTCGCCGGCGGCCGCCTTGAGCGCGTTGAGCGAACGCGCATCCGCCGCCAGCGCATTGCCGGCCGCCAGCGAGGATGTGTTGGGCAGGGCAATGCTCATATCACTTCCAGTTCGGCATTGAGGGCGCCTGCGGCCTTGATGGCCTGGAGGATGGCCAGCAGGTCCTGCGGCGTGGCGCCCAGGGTGTTGAGGGCACGCACCACGTCGGTGAGCTGCGGAGAGGACGGCATGTTGATGACCTTGCCGGGCTCCTGGCGCACCTGGATGTCGGATTTCTGCGCCACCACGGTCTGCCCCTGCGAGAAGGGCCCGGGCTGGCTGATGACGGGCGTGGTGCTGATGGTGATGGACAGGTTGCCGTGGGCGATGGCGCAGGGGCCCAGCGTCACGGCCTGGTTGAGCACGATGGAGCCGGTGCGCGCATTGATGACCACCTTGGCGCCGGGCTTGGAAGTCTCGATGGGCATCTCCTCGATCTCGGCGATCATGCGCACGCGGGCGCCCGTCTCCTGCGGTGCCAGCACGCGCACGGTGCGGCCGTCCATGGCCGTGGCGGTGCCGGCGCCCATGCGCTGATTGATGGCGCGCACCACCCTGTCGGCGGTCTGGAAGTCGGTGGCATTGAGCCCCAGCGTGATGGTGTTGCCCTCGGCCAGCGGCGTGGGCACGGAGCGCTCGACCTGAGCGCCCTGGGGCACGCGGCCGGCGTTCAGATGGTTGACCTGGACCTTGGAGCCCCCGGCTGCAGCGCCGGCGCCGCCGACCACCACGTTGCCCTGGGCCAGCGCATAGATCTCGCCGTCGGCGCCGCGCAGCGGCGTGGCCACCAGCGTGCCGCCCTTGAGCGACTTGGCATTGCCCATGGACGAGACGTTCACGTCGATGGCCTGGCCCGGCTGGGCAAAGGCCGGCAGCTCGGCCGTGACGATGACGGCAGCCACATTCTTGAGCTGCAGCTGGCCCGCATTGCCCGTGGCCGGCAGGGCAATGCCCATCTGCTCGAGGTAGTTGGACAGCGCCTGCTTGGTGTAGGGCATCTGCGTGGTCTGGTCGCCGGTGCCGTCCAGGCCCACGACCAGGCCGTAGCCGGTCAGCTGGTTGCTGCGCACGCCCTGGACGGCAGCGACTTCCTTGATGCGGGTGGCATGCACGGGCAGGGTCGGCATGCCGGCGCCCAGGGCGGCTGCGATCCACACGGCGGTGCGGGCCGCACCGGCAAGTTTGGGTGCCGGGCGCATTTTCAGGAGCATGGACAGTACTTTCATACCGTCCATTCTCGGGAGAATCAGAACGGCATAACGTTCAAAAAGAACCGTGACAACCAGCCAATTGACTGGGCTTCGCCGGCCTGTCCGCGGCCGCGCGATTCCACGCGCAGATTGGCCACCTGGGTCGACGCCACGGTGCTGCCGGGACGCAGCGAACGCGGGTCCACGGTGCCCGTGAAGCGCAGCACATCCACGTTGTGGTTCACGCCGATCTGCTTCTCGCCGGCAATGACCAGATGGCCGTTGGGCAGCACGTCGACCACGGTGGTGGCGATGGAGCCCGTGAAGTTGTTGTTGCTGGTGGTGGCGCCCGAGCCCTTGAAGTCGGTATCGCTCTTGACGCCCAGCGTCAGCGCATCCTTGATGGTGTTTTCGGCGCCGCCCTTGAACAGCGGCACGGCACTGAGGCCGGTGCTCATGTCGTTGGTCCGGCCCACCTTGGAATCCGAGCTCTGGCTGGCCGAGACACGCTCCACGATCTGCACGGTCACCGTGTCGCCGACCATGCGCGCGCGCTGGTCCTCGAAGATGGGACGGTAGCGGCTGGCATTGAACAGGCTGCCCGTGGGCGTATGCGCCACCTGCTCGCGCGGCTGCAGCACGGGTGGCGCGGTGGATGGCATGTCCACGGGCGGCGGCGGATTGAGCGTGGCGCAGCCGGCGGTAACCAGCAAGGCACCGAGGGCTGCGGCGGTGCGCAGCGATGCCGGAAGCGAAGGGACGGAAAGGGTCATGGTGGCAAGTCCTTGGCAGCGGCAGGCCGCACCTGCCCGGGGATAGCGTGGATCGCTATCGATAAAAGAGCGTTCTGCGCCAGCAGCACGCCACTCCTGAAACCGAAACTTCTTGAAATGAAGAATCATTCGGCGCAGGCAACTCATGGTTTCATAGCACCCGGCGATCAGAGCTGGGCCAGCTTGGCCAGCATCTGGTCACTGGTCTGGATGGCCTTGGAATTCATCTCGTAGGCGCGCTGGGTCTGGATCATGGTCACCAGCTCCTGCACCACGTTCACGTTCGAGGCTTCCAGGTAGCCCTGCTGGATGGTGCCCAGGCCGTTGAGGCCGGGCGTGCCCTGCTGGGGCTGGCCCGAGGCGGCAGTCTCCGTGTAGAGGTTCTGGCCGCGCGGCTCCAGGCCGGCCGGGTTGATGAACTGGCTCATGGCGATGTTGCCGACCTGCTGGGGCGCGGCCTGGCCCGGCATGGTCACGCTGACCACGCCGTCGGCGCTGATCGACACCTTGGTCGCGCCCTGGGGAATGGTGATGCCGTTGGCCACGGGATAGCCGCTCGATGTCACCAGCTGGCCCTGGGCGTTGACCTCGAACGAGCCGTCGCGCGTATAGGCGATGGTGCCGTCGGGCATGTTGACCTCGAAGAAGCCGTTGCCGTTGATGGCCACGTCCAGCGCATTGTTGGACTGCTGCAGGCTGCCCTGCAGGAAGTTGCGCGAGGTGGCCACGGTGCGCACGCCCAGGCCCAGGTGCAGGCCGGTGGGCAGCTGGTTCTGCTCGGTGGCCTGGGCGCCGGACTGGCGCAGGTTCTGGTAGATCAGGTCCTCGAACACGGCGTTGGCACGCTTGTAGCCCGTGGTCGAGACGTTGGCCAGGTTGTGCGAGATGACGTCCAGCTGGGTCTGCTGGGCTTCCATGCCGGTCTTGGAGATGAACAGCGAATTGATCATGATTCTTTCCTTTCGGTGGGCCGAGGGCAGTCTGGTAACTGGGCGCTTTCCAAGCCGGAGACGCCGAGCAAGAGCCGCCTCGCGGCGAGGGCGTCGTTCCCCTTGGGGGAAGGCGCGCAGCGACTCAGGGGGTCATCCATTCACGCTCAGCAGCTGGCTGGCGGTCTTGTCGTTGGTTTCGGCGGTCTGCATCAGCTTCATCTGCTGCTCGAACTGGCGCGAGGCGGCGATCATGCCGACCATGGTCTCCACGGAATTCACGTTGGAGCCTTCGATGGAGCCCGAGAGCAGGCGCGCGTTCTCGTCGTTGGGCAGTGCATCGCCCTGGGCCGCGCGGAACAGGCCGTCGTCGCCGCGGGTCAGCGGCGCATCCTCGGGCGGGGTGACCAGCTTGATGCGGCCCACGGCCACGGGCAGCTGGTTGCCGGTCTTGGCGGTGAGCGTGCCGTCCGAACCCAGGGAGATCGTGGACTCGGGCGGGATGTCGATGGGCGCACCGCCGTCCGACAGCACGGGCATGCCGTTGCTGTTGACCAGCTGGCCCTCGGGCGAGATTTCGAACACGCCGTTGCGCGTATAGGCCTCCTGGCCGTCCAGTCCCTGCACCGCGAACCAGGCGCGCCCCATGGCCATGGCGTCCAGCGCGCGGCCGGTGCGCTGGGCGGGGCCGGGCGTGTCCACGTAGCCGGAGGTGGCCTCCAGCGCGAACACGCGCGTGCCCGAGCCGCTGCCCTGCAGGGGCACCGAGCGGAACGTGGACATCTCGGCCCGGAAGCCGTTGGTGCCGGCGTTGGCCAGATTGTGGGCCAGCACGGCCTGCCGCTGGGCCGCCGCGTTGGCGCCCGTCATCGACGTATAAATAATGCGGTCCATGCTGGATCTCCTTGCTCTGCTCGGTCAGCGGTTCAGTCTTAGCGCAAGTTCACCAGGGTGGAGAACACCTGGTCCTGCGTCTTGATGGTCTGGGCATTGGCCTGGTAGGAACGCTGGGCGGTCATCATGTTGACCAGCTCGGCGGTCAGGTCCACGTTGGACTCCTCCAGCGCGCCGGCCTGCAGCGAACCGAAGGTGCCGCTTTGCGCGGAGCCGTTGAGGGCCGGACCGGAATCGGCCGTGGCCACCCATTTGTTGTCGCCCACCGAGGCCAGGCCCTGGGTATTGGTGAAGGCTGCCAGGGCCAGCTGGGCCTCGGTGCGTGTCACGCCATTGGAATAGGTGGCCACGATGGAGCCGTCCTTGCTGACATTGACGCCGGTCATCACGCCCGCCGTGTAGCCGTCCTGCTTGAGGTTGCTGACCGCGAACTTGGTGCCGAACTGGGTCATGCCGCCCAGGTCGAAAGCCACCGGGAAGGGCGTGCTGCTGCCGCCGCTGCCTGCGACATTGAACGTCAATGCGGTTCCGGCTGCCGTGGCAGGCGCGTTGCCCGTCACGCCGGTGAGCTTGCCGCTGGTGTCGAAAACGGCGGTGCCGATGGGCGTGGCCGTGACCGGAGGTGTGGCCGTGGGGTCGTCCAGCTGGTTGTAGATGGTCCAGGTATTGGTTGCCGCATCCTTTTCGAAATACAGGTGGACGGGGATCGCGGTACCCAGGGAGTCGTAGACGTTGAGCGAGGTGCCGTAGGTGGCGCGCGGCGTCGCCTCGATGGGCGGCGTCGCCGTGGGGTCACCGGCGGCAACCGTCGCGCGGGCATCCAGGTTCAGCTCCACATTCACCTTGCCGGTCTGCTTGGCCGGAATCGGCTGGCCGGTGGGGAAGCTCAGGGGCACGGGCGTGGCGCCGGCCATGGGCTTGCCCGTGGTCGGGTCCACCAGATAGCCCATGACGTTGTCGCCGGACACGGTCTTGAGGTTGCCGGCCTTGTCCAGGCCGAAGTTGCCGGCGCGCGTATAGGCCGTGCTGCCGTCGGGCTGCCTGACGATGAAGAAGCCGTTGCCGTTGATCGCGATGTCCAGGCTGTTGCCCGTGGTGGAGATCGCGCCCTGGCGGAACTGCTGGGACACGCTGGCCACGTTCACGCCGATGCCGCTGGTCTGGCCGCTGGCCGAGCCGATGGCACTGGCCACCATTTCGGCGAAGTCGGCGCGCGAGGACTTGAAGCCCGTGGTGTTGGCGTTGGCGATGTTGTGGCCGATGACGTCCAGGTTCTTGCTGGCGGCATTCAGGCCGGAGAGGCCTTGTTGGAAACCCATGGTGTTCTCCTGAGAACGATTGGTCGGTGGTTCAGTAGACGGCCTTGACGCCGGAATAGGCCACGCTCTGGCCGTTGTCCAGTTCCAGCGTCAGGCTGCCGTTGGTCGCGCCGGTGGCGATCACGGCATGCGGCGCCAGCGTGGTGGAGCCCACGGCAGTCGTGCCGTTGGTGGCCGTCACGCTGTAGCGCAGCTGCGAGGTATCGCCGCTGTACTTGCCTTCGGCCTTCCAGGTGAAATAGTTGCGGCCGGACTGGCCCTCGCCCAGGTCGATGGTGTCCACCAGTTCGCCGGTGGCCGTGGTGATCTGGACCTTGACGCTGGCGGCTGCGCCGTCCAGGTCGAAGGCCGCGGTGTGCGTGCCGTTGGCGGCCACGCCCAGCGTGTTGCCCTCGGTCAGCACGGTGCGGCCGATCATGGACGTGCCCTGCAGCACCTGCATGGCCGTGAACTGGCCGGCCATGGTCTGCATGGTCTGGTTCAGCTGCTGGATGCCGGTCACGGTGTTGATCTGCGCCATCTGCGAGGTCATCTGCGCGTTGTCCATGGGATTCATGGGGTCCTGATTGCTCAGCTGGGCCACCAGCAGCTTCAGGAAGCGGTCCTGCGCCTCGTTGGGGTCGGTGACCGCGGACTTGCTGTTGCCCGTCGTGCCGGTGGAGGTGGTATCCACGCTGCCTGCGCCGTAAATCATGCTCTGGCTCCCGGGCTCACTGGCCCATCTGCAAAGTCTTGAGCAGCAGCGTCTTGGCCGTGTTCATGACTTCCACGTTGTTCTGATAGGAGCGCGAGGCCGAGATCATGTTGACCATCTCGTCCACGGCGCTCACGTTGGAATGGGTGACATAACCCTCGGCATCGGCCAGCGGATGGCTGGGGTCATGGATGCGGCGGCCGGGCGTGTTGTCCTCGCTGATGGCCTTGACCTGCACGCCGGCCGAGCCGTCGGTGCCCATGGGCACGGTCTGGAACACCACCTGGCGCGCCTTGTAGGCATTGCCGTCCGGCCCGGCCACGGCGTCGACGTTGGCCAGGTTGGAGGCCACCACGTTCAGGCGCTGGGACTGCGCGCTCACCGCGCTGCCGGAGATGTTGAAGATGGAGAACATGGACATGGAAAAACTCCTGGTTCGGGCAGCGGCTTACTGGCCCTGGATGGCGCTGAGCATGGTCTTGGCCTGGCCGTTGATGAAGCGCAGCGTGGCCTCGTAGCGCACGGCGTTGTCCACGAAGTTGGCGCGTTCGCGGTCCAGGTCCACCGTGTTGTTGTCCATGCTGGGCTGGGACTGCACCGAGTAGCCCAGCTGGCTCTTGCCCAGCTCGCCCGTGGCGGCGGCCGGCAGCGGCATGTGGCCGGCGTGGGTCGCGCTGGCCAGGGTCAGCGGCGAAGGGCCGCTGGTGGCCGAAAGCAGGGCTTCGCGGAAATTGAAGTCGCGCGCCACATAGCCGGGCGTGTCGGCATTGGCAATATTGCTGGCAATCGTGCGCTGGCGCTCGGCGCGCAGCAGCAGCGCCTTGCTCTGGAAATCCAGTCGTTCGGTCATTTTGTTCAGCATGGTGGCCTCGCTTCGAAGTTCTGCATGCCAGGGCCCTGGTGTTGGCGCCTGCGCATGGTGGCAGCCCGCAGACTGCGGCATGCGTCGATTATGGAAATCGGACCGCGGCGCTAAAGCGCGAAGAAAGCGGTTTTGCTCGCCCACTTCCATCCATTGGCGCCGCGCCGCGCGCCTATATTTGCGGCACAGGCTGAGCAAGCTGCGCCTCTCCGGAAGCCCTGCCTGCCCGCCGACGAATTTGCCTGCCGTTTGCCTGCCGCAACCCGGCTATCCAGGAGTGCCCGATGCCCGTTCCCTGCCCGTCCATGCCCACCGCCGCCATGCAGCGCCTGCGCCGCATGGCCGTGGGCTGCGCGCTGGGCCTGCTGGCAGCGGCAGGCGCCTGGGCACAGCAGGACGGCATTACCCAGCTCAACCAGATCAGCCAGCGCTTCCTGGACGAAGCCCTGCACCAGGGACAGGAAACCCCGGTCGGCGGCGCCAGCATGCCGCTGCGCATGGAGGTGCAGCTGGGCCAGCTGGACTCGCGCCTGCGCCTGGCGGCCTGCGCCAGGGTGGAGCCCTATCTGCCGGCCGGCAGCCGCCTTTGGGGCCGGACCCGGCTGGGCCTGCGCTGCCTGCAGGGCGCCGTGCCCTGGAATGTGTTTTTGCCGATCACGGTCAAGGCCTGGGGCCCGGCCTGGGTGCTGCAGACGGCCGTGCCGGCCGGCAGGACCCTGACCGCCGAAGATGCCGTGCAGGGCGAGGTGGACTGGGCGGAAGACTCCGCGCCGGTCTTTGCCAATGCCCAGGACTGGGTGGGCATGGTGGCCGCGCGCCCCCTGGCCTCGGGCCAGGCGCTGCGCCAGAACATGCTGCGCCCGCCGCCGCTGTTTGCCGCCGGCGCACAGGTGCAGGTCATGGTCAACGGCGGCGGATTCGCCGTTTCCGCCTCGGGCAAGGCCATGGCCGCTGCCGGAGCAGGTCAGACCGTGCGGGTTCGCATGGATAATGGGCGCCTTGTTTCGGGGACCGTAAGCCCCGAAGGCGTCGTCCTGGTCCAATAAAAGCCCTTGCCGTGCAAAAAAGTCCTCAAGTTTCACGCGACGTGGTCGAAAGCAAGGCTACAGCGCCCTACGCCGCCAGGGCGATTGGAGAATCACCATGAAAATAGGTAACCAGACGGATTTGCTGCAGGCTGCGCAGATCGCCAAGCAAGCCCCCAAGTCCGCGACCACCGTCGCCACCGAGGAATCGAGCAAAGCCCTGCCCGAGCGTGCCGCCGGCGTGCCCGTGTCGTTTTCCTCCTCGGCCCGCGCGCTGGACACCCAGACCCGCAGCAATGCAGACTTCGACGCCGACCGCGTGAAGGCCATGCGCGAAGCGATCGCCAATGGCACGTTCCGCGTCAATGCCGACGCCGTGGCCGACAAGCTGCTGGCCAATTCCGAGGAATTCCTCGTCCACGGCCGCGCCTGAGGCGCAGCCTCTTCTTGTTCACCAGGACAGACCAGACCATGACCCTGCAAGAAATGCTCGACTCGCTGGACGCGGTGGTTCAGACGGCTTCGGCATCGCTGCAAGGCTCGGACGCGGCGGTCCTGGAGCAGGCCAGCACCCGCCTGCGCGATGCCATGGTGGCCTTTTCCCAGCTGGCGCGCCGTTTTTCCGCCCAGGACTGGACGCCGGAGTTGCGCGAGCGCGCCCGGCGCGTGGGCGACGAGCTGACGCTGATGCGCGACCAGATGGCCCGCCTGTCGGTCCTGGCCCAGCGCCGCGCCCAGGCCCTGGTGCCCATGGCCGGCGATGACACCACCTACGAAAGCAGCCTGCGCGCCAGACCCCAGGCAGGCCCGGGCCGGGCGCGCATCTACCACGCGGCCAGCTGAGCCGCCCGCGGCCTGACCCATGAGAAAGCCCTGCATTGCAGGGCTTTGTTTTTGATAGCTGCCAGCGCTTGGCCTGCAAGGGATTGGGTCACTTTTTTACGCAACTCCTGCATACCATTCCCTCGTGTCCGGCGGCCACCCCTACTTGCCACCCGCAGCGCCCATGTCCGCCACCACGCGCGCGAACACGCGCCAGAACCCCGCTTCCTGCGTGGTGGCGAAGTTGATCCGCATGCAGGTGCTGGGGCTGCGGCTGGCGTGGAACATGGCGCCCGGCGCGATCAGGTAGCCCTCGTCGAGCAGGCGCTGGGCCAGCGCCTCGGTATCCACGCCCGTATCCACCCAGCCGAACAGCCCGGCCGGCTCGGCCACGAAGCGGCAGCCCGCCTGCTGGGCCAGCGCCACGCTGCGCGTGCGCGCCTGGGCCAGGCGGCGGCGCAGGCGCTCGGCATGGCGGCGCAGCTGGCCCTGCTCCATGCACAGCGCCAGCGCCTGTTCCATGGGTGTGGGCGAGGACAGCGTGGACAGCAGCTTGGTGTCCAGCAGCCGCTCCACCAGCCCGGGCGGCGCGGCCAGATAGCCGATGCGCCAGTTGGGCACCAGCACCTTGGCGAAGCCGCCCACGTAGATGCTGTGCTGCAGGCGGTCGAGCACAGTCACGCGCGGCGCGTGCTCGGGGGCGATATGGCTGTAGGTATCGTCCTCGACCACGTAGAAACCGTGGCGCTGCGCCAGCTGCAGCACCTCGTGCGCGCTGGCCGCCGAGAGGCTGTAGCCCGTCGGGTTGTGCAGCACGCTCACGCTCACATAGAGCTTGGGCGCCAGGGTCTCGCAATAGCGCTGCATCACGGCCAGGTCCGGCCCTTCGGGACCGCGCGGCACGGGCAGCACGCGCATGCCCATGGCGGCCAGGCGCGCGTATTCCACGGCCCAGCCCGGCTCCTCCACCATGACCGGATCGCCGGGCTGCAGCAGGGCGCGGCTCACGATGTCCAGCGCCTGGGTGGCGCCCATGGTGGTCATGATCTGGGCCGGCGATGCGGCAATGCCCAGGTTCAGCAGGCGGCGCGCCAGCGCCTCGCGCAGGCTGCTGTCGCCCATGGGCTCGCCATAGCGCACCAGGGAGCCGCGCAGGGCCTGGCCGCTGCTGACCTTGCGCATGGCCGCCGCCAGAAAGCCGGCGTCCAGCCATTCGGCCGGCAACACGCCGGCGCCCGGCTGGGGCTTGCCGTCCACACGCTCCACGAACATGCCGCGTATCAGCATGGAGGCGTTGATGCGCGTGCCCGGCGGTACGCCCATGGGCATGGCCGTCTTCCTGTCGGCGGCAGCTGGCGCCGCCCCTGCCGGGCCCGCCTGAGGCTTTTGCGCAAGATCCCGCACGAAAAAGCCGCGCTGCGGGCGCGCCTCCACCAGCCCTTGCGCCTGCAACAGGTCGTAGGCGGCCACCACCGTATACGGGCTCACGCCCTGCTGGCGTGCGCTTTCGCGCACCGAGGGCAGGCGCGTGCCGGCCGGCAGCAGGTGCATGCGTATGCGCTCGGCCAGGCGCTCGGCCAGCTGCTGGGTCAGGGTCTGCGAGGACTGGCGGGACAGGGAGACGGGCATGGCGACAGACAGATGTGGAAAAGAGCCCCCATGCCTGCTCACTGCGTGGGCGGCTATTCCACGGGGGTATCGCTTCTTGCCGAGGGAGCGGCCGGGCGGCAACCGGCAGGAAACTGTACCGAAACAAATACCAATACAGAAGGCATGATTGTGAACCTGTCTGTATTGGAACTGTAATGGTCAAAGTTTTACATTGATCCGGACAAGTTGGATGCCGATCGCGCCAACCGCCGCCCGCCATCCATCTATTGGCCTACAGCCCCACAAAGGCAAGCCGCAGGCGACACAATAAGCTCCCTGAGCCTGCGCAATGCGCAGGCATGCAACACATACCGGCCGGCCCTGCCACCTCTGGCGGCAGGATGGCCGCACCCAAGTAGACAACTGTTTATGACGACATGGACGCTGGCAGAACGTGCTGCCAAGATGAACTCCTCCGCAATCCGCGAGATCCTGAAGCTGACGGACCGCCCCGGCATCATCAGCATGGCCGGCGGCCTGCCCTCGCCCAAGGCCTTTCCGCTGGAAGCCTTCACCGCCGCCTGCCAGGCCGTGATGCAGCGCGACGGAGCCGCCGCCCTGCAGTACTCCACCACCGAAGGCCTGCCGGCGCTGCGCCAGGCGATTGCCGACTTCCTGCCCTGGAACGTGGACCCCGAGCAGATCCTGATCACCACCGGCAGCCAGCAGGCGCTGGACCTGATCGGCAAGGTGTTCCTGGACAAGGGCAGCCGCATGCTGGTGGAAAAGCCCACCTACCTGGGCGCGCTGCAGGCCTTCACGCCCATGGAACCCGTGGCCGTGGGCGTGGACAGCGATGACGAAGGCATGCTGATCGAGGACTTCGCCAAGCAGGTCGGCACGGGCGCCGGCAAGGCCCGCCTGGCCTATGTGCTGCCCAACTTCCAGAATCCCACGGGCCGCACCATGAGCGATGCGCGCCGCCAGGCCCTGGTCGAGAAGGCCCGCGAGCTGAACATTCCGCTGATCGAGGACAACCCCTACGGCGACCTCTGGTACGAAGAGCAGCCGCCGCTGCCCCTGGCCGCGCGCAACCCCGAGGGCGTGATCTACATGGGCTCGTTCTCCAAAGTGCTGGCCCCGGGCCTGCGCATCGGCTTCATCGTCGCGCCCAAGTCGGTCTACGGCAAGCTCACCCAGGCCAAGCAGGCCGCCGACCTGCACACTCCCAGCTTCAACCAGCGCGTGGTGGCCGAGGTCATCAAGGACGGCTTCCTGGACCGCCATGTGCCCACCATCCGCGCCATGTACAAGGTGCAGCGCGACGCCATGCTGGCCGCGCTGGAGCGCGAGATGAGCGGCCTGAACGTCAGCTGGACCCGCCCCGTGGGCGGCATGTTCCTGTGGGTGAGGCTGCCCCAGGGCATGGATGCGCAGACGCTGCTGGCCGCTGCCGTGGAACGCGGCATGGCCTTCGTGCCCGGCGCCCCCTTCTTCGCGGGCGACGCCCAGGGCAACACGCTGCGCCTGTCCTACGTGACCGTGACGCCCGAGCAGATCGACAAGGGCATTGCGGCGCTGGCTTCGGCCATTCGCAGCCAGCACGCCGCATAAGATCCGGGCAACGCCTATCCTGCAAGCCGGCTCTGCCGGCTTTTTCGTATCCACCTTCCTACCGCTTGACGGCCATGACCTCTGCCACCTCCCCTGCCCTGCGCCAGCGCCCCTTCATGACCGTGGACGTGTTCACGGCCGTTCCCTACCGCGGCGCGCCGCTGGCCGTGGTGCTGGATGCCGAAGGCCTGAGCGATGCGCAGATGCAGGACTTCGCCAGCTGGACCCAGCTGTCGGAAACCACCTTCCTGCTGCCGCCCACGCCGGCCGGCCGCGCCCAGGGGGCCGACTATCGCGTGCGCATCTTCACGCCCATGGGCGAGCTGCCGTTTGCCGGCCACCCCACGCTGGGCAGCTGCCATGCCTGGCTCGCGCACGGCGGCACGCCGCAGTCGGAGGCGTTCATCGTGCAGGAATGCGCCAAGGGACTGATCGCCATCCGCCGCACCCACACGAGCACCCGCAGCGGCCTGGCCTTTGCCGCCCCCTCCCTGCAGGCCCTGCCCCTGCCCGCCAGCCTGCCCCACATCTACACCGCCCTGGGCCTGGAACCCGCGCAGGTGCTGGATGCCGCCCTGCTGGACAACGGCCCGCAGTGGCTGTGCCTGCTGCTGGACAGCACGGACACCGTGCTGTCGCTGCAGCCCGACATGGCCCGCCTGCATGCGCTGGGCTGCAAGATCGGCGTGGCTGCGCTGTACCGGGAGGACGACGCCACCCCGCTGATCGGCCGCGCCTGCCGTGAGGCCGAGGCCTTTTCCACCGGCCTGCGCGCCGGCCTGGACAGCAGCCTGCCCCAGCAGGCCCAGCTGGAAGTGCGCGCCTTCATCCCGCCCAGCGTGGAAGACCCGGTGACGGGCAGCCTCAACGCCTGCCTGGGCCAGTGGCTGACGGCCCAGGGCCGGCTGCAGACGCCCTACATGGCCAACCAGGGCGCCTGCCTGGGGCGCGACGGCTGGATTTCGGTGCAGCATGACGATGAAGGACAGCTGTGGGTGGGAGGGGATGTGGTGAGCTGTGTGCAGGGGAGTGTTCTGCTGTAGCCGGATTCACTGCTGGCGGCATGCCAATGTTTTGGACAGGGGCCGGGTCTCGCCCCGGCAGGCGAGGTACTTTCTTGTCGCACGACAAGCAAGTACCCAAAGAAACGTGCCCCATTGCCTGCGACCCTGCGCTTCGCTCCGGGCAAACCTGCGTCACCCGATTCAGTCTGCGGTGCGCCCCAACTCACTGCGCGCTACGCGCTTCGTTCAGACAAACGGGCGCAAGCCAGATGACGATGCAACGCTGTCCTTCGGCAGCGTTGCCCGCAGCCTGAACCGGGTGCCGCAGGCGCAGCCAAAGGGGAAATGCGAACGGCCTGCAAGAGCCGTGACGGCGAGGCGCGCAGCGGCAGCCAGGCCGAGCGCAGCGATGGCTCGCATGGATGTCCGCCCTTTTTGGCTGCGCCTGTGGCGCCCGGTACTTGCTGCGGGTGGCTGTGCCGCAGGACACAGCCACTTCGTGCTCTGGCTTGCGGCCGCTTGTCTGAGTGGCGCGCCACAGGCGCAGAACGAGTTGGGCCGCACCGCAGCAAGTGCCGGGCGACACAGGTTGCCCGCAGGCGCAGCCGGAGGGTCGCAGACAGCAGGGCCGGTGCTTTGCCTACTTTCTCACAAGAAAGTAGGTCGCCCGCCGGGGCGAGTCCCGGCCTCTGTCTCTAAAACAGGCAAAAAGGGCTGATTTGGATGCGTTGGCCCTGCTCAATGCACCGGCGTCATCACGCAAATCTGGTCCGCCATCGCCTCGGCCTCCGCCGCATGGTGCGTCACCAGCACCGCCGTCTGCCCCGCAGCGCGCAGGATGTCGCGCACCTCCACGGTGAGGCGTTCGCGCGTGGCGGCGTCGAGGTTGGAAAACGGCTCGTCCAGCAGCAACAATGCCGGCGACGGCGCCAGCGCGCGGGCCAGGGCGATGCGCTGCTGCTGGCCGCCGGAGAGCTCGTGCGGAAACTTGGCGCCCGACTGGGCCAGGCCCACCACGGCCAGCAGCTCCTGAACGCGGGCGGACTGCGCGGCGCGGTCCAGGCGGCGCAGGCCGAAAGCCACGTTCTGCGCGGCCGTCAGGTGGGGGAACAGCCCGTACTCCTGGAACATCATGCCCACGCGGCGCCGCTCGGGCGGCAGGTGGATGCCGGGCCCGGACAGCAGCGCCTCGCCCAGCCGTATGCTGCCCGAGACCACGGGCTCGAAGCCGGCGATGGCACGCAGCACCGAGGTCTTGCCGCAGCCCGAAGGGCCGAGCAGGCTGGCGATATGGCCGGCCGGCACATCCAGAGCGAAATCGCGCACCACGCTGTGCGGGCCCTGGGGCGTGGCATAGGCCAGGTGCAGCTGTTCGATATGCAGGGAGGCGTTCATGGAAAGTTCGGCAGTTTCAACAAATGGATAGCAGGCAGCGCACGTCAAATAAAGATTTCCAGGTTGATTCGCAAAGAAACCATTGCTCTTCAGGCGCTCAAAGCTATCAAGAACAAAGCATTCTCTACCGGCGCATGCGCAGCTGCGAACGCGCCAGCAGCACCACGGGCACAAGGCCCGCGACAACGATGCACAGCGCGGCAATCGCGCCTTCCTCATAGGTGCCGCGCGCGGCCTCGGCGTACAGCCAGGTGGCCAGGGTATCGAAGTCGGCGGGGCGCAGCAGCAAGGTGGCCGGCAGTTCCTTCATCGCATCCACGAAGACCAGCAGCGCACTGGTGGCGATGGCGGGGCGCAGCAGCGGCAGGTGCACGCGGCGCAGCGTGCCGGCGGTGTTTTCGCCCAGCAGGCGCGAGGCCTGCTCCAGCGTGGGCGGAATGCGCGCCAGGCCTGCCTCGATGCCGCCCACGGGCATGACCAGGAAGCGGATCACGCAGGCGGCCACCAGCACCATGCCCTGGCCCATGAGCGGCAGGCCGTCCATGCCGAACAGGCGGGCAAAGCCGGCATCGAGCGCCAGCGCGGGCGTCAGCAGCCCGATCGCCAGCACCGTGCCGGGCACGGCATAGCCCAGGGCCGCCACGCGCGCGGGCCAGCGCGCCGGCGAGCGCGTGCTGATGCCGGTGCGCGTGGCCCAGGCCACGACCAAGCCTGCGGCCACCGACAGCAGCGTCACGCCTAGCGCCAAGCCCAGCGTGTTGCCCAGGCTGGCCCACAGGCCGGCGGAAATGCCCGCGCCCTGGCGCAGGCGCTTGAGGGTCTCCCAGGCCAGATAGGCCGCGGGCGCGGCAAAGCCGATCAGCACCGGCAGCGCGGCCGCGGCCGTGGCGCCCCAGGCCAGCGGCCCGTGCAGGCGGCGCGGCTGGATGGCGCGCATGCGCTGGGCCGAGGCAAAGCGCTGGCGGCTGCGGCCCTGGCGCTCCAGCCAGACCAGCAGCACCACGGCCAGCAGCATGGAACAGGCGATCTGCGCGGCGCCGGCCAGGTCGGAACGCGTGATCCAGGTGGTGTAGACCGAGACCGTGAGCGTGTTCACGCCCAGGAATTCGGAGGCGCCGATGTCGTTGAGCGTCTCCAGCAGCGCCAGGCTCAGGCCCACGGCCAGCGCGGGCCGCGCCATGGGCAAGGCCACGCGGCAAAACGCCCCCCAGCGCGTCTCGCCCAGCGAGCGCGCGGCCTCCATCAGATGGGCGGGCTGGGTCATGAACATGGCCCGCGCCGTCATGTACACATAGGGGTAGAGCACAAAGCCCAGCACGAAGATGGCGCCGCCCATGGAACGCAGGTCGGGCAGGCGCCACTGGCGCGGGCTGTCGTAGCCCAGCAGCCAGCGCAATGCACCCTGCACCGGTCCGATCGGATGCAGCAGGTCCAGATAGGCGAAGGCCACGATATAGGCCGGCATGGCCAGAGGCAGCAGCAGCGCCCAGTGCAGCAGGCCGCGCCCCGGGAAATCGCAGGCCGTGACCAGCCAGGCGCAGCCCGTGCCGACGATAAGCACCAGCAGCCCCACGCCGGCCAGCAGCAAGCCGGTGTTGAGCGCGGCATCGGGCAGCACATGGCGGGCCAGGTGCTGCCAGTGCGCAAAATCGGCGCCCAGCGCCAGCCAGCCCAGCGAGACCATGGGCGCCAGCACGCCCAGGGCGATCAGCCAGGTGGCGCCCTGCCATACAGGCCCAACGGGCCTGAGCCCTGAACGAAGAAAAGAAACCATCAACTGCGAAAGAAAAACCGCCGCATCCAAAAAACCAAAAAGCTGCGCTCATACAGAACGCAGCACTCGACCAAGCACACCCCACATCAGGGACAGCGAGCAAGGGCCGCCCCGCAGCGAGGCTGTCGTCCCCCTCCCCTAGCGCAAAGCGCGTAGAGAGAGGGGGAAGGCGCACAGCGACTCAGGGGGAGTTACTTGTCAAACCCGACCTTGTCGACCAGCGCGCTGGCCTGCTTGCGGTACCTGGCGATCTCGGGCAGCGGCAGCGCATCGACCTTCAGCTCGCCGATGTGCCGGGCCACGACGGGGTCCAGCGCCACGCCCTTGCGCACCGGGTGCTCGTAGTTGGCCTGGGCATAGAGGTTCTGCGCGGGCTCGGAGACCAGGAACTCCAGCAGCTTGACCGCGCTGTCCTTGTGCGGCGCATGCCGCGCGACCGAGGCGCCGCTGATGTTCACATGCGTGCCGCCGTCCTTGCTGCCCGCAAACGTGGGCTTGATGACCTTGATGGCATCGCCCCACTTGCGCGCGTCCGTGCCTTCCCTGGCCGCCTTCATATGGCCCACGTAGTAGGTATTGGCCAGGCCGATGTCGCAGATGCCGCCCAGGATGTCGCGCGCCACATCGCGGTCGCCGCCCGTGGCCTTGCGCGCCAGATTGGCCTTGACGCCGCGCAGCCACTGCTCGGTGCGGGCCTCGCCGTCATGCGCGATCATGGCCGCGATCAGGGCCGTGTTGTAGGGATGCTGGCCCGCGCGGATGCAGACCTTGCCCTTCCACCGGGGATCGGCCAGGTCTTCGTAGCGGAAGCTGTTGAGCGGCAAGTCCTTTTCCGCATAGAGCACGCGGGCGCGCATGGACAGCGCGAACCACTGGCCGTCGGCACCGCGCAGCTGGGCGGGGATGGCTGCCTCCAGCGCCCGGGAGCGAACGGGCTGGGTCACGCCGCCATCCACCAGGTCCAGCTGGTTGCCGATGTCCGCGGTCATCAGCACGTCGGCCGGGGAACGCTCGCCCTCGGCCTTCACGCGCTCGAGCAGGCCGTCCTTGACGAACACGGTCTTCACGCCGATCTGGGTCTTGGCCGTGAACGCGGCCAGCAGCGGCTGGACCAGTGCGGGCTCGCGCGTGGTGTAGAGCGTGAGCTCCTCCTGCGCGGCATGGGCGAAGGCCAGGGGCGCGCACAGGCCGGCAATGGCGGCCAGTGCAGACAGGGGTCGTCGGAACATTCGGTTCTCCAGGAAAGCGCAAAGGTCAGCGCACAAGAAAGAACACGCCCCGCCTCGGACGGGCGCGGCAGCACGGGCTGCGGAGCAGCAGCCCATGCCGTGGCCGGTCGTGAAAGCGGAGCGTGTTGTTATGTTTTTGAGAATGGCTCTCAGTTATCTTAACCTGTCGCCTGCCCCGGGCCCGGCATCCGGCCGGAAAACCCATGCGGGATAGCCCCTGTCGCCCGCGCGCCAGCCGGTCGCCCGCATGACAGCGCGGCCCACGGGCCGCGCAACACAATCCGCGCCATGGGAACCCTCTATCTTGTGCGCCACGGCCAGGCCTCGTTTGGCGCCGATGACTACGATCAGCTCAGTGCGCGCGGCCGCGAGCAGTCCGTGCGGCTGGGCGAGTACTGGCGCGAACGGGGCCTGACATTCGACACCGTCTTCACGGGCACCCTCAAGCGCCACCGGCAGACGCTGGAGGGCATCGTCCAGGGTCTGGGCGGGCTGGACACCCCCGTGCAGGCCGTGCCGGGGCTCAACGAATACGACAGCGATGCGCTGCTCAAGGCCATCCATCCCATGCCCCTGCCCAAGGCCGATACGCCCGAGCTGTTCCGCCACCATTTCCGCCTGCTGTGCGATGCGCTGGCCCAGTGGATGGGCGGCACCATCAGCCCCCAGGGCATGCCCGACTGGGACACCTTCTCGGGCGGCGTGCACCAGGTGCTGGAGCAGGTGCGCCACCAGCATTCGGGCGGCAATGTGCTCATCGTCAGCAGCGGCGGCCCCATTTCCACGGCCGTGGGCCAGGTGCTGGGCACCTCGCCCGAGGTGACGATCGCGCTGAACATGCGCCTGCGCAACAGCGCCGTGACCGAATTCAGCACCAGCCCCAAGCGGCTGATGCTGCAGACCTTCAACACGCTCAACCACCTGGATACCGCCGAGCACCGCAGCTGGGCCACGCATGCCTGAGCGCCGGGCCCCGTAAGCATGGCCTGGGAGCCCGCCCTGGCCGCCTGATTACCCACGCGCGGATTGTTGCCGCGCGCGTTGCGCTACAACGGACGGCATGACCGCCGCCCTTGCCATCGATGCCGGACAGCCCTGCGTGGAGCTGGACCTGGGCGCGCTGCAGCTGCAGCTGCGCATACACCATGGGCGGGGCCGCAGCACCGAACAGCACGGCCTGCCCATAGGGCTGGAGACGCTGGCCCATGCCTTCGGCGACCGTATGCCCGACGCGCTGGCGCTGGAAAACGGGATTGCCGAGGTGGAGGACGCCATCATGCCCGCCGCCCAATGGCTGCCGGCCCAGGTGCAGACGCTGTGCACGGCCGATCCCCTGCTGCGCCAGCTGGTGCTGAGCGCCACGGGCGCTCCCGTGCATCCGGGCCCGCAACGGGCCGCGCGCGAAGCCATCGAGCATCTGTTTGCCGTGCTGGCGGGCCAGGCCGAACAGGGCCTGCATGCCGGCCAGGCCCAGCCGCAGGACGTGCAGGCCGCCGCGGCGCTGCTGATCCTGCGCGAATGCCTGCACCACTGGGGCATGCTGCAGGTGCAGCTGCTGGACTAGCCTCGCGCTATCCGCTATCGGCATAGCAGCCAGAACGGGCGCGCACTGGGCCGGTGCGGCTTTTTGCGCCACACTGGCCGGATAAAGAGCCCTATGCAGAGACAAGCATGAAACGACGTTCCTTCACCCGCACCCTGGCGCATGCCGCCGCCGGCGCCGCCCTGTTCTCCACGCTGGCCCTGTCGGCCGCAGGGGCCCAGGCCCAGCAGGGGCTGTCCAGCCGCCCCATCCGCATCGTCGTGCCCTTTGGCGCCGGCGGCGTGGCCGATGTGACGGCGCGCGTGGTGGCCCAGCAGCTGGCCACCCAGCTGGGCCAGCCCGTGGTGATCGACAACAAGCCCAGCGCCGGCGGCATCGTGGCCGCCGATACCGTGGCCAAGTCCGCGCCCGACGGGCATACCCTCTTTCTGATGTCCAACGGCAGCGCCGTGACGGTGAGCCTGTTCAACCAGCTGCCCTTCGACATGGTCAAGGACTTCACGCCGATCTCCACGCTGGGCTATTTCGACATCGGCGTGATCACCGATGCCAAGTCGCCCTTCCGCAATCTCGGCGAACTGGTGAGCTACGCCAAGGCCCACCCCGGCAAGCTCAACCTGGGCAGCATCAACGTGGGCAGCACCCAGCACCTGGCGGCCGAGCTGTTCAAGACCACGGCCGGCATCGACGCGCAGATCGTGCCCTTCAACGGCACGCCCGCCGTGGTCACCGCGCTGCGCGGCAAGCAGATCGATGCGGCCGTGGAAATCCTCACGCCCATCATGGGCCAGATCCACTCCAAGGCCGTGAACCTGCTGGCCGTCACGGGCGAAAAGCGCTCGCCCCTGCTGCCCGGCGTGCCCACGGCCCAGGAGTCCGGCGTGAAGGGCTTCGTGGCCTCGTCCTGGAATGCGCTGGCCGCGCCGTCCAAGACGCCGCCGGCCGTGATCGAGCGCCTGAACAAGGAAATCCACGCCGCCGTGAACCACCCCGAAGTCGCCAAAAAGCTGCGCGAACTCAACGTCCAGGCCCAGGCCAGCACGCCCGAGCAGACGGCCAGGCTGCTGCAGTCCGAAATCAAGCGCTGGGGCGATGTGATCGTCCAGGCCCGAATCCCCAGGCAGTGACTATGCTTTTCGTAGCTGCTAGCGCCTGATAGTTCTTGATTTCCAATAAAAACAGCCTGCAATTGCAGGCTGTTTTTGCGAAAGAAGCTCCCGAAAAAGAGCGATACCGATACCGCGCTATGCCTTGTCCGCGGGCAGCGCCAGCGGCGTGGGCGTCTGCCCCCAGGCCTGCGGCGGCAGCGCATGGATCTCGCCCAGCAGCTTGGCCAGGCCCCGGGCCGAGGACGCGACCATGGCCGCGCCGCGCTCGGCCGTGGCGGCCGCGGCATTGCCGACGGCGCCGGCCGGGTTGTAGTCCTCGATGGCCCAGCCCATCTTGGCGCTTTTGCCGTTGCCGATCAGCTCGTAGTGGCGCGAGCGGTGTTCCGAGGTGGAGGCGAAGTTCTGCGCCCGCTCCATGTGCACGGCCTGCGGCGCCAGGTGCAGCATCATCGAGCTCTCGACCTCGCCGCCGTGGATGCCGAAGCGGTGCTCGTGCGCGCAGAACTGCGCGTTGGCCGCATCGTCCGCCAGCGAGAACCAGCTGCTGCTGTAGACCAGCATGCCGTGGCGCTGGCGCAGCTCGCGCGCCACCACGTCCATCACGCTGACCTGGCCGCCATGGCCATTGAGCAGCAGCAGCTTCCTCACCCCGGCGCGCGCCACGCAGGCGCCCAGCTCGGTCCACAGCGCGATCAGCGTGGCCGGCGTGAGCGTGAGCGTGCCCGCATAGGACTGGTGCTCCACGCTGAAGCCGATGTTCTGCGGCGGCAGGAAGAGCACGGGTAGCTCGGCGGGCAGCAGCGGCAGCGCCGCGTCGATCACGCCCTGCAGCAGGCGCGCGTCGACGGAGAGCGGCAGATGCGGACCGTGCTGCTCGACCGCTGCCACCGGCAGCACGGCCACGGTGTCGGCGGCCAGGCCGCTGGTCTGCGCCAGCGCGAAATCGTAGGCCGAGACCTCGGCCCACCAGCGGGCAGGCCATCGGGTCGAGGCGGGTGAGGCGGATGCGTTCATGCCGCCATCGTAGCGGGCTGCGGCGGCCTGCGACTGCAAACACATGCGCCCCGCTCCGGCAAGGCGCGGCCGCCCCCTCCCGCACAATGCAGGCATGAGTTCCAGCACGAAAAGCACTGCCCCGCCCGGCACGCCCTCTTCCGGCGCGCCCACCCGGGACCTCACCCGGGGGCCCATCGCCCGCACGCTGCTGGTGTTCTCGCTGCCCATCCTGGCGGGCAATGTGCTGCAGTCGCTCAACGGCTCGGTCAACGCCGTCTGGGTCGGCGGCCACCTGGGCGAGGCCGCGCTGACGGCCACGGCCAATGCCAACAACGTGATGTTCGCGCTGATCGGCGCCATCTTCGGCATCAGCATGGCCACCAACATCCTGGTGGCCCAGGCCATGGGCGCCAGGCGGCTGGGGCAGGCCAAGCGCGTGCTGGGTTCCAGCGCCACCTTCTTCGGTGCCGTCTCGCTGCTGATCGCGAGCCTGGGCGTGCCGTTGTCGCGCACGCTCATGCAATGGATGAACACGCCCGAGGAGGCCCTGCACCTGGCCGAGGCCTATCTGCAGATCATCTTCCTGGCCATTCCGCTGCTGTTCATGTTCACCTTCGTCACCGCCGTGCTGCGCGGCGCGGGCGACACGCGCACGCCGTTCTGGTTCCTGCTCGTGGTGGTGGTGCTGGACATGTCGCTCAATCCGCTGTTCATCTTCGGCCTGGGGCCGGTGCCGGCGCTGGGCATCAAGGGCTCGGCCCTGGCCACGCTGATCGCCAATGCACTGAGTTTCGCTGCCCTGCTCACCTGGCTGCGCAAGCGCCGCCATCCTCTGTGGATAGGACGGCGCCAGCTGGGCCTGTTCAAGCCCGACCTGCGCATCGTGCGCACCCTGATCACCAAGGGCCTGCCCATGGGCGTGCAGCTGGTGATGATCTCCCTGGCCATGATCGCCATGATCTCCCTGGTCAACGCCTACGGCGTGGTCACCTCCTCGGCCTATAGTGCCGCGCTGCAGCTGTGGACCTATGTGCAGATGCCGGCCATGGCCATAGGCGCGGCCTGCTCCACCATGGCCGCGCAGAACGTGGGCGCCGGCCTGTGGCCGCGCGTGAACGCCACGGCCCGCGCCGGCATGCTGGCCAACATCGTGATGACGGGCGGGCTGATCGCGCTCATCGTGCTGCTGGACCGCATCGTGCTCGGCTGGTTCCTGCCCACGGGCAGCCCTTCGCTGGAGGTGGCGCGCCACCTCAACCACATCGCCATCGGCTCCTTTCTGTTCTTCGGCGTGACCTTCGTGCTGGCCGGCGTGGTGCGCTCCACGGGCGCCGTGATGCCCCCGCTCGTCATCCTGGCCATTGCCATGTGGGGCATCCGCGTGCCCGTGGCCAAGTGGCTGCAGGGCAGCCTGGGCGTGGACGCCATCTGGTGGAGCTTTCCGGTCAGCGCGTTCTGTTCCATGGCCATGATGCTGGCCTACTACCGCTGGGGCCACTGGCGCCGGGCGCGCATGCTGCCAGCCGGCGCCCAGGCTCCGGCAGCTGCCGCGCCCGGCCGGGACCAGGAGCCGGTCCAGGAGGATGCGGACGCCATGGTCCCCGTGGACAGCGACGCGCTGCTGGACCAGTCCGGCCCTTGCGAGCGCATTGCCATACCGGCCGAAGTGGCGGGCCTGCCGCCCAGCCCCGTGGCCACCCAGGCCACGGATCTGGAGCGGACCGCCCGGATGGGGGAGGCGGCTTCGGGCAGGCCTAGCCCAGGGTGATGCCCGTTTCCTTGACGATGCGCTTCCAGCGCTCGTGGTCGGCGGCGATGAGCCGCCCGAACTCCTGGGGCGTGCTGCGCCGCGGCACATAGTTGTAGCCGGCCAGCTTGGCCAGGACGTCGGGCATCTGCATGATCCTGTCCATCTGCTGGGCCAGGTAGTTCACGATTTCCTGCGGCGTGCCCTTGGGCGCGAGCAGCCCCGACCAGGAGCTGAAATCCATGCCCGGGACGCCCAGCTCCCCCACCGTCGGCACCTGGGGAAAGGCAGGTGCGCGCTGAGGCAGCAGCACGGCCAGGGCCTTGACCTTGCCCGAGCGGATCATCTCGACCGAGGTGAAGGAGTCGAACGAGAAATCCACCTCGCCCGCGACCACGGCCTGCATCTGCGGGCCCGTGCCCTTGTACTGGGCATTGACGATGCCGGGCGCCTCGACCACCTGCTTGAACTGCTCGGTGATCAGCGAAATCATGCTGCTGCCCGAGGACGCGCTCAGCGGCTTGCCCTGCCGGGCCATGGCGATCAGCTCCTGCAGGCTGCCGGCCGGCAGGTCCTTGCGCGCAATCACCACGAATCTCACGTCGCACAGGTGGCTGACGGGCTCGAAGCTGCCCAGCGCCTCGTAGCTGGTCTTGTAGAGCACGGGGCTCAGCGTCTGGGCGCCGGCCGTGTTCATCAGCAGGGTGTAGCCGTCGGGCGCGGCGCGGGCCGCCAGTTCGGTGCCGATGACGCCGTTGGCGCCGCCCTTGTTGTCCACCACGAAGGACTGGCCCGTGAGCTCGCCGAGCTTTTGCATGGCCAGCCGCGCCACCACGTCCGTGGTGCCTCCGGCCGGGAAGGGCACGATGACGCGCACCGGCTTGTCCGGATAGCTGGGCGCTGCCGCGGCATGCAAGGGCAGTTCGCAGGCGGCTGCAGCGGCCGCGGCCGCCAGGAAGCGGCGGCGGCAAGGGTTCACCATCATGCTTGTCTCCTGTGGTACCCGGCCGGAGCTCCCTTGCGGGCATGCTGCAGGCCTATTCAGGCCTACCGGGGCTTATGAAGGCCCTCTTGGCGGGCTTGTTGCTTTGCCGGGCCATGATGGCGTTCGGCCATGCGCGTTGTCCAATACCATGCGCCTATCCAAGCATAGGTTTTGCCAATCGTCGCCCGCCTGCAGCCGGGGAACCAAAATACCGCCACCGACTCCCACAGTCCGCCATGCCTTCTCAACCGTTCTTCCGTTTCTCCGGACTGCCGCCTCGCCAATCGCCTTTTCACTCGCGCTTCATGGAACGCTTTGCGCTCTGGCTCGCGCTGGCCTTTGCGCTGGCCGCCTGCGCGTTCTCCGGCAGCGCCCATGCGCAGATCGTGCTCAAGGGCATGGCGGCCCAGGGAGCCGTGGCGCAGACGCCGCGCGTGCGCGCCGAACTGGTGGCGCAGGCGCCCGACGGCATCGTGGCGGGCCAGACCTTCTGGCTGGGCCTGCGGCTGGAGCACCAGAGCGGCTGGCATACCTACTGGAAGAATGCGGGCGACTCCGGCCTGCCCACGGAATTCAGCTGGCAGCTGCCCGCCGGCCTTTCGGCCGGCTCCATCGCCTGGCCCGCACCCCATGCGCTGCGCGTTGGCCCGCTGGTCAACTACGGCTACGAGGACACGGTGCTGCTGCCGGTTCCGGTCCGGGTGGCAACCGACTTCAAGGCCCCGGCATCGGGCCAGGTCAATGTGCACCTGTCGGCCAACTGGCTGATCTGCCGCGTCGAATGCATTCCCGAGAGCGGTGAATTCCAGCTGCAGATTCCCGTGCAGGGCACGACGGCCAGCCACAGCCAGGATTTTGCCCAGGCGCAGGCCCTGCAGCCGGCCGCGCTGGCCGCAGCCGGCCAGGCCACGGTCATGCCCGGCGCGCAGCCCAGCGAAGCCAAGCTCGTGGACGACCGCATCCGCCTGCGGATACCGGGCCTGCCCGCTGCCGTGCGCGGCAAGCCGCTGGATTTCTACCCCGAGAACGCCGAGACCTTCCACCACGCCGCCGAGCCGGGCAAGGACTGGCAGCAGCGCTGGGAAGGCGATACCTGGATCGGTGAAAGCCTGCCGCTGTCCGATCTGCGCGGCCAGACACCGGGACAGCTGGCCGTGGTGCTGGCCCTGCCGCAGCAGGAGCGCGCCGCCGCGCTGGCCCAGGGACGGCCCGTGGCCTGGCGCAGCGAACTGGCCGTTCAGGGCCAGTGGACGCCGGCCACGCTGGCCAGCGTCTCCCCGGCCCTGGCTGCGGCGCTGGAAGCCAACCGGGCGGCGGCCGACTCCCCGGCGCCTGCGGGCAGCGGCGCCACCGGTTCTGCCAGCCTGTGGGCGGCCCTGCTGGGCGGACTGGTCGGCGGCCTGATCCTGAACCTCATGCCCTGCGTGTTCCCGGTGCTGGCCATCAAGGTGATCGGCTTTGCCCGCCACGGGAGCAACGGCCGCGCCCAGCGCCTGGGCGGGCTGGCCTATGCGGCCGGCGTCATCCTGTCCTTCCTGGCCCTGGGCGCGCTGCTGCTGGCGCTGCGCGCTGCGGGCCAGCAGCTGGGCTGGGGCTTTCAGCTGCAATCCCCGGCCGTCGTGGCGCTGCTGGCCGCGCTGTTCACGCTGCTGGGCTTGAATCTGGCAGGCCTGTTCGAGTTCGGCAATCTGCTGCCGGGGCGCCTGGCCTCGGTGCAGGCGCGCCATCCGGTCGCCGACTCCTTTCTTTCGGGCGTGCTGGCCGTGGCCGTGGCCTCGCCCTGCACGGCGCCATTCATGGGCGCCTCCCTGGGCTTCGCGATCGACATGCCGGCCCTGCAGGCGCTGACGGTGTTTGCCGCCCTGGGCGTGGGCATGGCCCTGCCCTATCTGCTGGCCTGCTTCGTGCCTGCCGTGGTGCGCTGGCTGCCCCGGCCCGGCGCCTGGATGCAGACCTTCCGCCATGCCATGGCCTTTCCCATGTTCGCCACCGTGGTCTGGCTGGTGTGGGTGCTGGGCCAGCAAAGCGGCGTGGACGGCGCGGCGGCCCTGCTGGCCCTGCTGCTGGCCTTGAGCGCGCTGATCTGGGCGCTGCACCTGCAGGGCCGCACGCGCTGGGTACTGTCCGCCGCCGTGCTGCTGCTGTCGGCCGGCCTGCTGTGGCATGCGGTACCGCTGATCGCCGCCGAAGCGCCCGCTGCCAGCGCCCGGACCGATGACAAATCACTCTGGCAGCCCTGGTCGGCCGAGCGCGTGCAGGCCGCCCGGTCCCAGGGCCGGCCGGTGTTCGTGGATTTCACCGCGGCATGGTGCGTGACCTGCCAGGTCAACAAGCGCACCACGCTCAGCCATCCCGACGTGATGGCCGCCTTCGAGAAGAACCAGGTGCAGTTGCTGCGCGCCGACTGGACGCGCCAGGACCCGGCCATCACCCAGGCGCTGCATGCGCTGGGCCGCAGCGGCGTGCCGGTGTACGTGCTCTATGCACCGGGCCGGCAGCCCGTGGTGATGACCGAGCTGCTGACGCGCGGCGAAGTCATGGAGGCACTGGGCACGTTATAGGCTGCGGGCGCCGGCCGCTGTGCATTTTGATACCGTGCTGACGGCAGCTTGACGATCGACAATCCGCCTACGACGGCCCAGGCTTGCGCCCTATGTCGCCCCCGGAGCAAAAGGACTAGACTGGGCTCGTCCGGGGGATCTGCATTCCAGACACCAGGCGCCGCAGCGGCCGCGCCTTCGGACACCGCCCTTTCCATGCATGCGGCCACTGCCAGTCCTGCACCGCACAGGAGGTGGGCCATGCATGTACTTCACTCCCTTTCTCATCCCTCCAGGCGCAGCAAGAACCTGTTGCGTGCACTGGCGCTGGCCAGCCTGGCGGTCGCCGGCTTTGCACTGCCCTTCGTCTGGGACGTGCTGGCCGCCATCAACGAGCTGCCCAAGATGGCCTGGCTGCAGTCGCTGCTGGCCCAGGTGCCGTTGCTGAGCTGGCTGATGATGTTCGTCTGGGGCGCCGCAATCCCCGTGGTACTGATCATGTGCATGCAGGTCTCGCCCGCCCACCGGCTGCGCAATGCCGCCATGGTGCTGGCGCTGATGCTGGTCGCCGTGACCTGGTATGTGCACATGCCGGCCTCCAGCCGCTGCATGGCCATCTACCCCCACACCACCTGGGCCTGCGACGTTCTGCAGTGGGGCTACAGCCTGAGCCTGGGCATTGCCACGGCCACCTATGTGTTCACCATGCTGGCCATGGGGTTCTCGGCCCTGGGACTGCTGGCCGAAAACCTCGGCGATCCGGTGCAAGCCTGAGCCTGAACGGCGGGGACTTTGCTTGAGCTGTAGGGGCCGCCTGCAGCAGGCCGCTCAGCCCCTGCGTCCGAACAGGCGGCGGTAGCGCGCCGGCAGGTCCTGCATGCGCATCATGATGGGCAGGTCGGCCGTATTGAAGTCGCTGTCCCATGCCGGTGCGCCCAGCACCTTGGCGCCGGCGCGCAGATAACCCTGGATGAGCGCCGGCGGCTCCACCGGTGCGGCGCTGGTGCCCACGTGGGCCAGCTGCTCGGGCAGTGCCACGCGGGGACGGACCTGCAGCGCGGGCTCGGCCAGATGGCTGCAGCGCAGCTGCTGCCACACGCGCGCCGGGCCCTCTCCGTGGGCCAGGCCCGGGTATTGCATGGGAATGCTGGCGCATCCCACCATGGCTTCGAGCCGGTTGCGCTGCATGAACTCGGCCAGTGCGCCCCACAGCGCCAGGATCACGCCCCCCTGGCGATACCCGGCATGCACGCAGCTGCGGCCCAGCTCCACCATGTGCGGACGCCAGGCATGGAGGGGAGAAAGGTCGAATTCCTGATCGCTGTACAGGCCGCCCGCGCGCTGCGCCTGGGCGGGCGTGAGCAGCCGATAGGTGCCGATCGCGGCTTCGTGCTCGGTGTCGTAAACCACCAGGTGTTCGCAGAAATCGTCGAAGGCGTCGATGTCGTGGCCGGCCAGCGGCGTCTGCAGCAGTGCTCCCATTTCCTCGGCAAAGACCTGGTAACGCAGCCGCTGGGCCTGGCGGACCTCGTCGAGATGGCGGGCCCAGCGCACCTCCAGCTTCGGCGCCGCTGCCTTGGCCGGAGCGTAGGAAACCAGAGGGTTGAGCGAGGAAAGCGGAACGAATGGCGACTGGGGCGAGGTGTTCGGCTGGGTGTCCAGCACATCAAGAACGTCGGGGTGCCTCATATCTGCTTTCCTCTGATGTTGGACGCAGTTGGCGGCCTGCCTGTGCCACACGGTATGCCTGCGTGCCGCCATTGTTGAAAACGCGCGTGAAGCCTGCACGACAGTTGCATGACGGTTGCATGACAGGCTTTCCGTCGTCTCACCGGGCGGCCGCCGGACTGCTGCAGATTTGTGGGAACTGCCCTGCTCGGGAATGCACGCAATGGCTGCGCCGGAGTGGGCGACAATCACGGCCATGAGTTTCGCCCCCCTGACCAATGACACCTTCCTGCGCGCCTGCCGGCGCCAGGCGACCGAGTACACGCCGCTGTGGCTGATGCGCCAGGCGGGCCGCTACCTGCCCGAATACAAGGCCACGCGCGCCAAGGCGGGCAGCTTCATGGGACTGGCGACGAACGTGGATTACGCCACCGAGGTCACGCTGCAGCCGCTGGAGCGCTTTCCGCTGGATGCGGCCATCCTGTTCTCCGACATCCTGACCGTGCCCGACGCCATGGGCCTGGGCCTGTCGTTCGCCGAGGGCGAAGGCCCGCGCTTTGCCAAGGTGGTGCGCGACGAAGCCGCCGTGGCACAGCTGGCCGTGCCCGACATGGACAAGCTGCGCTATGTGTTCGATGCCGTCACCAGCATCCGCCAGGCCCTGAACGGCCGCGTGCCGCTGATCGGCTTCTCGGGCAGCCCCTGGACCCTGGCCTGCTATATGGTCGAGGGCAAGGGCAGCGACGACTACCGACTCGTCAAGAGCCTGATGTACAGCCGTCCGGACCTGATGCACCGCATCCTGGCCGTCAATGCCGACAGCGTGGCCGCCTATCTGAATGCCCAGATCGACGCAGGCGCCCAGGCCGTGATGGTGTTCGACAGCTGGGGCGGCGTGCTGGCCGATGGCGCCTTCCAGGAATTCAGCCTCGCCTACACCCGGCGCGTGCTGGCCCAGCTCAAGCGCACCGGCGTGGACGGCACCGACGTGCCGCGCATCGTCTTCACCAAGGGCGGCGGCATCTGGCTGCCCGACATGAAGGACATGGACTGCGAGGTGCTGGGCCTGGACTGGACGGCCAACCTGGGCCATGCGCGCGCCATCGTGGGCGACACCAAGGCACTGCAGGGCAATATCGACCCGAACGTGCTGTTCGCACCGCCCGTGCGCATCGCCGAGCAGGTCCGCGCCGTGCTCGACAGCTTCGGTACGCCACACACGGACTACACCACCTCCGGCCCGACCCATATCTTCAACCTGGGCCACGGCATCAGCCAGTTCACCCCGCCCGAGCATGTGGCGGCGCTGGTCGAGGCCGTGCATGGCTACTCGCGCCAGCAGCGCGCCGGCCGCTGAGAGCGCGATCCACAGGACCAGCGCGTTTCATATCTGCAACAAGGACCTTCGGGTCCTTTTTGCTTGCCGCACCGGTCCCAATGTCGGAAATCCTACTGTTTCAAATGGTTATAGGGCGACTATCGCGGGGCCGCGACAGCCTTGATCCGGTCCGCAAGTCATTGATCCGTAAGTAGAAAATTCCGCACTTCCCCCATTCGGCCCGCCGCTTCGCGCACCGCGCGGCTTCTGCAGGAAACCGCAAGCAGGGCGTGTAGGAAAAAGTTATCCACACCCCTGTATTCCACAGCGCCCGGACCGCGCAGCCTCCATGCATTCATGCTATTTTTTTAGCGACTTTTGCGCTTTGCTGGCGGATTTACCGGCATTTTGGTCTAGGGAAGAGCGCGCTTGACAGCCCGCCCATGGCTGATTTATGCACAGATGTGCACAAGCGGCGAATGCGCTTCCAAAGGCTCAGGCACGACGGAGCGCGGCGTTTTCATTTCATATAAGTTGTTGTTTCATATAAATTTAAACTTCTTCCAATGGACCTTGGCGGTAGCGATAGAAAGTATTGAAGATCCGTTGGCCGGACCCGCAGCCGGTTTTTCCTCACAAAGTTATCCACAAGCCCGGAAGCCATGCAGGGCCTCAAAACCTGCTATAGAGCCTGCCGAAAGGGTTCACGCGTATGCTCTGAGCCCTGCCCGCCGGGCGGCCTTTGCATCCCGGATGCACCTTTTTCGCGGGGCCTTTGCTCGCCGCCCACTGTTTCTGCCCCCATGCCCCATATCGCCCATATCGCCGTTCAAACCCCCGCGCACAGCGCCGTGGGAGAACTGCTCAGCTACGCCAGCGAGGAAGTCCTGCCTCCCGGCACGCTGGTGCGGGTTCCGCTGGGCAGGCGCGAACTGCTGGGCGTGGTGTGGGAGCCGCCGGCCGCGCCGGCCCCGCTGCCCGAAGGGCTGGAACTGCGCAGCGTGGCCTGCGTGCTGCCGGGCCTTGCGCCCCTGGACGCGGGCTGGCGCCGGCTCGTGGCCTTTGCCGCGCATTACTACCAGCGCAGCGTGGGCGAGATTGCCGTCACCGCCCTGCCGCCGCAGCTGCGCGACATGACGGCCGAGCAGCTGGCGCGCCGGCTCGCCCCGCCGAAACCGGCCAGGAAGTCCCGCAAGAGCAAGGCGGAGACGGAAACCGAGCCGCAAGCCTGCGAACCGGTCCGGCCGCAGCAGCCAGCCGCTATCCCATCCATAGCGCTGAGCGCAGAACAGGCCAGCGTTTTTGCGCAAATCGAGCAAAGCCCCGGCCCCTTCCTGCTCTACGGCAGCACGGGTAGCGGCAAGACCGAGGTCTATCTGCGCGCCGTGCAGGCCGTGCTGGAGGCGAATCCGCAGGCCCAGGCGCTGGTGATGGTGCCCGAGATCAATCTCACGCCCCAGCTCGAAGAGCGCTTCACGGCGCGCTTTGCGCCACTATACGGCGCGGAGGCTGTGGTCAGCATGCACAGCGGCATGACCAACCCGCAACGCCTCAAAAGCTGGCTGGCCGGCCACACGGGCCGCGCGCGCATCGTGCTGGGCACGCGCATGGCCATCTTCGCCAGCCTGCCGCGGCTGGCGCTGATCGTGGTCGACGAGGAGCACGACGCCAGCTACAAGCAGCAGGAAGGCGCGCGCTACTCGGCCCGCGACCTGGCCGTCTGGCGCGGGCGCGACGCGGGCGCCAAGGTCATCCTGGGCAGCGCCACGCCTTCGCTGGAAAGCTGGCATGCCAGCAGCCCCACTGCACAGGGAGGCCCGGGCCGCTACCTGCGCCTCGCCATGCCCGGCCGTATCGGGGCCGCCGCCCTGCCCCGGGTGCGACTGGTGGACATGACCCAGCAGCCGCGCAAGGCCGTGTTCTCGCCCCCGCTGCTCGAAGCCATCACCGCGCGCGTGCAGCGCGGCGAACAAAGCCTGGTCCTGCTCAACCGCCGCGGCTTCGCGCCCGTCCTGTTCTGCGCCGACTGCGGCTGGAAGAGCGACTGCCCGCACTGCAGCGCGCACCAGGTCTTCCACAAGGGCGACCGCACGCTGCGCTGCCACCACTGCGGCTTCACCCAGCGCGTACCTTTTGCCTGCCCCTCCTGTGGCAACCCCGACATCCTGCCGCTGGGCAAGGGCACGGAGCAGCTGGAGGAAGAGCTGGAGCGCGTGCTGCGCAATGTGCAGCGCCCCGACGGCAATCCGGCGCGCGTGGCGCGCATCGACGCCGACACCACGCGCGCCAAGGGGGCGCTGCAGGAGCAGCTGGCCGCCATGCATGCGGGCGACATCGACGTGCTGGTCGGCACGCAGATGGTCGCCAAGGGCCATGATTTCCGGCGCATCACCCTGGTGGCCGCCGTGCAGCCCGACAGTGCGCTGTATTCGAGCGACTACCGCGCCCCCGAGCGCCTGTTCTGCCTGCTCATGCAGGCCGCGGGCCGCGCCGGGCGCGATGCCGGCTACGTGGCTGCCCAGGGCAGCCGGGCCGAGATGTGGATACAGACCCACGACCCCGCCAACCCGGTCTATGCGGCGCTGCAAAAGCACGACTACGAAGCCTTTGCCGCGCGCCAGCTCCAGGAGCGCCAGGATGCCGGCATGCCGCCCTATGCCTTCCAGGCCATCGTGCGCGCCGACGCCAGGACCCAGGAAGCCGCCCAGGCCTTCCTGAACGCGGCCACGCAGGCCGCGCGCGACGCACAGCTGCCCTGGCTGGACGAAGTCTTCATCTATCCGCCGATTCCCATGGCCGTGCAGCGCGTGGCCAATGTGGAACGGGCGCAGATGCTGCTGGAAGCCACCAGCCGCGGCGCGCTGCTGCGTTTTCTGAACCACTGGCAGCCCTGGCTGCACTGGCTGCGCGGCCAGGGCGAGCACCGCACCATCGTGCGCTGGCTGGTGGATGTGGACCCGCTTTCCATCTGAAGGCCGATTGCGCATGACCCCATGCGGACCACAGCATAAATTGCACTGAAAGCACCTGCAGTCATACGCATGCCGCTTTCTTTTCGATAGCACTTTTAGCCATTTCGCTGCAACGCTCCTATCGGTGTTTGTTCCAATGCCAAGCCCGCCGCGCTCGTGCATCGTGCGTGCCTCGGTCCACAAGGCCGTTTTTCACCCAACGGAGCACACATGGCTTTCCAATCGTTTCGCATGTCCGTGATGGCCGCAGCCATCGCTTTTGCCGGCTTTGCAGGCGCACCCGCGCTGAGCCTGGCACAGGACGCCTCCCCCGCCGCCAATGCCGCGGCCGCCCAGACTGCCGCCAAGCCCCAGGTGGTGGTGCTGGCCACCGGCGGCACCATTGCCGGCGCCGGCGCCTCCACCGTCAACAGCGCCACCTATACCGCTGCCAAGGTGCCGGTGGACAAGCTGCTGGCCGGCCTGCCCGAGCTGGCCCAGGTGGCCAACGTGCGCGGCGAGCAGGTGTTCCAGATCGCCTCCGAGAGCTTCACCAACGACAACCTGCTGACGCTGGCCAAGCGCGTGTCGCAGCTGGCCAAGCAGTCCGACGTGGACGGCATCGTCGTCACCCACGGTACCGACACCCTGGCCGAGACCGCCTACTTCCTGAGCCTGACCGTGCACACGGACAAGCCCATCGTCGTCGTGGGCAGCATGCGCCCCGGCACGGCCCTGTCGGCCGACGGCGCGCTCAACCTGGTCAATGCCGTCAGCGTGGCCGGCTCCAAGGATGCCAAGGGCAAGGGCGTGTTCGTCACCATGAACGACGAAATCAACACCGCGCGCGACGTGAACAAGGACATCAACATCCAGACCGGCGCCTTCAAGAGCCAGTGGGGCCCGCTGGGCATGGTCGTGGAAGGCAGGAACTACTGGTTCCGCGCACCCGTCAAGCGCCACACCAACAACTCCGAATTCAACATCGACAGCATCGACAAGCTGCCCCAGGTGGACATCGTCTATGCCTACGGCAGCGTCCAGCCCACGGCCGTGAACGCCCTGGTGGACAGCGGCGCCAAGGCCATCGTCCATGCCGGCACGGGCAACGGCTCGGTGGCCGACCGCATGGTCAAGCCGCTGCAGGACGCGCGCTCCAAGGGCGTGCTCATCGTGCGCTCCTCGCGCGTGCCCTACGGCTTCGTGCTGCGCAATGCCGAGCAGCCCGACGACAAGTACGATTGGGTCGTGGCCCACGACATGCGCCCCGAGAAAGCCCGCATCCTGACCATGCTGGCGCTGACCAAGGGTGCCAGCACCAAGGAACTGCAGCGGATGTTCTGGGAGTATTGACCACTCCCCCTGAGGCGCCGGCGCGCCTTCCCCCTCTCTGCTTCGCGGAGGGGGGACGACGCCTTCGCCGCGAGGCGGCTCTTGCTCGGCATTCCTTGCGAAAGAGGCGATGCGAGCGGCAGGGTGGGTGAGGTATTGAAAACGCCTTGCGCGGGTCTTGCCTGTGCAGGGTAATCTCATCCAATAAGTTGCGCTGCAATCGGCTTCCAACGCTTACCCAGCAAGCGTTGACAGCTATCAGATCCGAGAGAAGCTATCCCGTATCCGGTATTGCCCCTTGTGACCACGCCTGCGACGGCGGCCTCTTGGGGCGCGCGGCTGCACCGCAGAGTGCAGACGCTTCGTGCTCTGACTTGCGGCCGTTTGTCTGAACGTAGCGCCACAGGCGCGCAGTGAGTTGGGGGCCGCACAGCCCCAAGAGGTTGACGGCGCAGGTTGCCCCGTACCGCAGCGAAGGCGTGGGCAGTAAGGGCTGTGCTCTTTGCCTACTTTCTTGCACAAGAAAGTAGATCGCCTGCCGGGGCGAAATCCCGGCCTCTGTACGCCAATCAGGCATGCCGCCAAATTGGGTCAGATCATCAGCGCCACGGCGGCCGAAAAGCTCAGGAAGGCCAGGGCCGTACTCACCAGGATGATGCGGGCCACGCGGCCGCTGTGGGCGCCGAAGCGCTCGGTCAGCAGCGAGACATTGCTGGCCGAGGGCAGCGCAGCCAGCAGCACCAGGGTGACGAAGGCCTCGCGGCCCAGGGGCAGACCCATGGCCATGGCGCCGCTGCCCACGGCCCAGACCAGCAGCGGATGGATGGCGAGCTTGGCCAGCGCGATCGGCACATACTCGCGCGCGGCCACGCGCTCGTGGCTGTTCATCTGCGAGCGCGCCAGCACCGCGCCTATGGTGAACAGCGCCACGGGCGAGGCCGCTGCGGCCAGCATGGCCACGGTCTTGTCCAGCGGGGCGGGCAGCGTCCAGCCCCTGGCGGAGGCCACGCCGCCCAGGACGATGGACCAGGGCATGGGGTTGGACGCCATGCCCCTGAACGCGCCCCGAAGCGCCACGGCCACGCCGTGGCCGCCCGACAGGTCCAGCCGCGACAGCGCAATGCACAGCGAGGTGGTGATCACCATGTCGACGGCCATGGTCACGATGACCGTGCCCGCGCTCTGCGCCCCCAGCAGCGCCACCAGCATGGGCACGCCCATGAAGCCGGTATTGGGAAAGGCCGCCACCAGCGCGCCGAAGGCCGCGTCGTTCCAGCCCAGGCGCCGGCGCGTGAGCGCCACCGTCGCACCCACCATGAGCAGCGCGCACAGCAGGTAGACGGTCGTCACGTTGGCGTCGAGCAGCTGGGCTATCGGCGTCTGCGCGCCGAAGCGAAACAGCATGCAGGGCAGCGCGAAATACAGCACGAAGGCATTGAGCCCCGGTATCGCCGCCTGGGGCAGCACGCCGCGCCAGGTGGCCGCAAAGCCGCAGGCCACGAGCGCGAAGAAGGGAAAGGTGATGAGGAGGACGGACAGCACCGGCAGATTCTCACCGCATTGCGGCCATGCCGGCGGAGCGTGCCTGCGTGAAATTTCTTCCATGCATGCCACCCTGCTATTCCCGCGCCTGTCGTCAGTTGTCACAGTCCTGCGAAAGCAGGATCACGGCAAAGCGGTATGCTCCCTGCTCTCCCCTTCCGATCGAATTTCTCCGCTTCATGTCCGCAGGTCTCAATCTCGCCCAGCTCCAAGCCGTGCATTACACCGAAGGGCCATGCCTTGTGCTGGCCGGCGCGGGCTCGGGCAAGACGCGCGTGATCACGCACAAGATCGGGCGGCTGATCGAGAACGGACTGGCGCCGCGGCGCATCGCGGCCATCACCTTCACCAACAAGGCCGCCGCCGAGATGCGCGAGCGCGCCGCCGGCCTCATCGGTCGCCAGGCCAAGGACGTGCTGGTCTGCACCTTCCATGCCCTGGGCGTGCGCATGGTGCGCGAGGACGGCCATGTGCTGGGCCTCAAGCCCCAGTTCAGCATCCTCGACCAGGACGACGTGACCGGCATCCTCAAGGACTGCGCGGGCGGCACCACCGACGTGGCCACGGCACGCCAGTGGCAGTGGACCATCAGCAACTGGAAGAACCAGGGCTGGGACAGCCGCAAGGCCCTGGCCATGGCCCAGGACGACAACGAGCGCACCATCGCGCTCATCATGCAGCGCTACGAAGAGCGCCTGACCGCCTACCAGAGCGTGGACTTCGATGACCTGATCGGCATGCCCATGCGCCTGCTCCGCGGCCATGCCGAGGTGCGCGAGAAATGGCAGCGCCTGCTGGGCCACGTGCTGGTGGACGAATACCAGGACACCAACGCCACCCAGTACGAGCTGCTCAAGCTGCTGGTGGGCAGCCGGGCCCATTTCACGGCCGTGGGCGACGACGACCAGAGCATCTACGGCTGGCGCGGCGCGACGCTGGACAACCTCAAGAAGCTGCCCCTCGATTTTCCGCAGCTCAAGATCATCAAGCTGGAGCAGAACTACCGCTCCACCAGCGCCATCCTGCGCGCGGCCAACAATGTCATCGGCCCCAACCCCAAGCTGTTTCCCAAGACGCTGTTCTCGGAGCTGGGCGAGGGCGACCCCGTGCGCATCGTGGACTGCGACACCGAGGAACACGAGGCCGAGCGCGCCGTGGCGCGCATCCAGAGCCTGCGTGCCAGCATGAACCCGCAGCCGGCCTGGAAGGATTTCGCCATCCTCTACCGCGCCAACCACCAGGCCAAGCCCTTCGAGAAGGCGCTGCGCAAGGCCAGCATTCCCTACAAGGTCTCGGGCGGCACCAGCTTCTTCGACCGCGCGGAGATCAAGGACCTGTGCGCCTGGTTCCGCCTCTGGATCAACAACGACGACGACCCGGCCTTTCTGCGCGCCATCACCACGCCGCGCCGCGGCATAGGCCACACCACCCTGGCCAAGCTGGGCGAATTCTCGGCGGCCCACAAGACCAGCATGTTCGGCGCGCTGTTCAATGCCATGCTGGAAGACGCCCTGCCCCGCAAGGCGCATGACGGCCTGCTGGAGTTCGGCCGCGCCGTCAACGAGCTCGAATACCGGGCGCGCCACACGCTGGGCTTCGAGGCCGCGCGCGGCTTCCTGGTCGACTGGCTCAAGGAGATCGGCTACGAGCAGCATCTCTACGACAGCGAGGACAGCGAATCCGTGGCCGCCGCGCGCTGGAGCAATGTGCTGGAGTTCTGCGACTGGATGGCGCAGCGCGCGGGCGGCAAGATCGAGGATGCGGCCGGCACCACCACGCAGACCGAAATCAAGAGCCTGCTCGAGGTGGCGCAGAACGTGGCCCTGCTGTCCACCATCAGCGAGCGCGAGCAGGAACAGGACATGGTGGTGCTCTCCACCCTGCACGCCTCCAAGGGCCTGGAGTGGCCGCATGTGATGCTGGTCGGCGCCACCGAGGGCATGCTGCCCTTCAAGCTCGACGACGACAACGGCCGCCAGCAGCAGGTCAGCGACGAGACCGCCGCCCGCCTGCAGGAAGAGCGCCGCCTGATGTACGTGGGCATCACGCGCGCCCAGCGCACGCTGGCCGTGAGCTGGACCAAGCGCCGCAAGAAAGGCCGCGAGATGGTGGCCTGCCAGCCCAGCCGCTTCATCAAGGAGATGGGGCTGGATGCCGCCACCGCCAAGGAAGATCCGCGCGAGAAGCTGCGCCAGCTGCGCGCCGAATTCGCCGCGCGCAAGGCTCAGCCCGGCGCCGCCCCCTGAACGATTGCCTATGACAGTTTCCGCCTTGTTCCGTGCGCGCGCTCCGATGCTTTCGCGCACCCTGATCTGCGCAGCCGGCATCGCCCTGCTGGCCAGCGCCTGTGCCCAGAATTCCCCACCGGCCACGCCGCAGCCCGCCGGAGCCTGCCCTGCGGACAGCGACATGTCCGACACCCAGCTGCTGGGCCAGTGGTCGGGCAGCATCGAAGGCCAGCCCGGCAGCGTGCGCATAGAGCTCGGCCCGCACCCTGAGTGGAAGGGTACGGCCAAGGGCCATGTGCTGCGCGGCGATGCGCGCCTGCCCATGGTCGGCGATGTGGACAATGGCAGCGTCACGCTGGAGGAAAGCGCCGACGGCGTGCACATCACCGGCACCTGGCTGGGCCAGGTGGTCGCCGGCAGCTGCGGCCGTGAGATACGCGGCGACTACCTGCCGGGCGAAGAAGCCCGGCCCCAGCCCTTCGTGCTGCGCAAGCTGGCACCGGCCCTCTATTCCAGCCCAGCGCCGGCCACCGCCCCCATCCGCCACTGAAGCACCATGCAACGAACTTTTCTCACCCCCGCCGTGGCATTGGCAACCCTGGCCTGCGGCGCCTGGACACTGCCGGCGCAAGCCCAGGCGTCGGCCCCCGGCATCCTGGATCCCGAGGCCTGGCGCCAGTGCGCGGCCACCACCGACAACTCGGCGCGCCTGGCCTGCTTCGATGCCTGGGCCCGGAGCCAGCAGCCGCTCACCGCACCGCCCGCCACCGGCTGGAGCGCCCCGGCCGCACTTGCCAGCAGCGCCAGCACTCCGGCACAGGCCTCCGAAGCGGCGGCCGTGGTCACGGCCGCAGGCGACGCCGGCCAGGGACTGGCCCTGCCCGTCACTCCGACCAACGGCGGCTGCCGCGATCCGCGCTACAGCGAAATCTCGCGCTTTTACGAGCTGGAGCCCGGCTCGGACTGCGGCACCTTCAGCTTCCGCGGCTACCGGCCCATGTCGGTGTCCGCCGTGCTGGGCAGCCGCGTCGACGACCAGCCCCACTCGCCCAGCCGCGGTTCGCCCGACTCCGAGGCCTACCAGAAGCACGAGATGCGCATCCAGCTGTCGGCGCGCACCAAGATCGCCTCGGGCCTGCTGACCGGGCCGGCCTCCGGCGGCAAGGACTCGCTGTGGTTCGGCTATACCCAGCAGTCGTACTGGCAGCTGTTCAACGGCGCCATCTCGCGCCCCTTCCGCACCACGGACCACGAGCCCGAGGTGTTCTACGTCTATCCCACCGATGCGCAGCTGCCCTTCGGCTGGCGCTGGCGCTATTCGGGCGTGGGCCTGGTGCACCAGTCCAACGGCCAGAGCAACCCGCTGTCGCGCAGCTGGAATCGCTGGTATCTGATGACCGGCGCCGAACTCGGCAACCGCTGGCAGCTGCACCTCAAGGCCTGGAAGCGCATCCACGAAAGCACGCTGGAAGACGACAATCCGCACATCCAGGACTACATAGGCCGCGGCGAAATCAAGCTGGGCTGGAACGTCAACGACCAGAACTACCTGGGCTTCACGGCCCGCGGCTCGCTGGGCCAGGGCAGGGGCTCGGGCCGCATCGAATGGCTGCGCACCCTGGGCGAAGGCTGGAACGGCGGCAAGAGCAATCTGCGCCTGCATGTGCAGCTGTTCAGCGGCTATGGCGACAGCCTGGTGGACTACAACTACAAGCGCACGGTGCTGAGCGTGGGCCTGAGCCTGCTGGACTTCTAGGCGCCTTCCATCCCGGCGGACGGCACCGCCGCCGCGGCGTATCCGGCCCACGCCCTTGCCCGCAGCCGCCGGCCTGGACACTCCTGTCTTGCGGACCGCGGCCATCTCCTGCCGCGCACTCATATTCCATAGCTGGCAACACTTGCTCCTTATTGATTTCAAGCCTTTCGAGCATTGAAATCCAATGGATACAAGCGCTGCCAGCTATCAAAATGAAATCACTCCGGCACCACGGCCGTGACCTCGATCTCCACCTTGGCACGGTCCTCGATCAGCGCCGCCACCTGCACGGCCGTCATGGCCACGCTGAACGAGCCTATGAGTTCGCGGTAGGCCTGGCCGATCTCGGCTTGGCGCGCCAGGTACTCCTTCTTGTCGGTGATGTACCAGGTCATGCGCACGATGTGCTCGGGCCCGGCGCCGCCTTCCTTGAGCACGTCCACCACGTTCTGCAGCGCCTGGCGCACCTGGCCGGCCAGATCGTCGGTGTGGAAGCGGCCCTGACCGTCCCAGCCGATCATGCCGGCCACATAGATCTGGCGGCCGCTCACGGCCACGCCGTTGGCATAGCCTTTGGGGCGGGGCCAGCCCGCAGGCAGCAATACTTGCATGGTCATTCCTTTTCTTGTGACGGGATGGCGAGCCACTGCGCAATCGCCGCGCGGATGTGGTCGGGAACGGCAATGGCCTGATGGGTCTGCAGATCGGTGAACACCAGCACCTTGGTGGCGGCCACGCGCAGTCCGCCGTCGGGCCCCGTGCAGTCCACGGCCAGCGTCAGCGAACGGTTGCCCAGCCTGGCCACGCGCAGGCCGAAATCCACGGTCTCGCCCATGCGCGTGATGGCGCGGAAGTCGCACTCCAGGTGCACGATGGGCAGGCCGGTGCGGTCCTGCGCCACCATGTCGGCATAGGGCACGCCCAGGGCGCGGTTGAACCAGTCCTCGACCAGGCCGTTGAACAGCACCAGGTACTGCGGAAAGAAGATGATGCCCGCGGGATCGCAGTGCGCGAAGCGTATGGGCACCTGGCTGACGAAGCGCGGCGCGGCGGATGTCTGTGTCATGGCCGCCCCTTCACTGCCCGTGCAGCCTGAAGCGCTGCAGCTTGCCCGTGGGCGTGCGCGGCAGCTGGTCGACAAAGGCCACGGCGCGCGGATATTTGTAGGGCGCCACGGTGCTTTTCACGAAATCCTGCAGCTCCCTGGCCATGGCATCGCCTGCCGCATGCCCGGCACGCAGCACGACAAAGGCCTTGACGATCTGGCCGCGCTCCGCGTCGGCCACGCCGATCACCGCGCACTCGGCCACGGCCGGGTGCTGCATCAGGGCCTCCTCCACCTCGGGCGCCGCGATGTTGTAGCCGGCCGAAATGATCATGTCGTCGATGCGCGCCTGGTAGACGAAGTAGCCGTCGGCATCCATCAGGTAGGCGTCGCCCGTGAGGTTCCAGCCATGCTGCACGTAGTTGCGCTGGCGCGCGTCGTTCAGGTAGCGGCAGCCCGTGGGGCCCTGCACGGCCAGTTTGCCCACCGTGCCCGGCGGCAGCTCGTTGCCGTCGTCATCCACCACGCGCGCGCGGTAGCCGGGCACGGCCTTGCCGGTGGCGCCGGGGCGGGCTTCGTCCTCGCGGTGCGAGATGAAGATGTGCAGCATCTCGGTGGAGCCTATGCCGTCGATGATCTCGATGCCGGTGGCGTCCTTCCACAGCGCGCGCGTGGAGGCCGTGAGCGCCTCGCCGGCCGACACGCATTTGCGCAGCCGCGTGCGGCGTATGCGCTCGCCCTGCTGGGCCATGACGCGATACGACGTGGGCGCCGTGAACACCACGGTGGCGCCGAAGCGCTCCATGCCGTCCACCAGCTGGTTGGGTCCGGCCTTTTCCAGCAGCGCCATGGAGGCGCCTATGGACATGGGAAACAGCACCTGCCCGCCCAGGCCGAAGGTGAAGGCCAGGGGAGGGCTGCCGATGAACACGTCATCGGCATGGGCGCGCAGCACGCTCTGCGGCCAGCAGGCGCAGACGGCCATCACGTCGCGGTGGAAATGCATGGTGGCCTTGGGCACGCCCGTGGTGCCAGACGTAAAGCCCAGCAGGCAGGTATCGGTGGCGGCCGTGTCCACGGCATCAAAGTGCGGCGAGGCCTGTGCCATGAGGGCTTCGAGCGTGCCGGCATCCTCGGCGCGCGCATTGAAAAAGCGCACGGATTTCAGCACCTGGCTTTTCTGCTGCGCGCCCAGCACTTCGGCGCGCAGCGCGTCGTCGCACAGCGCATGGCTGACCCGGGCGATGTCGACGATGGTGGACAGCTCCTTGGCGCGCAGCAGCGGCATGGCCGCCACGGCAATGCCGCCGGCCTTGACCACGCCGAACCAGCTGGCCACCAGCATGGGGTTGTTGGGGCCGCACAGCAGCACGCGGTTGCCCGGCACCAGCCCCATGTCCCGCGTCAGCACATGGGCGATGCGGTTGGCCTTTTCCTGCAGCTCGGCATAGGTCCAGCGCACGCCGTCGGCCTGCACGCACAGCCGGTCGCCGCGCCCTTCCTGCACATGGCGGTCCAGCAGCTCGGCCGCGCAGTTCAGCCGCTCGGGAAACTGCAGCTCGGGCAGCTCGAACAGGTAGTCGGGCTGCAGCTCGGCGGGCGGCAGGTTGTCGGCAGCAAAGGTGTCGATATGAGCGGTATAGGTCATGGTCAGCCTCGCTATCTAGGCACTCGCGCCCCTGAGCAATTCGCGCGCGATGATGAGCTGCTGCACCTCGGTCGCGCCCTCGTAGATGCGCAGCGCGCGGATCTCGCGGTACAGCCGCTCCACGGGCTGTTCGCTGACCACGCCCAGCCCGCCCCAGATCTGCACGGCGGCGTCGATGACCTGCTGGGCGTTCTCGGTGGCCGTCATCTTGGCCATGGCGGCCTCGCGCGTCACGTTTTCGCCCTGGTCGCGCTGCCAGGCCGCGCGGTAGGTGAGCAGGGCCGCGCTGTCGATCTGCGTGGCCATCTGCGCCAGCCTGGCCTGGGTGAGCTGGAAGTCGGCCAGCACGCCGCCGAACATCCTGCGCGTGGTGGCGCGCTGCAGCGCCTCGTCGAGCGCGCGGCGCGCAAAGCCCAGGGCCGCGGCGGCTACCGAGGTGCGGAACACGTCCAGCGTGCGCATGGCCACCTTGAAACCCTCGCCACCCTCACCCACGCGCTGGGTCACGGGCACGCGGCAGTCGGTGAACTTGAGCCGCGCCAGCGGGTGCGGCGCGATCACGGCTATGCGCTCGGCGATCTCGAAGCCCGGCGTGCCGGCGTCCACGATCAGCGCCGAGATGCCGCGCGCGCCCGGCGCCTCGCCCGTGCGCACGAAGACCACGTAGAAGTCGGCGATGCCGCCGTTGGAGATCCAGGTCTTCTCGCCGTTGACCACATAGTGGTCGCCTTCCAGCCGGGCCTCGCAGGCCATGGCCGCCACGTCCGAGCCCGCCTCGGGTTCGGACAGCGCAAAGGCCGCAATCGCCTCACCCGCCGCCACCTTGCCCAGGTAGCGCTGCTTCTGCTCGGGCGTGCCGGCCAGGCTAATGGCGCCCGAGCCCAGGCCCTGCATCGCAAACGCAAAATCGGCCAGGCCGTTGTGGCGTGCCAGGGTTTCGCGGATCAGGCAGATGGCGCGGGTGTCGATCTGCGCGCCCGCGCCGCCATTCTCGGCGCCGGCCACCGCATGGCGCAGCCAGCCGCCCGCGCCCAGCGCCCTGACCAGCTGGCGGCAGTCGCCATCGGTATCGCCACTGTGCACATGCGCGGCATGCTGCGCGGCCCAGGCGTCGAGCTCCTGCGCCAGCTGCGCATGGCGGGGCTCGAAGAACGGCCATTTCAGATAGCTGCTGTCGGCCATGTCAGTTCCCTTCAAATACCGGCTTTTGCTTGGCCACGAACGCGTGGTAGGCGCGCGCGAAGTCTTCGGTCAGCATGCAGATGGCCTGGGCCTGGGCCTCGGCCTCGATGGCCTGCTCCACGGTCATGGCCCATTCCTGGTGCAGCATGGTCTTGGTGATGCCGTTGGCGAACGTCGGGCCGGCGGCCAGGTCGGCCGCGAGCCGCTGCGCCTGCTCCAGCAGGGCCTCGGGCTCGCACAGGCGGTTGAAGAAGCCCCAGCGCTCGCCCTCCTCGCCGCCCAGGCTGCGGCCGGTGTACAGCAGCTCGCTGGCGCGGCCCTGGCCGATGATGCGCGGCAGGATGGCGCAGGCGCCCATGTCGCAGCCCGCCAGGCCCACGCGGTTGAACAGAAAGGCCGTCTTGCTGCGCGCCGTGCCCAGGCGCATGTCCGAGGCCATGGCCATGATGGCGCCGGCACCGGCGCAGACGCCGTCGACGGCCGCGATGATGGGCTGGGGGCAGGCGCGCATGGTCTTGACCAGCTCGCCCGTCATGCGAGTGAACATCAGCAGCTCGGGCGCCTTGAGCTGCACCAGCGGGCCGATGATCTCGTGCACGTCGCCGCCCGAGCAGAAGTTGCCGCCCGCGCCCACCAGCACCACGGCCTTCACGTCCTGCGCCCACTTGAGCTTGTGGAACAGGTCGCGCAGCTCGGCGTAGGAGTCGAAGGTCAGCGGGTTCTTGCGTTCGGCGCGGTTGAGCGTGACCGTGGCCACGCCGCCGTCGACCTGCCACAGGAAGTGCCGTGCCTGGTAGCCGGCCAGCTGCTGGTGGTTGCCCGCCACCAGGGCGGGATCGATTGCGTATTCACTCATCTTGGTCTCGCTCTCCATTGAATAAGTCATCCAAGGCACTGTCTCTCAAGCCACCCCAGCCCAAGCCAGTGGCGCCGAGCAAGAGCCGCCCCGCTGCGAAGGCGCCGTCCCCCTTCCAGGGGGAAGCCGCGTAGCGGCTCAGGGGTGCATCACACTTCGCCGCCGGCCACCGCAATGGCCTGGCCGGTAACGGCGCCGGCGCCCGGGCCGCACAGCCAGAGCACGGCATCGGCCACCTCCTGCGGCTGCACCAGCCGGCCCTGGGGGTTGCCCTTGACGAATTCGGCCATGGCCTGCTCGGGCGTGCGGCCGGTCTTTTCGACCACGCGCGCAATGCTCTCGCGCACGATCTCGGTTTCGGTATAGCCGGGGCAGACGGCATTGATGGTGACGCCCTTCTTCGCAAACTCCAGCGCCAGCGAGCGGGTCAATCCCACCACGCCATGCTTGGCCGCCACATAGGCGGCGACATAGGCATAGCCCTTGAGCCCCGCGGTGCTGGCCACGTTGACGATGCGCCCGTAGCCCGCCGCCGCCATCGCGGGCAGCACCTGCTGCATGCACAGCATGGTGCCGGTGAGGTTGACGGCCAGCATGTTCTGCCACTGCGCCGCGTCCATCTTGAGGAACGGCGCGCTCTGCGCCTGGCCGGCGTTGTTGACCAGAATACTGATAGCGCCTTGCGCTTGCTGTGCCTGGTCAAAGGCCGTTTTTACCTCTGATTCGCTCGCCACATCGGCCAGTTCCATGCGGCATTGGCCAGCAAACTCGTCCACCAGCTTGCGCAGCGGCTCGGCCCTGCGCCCCAGCACCGTGACCCTGGCGCCGTGCGCCAGCAGCTGGCGCGCAATGGCCTCGCCTATGCCCTGGCCCGCGCCGGTCACCAACGCATGTTGGTTATTCAAATCGCGCGTCATCGAGTTCTCCATAGCGCATGAAACTGGCGCGCTCCAAGCCAGAGATACCGAGCAAGAGCCGCCTCGCAGCGAAGGTATCGTCCCCCTCCCGCGAAGCGAGAGAGGGGGAAGGCGCGCAGCGACTCAGGGAGTGTTTCATTTCACGGCCTGTTGAGCTTTTTCACGCTCGAACAGGGTTTCCATCTGGCGCTTGCCCTGGAACAGCTGCTTGGGCCAGGCGATGGGCGTATAGCCGATCTTGGCGGCTTCGGCCAGCGTCCAGTTCGGGTTGGCCAGATGCGGGCGCGCCACGGCGCACAGGTCGGCGCGGCCGGCCGCGATGATGGAGTTGGCATGGTCGGCCTCGCTGATCGCGCCCACGGCCATGGTGGCGATGCCGGCCTCCTGGCGTATGCGGTCGGCAAACGGTGTCTGGAACATGCGGCCGTAGACCGGCTTTTCCCGCTTGCTGACCTGGCCCGACGAGCAGTCGATCAGGTCGGCGCCCGCGGCCTTGAAGGCCCTGGCGATCTGCACCGCGTCTTCCGGCGTGATGCCGCCCGGCACCCAGTCGTGGGCCGAGATACGCACGGACATGGGCTTGTCCTCGGGCCAGGCGGCGCGCACGGCCCGGAACACTTCCAGCGGGTAGCGCAGGCGGTTTTCCAGGCTGCCGCCGTATTCGTCGTCGCGGTGGTTGGTCAGCGGCGAGATGAAGCCCGACAGCAGATAGCCGTGGGCGCAATGCAGCTCCAGCCAGTCGGCGCCGATGTCGGCAGCCATCCGCGCGCCATGCACGAACTGGGCCAAGACCAGGTCCATGTCGGCGCGCGTCATCTGCCTGGAGATCTGGCTCACGCCCTCCAGGTATTGCTGGGGCGAGGCCGAGATGATGGGCCAGTTGCCCTCCTCTAGCGGCAGGTCGGTGCCCTCCCAGGCCACGCGCGTCGAGGCCTTGGCGCCCGCATGGCCGATCTGCATGGCGAACTTGGCGTCAGTGTGGGCGTGGATCCAGTCGGCGATGCGCTTCCAGGCCACCTTCTGCGCCTCGCTGTAGGTACCCGGGCAGCCGGGAGTGATGCGGCCCTCGGGGCTGACGCAAGCCATCTCGGCGAACACCAGGCCCGCGCCGCCCAGGGCGCGGGCACCCAGGTGCACCAGGTGGTAGTCGCCGGGCACGCCGTCCACGGCCGAGTACTGGGCCATGGGCGAGACCACGATGCGGTTCTTGAGCGTGAGGCCGCGCAGCCGGTAGGGCAGGAACATGGGCGGCGGCGCCTTGCCCTCGACCTGCATGCCGTTCCTCTCGGCCAGCCAGCGCTCGTAGCCACCCAGCCAGGCCGCGTCGCGCAGGCGCAGGTTCTCGTGGCTGATGCGCTGGCTGCGCGTGAGCATGGAGTACATGAACTGCTCGGGCTCGAACTGGTCGCAATAGCGCCGGCCGCAGGCCTCGAACCATTCCATGGCGTTCCAGGCCGCGTTCTGGATGCGCAGCGTCTCCACGCGGCGCGCCTCCTGGTAGGCGGCCAACACCTCGGGAATGTGTTCCTGGCTGTCGCCCAGAAGCTTGAACTGGCGGGTCAGCTCGATAGCATCCTCGATAGCCAGCTTGGTGCCCGAGCCAATCGCGAAATGCGCGGTGTGCACGGCGTCGCCCATCAGCACCACATGGCTGCCCTTGGCGTTCTTCAGCCACCACTGGTCGCAGACCACGCGCTGGAAGTTGATCCAGGCCGAGCCGCGCAGGTGGCGCGCATTGGTCATGAGCTTCTCGCCCTGCAGGTTGCCCGCGAAGAGCTTTTCGCAGAAGTCTATGGACTGCTGCTGGTCGGCCGTGTCCAGGCCGCTGGCCTTCCAGGTGTCCTCGGTGGTCTCGACGATGAAGGTCGAGGTCTTGTCGTCGAACTTGTAGATGTGGGCCTGGAACCAGCCGTGCTCGGTGCGCACGAAGTCGAAGGTGAAAGCGTCGTAGACCTTGTTCGTGCCCAGCCAGATGAAGCGGTTGGGGCGCGTGACGATGTCGGGCCTGAAGGTGTCGGCGTACTTGGTGCGGATGCGAGAGTTCACGCCGTCGCTGGCGATGACGAGGTCGGCGTCGGGATAGTCCTCGTCGGACTGCACCTCGGTCTCGAACACCAGCTTCACACCCAGCTGCTCGCAGCGCGCCTGCAGGATGTTGAGCAGGTGCTTGCGGCCTATGCCCACGAAGCCGTGGCCGCCGGAGCGGATCCTGCGGCCCTTGAACAGCAGCTCGATGTCGTCCCAGTGGTTGAAGGCCTCCTCGATCTGCGCGGCCGTCACCGGATCCCATTCGCGCATGTTGTCCATGGTCGCGTCGGAGAACACCACGCCCCAGCCGAAGGTGTCGTAGGGCTTGTTGCGCTCGACGACGGTGACATCGTGCGCCGCGTTCAGCTGCTTCATCAGCAGCGCGAAATACAGACCGGCGGGGCCGCCACCTATGCAGACGATTTTCATGGCCAGGATCCGTCCTGAAAATTACTTTATGTCTAAATTATTAATGCATGAATTTTTCACTAGAATCGGAACTAACCCTGAACCCATGTCCGCCGTGCGCCTGCACGATGCACACCTATGGCAGCCAAAGACAACACTCCCGCCACCGCAGCCACGGACCTGCCCGGCCGCGAAGCCGGCCTGTCGCATGACGACCACCAGGCCGTGCGCCTGTGGCTGCGCCTGCTGACCTGCAGCACCCAGATCGAGCAGGTCATACGCACCCAGCTGCGCACCCAGTTCGGCACCACGCTGCCGCGTTTCGACTACCTGGCCCAGCTCAGCCGCTTTCCGCAGGGGCTGCGCATGAAGACGCTGTCCGAGTACCTGATGGTGACGGGCGGCAATGTGACGGGCCTGACCGACCAGCTCGTGGCCGAAGGCTGGGTGGAGCGCATCGTGGACGACGAGGACCGCCGCTCCATGATCGTGCGCCTGACGCGCAGCGGCAAAAAACAGTTCGGCACCATGGCCGAGGCACACGAGCAATGGCTGGAGCAGCTGCTGGCCCCCCTGGGGATCAAGCAGTCGCGCGAGCTGTATGACCGGCTGGGACTGCTGCGCCAGGTTCTCTCGGACGCAAATGGCAAAATGCCCCGGGAAAGCGGCGCATATAGGCCGATCGAGGCCGAACCGCGCCAGCGCTTTTCATAGAGAATCCTCCAACATCGTCCTGTGCGGCGGGAAGAGGTCGCAGGCATGCGCCAGGGAGCACACTCATGGATTCACAACATCTGCGGTATCAGCTCAGGGCCGGGCACTACTACCTCTATGACATGCGGGACGAGCCTAGCGCCATCACGGGGGAGCGGCGCTTTCGCCTGAAGACGGAGCTGGTCGCCATTGCCTTCGACCTCGCCACGGGCCAGGTCTGCCAGCACGGCCATCCCACACGCATCCATGCCTGGGCGCTGGGCGTGCGGCGCAAGCTGCGCACGGCCGGCGACTGGGAAGCCGCCGACAGCCTGATCGTGGTCTCCGGCCCCCTGCCCGAGGACGAGATCAACAAGTGCCTGCGCATACGCGGCTACTGCCGCTGGATGTTCCAGCGCCTGGCCACGCTGCCCCACGGCAAGCTCCACGCGCATCAGGGGCGTTCCGCCTGGCAGCGCGCCCATGGCGATGCGGCCCGCCAGCGCCGGGCTGCCTGAAAAACGCCAGAACGGCCGCCTGCGCTTTCACCGCCTGCGCCGGCCGCCGTCAAAACTAGGCCAGGGTCTCCGTGCTGTCGGGGTCTTCCGCTGCGCTGTCCTTTTCCGGAGCTTCATCGGGATCGGCCATCTCGGGCATGTCCGGCAGCTTGACGATGGTGACCGGCAGGCGGCTGTGCCGCGCCACCTCGCGCGAGACGGAGCCGATCAGGATGCTGCCCAGCGCGCTCTGGCCCGTGGCGCCGATCAGGATGTGGTCGCACTCCGTGCTTTCCGCGATGTCGATCAGTGTGCTCGATGCCTCTCCCAGGCTGATCTCCACCTCATAGGTCAGGTTCGCCGCCTTGAGCAGTTCCTGCGCCGCCGCCACCAGATCCATGCCGGCCTCGATGCTGGCATTGGCGATCAGGTCCGAATCCTGTGTCGCCAGCTCCAGCAGCGTGGCTTCTTTCTGCACATGGGCGATGACGAAGTGCGCCTTCAGTCCATGCTCCACCAACCGGATGCCGTGCCGCACCGCTTCCAGGGATGCCTGGGATCCATCCACGGCGATCATGATCTTGAGCATTTGAACCTCCTTGTCTGACTGTGCTTGCAGTGTAGAGCCCCCATGCAAAAACGGACAGCCATCCAGGCCAAGCAGGGCCGCCCCGGCAGGCCGCGGCGGGTATCTGGGACAATGGAGGGCTATGCTGCAATTCGACCTGCTCAAGACCGATCCGACCAGCCACGCCCGCCGTGGCACGCTCACGCTCAACCACGGCGTGGTGCAGACTCCCATCTTCATGCCCGTGGGCACCTACGGCACCGTCAAGGGCGTGATGCCGCGCAGCCTGCACGAGATGGGCGCGCAGATCATCCTGGGCAACACCTTCCACCTGTGGATGCGCCCGGGCCTGGACATCATGAAAAGCTTCGGCGGCCTGCACGGCTTCGAGAAGTGGGACAAGCCCATCCTCACCGACTCGGGCGGTTTCCAGGTCTGGAGCCTGGGCGCCATGCGCAAGATCACCGAGGAAGGCGTGCACTTCGCCAGCCCCGTCAACGGCGACAAGCTGTTCATGTCGCCCGAGGTCAGCATGCAGATCCAGACGATCCTGAACTCGGACATCGTCATGCAGCTCGACGAATGCACGCCCTACGAGACCAACGGCAAGAAGACCACCGAGGCCGAGGCGCGCAAGAGCATGGAGATGAGCCGCCGCTGGGCCCGGCGCTCCAAGGACGAATTCGAGCGCCTGGAAAATCCCAACGCCCTCTTCGGCATCGTGCAGGGCGGCATGTTCAAGAACCTGCGCGAGGAATCGCTGCAGGCCCTGGTCGAGATGGATTTCCCCGGCTACGCCGTGGGCGGCGTCTCGGTGGGCGAGCCCAAGGACGAGATGCTGGACATCATGGCGCACACGCCGCACCTGCTGCCCGCGCACAAGCCGCGCTACCTGATGGGCGTGGGCACGCCCGAGGATCTGGTGCAGGGCGTGGCCGACGGCGTGGACATGTTCGACTGCGTGATGCCCACGCGCAATGCGCGCAACGGCACCATCTTCACGCGCTATGGCGACCTGAAGATCCGCAACGCACGCCACAAGACGGACCATCAGCCCATCGACACCACCTGCACCTGCCATGCCTGCGCGGGCAGCAGCGGCGTGAGCTGGGACCAGGGCGGCCGCGAGGGCTTCAGCCGCGCCTACCTGCACCACCTGGACCGCTGCGGCGAGATGCTGGGCCCCATGCTCACCACCATCCACAACCTGCACTACTACCTGAACCTGATGCAGGAAATCCGCGACGCGCTGGACGCCGGCACCTTTGCCGAGTTCCGCGCCCGCTTCAAGGCGGACCGCGCGCGCGGCGTCTGAGGCGGGATCAGACAGCCAGGTCGCCCAGCGACCATGACACCCCGGTGTCGAAGCGCGCCTTGAGCTCGTCCGCCGCACGCTCCAGTTCCGCCAGGAACATCTCCATGGCTGCAGCCATGGCATAGCCCGTGCGCTGGTAGGCGCAGCTGTGCAGCTGCGCGCCCGCGTCGTGCAGCGCGCGCCAGACCAGGCGGCCGGCCGCCACATCCTCGGCCACGTTGTCGGGCACCATGAAGCCCAGCGCCCCGCTGCGCGCCACCAGCCGGCGCGCCATGGGCACGGAGCTGGTCTCCACCAGCGGCCGCGTCTGCCCCAGCGCACCGCCGTCCAGGCGCTCCAGCATGCTGCGCAGCTCCATGTCGGGCGCCATCAGGATCAGCGGGTAGGCCAGGCAGTCGCGCAGGCGCAACAGGCGCGGCCGCGTGCGCAGCGGATGGTCCGGCGCCATCACCACGCCCAGCGGCAGCGGCCAGGAGCGCATCTCCTCCACGCCCGCCGGCGGCGTGCGCCGCAGGCAGTAGGCCACGTCGATCTCGCCCTGGGCCACGCCGCGCAGCAGTTCCTCGCCTATGCCCGCGCGCACGCTGAAGCTGATGTCCGGATAGCGGCCGTGCATGGCCGCGATCACCTGGGGTACGAGGTATTCGGCCGTGGCATGCGAGACGCCCACGCTTACATGGCCGCGGCGCAGGGCCTGTAGGTCCTCGACCTGGGCCAGCGCATTGTCGAAGTCACGCTGGCTGCGGCGCACGGCCGCCAGCACGATCTCGCCCGCCGCCGTCAGCTGCATGCCCCGCGGCAGGCGGTCGAACAGCGGCAGGCCCACCTGGGCCTCGAGGTTGAGGATCTGCTGGTTGACGGCCGCCGCCGTCAGATGCAGCGTGGCCGAGGCCTTGCGCACCGAGCCGCGGCGCGCCACCTCGTCAAAGCACCGAAAGGCCTGGGAAATTGCGGGCATGGGCCGAGTGTAAATTTTTTCTTTACGCCTCTTCAAAAACAAACAGCTATTCCTGACGCTAGCGAACTTCTAGAGTGGCGCCTGTCACCGTTTCCTGTCCCTGAAAGAACTGCATGGCCACCACTGTCGACCAAGTCACCCAGCGCCGCCGCGGCACGGGTCTCATCGCCCACGATCCCGCCCTCAGCGCCGGTGGCTATACGCTGATCGCCCCCCAGACCGCCAACGGCCGTGTCTACCTGATCGACATCGAGGGCCGCGTGGCCCATGAATGGCAGCTGCCCGTGCGCGCTGGCCGCCATGCGGTCATCCTGCCCAACGGCAATCTGGGCTACAACGGAAACCATCCCGACTCTCCCGATCTCTATGCGCCCTGGTCCATGTGGCATGGCGGCGATTTCTACGAGGTCACGCCCGGCGGCGAAGTGGTCTGGCGCTACCAGGACCCGGCCCACCACCACGATGCGCAGTGGCTGCCCAACGGCCATCTGCTGTACGCGGCCTGCGCGCCCGTGCCGCCCGGCTTTGCCGAGCGCGTGCCCGGGGGCACGGCCCACGGCCCCGATGAAGTGATGTATGCGGACGTGATCCGCGAGGTGGACCGCTCGGGCCGCCTGGTCTGGGAATGGAAGGCCTGGGAACACCTCGATCCCGAGGACTTTCCCATCCATCCGGGCTTCGGCCGCTACCACTGGCCGCTGGTCAACGGCCTGGCCGTGGCGGGCGACGGCAGCGTGCTCATGAGCCTGCGCACCACCTCGGGCATCATCGGCGTGGACAAGGCCAGCGGCGCCGTGACACTGCACATCCCGCCCTCGGTGGTCTCGCACCAGCACGCGCCCGTGCCGCTTCCCAACGGCCGCATTCTGACCTTCGACAACGGCAACTTCCGCGAAGGCGCCCATGTGGCCTTCTCGCGGGTGCTGGAGATCGACCCGGCCACGCACGAAGTGGCCTGGAGCTACCAGGACGAGATGGTCAATGCCTTCTACACCGCCTTCATGGGCAATGCCCAGCGGCTGTGGAACGGCAACACCCACATCACCGAATCGGCCACCGGCCGCCTGTTCGAAGTCACGCCCCAGGGCGAGGTGGTCTGGGAGTTCATCCTGCCCTGGTTCGGCGAATACCCCGACGCCGCCGCGCGCCGCACCGGGCCCGGACGCCTGAACACCGTGTTCCAGACCTGGCGCTACAGTGCCGAACAACTGCCCTGGCTGGCCCGTTGAAACACCGCAGAGCAGGAGCCATCATGCCTTTACGACGCAGACAATTCACCGCGCTGGCGCTGGGCGCTCCGCTGCTGGCGACCGCGCCGGTCGTGGTCCGGGCAGCCGGAGCGGCCACACCGGCCTGGCCGGCACAGCCCCTGACCGTGGTGGTGCCCTTTGCACCCGGCGGCAGCGTGGACGTGGCCGCCCGCCTGGTGATGCCGCGCCTGGCCGAGCGCCTGGGCCAGCCCGTGGTCATCGAGAACACCGTCGGCGCCTCGGGCACCATCGCCACGCAGCGTGTGATCAGGGCCAGGCCCGACGGCTACACGCTGCTGTTCGGCGTGGCCAGCCCGGTGATCATCGCGCCGCTGGTATCGCCAAGCAGGTTCCGCTACGACGGCCTGCGCGAGCTGCTGCCCGTGGCGCCCGTGGCCTCCTCGGTCTTTGCCCTGGTCGCACGCCCCGGCCTCGCGGCCGGCAGCGCGGACGATCTGCTGCAACTGGCTCGCCAGCATCCGGGGCGGCTGACCTTCGGCACCGACGGCATCGGCACCAGCCTGCACCTGACCGGCGAGCTGATCCAGCAACTGGCCGGCATCGAACTGGTGCATGTGCCCTACAAGTCCGGCCCCCAGGTGCTCACCGAGCTGGCCGGCGGCCAGATCGACCTGGCCGTGCTGCCCGTGGCCCTGGTCCAGCCCTTTGTCCTGGAGGGCAAGGTCAGGGGCCTGGGCGTGACCTCGCGCCAGCGCGTGGCCACGCTGCCGCAGACACCCAGCCTGTCGGAGACGCCGGCGCTGCAGGCGCTGGACGTCGAAGCCTGGCAGGGCCTGCTGGTGCCGGCCCATACCGATGCCCGCATCGTCGAGCGCCTGGCCCGGGAAACCACCGCCGTGCTGGCCGAGGCGGACATGGGCAGAAAGCTGGCTGAAGCCGGCTTCAAGCCCCTGCGCATGACCCAGCCGCAGTTCGCCGCCTACCTGGAGCAGGAGAAGACAGTGCTCGAGAGCACCATCCGCAAGGCGCGCATACGCATGGACTGAGTCGCAGGCTGGCCCGGCTTCGATTCACATCATTCGATCCGGATGTGCTTTTGCGCGATGAGGTCGCCGTAGACCTTGGAATCGCTCCGGATGCGCCGCTCCAGGGACGCGGCGCTGGTATCGTCGATGCGCCAGCCCTGGGCCAGCAGCTTGCTTCGGATTTCGGGCGAATGAAGAATTTTCTCCAGCGCCTGTGCCAGCCTGGCGCGGTGGTCGGCAGGCATGGAAGCCGGCGCCATGACGGCATTCCACACCTCGATATCCACCTGACCGGCGCCCACCTCGGGCATGGCCGGCACACCGGGTGCCAGCGGGCTGCGCTTGCTGGAGCTGACAGCCAGCGCGGCCAGCTTGCCCGACTGCACCAGCGGCATCACGGTGGATGCCGGCAGCAGCGCCATCTGCACCTGCCCGCCGAGCAGCGCATTCACCACGGCCGGGCCGCCGTTATAGGGCACGTGGAGCATGTCCAGCCCCATGGCCTCCTTGATCAGCTCCACGCCCAGATGGCCGCCCGAGCCCGTGCCCACCGAGCCATAGTTGCCCTGGCCGCCGCCCCCACCACCCTTGAGCGCCTTGAAATAGCCCGGCACATCGGCAGCCGCCGCATGCGGCGCCACCAGTACCAGCGGCGCCGAGCCGATCATGGCCAGAGGCGCCAGGTCCTTGATCGGGTCGTAGGGCAGCTTGGGATAGAGGTATTTGGAGCTGGTCAGCGGACCGTTGCCGATCACCCCGATGGTGTGGCCGTCCGTGGCCTTGGCCACGGCATCCGCGCCGATGTTGCCGCTGGCACCGCCCTTGTTCTCCACCACCACGGGCTGGCCCAGCGCCTTGCCCAGGGGCTCGGCCAGCAGCCGCGCCTGCACGTCTGGCGAGGAACCGCTGGCATAGCCCACGATCAGGCGCAGCGGGCGCATGGGCCAGTCGCCCTTGCTGTCGCTCCTGGCTTGCGCCAGCGCGCCCCAAGGCAAGGCCGCTGCCGCGCACAGCAGCAAGGCCGTGCGGCGCAGCAAAGGGGATGCGGGTTTGGTTTTCATTGCAATGTCTCCGGAAAAATCTTCATCGAATAGCGTAGCGTGCCATCAAATCCGGCAGCGGCGCCCTGCGCCCGGCTGCTGGCACCGGCAGTTGCGCGCGCTCCACATGGCTCTGCAGCCGGAACAAGGCCTTGCGGGGTTCGCCCAGATGCAGGCCCTGCATGCGCCCGGACCACCATTGCCCCCCCTGCGTGCAAGCCTCTTCATCGATGTGCTCGGCCAGCAGGACCACCGTGGTCTCGCCGGCCACGGGCTTGGCAATGCGCTCCCCGCCCACGGGGTAGCACAGCGAACGCTCGGCAGGCACCACGCCGGCCATGGCGCGCAGCAGCCGCCCTTGCTGCACGGCCTGCTCCAGCGCCTGCGCGGCAAGCAGACTCCAGGCTTCGGGGTCGGCCGTGGTGGCCATCACCGTGGTCAGCGCCGTGCCCCAGGACGAGCCGGCCTGCGCCTGCAGCACGCAGGGCCGGCGCACAAAGGCGCTGAGCCGGGGCCGCATGCGCTCGGACCAGGGCGTGGGATTGGCAATCACATCGGCATAGGCCGGCGAATCCAGCGCGGCCAGGGACTGGAGCCCGTACAGCGTGAAATAGCCATCCTCCCCCGCATAGCGGCGGCCGTAGACAAAGCCGGGCAGGCCCACGCGCTCCGGCACATGCTCGAAGGTGTGCCAGGCTTCGTATTCGGCACGCGCCGCTCCATGGTCTATGCCGTTCCACAGGGCCAGAAAGGCGCTGCCCCTGTCCGCACTCATGGCTGCACCAGCACCTTGCTGGCCTGGCGCGCGCGCGCGAGCGCAAAGCCGTCCGCGGCGCGGTCCAGCGGCATGCGGTGGGTAATCATGCGGCGCAGTTGCTCCTGATGGGCCTGCATGAAGGCCACCACCTCGCCCCAGCAGCGCTCGGGAGCGCGATACGAGCCGCGCAGCTGCTGATGGCGGCGCACCAGGGCGGTGAGGTCTATGGGCACGGGCGCGGCATGGATGCCGGCGATCACCAGCACGCCATGGGTCTTGAGCACGCGCATGGCCGGCGCCAGCACCGCCGCGGCGCCCGTGGCTTCGATCACTACATCAAAGAGAGCACTCTTCGCATACGCATCAAGGGTTTCATCGATGTTTTTCCCCTCAAGATCGAGCACCTCGTCAAAACCCATGGAACGCAGCACATCGAGCCGCGCCGCATCGCCATGGCCGGCCACCACCACCCGGGCGGCGCCGGCGGCGCGTGCGAACAGGGCAACGCCCTGGCCGATATTGCCCGGCCCCAGCACCAGCACCCTGTCGCCGGGCGCCACGCCGCCCGTGCGCACGGCCTCGTAGCTCACCGTCAGCGGTTCGGCCAGCGCCGCGACCTCGGGGTCCACCCCTTGCGGAATCGCCACGCAGTTGCGCAGCGGCACGGCCACATATTCGGCAAAGCCGCCGTCGCGCATGACGCCGATGCCGCAGCGCGTGGTGCAGGCATCGAAATCGCCAGCCCGGCAGCGGTCGCAGCGTCCGCAGGTCACCGAAGGACGCACGGCCACCAGCTGGCCCACGGGCAGGCTGTCGGCGCCTTCGCCCTGCGCCACGACCGTGCCGCTGAACTCATGCCCCACGGTGACCGGCAGCGCCGCCGCGAGGAAGTGGTAGCTGGCCGTCCACGCATCGATGTGCAGGTCCGTGCCGCACACCCCGGTGGAATGCACGCGTACCAGCACTTCGCCCGCACCGGGTTCGGGCATTGGCACGTCGTTGAGATGCAGGCCCTGGCCGGCCTCGGTTTTCTGCAGAGCTTGCATGGTGCACGGCGCATGTCCTGCATGCGCATCCATAAAAACAGGGCTTGCAGTGTGCGTCCGGCCTATCCATACGTCCAACACCGAATTAATATCGATTCCATACCTCTTGAATATGGAAATATCCGCATCGTGGAACTCCGGCATCTGCGCTATTTCGTGGCCGTGGCCGAGCAAGGCAATGTCAGCCGGGCCGCGCGCAAGCTCTTCATCGCCCAGCCCCCGCTGTCGCAGCAGCTCAAGCAGCTGGAGGACGAGGTCGGCACCCCGCTGTTCACGCGCCTGCCGCGCGGCATGCAGCTGACCGCGGCGGGCGAATCGCTGCTGGAGGACGCGCGCGCCATCCTGGCCCGCGCCCAGCAGGCGCCGCTGCGCGCCCGCGAGCGCGAACGCCACGGCCAGGCCGTGCTGCGCCTGGGCCTGGTGCCATCGGCCATGCAGTCGCTGCTGCCAGGCCTGCTGCGGGCCGTTGAGCAGGCCGGGTGGGAGGTGCAGATCGAGGCACGGGAAATGATTTCGTCGCGCCAGCAGCAGGCCCTGCGCCAGGGCGAGCTGGAACTGGGGTTTGCCCGCCCCGGCAACCAGGATGCCGACGCGCTGGAGGTCGCCAGCATCGAGGACCCCTACTGCCTGGCCGTGCCGCCATCGCATGCGCTGGCCTCGGGCGATGAGCCTCTCGACCTGCAGGCCGCCGCCCGCCTGCCCTTTGTGGGCTTTGCCCGCTACCAGGACGCCGATTACTTCGACCGCACGGTGGCGCTGTGCGCGGAAGCCGGGTTCACGCCGCTGATACGCCACGAGGCTGGCCAGCTCGTCAATGTGCTGGCCCTGGTGGCCTGCGGCCTGGGTGTGGCCATCGTGCCTTCATCATTTGCCACGCTGTACCGGGGGCAGGTGGTGTTCAGGCCGCTGCAGGCAGCGCGCCACAGCAGCCGGCTGGCCGTGCTGGCCGCGCCGCAGGCCCTGCAGGGCAACCCGGTCCTGGCCAGCGTGGCCCGGGCTGCGGCCCGCGAGCTACACGGCCTGGCCGGGCGGCTCCACCTGGCCCGCTGAGGCATCGACGGCGGCGGGGCCCGTGTGCACCGCCTTGACGGCCGGCGTGCCGCAGGCATGGCAAAAGCGCGAAAAGGCGCTCTTGCGCGTATGGCAATGGCCGCAGCGGTCGAACAGGCCGATGCCGCAGTGCGGGCAGAAGTCGATCTCGGTGTTCTTGAGGTCCACGGGTCGCTCGCAGCCCGGGCACACGCTCTTGGACAGCCGCTCCAGCGCCACGTCGTAGCTCAGCTCCTCGCGGCGCTGCACCTCGGGCAGGGCTTCCTGCAGCTTCTGCCGCTCCAGGTAGCGGTTCAGCGCCAGGATGGCATAGCGCCCCAGCAGCACCGTGACCACGATGCCCACGATGTAGCGCACATAGCCGCCGTAGTCGGGCAGATAGGGCACGAGCTCCACGAAGAAGGCAAACAGCGCAAAGAAGATGAAGCCCCAGACAAAAGGCCACCAGGTGCTCCTGCGCTTTCTGGAGAACAGCCAGCCCGCCACCACCAGCAGGGGCAGCGTGATGGCCAGGCGGTAGAGGAAGACGCGCAGCTCGATGGCGCGCATGGCCGACTGCCACTGGGGTTGGGCCGCATCGCGCAGCGCACTTTGCTCGGCTTCGGCATGGGCCACGGCCTGCGAAGCCGCCAGGCTGGCCTGTTCCTGCGCCTCCAGTGCCTGGCGGGCCTGGTTCTCCGCCTGCTTGAGCGCGTCCAGCGCCTGGGTGCGCGCCATCAGTTCCGCATCCTGTTCGGGGCGCGCGGTGGCGCGGCGCGTGGCCACCCAGTTGTCGAAGGTCTCGCGCGCCGACTGGTAGCGCGCCCTTTGCGCATCGAACTGCAGCTGCGCCGTGTCGCGGGCCTTGTCGGCCTGGCGCTGCGCGGCCTGCGCCTGCGCCCGCTGCGCCTTGACGCGCTGGGCATCGGCCGCAGGAATGAAGTCCTCCACGCTTTGCGTATGCTCCACCCGGGGCAGGTTGCCCACCACCAGGCCGCCCAGGCCGATGAGGAAAAAGGCAAAGGCCACGGCCACCAGCCAGAGGCCGCGGCGGAACCATTTTTCCGGCAGACGCAGGGATTTGCTCATACCCAGAACTCCTTTTGTGATAACTGCTGGCGCTTGACGGACAAGCGCTCGATCCTGTTTTTATAGGATTACTGCAGCACGCGCACCGGCTGCGCCATCTGCGTGCGCTCCAGCCACTGGGTGACGGAATCCACGGTCACGGTCTCGATGCGGCTGGCATAGCGCTTGTCGTTGGGGTGGTCGTCGAAGGCGATGTTGGCCGCCGTCATGCGCCCGCCCAGGCGCGTCAGGGCCCGGATGGTGAGCGTGCTCGGCTCATAGCCCTTGAACTGCAGCCAGGCCTGGGCCTGGTCGCGGCGCTGCACGGTGGCGGGCTCCATGGCTGCCGCCAGCGTTTCCGTGGCCCACTGGTTGGACTGCTGGTAGCGCTGGCCCCAGGCATAGCTGACCATGCTGTAGGGCTCGCTCTGCATGCGCAGCACGGTCTGCGGACGGGTCAGGAACTGCAGCAGCGCCTGCTGCACAGCCGGCGCGGGAATCTGCAGGCCGGCCTCGTAGCGCCACAGGTCGTCCAGGAAGAACTCGCCCAGGCCCTGGCGGTACACATGGCCGCCGGCCGTGCCGCATTCATTGAGCTTGTGGACCACGCGCCAGGGGCCCTCGGGCGTGCGGTACACCCAGCCGTAGTGCGAATACACGAGGTTGTAGTTGCTCAGGTCCTGGCCCTTGCGCGCCAGCAGCACGACCTGGGTGCCGTTCCTGCGGTATTCGGCGTCCAGCGCCTGGGCCGTGCGCTGCGCCAGATCCAGGCCCCTGGCCATGGTTTCCGGCGTCAGGGGCTTGTTCTCGCAGCTGCGGCCCGCATGGGCCAGGCCCGCGCAGGCCAGCAGTGCGGCGGCAACTGTCGTCATCCATGAGTGATGCATGGTGTCGTTTCCCTCTGAAGTGTTACAGGCGCTCGCTGTGCAGCAAGGCCTTGCCGATCTCGTTGGGGATGAAGGCCAGCACCTTGCCGGCCGTCGACAGGATCACGCCGGCACCGATGGCGCTGGTCTCCACCACGGTGCCCACGCCGACAGACAGGGCGCCTGCGGCATTGCCCGAAACTTCCACCACGGCGGAGACGCCGTCGGCCGTGTTCCTGAGCACGTATTTCACGCCCTTGGCACTGGCCTCCACGCCCGCCACGGCCAGCGACACGCCGCCTGCGGCCAGGAACAGCGGCACGGCGGCCGCCTCCTGCGAGTTGCCTCCCGAGGCCGCTGCCGTCACCACCGAGGCCACTGGCAGGGCCGACAGCGCCAGCGAGGTCTCGCTCTGGGCCTGTGCGGAACCGGCCCCCCCCAAAGCGCAAGCCATGCCCAGGGCACACAAACTGTTGCGAAAAGAACGGGTGAAAGCCGAGGCGTTGATCACAAAAATGCTCCTGTTGTTGAAATTTGCCGCGGCGCCATGGCTGCGGTGCTGCGAATCATCGCGTTGCCGCGCCCGATCCCGGCGAAGATTGTCTCAGTTGGCTTGCCAATCCTCCTTGGGTATCGGTTTTTGATACTTTCCTGTCCTGACCATGCCGAACATCCTGCCCGCCTGGAAGCGCCTGCCCGGCCATGCCGCTCTTGCACTGCTGCTGGCCGGCGCCCCGGCATGGGCCGAAGGCCAGCACCCGCAAAGCGCCGGCCAGATCGCGTTTTCGCAGTTGCCCGAGGGGCCGTTGCCGGCGCCCTGGCACTTTGCCACGCTGCCCGGCAAGTCGCCCACGCAGTTCGGCATCGCCAGTCTCGACGGCGAGCATGTGCTGCGCGTGAGCACTTCGGATGCCTACGGCAACCTGGTCTATCCTCTGCCCGGGGCCGTGAATGGCGCGGCGGCGGCCTTGCGGCTGAGCTGGCGCTGGCGCGTGGATCAGCTGGTCGCCAAGGCCGACATCCGCAGCCGCTCCGGCGACGATGCAGCGCTCAAGCTGTGCGTGTCCTTCGACTTCGACCGCTCACGGCTGGGTTTTGGCGAGCGCGCCAGGCTGCGCCTGGGCCAGATCCATACCGGCGAGCGCATTCCCGCCGAAACCCTGTGCTACGTCTGGGACAACCAGCTGCCCGTGGGCACGCAGCTGCACAACGCCTTCACCCACCGCATGCGCTTCATCGTGCTGCAAAGCGGCAGCACGCATCTGGGCCAATGGATGTCCGAAAGCCGCGACCTGGCCGCCGACTATGCCCAGGCCTTTGGCGACGAATCCGCCGGCATGCCGGCCGTCATCGACATCACCGTCTCGGCCGATTCGGACAACACCCATGGCAGCGGCCTGGCCTACATGGGCGATATCCACCTCGGCCCGTAAAGCTCACTGCGGCTGCTGCAGCAGACCGGCCACGCGCTGCTGCAGCAGCTCGGGCGAGACCTGCGGGGCCGGCACGGCGGTGCCCACCTCCAGCCCCACGGGGTTGAGCCAGCCGCGGCGCAGCGGCTTGACCATGGCCACGTTGCGGCCGCCGCGCACTTCGATGCGGCTGAAGAACGAGCCCCAGAGGTTGGTCAGCGCCATGGGGACCACGGGCACGGCCAGGCCGTCGCGCTGCGCCTGCTCCAGGATCTTCATGATGCCGGCCCTGAACGGCTGCAGCCGGCCGTCGCTGGTGATCGCCCCCTCGGGGAAGATGGCCAGCAGGTCGCCCTCGCGCAGCACCTCGGCCGAGCGCGCGAAGGCCGCCTCGTAGGTCGCAGGATCTTCCTTGTGGGGGGCGATGGGAATGGCCTTGGCCAGCCTGAACAGCCAGCCCAGCACCGGGCGCTGGAAGATGCGGTAGTCCATCACGAAATGGATCGGCCGTGGGCTGGCGGCCATGAGCAGGATGGCATCGACAAAGCTCACGTGGTTGCAGACCAGCACCGCCGGGCCGTCGGCGGGAATGTTCTCGTCGCCGCGCACCCTGAAGCGGTAGATGAAGTGGGTGGCAACCCAGGCCACGAAGCGCAGCAGGTATTCGGGCACCAGCAGGAACACGTACAGCGCCACCACGGCATTGGCGATGCCGGTGGCCAGGAACACCTGCGGAATGCTCAGGCCGGCGGACAGCAGCGCGCCGGCCAGCACGCTGGAGGCGATCATGAACAAGGCGTTGAGGATGTTGTTGGCCGCGATGATGCGCGCGCGGTGCGTGGGCTGGCTGCGCATCTGGATCAGCGCGTACATGGGCACGCTGTAGATGCCGGCCGACAGCGCCAGCAGCCCCAGGTCCAGCATCACGCGCCAGTGGCGGTGCTGCGCGAAGAAGGCGCCCACGCCCATGAGATCGGAGGCCGGCAGCGCCCGCGCGGCAAAGTACAGGTCGATGGCGAACACGCTCATACCGATGGCGCCCAGCGGCACCAGGCCGATCTCCACGTGGCGGCGGCTGAACACCTCGCACAGCAGCGAGCCGATGCCGATGCCGATCGAAAAAATCACCAGCAGCAGCGAGGCCACATGCTCGTCGCCATGCAGCACTTCCTTGGCAAAGCTCGGGAACTGGGCCAGGAACACGGCGCCGAAGAACCACATCCAGCTGATGCCCAGCAGCGAGCGGAACACCACGGGCTTCTCGCGCGCCAGCTGCAGATTGCGCCAGGTCTCGGTGAACGGGTTCCAGTTGATGACCAGGCCCGGATCGGTGGCCGGCGCGTGGGTGATGAACTGCGCGCACAGCCGCCCGACCAGGGCCAGCCCCACGCAGGCCAGCGCCACCTGGGCATGGCCGACCTCGGGCACGGCCACTAGCAGGCCTCCGGCCACATTGCCCAGCAAAATGGCCACGAAGGTGCCCATCTCCACCATGCCGTTGCCGCCCGTGAGTTCGCGCTCGTTGAGCACCTGGGGCAGGTAGGCGAACTTGACCGGGCCGAACAGCGTGGAATGCAGGCCCATCAGGAACACGCAGCTCAGCAGCACGGGCACGTTGGCAGAGACAAAGCCCCAGGCCGCCAGCAGCATGATGGCGATTTCCAGGTTCTTCACGAGGCGGAACATGCGCGTCTTGTCCCATTTGTCCGTCAGTTGGCCCGAAGTGGCCGAGAACAGCAGGAACGGCAGGATGAACAGCGCGCCGATCACCAGCCCGGCCATGGAGGGCGGCAGCCAGGACACGCCGAGCTGGTAGGTCACCATCACCGTGAAGGCGAACTTGAACAGGTTGTCGTTGGCCGCACCGCAGAACTGGGTCCAGAAGAACGGCGCAAAGCGCCGCTGGCCCAGCAAGGCAAACTGGTTGGGGTGGGTCGATGCCGGCTCGCTCATGCCTGGGTCCTTGGAGTGGGTGAATGACCGCGATTGTGCCAAGACCTTTGCCACAGGTATCGCCTCCACCCGCAAGCTGCGCGGAGCGCGCCGGCCAGTATTCATAATCGATACCCATGAGCACTACCGCCGACCTCGTCACCGCCCTCAAGAAGGAACTCAAGGCCGCCCAGATGACCTATGCCGATCTGGCCCAGGCCATCGGCATGGCCGAGTCCAGCGTCAAGCGCATGCTGGCCAAGGGGGACATGCCGCTGTCGCGCGTGGACGAGATCTGCCGCGCCCTGCATCTGGACTTTGCCGACCTGGCGCGCAGCGTGGCCGACAGCCGCCCGCTGCTGCAGCAGATGACGCGCGAGCAGGAGGCCGCCGTGGTGGCGGACCGCAAACTGCTGCTGACCGCGATCTGCGTGCTCAGCCAGTGGACGCTGGAGCAGATCGTCAGCACCTACCGCATCTCCGAGACCGAGGGCATAGGCTACCTGGCCCAGCTGGACCGCATCGGCATCATCGAGCTGCGCCCCGGCAACCGCTACCGGCTGCGCCTGGCCAAGACCTTCCGCTGGCAGGCGCGCGGCCCGGTGATGGAGTATTTCCGCGAGAACGCCGTGCTCGACTATTTCGGCGGCAGCTTCGACGGCGACGACGAGACCATGCTGCTGGTGCACGGCTCCATCGCCCCGCACCTGGCGCCCAGCTTCGTGGAGCGCATCCAGCGCGTCGCCCACGACTTCTCGCAGCAGCACCTGCAGGACCAGCGCCTGGCCGCCAAGAAGCTCGAAGGCTATACGCTGGTGCTGGGCATGCGCAAATGGGAGTTCTCGACCTTTGCTGCGCTGCGCAGGTAGCCCGCTGTGCCGCGGCGCGGCTGGCCTGCTGGAAGCGGCCCCCGTCTCACTCATTTATCCATAGCTGCCAGCGCCTATTGCACGCTGCATACAGCCATACTTAACGCTGGTTAGCAGCTCGCAACCGGTCTTCACCAACGCGACACATAACATTGCATGACTTCGCCTTGCGGCAACCATGTGTTGACGCAGCCCCTGCACCATGAAAGCCATGGACCGGCCCGCTTGCAGTGCGCCGATCCCCGACCGACATAGAAACAGGAGGACTGCCATGATGTCGCTTCGCACCGCTTTCCATACCGCCCTGGGCGCAGGCGCTCTGTCGCTGCTGACCCTGGCCGGAACCGCCCAGGCCCAGCCGATGCCGGCCCATGCTCAACCCGCAGGCGCCTACGTGAGCGTGCAATTCGGCGCTCCCCCGCCCATGCGCCGCGAAATGGTGCCGGCCCCGCGCCACGGCTATGTATGGGTGTCCGGCTACTGGGAGCCGCGCGGCCATCGCCATGTGTGGCGCCCGGGCCACTGGGTCAGGGCCCGCCCCGGCTATGTCTACCGCCAACCCCAATGGGTGCAGCATGGCGGCCGATGGGACTGGAGGCCCGGCCGCTGGGACTACGGCCCCGGTCGCCCGTACCGCCATTGAGCAAACCGACCCCATCTCTGCTCCGGCTGCTGGTTTTCTATCGCCCGCCAGCAGCCTTCAAGCCCTGCGCCCTGCGGCGCAGGGCTTTTTTACGCTTCGCCAACCCGCCTCGAAACGAAGTGCGCCCGATGAAGAACCGGCAAGCGGCAGGCTGCGCATATGCGCGGCAATCGGCTCTTTATATGGAATAAGCATATAGAACAAAGAAATCAAATTGTGTTCAAAATAACGCCTATTCATTTTTCTGTTGGACACGTCATTCCATGCGTCTGCTGCCCCGCCTCACCTCCGGTTACCGCGCCCTGGCGCTTTCGGCCCTGACTCTCACGGCTGCCACGGGTGCCTTCGCGCCGCCGGCCATGGCGGCCGACGCGGCGGCCAGCTATCCCCACCAGCCCATCACGCTGATCATGGGCTTCAATGCGGGCTCCGGCGTGGACGTGATCGGCCGCGTGGTGCAGGAACCGCTGGGCCAGCGCCTGGGCCAGCCCATCATCATCGACTACAAGACCGGCGCGGCCGGCAACATCGGCAGCGAGTTCGTGGCCCGCGCCAAGCCCGACGGCTACACGCTGTACTTCGGCACGGCCGCCACCCATGGCAGCAATGCCGCGCTGTACAAGAAGCTGCCCTTCGACGTGGAAGCCGACTTCGTGCCCGTGGCGCCGCTGGTGGACGTGGCCAACGTGCTGACCATCAATCCCAACGTGATCAACGTCAGGAACCTCAAGGAGTTCGTCGACGAGGTCAAGGCCCACCCGGGCAAGTACAACTACGCCTCCACCGGCAACGGCGCCGGCACCCACATGGCCTTTGCCGAGTTCAACTCGCGCCTGGGCCTGGACATGGTCCACGTGCCCTACAAGGGCGGCCCCGAGGCCATCACCTCGGTGCTGCGCGGCGAGACCTGCTGCATCATGAACCAGGTGCAGACCGTGCTGTCCCACTACAAGGCCGGCAAGGTGCGCCTGCTGGGCGTGACCACGGCCAAGCCCGTGGATGCCGTCAAGGAAGTGCCGACCATCGCCGCCAGCGGCCTGCCCGGCACCAAGGGCTTCAACAGCGCCATCTGGTTCGGCATCTTCGCGCCCAAGGGCACGGACCCGGCCATCGTCAAGAAGCTCAACCAGGCGGTCAATGAGGTGCTGGAACTGCCCGAGATCCGCGAACGCTTTGTCTCCCAGGGCAATACCATCCGCATCGAAACGCCGGAGCAATTCAGGAAGACCGTGCATGAAGACCGCCTGAAATGGGCCAAGGTCGTCAAGGATGCCAAGATAAGTATTGACTGATCCCCTGAGCGGCTACGCCGCCTCCCCCACGCCGGCGCTGCGGGGCGGCGCGGCCGGCTTAGGCCCTTGCCTGGCGGCCCCGGCCCAGGCAGCGCCCGCTCTCATGGAGCACGGACGGTGGGAGAATGGGCTTTTCGCGCTCCGATTTTTCCTTGCGCCTGCCAGCGATCCGCTGCAGGCGCTTTTGTGGTTTGCTTATGTCTCTGATTGAACAGCCCTCTGCCGGCCTGGCTGCCCTTGAAGAACGCCTGCGTGACGATTTCGTCACCCTGGGCTGGCCCGCCAAGGCCTGGATTCCCCCCACCTCCCGCGACGGCCGGCCCGTGCACGACGTGCTGGTCATCGGCGCGGGCCAGGCTGGCCTGGCCCTGCATGTGGCGCTGGGCATGGTCGGCATCCAGCCCGTGCTGCTGGACAAGGCACCGCAGGACTTCGAAGGCCCCTGGGCCACCACCGCGCGCATGGAGACCCTGCGCTCGCCCAAGGAACTCACGGGCCCGGCCATGGGCATTGCCTCGCTGAGCTTTCGCGCCTGGTTCATCGCCCAGTTCGGCCTCGATGCCTGGACGGCGCTGGACAAGATTCCCCGCCTGCAATGGATGGACTATCTGCGCTGGTACCGCCGCGTGACCGGTGCCGACGTGCGCAACGGCCACGAGGTGGTGGCCGTGCGCCCGCAGGCCGACGGCGTGGTACAGGTCGATGTCAGGGCCGACGGCCGGATCTCCACCTGGCTGGCCCGTCGCCTGGTGCTGGCCACGGGCCGCGACGGACTGGGCGGCGCGCAGATTCCGGACTTTCTGCAAGGCGTGGACCGCGCCCTGTGGGCCCACTCCTCGGACGAGATGGACTACGGCCGATTGGCCGGCAAGCACGTGGGCGTGGTGGGCGCCGGCGCCTCGGCCATGGACAGCGCGGCCACGGCGCTGGAAAGCGGCGCGGCCAGCGTGGACCTGCTGGTGCGCCGCAAGGAACTGCCGCGCATCAACAAGTCCAAGGGTTCGGGCGTGCCCGGCCTCACCCATGGCCAGTACCTGCTGCCCGATGCCTGGAAATGGCGCATCCGCCATTACATCAACGCCCAGCAGGTGCCGCCGCCGCACGGCAGCACGCTGCGCGTGTCGCGCCATGCCAATGCCTTCTTCAACCTGGGCTGCGCGGTGCAGAAGGTCGAGCAGCAGGGCCGCAAGCTGCATGTACATACCAGCGCCGGCATGTTCGTGCTCGATTTCCTGATCGTCTCCACGGGCTTTGCCATCGACTGGAGCCTGCGCCCCGAATTCGCCGACATCGCGCCCCATGTGCGGCTGTGGAACCAGCGCTTCACGCCCGCCGCCGGCCAGGAGGATACCGAACTGTCGGCCTCGCCCGACCTGGGGCCCCTGTTCGAATTCCAGGAAAAGACGCCGGGCGAGCAGCCGGGCCTGGACCACATCCACTGCTTCTGCTATCCGGCAGCGCTCTCGCACGGCACGGTGTCGGGCGACATCCCGGCCATCAGCGACGGCGCGCGCAAGCTGGCCCAGGGCCTGGCCTCGCTGTTCTACCGCGACGACATCGAGCAGCATTTCGCCAGGCTGCAGTCCTATGCCGAGCCCGAGCTCGACGGCACGGAATGGACCCATGCCGATTCCGCCGCGCGCGTGAAGGCGCTGTGCAATGCCATCTGAGATTCCAAGAGACAAGACATGACCGATACCATCGACCGCCTGGCCGGCCTGCAAGCCCAAACGCCCACCTTCGCCACCCGCCACGAACGCGAGAAAGTGGCCGTCGCCACCCAGGCCTGCGAAGACCTGCTGCTGGGCAATACGCTGGACAGCGCCCTGACCCAGGCCGAGCGCCTGGTGCTGGCCGCCGAACAGGCCCGCGTGAGCGGCGTGGCCGCGCTGGAGGCCGAATACCGCGCGCGCGCCGCTACACTGGGCGACGGCATCACGGCCGAGCTGCGTACCGTCCTCGACCAGAGCGGCGCCCGGACCGGCAATGCACGCATGGACGCCATGCTGCACTTCGTGCGCACGCTGGCGCTGCACCCCGCCGAGAGCGACCAGAAGGCCCTGCTCGCCATACCCGCCGCCGGCCTGTCGCTAGACGACACCGTGCTGCTGGCCCAGCTGATCGGCTTCGTCGCCTACCAGGCCCGCCTGCTGGTGGGCGTCAAAGCCATGGCCGACATGGGCGGCAAGGCGGATGCGCCGGCTGCCGAGCCCGTGGCGGCGGCACCGTTTGTGCACCCGGCGAACCTGCCCGCGCCTGGCGAGCCGCTGCGCCGCAACGGCTTCACCAGCGAAACCCTGGACTGGAAGTCCTGGCTGCCCGTGCTCGACCCCGAAACCGCCACGCCCGAACAGCAGAAGGTGCTGGAGGTCAGCCATCCCAAGGCCAAGACCATGGACTTCTACCTGCTGCTGGGCCGCCAGCCCGAGGTGCTGCTGGAGCGCTCCCAGGCCTTCAACGCCATCATGTACGCGCCGGGCGGCCTGTCGCGTGCCGAGCGCGAAGTCGCGGCCACGGCCGTTTCGCGCTCCAACGGCTGCGTGTACTGCGCCTCGGTCCATGCCCAGCGCTTCGAGCAGCTGGCCAAGCGCAACGACGTGATGGCGCAGATGTTCGACGATCCCGACACCGCCGGCACCAACGAGCGCGAGCGCGCCATCATCCAGTCCTCCCTGGCCCTGACGCGCACGCCCGGCAGCTTCGGCGCGCAGCACGTGCAGCCGCTGCGCGACGCAGGCCTGTCGGACCTGGAAATCCTGGACATGCTGCACTCGGCTGCCCTGTTCGGCTGGGCCAACCGGCTGATGCTCAACCTGGGCGTGGAGATCTGGCCCGAGCGCGCCTGAGCGGCAAGCCGGCCCTCTGCGGTCAAAGCAAAGCGGCCCAGGCCGCTTCTTTTTTGAGATCTGCCTGCGCAATCTGCATCTGCGCAAACAGCCTTAAACACCCTCAATTGGCCGTCGCCGGCTCCGTGAAGACGGTCAGCACGCCGGCCAGATGGTGCAGGCGCGCATCCATGATCTCGGCTTCGCCCATGAGGCCGATCAGCGGCACCGAGCCCAGCGCGTGGCGCAGTATCCGGAGTTCGGTGTCCGGTGCGCCGAACAGCTCGCTGCCGCGGCCCTTGCAGCTCACATAGATGGCCCCGCGGATCTGCGGCGCCGCGGGCTCGCCGCCCGCAGCCCCCGCGCCGTCGGCAAAGTCGGGCAGCAGCGCATCCTGCAGGGCCGCCCCCATCTGCATGAGCTCGTGCCGCGCCGCATGTTCCTGGCGCTGGCAGAAGATCACGGTATGCCCGGCCTCCACCGGCGAGGACAGGGCCACGCCCTGGCGCAGCGGGTCCAGCCCCACCAGGTTGAGCACCTGGGCCTCGGGGGTCAGCGCCCCGCGCTCCAGCCCGCGGCCCAGGGGCGCAATCGCCGCCTGGGTGTTGCGCAGCGCCCCCAGCGCCGCCTGCCAGCCGCCGCCCTGGTCGGGGCTGGCCTGCACGTCCAGCAGTTGCAGCAGCTGGGGCAGGGCCGGCTGGCCGCGCAGCGACAGCAGCACGGAGCCGCTGGTTTCGGTGATCTCCAGGCCTTCGCCCAGCGGCGCGCAGCCATGGGCCATGCGCGAGATGCAGGGCACTTCGGACGCAAAGGCCACGCCCGAGAAGCCGCCACGAAAGACGCCGACCGCGCCGCCGGTGCGCAGCAGCGGCAGATCCTCGGCCCGGCAGGCGAACTGCACGCCCTCGCCCTGCTGCCCGCCCAGGGCGCCGAACAGATGGCCGGTCTGCGTGCGCTCCGACAGCTCCTGCAGCAGCTCGGCCAGCTCGGGCTGGCCCGCGTCGGAGTGCACCAGGGCGGCATCGGCCTCGAAGCCGGCCTCGCCGCCGCCCATGGCCAGCGGGGCAATGCCCGAATACACGCGGTAATGCGCGGCCGGCACGTCCAGCAGCATCACGGCCAGACCCGGCGCATCGGTGTACTCATGCGCCATGGCCAGCACGCCGCTGGCCGTGCAGCCCACCCAGTCGGTGACGCGCGGCAGCGACTGGGCCAGCAGCATCAGCATGTCCTGCGCGTGACGCGCATAGGCGTGGGAGGCATAGATCAGGCCCAGGCGCGGACGGCCGGCATGGCCGGGCTGCTCCATCTGCATGAACAGCTGCCGCACCACGGACTGCACGGCCTCGCGCCAATCCGGGTGGCTGGCATGGCCTATGGGAAACAACGACATGGACACCCCTTTCGTGTTGTGCGGAACGTGCCGCGCCGGCGCACGGCGCAGCAGCGCGGGCCGGGGCCTGTCAGCGGGCGCGCGAACCGCCGGTCTTGGCCGCAGCCTTCTTGGCCGCCGGCGCGGCCGGAGCCTTCTTCGCCGCAGGCTTGGCGGGGCTCTTGGCGGCTGCCGCCCTGGAAGAAGCTGCGGATGGGGCCTTGGCCGGCTTGGCGGATGCGGCGGCGGATTGGGCCGCGCCTTCTGCAGAGGCCTTGCCGAAGGACATGACCTGGTCCATCGTGGCCTTGGCCAAGCCGCTGGCCATCTCGGTCGCGCGCTGCGCAGCCATCAGCGTCTCGGGCGGCACGGGCTCGGCCAGCGCCTTGGCCGCGATCTGCTGGAATTGCTGGGTCAGCGATCCCCACCACTGCATGGCCTGGTTCAGTGCGGCCTGCGCGGGCTCCGCGGCCTGCTCGCCGCCTTCAGCCCTGGATTCGGCCGTGGCTTCGGCCGCGGTACCGGCGCTCCCGGCGGCAGGTTTGCGGGGCTCGGCAGGGGCGGCGGCCTCCTGCGCCTGGCCGCCAGCAGCCGCCGCGTTCGCGGCCGCATTCATGGGCCACTCGGAAAAATCCTGGGCCTTGGCGCCTCCAGCCTCCCCTCCGCCGGGGAACTGGAAAGCCTTGGCCAGCTCGCCCATGCTGACATTCATGCCCTTGAGGGTGGACAGCGTCATGCGCTGCACTTCCAGCGCCTGGATGGTGGCGGCCAGCGCGCGGCCGTTCTGCTCCAGCCAGAACTGCACGGCCTTGAGTTCGGTGATGCGCTTTTCCACTTCCTCGATGCTGACCGTGGGCGCCACCCATTGCGGCATGCCGCCCAGCGGCTTGGCCGCGGAGCCTGCGCTCTGGGCCAGGCCCTGCAGGAAATCGAAGCCGGGAATGAACTTGCCAAAGCCGAAGGAGGATGCGTCGCTCATGGTTGGTCTCGCAGTAGGTGATGTGCACCAGGCCCGCGCCTTGCTCTCGAAAGCATCCAGGCCCACCGTTGCAGCACAGCTTAACCCAGAGCATCCCCGCGCCCAACCGGGATGCAGGGCCATCAGTGCAAATCCCAGTCAGCTTCCGGCCACTTTTCCTGGCCGGCCTTCCATGAAAAAAGGCCTTCGATCTCGGATCGAAAGCCTTGCAAGCAAGCGTAATGCGGCCGCCCGGCCGCCGTGCTTCAGTGCATATGCCCATGGTGGGCGGCCGCGGCATCGCCGCCGGCCGGCGGCGCCGTGCGCACCGGCACCTGCAGATGCAGGCGCGAGAGTTCGCCCTTGGCATCCTTGAACACCAGGGTGATGGGCACCTGGGTGTCCTTGACCAGCGGCGCCTTGAGCTGCTGCAGCATTACGTGATAGCCGCCGGGCTTGAGGTCCACGGGCACGCCCTGGGGCAGGTCCAGCGCGTCGATGGCGCGCATGCGCATCACGTCGCCCTCCATCTTCATCTCGTGCACCTCGGCCACGCCGGCCACGGGCGTTTCCACGCCCACGAGCTTCAGCGGCTCCTTGGCCGTCAGGCGCATGAAGGCGCCCGAGGCCTGCTGGCCCGGCACGCTGGCGCGCGCCCAGGCGTTCTGCGCCTCCACATGGGCCGCATCGGGATGGGCCAGCGCGGCCCCTGCAAACAGCGCAGAGCACATGGCAATCGCGGGGATGCACACGGACATGCGCATGGCGGTGGTGAAACGTTGCAAGTTCATGAAATCTTCTCCAGACAACCGGCCAGGGGCCGGACTCACTCATCGAAAACGCCTGAAACCCTGGTGTTCAAGCGCCATCAGCCATGTTTGTTGAAGACTTCGAGGGGCGGAGCGCGCGGCTGGGGCAGGACCTGGGCCGTGCGGTTCCAGGGCCCCACATAGCCGGCAACGACGAAGGCCATCTCGGGCGCCGCCCGGCATGCGTTGTGCGTACCGGCCGGAGGCGGGGCCAGCAGCGGCAGGCACAGCGGGCAGTCGATACCGTGCACAGCAGGCACGGCATCGTCCTGCGCCACCGGGCTCGGCACCCAGCGGATCTCTCCCGAGGCGCTGCATGCGGGCTCCAGACGCCCCATGGCGGCGGCCCGCGCCCAGGGTGCCGCCACGCCGGTGAGCATCACGCAAACCCATGCCAGCAGCACCCAGCGCGCCAGCGGACCGGGCGCGGGAAGCTGCAGACGAGGGGACGGCATGGGCATGCCGGCCATTGTAGGAGCAGCCACGCGCTATCCGGTCGGCGACGCCCCGCATCCTCCAGCGGCCCTACCATGCAGGTCTCGGGAGGGACGGCCAAGGCCGGCGCCCGCTGCCGACCCTCGAGCCCATCACAACCAGGAGACAAGAATGCTTTCTTTGTGCGGATTCTCGGCCAGCAACTACTACAACAAGGTCAAGCTGGCCCTGATGGAGAAGAACCTGCCCTTCGAGGAAGAGCTGGCATGGATAGGCGAGACCAACACCGACGAATCGCCGCTGGGCAAGGTGCCGTATCTGCGCACGGCGCATGGCGCCATCAGCGAGTCGGATGCCATCATCGAATACGTGGAGGCGCTGCCCTCCGAGGTGCGGCTGCTGCCGGCCGACCCGTTTGCCGCCGCCAAGGTGCGCGAGCTGTGCGTGTACCTGAACCTGCACCTGGAGCTGGTGGCGCGCAATCTCTATCCGCAGGCCTTCTTCGGCGGCAAGGTCAGCGATGCCGCGCGCGACAAGGCGCTGGCCCAGCTGGAGAAGAACGTGGCGGCCTTCGCGAGGATCGCGCGCTTCGATGCGCCCTTCATCGCGGGCGACAGCTTCACGCTGGCCGACTGCAGCGCCATCGTCCACCTGCCGCTGGTCAGCGCCGCGACCAAGAGCGTCTGCGGCAAGGACGTGCTGGCCGAGCTGCCGGTGCGCGACTACCTGGCGCGCATGGGCGAGCGGCCCACGGTGCAGAAGGTCAATGCCGACCGCAAGGCCAGCACCGTGGCCATGATGGCGCGCTACCAGACCAAGTGAGCGCTGCGGCGGCGGAAGGCCGTGCCTGCGGTGTTATCGTCGAGCCACTATGCAAAGCCTGTTCCATCTTGCCTACCATGTGACCGACCTCGACGAGGCGCGCCGTTTCTACGGCGGCGTGCTTGGCTGCCGCGAAGGCCGCAGCACCGAGACCTGGGTCGACTTCGACTTCTTCGGCCACCAGATCTCGCTGCACCTGGGCCAGCCCTTCGCCGTGGCCAACACCGGCAAGGTGGGCAACCACATGGTGCCCATGCCCCACCTGGGCGTGATCCTGCTCAAGCCCGACTGGCTGGCGCTGGCCAAGCGCCTGAAGGCCGCCGGCACCCGCTTCGTGCTGGAACCCCAGGTACGCTTCGAGGGAGAGCCCGGCGAGCAATGGACCATGTTCTTCCACGACCCCAGCGGCAACCCGATCGAGGTCAAGGGTTTCACCAGTTGGGAAGCGGTGTACGAGCACTGACAGCCGCCCTGCGCCAGCCCTGACAAACTGTCCGCAGCCATTCGCCTATGCTCCGCAGCACTGGAGCTTGGGACTTCTGCTTCCTGCCACAGCACGGCCCGCCAGCTGCGGCTCGAAGCAGCCCATCATCCGTTTCGACAGCGCGGATGCATCACTTCGTCGTATCGATGCCTTGCCTGGATTCATGCTGCAATTAATATAATTGAGAATCATTCTCAGAATTATTCATATGAAATCCCGTCATTCCGCGGCATGCCCTCTTCGCACCGCCGCGCCCAGGCCGCTCCATACTCCTTTGCTGCTGGCGTGCAGCCTGGCCTGCGGTGCGGTCCAGGCCCAGACCGAACGGACCGACGCTCCCACGCTGGGCGAGGTGCAGGTCCAGGCATCGAGCATGGCCGACCTGCCCGGCCTGGCGCTGGACCGGCCGGTCAACAACGGCGCCCTGGGCCAGCGCACGGCGCTGGAGACACCTTTTTCCAGCGCCAATATCTCGGCCGACATCATCGAGCAGACTGCGCCGGGCAAGCTGGGCGACCTGTTCTTTGCCGATGCCTCGGTGTCCGACAACAGCTCTACCTCGGGCGGCTGGGCCAGCTATCTGTCCGTGCGCGGCCTGGACATGGACTGGCAGAACTCCTTCCGCATCGACGGCCATCCCTTCATCAGCTATGCCACGCTGCTGCCCTATGAGCACATGGAGCAGGTGGACCTGCTCAAGGGCGCGACCGGCTTTCTCTACGGCTTCGGCAGCCCCGGCGGCCTGATCAACTACGTCACCAAGAAACCCACCGGCGAACCCGTGCGCAATGTGGGTCTGGGCTTTTCCGGCAAGAGCCTGTGGCGCGCGAATGCCGACATCGGCGGCCGCGCCGGCGAGGACGGCCGCTTCGGCTACCGCCTCAATCTCAGCCATGAAAGCGGCGAAGCGGCCAACACCAGTCGCCAGCGCCGCAACGCGGTATCGCTGGCGCTCGACGCCAAGCTGACCAGCGACCTGAGCTGGGAGCTGCAATCGCTGTTCCAGAAGCGCCGCGTCAGCGACATGGAACCCACCATCACCACCAGCAGCCTGGCCGGTCGCAATCTGCCGCAGCCTGTCGCCAACGACGACGGCCGCATGGTCGGCCCGGGCAATTTCTCGGACAACGAATTCAAGTACGTCTCCACGGGAATCAAGTACCGGCTTGCGCAGGACTGGCAGCTCAGCGGCAGCTACAGCCACAGCAGCACACGCACGCAGCGCAACGAATCCGTGATCAGCCTGCTGGACTCCGCGGGCAACTACCGCAATTTCCGCTCCGACTACGGCGAGGCCTACCAGACCAACCAGTTCGAGGCACTGCTGCAGGGCAGGCTGCAAACGGGCGCGGTGCGGCACCAGATCGTGGTCGGCGCTTCCTGGCAGCAGCAGCGCAACGACTACAGCGCCGCAGGCACCTATGAGGAAGTGGGCCTGGGCAATCTGAACCAGGCCAACCGCTACGCCTACTACAGCCCCACGGGCCTGGACGGCCTGGGCCTGTACCGTGCGGCCGACATCACGCAGCGCGCCATCTTTGCCAGCGACACGCTGGAGTTTTCGCAGCAGTGGTCGGTGCTGGCCGGCCTCCGCTACAACAGCTACCAGCAGCGCCAGTACGACACCACGGGAGCCGAGACCTCGCGCTACGAGAAATCCGGCACCGCCACGCCCACACTGGCGCTGATGTACAGGTTCGCCCCACAGAGCATGGCCTATGCCAGCTACATGGAAGCGCTGGTGCCGGGCTCCATCGTCGCCGACCGAAGCCTGAGCAACTACCGCGCCCTGCTCAATCCGCTCAAGACCCGCCAGTACGAAATGGGCATCAAGACCGTGCAGCCCAACTGGTCGGCCACGGCGGCGCTGTTCCGCATCGAGAAGCCGTCCGAATATTCGGACGGCACAACTATGCGCCAGGACGGCCAGTCCACCTACCAGGGCCTGGAGCTGGCGGGCGCCGTGAAGCTGGCCCGGCAGTGGAGCCTGGGCGGCAACCTGATGCTGCTGGACAGCGAATACGGCCGCGGCAATGCGGCCATCGACGGCAACCGCATTGCCGGCGCGCCGCGCTACGTGGCCACGGCCCAACTGGGCTACCACGTGCCTCAGCTGCCTGGCCTGCAGCTGACGGCAGGCATCAAGCACACGGGAAACACCATGCTGGATGCGGCCAACCAGCTGCAGGTGGCCGGCTACAGTCTGCTGAACCTGGGCGCCAACTACGAGACCGTGATTGCCGGCAAATCCACCACGCTGCGCGTGATGCTGAGCAATGCCACGAACCGCAAATACTGGGCCTACCAGTACGCGAACTACATCAAGGCGGGCGATCCGCGCAGCATCAACCTCAGCGCCACCGTGCGCTTCTGACGCGGCCGCGGCGGCCCGGCAACTGCCCTGACCGCTGCACCGCCCTGGCCATGACAAACACTTCCCTTCGGCGCTGGTCGTGGATACACAAGTGGAGCAGCCTGGTCTGCACCACGTTCATGCTGCTGCTGTGCCTGACCGGCCTGCCGCTGATCTTCCACCATGAGATCCAGGAGCTCACGAGCACGGCCGTGCCCGCGCGCCATCATCCGACCGGTGCGCAGCGCGCCAGCCTGGATGCCGTGCTGGCCACGGCCCAGGCACGCCATCCGGGGCTGTTTCCGATGTATGTCAGCCGCGAAGAGGACGACGACAGCTTCTGGTATGTGAGCCTGGCTCCACGCCTCGAAGAGACCGAGAAATTCGAGGTGCTGGCCATAGACGCCTATACGGCGCAAGTCCTGCCTTCGCCCGATTTCTATTCGGGCTTCATGTACTGGATGACACGGCTGCACGTGGACCTGTTCGCCGGCCTGCCCGGCATGCTGTTCCTGGGCGCCATGGGCCTGCTGCTGCTCGCGGCCCTGGTCTCGGGCGTGGTGCTCTACGCGCCCTTTATGGGCAAGCTGCCCTTCGGTGCCGTGCGGCGCGGCCGCTCCGCGCGCCTGCGCTGGCTGGACCTGCACAACGCCCTGGGCATCTGCACGCTGGCCTGGCTGTTCGTGGTGGGCGCCACGGGCGTGGTTAACACCCTGGCCCAGCCCGCGCTCAATTACTGGCAGGAGCATCACCTCAAGCCCTGGCTGTCGCGGCATGCCGGAGGCCGGCCGCCCACGGCCGCCGAGCGCAGCCCGCTGGACGCCGCCGTGCGCGCCGCCATGGCCACCGAACCCGGCATGACGCTCAGCTACCTGGCCTTTCCGGGCGTGCTGGCCGGCACGCCCATGCACTACACCATCTACATGCGCGGCAGCAGCGCGCTCACGGCCAAGCTCTACCAGCCCGTGCTGGTGAATGCGCGCAGCGGCGCGGTCGAAGGCTCGGTGGCACCGCCCTGGTATCTCAAGACCCTGTACCTGTCCCAGCCGCTGCACTTCGGCGACTACGCAGGCATGCCGCTCAAGCTGCTATGGGCCGTGCTCGACGTGCTGTGCATCGCGGTGCTGGGCAGCGGGCTCTACCTGTGGCTGCGCAAGCCCGCCATGCGGCCGGCCGCCATGGCAGCCGCCCGGAAGGCCGCCGCATGAGCGCCTCCAGGCCATACCCTGTCTGGCGCATGCCGCTGCTGCTGGCGGCGCTGACCGCTGCCGGCCTGCTGGCAGGGCTGCTGGGCCAAGGCTGGCTCAAGCCCGCCTGCTGGCTGGGCCTGGGCCTGCCCGCGGCCGTCTCGCTGTGGGCCCTGTTCTGGAGCCGGCACGGCAAGGGCTAGTGCCGCAGGGCCGGCTTGTCTATCTGGAATCCATAGCTGCCAGCGCATGCAATTCCGTCGTTTCACTGCTGTTTGGCCCGGAAATCAGGCACTGCAGCGCACACCATGCTCCAGAAATCGCAGCAAACCGCTGGAACGCTGCGTGGGGCTGGCAATGGCCGAGGCCAGCAGCCCCGGCACCTCGGCCCACAGCGTGAAGGCCTGGCGCGCGCGCGTGATGCCGGTATAGACCAGTTCGCGGTTGAGCACATTGCCGCCCTGGGCCGAGAGCACCAGCGCCGTGTGCTCGAATTCCGAGCCCTGGCTCTTGTGCACGGTCATGGCGAAGGCCGTCTCCACCTGGGCCAGGCGCGCGGTGCTCACGGCATGCAGTTTCTCGCCCTGCAGGAAGTACACGCGCAGCCGCGACGGATCGGCAAAGCCGGGCAGGGCAATGCCGATGTCGCCGTTGAACACATTGAGCTGCGCATCGTTGCGCGTGACCATCACGGGCCGGCCCGCATACCACTCGCCTTCCTTGCGGATCGCGCCTTGCGCCTGCAGCACGGCCTCCACGGCGCGGTTGAGCCCGGCCACGCCCCAGTCGCCCTCGCGCACCGCGCACAGCAGCCGAAAGCGCTCGAAGGCATTGAGCACGCCGCAGACCCAGTCCTCGTGCTCCTGCGGCGTCTGCGGGCGGTCGCTGCGCCACAGCCCCAGCTGCCTGGCATAGGCCGCATAGCTGGCCTGGCGGCCGCGGCCGTGCACGGCGTCCTCGGCAATGCGCTGCGCCGCACCGCCCTGCCGGGCCCACAGCACGGCATCTACACCCAGGCGCGTGTGCTCGGCCAGCAGCGCCTGGGCGGCCGGCGCATCGCCGCGGTTGACCGCCAGCGCCAGCTGGCCTATGGGGCCGCCAAAGCGCCGGCTTTCGCGCAGCATGACGGTGTGCTGGGCCAGCGGCAGCGCGGCGCCGGCAGCCATGAATTCGGCCGGAATGCGCTGGCCCGCGGCGCTTTCGGCATAGGCGCAGGTGGCCGGCAGATAGCAGCCGGCCTGCGCGTCGCGGCACAGATCGCCGAGCACGGCGCCGGCCTCCACCGAGGCCAGCTGGTCCTTGTCGCCCAGCAGGACCAGCCGCGCCGTGGGCGGCAGTGCCTGCAGCAGCGCGGCCATCATCTCCAGGTGGATCATCGAGGCCTCGTCCACGATGAGCACGTCCACGTCCAGCGGGTTGCCTGCATGGTGGCGGAAGTAGCGCGTATCGGGCCGCGCGCCCAGCAGCGAATGCAGCGTGCGCGCCGCGCCCATGCGCTGCACCAGCGCCTCCAGGTCGAGTTCGCCCTGCACGCTGTCCTTGAGGTCCAGGAGCGAGGCATCGATGGCCTGCTTGAGCCGCGCCGCCGCCTTGCCCGTGGGCGCAGCCAGGGCCACGCGCAACTGCTGCGCATCGGGCGCCATGGCGAACAGCAGGGCCAGCAGGCGCGCGGCCGTATAGGTCTTGCCCGTGCCCGGCCCGCCCGTGATCACCGACAGCCGCCCACGCAGCGCCAGCGCGCAGGCCAGTTTCTGCCAGTCCGGTTTATCGGCGCCGGATGGGCCGAACAGCCTGTCCAGCCAGCCGCGCACCCGGTCCGTGTCGGGCTCGGCATCGACCTCCGTGCGCCGGGCGATATGCGCCGCCACGCCGCGCTCGTAGTCCCAATAGCGGCGCAGGTACAGCAGCGGCTCGGCGCCCGTGCGCAAAACCAAGGGGCACCCGTCATCCACAGCGTTATCAACACCGTTGCACACAGCCTTTCCAGACCCGTCCTGCACCGTGCGCACCACGGGACTGCGCTGCAGAGCGGCCAGCCAGTCCTCCAGTCGCGGCGGCAGCCGGTCCCAGAGAGCGGCCAGCAGCGGCTGGGCCTCCCTGGGCCAGGCCAGCACATCGTTGGGCCGGGCCACCAGCGCGGCCAGCGGCAGGCAGCTATGGCCGCGCCCTTCCATCTGCGCCAGCACCGCAGCCGCCACCAGCAGCGCGGGCTCGGCGCCCGGGTCCTGGCCGTGCACGAAGGCCGCCAAGGCGCTGTCCAGCCGGCGCAGCAGGCCCGCATCGCTCAGGCGCGCCAGTGCCCCCAGCGTGTCCTGGGCGGACAGCTGGGGTTGGGCGAACAGGTCCAGCGTCTGCAAATCGATCTTGCGGCGCCCTCTCATGGCTTTGCGTTCCTTCGCTTGCGCGCGGCGTGCTTGTTTTTTGGACAGAGGCCGAGCATGGCGATGGCCCGTATGGCTCCCCCTCTCCCCCCCCTTTTGGCTGCGCCTGCGGCACCCGGTTCAGACTGCGGGCAACGCTGCCGCAGGACAGCGTTGCTTCGTGATCTGACTTGCGCCCGTTTGTTCGAACGAAGCGCGCAACGCGCAGTGAGTTGGGGCGCACCGCAGACTGAATCGGGTGACGCAGGTTTGCCCGTAGCGCAGCGAAGGGACGCAGACAGTGGGGCGCATTTCTTTGGTTCCTTTCTTGTTGCGAAACAAGAAAGGAACTCGCCTGCCGGGACGAAACCCGGCTCCTGCCGACAGGAAAAGCATGCATCGGACAAAAACCACAACCCACCAGTTCTCATGCCAACGCCTCCGACTCATTCAACAGCGCATCAAGCGCCTCCAGCAGCGCCAGCATCTGCTGCGAAGAAGGCAGCTCCAGCATGCCCCGCGCCTCGCCATCCAGGCCGCGCACAAAGAAATACAGCGCCCCGCCCAGGTGCTGCCCGGGCTCGTAGGCCTCGCCCAGCCGGCTTTTCAGCAGCCGGTGCAGCGCCAGCAGGTACAGCGCCGCCTGCACGTCGTAACGGTGGTGCAGCATGGCCGCGGCCAGCGCCTCGGCCGTGTAGGCGCCGCCGTCCGAGCCCAGGTGGTTGGTCTTGTAATCGAGCACCCAGTAGCGGCCCGCATGGCAGAACACCAGGTCGGCAAAGCCCATGAGCATGCCGTGCAGCTCGCGCTGCGGCAGCACCGGGCGCTCCTGCCCCGGCAGCAGGTACTGGCGGCACAGCGCATCGATGCGGGGCGCCGACAGCTTTTGCGCGGGCAGCCAGAACTCCATCTCGGCCAGCAGCGCAGCGCGCTCGCCCAGCTGCGCCAGGCTCACGTCCAGCGGCGGCAGCGGCTGGTGCACCACGGCGCGCAGCCAGCGCAGCACGTCGCCGGCCTGCTCCTTGCGGCCCGCGCGCTCGCAGCGGCGCAGCAGCCGCGCTTCCAGGCTCGTGGGCTCGCCGGACTCCTGTTCCGGCAGGGCAAAGCCTTCGCCCGACAGCCATTCCAGCTGGTCGTGCAGGAAATTGCCCACCACCGGCCCGCGCATGAAGCGGTGCCAGACCGGACCGGCAGCACCGGCCGGCAGGGAAAGCATGTCCGGCAGGGCAGGCAGCTCCGGGTTTGCCGGCAGGGCCGCCTGGACTTCGTCGCCGGCCGGCCACAGCGCCGCCACGGGCAGCACCGGCAGGCTGGGCGCGGCCATGGCCCGCGTCAGCGAGGAAAAGCTGCCTATGCCCCAGCGCCGGTCGAAGTCGGCCGCATAGCCGGGTGCCGGCCCCAAGGCGGGCGGCGCCTCGGGGGCCGTCCACAGCCGCAATTCGGGCAGCTCGGCCGGCAGGTCCTTCACATGGATATGGGCACAGCCCGCCGCCAGCGCCGCCACGCTGGCACGCCACTGGGCGGCAGACTGCCTCTCGGGCCCGGCCAGCAGATAGCCGGCCGCGCCCTGCTCGTTCACGCAGGCCTTGCTGTTGCCGCGCTTCATGGGCGCCAGTGCCATCCACAGCGCATGGCGCGCGCGGGTGAGGGCCACATAGAACAGGCGCAGGTCCTCGCGCAGGCGCTCGCGGTCGGCCTGCTCCAGCTGCGCGTTATCATAGTCCAGCAGCAGTTCGCGCCCCTCCGCCAGGCCTTCGCCCGCATGGGCCGGCAGCGACAGATAGGCCGTCGTGCGCCGCTCCAGGGCGCGGAAGCTGCCCGCGAACGGCAGGCAGACCACCGGATATTCCAGGCCCTTGCTCTTGTGGACGGTCACGACCTTGACCAGGTCGGCATCGGACTCCAGCCGCACGATCTGCGCCTCGCCCCCGCCGCTGCCGCTTCCCGGTGCCTCGATCTGCATGGCCAGCCAGCGGATCAGCGCCTGCTCGCCTTCGACCTGGGCGCTGGCCGTCTGCAGCAGCTCGGCCAGGTGCAGATAGTTGGTCAGCCGGCGCTCGCCGCCGATCCCGGCCAGCCAGCGCGTGGGCAGGTTGAAGCGGTACAGCGTCTGGCGCAGCATGGCCAGCACGCCCTGGCGCAGCCAGATGCCGTGCAGCTCGCGCAGCTGCTCGCTGCGGGCGTCGAACGCCTCCTCGTCGCTGGCCAGCCAGGCCAGCTCGTCGAACGACAGGCCCATGAGCCGCGTCGCCAGCCCGGCGCGCACGGCCAGCGCATCCAGCGGCGCTGCCACGGCGCGCAGCCAGTACAGCAGGTCCTGCGCCTCGGCGCTGGCAAACACCGAATCCTGGTCGGACAGATACACCGAAGCCACGGCGCGCCGGGCCAGTGCCTGGCGCACGGCCGCGGCCTCCCTGCCCGTGCGCACCAGCACGGCAATGTCAGCCGGGCGCAGGCGCTGCAGCGGCCCGTCCGCGCTGGCAAAGCCGGTGCCTTCATCCATCAGCCATTGCACGATCTGGCTTGCGCAGTGCTCGGCACAGCGGCTGCGGATCACCTCGCTGCTCAGCGGCTCGTCGCCGCCCTCTGCACCCCAGCTCCCATCCCAGGCAATGGTCAGCGCCGGCATGGCCGCGCCGCCGTCCATCAGCACCTCGCTGCGGCCCTGGGCGGCCACGGGCTCGAACGGCAGCGGGTTGCCCGAGCCCTGGCGGAACATGAAGGCCCCCTCGCCCGGCCGCTTTTCGGCCGTGTCGAACCAGTGGTTGACGGCGCTCACCAGCGCTCCGGTGGAGCGGTAATTGGTGCCCAGCACATAGTGGCGCCCCTCGGTGGCCGCGCGCGCCTGCAGATAACTGTAGATGTCGGCGCCGCGGAAACCGTAGATGGACTGCTTAGGGTCGCCGATCAGCAGCAGGGCGCTGTCCGCGGCGTTGTCGGCCGTGCGGTAGATCCGGTCGAACAGGCGGTACTGCAGCGGCGAGGTGTCCTGGAACTCGTCGATCAGCGCCACCGGGTACTGGGCCAGGATGCTGGCGCGCAGCGCCTCGCTGTTCTCGCCGGCCAGCGCGGCATCCAGGCGCTGCAGCATGTCGGCAAAGCCGAAGGTGCCGGCCTGGCGCTTGAGCCACTGCAGGCGCTGCTGCACCCGGGCCGCCGCATGCAAACGCAGCCGGCTCGCAAAGCTGGGCAGCTGCGCCAGCTGCTGCAGCACGCCCTCCAGCGCCTGCGATTCGGGCGGCAGCGCCACCGGAACATCGCCCTTGCGCGCATCGTCCAGCCCCGCGGGCGTCAAGCGGGTGGCGCCGGTCTTGAGCATGGCCGCCAGGTCGGGGTGCGGAGCGGCCGCCCATCCGCGCAGGGCCGCCAGCCAGCTCTTGTAATGGGCCGGCTTGAGCTTGGCGCCGTTCCACGCGGACTTGTTGTGGGCCAGTTGCCCGTCCAGCCAGTCTTCCAGGCGCTGCGCCTTGTCCAGCCAGCCCCGGGCCAGGCCTTGCAGCATGCCGGCCTGCTGCTGCAGCGCCTGCTGCACGCATTCACCCAGCGTGCCTTCCCCGGCCGCGGCCGGCACGCTTTCGCGCAGCAGCGACTGCATGTCGGCCACCAGCGCGCCCACATGGGGCCAGATGCCCAGCACCTGCTCCAGCACCTCGCCCGACAGCGGGTAGCACTGCTGGCGCCAGTAATCCTGCGCGGCCTCGATCTGGCGCTGGCTTTCGTCGGGCTCCAGGGTTTCGTCGAACAGGTTGCCGCTGTCGAACGCATGCTCGCGCAGCATGCGCTGGCACCAGGCGTCGATGGTGTGGATGGCCGCGTCGTCCATGCACTGCGCCGCCATGTCCAGCCGCCATGCGGCCTGCTCGCGCGCCGCGCCTTCGGGATAGGCATCGCGCAGCGCGCGCAGAAAGCCGTCGTGCGCCGCGGGCTCGGCCTCGCCGCGAAAGCACTGCCTGGCCTCGATAAGCCGCGCGCGGATGCGGTCCGACAGCTCGCGCGTGGCGGCGCGCGTGAAGGTCATGACCAGGATGTCGGGCGGCATCAGGGGCCGCGCGAAGCCTTCTTCGCCGCCATGGCCGAGCACCAGGCGCAGGTACAGGGCCGCGATCGTCCAGGTCTTGCCCGTGCCGGCGCTGGCCTCGATCAGGCGCGAGCCCCACAGCGGGAAATGCAGCGCGTCCAGCACATGGCTGGCAGCGGAAGTTCCTGGCAGCGCTGCCGTCATTCGTTCACCTCTTGCAGGGCCGGCAGGGACTCAGGCCGCAGGTAATGGTTCTTCCAGTCCAGCAAGGGCCCGTACACGGACTGTGCCCAGCGCTCGAAATGGCCGCCGGCCACCAGGGCATTCCAGTCCGGATAGCAGCGCGCCCAGCTGGCATCCTCGCATTCGCCGGAGCGCAGATGCCCGCCTTCATAGGCCGTCACCGCCGCGCGCAGGTCGCCTTCGGCCGCGGCCACCGCGGTGCACAGCGGCACGGGCAGCGGCGCATCCTGCCCCGCCAGCCAGCCCTGCATCAGCACCTGCAGGCGCTCCCTCGCCTCGGCCTGCGCCATGGGCAGGATCCAGAGCTGGATGTCGCGCGCCACCACGCAGCCCAGGGCCCGGGCACCCGTGGCCGACAGCGCCAGGCTGCGCACATAGGCGGACAGCAGCTTGTCGGCCCGCAGCTGCCCTTCGCGGTCCAGCAGCGTGCGCGGGTCCATGGCGAACCAGCTGCGCGTGTAGCGGCCGGCTCCCTCGCCTTCGTCACTCTCGCCAACCGTCACGGCATCGAAGCGCTCGCGCAGCCCGTCGATCCAGTCGTCCAGCAGCAACGCGCCGCTTGTCAACAGCAGGCGCTCGCGCGGCGCGCTCTGCGGCCAGTCCTGCATCAGCTGCTGCCAGGCCAGCAGCGAAGGCGCCACCTGGCGCTGCAGGCCCTGCGCCTCGCGCCGGCCCAGTCCGGCCAGCGGCAGCATGCCCGCGCGCGCCAGGCGGCGCACCTGCTGGTCCACCTGCTGCGCCACACCGGCCGTGGCGGACTGCGCCAGCCGCGCGGCCACATCCTGCTGCAGCTGCTGCACCAGGCCGTAGGCCACCAGGCCGTCGACCTGGAACAGCTCGTCGTCGGCCAGGATCTCGCGGTCCTGCTCGAGGCGCACCAGCAGCCGGTTGCGCAGATAGGCGCGCGCCGGATGGCGCCAGAAGTCGGTGAGCCGCGCCAGCGTCAGCGGCGCGGCGGGATCGGGTTCGAAGGGCGCGGCGGCAGGCACGGCCGGCAGGCCGGCCGCCTCCTCCTCATGGGCCGCACGCCATTCGCGCGCATAGGTTTGCAGCCCGGACTGCGGCTCGAAATAGCGCCGGCTGAAGGGCTGCAGCGGATGCTGCTGCGTGCGCTGGGCCAGCAGGTCTGCGCCATCCTCGCCCATCCAGCCTGCCGCCAGATAGTCGCGCAGCTGCGAAACCAGCACCGAGGGCGGCTGCTCGCTGTTGTCGCGCACATGGCGGCCCGCCCAGCTGATGTAGAGCTGGCGCCGGGCCGACAGCAGGGCATCGAGCATGAGCTGGCGGTCGTCGTCGCGGCGCGCGCGGTCGCCCGGGCGCTGCTGGCCGGGCCAAGCCATCAGGTCGAAGTCGGAGCGGCTGGCGCGGCGCGGATAGTCGCCGTCGTTCATGCCCAGCAGGCACACCACCTCGAACGGAATCGCGCGCATGGGCATGAGCGTGCAGAAGGTCACGCCGCCCGCGCGAAAGCGCTGGTTCAGCGCCGGCTCGCTGAGCGCCTGCAGCCAGGCCTCCTGCGCCACCTCCAGCGGCAGGTTGGCGGCGAAACCGGCCTGTTCGCAAGCGCTTTGCCACAGGTCCAGCGCCGCGTCGAGCGCCGACAGCAGCGCCTGGTCCTCGTCGCCCTGGCTGGCGAAGAAATCATCGAGCAGTCCGCGAAAGCGCTGGGCCCACACATCGGGCGTGGCCGGGCCGTTGGCGGTCTGCCACCACTGCAGCATGCACTGCAGCAGGCTGGCCAGGCTGCCGGCCAGCTCGGCGCCCAGGCCGCCCACTTCGTCGTAGGGTTCGATGTCGGCAAACGCGCGCGCATCGGCATGCAGGTCGGACAGGGGTCCGCTGGCATAGCCGAGCAGCATGCGCTGCAGGCCGAACCAGGCGCTGTTGGGGTCGCCGCAGGCCGCCAGTCCCAGCTGGGCGCGCTGCGCGCCGCTCAGGCCCCAGCGTATGCCGGCGCCCGCCATCCAGCGCGTGAGCTGGGGCAGGTCCTCGGCCGCCAGCCCCACGCGCGCGGCCACGGCCGGCACGTCGAGCAGGTCGCACAGCTCGCTGAGCCGGCAGCGCTGCTGCGGCAGCTTGAGCAGCCATTGCAGCGCGGCCACCAGCGGACTGCTGGTGCGCGCGCCCAGGTCGGCAATGTCGAACGGGATGTGGCGCGCATCATGGCGGCCGTACTGGCCGAACACGGCGCGTATCGATGGCGCGGCCTCCTCGATGGCCGGCAGCATGACCACGATGTCGCGCGGCGCCAGTGCCGCTTCGCCGGGCGCCACGGGCTGGGCCAGCAGCTGCAGCAGCTGGTCGTGCAGCACTTCGAGCTCGCGCACCAGGCTGTGCGCCTTGTGGAAGACGATGGAGCGGTCGCGGGCCGGCACCTGCAGCCGCGGATGCTCGGCCAGCGGCACCAGGTCGCGGATGCGCTGCTGGACCTGCGCCAGCAGCGGTGCCTCGGCCAGCTCCCCGGCATCGGCTTCCTCGTACACATCGACACGCGGCCAGCGCCACTGGGCCGCCGTCTCGTCCGTGGTGTCGAAGGCATCGAGCTGGCGCACATAGTCGCGGCTTTGCCGGCCCCAGGCCGCCAGCAGCGGATGGGCATGGGCATGCATGGCTTCGAGCGGAACCTGCGCCAGGTCCCGCCCGCCCTTGAGCGGATGGCGGCGGCGCTGCTGGCGCAGCAGCTCGCGTCCGTCGATGGCATCGGCCCAGTGGAAGCGGCAGGGGTTGGGCACGGCGATCAGCACCTGGCTGTGGCGTGCAATGCCGCTCAGAAACTGCATCAGCGACAGCGGCATCTGGCTCATGCCGAACACCACCACGCGGCGCGCCAGAGGGCTCACGGGCGGCTGGCCCGACTGCAGCGCCGCCAGCACGCGCTCCAGCAGCGCCGGGCGCGTGGCCGCGCGCTCCTGTTCATCGAGCTCGGCCAGCACCCGGCGCCACAGCGCGGGCTGCCACAGCTGCCCTTCGGGCACGGGCACATCGGGCCGGCCTGGCGTGCGCAGCACATCCTCGCCGCGCGCCCAGGCCCCCAGCCAGTCGGCGCGGTAGATCTGGTACTGGTCGAACAGGTCGGCCAGGCGCTCGGCCAGCTGCAGCAGACGCTGGGGCTCGCCGGGGCGCAGAAAGCTGGCGATCGGCGCGAACCGCTGCGCCAGCGCGGGCTCGGCCAGGCACTGCGGCAGCAGGCGCATGAGGCGCCAGATCATGGGCGTCTTGTCCAGCGGCGATGCGCGAGGCACCTCGCTCTTGCCGAGGATGTGGCGGTAGCTGCGCCAGACGAAGCGCGCCGGCAGTTCCACGCGCGCGGCCGCGCACACGCCCTGGCGCTCGGCCATGCGCATCTTGAACCACTCGGCCATGCCGTTGCTCTGCACGAGCACGGTCTCGGGCTCCAGCGCATCCAGCGGGTGCGCGGCCAGCCAGGCCAGCACCGTATCGGCCAGCACTTCCGTGCGGTTTCCGTGCAGGGCGATCAGCCCCGGTTGCCAATGCGCTGCCACCCGCGCCCTCCTGTATTGCATGCCACGCCAGCGGCGAGCTTAACGCGACTAGGGCGCGCGGCTGCGCAAACCCTGTCGCTTCCATATTGGTAGCTTTCAGCGCCTTCCAGACAATGGATTCAAAAAGGAAAACCATCAAAACCACCATCCTTCAAGCGCAGGCAGCTATGAACTCTGCAGCATGCAGCAGAACATGGCCTTGGGCGCCGGCCGGCACATGGAGGAACACGCGCAGGTGCAGCGTGATCCGCTGGCCATGACCCGTGTCCGTGCTCGTGTCTGCGGCAGCTCAGGCACGCCCCACCAGCGGCGGCAGCGCCTTCGGGTCTCGGCTCATCTGGTAGCCCGACCACAGGCTTTGCGCAATGCGGCGGGCAGCCCGCCCCGCCTGCTCGGCCAGGGCGCGGTTGGGCTGATCGGCCAGCGTGGCCTCGAACAGGCCCAGCCAGCGCTCGAACAATTCCATGCTCAGCCCCGGCAGTGCCGCATGCCTGGGCATGGGCGCACCCGAAAAGCGCGCCGTGCGCCGCAAGATGGCCGACCAGAAATCCACCAGCCTGGCCAGATGGCGGTCCCAGTCGTCGATGTGCGCATCGCAGATGGGCCCCAGGATCTCGTCCTGGCGCACACGCGCATAGAACGCATGCACCAGGCGGACCACTTCTTCCTCGGTACATAGTTCATCGGTGCCCATCGCGACTCCTTCCTGCGCCTGCTTCCGCCCAGAATGTATCTGGCGAGCATCCCATGAAACACAAGGGGCATGAGCCGAGGCCCGTGGCAGTGGCAATGCCCCCACCAGCAGCCGCATGAGCCGGTAGGCAAAACAAAAAACCCCGGCACCTTGCAGTGCTGGGGTTTTGAATCTGGTGGCCTGGGACGGAATCGAACCGCCGACACAAGGATTTTCAATCCTCTGCTCTACCGACTGAGCTACCGGGCCTAGCGTTGTTGCGCTGAAGCCGTGATTATAGGCATACTTTTCGACCTCAAATGGAAATTCGCAAATTTTTTGCGAAATCAGCCGCGGCGATTGCGTCCGAGGTCCACGCCCAGCTGGCGCAGCTTGCGGTACAGGTGGGTGCGCTCCAGGCCGGTCTTCTCGGCCACGCGGGTCATGGAACCGCCTTCGCGGGCCAGGTGGAATTCGAAATAGGCTTTCTCGAAGCCGTCGCGCGCCTCGCGCAGCGGACGGTCCAGGTCGAAGCCCTGGTGCGAATGCGGCAGGCTGTCTTCGGCCGACTGCGCGGTGATGCTTGCGGCAGGCGCGGGGGCGGAGCCACCTTCCGCAGCGGCAGCCGGCGACTCGGACGAGGAGCTGGAGGCGTTGCGGCTCAGGCCCTGTTCCACGGCCTTGAGCAGCTTCTGCATGGTGATGGGCTTTTCGAGAAAGGACAGCGCGCCGATGCGCGTGGCCTCCACCGCGGTCTCGATGGTGGCATGGCCGCTCATCATGATGACGGGCATGGTCAGCTGCCCGGCCGAGGCCCATTCCTTGAGCAAGGTCACGCCGTCGGTGTCGGGCATCCAGATGTCCAGCAGCACCAGGTCGTAGTTGCTGGAGCCACGGGCAATACGTGCCTGGTTGGCGTTCTCGGCCAGGTCCACACTATGACCTTCGTCGTTGAGGATTTCCGACAACAGATCCCTGATCCCCAGTTCGTCGTCGACCACCAGTATGTTTGCCATGTGTCTAAAAGCCTATTGCTGTACTGAGTGCAAAACGTTGCCAGGCCGTTATGCACGGTCATTAGGCGCAAATGATAGCGACACTTGCGCGCCTTGAACCACCCCGTCTTCCTCTCGATTGCCCAGATCAACCCGAGCATGGTGCTCGTCGGCAATCTTTTTCACCACGGCCAGCCCCAATCCCGTGCCTCGGGCCTTGGTGGTGACATAGGGCTCGAACGCCCGTTGCAGGATATTGGGGGCAAAGCCCGTGCCGCTGTCGCAGATGTTCATGCGCACGCGCTGCGCTGCGGCATTCCAGCGGGTTTCGATGAATACCGGCCCCGGAGTCTGCCCTGTTTCCTGGGCCTTCTGGGCCGTGGCATCCTGGGCATTTTGCAAAAGATTGTGGATGACCTGGCGCAGCTGCTGGCTGTCGCCGCGGATCTGCGGGCACTCGGGGTCCAGCGAGGCGTTGACGACCACGGTCGCGTTCTCCTCGCCATACAGCTGCAGCACTTCGGTGATCAGGGCATTGAGGTCCAGCGGCTGCAGATTGGCCGCCGGCAGGCGCGCATATTCGCGGAACTCTTCGACCAGGCGCTTCATGGCGCCGACCTGGTCGACGATGGTCTTGACCGATTTGGCCAGCAGCGCCTGTTCCGCGGGCTGCAGCTTGTCGGTCAGCTTCATGGCCAGGCGCTCGGCCGACAGCTGGATGGGGGTGAGCGGATTCTTGATCTCGTGGGCCACGCGCCGCGCCACCTCGCCCCAGGCCTGGGCACGCTGGGCCGAGACGATCTCGGAAATATCGTCGAACACCAGCAGCCGCTGGGCGTCGGGCAGCTCCGCGCCGCGCATGACGAGGCTGGTGGTGTTTTGCACCACGCCGCCGTCGCCGGCATCGAGCTCGTATACCTGCTGCCAGCGGTCACGCCCCTGGGTGGCCGCCTGGTCGCCGAGGAACAGCTCGAACTGCTCCTGCACCACGCGGCCGAAATCCTGCAGGCCCGAGACATCGGCCAGCTTCTTGCCGCGGAACACCGCCATGGGCGCGCGCAGAATGCGCGTCGCGCCCGGGTTGCTGAGCACGATGCGGCCGTTCTTGTCGAGCACGATCACGCCCGAGGTCAGGTTGTCCAGGATGGTCTGCAGATTGCCGCGGGCTGCGTCGAGCTGCAGCAGGTTGCGGTTGGCATCGGCGCGCGCATCGGCCAGCTGCTGGGTCATGAGGGCGAAGGAGCGCGTGAGGCCGCCGATCTCGTCCTTGCTCTGCAGGGCCGGCTTGGGCCGCAGGTCGCCGCGCGCCACATCGCGCATGCCCTGCGCCAGCAGCAGCAGGGGCTTGGCCAGCTGGTTGCCCAGCACCACGGCCAGCACCACGGCGCCGAAGACGGCTAGGAACAGCGCCAGCGTCAGCGTGCCGATGTACATGCGCTGCAGGCCACCGCGCGCCAGCGCCCGCTCCTGGTATTCGCGGTTGGCGGCCTGCACTGCCAGCGCATTGGTCACCAGGGTGGTCGGCAGCGGAATCGTGACCTGCAGGTAGCGCGGCTCTGCCAGCAGCCCCACCGTGGGATTCGGTATCAGCGCGAGTATGCGCACACGTGCATTGGCGGCTGCATCGGCAGGCTGGGCATCGCTGCTGTCGTCGTCCAGCCCTTCGATGCTGGCCACAGCCCGCGGCTCGCCCTGTTCGCGCAGGTTGCGCAGCATCTGGGCACCGGGCTTTTCGGGCTTGAGGTCGAACTGGGATTTGCCCACGCTGGCAATGGCACGCCCGGCAGCGCTCCACAGCACGGCATCGGTGGCCCCGAGCTGATCGCGTATGCGCTCCAGCATCAGCGCCGCGCCGGCTTCGGAAACCTGGGACAGCTGCGCCCCGGCCGTGCGCGTGTTGTTGGCCATGTCGTTGGCCACGGTGTCCAGCGTGGCGCTGGCCAGGCTCACGCCGGCCGACAGCGCGCCCTCCACCTTGACGTCGAACCAGCTCTCGATCGAGCGCGAGACGAACTGGTAGGACACCACATAGATCAGCAGCCCCGGCACCAGGCCCACCAGCGTGAAGATACCGGCCAGCTTGAGCAGCAGCTTGCTGCCGAAGCGCCCGCGCTTGAGGCGCAGCGCAAGGCGCAGCCCGCCCCAGACCAGAACGCACAGCAGCATGCCCGAAACCAGGATGTTGGCCGCCAGCAGCCAGTTGTAGTTGCGTTCATAGGCCAGGCGGTTGTTGGTGGCCAGCGTGAGCATGAACAGCAGCAGTACGCCGACCACGGCCATCAGCGCCACGCCGGTGCCCACGGCCCAGCGCGTGGACCGCGACCAGCGCTCCGCGCTGGGAATCGAGGCTTCGCCGTCCAGGTCCTTGAATTCGGGCATCAGGGCGCAGGCTCCAGATTCTGGGTGCGCGACAGCTGCAGGTTCCAGCCCGAGCGCCCCAGCGCGCCGATCTGCAGGGGGCGGGGCAGCGCGGACAGGTCCATGCGAAAGCGCAGTTGCACCGAGACACCCGAGGTCGAGCTCAGCTGGCCGGGCTCCAGGATCTTCCAGCGCGATATGCGCTGGATGGCGGCCATCGCGTCCTCCAGGTGCTCATAGGTCTGGCCCAGGGCCAGGCCCAGCCCGGCACTGGTGAAGGAGGTGTTGGAAATATGCAGGCGCCAGCGCCGCGTCAAGGGCTGGTGGCTCAGGCGGTAATAACGGCTGGCCGTGCCCAGATGCTGGTCGGACCAGTACCAGCGCTCGCGCTGCACCTGGGCCTCGGCCACGAAATACATGGGAATGCCCTGGCGCAGGGCGTCGTCGACCTGCGCAGGCAGCTCGAACTGCAGGTTGGCCGAGAGAAAGACGCCCTCGTCCGTGCGCTCCACCTGCATGCTGCTGATATCGGGCGGCGCGATATCGGCATGGGCCGGCATGGGGACCATGCCGCACAAGCCCGACACCAGGCCCCACAGCAGAACCACACGCCACAGGCCCGACGCCAGGGCGTTAGCGCGTTTTTTCCAGCAGAGCGTAAAAAAAGCCGTCGTGGTCACCCAGAGCATTGTCGGCCACGCAACCCGGTTTATCGGCTTTGCCGGGAATTAAATGGCCCGGTGCGGGCAAGCTTCGGGCCGTAGTGTTGCGTGCAAGAAACGCTTGCACCTGGGCATCGCCCTCGGCCTTGAAGACCGAGCAGGTGCAGTACACCATGCGGCCGCCGGGCTTGAGCAGCGGCCACAGCGTGTCGAGCAGGCGCGACTGGATCCCGGCCAGCTGGGCCACATCGCTTTCGCGGCGCAGCCAGCGCACATCGGGCTGGCGCCGCACAATGCCCGAAGCCGTGCAGGGCGCATCGAGCAAGATGGCGTCGAACGGCTGCCCGCCGCATTGCTGCGCGAACCAGTCCTCGGGCCGGGACGCATCGGCCACCAGCACCTGGGCCTGCAGGCCCAGGCGGCCCAGCGTGTCCTTGATGCGCTCCGCGCGCTCGGCATCGATCTCCAGCGCCGTGACCTGCAGCGCACCCGGCTGCGCGTATTCGAGCAGATGGGCCGTCTTGCCGCCCGGCGCCGCGCAGGCGTCCAGCACGCGCAAGGGCTGCGTGGCCGGCGCCAACCCGTCCAGCAGCAGCGGCGCCGCGGCCTGCGCTGCGGCATCCTGCACCGAGGCCCAGCCCTGCCCGAAATGCGGCAAGGCCTGTACCGCCACGGCCCGCTCCAGCTGCAACCCCATGTCGGCCACCGTCAGGGAATTCAATTCGATAGCAGCCAGCGCCGATTGATATTGGGTTTGCGTCGCTTTTTGCCGATTCACGCGCAAGGTCATGGGCGGCTGGGCATTGTTGGCCGCGAGAATGCGCTGCCAGTCCTGCGGATGGTCCTTCTTCAGGCGCTCAATCCACCAGGCCGGATGGTTCCAGACGGCCACGGGGTCGGCTTCGGTGGCGGCCACCAATGCATCGCGCTCGCGCAGAAAGCGGCGCAGGCAGGCATTGATGAAGCCGGACTGGGCTCGTGCCGCGCCGCGCTTGGCGGCCTCCACGGCCTGGTTGACCAAGGTGAAAGGCGGATAAGGCGCCTGCGCCTCGTCCCAGGCCAGCGCCAGCGCCGTGCACAGCAAGGCACTGACCCTGGGCGCAGGCGCACGCGGCGCCAGCTGCTTTTGCAGCGCCTGCGCGCGCCCCAGCTGGCGCAGCACCTGGAACAGCAGGGCCTGCACGCCGGGGCGCAGGCGCTGCGGCACCTGGGCCAGCACCGCCTTGCTGGACTGTCCGCCCAGGATGCCGTGCAAGGCCTGGGCCGCGGCCTCCAGCTGCTGCCATAGGGCAGGCGCGGCAGCGGAATGCGCAGCGGCGGCTGGCGACGATTTTTTCTCGGACGGTTGGCTCATGGGCGGCAGGCCTCTGGAATAAAGGCGATCTCGAAAAAACAGAAACAGGACGGACGCAAACAGGAAAGTGCCAAGAGCCTTGGCGAAGGGCAAGGGCTATGCCCGAACCGGTTTGCGCAAGTCGCAGGAAAAGAAAAACGCTCCCGTCTGCGCTGGGCAGAGCGGGAGCGTGGAGCTGTTTTCGCTCCGGAGCGGTGACCCGCCCCGGAAGAATGTGCAGCTTAGTCGGCAGAAGCGTCGCCGGCAGCGGCTTCGACTTCGTCGTCGGCAGTCACGCCGGCCAGCTCGGCAGCTTCGGCCTCGGCAATGGCGCGGCGCTCGGCCTCGTCCATCGCATCCTTGGCCTTGCGCGCCTGGTGGTAGGCCAGACCGGTACCGGCGGGGATCAGGCGACCCACGATCACGTTCTCCTTCAGGCCGCGCAGCTCGTCGCGCTTGCCCATGATGGCAGCCTCGGTCAGCACGCGGGTCGTTTCCTGGAAGGAAGCGGCCGAGATGAAGGAGTCGGTCGACAGCGAAGCCTTGGTGATGCCCAGCAGCACGTTCGAGTAGGTGGCAGGAATCTTGCCTTCCTTCTGCACGGCTTCGTTGGTGTTGAGGATCTCCGAGCGCTCCACCTGCTCGCCCTGGATGTAGGTGGTATCGCCAGGATTCTCGACCACGACGCGGCGCAGCATCTGGCGAACGATCACCTCGATGTGCTTGTCGTTGATCTTCACGCCCTGCAGGCGGTACACGTCCTGCACTTCATCGACGATGTAGCGCGACAGTTCCTCGATGCCCAGCAGACGCAGGATGTCCTGCGGGTCGGCCGGGCCGTCGACGATCAGTTCGCCCTTGTTCACCACCTGGCCTTCGTGCACCAGGATGTTGCGCTCCTTGGGCACCAGCTCTTCCCAGACCTTGCCTTCCAGATCGGTGATCTGCAGGCGCACCTTGCCCTTGGTTTCCTTGCCGAAGGAGATGGTGCCGGTCATCTCGGCCAGCGTGCCCTTGTCCTTGGGCGTACGGGCTTCGAACAGCTCGGCCACACGCGGCAGACCGCCGGTAATGTCGCGGGTCTTCTGGCCTTCCACGGGGATACGGGCCAGCACTTCGCCGGGGCCCACGTCCTGGCCGTCGCGCACCTGGATCAGCGCGCCCACCTGGAAGCCGATGGTCACCGAGTGGTCGGTGCCGGGGATCTTGACTTCCTGGTTGTTGGCGTCGATCAGCTTGACCTGCGGGCGCACGACCTTGGCGGAACCGCGGCGCTTGGGGTCGATCACCACCAGCGTGGACAGGCCGGTCACTTCGTCGACCTGCTTGGCCACCGTCAGGCCCTCTTCCACGTTCTCGAACGACACCCGGCCGGCGTATTCGGTAATGATGGGTCGGGTCAGCGGGTCCCAGTTGGCCAGGATCTTGCCGGCCTTGATGGCTTCGTCGGGCTTGATCGTCAGCACGGCGCCGTAAGGCACCTTGTGGCGCTCGCGCTCGCGGCCGTTGTCGCTGATGATGATTTCGCCGGAACGGGAAATCACGACCAGCTCGCCCTTGGTGTTGGTCACATAGCGCATCGTGCTGTTGAAGCTGATGCTGCCGTTGGACTTGGCTTCCACGCTCGAGGCCACGGCGGCGCGCGAAGCGGCGCCACCGATGTGGAAGGTACGCATGGTCAGCTGCGTGCCGGGTTCGCCGATGGACTGGGCGGCGATCACACCCACGGCCTCGCCGAGGTTGATCAGGCCGCCGCGCCCCAGGTCGCGGCCGTAGCACTTGGCGCACAGGCCGAAGCGGGTTTCGCAGGTCAGGGCCGTACGCACCTTGATCTCGTCCACGCCCTGGGCTTCCAGCTCTTCGATCGTGTCTTCGTTGAGCAGGGCACCGGCTTCGAGCAGCACGTCGCGGGTTTCGGGATGCAGCACTTCCTCGGCGGTCGTGCGGCCCAGCACGCGGTCGCGCAGGGACTCGATCACTTCACCGCCTTCGACGATGGCGCGCATCACCGTGCCGTTGGAGGTGCCGCAGTCTTCCTCGTTCACCACGAGGTCCTGCGTCACGTCCACCAGACGACGGGTCAGGTAACCCGAGTTGGCCGTCTTCAGCGCCGTGTCGGCCAGACCCTTTCGGGCACCGTGCGTGGAGATGAAGTACTGCAGCACGTTGAGGCCTTCGCGGAAGTTCGCGGTGATGGGCGTCTCGATGATGGAGCCGTCGGGCTTGGCCATCAGGCCGCGCATGCCGGCCAGCTGGCGGATCTGGGCTGCGGAGCCGCGGGCGCCGGAGTCGGCCATCATGTAAATCGCGTTGAACGATTCCTGCTCGACTTCCTTGCCGTGGCGGTCGACGACCTTTTCCTTGGCCAGCTGGGCCATCATGACCTTGGAGACTTCGTCACCGGCCTTGCCCCAGATGTCCACCACCTTGTTGTAGCGCTCGCCAGCCGTCACCAGACCGGAGACGTACTGCTGCTCGATCTCCTTCACTTCGGCTTCGGCGCGGCCGATGATCTCGGCCTTCTGCGGCGGCACCAGCATGTCGCCGATGGCGATGGAGATACCGGCGTGCGTCGACAGGCGGAAGCCGTTCTGCAGCAGCTTGTCGGCAAACACCACGGTGGCCTTCAGGCCGCAGCGGCGGAACGAGGCATTGATCAGCTTGGAGATTTCCTTCTTCTTCAGCGCCTTGTTCATGTTGCTGAACGGCAGGCCCTTGGGCAGGATCTCGGACAGCAGCGCACGGCCGACGGTGGTTTCCACGAGCTTGGTCTCGGGCTCGAATTCACCCGTTTCCTTGTTCTTGTTCCACTCGGTCAGGCGCACGCTGATCTTGGCTTGCAGCTCGGCCTCGCCGGCGTCCAGTGCGCGCTGCACTTCCGCCAGGTCGGCAAACACCATGCCTTCGCCCTTGCCATTGATGCGCTCGCGGGTCGCATGGTACAGACCCAGCACCACGTCCTGCGAAGGCACGATGGAGGGTTCGCCCGATGCCGGGAACAGCACGTTGTTGGAGGCCAGCATCAGCGTGCGGGCTTCCATCTGCGCTTCCACGGACAGAGGCACGTGAACGGCCATCTGGTCACCGTCGAAGTCGGCGTTGAAGGCCGCGCAGACCAGCGGGTGCAGCTGCAGCGCCTTGCCTTCGATCAGGATGGGCTCGAAGGCCTGGATGCCCAGACGGTGCAGCGTAGGCGCACGGTTGAGCATGATCGGGTGTTCCTTGATCACCTCTTCCAGGATGTCCCACACCACGGGCGTGCCGGATTCCACTTCCTTCTTGGCCGCCTTGATGGTCGTGGCAATGCCGCGCTGCTCGAGCTGGGCGAAGATGAAGGGCTTGAACAGCTCCAGCGCCATCAGCTTGGGCAGGCCGCACTGGTGCAGCTTGAGGTAAGGACCCACGGTAATCACGGAACGACCGGAGTAGTCCACGCGCTTGCCCAGCAGATTCTGGCGGAAGCGGCCGCTCTTGCCCTTGATCATGTCGGCCAGCGACTTCAGCGCGCGCTTGTTGGCGCCGGTCATGGCCTTGCCGCGGCGGCCGTTGTCCAGCAGCGAGTCCACGGCTTCCTGCAGCATGCGCTTTTCGTTGCGCGCGATGATCTCGGGAGCCTTCAGCTCCAGCAGGCGGCGCAGGCGCGAGTTGCGGTTGATGACGCGGCGGTACAGGTCGTTGAGGTCGGAGGTCGCGAAGCGGCCGCCGTCCAGGGGCACCAGGGGACGCAGGTCCGGAGGCAGCACGGGCAGCACTTCCATGACCATCCACTCGGGCTTGATGCCCGACTTCTTGAATGCTTCCAGCAGCTTCAGGCGCTTGGCGTTCTTCTTGACCTTGACTTCGGAGCCGGTCAGATCGTTGCGCAGGCGCTCGATCTCGACATCGATGTCGATGCCTTCCAGCAGGTCCTTGATGCCTTCGGCGCCCATCTTGGCCGTGAACTCGTCATAGCCGTATTCGGCGCACTTGGCGTCGTAGTCGTCCTCGCTCATGATGCTGAACTTCTTCAGCGGAGTCATGCCGGGATCGGTCACCACATAGGCTTCGAAGTACAGCACGCGCTCGATGTCGCGCAGCGTCATGTCCAGCACCAGGCCCAGGCGCGAAGGCAGGGACTTCAGGAACCAGATGTGGGCGCAGGGCGCGGCCAGGTCGATGTGGCCCATGCGCTCGCGGCGCACCTTGGTCTGCGTGACTTCGACGCCGCACTTCTCGCAGATCACGCCGCGGTGCTTGAGGCGCTTGTACTTGCCGCACAGGCACTCGTAGTCCTTGATCGGACCGAAGATCTTGGCGCAGAACAGGCCGTCGCGCTCGGGCTTGAACGTGCGGTAGTTGATGGTTTCGGGCTTCTTGACCTCACCAAAAGACCACGAACGGATCTTTTCGGGAGAGGCCAGACCGATCTTGATGGCATCGAAATGCTCATCAGGCGTGAATTGCTTGAACAGGTCGAGTAGCGATTTCATGGACTCTTTCCCTTTTCAAATTAAGAACGTTCGAGTTCGATGTCCAGGCCCAGGGAACGGATTTCCTTGACCAGCACGTTGAACGACTCGGGCATGCCTGCCTCGATGGAATGCTCACCCTTGACGATGGACTCGTACACCTTGGTACGGCCCTGCACGTCGTCGGACTTCACGGTCAGCATTTCCTGCAGCACGTAGGCGGCGCCATAGGCTTCCAGCGCCCACACTTCCATCTCGCCGAAACGCTGGCCGCCGAACTGGGCCTTGCCGCCCAGCGGCTGCTGCGTCACCAGCGAGTACGGACCGGTGGAGCGGGCGTGCATCTTGTCGTCGACCAGGTGGTGCAGCTTCAGGTAGTGCATGTAGCCGATGGTGGTCGGGCGCTCGAAGCGCTCGCCGGTACGGCCGTCATACAGGTAGGCCTGCGTGCGGCTTTCGGTCAGGCCCTTGGCCTGGGCGACCTCGTCCGGATAGGCCAGCTTCAGCATGTCCTTGATCTCGGCTTCGGAAGCGCCGTCGAACACGGGCGTTGCAAAAGGCACGCCGGTGGTCAGTTCCTTGGCCATGAACATGACTTCGCTGTCGTCCAGCTGCTGCAGATCCTCCTTGCGGCCACGCGAGTTGTAGATCTCCTCCAGGAAGGCGCGCACTTCGGCAGCACGGGCTTCCTTTTGCAGCATGTCGCCGATGCGCTGGCCCAGGCCCTTGCCGGCCCAGCCCAGGTGGACTTCCAGCACCTGGCCGATGTTCATGCGCGAAGGCACGCCCAGCGGGTTCAGCACGATGTCGGCAGTGGTGCCGTCGGCCAGGAAAGGCATGTCTTCCACGGGCGTGATCTTGGAGACCACGCCCTTGTTGCCGTGGCGGCCGGCCATCTTGTCGCCGGGCTGCAGGCGGCGCTTGACGGCCAGGTAAACCTTGACCATCTTGAGCACGCCGGCGGGCAGCTCGTCGCCCTGCGTGAGCTTCTTGCGCTTTTCCTCGAAGGCCAGATCGAAGTTGTGGCGCTGCTGCTCGATGGAGTTCTTGATGGACTCCAGCTGCGCTGCCACGTCGTCTTCGGCGGGGCGGATATCGAACCAGTGGAACTTCTCCACGCCGTCCAGATAGGCCTTGTCGATCTTGGCGCCCTTGGCGAGCTTTTGCGGGCCACCGTTGGCCACGCGGCCGGTCAGCAGCTTCTCGATACGGTCGAAGGCGTCGGCCTCCACGATACGCAGCTGGTCGTTCAGGTCCAGGCGGAAGCGCTTGAGTTCATCGTCGATGATCTGCTGGGCGCGCTTGTCGCGCTGGATGCCTTCGCGCGTGAAGACCTGCACGTCGATCACGGTACCTTGCGAGCCCTGGTCCACGCGCAGCGAGGTGTCCTTCACGTCGGAAGCCTTCTCGCCGAAGATGGCGCGCAGCAGCTTCTCTTCAGGTGTCAGCGTGGTCTCGCCCTTGGGCGTGACCTTGCCCACCAGCACGTCGCCGGGTTGCACTTCGGCGCCCACGTAGATGATGCCGGATTCGTCCAGGCGGTTGAGCTGCTGCTCGGACAGGTTCGGGATGTCGCGCGTGATTTCCTCGGGGCCCAGCTTGGTGTCGCGGGCCATGACCACGAGTTCCTCGATGTGGATCGAGGTGTAGCGGTCTTCGGCCACCACACGTTCGTTGATCAGGATCGAGTCCTCGAAGTTGTAGCCGTTCCAGGGCATGAACGCGATCAGCATGTTCTGGCCGATGGCGATTTCACCCAGGTCGGTCGACGCACCGTCGGCCACCACGTCACCCTTGGCCAGCTTGTCGCCGCGCTTGACGATGGGACGCTGGTGGATGTTGGTGTTCTGGTTGGAACGCTGGTACTTGATGAGGTTGTAGATGTCCACGCCGACTTCGCCGGCCACGGCCTCGTCGTCGTTCACGCGCACCACGATGCGGGTCGCGTCGACATAGTCGACGATACCGCCGCGCTTGGCCGTCACCACGGTGCCGGAGTCGACGGCGGCCACGCGCTCGATGCCGGTACCGACCATGGGCTTTTCAGGACGCAGCACAGGCACGGCCTGGCGCGACATGTTGGCGCCCATCAGCGCGCGGTTCGCGTCGTCGTGTTCCAGGAACGGAATCAGCGAAGCGGCCACCGACACGATCTGCGCAGGCGACACGTCCATGTACTGGATGCGCTCGGCCGACACCAGGGTCGATTCACCGGCTTCACGGGCCGACACCAGATCGCCGGTCAGGCGGCCTTCGGCATCCAGCTCGGCGTTGGCCTGGGCGATCACGTACTTGCCTTCCTCGATGGCGGACAGGTAGTCGATCTGGTCGGTCACCTTGCCGTCCACCACGCGGCGGTACGGGGTTTCGATGAAGCCGTACTCGTTCAGGCGGGCATACAGGGCCAGCGAGTTGATCAGGCCGATGTTCGGGCCTTCAGGCGTTTCGATGGGGCAGACGCGGCCGTAGTGGGTCACGTGCACGTCGCGCACTTCGAAGCCGGCGCGTTCGCGGGTCAGACCGCCCGGGCCCAGGGCCGAGACGCGGCGCTTGTGCGTGATCTCGGCCAGGGGGTTGGTCTGGTCCATGAACTGCGACAGCTGCGAGGCACCGAAGAACTCCTTCAGGGCAGCCGAGATCGGCTTGGAGTTGATCAGGTCATGGGGCATCAGCGGCTCTTGCTCGGCCTGGCCCAGACGCTCCTTCACAGCCTTTTCGATACGCGCCAGACCGGTGCGGTACTGGTTCTCGGCCAGCTCGCCCACGCAGCGCACGCGGCGGTTGCCCAGGTGGTCGATGTCGTCCACCTCGCCCTTGCCGTTGCGCAGGTCCACGAGGATCTTGACCACGGCCAGAATGTCTTCGTTGGACAGCACCATCGGGCCCGTAGGCTCGTCGCGGCCGACCTTGGCGTTGAACTTCATGCGGCCCACGCGCGACAGGTCGTACGTGTCCGGGTTGTAGAACAGGCGCTGGAACAGGGCCTGCACGGCATCTTCGGTCGGCGGCTCGCCGGGGCGCATCATGCGGTAGATGGCCACGCGGGCGGCGAACTCGTCCACGGTTTCATCGGTGCGCAGGGTCTGCGAGATATAGGCGCCCTGGTCGAGCTCGTTGGTGTAGATGCACTGCAGCTCTTGCACGCCGGCGCTGCGCAGCTTCTTGAGCAGGGCTTCGGTCAGTTCGTCGTTGGCCTTGGCGATGATTTCGCCGGTGTCGGGATCAACGATGTTCTTGGCCACTACGCGGCCGATCAGGAAGTCTTCCGGCACGCTGATGTACTTGGTGCCCGATTGCTCGAGTTCGCGGGTGTGGCGGGCCGTGACGCGCTTGTCCTTGGCCACCACGACCTTGCCGGCCTTGTCGGTGATGTCGAAGCGTGCCACTTCGCCCTTCAGGCGTTCGCCCACGAATTCCATCTGGGCGCCGCTGTCCATCAGGCGGAAATTGTCGTTGACGAAGAAGTTGGCCAGGATGGACTCGGGCGTCAGGCCGATGGCCTTCAGCAGAATCGTGACCGGCATCTTGCGGCGGCGGTCGACACGGAAGAACAGCAGGTCCTTGGGGTCGAACTCGAAGTCCAGCCAGGAGCCGCGGTAGGGAATGATGCGCGCCGAGAACAGCAGCTTGCCCGAGCTGTGGGTCTTGCCCTTGTCGTGCTCGAAGAACACGCCGGGCGAACGATGCAGCTGAGACACGATCACGCGCTCGGTACCGTTGATGATGAACGAGCCCTTGTCGGTCATCAGGGGCACTTCGCCCATGTAGACCTCTTGCTCCTTGACTTCCTTGACCACCTTGGACTGCGCCGTGGACGATTCACGGTCGTAGATGATCAGCTGGACCTTGGCGCGCACGGCCGAGGCAAAGGTCAGGCCACGGGTCTGGCATTCACGGACGTCGAAAGCAGGCTTGGCGAGGTTGTACTCGACAAACTTCATCTCCACAAAGCCATTGTGCGAGACGATGGGGAAAGCGGAATTGAAGGCCGCTTGCAGGCCGTCATTGGTGCGTTTTTTGGGGGGTACATCTGCCTGCAAGAATGCTGTGTAGGCATCTTTTTGCATCTGCAGCAGATAAGGCACTTCGAGCACGCTTTCGCGGCTCCCGAAGCTTTTGCGGATTCGCTTGCGTTCGGTGTAAGAATAGGCCATGAGATCTCCGGGCAAAGACATGAGTCCTGGGTCTGCGACGACTGCCCCACATGGGAAGCTCCCTGCGGGCTTGGCGGTTGGCCACTACCAACCATGGCTGACGGCGATGCGTTGCACATCGCCCGAACCAAGGCATCTTCTGCTGTCGGATTGTCAGAAGACACTAAAAAGCAGACTCCCTTGGAAACCTGCTTTTTGGTGTGTTCTTTCAGCGCGTCCCACAAGCGCCAAAGGCTGGAGACCCCGAAAGAGTCTCCAGCCCTTGAAACAACTGAATTACTTCAGTTCAGCCTTGGCACCGGCTTCGACCAGCTTCTTCACAGCGGCTTCAGCGTCAGCCTTGGGAGCGGCTTCCTTCACGGTCTTGGGAGCGCCGTCCACCAGATCCTTGGCTTCCTTCAGGCCCAGGCCGGTGATTTCACGCACGGCCTTGATGACGGACACCTTGTTGGCGCCAGCGTCGGTCAGAACCACGTTGAACTCGGTCTTCTCTTCAGCAGCAGCAGCACCGCCGGCAGCACCGCCAGCAGCGGGAGCAGCCATAGCGGCAGCGCTCACGCCGAACTTCTCTTCAATAGCCTTGACCAGGTCGTTCAGTTCCAGAACAGTCATGCTGTCCAGGGCGGTCAGGAATGCGTCTTTATCGAATGCCATTTTGATTTCCTAAATTGGTTGGTTTGTTTTGCCGCTATCAAGCAGCAGCTGCCTCGGCAGAGCCTTCGCCCTTCTTGGCCGCCAGGGCGCCCAGCACCACGGCTGTACGCGAGATAGGCGACATGAGCAAGCCGCACAGTTGTGCGAGCAGGACTTCCTTGGAGGGGATATTTGCCAGTTGCTTAACGCCGTTGACGTCCAGGGCCTTGCCTGCAAACGCGCCACCGCGAATCACCAGCTTGTCGTTGGTCTTCGCGAAATCGGCCACCACCTTGGCGGCAGCCACTGCGTCTTCAGAGAAGCCATAGACCAGCGGGCCGGTCATCTGGTCGGCGACCACGTCAAACTGGCTGCCAGCCACAGCACGGCGGGCCAGCGTGTTCTTCAACACGCTCAGGCTCACACCCTTGCTGCGGGCGTCGGCACGCAGTTTGGTCATGTCGGCGACCGTGATGCCGCGGTATTCCGCGATCACAAGCGTTTGAGCTTTAGCGGCGAGGCTGGTCACTTCATTGATGACCGCTTCTTTCTCACTGCGATTCAGACTCAAGGTCTACTCCTTCAAATGCGCACTTGGAGCGAACTCCGCATGCGCGCTCTTGTTGCAGCGACCAACTGTTTTGGAAATTCTTCCATCTGCAGCGGGATCGCCATCTGCGTTGGCCATCGTGATTAAGTGATCAGAATCACACCAACGGTCTTGGATGGCCTGCCAAGACACTCCTGGCAGCCCACCACACCAGGCGGGCATGACTGCTCGCCTGACGATTTCTAGCAATTACGCCGAGATGGTTTGCGTGTCGACGCGAACGCCCACACCCATGGTCGACGAAACAGCAACCTTGCGCAGGTACAGGCCCTTGCTCGAAGCGGGCTTGGCCTTGTTCAGGGCATCGATCAGGGCAGCCAGGTTGCCCTGCAGCTTTTCGGTGTCGAACGAACGACGGCCGATCGTGCCGTGGATGATGCCGGCCTTGTCGACGCGGAACTGGACTTGACCAGCCTTGGCGTTCTTCACGGCGGTGGCGACATCGGGCGTCACGGTGCCAACCTTGGGGTTGGGCATCAGGCCGCGGGGGCCCAGGATCTGGCCCAGCTGGCCCACGACACGCATTGCGTCGGGCGCAGCGATCACCACGTCGAAGGGCATGTCGCCGGCCTTGACTTGCGCAGCCAGGTCGTCCATGCCGACCACGTCTGCACCAGCAGCCTTGGCTTCTTCGGCCTTGGCGCCTTGTGCGAACACGGCCACGCGGGCGGTCTTGCCGGTGCCGTGAGGCAGAACCACGGCGCCACGCACCACTTGGTCCGACTTCTTGGCGTCCACGCCCAGTTGCACGGCCACGTCGATGGATTCATCGAACTTGGCGGTGGCGGCTTCCTTCACCAGAGAGATGGCGTCGGTCAGAGCGTACAGCTTGTTGCTGTCAACCTTGCCCTGGAGAGCTTTTTGCTTCTTGGTCAGCTTGGCCATTTACACACCCTCCACGATCACGCCCATCGAACGGGCAGAACCAGCCAGCGTACGCACGGCGGCGTCGACGTCGGCAGCGTTCATGTCCTTCAGCTTGGTCTTGGCGATTTCTTCCAGCTGCGCACGAGTGATCTTGCCAACCTTGGTCTTCAGGGGGTTGGAAGAGCCCTTGTCCAGCTTCACAGCCTTCTTGATCAGAACGGTTGCGGGCGGCGTCTTGATGATGAACGTGAAGCTCTTGTCAGCAAAAGCCGTGATCACCACAGGCAGAGGCAGGCCGGGCTCGACACCTTGGGTCTGGGCGTTGAACGCCTTGCAGAATTCCATGATGTTGAGGCCGCGCTGACCCAGCGCAGGACCGATCGGAGGAGAGGGGTTGGCCTTACCAGCTGGCACTTGCAGCTTGATGAAGCCGACGATTTTCTTCGCCATTGAAAGCTCCTTACGGGTATAGCGCCATCCGCATCAACCGTGCAGACAGCTCCCCGGGGGTTACTGACTCTTGTTCAAAGCTTCGCATCGAGTCAAAAAACGCGAAGCCGACTATTGTATTTCGTCTCTCAAGTTTTTTCAACTTGGGAGAATTCCAACTCCACAGGAGTGGCTCGGCCAAAGATGGTGACCGAGACGCGCAGACGGTTCTTTTCGTAGTTGACTTCCTCGACGGAGCCGTTGAAGTCGGTGAAGGGGCCTTCCTTGACACGGACCAGCTCGCCCACCATGAACTCGATCTTGTGGCGCGGCTTTTCCGTGCCCTCCTGCATCTGGTCGACGATCTTGCGAACCTCTTCTTCAGAGATCGGAGCCGGCCGGTTCTTGGCACCGCCCACGAAGCCCGTCACCTTGCTGGTGTGCTTGACCAGGTGCCAGGTATCGTCGTCCATCACCATCTCGACGAACACATAGCCCGGAAACAGGCGGCGCTCGGTGGTGCGGCGCTGGCCGTTGCGCATCTCGACCACTTCTTCGGAGGGCACCAGGATGCGGCCGAACTTGGACTGCATGCCCGAGCGCGCAATGCGCTCGGCGATATTGCGCTCCACGGCCTTTTCCATGCCCGAATATGCATGGACGATATACCAGCGCAGATCTGGATTGCTGGGCGCTGCCGCCCCGCCATTCACATCCGTTTCGACAGCGTCTGCCATTACTTCCTCCAGCCCAAAATCAGGTCATACAAGACCCACTCCAGAGTCTTGTCGGTGAACCACAAGAACAAAGCCATGACCACCACGAAGCCAAAGACATACAAGGTCATTTGCAATGTCTCTTTGCGAGTCGGCCAGACGACCTTCTTCACTTCAAGCCAGGCCGCACGGGCAAAGCCGATGAAGCGCTTGCCGGGTTCGGAAATCAGGAACACACCGGCAGCCACCAGCAAGCCGACGATCAGGGCAGCCCATTGCGCCACCTGACCCTGCTTGCTCAGCAAATAAAAACCGGCAATCGAAGCAACGACTAAAGCCGCGACTGCGGCTAGCTTTGCTTTGTCAGCTCCGGAGCTGACTGTTTCAACCTGAGTAGTGGCCATATTTCATTTCAAATGCACAAAGTTTGTGCAATTTCAAGACGCCGAAGCCCGCCAAAGGCGGGCTCTCGTTGATTCCACCGTTAGAAGGTGGCAGGGGCAGTAGGAATCGAACCTACAACCTTCGGTTTTGGAGACCGACGCTCTGCCAATTGAGCTATACCCCTACAAACCAATTACTCAATGATCTTGGCAACCACGCCGGCGCCCACGGTACGGCCGCCTTCACGGATAGCGAAACGCAGACCTTCTTCCATGGCGATGGGGGCGATCAGCTTCACGGTAATCGACACGTTGTCACCAGGCATCACCATTTCCTTGTCGGCGGGCAGCTCGATGGAGCCGGTCACGTCGGTCGTACGGAAGTAGAACTGGGGACGGTAGTTGTTGAAGAAGGGCGTGTGGCGGCCGCCTTCGTCCTTCGACAGCACGTACACCTCGGCGGTGAAGTGGGTGTGGGGCTTGATGGAGCCGGGCTTGCACAGCACCTGGCCGCGTTCCACGTCTTCACGCTTGGTGCCGCGCAGCAGCAGACCGACGTTGTCGCCAGCCTGGCCCTGGTCCAGCAGCTTGCGGAACATTTCCACGCCAGTGACGGTGGTCTTCTGGGTGTCCTTGATACCGACGATTTCGATTTCTTCGCCGACCTTGATGATGCCGCGCTCGATACGGCCGGTCACCACGGTGCCA
>NZ_BCNT01000012.1 GCF_001544075.1 Comamonas terrae
TTTCAGGGAAGCTTTGGATTGTAGTGCATATTTTTGCAGCTTGAATCCAATCTTCTAAATTTTCTTGAGATGCATGTCCGAGCTTTTCAATCCGGACTTTTCAAAACATTCTTCAGAATCGAATGTTTTTTCAAGTTTTCCTAAACCCTGGCAGGGTTGTCGTTAAACTTGGTGCCCAGGAGAGGACTCGAACCTCCACGGAGTTACCCGCTAGTACCTGAAACTAGTGCGTCTACCAATTCCGCCACCTGGGCATCTCAGGAAAGACTCAGATTGTATATCAAAAAAATGAACCCTCGCGCAAAAGTTGCCGACATGAATGAAGAAATTTTGGGCACTGTGCAGGGCCACCGCGACGGACACGGTTTTGTGATCCGCGATGATGGTGAGCGCGACATCTATCTCCCTCCCAATGAAATGCGCGCCGTGCTGCACAAGGACAAGGTTCAGGTGCGGGTGGCCCGCTATGACCATCGCGGACGCCCCGAGGGTCGCGTGGTCGAGATTGTGGAGCGCCCCGACCAGCCCATCATCGGCCGTTTCCTGCAGGAAAGCGGTGTGTGGCTTGTGGCACCCGAAGACAAACGCTATGGCCAGGACATTCTGATCCCGTCCAACGCCACGGGATCGGCCAAGGTCGGCCAGGTCGTGGTGGTGGAACTGACGGAGGCTCCGGCCCTGTTCGGCCAGCCCGTGGGGCGCATCACCGAAGTCCTCGGCGAGGTCGATGATCCCGGCATGGAGATCGAGATCGCCGTGCGCAAGTATGGCGTGCCCCACATCTTTTCCGACGAGTGCCTGGCCCAGGCCAAGGCCTTGCCGGAAAAGGTGCGCGCTGCCGACCGCCGCCACCGCATCGACCTGACGGACATCCCGCTGGTCACCATCGACGGCGAGGATGCGCGCGACTTCGACGATGCCGTGTACTGCGAACCTGCCAAGGTGGGGCGCAGCAAGGGCTGGCGCCTGCTGGTGGCCATTGCCGACGTGAGCCACTACGTGACCACGGGCAGCGCCATCGATGTCGATGCCTACGACCGCGCCACCAGCGTCTATTTCCCGCGCCGCGTGATTCCCATGCTGCCGGAAAAGCTCAGCAACGGCCTGTGCTCGCTCAACCCCGACGTGGACCGCCTGTGCATGGTCTGCGACATGCTGATCACGGCCAAGGGCGAAATCCATGCCTACCAGTTCTATCCGGCGGTCATGCACAGCCATGCGCGCTTCACCTATACAGAGGTGGCGGCCATCCTGGCCAACACGCGCGGGCCCGAAGCCGCCAGGCGCAGCGAGCGCGTGCAGGACCTGCTGAACCTGTATGGCGTCTACCAGGCCCTGCTCAAGTCGCGCGAGGAGCGCGGCGCCGTGGACTTCGAGACCACCGAGACGCAGATCGTCTGCGACGACAACGGCCGCATCGAGAAAATCGTGCCGCGCACGCGCACCGAAGCGCACAAGCTGATCGAGGAGGCCATGCTGGCCGCCAACGTCTGCAGCGCCGATTTCATCGAGCAGGGCGGGCAGCTGGGCCTGTTCCGCGTGCACGACAAGCCTTCGCTGGAAAAGCAGGAGATCCTGCGCAATTACCTGAAGGCCATGGGCGTGGCCATGACGATCAGCGAAAACCCGTCGACCCGCGAATTCCAGGCCATCGCCAATGCGACCAAGGACCGGCCGGATGCGCAGCAGATCCACACCATGCTGCTGCGCTCCATGATGCAGGCCTTTTACACGCCCGATAACTCGGGCCATTTCGGGTTGGCATTCGAGGCCTATACCCACTTCACCAGCCCCATCCGCCGCTATCCGGACCTGCTGGTGCACCGCGTCATCAAGGCCGAGCTGCAGGGAACCCATTACAAGCTGCCTGCGCTGCCCACGCCGGGCGAGGCCGAGGCCAAGCTGGTCAAGCGCCTGTCCACGCGCGTGGTGGAGCCCCGGCAGAAGCCGCGCAAGCGTGCACCGGCCAAGGAAATGCAGGCCTGGGAGGCCGCCGGTCTGCATTGCAGCGCCAACGAGCGCCGGGCTGACGAGGCCAGCCGCGATGTCGAGGCCTGGCTCAAGTGCAAGTACATGCGCGAGCACCTGGGCGAGGAGTTTGCCGGCACCGTGTCCTCGGTCACGACCTTCGGCATCTTCGTGACGCTGGACGCCATGTATGTCGAAGGCCTGGTGCACATCACCGAGCTGGGCGGCGACTACTTCCGTTTCGACGAGGCGCGCCAGGAACTGCGCGGCGAGCGTTCGGGCATACGCTATGGCATCGGTGCGCGCGTGCGTGTGCAGGTCAGCCGTGTGGACCTGGACGGGCGCCGCATCGACTTCCGCCTGGTGCGCGACAGCGAGGACGGCGTGCTGGCGCCCGCCCGCCAGGGCAAGGGCCAGCGCGACGATGCGCGCGGCCGCCGCGATGGCCGCGAGGAGGGTTCGCGCCAGGATAAATGGAGCCGCCGCGATGCCAAGGCCGACCGCGCGCAGCGCAATGCCGCGACAGCGACACAGGCAGCTGCGCCAGCCAAGCCCGCATCCAGCAAACAAGGCCGCAAGGCCGCCAAGAAGGCCATGCTGCAGGGCATCAATCTGGCGGCGCTCGAAGCGGAATATGCGCAGGAGCGCGCGCCTGCCAAGCCGGTGCAGCACGACGCTGTTCCGGAAGTGCAGGGCGGGCCTGCTGCGAAAGGCAAGAAGTCCGCGCGAAGCAGGTCCGTGCCGGCCCTGCTGTTGCCCGGCCCCGCTTCTGCGCCCGCCGCCGAGCCCGATTCCAGGTCCGCTAGCGCGGCCAAGCCTGCCGTTGCCAAGCGAGCCAGGCCGGCAAATGCTTCAGCGGCAGAAGGCGCATCCGGCAAGGCGGCCAAGGCCAAGCCTGCCAGGTCAGCCAAGCGCAAGGCTTGATGGCAAGCACAAGTGCTGCGGACGCTGGGGGCGCAGCATTTACAAGGCCCTGGCCGTGCAATCGGGCAGGGCGTGGGTTCATGCAGCGCGGCAGGCTCCGAAATGCCGGGCCAGTGCGCCGGCGCTGAACGGCAGCGAGGGGGGCCAGAGGTCTGCTGCCTGCCCGTGGCGGTAGACGGCTTCCAGGGCGGCCTGCGTTCCCAGGCGGAGTGAAGGCTGCGCCGGCGAGGCTGCGCCCTGCGCGGCCATCCGTGCCCAGGTGGCTCCCAGCAGGCCGGCCAGCACGTCGCCGGTGCCTCCGGTGGCCAGCCGTGCATTGCCTGTGGGATTGACCCAGCAGGCCCTGGCATCGAGCGCGAAGCTGGCAGGGCAGGCGATCACGCTGCCCGAGCCCTTGAGCACCACCGTGCATTGCAACTGTTCGGCCAGCCGTGCGGCGGCCTGGATCCGGCTGGCCTGCACCTGGGGGGTGCCGGTTTGCAGCAGGCGCGCCGCTTCTAGCGGGTGCGGGGTCAGCACGGTGCCCAGGCGGCGGCTGGCGCGGCGGGCGAGCAATTGCTGCAGCGAGGCGTCGGCTGCAACGGCATTGAGTCCGTCCGCGTCCAGCACCAGGCGCGGCGCCTGCTCCAGAATGGCCGGCAGCCACTTGCGGACGGCAAGGCCACCGCCACAGCCGCAGACCACCGTGGCCTGCTTCCAGTCCTGGGACTGCGGCTGGCGCAGCATGATTTCCGGCCAGGGTGCGGTGCCTTGAGGCGGCGATGTATCCAGCAGGGCGAGCATGACGCGGCCCGCGCCGCCATGCAGTGCCGCCAGTGCGGCCAGCCAGGCGGCGCCGGTCATGGACAGGCCGCGCTGCGCCAGGCCTTCGCCGCCGACGACGGCCACATCGCCAAAACTGCCCTTGTGGCTGGCATGCCGCCCTGCCATGGCCTGAGGGTTGGGCGCGCTGCCGAGCCAGGCCATGGGCTGCGGAGGTTCGGGCAGCGCCGGGATTTTTTCCCCGTCATCATTGCAAAGCCCGGCGCCCAGGTCGTCCCACCAGATCTGCCCGCAGGCATCGCGTCCCTGGCCGGTGAACAGGCCGGGCTGCAGGGTCAGCAGGCTCAAGGTGTGGCGGGGCATGCACAAGGCGCCTGCAGACAGCTCGGGAACCATGCCTGCCGCATACTGCCCGGTCTCGGCATCCAGGCCCGAGGCAACATCTATGCATAAAACCGGGCTGCTTCCGGCCTGGGTCTGGCGCAGCAGCGCCATCAGCCGGGCGCAGGGGGCGGTACTTGCGCCTTTGCCGTGCCCGCCGGCTCTCAGGCCTATGCCCAGCAGCGCATCGATGCACAGGTCTTGCCCGTCCATGCCTTCCGGCCGGCCGTCGACCCACTGGACCCGCGCTTGCCTTGCCCTGTCCCAGGATGCCTGGGCGTCGGCAGGCATTGCATCGCGTGCGGCCGTGCAGCTCACCATGATGCGGGCAAACGGCAAAAGCCGGGCAAGCCGGGCTGCCGCTTCCAGGCCGTCGCCCCCGTTATTGCCGGGGCCGCAGGCGATCCAGACGGTGCGTGCATGCGGAGCCAGCGCCATGGCCAGCCTGGCAACGGCCAGGCCGGCGCGCTGCATCAGGGTGTGGGGCGGCAGCGCGGCCGCCAGTTCATGCTCCAGGCGCCGCGTGTCGGCCGTGCTGAACAGCGGCCACCCGGTGCCGTTGCCATGGCTGCCGGCCGTGGGGAAAGGGAGGATGCATTGCATGCCGGCAGCATAGCCTTGTCTGGCGATGCAGTGGCCGGGCAATGTGCGGTACCCGTCGAATTGGCCTGCAGCGCTTTGCCGGAAAGCGCTTGCAGCTATCAAAATAGTTTGCCTATGGGGTGGCGGCGCGCAGCACCTGCTCCAGTGCCAGGGCGATATGCAGCACATCGTCGTCGCGCAGCGCGCCGTGCCAGATCATCAGTCCCATGGGCAGTTCCCCGGCCTCGTGGCAGGGCAGCGACAGGGCGCAGCCGTCCAGCATGTTGACCACACTGGTGTTGCGCAGCAGCAGGCCGTTGACGCGGAAAAATTCGCCATCGCGTGCGGCATCGGCTTGCGCATCCATGCCGTCGGCCGGAGCGACCGATGCCAGCGTGGGTGCGGCCACGGGCGTGGTGGGGGAGAGCAGGGCATCGAAGGGCGCGAGAGCCGTCTGCATCCCGGCAATCCATTGGTTGCGGGCCTGGATCAGGTCCAGGTAATCGGCTGCGCTCATGTGGGCGCCGCGCTCGATGCGCGACTTCACGCGCGGATCGTAGAGTCGGGCTTTCTCGGGCTGCTGCAGATACTGCCTGTGCCAGGCATAGCTCTCCGTGGGCGAGAAGCCGCCGATGGCATGGATGCGCTCCAGCGCTTCGAGCTCGCGCAATGCGATGCGCTCGATCCGCGCGCCGGCGGCTTGCAGCTGCGCGATGCTGCGCTCGAAGGCGGCGACTACGGCCGGCTCTGCCTGTTCGAAGAACAGCGTTTGGGGAACCGCCAGCCGCCACTGGGAAAGAGGCCTGCCTGCCGGGGCCAGCTTGCGAGCGCTCAGGATCTCGTGGAGCACGATGGCATCGCGCACGCTGCGGGTGATGGCGCAGGCCGTATCCAGGGTGGGCGACAGCGGCACCGCGCCGCAGGTAGGCACGAGCCGTGCCGTGCTCTTGAAGCCCACGAGGCCGTTGAGCGCAGCCGGTATGCGGATCGAGCCTCCCGTGTCCGAGCCCAGTGCCGCCCACGCCGCGCCGCTGGCCACGGAAACGGCAGCGCCCGACGACGAACCACCGGGAACGCGCGCCGGCTGTGCCGCGGACAGCCGCGGATTGCCCGGGTGCAGGGCGTCCATGGCCCTGGGCGTGCCGAAATGGGGATTGGTGCCGACGCCGGAAAAGGCGAATTCCACCATGTGGGTACGGCCGATGATGGCGGCGCCTGCGGCTCGCAGCCGCGCCACCGCCGGCGCATCGGCGAGGGCCAGGGGCGCGTCCTGCAATACGCGCGAGCTTGCCGTGCTGCGCGTACCGGCGATATCGAACAGGTCCTTGACCGACACGGCCAGGCCAGCCAGCGGTGCTGCAACGGCAGCCCAGGCCGCTTCGGTGCGCGCGCTGTCCGGCAGCAGCTGGGAAAAGACGTGGTTGCAGGCAGGGCCTTGGGCTGCTGCCAGGCTCAGTTCCAGCTGCTCTGGCGCGTTGGTGAGACCTTGACGGATGGCCTGTACGGCAGTGCTGAGGTCGTTTTGCATGGCGGTGTGCTAGAATCTTGCGGCTTTACCGAGGGTATGCCCTTAAGGCTTGCCCGGCAGGCCTGGAGAACGGGAATGTGCACGCAGGTGTGCGGGAGCGATCCAGCCACGGCATTTCGGTAAAGCAAATAGCAAACCAGCCCCTTCAAGGTGTCGCTGCAGTCTCTGGACAACAGGGCTGCCGTGATGATTGGGTTGGATTTTAGACCTAACCTTTGAGGTAATTAACATGTCCGTCACTATGCGTGAGATGCTGGAAGCAGGCGTCCACTTCGGTCACCAAACCCGCTTCTGGAACCCCAAGATGGCTCCGTTCATCTTCGGTTCGCGTAACAAGATCCACATCATCAACCTGGAAAAGTCGCTGCCGATGTTCCAGGAAGCCCAGAAGTTCGCCAAGCAGCTGACCGCCAACGGCGGCACCGTGCTGATGGTGGGCACCAAGCGCCAGGCCCGCGAGCTGGTGGCTGCCGAAGCCCAGCGTGCAGGCGTGCCTTATGTCGACCAGCGCTGGCTGGGCGGCATGCTGACCAACTTCAAGACCGTCAAGACCTCCATCAAGCGTCTGAAGGACATGAAGGCTCAGCAGGAAGCCGGTCTGGAATCCATGTCCAAGAAGGAACAGCTGATGTTCGTTCGCGAACTGGAAAAGCTGGAAAAGGACATCGGCGGCATCCAGGACATGAACGGCCTGCCCGACGCCATCTTCGTGATCGACGTGGGCTTCCACAAGATCGCCGTGGCTGAAGCCAAGAAGCTGGGCATCCCCCTGATCGGTGTGGTGGACTCCAACCACAACCCCGAGGGCATCGACTACGTGATCCCCGGCAACGACGACTCCGCCAAGGCCGTGCAGCTGTACGCCCAAGGCATTGCCGACGCCATCCTGGAAGGCCGCGAAGCCCGTCTGAACGACGTGGTCAAGGCTGCCGCCGGTGAAGACGGCGACGAGTTCGTGGAAGTGGAAGAATCCGCCGCCTAAGCGAAGTCCGGCTGCGCGACCGCATCGCGAGAAAAAAGCGGGGCTCTGGGTAGCCCCCTTTTTTTAGCCGGAATCCTGTAACGAATCGAACTGATACTGGAGAAATACGATGGCAATTACTGCAAGCATGGTCGCCGAACTGCGCGCCAAGACCGACGCTCCCATGATGGAGTGCAAGAAGGCCCTGACCGAAGCCGACGGCGACATGGCCAAGGCCGAAGAGCTGCTGCGCGTCAAGCTGGGCACCAAGGCTGGCAAGGCTGCTTCGCGCGTGACGGCTGAAGGCGTCGTGGCTGTCTACATCGAAGGCGGCAAGGGCGGCATGATCGAAGTCAACAGCGAAACCGACTTCGTGTCCAAGAACGACAGCTTCCTGGCCATGGCCAACGCCGCTGCCAAGCTGGTGGCTGAGCACAATCCCGCCGACGTGGAAGCCCTGGGCGCCCTGGCCTATGAGCAGGACGGCTACGGCCCCACCCTGGAAGACGTGCGCAAGGGCCTGATCGGCAAGATCGGCGAGAACATGTCGTTCCGCCGCTTCAAGCACTTCAGCGGCTCCAACCTGGCTTCCTACCTGCACGGCTCGCGCATCGGCGTGGTCGTCGAGTTTGACGGCGATGCCGTGGCTGCCAAGGATGTCGCCATGCACGTGGCTGCCATGAAGCCCGTGGCCCTGACCAGCGCCGACGTGCCCGCCGATCTGATCGCCAAGGAGCGCGCCGTGGCCGAAGGCAAGGCTGCCGAGTCCGGCAAGCCCGCCGACATCGCCGCCAAGATGGTCGAAGGCTCGGTGCAGAAGTACCTGAAGGAAGTCTCGCTGGCTGACCAGGTCTTCGTGAAGGCCGCCGACGGCAAGCAGACCGTGGCCCAGATGCTCAAGGCCGCCAACACCAACGTGAAGGCATTCACCATGTACGTGGTGGGCGAAGGCATCGAGAAGAAGGTGGACGACTTTGCCGCCGAAGTGGCAGCCCAGGTGGCTGCAGCCAAGGCCGGCGCCTAAGTCCTAGCCTCAGCATCAATCGCGGCCCAGAGCCGCGATTGATTTATTCCCCCTCCCGTTTTCATCATCGCTTTAACTTCCATCGGAGAAACACCATGTCCAACGCCATTCCAGCCCACAAGCGCATTCTGCTCAAGCTGTCGGGTGAGGCGTTAATGGGGGATGACCAGTTCGGCATCAACCGTGCAACCATCGAGCGCATGGTTGCCGAGATCGTGGAAGTGACCAAGGTTGGTGTGCAGGTAGCCGTGGTGATTGGCGGGGGCAATATCTTCCGCGGCGTGGCTGGCGGCTCCGTGGGCATGGACCGTGCCACGGCCGACTACATGGGCATGCTGGCGACGGTGATGAACGCGCTGGCCCTGGCCGACGCCATGGACAAGCAGGGCCTGACGGCCCGCGTCATGTCCGCCATCGGCATCGAGCAGGTGGTCGAGCCCTACGTGCGCCCCAAGGCGCTGCAATACCTGGAGGAGGGCAAGGTCGTGGTGTTTGCCGCCGGTACCGGCAATCCCTTCTTCACCACCGATACCGCTGCCGCGCTGCGCGGCGCCGAAATCGGCGCCGAGGTCGTGCTCAAGGCCACCAAGGTGGATGGCGTGTACACGGCCGATCCCGTGAAGGATCCTTCGGCAACGCGCTACGAGAAGCTGGCATTCGACGAAGCCATCTCGCGCAACCTGGGCATCATGGATGCCACGGCCTTCGCGCTGTGCCGCGACCAGAAGCTGCCGATCCGCGTGTTTTCCATCGTCAAGCCCGGCGCACTCAAGCGTGTGGTGATGGGTGAAGACGAAGGCACTCTGGTGTACGCTTGAGGGTTCACCAGAGATTGGTGCAAACTCTTTAGGATTTACGCAAAGGAAGGCGCAAAACTGCGCAAGAGGCATCCGTGCATGATGCCAGGTCCGGCTTGCGTGAATCATGTCTTGGCCGCTGAGCCCCAAGGAACAAGAACATGTCGATTGCCGAAATCAAGAAGAACACCGAAGCCAAGATGGGCCAATCCATCGAGGCGCTGAAGAACAACCTCTCGCGCATCCGCACCGGCCGCGCCAATCCCGCCCTGCTGGATGCCATCCATGTGGAGTACTACGGCTCCATGGTGCCGCTGTCCCAGGTGGCCAACGTGTCCCTGATCGATGCGCGCACTATCAGCGTGCAGCCCTGGGAAAAGAACATGGCCGCCAAGGTGGAAAAAGCCATCCGCGAAAGCGAGCTGGGCCTGAATCCTGCGGCCATGGGTGACCTGATCCGGGTGCCCATGCCCCCCATGAGCGAGGAGCGCCGCAAGGAGATGACCAAGCTGGCCCGCCACGAGGGCGAGAACTCCAAGGTGGCCATCCGCAATCTGCGCCGCGATGCCAACGAAAGCGTGAAGAAGCTGGTCAAGGACAAGGAGGCTTCCGAGGACGATCAGAAGCGTTCCGAAGCCGACATCCAGAAGATCACGGACAAGCACATTGCCGAGATCGACGTGCTGGTGGCTGCCAAAGAGCAGGACATCATGGCGGTCTAAGGAGACCTGCACTCTTGAATTCCAAGAAAACCGGCGCGGTACCGCGCCATATCGCCATCATCATGGATGGCAACGGGCGGTGGGCCAAGCGCCGCCTGCTTCCCCGCCTTGCCGGTCACAAGCAGGGCGTGGAGGCCCTGCGCCGCTGCGCGCGCGCCTGCGCCGAACGCGGCGTCGAGGTGCTGACCGTGTTCGCGTTCTCGTCGGAAAACTGGAACCGGCCCCAGGAAGAGGTTTCGGGCCTCATGGGTCTGCTGGCCAATGCCCTGGCCAAAGAGGTGCAGCAGCTGAGCAACGACGGCGTGCGCCTGCATTTCGTGGGCGACCGCACAGGCCTGAGCGACAAGGTTTGCGAGGGGCTGAGCCAGGCGGAGCGGCAGACGGCACACAACAGCCGCCTGGTCCTCAATGTCTGCTTCAATTACGGCGGTCGCTGGGATATCGCGCAGGCGGCCAGCAAGCTGGCCGGGCAGGGCATTGCGATCACGGCCGAGAATCTGGACAAGGCCATGGCCATGTCCCATGTCTGCGATCCCGACCTGCTGATCCGCACGGGCGGGGAGATGCGCATCAGCAATTTCCTGCTGTGGCAGGCTGCATATTCCGAGCTTTTCTTCAGTCCCAGCCTGTGGCCTGATTTCGACGAATCGGACCTGGACCAAGCCATTGCGGCCTTTGGCGGACGCGAGCGCCGCTTCGGCCAGACCTCCGAACAGATCCAGCCGCCGCCAGCCCGGATCGTGGCGGCATAAACCCAGCACGGCCTGTGCAAGCTCTGCGCTGGCCTGCAAAAACAAGCGAAGGACTGCCATGCTCAAGCAGCGCGTGATTACCGCCTTGGTGTTGCTGGCCATCTTGCTGCCGGCCCTGTTCTACCCGTCCAGCATCGTGCCGTTTGCCGTGGTCACGCTGATGTTCATGACGGCCGGCGCCTGGGAATGGGGGCGCCTCAACGGTTTCGGGCAGGCCGGGGCTTTGGGTGTTGGCGGCATTTGTGCAGCCTTGTGCCTGGGGGCCTGGGCGGCAGGCTGGCTGTCGCAGTCGCTGGCGCTGCTGTGGATTGCCGCAGGCGCTGCCTGGGTGCTGGGCGGTGCGCTGCTGCTGCGGGCCGGTGTTGCCGGCTGGCCGCATATACCTTCCGCCATCCGCCTGGTCGGCGGTGTGCTTGCCCTGTGGCTGGCGTGGATTGCCATTGTCCAGGCGCGTCGGATCGGCATCAACTTCCTGCTGTCGGTGCTGGTCTTGGTCTGGGTGGCCGACAGCTTTGCCTATTTCGCGGGGCGTACCTTCGGCCTCAAGTTCACCAAGAACAAGCTGGCACCCACGATCAGCCCCGGCAAGAGCTGGGAAGGCGTATGGGGCGGTGCCATCGGCGTGATCGTGCTGGCCCTGCTCTGGTGCTGGGCCGACGGGCGCTATGGCGCTGGCGTGCCCAGCTTCTATTCGGTGCTGCAGACGCGCGGAACCTGGTTCCTGCTGCTGGCAGTGGTGTTTATGACTGCGATGAGCGTGGCGGGCGATCTGATCGAATCCCTCATCAAGCGCAGTGTCGGAGTCAAGGACAGCAGCGGTTTGCTGCCCGGCCACGGTGGTGTTCTGGATCGTGTCGATGCGCTGTTGCCCACACTGCCGTTGGCAATGATGCTCTCCTCTTTTGTGCATCCATGAAACAGAAAATCACCGTTCTGGGTTCCACGGGTTCCATTGGAACGAACACCCTCGACGTGGTGGCTCGCCACCGCGACCAATACGAAATCTTTGCCCTGAGTGCGGCCACGCAGGTGGACCTGATGCTCAGGCAGTGTGCCGAATTCAGTCCCCGCTTTGCCGTGATGGCCAGCCGGCCGCATGCGCAGCTGCTGGCCGAGAAAATCAAGCAAAATGGGCTTGCAACGCAGGTGCTGCAAGCGCAGGATGCTCTGGAAAAAATAGCTTCTCATCCCGAGGTGGATGCCGTGATGGCTGCCATTGTCGGAGCGGCAGGTCTGGCGCCTTGCCTGGCGGCAGCGCAAGCCGGCAAGCGGCTGCTGCTGGCCAACAAGGAAGCCCTGGTCGTGGGCGGCGCGCTGTTCATGGATACGGTCAGGCGCAATGGCGCGACCTTGCTGCCCATCGACAGCGAGCATTCGGCCATCTTCCAGTGCCTGCCCGAAGATCGCACGAGCTGGGCCAGGCGGGTGGACAGCCTGCTGCTGACCGCTTCGGGCGGGCCTTTCCGCCAGCGCGATCCGGCAACGCTGTCCGAAATCACGCCGGAGCAGGCCTGCGCCCACCCCAACTTCTCCATGGGGCGCAAGATCTCCGTGGACTCCGCGACCATGATGAACAAGGCGCTGGAGGTGATCGAGGCGCGCTGGCTGTTCGACATGCCGCCCGAGAAGATCAAGGTGGTGATCCATCCGCAGCAGATCGTGCACTCCATGGTGCAGTTCACGGACGCCTCCGTGCTCGCCCAGCTGGGTACGCCCGACATGCGCGTGCCCATTGCCTGCGGCCTGGCCTGGCCCGAACGCATAGCCAGCGGTGCGCCCGTGCTGGACTTCGCCAAGCTGGCGGCGCTCACCTTCGAAGAGGCGGATGCGCGGCGCTTTCCCGGGCTGCATTTGTCCTGGCAGGCGCTGCAGGCCGCGGAGGGCACGACCACGGTGCTCAATGCCGCCAATGAAGTGGCGGTGGCGGCGTTCCTCGAGCGGCGCCTGTCCTTCGATCGTATCCATGCCGTGAATCTGCAGACCCTGGAGTCGCTGGTGCCCTCGGATATCCATAGTCTTGGCGACCTGATGTCCCTGGACGCGCAGGCGCGGGCTGCGGCGCAGGATGCAGCCCGCCGCTGGTGCCTGTAGGCTGCGCCGTGTTGAACTTGCGGCTGCCCGGCGCGTCTAAGCAGCAGTCGTATGGAAGGGGATGCAGGTGTTGCTGACCGTTGTTGCTTTCATTGTTGCGCTGGGTGTTCTGATTGCGGTGCATGAGTGGGGGCACTATCGCGTTGCCGTGGCTTGCGGCGTCAAGGTGCTGCGCTATTCCATCGGTTTCGGCAAGCCGCTGCTGCGCTGGACCAGCCGCAAGACGGGGACCGAATATGTGATCGCGGCCCTGCCGCTGGGTGGATACGTGCGCATGCTCGACGAGCGCGAGGGGGAGGTCCTTCCCCAGGAGCGTCATCTGGCCTTCAACAACCAGCCCCTTCGGTCGCGCGCTGCCATCGTGGCGGCCGGCCCCATCGCCAATCTGCTGCTCGCGGTGGCGCTCCTGGCTGTGGTCAACTGGGTGGGCGTGACCGAGCCGGCGGCACGCCTGGCTGCTCCGCCCCCGGGCTCTGCCCTGCAGGTGGCTGGTGTCCAGAGCGGCGATTGGGTGCGGCGCATTTCGATCGACCAACAAGGCTGGCAGCCCGTGCACTCGTTCAGCGACCTGCGCTGGACGCTCACCAAGGCCGCCATGGCCGGCGATTCAGTGAGCCTGGAGGTGGCTTCGCGCGCCGATGCCGCTTCGCGCGTGCTGTCTCTTCCCCTGGGCAATCTGCAGCAAAAAGAGCCTGATGAGGCTTTTTTTGAAAAAATTGGTTTGCTTGGTGCCTGGACGCAACCGACCCTGAACCAGGTCATGCCCGGTGGACCGGCGGATCTGGCCGGCTTGCGCAAGGGGGATGTGGTGCTCAGCGTGGACGGCCGTATCATCCACGACGGCGCCCAGTTGCTGGCGCTGATCCGCGACGCCGGTTCGTCCGGCCGGGCCTCTGCCCAGCAATGGGTGGTGCGGCGTGGCGGCCAAAGCCTGGCCCTGACCGTGCAGCCCAGGGTCGAAACGGCAGAGGACAGGAGCATTGGTCGCATCAATGCCTATATCGGTGCAGAGCCCGAGATGGCCGTGGTGCGCCAGGACTTCTGGGGTGGACTTTCAACCGGGGTGCAGCGCACCTGGGAACTGTCCGCCATGACGCTGCGCATGATGGGGCGCATGGTGATCGGCGAGGCCTCGCTCAAGAACATCAGTGGCCCCTTGACCATTGCCGACTATGCGGGCCGCTCCGCGAGCATGGGGCTGATCCAGTACCTTTCCTTCCTGGCGCTGATCAGCGTGAGCCTGGGGGTTCTCAACTTGCTACCATTGCCGGTTCTGGATGGTGGGCACCTGATGTATTATCTTTGGGAGGGTGTCACGGGCCGAAGTGTCTCCGAAATCTGGGCCGAAAGGCTGCAGCGGGCAGGCGTGGCCGTGATCTTGCTGATGATGTCAGTCGCCTTTTTCAACGATATCAACCGGCTTTGGGGCTAATTTTTCGCCGATTTCGGTAGCTGCAACTGCGGCAAATTCCACTCATGAAAAAACATTTCAATCGCTTTGGCGTGCGTACCGCATCTGCCTTGGCAGCTATGGTTTTGGCTGCGAATGCGGCATGGGCACTAGAGCCTTTCAAAGTTCAGGACATCCGTGTCGAAGGCCTGCAGCGCGTGGAACCGGGCACCGTGTTCGCCTCCATGCCGCTGCGCGTGGGCGACCAGTACGACGATGAAAAAGGGGCTGCCGCGATCCGTTCGCTCTTTGCCCTGGGCCTGTTCAAGGATGTGCGTCTGGAGGCCAATGGCAATGTGCTGATCGTGGTGGTGGAGGAGCGCCCCACGATTGCGGAAGTGAATTTCGCGGGTACCAAGGAGTTCGACAAGGACACGCTGCTCAAGGCCATGCGCGACGTGGGCCTGGCCGAAGGTCGTCCTTTCGACAAGGCGCTGGCCGACCGCGCCGAGCAGGAACTCAAGCGCCAGTACATCAACCGCAGCCTGTACGGTGCGGAAGTGGTGACCACGGTGACCCCGATCGAGCGCAACCGCGTGAATCTCACATTCACCGTGTCCGAAGGCGCGCCGGCCAAGATCAACGAGATCCACATCGTGGGCAACAAGGCCTTCAAGGAGTCCACGCTCAAGGATCTGTTCGACCAGGATACCGGCAACTGGATGAGCTGGTACACCAAGTCGGACCGCTATGCGCGCAACAAGCTCAATGCCGACCTGGAGACGCTGCGCTCCTATTACCTGCAGCGCGGCTATCTGGAGTTCCGCATCGATTCCACGCAGGTGGCGATTTCTCCGGACAAGCAGCACATCTCGCTGACCGTCAACATCCATGAAGGCGACCAGTTCGTGGTTTCCGGCGTCAAGCTGGAAGGCAACTACCTGGACCGCGACGACGAATTCAAGTCGCTGATCAAGATCAAGCCCGGCGAGCCCTACAACGCCGACCAGGTCTCCCAGACGATCAAGGCCTTCACCGACTACTACAGCAACTTCGGCTTTGCCTTTGCCAAGGTGGAGGCCGTTCCCGAGATCGACCGCGCCAACAACCGCGTGGAGCTGGTGCTGCAGGCCCAGCCGTCGCGCCGGGCCTATGTGCGCCGCATCAGCGTGAGCGGCAACAACCGCACGCGCGACGAGGTGATCCGTCGCGAGTTCCGTCAGTTCGAGGCGTCCTGGTACGACGGCGACAAGATCAAGCTCTCGCGCGACCGCGTGGACCGCCTGGGCTTCTTCACCGAGGTGAACGTGGAGACGCAGGAGGTTCCCGGCTCTCCCGACCAGGTGGACCTGCTGATCAACGTGGCCGAAAAGCCCACCGGCTCCCTGCAGCTGGGCGCGGGCTTTTCCAGCGCCGAAAAGGTCTCGCTGTCGTTCGGCATCAAGCAGGAAAACGTCTTCGGCTCCGGCAACTACCTGGGCGTGGACGTCAACACCAGCAAGTACAACCGCACCATGGTGCTGTCGACGACCAATCCGTATTTCACGGATACCGGTATCTCGCGCACCTATGACCTGTACTACCGGACCATGCGGCCCTACTACGATGACGGTGCCTACAAGATCGTCACCAAGGGCGCGACCGTGCGTTTCGGCATCCCGTTCAGCGAAGTGGATACGGTCTACTTCGGCGGTGGCGTGGAAGGCAACGAGATCAAGCCCGGCACCTACATGCCTCAGGTCTACCAGGAATACTGCGACAAATGGGGTTGCTCGCAGACCGGCATCCCGCTGACCGTCGGCTGGTCGCGCGACAACCGCGATAGCGCGCTGGCGCCCAATTCGGGCCGCTACCAGCGCCTGAACACCGAAGTCTCGATGCTCAGCGACATGCGCTATGTCAAGGCCAACTACCAGATCCAGCAGTACATCCCGCTGAACAAGAAGTACACCATTGCGCTCAATGGCGAGCTGGGCTGGGGCAAGGGCCTGAACGGCCGTCCGTTCCCCATCTTCAAGAACTTCTATTCGGGCGGCCTGGGTTCGGTGCGCGGCTTCGAGCAGGGCTCGCTGGGCAAACATGACACGGTGAACACCAACCTCGCGCTGGGCGGCACCCGCAAGATGACCTTGAATGCCGAGTTCATGGTGCCGTTCCCGGGGGCCGGCAACGACCGGACCCTGCGCCTGTTCACCTTCCTGGACGTGGGCAACGTATGGGCTGAGGGAGAGAGCATGGAGCTCAGCTCTCTGCGCGCCTCCACGGGTATCGGTATTAGCTGGATTTCGCCTCTGGGCCCATTGCGTTTGGCTTATGCTCAGCCGATCCGCAAGGAAACCGGGGATAGAATCCAAAAACTGCAATTCCAGATCGGAACATCTTTCTAATGAAATCTCTTTCTAGCCATCTTTCTCTGGCTGTGCTGCTTGGCGCCATGGCCGTCTCTGCGCATGCACAGGAATTCAAGGCAGGCTTTGTGAACACGGATCGCATCTTCCGTGAAGCATCCACCGCCAAGGCTGCCCAGGCCAAGCTGGAGCAGGAGTTTTCTAAGCGTGAAAAAGATCTGGTCGACCAGGGCAATGCGCTGAAGAGCGCTTCCGACAAGTTCGAGCGCGAAGCGCCCACCATGTCGGAGAGCCAGCGCATTTCCCGCCAGCGCCAGCTGGTGGACCAGGACCGTGAATTCCAGCGCAAGCGCCGCGAATTCCAGGAAGACCTGAACTCGCGCAAGAACGAGGAGCTGGCCCAGGTGCTCGATCGTGCCAACAAGGTCGTCAAGCAAGTGGCCGAATCCGAAAAGTACGACGTGATCCTGCAGGAAGCCGTGTATATCAATCCCAAGTTCGATATCACGGACAAGGTGATCAAGGCTCTGAACGGCGCCAAGTAAAGCCCCTCGGAGCCAATTTTGGTGAGCGTTTCACTGGGAGAAATCGTTGATGCGCTTGGCGGGGAGCTGGTGGGCGGCGAGCGTGGGACACCGATTTCACGCATCGCGCCGCTGGACTCCGCCGGTGCCGGCGATCTGAGCTTTTTAAGCAACCCTCGCTACCGCCAGCAGCTGGCCGCCTCTCAGGCGGCCTGTGTCATTGTGGCGCCTGCGATGCGCGAGGAAGCGTCGCAGCGCGGTGCCTGCATCGTCGCGGCCGATCCCTACGCCTATTTCGCACGGGCCACGCAATGGTGGAAGGCCCGCCACGCTGGAAATGCGCCCTGCGGTATCCATCCCAGTGCCGTGGTGCATCCCAGTGCCGAAATCCATGTGTCGGCCTATGTGGGTCCCTTGTGCGTCGTGGATGCCGGGGCCAGGGTGGGAGCAGGGTCGGTGCTCAAGTCCCGCGTGACGCTGGGCGAGGCCTGCGAAATCGGCGAGCGCTGCATCGTGCATCCGGGCGTGGTCATCGGGGCCGACGGCTTCGGCTTTGCGCCGTCCGGCGGGCAATGGGTCAAGATCGAGCAGCTGGGCCGCGTGCGCATCGGCAACGATGTGGAGATCGGCGCCAACACCTGCGTGGATCGCGGGGCACTGGACGACACGGTGATCGAGGACGGCGTCAAGATCGATAATCTCGTGCAGATTGCCCACAATGTGCATATCGGCGCACATACGGTGATTGCGGGCAATACCGGAATTGCGGGCAGCGCACGCATCGGCGCGCATTGCTCGATTGGCGGTGCGGCCAATATCCTCGGGCACTTGAGCATTGCCGACGGGACGGTGATTTCACCGACCTCCATGGTCACCCGCTCCATACCCAAGGCAGGTTTTTATACAGGCATCTTTCCGTTGCAAGAGAACGAGCAATGGGAGAAGAACGCTGCAACCTTCAAGCAACTGTATGCGCTGCGCGAGCGCGTCAAGAAGCTTGAACAGGCGCTGGCCGACGAGCCGCGCGGCAACAACGGAAACAGATGATGGACATTCAAGGAATTCTCAAGCAATTGCCTCACCGCTACCCCTTCCTGCTGGTGGACCGGGTGCTGGAGCTGGAGCGCAACACGCGCATCAAGGCAATCAAGAACGTCACGTTCAACGAGCCGTTCTTCACCGGGCACTTCCCTGGCCGTCCGGTCATGCCCGGCGTGCTGATTCTCGAGGCACTGGCCCAGGCTGCAGGCCTGCTGGCTTTCGATGCCATGGGCCAGGTGCCCGACGAGAACAACATCTACTACTTCGTGGGCATCGACTCCGCGCGCTTCAAGCGTCCGGTGGTGCCGGGAGACCAGCTTGCGCTGGAGATCACGATCGACCGCGTGCGCGGCGGCATCTGGAAGTTCAAGGCCGTGGCCAGCGTGGATGGCGAGGTGGCAGCCGAAGCCGAACTCATGTGCACGATGCGTCAGGTGGGATAAGCACTGATGGGGGCTTCCAGTCTGATTCATCCGACCGCGGTGATCGACCCTGCGGCACAGCTCGACTCCTCGGTGTCGGTGGGGCCGTATGCCGTCATCGGACCCAAGGTTCGCATCGGCGCGAATACCTCGGTGGGAGCCCATTGCGTGATCGAGGGCGACACCACGCTGGGCCGCGACAACCAGGTCTTCCAGTTCGCCTCGCTGGGCGCCCAGCCCCAGGACAAGAAGTATGCGGGCGAGCCGACGCGCCTGGTGATCGGCGACCGCAATACCATCCGCGAGTTCTGCACCTTCAACACCGGCACGGTGCAGGACCGGGGCGAGACGACCATCGGTTCGGACAACTGGATCATGGCCTATGTGCACATTGCGCACGATTGCATCGTGGGCAACAACACCATCCTGGCCAACAACGCGACCCTGGCGGGGCATGTGCACGTGGATGACTGGGTCATCCTCGGCGGCCTGACGGGCGTGCATCAGTTCACCCATATCGGTGCCCATGCCATGGCCGGCTTTGCCAGCCATATCTCGCAGGATGTGCCGCCCTTCATGATGGTGGACGGCAATCCGCTGGCAGTGCGCGGTTTCAATGCCGAAGGCCTGCGCCGCCGCGGTTTTTCGGCTGTGCGCGTCGCGGCCGTCAAGCAGATGCACAAGCTGCTGTACCGCCAGGGGCTGACACTGGATGCGGCCACCGCCGCGATTGCGGGCCTGAAGTCCGACATGCCCGAAGCGCTGCAGGATATCGAGCGCATGCAGGCGTTCCTCGCGGCCTCCACGCGCGGTATCGCTCGCTGAAGAGCATCCTGCGCTCGTCTCCCGACAGGACCATAGGACCATTTCCGGCCGTGACGCAACCCGCAAAGCCTTTGACTTCCACGCAGCCACCCGCGATCGCCATGGTGGCGGGCGAGACCTCGGGCGACCTGCTGGCCTCCCTGCTGCTGGACGGCCTGCATGCGCGCTGGCCGCAGGCCCGCTCCATGGGCATCGGCGGTGCGCAGATGCAGCAGCGGGGCTTCCAGGCCTGGTGGCAGTCCGAGCGGCTGGCCGTGCACGGCTACAGCCTGGAAGTGCTGCAGCGCGTGGCCGAGCTGCTGGGCATCCGCAAGCAGCTGCGCGAGCGGCTGATTGCCCATCCGCCTTCGGTCTTCGTGGGCGTGGATGCGCCCGACTTCAACCTGGGGCTGGAGGAGAGGCTGCGCGCAGCCGGCATCAAGACCGTGCACTTCGTCTGTCCCTCCATCTGGGCCTGGCGTGCCAACCGGGTGGAGAAGATCCGGCGTTCGGCCGATCATGTGCTGTGCATCTTCCCGTTCGAGCCCGAGCTGCTGGCCCGGCATGGCATCGATGCGACCTACGTGGGCCATCCGCTGGCGCAGGTGATTCCGCTGCATCCGGACCGTGCGGCGGCTCGCCGCCGCCTGGGTCTGGATGAAGATGGGCTGGTGCTGGCCCTGCTGCCCGGCAGCCGGCGTTCGGAAGTGCGCTATATCGCTTCGGGCTTTTTCAAAGCGGCCGCGCTCGTCCGGAAAGCGCTTCCAGCTATTAAAATAGTAGTTCCTGCCGTGCCTTCCCTGTACGACGAGGTCTGCCGCATCGCGGCCGAGGCCGGGATGCAGGACCAGGCCTTGATCGTCAAGGGCCAGTCGCACGATGTGCTGGCTGCCTGCGACTGCACGCTGATTGCCAGCGGTACCGCCACGCTGGAGGCCGCGCTGTACAAGCGCCCCATGGTGATCAGCTACAGCATGCATCCCTGGAGCTGGCGCCTGATGAAGCGCAAGCAGCTCCAGCCCTGGGTGGGCCTGCCCAACATCCTGTGCGGCGATTTCGTCGTGCCCGAGCTGTTGCAGGACGCTGCCACGCCGCAGGCCCTGGCTGCCGCTGCGCTGCACTGGCTGCGAGCCAGCCAGGATTCTCCTGCCACCATCGAGGCGCTGGTTGAGCGCTTCACCGCGCTGCACCACGAACTGCGACGAGATACTGCCGAATTGGCTGCCCATGCGATCGAAAAAATTATTGCCTCCCCCGCTGCTTGAGCAGAATTGCCTGCCCTGGCATCCGCCCGGGCTGATGGCCGGGGTGGACGAGGCAGGGCGCGGGCCGCTGGCCGGGCCGGTAGTGGCGGCGGCCGTGATTCTGGACGACCTCCACCCCGTCGAGGGCCTGAATGACTCCAAGAAGCTCACGGCCAACCGCCGCGAGGTGCTCTACGACGAGATCCGGGCCAAGGCCCTGTGCTTTTGCATTGCCCAGGCTTCGGTGCAGGAGATCGACGAGCTCAACATCCTCAAGGCCACCTTGCTGGCCATGCGCCGCGCCGTCATGGGGCTGCGCCTGAAACCCGTGCTGGTGAAGGTGGACGGCAACCAACTGCCGGTGCTGGATGTGCAGGCCGAGGCCATCGTCAAGGGCGATTCGCTGGTGCCGGCCATTTCCGCCGCGTCGATCCTGGCCAAGGTCACGCGCGACCGCTGGTGCGAGAAGCTCGATGCCCAGTATCCGCAATACGGCTTTGCCGCGCACAAAGGGTACGGCACGGCCGCGCACCTGGACGCCCTGCGTGTGCATGGCCCCTGCTGCGAGCATCGCCGCTCGTTTGCGCCTGTGGCCAGGGCGCTGGAGGCCGGCTCCATCTGCGCGGGTGAAGCGCCTTTGCCGCTGGCCTGCGAAAGCGGTGCCTCGCCTGCGCTGGTGATGGCGCAGGCTTCGCTGTATTCCTGAATGCGCCGGCGCCCGCCCCGGGCCGCTTGCACCATATTGCCAAAGAGGTCGTCATGGGTTCTGCCCCTCAGCTCACCGTCATCCAGTCACGCGACAACAGCTTTGTCAAGGAGCTGCGCCGCCTGTCGCAGGACAGCACGGCCTACCGCAAGCAGGGCCGCATCTGGCTGGAGGGCGACCATCTGTGCCGTGCCGCCCTGGCGCGTGGCCTCAAGCCTGCCGTGGCCGTATTTTCAGAGTCTTTCTGGCCTCAGGCGCCCGTGCAGTGGGCGCAGGCAGCTAGCAAAGTCGTAGTGCTGGCCGATGCTTTGTTTGCCGATATCAGCGGCCTGGAGTCGCCGGCCCGCATGGGCTACCTGATGGACTGGGATGCCGGCCGGCAGGTATCTTCGGGCCTGCCCACCGTGGTGCTGGACCGCGTGCAGGATGCCGGCAACGTGGGCTCCATATTGCGCAGCGCCGCGGCATTCGGCTTTACCCAGGTCGTGGCGCTCAAGGGCACGGCGGCCCTGTGGAGCCAGAAAGTGCTGCGCGCCGGCATGGGAGCCCATTTCGGCCTGCATCTGGTGGAAGCCGCTGCGGTGGACGACGTGCAGCTTCTCCAGGTGCCGCTGATCGTGACCAGTTCCCACCAGGGCGATTTGATCCATGAAGCCCGCCTGCCTTGGCCCTGCGCCTGGGCCATGGGCCATGAAGGGCAGGGGGTGAGCCCCGCGCTCATGGAAATGGCCAGCCACCACATCCGCATCGCACAACCCGGCGGCGAGGAGTCGCTCAACGTCGCGGCCGCCGCCGCCATCTGCCTGCATGCGAGCAGCGTGAGTGCCTTGGTGCGTCAAGGGTAATCCCGCAGCAAGTCATGGGGCTGAGGCTGTCCGAGCTTATAATGGGCGGCTTTCAAGCATTCCTTCATACGCCTAGCGAAGCCTCCTCGCCATCCCCTGCAGACAACTTTTTGTCCCCGCGCACGTGCCGGGGGCTGCGTTGGGCGTAACCGTAATTAAAAAACCGGAGAACCCAGTGCTTTTGTCTCTCAAGGGAAGTTTCCCATCCGCCATCCTGGCGCTCGCAGACGGCACGGTCTTTATTGGCAACTCGATTGGTGCGCAAGGCACCACCGTCGGTGAAGTCGTTTTCAACACTTCGCTGACCGGCTACCAGGAAATCCTCACCGACCCCAGCTATTGCCAGCAGATCGTGACGCTCACGTATCCGCACATCGGCAACTATGGCGTCAATCCCGAGGACGTCGAGGCTGACAAGATCCATGCCGCAGGTCTCATCATCAAGAACCTGCCCTTGCTGGCCAGCAACTTCCGCAGCACCGCTACGCTGTCCGAATACCTGACGCAGGGCAACACGGTCGCCATCGCCAATATCGACACCCGCAAGCTCACCCGCCTGCTGCGCGACAAGGGTGCCCAGAACGGCGCCATCCTGGGCCTGGCGGCCGGCGAGGAAGTCACCGAGGCACGCATTGCCCAGGCCGTTGCCGCAGCCAAGGCTGCTCCCGACATGAAGGGCATGGACCTGGCCAAGGTCGTGACCACGGCCACGCCCTACGAGTGGACCGAGTCCGAGTGGAAGCTGGGCGAAGGCTATGGCAAGCTCCAGGCGCCCCGATTCAAGGTCGTGGCCTATGACTTCGGCGTGAAGAAGAACATCCTGCGCATGCTGGCCGAGCGCGGCTGCCACGTGACCGTGGTGCCGGCCCAGACGCCTGCCAAGGACGTGCTGGCCATGAATCCCGATGGCGTCTTCCTGTCCAACGGCCCTGGCGATCCGGAGCCCTGCGACTACGCCATCGAGGCGGCCCAGGCCTTCATGGCCTCCGGCAAGCCCCTGTTCGGCATCTGCCTGGGCCACCAGATCATGGCCCTGGCCTCGGGCGCCAAGACCTTCAAGATGCAAAACAGCCACCACGGCGCCAACCACCCGGTCAAGGACCTGGACAACGGCCGCGTGAGCATCACCAGCCAGAACCACGGCTTTGCCGTGGACCTAGAGACGCTGCCCGCCAATGCCCGTGCCACGCACATCAGCCTGTTCGACGGCACGCTGCAGGGCATGGAGCGCACCGATGCGCCTGCGTTCTGCTTCCAGGGCCACCCCGAGGCATCGCCCGGCCCGCACGATATCGGCTATCTGTTCGACCGCTTCACAGCGCTGATGGAGAAACACAAAAATGCCTAAGCGCACCGACCTCAAAAGCATTCTGATCATTGGCGCCGGCCCCATCGTCATCGGCCAGGCCTGCGAGTTCGACTACTCCGGCGTGCAGGCCTGCAAGGCGCTGCGCGAAGAGGGTTACAAGGTCATCCTGATCAACAGCAACCCCGCGACGATCATGACCGACCCGGCCACGGCCGACGTCACCTACATCGAGCCCATCACCTGGCAGACGGTCGAGAAGATCATTGCCAAGGAGCGTCCCGACGCCATCCTGCCGACCATGGGCGGCCAGACCGCGCTGAACTGCGCGCTGGACCTGTGGAAGCACGGTGTGCTGGACAAGTACTCCGTCGAGCTGATCGGCGCCAAGCCCGAGGCCATCGACAAGGCCGAGGACCGCCTGAAGTTCAAGGACGCCATGACCAAGATCGGTCTGGGCTCGGCGCGCTCGGGCATTGCCCACTCCATGGAAGAAGCCTGGGAAGTGCAAAAGCACGTGGGCTTCCCCACCGTGATCCGCCCCAGCTTCACGCTGGGCGGCACGGGCGGCGGCATTGCCTACAACTCGGAAGAGTTCGAGACCATCTGCAAGCGCGGCCTGGAAGCCTCTCCCACCAACGAGCTGCTGATCGAGGAGTCGCTGCTCGGCTGGAAGGAGTACGAGATGGAAGTGGTGCGCGACAAGGCGGACAACTGCATCATCGTCTGCTCCATCGAGAACCTGGACCCCATGGGCGTGCACACCGGCGACTCCATCACCGTGGCCCCGGCGCAGACGCTGACCGACAAGGAATACCAGATCATGCGCAATGCCTCGCTGGCAGTGCTGCGCGAGATCGGCGTGGACACCGGCGGCTCCAACGTGCAGTTCTCGGTGAATCCCAAGGACGGTCGCATGATCGTCATCGAGATGAATCCCCGCGTGTCGCGTTCCTCGGCCCTGGCGTCCAAGGCCACGGGGTTCCCGATCGCCAAGATCGCGGCCAAGCTGGCCGTGGGCTTCACGCTGGACGAGCTCAAGAACGACATCACCGGCGGCAAGACCCCGGCCTCGTTCGAGCCCACCATCGACTACGTGGTCACCAAGATCCCGCGTTTCGCGTTCGAGAAATTCCCCGCTGCCGACAACCGCCTGACCACGCAGATGAAGTCCGTGGGCGAAGTCATGGCCATCGGCCGTACCTTCCAGGAGTCCTTCCAGAAGGCCCTGCGCGGCCTGGAAGTGGGCGTGGACGGCATGAACGAGAAGACCCAGGACCGCGAAATCCTGGAAAAGGAGCTGGGCGAGCCCGGTCCCGACCGCATCTGGTACGTGGGCGATGCCTTCGCCGCCGGCTGGACGCTGGACGAAGTCCACAACATCACCAAGATCGACAAGTGGTTCCTGGTGCAGATCGAGGAGATCGTGAAGATCGAACTCGACCTGGACAAGCTGGTGGAAGAAAAGGGCGAGCAGGCGCTGGCATCCCTGGATGCCGCCACGCTGCGCGTGCTCAAGCAAAAGGGCTTTTCCGACCGCCGCCTGGCCAAGCTGCTCAAGACCACGGACAAGGCCGTGCGCGAGGCGCGCAAGGCCCTGAACGTGCGCCCCGTGTACAAGCGCGTGGACACCTGCGCGGCCGAGTTCGCGTCCAACACGGCCTACATGTACTCCACGTATGACGAGGAGTGCGAGGCCCAGCCTTCGGACAAGAAGAAGATCATGGTGCTCGGCGGCGGCCCCAACCGCATCGGCCAGGGCATCGAGTTCGACTACTGCTGCGTGCATGCCGCCATGGCCATGCGCGAGGACGGCTACGAGACCATCATGGTCAACTGCAACCCCGAGACCGTGTCCACCGACTACGACACCTCGGACCGGCTGTACTTCGAGCCGCTGACGCTGGAAGACGTGCTGGAGATCGTGGCTGTCGAGAAGCCCGCCGGCGTGATCGTGCAGTACGGCGGCCAGACGCCTCTGAAGCTGGCCCTGGGCCTGGAAAAGGAAGGCGTGCCCATCATCGGCACTTCGCCCGACATGATCGACGCCGCCGAGGACCGCGAGCGCTTCCAGAAGCTGCTGCAGACCTTAAGCCTGCGCCAGCCGCCCAACGCCACGGCGCGCACCGACGAGGAAGCGCTGGAAAAGGCCGCGTCCCTGGGCTACCCGCTGGTCGTGCGCCCCAGCTACGTGCTGGGCGGCCGCGCCATGGAAATCGTGCACGAGCAGCGCGACCTGGAGCGCTACATGCGCGAGGCCGTCAAGGTCTCCAACGACTCGCCCGTGCTGCTGGACCACTTCCTGTCCAACGCCATCGAGTGCGACGTGGACTGCGTGCGTGACCGCACCGGCGCCGTGTTCATCGGCGGCGTGATGGAGCACATCGAGCAGGCCGGCGTCCACTCCGGCGACTCGGCCTGCTCGCTGCCCCCTTACTACCTCAAGCCCGAGACCGTGGCCGAGATCAAGCGTCAGACCGCAGCCATGGCCGAAGGCCTGAACGTGGTGGGCCTGATGAACGTGCAGTTCGCGATCAAGGAAGTGGACGGCAAGGACGTGATCTACGTGCTGGAAGTGAACCCTCGCGCCTCGCGCACGGTGCCGTTCGTCTCCAAGGCCACGGGCATCCAGCTGGCCAAGGTGGCCGCGCGCTGCATGGTGGGCGAAACCCTGGCCGGCCAGGGCATCACCAAGGAAGTGACCCCGCCTTACTTCAGCGTCAAGGAAGCCGTGTTCCCGTTCGTGAAGTTCCCCGGCGTGGACACCATTCTCGGCCCCGAGATGAAGTCCACCGGCGAAGTCATGGGCGTGGGCAAGACCTTCGGCGAAGCCTTCGTGAAGAGCCAGCTGGGCGCCGGCGTCAAGCTGCCGACCGAAGGCAAGATCTTCCTGACCGTGAAGAATGCCGACAAGCCCCGCGCCGTGGCCATTGCCAAGGAGCTGGTGGGCATGGGCTTCACCCTGTGCGCCACGCGCGGCACGGCCGCGGCGATCGCCGAAGCCGGCATCGAGGTGCAGACGGTGAACAAGGTCACCGAAGGCCGCCCTCACATCGTGGACATGATCAAGAACAATGAAATTGCCATGGTCATCAACACGGTGGAAGAGCGCCGCAACGCGATCGCCGACTCCCGCGCCATCCGCACCAGCGCCCTGCTGGCGCGCGTGACCACCTTCACCACCATCTTCGGCGCGGAAGCCGCCGTGGACGGCATGAAGGCCATGCGCGACAACCTGGACGTGTACTCGGTGCAGGAGCTGCACGCGCAGCTCTAACACACGCAGCCTGTCTGCCCGGGGACAGCCCCGGGCGGCGACCGGGTTTTACCGGATTTGTGCCGCGGCAAACGCGGCATAATGAACGCAAATGAACTTCAACCGCCGCGCGGCAACGTGCGGCGGTTTGCTTTTGGGGCGCAGGCCCCTTCTCGGCTTTGTCCGGGAGCCTGCGCCGGGTGCCGCGCATGGCGCGGCGTTTGCTGAATATGGAGACTTGACTATGGCCACCATCCCAATCACCAAGCGTGGAGCAGAGAAGCTCAAGGTTGAACTGCAGCGCCTCAAGACCGTGGAGCGCCCGGCCGTGATCCAGGCCATCGCCGAAGCCCGTGCGCAGGGCGATCTGAGCGAAAACGCCGAGTACGAATCCGCCAAGGAACACCAGGGCTTTGTGGAAGGCCGCATCGCCGAGATCGAAGGCAAGCTGTCGGCCGCGCAGATCATCGATCCCTCGGATCTGGATGCCGGCGGCCGCGTGGTGTTCGGCGCCACCGTGGACCTGGAAGACGAGGACAGCGGCGCCGCCGTGACCTACCAGATCGTGGGCGAGGACGAAGCCGACCTCAAGCAGGGCCTGATCAACATCTCCAGCCCGATTGCCCGCGCGCTGATCGGCAAGGAAGAGGGCGACACGGCCGTGGTTCAGGCCCCGGGCGGCGAGCGCCGCTATGAAGTGGTGGGCGTGCGCTACATCTGAGCGTCCCCGGGTCGCCTGCTTTGCGTAAGCGGCGACGGTTTTGGCCAGCCGCCAGGTGCCGCGCCGCGGCCCTGGCGGGGTTTGCGGATGGATCAGCATGTTCGATCGCCTGCCTTTCTTTTTTGCCGCACTGTGGTGGGGCAGCCTGTCGGCCATAGGCTTTGTGGCCGTTCCCTTGCTGTTCGTCCATCTGCCCACGCCGGCCATGGCCGGCTATATGGCAGCCCGGCTGTTTGCGGCGCAGACCTGGATTTCCATAGCGTGCTGCGCGCTTCTACTGGTGTTTTCCAAGCAGAAGAAGGCTGAAAAGATGCGGGAATGGGCGCAAGCTGCTATCGGTTTTGTGATCGCCGGCCTGCTGCTGGCGCTGCTGGTGCAGTATGGCGTCTCGCCCAGGATCGTGGCGCGCGAGAACCTCAGGCTGTGGCACGGCGTGGGCACGGCCATGTATGCGCTGCAATGGATCTGCGCTGCGCTCGTGCTGTGGCGCCTTGCCGCAAGCCGCAAACCGGCTTGATCCAGGCCAAGCCCGGCGTCAAGGCGGAGAGTAAACTGCCGAAGCCATGGAATCTCAAATCGTAAAAATCGACGCCACCGACTGGCGCCAGACTTCGGGCCGCCCCGAGTGGACGGCCGCCGTGGAAGCGGGCAAGGTCCTGTATTTCCCGCAGCTTGCGTTCCAGCTCTCCGAGCAGGAAAAAAGCCTGCTGCGCCCCGACATACGCGACCCCAAGACGCGCAACATCAGCCTGAATGTCGACGGCAGCATCAAGGGCGTGGCGGGCGACGAGGCCACGCGCCAGCAGGTGGCCGCCATGGTGGGACGCTTTCGCGAGCAGGCCACGGCGCTGATCGCGGGCCTGTTTCCGCAGTACATGCCGGTGGTGCGCATGGCGCCGACCAGCTACCGGCCCTCGCAGGTGGAAACCCGGGCCCAGTCCTGGCGCGCCGACGACAAGCGCATGCATGTGGATGCCTTCCCTTCGCGGCCCAATTACGGCGAGCGCATCCTGCGCGTGTTCACCAATGTGAACCCCGACGGCCAGCCGCGCGTGTGGCGCGTGGGCGAGCCCTTCGAGGATGTGGCCAGGAAATTCCTGCCGCGTGCCAAGCCCTATGTGCGCTGGCAGGCCAAGGCGCTGCAGATGCTGCATGTGACCAAGTCCTTGCGCAGCGAATACGATCACCTCATGCTGCAGCTGCACGACGGCATGAAGGGCGATCCGGACTACCAGAAGAATGCGCCGCAGGAGACCGTGCCGTTTGCCGCGGGCTCCACCTGGGTATGCTTTTCCGACCAGGCCGTGCATGCGGTGATGGCCGGCCAGTACATGCTGGAGCAGACCCTGTTCCTGCCCCCCGGTAGCGAGTACGACACGGCGGCCAGCCCGCTGGCCATACTCACGCGCCTCAAGGGCCATCCCCTGGTCTGAAATCCGGTCCGGAAAACAAAAGGCGTTGAACCTTGCGGTCAACGCCTTTTGTTTGCGAAGAGAGGGATCAACCCCAGGCCCTGGCAATCCAGCGGGCCGGCTCGATGTGGCGAAAGCGCCTGTTGCGCCGGCCGGCCAGGGCGTCGGGCGGATTGACCTCGCCATGGAAGATCACGATGCGTGCATCCCGGGGCGGCAGGGGCTCCTTCCAGTAATTGGTCGGCCAGGCGGGAATGCAGTAGTACTTGAAGCTAGGGCACCAGGCCGCAGGCCAGTAGGACAGCTTGCCCTGCTTGTGCAGAAAGTGCGACAGGTATTCCTGCTCGTTGCGGTACCGGGCGCGCAGGGCGTCGGTATTCGCGCGAAAGTGCTCCAGCACATCCGCATGCGCCCCCAGCTGGAAGCGGTAGACCGAGGAGTTGCCGACGATGCGCTCGCCAAAACGCCAGAAGCGCGGGTAGTCGTGGATGATGAGGAATTCGCCGTTCTGGGTGAAGAACTCGTCCAGGCCGCCGACGATGACCACGTCCAGATCCAGGAACAGCGCCACGCCCTTGAGGCCGTACAGGTCGGCCTCGAAGGTGGTCAGCTTCTTCCAGGCGCCGTCGCGCTGGCCGGGCGCCAGGTGGATGTTCAGATCCGGAATGGGAAAGCACTCGACTTCCTCGCGAATCCCTTCAGTGTTGTCGGTCAGGCAGACAAAGCGAAAATCTCCGCTGAGATGGCGGCGCACCATGGCGTAGAGCCGGTTGACATACTCCGGGCCGTATTTGGTGCCCCATTTCATGCAAAGAATGTGGCGTTGCTGGTTGGGCAGCGGTGTGGTCTGGACCATGGACGGGCGGTTTCAGCGGAAAGTGGAAGGGCGCGGACGACTGCGGAGCGGCAGGTAGTAGCCTGGCATCAGCCCAGGCGGCCTTTTTTGACGGACTTCTGCTTGGGCTTGGCGCGCTTGATCTGGCCGCCGGCGGTCAGGCGCTGGTTGCCAAGCACGCGCAGCTGCTTGACCTCGGGCTTTTGCCCGGCACGGCCGAACTTGAGCACCTTGACGTCGCGCGGACCGGGCTTGCGGTCCTCGTCGTGGACCTTTTCCTTCTCGGGAATGGGGCGCCACAGCACGAGCAGCTTGCCGATATGCTGGATGGGCGCCGCGTTGAGCGCGTCGCACAGCTGCTGGTACATCTGGTCGCGGGCGGCGCGATCGTCGTTGAAGACGCGCACCTTGATCAGGCCGTGCGCGTTCAGGGCAGCGTCCACTTCCTTCTGGACAGCGGCCGTCAGGCCATCACCGCCGATCAGGACGACGGGGTCCAGATGGTGGGCTTCGGCGCGGTGTTCCCGGCGCTCTGCGGGAGTTAATTGAATTTGGGGCATGCCCGTATTATCGAGGCTGAGAGAATCCAGCATGAAAACGAAAACCAAAAGTAAGAAGGTCAATAAGAATTGGCTGCACGATCACATCAATGATCCGTACGTCAAGGCGGCCCAGAAGGACGGCTATCGCGCGCGAGCGGCCTACAAGCTCAAGGAGATCGACGAGCAGCTCAGGCTCATCCAGCCCGGCCACACGGTGGTGGACCTGGGCTGCGCGCCCGGCGCCTGGAGCCAGTATGTGCGCCGGCGCCTCTCGCCCGGCGGCGCGGCGGTGGGCCAGCTCAACGGCCGCATCATTTCGCTGGATCTGCTGCCCATGGAGCCCATCGAAGGCGTGCACTATATCCAGGGCGACTTCCGGGAGGAGTCCGTGCTGACCCAGCTCGAGCAGGCCATGAACGGAGGAAAGGCCGATGTGGTGATCTCCGACATGGCGCCCAACCTGTCGGGCAATGCCTCCACCGACGCCGCGCGCGTGGCCCTGCTGATCGAGATGGCCGTGGACTTCGCGCAGCACAACATGAAGCCCGATGGGGCGCTCGTGGTCAAGCTGTTCCATGGCAGCGGCTACAACGAACTGGTCGACCTGTTCAAGCAGACCTTCAAGGTGGTCAAGCCGATCAAGCCCAAGGCGTCGCGCGACAAGTCCGCAGAAACCTTTCTGGTGGGAATGGGGCTGAAGTCGGCGGCATGAATGCCCTCAGCCTGCCTGCAAAAGGCGAGCAGGACACCGGGCCTTGGCTGCGCCGGCCGATGGCCTGTCCGGAGCATGAAATCCATGCCGGGCGCGGGCTGGCCGGCAAAAACGCGGCAAGACCGCATTCCGTCTATGGCCGCTATAGGGGGAAATAAGCCGCCAACTGGCTTGAAACACCTAAAATGGGCCGTAAATAAGTCTCGAAGCCCTCTTCGGGCCTTTTCATCTGCATTCCATTGGAGCCCCGCTTGAACAATCAGTGGTTTTCAAAAATCGCCGTCTGGCTGGTCATCGCCATGGTGCTGTTTACGGTGTTCAAACAGTTTGACACCCGCGGCACGGCTGGCGCGTCCCATGTCGGCTACTCAGAATTCCTGGAACAGGTGCGCAACAACCGTATCAAGAGCGCCACGATCCAGGAAAGTCCTGGCGGCACGGAAATCGTTGCCACGACCAGTGACGACCGCAAGGTGCGCACCACGGCCACCTATCTGGACCGGGGCCTGGTGGGCGACCTGATCAGCTACAACGTCAAGTTCGACGTCAAGCCTCGCGAGGAAGGTTCCCTGCTCATGACGTTGCTCGTGAGCTGGGGTCCCATGCTGCTGCTGATCGGCGTGTGGATCTATTTCATGCGACAGATGCAAGGTGGCGGCAAGGGCGGCGCCTTCAGCTTCGGCAAGTCCAAGGCGCGCATGCTCGACGAGAACAACAACACCGTCACGTTCGCCGACGTGGCCGGCTGCGACGAGGCCAAGGAAGAGGTCAAGGAAGTCGTGGACTTCCTGAAGGACCCCAACAAGTTCCAGAAGCTCGGCGGCCGCATTCCGCGCGGCCTGCTGCTGGTCGGCCCTCCGGGCACCGGCAAGACGCTGCTGGCCAAGTCCATCGCGGGCGAGGCCAAGGTGCCGTTCTTCTCGATCTCGGGTTCCGATTTCGTGGAAATGTTCGTCGGCGTGGGCGCGGCCCGCGTGCGCGACATGTTCGAGAACGCCAAGAAGAACGCGCCCTGCATCATCTTCATCGATGAAATCGACGCCGTGGGCCGCCAGCGCGGCGCGGGCCTGGGCGGCGGCAACGACGAGCGCGAGCAGACCTTGAACCAGATGCTGGTCGAGATGGACGGCTTCGAGACCAACCTCGGCGTGATCGTGGTGGCCGCGACCAACCGCCCCGACATCCTGGACGCGGCTTTGCTGCGCCCGGGCCGCTTCGACCGCCAGGTCTATGTGACGCTGCCCGACATCCGCGGCCGCGAGCAGATCCTGAACGTGCACATGCGCAAGATTCCCGTAGGCCAGGACGTGAACCCTGCCGTGATTGCACGCGGCACACCCGGCATGTCGGGTGCCGATCTGGCCAATCTCTGCAACGAGGCCGCGCTGATGGCTGCACGCCGCAATGCCCGCACCGTCGAGATGCAGGACTTCGAGAAGGCCAAGGACAAGATCATCATGGGCCCCGAGCGCAAGACCATGGTCATGCCCGAGGAGGAGCGCCGCAACACGGCCTACCACGAGGCCGGCCATGCGCTGATCGGCAAGCTGCTGCCCAAGTGCGATCCGGTGCACAAGGTCACCATCATCCCGCGCGGCCGCGCGCTGGGCGTGACCATGAGCCTGCCCGAGAAGGACCGCTATTCCTACGACAAGGAATACATGCTCAACCAGATCGCCATGCTCTTTGGCGGCCGCATCGCCGAGGAAGTGTTCATGAACCAGATGACCACTGGGGCGAGCAACGACTTCGAACGCGCAACGCAGATCGCGCGCGACATGGTGACGCGCTACGGCATGACCGATGCGCTGGGCCCCATGGTCTATGCGGAGCAGGAGGGGGAGCCGTTCCTGGGCCGTTCCATGAGCAAGTCCAGCAACATCAGCGAAGAGACCATGCAGAAGGTCGATGCGGAGGTACGCCGCATCATCGACGAGCAATACCATCTGGCACGCAAGCTGATCGAGGACAACTCGGACAAGATGCACGCCATGGCCAAGGCCATGCTCGAATGGGAAACCATCGACGCCGAGCAGCTCGACGACATCATGGCCGGCAAGGAGCCTCGTCCGCCCAAGGACTGGGTGCCTCGCAATCCTCCTTCGTCGGGAGGCGGCAATTCTTCGGGTGGCACGCCCGCAGCCGGCGCGGAGCCTGCGCCCCGCACTGCCTGACGCCTCCATCCAGAGTCACAAAAGGTCCTGCGGGACCTTTTGTTTTTGGCCCATGAAAGCATGGGCATGGCTTGCTGGAGCAGACCTGCGCAGCGGTTCTTCTCCCCTGGCCGGCAAGTCCCAAGGAGTTTCCTATGTCGCCACAGTGGCAAACATCACGCTTTGTATTGAATCTGGACCAGCCTCTGGTCATGGGCATCGTCAACGTGACGCCCGACTCTTTTTCGGACGGCGGCAGGCATGCCGGGGTCTCGGGCGCCATGGCGCATGCCGAACGGCTGCTCGGCGAGGGTGCCGATATCCTCGACATCGGCGGCGAGTCGACCCGGCCCGGCTCGCCGGCCGTACCGCTGGAGGAGGAGCTGCAGCGCGTGCTGCCGGTGGTCCGGGAGGCGGTCAAGCTCGATGTGCCGGTTTCCATCGACACCTACAAGCCCGAGGTCATGCGGGCCGTTCTGGACCTGGGCGCCGACATCATCAACGACATCTGGGCGCTGCGCCAGCCCGGTGCGCGCGAGGTGGTGCAGGCCCACGGCCGCTGCGGCATCTGCCTCATGCACATGCACCGTACGCCCCAGGACATGCATCTGGAACACATGCAAGGAGATGTGCTGTCCGAAGTCCGGGATTTTCTGCAGGCCGAAAGCCACAAGCTGCTGGCCGCCGGGGTGGATCGCCGGCGCATCGTCTGGGATTACGGCATCGGTTTCGGCAAAAGCCTGGCACAAAATTTTGCGTTGCTTGCCGGCCAGCAAGAGTTGTTGGCACTAGACTTTCCGCTGCTGGCCGGCTGGTCCCGCAAGGGATCCCTGGGCCAGGTCAGCGGCCTTCCGGTGGATGAGCGCATGGTACCCAGCGTGGCAGCGGCCTTGCTGGCCGTGGAAAGAGGGGCCAGAGTGGTGCGCGTGCACGATGTGGCGCAAACTGTTGCAGCGCTTTCCGTGTGGAAGGCCATGCAGGAAAGCTCGGGCCATCGCGCTGTCTGAACTGGCCGGGCAGCGTCCAACCATAAACAGAAGCAGGGATAACAACATGGCGCGTCAATATTTCGGAACCGACGGTATTCGAGGCACTGTGGGCAAGTCGCCCATCACGCCGGATTTCGCCTTGCGCCTGGCGCATGCCGTGGGCAGGGTGCTGCGGCGCCAGGGACAGCAAGGGGAACGTCCTCTGGTGCTGATCGGCAAGGACACCCGCATCTCGGGCTACATGCTGGAGAGCGCGCTGGAGTCGGGCTTCAACTCCGCAGGCGTGGATGTCATGCTGCTGGGGCCGCTGCCCACGCCCGGCGTGGCCTACCTGACACGTGCGCAAAGGGCGAGCCTGGGCGTGGTGATCAGCGCCAGCCACAACCCGTTTTATGACAACGGCATCAAGTTCTTCAGCGCCAACGGCAGCAAGCTGCCCGATGCCTGGGAGGAAGAGGTCGAGCAGGTTCTGCTGGAGGCTCCCGAGTGGGTGGATTCCGCGGCGCTGGGCAAGGCGCGCCGGCTCACCGATGCAGCAGGCCGCTATATCGAATTCTGCAAGAGCACGTTCGACCATTCGCTGTCGCTGCGCGGCCTGCGCATTGTGGTGGACGCTGCGCACGGCGCTGCCTATCAGATTGCGCCCAAGGTATTCCATGAGCTGGGCGCCGAGGTGATCGCGATCGGTTGCTCGCCCGACGGTCTCAACATCAACGAGGGCGTGGGGGCCACCCATCCCGAGGCCCTGGTCATGGCAGTGCGTGCCAACAAGGCCCATTTCGGCGTCGCGCTCGACGGCGATGCCGACCGGCTGCAGCTGGTCGACGAGCAGGGGCGCCTGTTCAACGGCGACGAGCTGCTGTACCTGATGGCTGCAGACCGCCTGGCGCGTGGCGAGGCGGTACCGGGCGTGGCCGGCACGCTGATGACCAACATGGCCGTGGAACAGGCACTGAAAGCCCAGGGCGTGGGCTTTGTGCGCGCCAAGGTGGGCGACCGCTATGTGCTGGAAGAGCTGCAGCGCAACGGATGGCAGCTCGGCGGCGAAAGCTCGGGCCATTTGCTGGCCCTGGACAAGCACACCACGGGCGACGGCCTGGTCAGCGCCCTGCAGGTGCTGCAGGCCTGCGTGCGCTCGGGCAAGACAGTGGCCCAGTGGCTGTCGGAGGTCACGCTGTTTCCGCAGGTCATGGTCAACGTGCGCCTGCAGCCGGGGCAGGACTGGAAGAGCAACCGCCTGCTGGCGGCCGAGCAGGAAACCGTGCAGAAGCAATTGGGCAGTGCGGGTCGCCTGCTGATCCGGCCCAGCGGCACGGAGCCCTTGCTGCGCGTCATGGTCGAAGCGCGCGACGAGCGCCTGGCCAGCGAATGCGTGCAGCGGCTGGTGCAGGCGGCCAAGGCGGCTTGACGGAACTCCGGTTGCAAGGGGCGTGAAAGCTTGGCTTTCGCGCCCCTTTTTGTTTATGTCAGAAAAGCTGCCAGAACGGCTGGCATGCCTTGGAGTCTTCTTGTGGGATGTCGTCCTGCATTTGCTTTTCGTCATATGAAAGTCATATAAATGTCACAAATCGCGGGCAGACTGTCATAAAGCTCCATGGAGTGCTCTTCGGGCTCTGCAGGCCCTTTGCTGACATGCCTCAATCCCTGCCGGAGGAAGCAGTGACCGCGTCGCTGCCGAATAACCAGAATTCTCTTGTCCTGTCTGTTCCCTTTTCCGCATCCGGGCTCGGTCCGAGCGCTGAAATCCCGGTAATCTCTGCCCTGCAGCAGGATGGCCTGCTGCAGGGCCCGCTGCCGGCGACGGCCGTGGAAATGCAAGAGTCTGCACCGAGGGAAGCCTTCTTGCCCAAACCTTCTGTCCAAACCGTGGCCGCGGAGCCGGTGGCGGCGCTCCAGGCGCTGCCGCAGTTCCTGGACCGGGACCAGAGCATCCTGGCCTTCAACGAGCGTGTGCTGAACTGGGCGGAGCGGGAAGACGTGCCCTTGCTGGAGCGCCTGCGCTATCTGTGCATCGTCTCTTCGAACCTGGACGAGTGGTTCGAGGTGCGTTGCGCGGCCCATGTATCCGCCGCCAAGGCAGGCGACGAAACCGGGCCGTATACGCGCACCAGCTTCGAGCGGCTGATGGCCAGGGCGCATGAGCTGGTGGCGCGCCAGTACCAGCTCTACAACCAGTCCATCATCCCGGCGTTTGCCGGCCATTCCATCCGGCTGGTCTCGCATGGCGAACGCAGTGCGGTGCAGCGCAAATGGGTGCGCGATTACTTTCTGCGCGAAGTCCAGCCGTTGCTGGTGCCGGTGGGCCTGGATCCTTCCCACCCGTTTCCGCAGGTGGCCAACAAGGCGCTCAACTTCATCGTGCGCCTCAATGGCGTCGATGCCTTCGGACGCTCCAACGAGGTGGCCATCGTCAAGGTGCCGCGCGCATTGCCACGGCTGATCCGGCTGCCGGAAAAGATTTCGGGCAGGCAGCGCCTGTTCGTCAGCATCTCCAGCGTGGTGCGGGCACATCTGGCCGAACTGTTTCCGGGCCGCGAAGTGGCCGAGTTCTCGCAGTTCCGCGTGACGCGCCATTCCGACCTGGCCGTGGACGAGGAGGATGTCAGCGATCTGCGCATGGCTCTGCGCCAGGGGCTGCACCACCGCCACTATGGCCAGGCGGTGCGGCTCGAGGTGTCCTCGTCCTGCTCGCCCATGCTCTCCAGCCTGCTGCTGGAGCAGTACGGGCTGCCCGAGCAGGCGCTGTTCCGCGTCAAGGGGCCGGTCAATCTGGTGCGCCAGATGCAGCTGGTGGATCTGGTCGACGATCCGGCCCTGCTGTTTCCCAAGTGGAAGCCCGCCTGGCCCAAGCAGCTGTATCCGGGGCGCTCGATCATGGCGCAGATGCGCAAGAACGACATCCTGATCCACCAGCCCTTCGAGAGCTTCGACAGCGTGCTGGAGCTGCTGCGCGAGGCGGTCAACGATCCCGAGGTGCTGGCCATCAAGCAGACCATTTACCGCACCGGCTCGGACTCCGAGATCATGCGCCTGCTGGCCGAGGCCGTGAGCCGCGGCAAGGAAGTGCTGGCCGTGCTGGAACTCAAGGCGCGCTTCGACGAGGAAGCCAACATCAACTGGGCCGAGCAGCTGGAATCTCTGGGTGTGCAGGTGGTGTACGGCGTGGTGGGCTTGAAGACCCATGCCAAGATGCTGCTGATCACGCGGCGCGAAAAGCGCACCGGCCACCTCAAGCGCTATGCGCACCTGTCCACGGGCAATTACAACCTGCGCAGCGCGCGGCTGTACACGGACATCAGCCAGCTGACCTGCGATGCGCAGATCACGGCGGACATGGATGCGGTGTTCCGCCATCTCTCCAGCCACAACAAGATGCCCGAACTGCAGCGCCTGGTCATGGCGCCGTTCCATCTGCAAAGCCGCATGCTGCAGCTGATTGCCAAGGTCGCCGAGGCCGCGGCACGTGGCGAGCATGCGCGCATCGTGCTCAAGATGAACGCGCTGACCGACGAATTGCTGATCACGGCGCTGATGGAGGCCGGGCGCAAGGGCGTGCGCATCGACCTCATCGTGCGCGGCGCCTGCATGCTGCCGGCGCAGCGCCCGGGCTGGACGGACAACATCCGCGTGCGCTCCATCATCGGGCGCTTTCTCGAGCATTCGCGCGTGTTCTATTTCTCCTGGGGCGAGCACGAGGAGCTGTTCCTGTCCAGCGCGGACTGGATGAACCGCAACATGCTGCGCCGCGTGGAGCTGGCCTGGCCGGTGCAGGACAAGGTGCTGCGCCAGCGTGTCATCGATGAATGCCTGGTGGCCTATCTGCATGACGACCGCGATGCCTGGACGCTGACCGCCGCCGGCACCTACCAGAAGCCCGCGCGCCCGACCGAAGGGCAGGGCGCACAGATGGCCCTGATGGAGCGCTACGGTGCCGCAGCCTGAAACTGGCGCTGGTGCTATTGAAAAAGAGGCGGCTGGCGCTTGTCGTATGGAGAATTTACAAAGAATTCATTGGTAAAACATTGTCTGAGTGGCGCACACAGCTATCATTTTTGATAGCTCTTTCGATGGGAAAAAGGGGCTTGTGCCCCTTTTTCTTCGTCTGCCCATTCTCAGCGCAGCTGCAGCCTGAGGCTCCAGGGTGTCTTGCTCCAGGCGGCGGCTTCCAGTTCCAGCAGGCGCGCCGACTGCGGGTAGGCGCGGGACCAGCCTTCCGGCGTGCTCAGGCGGCATTCGGCGCCGCTGCGCTCCAGCGCAATGCCTTGCAGCTGCGGATCGCGCCGCGCATGGCACAGCTGCACGGCCAGGCGCAGGGCCATCAGCGGCAGGGCCAGCCCCGGCTCCTCGATGAAAGCCTCCAGCTTGCGCAGCTTGCCCTGATGGCCCAGCACCAGCTGGCTGATGCGCTGGCGCAGCGTGGGCTCCCAGGTGGCGAGGCTGCAATGCTCGGTGATATAGGCGCCATGGCGGTGGTAGTCGCCCAGCGCGATGCGCATGCCTACCTCGTGCAGCAGCGCGGCCGTATGCAGTGCGCGGGCGGCGTCGTCGCCCACCTCGGCGGGGCGGATGCCGCGCCACAGTTCGCCGGCAATGCGGCTCACGCGCTCGGCCTGGGCGCGGTCCACGCCGAAGTCCTGCTGCAGGGCCAGCACTTCGGCGGCTTCCTTGTCGGCGGGCGGCTCATGGTCGAGCAGATCGTACAAAGCGCCCTGGCGCAGCGCGCCCTGGGCCACTTCCAGCTCCGCGATTTCCAGCAGCTCCATCACCGCCAGCATCACGCTGATGCCGCCGGCCACCACGGGGCGGCGGTCCTCCTTGAGGCCGGGCAGGCGCAGCCTGTCGACATGGCCGGCGTCCAGCAGCTGCTCGTACAGCCGGCGCAGCTTGGCCGGGGTGATGATGCGGCCGTCCAGGCCCTGTGCCGTCAGTGCGTCGGCCACGGCATTGGCCGTGCCCGAGGAGGCATAGGCGCAATCCCAGGCCGTGCCGGGATAGGCTTCACGGGCCGGGGCCAGCCGCTGCTTGGCGGCGCTGATGGCTGCCGCGAAGCCCGATTTGCCGAGCACGCCGTCGCCGAAGAACTGGGCGCTCCACGAGACGCTGCCCAGGGGGAACGAGGCTACCTGCAGCGCCTGCGACTGTTGGCCGATGATGACTTCGGTGGAGCGGCCGCCGATGTCCACGACCAGGCGGCGCTGCTGGCTGGGCGTGAGGGAGCTGGACACCCCGCGGTAGATCAGGCGCGCTTCCTCCTCGCCGGAGATGACTTCGATGGGAAAGCCCAGCAGCTTGCTGCCGCGCTCCACGAACTCCGCGCGGTTGCGGGCTTCGCGCAGCGTCTGCGTGGCCACGGCGCGCACCTGGCTGCCGGCGAAGCCCGTCAGGCGCTCGCCGAAGCGCGCCAGGCAGGCCCAGCCGCGCTCCATGGCCTCGCGGGTCAGCTCCTGCCTGGCATTGAGGCCGTTGCCCTGGCGGACGGTTTCTTTGAGATATTCCACGCGCTCGATGCGCTGGTGGGAGCCGATGCGGCCGATTTCCAGGCGAAAGCTGTTGGAGCCCAGATCTACGGCGGCGAGCAGGGATTCAGGAACCATGGTCCAAGCCAATCAAAGCAGGTTTTCTATTGTTGTGTATGTGCAAGCCGTTCGTCAGGCCATCCAGGGTGATCCGGGCAGACGGCTGCTGCGGTGGCGGCTTGCATGGGCTGGCAAATATGCGGCATGGGGGCTGTGGCATGTGCGGGCCTTCTGAAACAACCCTGGCCGCCCAGGGCATTTGGGTACCCGGCCAGCGTACCACCCGGGCGCGCCCACGAGGCAAGCCAGTCTGAGAAGCGGATGTGACAGCCGTGTGACGGCGCGTCCTGTCGATGTCAAAAAGGCGGCTTGTATAGGCCTGGCGACGCATGCAAGCGGCGTCCGGCACGGCCGTGGAACCGCACGGCCAGCGCAAACAGCAAAAAATGACAGCTGCCATTTTCATGTCACAACGCTGTCATAAATCATTTTTACAGTCCAGCCATCGAATCTTTCAACCCTAAGAGGTCTGTTCATCATGAAGTTGTCCTTGATTCATGTTCTGGTGGCTGGTGCATTGTCTGCTGGAGGCCTGAGCCAGGCATGGGCCCAGCAGGAGGCCACGGGCGCCGGCGCGAGCTTCCCGGCTCCGCTGTACTCCAAGTGGGCTGCCGATTATCACAAGGCCACCGGCGTCAAGATCAATTACCAGTCCGTGGGTTCCAGCGCCGGCATCAAGCAGATCGATGCCAAGACCGTGGACTTCGGTGCTTCCGATGCGCCGCTGAAGGATGACGAACTGCAGAAGAAGGGTCTGGTGCAGTTCCCCACCGTGATCGGCGGCATCGTGCCCGTGGTCAACATCAAGGGCATCGCTCCCGGCCAGCTCAAGCTCAGCGGCCATGTGCTGGGCGACATCTACCTGGGCAAGATCACCAAGTGGAACGATCCCGCCATCACCGCGCTCAACCCCGGCGTGAACCTGCCTGACGCCCCCATTGCTCCCGTGCGCCGCGCCGACGGCTCGGGCACCACCTTCGGCTTCACCAACTACCTGTCCAAGGTCAATGCCGAATGGAAGGACAAGGTCGGCGAAGGCACGGCCGTGAACTGGCCCACCGGCGCGGGCGGCAAGGGCAACGAGGGCGTGGCCGCCTTCGTGGGCCGCCTGCCTAACTCCATCGGCTATGTGGAATACGCCTATGTGAAGCAGAACAAGCTGACCTACACCCAGTTGCAGAACAAGGACGGCAACTTCGTTTCTCCCGACGACGATGCCTTCAAGGCCGCCGCCGCCGGCGCCGACTGGAACAAGAGCTTCTACCAGATCCTGACCAACCAGCCCGGCAAGGCTTCCTGGCCCATCACCAGCGCCACCTTCATCCTGATGCACAAGAATCAGGAAAAGCCCGCCCAGGCCGCGGCTTCGCTGAAGTTCTTTGAATGGGCCTACAAGTCCGGCGACAAGACCGCTGCAGACCTGGACTACGTGCCCATGCCTGAAGCCGTCAAGAACGTGATCTACAAGTCCTGGAACGAAATCAAGGACAGCTCGGGCAAGACCATCGCCCTGCAGTAATCTTTGAAACAGGTGCGCCGCCAGCCGGCGCACCTGTTAAAAAGCTTGCCAAGCCTTCAACTGTTGTGAAAAAGGCGCTGAACGTGTCCACTACGTCGCCCCCTCGCCCTACCGATCACTCGCTGGCTGCCATGTCCGCCCCACCCACCGCACAGCGCATACCTTCTCCGCCACGCCGGCCCCTGTTATCGGGCCGCATGGCGGATCGTTTGTTTGGCGCGCTGGCGCGCGGCGCGGCGCTGCTGACACTGGGCCTGCTGCTGGCCATCATGATCTCCCTGGTCTTCGGCGCATGGCCGGCGATCCATGAATACGGGCTGGCATTCCTGGGGCGCAGCGTCTGGGACCCCGTCCAAAACGAATACGGCGGCCTGGTGATGATCTACGGCACGCTGGCCACGTCGCTGATCGCGCTGGTGATCGCAGTGCCCGTGAGCTTCGGCATCGCGCTGTTCCTGACCGAGCTGTCGCCGGCCTGGCTCAAGCGCCCGCTGGGCACAGCCGTGGAGCTGCTGGCCGCCGTGCCGTCCATCGTCTACGGCATGTGGGGCCTGATGGTGTTCGGCCCCGTGCTCGCCACCTATGTGCAGCAGCCGCTGCAATCGCTTTTCAACGGCGTGCCTTACCTGGGCGCCTTCGTGTCGGGTCCTCCCGTGGGCATCGGCATCCTGTCGGCCGGCATCATCCTGGCCATCATGATCATTCCCTTCATCTCCTCGGTAATGCGCGACGTGTTTGAGGTCACGCCGGCACTGCTCAAGGAATCCGCCTACGGCCTGGGCTCGACGACCTGGGAAGTGGTCTGGAAGGTCGTGCTGCCCTATACCAAGACCGGCGTGCTCGGCGGCGTCATGCTGGGCCTGGGCCGCGCTTTGGGCGAGACCATGGCCGTGACCTTCGTGATCGGCAACATGAACCAGCTCAACTCGCTGTCGGTGTTCGAGGCCGCCAACAGCATCACCTCGGCCCTGGCCAACGAATTCGCCGAGGCCGGCGAAGGCCTGCACCAGGCATCGCTGATCTACCTGGGCCTGGTGCTGTTTTTCATCACCTTCGTGGTGCTGGCGCTGTCCAAGGTGCTGCTCAACCGCCTGCAGAAGAATGAAGGAGCCCGCTCGTGAACACGACCTCCGCAAAAATGATCAACGCGGCCGAGCTGGCCGGCGTGCGCGCGGCCAAGTACGCCAGGCGCAAGCGCCTGAACCAGGTGGCGCTGACCCTGTCCATGATAGCCATGGTCTTCGGCGTGTTCTGGCTGATCTGGATCCTGTGGGAAACCGTCCGCCTGGGGCTGGGCGGCATGAGCCTGTCCCTGTTCACCGAGATGACGCCGCCGCCCAACGAGGCCGGCGGCATTGCCAATGCCATCTTCGGCTCGCTGGTCATGGTGGCGCTGGCCACTTTCGTGGGCACGCCCGTCGGCATCATGGCCGGCGTGTACCTGGCCGAATACGACAAGAAGAGCTGGCTGGCCGGCACGACGCGCTTCGTCAACGACATCCTGCTGTCGGCGCCCTCCATCGTGATCGGCCTGTTCGTCTACACCATGGTCGTGGCCCAGTTCCGCAGCTTCTCGGCCTATGCGGGCATCGTGGCGCTGGCGCTGATCGTCGTTCCCGTGGTGATCCGCACCACCGAGAACATGCTGGCCCTGGTGCCGGCCAGCCTGCGCGAGGCAGCCTATGCGCTGGGCACGCCCAAGTGGAAGGTCATCACCATGGTGACATTGCGCGCAGCTCGCGCCGGCGTGATCACCGGCGTGCTGCTGGCCGTGGCGCGCATCGCCGGCGAAACGGCGCCGCTGCTGTTCACCGCGCTGAACAACCAGTTCTGGAATGGCGATCTGTCCAAGCCCATGGCCAGCCTGCCGGTAACGATCTTCAAATTTGCCATGAGCCCCTATGAGAACTGGCAACAGCTGGCCTGGGCCGGCGTGTTCCTGATCACGGTGGCTGTGCTGGGCCTGAACATCCTGGCGCGTTTCATCACCCGCCAAAAGTAATCCGAGAGAGCCATGACTGCAACCATCCAAAACGTTCCCAGCACCTCCAAGCTGGCGGTGCGCGACCTGAACTTCTACTACGGCAAGTTCCACGCGCTCAAGAACATTAATCTCGACATTCCCGAGAAAAAGGTCACGGCCTTCATCGGCCCCTCGGGCTGCGGCAAGTCCACGCTGCTGCGCACCTTCAACCGCATGTTCGAGCTGTATCCCGAGCAGCGCGCCGAAGGCCAGATCCTGCTGGACGGCGAGAACCTGCTGACCTCCAAGCAGGACGTGGCGCTGATCCGCGCCAAGGTGGGCATGGTGTTCCAGAAGCCGACGCCGTTTCCCATGTCCATCTACGACAACATCGCCTTCGGCGTGAAGCTGTTCGAGAACCTCAACGCCTCGGACATGGACGATCGCGTGGAATGGGCTCTGCGCAAGGCGGCGCTGTGGAACGAGGTCAAGGACAAGCTGCAGCAAAGCGGCTCCGGCCTGTCGGGCGGGCAGCAGCAGCGCCTGTGCATTGCGCGCGGCATTGCCATCAAGCCCGAAGTGCTGCTGCTGGACGAACCCTGCTCGGCGCTGGACCCCATCTCCACGGCCAAGATCGAAGAGCTGATCGCCGAGCTCAAGAACGACTACACCGTGGTCATAGTGACCCACAACATGCAGCAGGCAGCGCGCTGCAGCGATTACACGGCCTATATGTACCTGGGCGATCTGGTGGAGTTCGGCGATACCGAGCAGATGTTCTTCAAGCCCCAGCGCAAGGAAACCGAGGACTACATCACAGGCAGATTCGGATGACTCCCCGAGCCGCTGTGCGGCTGCCTCCTGAAGGGGGCGACAGCCTCGCAGCGGGGCGAACCTTGCCGCTGTCTCTGGACAGGGCCAGGCCGGTTCATGCACCGCGTACCGTGCTTTGGATCATTGAGAAAGACATACCGCAATGACAGAAAAACATCTCTCCAGTCAGTTCGACAGCGAACTCAACCGCGTCTCCGCCCGCGTCATGGAACTGGGCGGTCTGGTGGAGTCCCAGATCCGCCAGGCGGTCTATGCGCTGACCAGCTTCAGCACCGATGCCGTGGACCAGGTGATTGCCACCGAAAAGCGCGTGAACGCGATGGAAGTGGAGATCGACCACGACCTGTCGTCCATCATTGCGCGGCGCCAGCCCACGGCACGCGACCTGCGCCTGCTGATCGCGTTCTCCAAGGCCACGGCGAATCTCGAGCGCATGGGCGACGAGGCCTGCAAGATGGCGCGCATGGTCAAGTCCATCATCGAAAGCGGGGCGGCCCGCTCGCTGCCCACCAGCGATCTGCGCGTCGCGGCCGAAATGGCCTCGGAGCTGTTGCGCAAGACGCTGGATGCGTTCGCGCGCCTGGACACCAAGGCGGCCGTGGCCATCCTCAAGGAGGACGACCTGATCGACGAGGAGTTCGACGGCTTCGTGCGCAAGCTCATCACCTACATGATGGAAGACCCCCGCACGATCTCGGCGAGCCTGGACCTGCTGTTCCTGGCCAAGGCCATCGAGCGCATCGGCGACCATTCCAAGAATGTGGCCGAACTCATCATCTATCTGGTCGAAGGCAAGGACGTGCGGCACCAGACCATGGCGGATATCGAATCCGCAGTGCTGTAAACAGGAGGCAACCCAGGGATGAAGAAGATGCCCATGGTCCTCATCGTCGAGGACGAGCCCGCGATTGCGGAACTGATCGCGGTCAATTTGAGGCATAACGGCTTCCAGCCCGTCTGGGCGGAGGACGGTGTTTCGGCGCAGCGCGAACTCGATGCCGTGCTGCCGGATGTCATCCTGCTCGACTGGATGCTGCCCGGCGCCAGCGGCCTTGCGCTGGCGCGCAAGTGGCGCGCCGATGCCCGCACCAAGGCCGTGCCCATTCTGATGCTGACCGCGCGCGGCGACGAGCCCGACAAGGTGGCCGGGCTGGACGCGGGCGCCGACGACTACATCACCAAGCCGTTTTCCACCCAGGAACTGCTGGCGCGCATCCGTGCCGTGCTGCGCCGCCGCGCCCCCGAGCAGGTGCAGGACAAGGTCAGCATCGGCGATCTGGTACTGGACGCCGCGGCCCACCGCGTGAGCTGGCAGGGCGAGCTGCTGAAGATCGGCCCCACCGAATTCAAGCTGCTCAACTACCTGATGAAGCATCCCGAGCGCGTGCACAGCCGCGCGCAGCTGCTGGACAAGGTCTGGGGCGACCATGTGTTCATCGAGGAGCGCACGGTGGACGTGCATGTCAAGCGCCTGCGCGAATCCCTGGGTGTGGCCGGCTCGCTGATCGAGACCGTGCGCGGCGCCGGCTACCGCTTCAGCGGCCAGGCTCTGGTGTGAATCGCAGCGGCGCATCCCGCCCGGCGGCACACGCCCGGGCCGGGCGCGCCGGCAAGCCAAAAAAATCGAGAAAGCAACTATGGGCTGGCGCGGATTTCGCTTATTGGCATCCCAGATCGCAGCGGCGGTGCTGGGATGGTTTGCCTGGACCCGGCTGATGGCACCCGGTTCGGGTGCTCCCGCCACGGTGGCCTCCCAATGCGCGGCCGCACTGGCCGGGGCGCTTGCCGGCGGCTGGATCTGGTGGCTGGTCGACAGCTGGAACGCTGCCCGTCTGCTGCACTGGCTGCGCCAGTCCGAGCTGGGTGCCGTACCCAATCTCTCGGGTATCTGGGGCGAGGCCGGCACGCGCATGCGGCGCTGGATACGCCAGAGCGTGCAGCAGGTACAGCAGGGCGACCAGCGGCTCAACGACATTCTGTCGGCCCTGCAGGCCAGCCCCAATGGCGTGGTGCTGCTGGACGACCAGGGGCGCATCGAATGGTGCAACCAGATCGCAGAGCGCCAGTTCGGCATCGATGCCCAGCGCGACCTGATGCAGAGCATCGGCAATCTGGTGCGCGATCCGCAGTTCAGCGCCTATTACGCGGCGCAGGATTTTTCGCAGGACCTGGTCATGCAGGGGCGCGAGAACACGCCTTCGCGCCCGGTCAAGCTGTCGGTGCAGCTCTATGGCTATGGCGAGGGCCGCAAGCTGCTGCTGTCGCGCGATGTGACGGCGCTGGAACAGGCCGAGGCCATGCGCCGCGACTTCGTTGCCAACGTCTCGCACGAGATCCGCACGCCGCTGACCGTGCTTGCGGGCTTTGTCGAGACGCTGCAGAACCTGCCGCTGGCCGAAGACGAGCGCAACCGCTACCTGGGCATGATGGCCCAGCAGGCCGAGCGCATGCAGCATCTGGTGGAAGATCTGCTGACGCTGTCGCGTCTCGAGGGGAGCCCGCTGCCGGGCACGGGCGACTGGATACCTGTCTCGCAGCTGCTGCAGCGCTGCGAGAACGAAGCGCGCGGCCTGTCTGCGGCCTTGACGCGCAAGCAGGCCAAGCCCCATGTGCTGAACTTTCCCGATGCGCAGGCGCTGCAGGAAGCCGGCGAGATCGCCGGCGCCAGTGCCGAGCTGCACAGCGCCTTTTCCAACCTGGTGGCCAATGCCATGCGCTACACGCCCGCAGGCGGGCAGATCGAGGTGCGCTGGGAAAGGCTGGAGGACGGCTCGGCCCGCTTTGCCGTCAAGGACACCGGCGCAGGCATCGATCCCAAGCACCTGTCCCGGCTCACCGAGCGCTTCTACCGCGTGGACCGCAGCCGCTCCCGCGATACCGGCGGCACCGGCCTGGGCCTGGCCATCGTCAAGCATGTGCTGCAGCGCCATGGCGCCAAGCTCAGCATCAGCAGCACGCTGGGCCAGGGGTCCGAGTTTGCGGTGACGTTTCCCGCCGCCCGCCTGCGCCCGCCGCAGCTGCAGTGAAGCATGCCCGCGTGGTCAGGGCTCGGCTCTGACCACGCGGTACAGAATGCTGCTGAAGGCCATGGCCGTCACGATCAGCGCACCCGCGCTGGCCGCCCAGAACGGCATGGGCGTGCCCTGCGCCAGGCTCCAGTGCAGGCTGGCCTGCGCCGCATAGGCCAGCCAGTAGCCGCCGGCCAGCCCGCCGCCCCAGAGAAGCACGCAATAGATGACCAGCGGCAGCACGGTGATGCGATAGCAGCGCAGCACGAAGATGGAGAAGGTCTGCACGGCATCGGCCACATGGTAGATGGCCACCCAGCCCAGCAGGCTGGCCGTGAGGGCAATCACCTGGGGAGAGCTGGTATAAAGGCCGGCAATCAGTTCGCGTGCTATGAAGAGCGTAGCTGATAACGCAATACCCATAAGTGCTGCAAGCCAGAAGCACTGTGCAATCAGCTTGCGCGCCAGCACTTCGTTGGCAGCGCCGCGCCAGAAGCTCACGCGCGCGCTGGCGGCAATGGCCAGGGACAGCGGCACCATGTAGCAGATGGCTGCCAGATTGGCCGCGATCTGGTGGCTGGCCGAAGCCAGCGTGCCCTGGCGCGAAACGAACAAGGCCATGAGCGTGAACGACGTCACCTCCACCAGAATGGCCAGCCCCGCAGGAATGCCCAGGCGTGTAAAGCGGGCCAGCAGCGGCCAGTCGGGCCGTTCCATGCGCTGCCAGAGCGCCAGCGGCGCATAGAAAGCCTGCCGGCGCGTCAGCCGCAGCGCGATGCCGAACATGGTGTAGTTCACCGCCAGCGTGGCCCAGGCGCAGCCTGCGGCGCCCATGGCCGGCATGCCCAGGCCGCCGAAGGTGAGCCAGATGGACAGCGGAATCTTCAGCAGCAGCGAAGCCAGCTGCAGTGCCGTGACCAACTGCGGCCGGCCCAGCGCCTGGTTGAGGGCGCCGTAGATGCGAAACAGCAGGGCCGGCGGCAGGCCCAGGGCCAGTATCGCCAGATAGCGCTTGACCTCCTGCTGCAGAGTGGGCGGCACATGGGTCCAGCGCAGCAGGGGATCGGGCTGCAGCAGGACAGCCATGCCCAGGATGCAGGCGGCCAGGCACAGGTACATGGACTGGCGCAGCGACCGGCCTATGGCCAGGGGCTGGCCGGCGCCACGCTGCTCGGCCCACAGCGGCAGCAGGGCCTGGAAGATGCCCATGAGCGAGGCATAGACGCTCACGAAAATGGCGGCGCCCACGGACAGGGCCGCCACGGCATCGTCGGAATAGCGGCCGGCCACAATGGTGTCCGTGGTGCCGAAAGCCATCACGGCCAACTGGCCGGCCAGCACGGTCAGGGCATGGCGGCCGATATGGCCCAGCTCGTGGCGCGTCGTGGGGCGGCTCATTGCGCCGCGGGGGCGCTGGCGCGGCGCAGCAGGACCAGGGCTTCCTTGCGCTCGGTCGGTCGGGCCACGCGAGCCACTTCGGTCCATTGCGTGCGCAGCGGCTGGCTGTGCGGATCGGCCCAGCGGTCGGCATCCACCACCAGCCACTGGCACTGGCCGGGGCGGGACTGGCGCAGCAGCTGGGTGTCCAGCCGGGTGTAGTAGCGCAGCGCCGCGATCTGCGCACGGCCCAGGCCGTATGTCAGTGCGCAGTCGGCTCTTTCGGAGGCCGAACCGAGACGGGTGGCGATCTGTTCCATCTGCGGCGCATAGCTGCGTGCATGGTCCAGCAACGGCATCCACAGGGTGGATATCAGCAGCCAGCCCAGCGTGGCGCCACCTGCGGGCAGCACCAGGCTTTTCCAGATGGCGGCGCGGTTGCGAGAGGTGCGCCAGATCACCAGCACCACCCAGCCGGCCGAGGCGGCCAGTGCCACCAGGACGGTCGGCCAGGAAATGCTGGCGCTGAACTGCGGCGCCAGACGGGTGATGTTGGCCGCGATCTTGGCCGGCGTGCCTGTCTGCACGGCCAGCCAGACCACCCAGATGGCGATGGCCGAAATGCTGAAGAACAGCAGCGTGAACCAGTCGATCAGTGCACTGATGCTGCGGCGCAGGGTGGGCAGCGCAAAGGCCGCCAGGGTGGCAATGGCCGGCAGTCCCAGCAGCAGCGCACGATCCGCAGGCTGGCTGATCAGGCAGGCGGCCAGTGGCACGCCTGCAAACCACAATGACACCGCCAGGTGGGGGTTGTATTGCGGCCGGGCAATCTGCCTGCGCCAGACCCACAGGGTCCACAGCGCCAGGGGCCAGGCGGGCCAGCAGAACCACAGCAGCAACTGCAGCAGGCTGTCCCAGTCCTTGACATTGTTGGCCAGATGCGAGGCCCAGAGATTCCACCGGGTGATCAGAAGGGCGCAGATGGCCGTCATGACCAGCCATGCCAGGCTCCACAGGCGGGCCTGGCGCATGTTGCGCCCGCTGGAGTCCCCCCAGCTTTGCTGGCTCAGCGCCATGCCCGCGCCGCCCAGGCCGAACAGCATGGCCAGCGTGGGCGCGCCGCTCAGCGCCAGGCCCAGCATGCCCAGCACCATGGCCAGGCCCGATTTGAAGCGGTGATAGGGCATGGCTGCCGCGGCAAAGAACAGCAGCGCGGTGCAGCCCAGCTGGGTCACATAGCTGGTGGTTTCATGCGAAAGCTGGGCCAGCCCCAGGCAGGCCACCAGCGCCAGCAGTGCCGCATCGGCCATGGCGCGCGCATAGTCCGTCAGCTGCGCCTCCCCGCCGAAGGCGAATGCCACGGGCTGCGCGCCGGGCGTGCGCGCCAGATAGTAGGCGCCCCACCAGGTGGCGGCCAGCGTGACGACCAGCAGCCCCATGAAAGGCAGGCGTGCCGCCAGCTCGGGCCCCAGCAGCGATTCGAGCCACTGCAGCGCGACCGCACCCAGCCAGTAGGGGAGCAGGCCATCGGATGTCGGCAGCAGGCCGGAGATGGCGGGCTTGAACCAGGAGGTGTGGTGCTGCGCCAGCTCGCGCATGTAGCCGAAGGCTTCCATGTCGGCCGAGCGCCAGGGGCCGCGCATCACGAAGCCGGGCACCACATAGGCCAGGCACAGCAGCAGCAGCGACCAGCGCGGCAGACGCCGTACGGCGCTTTGGGCAACGATGGCTGGCGTAGGCTGGTTCACGAAAAATTCCTGTTCAATGGGCGTTGGGGGCAGTGCTGCTTTTTACCAGCAAACCGGCCTGGAAAGCCCTGCGGGCAAGCGCGGCCTGCTCATCTAAATGCATTCCAAAGGCCGTGAGGCCGTCGCTGGCGAGGCAAAAGAAAGGGCAGCACGGTTGCCCGGGCTGCCCTGACCTTGCAAGAAAGCGGGGATTACTTCTTGCCGAAACGGTTGCGGAACCTTTCCACGCGGCCGCCCATGTTGTCCACCGACTTTTGCGTGCCGGTGTAGAAGGGGTGCGATTCAGAGGAGGTATCCAGCTTGAACAGAGGGTATTCCTTGCCTTCGAAGGTCTCGGTTTCCTTGGTGTTCACGCACGAGCGTGTCACGAACTTGAAGCCGTTGGACAGGTCCACGAACAGAACTTCGCGGTAGTTGGGGTGAATGCCTTCTTTCATGATCTTCCTTTGGTCAAGTGCGGTAGCCGTGCCCAACCTGCTACAACCCTTGTAGCAGTCATGAATCAGGCGTACTTTCCGCAATAGAGGCGGGTAGAGACAGTTCATTGCTGAACCATCCCCCCCTAAGAACCGGACTTGCGACTTTCACCGCATCCGGCTCAAGCACAACATTTCCAGCAAACGCGCATTCTACCTTATAGCGTCTTTTTTTGCTGTACTCGAAGCCTTTGAGAGGCCGGTTTCGCTACCTGCAAACTCAAGGCGTGCAGTCGTCTGTGACAGACCGGATGCAGCAGCACCCGATTCGAGAGGCTGTCCGACCCGCCCGCCACTTTGTAAACAATGTGGTGGTCGTGCCAGCGCTCGCCTTCTTCCAATGGCTCTGCACAAAGTGCGCAACGCCCGTTCTGGCTGATGTACAACATCGACGTTTCGTACTGGTACGCCATGTTTTTCAACATGCGTTTCGTCCGCAACGTCTCGCCATACACCTCCCAGGCCGGGTCAAAGGGGTTGTAGTCCCCCTTGATCTTTTCGTGCCTCACGATCTCTGTATCCACAAGCTTCAACAGTCTGGTCGTGAGCGGGCCGTCTGCCGTTTTCACGGTTGCAGCAAACTCGTCCCTGTCCTTGATGCGCTGCCAGTAACGGCTTTTGCACCAGGGCCGGGACTTATTCGGATGCCGCCGTCTCGTCCAGCGCACGAGGCGCCAGTAGATCAGGCTGTCCATCCGACTGAAAGTCTCTTTGGCCACCACCGGCTGGTGGTACTGCGCCCAGCCCCGAAGAACTGGATTCAGTTTGGCAATGAGAATCTCCTGCTTCACCGATAGATGCGTTTTCACGATTTCACTGACCTTGCGATAGAACGCTTTCACGTTCTTCTTGCTCGGTTTGATCAAGAGCTTCCCTTTGTATTTGCGGAAGTTCCATCCCAGGAAATCAAAGCCTTCGTCCACGTGTACGACCTTGGTCTTTTCCGGCGACAGTTGCAGTCCTCGTTGTGCGAGGAAGGCTTCTGTCCACGGCCTGATTTCGGTTTCCAGCAACTCTTGCGAGTTGCCGGTGATCACGAAGTCGTCGGCGTACCGGATCACATTGACTTTTAGCTTCGCTGCCTTCGTCTTCCCGTGTTGCGCAACTAAGTGCGCCGTCAGGTTGGACTCCAGCCCGTTCAAACACATATTCGCCAAGGTTGGCGAGATGATGCCGCCTTGCGGCGTCCCTTCCTCGGTTGGCGAGAGGCGGCCCTGGTGGACCACCCCGGCTTTTAGCCATTTGCGCAGGATTGTCTTGTTCATAGGAACGTGACGCACCAGCCACTCATGGTTGATATGGTCGAAACAGCCTCGAATATCTGCCTCCAACACCCATGGAGCCGAAGCTTTCTGGGATGTGCAAACAAATATCTGGCCCATGGCATCTGCCGTAGAGCGATTTCTCCTGAAGCCGTAGCTATTTGGATCGCTCGTGGTTTCCGCCACCGGCTCCAGTCCAAGCAGGTGTAGCGCCTGCATGGCCCGATCCAGCATCGTAGGAATACCCAGAGGGCGCTCCTTTCCGTTGGATTTGGGGATATAGACCCGCCGCAAGGGCTTGGGCCTGTATCCCCGTTGCTGCTTCAACCGATCAATCGCCGCCCGTTTCAGGGCAGGAGAATCCCAAAGCTGGCGATCGACTCCCGCCGTTCGCTTGCCTTGGTTTTCAGTTACACGTCTTACCGCCAGAGCCCTGGCGGAAAACGAGTGGTTTAAAGACCGTTGCAAAGCTTTCACCCTGCGCCAATCCTTGTCCAGCGTTGCCTTCGCTATGCGTTGCTGCGTCGTTCTCACAAACTGCTCGACACGATGCCAATCGATGGCATGCCAGTCTTGCGGTTCGCGTGAGGACGCAGATTCGCCGTCGCCGGTGAGTTTTCTCATGCTTTCCTCCTACCGAGTTGACCCCTCAGAAGGACGCACGTCTCCCCGAAGGGATACGCACAATCCCTTCGGGCTAGGTTTAAACAAATGCAGTCGCGAGCGACGGTTGCACCAAGTGGAAGTGGGCACGCTTTCGCGTCAGGACAAGTGCCCTATGCCACCCATTACAGGCAGCCATTCGCTTTTTCCACCATCCCATACCCCCTCATCCAACAGGTCGCCTTGCGGCTTCCCTGCCAGCACGCTTGCGCGTGCTGGCGGACAGTGGGGCTTACCACGTTCCCTGACTTGCCGACATGGGCGATTCGCATCGCTGCATGTCTATCCGGTTAGGACTCATCTTTCCTGGAGTTGTATGGATGGCGACGATCATTTAGCTTCTACAAATGATGCCTACAACGTACCTTTTGGTTATGGCTTATCAGCAGATTTGGCCATTCAATGGTTACCCAGGTTCAAACGATGATTCACCTTCTGTTGCCCATGCGGAACTAGCCTGGCGCCTCATCCACCTTTCTGCTGGCAGAGTCTGGAGTTCACCTTGCGGTTGAAATCCACCACCTAAGTGGGGTCGCGTTGTCGGGTGAGCTTCGCACAAGGCCATTACTGGTCTTGCACGTCACCGTAGGCTACTTGTGGTCGCACACAAGGTCATGGCATCCCATTGCTGGAAAGCATGACAAGGCAGGTCAGAGTTGCACTCTGCGGTTCTTCCGTCAGTCAAATCGTATGCACGCAAGAAGTCCTCCAATGAAGGATTTCTGTTTGAAATGTCCGCTTGTGGCGGTCAGTGTGATACGGCCGGGGCGTGCATTGCACGTGACCACGGCTACGCCGGACTATTGCAGGAATAGCCAAGCGGATGAGGCTGCCGAAGTTCGGAGCCAGAGACTGGACTGCCCCCAGTGGGGTACAGCCTGATGGGAAGAATGTGCCTCGTACCAGACCCCTTGGGAGGTCTGGTTGTACGGTTTTCAGAGGCTCAACCGTCACAGCAAAGCGACAAACGTGTCGCGCAAAAGCCCCCCATTATAGCAATGGAGGGCTTGGCGTGTGAAAGCCGGCGGTTTCAGCCGCCGCGGCGCATCATGTCAAAGAATTCCACGTTGTTCTTCGTGGCCTTCATGTTCTTGATCATGAGTTCCATGGATTCGATCTCGTCCATGTTGTACATGAACTGGCGCAGAATGCGGGTCTTCTGCAGGATCTCGGGCGCCAGCAGCAATTCCTCGCGACGGGTGCCGCTCTTGTTGAGCTCGATGGCCGGGAACACGCGCTTTTCATAGAGGCGGCGGTTCAGGTGCAGCTCGCTGTTGCCCGTGCCCTTGAACTCTTCGAAGATCACTTCGTCCATGCGGCTGCCGGTGTCCACCAGGGCCGTGGCGATGATGGTCAGCGAGCCGCCTTCCTCCACGTTGCGCGCCGCGCCGAAGAAGCGCTTGGGGCGCTGCAGCGCATTGGAGTCCACGCCGCCCGACAGCACCTTGCCCGAGGAGGGCACGACATTGTTGTAGGCGCGGGCCAGGCGGGTGATGGAGTCCAGCAGGATGACCACGTCCTTGCCCAGCTCCACCAGTCGCTTGGCGCGCTCGATGACCATCTCGGCCACATGCACGTGGCGCGTGGCTGGCTCGTCGAAGGTCGAGGCAATGATCTCGCCCTTGACCGAGCGCTGCATTTCCGTCACTTCCTCGGGGCGCTCGTCCACCAGCAGCACCATCAGGTGCACGTCGGGATGGTTGGCCGTGATGGCGTGGGCGATGCTCTGCATCATCATCGTCTTGCCGCTCTTGGGCGGGGCGACGATCAGCGAGCGCTGGCCGCGGCCGATGGGCGCGATGATGTCGATGATGCGGCCGGTGATGTTCTCCTCGCCCTTGATGTCGCGTTCCAGGCGCAGTTGCTGGGTGGGGAACAGCGGTGTGAGGTTCTCGAACAGCACCTTGTGCTTGTTCTGCTCAGGCGGGTTGCCGTTGACCTTGTCGAGCTTGGTCAGCGCAAAGTAGCGTTCCCCATCCTTGGGGATGCGCACTTCGCCTTCGATCATGTCGCCAGTATGCAGATTGAAGCGGCGCACCTGGCTGGGGGAGATGTAGATATCGTCCGTGCTGGCGGTGTAGCTGGTATCGGGGCTGCGCAGAAAGCCGAAACCGTCGGGCAGGATTTCGAGCACACCGTCGGCAAACACTTGCTCGCCAGCCTTGGCGCGCTTTTTGATGATGGCGAACATCAGCTCTTGCTTGCGCATGCGACCGACGTTTTCGATCTCAAGCGCTTCGGCCTGCTTCAAGACTTCAGACACGTGCAGTGCCTTGAGTTCATTAAGGTGCATGAAATGACTCCAAGCGTGGAGTAAAGATAACCAGGGGGGAGGCGGTAGAGGCCTAACGAGACACTGTGGTAGTGGGCTGGCTTGCCTGAAGATTCTCAGCGCGGTCCCATGCGGCGACCGGTGATTGGCACATTATGACAGGAAACAATGCGCGGAATGCAAGCATTTTTGCGAGATTTTGTGCTCCCGCAAGGGTTGCGCAGACCTGGATGCGGCCTTGTAGGCCTGGAGAAAGAGGAAATGGAATCGGCCAGGACGCGCGCCTGGCCGATGGGAGCAACTCAGGCCAGATGCTGGTCCAGGAAGGCCGACAGCTGGGTTTTGTTCAGCGCGCCCACCTTGGTGGCAGCCAGCTGGCCGTCCTTGAACAGCATCAGCGTGGGAATGCCGCGGATGCCGAACTTGGCGGGGATCTCGCGGTTCTCGTCCACGTTCATCTTGGCGATCTGCAGCTTGTCCTTGTAGGTGCCTGCGGCTTCGTCCAGGATGGGGGCAATCATCTTGCAGGGGCCGCACCACTCGGCCCAGTAGTCCACGAGAACCGTGGTGCCGGGTTGCAGTACGTCGGATTCAAAGCTTGCATCGGTGATGTGCTTGATCAATTCGCTGGCCATTTTGAGTCCTGGTTTTCTCGGTCGAAAGAAAGCGGCGAGAAGCTCGCCGGATGACTTCATTGTGACAGAAACTCATCTCCAGGCCTTGAGTGTGGCCGGTTGTTTGCTGCTATGGCGCCCATAGCGAATGCCATGCGGACGCCGCCGCCTTCGGCGCCATGAGCACTTGCATTCCCCAAGTCCGCATGGCGGTGCAGCCCGGTGGGCGGTGGTATTCTGCGCAGCCTTGCTGAAGAGGGGGGCTCGGCCTGCCCTGAACAGCGCAATGCATGCAATACAGGTGGGTTATGGAGTTGGATGGGGCTGCGGCTGGGTCGTTGTTGGCGTGTGATGTCGCGGTCGTCGGTGCCGGGCCTGCGGGATTGATGGCGGCCGAGCGCCTGGCGCAAACCGGGCTGTCGGTGCGCGTGTTCGAGGCCAAGCCGTCGGCGGCGCGCAAGTTCCTGATGGCCGGCAAGGGAGGGCTGAACCTCACGCACTCCGAAGCCTTCGAGGCCTTCGTCGGCCGGTACGGCCAGCGCAGCGCCGACCTGCAGCCCTGGCTGGAGCGCTGGGGGGCGCAGCAACTGTGCGACTGGGTGCGGGGCCTGGGTTTCGATACCTTTGTGGGCACGTCCGGCCGGGTCTTCCCGTCGGACATGAAAGCCGCGCCGCTGCTGCGTGCCTGGCTGCTACGCCTGAAGGCGCTGGGCGTGCATTTCCATATGCGCCATCGCTGGCTGGGCTGGTCGGCCGACGGCCTGCCCTTGCTGCGCAGCGAGACCGGCGAGGTGCGGGTCCGGTGCCGGGCCCTAGTGCTGGCGACCGGAGGCGGCAGCTGGGCCCGGCTGGGCTCCGATGGCGCCTGGGTGGGCTTGCTGCAGGGCAGGGGGGTGGATGTCGCACCCTTGCAGGCGGCCAACTGCGGCTTCGATGTGCGCGGCGGCTGGAGCCCCGTGTTTGTGCAGCGCTTTGCCGGCCAGCCCTTCAAGTCGGTAGCCCTGCGGTTTGTGGACGATAGGGGGCAGGAGTTCTTCCGCCAGGGCGAGTTCGTGGCAACGCAAACCGGTGTGGAAGGCAGCCTCATCTACGCGGTCTCATCCTTGCTGCGCGACTGCATCGCGCGCCAGGGACAGGCCCGCGTCGAGCTGGATCTGCTGCCCCAATGGAGCGCCGAGCGTGTGTGCGCAGAGGTGCTGCGCCCCAGGGGCTCGCGCAGCCTCAGCAGCCATCTCAAGGGGCGCCTGGGCATCGACGGCATCAAGGCCGGCCTGCTCTATGAAGTGCTGGGCAGGCAGGGAATGGATGACGCCGAGCGACTGGCTGCCGGCATCAAGGCCCTGCCGGTGACCGTGGTGGCGCCTCGGCCCATGGACGAGGCCATCAGCACGGCCGGCGGTGTGCGCCTGGAGGCGCTGGATGCGCGCGGCATGTGCAAGGCCCTGCCCGGCGTATTCTGCGCGGGCGAAATGCTGGACTGGGAGGCGCCCACAGGCGGCTACCTGCTCACGGCCTGCCTGTCTTCGGGCGTGCATGTGGCGGCGGGCGTTGCCGAATATCTCGAATAGCCGAAGGGCGGCCCGCCGCATTCAGGAAGCTTGCCTGCAGGTCGGGCAATGCTCGGATCAGAGCTTCTTGGTCATCTGCACGGTGGTGAAGCCGCTATGCCATTCCTCGTCGGGATAAAAGCCTGTTTCGGCATACCCGTGGCGCAGATAGAAGCTGCGTGCCGCATGGTTGAAGGTGTCCGTCTCCAGCCGCACCTGCGCATGGCCGGCCGCTGCGATGGCGGCCTCGGCCTGCAGCAGCAGCTTGCTGCCGATGCCGTGCCGCTGATGGTCCGGAGAGACATGCAGGGCATCGATGAAATCCTTGTCCCAGTCGATCAGGCCCGCGACTTCCTCGCCTGATTCGGCGACGTACATGGCGCAGAGGCGCTCGTCCACATAGCGCCGGGTATGGCCCGAGCGCTCGAATCGGGCGATGGCATCTGGCGTCAGCTCGGGCTTCCATGTGGCCTCATAGGTCTGACGCAGAATGCGCAGGACGGCATCGGTGTCGCCAGGCGTTGCCCGGCGGATGAAGGGCGTGGTCATTGTCTGGTCTTGGCAAGGAGCGGGCCGGTCCTGCTCTGCAGGTGCCGATGTCACCCGTGGGGAATGCCGCTTGCTCTGGCCTGCCGCCTCCAGAGGCTCCTGGTTGAAGCGGCAAGTGCAGCGAAGCTGTGCGCAAGAGGCTGGGAAGTTCTTGCGAGGACTCAGGTTCCCGAGCTGCAAGAATCTTTGAAATGAGGTTGACGAGCCTTACCCTCGGCACTGGTTTCACAGTTAGGGCTGCTTGGTTCCCCACCTGACCCGGTTGGCCGCTTCCCCATGCGAGGAGGCCCGTCAGTGCCGATTATAAAGGCAATCCGAGGGCCGCCCCGGCGACCGGCGGCGTGAAAGTTGGGGAACTGGCGCATCCACCGGCAGGGACATGGGCCCGGCCTCGTAGAATCGGCGTCTATGTCTTATTTAGTGCTCGCTCGCAAATACCGGCCCCGAACCTTCTCCGAAATGGTGGGGCAGGAGCACGTCGTGCAGGCCCTGACCAATGCGCTCACGCAGCAGCGCCTGCACCATGCCTACCTGTTCACGGGAACGCGCGGCGTGGGCAAGACCACGGTGTCGCGCATCCTGGCCAAGTCGCTCAATTGCCAGGGCGCCGATGGCAATGGCGGAATCACTGCCACGCCTTGCGGGATCTGCGCAGCCTGCACTGAAATCGATAGCGGACGGTTTCCGGACTACACCGAACTCGACGCGGCCTCCAACCGTGGCGTGGACGAGGTGCAGAGCCTGCTGGAGCAGGCGGTGTACAAGCCGGTGCAGGGGCGCTTCAAGGTCTTCATGATCGACGAAGTGCACATGCTCACGAACACGGCATTCAACGCCATGCTCAAGACGCTGGAAGAGCCGCCCGAATACCTGAAGTTCGTGCTGGCCACGACGGATCCGCAGAAGGTACCGGTTACCGTGCTTTCGCGTTGCCTGCAGTTCAACCTGCGGCCCATGGCGCCCGAGACCGTGCTCGAGCACCTGACCCAGGTGCTGGCCAGGGAAAACGTGCCTGCCGAGTCCCAGGCGCTGCGCCTGCTGTCGCGCGCCGCGCGCGGCTCCATGCGCGATGCGCTGAGCCTGACCGACCAGGCGATTGCGTTCGGCAGCGGCCAGCTGCAGGAAGCTGCGGTGCGCCAGATGCTGGGCAGCGTGGACCGCAGCCATGTGTTCAGGCTGATCGATGCGCTGGCGGGCGGCGACGGCCGCACGGTGGTGGAGACCGCGGAGCAGCTGCGCCACAACGGCCTGTCGGCCGCCTCCACCCTGGAGGAAATGTGTGCGGTTCTGCAGCGCATGGCCGTGCTGCAGGCCGTGCCCGGCATGGCGCCGGATGCCAGCGATCCGGAAGCCGCCGAGGTGGCGCGCCTGGCGCAGCGGATGCCGCGCGACGAGACGCAGCTGCTCTACAGCATCTGCCTGCATGGCCGCACCGAGCTGGGCCTCGCACCCGACGAATATGCAGCGCTGACCATGGCGCTGCTGCGGCTGCTGGCCTTCAAGCCGCAGGACTTCGTGCCTTCCGTGCAGCCTTCCGACGACCAAGCCGCCGCCGACGGCACGGCTGAAAAAAAAACTCCGCAGCTGAGTAGGCCTGCCGAGGCCGAGCCGGTATCTGCGCCGGCGTCCACGGCTGCTCCTGCAATGGCGCCCGTGGCTGTGCCTCCCGTGTCCGCGATCAGGTCGGCGGCGTCCGCTGCGGCGGCCACACCCCAGCCGCCGGTGGCTGAAATCCGCATTGCATCGGTTCAACCCGAAGCGGTGTCTGCAAAGGCTGCTGTGCCTGCCGCCCAACCGGAGCCTGTGGCGGAGGTCGTGGTTTCGCTGGCAGAGCCCGAGCAGCATGCGGAGCTGGATAAGCCCGAGGCAGCGCCGGCATCGGCTTGCGATGTGGAGCAGCCAGAGGCACAAGCCGAAGACTCGGCTGCAGAGGCGCCCGAAGAGTCCGAAGAGCCGGGCCCTGGCGATGGCGCCTGGGCGGGCATGCCCGACGAGGCCTGGGCCGACGAGGGGCGCTGGAGCGATGACGCCGATGTGGATGTGGGCCTGCCCGCGGATGCCCAGCCTTTGCCAATGCATGCCGATGCGCAAGAGCCGGCCGCGCCGGCCTCCGCGCAGCCCGTGCCCCAGGTGGAGCGCACGGAACTCGGCGATGTCTGGCAGGCCGTGGTGCAGCAGCTGGACGAGGCGCAGGCCATCGTGGCGCTGGGCCGTCAGCTGGCGCTGCAGTCCCAGCTCGTGGCCCGCGACGGCGATCTGTGGACGCTGCGCGTGGAGACCAATTCGCTCAACCAGGCCGGTGCCCGCGAGCGCCTGCGCGCCGCGCTGGAGGCAGCCGGCCATGCGCGACAATTGCAGGTGGAGCAAGGTGCCGTGACCGATACGCCGGCGCGTCGCCAGGCGGTCATCGCCCACATGCGCCAGCGCATTGCCGAAGAGATCGTGACAAGCAATACCCTGGTGCAGAAGCTGGTGCGCGAACATGGCGCGAAGATCGTGCCGGGCAGCATCAAGCCTGTATCCATCCAGCCTGAATAAGGCGTTTCGTTTTTCCCCCTGAAAGAAGAAGGAATTCACATGTTCAACAAAGGACAACTCGCCGGTTTGATGAAGCAAGCCCAGGCCATGCAGGACAACCTCAAGAAGGCGCAGGAAGAGCTGGGCAACATCGAGGTCGAGGGCGAGTCCGGCGCGGGCCTGGTCAAGGTCGTGATGACCTGCAAGCACGATGTCAAGCGCATCACCATCGACCCCAGCCTGCTGGCCGAGGACAAGGACATGCTGGAGGATCTGGTGGCCGCCGCCTTCAACGCCGCCGTGCGCAAGGCCGAGGAAACCTCCAATGAGAAGATGAGCAAGATCACCGCCGGCATGCCTGGCCTGCCCGGCGGCATGAAGTTCCCCTTTTAACGGCGGCCAGCACAAGCCTTGATACTTCGTTGCGTGACCTTGCCGCACCTTTGGTGCTGTCTGCGGTCACGCGCCTCGTCTCCAGCGCGAATCTGCGATTCGCTGGCTTGTGTCGACCGCTTTGAGTGCGGGGTGGACATCAGCGCCGCACGGCAAAGTAGACAGGCGATCTGCGCAGTGGCAGATCGCTTTTTTTCTGGTGAGTGAGAAAGGACAAGCCCGTGTCGGACGTGCAATCTCTGGATGCCTTGATCGAAGCATTGCGCCGCCTGCCGGGCGTGGGCATCAAGTCGGCGCAGCGCATGGCTTTCCATCTGCTGCAGCGCGACCAGGGCGGGGCGCTGCAGCTGGCCCGGGCGCTGGAGTCGGCCGTGCAGTCGGTGCACCACTGCGAGCGCTGCCACACCTTTACCGAAGGCCGTATCTGCTCCATCTGCGAGGATGCGGGCCGCGACGCGGCGCGGCTTTGCGTGGTGGAGGCGCCGGCCGATCTGGCCGCGATGGAGCGCACCGGTGCCTACCAGGGCTATTACTACGTGCTGATGGGACGCCTGTCGCCGCTGGACGGCGTGGGGCCCAAGGAGATCGGCATGAAGCAGCTGCTCGAACGCGCCTGCGACGGACGTGTGCAGGAGGTGATTCTCGCGACCAGCTTCACGGCCGAGGGTGAGGCCACGGCCCATGCTATTCAAGAGGCGCTGAAGGCGCGCGGCATCCTGGTCACGCGGCTGGCGCGCGGCGTGCCGATCGGCAGCGAGCTGGAATATGTGGACCTGGGCACGATTGCCCACGCGCTGGTGGACAGACGCTGAAGCCTTTGCATTTTGATAGCTGCTAGCGCTGGTGTAGCCAGGTTTTTGCAGGGATATGTTTGTAAAACGCAGGCAGCTATAGCGGTAGATGCTATGGAGTTTGAATGAAAAAGGCCCGCGCCATGGCATGGCGCGGGCCTTTTTTTGCTTCGCTTTCTCTCCGCCGGCACGCCGGCAAAGGCTTAGCGGCGCTTGACCTTGGAGGGCTGGCCGCCGCGCGGCGCCGGTGCGTTCTTGCCGCCGCGCGGTTGCGGCTGCGCGGCGGCCTTGGCGGGCGCACGGGCCACGGCTCGGCCGCCCCGGGCGGCATGCGCCGCCGGTGCGGAGGCGCGAGCCACGCCGGTGCGCACGGGCAGGTAGGCGACCAGGGACTGCCCGGCCTTGAGCGTGGCCGTGGATTTCAGGTCGTTCCAGTCGGCCAGGTTGGAGACACTCACGCCGTAGCGGCTGGCCACGCTCACCAGCGTGTCGTGGCGGCGGGCCTTGACCGTGGTGCGGCGGGTGACGATCTCTGGAGCGAAGGAGATCTGGCCGTTGTCGGCCACATGGCCGGCCACATCGGCCCGCACATTGGCGCCGCGCGGCACCATCAGCGCCGAGCCGGCCTTGATCAGCATGCGCGGCGGGATGTTGTTGATGGCGCGCAGATCGGCCTCGCCCAGGCCCACGCGCTGGGCAGCCTCGGCCACGCTGATGGTCGAAGGCACGGTCCACACGGTCCAGCTGGCGAACTGGCCGTCGTTGTAGGCCTGCAGGTTGCGGCGGAAGATCTTGGCGTTGTCCCAGGGCAGCAGGATCTGCGGCGTGCCGGCCGCGAAGATCACCGGCTTGTGGAAACCGGGATTGAGGGCCTTGAAGTCCTTGACGCTCACGTCGGCCAGCTTGGCCACCAGCTCCACGTCGATGTCATGGGTGATGCTCACCGCCTGGAAGTAGGGGTGGTTCTCGATCACCGGCAGCTCGGTGTTGAAGTTCTCGGGGTGGGCCACGATGTTCTTCACGGCCTGCAGCTTGGGCACGTACATGCGGGTTTCGGCCGGCATCTGCAGGTCGGTATAGCCGGTGGGCAGGCCCAGCTTCTCGTTGCGCTTGATGGCCCGGCCCACGCTGCCCTCGCCCCAGTTGTAGGCGGCCAGGGCCAGGTGCCAGTCGCCGAACATGTCGTAGAGCTTTTGCAGATAGTCCAGGGCCGCGCGCGTGGAGGCCAGCACATCGCGGCGGTCGTCGCGGAAGGCGTTCTGCTTGAGCTCGAAGTAGTTGCCCGTGGCCGGCATGAACTGCCACATGCCGGCGGCCTTGGCGCTGGAGACGGCCTGCGGGTTGAACGCGCTTTCGATGAAGGGCAGCAGGGCCAGTTCGGTAGGCATGCCGCGGCGTTCGAGTTCCTCCACGATGTGGAAGAGGTATTTGCTCGAGCGTTCCGTCATGCGCTGGATGTAGTCGGGCCGGGCCGCATACCACTGCTCGCGGTCGCGCACCAGGTCCTGGTCCAGGTCGGGCATGGCAAAGCCGCGGCGTATGCGTACCCACAGGTCGCCCGTGGCTTCCAGCGAAGCGACTTCGGAGCTGCTGATCTTGCCGCGGCTCAGGGGGGTCAGGGGACCGTCGGGGTACTTGGCATCGAGATTGCCGGAGGTGTTGCTGGTGGAGGCGCAACCTGCAAGCACGAGCAGGGATGCCAGCAACAGGGAATGTAGAAATTTCATCAAAAAACGTTTTTCCATTGGCGCAAGGCGGCCAGCACGCTGGCCGGGCTTTGCGTTTGTACCTGAGGGTCGAAGCGGGCCGCCGCGGCAATCACCTGCGCCTGCCGGGTGCGCAGAAAGGGATTGATCTCGCGCTCGGTCTGCATGGTGGAGGGCAATGTCGGCCGACCGGCCTGTCTCAGCGCCTGGCAGTGCTCCAGGTACTGAGCAAGCTGGGCGTTGTTTGGTTCAACCGCCTGCGCAAATCGCAGGTTAGAAAGTGTGTATTCATGCGCACAGCACACTTGCGTGTCGCCGGGCAGCGCGGCCAGTGCGGCCAGCGAATCCTGCATCTGCGCGGGCGTGCCCTCGAACAGCCGCCCGCAGCCGCCCGAGAACAGGGTGTCGCCGCAGAACAGCACGGGCTGCGCCAGCGCGTGGGTGCTGTAATAGGCGATATGGCCGCTGGTGTGGCCCGGCACGTCAATCACCTGCCAGGGGCCGCCCAGCAGCCGGACCTCGTCGCCGCCCTGCACGCGCTGCACGGGTTCGGGCAGCTGCTCATGGGCCGGCCCCCAGACCGGAGCCCGGCAGGCCTGGCGCAGAGCCGCCACGCCGCCGGTGTGATCGGCATGGTGGTGGGTGACTAAAATGCCCTGCAGTTCAAGACCCCGCTGGCGCAGCACCTGCAGCACAGGTTCTGCGTCGCCAGGATCGACAACCACGGCTTGGCGCCCGTCATGGAGCAGCCAGATGTAGTTGTCGGAAAATGCGGGAATGGGCAATAGGTTCATGGGCTGCAAAATTATAGGGATGCATCACTGGACGGATTCTGCCCTGGGGCACTATCTCCTGGAGTGGGAGCAGCAACGCTGCGACGAGGCGGTGGCCGATATTTTCGGCTACCACAGCGTGCAGCTGGGCCTGCCCATGCTACAGGGACTGCGTGCCAACCGCATGCCGCACCGCTGGCTGGCACTGGACAACTGCGCCGATCTGGAAGCCGCGCCATCCGCGGCCGCGGGCTCCGCGGCGCCACCGGCCGGGCCGGCCCAGGAGTTCTCGCCCGTGCCGGCCGCTCTGGTGGCCGATGCCCGGGCCCTGCCTTTTTCCGAGGCCAGCCTCGACCTGGTGCTGATGCCGCATACGCTGGAGACTTCGCCCGACCCCCACGCCGCGCTGCGCGAAGCCGCGCGCGTGCTGGTGCCCGAAGGGCGGCTGGTGGTCTGCGGCCTCAATCCGGCCAGCCTGCTGGGCCTGCAGCGCCGCGCCGAGCGCGGCACGGCCTATCTGCCCGACCTGAGCTGGGGCATTGGCTACTGGCGGCTGCGCGACTGGCTGCGGCTGCTGGACTTCGAGATCGAAGCCGTGCAATTTGGCTGTTATCGTCCTGCCACGCAAAGCGCGCAGTGGCTGGGCCGCTGGGAGTTCATGGACCGGGTGGGGCGCCGCTGCTGGCCGGTGCTGGGCGGCGCATACTGCGTGGTTGCCGTCAAGCGCGTGCAGGGCATGCGCCTGATCGAAAGCAGCGCCTGGCGCAGCCGGCCCGTGCCTGGCGCCGTGCCGGTGGCCGGCCGTGTGGCGCCCCAGGCGAAAAACCAGGCGTGAACGGCGTAGCCGCCCCGCATGGAGGCGCGGCAGCCTCCATGGCGCAAGTTCTTACAAGGAAGCAAATTGAATCAAGTCGTGATCTATACCGATGGTGCCTGCAAGGGCAATCCCGGCCCGGGAGGCTGGGGCGCGGTATTGCGGGCCGGTACGGCCGAGAAGGAATTGTTCGGCGGGGAGCTGGGCACCACGAACAACCGCATGGAGCTGATGGCCGTCATCCAGGCGCTCGCGGCCCTCAAGCGTCCTTGCGACGTGGTGCTGTACCTGGACAGCCAGTACGTGCGCAAGGGCATTACCGAATGGATCCACGGCTGGAAGGCCAAGGGCTGGGTCACGGCTTCGAAGGAGCCGGTCAAGAACGTGGAGTTGTGGCAAAAGCTCGATGCCCTGGTGCAGGGCAGCGGCCACCGCATTGATTGGCGCTGGGTCAAGGGCCATGCGGGCGACCCCGGCAACGAGCGCGCCGACGCCCTGGCCAACAAGGGCGTGGAGATGGCCCTGGGCCGGCTTTAGTCCTTGCCGACTGCGGAAGATGATGGGTTTGGCAGTCAGCCCTGAAATTGGCAGACCCTGGCGCGGGGGCGCCGAGCAAGGGCCTATGCCGGCCGCGCCGCCCCGCAGCGATGGTGCCGTCCCTCTTGGGGGATGGCTCGAAGCGCCTCAGGGGGTGTTGATTTTTTCCAGAGCCTGCGCAATCTCCTGCCCGGCCTGCGGGCGCACCAGGCGGGCCACTTCCTGGCCGTCGCGCAGAAAGACCAGCGTGGGCCAGAGCTTGACGCGGTAGCTGCGGCCCAGCGGACGGCCCGGTCCGTCCTCCACCTTGATGTGCTCCACGCCGGGGTGCGCAGCCAGGGCCGCCTCGATCAGCGGCTGGGCGCGCTGGCAATGGCCGCACCAGGGCGTGCCGAACTCCAGCAGGCTGGCGCCGCGCAACGCATCCACGGCGGTGCGTTCGGGTTCGGCGGCCAGATGTCGGGCTTGAAAAGGCATTTTCGACTCCTAAAGAATGGGCGCTGGCGGCAACTGTGGCGGCCGGCGGGTCAGATCAATCCATCGAGCAGCAGCACGGACACCATTTCGCCGGGCTGCACATCGGCCTGCGCGTCATCCAGCACGATGATGGCGTTGGCCGAAACCATGGAGCTGAGCACGCCCGAGCCCTGAGGGCCCGTGGTGCGCACCGTGGTGCGGCCGTCGGCGCCCCGTTCCACGATGCCGCGCTGGTACTCGGTGCGGCCCGGGCGCTTGGCCAGCGGCTCGGCCGCGGCCACCTGCAGGGGCACGGGCGCCGCTTCGCTGCTGCCCATGAGCTGCAGCAGGGCCGGGCGCACGAACATCAGAAAGCTCACCATGGCGGCCACGGGGTTGCCGGGCAGGCCCAGCAGCACGGCCGGATGGCTGGTGACCAGGGACTTGCTCTGTTTTGCAGAGCTGCCAGCGCCCGCCGGCAAAGCGCTGGAGGCATTTTTCTCGGTCAGCAATGCAGGCGTGCGGGGCTGGAGCAGGCCCACGGCCAGCGGCCGGCCCGGCCGCATGGCAATGCGCCAGAACTGCACGGGCCCCAGGCGCTGCAGCATGGCGCGCGTATGGTCGGCCTCGCCGGCGCTGATGCCGCCGCTGGTCAGGATCACATCGGCCAGCGCCGAGGCCTCGCGCAGCCGTTCTTCGAGCGCTGCGGGCTCGTCGGCCACCACGCCAAGGTCCAGCACATGGGCGCCCATGCGGCGCAGCAGGCCCTGCAGGCTGAAGCGGTTGCTGTCGTAGATGGCGCCTTCGCGCGGGCTTGCACCCGGGGCCAGGATTTCATCGCCCGTGGAGAAATAGGCCACGCGCAGGCGGCGGCGCACATTCACCTGCACCAGCCCCAGGCTGGCCAGCAGACCCAGCGCAGCCGGCGTCAGGCGCTGGCCGCGCGCCAGGGCCACGGCGCCCTGGCGCAGGTCCTCGCCGCACAGCCGGCGGTTGTCGCCGGCCTGCAGGCGGGCGGCCGCAAAGCGGATATGTTCATCGTCCACGATCCGGACCTGTTCGTGCGGCACCACGGTGTCCAGCCCCTCGGGCATGACGGCGCCGGTCATGATCTTGATGCAGTCGCCGGCCTGCAGGCGGCCCTGCCAGGGCCTGCCCGCCAGGGCCGTGCCGACCACGCGCAGCTGCAGCTCCTGCGCGCAGGGTGGCCGTGCCAGCAGCGCGCCATCGAAGGCATAGCCGTCCATGGCGCTGTTGTCGTGCGGCGGGACGTTGACGGGGCACAGCACGTCCTGGGCAAGAATGCGGTCCAGCGCGTCCAGCAGCGGCAGGGTTTCGGTTCCGGTCACCGGGCCCAGCGTCTGGAGCATGGAAGACAGCTGTTGCAGCACCTGCCCGGTCGTCAGGGTCTGGGCATTGGGCTGGGCGGCGGGCTGAAAAGGTGCATTCATGGCAAAACAGGAATCAGGTCGACAGCTGCGCAAACCGCATGCAGGCCGGCCGCCGGCTTGTGGCGCGGCCGCCGTGCATGTTGCAGCGCAAGCTCGGCAGACGCCTCGTTGCGGCAATCCGCGTTCCTGAAGGAATGCGGATGCGGGGCCGAGGCAGGAAAGCCCTTCAGTCTAGCAACGGACGCAGCGGTTCCTGGCCGCAAGGCCGCACATGGCGCTCCAGATCATGCAGCTCGTCCAGCGTATTGGCGTTGGCGAATACATGGCGCTCGCCCGCCCGGTCAAAGCGTGCGGCCACACAGCGGTGACCTGCCGTCCAGGCATCGATCTTGCGGCCACCGTCCCGCACAAAGGCCTGCAGGCTGCTCCTGAGCGCAGCGCGCAGCAGGCAGAACACGGGCTGGGCACGCATTTCGGCAACGGCATCGGGCGGGGCGGACGGCGAGATTTCCCGGCCATGGGCCACCACGATGTCCGCCTCGCCCCGGGCTGCTTCCACGGCCTGGGCCATGCGCGCCACAAGATCCGGGGGGAACAGCGGCGTGTCGCAGGGCACGCAGGCCAGCCAGTCGGTGCGGCAGTGCGTCAGCCCGCTCAGAAAGCCCGCCAGGGGCCCGGGGTAGCCCGGCTCTTCATCGGGCCAGACGGCCGCGCTCCAAGGGGCGCCGAGTTCGGCATAGCGGTCGGCATGGCGGTTGGCATTGATCAGTAGGCCGCCCACCTGGGGTGCGAGGCGCTCCAGTGCATGGACCACCAGCGGCCGGCCCTGGAAAAGCTGCAGGCCCTTGTCCACTCCGCCCATGCGCGCGCCGCGGCCGCCGGCCAGCACGCAGCCGGTGATGTCCTGGGGCGATGGCAGGGCGGGCATGGAGAAAAAGAGGGCGCCAGGCGAGGCTCAGCCGCCGATATAGCTCATCTCGATGCGCCGCGCCGAAGGCGCATGGCTGGGCGGCAGCTCGCTGCGCAGCTGGGAATAGCGGTCGTCGCGCTGCTGCCAGATGGGGGCGATGGCTGCGGCAATCTCCTCGTCGCTGGCGCCGTTGCGCAGTAGGCTGCGCAGGTCCCAGCCCTGGGTGGCGAACAGGCACAGATAGAGCTGGCCTTCCGTGGACAGGCGCGCACGGTTGCAGTCGCCGCAGAATGCGTGGGTCACGCTGCTGATGACGCCGATCTCGCCCAGCGAAGGGTCGTGCCGGCCCAGCGCATCGGCATAGCCCCAGCGCACCGCGGTCTCGCCGCGCGCCGTGGCCTCCAGCGGCACCAGCGGCAGCTGCGTGCGCAGGCGTGCGATGAGTTCGTCGGACGGCAGCACCTCGTCCATGCGCCAGCCGTTGGTCGCTCCCACGTCCATGTATTCGATGAAGCGCAGCGCAATGCCCGTGCCCTGGAAATAGCGGGCCATGGGCAGGATCTGGTCGTCGTTGGTGCCGCGCTTGACCACCATGTTGACCTTGAGGTTGTCCAGCCCTGCGGCCTGGGCCGCCTCGATGCCGGCCAGAACCTGGGAGACGGGAAAGTCCACGTCGTTCATGCGGCGGAACACCGCATCGTCCAGGCCGTCGAGGCTGACCGTCACGCGGTTCAGGCCCGCGTCCTTGAGCGCGCGTGCCTTGCGGGCCAGCAGCGAGGCATTGGTGGTCAGCGTCAGGTCCAGCGGCTGGCCGTCGGGCGTGCGCAGCTGGGCCAGCTGCTCCACCAGGCGCTCCACATGCTTGCGCAGCAGCGGCTCGCCGCCGGTCAGGCGGATCTTGCGCACGCCGTGCGCGACGAACAGGCGCGCCAGGCGCGTGATCTCTTCGAAGCTCAGCAGCGAGCTGTGCGGCAGGTACTGGTAGTTCTTGTCGAAGACTTCCTTGGGCATGCAGTAGTTGCAGCGGAAGTTGCAGCGGTCGGTGACGCTGATGCGCAAGTCGTGCAAGGGACGCCCCCACCGGTCCTGCAGCAGGCCCGTGGGTGCCTGCAGGAGGGAAGGGACGACCGCCGCACGCGAGGCGGCGCGCTCGTCGACCAGAGGAATCACACGTTCTGCCATGTTTCCGATTGTGCCCCAATGCCTTTGTCCGGGCAGGCGGCAGGTTGGAGCCGAGGCACCGGATCCTGGCGCTCTAAGCCCTCATTCCGTGCCGGCCGGCTGCGCGGAGCGGGCTTCGGCGGGACGGGGCTGGCGCTGCAGCGGCTGCCAGCCGGCGAACTGCGGGTAGTAGCGTGCCACGCCCGGGCCGTTGAAGTCCCAGCCCAGGCATTGGCCCAGGTGGCGGGGCGGCTCGCTGCGGTCGGAGGGCTGAAAGGCGCCATGCACGGACTGGAAGGCGGCCGTGGCCATGTTGAACAGCAGCTCGCGCATGTGCGTGCAGCCGGCCACGCTGCCGAGGTTTTCGTTGATGGCCTTGCGCCAGCCGCGCGCCATGCAGCAGCCCACCATCTTCTGCATGGACAGCGTGGCCTGCGGGCAGTGCTCCAGGGGATGGCTGTCCATTACCGCCTCGATGGCATGGACCACCAGCTTGGCATCCACGGTGGCGCGTATCCACATGTGGTGGATAGGCGTGTGCGCGGGCACCTTGCGCCCGCCATGCAGCTCGATGTCGTGGGTCTTCTGGTCGACGAGCTCGCCTTCTATGTCCCACAGCCCGTCTTCTCGTGCATAGCTGCGGTAGCGCACATCGCGCATGTGCTGGGGCGTGCGGTTGGGGATGGGGGTCAGGGGCATGGGGTATCCGTTGTCGTTTGATGTCTTGCAGCGCGCCCCGGAAAAGCGCAGGGCGTACAAAGGCGCTGGGCGGCGAAAGCATGTACGGGCGCGCGCCAGGAAACACTGCAGATTGGAATTGTCAAAGCCCGCAGCGGCCTGTCCAGCACTTTTTTGACAGGTGAAGCCATGGCGCGCGGTGGTGCGGCCTGCTGTCGGAGCCGCCAATTATCCCGGGCTTTTGATCCTGGGCTTTGGGCCAGCGCAGGCTTGCAGCCGGGCAGGCCGCAGCCGTCAAGACGACTTGCGCGGCGTGGCAATGCCAGGCAGGCCCTGGTGCGCGGCGGTGCGCAGGCCGGCCAGGTCCAGCACTTCCAGCTTGCTGCGCCGCAGCTGAAGCCAGCCGGCCTGCTGCAGCTCCTGCAGGATCTGGTTGGTGGTCTGGCGCGACAGGCCCAGCATGCGGGCCAGTTGCTCCTGCGAGACCGCGAGTTCCCGGCGCGAGCACTGGCCTTCGGTCCACTGGTCGTAGCTTTGCGCCATCTGCACGAGCCGGTGGGCCAGGCGCTGGGGGGCGGGCAACACGGTCTGCTCTTCCAGTGCGATCAGGCTGGCGCGCAGCTTGTCGGTCAGCAGCAGGGCCAGATGCTGCCAGTACTGCGGGTGCTCGGCCAGCCAATCGCGCAGCGGCTGGTGGGGAACATGCAGCAGCAGGCAGGCGGTGCTGGCATAGGCGTCATGGGTGCGGGCCGCCTCGTCGAACAGTGCGATCTCGCCCAGCCACATGGGCGCTTCCACCAGGGCCAGCAGGGCGGTGCGGGTCTGCTCGCCCAATGCTGCGGTGCCGGAAATCGTCAGCGCTCCGCGCGCCACGGCATAGAGCCCGCAGGGCGGGTCACCGCGGCGAAACAGCCACTGGCCGGCCGCCAGATGGAGCGGGCGGGCCAGCGCGCGCAACTGCCCGGCCAGCTCCGGCGGCAAGCCCTGGAACCATCGACCGGTCTGCACAATGGCCCAGGGGTCGGTTTTCACGGAAGCACGGCTCTGGCGCGGCGCCGAGGGCAATCCCGCGCCGCCGGCCAGGGCCGTTGACTGCATGTTGTGAAGCTGTTGTGTCGGTTGCATGACAGACGCAGCATTGCAGGCTGCACCACCATGGTCAGACAAGCCTTCCTGGAGACAAAAGCATGAAAACCCTAGTCGACCAATTGGCGCAGTACGCCAGCTACCACCGCGATCCGCGCAACATCCTCACGCATTACGTGGGCGTGCCCATGATCATGCTGGCCGTGGTCATCCTGCTGTCGCGCGTGCAGCTGGCGGATCGGGCCGTGGCCGGCATTCCCTGCTCTTTGGCCCTGCTCGCGGCGCTGGCCGCCACGGCCTATTACTGCCTGCTGGACTGGCGCTATGGACTGGCCATGGCGCTGGTGCAGCTGGCCATGCTGGCATTGGCGGCTCCGATTGCGGCACAGGCTGCCCCGGCCTGGCTGGGTTGGGGGCTGGGCCTGTTTGCCGTGGGCTGGGTGATCCAGTTCATAGGCCACTACTACGAAGGGCGCAAGCCGGCCTTCTTCGACGATGTGCTGGGTCTGGTGATAGGCCCGCTCTTCGTGCTGGCCGAGCTGGGCTTTGCGCTGGGCCTGCGCAAGCCGGTGCAGGAGCAGATCGAGCAGCGCAGCGGCCCCGTGCGGCGCCGGCAGCTTGCCTGAGATATCGGTTTGATAGCTGAGAACGCAGGATCAGAAAGCGTTTTAAGCGTTTTTGCTGCGGTTTTTCTGAAGGCGAGGGAATGAAAGAGCCGGCGCCACCGGACGCCTCTTGGCGGCTGTAATGCCGGCGTTAGGGTCCTGCGCCTAAAATCGCGGACTGGTTTTTCCATTTATCTCATTCCTACCATCATGGCTCTCGACAAAGTTACCCCTGGCAAGAACGCTCCCGAAACCTTCAACGTCGTGATCGAGATCTCGGCCAATGCAGCTCCCGTGAAGTACGAAGTGGACAAGGAGTCCGGCTGCGTGTTCGTGGACCGTTTCCTGGGCACAGCCATGCATTACCCGGTGAACTACGGCTATGTGCCCCAGACGCTGTCGGGCGACGGCGACCCGGTGGATGTGCTGGTCATGACGCCCTTCCCCCTGCCCAGCGGCGTGGTCGTGCCTTGCCGTGCCATCGGCATCCTGGAGATGGAAGACGAATCCGGCGTGGACGGCAAGGTGCTGGCCGTGCCCACCCAGAAGCTGCTGCCGGCCTACGACAAGATCAACACGCTGGACGACATCCATGAGCTGACGCTCAAGCAGATCGCCCACTTCTTCGAGCACTACAAGGATCTGGAAAAGGGCAAGTGGGTCACGGTGCTGGGCTGGAAGGGCGTGGAAGAGGCCAAGAAGGAAGTGGTCGACGGCATCGCCAACTACAAAGGCTGATCGGCGTCAGTCACAACTCTTTCACCGCTGTCGCGTGGCTACGCATGCGACAGGCAGGCGATACAATTTGAAACGCACTTTGCCGCGGCAGGGTGCGTTTTTTTGTGCTCGAAAAAAGCCTCAATGACCGGCATGTCCATGCCGATGATGGAGCTGACAGCCACAGTGCGGCATATGCGTTAAACGCGGCAAGCGAGGAGGAGACAGCATGGAATGGAAGATTTCGAACTGGCGCATAGGCAGCAGGCTGGGCATCAGCTTTCTGGTCATCGTGCTGCTCTCGGCCCTGCTGGGTTTTGTGGCCTGGATGCAGCTGACGCGCATCCAGCACACGGCTGAGACGCTGGCGGAGGTGACGCTGCCCAGCATCTACAACACCGCGTCCATGCGTTCGGAATACAACCGCCTGCGCCGGCACGAGGCCGGCATTGCCTCGGCCCGGGCGCTGGTGGAGATCGAAGGCTACGAAAAGCAGATCCAGGAGCGCCTGAAGACCATTGCCGAGCAGGAAAAGACCGTGGAGCGGCTGATTGCCGGCGAGGCCCTGCAGGCCGCCTATGCGGACTACCAGCGCTACAAGGCCGAGTTCTTCAAGCTGCACAGCCAGCTGCTGGCGCGTGCGCGCGACGGCAACTACAACACCGTGGAGGACCAGGCGGCCATGGCCGACGAGCTGGGCCTGTTCTTTGCGGGCGAATCCGAAAGCGCCTTCAGCCGCCTGGCCGAAAGCACGGGCAAGCTGGTGAACGCGCAGCTGGCGGCCGCGGACCGCGTGGAGCAGGACGGCAAGTCGGCCTATGCCGGAGCGCATTACTGGATCGGCGGCACGCTGATCCTGGTGATTGCAATGGCCGCCGTGGTCGGAATCGCCATGACCCGGGCCGTCACGGTGCCCATTGCACAGGCGGTGCAGGTCGCGCAGGACGTGGCGGCAGGCCAGCTGCAAAAGCCCATCCGCAACCAGCGGCGGGACGAGACCGGCCTGCTGCTCAATGCGCTCGAGGACATGCGGCGCCAGCTCTCGTCCGTGGTGCAGGAAGTGCGGACCAATGCGCAGGGCGTGGCCCTGGCTTCGCGGGAAATCGCCCAGGGCAATGCCGACCTTTCGGCACGTACCGAAAGCCAGGCCAGCGCGCTGGAGCAGACGGCAGCCTCCATGGAGCAGCTGGGCTCCACCGTGCGCCTGAACGCCGACAACGCCCAGACGGCCAACCAGATGGCCCGCAACGCTTCCGAGGTGGCCGCACGCGGCGGCGATGTGGTGGCGCAGGTCGTGGACACCATGAAGGGCATCAACCACAGCAGCCGCCAGATTGCCGACATCATCGGCGTGATCGACTCGATCGCCTTCCAGACCAACATCCTGGCGCTGAATGCGGCCGTCGAAGCGGCCCGCGCCGGCGAGCAGGGGCGCGGCTTTGCCGTGGTGGCTGCCGAGGTGCGTACCCTGGCCCAGCGCAGCGCCGAGGCGGCCAAGGAGATCAAGGGCCTGATCACCACCAGCGTGGAACGCGTGGACCAGGGCACCGGGCTGGTGGACAAGGCGGGCGAGACCATGGCCGAGATCGTCAGCGCCATCGGCCGGGTGACGGACATCATGGGCGAGATCAGCGCCGCCAGCAGCGAGCAGAGCCAGGGCGTGGCCCAGGTGGGCGAAGCCGTGGCCCAGATGGACCAGGCCACCCAGCAGAATGCGGCCCTGGTGGAGGAAAGCGCCGCAGCGGCCGATGCGCTGCAGCGCCAGGCACAGGCCATGGTGGCTTCGGTGGCTGTCTTCGTGGTGGAGGGGTCCACGCCGGCGCAGGCCTTCTCGCGTCAGCCACCGCTGGAGCAGACCTCCCGGGCCGCGGCCGTGCCCGCAAAGGCCGGCCATGTGGCTGCTTCAAAGCCCGTATCCCCGCCCGCCCTGGCCGGCGGCAAGAGCCGCTCGGCGCCCGAGCCGGTGAAGGTGGCCGCGCAGGAAAGCAGCGACTGGGAGCAGTTCTGAGCCGCAAACGGCAAACCGCCTCCAGCCTGGCACGCACAGGCGACCCTTCCGAAGCAAGCCCTCGCGGCTTGCTTTTCTTTTTTCCGCTTGTCCCGGGCGTATCAGGGCTTTCCAGAGGCTCTGCTGCCAGACGGCTTTTCCTTCGAAATGCCTGGTTAACATGGTCTTTTGTTCGCTTCCAATTTCTCTACAGGAATACGCGGCGCAGCCGAAATCCCTGGCAAGACGGGGCCGGCGCCGGAACTGAAGCCATCCATTGCCGGCACCCTGTCAAGCAAACCAGCACCGGATAAAACTTGGGAGTGACTCAATGAAAGACATGAAGATATCGACCCGCATCGCGGGCACGTTCGGGGTACTGGTCTTGCTGCTGCTTTCCGTGGTGGCGCTTGCCGTGTTCCAGCTCAAAACCATGCGGGAAAGTTCCGAAACCATTACGGACAACGCATTGCCCAGCGTGGAAATCATCAACATCATCAATGCGGAGCTGCTGCGTGTCCGCCTGGCGGAATTGCGGCATGTGTACAACACCGATGCCGCCTATCTGGCGGATATGGAGAAGCAGTACGACCAGTTGCAGGTGCGTCTGGCTGAAGAAAAGCGCGTCTATGAGCCATTGATCTCCTCGGAAGCCGAACGCCAGCTCTACAACCAGTTTCTGCAAGAGCGCGAAAACTATGTGGCAATCAACAAGAAGCTGTTCGAGCTTTCGCGTGCCGGGGAAAAGGAAAAGGCGCTCGCCCTGCTCAACGGGGAATCGCTCAAGTTGTTCAATGACTCGTCCAGCACGCTGGTCAAGCTCATCAAGCTCAACAGCGATGTGGCCAAGGAGGAAACCCGCAGCTCCGAGCAGGTCTATGTCCGTGCGCTGTGGGTCGAGTCGGTTGCCGCCGCGCTGGCGGTTGCCCTGGCCGTCATTGCCGCTGTCTGGCTGGTTCGCGGCATCCGCGGGCCCCTGGCCCAGGCGGTTCGGGCAGCCGACCATGTGGCCGATGGCGATCTGAGCAGCGAGATCCATGTGCAGCGCCGTGACGAGACCGGCCAGCTGCTGCTGGCGCTGGAGCGCATGCGCTCCAGCCTGGTGCAGACGGTACGCACCGTGCGCCAGAATGCGGAAGGCGTGGCTTCGGCCAGCGCCCAGATCGCCTCGGGCAATGCCGATCTGTCCAGCCGCACGGAAGAGCAGGCCAGCGCCTTGGAGGAGACCGCGGCCTCCATGGAGGAACTCGGCTCCACCGTGCGCCAGAACGCCGACAACGCGCGCGCGGCCAACCAGCTTGCGGTGAATGCCTCCCAGGTGGCCGAGCAGGGTGGTGCCGTCGTGGCCCAGGTGGTGGACACCATGAAGGGCATCAACCACAGCAGCCATCAGATTGCCGACATCATCAACGTCATTGACTCCATCGCCTTCCAGACCAACATCCTGGCCCTGAATGCCGCCGTCGAAGCGGCCCGCGCCGGCGAGCAGGGGCGCGGCTTTGCCGTGGTGGCCGGCGAGGTGCGCACCCTGGCCCAGCGCAGCGCCGAGGCGGCCAAGGAGATCAAGCGGCTGATCACCACCAGCGTGGAACGCGTGGAGCAGGGCACGCAGCTGGTGGACAAGGCCGGCGCCACCATGGGCGAGATTGTTTCGGCCATCCGCCGGGTGACGGACATCATGGGCGAGATCAGCGCCGCCAGCAGCGAGCAGAGCCAGGGCGTGGCCCAGGTGGGCGAAGCCGTGACCCAGATGGACCAGACCACCCAGCAGAATGCGGCCCTGGTGGAGGAAAGCGCCGCGGCGGCCGGCGCGCTGCGCAAGCAGGCTCAGGATCTGGTCAGTGCGGTGGTGGTCTTCAAGCTGCCCGCCGGTGCGGTGCAGGAGACGGGGCCCTCAGCTGCGGTGCGCAGGTCCATGCCGGCACCAGTGCCTGCGGGAGGGCGCACGCCCAAGCCTGCCTCCATGGGCGGCGGCTCTGCGGTGCCTGCACCGCGCAAGGCGGACAAGCCTGCGGCGCCGGCCAAGGCGCCTGCGCTGGGCAATGCCCCGACCAAGGCGGCCGGCGGCAGCACACGTGCTCAGGAAGACGACTGGGAGACTTTCTGAACGGTTTCCAACGCAGGCCACGTAGGGCTAATAAAAAAGCGCTGCCTTGCAGCGCTTTTCTCATGGGCCGGCCGTGGTCAGGCCTTGACGCCCGGCACGGGCCGCGTGCGGTAGAACTGCATCGGGAATTCCTGCATCTCCTTGAGGTGCTGGTTCATCACCGACTTCTTCATCTTGCCCACCACGTGCATCTCGCAGGGCTTGCAGTCGAAGCGCAGCGTGAGCTTTTCCTTGCCGTTGATCAGCTGCAGCGGCTCGGCCTTGATCGTGCCCTTGACGCCGATCACGCCCTTGGCCTGCTTGGGGCACAGGCTCATCGAGAAGCGCACGCAGTGCTTGGTGATCATCAGCGAGACTTCGCCTTCCTCTTCCTTGCTCTCGTAGGCGGCGTCGATCACCTTCACGCCGTGCTTCACGTAGAAGTCGTGCGCCTTGTGGTTGAACACATTGGCCAGGTAGGTCAGCGTGTCCTCCGGGAAGGGGACCGGCGGCTCCACGGGTTGGGCGCGCGGCAGGCGCACGAACCCCTTGGCGCGCGCCTCTTCGAGCGCGGCCACGGCATCGCGGCGCAGCTGGTTCAGCGCCGAGGCGGGCACGAACCAGGGCTGCGACAGTTGCAGGCTGATGTCGTTGACGGCAAACACCGTGGCACCGAAACGGCCCAGCTGCTCGCGCAGCGAGGCCTCGGCCTTGGTGGCGTCGGTGGCCGCTTGGTGCGGCAGGGCGATAGCGGCGCTGCCGGTGAAGCCGTCCTCGTCGGTCAGCGTCAGCGCAAAGCCGTCTGCCGTTTCCTTCAGTTCGGCCCACAGGCCGATGCGGCGGTCGCTGGATTTCTTCTCCAGCGTGCGCACCCAGTCCATGTCGCGGTTGCGGTTGATCTCCAGGCCCTTGCGCAGGTCCTTGAACTCGGCGACCTCGTTCTTGGGGAAGACGCGCCAGATACCCTTTCTGGCATTCACGCTTTCGGCGCGGTTGATGTGCACGCCTACCAGTTCCTTTTGCAGATCGTAGTAGCACAGGCCGTCGCCGTTGTGCAGCACGGCGGCCTTGTCGCCCACTTCGAGCTCGAACCACTTGTCGCCGACCTGCGTCACCCAGCCGATGGCGCGGCCCGGTGTCTTGGGCGTGTCGAAGGCGCCGATGTCGTCCTTGCGGCCGTTGACGAAGTAGTCGGTGAACTCGCGGTTGAAGTTCTGGTCCGGATCGGGCTCGAAGGTGAAGCTGGTACGGCCCGACGACGAGCGCGCCAGCGGCGCGTCCGAGAACTCGCGCTCCTCGATGATCTCGTCCAGCAGCTTGCGGTAGTGGGCCGTGATGTTCTTCACATAGCCCATGTCCTTGTAGCGGCCCTCGATCTTGAAGCTGCGCACGCCGGCATCGATCAGCGCGCGCAGGTTGTCGCTCTGGTTGTTGTCCTTCATCGACAGCACGTGCTTTTCGTGCGCGATGATGCGGCCGCTGGCGTCCGTCACCTCGTAGGGCAGGCGGCAGGCCTGGTTGCAGTCGCCGCGGTTGGCGCTGCGGCCGGTGTGGGCGTGGCTGATGAAGCACTGGCCCGAATAGGCCACGCACAGCGCGCCATGCACGAAGAACTCGATGGTGGTGCGCGCCGGGTCGGTGGCTGCGCGGATGGCGGCGATCTGGCGCAGGTCCAGCTCGCGTGCGATCACGATCTGCGACAGGCCCGCGTCCTGCAGGAAGCGCGCCTTCTCGGGCGTGCGGATGTCGGTCTGCGTGCTGGCATGCAGCTGGATCGGCGGAAGGTCCAGCTCCAGCAGGCCCATGTCCTGGATGATGAGCGCATCGGCCCCGGCCTCGTAGACCTGCCAGGCCATCTTGCGGGCATCCTCCAGCTCGTCGTCGCGCAGGATGGTGTTGAGCGTGATGAAGATGCGGCTGCCGAAGCGGTGGGCATGCTGGATCAGGCGCTCCAGCTCGCGGATGTCGTTGCCCGCCGTGGCGCGCGCACCAAAGGCCGGGCCGCCGATATAGACGGCGTCGGCGCCATGGTTGACGGCTTCAATGCCGATATCGGCGTCGCGGGCCGGAGAGAGCAGTTCGAGCTGGTGGGGCAGGAGGGACATAGGGGTGCAATTATCGCCGGGCCGTGAATTGGCTGCCTGCGCCGGGATATGGCATGGTGTATCGCGCGGCGGCAGGGCTGCCGCAGGGGAGTGGATGCAAAGGGTCGCAAAATGCCTACCTGGCGCATCGCCATGGCTGACGGCGCAGCCTTTCAACTGCCGTCACAATGCGCAGGGCCGGCCGCGCCGTCCCAGGTGCGGGTAGCGCCCGGCCTTTGCCCCTGCGCTGCGGCGCCATCGTGCCGGCGCCGCTAGGCGTCGCGCCTGCACCCGCATGCGAGCCGTTTGCCGCGCGGCCGCCGTTGTTGCGGTCCAGCCCGCATGGGCAGGAGGGCGCGGCTTGCATCCATTGAAACCACTGCTAAGGAGTAGGCATGTCATTTGCGCTTTCCCCCCATTTCCTGCGTCGTCTTGCACTGCCGGGCGCCTGCCTGGCGCTTGCGCTGGCAGCCGGGGCAGGGGCGCAGGCCGCCGCACCAGAGGAAGGCCCGGGCGGCAGGAGCGGCCCGGACGCTCCGCTGGTGGTGCGCATTGCCCATGGCGGGCCGCTGTCGGGGCCGATCGCGCATCTGGGCAAGGACGAGGAAAACGGCGTGCGCATGGCCATCGAGGAACTCAATGCCCGCAACCTGAAGATCGGCGGCTATCCCGTGCAATGGCGGCTGGAGGCCGGGGACGACGCCGGCGATCCGGGCCGTGCGGCCTCGCTGGCGCGCATGTTCTGCGACAAGAAGGTGGCCGGCGTGGTCGGCCATCTGCAGTCGGGCACCACGCTGCCTGCGGCCAGGATCTACAACGAGTGCGGCATTCCCAACATCACGCCGGCGGCCAGCAATCCGGCCATCACGCAGGCCGGCTATGACGACACCTTCCGTCTCGTCGCCAGCGACGGGGCCATGGTCGATGCGCTGCTCGACCATGCGGTCAAGACGCTGGGCGTGCGGCGCGTGGCCATCATCGACGACCGCACTGCCTACGGCCAGGGCATCGTCAAGCTGTTCGAGGATGCGGCGCGCGAGCGCGACGTGCAGATCGTGGACAAGCAGTACACCAGCGATAAGGCCACGCAGTTCTCCTCGCTTCTCACCGCCATCAAGAGCCACAACCCCGATGCGATCTTCTTCGGCGGGCTGGATGCCCAGGCCGGCCCGATACTGCGCCAGATGGCGCAGCTGTCCATGAACAACATCCGTTTTCTCGGCGGCGATGCGCAGTGCACCGAGCGCCTGCCCTCGCTGGCAGACAAGGCGCCCACGCTCAGGAACGTCACCTGCGTGGTCGGCGGCAGCTCGGTGCAGAACATGCCCGGCGGCCCGGCCTGGAAGCAGCGCTACGACAAGCGCTTTCCCGGCCAGTACCAGGTCTTCAGCCCCTATGCGTACGACGCCACCATGGTGCTGGCCCAGGCCATGCTGCAGGCCGACTCCATTCAGCCCGAAGCTTATCTGCCCCGGCTGCGCGGCATCCATTACGAAGGCGTGACGGCCACCATCTCCTTCGACTCCCAGGGCGAGCTGGAAACGCCCGCAGTCACGGTGTATGGCTATGCAACGGGCGAGCGCAAGCAGGTGCACCTGTCCGGCCGCTGACATGGGGACGGTGCTGGAAAAAATGAACGAAAAATCCTGCTAACGCAGGATCAGCAAGCGCAGGCAGCTATGGTTTTGAAAGAATCGGCGGCGATGGATGCCACACCGGACGGGGCAAGGCATGCACATTTCATGCAGCAGGCCCTGCAGGAGGCGCGCGCCGCTGCGCAGCAGGGCGAGGTGCCGGTCGGCGCCGTCGTGGTGCTGGACGGCGCGGTGATCGGGCGCGGGCGCAACGGTCCGGTGGCCCGCCACGACCCCACGGCCCATGCCGAGGTGCTGGCGCTGCGCGAGGCCGCGCAGCATCTGGGCAATTACCGGCTGGAGGACTGCACGCTCTACGTCACGCTGGAGCCTTGCGCCATGTGCAGCGGCGCCGTGCTGCATGCGCGCGTCAGGCGCGTGGTCTACGGCGCGGCCGAGCCCAGGACCGGCGCGGCCGGGTCGGTGCTCGACCTGTTCGGCTACCCGCAGATCAACCACCAGACCGAGGTGGTGCGTGGCGTGCTGGAAGCCGAATGCGCGGCGCTGATGGCGGACTTCTTTCGCCGGCGGCGCCTGGAGAACAAGGCGCGCGAGCGGCTGCTGGAGCCCCATCCGCTCAAGGACACGGCCTTGCGCAGCAGTGCCCAGGCATTCGCGGAACTGCCCGGCTGGCCCTGGCAGCCCCAATGGCGCAGCGACCTGCCTGCATTGGCCGGCCTGCGCATGGCCGTGGTGGACCAGGGCCCGCAGGATGCCGCGATGACCTGGCTGTGCCTGCATGGCAGCCCGGCCTGGGGATATGCGTTCCGCCACGAGATCGCCGCCTGGACGGCCGCAGGCCACCGCGTGGTGGTGCCCGACCTGCCGGGCTTCGGCCGCAGCGACAGGCCCAAGAAGGACAAGGCCCACAGTGCGGCCTGGCATGTCGAGGTGCTGGCCGAGCTGGTGCAGGCCCTGGATTTGCACGGGCTGGTGCTGGTCGGACACGGCGATGGCGCACGCCTGGGCCTGGCCGTGGCCGCACGCATGCCGCAGCGCTTTCGCGGCGCCTGGCTGGTGGACGCATGGCCCCTGGCCGGCCAGCCGGAGAAGCGCCGCCAGTGGTACGAGCAGGCCGCGCGCAAGCCTGGCTGGAGCGTGGGCGAGGCGCTGCTGGCCTGGGAGGGGCGGGCCGGCAATGCCGCGGAGCGGCAGGCCTGGGATGCCCCGTTCGCCGAACCCGGCCATCGCGCCGCGCTCAGGGCCTGGCCACGCGTGCAGGCCGAATTGCCGGCCGTGCCCGCGCCGCTGCTGGCCCAATGGGCCGGACGGCAGCGGCTGTGGCTGCAGTCCGGTGCCGGCAGGCTGGTGGCGCAATCGCAGTGGCAGGACGCATGGCTGCAGGCCGTACCCGAGCTTGCCCGCCATGCGGGGGTATGGCTGCTAAACCGCAGCGTGGCGGCGGTTCCTGCGGCTGCGCAAGACATGGCGCGTCGCGCTGTGGAATACTTTGCGGCATAGCCCTGGCCCCGCGCCGTGTTCATGAATGCATGGAGCGGGTGCAGGGCCTTCATCTTCTTCGGAGTCCACGGATTCCCAACCCACCACGGAGCATGCGGGCCATCCGCCCGCATGGACAGGTTTTGGCAACTACGCGCAAATCCGCCGGCAAGAAACAGGCGCCGGCCGCAGCCCAGCACGATCACCAGCACTTTGCAGCACACGGCTGCGCCACGCAAGGCTGCACGCATGACGACGGCCATGCCGAAGCCCGCGGCCATGTGCATGCGGCCGACGGCAGCTGCTGCGGCCATGACCACAGCCACGGCCCCAAGCACATCTACATCTATTCGCCTTCGGGGGCCGTGCGCGACAAGGCCGCCTTCCGGCGCGGCGTGCAGCGCCTGCAGGCCCTGGGCCATGACGTGGAGGTGGACCCCGATGCACTGAGCAGCCAGCAGCGCTTTGCGGGCGACGATGCCACGCGCCTGGCTGCCATCCACCGCGCGGCCGCCAGCGGCGCCGACGTGGCGCTGATCAGCCGCGGCGGCTACGGCCTCACGCGCATCCTGCCCGGCATCAAGTACAAGGCCGTGGCCAAGGCCATTGCCAAGGGCACGCAGTTCGTGGGCCTGAGCGATTTCACGGCCTTCCAGCTGGCCATGCTGGCCCAGACAGGCGCCACCACCTGGGCCGGCCCGGCGCTGAATGCCGATTTCGGCGTGGATGCGAAGGATGGCGGCGAAGTGGACGACATCATGCTCGACTGCTTCGAGGACCTGCTCAGCGGCCAGGGCGAAGGCGCGGGCTGGCAGATGCCCAGGATCGGCGAGCTGCCCAACGGCAAGCCGCAGCTCAAGGACTTCTACGTGCCCGGCGGCGCCACGCTGTGGGGGGGCAACCTGGCCGTGCTGGTCTCGCTGCTGGGCACGCCGTACTTTCCGCAGATCGAGGGCGGCATCCTGTTCCTGGAGGACGTGGGCGAGCATCCCTACCGCATCGAGCGCATGCTCACCCAGCTGCTGCTTTCGGGCGTGCTGGCCAGGCAGAAAGCCATCGTCTTCGGCCAGTTCACCGAGTTCAAGCTCGGCAGCCACGACAAGGGCTTCAAGCTGCAGACCGTGATCGACTGGCTGCGCATGCAGGTCAGGTGCCCCGTGCTGCAGGGCCTGCCCTTCGGCCATGTGCCGACCAAGGTGCTGCTGCCCGTGGGTGCGCAGGTATCGCTGTCGGTGGAGGGGCGCGACGCCTTGATCTACTGGGGGCATGGGCATTGAGCCCCCTGGGGGCGGCTATCCCTGGAGAGGGCGACATCGTTGCGACGAGGCGGCCTTCGCTCGAGGTGCGGGAGGCGGGGCGCCATTTACAGCTTTTTGTGCCATCGATGACCGAGACAAGGATTCGCAAGCATGGGTAAGGCCGCATTGCAATGGACCGAGGACATGCTGGCCCTGCTGGGCCGCGAAAAGGATGCCGTGCTGGCCCAGCGCTGGGGCACGACGGCCAAGACCGTCAATCTCAAGCGCAATGCGCTGGGCATTCCCGCCTTCGGGCATTTCCGTTGGTCCGCTGAGGCGCTGGCCCTGCTGGGCCAGGCGTCCGATGCCGAAGTGGCCGCGCAGCTGGGCCTGAGCAAGGCCAGCGTGGTGGCCAAGCGCCGCGAGCTGGGCATTGCCCCGGCTTCGGGCCGCGGTGCCGGATTCGCCTGGACGGCCGAGGCCGTGGCCTTGCTGGGCACGGCATCGGATGCGAAGGTGGCCGAACAGCTGGGCCTGAGCCGACTGACGGTCTACAACGCGCGCATGGCCCGCGGCATTGCGGCCGCATCGCGCGGGGCCGGCAAGGTCTCCAGCTCCCGCGCCGACACGCCATGAATGCCGAGCGGGCCGCATGGGTACGCACCGTGCTGCCTGGCTGGCTGTGGCTGCTGGCGCTGTGGGGCGCCAGCCACTGGTTGACCCGTTTGCCGCCCTGGGCCTGGCTGCTGGCCGTCGTGGCGCTGGCCCTGTTGCCGGCCTGGGGGCTGTGGCTGGCCTTCATGCTGCGCAAGCAGTTGCTTTACATGCAGTTCGCGCCGCAGGGCCGGCTGGGGCGGTGGCTGTCCGGCGGCTGGTGGCCAGCCTGCAAGGCATCGGTGCTGGCCCTGCTGCTGGTCGGTGCGGCGCTGTGGCAGTCATGGTTTCTGGCGCCCTGGGAATGGGCGCTGCTGGCGGCCGCGCCTGGGCTCCATGCCCTGCTGGGTACCTGGCTGCAGCAGCGGCTGGCGCCCGAATTTTCACAGCCCGCCTATGCCTGGGCCTGGAGCCAGCGCGCGGCCCGGGTGCTGCTGGTGGCCGTGCCGGGCGCCCTGTGGCTGCTGTGCATGGCCGGCGATGCGGACTGGGGCAGGGCCCTGGCGCCGGGCATGGAGCCGGCGGCGCTCGATGCGGCGATCGTGTCCATACGCCAGTCGCCCTCGGGTCTGGTGCGCTGGGGGCTGGATGCGCTGCTGACCCTGCAGGTGGCGGGCGGAGCCCTGGCCGACCTGCCCCGGGCCCCGGCGCTGCGCCTGCTGCTGCTCGCGCTGTTCGGGCCCGTGGGCATGCTGCTGTGCCTGGGCTGCGTGCTGCAAGGCGCGGCAGGCTCTCGGGCCGTCCGTCGCCATGCGTGGCAGCAAGCCCGCTGCGCGAATGAAAGGCGTGGCAAGGCCGCCTTGGCGGGCCTGGTTGCGGTGCTGGCGATCGCCATTGCAATGCAGCTCACTGCCAGCGTGGACGGGCTGCTGCGCGCGCATGAAAGCCCGCTGGCCCTGCAGCGCCTGCCCGAATGCGAGCGCATCGGCCTGCAGCTGTATCGCCCGGGCACGCTGGAGGCCACGCGCGCCCAGGCCCTGCAGGCACTGGGCCGCATGCAGGGCGGCCAGGCGCTGTGCACGGGCATGGAAGATATGCGCGGGCAGCTGGATGCCGCCGTGGAGCGCTACCTGGACTGGTATTTCAGCCTGGGCGCCGAATGGGGGCGCATCCTCAGCCTGCTGGCCGGCGGGACCGATGCCTTCTTGCAGAACAGGCTGGCCCGGACATTGAGCGATACGCCGGGGCTGGACGCCTGGATGCAGGCCGTGCAGCAGCAGGCTACGCGCAGCGGCCAGGCCCTGGATGCGGGCCGCCAGCACATCGAGGAGACGCTGGCGCGCCACCACCTGGCGCTGGATGCAAGCCAGTGCATTGTGCGGGCCGATGTGCCGCAGCTGCCCGCGCTCGGCCTGCTGGGCGATGCGCGGCAGCGCCTGGCCGCGAGCGCCGTGGCGGGCACGGGAGCCGGCGCCTTTGCCGCCGTGGTGGCCGGCAAGGCCATGGCCAAGGCGTCGATGAAGGCTGCCAGCAAGGTGCTGGCCAAGGCCGCCGCCAAGCAGGGCCTGGGCAAGGCCGGATCGGCCGCAGCCGGTGCCGCGCTGGGTTCGGTGGTGCCCGGCGTGGGCACGGCTGCCGGAGCCGTGGCCGGCGCGGTGGCCGGTGTCCTGATCGGCGTGGGCCTGGACTGGGCTGCGCTCTATGCCGAGGAACGGCTGACGCGCGACGCCATGCGCGCCGACCTGCAGGCGGCCCTGGGCGCGCAGCTGCAGGCCCTGGGAGATGCGCTGGGCTGCGATGCCGGTCGGGGCGCGGATGGGCGTTAGCCGCACTGCTTTCACGGTCCAAGGCGACCGTGTAGGCTTGCGGCTGTGTGCTGGCTAATGTGCTGCTTATCCGGGGAGTTGGAGCATGATGGATTCATCCATTCAGACCGCGGTCCGCAAGATCGTCTACATCATGGTGGTGGAACAGGGCCTGCGCGCAGGCGAGGGCATGTCGCCGAAACTGCTGGCCATGGACCTGGACCGCCACGGCATCTCGGGCCAGGACCAGCAGGCGGCGCTGGATCTGGCGCTGCGCGAAGGCTGGCTGCAGAAAGGGCCTCTGGACGAGATCCAGCTGACGGACGAAGGCTTCGACATGGATTTCTCCCAATAGCGGGGCCAGGGAGCGCCAGGCAGCGCGGCTGCCGCGCCCATTGCCGGCTATTCCAGATAGACGCCTTTTTCCTTCTTGCGCGCGCGCATGCCGGTGCGCAGGAACAGCTCGGTACCACCCTGCACGGCCAGCGGCTGCCGGGCGCCCGCGGCCAGATGGGCGTCCACGCGCTCGTCCCATTCGGCCAGCAGCGACTCGATGGCTTCGCGCTCGGCGGCATCCAGCTGCGGATGGCGGTGCAGAAAATCCTGCAGGTATTCCTGCGCGTCATGCGCCAGGGCATCGCGCGTGGTGGCCAGCGAGATATAGCTGACGGCATCGTCCTCGCCCTTGTGCCCCGGCGTGCGCGTGCCCAGCAGATAGCAGCCTATGTAGTCGCCGCGGGTCCGGCCCACAGGCGGATCCTGGCTGAGTTTCTTGAGCAGACTGAACGGCCACATGAATCAATACCTCGTCAATTCCTTGCGGCTGGCGCGGCACTGCCGGCGCCAGCCCTGTTCCTGATCGTTGCAGCCGCATGGCCGCGCCGGGTGGGCATTGTCGCGCACCGGCCACGGCATGCGAGCCAGCGGCCGCGGCGCTGTGCTAGAACTGCGCATTCGCCGCAGGCGGGATGGCAGACAACAAGCAAAGGACAGGGCCATGGGAGACGGCAGGAGCAAACAACAGGGGCGCTGGCTGCGGCGGGGGCTCAACGCATCGGCCGCGGCCGTGGGCCTGGCCCTGCTGGCGGGCAGTGTGGCGGCGGTCTATGGCATCAGTGCGCAGCCCCAGCTCGACGGGCAGCAGATCCTGATGGGACTGCACGATCAGGCCTGGGTACGGCGCGATGCGGCCGATGTCACGCATGTCCGGGCGGCCAGTCCGCAGGATGCCTGGCGCACGCTGGGCTTTGTCCATGCACAGGAGCGCGGCTGGCAGCTGGAGTTCAACCGGCGGCTGATGCAGGGGCGCCTGTCCGAGATCCTGGGGCCGGCCACGCTGGAGCTGGACAAGCTCATGCGCACGCTCGACATCCACGCTGCGGCACGGCGCCAATACCATGCGCTGCCGGCTTCGGTGCAGGAGGCGCTGGGCGCATACAGCGAAGGCATCGCCGCTTTCTACGCGGGGCGCAGCCAGGCCGTGGCGCCGGAGTTCGCGCTGCTGGGCACCAGGCCGGGCGGCGGCCACGGCTCGGCCTGGGAGCCCGAGGATTGCGTGGGCTGGGCACTGATGATGGCGCTGGACCTGGGTGGCAACTGGGGCAACGAGTTCGCGCGCCTCAATCTGCTGCAGGTGCTCAGCACCGAGCAGCTGTGGCAGCTGATGCCGGCCTACCCGGGCGAGGCGCCGGCCACCGCCACCGACCTGGCGGCGCTGTACCGGGGCCTGGGCGTCTACCGCGAGGCCGTGCCTGGGAAAACGGCGCAGGCCTGGCCGGCGCCGCCGGCCGCCGCCGTCCGGACGGCGCTGGCGCAATGGGCTGCCGCCGCAGTGCAGGACATGGGCACGAACGACGGCAAGGGCAGCAACAACTGGGTGGTTGCCGGCAGCCGCACCAGCAGCGGCAAGCCCTTGCTGGCCAACGACCCGCACCTGGGCCTGAGCGCGCCGGCCATCTGGTATTTCGCGCACCTGCAGGCGCCCGGCGGCAAGGCCGCGGACGGCACGGAGCTGGCCGCGCTCGACGTGGCCGGCGCCACCTTGCCCGGCATGCCGTTCGTGGTGCTGGGCCGCACCCGGGAAGTGGCCTGGGGCTTTACGAATACCAACCCCGATGTGCAGGACCTGTACCTGGAGCAGATCGACCCCGGCGACGCCGGCCGCTACCGCACGCCGGGCGGCTGGGAAAGATTCGTGGAGCGCGAGGAGATCTTCAAGGTCAAGGGCCAGCCGGACGTGAAGCTCACGCTGCGCAGCACGCGCCACGGCCCGGTGATCAGCGATGCGCAGGCCCAGTACGCCCAGGTCATCGATACGCGCAGGTATGCGCTGGCCCTGCGCTGGGCGGCGCTGGACACCGACAATCGCACGGTGGAGGCCGGCTTCAAGGCCAACGGCGCACGCACGGTGCAGGAGCTGTTCGAGGCCTTCTCCATCTACCACTCGCCCATGCAGAGCATCGTGGCGGCCGACGTGCAGGGCCATATCGGCTTCAAGGCCGCGGGCAAGGTGCCGGTGCGCGCCGCCGACAACGATCTGCGCGGCGTGGCGCCCGCGCCGGGCTGGGATGCGCGCTACGACTGGCAGGGCTGGCTGGCCTACGAGCAGACGCCGCAGGACGACGGCTCGGCGCGGGGCTTCGTGGCCACGGCCAACCAGCGCGTGACGGCGCCGGGCTATGCGCATTTCCTGACCCAGGACTGGAGCCTGCCGTACCGCCACCAGCGCATAGAGCAGCTGCTGTCGGCCGGCGACCGGCATGACGCGGACAGCATGGCCGCCATACAGAACGATGTGCAGTCGCTGGCGACGCGGGCTCTGCTGCCCGGGCTGCTGTCTGCCGTGCGCGACGTACCGAGCCGCCATGCACTGGCGCCGCAGGCGCTGGCCCTGCTGGAAGGCTTTGACGGGCACATGGACAAGAACCGCGCCGAGCCGCTGATCTTCGCGGTCTGGGCCGACGAGCTCACGCGCGGCATCGTCATTCCGCGCATCGGCGAACAGCGCTTTGCCATGACCTACGGCAAGCGCGACTACCGCGCGGGCATCGAAGGCATTCTGGCGCGCAACGATGCCTGGTGGTGCGCGCCCATGAGCTGCGCGCAGCAGGCGGCCGCCGCCCTCACCCGCACGCTGGAGCGGTTGCAGGCCCTGTACGGCCCCGACATGGGCCGCTGGCGCTGGGGGCGGGCGCACCCGGCGCTCAGCGCCCACCGGCCGTTCGGCGGCGCGGCGCTGCTGGCGCCCGTGTTCGATGTCCGCGTGGCATCCAGCGGCGACAGCTACACCGTGAACGTGGGCCAGTACCTGCCTGGCGATGCCAAGGGCCCGTTCGTGAACCGGCATGCGCCTTCGCTGCGCGCCATCTACGATCTGGCGGACCTGGAGTCCTCGCGCTTCATCTACCAGACCGGGCAGAGCGGGCTGGCCTTTTCGCCGCGCTATGCCGACATGCGCGACGAATGGGCCGAAGGCCGCTACCGCCCGCTGCGTATGGAGCCCGGCCGCTGGGTGCACAGCCTGAAGCTGATGCCGCAGTGAGGCAGTCTGCCATGCGGGTGCCTCAAGGCGCGCCGAGAAATTCCTCGATCAGCTGCGCCACGGCCCGGGGCTGGTCGTGGTGCAGCATGTGGCCGGCATCCTGCACCACGGCGATGCGGCATTGCGGTACCAGCTGCATGCGCTCGTGGTACTGCTCCAGCGTATAGCGGCCCTTGTACCACTGGCCCAGGCTGTCGTCGCTGGCCTCCACGGCCAGCATGGGCGCGGTGATGGCACGCAGGCAGGCCGTGGCCTCGTCCGCGCGGTAGATATAGGGGTTGACGATCTTGTGCGAGGCGTCGCCCAGGATGCGCCAGAGGCCGTCGGCCCGGTCTGGTGCTGCCCAGTGGTGGGCCAGCCACAGCGCCTTGTCGCGCGGCAGGCGGCGGTTGGTCTTTTGCAGGCGGTCGGCCACGGCCTCCACGCCGGCATAGGGCGCCAGGCCCATGCCGCCCTCGCGCTGGGTGCGCAGCTCGTCCATCCATTGCGCCAGCCGCCTGGGCGTGCGTTCGGCCGGCACGTCGGGCATGCCGAAGCCCTCGAGATTCACGAAGCGGCGGATGCGTCCGGGCCGGGCGCCTGCATACCAGCTCGAGACATTGCCGCCCATGCTGTGGCCCACCAGATCGACGGCGCGCCCGGGCGAGAGCTGCTCCAGCAGCATGTCCAGGTCGGCCAGGTAGTCGGTGAAGTAATAGCTGTCGCAGGGGGCGGCCGGGCGGCTGAGGCCAAAGCCCCGCCAGTCGTGGGCCACGATGGTGCGCCCCTGGGCAAAGGCCTGGCTGAAGGCGTCCACCACGAACTGCCAGGAGGCCGCCACGTCCATCCAGCCATGGGCCAGCACCAGCAGGGGCAGCTCGGGGTCGGGCTGCGCAGGCTGCCAGCGGCGCAGGTGGTATTGCATGCCGCGCACGGGCAGCATCTCGGAGCGGCAGGCGCGGCGGGGCTGGTAGGGCTGGGTGTCGGAGGTCATGGTCTGGCTGCAGGAAATTCCGTCTGGCCCCGATTATTGCGGGGCCCTGCCGCGCGGCCGTCCTGCCGGAGACAGCGGCGGCCCCCGCTGCCTGGCACGCCGGCCAGCGCATAAACTCGCATCCCATGACTGCCAATACCTCCGCAATTCCCATGACCCCCGTTGCCCTGGGGCACAGCGACCTGCGCGTGAGCCCCATCTGCCTGGGCACCATGACCTTCGGCGAGCAGGTCGACGAGGCCGAGGCCTTCCGCATCATGGACCGCGCGCTCGAGCGCGGCGTGGACTTCTTCGACACGGCCGAGATGTATTCGGTGCCCGCGCGCGAAGCCACCTGCGGCGCTACGGAAACCATCATCGGCCGCTGGTTCGCCAGCCGCCCCGGCGCACGCCAGAAAGTGACGCTGGCCAGCAAGGTGGCCGGCCCTTCGCGCGGCATGCCCTGGGTGCGCGCCGGGCAGGGCATGACGGCGGCCGACATCGTCGCTTCCTGCGAGGGAAGCCTGAAGCGCCTGCAGACCGAGGTGATCGACCTCTACCAGATCCACTGGCCCGAGCGCCATGTGCCCGCCTTCGGGGCGCTGTACTACGACCCGCGGCAGGAGCGTAGCCAGACGCCCATCCACGAACAGCTGCAGGCACTGGCCAGGCTGGTGGAGCAGGGCAAGGTGCGCCACATCGGCCTGTCCAACGAAACGCCTTACGGCGTGCATGAGTTCGTGCGCTTGGCCGAGCAGCACGGCCTGCCGCGCGTGGTAAGCACGCAGAACCCTTACTGCCTGGTCAACCGCAGCTATGAAAACGCGCTGGACGAGACCTGCCACCGCCTGGGCGTGTCGCTGCTGGCCTATTCGCCGCTGGCCTTCGGCCTGCTGACCGGCAAGTTCGACCAGCATGCGCCCGCCGAGCCCGGTGCGCCGCAGCAGGCGCGCATCGCGCGCTACGAATCCGTGCGCCGCCAGCGCTGGGGCCGGCCCGAGGCGCTGGCCGCCGCGCGCCGCTACAACCGGCTGGCGCGCGAGCACGGCCTCACGCCCGTGCAGATGGCCCTGGCCTTTTGCTATACCCAGTGGCAGGTGGCCAGCACCATCATCGGCGTGACCTCGGTGGCGCAGCTGGACGAGGACCTCGACGCCTGGGGCATGCAGCTGGCGCCCGAACTGCGGGCCGCGATCGATGCCATCCGCTGGGAAGTGCGCGACCCCGCGGTGTGAGGCGCGATGGGCCACCTGTGGTCAAATCGGCTGCCGCCGCCTGCCTGTCGGGCGGTGGCAGCTATCCATACTGAATCATGGCAAAAAAAGACAAGAACGCCCATGTGAGCGAGACACCGGCCACGCAGATGCTCAAGGCCCACAAGGTGGAGTTCACCGAGCATCCCTACGACTATGTGGAGCACGGCGGCACCGCGGAGTCTGCGCGCCAGCTGGGGCTGGCCGAGCACATGGTGGTCAAGACCCTGGTCATGCAGGACCAGGATGCCAGGCCGCTGATCGTGCTCATGCACGGCGACCGCAAGGTCTCGACTAAGAACCTGGCGCGCCAGATCGGCGCCAAGAGCGTCGAGCCCTGCAAGCCCGAGGTGGCCAACCGCCACAGCGGCTACCTGGTGGGCGGCACCTCGCCGTTCGGCACGCGGCGCGAGATGCCGGTCTATATCGAGGAAAGCATCCTGGCGCTGCCGCGCATCGCCATCAACGGCGGGCGGCGCGGCTTTCTGGTGCAGCTGGATCCCCAGGTTTGTACGCAGCTGCTGGGAGCCCGGCCGGTGCACTGCGCGCTGGCAGAATAGCTGGCCTGCAAGCCGAGCCATCCCTCGCTCCATCAACCGGCCCATTTTCCCCAAGGATTCCAATTGAACGCCCTGTATTCCCTGATCGCCGTGGCGGCGGCCTATCTGATCGGATCGCTGTCGTTTGCCGTCATCGTGAGCCGCGTCATGGGGTTGAACGACCCGCGCACCTACGGCAGCGGCAATCCCGGCGCCACCAATGTGCTGCGCTCGGGCAGCAAGGCGGCCGCGGCCGTGACGCTGCTGCTGGACGCCGCCAAGGGCTGGCTGCCCGTGGTGCTGGTCCAGTGGTTCGGCCCGGCCTTCGGCCTTGCCGAGGGCACGGTGGCCCTGGTGGCGCTGGCCGCATTCCTGGGCCACCTGTATCCGGTTTTCTTCAACTTCAAGGGCGGCAAGGGCGTGGCCACGGCGCTGGGCGTGCTGCTGGGCATCAGCGGCTGGCTGGGGCTGGCCACGGCGCTGACCTGGCTGATCATCGCTGTGTTCTTCCGCTACTCCTCGCTGGCCGCGCTGGTGGCCTCGGTGTTCGCGCCGCTGTACTACGTGCTGTGCAGCGGCATGGTCTGGGATGCCGAGACGCCGATCACCGCCGCCATCGTGATCATGGCCATGCTGCTGATCTGGCGCCACCGCGAGAACATCCAGCGCCTGATGGCCGGCAAGGAGTCCAAGCTCGGCCAGAAAAAGGCCGATGCCGCCAAGGCGGCGGAAAGCGGCGCAGGCAAGCGCCACTGACGCGGCTGCGGCAGGCGCTATCGGAATCGAAGCGCCAGCCGCGCACCTTGCCTCCATTTCAAGCGAAATACCCTCGGGGTTGATGAATAGCGGGCGCCAGGCGCTCATGATTGCATAGCACTTGCCCATGACTTCCAGCCCTTCGCAGCGCGAATACGTCGCTCCCTGTCCTGGCTGCGGCGCACCGGTGCGCTTTACCAGCGCGCAGGCCGGCTTTGCAGTCTGCGATTTCTGCCGCAGCACGGTGGCGCGCAGCGGCGATGTGCTGCAGCGTGTGGGCAGCATGGCCGAGGTGTTCGAGGACTACAGCCCGCTGGCGCTGGGCGCCTCGGGCATGGTGCAGCGCAATGGCAAGCCCGAGCCGTTCACGCTGGTGGGCCGCGCCCAGTACAGGAGCAAGGCAGGTTCCTGGTCCGAATGGACGGCCGAACTGGGCACGGGCGAGCTCGGCTATCTGAGCGAGGACAACGGCCATTTCGTCTTCACCTTCGACTGGACGCCGCCGGGCTGGAACGTCACGGCCTTTGTCCCGCGCGAATGGCGCATGGGGCGCGAGCTGCGGGCCGGCCAGGCGGGCGAGCTGCGCTTTACCGTCACCAGCGTGCAGAACGTGCAGCTGGTGGCCGCGCAGGGTCAGCTGGCGCAGCTGCCGCAGCCGGGCCGGGACTTCTGGCTGGTGGAGCTGCGCAGCGACCAGGGCCAGGTGCTGTCGGCCGACTTCAGCGGCAAGGCACCGGCCTTCACGCTGGGCGCTGCGGTGCAGCTCGAGGCGCTGAAGATGCAGGGCCTGCGCGATACGGCAGCGCTCAAGAAGGAAGAGGGCCGGCATTTCAACTGTCCCCACTGCGCTGCCGTGGTGCCGGTGCGCTTCGACGGTACCAAGGCCATCAGCTGCCCGAGCTGCGGCAGCCTGATCGACATGTCGCGCGGCCTGGGCGGGGAGCTGGGCTTTTCCGAGCAGCGCAGAAGGATCAAGCCTGCCATCGCGCTGGGCAAGACCGGCAGGCTCGAGGGGCTGGAGTGGCAGGTGGTGGGCTTTCAGCGCCGCTCGGGCCGCGAACTCGGCGAAGAGGACGATGACGAAACCTTCGAGTGGGACGAATACCTGCTCTACAACCGCAAGGCGGGCTTTACCTTCATCGTCGATTCCGAGGACGGCTGGAGCACGGCGCGCGTGATCGGCGGCGTGCCCAAGGTGGCCAAGAGCGGCGCCACGGCGACCTACATGCAGCGCAAGTACCGCCGCGAGTCCGCCTACATGGCCGAGACCGTGTATGCCGAAGGCGAGTTCTACTGGCCAGTGTTCAAGGGCCAGAAAAGCAGCAATGTGGACTATGTAAACGAAGGCAAGCAGGCCACGCTGGCGCAGGAAACGGCGCAGCGCGAGACCACCTGGACGCACGGCCAGCGCATCTCGGCGCAGACCCTGGCCGCGGCCTTCGGCGTGGACCGGCTCAGGGACCGCTCCGATGCCGGCCTGCTCTCGGGCAGCCGCTTCAGCATCGGCGGCATTGTGCTATGCCTGGTGATACTGCTGCTCGTGCTGTTCGCCATCCGCGGCTGCATCGTGCGCGCCAGCTGCGATCCGCGCATCGATCCCAACTGCAGCTACAGCCGCTCCAGCAGCGGCTCCTATGGTGGCTACACCTCGGGCGGCAGCCACAAGTAAAGCAAAGAACGTTTCCAACAAGGAGAAAGCACATGCGCTTCGACTGGTTCAACCCTCAGGCATTTTTCGGCTCCATCCTCTACGCGCTGGTCGGCGTCGCGGTGTTCTGGCTGTGCTTCATCATCATCGACAAGATCACGCCCGTGGACATGTGGGCCGAGATCGTCGAGAAGCACAACAAGGCGCTGGCCATGGTGGTGGCGGCCATGTGCCTGGGCATCAGCATCATTGTGGCGGCGGCAATACATTGATACCCCCTGAGCGGCTTTGCCGCTTCCCCCTGAAAGGGGGACGACACCTTCGCTGCGAGGCGGCTCTTGCTCGGTGTCTCTGGCGTGTGCCCTGCCGCTTTTTTGCGGCAGTTATCTGAAAGTTGAGGGTGGTTTGACGAATGTGAAGGCGGCGGGGCCGCGGCCCATCGATGTGGCGCTGCTGGCCAGCGTGTTCGTGATCGCGGCCTGCGGCCTGCTCTACGAGCTGGCTGCGGGAGCGCTGGCGTCCTATCTGCTGGGCGACTCGGTGCTGCAGTTTTCCACCATCATCGGCACCTATCTGTTTGCCATGGGCATAGGCTCGTGGCTGTCGCGCTATTTCGAATACCAGCTACCCGCGCACTTCCTGCGCGTGGAGCTGATGGTGGCGCTGATCGGCGGCGCGCTGCCGGCCGTGCTGTTCCTGGCCAATGCCTATGTGCCGGGGGCCTTTCGCCCGCTGCTGTACGGCATGGTGCTGCTGGTGGGCACGCTGGTGGGGCTGGAGATCCCGCTGGTCATGCGCATCCTGAAGCGCAACGCCTCGCTCAAGGACCTGGTCTCGCAGGTGCTGACCTTCGACTATCTGGGCGCGCTGGCCGTGTCGCTGGCCTTTCCCATCGTGCTGGTGCCCAAGCTGGGGCTGGTGCGCACGGGCCTGCTTTTCGGCTTCATGAACGCTGCCGTGGCCGTGTGGGCGCTGGTGCTGTTCCGCCACGAGCTGCGCCGCCTGCACGCCCATGCGCTGGGCTGCGCCGCCGTGCTGGCTGTGCTGGGCGGCGGCATTGCAGGGGCCGACCACCTGACGCGGCTGGCCGACGACCATTTCTACCAGGACCGCATCGTGATGAGCAGTGCCACGCCGTACCAGCGCATCGTGGTCACCCAGGGGCGCCAGGGCGCGCGCCTGTACCTCAACGGCAATCTGCAATTCGCGCAAAGCGACGAGTACCGCTACCACGAGGCGCTGGTGCATCCGGTGATGGCCGCGCACGGCGCGCCCAGGAGAGTTGCCGTGCTGGGCGGCGGCGACGGCATGGCGGTGCGCGAGGTGCTCAAATACGCCACGGTGGAATCGGTCACGCTGGTGGAGCTGGACCCGGCCATGACGGGGCTGTTCAGGGACAACGCCATGATGCGCGCGCTCAACCAGGATGCGCTGCGCGATCCGCGCGTGCACATCGTCAACACCGATGCCTTCCAGTGGCTGCAGCAAGAGAGCGGCACGTTTGACGCCATCATCGTGGACTTTCCCGATCCGACGAACTTCGCCATCGGCAAGCTGTTCACCAACAGCTTCTATGCGCTGCTGGACAAGCGCCTGGCCGCCAGCGGTTATGCCGTGGTCCAGACCACGTCACCGCTGATCGCGCGCCAGAGCTTCTGGATCGTGGTGCAGACCATTGAATCGGCAGGGCTGCTGGCCACGCCCTACCACGTGCATGTGCCCAGCTTTGGCGAATGGGGCTTTGTGATCGCCAGCCACCGGCCCTGGCGCGAGCCCGCCACGCTGCCGCCGGGCCTGCGCTTTCTGAGCCTGCCCGGCATGCGGCTGATGTTCGATTTTCCGCTCGACATGGCGCGGCTGCCGGCCGAGGTCAACCGCCTGTCCAACCAGGTGCTGGTAACGACCTACGAGCGCGAATGGGGCAAGGTGGAGCATTGAGCGCGCCGAGCATCACCCGCCGCGGCTGGCTGCGGGCTGCGGCTTGCGGTGTTGCGGGCGCTGCGGGCGCGCTGGCGGGCTGCACCCCCGATGACGCCGCGCTGGCCGATGGGCATGATTTGCCCGGTGGCTTTACCGGCGTGGCGCTGGAGCGCGGCCACAGCCTGCGGCCGTTGTGGCAGCGGCTGGAGCAGGGCATTGCGCTGCCGCCGCCGGCCGCCGTGCACCGCGCGCCCGTGGTCATTGCCGGCGGCGGCATGGCGGGCCTGGCGGCGGCCCGCGCGCTGGAGCTGGCCGGCGTGCAGGGCGCGGCCCTGATCGACACGCAGAACGCCATGGGCGGCAACAGCCAGGGCGGCCGGGTGGGGGGCGTGGATTGCCCGCTGGGCGCGCATTACCTGCCCGTGCCCGGCGACGATGCCGGCGAGGTGCAGGACTGGCTGGAGGAGCTGGGCCTGCGCCGGCGCGTGGCGGGCCGCTGGCAGTACGACGAACGCCACCTGTGCCACAGCCCGCAGGAGCGGCTGTACTGGCAGGGCGGCTGGCACGAGGGACTGCTGCCCGTGCAGGGCGTGGGCCCGCAGACGCTGGCGCAGTATGAACGCTTCGAGCGCCTGGTGGCCGATGCGGCGCGGCAGGCACGCTTTGCCATGCCGTCCATCCGTGTCTGGGCGCGCATGGGCCGCCTGCCACCATCCCATGCGCAGCTGGATGCGCAGCGCTTCGACCAATGGCTGGCGCGGCAGGGCCTGGATGACGAGCGCCTGCTCTGGTATCTCGATTACTGCTGCCGCGACGACTTCGGCGCCGGGCTGGCGCGCGTCTCGGCCTGGGCCGGCGTGCACTATTTCGCGAGCCGCCATGGCTTTGTGGCGCCGCGCCCCGCGGGCGAGCGCGATGCGCCGGCTGATGGCGGCGACCAGGTGCTGACCTGGCCCCAGGGCAATGGCTGGCTGTCGCAGCAACTGGCGGCGCGCCTGGCGAGCACGCAGCAGGTCGCCGATTGCAGCGTGCTGGCGATTGCCGAGGACCGCCACGGCGTGCAGATCGATACCTGGCACCACGGGCGCGGCCGGCACGAGCGCTGGCTGGCCGGCAAATGCGTGGTGGCCCTGCCGACCTTTGTCGCCGCGCGCGTGGTGCGCGATGCGCCGCAGTTCCTGCAGACCGTGGCGCGGAGCCTGGACTGGGCGCCCTGGCTGGTGGCCAACATCCATGTGCGCGGCCCGCTGGCCGACCGCCCCGGCGCCGAGCCCGCCTGGGACAATGTGATCTACCAGGACGGCAACGAGGGCGGACTGGGCTATGTGGATGCGGGCAACCAGCGCCTGGACCGCATCACCCGTGCGCCCACGGTGCTGAGCTACTACCAGGCGCTGGGCGACTGGGCCGACGGGCGCCGGCAGCTGCTGCAGCAGCCTTTCGGGTTCTGGCGCGAACGCATCGTGCGCAGCCTGAGCCTGCCGCATCCCGATCTGCTGCTGCAGGCCACGCGCATGGAAATCACGCGCTATGGCCATGCGATGGCGATTCCGCGGCCTGGCGATCAACAGGTTCTGAGTCAAATTGCCCTGAGCGCCCATACCGGCGGGCGCAAGCAGCTATTGAATGGAGAGCGCATCAGCCCCCTGCCGCTGCCGGCCACGGCGCGCCTGAGTTTTGCGCATTCGGACTGGGCGGGCTACTCGGTGCTGGAGGAAGCTTTCACGCGCGGCCACCATGCCGGGCTGTGGGCGGCAGCTTGAGAGGGAGCGCACTGCGCTGAAAACCGGCGCAGCCCCAGCGAGGGACGGCGGCACGGGCCTGGGCGGCCCCGGCAAAGCCCGTGGTCCCGTTGCACGTCGCCCCGGGGGAAGCCGCGCAGCGGCTCAGGGGGAGCCTGGAACTTTCACCATGCGGTACAGCGACTGGCTGCTGCGGGCGCAATGCACGCCCAGCTGGGCCATGGCGCGCGGATCGAGTTCCAGCGTGATGGCCGAGCGTGCCAGCGCCGACTGCACCTTGGGACGGCGGCCATGGAGGTGCGTGTCCAGGTGCATGACGGGCGGATAGAGGCTGCGCCCGTCGCGGTCTATGACGCTGGCCATCTGCGGCTCGTCGGGCCGGGGGCCGCGGCGCAGCACCACGGCGATGTCGCCGCTGTCGAGCTGCACATAGGTGCCGGGCGGGTACAGGCCGGTCACCTCGGTCAGGGCCTGCTGCACCTCGTCCGTGGGCTGGCCGTGCTGGCGCAGGATCTGCAGCGATTCGGCGGCGCTGCGGCCGGCGCGGGTCTTGCGCGGGCTGATCAGCGCCGCGTAGCGGTCCACCGTGCCCAGGATGCGCACCAGCCGCTGCTGCGGCGCCAGCGATGCAAGGGGTGCTGAGGGTTGGGGCGCGTGGTGGTGCTCGACCACCGCCAGCCACAGCGCGTCGGTGACATGCAGCTGCTGCAGCAGCGCGCGGCTGTCCCGGGGATGCTGCTGCACGGCCTGTGCCTGCGTGCTGGACAGAGGCTCGCGCTGCTCGGCCAGCAGATCCTGCAGCGCGTTCATGCCGATGTTCATGGTCAGCGCGGCCAGCACCAGGATCTGGCGCTCGCCACGGTCCAGCCGCAGCGCCTGGGCCAGCACATGGCACAGGCTGGCACACACCAGCGCGTGCGAGGCGCTGTAGCCCACGGTGGAGGACGCGGCCCGCTGGAACATCAGGTACAGGGCCGCATCGGTATCGTGCGCGATCAGGTCCTGCAGCCAGCGGTCCAGCTGCTGGAGCTTGCCTGCAAAGCCTGCGATGCGCTGCGGCTGAGACAGCAGCAGCGACAGCGCGGCCTCCAGGTCCGACCACAGGCCCAGCAGGTCCTCATAGGGCTCGTCCTCGTGCAGAAGAGGGTTCATGGCAGAGGCGCGGATCAGCGCTTTTCGAGCACCATCTCGGTGCCCTGGCGCGTCATGTGGAACTGCGTCAGCAGGCTGTTGCCCAGCAGCACATAGGGCATGGGCAGGGGGGCCACCACGGCGTCCACGCCGTAGACCTCCACGTCGCCTATGCGCACGCTGTCCAGGCGCAGCCGCCAGCCCTGGGCATCGCCGTTGGCGGTGCGCATCATCACGGGCGTGCCCTGCCGGTAGGGCAGGCCCATGCGCTCGGCATCCGCGCGTCCTATGGCGACCGCGCTGGCGCCCGTGTCCACCATGTACTGCATGGTCTTGCCGTTGATCAGCCCGCTCTCGATGAAGTGGCCGCGGCTGTCGGCCTTGAGCACCACGCGGCGGCCGCGCGCCTCGTTGCCCGAACTGGCGCCGCGGCTGCCGATGCTGACCGGCGCCTCGCCCAGGCGCAGCGTCTGGCGCTGGCCCCTGATGTCGACGACGGCCGAATCGCCGGCCACCTGCAGCACGCGCACGCCCTGGGCGCTGTCGCCGGCGCCCAGGGCCCTGGGCGACTGGCCGTCGATGACCAGCAAGGCCTTGCTGCCCAGCACGCCGCTGAGCGCGACGGACTGGGCATGCGCCGCCAGGGGCTGGAGGCTTGCCATCGCCGCCGCCAGCAGCAGGCCGGCGCAGCTGCGCAGGGAGCGCTGCACGTCAATCGCGAAAGTTGTTGAAGGACAGGGGGTGGTCGGCCAGGTCCTTGCGGATCAGGGCCATGGCGGCCTGCAGATCGTCGCGCTTGGCGCCGGTCACGCGCACGCTTTCGCCCTGGATGGCGGCCTGCACCTTGAGCTTGCTGTCCTTGATGAGCTTCTGGATCTTCTTGGCCAGCTCGGACTCGATGCCGTTCCTGACCTTGACGGTCTGCTTGAGCTTGTCGCCGCCGATCTTCTGCGCCTTCTGGATGTCCAGGAAGCGCACGTCCACATTGCGCTTGGTCAGCTTGTTGCGCAGGATGTCCTCGACCTGCTGCAGCTGGAATTCGGCATCGCCGAACAGCGTGATTTCCTTGTCCTTGAGCTCGATGGCGGCCGAGGTGCCCTTGAAGTCGAAACGGGTACCGATTTCCTTGGCCGTGTTTTCCACGGCGTTCTTCACTTCGACGAAATCGGCTTCGCAAACGGTGTCAAAAGAAGGCATGTGTGTTTTTCCTGGCTATGGGTTCTGAAGGTATCGCAGTGCAGGCTGCGGAGATGCGCGCGCTGCCAGCGGTGCGGCAGGGGCAATGCGACAATCGGGTCGATGTTAGTCGAGAAAAATGTTCCCCTGCAGCATTGCAACACCTTTGGCATTGCCGCGCGCGCCGAAACCCTGGTGCGCGTGCGCGGTGAGGACGATATCCGCCATTTCCTGGCCGATCCGCTCTGGGGCCGCCAGCCGGTGTTCGTGCTGGGCGGCGGCAGCAATGTGGTGCTGACCGGGGACGTGGCGCCCGTGGTGCTCAAGATGGAAATCATGGGCATGCGCCTCGCGCAGGAGACCGACAGGCACTGGATCGTGGAGGCCGGCGCCGGCGAGCGCTGGCACGACATGGTGGCCTGGACCCTGTCCCGGGGCTATGCGGGCCTGGAGAACATGGCGCTGATCCCCGGCACCGTGGGCGCGGCGCCCGTGCAGAACATCGGCGCCTACGGCCTGGAGCTGCAGGACCGCTTCGAGTCGCTGGACGCCGTGGACCTTGCCACCGGCGAGCAGTTCACGCTGGACGCGGCGCAATGCGCTTTCGGCTACCGCGACTCGGTCTTCAAGCATGCGCCGGCCCAGCCCAAGTACTGGCCGGTGCAGGGCTCCGCGCCGCGCGGCCTGGGCCTCAAGGGACGCGCCGTCATCACGCGCGTGCGCCTGGCCCTGCCCAAGGCCTGGAAGCCCGACCTCGGCTATCTGGACCTGCAGCGCAAGCAGGCCGAAAAAGGCGTGGAGCACCCCACGGCCCGGCAGATCTTCGACTGGGTCTGCGAGATCCGCCGCGCCAAGCTGCCCGATCCCGAGGTGATCGGCAACGCGGGCAGCTTCTTCAAGAACCCGACGGTGACGCCCGAGCAGTGCGCGGACATCATCGCGCGCGATCCCAAGATCGTCCACTACCCGATGGACGACGGCTCCATCAAGCTGGCCGCGGGCTGGATGATCGATGCCTGCGGCTGGAAGGGCAAGAGCATGGGCCGTGCCGGCGTCTACGACCGCCAGGCCCTGGTGCTGGTCAACCGCGGCAACCGCCACAGCGTCGACGGCAGCGTGACGGGCGGAGAGGTGATGACGCTGGCCAAGGCCATACAGACCAGCGTCTACGAACGCTTCGGCATCCGGCTGGAGCCCGAGCCCGTGGTGGTCTGATCCCCGGCGCAGGCCCTGCGCGCGTCCCGAAGGGCGGCCATGGGCCCCACAATGAAAAAAACCGCCCGAAGGCGGTTTTTTTCATGAGCGATGCGCTGCATCAATGCGCCGTGCGGTCGTGCCGCATGAGGCTGTAGTCCTTGTCGGTGAACAGCACCCACAAGGCCAGCACCATGACCACGATGCCCGAAACCACGGCGTTGCGCATGGCATCCATGTGCATGCTAAAGCCCAGCACCCAGGGCGACACCACCATCCACAGCCCCAGCACGCCCTCGGTCCACTCCTCCCATGCCCGGGGCATGAAGATCGCACCAAGCGCTGCCGCAATCAGGGCCAGGCCCACGACCACACCGCTGACCGTGGGCGCCATCTGATCCTGAAAACCCAGGACCCAGGGTGACAGGGCCAACCAGGCGCCAAGCAAGGCATTGAGCGGATCCTGCCAATGTTTCATATGTTTCATGGCTGCTACCTCCTGCCGCCGCAAACCATCTCCAGCGGCATAAGGTTGGATCGCCGGCCGGCGCAAAGGTTCCGGCGTCCGGTGAGTGAAAACGCGCTTACCAGCGCATCTCGCCCTTGTTGACCTTGGCGCCCAGCTCCAGCGAAGCGCTCTCGCCGAGCTCGGGGTAGGCGGCGCGCATGGCCTGGATGACGCCTGCGCTGTCTTTGGACTGCTGCAGCGCGGATTCGAACTGGACCAGGTAGCCGCGCGTGAAGTCTATGGCCTGCGCGTCCAGTGCCGTGCCGGGCTTCATGTGGCCGGGCACCACCACCTGCGGCTTGAGGGCCTTCATCTCGTCGAGCTGGGCAATCCAGGCCTGGCGCTCGGCGGGCGTCTGCGTGTCGGCCGTCCACACATGCATGTTGCCGGCCACGGCCACATTGCCCACGATGGCATGCAGCGAAGGCACCCAGACATAGGGGCGGCGGGCCAGGGGGCCGGTGGTGCCGCGCACCTCGATGGCCTGGCCGTCCACGGTGAGGGTGTTGCCGGCCAGCGCTTCGGGCAGCACGGGCTTGGCGGGCGCATTCACGCCCATCTTGGGCCCCCAGAAGGCCAGCTTGCCGGCCATGGTGGACTGGATTTTCTCGCGCACGGCCGGCGTGGCCTGCACCTTGGCCTGCGGGAACAGGGCCTGGAGCGTCTCGGTGCCGAAGTAGTAGTCGGGGTCGGCGTTGCTCACGAGGATGGTCGTCAGCGTCTTGCCGCTGTCGAGCACATTGGCCGCGATGCGGTAGGCGTCGGCGCGCGTGAAGCCGGCATCGACGACCACGGCTTCCTTGTCGCCGCTGATGAGCACGGAGCTGACATTGAAGCTGTTGGCATCGGCGCTGTAGACCTTAAGCTGCAGCGGCTCGGCGGCGTGGGCAAAGCCGAAGGCCAGGGCCAGGGTGGCGGCAAGCAGGGCGGGGCGTAGCGTCATGAGAAGAATCCTGATGGGTTGGTGAATCGACAGGCAGGACTTTATTTCTTAAAACGGTCCAGATAAACCGGTAAAAATGCGCTTTATTGTTTCTTATATCGAGCAAATTGAATGGATCGACTCACCGCCATGCGTGTCTTTGCCGATGTGGCCCAGACCGGCAGCTTTACCGCGACCAGCGACAGGCTGGAGATGTCGCGCGCCATGGTCACGCGCTATGTGGCCGAGATGGAGCAGTGGCTGGGGGCGCGGTTGCTGCAGCGCACCACGCGCAGCGTGACGCTGACCGACGCAGGCGAGCAGTGCCTGCGCCGCTGCCTGCAGATGCTGGCGCTTGCGCAGGAGGTGGAGGAGGAAACGGCGCCGTCGGGCACCGCGCTGCGTGGCCAGCTGCGGCTGACCTGCAGCATGTCCTTCGGCTATGCGCAGCTGGCCGCGGCGCTGGGCGACTTCCTGGCGCTGCATCCGCAGCTCAAGGTGGACCTGCATGTGAGCGAGGGGGCGGTGAACCTGGTGGCCGAGCGCATCGACCTGGCCATACGCATCAGCGCAGACCCCGATCCGGCGCTGATCGCGCGGCCACTGGCGGTCTGCGACTCGGTGCTGGTGGCGGCGCCGTCCTATCTGGATGCCGCGGGCCGGCCCGCTCAGCCTGCGCAGCTGGCCGGCCACTGCTGCTTGGGGCATGCGAATTTCGGGCGCAGCGAATGGCGCTTCACCCACGCGCAGGCCGGAGAGCAGCGGGTGAGCGTGCCCACGCGCTTCACGGCCAACGATGCGGTGGTGCTCATGGCCGCAGCCCGGGCCGGCGCCGGCATTGCGCTGCAGCCCACCTATCTGGTGCGGCCGCTGGTGCAGGAGGGGGTGCTGGAGGTGCTGCTGCCCGACTGGGAGCCGCCCCGGCTCACCGTGTATGCGCTGTATCCCTCGCGCCGGCATCTGGCGCCTGCCGTGCGCGCTTTGCTGGACTTCCTGGTGCAGCGCTTCGATGGCGTGCGCTGGTAGCACTGCCCGAGGGCTTCAAAAAAAGTAGCGGGCTGCGCTTGCCAGGAAAGGACTTAAATCCTCAATTGATCTGAAAATATTGCCTGGCAGGCGCTGGCTGCTATGTTTTTTATTTGAGATTGCCCGACAGAAAGCGTGCCAGCCGCTCGCTCCTGGGGTTGGACAGCACCTCGCGCGGATGGCCCTGTTCCTCGATCAGGCCCTGGTGCAGGAAGATCACGTGGTTGGACACCTCGCGGGCAAAGCCCATCTCGTGGGTCACCACCAGCATGGTGCGCCCCTGCTGCGCCAGCACCTGCATCACGCGCAGCACCTCGCCGACGAGCTCGGGGTCCAGCGCGCTGGTCGGCTCGTCGAACAGCATCACCTCGGGCTCCACCGCCAGCGCGCGGGCGATGGCCACGCGCTGCTGCTGGCCGCCGCTCATATGGCCGGGGTAGGTGTCCTCGCGGCCCTCCAGGCCCACCAGCTGCAGGTACTTGCGCGCCCGCGCCACGGCCTCGTCGCGCGGCAGGCCCAGCACATGCACCGGCACCTCGATGATGTTCTGCAGCACCGTCATGTGGGCCCACAGGTTGAAGTGCTGGAACACCATCGCCAGGCGCGAGCGCAGGCGCTGCAGCTGGCGCTGGTCGGCTGCCTGCAGTGCGCCGTCGCGCCCGGGGCGCAGCTGCAGCTCCTCGCCGGCCACGATGACGCGGCCCTGCTGCGGCTGCTCCAGCAGGTTGATGCAGCGCAAAAAGGTGCTCTTGCCCGAGCCCGAGCTACCGATGATGCTGATCACGTCGCCGGCGCAGGCGTTCAGCGAAACGCCCTTGAGCACTTCGTTTTGCCCATAGCGCTTGTGGATGTCCAGCGCCTGGAGTTTGTAGGGGGTGTTGCTTGTCATGGTCGTTCTCGCCCGCTCAGGCTTTGCGCGGTGCCAGGTAGCCCAGGTAGCGGCGCTCCAGCAGGCGGCAGCCGCCGATCAGGCTGAAGGTGATGCACAGGTAGATGGCGGCCGCGAAGAGGTAGGCCTCGAACGGCAGGTAGAAATCGGAATACACGCGGCTGGCGGCGCCGGTCAGGTCCAGCAGCGCCGGCACGGTGCTGGCCAGGCTGGAGCTGTGCAGCATCATCACCACCTCGTTGCCGTAAGCCGGCAGCATGCGGCGGATGGCGCTGGGCAGCACGATGCGGCGCATCAGCTGCCAGCGGCCCATGCCCATGGCGCGCGCGGCCTCGACCTCGCCCTTGTGGGTCTCGCGGATCGCGCCGGCCAGCATCTCGGCCGTATAGGCGGCTGTGTTCAGGCTGAAGGACAGCAGCGCGCAGAAGAAGGGCTCCTTGAATTGCGTCCAGGGCCAGACCGTGTCCCAGCGCGCCTGCACCCACTCGAGCTGGGCGAAGCCGTAGTAGATCAGGTACACCTGGATCAGCAGCGGCGTGCCGCGCATGAAGTAGGTGAAGGCCGCCACCGGCAGGCGGATGGGCGCCGAGCGGCTGACCAGGGCCAGCGCCATCAGCAGCGCCAGCACGGCGCCGATGGCCAGGCTGATCAGCGTCAGCTGCAGCGTGACCGCCAGGCCCTGCATGTACAGGGCCAGCGTGTCGGGTTCGAAGATCACGCTCCAGTTCATAGCTGCACCTTGTCCGTTCCGAGGCTGTAGCGCGCCGACAGGCGCTTGAGCAGCTGCAGCGACACGGCGGTGAAGAGCAGGTACAGCGCCGCAGTGAACAGGAAAAAGGCAAACGGCTCGCGCACGGCCGCGCTGGCCTGCTTGGCCAGGTAGGTCATGTCGTGCAGGCCGATCAGGCTGACCAGGGCGGTGGCCTTGATGAGCACCAGCCAGTTGTTGGTGAAGCTGGGCAGCGCATAGCGCACCATCTGCGGCAGCGTGATGCGGATGAAAGTGCGCAGCGGGCTCATGCCGAAGGCCCAGGCGGCCTCCATCTGGCCCTTGGGGATGGCGAGGATGGCGCCGCGGAAGGTTTCGGTCATGTAGGCGCCGTAGATGAAGCCTATGGTCATCACGCCGGCGGCAAAGGGGTTCAGGTCCACGCCCTGGTCGCTGCCCAGCAGCTCGAGCAGGCTGTTGAGGCCGATGGCGCCGCCGTAGAAGATCAGCAGCATCATCAAAAGCTCGGGAATGCCGCGCACCACCGTGGTATAGGCCGTGGCCAGCCAGACCAGCGGGCGCCGGCCCGAGAGCTTGGCTGCCGCGCCCAGCAGGCCGATCAGCGTGGCCACCAGCAGCGATGCCAGCGACACCGCGACCGTGAGCAGCGCCCCGTGCAGGATCGAGTAATAGTATCCACTCATGTCGTGCTGGTTGAGCGCCCCGCGCCCCACGTCAGGCGGACATCCGCCGCCAGACGCTCAACGCAAAACGCACAACATGGATTTATTGGCCGTAAGGATCGAAGTCGAAGTACTTCTTGGCGATCTTGGCGTAGGTGCCGTTCTTGCGGATGGTGTCGATCGCCTCGTCCAGCTGCTGCTTGAGCTCCTTCTGGCCCTTGCGCATGGCGATGCCGATGCCTTCGCCGTAGTACTTCACGTCGTACTGGTCGGGGCCCACGTAGCCGTAGTCCTTGCCCTCGGGCTTGCGCAGGAAGCCGCCATTGACTTCCACCTTGTCGGCCACGGTGCCGTCCAGGCGGCCGGCCTGCAGGTCGAGGTAGACCTGGTCCTGCGACTGGTAGGCCACCACGTTCACGCCGGCAGGCTTGAGCTCGCCCAGGGCCCATTTCTCCTGCGTGCTGCCCTTGAGCACGCCGATCTTCATGCCCTTGAGCGAGGCCGGGTCGGTGTACTTGACGGTCTTCTTGACCACGATGGCGCTGGGCGTCTTGTAGTAGCGCTTGGTGAAGTCCACCACGCGCTGGCGCTCGGGGGTGATCGAGATCGAGCTGACGATGATGTCGAACTTCTTGGCCTGCAGGCCCGGGATCACGCTGTCGAATTCGGATTCGACGAACACGCACTTGCGCTTGATCTGCTCGCACAGCGCGTTGGCGATGTCGATGTCGAAGCCCACGATCTCGCCGGAAGGGGTCTTGTATTCGAAGGGCTCGTAGGCCGGATTGGTGCCCACCCGCAGGTCGGCGGCCAGGGCGGAGCCGGCCAGGGTGGCAAGGGCGACGGCCATCAATGGTGCGCGCATGGTGATACCTCGTATCGGAAAGTTGGTGATTTTTGCCCGCTTTCGCGCCGCAGCGCTCAGAAGATACCCGGGACAGAAAAAAACCTCTATTGTCCTTTGTTCTGGCCATGCCGTGGTGGATGGCGTGCAGAAATTGCGTTTTTGCCTTGCTGACGGGAATGCGCGAGGCGCGGAAATGGCCTGCCGCAGTCAAAAAAGCCGCCCGGCCGGTGGGCGGGGCGGCTTTGCCATGCGGAGCATGGAGGGATTATTTCCAGTAGGCGGGGCGCAGCAGCATGCCGGTGATGCGGTAGGGCGCCTGCGGCTCCACGGCCATTTCCAGCGGCACGAAGCCCTTCTGGCACGACAGCAGCACGCTGGCGGTGATGGGGTTGGAGACCTGCATGCGGCCGACGGGCTGGCAGCTGCCGGTACCCGAGCGCAGGGAGTCGAACGCCTTCTGGACGGCGTCCACGGGCGATTCCTTGATGAATGGCTCGCTGAAGTTGCTGGCGGCGATTTTGCTCTTGCCGTTGATGGCGGCTACCACGGCCTGCAGGCGCTGCTTGAGGGCCGCATCGACGGCCGCCGCATCGACCTTCGGCTGCGCCGCTGCCTGATCGGCAGGCGCCTCGGCGGGCTTGGCGGCTGCGTCCTGGGCCAGGGCATTGACGGAAAAACCTGCCGACAGAACCAGTCCCGCCAGAACAAGGCCGCTGCGTGCTTTTTGAAGTGTCATGTATTGAGCCTTTCGTCTAACAATGCCGCGACTCTACCCGTGTTGGCCGTTCCGTATTGAAAGACCGGGGCTTGTTTTGTGTCAGCGGGTGTATGCGGCGCGGCGTGGGCCTGGAGCCCGATTCCTGCAAGTGACCGGGCGCGGGCGCTGGCCCGCAGGCGCTGGAGCGGGCGCGAAAAAGCCGCCCGCAGGCGGCTTGGATGAGGAAACGGCTGGCGGGCCGTTTACTTGCTGTTGCCGCCGAGCTGGGGCAGCGCGCTGCTGGTGCCCAGCGACAGCAGGCCGGCCTTGGAGTAGATGGCCAGCTTGTCGCGGGTGTCCATCAGGTCCAGGTTGCGCATGGTCAGCTGGCCGATGCGATCGGCGGGGCTGAACGGCGCGTCCTCGACCTTTTCCATCGACAGGCGCTCGGGCGCGTAGGTCAGGTTGGGCGACTCGGTGTTCAGGATGGAGTAGTCGTTGCCGCGGCGCAGTTCCAGTGTCACGGTGCCGGTCACGGCGCGGGCCACCCAGCGCTGGGCGGTTTCGCGCAGCATGATGGCCTGCGGGTCGAACCAGCGGCCCTGGTACAGCAGGCGGCCCAGGCGCAGGCCGTTGATGCGGTACTGCTCGATGGTGTCCTCGTTGTGGATGCCGGTCACCAGGCGCTCGTAGGCGATGTGCAGCAGCGCCATGCCCGGGGCCTCGTAGATGCCGCGGCTCTTGGCCTCGATGATGCGGTTCTCGATCTGGTCGCTCATGCCCAGGCCGTGGCGGCCGCCGATGCGGTTCAGTTCCAGGAACATCTCCACCGGGTCGGCAATTTCCTTGCCGTTGACGGCCACGGGGCGGCCTTCGTCGAAGGTGATCGACACTTCCTCGGCCTTGACCTCGACTTCCGGCTTCCAGAACGCCACGCCCATGATGGGGTTGACGATGCGGATGCCGCTGTTGAGCTGCTCCAGGTCCTTGGCCTCGTGCGTGGCGCCCAGCATGTTGGAGTCGGTGGAGTAGGCCTTCTCGGCACTCATCTTGTAGCCGAAGCCTTCCTTGGTCATGAAGGCCGACATCTCGGCGCGGCCGCCCAGCTCATCGATGAAGGTCTGGTCCAGCCAGGGCTTGTAGATCTTCAGCGCCGGGTTGGTCAGCAGGCCGTAGCGGTAGAAGCGCTCGATGTCGTTGCCCTTGAAGGTCGAGCCGTCGCCCCAGATGTGGACGTCGTCTTCCTTCATCGCGGCCACCAGCATGGTGCCGGTCACGGCGCGGCCCAGCGGCGTGGTGTTGAAGTAGGTGATGCCGCCGGTGGAGATGTGGAAGGCGCCGGCCTGGATGGCGGCAATGCCTTCGTTGGCCAGCTGGGGGCGGCAGTCGATCAGGCGGGCCTTCTCTGCACCGTATTCCATGGCCTTGCGCGGGATGGCATCGTAGTCCTCCTCGTCGGGCTGGCCGAGGTTGGCGGTGTAGGCATAGGGCAGGGCGCCCTTGTTCTTCATCCAGCGCAGGGCCGCGCTGGTGTCCAGGCCGCCGGAGAAGGCAATGCCGACCTTCTGGCCGACGGGAACGTGTTGCAGGATGGTTTCCATGGGATTTCTCTTCAAAGTGATAGCTGCTGGCGCTTGCCTGGTCTGCGCCAGAGGCTAAAAAGGCCTTGAATGGCTGGGCTGCAGCCGTCCGGGCCCGGGCGCAATCGGGTGCCTCAGGCGTAGTGGCAGATGTAGTGGTAGGCCTCGCTCACGCGGATGTCGAACTTGGAGTTCGCGGGAATCTGGAAGCTCTCGCCTGCCGAGGACTTCTTCCACTCGTCGCTGCCGTCCAGCCTGTACTCGCAGGAGCCGCCCACGCATTCCATGATCTCGGCGGCGGCCGTGCCGAAGGTCAGCGTGGCCGGCAGCACCACGCCCACGGACTTCCTGGTGCCGTCGGGCAGGGTGAAGCTGTGGCTGACGCACTTGCCGTCAAAGTACACATTGGCCTTGGTGGTGAGGGCCACGCCCTCAATGGTTTCGGTGGTCATGGAAAGGAACGCAAAAGGCGTGGTCTAGGGACAAACCAGCCATTTTAGGCTACGGATCCGCTGCATGCGCGGCCTGCCCCAAAGAACAAGAGCCCCGTGGCTGGGGCTCTTGTTCCTTTAGGTGCTGCGCGCGCACAGCTTGCCGGCATCAACGGCGCCAGCCGCCGCGCCAGCCCGGCCGGTAGTAGCCGTGGTAGTGCGGGCGAGTGGCGTAGTAGGCGCCCGCACCGATGGCCGCGCCGATCAGCAGCGGCGCGACATAGTCGCCAGCCGTATAGGCAGGCTGGGGCGCATAGTAGCCGCTCTGGTAGCTCGCCGCAGGCGCCACGGGTACGGTGCCATAAACCTGGGCGGGTGCGGGGTTGTCGTAGTAGCCGTTGCTGTTGTAGAGGTTGCCGTTGTCCGCGGGCGTCACGTTCAGCGCAATCCAGTCGCCGGGCGGCGTGGAGGTCTGCGTGGTGTAGTTGCGCCCACGGTATTCGTAGACCACGTTGTAGCCCACGGTCTGGTTCTGGTAGTAGTTCTGCGTGCTGCACTGGCGCACGGTCTGGTACTGGGGCGGGCCGTAGGCTTCGGCCTGGTTGCCCAGCATGGCGCCACCCACGGCGCCTGCAGCCGTTGCGGCTGCCCGGCCGGCGCCGCCGCCGATGGCATTGCCCAGCACGCCGCCGGCAATCGCGCCGATCACGGCCCCGGCACCGGTACTGCGCGGAGCCACGGCCACGGCCTGGTCATTGCAGACCTGCTGCGGCACGACCACTTGCTGCGTGATGGGGGTGGTGGACAGCACGCGGCCCCGTTCCTGGGCAAAGGCCACGGTGCTCATGGAGGCGGTTGCTGCAACCAGCGTCATTACTGCCAGGGGTTTCATCATTTTTCTCCTGTCATGGCGCTCTGTGCGCCAGACTGGAGAAAAGTTTAGTCCTCCCAGGTGAAGACCATGATGGCGCTGCGTAAATCTACGTAAATCAATGTGGCAATGTGAGTGTTTGCCTCTCTCCGTCGCTTCAGGCCTGCAGCAGTGCCTGCCAGTCCTCGGCCTTGAAGCCCACGGTGATCCGGCCGCCAGGCCATTGCACCACGGGGCGCTTGATGACGCTGGGGTGCTCCACCATGACGGCGGCCGCGCTGGCGGAATCCCGGGCCTGCGCCTTGACGGCATCGTCCAGCTTGCGCCAGGTCGTGCCCTGGCGGTTGAGCAGCTTTTCCCAGCCCACGGCCTCCATCCAGGCCGGCAGGCGCTCGGCCGGCACGCCCTGTTTCTTGAAGTCGTGGAAGTCGTAAGCGAGCCCTTGCTCGGTCAGCCAGCTGCGCGCTTTCTTGACGGTGTCGCAGTTGGGGATGCCGTAGAGCGTGATGGTGGAGGTCATGGGTCGGTTCCTGAAGATGGTTGCACCTGGCAAAGCATTTGGCAAAGCTTTTCGCCTGCCGCTAACGCGCCCGGCCATAGGGCCTCTGGTGCTGGGTGACAATAGCACCCAGTATGCACACCACATTTCCCACATTGGATGAATGGCTCACATATTGCGAGCGTCTGCATCCCCAGAACATCGCCCTTGGCCTGGATCGCGTGCGCACCGTCGCGCAGCGCATGGAGCTGCATTTCGACTGCCCCGTGATCACGGTGGCGGGCACCAACGGCAAGGGGTCGACCTGCGCCATGCTGGAAGCCGTGGCCCTGCAGTCCGGCTACCGGCCCGGCGTCTACACCTCGCCCCACCTCGTGCATTTCGAGGAACGCTGCCGCGTGGGCGGCGAGATCGTCAGTGCCGGCGACCTGATTCCCCACTTCGAGCGGGTGGAGCAGGCCCGCGTGAAGGATGGCGCGGAGGTGGCGCTTACCTACTTCGAATTCACGACGCTGGCCATCCTGCATCTGATGAGCCAGTCCAGGCTGGACGTGGCGATCCTGGAAGTCGGCCTGGGCGGGCGCCTGGACGCGACCAACATCATTGACGCCGACTGCGCGGTCATCACCAGCATCGACCTCGACCACATGGAACTGCTCGGCCCCGACCGCGAAAGCATTGGCCGCGAGAAGGCCGGCATCATGCGTACCGGCCGCCCCGTGATCGTCAGCGACCCCATGCCGCCGCAAAGCGTGATCGACCATGCCATGGAAATCGGCGCCGACCTGTGGCGCTTCGGCAAGGACTTCAACTACGACGGCGACAAGCAGCAGTGGGGCTGGGCCGGCCGCGGCCGCCGCTATGCCGGCCTGGCCTATCCGGCACTGCGCGGCGCCAACCAGCTGGTCAACGCCTCGGGCGTGCTGGCGGCGCTGGAGGCCCTGCGCGGCCAGCTGCCTGTGACCGCGCAGGCCGTGCGCACGGGCCTGGCCATGGTGGAGCTGCCCGGGCGCTTCCAGATCATCCCGGGCCAGCCCACGCTGGTGCTGGACGTGGCGCACAACCCGCATTCGGTGGCGGCGCTGACGGCCAACCTCGATGCCATGGGCTATTTCCCGACCACGCATGCCGTGTTCGGCGCCATGGCCGACAAGGACTGGGCCCCCATGCTCACCAAGGTCGCGCCGCTGATCGACCGCTGGTACTTCACCGACCTGCCGACGCCGCGCGCGGACACGGCCGAAGGGCTCAAGGCCAAGCTGGCCGAGCTGCAGTCCCGGGCCGGTCTGCGCACCGATGTGAGCATGCAGACCTTCGCCAACCCCCAGCAGGCTCTGGACGCCGCGGTGGAGGCTGCCCAGGCGGCTGATAGAATCGTGGTCTTTGGTTCGTTCTACACCGTGGGCGGCGTGCTGCAGAACGGCACGCCCCGCTTGAACGCCAAACACCTGGGCAACTGAAACTACGGCCTGCCGCTGCGGCATGGCTGCGGTCACAGGCCTGAACGAGTCCGTACTCCATGGCACTTTTCAATATTCGTTGGCCCGGCAAGAAAGATGATGGCGCGCAAGCCGTGCCTGGCGCCAAGCGGCCCGGCCGGCTGGCCCAGGGCGAGAGCGTGGAGGCCATGCGCCGCCGTGCCCGCCATCGCCTGATCGGCGCTGCAGTGCTGGTGCTGGCAGGGGTGATCGGGTTCCCGCTGCTGTTCGATACCCAGCCGCGGCCCATTCCCGTGGACATCCCGATCGAGATTCCGGACCGCGACAACGCCGCTCCCGTGGTGGTGCCCGGCGCCAATGCCGTCGGCGGCGTGGCCGCGTCCAACGGCCAGGTCACGGCCCGTGCCTCGCTGGGCGACGGCGAGGAAGAGATTCCGTCGCGCGGTGTCGCGCCAGCTCCCGCGCCGGCTCCCAAGCCTGCCGCTCCTGAACCTGCTGCACCGGCTCCTGCCATCGCTGCGCCGGCGCCTGCCGTGGTGCCGCCGGCTCCCAAACCCGAGCCCAAGCCCGAGGCCAGGCCGGAGCGCAAGCCCGAACCCAAACCCGAGGCCAAGCCGGAACCCAAACCGGAGCCCAAGCACAAGCCCGAGGCCAAGCCGGAGCCTAAACCCGAACCCAAGCCGGAGCCTAAACCCGAACCCAAGCCGGAGCCCAAGCATAAGCCCGAGCCCGGCAAGAGCGACGAGGCCGCACGCGCTCGCGCCCTGCTCGAGGGCCGCAGCGCTCCCGCTGCATCGGCGGGCGATTCGGCCAGTGCGGGCAACGAGCGCTTCATCATTCAGATCGGCGCCTTTGCCGAGGCCAGCAAGGCCAACGAGATCAAGTCCAAGCTCGGCGGTGCCGGCCTGAACGCTTTCACGCAGACCGTGGATACCAAGGATGGCAAGCGCACGCGGGTGCGCGTGGGCCCGTTCAGCAGCCGGGCCGATGCCGACAAGGCGGCCGCCCGCGTGAAGGGCCTGGGCCTGCCGGCCTCGGTGTTCAAGGGCTGACAGGACAGGTGCCGGCAGGCGAGACGGTCTGAAGACATACGCGCGACATAGAACCAGGCTCTCATGACCACGCTGGACTGGATTTTGGTGGCCGTCTTGCTGGGCTCCATGCTGCTGGGGGCCTGGCGCGGCCTGGTCTATGAAGTGCTGTCGCTGGTCGGCTGGATCGTGGCCTTCGTCGTGGCGCGCACCTGGGCGCAGGACATGGCGCAGTGGCTGCCGCTGGACGGCTGGGACATGCAGCTGCGCTATGCGGCCGGCTTTGTGCTGCTGCTGGTGGCGGCCATGTTTGCCTGGGGGCTGGTGTCCTGGCTGTCCAAGCAGCTGATCGAGGCCGTGGGCCTGCGGCCCGTGGACCGCACGCTGGGCGCGCTGTTCGGGGTTCTGCGCGGCGTTTTGCTGCTGCTGGTGCTGGCGCTGGTGATCCGCTACACGCCGCTGCACACCGCGCCGTGGTGGCAACAGTCGGAACTGGCGCCTTGGTTGTCCGAGGCATTGGGGATGGCGCTGCCGGCATTGCCGGCGCAGTGGGAGCAATATCTGCCGGCGGCTGCGGGAACTTGAAGCGGCCGGCAATGCCGCCAGATGCAAGACATGCCGGGGCGGCCAGGATGAAGGAATACGGCGGCTGCGGCCAAGCGCTGCAGCCGCCGCGAGGAATCCGGTGCAGGTGCGATCCATCTGCACCCGGTGAAAACGCAGGCCAGCCAATGGTGGCGGGCAGGCGAGTGTGGCGAGGGGCAGCCTTCGCAAACCAATGGAACGCTACTATGTGTGGAATCGTTGGTGTGGTCAGCACCGCACCCGTGAATCAGCTGATTTATGACGCTTTGCTGCTGCTGCAGCATCGTGGGCAGGATGCCGCCGGCATCGTGACCCAGCAGGAACGCAAGTTCTTCATGCACAAGGCCAAGGGCATGGTGAAGGACGTGTTCCGCACGCGCAACATGCGTGCGCTGCCCGGCAATGTAGGTCTGGGCCAGGTGCGCTATCCCACGGCAGGCAATGCGTCCAGCGAGGAAGAGGCCCAGCCCTTCTACGTGAATGCGCCGTTCGGCATCGTCATGGTGCACAACGGCAATCTCACCAACGCCAAGCAGCTGCGCCAGGAGCTGGCGGACACCGACCACCGCCACACCAATACCGAGAGCGACTCCGAAGTGCTGCTCAACGTGCTGGCCCACGAGCTGTCCCGCTCCACCAGCGGTGCGCCGCTCCAGACCGAGGACATCTTCAAGGCCGTGCGCGCCGTGCACAAGCGCATCAAGGGCTCGTATGCCGTGATCGCGCTGATCGCCGGCTACGGACTGCTGGCCTTCCGCGACCCGTTCGGCATCCGTCCGCTGTGCATCGGCCATGGCGCCGACGGCACCGTCATGCTGGCCAGCGAGTCGGTGGCCCTCGAAGGCACGACCCATGTGCTGGACCGCGACGTGGCGCCCGGCGAAGCCGTGTTCGTGCACAACGACGGCCGCATCGAGAGCCGGCAGTGCGCCGACGAGACGCACCTGAACCCCTGCGTGTTCGAATACGTCTACCTGGCCCGCCCGGATTCGGTACTCGACGGCATCTCGGTCTACCAGGCGCGCCTGAACATGGGCGAGACGCTGGCCAAGCGCGTGGTCTCCACCGTGCCGCCCAGCGAGATCGACGCCATCATCCCCATCCCCGAGTCCAGCCGCCCCAGCGCCATGCAGTTGGCCCAGCTGCTGGGCATTCCCTACCGCGAAGGCTTCGTGAAGAACCGCTATGTGGGCCGCACCTTCATCATGCCGGGACAGGGTACGCGCAAGAAATCGGTGCGCCAGAAGCTCAATGCCATCGGCAGCGAGTTCAAGGGCCGCCGCGTGCTGCTGGTGGACGACTCCATCGTGCGCGGCACCACCTCCAAGGAAATCGTGCAGATGGCGCGCGATGCCGGCGCCACCAAGGTGTACCTGGCCTCGGCCGCGCCGCCGGTGCGCCATCCCAACGTCTACGGCATCGACATGCCCACGCGCGCCGAACTCGTGGCCCATGGCCGCACGGTGGAGGAGATCCGCCAGGTGATCGGCTGCGATGCGCTGATCTACCAGGACGTGGACGCGATGAAGCAGGCGGTCGGCAAGATCAACGCCCAGGTGCAGGGCTTCGAGGCCTCGTGCTTCGACGGCGTCTACATCACGGGCGATATCTCCGACGACGAAGTCACGGCGCTCAACGAAGGCCGCAACCGCGGCGGCGAGGAAGAGTCCGAGGACACTTCGCGCCTGTCTCTGCCTAACGCGCAGGAAGCCTGATCCGCGCTGGCGGAACTGCGCCGGCCCTGCGTCATGATCCCGGTGGCAGCAAGAATGGCCATTCGAGAGGAAAATGCGGCCAGCAGGGCTGGCGGCTCTGTTCCAGGGCCTGTGCAAGTTGGCTATCGAAAAGATGAGCAGCTTGCGCAGGCCTGCCAAGAGTTTCCAATGGTTTCATTGCCATAACTCTTGGGGAAGAAGCGCCAGCAGCTTTGATTTTCATAGCTGGCGCTGAATGCAGGCCGGCAGGAAGAAAAGGCGGAGCGTCCGAGCAATGTGGCCCAGAACGAGGCCACTTTGTCTTTGCTGCCCGTCGTGTTCCGTACCATCTGGACAACCATTGTGACCAACAAGACATTACCCGAGGGCTTGCATCCCGACACGCTGGCCGTGCGCGAGGCCGTTGAACGCAGCCAGTGGGGCGAGCATTGCGAAGCCCTGTACATGACCAGCAGCTTCGTGCAGCCCGACTGCGCCACCGCCGCGCGCCGCTTTGCCAACGAAGAGCCCGGCTTCACCTACAGCCGCACGGGCAATCCCACGGTCACCAGCTTCGAAAAGCGCCTGGCCGCCATGGAAGGCACGGAGTGCGCCGTGGCCACCTCCACGGGCATGTCGGCCATCCTGCTGGTGGCGCTGACCGCGCTCAAGGCCGGCGACCATGTGATCTGCTCGCAGTCCATGTTCGGCTCCACCATCAAGCTGCTGGGCACCGAAATGGCCCGCTTCGGCGTGGAAACCAGCTTCGTCTCGCAGACCGACATCGAAGCCTGGAAGGCCGCCGTCAAGCCCAATACGCGGCTGCTGTTCGCCGAGACGCCCACCAATCCGCTGACCGACCTGTGCGACATTGCCGCGCTGGCCGAGCTGGCCCATGTCCACAACGCGCTGCTGGCCGTGGACAACAGCTTTGCCACGCCCGTGCTGCAGCAGCCGGCCAAGCTGGGCGCCGACCTGGTCGTGCACTCGGGCACCAAGTTCCTGGACGGCCAGGGACGCGTGATGGCCGGCGCCGTCTGCGGCACCATTGCGCTGGTGGACAAGGTCATGGGCACCTTCCTGCGCAGCGGCGGCCTCAACATCGCGCCGTACAACGCGTGGACCGTGATGAAGGGCCTGGAGACCCTGGCACTGCGCGTCAGGGCCCAAAGTGCCGCGGCGCTGGAGCTGGCGGCCTGGCTGGAGTCGCACCCCAAGGTGGCGCGCGTCTACTACCCGGGCCTCAAGAGCCATCCCCAACATGCACTGGCCATGCGCCAGCAAAACGGCATGGGCGGCGCCGTGCTGGCCTTCGACGTGGCCGGCGAGGGCGCCGAGCAGCTGCGAGCCAATGCCTTCCACGTGGTGGACAGCACCCGCCTGTGCTCCATCACCGCCAACCTGGGCGATGTGAAGACCACCATCACCCATCCGGCCAGCACCTCGCACGGCCGCCTGACCGAAGCCCAGCGCCAGGCCGCCGGCGTGGGCCAGGGCCTGATTCGCATTTCCGTGGGTCTGGAGCATCTCGAAGATCTCAAGGCCGATATTTCCCGCGGACTGGACACACTCTGATGACGCAAAAAGTACGTACCCGATTCGCCCCGTCCCCCACGGGCTTCATCCACCTGGGCAACATCCGCTCGGCACTGTATCCCTGGGCGTTCGCCCGCGCCAACCAGGGCGATTTCATCCTGCGCATCGAGGACACGGACCTGGAGCGCTCCACCCAGGCATCGGTGGACGTGATCCTGGAGGGCATGGCCTGGCTGCAGCTCGACCATGACGAAGGCCCGTTCTACCAGATGCAGCGCATGGACCGCTACAAGGAGGTGCTGGCCAGGCTGCAGGAGAAAGGCTACGTCTATCCCTGCTACATGAGCATGGAAGAACTGGACGCGCTGCGCGAAAGGCAGATGGCCAACAAGGAAAAGCCGCGCTACGACGGCACTTGGCGCCCCGAGCCCGGCAAGGTGCTGCCGCCCGTGCCCGAGGGCGTCAGGCCCGTGCTGCGCTTCAAGACGCCGCAGACCGGCGTGGTCGGCTGGGACGACAAGTGCAAGGGGCGCATCGAGTTCCAGAACGCCGAGCTCGACGACCTGGTGATCGCACGCCCCGACGGCACGCCCACCTATAACTTCTGTGTCTGCGTGGACGATATGGACATGGGGATCACCCATGTGATCCGCGGCGACGACCATGTCAACAACACGCCGCGCCAGATCCACATCTTCGAGGCGCTGGGCGCCCAGGTTCCGGTCTTTGCCCACCTGCCCACCGTGCTCAACGAGCAGGGCGAGAAGATGAGCAAGCGCAACGGCGCCAAGGCCGTGACGCAGTACCGCGATGAAGGCTATCTGCCCGACGCCATGGTCAACTACTTGGCCCGCCTGGGCTGGAGCCATGGCGACGACGAGATCTTCAGCCGCGCCCAGTTCCTGGAGTGGTTCAACCTCGACCACCTGGGCCGCAGCGCCGGCCAGTTCGACGAGGCCAAGCTGCGCTGGGTCAATGCCCAGCACCTGAAGGCCATGGACGATGCCCGGCTGGCACAGCTGGCCAAGCCCTTCGTGGTCAAGGCCGGCGTCGATGCCGCGCTGCTCGAAGCCGACGACCGCCTGGTGCGCATCTGTGCACTGTTCAAGGACCGCTGCGAAACCCTGGTGGACCTGGCCAACTGGGCCAAGGTCTTCTATGTGGACGGGGTGGAGCGCAATGCCGAGGACTACGCCAAGCACGTGACCGAAGCCGCGGGTCCGGTGCTCGACGCCTTTGCCGCCGCCATGGAAACCGTGGAGTGGACCAAGGACGCCATCGCCGCCGCCATCAAGGAAGTGCTCAAGGCGCAGTGCGTGAAGATGCCGGCCCTGGCCATGCCCGTGCGCGTGCTGGCGGTGGGCACGGCCCACACGCCCTCGGTCGACGCGGTCATCGAACTGCTGGGACGCGAAAAAATTCTCTCGCGTTTGAAAAACCGCTAAAAACCTGTCTATAATTTGAGGCTCTGCACAACGCGACAAATTGATTGTTGCATTGCAAGGCGAAAGCCTTGGGCAGGTCTTT
>NZ_BCNT01000013.1 GCF_001544075.1 Comamonas terrae
AATGTCGTGCGCAGAAGAAACATGAAAAGTGGTATCGGCCGGGCCTGGGGGATCGAATGCCGGGCGAGTATAGGGATGCCTAGGCGAACAGCCTGGTAGGAAAGCACGCCACAAAAAAAGAGCCGCAGTGGCGCGGCTCCTTTTTTACGACAGCGAACGGAACTCAGTCCACCAGGCCCGCGTACACGTGCTGCACGTCGTCGTCGTTTTCCAGGCCGGCCAGGAAGGCTTGCACTTCCTCCTGCTGCTCGGCAGAGAGGCTGGACATGCTGACGGGATTCTTGGCCTTGTAGCCGAGCTTGGCCGACAGCACCTTGATGCCTTGCTCGGGCAGCGCCTTGGAGACGGTGTCCAGGTCGGTGGGCTCGGTGATGAACAAGGTCACGCCCTCTTCGTCGCCAGGCTCGAAGTCCTGGGCGCCGGCCTCGATCGCAGCCAGTTCCACGTCGGCGCCGCTCTCGGGCTCGCCTTCGATCATGCCCACATGGTCGAAGTCCCAGGCCACGGCCGTGAGCTGGCCCTTGCGGAAGCACACGCGCATATTGGGCGCCGTGCGGTTGGGGTTGTCGGTCAGGCATTCGACCATCACCGGCACACGGTGCGGCGCATAGCCCTCGAACAGCACGCTGGAATAGTTGACGGCGTCGGCTCCGGTACCCGAGCCCTTCTTGATCGCGCGCTCCAGCGTGTCCTTGGGCATGGAAGCCTTGCGGGCAGCTTCAACAGCCATGCGCAGGCGGGAGTTGGAGGACGGGTCGCCGCCACCCAGACGGGCGGCAACCGTGATTTCCTTGACCAGCTTGCCGAACAGCTTGCCTTTGGCGTCGGCCACCAGTGCCTTGCCCTTTGCTTTCCATTGCGCGCCCATGGGTGCGATTCCTTGATGAGTGGTGGATGGCCTGCGCTTGCCGCGCGGCCGGCTGAAAAATTTCGAAGCGCGGTTATACACCTGCCGCACCGGCCATGCTCGGCCCAGGGCCAGAGCCTGACAGTCCCGGATGCCTTCATGCCCCTGTCCGCCGAAGTTGCAAGGCGCAGCCAGGCCGTGGCGCTTTGCCACAATGGCCGGTATGCGCAGCCGCGCCCCACCTGCCTGGAGTACGACATGCCCCTGTTTGCCGCATCTGCCTGCCGCCGCGTGCCTGCACGGACGCAGGCCATGCTTGCCACAGCCCTGGCCACTCTCCCGTCCCCGGCCATCCCGGCACCGCAGGTGGAGCTTTCCGCGCAGCCCATCGCCCAGGGCCTCGAACACCCCTGGGCCCTGGCCTTTCTGCCCGATGGCCGCTATCTCGTCACCGAGCGCCCGGGCCGCATGCGTGTGGTGGAACGCGACGGCCGGCTCGGCCGGCCGATTGAGGGCCTGCCTGCCGTGGGGGCCGCGGGCCAGGGCGGCCTGCTGGACCTGGTGCTGGACAGCGACTTCGCGCACAGCCGCATGCTGTATTTCTGCTTTTCCGAGCCCGGCCGGGGAGCCGATGCGGGCAAGAACAGCACGGCGCTGGCCAGCGCCAGGCTTTCGGCCGATGCCAGCCGGCTCGAGCAGGTGAAGATCGTCTTCAGCCAGCGCCCCAAGTACGCGAGCAATCTGCATTTCGGCTGCCGCATCGTCGAGCGCAAGGTCAAAGGCCAGAGCGACGGCAGCCTGTTCCTGACCCTGGGCGAACGCTTCAGCCACAAGGAGCAGGCGCAGGACCTGCAAAGCCACCTGGGCAAGATCGTGCGCATCAACAAGGACGGCAGCGTGCCCGGGGACAATCCGTTTGCCGGCCGCAGCGACGCCTTGCCGGAAATCTGGAGTTATGGCCATCGCAACTCCCAGGGGGCCGCCCTGGACGCCGAAGGTACGCTATGGATGCATGAGCACGGACCGCAAGGCGGCGACGAGGTCAACCGGCCCGAGCCCGGCAGGAACTATGGCTGGCCCGTGATCACCTATGGCGAGAACTACGGCGGCGGAAAGATAGGCGATGGCATCACGCAAAAGGCCGGCATGGAGCAGCCGCTGCACTACTGGGTGCCGTCCATTGCGCCCTCGGGCATGGCTTTCGTCACCAGCGAGCGCTATGGTGCGCAATGGAAGGGCAGTCTCATCGTGGGCGCGCTCAAGGCCCAGCGCCTGGAGCGGCTGACCGTCGAGGGCGGCCGCATCACGGGTACCGAGCCCGTGCTGCCCCGGCTGGGCCGGCGCGTGCGCGACGTGCGCCAGGGGCCGGACGGCTGGCTCTATGTGCTGACCGACGAGGCCAGCGGGCAGCTGCTGCGCATTGTTCGCACGCCCTGAGCCGCAGCGCGGCACTCCCGTTCGAGTTCCGGGGCACGCAGCACGGCGTTTTTATGTGCAGGCGGCCTGAATGACCTGCCGGTGGTGCGAAACTCCGTGGCTATCCGTTCGCATCAACCCAGAAAAATATTTCTATGCTCAATGCCTTGTGGCTAGGCTTTTTTCTCGTGGCAGCCATTGCCGCTTTCGCACAGTGGCTGGTCGGCGGTCAGGCCGAGGTGTTTGCCGCCATGGTCCAGGCCCTGTTTGCCATGGCCAGGCTCTCGGTCGAAGTCATGGTGCTGCTGTTCGGCACGCTCACCCTGTGGCTGGGCTTTCTGCGCATTGCAGAGAAAGCCGGCATCGTGGAATGGCTGGCCAGGATGCTGGGCCCGCTGTTTGCCAGGCTCATGCCCGAGGTGCCGCGCGGCCACCCGGCCCTGGGGCTGATCACGCTCAATTTCGCCGCCAACGGCCTGGGCCTGGACAACGCGGCCACGCCCATGGGCCTGAAGGCCATGCGCGCGCTGCAGGAGCTCAATCCGCGCCCGGACACCGCCACCAATGCGCAAATCCTGTTCCTGGTGCTCAACGCCTCCTCGCTCACGCTGCTGCCCGTCACCATCTTCATGTACCGGCTGCAGCAGGGCGCGCCGGATCCCACGCTGGTCTTTCTGCCGATTCTGCTGGCCACATCGGCTTCCACCCTGGTCGGTCTGCTGAGCGTGGCCGCGGTGCAGCGGCTGCCGATTTTCAGCCCCGTGGTGCTGGCCTATCTGCTGCCCGTGGGCTTGGCCCTGGCGGGCTTCATGGCCTTCCTCACCACGCTGAGCGCCTCTGCGCTGGCGCACCTGTCCTCGCTCATGGGCAATCTCACGCTGTTTGCGCTGGTCGTGCTGTTCGTGGCCCTGGGTGCCTGGAAGAAGGTGGCCGTCTATGACAGCTTCATCGAAGGCGCCAGGGAAGGCTTCGACGTGGCCAAGGGCCTGCTGCCCTACCTCGTGGCCATGCTCTGCGCCGTGGGCGTGTTCCGCGCCTCGGGCGCGCTGGAATATGTGCTCTCGGGCATACGCTGGGTGGTCGATGCCGCGGGCATGGATGCCCGCTTTGTCGACGCCCTGCCCACGGCGCTGGTCAAGCCGTTTTCGGGCAGCGCCGCACGCGCCATGCTGATCGAGACCATGCAGAGCCAGGGCGTGGACAGCTTTGCCGCGCTCACGGCCGCCACCGTGCAGGGCAGCACCGAGACCACGTTCTACGTGCTGGCCGTGTACTTCGGCGCCGTGGGCATACAGCGCGCACGCCATGCGGTGGCCTGCGCGCTGCTGGCCGAGCTGGCCGGCGTGGTGGCAGCGATTGCCGTGTGCTACCGCTTCTTTGGTTGATGACGGAAATGAACGCCACCACGACGGATATGCAATCCCTGTTCCTGCGCTCCTGGCAGCGTGCCTGGCACGGGCTGGGCGCCACGCCTGCCGAAGGCCTGCTGCAGACGCTGCTTTCAGCCTATGCCGAGCCCCAGCGCCACTACCACACCCAGCAGCATCTGGCCGAATGCCTTGCGCATTTCGAAGCCGTGCAGGACCAGGCACTGCGCCCGGCCGAGGTGGAGATCGCGCTCTGGTTCCACGATGCCGTCTACGACGTCAAGGGCAAGGACAACGAGCTGCGCAGCGCACAGTGGGCCGCCCGGGTGCTGGAAGACGGCGGCGTGGACGAGGCGGCCTGCCGCCGCGTGCATGCGCTCGTCATGGCCACCTGCCATGAAGCCACGCCCCAGGACGGCGATGCGCAGCTGCTGGTGGACATAGATCTCGCGATCCTGGGCGCCAGCCCTGCGCGCTTTGCGGAGTACGACACCCAGGTGCGCGCCGAATATGCCTGGGTGCCGCGCCTGGTTTACGGCATCAAGCGCAGGCAGGTGCTGCGGGGCTTTCTGCAGCGCAAGGCCATCTATGCGACACCGTATTTCCACGCCCGGCTCGAGCCGCAGGCGCGCGCCAATCTGCGCCGGTCCACGGCGCCCTAAGCATCTGCGCGATCTGCTCGAGCCGGCCTCGATGGGCGAGCGCCACAGGCGGTTGCCGGTTGCCGCCGCCGGGCACGGCGCTACAATCGGCCCCCATGTCGCGTGCGATCCAGAGACTTTCTCTGCGGAGCGCGGTGCTGCTGATCATGGTGGCGCAACTGCTGATTCCGCTGCTGCACGGCCATTTCGGAACCCCGAATCAAGCTGGCCTGCATGTACACGCGATGCCTTCGAGAATGGCTGATTCTCATTTCCATCTTTTCACCGGACACGGCACTGCCGACGACCTGCACTCCCACTTGGCCCAAGCCGAGCCTTTCGAAGTCGACGTGCAGGATGCGCTGCAGCCGCTGGACCTGCTGCCCATGCCGCTGCTGGCCGTCATGGGCCTGGCTTTGCTGACCCTGGGCCTGCGCGCCGCGCGCATGCGCTGCGTGGCATCCAGGCCCATGCCAGGGCCGGAACCTGCATGCCGGATCCCACGCTGGCGCGGGCGTGTGATACGGCCCTCTCCGGCGCAGGCGCCGCCTCTTCTTTCCTGAACTCCCGGGCCTGTGCAAGGCCTGTCGGCATCCGCGCATGCGCGGATGGCTTCCATTCGTTTTCCGGAGTCAGGAATGTTCTTCCACCGTTGGCTGCTGGCGGGCGCACTCGCGCTGCCGGCTTGTGCCCCCATTTTTTGCATGGCCGCTGATGCCGTGGCCCTCTCCCCCGAGCAGGCACGCACGCTGGGCGTGCGCTTCCAGTCCATGCAGAGCTCTGCCGAGCTCGAAATAACAACCCATGCACGCGTGGTGCTGCGACCCGATGCCCATGCCGTGGTTGCCGCGCCCTATGCGGGCGCCGTACCGCAGGTGCTGGTGGCGCTGGGCCAAGCGGTACGCGCCGGCCAGGCCGTGGCCGCCTTCACCAGCCCCCAGCTGTATGAGGCACGGCGCGCCCTGGCCGAGGCCGAGTCGCAGTCGCGCCTGGCCCGGCAATCGCTGGCGCGCGACCGATCGCTCTACGACGACGGCATCATTGCCGCCAGCCGCTGGCAGGCTACCCAGGCCCGCGCCACGGAGGCCGCCGCGATGGCGCAGGCCCGGCGGGCCGAGCTGTCGGCCAGCGGCGTGATGCTGGCCGGCAACGAGGCCCGGCTGCTCGCGCCCCGGAGCGGCATCGTGACCGAGGTCCTGGTACAGCCCGGAGCGCGCGTCGAGGCTTCGGCACCGCTGGTGCGCGTGGCCGACACCAAGGCACTGGAGCTGGACCTGCTGCTGGGCCGTGAAGTGCCTCTGCCCTCCTTGGGCGACAGCGTGCAGGTGGGCTCCCGCGGCGCCACTGGCCAGGTGGCGGGTATGGCGCCCGTAGGCGACGGCTCGGCCGGCATGCGCGTGCGCGTGGCCTTGAGCAGGAACGGCGATCTGCGCCTGGGCGAAAGCGTCACGGCCACATTGGCCTTGAAGAATGCGGCCCGGGCCGGCGAACGGCTGCGCATTCCGGCCGCGGCGCTCGCGCACTGGCAGGGCCAGACCGGCGTGTTCCTGGCCACCGGCAAGGGCGTGCGCTTTGCTCCCGTGCAGGTGGACGCCAGCGACGAGGCCACGGCCGTGGTGCGCGGGACGCTGCCGCCCGATGCGCGCATCGCGGTCACCGGCATCGCCGCGCTCAAGGGCTTGCTCGCCGGAGGTGAGTGATGCTGGCACGGCTGATCGATTTTTCGCTGCGCCAGCGGGCGCTGGTGCTGCTCGCGGCCCTGGCCCTGGCGCTGGCCGGCGCCTGGGCCTATGTCCATCTGCCCATTGACGCTTTCCCCGACATCTCGCCCACCCAGGTCAAGGTGATCCTCAAGGTGCCGGGCATGACGCCCGAAGAGGTGGAGCAGCGCGTTTCCACGCCCGTGGAGCAGGAGTTGCTGGGCCTGCCGCACAAGACCATCGTGCGCTCGGTCTCCAAGTACGGCATCAGCGACGTGACGGTGGACTTCGCCGAGGGCACGGACGTGTACTGGGCGCGCCAGCAGGTGTCCGAGCGGCTGGCCGGCATGCAGCGCGAGCTGCCGGCCACGGCCGAAGGCGGGCTGGCGCCCATCACCACGCCGCTGGGCGAGATGTTCATGTTCACCGTCGATGGCGATGGCTATTCGCTGGCCGAGCGCCGGCGTGTGCTGGACTGGGTGATACGCCCTGCCCTGCGCACCGTGGCCGGCGTGGCCGATGTGAACGCGCTGGGCGGCGCGGTGCGCGGCTACGAGGTGATTCCCGATCCGGCGCGGCTGCGTGCGCACGGCGTGACGCTGGAGCGGCTGCGCCAGGCGCTGGAGGCCAACAACCGCAACGATGGCGCGGGCCGCCTGGACCGCGGCGAGGAGCACTGGGTGGTGCGCGTGGAAGGCGGGGTGCGCGGGCTGGAAGACCTGCGCGCCATCGTGGTCGAGCCTGCCCGGGAGGGACGCACCGCGGCCACCGTGGGCGATGTGGCCACGGTGCGCCTGGGCGAGGCCACGCGCAACGGCGCCGTGAGCCGCGACGGCCAGGGTGAGGCCGTCGAGGGCCTGGTGCTGGGGCTGCGCGGCGTGGATGCGCGCAGCCTAGTCGAGGCCGTGCAGGCACGGCTCGACGAGCTGGCGCCGCGCCTGCCGCAGGGCATGCGCACCCAGGTGTTTTACAACCGGGGCGAGCTGGTATCGCGCGCGGCCGGCACCGTGGTGCGCGCGCTGGTCGAGGCCAGCGTGCTGGTGGTGGTCACGCTGTACCTGTTCCTCGGCGGCGTGCGTGCAGCGCTGGTGGTGGCGGCCACGCTGCCGCTGTCCATGCTGGCCACCTTCCTGCTCATGCGCCATGTGGGCCTGACCGCCAATCTGATGAGCCTGGGCGGCCTGGCCATCGCCCTGGGCATGCTGGTGGATGCCTCGGTGGTGGTGGTGGAAAACATCGAGACCGCACTGGCGCATGCGCCCGCAGGGGCGTCTCCGGCAAGGCCGGTGGATCGCCTTGCCTTGATCCGCGGTGCGGTCTCTGCCGTGTCCGCGCCCATGCTGGCCGGGGTGTCCATCATCGCCATCGTGTTCCTGCCGCTGCTCACGCTGCAGGGGCTGGAAGGCAAGCTCTTCTCCCCCGTGGCGCTGACCATCGTGCTGGCCCTGGGGGCATCGGTACTGATCGCGTTCACCGTGGTTCCGGCGCTGGCTTCGCTGCTGCTGCGCGCCCATGCCGGCGACGCGCCCTGGCTGACGCGCAAGCTCGCGGGCGGCTTTGCGCGCCTGCAGGGCTGGAGCCTCGTGCATCGGCCGGTGGTGTTCGGCATCGCGGTGGCGGCGCTGGCGGGGGCGGCGGCCCTGTACCTGTCGGTGGGCAAGACCTTCATGCCGACCATGGACGAAGGCGATCTGATCGTGCAGTTGCAGAAGGCACCCTCCATCTCGCTGGCGGCATCGCTGGACATGGACCGGCGCGTGCAGCAGGCATTGCTCAGGGAGGTGCCCGAGATACGCTCCATCGTCGCGCGCACGGGCTCGGACGACCTGGGGCTGGACCCCATGGGCCTCAACGAGACCGACACCTTTCTGGTGCTCAAGCCGCGTGCCGAATGGCGCGGCAGCAAGGAAGACATCGCCGACGCCATACGCCGCGTGCTCGAAGGCTTTCCGGGGCTGATCTACGGCTTTACCCAGCCGATCGAGATGCGCGTGTCCGAGATGCTGACCGGCGCGCGCGGCGACGTGGCCATCAAGATCTTCGGTACCGAACTGGCCAGGATCGATGCAGCGGCCCAGGCAATCGCGGCCAGCATGCGCACCGTACCCGGCGCCGCAGAGGTGATTGCGCCCAGCAACAGCGGCGTGCAGTACCTGCAGGTGGTGCTCAATCGCGCCGCGCTGGGCCAGTCGGGCTTTTCCGGCGATGCCCTGCAGGCCCAGCTGCGCGCGCTGGTCGAGGGCGAGCGCATAGGCATCGTGCCCGAGGGCATGGTACGCACGCCGCTGCTGCTGCGCGGCGGCACGGCGCTGCGCCAGTCCCCCGAAGGCCTGGCCGGCCTGCTGGTGACCGCGCCTGACGGCACGAACTGGCCGTTGACTTCTCTGGCCACGCTGGCTGCGCAGGATGGCCCGGTGCGCATCGACCATGAGGATGGCGCGCGCTTTGCCGTGGTGCAGGTCAACGTCGAAGGGCGCGACCTGGCCGGCTTTGTGCGCGAGGCCCAGGCGGCCGTGGCAAAGGACGCCAGCCTCAAGGATCTGCGCATCGTCTGGGGCGGCCAGTTCGAGAACCAGCAGCGTGCAGCCGCGCGCCTGGCCCTTGTGGTGCCGCTGGCGCTGGCCGCCATCTTCGTGCTGCTGGTGCTGACCTTCCGCTCGCCAAGGCAGGCGATGCTGGTCATCGCCAACATTCCGTTCGCGCTGGTGGGCGGCATGGCGGCGCTGCGCGCGGCGGGGGAATACCTGTCGGTGCCGGCCTCGGTGGGATTCATCGCGCTGCTGGGCATTGCCGTGCTCAACGGCGTGGTGCTGGTCTCGCACTTCAACGCGCTGCTGGCGGGCGGCACGGAGCTGACCCGGGCCGTGCGCCAGGGCGTGCGCGACCGCCTGCGACCCGTGCTGATGACGGCCTGCATCACCGCGCTGGGCATGGTACCCCTGCTGCTGGCCAGCGGGCCGGGCTCGGAAATCCAGCGGCCGCTGGCCGTGGTGGTGGCCGGCGGCCTGGTCAGCTCCACGGCGCTGACCCTGTTGCTGCTGCCGCTGCTGTTCGAGCGCTTCGGCGTTCCCCGCGCCGCCAAGGAGTCTCAAAAATGAGAGCTGTCAGCACTTTACAGACAAGGGCTGAATGCCTTTTTTACCGAGTTTTCAAGAAAATGAGCATGAAACCTCTGCGGCCTGCCTGGGGTGCGGCCCTGTTGCTGGCGGGCGCGGCCCAGGCCCAGAGCTACCTGCCGCCCGAGGCTGCGGTGCGCGCAGCCGTGGAGCAGTCGCCCACGGTGCAGGCCGCCGATGCGGCCCGGCGCGGTGCCCGGGCCCGCGCCGACGGACTGCGCGCCGGCCCGCATGAAACCGTGGTGCGCGCCATGGGGCAGCGCCGCTGGGTGCGCGATGGAACGGGCCAGCGCTTCGGTGAAGGCCAGATCGCCATCGAACGCCCGCTGCGCCTGTGGGGCAAGTCCGAAGCCGATGCCGAACTGGCCGACGCCACGCTGGCCACGGGCCGCGTGGCTGCCCAGGACGCCCGGCACGAGACAGCCCGCCAGCTGCTGGCCCTGTGGTTTGCCGCGCTTCGCGCCGGCCAGGTTCGCCAGGCTGCGCAAGACAATGCGGACGCCGCAACGGAACTGGCCCGCATCACCGAGCGCCGCCTGCGCGCCGGCGATGCTGCCAGGCTGGAAGCCGAGCTGGCCACGGCAGAAAAAGCACGCATGCAGGCTGCATTGGCGTCGGCCGAAGCCGCATGGGCCGCGGCCCTGGCCGAGCTGCAGGCGCGCTTTCCCGGGCTGGGCGCGCCCGCCGATGCCATGCCTCCCCTGCCGCCGCTGCCTGGGCAGCCGGCCGGTTTGCGCGCGCGCTATGTGGAGCACAGCCACGAATTCCTGCTGGCGCAGGCCGAGGAAGCACTGGCGCTGCGCCAGGCGCGCCGCACCGACCTGGAGCGCCACCCCGACCCCACGGTCGGCGTGTTTGCCACCAGCGAGCGCGGCGGCGCCGAACGTCTTGCAGGCGTGAGCCTCAGCCTGCCGCTGGGCTCGGCCCACCGCGAGGCCCAGGCCGCGGCCGCTCTGGCCGATGCCGACGCGGCCCTGTCGCGCCGCCTGGCTGCACAGCGGCAACTGGGGGCCCAGTTCGACGTGCTCTGGCTGCAATTGACCGGAAGGCGCGCGGCGGCGCTGGCCCAGGAGCAGGCGGTCACGCTGCAGCGCAGCGCCGCCGACCGCGCCCTGCGCAGCTACCGTGCCGGCGAATCGGGCCTGGGCGAGCTGCTGGCCGTGCGCCGCATGCTGGCCGACGCGCTGCTGGCCGAGCGCCTGGCACGCAGCGAGGCCCTGGAGAGCGACAGCCGCCTGCGGCTGGACCTGCATGAGCTCTGGGACTTCGACGATTGATCGCCTCGCAAGCCGCCGAGGCCGCCCTTCGACGGCGGGCTGCAGCCCCCTATCGCGCCGGCCCGGCTATCCGGCGCGGTAAATGATGGACATCAATATGTTTTTTGCCGAAAGCGAAAAGAATGCATCATGACCCGTTCAGACACCTATTCCCGCCCGCTGGTGCTGCTGCACTGGCTGGTCTTCGTCGCGGCCGCTCTGGCCGTGGCGGCCATAGAGATCAAGGGCTTTTTCCCCAAAGGCTCGCCCGAGCGCGCGCAGATGGCCGTCTGGCATGAGAGCTTCGGCCTCGCCGTGCTGCTGCTCATGACGCTGCGCCTGGCGGTGCGCGCCAGTACCGGGGTGCCGCCGCTGCCGCCCGGCCCGCGCTGGATGGAGACTTCGGCCCGTGCCATGCACTGGCTGCTTTACCTGCTGATGCTGGCCATGCCGGTGCTGGGCGTGCTGGCCGTGGCCTGGTCGGGCAAGCCCGTCCCCTTTTTCGGCGCCTCCTGGATGCTGCCGCTGACGGTGGATGCGCCGCTGGGCCGCAGCCTCAAGAACATCCACGAGGCCGGCGCCAACCTGGTGTTCGCAGCCGTGGGCCTGCATGCGGCGGCCGCGCTGTGGCACCAGTTCGTGCTCAAGGACGGGCTGCTGCGCCGCATGAGCTGACGATAGCGGTCCCCCGCGGGGGCCGCTCTCCGGGCTCAATCCGCTTCCGGCAGCATGGCGTCGGCATAGTCGTAGAGATCGCCCAGGATCTCCTCGCCGCGCTCGTCCGCGGTTTCCGACAGCGCATCGATCATGGCGAACATCTGCTCGGCCGTGCGCGCGCCGCCCCGCCCTTCGATCAGGCAGGCCGCGCGGTGCTGCTCCCAGCGCCGCTGCTCCGCCGCGGTCAGCGTGGCCGGGAAGTTGCGCGCGCGGTAGCGCCAGACCAGCTCCGTCAGGCGCGCATCATCAAAACCGGTCTTGTCCAGCGCCAGCTCCTGTGGCGAGAGACGCTTGATGCGCTCCAGACGGCGGCGGTCCTCGTTGCCTACAAAGCCGCCATACAGATCCTGGTCGGCGTCCAGCGGCTCACCCGCCTCGCGCGTGAAGACGGCCTTCCATTGCGCACTCATGTCGGGCAGGTCGCGGGCCACCGCCGCATGCTGCATTGCCAGTTCCATGTCCACGCCCCATTTTTCGGCCATGGCCGGGCTCAGCGTCTTGAGGCTGCCGACCACCATGGGCGACTTGTTGATGTGGATGCTCTTGATTGGCAGACGGCTCACGCCTTCGGGCAGCTCGGCCTGGCGCGTGAACAGGCGCAGACGCAAATCCTCGATACCGATGCCGGCCAGTTCGCCGGGGTGCTGCGACAGGTCCCAGCAGATGATCTCGTTCTTGTTGACCGGGTGCGTGGCCAGGGGCCACATCACGGCCAGGCAGCCGCGCGCGGGGCTGATCATGCCGGTCACATGCAGGAAGGGGCGTGCATGCTCCTGCGTGGCGGGCAGGCCCATTTCCTGCAGCACGCGGTCCTTCTTGTGCAGCGCAAAGGCAAAGTCGAACAGCCGCGGCTGCCTTTGCCGGATCAGGCGTGCCAGCGCAATCGTGGCGCGCACGTCGGACAGTGCATCGTGGGCCTGCTCGTGCAGCAGGCCGTTGGCACGCGCCAGGTCCTCGAGCCTGAAGCTCACGCTGCCATCTTCCTTGGTCGGCCATGCAATGCCTTCGGGGCGCAGCGCATAGACCATGCGCACCACGTCCAGCAGGTCCCAGCGGCCGCAGCCGTTCTGCCATTCGCGCGCATAGGGGTCGGTGAGATTGCGCCAGAACATGAAGCGCGTGATCTCGTCGTCGAAGCGTATGGTGTTGTAGCCCACGCCCACGGTGCCGGCCTGGGCGAGTTCGGCCTCGATGCGGGCCGAAAACTCGGCCTCGGTCACGCCTTCCTCCAGCGCGCGCTGGGGCGTGATGCCCGTGATCAGGCAGGACTGCGGATCGGGCAGATAGTCGTTGGCCGGCTGGCAGTACCACATGACGGGCTCGCCGATTTCGTTGAGCTCGGCATCCGTGCGGATGCCGGCGAACTGCGCGGGCCGGTCGTAGCGCGGCTGGGCGCCAAAGGTTTCGTAGTCGTGCCAGAAAAAGGTATGAGCCATGGGCCCGAAGTATGCCCGCGAACCGGATGCCCGCAGAGATTGCGAGGCACCCGGACTGTCAAAACCAGGAGCTGCCGGCGCCTGTCAACAGGCAATTCCAGCCTTTATCGATTCGAAATTCTTTAACTGATGCGCGCCAGCAGCTCATCAATCAATAGCAACCCGGAGCAGCAGCCTCAGGCCGCCTGCGCCAGCTCCATCAGGGCCTGGCCGACTTCGCCGGCATGCTTGAAGTCCAGCAGCGCATCGGCGCGCGTGCGGCCCTGGTTGACGGCCACCAGGCTCTTGCCCTGCTCGGCCGCGGCCAGGGCGAAGCGATAGCCCGAATACACCATGAGCGAGGAACCCGCGATCAGCACGCCGTCGCAGCGCGCCACCGCCTCCAGGCCCGCCTGCACGCGCTCGCGCGGCACGCTTTCGCCGAAGAACACCACATCGGGCTTGAGCAGGCCGGTGCCGCAATGCGGGCAGGCCGGCACGTCGAAGCCGCTGAAATCCCGGTGCTCGAGATCTGCATCGCCGTCGGGCGCGGGCGCCGCATACAGGCGTGCCCATTGCGGATTGCGCTCCAGCAGGCGCTGCTGCAGGTCGGCGCGCGCATGGCGCCGGCCGCAGTTCATGCAGCGCACGATATCGATGCGGCCGTGCAGGTCCAGCGTCTGCCGGTTGCCGGCCGCGCTGTGCAGGCCGTCCACGTTCTGGGTGAGCAGCAGCTCCAGTCGGCCCTTTTGCTCCAGCACGGCCAGCGCCTTGTGGGCCGTGCCCGGCCGGGCCTGGCCCATGACGCGCCAGCCCAGCATGCTGCGCGCCCAGTAGCGCCTTCTCACCTGTTCGTCGCCCATGAAGGCCTGGAAGGTCACGGGCTGGGGCCGCTTCCAGGCGCCCTGCTCGTCGCGGTAGTCGGGGATGCCGACTTCGGTGCTGCAGCCCGCGCCGGTGACCACCAGCAGCCGCTTGCGCGTCAGGCCCCAGTCCAGCCAGCGCTGGCGGGTGTCGGTCGAGGCATCGGTCATTGTGGTCTCCACGGAAGTCATGGCCTGGGGTTCCTTCAGAGCAGCGGCGAGCACAGCCGTGCGGCCGAGCTGAACAGCCGCCGGCCCAGTCCTCTTTCGCTCTTGTACGAGACCGGATGGGACTGGCGCAGATCGGCGATGAACTGCTGGGCCAGATGCCGGTTGAGCTCGGGGCCGTAGCCGATCACGCAGACCTCGAAATTGAGGAAGAAGCTGCGGTAGTCGAAATTGGCCGTGCCGATGATGGCGATGTTCTCGTCCACCAGCAGGGTCTTGGAGTGCAGCATGCGCGCCTCGTATTCGTAGACGCGCACGCCGCTGCGGATCAGCTCGTCGAAATAGGAGCGCGCAGCGCCCGTCACCAGGGCCGAATCGGACTTCCTGGGCACGAGGATCTGCACATCCACGCCGCGCAGCGAGGCATTGGTGAGCGCGGCCAGGCCGGCCTCGGTGGGCACGAAGTACGGCGTGGTCAGCCAGATCCGCTGCTCGGCCGCATTGATGGCCGCCAGATGGGCGCGGTAGATGGCATGCAGCCCGCTGTCCGGGCCCGAGGTGATGACCTGCATGGGGATGTCGCCGTCGGGCATGTCGGGCAGCAGCGCATCCACCTCCACGTCGGTCGCCAGCTGGGCCGGCGCCTTTTCCAGCGCATAAGCCCAGTCCTCCATGAACACGGTCTGCAGCCAGTTCACGATCGGGCCTTCCACATGCAGGTGCACGTCGTGGTAGGCATCGCTGCGGATGCGCTCGTTTTCCTCGTCGGTGACGTTGACGCCGCCCGTGAAGCCCACCAGCCCGTCGCAGACCAGGATCTTGCGGTGGGTGCGGAAATTGATCACCGGCCGCAGGCGCCGGCCTATCCGGGTGTCGTGAAAGCGCGCCACCTGGGCCCCGGCGTCGAGCAGCGGCTGCAGGAACTTGCGCCCCAGCTTCTTGGAGCCCAGCGCGTCGATCAGCAGCCGCACCGCCACGCCGGCGCGCGCCTTTTCCACCAGCAGGTCGCGCAGCGCCGTGCCGGTCCGGTCCGGTTCGTAGATGTAGTACTCCAGATGCACATGGTGGCGCGCGGCCCGCACGGCCTCGGCAATGGCATCGAAGGTGGCCGAGCCGCCCGTCAGCAGCCGCATGCGGGTGGCGCTGCTGACCGGGAAATCGCTGGTGGCGGCCACCAGCCGCGCCACCTGGTGCAGGCGCAGGTCCCCCTCGGGCATGCGATCGCGCAGCCTCTGCATGCTGGCACGCACCTTGGAGCGCTTGCGCGAGCGCAGCCGCTTGATGCGCTGGCGTTTCAGGCGCTGTGGCCCGAAGAAGTAATAGATCGCCAAGCCCAGGCCGGGCAGCGCCGCCATGGACAGCAGCCAGCTCAGCGTGGCCACCGGGGCGCTGCGCTGCAGCAGAATCCAGACGCTGACCACCACCACATACAGCGACCAGCCAATGGACAGCCACCACTTCACACCTTCGTGGCTGATCTGGGAAGCTATCCAGTCCAATTCGAAACTCCTTGAAATCCTGTGCCGCCACGGTGCGGCGCAAGCGCCTGTGCCCTGACCGGCCCCGGCCTGCACCTGCACAAGCCGGCTGCACCAGAGCACCGGATTATTGTCCTGCCGGCGCACCGCCTGTGCAGCCTCGGCATGGATACCGGGCCACAGCCTGCATTGCGGGCTTGACGGCCGCATGAAGCAGGTGCAGCGTATCGGCAACGCACAGCACCAAAAAGATACTGAATATACTCATTTTTCAAATAAAGCGTATATTAAGCATCATGACTTCCGATCTTATCCAAACCCTGGCCTTGGCGCGCAAGGCCGCCCAGATCACCCAGGCCGAGCTGGCCGAGCGCGCCGGCCTGTCGCGCATGGCCGTGCAGCGCACCGAAACCGGCGATGTGGATCCGCGCTTTTCCACGCTGCAGGAGATGGCGCGCGTGCTCGACATGGACCTGATCGCCGTGCCCTCGGCCCTGCGCGCGCAGCTGCAGGCCTTCATACAGTCGGGCGGCAAGTTCCTGGCGCAGCCGCAGGGGGCGGATGCGCCGCCTTCGATCGTCGACAGGCTCTAAGCCCTGCACCCGGCCACAACCGCCGCCATGAGCACCGCCATCCGCTATCTGCGCCTGTACATGCACCGCCCCGCGGCCCAGGGTGGCGGTCGGCGCGGCATCGGCTACCTGTCCCAGTACGGCGACATATTGCGCATCTCGTTCGACGAGGACTACATAGCGGACAGCGCGCGCCCCACGCTCTCGCTGAGCTATACGGGCGAGACCGAGGCGGCGACGCGGCAGATCCTGGCTTCGGCGCGCGATGCGCGTCTGGTGCGCACCGACGGCCGCTGGCCCGTGTATTTCCAGAACCTGCTGCCCGAAGGCCATAACCGCGAACGGCTTGCGGCCGAACGCGGCTGCGCGCCCGACGACGAGTTCGAGCTGCTGGCCGCCGCCGGCCACGACCTGATGGGCGCACTGGAAGTGGAGCCCGTGCCGCCGCAGGCCGGCGTGCCGGACACCGTGCGCCACTGGCACACCACGCAGGGGCTGGACGTGCTGGAGCCGGGTTTTGTGGAATTCCCCGTGGCCGATGCGGCCTCGCTGCCCGGCGTGGTCACCAAGTTCAGCGCCGTGCACAACGGCCGGCGCTACACCATTCACCGCCATGGGCAGGCGGGCAGCACCATCCTCAAGCTGCCCACCAGCCGCCATCCCGATCTGGTGGAAAACGAATACATGGGCTACCAGCTGTGCCAGGCCCTGGGGCTGCGCTGCTCCCAGGCCAGCATCGTGGGCCGCGCCGAGGCCGAGCTGCCCGAACAGGTGCCGTTCGACACCATCCTGGCCGTGGCGCGCTTCGACCACCTGCCGGGCGGCGAGCGCATCCACATGGAAGAGTTCAACCAGGTGCTGGGCTATGCGCCTCGCCAGAAGTACGGCCAGCACCATGGCGCCGATCCGCTGCGCGACTGGGCCGTCATGCTGCGCGTGCTCAACCGGCTCAGCCCCGAGCCCGTGCAGGACACGCGCGAATTCCTGGCGCGCATGCTGGCCTTCATGCTCATGGGCAATACCGATGCCCACCTGAAGAACTGGGCTCTGGTCTACCCGGACGGGCGCCATCCGCGGCTGGCACCGCTGTACGACCCGGTCTGCGTGGCAGCCTTCTTCGCCGATGCGCCACCCGGCCAGTACGCGGTCAACCGCGCCATCGACGAGAGGCTGCGCCGCCTGGACTGGGACGGGCTGCGCGCCCTCATGCAGGCCGGCGGGCTGCTGCGCATTCCGCGCCACATCAGCCTGCTCAAGGATTCGCTGCTGCAGGCCCGGGCGCTGTGGCCGGCATTGCTCAAGGACGCACCGGCCAACATGGCTGCCGCCGTCAGCGAGCGCCTGCAGGGCGGCATGGCGCTGACGCGCTAGCGCCGCCGCAGGGCCATGCCGGGTGCGGCGGACACCGCCGGGCCCGTCGAAGGCTTGCGGTTGTGGCAAAGCGCGAACCCGCAGCCAGTACCGGCCATACGGCAAGGCTTTGCAGCGACGCCGAAGATGGCCATCAGTGGCCCGAAGCTTCGCAGACCAGGCGCTGCTCGCCCAGTCCGTCGGCACCCAGGCGCATCACGTCGCCAGGCTTGAGGAACACCGGGGGCTTTTGCCCCAGGCCGACGCCCGCCGGCGTGCCGGTCAGCACCACGTCGCCGGGCTCCAGCGTCATGAACTGGCTGATGTACGAGATCAGCGCGGGCAGTCTGAAGATGAAGTTGGCCGTGTTGCCGTCCTGCATGCGCTTGCCGTTGACTTCCAGCCACAGGCCGATGCGGTGGGGATCTGCGATCTCGTCGGCCGTCACCAGCCAGGGGCCCAGCGGCGCGAACGTGTCATGGCTCTTGCCCTTGGTCCACGTGCCACCGCGCTCCAGCTGCCAGCTGCGCTCGGACACATCGTTGGCCAGCACGTAGCCTGCCACATGCGACAGGGCCTGCGCCTCGGTCACGCGCCGCGCGCGGCTGCCGATGACCACGCCCAGCTCCACCTCCCAGTCGACCTTGTCCGCGCCCGGCACCAACTGCACCGGATCGCCAGGCCCGCTGATGGCCGTCACGGCCTTCATGAACAGCACGGGCTCGGCCGGCGCGGGCAGCCCGGCCTCGGCCGCATGGTCCGCGTAGTTGAGGCCGGCGCAGACCAGCTTGCCCACCTGCGCCACGGGGCAGCCCAGGCGCGGCGCGCCCTCGACCCTGGGCAGGCGGCTCCAGTCCGCATGCCGGATGCGCTCCAGCGCATCCGGACCCAGCTGTCCCGGGCCCCAGTCGGGCACCAGGGACGATGCGTCACGCAGCACGCCCTCGGCGTCCAGCAGCCCCGGGCGCTCCGCACCCGCGCTGCCATAGCGAAGCAGTTTCACGATGGTTGTCTCCTCTGGAATCGTTCAGGTTCGATATCGAAGCCCCGCATCATGCAACATCGAACAGCCGGCCCCAGCCCTGGATGGCCGAGGGGTCGCGCCCGGCCGCACGCAGCATGCCCCAGACCGTGGTGCTCACGGTATCGAGCAGCGGCACGCCCCAACGGCGCTCCACCTCTTCAGCCAGGTGCGCAGCGCGCAAATTGGTGCAGTAGGTGACGACGGCGTCGGGCCTGCCCTCCTCGATCACATCGCCGATGAGCTGCAGCAGCCGCTCGGGCTCCACCAGCGCAAAGCTGTGGTTGACCGATATGTCCAGATGGCGCTCGGCTGTGGTTTCCACGCCCGCGGCGCGGTAATTGTTCACGATGCATTGCTGCACGTCCGCCGTGTAGGGGCTGACGATGGCCAGCTTCTTCACGGAGAGCTTTTGCATCAGCTCGTTGAGCGCCAGGATGGCCGTCGTGGCCTTGATGCCGGTGCGCTCGGCGATGCGCCCGCACAGCCGCAGGTCCGTGTCGAAACCGCGCCAGCCTGCGGCCGTTCCGCTCCAGCCGATCACGTCCACCTTGGCATCGGCCAGCAGCTCGGCGGCAGCCAGGATCTTGCTGTCGTCGAACTGGTTCAGTGCACCTTCGGCCAGCGAAATCTCGGTCACCGTGAAGCGGGAAAAATGGGCCGAGCAGTTGCCCGCGCTGGCGGCCAGCGCACTGGTCAGGGGCTCCAGCGCAGTGTTGGAAGAAGGCGTGAGCACGCCCAGGCAGGTCGTAGTTGCAGTCATCTTGCTTGTCTCCGTTGTATGAGGAACCGGCGAAGCGGCTGGCCGGTATTGTTCTCCCCGCCGCAAGAAACGTCAACAATATTGTCGACAGTCAATTGAAGAAGATTCGTCACCAAACCTCCAGCCAGGCGATACCGGAGTCGCAAGCCTGCAGGGTTTCAGAAGAGCAGTTCAGGGATAGATCTCCAACTAGGTGTTTACGATATTGTCGACAATATTGTCGACATTTAGATTTCAGCCTCACATCGAACAACTAACCAACCGATGGAGCGAGACCCGAGATGCAAATCCCCACCGCAATTTCCACGCCGCATGCGGCGGCGGCACCGACCAAGGTGCGCTGGAAGATCTTCCTGATGATGCTGTTCCTGATCGCGATCAACTACATCGATCGCGCATCGTTGTCCGTGGCCATGCCCATGATCGCCAAGGAGTTCGACCTCAGCCCCGCCATCCAGGGCCTGCTGATGAGTTCCTTCTTCTGGACCTATGCCTTCATGCAGATTCCCGGCGGCATGCTGGCCGACCGCTTCGGCCCGCGTGTCGTGATCGTCTTCTCCACGCTGGGCTGGGGCTTCTTCCAGGCCATCGCCGCGGCCTGCACGGGCTGGGTGTCGCTGCTGATCACCCGCCTGGGCCTGGGCGCCTCCGAGGCCCCCATCTATCCGGCCGGCGGCAAGCTCAACGGCATCTGGATGACCCAGAACGAGCGCGGCCGCGGCGCCACGCTGCTGGATGGCGGCGCTCCGCTGGGCGCAGCCCTGGGCGCGCTGATCATCGCGGGCCTGCTGACCCACTTCGACTCCTGGCGCATTTCCTTCGTGGTGGCCGGCGTGGGCACCATGATCGCCGGCGTCTTCGCCTGGTGGTACATCCGCAACCATCCGCGCCAGCACCCCGGCGTCAACGAGGCCGAGGCGTCCTTCATCGAGCAATCCCACGCCGCCGACCTGGCCGCCGAGCCCACCCACAGCAGCGGCAAGGTGATGGACTTCTTCAAGTACCGCTCGGTCTGGGGCATGTTCTTCGGCTGGATGTGCTTCAACGCCCTGTTCTACGGCCTGCTGACCTGGATGCCCACCTACCTGTCCAAGGTGCACAACATGGATATCAAGCAGATGGGCGGCGCCGTGTTCATCATGTTCTTCTCGGGCTTCGTCGGCGAGATGGTCGGCGGCTGGATCGCCGACAAGTGGAAGGCCGCAGGCGCTTCCCAGGCCAAGGTGCTGCGCACGCTGTTCGGCATCGCCTCGGTGATCGCCACCGTCGCCATCTACAACGTGGCCCGCTTCAAGGATCCCGTGACCATCGTGATCCTGCTGTCGGTGACGCTGTTCTTCCTGCGCTGGTGCGGCCTGTTCTGGTGCGTGCCCTCCATCCTGGGCACCCGCAACCGCGTCGGTTTCCTGGGCGGCGTCATGAACCTGGGCGGCAACTGCGCCGGCATCGGCGTGCCGATCCTGGTGGGCGTCATCGTCCAGGCCACCGGCTCCTACGACATGGCCATGATGCTCTTCGCCGCCGCCGGCGCGGGCCTGTTCATCTGCTCTTCGATCCTGATCGACTACAGCAAGAAGATCCCGGTCTAAGTACCGCAGCCGCCCGGCCTCCTCGATGGAGAACGCCCAGCAGTCACGCCGGGGATTGCAGGGGCATCGACCTGGCACCCGGGCACGGAACCTCTTACGGAGAACACCCATGAGCACGCTTCGCATCCGCCGCATCTGCGGCGCCATCAGCCTGGCGCTGGCCACCGCCGCGCCCCTGTTCGCCCAGGCCTCGGACCTGCCCACCGCCTCGCCCGAGAGCGTGGGCGTCGATTCGCGCCCGCTGGTGCAGCTGTCGCAGATGATCCGCAAGGAGAACCTCGACGTGCGCAGCTTCCTCGTCGTCAAGGACGGCAAGCTGATCTACGAGCGCTACAGCAAGGGCCTGACGCGCAATCACAACTACGAGCTGTACTCCATCACCAAGAACGTGACGGCGCTGGCCGCCGGCGTGCTGGTGGACGAAGGCAAGAGCAAGCTCGACGAGAAGGTGGCACCTATCCTCGCCAGGGTGCGGCCCGACCTGGAAAAGGCCCTGGCCGACAAGCAGGCCATCGAGCTCTGGCACGTGCTGTCCATGTCCACCGGCCTGTTCTACGACTTCAAGCCCACCGACGACCCGATCTACTACGGCGCACCCGACCGCCTGAAGCTGGCGGCCGAGACCACGCCCAAGGTCGCGCCCGGCACGGCCTTCGACTACACCGACGTGAATCCCATCCTGGCCAGCGCCACGCTGGGCGCCGACGCCGGCATGCCGTTGCAGGACTTTGCCGAGGCCAGGCTCTTCAAGCCCATGGGCATGACCCACTATGCCTGGGAGCGCGCCGACGAGCGTGGCCTGGTCTCCTCCGGCTGGGGCCTGCGCCTGCGCGCCGTCGACATGGCCAAGCTCGGCCAGCTGGTGCTGACCGGCGGCCGCTGGGAAGGCCGGCAGATCGTCTCGCAGGCCTGGGTGCGCACCATGACCGCGCCCACCTCGGCCCCCTGGTATGGCTACTACTGGTGGATCAACGACATCGTTGCCACCGAGCCCGAGACACACGCCATGGGCTTCAAGGGCCAGTTCATCGTGGTCCTGCCCGAGCGCAATGCCGTCGTGGTCATGACCAGCATGCTGCCCATCGAAGGCGGCCTGCGCGAATCCCAGAACGTGCTGGCCATCCGGCGCATGGTCAACGACTACGTGCTGCCGGCCCTGGACAACCAGGCGCATGCCAAGCCCACGCCCGCCAGCCGCAAGGCCCTGACGCGCGAACTCGAACTCGCATCGCAACACCAGGGACGGGCCGGAGCACCGGCCGATCCCACCGACACCCCGAAACTCTGACATTCAGCATGACATCCCGCGAATTTGATCTCGTAGTGCGCAATGCGCGCGTTGCCACCGCCAGCGACATCTTTGATGCCGACATCGCCATCCGTGACGGCAAGATCGTCCAGCTCGGCGCCCACCTGCCCGCCGGCGCCCGCGAATACGACGCCGCGGGCCGCGTGGTCACGCCCGGCGGCATCGACGCCCACTGCCACCTGGACCAGCCCATGGAACCGCCCGTGCGCATGGCCGACGACTTCGACAGCGGCACGCGCGCCGCGGCCTGCGGCGGCACCACCACGGTGATTCCGTTTGCGGCCCAGGCCAGGGGCCAGTCGCTGCGCGCCGCCGTGCAGGACTACCACCGCCGTGCCGAGGGCAAGGCGCATGTGGACTACGGTTTCCACATGATCGTCAGCGACCCGACACCCGAGGTCCTGGAAAAGGAACTGCCCGAACTGATCCGCGAAGGCTACACCTCCTTCAAGATCTACATGACCTATGACGATCTGAAGCTCAACGACGGCCAGATCCTCGATGTGCTGGACGTGGCGCGCAGGTACGACGCCACCGCCATGATCCATGCCGAGAACGCCGACTGCATCCAGTGGCTGACCAAGCGCCTGGAAGCCAGCGGCCGCACCGCGCCGCGCTACCACGCGGTCTCGCGCCCCATGCTGGTGGAGCGCGAAGCCACGCACCGCGCCATCGCGCTGTCCGAGCTGGCCGACGTGCCCATCCTCATCGTCCACGTCTCGGGCCGCGAGGCCGTGGAGCAGATCCGCTGGGCACGTTCGCACGGCATGAACATCATGGCCGAGACCTGCCCGCAGTATCTGTTCCTGACCGCCGAGGATCTGGGCATCGACGACAGCTACCACGGCGCCAAGTGCGTGTGCAGCCCCCCGCCGCGCAACCAGGCCAACCAGGAAGTGATCTGGAACGGCCTCAACGACGGCCTGTTCACCGTGTTCTCCTCGGACCACGCGCCGTTCAACTACGACTCGCCCGAAGGCAAGAAGCCCGGTGGCGAGGAAGTGTCCTTCGGCCACATACCCAACGGCATTCCGGGCATCGAAACCCGCCTGTCCCTGCTGTACACGCACGGCGTGCTGGCCGGCCGCATGACGCTCAACCGCTTCGTGGAACTCACCTCCACCAATCCCGCCAAGGTCTACGGCCTGCATCCGCGCAAGGGCAGCATTGCCATCGGCGCCGATGCCGACCTCGTGGTCTGGCAGGAAGGCCAGCGCAGCGTGCGCAACCAGGACCTGCACCACAACGTGGACTACACGCCCTACGAAGGCCATGAACTCAAGGCCTGGCCCTGCCTCACGGTGTCTGGCGGCCAGGTGATCTGGGATGGCGAGCAATTCCACGGCCGCGCCGGCGGCGGCCGCTTCCTGCAGCGCGGCGCACCCACTCTGCTGCCCAAGCGCCACCAGACCCGCTTCTGAAGTTCCAGTACAAACGCACCATGAAACTGCTCATCATCAACCCCAACATCTCCGAGAGCGTCACCGCCCTCATCGAGAAAGAGGCCAGGCTGGCCGCCGCGCCGGGCACGGAGATCACCATGCTGACCGCGCCCATGGGCGTGGCCTATATCGAGACGCGTTTCGAGGCCATGATCGCCGCCTACGCCGTGGCCGAGCTGGCCGCCGAGCATGCGCACAGGCATGACGCCGTCATCCTCGCGGCCTTTGGCGACCCGGGCCTCGAAGGCCTGCGCGAGGCGCTGGACATTCCCGTGCTGGGCATGACCGAGTCCGCGCTCATGAGCGCCTGCATGCTGGGCAAGCGCTTTTCCATCATCGCCATCTCCCGGCGCATCACCGCCTGGTACCGCGACATGGTGGAACGCAACGGCCTGGACGGCCGCCTGGCCAGCATCCGCTGCCTGGACGAGCCGCTGCGCGACATCGGCAGCGTGCAGGACGACCATGCGGCCCGCCTGCAGGCCCTGTGCGAAGCCGCCGTGCAGGAGGACGGCGCGGACGTGCTGATCATCGCCGGTGCGCCGCTGGCGGGCCTGGCCCGCTCCATCAAGCACCAGTTGCCCGTACCCGCGGTCGATGGCGTCTCCAGCGCCGTCAACCACGCGCAAAGCCTGGTGTCGCTGGCGCCCGCACCGGCGCGCGTCGGCAGCTTCGCCAAGCCGCCGCGCAAGGACTTCAAGAACCTTCCTCCAGGGCTGACCCGGCTTTTCGGCCAACTGCCCTGAACGGTTTGCGGGATAGCCACAGGGAGCGCAGCTGCCGGCGGCATGCCGCACGGCCCGGGGCCTGTTCATATGGCGCATACGGATCGGATTGCGTGAACAGGCCCTAGAATTCCTAAGCATGTCAACAAAAACCGCCTCAAAAGTGAACAATCGAAGCAGTTCCTCCCGATCCGAAATCACCGTGGATGAAATGGCTTCGCGCATCGCCACGGCCATCCACGAGCATCGCCTGCTGCCCGGTACCAAGCTGGGCGAGGACAGGCTGGCCAGCATCTTCAACACCAGCCGCGCGCGCGTGCGCGAGGTGCTGGCCCGCATGGCGCGCGACCAGATGGTGGAGCTGTTTCCCCAGCGTGGCGCCTTTGTGGCCAAGCCGACCATCGAGCAGGCGCTGGACGTTTTCGAGGCGCGCCGGCTGATCGAGCCCGGTATCGTGCGCCGCCTGGTGCAATGCATGGACAGCGCCAAGATGCGCCGGCTGCAGGCCCATCTCAAGCAGGAGCGCGAAGCGCGCGAGAACGCCGACAAACGCGCCACCGTGCGCCTGTCGGGCGAATTTCACGTGCTGCTGGCCGAGCTGGCCGGCAATTCCGCCCTGCTGCGCAGCATGCGCGAACTGTCCACGCTGACCTGTCTGACGATTTCGCTTTACGAATCCGCCGTCAACACCTGCTGCCTGGTGGACGAGCACGAGGCCGTGGTCCATGCCATTGCAGCGGGCCACAGCGAGCAGGCCGAGCAGCTGATGCTCAGCCACCTGGACCACATCCAGGGCAGCCTGCGCCTGGAAGCCGATGCGGACGAGGCGGACCTGGAGCAGATCCTCGGCGAACTGTGAGGCTCCCGCCGCATCGCGCGGTGCTGCCATCGCCATTGCAGATGCCGGCTTCACATAGGCAGATGCCAACGAGGCCTGCGCCTGCACCGGCAGGCATTAGCATCGACGGCTAGATCGCCACTCGCACCAGCGCCACGGGCACAAGGCCCCCGATGACCACTCCAGCCGCCTCTCCCCCCACAGCATCAGCGGCCCCGGCCGGCCTGCCACCAGCCAGGCCGCGCCCGGCCAGCCTGCGCGACCTGTACTGGTCCTTCACCTTCCTGGCGCTGCAGGGCTTCGGCGGCGTGCTGGCCGTGGTGCAGCGCGAGCTGGTCGAAAAAAAGCGCTGGCTGACCAACGAGGAATTCATCGAGGACTGGGCCGTGGCCCAGATCATGCCCGGCCCCAATGTGGTCAACCTGTCCATCATGCTCGGCGAGCGCTATTTCGGCTGGCGCGGCGCCGTGGCCGGCGTCTGCGGCATGCTGAGCTTTCCGATGCTGCTGGTCATCACGCTCACCATCGTGTATTCGCAATTTGCCGCCCATCCCGCCATGGCCGGCGCCCTGCGGGGCATGGGCGCCGTGGCCGCGGGCCTGGTGGCCGGCATGGGCCTGAAGCTGGCAGCCACGCTGGCCCGCCATCCGCTGGGCCGCTGGCCCGGCTATGCACTGGCCCTGGCCGCGTTTGCCGCCATGGCGCTGCTGCGCCTGCCGCTGTTCTGGGTGCTGCTTGCAGTGGGCGGTGCAGGCTGCGTGCTGACCTGGAGAAAGCTGGCCCCATGAGCGCCGCCACGACAGTCCAGGCCGCCCAGCAACTGGCCATCCATATGCAGCCGTCCGACTGGATGCAGCTGCTGCTGTACTTTCTTTCGCTGTCGCTGATGGCCGTGGGCGGCGCCATTGCCACGGCGCCCGACATGCACCGCTTTCTGGTGGACGGCCGCGGCTGGCTCAGCGACACGCAGTTCACCAGCTCCATCGCCATCGCCCAGGCTGCGCCCGGGCCCAATGTGCTGTTCATCGCGCTGCTGGGCTGGAACATCGGCCTCAACGCCGGCGGCGGCAGCGGCCTGCCGGCCTGGCTGTTCGGTCTGCTGGGCGTGCTGGTCTGCATGGGCGGCATTCTGCTGCCCAGTTCGCTGCTGGCCTGGCAGGCCTCGCGCTGGGGCCAGCGCAACCAGGGCCGGCGCAGCGTGCGCGCCTTCAAGCAGGGCATGGCTCCGCTGGTCGTGGGCCTGCTGCTGGCCACGGGCTGGCTCCTGAGCAGTGCCGGCAGCGCCGGCGGCCAGCCGGCCCGGGAGTGGCGGCTATGGCTGCTGAGCCTGGCCTGCACCCTCATCGTCTGGCGCACACGCGTGCATCTGCTGTGGCTGCTGGGTGCGGGGGCGCTGCTGGGCGCCATGGGCTGGGTTTAGGAATACAGCAAAAACAGGCTGCAACGCTTACCCATCAAGCGCCGACAGCTTCTCATTCAGTAGCAGGCATCAATCTTCGCAAAGCAGTTGCGGCAGCAGTTCGGCCGAAGGGCCGTGCAGCAGGGCATGGGCCATGGCATCCAGTTCGGTCGGACGGGGATTGATCACCACCACGCGGGCCCCGGCCTGCCGCGCAATCTGTGCCAGGCCGGCTGCCGGGTAGACGGCGCCCGAGGTGCCCACCACCAGCATCAGCGTACAGTTCTGGGCCGCCTGCTCGGCCTCGGCCCAGATGCCCTGGGGCAGGGACTCGCCAAACCAGACCACGGCCGGGCGCACCAAGTTGCCGCAGGCGGGGCAGTACGGCGGCTCGCCTGCGGCCGGATGCGCGAGGTCACACTGCGCGCAGCGGTGGTTGAGCCAGCGGTTCTTGAGCAGCTCGCCATGCAGGCACAGCACGTCAGGGCTGCCGGCCTTCTGGTGCAAGCCGTCCACGTTCTGCGTGATCAGGGTCATGCCTGCGGGATGGCGTTGCGCCCAGTGCGCCAGCGCCAGGTGGCCGGCATTGGGCTGCACGTTGCGCACCAGCTCGCGCCGGTATTCATACCAGCGCCAGACATGCTGCGGGTCGCGCCGGTAGCCGGCTTCGCTGGCCATGTCCTCCGGCCTGAAGCGAGCCCAGTAGCCGGTGCTGTCGTCGCGGAACGTGGGCACGCCGGACTCGGCGCTGACACCGGCGCCCGTGAGCACGGCAAGCCCCTTGTGCCTGCCCTGGGCCTGGGCCAGCCATTGCCGCACCAGGGCCATCGTGGTGGCACAGCCGGCTTGCGGCCCGGTGGGAATATTGTTTGTCATGTGCAGGTTGTGCGGACCGGACTGAAAACCTCAGAGGCCTTTTTCCACCATATCGAGCAGGCGCAGCGCCAGCACCTGGCGCATGGGCGGCGGCGCGTGGCGCAGCGGGCCGTCGATCATGAGCAGGGCCATGCCGTGCACGGCGGACCAGGCCAGGAATTCGGCGCCGGGCCGGCGCTCGGCCGCCAGTACGCCCGCATCGCGCATGGCATCCAGCGCATAGCCCAGCAGTTCGAAGGGATTGAGTCCCATGGATGCCGTATGCGCCGCGTCGGGCGCGACTTCCACATCGTAGGCGCCCCAGGCGAACGCGGAGCGGAACCAGCCGGTCTCGGCCTGCGCAAAGCCCAGATAGCCGCGCCCCACGGCCGCCAGCAGTGCGCGCGAGCGCTGGGCCGCATCCTCGATGCCGCGCGCCGCATCCATTTCCTGCTCTATGGCCCGGGCCAGCGCGCCCAGCGCCGCGGCGCGTACCGCGCCAAACAGCGCTTCGCGGTTCGCGAAATGCCGGTAGGCGGCATTGGGCGCCACGCCGGCGCGGCGCGTGGCCTCGCGCAGCACCACGGCTTCGGGGCCGCCGGCCCGCGCCAGCTCCAGCCCGGCCTGCACCAGGGCCTGGCGCAAATCTCCGTGGTGATAGGTTTTTCTTGCTCTCGATGAACTCATGGCGGATCCGGCAGCGGCAAACAGCGCTCCATGAAGGTCTGGATACGGACGCAAACGAATCCTCACAGCCTGCATGCAGCCTCCACTTCAAAATGTGGACAGCGTCCATTTTAATCTCCATAATAAGTGAACACCGTACACATGAACAACATATTGCGGCAATAGCCTGGAGGCCCCGGCCGGCTTCCGGAATTCCTTTTCCTCAACCCACAGGAGACAGCAGCATGCAATTCACCCCCTACCTGAACTTCGACGGCAACTGCGCCGAAGCCTTCGCCTTCTATGCCAAGCTATTCGGCGGCAGCATCGTCTACCAGGGCACCTTCGGCGAAATGCCGGCCCAGGAAGGCATGCCGCCGATACCCGAGTCGGCCAGGCAGCGCATCATGCATGTGCATCTGCAGATCAAGGACCAGTCGCTGATGGGCTCGGACGCCATGCCGGGCGCCGATGCCACTTGCGGCGGCTACCAGCCGGCCCAGGGCCTGTGGGTGTCCATCCAGGCCGACAGCACGGCCGAAGGCCAGCGTTTCTTCGACGCCCTGGCGCAGGGCGGGCAGACCGTCATGCCTTTTGCCAAGACCTTCTGGTCGCAGGGCTTCGGCATGGTCAAGGACCGTTTCGGCACGCCCTGGATGGTCAACGTCCGCCAGGGCTGAGCCCGGCAAGTCCGCTTGTGCGCCCCGTGCGCCATTCGGGCCGCCCTACGTGAAGAAAAGGGTATGCAGATGCCACAGGTACGCGTTGAGAGCTTCACCATCTCCCTGGACGGCTACGGTGCGGGCCGCGGCCAGGATCTCGACCACCCCATGGGGGCCGGAGGCAGGGAGCTGCACCAGTGGGCCTTGCCCACGCGCACGTTCCAACGCATGGTGTTCGGCGCCGACGGCGGGACCACGGGCGTGGACGAGGATTTCGCCGCGCGCGGCTTCAGGAATGTGGGTGCCTGGATTCTCGGGCGCAACATGTTCGGCCCCGTGCGCGGACCATGGCCCGACATGGAGTGGAAAGGGTGGTGGGGAGACAACCCGCCCTACCACGTGCCGGTCTTTGTCCTCACCCACCACGCGCGCCCGTCGGTCACGATGGAAGGCGGCACGGTTTTCCACTTCGTCACCGGCGGCATCCACGAAGCACTGCAGCAGGCACGCGCCGCGGCAGGGGCGCAGGATGTGCGCATCGGCGGCGGCGTCGCCACCCTGCGGCAGTACCTGCTTGCCGGCCTGATCGACGAGCTGCACATCGCCATCGCCCCCGTGCTGCTCGGCAGCGGGGAGCATTTGCTCGGGGACATCGACCTGCCGGCCCTGGGGTACGAATGCACGCAGTTCGCTCCTTCGGGCAAGGCTGCCCATGTGGTGCTCACGCGCCGCAGCGCCTGAGAGGCCGCGGCATGCCGTGCCGCTGCGCGGGGCCGCTTGTTTCCCTCCATCAGAAGGAAGACTCATCATGAAACCCAATCCCGTTGTCTGGTTCGAGATCTACGTGCAGGACATGGAGCGTGCGCGCCGGTTCTACGAAACCGTCTTCCAGTGCACGCTGGAGCCGCTGGCCCCGCCTGACGGCACTTCCGGGGGCGTGCGCATGCTGGCCTTTCCGATGGAGACGGAGCGCCCGGGTGCCGGCGGCATGCTGGTGAAAATGGAGGGCGTGCCTTCGGGCGCAGGCGGCACCATGGTGTATTTCGCCTGCGAGGACTGCGCCGTGGAGCAGTCCCGCGTCGAGCCCGCAGGCGGCCAGGTCCACCGCGCCAAGTTCTCCATCGGTCCCTACGGCCACTGCGCCATCGTGCAGGACCCAGAGGGCAACATGATCGGCCTGCACTCGATGCAGTGAGCTTTCCAACCGCTGTCCACTTGCCATGCAATACCAAGCCAGCTGCCATTGCGGCAGGAATGCATTCACGTTCGAGGGCGAGGTCGGCGAGGTGCTGACCTGCAACTGCTCCATGTGCCGGCGCCGCGGCTCGCTGCTGTGGTTCACTCCACGCGGAAATCTGAAGCTGCTCACGCCGGAAGGCAACAGCAGCACCTATACCTTCAACAAGCACGTCATCCGCCACCGTTTCTGCCCGGACTGCGGCATCCACCTCTATGGAGAGGGCACCAGCCCGCAGGGCCAGGCCATGGCGGCCATCAACATGCGCTGCGTGGACGATGTGGACCTCGGCGCGATTCCGGTGCGCCATTACGACGGGCGCTCGGCGTAACGGCATGGAGACCGCCGCCCATTCCCGACGCCGCTGGCTGGCACTGATCGTGCTGTGCCTGGGCGAGCTCATGATCGTGCTGGACAGCACCATCGTGAATGTCGCCCTGCCATCGATACGTGCCGACCTGGGCTTCACCGAGACCTCGCTGGTATGGGTGGTCAACGCCTACATGCTCACCTTCGGCGGCTGCCTGCTGCTGGGCGGGCGGCTGGGCGATCTGTACGGCCACCGCCGCATGTTCCTCGCAGGCCTGGCCTTCTTCACCCTGGCCTCGCTGGCCTGCGGACTGGCGCCCTCGCAGGAGGTCCTGGTGGCGGCGCGTGCCATACAGGGCCTGGGCGGCGCCGTGGTGTCGGCCGTGGCCCTGTCGCTGATCATGAACCTGTTCACCGAAACCCGGGAGCGCACGCGCGCCATGGGGGTCTACGGCTTTGTCTGCGCCGGTGGCGGCAGCCTGGGCGTGCTGCTGGGTGGCCTGCTGACCAGCGTGGGCTGGCACTGGATCTTCCTCGTCAACCTGCCCATAGGCGTGGCCGTGTACCTGGCCAGCCGGCTGCTGCTGCCGGCCACCGCTGCCCCGGGCAGCGGCGCGAAGCTCGATGTGGCCGGCGCCGCCACCGTCACGCTGTCGCTGATGCTGGCCGTCTACGGGGTGGTCGGCGGCAACACGGCCGGCTGGGACTCGGCCCGGACGCTTGCCCTGCTGGGTGCCGCTGCGCTGCTGATGGCGCTATTCCTCTTCATCGAATCGCGCTCGGCCCATCCACTAGTGCCGCTGGCGCTGTTCCGGCGGCGCAATATCTGCATCTCCAATATCTGTGCCGTGCTGTGGTCGGCCGGCATGTTCGCCTGGTTCTTCATGTCGGCGCTGTACCTGCAGCAGGTGCTGGGCTATACGCCCATGCAGGTGGGCCTGGCCTTCCTGCCGGCCAATCTGGTGATGGCGGCGCTGTCGCTGGGCTGGTCGGCCAGGCTGGTGATGCGCTTCGGCATCCGCGCACCGCTGGCCGCAGGGCTGTTGCTGGCCGCTACGGGGCTGCTGCTGTTCGCGCGCGCCCCCCTGGCGGCTGATTCCGGCGGTTTCTGGCTTGACGTGCTGCCCGGCATGCTGCTGCTGGGCCTGGGCGCGGGCGTGGCCTTCAACCCCATGCTGATGGCCGCCATGCACGATGTCTCGCCCGCCGACGCCGGCCTGGCCTCGGGTCTGGTCAACACCGCGTTCATGCTGGGCGGCGCGCTGGGCCTGGCCGTGCTGGCCAGTCTGGCCGCAGGCCGCACGGCGGCACTGACCGCTCGCGGCAGCGATGCCCTGGGGGCATTGCTGGGCGGCTACCAGTGGGCCTTTGGCGCAGGCGCGCTGTTTGCGCTGCTTGCCGCCGCACTGGGTTTCACCCTGCTGCATGCGAATCTGCAGGCCGGCGAAACCTCGCCGGCCATTCATTGAAAAGGAGGCTCTGCCATGACCCAATCCCCTTCCCCCCAGCACCCCAACGATCTGGTCCTGACCCGATTGCTGGCGGCGCCGGCCGACAAGCTGTTTCGCTGCTGGACCGATACCGCGCTGCTCAAGCAATGGTTCGTGCCCAGCCCCTGGACGATCGCGCGCGCCGAGGTGGACCTGCGCCCGGGCGGCGGCAGCGTGATCGTGATGCGCGATCCCGATGGCAAGGAATATCCGAACGCCGGCGTGTACCTGGAAGTGGTACCCAACCGCCGCATCGTGTTCACCGATGCCTATACCGCCGGCTGGGTGCCCTCCGCCAAGCCGTTCTTCACGGCCATCGTGACTTTCGAACCCGAAGGCACGCAGACGCGTTACACCGCCATCGCGCGCCACTGGACCGAGGAGGCGCGCCAGCAGCACGAGGCCATGGGCTTTCACACCGGCTGGGGCATTTGCGCAGACCAGCTGGAAGCGCTGGCTGCCACGCTGTAGACCCCCGCCACCAAGGAGACTGCCATGCATTACGTTGACGGATTCGTGCTGCCGGTGCCCCGCGCACATATCGAGGCCTACCGCCGGCTGACCCAGGACGCCGGCAAGGTGTGGATGGAATACGGCGCGCTGCAATACTGGGAATGCGTAGGCGACGACGTACCCATGGGCAAGCGCACCTCGTTCCCGCAGGCCGTTCAGCTCCAGGACGACGAGACCGTGGTGTTCTCGTGGATCGTCTATGCCTCGCGCGAGGAGCGCGACCGCATCAACGCCGCCGTCATGAAGGACCCGCGCATCGCCGGCATGGACCCGGCCAGCATGCCCTTCGATGCCAAGCGCATGTTCTGGGGCGGCTTCCAGACACTGGTGGAAATGGACGGCGGCAGCGCACTCTGACAGCTGCCTGCCCCTCTTCCGTCTCTGTTGCCACGCCTTCGGGCTTCGCACTGCCCCAGGCAGAGCGGCCATCTTGCAGCCTCCCGGCGGGAAGCGGCGGCTGCGGATTGCACCCGCGCCTTCCCCTTGCCTGCTGATGACATAGAAGGAATGCATGCCCGCGCCACCCTGGCTGTGGTAGCGTAGGAAGCACGCATTCCAGTGCTGAACCGGCCCGGCTTTTTTAGAGCATGCGGCCGGCTTCCAGGCGCTGTATTAACCTTTGTTAATTTGGAAGCGGAACCATATAACCAGCAGAAAGCACGCCTACACTGCCAGCGCACGCATGCTGCTTTGCGAAACTGAAGTCCCATCATGATGTCCCCACTGGCAAGACTGGATGCACTCCAGCAGGTAATGAGCACGGCCGCCCTCCCCATGGGCCTCATTGCCTGGCCCGGGTTGCGCCTGGAGTTTGCCAACCAGGCACTGCAGGACCTGCTCGCCCGCAACGCCTCCCCGTTGGCCGACGGCGGCTTTGCCTGTGCCCCGTTTCAGCAGGCCATCGACGAATGCCTGGCCGCCCGGATCGATACCGGCATCTCCTGCCCCCAGGCCCTGGGCATCTGGCACTTTCTGCCGGTTCTCGACAACGGCCAGCCCTGCGCGCTGCAGTGCTACCTGCTGCCCATGCCGGCAGCCCCGGCCACCGCAGAAGCCGAAGCAGCCCATCCGGCGGCCGACCTTTCGCGCATCGACCGTTTCGAAGCCTGCCTGGACCGGCTGCCCCAGCAGATATGGATTGCCACACCGCGCGGCGAGATTGCCTGGATCAACCGGGCGCTCAAGCGCTATGCGTTCCACCATGCGCAGCATGTGGACCTCGGCGATGCCACCTGGATCGACCTGGTGCATCCCGACGATCTGGCCAGCGTCAATGCCAGCCTGTCACGCGCCCTGATCACCGAAGCGCCCTCGGGCTACCGGCTGCGCATCAGGCGCCACGACGGGCGCTACCTGTGGCATTTTTCCACGCTGGAGCCGGTCAAGAACGACCGGGGCGAGGTCCTGTACTGGATGGGCTTCAACATCAACCTGGAAGCCATCAAGCAGGGCGAAGACCGCCTGCACGAGCAGCTCGCCCTGCTCAAGCACAAGCTGCATCGCATCCAGGGCGAGCTGCGCCAGGCCCAGGACGATCTGGCCAGGGCGCAGAAAATGGACCTGGTGTCCAACCTGTCGGCCGGCGTCGCGCATGACCTGAACAATCTGCTGTTCGTCACCGGCCTGCATGCCGGCCTGCTGGAAAAAAGCCTGTCCGATCCGCGCCAGCGCGAGCATGTGGACGTGATCCACGAAACGATCAAGAAGGCCGGCCGGATGGCCTCGCACCTTACCGGATTCAGCAGCCGCAGGCCGCTGAGCCTGGCAGCCGCCGACCCCAAAGCGCTGGTGCGCGACATCGAAGACCTGCTGGCCAAGGCCGTGGGCGCGGAAACCGCCTTCCAGATCCGCATGCCCGAGAGCCTGTGGCCCATACGCACGGACAGGATGTACTTCGAGAATTCGCTGATCAATCTCGCCATCAATGCGCGCGACGCGGTCGGCGGCAGCGGGCACATCACGCTGCAGCTCGAGAACGCGGTCCTGGACCGGCCCGGCGCCCGGGGCGAGTATGTGCACATCTGCCTGAGCGACGATGGCTGCGGCATGAGCGACGAGGTCAAAGAGCGCATCTTCGAGCCCTTCTTCACCACCAAGGCCGAAGGCAAGGGTGCCGGCCTGGGCCTGCCCATGGTCAAGAACTTCGTCGACCAGTCCGACGGGCTGATCGAAGTGGAGTCGGCCGAGGGCCAGGGTACGAGCTTTCACCTGTACCTGCCACGGGCCAGCCAGGCCCTGCCGGTGGAGCAGGACGAAGAAGCCCTGGCCGAAGGCGCGATGGAAACCATTCTGATCATCGAGGACGACCTGTCGGTGCGCAATGCCATGGCGCAGGTGCTGTACGAGCTGGGCTACCAGGTCGCCACGGCCTACAACCCGGAAGTGGCCATGCGCTACATTCAAGGCGGCATGGAGGTGGACCTCATCATCTCGGACATCCGCATGCCGGGCCGGCTCACGGCCCTGGAAATGCGCGATCAGCTGCATGCCGAAGGCCGGCGCATGCCCATGCTGTTCACCACCGGCTACTCCAGCGAACACCTGAAGGAGCAGATCCCGGCGCTGGAAGGCAGCACGGTGCTGTTCAAGCCCTTTTCCATGCTGGACCTGGCAGGCGCAGTGCGCAGCATCATGCGCCAGAAGTCAGAAGACACCCTGGGGCGCCTCGCACCTTCGCACTGAGCCAGGCGCCGCCGGGACAGAGCCTTCAGGAGCGCGCCGGTCGAGCGGTCAGGCCTTGGCTGCCAGACGCTGGCGCAGCGCTTCGTACAGGCACACGCCGCTGGCCACCGACACGTTCAGGCTCTCGACCGCGCCCTGCATCGGAATGCTGACCAGCTCGTCGCAGGTCTTGCGGGTGAGCTGGCGCATGCCGTCGCCTTCGGCGCCCAGCACCAGGGCCGTGGGGCCCGTCAGATCCATCTGGTAGAGATGTTTGTCGGCATCGCCGCTGGTGCCGATGACCCAAATATTGCGCTCCTGCAGTTCCTTGAGCGTGCGCGCCAGGTTGGTCACCATGAAATAAGGCACGGTTTCGGCCGCGCCGCTGGCCACCTTGGCCACGGTGGCATTGATGCCGGCCGCATGGTCCTTGGGAGCGATCACCGCATGTACGCCGGCCCCGTCGGCCACGCGCAGGCAGGCGCCCAGGTTGTGGGGATCGGTCACGCCGTCGAGCACCAGCAGCAGCGGCGCCTTCACGCCCTCTGCCTCCAGGTCGTCCAGCAGCTCGTCCAGCGTGCGGGTGTCCTTGAGCTCCTCCACGCGCGCGGCCACGCCCTGGTGTCCATGGCTGCCGGCCAGCTTGGCGATGCGCATGGCATCGGCCTCGATCAGGCGCACTCCGGCCTCCTTGGCCCGCTCCAGGAACTGGCGCATGCGCGCGTCGCGGCGCGTTGCCTCGAAATAGACTTCGATGATGGACTGGGGAGCGGTCTTCAGGCGCACGCCAACAGCGTGGAAACCGAACAGGACTTTGGGAGACGACATGGGGCGCCATTATCCCGGGTTTGCACGCGCCTTCCCCCGGCACATGGCCATGCCAGTCCGGGCGACTGTGTTTTTGCTCTGCCGCTACACTGCGCCACCCGGGCGGCCAAACCCGCATATGCATATTCCACGGGCTGCACTGCAGCCACCCTGCCCCGCCATGCCCTGCGACCCCGTCGCCGGCAAGGCCGGACAGCCGGATGCCGGCTTCGCTGACCTGAAGCCGGATGCCTTGCGGCAAGAATGGCGGCTCCCCACCCACGCCGAAGCAGCGGTCTGCGCAGGCGGAAGCCGATCCGGCGTCCATCCGGCAGCGCCTTGCAATACCTCCCTAGGGAATCCGTATTGCGCCATCGGCATGTTTCACTTTTTTTCTGTTTGACCTGCATGCTCAACGCCTTGCTTGATCGCATCCGTCGCAGCCTGGTGCTGCAAATCCTTCTGGCCCTGGTGGCAGGCGGCCTGCTGGCCTGGCTCTGGCCCTCGGCCGCGGATTCCGTGTCCATCCTGGGCACGCTCTTCATCTCCGCGCTCAAGGCCATTGCGCCGGTGCTGGTGTTCCTGCTCGTGATCGCGGCGATCAGCAACCACCGCCCGGGCCAGGAAACCCAGATCAAGCCCGTGCTGTGGCTGTACGCCGTGGGCACGCTGGCCGCCGCCTGCGTGGCCGTGGCCGCCAGCACGCTGTTTCCCTCGGTCATCCACTTTCGCGCAGCGCCGGCCGTGCAGGGCGTGCCGGGCGATATCACCCAGGTGTTGATGAACGTGCTCAAGAGCGCCTTCGACAATCCCGTGCATGCGCTGCTGGAGGCCAACTACATCGGCGTGCTGGCCTGGGCCGTGGCGCTGGGCATTGCGCTGCGCCATGCCAACCCCACCACCCGCACGGTGCTGGAAGACCTGGGCCAGGCCATCACCCAGATCATCCAGGGCGTGATCCGGCTGGCGCCGCTGGGCATCTTCGGCCTGGTAGCCGCCACGTTCTCGGCAGGCGGCCTGGAAGCGCTGAAGGACTACACGCAGCTGCTGCTGGTCCTGGTGGGCTGCATGCTGTTCGTGGCGCTGGTCGTCAACCCCGCCATCGTCTGGACCCAGACGCGCCGCAACCCCTATCCGCTGACGCTGACCTGCCTGCGCGAAAGCGCCGTCACGGCCTTCTTCACGCGCAGCTCGGCCGCCAACATTCCGGTGAACCTGGCGCTGGCCCGAAAGCTGCAGCTGGCCGAAGAAACCTACAGCATCTCCATCCCTCTGGGCGCCACCATCAACATGGCCGGCGCAGCCATCACCATCAGCGTGCTGACCCTGGCTGCCGCGAACACGCTGGGCATTGCCGTGGACATTCCCACCGCCCTGCTGCTGTGCGTGGTATCCGCGGTCTGCGCCTGCGGCGCCTCGGGCGTGGCCGGCGGCTCGCTGCTGCTGATTCCCCTGGCCTGCAGCCTGTTCGGCATCAGCAACGACTTGGCCATGCAGGTCGTGGGCGTGGGCTATGTGATCGGCGTGATCCAGGACTCCACCGAAACCGCGCTGAACTCCTCCACCGATGTGCTGTTCACGGCCGCCGCCTGCCGCGGCGCCGAGCGCCGCCAGGGGCTGGAAATCCCAGCCGTCTGAACACCCCCACACCCGGCACTTCGCGATTGCTCCCGATTCGGGAGCATTCCGCGCTTTACCAGATTGGTCTTCGGGCCATTTTCATCTCCCACACTTCAGGCGGCGCGCTTTGCCCGCGGCGACGCCATCGCGCGACCAGCCTCGATGGTGATGCTGCGCTCGCACTGCTCGGCAATGGCGCGGTCGTGCGTGACCAGGACCAACGTGGTGCCGCGCTCGCGGTTGAGCGCGAACATCAGCTCCATCACGCTCTGCCCGGTGGCGAAGTCCAGGCTGCCCGTGGGCTCGTCGGCCAGCAGCACGGCGGGCTCGACCACAAAGGCACGCGCCAGCGCCACGCGCTGCTGCTCGCCGCCGGACAGCACCTTGGGATAGCGGTTCAGGCGCTCGCCCAGCCCCACGCGCTCCAGCATCTCCGCCGCGCGGCTGCGTGCATCGCGTGCGCCGGCCAACTCCAGCGGCAGCATCACGTTCTCCAGCGCCGTCATATTGCCCAGCAGCTGAAAGCTCTGGAACACAAAGCCGATCTTCTGCGCGCGCACGGCGGCCCGTTCGTCCTCGCTCAGCGCAAACAGGTCCTTCCCCTGCAAGCGCACCGTGCCGCGGCTGGGGGTATCGAGACCGGCCAGAATGGACAGCAGCGTGCTCTTGCCCGACCCCGATGCGCCCACGATGGCCACGGTTTCACGCTCGGCGAAGTCCAGATGGATATCCCGCAAAATATCCAGCGACCCCGTGGAATCGGTCACCGACTTGAACACATGCTCGACAGCGATCAGAGGAAGGGCAGTGGTTTCTGACATGAAAGATTGGACGATGGAATTTTGCAAAAGCGCCAGCCGCAGCCTAACGCAACGCCGCCACTGTATCTTGCTCGGCCTGGCCCTCGGGATTGCAGGTGGCAGCGCCCTGGCAGCGCCCACCCACGCCAAGCCGGCAGTGCCCCCGGGACCGGTGCTGGTGCTGGGCGACTCCTTGAGCGCCGAATACGGGCTGGCACGCGGCAAGGGATGGGTTTCGCTGCTGCAGCAACGGCTGCAGGCCGAAAAAAACCCGCTGCCGGTCGTCAACGCCAGCGTCAGCGGCGAGACCACGGCCGGCGGACGCTCGCGGCTGCCGGCGCTGCTGGCACAGCACAAGCCCTCGGTCCTGGTGCTGGAACTGGGGGGCAACGACGCGCTGCGCGGCCTGGCGCTGCAAAGCACGCAAGGCAATCTGCAGGCCATGGTCAAGATGGCGCGGGAGTCGGGGGCCCGGATACTGCTGGTCGGCATGCAGGTGCCGCCGAACTACGGGGCCGCCTATACCCAGCAGTTCGCGGACATGTTCACCCAGATCGCCGCCAAGGAAAAGCTGCCGCTGGTGCCATTTCTGCTGTCGGGCATCGGCGATGCCAGGGACAGCGACCAGTGGTTCCAGCCCGACCGCATCCACCCCAACGCCAAGGCCCAGCCGCATATGCTGGAAAACGTCTGGCCGCAGCTCAGGCCCCTGCTCAAATAGGCTAGCTCAGCCTGGCAGGTCCTCGCGCCCCAGGCAGTCCCAGCCCGTGTCCGGCTCCGGTGGATGGGCATCGAAATACGGATCGTTGAAGGCTTCCTGCGCCGCAGCGGCGGCATCCAGGCCGGCAGCCGGCGCCAGCGTGCCTTCCAGCGGCCGCTCTGCTGCGCCGCCATTGCGGATTTCCTGCTTGCGGCCCGTCATGTGCCCTCCTCCCCGGCCGGTGCAGCCGCATCGCCAGCCACGCTGTCCCGGTAGGCATGCCAGCTCGCGCAGCCCAGCACCGGCCCCACGATCAGCAGGAACACGCCACCCCAGCCCATCGACAGAATCACCAGCGCAGCGATCAGCAAGCCCCACAGCGCCATGACCGGCAGATTGAGGCACACCACGCGCATGCTGGTGATGCAGGCCGTGAGCGCATCCGTGCCGCGGTCCAGCATGGCGGGCAGGGCCACGACCGTACTGGCGAAGACCAGGGCCGCAAACACGCCGCCCACGGCCGCATAGACGGCCAGGAACTCCCAGTTTTCCCAGCGCAACAGGGTCTGCATCAGGGTGGCCGTCGTGGGCATGCCGGTGTCGAAGAACACTGCGAACACCACCATGGCGGCGCGCGCCCAGAGCATTTCCAGCACCAGCAGCACCATGACCAGCATGCCCATGCCGGACAGGTTGCGTTCCCAGCAGGTCAGCGACTCCGAAAACCGCGGTGCCCCGCCCAACTCCAGCTGGCGGCTGACCTCGTACAGCCCCATGGCCATGAAGGGCCCCACCAGCAGGCAGCCGCTGGCCATGGCCATGGCGTATTCGGGGCTGGCGCGGAACACCCAGGCCATCATCAAAGCCATGGCCCAGAAGCACAGCCCGTAAAACAGGGCAATTGCCGGCGCGCGCAGGACATCCCTGACCCCCAGCGCCAGCCATTGCCAGGGCTGGTTCCAGCGCAGCCGGCATGGATGCAGCGCCGCAGCCGGGGCACGGGTGTCGGTAACAGGGGAAGCTTGCATGCGGGAACCTCCTTGCAACCAGGACGCCCTGCCGGCAGCGGTACACCGCCAGGCCAAAGGGGCGCAATGGTCACAAATTACCTTGCCCGCCTGGCGCTGCCATTGCGGAAAGCCCGCAGGCCGCTATCGAAAACAAAGCTGCTGGCGCTTGATGCAAGATAGACACAGCATCCATCAATGCCGTAATCATTCGCCACAATGCGCCAGCAGCTACTTATTCAATAGCAAACCGGGGATCAGCCAAAGGCAGTGTGCAGCGCCTGGGCCAGATCGGCCTGGAGGTCTGCAGGATCTTCCAGGCCGATGGCAAAGCGCACCACGGTGCCTGCGCGCAGATGCGGCGTGGCGCGGCTGCGCATTTCGGACAACTCGTAGGGCACGACGAGGCTGACCGGTCCGCCCCAGCTGTACCCGAGCCTGAACAGCCGCAGGTGGTCGCAGAAACGGTCGACGGCGTCCTGCCCGAAGCGTGCATCGATCACCACGCTGAACAGGCCCGCGGCCACGCCCTCAAGCCCCTCGCCGCCGCGGCTGGCGCCGCACAGCTGCTGCCAGTGCGCATGGCCGGGCGCCCCGGGCAAGGCCGGGTGGAGCACCTGCGCCACCGCGCTTTGGGTGGACAGCCAGCGGGCGAGCTGGCGCGCCGCGCGGTCCTGGGCGTGGTAGCGCAGCGCGATGCTGGGCAGGCTGCGCAGCACGGCCTCGGCATCGTTGGCGCCCACGCCCAGGCCCAGGCGCATATGGGCGAGCTTGATGCGCATGTGCAACGGCTGGTTGCGCGTGACGATGCTGCCCATGAGCACGTCGCCGCCCCCGCTGGGATATTTGGTCAGCGCATGCGCGGACACATCCACGCCCAGGCTGCCGTCGCCGAGAAGGTCGAAGGGGCGGAAGGCCAGGCCCGCGCCCCATGTGTTGTCCAGCACCGTGGTCACGCCTTTTTCACGGCACAGGCGCACCTGGGCGATCAGATCGGGGAATTCCATGGTCACGGAGCCTGGCGCCTCCAGCCACACCAGCCTGGTCGCCGGCGTGATGCGGGCAGCGAGATCGGCCACATCCGTGGGGTCGTAATACTGGTGGGTGATGCCGAAATGCGCGAGCTCGCCTTCGGCCAGCGTCTTGTTGGGGCCGTAGACGTTGTCGGGGATCAGCACCTCGTCGCCAGTCCGCAGCAGGGCCAGGGACACGGTGGCGATCGCCGCCAGGCCGCTGGGCACCAGCAGGCACTGCAGCCCCCCTTCCAGGGCACACAGCCGCTCTTCCAGCGTGTAGGTGGTCGGGGTGCCATGCAGGCCGTAGGTATAGCTGCTCTTGTCCAGCCAGCGGCGCTCGCGCATGGCCTGCACGTTCTCGAAGAACACGGTAGAGGCCTTGTGCACGGCGGGCTGGGGGCCGGCAAAGTCCTGCGGCGGCTGGTAGGGATGGTGGATCAGCTGCGTGGGCAGCCGGGAAGCGCACGATGGATCGGGTCGGTGGTCTGCTTGGGTCATGCCTGCATCTTAGAACGTGTTAATGATCTCTACACAGCTGCGTTGGAGTGCAATCGGGATGATTTCGAAACCGTGTCTCGCAGCTTGCACCGGGTGCCGGCACAAAAGAAAAAGCCGGGGGCCGCAGCCACCCGGCTTTTTTCGATTCAGGCCGCGGCCTGTCAGTTCGCCTGCACGGCGAGGTTGTTGTTCACCGAGGCCACGCCCTTGACGCCCTTGGCGATGTCGCCAGCGCGGTTCTTCACGGCCTCGCTGGGCACGGTGCCGCTGAGGGTCACCACGCCGCCCTTGGTATCCACATCCACCTTGAGTGCGCTGACTTCGGGCGCCTTGATCAGCTCGGCCTTGATGGCGGCGGTGATGCCGGCATCGTCCAGCGCCTGGCCAGCCTTGGCGGCACCTTCTTCGATCTTGGCTCCGGCCGAATCGGCGGCGCTGCTGATCTTGTCGCCGGCCTTGTCCAGCGCATTGGTGGTGGCATTGCCCGCCTGGCTGGCACCTTCTTCCAGCTTCTTGCCTGCGCTGTCGGCCGCTTCCTTGGTTTGCGAGATGGCGGAGTCGAGCTTCTGCCCCGCCGTCTGGCTATCGTCGTTCTTGCCGCAGGCCGCCAGACCAAAGGCCAGGGCCGTCACGGCCATGATTTGCACATAACGCTTTGTCATAACAGTCATGATTTACCCCCTAATCTGTTCTAAAACATGAGTGACTGTATCCACGCGCACATGCTTCGCCGATCCGACGAGCCCGCGCCTGCCTGTAGGACAAGCTCGGATCGCCGATGTGACCTGCAAGCCCGGCTGGTTCACATGACAATAGCGTCCATGCATTCTCTGGCGCGCTGGTTTCCTTTCCTTTCCTGGCCCAAGCCCACGGCAGCACTGCTGCGTGGCGAGTTCTGGGCCGGCCTGACCGTTGGGCTCATGCTGCTGCCCCAGGGAGTGGCCTACGCCGCCCTGGCCGGCATGCCGCTGATCACGGGCATTTACGCGTCCATCGTGCCCGCGGCGGTGGCCATCGTGTTTAGTCCTTCGCCCCGCCTGGGCGTGGGGCCGACGGCGCTGAGCGCGCTGCTGATCGGTGCCTCGCTCATGGGCCTGGCCGAGCCGGGGTCGGCGCACTGGGTGGCTTTGGCGGCCTGGATGGCCATCATGTCGGGCCTGGTGCAGTGGATGCTGGGCATGGTGCGTGCAGGCTGGCTGCTCAACCTGGTGACCTCGCCCGTGCTCACGGGCTTCACCCAGGCCGCGGCCCTGCTCATCCTGGCCTCCCAGCTGCCCACGCTGCTGGGCCTGCGCAGCGACTGGTCCGCACTGTGGCATTCCCCTTCCATCTATCTGTTCGACTGGCATTCCATTGCCTATGGCCTAGGCAGCATCGTGCTGCTCGTCGCAGCCAAGAAGTGGCGCGCCGCATTCCCCTCGGCGATCTTCATCATCGCGCTCACGGGGCTGGTCAGCTGGGCCACGGGCTTTGCCGACGGCGGCGGTGCCGTGGTGGGCCACCTGCCCGCAGGCCTGCCGCATTTCCAGTGGCCCGGACTGCTGTCCTGGGAAGAATTCGGCGATCTGGTCATGCCCGTGCTGGTGATTTCGCTGGTGAGCTTTCTCGAGACTGCATCCAGTGCCCAGGTGGAGCACCAGCAGGCCGGCACGCGCTGGAACGAGAATCAGGACCTTGTCGCCCAGGGCCTGTCCAAGATCAGCGCCGGCCTGTTCGGCAGCTTTGCCACCAGCGCCTCGTTCTCGCGCTCGGCCGTCAATCTGCTGGCGGGCGCCAAGACCGGTTATTCCAACGTCTTCTCCATCCTGCTGGTGGTGATCGTGGTGCTGTGGTTCATTCCATGGCTCTACCATGTGCCCAAGGCGGCGCTGGCGGCCATCGTCATCACGGCGGTGGTCAATCTGATCAAGCCTTCGGTCATCATCCAGCTGTTTCGCATTTCGCTGGTGGAAGGCTGCATCAGCGTGGCTACGCTGGCGCTCACGCTGCTGACCGCGCCGCGCATGTACTGGGGCGTGTTCGCCGGTATCGTGCTGAGCCTGGGCTATTTCCTCTACCAGCGCCTGCATCCGCGCATCCTGGAAGTGGGCTTGCACGGCGACGGCAGCCTGCGCAGCCGCCAGCTGTGGCAGCTGCCGCCGCTGGCACCCGGGCTGATCACCCTGCGCATGGACGCCGACCTGGACTTCGCCTCGGCCTCGGCCATGGAGCGCTTCACCAGCGATCTGTGGCAGCAGCAAGCCGATGCCAAGCATCTGGCACTGCTGACCCAGCCCATCAACAATATCGACGTGACCGGCGTGGAGACCTTTGCCCGCCTGGAGCGGCTGGTGGCCCAGCGCGGCGGCACCCTGCATGTGGTGGGGCTCAAGCTGCCCGTGCAGCAGCGGCTGGAGCGCGCGGGCATGCTGTCCCACCAGGGCCAGCATCTGCGCCTGTACCGCACCGATGCGGAATTCCTGGCCGCGCTGCCACAGGGTTGACACAAAGCGCCCGCGCAGGGCCGCAACACGATGGCAATGCGCCTGCACAGCCATCCGCAGCGCTGATACACTGGCTGGAGTTTTCGTAGCAAATTGTGATTTCTCCCGCCCCTCTCCAATCCGTATATCTACGCGATCTGCGCTTGGCCACAGCCCATTCCCTGGTGGCTCGTGCGAGCGCAGGGGGCATGCAATTGCCCAACGACTCGCCGACCCAGTATCTGCAGGCACTGATCGACGGCCTGTGTGCGCTGTCCCTGCGCGACCCGCTCACAGGCCTGGCCAACCGGCGGCACTTCCGCTCGGTGGTCGAGCGCGAAATGGACCGTGTGGCGCGCTCCGGCGAAAGCGCGCTGATGCTGATGCTGGACATCGATCACTTCAAGCAGATCAATGACGAACACGGCCATATCGCCGGCGACCGCGTGCTGCAGTCCGTGGCCCAGACCCTGTCCCAGGGCATACGTCCCATGGATACGCTGGCACGCTACGGCGGCGAGGAATTCGCCATCGTGCTGCCCATGTGCGCCGCAGCCTTCGGCCAGTCCGTGGCCGAGCGCCTGCGCGAAAGCATAGAGAGCACGCCGATCGTGATCTCGCCCGGGCTGTCGCTGCAGGTCACGGTCAGCATCGGCGGCGCCTTTGCGCTGCAATGGATACGCAGCACCTCGGCGCTGTGGACCGAGCGCGCCGACCGGCAGCTGTATCTGGCCAAATCCAGCGGCCGCAACTGCATACAGATCGAGGAGCCGCCCGACAGCACGGTGAGTGCCGAGGAAAAAAGCCTTCTTTTCGGGCCTTTGTTCGAGCCATCGCTCGATGACAATGACAACGATAACGAGATTGAACTCGACGTGAACACCGACATTGCAAGCCAAGTCAGAAAGCCTTCTGATGACTGACGTTGTGGCGCCCAGCCCTTCCTTTCCAGCCGGCATCTCGATGGGGGATGCCGTGCAGGCGCAAGCCCGTTCCCGACGCGCGCACATCATCGCGGTGACCAGCGGCAAAGGCGGTGTGGGCAAGACCTTCGTGTCCGTCAATCTGGCGGCGGCGCTCACGCGCCATGGCTACAAGGTGCTGGTGCTGGATGCGGACCTGGGCCTGGCGAATCTGGACGTGGTGCTCAACCTCAATCCCAAGATCACGCTGCACGATGTCTTCACCGGCCGCTCCTCGCTGGACGAGGCCATCCTGCCCACGGCCGGCGGCTACTCCGTGCTGCTCGCCGGCTCGGGCATGATCGAATATTCGCGCCTTACGCCCGAGATCCGCACCCAGTTCATGCGCACCATCGAGCTGCTGGCTCCGCGCTACGACATCATTCTGCTCGACACCGGCGCCGGCATTTCCGACGTGGTGCTGTTCTCGGTTTCCCTGGCCACGGAGGTGCTGGTGGTTGCCACGCCCGAGCCCACCTCGCTGACCGACGCCTATGCGGCCATCAAGGTGCTGGCCACGCAGCAAAAGCGCCAGCAGATCCGTCTGGTCATCAACCAGGCCCAGCGCCCAGGCGACGGCCGCGCCATCACCAGCCAGCTGCAGCAGGTGCTCAACCGCTTCGTGAGCACGGCCTCGGGCCAGCCGCTGCGCCTGTCGCATCTGGGCGACATTCCCATCGACCCCGCCGTGCGCGAGGCCGTGATGCGCCGCCAGCTGCTGCTGCAGGCCATGCCGGGAGCACCCGCGTCGCTCGCAGTGGCTCAGCTGGCCAATAAAATCAAGGCGGTCCTGACCACCGGCGCCTGAACCGCCGAATGCCTGCCGGGCCACCTTGCGCAGCCCGTCTTTTTTACGGCGCAAGGCCGGCGGTCGCCTTCGTGTTTTCCAGGCGTCCCCCCCGGATGCCCGGCCCTGTCCTTTTTCCTTCGGCCCGCGTGCGCTGGCTGCAGCGCCGCAACCCCACCGTATGCCTGCCCGTGCCTGAAATCCTCAATATCTCCTGCTACAAGTTCACGCCGCTGCCCGATGCCGCGGCACTGCGCGACATCCTGGCCCAACGCGCGCAGGCCCTGGATCTCAAGGGCACGGTGCTGCTGGCCGAGGAAGGCATCAACTTCTTCCTGGCCGGCCCGGCGGCCCAGGTGCGTGCCTTTGTCGATGCGCTGCGCGAGGACGAGCGCTTTGCCGACCTGGCGCCCAAGGAAAGCTGGTCCGACGCCGTACCGTTTCGCAAGATGCTGGTCAAGGTCAAGCGCGAGATCATCCGCATGGATCACCCCTCCATCCGCCCGGCTGGCGGCCGCGCGCCTTCGGTGGCGCCAGCCACGCTGCGCCGCTGGCTGGAACAGGGCCATGACGACGAGGGCCGAGAAGTGGTGACCCTGGACACGCGCAACGACTACGAAGTCGACGAAGGCGCCTTCGAAGGCACCATCGACTGGCGCCTGAACAAGTTCACCGAATTTCCGCCCGCGCTGCGCGCGCACAAGGCGCAACTGGTCGGCAAGACCGTGGTCAGCTACTGCACGGGCGGCATCCGCTGCGAAAAGGCCGCCCTGCTCATGCAGGACGAAGGCGTGGAGCATGTCTACCAGCTCGAGGGCGGCATCCTCAAGTACTTCGAGGAAACCGACGGCAAGTTCTACAACGGCGGCTGCTTCGTCTTCGACGAGCGCGACGCGCTGGGCACGGACCTGGAGCGCACGGCGCTGGTCCACCCCCGCCCCGTCAAAAAGCACTTGCGGTAAACGGTCCGCTCATAAAGAGAAGCAGACAGCGCCTGCCACGCATGGATTCCAGATAGAAAACATCATGAAATCCAATGCAGTCCAGCGCTGGCCGATCCCGATTGAATAGCGCCTATCGGGCCCAGCGCGCCGCTGCCTGGGCCACGCGCGCGCCGAACTGGCGCGCCGTCTCCAGGTCGCCGGGCAGCATCTCGGCCACCGAAGCATCCGAGGGCGACTGCGCCATGGCGCCCGAATAGGCACCCATCCAGTTCGCATCGTTGCGCTGCGCGGCCTTGGTGTTGGACGGCAGCATGCCCAGGCCCACCCAGAGGCCGCCATGCTGCATGGCCAGGTGATACAGATAGTCGAGCGTGACCTGCTTGTCGCCCTGCACGCCGGCGCTGTTGGTGAAGCCGGCAAACAGCTTGTCCTTCCACGCCTGGGCGAACCAGGCCTTGGACGATGCGTCGGCAAAGCGCTTGAACTGCCAGCTGGGCCCACCCATGTAGGTGGGCGCGCCCAGCACGATGGCATCGGCCGCCGCCAGCTGCTCCCAGCCGCCGGCCGGCAGATTGCCGTCCGCATCGATGGCCAGCAGCTGCGCCGCCGCGCCCTGGGCCACGACCTGGGCCAGCCGCTGCGTATGCCCGTAGCCCGAGTGGTAGACCACCACGATATTCGCCATGTACTCTTCCTTGACTTGAAAAACGCGCCCCACGCTCCCTCATGCGCGTGCGCGCAGCTCCTTCGGGAGGGACATTTCACCTTGGGGGCGGCCCGGCTGTGAAAAAGCCCCGGCAGCCAGAGGCTGCGGGGCATATGAGAGCCTAAACGAAATTCAAGGCAGCTCAGGCGGCTTTGCGGGCATCCACGCTCCAGTCGCCGGCGCCATGGGCCGCGAAGCCCAGCAGGCCGCCGACAACAGCGATGTTCTTCCAGAACAGCAGCTGCTGCATCATGGCCGCCTCGGGCGGCACGCCCCAGAAGTTGTGGAAGAAGAAAGAGGCCACCAGCGTGAAGAAGCCCAGGACCAGAGCCACCCAGCGCGTACCCCAGCCCAGCAGGAAGGCCAGGCCGCCCACGATCTCCACCACCAGGGCCACAGCCACGCCGACTTGCGGCAAAGGCATGCCCACGGAAGCGGCATAGCCCACGGTACCGGCAAAGCCGGTGAGCTTCTGCAGGCCTGCCGGCACGAACAGTGCGGCGATCAGGATGCGGCCAATCAGGGCCAGGGGATTCTTCAGTTGATTCAGCATACAAACTCCTTGCGGCTGTGGCCGCTCAATGACAGGTGAAACGGCTCGCACACACCACAAGCGCCAGGGCATGGCCTTACCGGCCACCGCCCTACCGCATGCGCGCCGGTGCAAGCCCGGGGAACCAGACACGCACGGAAACCGTTCAGGCCTCGAGATCGAACACCAGCACTTCTGCCTGTTCGCCCGCGTCCAGACGCAAGGCGGCTTCATTTTCCAGAAGTGCCGCATCGCCGGCTGTCAGCCGTTGCCCATTGACCGTCAGCTTGCCGCGCACCAGGTGCACATAGGTCTTGCGGCCGGCCGGCAGTGCCATGTCGAAGGATTCGCCACCATCGAACAGGCCGGCGAACAGGCGGGCATCGGCATTTATGGACACCGAGCCCTCGGCGCCGTCGGGCGATGCCACCAGGCGCAGGTGGCCGCGCTTTTCGGCTGCGGGAAAGGCCTTTTGCTCATAGCCGGGCTCGACGCCGGTGCGCGCCGGCAAGAGCCAGATCTGCAGGAAATGCGTGGTCTGGCCCGCGGCATGGTTGTGCTCGCTGTGCACCACGCCCGTGCCGGCGCTCATGCGCTGCACCTCGCCAGGCACGATGGTCTGCTCATTGCCCATGCTGTCCTTGTGCGAGAGCCCGCCTTCCAGCACGTAGCTGATGATTTCCATGTCGCGATGGCCGTGGGCGCCAAAGCCCGTGCCCGGAGCGATGCGGTCCTCGTTGATCACGCGCAGGTTGCCAAAGCCCATGTGGCGCGGATCGTAGTAGCCGGCAAACGAAAAACTGTGGAACGACTTCAGCCAGCCATGGTCGGCAAAGCCGCGTTCCTGGGATCGGCGCAGAGTCATCATGGTGGAGTCCTTTCTTTGCGAAGCGTCAATCAAATCTCGATGGCTCCACTGTAGAAGCGCCCCCCCATGCCGTGGCTGAGGAGCATTGATGGCATCATTCGAAAACTTTGAATAGTCCTCCGATACCACCATGCCCAGCTCCCGCGACGTCCTGACCCCCGACAGCCTGGCCATGCTGCAGGCCATCTCGGAAACCGGCAGCTTTGCCGCCGCTGCACGCTCCCTGGGACTGGTGCCCAGCGCGCTGACCTACCGCGTGCGCCAGATAGAGGACGCTCTGGACGTGCTGCTGTTCGACCGCCGCTCGCGCCATGCCCAGCCCACCGAGGCCGGCCAGGCCCTGCTGGCCGAAGGCGCGCGGCTGCTGCAGGAGATCGATGCCGTGGCACACCGCGTCAAGCGCGTGGCCACGGGCTGGGAGCCGCAGCTGACCATCGTCGTGGACGGTGCCGTCGCGCGCACGCCGATCTTCGAGCTGATCGAGGCTTTCTACGCCCTCAAGCCGCCCACCCGCCTCAAGCTCAAGGAGGCCATCCTGAGCGGCACCCTGGAGACATTGACCAGCGGCCAGGCCGACCTGGCCATAGGCGTGGTCGTCAACACCAGCAACGCCGCGGACCTGCAGACGCGCGAGATGGGCGAGGCCGACTTCATCTTCGCCGTGGCGCCGCACCACCCGCTGGCCCAGGCGCAAGAGCCGATTTCCGATGAGGAACTGCTGCAGCACCGGCTGATTGCCGTGGCCGATTCGGGCGTGCGCAGCAACATCAGCTACGGTCTGATCGACGGCCAGGACGTGCTGACCGTGGACAGCATGCAGGCCAAGGTGGAGGCACAGATCCGCGGCATAGGCTGCGGCTTCCTGCCGCGCGGCATGGTCCAGGCCTATCTGGAGGCCGGGCTGCTGGTCACCCGCCAGGTCCAGCGCTCCAAGCGCACGCTGCGCGTGCACTATGCCTGGTCCGGCGCTCCCCAGCATACGCCGGGGCGGGCGCTGCAATGGTGGATAGCGCAGCTGGAAAGCCCGGCCACACGCAAGGCCCTCATGGAAAACCATCACCGCCATTGAACGCCGCCGGGCGGCCTGGCGTCATGCGCCGGGTGTAGAGTGGCTGGCTGTGATGCGTTGCAGCATCGGCACCGCTGTCCCCCCTGTGCCGGCTCCGGCCCGGTCAGACCATGCGCAATACCGCTTGCTATGCTTTGAATAGCTGCTACGCTATGACGGACCTGTGTTGAAAAGGCTTGTTCATGAACGCTTCCCGTGCTTCCTCGGCCACCAAAGCTTCGCGCTCCGCTTCAGCTTACCCCCAGCCTGCCGCATCGGACCATCCCCGGCGCATCGCCGTGGTCGGCGCCGGCATTGCCGGCCTGGCCTGCGCCCGCACGCTGATGCAGGCCGGCCACGATGTCCATGTCTACGAGCGCCTGTCCCAGGCCGGCGGCCGGCTGCGCTCGGTCAGCGGCCCCTATGGCAGCTTCGACATCGGCGCCCAGTTCTTCACCGTGCGCGATACGCGCTTCCAGATGGCGCTGGACACGGCGCCCGGCACGGTGCGCGCCTGGAGCGTGAGCAGCGTCCAGATCCGCAACGCCCAGGGCCGCAAGACGCAGGAAGCGCCTCCGGCACGCGAGACCCACTGGGTCGGCACGCCTGACATGCAGGCCCTGCCCCTGGCCTGGGCCGGACCGCTGTGGGAGGGCGGCCGGCTGCACCTGGGCCAGTCCGTGACACGGCTGGTGCACCATGTGGCCGGCAGCCCGCGCCGCGCCGGCAGGCACCAGTGGGAGCTGACGCTGGATACCGAGGACCACGGCCAGCAAAATGCCGACGGTTTCGATGCCGTGGTGCTGGCCGTGCCCGCGCCGCTGGCGCGCCAGCTGCTGCAGTCCACCCCGCAGGGTGCCCAGCTGGCGCAATCGCTGGCCCTGGTGGAGATGGCCCCCTGCTGGGCCATGACGCTGTCCTACCCCATGGCGGCCCAGGCCGGCCTGACCACGCTGGGGCCGCAATGGAATGCGGCCCGCACCACGCACGACCGCATCGCCTGGGTGGCCCGCGAGTCCTCCAAGCCCGGCCGGGCCCAGACCGAACGCTGGACCGTGCACGCCAATCCGCTGTGGTCGCAGGAGCACCGCGGCGACGATCCTTCGCGCGTGCTGTCCAAGCTGCAGAAGGCCTTTGGCGAGATCACGGGAATACGCGTGGCACCGCGCCATGCCAGCGTCTATCTCTGGCCGCAGGCGCAGACACTGGCGCCGCTGGGCCGGCCGCATCTGCATGATCCGTCCAGCGGACTGGGCCTTTGCGGCGACTGGTGCCTGGGCCACCGTGTCGAGGATGCCTTCCTCTCGGGACTGGAGATGGGCCTGGCGCTGGCCTGAGTACGCACTCCAGGCAAGCGGGCGCACGCGCCGCTATGATGGGCGCCCTCTATGTCCGCCATCCCTCTCCGGCCCGGCTATACCGGCCGCTTTGCCCCTTCGCCCACAGGCCCTCTGCATGCGGGGTCGCTGGTGGCCGCACTGGCCAGCTGGCTCGATGCCCGCGCCCATGGCGGCACCTGGCTGGTGCGCATCGAAGACATCGACCCGCCACGCTGCCAGCCCGGCGCCGACCAGGAAATCCTGCGTCAGCTGGCGGCCTGCGGTCTGCATTCCGATGCGCCCGTGGTCTGGCAATCCCGGCGCCATGCGCTCTATGCCCAGGCGCTCGAGCAACTCGTGCAGGACCGGCTGGCCTATCCCTGCGGCTGCACGCGCAAGGACCTCGAAGCGGTCTGGCAGGCCATGGGGCTGGCCCATGAGCGCCATGTGGAGCGCCCCTATCCCGGCACCTGTCGCAACGGCCTGCATGGCAAGCCGGCACGGGCCTGGCGCTTTGCGCTGCAGCGCTGGATCGACCGGTATCCACCAGATCCAGCTCAAACGCTTGGCACACCTGCGCAAGCAGCTATGAATAATGATGAAACAATGTCCGCAGGACGGGTGTGCTGGCAGGACCGGCGCCTGGGCCCGCAGCAGCAGGATGTGCTTGCCACTGTGGGCGACTTCGTGCTGCGCCGGGCCGACGGCCTCTGGGCCTACCAGCTGGCCGTGGTGGTGGACGATGGCGAGCAAGGCATCACCGACATCGTGCGCGGCGAAGACCTGACCGACAACACGCCGCGCCAGATCCTGCTGCAGCAGGCCCTACATCTTCCGCTTCCCCGCTATCTGCATACGCCGCTGGTGCGCATGGCCAACGGCGAAAAACTCTCCAAGCAGCATGGCGCGCCGGCCGTGGATCTTTCCAACCCTCTTGCAGCGCTGACGCAAGCCGCAGCCTGCCTGGACCTGCCGGCCCCGCATCATTCCGCTTCCACCGTGCCTGATGCACTGGCCTTCTGGGTACGGCACTGGCGTGAAATCCAGCGCGACTGACGCAACGCCGGCGCGCTCCGGCATTGCGGCTGGCGCTGCAGCCGGCACCCGTCCTTATTTACAATCCACCCGTGACTTCCTCTACCTCCTCCCTACCCGAAACCTCAGCCGTGGCCGCCACCGATACCAGCGGCGCTGAAGTTTCCACCCAAGCTCCCCAAGGCCAGGCCCCCGAGGGCGTGGCCTATCCCAAGACCATCAAGAGCTATGTGCGCCGCGCCGGCCGCACGACCACCGGCCAGGCCAAGGCTTTTGAAGAGCTGGGCCCGCGTTTTCTGCTGCAATACCGGAAGGCAGCGCTGGACGCTGGAGCTGCCTTCGGCCGTACTGCCCCGCTGATCCTGGAAATCGGCTTCGGCATGGGCGAGGCCACGGCCCATATCGCGCGCGTGCGCCCCGATGACAATTTCCTGTGCTGCGAAGTGCACGAGCCCGGCGTGGGCGCGCTGCTCAAGCGTATCGGCGAGCAGCAGATCGAGAACATCCGCATCCTGCAGCACGATGCCGTGGAAGTCATAGACAACATGCTGCCCGAAGCCTCGATCGACGGCGTGCATATCTTCTTCCCCGATCCCTGGCACAAGAAGAAGCACAACAAGCGCCGCCTGATCCAGCCACCGCTGATCGCCAAGCTGGCCGCGCGCATCAAGCCCGGCGGATACATCCATTGCGCGACCGACTGGGAGCCCTATGCGGTGCAGATGCTCGAAGTCCTGAGTGCCGAGCCCCTGCTGCAGAACATTGCCGACGGCTATGCCGCCAAGCCCGACTACCGCCCGCTGACCAAGTTCGAGAACCGCGGCCTGCGCCTGGGCCATGGCGTGTGGGACCTGGTGTTCAGGAAAAAGTAACCCCCTGAGGTGCTCGCGCCTTCCCCCTTTCTCTACGCGCTGCGCGCTATGGAAGGGGGGACGATGCCGTCGCCGCGAGACGGCGGCGCCGCCTAGGCTCTTGCTCGGCATCTCTGACATTGGTCTGCGCCAGTTTTAAGCATGAAAAACGCTCCTCGATGAGGAGCGTTTTCCTTTGAAGGCAAGGCAGCCTGGCTGCCTTTTGCTCCCGTCTTACAGGCGCTCCGCCACCCAGGCTTGCACGCTGGCCAACGCTGCAGGCACAGCCCCGGCATCGGTGCCGCCGGCCATGGCCATGTCGGGCTTGCCGCCGCCCTTGCCGCCCACCTGCTGGGCCACGAAGTTGACCAGCTCGCCGGCCTTGACCTTGGCGGTCTCGGCCTTGGTCACGCCGGCGGCCAGCTGGACCTTGTCGCCGTCCACGGCGGCCAGCACGACAACGGCCGCGCCCAGCTTGTCCTTGAGCTTGTCCATGGTCTCGCGCAGCGTCTTGGCGTCGGCGCCTTCGAGCCGGGCGGCCAGCACCTTCACGCCCTTGACATCGGCCGCCTGCGTGGCCAGCTCGTCGCCCTGGCTGGAAGCCAGCTTGCCCTTGAGCGCGGCGATTTCCTTTTCCAGGGCCTTGATCTGGTCCAGTGCACCGCCGATGCGGTGGGTCAGCTCGGCAGCCGGTGCCTTGAAGGCGGCCGCAGCCTGGTCCACGGTGGATTCCAGCGACTGCAGATAGGCCAGCGCATTGGTGCCGGTCACGGCTTCGATACGGCGCACACCGGCAGCCACGCCCGATTCGCCCACGACCTTGAACAGGCCGATGTCGCCCGTGCGCTGCACATGGGTGCCGCCGCACAGCTCGCGGCTGGAGCCGATGTCGAGCACGCGCACGGTCTCGCCGTACTTCTCGCCGAACAGCATCATGGCGCCGGTCTTCTGGGCGCTCTCGATGTCCATCACGCGCGCATCGGTGGCGGTGTTGGCCAGGATCTCGGCATTCACGCGGGCTTCGATCTCGCGGATCTGCTCGGCCGTGACCGGCGCATTGTGCGCAAAGTCGAAACGGGTGCGCTCGGCATTGACCAGCGAGCCCTTCTGCTGCACATGGCCGCCCAGCACTTCGCGCAGCGCCTTGTGCATGATGTGGGTCACGGAGTGGTTGCGCATGGTGGCGGCGCGCAGCTGCGTGTCCACCTCGGCCTGCACGGCGTCGCCGACCTTCAGGCTGCCGGATTCGAGCACGCCGTGGTGGCCGTAGACATCGGCCTTGATCTTGAGCGTATCCTGCACGGCAAAGCGCGAAGCGCCTGCGGTGATAGCACCCTGGTCACCGACCTGGCCGCCGGATTCTGCATAAAAAGGAGTGGTATCCAGCACCACCACGCCACTTTGGCCGCTCTTGAGCTCGGAAACGCTCTCGCCATCCGCGTAGAGCGCTACGATTTTTGCGGACTCGGCCAGGTGCTCGTAGCCGGTGAAAGTGTTGGCCGCGCCGCTGTACTCCAGCGCGCGGTCCATCTTGAACTTGCCGGCCGCGCGGGCGGTATTCTTCTGGTGCTCCATCGCGGCCTTGAAGCCGGCCTCGTCCACCGTCACGCCGCGCTCGCGTGCCACGTCGTTGGACAGATCCAGCGGGAAGCCGTAGGTGTCGTGCAGCTTGAAGGCCACGTCGCCCGGCAGCACCTGGGTGCCGCCGGCCAGGGCGTTGTCCAGGATTTCCATGCCGTGGGCCAGGGTCTCGAAGAAGCGCTCTTCCTCGGCCTTGAGCACGCTGGTGATGTGCGCTTCCTGCTCCTTGAGCTTGGGATAGGCCTCGCCCATCTGGAGCACCAGGTCATGCACCAGCTTGTGGAAGAACGGCGTCTTCTGGCCCAGCTTGTAGCCGTGGCGGATGGCGCGGCGGATGATGCGGCGCTGCACGTAGCCACGGCCTTCGTTGGAAGGAATCACTCCGTCGGCCACCAGGAAGGAGGTGGCGCGGATATGGTCGGCGATCACCTTCAGCGAAGGATTGGCCAGGTCCTCGACGTGGGTCTCGCGGGCTGCGGCCCGGATCAGTGCCTGGAACAGGTCGATCTCGTAGTTGCTGTGCACGTGCTGCAGGATGGCGGCCAGGCGCTCCAGGCCCATGCCGGTGTCCACGCAGGGCGCGGGCAGCCTGACCACGGAGCCGTCTTCCTTCATGTCGAACTGCATGAACACGTGGTTCCAGATCTCGATGAAGCGGTCGCCGTCCTCGTCGGGGCTGCCCGGAGGGCCGCCGGCGATGTGTTCGCCGTGGTCATAGAAGATTTCCGAGCACGGACCGCAGGGGCCGGTGTCGGCCATCATCCAGAAGTTGTCACTCTTGTACTTGCCGCCCTTGTTGTCGCCGATGCGGATGATGCGCTCGGGCGGCAGGCCGATCACGTTCTTCCAGATGTCGTAGGCCTCGTCGTCCTCGTGGTAGACGGTGGCCAGCAGCCTGTCGGCCGGCAGCTTGAAGACCTGCGTCAGCAGCTCCCAGCCCCACTCGATCGACTCCTTCTTGAAGTAGTCGCCGAAAGACCAGTTGCCCAGCATCTCGAAGAAGGTATGGTGGCGGGCGGTGTAGCCCACGTTCTCGAGGTCGTTGTGCTTGCCGCCAGCGCGCAGGCAGGCCTGCACCGAAGCCGCGCGCACGTAGGGGCGCTTGTCCGTGCCCAGGAACACGTCCTTGAACTGCACCATGCCCGAGTTGGTGAACATCAGCGTCGGATCGTTGCCCGGCACCAGCGAGCTGGAAGGCACCACCGTGTGGCCCTTGGAGGCATAAAACTCCAGAAACGTCTTGCGGATGTCGGCAACGGAAAAAGTGGGTGTACTCATGGTCTTTGGAATGGAGGTGCAAGGCGCAGCACCAGCGGCCTGCAGGGTTGCAGCAACCTGCAATGCGCAAGTCAGGGCAAATCAGCCAGACATTATAGGTTTGCGCTTGCAGCCCTGGCCCATGCCGGCACTTGCCACGCAGGCCCGCCGGATCCGGCATCCGCGTGCTTACACGGCAGGCGACTTGACGCCGCTCAATCCAGGCCTGCGGCATGCGCAGATAATCGGCGGTACAAGGAAGAGCATGACCGATCCAAAGACATCCAACGCGTCCGAAAAATCCACCGAGGGGCAGCGGAGCTCCCCCGGAAACCGGCTGGTGCCCTGGCTCATCGGCTTGCCGGTCGGCATTTTCGGCGTGCTGATGCTGGTCGGCTCGCTGATGGACGACCCCGAAAGCAAGCAGCGCTGGGTCGAAGGCGAGACCGTCAAGCTCTGCTGGAAGCAGATCCAGAAACCCGAGGCCGAACGCAAGACCCATGAATTCAATTCCCGGGCCGATTGCGAGCAACTGGAGTTTGCCTACAAATCCAAGTACCAGGCCAATCCTTAGGGACCGGGCCATGAAAAAAGCCGGGGCGAGCCCGGCTTTTTTCTTCAGGCAAGGTGCCCTCTCACTGGTCGCGCGCCTCCACCGCGCGGTTGATGCCCAGGGCCGCCAGCGTGCACAGCGCGCCGGACAGCAGGTAAGCGCCCAGGGCCACGAGGCCGAAGCGTGCGGAAACCCCCAGGGCGACCAGCGGGGCGAATGCCGCACCGATGAGCCAGGCCATGTCGGCGGACAGCGCAGCGCCCGTGTAGCGGTAATGCGAGGAGAAGTTGGACGTCACCGTGCCCGAGGACTGACCATAGGACAGGCCAAGCAGAATGAAACCCACGATGATGAACACATTGTTCCCGGCCGTGCCGCTACCCAGCAGCCAGGGCGCGAGGAAGCTGAAGATGCCGATCAGGCAGGCCATGGTGCCCAGCGTGTTGCGACGCCCCACGCGGTCAGCCAGCCAGCCGGACACCACAATGGCAATGGCCGCGCAGAACGCGCCGATGATCTGGACGATCAGCACTTCCGTCACGGCCTGATCGGAAAACATCGAAATCCAAGACAGCGGAAACACCGTCACCAGATGGAACAGCGCAAAGCTGGCCAGTGCGGCAAATGCGCCCAGCATCACATTGCGGCCCTCGTCGCGCATCAGGCTGGTCACGCTGATGGGCTCGAGTTCGCGCTCCTGCAGCATCTCCGTATAGGACTGGCCGACCACCAGACGCAGGCGCGCGAACAGCGCCACGACGTTGATCGCAAACGCCACGCAGAACGGATAGCGCCAGCCCCAGGTCAGGAATTCGTCGGCCGTCAGATTGCCGTACAGATAGGCAAACAGGCTGGCCGCGATCACGAAGCCCAGCGGCGCACCCAACTGGCCGATCATGGAATACCAGCCGCGGCGGTTCTTCGGTGCCGACATGGCCAGCAGCGACGGCAGCCCGTCCCAGGAGCCGCCGAGCGCAAGGCCCTGGCCTATGCGCAAAATGGCCATGGCCACGATGGCATTGATGCCCACACTCTGATAGGTAGGCAAGAAGGCCATGCCCACGGTGCAGCTGCCCAGCAGGAACAGGGCCAAAGTCAGCTTTGTCGCCCGGCCCCAGTGGCGCTGCACGGCCATGGAAATCGCCGTGCCGATGGGGCGCGCGATGAAGGCCAGCGCAAAGATGGCGAATGCGGCCAGCGTGCCGTCGAGCTTGGACAGGAAGGGGAACAGCACGGACGGGAACACCAGCACGCAGGCAATGCCGAACACGAAAAAGTCGAAGTATTCGGACGAACGGCCGATGATCACGCCCACGGCGATTTCGCCGGGGGTCGCTTCTTCATGCGTATCTGCCAGGGCCAGGGTTTCGGAATTCACATAGTCTTGGGGAGTAAGACCAACGGACGGATTGAGGCTACTCATATGAACGCAACTCCTTGTCTTACTTGCTGTCTCTCGACACCTACAGGTTTCTGTGTCTGCCACTTTCTCAGCTGACGCCATCCGTTCTACGCGCAAGACATGAAGCCTGCAATAGCGGTTTCACCCTGAACACTGTCAGCGGCTGCCCCCGGCGCACGACTTTGAAAAACGACGGCCCGCCCAGGGATGGCAAGGATCGACAACAGATGGAAACAGGTCGCGACACAGATGAGAGCATGGCGGCGGGGCATGGGGATTGCCCCGGGAAATGTCAACCCATACCCTTTGACCTTGGACAAAATGTCCAATCGACAAATGCAAACTTCGTATTACATTTGACCAGATCCAGTAATCCGCGTTTACACCTAAACGCGCCTTCGTCACGCCTATAGCATGTTAAAACTCAAGGAAACCCGTGGGCCTGCGTGGCTCATCGCGGCAGCTTTGGCAGCCAGTCTCGCTGGTTGCAGCAAAGCCGTCGTGCTCAATCCTGCTGGCGACATTGCCGCCCAGCAAGGCCAGTTGGTGATCACAGCCACGCTGCTGATGCTCATCATCATCATTCCAGTGATCTTCCTGACGCTGCTGTTCGCCTGGAAATACCGCCAGTCGAACACCGAAGCGCACTACGACCCCGAGTGGCACCACTCGACGGCACTGGAACTGGTGATCTGGACGGTTCCCCTGCTGATCATCATCGCCCTGGGCGCGCTGACCTGGATCAGCACCCATAAGCTCGACCCCTATCGCCCCCTGGACCGCATCTCCGCCAGCAAGGCGCTGACGGCCGATGTCAAGCCCCTGGAAGTGGAAGTCGTGGCCATGGACTGGAAATGGCTGTTCTTCTACCCCGAGCAGGGCATCGCCACGGTGAACGAACTCGCAGCCCCGGTGGATCGCCCCATCCGCTTCAAGCTGACCTCGACCAACACCATGAATGCGTTCTACGTGCCTGACCTGGCCGGCATGATCTATGCGATGCCCGGCATGCAGACCGAGCTGAACGCCGTCATCAACAAGCCCGGCGTCTACAACGGCCTGGCTTCGCACTACAGCGGCGCGGGCTTTGCAGGCATGACCTTCAAGTTCCACGGCGTGAGCAACGAAGAGTTTGCGCAGTGGGTTGCCAAGGCGAAGACCGATGGCAAGCCCCTGACGCGCGATGCCTATCTGGCACTGGCCAAGCCCAGCGAACGCAACCCCGTGGAGCGTTTCTCTGCCGTAGATGAAGGCCTGTACAACAAGATCCTCAACCGCTGCGTCGAGGACGGCAAGATGTGCATGCACCACATGATGGCCATCGATGCCGCTGGCGGCGAAGCCTATCTGAAGAGCGCCGGACTGAATCTGCCGCAGGACGTGTGCACGGTGCGCAATGCCGACCGTGTGGTGGCCCTGCTGGACCAGCGCGCAACCCCAGGAGCTGTCGCACAGCAATAAGCAATCAACGGCTGCGGACTGCTGCTTAGGCTGCGCCCTCCGCGCCATGAAGACACAAGAGACCGAACATGTCTGAAACAAACTCCCCGGCCCACTGGCTGCTGGGCCGCATCACCTGGGACCAGATTCCCATGGCGCATGAGCCCATCGTGCTGTGGACCTTTATCGCCGTGGTGCTCGGCGGCCTCGTCGTGCTGGCCGCGATCACCAAATTCCGCCTCTGGGGCCCGCTCTGGAAGGACTGGATCTGCTCGATCGACCACAAGAAGATCGGCATCATGTACATGATCCTCGGCCTGGTGATGCTGCTGCGCGGCTTTGCCGACGCGGTGATGATGCGCCTGCAGCAATCCATGGCCTTCGGCGAGAACATGGGCTACCTGCCCCCGCACCACTACGACCAGATCTTCACCGCCCACGGCGTGATCATGATCTTCTTCGTGGCCATGCCTTTCGTGACCGGCCTGATGAACTATCTGGTGCCGCTGCAGATCGGCGCACGCGACGTGTCCTTCCCGTTCCTGAACAATTTCAGCTTCTGGATGACGGCCGGCGGCGCCGTGCTGGTGATGCTGTCCCTGTTCCTGGGCGAATTCTCCACTTCCGGCTGGCTGGCCCTGTCCAACCTGGGCCACCAGAATCCGGGCGTGGGTCTTGACTACTACATATGGGGCCTGCAGGTCGCAGGCGTCGGCACGACGCTATCGGGCATCAACCTGATCGTGACCATCATCAAGATGCGCGCGCCCGGCATGAACCTGATGAAGATGCCCGTCTTCGTCTGGACTTCGCTGTGCACCAACGCGCTGATCGTCGCCTCCTTCCCCATGCTGACCGCAGCCCTGGTGCTGATGTCGCTGGACCGCTATATCGGCACGAACTTCTTCACGAACGACCTGGGCGGCAACCCCATGCTGTACGTGAACCTGATCTGGATCTGGGGCCACCCCGAGGTCTACATCCTGGTACTGCCCGCCTTCGGCGTGTTCTCCGAAGTCGTGGCCACCTTCAGCCGCAAGCGCCTGTTCGGCTACACCTCCATGGTGTATGCGACGGTGTGTATCACCATCCTGTCCTACCTGGTGTGGCTGCACCACTTCTTCACCATGGGCTCCGGCGCCAGCGTGAACACCTTCTTCGGCATCACGACGATGATCATCTCGATCCCGACGGGCGCCAAGATCTTCAACTGGCTGTTCACCATGTACCGGGGCCGCATCCGCTTCTCGGTGCCCATGCTGTGGACCGTGGGCTTCATGTGCACGTTCGCCATCGGCGGCATGACCGGCGTGCTGCTGGCCGTGCCTCCCGCAGACTTCGTGCTGCACAACTCGCTGTTCCTGATCGCCCACTTCCACAACGTGATCATCGGCGGCGTGGTGTTTGCCGTGTTCGCGGCCATCAACTACTGGTTCCCCAAGGCCTTCGGCTTCCGCCTGGTCGAGTTCTGGGGCAAGGCATCGTTCTGGTTCTGGCTGGTCGGCTTCTGGGTCGCCTTCACGCCCCTGTACATCCTGGGCCTGATGGGCGTGACGCGCCGTGCCAACCACTTCGAGGACCCCTCGCTGCAGATCTACTTCATCGTGGCTGCCTTCGGTGCCGCGCTGATCGCACTGGGCATTGCCTGCTTCTTCATCCAGCTGGCCGTTTCCATCATGAAGCGCGACGAGCTGCGCGACGAGACCGGCGACCCCTGGGGCGGTCGTACGCTGGAGTGGGCTACTTCCTCGCCTCCTCCCCAGTACAACTTCGCCTTCACTCCCGTGGTGCACGAGATCGACGCCTGGGCCGACATGAAAAAGCATGGCTACCAGCGCAGGCTGGCAGGCTTCGAGCCCATCCACATGCCCGCCAACACCGGCGCCGGCATCGTGATCGCCGGCCTGTCCACCGTGTTCGGCTTTGCGATGATCTGGCACATGTGGCCTCTGGCCGCGGCCTCGTTCGCCGCCACCGTGCTGGCCTCGATCATCCATACGTTCAACTACAAGCGTGACTTCTACATCCCCGCAGCCGAAGTGGCCGCCACGGAAGAAGCCCGCACCAAGCAGCTTGCAGCAGCCCATGTCTAATACGCATATCAACGCAGGCGGCGCGGCCGCCCTGGCTCCGCGCGAGTACCACCTCGCCCATGAGCCGCATCCGGAAAACGGCACCTCGCTGGGCTTCTGGCTCTACCTGATGAGCGACTGCCTGATCTTTGCCGCCCTGTTCGCCACCTACGGCGTGCTGGGCCGCAACTATGCGGCAGGCCCCAACGGCAAGGAGCTGTTCGACCTGAGCCTGGTGGCCGTCAACACGGCCTTCCTGCTGCTGTCGTCGATCACCTTCGGCTTTGCCATGCTGCAAAAGCAGCAGAAGAACGTGAAGGGCACGCTGACCTGGCTGGCCATCACCGGCCTGTTCGGCCTGGCCTTCCTGGCCGTGGAACTCTATGAGTTCCACCACCTGATCCACGAAGGCGCCGGCCCCACGCGCAGCGCCTTCCTGTCTTCCTTCTTCACGCTGGTGGGCACGCACGGCCTGCACGTGACCTTCGGCCTGATCTGGCTGGTCACGCTGATGATCCAGATCAGCAAGCACGGCCTGATCGAAGCCAATGTGCGCCGCATCAACTGCCTGTCCATGTTCTGGCACTTCCTGGACGTGGTCTGGATCGGCGTGTTCACCTTTGTGTACCTGATGGGGGTGCTGTAAATGAGCGCACACGATATTCACGCCGACCATGACGTCCACCACGATCATGACGATCTGCATGTTTCCAAGGGCGACTATGTCAAGGGCTTCATCCTGGCCGTGATCCTGACCGCCATCCCCTTCTGGCTGGTGATGGGCAACGTGATCCAGGACCGGCCCACCGCCGTGGCCGTGCTGGGCCTGTTCGCCGTGGTGCAGATCGTGGTCCACATGGTCTACTTCCTGCACATGAACGGCAAGATCCAGGGCGGCTGGACCATGCTGTCCACCATCTTCACCGTGGTCTTCGTGGCCATCGGCATCGCGGGCACGCTGTGGGTCATGTACCACATGAACACCAACATGATGCCCGAGCATGTGATGCCCGCGGCCCCCGCCGCATCGGCGCCCGCCACCGTCACACCTTGACCGGGACAGCCAAAGACCGGAGCGCCGCCCGCCGGCGCTCCCCCCTCGCCAAGGCGATGCTCATTTGCGTGGGCATCGCCTTGTTTTTGGGCTTCACGGCCCTGGGTACCTGGCAGGTGCAGCGCCGCGCCTGGAAACTGGACCTGATCGCGCGCGTAGAGCAGCGCGTGCACGCGGCTCCCGTGGCCGTGCCAACTCCGGACCAGTGGCCACGGATCGACGCGGCCGGCTACGAATACCTGCCGGTCAAGGCGCAGGGCGTATGGCTGGAAAAACAGAGTGTGCTGACCAAGGCACTGACCGAGGACGGCGCCGGTTTCTGGCTCCTCACCCCGCTGCAGCAGGCCGACGGCACGCAGATCCTCGTCAATCGCGGCTTCACGCCCGAGAAAATGCGCGCCGAATGGCTCAAGCAGATTGCCGAAGCCAGCCCTTCGGCAGTGCCTGTCACGGTGATCGGCCTGATGCGCATGAGCGAGCCCGGCGGCGGTTTTCTGCGCCACAACGATGCCGCCACGCAGCAGTGGTTCTCGCGCGATGTGGCAGCCATTGCCCGAAGCCAGGGCCTGGCCCATGCGGCGCCCTATTTCATCGACCAGGGCCTGCCTACCGGCAATCCTGCCTACGGCGAGGCCAGGCCCGCCGCCGAACAGGCGGGCATACTGCGTTCGGGCATGACGGTGATCCAGTTCCACAACAGCCACCTGGTCTATGCGCTGACCTGGTACGGCCTTGCCGCCATGGTGCTGGTGGCAGCCTGGTTCGTACGGCGCACTCCCTGAGCTACGGGGCTTGCCCTCCTTCTTCGGGAGGGCGCCGACGCCTTCGCTGCGGAACGGCGAGCTGCCCAGGCCCTTGCCCGGTGTCCCACGCGAAAGAGGCGATGCATGGGGCAGTGAGGAACTCATGCCGATCCCGAAACGGGGACTGTGCTGGCATCTACACCAGAACGCCAAGGCCTCCGGCCCGCAGGCTGCCTTCTCCTCGTGGAAAATGGCCGCCGTGAACAAAACTTCCGATTCCCTGTTCCGGGTCGAGCGCCTGACCGAGCGCCAGAACATGCAGCTGCTGATCCAGCTGCGCTGGATCGCCGTCGTGGGGCAGGTGGTCACCATCTCCCTGGTGCACTACGGCCTGGGCATTGCCCTTCCCCTTCTGCCCATGGCGCTGGTCCTCGTGGCCCTGGTGGCCACCAATCTCGCCTATATCTACTGGAGCCAGGGGCCGCGCACCGTCAATGCCAGCAGCCTGGCCTATGCGCTGCTGGCCGACGTGCTGGCGCTGACCATCCAGCTGTACCTGAGCGGCGGCGCCAGCAACCCTTTCATCTACCTGTATCTGCTGCAGGCCATCCTGGGTGCCGTGCTGCTGCAGCCCTTTTACGCCTGGTGCGTGGCTGCTGCAACGGCCATTGGTGCACTGGGCCTGGGCTTTCTGCACCAGCCCCTGCAGGTGTCGTTCGAGAGCGCCGAGGGGCTGTCGCGGCTTTACGTGATCGGCGTGCTCATCAGCCTGCTTCTGACCAGCACCCTGACCATCGTGTTTCTCACCCGCATCGTAGGCAACCTGCGCCGGCGCGATGCACGCATTGCCGACATGCGCCAGCGCGCCAGCGAGGAGGAGCACATCGTGCGCATGGGTCTGCTGGCCACCGGCGCCGCGCACGAGCTGGGCACGCCGCTGGCCACCATGTCGGTGATCCTGGGCGACTGGCAGCATATGCCGGCGCTGATGCAGGACCGGGACCTGCAGGAAGACCTGCAGGAGATGCAGCAGCAGCTGCTGCGCTGCAAGTCCATCGTCTCCGGCGTGCTGCTGTCGGCAGGCGAAGCCCGAGCCGAAAGCACGGAAAGCACCACGTTCCAGACTTTCATCCGCGACGTGGTCAGCCACTGGCAGATGCACCACCATGTGGACCATTTCGCACTGCGCGACCGGGGCGTGACGGACTTCGCCATGCTCTCGGATACCGCGCTGCAGCAAATGCTTTGCAATTTGCTGGACAATGCGCTGGAAGCATCTCCCGGCTGGGTGGAGCTGTCCATCGCCTCCGACGACCGCCAGGTGCTGCTGCAGGTGCAGGATCGCGGCCCCGGCTTCGATGTTGCCGTGCTGCAGCAGCTGGGCCAGCGCCACGTATCGACCAAGCAGGAGCGCCCGGGCCGCGGCCTCGGGATGTTCCTGGTCATGAACGTGGTGCGTGCACTGGGCGGCAGCGTCCAGGCGCTGAACCTGCCCTCCCATGCGGGCGGCGGTGCCCAGGTGCAGGTATGCATTCCTCGCTCGGCCATCGCCATCTGAGGACAGCCTGTCAACGCATTTTCTTTTCGCATCGCATGGAAGAACGCCAACGATTACTGCTGCTTGTGGAAGACGATGCGGCCTTTGCCCGCACGCTGCGGCGCTCCTTCGAGCGGCGCGGCTACCGCGTGCTGCACGCCGTCAGCGCCGAGGAAGTGCAGGAGCTGCTGGCCGACTACGGCCCCGCCCAGGGCCCGCAATACGCGGTCATGGACCTGAAGCTGGCCGGCAATGCCTCGGGCCTGAACTGCGTGCAGATGCTGCATCAGCACAATCCCGAAGCGCTCATCGTCGTGCTCACCGGCTATGCCAGCATTGCCACGGCCGTGGAAGCCGTCAAGCTGGGCGCCTGCCACTACCTGGCCAAGCCATCGAACACCGACGACATCGAGGCCGCGTTCAGCCGCGTGGAAGGCCGCACGGACGTGGAGGTGAGCCGCCAGACCACCTCGATCAAGACCCTGGAGTGGGAACATATCCACGAAACCCTGGCCGAGACCGATTTCAATATCTCCGAGGCCGCGCGGCGTCTGGGCATGCACCGCAGGACATTGGCGCGCAAGCTGGAAAAGCGGCAGATCAAGTAGCCAGCCCACTCGGCCCGCTCGTCTTGCTGCTGCTGGCACTGCTCATCGCTGGCGTGGCCTTTGCCATAACAGGCGGCCACGCCGGTGCTGCTTTGCGCCATCCGTGCACTCAGCCCATCTGGCTGGCCAACCACATCTTCTTTCTGGCCTTCGCGGCCTTGCCCTTGAGCAAGGGCATTGTGGTGGGCCTGGCGAATCTCGTCGCACGCGCAGTCCGTCCCAAAGCACCATAGCGTTCGCAGACAAGCAACCGGCCACCAACAAAAAAGCCGACAGCGTCGAAACTGTCGGCTTTTTTGTTTTCAACGCTGCTGCTTATTCGGCAACTGCGGGTTCGGCCTTGGGCGTGTCCTTGGGCAGCTCGGTAATGACGAGCTTGACCTCGCCCTTGCCCTCGGCCGCAGCTTCGTCCCAATCGACCTCCAGGCGGCCGCCGTTGACCAGCCGGCCGAACAGCAGCTCGTCGGCCAGCGAGCGGCGGATGGTGTCCTGGATCAGGCGCTGCATGGGGCGGGCGCCCATGAGCGGATCGAAGCCCTTCTTGGCCAGGTGCTTGCGCAGGCCGTCGGTGAAGGTGACTTCCACCTTCTTCTCGGCCAGTTGCTGCTCCAGCTGCAGCAGGAACTTGTCCACCACGCGCAGAATAATCTGCTCGTCCAGCGGCTTGAAGCTCACGATCGCGTCCAGGCGGTTGCGGAACTCCGGCGTGAACAGGCGCTTGATGTCGGCCATCTCGTCGCCGGCTTCACGCGGATTCATGAAGCCGATGGTGGCCTTGTTCATGGTCTCGGCGCCCGCATTCGTGGTCATGATGATGATCACGTTGCGGAAGTCGGCCTTGCGCCCGTTGTTGTCGGTCAGGGTGCCATGGTCCATGACCTGCAGCAGCACGTTGAAGATGTCCGGATGCGCCTTCTCGATTTCGTCGAGCAGCAGCACCGAATGCGGCTTCTTCGTGATGGCCTCGGTCAGCAGGCCGCCCTGGTCGAATCCGACATAGCCCGGGGGCGCGCCGATCAGGCGGCTGACCGCATGGCGCTCCATGTACTCGGACATGTCGAAGCGGATCAGGTCGATGCCCAGGATGTAGGCCAGCTGCTTGGCAGCCTCGGTCTTGCCCACGCCCGTGGGGCCGCTGAACAGGAAGGAGCCGATCGGCTTGTCCACCTTGCCCAGGCCAGAGCGCGACATCTTGACGGCCCCTGCCAGCACTTCCAGCGCCTTGTCCTGACCGAAGACCACGCTCTTGAGGTCACGCTCCAGCGTCTGCAGCTTGCTGCGGTCGTCGTTGGACACATTGGCAGGCGGAATGCGCGCAATCTTTGCCACGATGGCCTCGATTTCGGCCTTGCCGATGGTTTCCTTGCGCTGCTCGGTAGGCACGATGCGCTGCGCGGCACCGGCCTCGTCGATCACGTCGATGGCCTTGTCGGGCAGATGGCGGTCGTTGATGTACTTGGCCGACAGTTCGGCGGCCGCCTGCAGGGCTTCCGCAGCGTACTTGACGCTGTGGTGCTCCTCGAAGCGCGACTTCAGGCCCTTGAGGATGTCGATGGTCTCCGGCACCGTGGGCTCCACCACATCCACCTTCTGGAAGCGGCGGGACAGAGCGGCGTCCTTCTCGAAGATGCCGCGGTATTCCGTGAACGTGGTCGCCCCGATGCAGCGCAGCTGGCCGCTGGACAGCGCGGGCTTGAGCAGGTTGGAGGCATCCAGCGTGCCGCCCGAGGCCGCGCCGGCGCCGATCAGGGTGTGGATCTCGTCGATGAACAGGATGGCCTGGGGCTTGTCCTTGAGCGACTTGAGCACGCCCTTCAAGCGCTGCTCGAAATCGCCGCGGTACTTGGTGCCCGCCAGCAACGCGCCCATGTCCAGCGAATAGACCACGGCCTCCTTGAGCACCTCGGGCACCGTGCCTTCGGTGATGCGCCAGGCCAGGCCTTCGGCAATCGCCGTCTTGCCCACGCCGGCCTCGCCCACCAGCAGCGGGTTGTTCTTGCGGCGGCGGCACAGGATCTGGATGGTGCGCTCGACCTCGTAGTCGCGCCCGATCAGCGGATCGATCTTGCCGTCCTTGGCCGCCTGGTTGAGATTGAGCGTGAACTGCTCCAGCGGCGAGGCCTTCTCGTTGCGCTCGCCGCCGGCACCCTCTTCCGCATCCGAAGGCGCTTCGGACTTGGCAGGCTCGGGCGGCTCGCCCTTCTTGATGCCGTGGGCGATGTAGTTGACCACGTCCAGGCGCGTCACGCCCTGCTGGTGCAGGTAGTACACGGCATGGGAGTCCTTTTCGCCGAAGATGGCCACGAGCACGTTGGCGCCCGTCACCTCCTTCTTGCCATTGCCCGTGGACTGCACGTGCATGATGGCGCGCTGGATCACCCGCTGGAAGCCCAGCGTGGGTTGGGTATCGACCTCGTCGGTTCCGTCGACCTGGGGCGTGTTGTCCTTGATGAAGTTGGACAGCGACGAGCGCAGGTCATCAATATTGGCAGAGCAGGCACGCAGCACCTCTGCCGCGCTGGGATTGTCCAGCAGCGCCAACAGCAAATGCTCCACGGTGATGAATTCGTGGCGCTGTTGACGCGCCTCGACGAACGCCATGTGCAAGCTGACTTCCAGTTCTTGAGCGATCATTTGCGACTCCTTTACGCTTGCTTGGAATGATTGACTGAACCTTAATTGAGGTCGTCCGGCAGTTATTCAACAGGCTCGGATGTGGCCTGCAGCGGATGGCCTGCCTTCTGGGCTGCCTGGAGCACCTGCTCGACCTTGGTGGCCGCCACGTCGCGGGAATACACGCCGCAGACGCCGCGGCCGTTCAGATGGATCTTGAGCATGATCTGGGTGGCCGTCTCGCGGTCCTTGCCGAAGAATTCCTGCAATACCACGATCACAAACTCCATGGGCGTGAAGTCGTCGTTGAGGATCACGACCTGGTACATGCGCGGCGGCTCGGTACGCTGCCTGCGGCGTTCCAGCACCAAGGCTCCGCCTTCATCGGGCGTGTTCTTGACCGAAGGCGATACGGGCGGGACGGATGGAGGTTGGGTTGCCATGAAATCCATTCTAGCGAGCCAAGACGCTGTTTTTGCGCTGGCATATGCATAGCATTGTTAGGGATTTCAAGGCCTCGCTTGCAGGCACGGGGCATTCAATGGTTTTTTGTACACAAACCCAGGCCCCACTTGCGTCAGCTGCTACATTTTTTACCATGATGGACAACGCAGGCCGGACCCAGTACCTCTGGATACAAAAAGGCATGCGCCGCGATGCGCGCCTTGAGGCGAAACAGGGCTACCGCCCCGCGCCTCATTCGTAAACCACCTTGACCTGGGCCGAGCCGGCCTGGGCATACCAGGCAGCCAGGGCCGCATCGCTGGGATAGAAGCGGCTGCCTTCGCCCAGCGCCAGCTCGCAGGCGGCCGAGCCGCGCTCGTCGCTGCAGACCAGGCCCAGGCGCACCTTGAGCCCGTGCGTGAGCGCGCCGTGCTCGGTCTCCTCCACCCGGGCCGGAAACTGGCGCAGCAGGCCGGGCACGTCCGGCATCTGCTCGCCCACGTCGACCTGCAGATAGCGCGCGAAGCGGCAACGCGCATCGGCCAGGCTCCACATCTGCTGCACCTTCATGCGCAGCCCGCCGCTGAAGTGGTCGGGCTGCAGCTTGCCGGTGACCACCACGAACTCGTCGTCCTTGAGCAGGTCCTTGCAGGCATTGAGCACCTTCTCGTCCGCCGAAGCCTCGATCACGCCCGACTTGTCGTCGATCTTGAAGATGGCCAGGCGGCCGCGCTGGCCGTTGATGGTGCGGAACTCACTGATGATGCCGGCCATGGTCTGGGGCTCGCGGCTGTCGCGCATTTCGGCGATGGGCGTGCGCACGAAGCGGCGCACTTCCGCCTCCACCTCGTCGAACAGATGGCCCGTGAGGTAAAAGCCCACGGCCGTCTTTTCCTGGGTCAGCCGCTCCTTCACGCCCCAGGGCAGCGCTTCGGTCAGAGGCGGCTCGGCCGTGCTGGAGCCCAGCGCATCGTCGCCCATCATGTCGAACAGGCCGCCCTGGTTGGCATTGGCGATCGAGGTGTTGGCGAATTCGAAGGCCGTGTCGATGGACGCCACCAGCGAGGCGCGGTTCATGTCCAGGGAATCAAAGGCGCCGGCCTTGATCAGCGCCTCCAGCGTGCGCTTGTTCAGGCGGCTGCGGTCCACGCGCAGGCAGAAGTCGAACAGGCTCTTGAACGGCCCCTTCTCGCCGCCATGGGGGCCGGTGCCCTCGCCGTTGCGGGCCGCCACGATGGCCTCGATGGCCGCCTGGCCCGTGCCCTTGATCGCACCCAGGCCGTAGCGGATGACCTTGTCGGTCACGGGCTCGAAACGGTAGACCCCGCGGTTCACGTCCGGCAGCTCGAAGCTCATGCCCATCCGCAGCGCGTCCTCGTAGAGCACGCGCAGCTTGTCGGTGTTGTCCATTTCCACGGTCATGTTGCCGCAGTAGAACTCGGCCGTGTAGTGCACCTTCAGCCAGGCCGTGTGGTAGGCCAGCAGCGAATAGGCGGCCGCGTGCGACTTGTTGAAGCCGTAGCCCGCGAACTTCTCCATCAGGTCGAACACTTCGTCGGCCTTGGCCTCGTCGATGCCGTTCTTGGCCGCCCCCTCGCGGAAGATTCCGCGGTGCATGACCATTTCCTCGACCTTCTTCTTGCCCATGGCGCGGCGCAGCAGGTCGGCGCCGCCGAGCGAGTAGCCGCCCAGCACCTGGGCCGTCTGCATCACCTGCTCCTGGTAGACCATGATGCCGTAGGTCTCTGCCAGCACCTTCTCCACCAGCGGATGCGGGTACTCGACCACCTCGCGCCCGTGCTTGCGCTCGATGAAGCTGGGAATCAGGTCCATGGGGCCCGGGCGGTACAGGGCGTTCAGGGCGATCAGGTCCTCCAGGCGCGAAGGCTTGGCCTCCTTGAGCATCTGCTGCATGCCGCGCGATTCGAACTGGAACACGGCCTCGGTCTTGCCGTCGGAGAACAGCTTGTAGGTCGCGTAGTCGTCCAGCGGAATGTTCTCGAACGCGAAATTCTCCTGGCCCTTGTGGCGCTTCATGATGAATTCGCGCGCGATCTCCAGGATGGTCAGCGTGGCCAGGCCCAGAAAGTCGAACTTCACCAGGCCAACGGCCTCCACGTCGTCCTTGTCGTACATGGCCACCGCCGAGTCGCTGCCCGGTTGCTGGTACAGCGGGCAGAAGTCGGCCAGCCTGCCGGGGGCGATCACCACGCCGCCCGCGTGCATGCCGATGTTGCGCGTCATGCCTTCGAGCTTCTGCGCCATCTCGATGACGGTCTTGACGTCCTCTTCCTTCTCGATGCGCTCGGCCAGCAGCGGCTCGGCCTCGATGGCATAGGTGTACTTGTCGCCTTCCTTCTTCGGGTTGGGCGGGTACTTGAGCGTGACGTGCAGGCCCGGCTTGTTGGGAATGAGCTTGGAGATGCTGTCGCAGAAGGTATAGCTCATGTCCATGACGCGGCCCACGTCGCGGATGGCGGCGCGTGCGGCCATGGTGCCGAAGGTGGCGATCTGGCTCACGGCATCGCGGCCGTAGCGCTCCTTCACGTAATCGATCACGCGGTCACGGTTGGCCTGGCAGAAGTCCACGTCGAAGTCGGGCATGGACACGCGCTCGGGGTTGAGGAAACGCTCGAACAGCAGGTTGTATTCGAGCGGGTCCAGGTCCGTGATCTTGAGCACATAGGCCACCAGCGAGCCGGCACCCGAGCCGCGGCCCGGCCCGACGGGGCAGCCGTTTTGCTTGGCCCACTTGATGAAGTCGCCCACGATGAGGAAGTAGCCCGGGAAACCCATCTTCAAAATGGTGTTCAGCTCGAACTCCAGGCGCTCCACGTAGCGCGGCCGCTCGGCTTCCCGCCTGGCCGGGTCCAGGTACAGATGGCGCAGGCGCTCGTCCAGGCCCTCATAGGACTCCTGGCGGAAGAACTCCTCCTCCGTCATGCCCTCGGGCACGGGAAACCTGGGCAGTTGCGGCTTGCCCAGCACCAGGGTCAGGCTGCAGCGGCGCGCGATCTCCACGGTGTTCGCAATCGCGCTGGGAATGTCGGCGAACAGCTCCTGCATCTGCTGCGCCGTCTTGAAGTACTGCTCGCGCGTGAAGCGGCGCACGCGCTTGGCATTGCCCAGGATCTCGCCTTCGGCAATGCAGACGCGCGCCTCATGGGCCTCGTAGTCGTCGGGCCCGAAGAACTGGATGGGATGCGTGGCCACCACCGGCAGGTTGAGCCGGTGGGCCAGCCTCACGCAGGCGGCGACATGCGCCTCGTCGTCCGCACGGCCCGCGCGCTGCAGCTCCAGGAAGAAGCGGTGGGGAAACATGCTGGCCATGCGCTGCGCGATGGCTGCGGCGCCGGCCTCGTCGCCGCGCATCAGCGCCTGGCCCACGGGGCCGGCCTGGGCGCCCGAAAGCACGATCAGGCCCTCGCCCAGTTCCTGCAGCCATTCCCATTTGTGCTGAGCCTGGTCGCGCACCACGCCGCGCGTCCAGCCGCGCGCCAGCAGTTCGGAGAGGTTGCGGTAGCCGAGCGTGTTCTGGACCAGCACGATGATGCGCGAAGCCGGCGCACCGTTTTCGCCTTCCATGACGATCTCAGCGCCCAGCACGGGCTTGACGCCCTTAGCCCGCCCTTCCTTGTAGAACTTGATGCCGCCGAACAGGCTGTTGAAGTCGGTGATGGCCATTGCCACCTGCCCGTCTTCTGCAGCCGCCTTGACCACGGCATTTATGCGGTTGGTTCCGTCAACGACGGAAAATTCTGTGTGCAGGCGCAAATGGACAAACATGGGCGCTATTGTAGAAAGCCTGCCTCACCCCTGGAGCCTGCGGGACGAAGTCGGCAGGCTGCGGCGGCAGCCCATTACAATGCCCTGATTCCTTTTCAGGGGTGCCGCGGGCGCGGCGCCGCGGTGCGCATCTTGGGCGCCGTGCGGCATGGCCGCCCTGCACTTCCCTACAGCCAATGATTGCTAGAAAACTGTCCATCATGCCGCGTCGTATTTCACTGACCCTTGTCCCCGCCGTGTTGGTTGCCAGCGTGCTGGCCGGCTGCTCTAGCACCAAGGACGATCCCACGGCCAAGTGGACACCCGATCGCATCTACACCGAAGCGCGCGACGAGTCCTCCTCCGGCGCCTACGACAAGGCGGTACCGCTGTTCGAGAAGCTCGAGGGCCGCGCGGCCGGCACGCCGCTGGCCCAGCAGGCCCAGCTCGAGAAGGCCTATGCCCAGTACAAGGGCGGCGAAAAAGTGCAGGCCCTGGCCACGCTGGACCGTTTCATCAAGCTGCATCCGGCCAGCCCGGCCATGGACTACGCGCTGTACCTCAAGGGTCTGGTCAATTTCAACGACAACCTGGGCATGTTCGCCTGGCTGTCGCGCCAGGACCTGTCCGAGCGCGACCAGAAGGCCGCCAAGGATTCGTTCGAGTCCTTCCGCCAGGTGGTCACGCGCTTTCCCGACTCCAAGTACGCCGAGGATTCGCGCCTGCGCATGCAGTACATCGTGAACTCCCTGGCCAAGTACGAAGTGCACGTGGCGCGCTACTACTACGACCGCGGCGCCTATGTGGCCGCCATTGCGCGCTCGCAGACCGCCATCAAGGAATACCAGGGCGTGCCCGCGATCCGCGATGCCATGGTAATTCTGATCAAGTCCTACGACGCCCTGAACATGACCCAGCTGCGCGACGATGCCCAGCGCGTCATGGAGAGCACCTACGGCAAGGACAGCGAGCTCACGCTGAGCTCGGACAAGAAAGACTCCTGGTGGAAGCTTTGGTAATCCGCCTCTGAGGCGCTTCACACCCCTTCTCTTCGGGAGAGGGGGCATCTTCGATGGAAGCCCTTTCGGCCTTACAGGCCGCGAGTTGCCGCCAGGGCCTCCAGCGCATTGTGGAATTCTGCCTTGCTGGCGAGCAGCCGCATGGGCGGCAGCGCCGCCATCAGCTCGGCGCCATAGCCCATGGTCTGCAGGCGCGGATCGCAGACCACCAGCACGCCGCGGTCGGTTTCGCTGCGGATCAGGCGGCCCGCCCCCTGCTTGAGCGCCATGGCCGCCTCGGGCAGCATGTAATCGTGGAAGGCGTGCCGCCCCACGCTCTCCAGCCTGCGCGCGCGCGCCTCCACCAGCGGGTCGTCGGGCGGCGGAAACGGCAGCTTGTCGATCACCACCAGCTGCAGCACATCGCCGGGCAGATCCACTCCCTCCCAGAACGTGGCCGAGGCCACGAGAATGCAGCCGCGGCCGGCACCGGCGTCCTTGCCATGCGGCGCCATCGCTCCGGCAGCCATGAAGCGCTCCATCAGCGCCAGCTTGGGAGCCTGGCCCTGCATCAGCACTTCCAGGTTGCTGAACAGCCCCAGGGACTGGCGCAACTGCTCGCCGATCAGGTTCAGGGACTTGAGCGTGGTGGTGAGCACCAGCGCGCGCCCGCCGATGCGCTCGGCCGCATCGCGCACCAGCTGGGCCACCTGCAGGCCATGGGCCGGCGAGCCGGGCGCCGCAAACGGCTGCGGCACATACAGCGCCGCATGGTTCGCATAGTCGAAAGGGCTGTCCACGCGCAGCACATGCGCGCCGCGCAGGCCGCAGGGCTCGGTGAACCAGCTCAGCTGCGCGTCGCTGCCCAGCGTGGCCGAGGTGAAGATCCAGGCCACCCGTCCGGCCTCGCCGGCGTCGCCCTCCTCCGGGGCAGCCCCGGCTTCCAGGCTGCGGCCCAGCAGACGCTCGCGCATGATGCGGGAGATGTTCAGGGGCGAGGCCAGCATCCGCAGGTGCTGTGATCCCACTTCCAGCCAGCGCACGCTGTCCTCTTCGGCGCTGGCCGCAAAGGCCGCCAGCCGGGACAGCAGCACGGCGCCACGCTCGTGCACGCGCTGCAGTTCGGCGGCCATGGCCTCCATGGCGGCCAGGGGCGCCAGCAGCGCGCGCAGGCTCTGCCCCAGGCGCACCAGTGCCGCACGCCAGCGCTGCGCATCCAGCCCCTGGGGCGTCACGCCCTGCCAGGCCAGGCGCGAGCCGGCCGCCGTGCCGGCAACCTGCAGGCGCAGCTCCCGCACGGCCTGCTCCACGGTGGCGCACAGCACCAGCCAGTCGGCCATTCCGCGTGCATGGGCCTGCGTGGTACGCAGCACATCGCGGGCATAGCCTATGAGCTGCTGGCTGGTCAGCGCCTCGCCCGCGAATTGCACCCCGGTGTCGTTGAGCTGGTGCGCCTCGTCGATGACCACCACGCCGGTGCTGGGCAGCAGTTGCGCCACGCCCGATTCGCGCACATCCAGGTCCGCGAACAGCAGGTGGTGGTTGATCACCACCACATCGGCCTCCAGCGCCTGCCGGCGGGCCCGGTTCACATGGCAGTCCTGCCAGTGCGGGCAGTCCGAGCCCAGGCAGTTGTCCTTGGTGGAGGTGACCAGCGGCACCACGGGGGAGCGCTCGTCCAGCGCGGGCAGCTCGGCCAGATCGCCCGTGTGCGTGGTGCGCGCCCAGCGTTCCACCGCCGCCACGCCGCGCAGCACCTGGGGGTCCTGCGGCGCCGTGCGCCCCTGACGGACCTGATCGAGCCGCTCCAGGCACAGGTAGGCGCTGCGCCCCTTGAGCCGCGCCATGCGCAGCGGCAGGCCCAGCCCATGGACCAGGCGCGGCAGGTCGCGCGCAAAGAGCTGGTCCTGCAGGGCCCGCGTGGCCGTGGAGACCAGCACGCGCTGGCCGCTGAGCAGGGCCGGCACGAGATAGGCATAGGTCTTGCCGACACCGGTACCGGCCTCGACCACAAGCACGCGGCGCGCCTCTATGGCCTGGGCCACGGCCTCGGCCATGGCGATCTGGCCGGCGCGCGGCCGGTAGGCCGGCTCGGCCCGGGAAAGCACTCCGCCCGGCGCAAAGGCCTCGCTCACGGCGCGGGCCAGGGAGTTTGTCTGGGAATCCAAGTCCTTGTCACTTTCTGCATGGCCCGGCAGCGCCGGCCTGCGGCCGCATCCCTGCCGCCTTCACGCCCCACCAGGGTTTTGCGCGGCTTGGCCGCAAGGCCGGGCAGCGCGGCCGATAATACGCAGCTTCGCCACTGGCAGGCGCCTTCGCGCCTTCATTGCCCACATGTCTTCCAGCTACCGCATCCAGGCCGCCACCGGCATCCACCGCGGCGACAGGGAATACCAGCAGGACCAGGTCCTGCTCATGCCGCATCCGCATGTGCAGGGCTGCGTGCTGGGCGTGGTGGCCGACGGCATGGGCGGGCGCAGCGGCGGGCGAAAGGCCTCCGACCAGGTCATGCTCACGGCGCGGCAGCTGTTCGAGCACTTCGATCCCGCCACGGAGAGCGGCGAGCAATTGCTGCGCAGCATTGTGCACGATGCCCACACGATGATCCGGCTCACGGCCATTTCGACCGAGCAGGAACCTCACAGCACGTTGGCCGCCTTTGTGGTGCTGCCCAGCGGGCGCTGCCACTGCCTGCATTCCGGCGATTCGCGCCTGTACCACTACCACGGCCAGCAACTGCTTTTCCGCAGCAAGGACCACTCCTATGTGCAGGCGCTGGTGGACCGCGGAACCCTGACCGAGGAACAGGCCCATCACCATCCGCAGTCCAACATCCTGCTGGGCTGCCTGGGCACGCAGGAGCCGCCCACGCTGACCCATCACCTGATCGAGCGGCTGCAGCCCGGGGACGCGCTGATGGCCTGCACCGATGGCATCTGGCACTACTTCAGCACGCAGGAGCTGGGCACGGTGCTGGCCGGCCTGGCGCCCCGCGAAGCCACGGCCTTTCTGATCGACAAGGCGCGCGCCCGCGCCGCGGGCGGCGGCGACAATCTGTCGCTGGCCGTGCTCAAGTTTGCGGCCTTGCCCGAGGCCTCTTCGGCCTGACCGGGCCGAACGCCCTGCGTCACTACTGAAACAATAGCTTGCTGCGCTTGCCGGCTCCTGATTCCAGGCTTTTATTCATTTGAAACCATTGCCTGTATTGCGCAAACAGCTGCTTTTCAAGGAGCAGAGCTGGTACGGCCCTAGCAGGGATGCTTTCAGGGCGCAGGCGGCGGCAGCGGCGCAGCCGTCTGGCCTTTTTCCTTGAGCGCCTGCTGGGCCTTGGCCTTGTGCTCGGCTGCGGCCTTGAGCTTGGCTTCGTAGTCTGCGCGCGCCTTGGGCTCGCGCTGCGCCGCTTCGGCCTGGCGCCGCTGCTGTTCGGCCTGGTGGCGCTGCACATAGTCGGCCTGTTTGGCCGCGCGCTGCTGGGCCTCCTGCGCACGCTGCTGCTGCATGGCCTGCTCGTCCACGGGCGGCTTGGGACCCTTGCCCGAAGGCGCGGAGGCGGCGCCCGGCGTAGCGACGCCCGGCGCCTTGTCGCGCTGCTGGCCCTTCATCGGCGAAGCCGCCTTGTTGGCCTTTTTCTCCTCGATCTGCTGCAGGCGCTCGGCCGCGCGTTCACGGCGCTCGGCCTCGTTCATCTCGAGTTCGCGCGCGCGCAGCGGTGCATCCTTGTCACGCGCCTCGCGCCGGGCCTCCAGCAGGCAGTCTTCCACGGCGAACTTCTTGTAGCAAAGCGCTTCGGCCGCCATCTGCTGGCTTTCGATGACGGCGCGTTTCCGGGCGATTTCCACACGCTCGGCCTCGCGCTGCGCCTTGACCTGCGCGCGCTGCTGGTCGCGCTGCGCCCGCTGCGCGGCGGTGGCCGGCTCGGCGGCCCGTGCCGCAGGCTGGGGGGCCGCCACGGCCAGCAGCACCGAAAGGGAAAGCGCCAGCTGCAACGGCCGGGCGTGTAGGAACTTGAGTTTCAGCATGTGGGGCAGGGCTTGCGCAAGCCATGGTCCGGCCGCAGCGGCCTTCCCGGAACGGGCCTGCGCAAGTCGTGGTTGGATCCGGCGGATCGATGGACAGGCTGCCATCTTACGGCCTGCCGCAATCCACCCCGCAAAGTTCAGGTCAAGCTGGTATCGACGGTGCGCCGCTCCAGCTGCAGGTATTCCTTGGAGCGCATCTCGTTGAGGCGCGAGACCGTGCGCGGAAACTCGTGGGCCAGCGGGCCCTCGGTATAGATCTGCTCGGGCGGCACGGCGGCGGACATGATGAGCTTGACATGGCGGTCGTACAGCACGTCCACCAGCAGCGTGAAGCGCCGCGCGGCCGAGGCCATGTTCACATGCAGCTGCGGTACGTCCGACAGCAGGATGGTGTGGAACTGCGTGGCGATTTCAAGATAGTCGTTCTGCGAGCGCGGACCCGCGCACAGCTCGCGGAAATCGAACCAGACCACGCCGCCGGCGCGGCGCTTGGCGGCGATCCTGCGCGTCTCGATCTGCACCACGGGCTCTTCGTCATGGGCCTCGGCCAGACGGTTGAAGGTGTCCTGCATGGCGGCATCGGCCTCGGGCCCCAGCGGGCAGTGGTAGAGCTTGGCATCCTCGAGCGTGCGGCGGCGGTAGTCCGTGCCGTTGTCCACGTTCACGACTTCCATGCGCTCGTTGAGCAGCGCGATCGCGGGCAGGATGCGGTCGCGGTGCAGGCCGCCCGGATACAGGTCGTCGGGCCGGAAGTTGGACGTGGTCACAAAGCCCACGCCGTTGGCGAACAGCGATTCGAGCAGCCTGTACAGGATCATCGCGTCGGTGATGTCCGCCACATGGAATTCGTCGAAGCAGATGAGCTTGTACTTCTTGGCGATCTTGGCGCCCAGTGCATCGAGCGGGTTCTGCGTGCCCTGCATCAGGTGCATCTCGCGGTGCACCTCGCGCATGAATTCGTGAAAGTGCAGCCGCACCTTGCGCTTGATCGGCACGGCGTTGAAGAAGCACTCCATCAGAAAGCTCTTGCCGCGCCCCACGCCGCCGTACATGTAGACGCCCTTGGGCAGGTCGGGATGGTTGATCAGCTTCTTGAGCGCATTGGAGCGGCGCTGCTTGTAGGCCGCCCAGTCGTCGGCGCAACGCTGCAGGGCCTCCACGGCCCGCAGCTGCGCGGGGTCGCTGTGAAAGCCTTTGGCTGCCAGTTCTGCCTCATAGGCCTGTTTTACGTTCACTCTCCGTCTCCATTCCCATCCAGACGCTCAAAAAAACAATAGCTGCTAACGCTTGCGTATCAAGCACTAGCAGCCATTTCCACTCCAAACCCGAACCACTTCAGCCTGCGCACCGGCGCTTCATTGCCATGTCATTGCCTGTGCGCAAGCCGGGTCGTCCGGGCAGAGCCCACGCTCTTAGAAATTGAGCGTGCGCTTGTCCACGGCCAGGGCCGCTTCCTTGGTGGATTCGGACAGCGAGGGGTGTGCGTGGCAGATGCGGGCGATGTCTTCGCTCGATGCCTTGAACTCCATGGCCACCACGGCTTCGGAAATCAGCTCGGACACCATCGGGCCCACCATGTGCACGCCCAGGATCTCGTCGGTCTCGGCATCGGCCAGGAACTTGACCATGCCGGTCGTGTCGCCCAGCGCGCGCGCGCGGCCGTTGGCCAGGAACGGGAAGCTGCCGGCCTTGTACTTGACGCCCTGCTCCTTGAGTTGCTGCTCGGTACGGCCCACCCAGGCGATTTCAGGGCTGGTGTAGATCACCCAGGGAATGGTGCCGAAGTTCACATGGCCGTGCTGGCCGGCGATACGCTCGGCCACGGCCACGGCCTCCTCCTCGGCCTTGTGCGCGAGCATGGGGCCGCGCACCACGTCACCCACGGCCCACACGCCGGGCAGATTGGTCTTGCACAGGTCGTCGACCACGATGCAGCCGCGCTCGTCGAGCTGCAGGCCCACGGCTTCGGCGTTCAGGCCATTGGTGTTGGGGACGCGGCCGATGGAGACGATCAGCTTGTCCACGTCCAGCGTCTGGGCTTCGCCCTTGGCGTTGGTGTAGGCCACGGACACGCCCTTCTTGCCGACCTTGACTTCGCCGACCTTCACGCCCAGCTCGATCTTCAGGCCCTGCTTGTCGAAGGCCTTCTTGGCTTCCTTGGCGATCTGCTCGTCCACGGCGGGCAGGAACTTGTCCATGCCTTCGAGCACGGTCACCTCCGTGCCCAGACGGCGCCAGACCGAACCCATTTCCAGGCCGATCACGCCCGAGCCGATCAGGCCCAGCTTCTTGGGCGTCTTGCCCAGGCGCAGCGCACCGTCGTTGGACAGCACGTTTTCCTCGTCGAAGGGCACGCCGGGCAGCGCGCGGGCATTGGAGCCTGTGGCCACCACGATCTGCTTGCCGGTGATGGTTTCCTCTTCCTTGCCGGCCACCTTGATCTCGTAGCCGCCTTCAACCGCCTTCACGAACGAGCCGCGGCCGTGGAAGAAGGTGACCTTGTTCTTCTTGAACAGGTACAGGATGCCGTCGTTGTTCTGCTTCACGATGGCATCCTTGCGGGCGATCATCTTGGCTACGTCCATCTCGACCTTGCCGGTGGAGATGCCGTGGTCGGCAAAATGCAGGTTGGCATGCTCGAAGTGCTCGGACGACTGCAGCAGCGCCTTGGAGGGGATGCAGCCCACGTTGGTGCAGGTACCGCCGGGCGCGGCGCCGCCGGCAGCGTTCTTCCACTCGTCGATACAGGCGACGTTGAAGCCCAGCTGGGCCGCGCGGATGGCCGCGATGTAGCCGCCGGGGCCGGCGCCGATCACGATGACGTCAAATTGCTTGCTCATGGCTCAAATCTCTTGTGTTTGGTGCTTGAAAAAACCCACCGCTGGGCGCCTGGCCTGGGTGGGTTTTCGTGCGAGGGACCCGTGGCGGATTACAGGTCGAACAGCAGGCGCGAAGGATCTTCCAGCGCGTCCTTCATGGCCACCAGGCTCAGCACGGCTTCGCGGCCGTCGATGATGCGGTGGTCATAGGACATGGCCAGGTAGTTCATCGGACGGATCACGATCTGGCCGTTCTCGACCACGGCGCGGTCCTTGGTGGCGTGCACGCCCAGGATGGCCGACTGGGGCGGGTTGATGATGGGGGTGGACATCATCGAACCGAAGGTGCCGCCGTTGGAGATGGAGAAGGTACCGCCGGTCATCTCTTCGATGCCCAGCTTGCCTTCCTTGGCCTTCTGGCCGAACTCGGCAATCTTCTTCTCGATGTCGGCAAAGCTCATCTGGTCGGCGTTGCGCAGGATGGGCACCACCAGGCCGCGCGGCGAGCTCACGGCGATGCCGATGTCGAAGTAGCCGTGGTAGACGATGTCGTTGCCGTCGATGGAGGCATTCACCGCGGGGAACTTCTTCAGCGCATGCACCGCGGCCTTGACGAAGAAGGACATGAAGCCCAGCTTCACGCCATGCTCCTTGACGAACTGGTCCTGGAACTTCTTGCGCATTTCCATCACGGGAGCCATGTTCACTTCGTTGAACGTGGTCAGGATGGCGTTGGTGGCTTGCGACTGCAGCAGGCGCTCGGCGATGCGGGCGCGCAGGCGGGTCATGGGCACGCGCTGCTCGGGACGCTCGCCCAGGTCTTCCTTGGCGGCCGGTGCGGCGACCTGGGGCAGGGCCTTGGTGGGCACGCCGGTGGGGATGGCAGCGCCACCCTTGATGGCAGCCAGGGCATCGCCCTTGGTCACGCGGCCGTCCTTGCCGGTGCCGGCCACATTGGCGGCGGACAGGTTGTTGTCGGCCAGGATCTTGGCGGCGGCAGGCATGGCCACGCCACTCTTGTCGGCGCTGGCGGGAGCGGCAGCGGCGGGCGCTGCGGCAGGAGCCGATGCTGCAGCCGCGGGAGCAGCGGCGGGTGCGGCGGCGCCGGCCACGGCTTCGGTGTCGATCTTGGCGATCACCTGCTCGGCCGTCACGGTGGCGCCGTCGCCCTGCAGGATTTCGGTGATCACGCCAGCCGAGGGAGCGGGCACTTCGAGCACGACCTTGTCGGTTTCGATCTCGATGAGAATTTCATCGACGGCCACGGCCTCGCCCACCTTCTTCTTCCAAGTGAGCATGGTGGCTTCCGTGATGGACTCGGACAGCTGGGGAACTTTGACTTCTACGATAGCCATTTTGAATTCTTTCCAAAAGTGTGACGACTTACGCAATCAGGTTCTAGCAAGGCATCTGCCCATGGGCAAGACGGCGATATGCATGCTGGTTTGCGTAAGTCCTAGGTGTTTTGTCTGTGAGGTAACCGCGTATGTGAGTGGGTTTACAGCCTTACTTGGTCAGGACAAAACCCTTGAGCTTGGCGAATGCGCCATCGACCAGCGCCTTTTGCTGCTCCTGGTGCAGGTGCGAATAACCCACAGCCGGAGAAGCCGATGCGGCGCGGCCCGAGTAGCCCAGCTTCTGGCCTTCACGCATGTTCTCGTGAATGTTGTGCTGGATGAAGAACCAGGCGCCCTGGTTCTGGGGCTCGTCCTGGCACCAGACGATCTCGGTCGCGTTGCTGTACTTCTTGACTTCGGCAGCGAAGGCCTTGTGCGGGAAGGGATACAGCTGCTCGACGCGGATGATGGCCACATCCTTGGCCTCGCCTTCGGCACGCTTCTTGACCAGGTCGTAGTACACCTTGCCCGAGCAGGCGATGATGCGCTTGACCTTGGCGGCGTTCTTGACGACGGCTTCGTCCTGCTCGGGGATCACGGTCTGGAAACCGCCCGCAGTGAACTCGGACAGCGGCGAGGTCGCATCCTTGTTGCGCAGCAGCGACTTGGGCGTCATGATGACCAGCGGCTTGCGCAGCGGGCGCACCATCTGGCGGCGCAGCACATGGAAGATCTGGCTGGCCGTGGTGGGCTGCACGATCTGCATGTTGGTGTCGGCGGCCAGCTGCATGAAGCGCTCCAGGCGGGCCGAGCTGTGCTCGGGGCCCTGGCCTTCGTAGCCGTGCGGCAGCATCAGCGTGATGCCGTTGATGCGGCCCCACTTCACTTCGCCGGAGGCGATGAACTGGTCGATCACGACCTGTGCGCCGTTGGCGAAGTCGCCGAACTGGGCTTCCCAGATCACCAGGGTGTTGGGATCGTTGGATGCATAGCCGTATTCGAAGCCCAGCACTGCCTCTTCGGACAGGATGGAGTCGATCACGACGAACGGAGCCTGGTTCTCGGCCACGTTCTGCAGCGGGATGTAGGTGCCTTCGTCCCACTTCTCACGCTTCTGGTCGTGGATCACGGCATGGCGGTGCGTGAAGGTGCCGCGGCCGCAGTCCTCGCCCGACAGGCGCACGGGGTAGCCCGACGCGACCAGCGAGGCGAAGGCCATGTGCTCGCCCATGCCCCAGTCCACGTTGATTTCGCCGCGACCCATGGCGGCGCGGTCGTCATAGACTTTCTTGACCAGCGCATGCGGCGTCACGGTACCGGGGATGGTGGTGATCTTCTCGGCCAGGCGCTTCCACTCGGTCAGCGGGATGGCCGTGTCGCCGGCATCGGTCCAGGACTTGCCCACGAACGGGCTCCAGTCCACGGCGTACTTGCTCTTGAAGTTGGTCAGCACGGGGTCCACCGTGTGGCGGCCTTCATCCATGGCGGCGCGGTAGGCCTTGACCATGTCGTCGCCCAGCGTATCGCCCAGGCCCTGCGTGGCCAGCTTGTCGGCGTACAGCTTGCGGGTGCCGGGGTGGGCGCCGATCTTCTTGTACATCAGCGGCTGGGTCAGTGCCGGCGTGTCCTGCTCGTTGTGGCCCAGCTTGCGGAAGCAGATGATGTCCACCACCACGTCCTTGGAGAATTCCATGCGGAATTCCAGCGCCAGCTGCATGGCCAGGCACACGGCTTCCGGATCGTCGCCGTTGACGTGCAGCACGGGCGATTCGATCATCTTGACGATGTCGGTGCAGTACAGCGTGGAGCGTGCGTCGCGCGGATCGGAAGTGGTGAAGCCGATCTGGTTGTTGATAATGATGTGCACCGTGCCGCCGGTGGAGTAGCCGCGGGTCTGGGCCAGCGCCAGGGTTTCCTGGTTCACGCCCTGGCCGGCAAAGGCGGCGTCGCCGTGCACCAGCACGGGCAGCACCTGCTTGCCATGGGGGTCGTCGCGGCGGTCCATGCGCGAGCGCACCGAGCCTTCGACCACGGGGTTCACGATTTCCAGGTGGGAAGGGTTGAACGCCAGCGACAGGTGCACCGGGCCGCCCTTGGCGGACACGTCGGAGCTGAAGCCCTGGTGGTACTTCACGTCACCTGCGGGCAGATTCTCGGGGGCGGTGTGGTCGAACTCGGCAAACAGGTCCTTGGGCATCTTGCCCAGGGTGTTGACCAGCACGTTCAGGCGGCCACGGTGGGCCATGCCGATCACGACTTCCTGCACGCCCTTGAGGCTGGCGGCATTGATCAGCTCGTCCATCGCGGCGATGAAGGATTCGCCGCCTTCCAGCGAGAAGCGCTTCTGGCCCACGTACTTGGTGTGCAGATAGCGCTCCAGGCCTTCGGCCGCCGTCAGGCGGTCCAGGATGCGCTTCTTCTCGTCGGCATTGAACGAAGGCTTGCTGCGGATGGTTTCCAGCTTCTGCTGCCACCAGCGCTTCTGGTTCTGGTCGGTGGCATACATGTATTCGGCGCCGATGGTGCCGCAATACGTTTCGCGCAGGGCATTCATCAGCTCGCGCAGCGTCATGGACTCCTTGCCGAAGAAGGTATTGCTGGTGTTGAACACCACTTCCTGGTCGGCGTCGGTGAAGCCGTAGAACGACGGCTCCAGCTCGGGAATTTCGGGGCGCTCGGTGCGCTTGAGAGGATCCAGGTCGGCCCAGCGCTGGCCCACGTTGCGGTAGGCAGCGATCAGTTGCTGCACGGCGGTGCGCTTGCGGCCCAGCTCGGAGTCGGCGCCGGAGGCGACCACCACCTTGGTGCCGCCCTGCTTTGCACGCTCGGCAAAGGCATTGATCACGGGCAGGTGGGGAACGTCCTTGCTGTCCGTGCCGTCCACGGCGGGCACGTGTTGCAGGGCATCGAAATACTCGCGCCAGGAGTCCGGCACGCTGCCGGGGTTGGCCAAGTAGTTCTCATACATCTCTTCGACGTACGGCGCATTGCCGCCAAAGAGATAGGTATTGCCTTGATAGGCTTGATAGATCGATGACTGATCGCTCATATTGCGCTGACCTCCGCCTCCCTTGAGGAAGCATTAGCTGGTTTGTAGAACCTTCCGCGACACGGCTGTACCGGTTGGCGGATGCGACTGTGGCTGGGAAGGGCCTTAGGTTGCGTCTGGCATTGTGCCACTTTTCAAAGCCGTACTCTTATGAAAGACCTAGCGTTTCCCTTCATCGAACTCGCTTACATTGGCGCTTATTGACAACCAAGGAATCAAATGCCCCTTTCGCAGCTTCACAAACGCACGTTCATCCTGCTGCTGGCGGCCGTCACGCTGGGTTTTGGAGTGGTGCTATGGGAGTACGTGGGTGCCATCTTCTGGGGCGTGGTCCTCGTCATCGTGTTCGCCCCCATGCACAGGCGCATCCTGGTGCGCATGCCCAGAAGCCCCAACCTGGCCACCTTGCTGACCCTGCTGCTCTGCCTTGTGGTGGTCATCCTTCCACTGGTGCTGATCGGCATCTCGCTGGTGCGGGAGACCGCCGCCATCTACGAGCGGGTCAGCAGCGGCAACCTGTCCTCCGCCAATTATCTGCAGCAGATATTCGACGCACTGCCACCCTGGATCACCCCATGGCTGGACAGGCTGCACCTGGGGTCGCTGAGCGAGCTCCAGGAAAAGCTCACCGAGGTGGCGGTACAGACCAGCAAGCTCGCAGCCACCCGCGCCGTGGGCCTGGGACAGAACACGCTGGGCTTCGTCGTGAGCTTTGGCGTGATGCTGTACCTGATGTACTTTCTGCTGCGCGACGGCAAGCTGCTGATGCAGCGCATCCGCGAAGCGATGCCGCTGGAGCCCGAGCACAAGCGCGAGCTGGCCAGCAAGTTCACTACCGTCATCCGCGCCACGGTCAAGGGCAATCTCGCCGTTGCTGCCGCGCAGGGTGCGCTGGGCGGCCTGATCTTCTGGATACTGGGCATTCAGGCCACCGTGCTGTGGGCCGTGGTCATGGCATTTCTTTCCCTGCTGCCCGCAGTGGGGGCCGGTCTGGTCTGGGGGCCGGTCGCCATCTATTTCCTTGCCACCGGCGATACGGCCAAGGGCGTTGTCCTGGCCGCCTATGGCTTTCTGGTGATCGGCCTGGTCGACAACGTGCTGCGTCCCCTGCTGGTGGGCAAGGACACCAAGATGCCCGACTACATCGTCCTCATCTCCACGCTGGGCGGCATGGCCGTGTTCGGACTGACGGGCTTTGTACTGGGACCGGCCATCGCTGCGCTCTTCATCGCTGCCTGGGACATGTTTGCCGAAATGCAGCGCCAAGCGGAGCAGCAGCCCCTGCTGTCGCCGCAGGGCGAGGCCCTGGCGCCAGTTGGCACACCGGTAGAAGTCCCACCGGCTCCAGCCGGGGCACGGGAGATACCGCCCGTGCCGGAATCGGATCAAGGAGAGGTCAAAGCCTGAGGGTGGTCATCCCCGCGCACCCTCCCTGACCGGACAAGCAAACAACTGCCCCTGCGGGCTTCATGGCCTTGGGCCGTTGCACTTTCTTGAGAAACCACCCGCTTCCGCCTCCAGGCGCTTAAATTTCATAGCAACAGGCCCCATCGCCATCAATACCGCAGGGCACAGCTCAAGAATTCAGGGTTTGTAACCACCGGCGTCAAGAGGTACCTACGTAGAATTTGCTTTCACATAAAAGCGTTAATCCGAAAAGGTACCCACATGGTCCAATTCTCCAGACGCCAGTTCATGAAAGTGACTGGCTCGACGCTGGCGGGTTCGAGCCTGGCGCTGATGGGCTTCTCGCCCACGGCTGCGCTCGCCGAGGTGCGGCAGTACAAGCTGTCCGCCACCACGGTCACCCGCCAGACCTGCACCTACTGCTCCGTAGGCTGCGGCATCCTGATGCACTCGCTGGGCGACGGCGTCAAGAATGCCAAGCTGTCCGTCATCCACGTGGAAGGCGACCCGGACCACCCCGTCAACCGCGGCACGCTGTGCCCCAAGGGCGCCTCGCTGCTGGACTTCGTGCACAGCCCGCACCGCCTCAAGTACCCCGAATACCGCGCCCCCGGCTCCAGCGAGTGGAAGCGCATGTCGTGGGATGAAGCCCTGGACCGCATCGCCAAGCTGCTCAAGGACGACCGCGACGCCAACTTCATCGAGACCAACGACAAGGGCCAGAAGGTCAACCGCTGGCTCACCACCGGCATGCTGGCCGCCTCCGCAGCCAGCAACGAGGCCGGCTACGTCACGCACAAAGTGGCCCGTTCCTGGGGCCTTCTTGCATTCGACAACCAAGCACGTGTCTGACACGGCCCGACGGTGGCAGGTCTTGCCCCGACGTTTGGCCGTGGAGCGATGACGAACCATTGGGTCGACATCAAGAACGCGGACGTTATCCTGATCATGGGCGGCAATGCCGCCGAAGCACACCCCTGCGGCTTCAAGTGGGTGACCGAAGCGAAGGAGCACAACAAGGCTCACTTCATGGTGGTCGATCCGCGCTTCAACCGCTCGGCATCGGTGGCCGACTTCTATGCGCCCATCCGTTCCGGTTCCGACATCGCCTTCCTGGGCGGCGTGATCAACTATCTGCTCTCGAATGACAAGATCCATCACGAGTACGTGAAGAACTACACGGACTTCTCGTTCATCGTGCGCGAGGACTTCGCATTCGACGACGGCATCTTCTCGGGCTACAACCCCGAAAAGCGCAGCTACGACAAGAGCAGCTGGGACTATGAGCTGGGCGACGACGGCTTCGTCAAGATCGACCCCACGCTCGCGCATCCGCGCTGCGTCTATCAGCTGCTCAAGAAGCACTACGCCGGCTACACCGCCGAGAAGGTCGAGGCGATCTGCGGAACGCCCAGGGAAAAGTTCCTGCATGTGTGCGAGAAGCTGGCCTCGACGGCGCAGGCCGGACGCTCGGCCACCATCATGTACGCCCTGGGCTGGACCCAGCACACCATCGGTGCGCAGATGCTGCGCTGCGGCGCCATGATCCAGCTGCTGCTGGGCAACATCGGCGTGGCTGGCGGCGGCATGAACGCGCTGCGCGGCCACTCCAACATCCAGGGCCTGACGGACCTGGGCCTGCTTTCGGGCTCTCTGCCCGGCTACCTGACGCTGCCCAATGACGCAGAGCAGGACTATCAGCAGTACATCGCCGCGCGCACACCCAAGACGCTGCGTCCGGGCCAGATGAACTACTGGCAGAACACGCCCAAGTTCCATGTGAGCCTGATGAAGGCCTGGTGGGGCCCCGCGGCGACGGCCGAGAACAACTGGGCGTATGACTACCTGCCCAAGCTCGACCGCCAGTACGACATGCTGCAGATCTTCGAACTGATGAACCAGGGCAAGGTCAACGGCTACATCGCCCAGGGCTTCAACCCCCTGGCGGCGCTGGCCAACAGCAACAGCGTGCGCGAAGGCCTCAAGAAGCTCAAGTTCCTGGTCATCATGGACCCGCTGGTCACCGAGACCTCCGAGTTCTGGAAGAACCATGGCGAGTTCAACGACGTGGAATCCGCATCCATCCAGACCGAGGTGTTCCGCCTGCCCACGACCTGCTTTGCCGAGGAAGACGGCGCCGTGGTCAGCTCCTCGCGCGTGCTGCAGTGGCACTGGAAGGCGGCCGAGCCGCCGGGCGAGGCCAAGACGGACATCAACATCATGTCCGAACTGCACCTGCGCATGAAGGCTCTGTACCAGAAGGACGGCGGCAAGTTCCCCGACCCCATTGTCAATCTGTACTGGCCCTACGCCCAGGCGGCCCATCCCGGTGCCGACGAGATCGCCAAGGAATATAACGGCCGCGCACTCTTGGACCTGAAGGACGCCGAAGGCAAGGTCATTCGCAAGGCCGGCGAGCAGCTGGCGGGCTTCGGCGAAATGCGCGACGACGGCTCCACGCTGGGCGGCTGCTGGATCTGGGCCGGCTGCTGGACCTCGTCCGGCAACCAGATGGCGCGCCGCGACAACTCGGACCCCAGCGGTCTGGGCAACACGCTGAACTGGGCGTGGGCCTGGCCGGCCAACCGCCGCGTGCTGTACAACCGCGCATCCTGCGACCGCGAAGGCAAGCCATTCAACCCCAAGCGTGCGCTCGTCAAGTGGAACGGCACCAGCTGGACCGGCTTCGATGTGCCCGACATGGGCCTGACCATGCCGCCCGAGACCACCAACCCCTTCATCATGAACCCAGAGGGCGTTGCGCGTTTCTTTGCGCGCAAGGGCATGAACGAGGGACCGTTCCCCACGCACTACGAGGCTTTCGACAACCCGCTGGGCTACAACCCCATGTATCCCAACAACAAGCAGGCAGTCATCAACCCCGCGATGCGCATCTTCGACTCGGTCAAGGACACGGCAGGCTCGCCCAGCGAGTTCCCGCACGTGGGCACGACCTACCGCCTGACCGAGCACTTCCACTACTGGACCAAGCACGTGCAGCTGAACAACATCGTCCAGCCCGAGCAGTTCGTGGAAATCGGCGAGGCGCTGGCCAAGGAGCTCGGCATCGAAACCGGGCAGAAGGTCAAGGTCAGTTCCAAGCGCGGCTTCGTGAAGGCGGCAGCCATCGTGACCAAGCGCATCAAGCCCATGAAGATCGACGGCAAGACCATCCACCACGTGGGCGTGCCGATCCACTGGGGCTTCTCGTCCACGGGACGCAAGGGCTATCTGGCCAACAACCTGACGGCCTCGGTGGGTGACGGTAACAGCTTGACCCCTGAATCCAAGACCTTCCTCGTGAAGGTGGAAAAGATCTAAGGAGCAGCTGATGTCATCCACCATGTCTTTAGATATCAAGCGCCGCTCGGCCACCACCACGCCCGCCCCCGGCGCGCGTGGCGCCCATTCGGGCGAGGTGGCCAAGCTGATCGACGTTTCCAAGTGCATAGGCTGCAAGGCCTGCCAGACAGCCTGCATGGAGTGGAACGACCTGCGCGACGAGATCGGCACGGCTGCAGCCGGCGTCTACGACAACCCGACGGATCTCACATCGGAATCGTGGACCGTGATGCGCTTTACCGAGTACGAGAACGAAGCCACGGGCAACCTGGAGTGGCTGATCCGCAAGGACGGCTGCATGCACTGCGAGGATCCCGGCTGCCTCAAGGCCTGTCCGTCTCCCGGCGCCATCGTGCAGTATGCCAACGGTATCGTGGACTTCCAGCAGGATCAGTGCGTGGGCTGCGGCTACTGCGTGACCGGCTGCCCGTTCAACATCCCGCGCATCTCCAAGAAGGACAAGAAGGCCTACAAGTGCACGCTGTGCTCGGACCGCGTGGCCGTCGGCCAGGAACCCGCCTGCGTCAAGACCTGCCCCACGGGCGCCATCATGTTCGGCACCAAGGAGGCCATGAAGGAGCAGGCCGCGCACCGCGTGGTCGACCTCAAGGAGCGCGGCTATGCCGAGGCTGGCCTGTACGACCCGCAGGGTGTGGGCGGCACGCATGTGATGTACGTGCTGCATCACGCGGACAAGCCTTCGCTGTACAAGGGCCTGCCTGACGATCCGTCGATCAGCCCCATGGTGTCCCTGTGGAAGGGCGTCGCCAAGCCGCTGGCCATGGCGGCGCTGGGCGCCGCCGCCGTCGGCAGCCTGTTCCACTACATCACCAAGGGTCCGAACGACGTGTCCAAGGATCTCGAGGATGAAATGGAACGCAAGGACCGGGCTGCCGACAGTGCCGCCCACAGCGCCGGAAAGGAGGCCCGCTGATGCAACGCAATCCTCGTGACCTCGTACGCTACACCGCGTCGGAACGTGCCAACCACTGGATCGTGGGCATCTGCTTCATCCTGCTGGCCCTGTCCGGCCTGGCGTTCTTCCATCCGGCGTTCTTCTGGCTGACCAACCTGTTCGGCGGCGGCCCGTGGACCCGCATCCTGCACCCCTACATCGGGGTGGTGATGGCCCTGTTCTTCATCGTCATGGCCGGCCGTTTTGCCAAGCTCAATGTCGTGGAGCCCCGCGACATCGAATGGCTCAAGAACGTCAACAAGATGATCGATGGCGACGACCATGACATGCCCGAGCAGGGCAAGTACAACGGCGGCCAGAAGCTCCTGTTCTGGGGCCTGGTCATCGGCATGCTGTTCATCGTCGTCACCGGCTTTCTGATGTGGCGCGCCTGGTGGACGCTGCCCGTGAACGTGGTGCGCGCGGCATCGCTGGTCCACGCCGTCGCGGCCGTGTGGATGATCGGCCTGATCATCCTGCACGTCTACGCGGCCATCTGGACCCGCGGTACGATCCGCGCCATGCTCTATGGCACGGTGACCCGCGCCTGGGCCAAGCAGCACCACCGCGGCTGGTACCGCAAGGTCACCGGTGACAACGACTGACGCCCCCTTGTTCTGACATCCGGCCGCCAAGCGCTCACCAGGCGCTTGGCGGCTGAACTTTTTGGAGATCCCTGCCAATGCAACGCATTCTTCAACCTGGCGAGATCGAAGCCCTGGACCACACCAGTTTTCCCCGCGTGCTCCTGCCGGCGACGGCCAGCCTGTTTGCCGAGCGCGCGGCCCGGCTGCGCCAGCTGGCCGACGGCAATCCCATTGCCGACTACCTGCAGTTCGTCGCGAAGATCATGGACGCCCAGCACAATGCGGCCGCCGGCCTCACGCTGGCAGCGCCCGATGCCGCACTGATCGCGCGGGCGCAGGAGCACTCGATGCCGCTGCTGCCCGCCGTGGAGAACATCGATCCGGCCTGGCAAGGCGTGCTGGACGCCATGCTGGACACGCTGCAGGACGGCGATCGGTCCGCCGCCCTGCCCGCGCCGCTGCAGCCGCTGCTGCAGGAGCTGCGCAGCCTGCCGGCCGAGACGCGTGACGACATCGCCAGGAAGCTGCTGCAAAAGGAAGTCGCCGCGCGCCACGTGGGCATGGCGCCCTTCATCATGGCGGCGCTGCAGGTCACGTTCACCCGGCGCACCGCCGACCTCACGGCCCAGGACGTGCCCTACACCGATCCGGCCACCATCTGCCCGGTCTGCGCCAGCGAGCCCGTGGCCAGCGTGGTCCGCATCGGCGGCAGGGCCTCCGGCCACCGCTATCTGCACTGCGGCACCTGTGCCTGCGAATGGCAGATGGTGCGCGTCAAATGCTCGCACTGCGCATCGACCAAGGGCATTCATTACCAGGGCGTCGAAGGCGCGGGCGAGGAAGTTCTGGCCGAAACCTGCGACGAGTGCGGCAGCTACCGCAAGATCGTCAACCAGGAAAAGAATCCCATGCTCGACCCGCTGGCCGACGACCTGGCCACGCTGATGCTGGATCTGCTGATGAGCGAAACCCGATTCCAGCGGGCCAGTCCCAACCCGCTGCTCTACGTGGCGTTTGCCGAGGAGCAGGCCGAGGCCGAGGCGGACAGCGCGCTGATCGATCCCTGCGCCTGACAGCCTGTCCGCTGCGCCACAATAAAGGGCGGCAGGCCTTGCGCCAGCCGCCTTTTTCATTTCAGGACGATGACCGCCCGCATCGGCAGGAATCTCGCGCCCACTTCACTTCCCGAAGCACCCATGCACGCCACACAAGCGCCCGAGCCCCCAACCGCTGACATCACGCACCCTTCCCAGTTGCCGGCCGTGGACAAGATCCTGCTGCACCCGAGCCTGCAGCCCTTGCGCGAAGCCTATGGCCTGGATGCCTGCACCCGGGCCGTGCGCGACGTGCTGGGCAGCCTGCGCCAGCAATTGCTGGGCGGCGAAGAAGCGCCCGCGGCCGGCTTGCAGGCGGATCCGGCAAGCATTGTGCAGGCGGCGGGGCTGCGCCTGCAGCGGATCTTTGCCCCCAGGCTGCGCACCGTCTTCAATCTCACGGGGACGGTGCTGCACACCAATCTGGGCCGCGCGCTGCTGCCGCAGGCGGCCGTGGATGCCGTGGTGCAGGCCATGACGTCCCCGGCCAATCTGGAATACGACCTCGAAGACGGCGGGCGCGGCGACCGCGACGATCTGGTGGAGGCGCTGATCTGCGAGCTCACGGGCGCGGAGGCCGCCACCATCGTCAACAACAATGCCGCGGCCGTGCTGCTGGTGCTTTCCACGCTGGCTGCGGCCGGCGAGCGCAGGGAAGTGGTTGTCTCGCGCGGCGAGCTGGTGGAAATCGGCGGTGCATTCCGCATCCCCGATGTGATGACGCGCGCCGGTGCGCGCCTGGTGGAAGTGGGCACCACCAACCGCACCCACGAGCGCGACTACAGCGAAGCGGTCACCGACTGCACGGCCGCACTCATGAAGGTGCATTGCAGCAACTACGCCATCACCGGCTTCACCAAGGCCGTGAGCGATGCGCAGGTGGCCCGCATTGCGCACGACAAGGGCCTGCCCCTGATCGTCGACCTGGGCAGCGGCACCCTCATCGACCTGCGCGAATGGGGACTGCCCTACGAGGTCACGGTGCGCGAGACCATCGAGTCCGGCGCCGACCTCGTCACCTTCAGCGGCGACAAGCTGCTCGGCGGCCCGCAGGCCGGCATCATCGTGGGCAAAAAGGCATTGATCGCCCGGATCAAGAAGAACCCGCTCAAGCGAGCGCTGCGCGTGGGCAAGATCACGCTGGCGGCGCTGGAGCCCACGCTGCGCCTGTACCTGCATCCCGAAAAGCTGGCCGAGCAGCTGACCACGCTGCGCCTGTTCACCCGGCCGCAGGCCGACATGCAGGCACAGGCATTGCAGCTGCAGCCCGTGCTGCAACAGGCGCTGGGCCCGGCCTTCGTGGTCGAGCCCGCGCCCATGACCAGCCAGATCGGCAGCGGCGCCCTGCCCGTTGAAAGCCTGCCCAGCTTCGGCCTCAGGATCCATCCGGCCAGCGGCAGGCAGGCAGGCCGCCAGCTCGCACAGCTGGAAGCGCGCCTGCGCGCCCTGCCCCGCCCCGTGATCGCGCGCCTGCGCGATGACGCGCTGTGGCTGGACCTGCGCTGCCTGGAGGCGGCCATGCAGCACGCCTTCAGCGAACAGCTTTCGCTACTGGGAAAATAGCAAGAAACGCTTGCCAATCAAGCATCCCGAGATAATTTCCATCAAAAAGATTGACCGCATCGGCAACGCGGTGCGACACGGAGCGACCCACACATGATCATCGGCACCGCCGGCCATATCGACCACGGCAAGACCACCCTGGTGCGCGCCCTGACCGGCGTGGAAACCGATCGCCTCAAGGAGGAAAAGGCGCGCGGCATTTCCATCGAGCTGGGCTATGCCTATGCGCCTTTGCCCAATGGCGATGTGCTGGGCATCATCGACGTGCCGGGCCATGAGAAATTCGTGCACACCATGGCCGCCGGCGCCGTGGGCATAGACCACGCGCTGCTGGTGGTGGCAGCGGACGACGGCATCATGCCCCAGACCCGCGAGCACCTGGAGATCCTGCAGCTGCTGGGCATCCGGCAGGGCACGGTGGCCCTGACCAAGGTGGACCGTGTGCCGCGCACGCGCATCGACGAAGTGCGCGGGCAGATCGCCGCGCTGCTCGCGGACACGGCCCTGGCCAGCTCGCCAATCTTCGAGACCGCGGCGGCAGTGGCCGACAACCCCGACATTTCAGGCATCTTTGCGCTGCGCCAGCACCTCGACCAGCAGGCCCAGGCCATGCCCGCGCGCAAACGCGACGGGCTGTTCCGCCTTGCAGTGGACCGCGTCTTCACGCTGGCCGGCCAGGGCACGGTGGTGACCGGCACCGTCTTCGGCGGGCAGGTGGCCGTGGGCGACACGCTGCTGCATTCGGCAAGCGGCAGGGCGGTGCGCGTGCGCAGCATCCATGCGCAAAACCAGTCCAGCGACACCGGCGTGGCCGGCCAGCGCTGCGCGCTCAATCTCGCAGGCATTGCCAGGGAGGACATCGAGCGCGGCGACTGGGTGGCCGATGCACGCGCGCTGCAGGCCACGGATCGCATCGACATCGCGCTGCAGCTGCTGGCCGATGCCGCGCCCATGCAGCAGTGGACGCCCGTGCATGTTCACCTGGGCACACGGCGCTGCACCGGCCATGTGGCCTTGCTGCAGGACGGCCCGATCGCCCCCGGCACCGCGGCGCGCGCGCAGCTGGTACTTGACGCACCCGTGTTTGCCATGCCCGGCGACCGCCTGATCCTGCGCAACGCGCAGGCCACCCGCACGATCGCCGGCGGCATGGTGCTGGACCCCTACGCTCCCGCGCGCAAGCGCCGCGGCGCCGAGCGCATGGCCTACCTCGATGCCATCGAACAGCTGGTTGCGCATGGCGACCTTGCGCCGCTGATAGCCCAGGCACCCTATGGCACTGCGCTGTCGCAGCTCATGCGCCTGGCCGGCCGGGCCCTTCATGCAGACCAGCTGCCCGCGCATGCGGTCCTTCTGCCCATGGCTGGCGACGATGCCCTGGTCATGGATGCCGCCCGCTGGCAGGCACTGCAGGCACAGGTGCTGCAGGCGCTGACGCGCTTCCACGAGAAATCGCCCGACGAGCCCGGCGTGAATGCGGCGCGCCTGCGCCGCATGGCCCTGCCCGGTCTGCAGCAGGCGGCGCACGATGCGCTGTACCAGGGGCTGCTCGACAGCCTGCTTGCGCAGCGGCAGCTGGCCGGCACAGGCGCCTGGCTGCACCTGCCGGGCCACAGCGTGCAGCTTTCGGATGCGGAACAGGCTCTGGCCCAGAAGCTGCTGCCCGCGATTGCGGCCGGCCGCTTCGATCCGCCCTGGGTGCGCGATCTGGCCCGCGACCATGGCGCGGGCGAGGAAGTGGTGCGCCAGCTGCTGCGCAAGCTCTCGCGCCAGGGCCAGCTGTTCCAGGTGGTCAAGGACCTGTTCTATGCCGCATCCTGCATGGACGAGCTGGCGGCGCTGGTGGCAGCCCTGGCCAGCGGAGCCGACAATGCGCAAGTCGAAGCCCGGGCCTTTCGCGATGCCACGGGCCTGGGCCGCAAGCGCGCCATCCAGATCCTGGAGTTCTTCGACCGCATCGGCTATACGCGCCGCGTGCGCGACGCCCATTTGCTGCGGCCCGATGTGCAATGGAATCCGGCCCCGGCTGCCGGCAGCGCCGTCCGCACCACATAGCCTGCGGCCCGGCAAGGACAAGCGCCGGTTGCTACAGCATTCATAGAGGGTGTGCCGCTGCAGTTGGTCCCGCCAGCCATGAATGCTGGATACAATCCGCGCATCTTCTACAAGAAGGAAGGCAATCGCGCCCGGTGGCGCGGCCGGGCTTCAAACCCGGTGGGGGGCGTCAGCCGCTCCCGGGTTGGTTCGACTCCAGCTGCTTTCCGCCACTGTGCCGGCAGCTACAGCAGGGGCACGATGATGGCCACGCGGCGGTTTTCCGCAGCATTGCCCGCCGCCACGGGTGCCGCCCGGCCCAGCCCCTTGACCTCGATGTTCTGCCTGGGCATGCCGGCCTCCGCCAGTACATCCGCCACGGCCTGCGCCCGGCGCAGGGACAGCCGCAGGTTGTAGGCATCGCTGCCGCGGTCGTCCGTATAGCCTTCCACGCGCAACCGGTCTATGCCCTCCTTCAGCAGCGCCCGTGCCAGATCCGAGACCTTGCCCCGCGCCTGCTGACCGACTTCTGCGGAGTCGAATTCAAACAGCAGCTTGCCCGACATCTGCAGCTCCCATCCATCCTCGCCGGGCGCGAAGCCCTGGGCCCTCAGGACCTGCTGCTGCTGTGCTGTCAGGCCCTGGGGCTGCGGGGTCTGGCAGGCGGCCAGCAGCAGGGCCAGCGCCATGGCCATGCACCAGCGGCTCCAGTCCATGAACCGCCGCCCACCCAGAATCTTTCTGTTCCATTCCATATGCATCATCCCCTGATGGCGGCATGCCCGGCATGCCGCGCAAGTTTGGCTTCGTACATGGCCTGGTCCGCATGGTTCAGCAATGTCTCCATGTCGCGGCCATGGCGCGGAAAGACGGCAATGCCGACGCTGACCGAAGGATTCAGCAGCACGCCTGTACCGGTCACCACAGGTTCGCGCATTGCCTCTTCGATCTTGTCCGCCACGAGCCGGGCATCGTCCACGCCGCCGACCGGGTACAGCAGGATGGCGAATTCGTCACCGCCCAGGCGGGCGACCAGGTCCGCCTCGCGCACCAGCGAATGCAACCTCTCTCCCACGGCCCTGAGCAATGCATCGCCCGCCGCGTGGCCATAGACATCGTTGACCTGCTTGAAGCGGTCGTTGTCCAGGAACAGCACGGCCAGCTTGCGCCCCGCCTGGTCCGCATCGAGCAGCGCCTGCCGCAGGCGCTGCTCGAAATGCGAGCGGTTGGCCAGGCCGGTCAGGCTGTCGCGCGAAGCCTTCAGTTCCAGCACGGAGTTCTGCTGCTGCAGGCGCTCGTGGCGCATCTGCAGCTCGGACAGCAGGGCGTTGAAGTCGTCGCCCAGTTCGTTCAGTTCGGCAATGCGGGCGGCAGGCACGCGCTGGTCCATGGAACGGTCGTGCCGCACGGCCCGGGCCACCCGGGCCAGTTGCTGCAGCGGCTCCGCGATATCCGCCAGCATGCGGCGCGACTGGCGCATGCCCAGATAGCCGCTGATGCCCACACACAAGGCCAGCACCGCCAGGCCGGCGCAGAGAAAACGCACAAAGCCGGCACCGTCGCTGTAGAGCACCACGCGCCCGACCGGCTTGCCGTTCTGGCGCACTTCGGCCTCTCCAGGCTGCATCCCGATGACGGCGGCCAGCACCTCGCCGGCACCGCCCGTGGCGGACTGGCCCGAAGACCAGCGCACAAACACCTGCCCCCGCTCATCGAACACCTGGGCCCGCGCCACATCCTCGCCGCGCAGCATCTGCTCCAGCATCCGCGCCGCCTCGTCACGGTCGTTGAAGACCAGCGATGCCTCGGCCGTATAGGCCAGCGAGCGGGCCATCAGATGCAGGTTGTTGAGCAGGTACAGGCGCAGCACCACCACGCCGACCAGCAGCAGCAGCACGCCGGCCAGCGAAATGGCCATGCCCGCCATGCGCAGATGGGCACGGCGGATCACCGCATGCAATGAATCATTGCTGCTCATGGGCAAGCTCATGGTGCCGCCTTGGTACGGGCCAGTTGCAGCACCTTGGGGCTGATGCGCAGGCCGCTGCGCGCCACGGAATCCAGGTTGACCTCGAAGCCCGGCCCTTCGCCCTGGCGCCGCAGGCAGAACATGGCGCCGATACGGCACAGCGCACCGCGCTCGCTGATGGTCAGCAGCGGTCGGCCGTCCTGCTGCCGCATCAGGCTGCGCCATTGCTGCTCGTCCATCTCGCCGGCATAGATGCCGTCGCAGTCGGCGTTCTTCACCTGATCCAGTTCCACCCGCCTGACGTCAAGCTGGCGGCTGCCCACCGCCTGCCCCGAGCTGTGCATCAGCCCGGCCGCATATTCCGTGGAGCCGACCACGCACAGGCGCAGCCCTCCGCTTTCAGCCGGCCAATGCGTGTAGCCCAGGATGCCGATCACCGTGCGCGCGACGCCCTGCACATGGTCTTCGGCCGCGGCGTCCGCCCGCGCAGACACGGCCGTCCAGGCCAGGCAGGCGGCAAGCAACCATGCCCGGCCGCCGGCACGGCGGGGCGGCACTCCATGACCACGATCTGGCTTGAAAGATGTCAACAACGGCTCCCTGGGGACTGCGGCGGCCCTGCGGATGGCCCACGGCAAGCGGTGCACGTCCGAGGACAAACATTTTTTCACAACTTTGGAGAATGCCGTGTAAGCCTTCTCCAGCAAAAAGCCCCGCAATTACAGCACGCAGCCGCATGCTTGTCCCACTGTCCGCGCAGAGCAGGCGCGGGCTGCCGATAATACTTGCACCGATTTCCGGTTTCCCGCGCCGGCCTGCGCATGCAGGCTGCGCGAGCCGCCCGTACCGCCAGCCAAAGAATCTCCAATGACCATCGATACCATCCAAGCTCCCCGACTCACCTCCCTGTCCCATGGCGGCGGCTGCGGCTGCAAGATCGCGCCCGGCGTACTGTCCGAACTGCTAGCCAGGAGCAATCTGCCCCGGCAGTTCTTTCCCGACCTGCTCGTGGGCACGGAGACTGCGGACGATGCAGCCGTCTACCGCATCAACGACGAGCAGGCCATCGTCGCGACCACGGACTTCTTCATGCCCATCGTCGACGATCCGTACGACTTCGGCCGCATCGCCGCCACCAATGCACTGTCCGACATCTATGCCATGGGCGGCACGCCGCTGATGGCCCTGGCCATCGTCGGCATGCCCATCAACGTGCTGCCCCATGACGTGATCGCCAAGATCCTCGAAGGCGGCGAATCGGTCTGCCGCGATGCCGGCATTCCGCTGGCCGGCGGCCATTCCATCGATTCGGTCGAACCCATTTACGGGCTTGTGGGCATAGGCATCGTCAACCCCAGGCAGATGAAGCGCAACGCCGATGCCAAAGCCGGCGACGTTCTGATCCTGGGCAAGCCGCTGGGCGTCGGCATTCTGTCGGCCGCACTCAAGAAAAATCTGCTCGACGAAGCCGGCTACCGCGCCATGGTGCAAGCCACCACCCAGCTCAACCGCCCGGGCGCAGCGCTGTCCAGGCTGGAAGGCGTGCACGCGCTGACCGATGTGACGGGCTTCGGCCTGCTGGGCCACGGCCTGGAACTGGCCCGCGGCGCGCAGCTCACGGCCCGCATCGACAGCCGCAGGCTGCCGGTGCTGCCCGGCGTGCAGGCCCTGGCCGAGCAAGGCATCTTCACAGGAGCCTCGGGCCGCAACTGGGCCTCCTACGGCCAGAATGTGCAGCTGCCGGCCGGCCTGGGCGACGCGCAGCGTGCCTTGCTGACGGACCCGCAGACTTCGGGTGGCCTGCTGGTGTCCTGCGCCCCGGAAGCCGCCCAACAGGTGCTCCAGGTCTTTGCCGATGGCGGCTTTGCCGAGGCTGCCGTCGTGGGCCGCATGGAAGCCGGCGAGCCGCGCGTGATCGTGGACTGAAAGCCTGCCCGCACGGGAAAATCCTGCGGCGAACGCCGCGCCCGCCCCGCTGCAGCGCGACAATGGAGGCCAGGCCGACGTGCAGGCGCGCGGCAGCCCTTTGTTCCGATGGACCCCACGGCGCTGCGCAAGCCTTGTAGCGCAGCGCACATGCACTCATGACAACCCCTTCCGTCGCCGTACTCGGCGCAGGCATGGTCGGCGTGGCCACCGCGCTCGAACTGCAGCGCCGCGGCATGGCCGTCACCTTGCTGGACCGGCGTGCGCCGGGCCTTGAAACCTCCTACGGCAATGCCGGCGTGATCGCGCGCAGCTCGCTCATGCCGTTCAACCATCCCAGGCTCTGGGGTACGCTGCCCGGCCTGCTCGGGAACCGGGGTACGGGCTTTCGCTACAGCCCTGCCTTCGTGGCTTCCAATCTGCGCTGGGCCCTGGGCTTTGTCGGCAATGCGCGCCGCAGCGTGTTCCGCGAGACCACCGCGGCGCTCGACAGCCTGATCCGCCTGTCCACCGACGAGCATCGCCGCCTGCTCGCCGAAGTCAACGCACTCGATAGGCTGCGCGACAACGGCTGGCTGTTTCTCTACCGCCACGCGGCGAGCTTCGAGGCGCCTGGCGCACGGCTGGGCCGCGAGACCATGGCGCAATACGGCATTGCCACGCAGGTGCTGCAGGCCGGCGAGCTGCAGGCGCTCGAGCCCGTGCTCAACCCCCTCTTTGCCAAGGCCCTGTGGATCAAGGACAGCTATTCCGTCAACAGCCCGGGCGCCGTGGTCAGGGCCTACGCCGATGCCTTTGCCGCGCGCGGCGGACGTGTGCAGACCACGGAGCTGCGCACGGTTCAGCAGACGGGCGATGGCTTATGGACCGTGATCGACAGCAGCGGTACGGGCCAGGCCTATGACCGCGTGGTGGTGGCCCTGGGCCCGTGGAGCCGGCAGTTTCTGGCCGGCCTGGGCGTGGAAATCCCCATGGGCTTCGAGCGCGGCTACCACCTGCACTATGCAGAGGGCGCCGGCGCCAGGTCGCTGCAGCGGCCCATCTACGACACGGCAGGCGGCTATGTTCTCTCGCCCATGGAGCACGGCATGCGCCTGTCCACGGGCGTGGAACTCAATGACTGCGACGCTCCGATGAAGCCCGTGCAGCTGGAGCTGGCCGAAGCCGCCGCGCGCCAGGCGCTGCCGCTGGGCCCGCGCCTGGACCAGCCGCTGTGGATGGGCCGCCGCCCCACCCTGCCCGACTCCCGCCCCGTGATCGGCGAAATGCCGGGCCGCCCCGGCCTGTGGCTGGCCTTCGGCCATCAGCACATCGGCTTTTCCACCGGTCCGGGCACGGCCGCGCTGCTAGGCGCCCTCATGCAGGGCGACACCCGGCTGCCGCTGGACCCCCACCCGTTCAGGGCCAGCCGCTTTCTGTAGGCAGGAATGGCTGGCCGGGGCGGCCAGCCGGCAGACAAATCCTTTTTTCATAGCTTCAAGCGCTTGCCACATAAGCGTTTGAATGCGTTTTCACCCTCATTCCACCCTGGCGGCGAGTGCGCCGCCAGGGGCCAGGGGCGAATTGCGCGGCTCGTTCAGGCGGGCTGGCTCACCACTTCGGCCGTCGTGCGGCGATCGATCTTGCGGCTCAGCACCACCGAGGTATAGGTCTGCTGAATGCCGTCGATCAGGCCGATGCGGTCCAGCAGGGCGTCGAGCTTTTCATTGCTCTCGCAGCGCACGAACACCATGTAGTCATACTGGCCGCTGACGGCCGAAACTTCCTCCACTTCGGTGAAGCGGTTGAGCGCCTGCATCACCGAGGTCGCCGTCTTGGGCTGCACGCGGATGCCGCAATAGGCGCGCACGGCCGATTGCTCCAGGCGCGAACCCAGGCGCACCCCGTAGCCCGCTATCACGCCTTCCTGCTCGAGCTTGGCAATGCGCGCCACCACCGTGGTGCGGGCCAGATTCATCTGCCGGGCCAGGTGTGCGGTCGAGGCCCGTGCATTGGTCTGCAGCAGGCGCAGCAACTGGCGATCGGTTTCATCCAAACGGTATTCCATACCCCATCCTTGTAGAACTTGCTCCCGCAGGAGCGCATCGCGGCAGTGCGCGCTGGTTCTGTCGTGCGCAAGCCAGCCTTGTCGAACCCGGTCACGCGACCTGTGCTCTCCCCAGGATGCGGCCCAGAAAACTGCGCGTCGCCTCCTGCTCGGGGTTGTCGATCACCTGGGACGGCGGCCCGGATTCCACCACCACCCCGTCGCGCATGAACACCACCTTGTCGGCCACTTCACGCGCGAACGCGATTTCGTGGGTGACCAGGATCATGGTCATGCCCTCCCTGGCCAGCGACTGGATCACGCCCAGCACCTCGGCCACCAGCTCGGGATCCAGCGCCGACGTCGCCTCGTCGAACAGCATGACGCCGGGCTCCATGGCCAGGGCACGGGCAATGGCCACGCGCTGCTTCTGGCCGCCCGACATCCTGTCGGGATACATGTCGGCGCGCTCGGCCAGGCCCACCTTGGCCAGCAGCGCACGCGCCCTGGCCTCGGCCTCGGGCCGGCTCTTCCTGAGCACGGTGACCGGCCCTTCCATCACGTTCTGCAGCACGGTCATGTGCGGGAACAGATTGAAATGCTGGAACACCATGCCGGTACGGGCGCGAAAGCCCGCGAGCACCTTGTCGGTCGGCAGCTGGGTGTCCTTGCCGCGGAAGGACAGCGACTGCTCGCCGACGCGTATATCGCCGCCGTCGGGCACGGTCAGCAGGTTCACGCAGCGCAGCAGCGTGGACTTGCCCGAGCCGGACGGCCCGATCAGCGCCACCACGGAGCCGCGCTCCACCGTCAGGTGGATGTCCTTGAGCACGGCCAGATCTCCGAAGGATTTCCTCAGGCCCCTGATCTCGATCACTGGAGCAGACATCGCTTACGCCTCCTTGCCCGAAGAATGGTTCTGCTCCATGCGCTTGGCCCACATCGTGGCCGGCAGCAGGATCACGAAATACGCCACGGCGATGAAGGTATAGACCTCCAGCGGACGATAGGTGTCGTGCGCGATCACCTGGCCCTGGTACAGCAGGTCCGGCACGGCCAGCACGGACAGCAGCGAGGTGTTCTTGAGCTGCATGATGGACTGGCTCATCAGGGGCGGCACCATGCGCTTGAAGGCCTGGGGCAGCACCACCCGGCGCATGACCTGAAAGCGCGTCATGCCCAGCGCCTGCCCGGCCTCGGTCTGCCCCGGGTCGATGGAAATGATGCCGCCGCGGATGATCTCGGAATAGAATGCGCCGCCATACAGGGACAGGCACAGCGCCGCCGCCATGGGAGCCGACATCTCGATGCCCGTGAGCACGGGCAGCGCGTAATAGAACCATACCAGCTGCACCAGCACCGGCGTGCAGCGAAAGACCTCGACGAAGGCGCGCAGCGGCCCCGTCACCCATTTGCTGTGCGACAGCCGACCCAGGCCGGCCACCAGCCCCACGGCCAGGCCGCCGAGCACGCAGATCGCCGTGAACAGCAGCGTGTAGCCTATGCCCTGCAGAAACAGCGTGCGGTAGGTCCACAGCAGGGAAAAATCCCACTCGTACATTCAAACTCCTCTCGGACTCGCCAGCCTATGGACCCGCGGGCCGCCGCCCGGGCAACGGCCTGCCACGCTCACGGGACTGGCTGCCCGTCATTCGCCGCAGCGGCCCGCGGGCATCGGCCACGCCCGCAGGCAAACCCTCAGAACTTCACCTGCTTGGGGAAGCTCTCGGGCTTCACGCCCGCGAGCTTTTCCATGTTCCGGACGATGACGGACTGGACCTCGCCGCGGCCACGCGCATCCTTGAGCCAGGCGTTGACCGCGTTTTCGAAATCCTTGTTCGCGCTCTTGGGCAGGCCGATGTGCGTGGGCGAGGTCGTCACCGGCTCGGGCACGAACATCTGGCCCACGTCCGGGCGCTTGGCCAGCAGCGGCTGGGCCAGCAGCACCATCAGCACCTGGCAGTCGGCGCGGCCGGTCTGCACGGCCATCGAGGCCGCACCCGAGCTGTCCAGGCGGGAAATCGTGGCCTTGGGCAGCATCTTGGTCGCGTACTGGTCCTGGTTCGAACCCACGTCCACCACGATCTTGACCTTGGGATCATTGAGCTGCTCCCAGGTCTTGACGGGGCCGAAGCCCTTCTTGCAGACCACGGTCAGCGTGTTATTGAACAGCATGTCCGAGAAGTCCACCATCTCGCGGCGGGCCGGCGTCGGGCCCATGCCGAACATCACGTCGATCTTGTTGGCCTGCAGGTCCATCACCGAATTGCCCCAGGTGGTTTCCACCAGGTCCACCTTGGCACCCAGCTTCTTGGCCAGGCTCTCGGCAAAGTCGGGGCCGAAGCCCTCCCACTTCTGCGAAACCAGGTCCTTGTGGAAATACGGCGTCGCCCCCGAAATCACGCCCACGCGCAGCACCTTGGTGCGCTCCACACGCGCCATGGTGCTCTCCTGTGCCACGGCTGCGGCGCCCAGGCACAAACCAGCCACCAGGGCCGCGGACTGAAGAAATAGACGTTTGGAAGGCATACCGCTCCTAGGGATTGAGATCAGCAACGATAAAAATCGAACAAAAGAGCGCAGAGTCTATAAGCTGCTCGCAATTTATCTTTGAAAAAAATGACGACTTGACGAATACATTTCGTCATTTTGAACAAAAGATTGCAATTTCCTCGCCTTGTACGTAGTAATACGTGCATCCCATCATGCCTTCCAGACGGCTCCGGCGCACTGCCGCAGGCAGATTCGGTTCCCTTCGTTCAGCCGCACAACGGCAGGGCAACACACGCCAGACGCAACAGGCCGCTCATGGTGGAACAGGAGTGCGCGGCATCCCCCGCGCACGAAAAGCGAGGCCGGAATACCCGCCACGGCATGGAAACCAGGCGCGCAAAGCAAAAACCCCGCCTGCTTTCACAGACGGGGTTTTCTATCTTGGCAGGGGAGGAAGGACTCGAACCT
>NZ_BCNT01000014.1 GCF_001544075.1 Comamonas terrae
AATGAAGCCTTGCATTGTACACAGAATTTTCGACCTGGCGCAACTCACATCCGGTTTTTTTGAGGGCAGTCCAATCCAACCGCCAAAAGACAAGAGGGAGCAGGCAAGCCTGCTCCCTCTTGTCTTCATCTTGCGATAGCGAAGGCTTCAGGCCCGGGCCGCCAGTTCCAGCGCATCGACAAACAGGGCAGCCACGTCACAGCCGGTCTGGTCGTGGATTTCCTGGAAGCAAGTCGGACTGGTCACGTTGATCTCAGTGACGTTGTGTCCGATCACATCCAGGCCGATCAGCAGCAGGCCGCGCTGCACCAGCTTGGCACCGATGGTTTCCGCAATCGCCTTGTCCTCGTTGCTCAGGGGCTGGGCCACGCCCTTGCCGCCGGCGGCCAGATTGCCGCGCACTTCATTGCCTTGCGGAATGCGGGCCAGGCAATAAGGCACCGGCTTGCCGCCGATGATGAGCACACGCTTGTCGCCCTGGACGATGTCGGGCAGGAACTTCTGCACCATGACGCTGGTGGCTCCGCCCCGGTTCAGGGTCTCGATGATGCTGCCGAGGTTGCGCCCGTCGGGACCCACGCGGAAGATGCCCATGCCGCCCATGCCATCCAGGGGTTTGAGAATGATGTCCTGGTGCTGGGCATGGAAGGCCCGGATATCCTGGGCCGTGCGCGTCACCAGCGTTGGCGAGATGAAGTGCGCGAACTCCATGATGGCGAGCTTTTCAGGGTGTTCGCGCAGTGCCTGGGGCTTGTTGAAAACCTTGGCGCCCTCACGCTCGGCCTGGCTCAGCAGGTGGGTGGCGTAGAAATACTCGGAATCGAAGGGCGGATCCTTGCGCATCACGACGGCATCGAATTCCGCCAGCGCCATGCTGCGGGCTTCGGTTTCGTCAAACCATTGCTTTTTGTCGCCCGTCAGCGTGATGAAGCGCACCCGGGCCGTGACCTTGCCTCCGCTTTCCCATGACATGCTGCCAGGCTCGCAAGCCACGATCTGGTGGCCTCGGCGCTGTGCCTCGCGCATCATGGCAAAGGTGGAGTCCTTGTAGATCACGAAGGACTCCAGTGGATCGGCAACAAACAGTATTTGCATGGTGGTGGTTCAGATAGGACAGATCTCGCCGGACATCATGCACGGCCTGAGAAGACATCACAGATTTTCCGTGAAGTTTCCGCCTTCCCCCTTCTAGCGGCGGCGAAAGTGCTGGATGCACAGCGCCACGCTGCCCGCCACCACGCCCCAGAAAGCCGATCCTATGCCGGCAATCACCACGCCGCTCAGAGTCACGAGAAATGTGATGAGCGCAGCCTCGCGGTGTTGCTCCTCCCTGAGCGCTGCAGCCAGGCCGCCGCCGATGGAGCCGAGCAGGGCCAGCCCCGCGATGCAAGCCACCAGCTCCTTGGGAAAGGCAGTCAGCAGCCCCGTGACCACGGCGCCGAAGATGCCCAGCACGATGTAGAACAGGCCGCAGACGGCCGCCGCCGTATAGCGCCTGGATTTGTCTTCATGCGCTTCGGGACCCATGCAGATGGCCGCGGTGATGGCGCTCAGATTCAAGGCATAGCCGCCGAACGGTGCCAGCACCAGGGTGGCCGCGCCCGTCATGCTGATGATGCGGGAGACGGGAATGTCATAGCCCGTGGCGCGGATCACGGCCACGCCCGGCAGGTTTTGCGAGGCCATGGTGACGACGAACAGCGGCAGGGCCAGGCTCACCAGGGCCTGAACAGAGAACTGCGGCATGGTGAACACCGGCATGGCCAAGCCCGCATGCACGGCGGACCACTGCATCTGCCCGCGCAGCGCCGCCCAGGCAATGCCGGCCATCAGGGTCACGATCACAGCGTAACGCGGAGCCAGACGCCGGGACAGCAGATAGGCAACCAGCATGACCAGCACCAGAGGCAGATTGCTCTCGGCCGCCGAGAAGGCCTGCATGCCGAACTTGGCCAGCACGCCGGCCAGCAGGGCCGAGGCGATCTCCATGGGGATGCGGTTCATGATGCGCTCGAACCAGCCCGTGGCGCCCGCCACAATGATGAGCACCGCGCTGGCGATGAAAGCACCCACGGCTTCCCCCATGGAAAATCCGCCGGCCAGCCCGGCCGTGGCCAGCACCGCGGCACCCGGCGTGGACCAGGCCACCATGACAGGCATGCGCAACAGCAACGAGGGTACAAGGGAGCACAGCCCCATGCCCAGGCCCAGGGCCCAGATCCAGGAGGTGATCTGGGCCGGCGTGGCCTGGAAGGCCTGGGCTGCCTGGAACACCAGGGCCACGGAGCTGGTGAAGCCCACCAGCACGGCCACGAAACCGGCCGCAAAGGCGGCGGGACTCAAGTCTCTGAAAAAGCGCATCTGCGCATTCTGGCATCAGGCCTGCGAAAAACACCGCATGGACGGTGCATGCGAATCGCGAAGGCGACCATCACTTCCACATTGATAGCTATCAGCGCTTTCTGGATAAGCGATACAGGCCTTTTTGACCCAAGCTACAGCTCGATCTTGGAGCCCAGTTCGACCACGGAGTTGCTGGGCAGGTGCAAGAAATCGGACACCCGGCTGGCGTTGCGGTGCATCTGGGCGAACAGCTTCTCGCGCCAGGGCGCCATGCGATGGCTCATGCGCGGAATGATGACATCGCGCGAGAGGAAGTAGCTGGTTTCCATGGATTCGAACATGCAGCCCTGTGTGCGCAGCTGGGCCAGCGCGGCCGGCACGTCGGGCTCGTTCTTGAAGCCGTAATGGATCAGCACCTCCCAGCAGTCGCCGCCCAGCGATTCGGCCTGCACGCGCTTGTCCAGCCCCACCCAGGGGACTTCGTGGTTGCGCACCGTCACGAAGATGTTGCGCTCGTGCAGCACCTTGTTGTGCTTGAGGTTGTGCAGCAGCGCATGGGGCACGGTACCGGGCTCGCCCGACAGGAACACGGCCGTGCCCGGCACTCGCGTGGGCGGATGGCGCCAGGCCGATTCGAGGAATTCACGCAGATTGAGCGCATCGGCATGCAGTCTTTCCTGCAGCAGGTCGCGCCCCTTGCGCCAGGTCATCATCAGCGTGAAGACCGTGCCGCCGATCAGCAGCGGGAACCAGCCACCCTCGAACAGCTTGAGCAGATTCGACGAGAAGAAGGCCAGATCCACGATGAAGAAAAAGCCCGTGGCCAGGATGCAGACCGCCAGAGGATAGTTCCAGCGGTAACGGACCACGAAGAAGGTCAGCGTGGTGGTGATCAGCATGTCCAGCGTCACGGCGATGCCGTAGGCCGCCGCCAGATTGCCGCTGTTTCGGAACAGCAGCACCGCCAGCGCGATCGCCACGAACAGCCCCCAGTTCACCAGCGGCATATAGATCTGGCCGGTTTCCTTCACGCTGGTGTGGCGCACCTCGAAGCGCGGCAGGTAGCCGAGCTGGATCACTTGGCGCGTCACGCTGAAGGCGCCGGTGATCAGCGCCTGCGAGGCGATCACCGTGGCCATGGTGGCCATGATCACCATGGGCAGCAAGGCCCAGCTCGGCGCCATCATGTAAAACGGGTTCTTGACCGCCTCCGGATTGGCCAGCAACAGCGCTCCCTGACCGAAGTAGTTGAGCGTCAGCGCCGGCATGGCAATGCTGAACCAGGCCAGGCGGATGGGCTTCTTGCCGAAATGGCCCAGGTCGGCATACAGGGCCTCGGCGCCCGTCACGCACAGCACGACCGAGCCCAGGATGATGAACGAGGTGCCGGGATTGTTCCAGATGAAGCCGACCGCATGGTGCGGGCTGAGGGCGGCCAGGATTTCCGGATGGCCGAGGATCTGGTGAATGCCCAGCAGGGCGATGCAGAAGAACCAGGTCAGCGTGATCGGGCCGAAGAACTTGCCGATGCCGGCGGTGCCTCTTTTCTGCACGAAGAACAGCAGAAACAGGATCACCAGGGTCAGCGGAATCACGGCGCGCGTGAAATGCGGGGAGATCACCTCCAGGCCTTCCACGGCCGACAGCACGGAGATGGCCGGCGTGATCACGCCGTCGCCGTAGAACAGCGAAGTGCCGAACATGCCGACCAGGAACAGCGTGCTGGACAGGCGTGGCTTGTCCTTCACGGTCTGCGAGGCCAGGGCCAGCATGGCCACCAGGCCGCCCTCGCCATTGTTGTCCGCGCGCAGCACCAGGACCACGTACTTGAGCGAGACGATGACCGTGAGCGTCCAGAACAGCACGGACAGCACGCCGTAGACGTTGGCCGGCGTGAAAGGCACATAGCCCGATCCGAAGACCTCCTTGACCGAGTACAGAACACTGGTGCCAATGTCTCCATAGACGACACCGATAGCGCCCAGCGTGAGGGCGGACAAAGAGGATTTGGAAGTTTGCACGGCTCAGGAAGCGACTCGTAAGGCAGTCACCGGGTCTCAAGGTTTCGGCATTGTGCTCGGTCCGGGCGGCCCGCTGCTTCAGTCGTAGATTTCCGCGTCAGGATTCGTCGCTTCCAGCTCGTAGCTGGCGGCCAGCATGGCCAGGCGCGCAATCACGCCATACATGTAGAAGCGGTTGGGAGCGCTGGCGCCCGGGCGTGCGCCCACCTGCGGCAGCTGGTTGCTGTTCGGGAAAGCCAGCGGCACATAGCCGGCGCCGGGCGTGTTGAGGTTCTCGTCCACGTCGCGCTCGGGGTGCATGCGGTAAAAGCCCCCGACCACATAGCGGTCCATCATGTAGACCACGGGCTCGGCCACCGCATTGTTCATGCGCTCATAGGTCAGCACGCCCTCCTGCACGATGACGTCGTGCACGGTCTGGCCATCCTTGATCACGCCCATCTTGTTGCGGCTCTTGCGGGGCAGGTCTGCCAGTTCCTTGGCATCGCGCACCATCATCACGCCCATGCCATAGGTGCCGTTGTCGGCCTTGACCACGGCGAACGGCTTTTCCTTGATGCCGTATTCCTTGTACTTGCGGCGCACCTTGGACAGGATGGTGTCCACCTGCTCGGCCAGCCGGTCCATGCCCACACCGTCGGCGAAGTCGATGTTTTCCACATGGCCGAACAGCGGATTGATCAGCCAGGGATCGATACCCAGCAGCTTGCCGAAGCGCTTGCCCACTTCCTCATAGCTCTGGAAGTGGCGGCTCTTGCGGCGCACGTTCCAGCCTGCATGCAGCGGCGGCAGCAGGTATTGCTCGTACAGCTCCTCGATGATGCCGGGCGTGCCGGTGGACAGGTCGTTGTTGAGCAGGATGGTGCAGGGGTCGAAGTCCTTGAGCCCCAGACGGCGCTTGGTGCGGATCACGGGCTCCAGCTTGATCTCGTCGCCATGGGGCAGCGTGATCGACAGCGTCTTCTTGATCTCCGGGCTGATGGAGCCGATGCGCACATTGAGCCCGGCCATGTTGAAGATGCGCTTGAGCTGCAGCACGCTGGCCAGGTAGTGGGTGTTGCGCGTGTGGTTCTCGGGGATGATGAGCAGATTGCGCGCTTCCGGACATATCTTTTCGATAGCAGCCATCGCAGCCTGCACGGCCAGCGGCAGCATTTCATCGGTCAGGTTGTTCCAACCGCCCGGAAAAAGGTTGGTATCCACCGGTGCCAGCTTGAAGCCCGCATTGCGAATGTCCACCGAGCAGTAGAAAGGCGGCGTGTGCTCCATCCACTCCAGGCGGAACCAACGCTCGATCGCAGGCATGGAGTCCAGGATGCGCTGCTCGAGTTCGTTGATGGGGCCGGTCAAAGCCGTGACGAGATGTGGAACCATAAAGACCCTTATGAACCGATGGTGGGTTGCAATTGTAGAGACCGCCGCACAAATTAAGCGTTTTCCCTAGATGCAAGGACTAGCGACGCCAGAAAGCGGGTGACAGCAAGGCCATGAAGCTCAGGATTTCAAGACGGCCCAGCAGCATGCCCAAAGTACACACCCAAGTCTGAAAATCGGTCAACACCGTGTAATTCGATGCAGGCCCGATGGCCCCGAGCCCCGGGCCCAGGCAGTGCACGCTGGCCAGCACGGCGGAAAAAGCCGTCACGGGATCCAGGTCGGTCAGCAGCATGACCATGCTCAGCACAATCACCGTGGCGCCGTAGACCAGCATATAGGCCAGCACCGAAAAGATCATGCGGTTCTCGACCACGGCGTTGCCCAGGCGCACGGGCTGCATGGCGCGCGGGTGGACCAGGCGCGTCATCTCGCGCCGCGCTTGTTTGACCAGAATCAGCATGCGCACCATTTTGATGCCGCCGCCCGTGGAGCCGGCACTGGTGGCAACCCCCGACAGCAACAGCAGCAGCACCGGGATGAAGACCGGCCACGCCAGATAGTCGGTGGTCGAAAAGCCCGTCGTCGTGGCGACCGAGACCGTGTGGAACATGCCGTAGCGCAAGGCGTCCAGCGGACCATAGACACCCTTGCCCCACAGCAACAGCGCGGCCAGCAGGCCGGCGCCCACGAGCACCGAAATCGTGGCCCGCATTTCCGGGTCCTGCAGAAAACTGTCCAGATGCCCCTTGCGCAGGGCCACGAAGTACAGCGCGAAATTGCAGCTCGCCAGCAGCATGAAGATCAGCGCAATGGACTCCAGCAGCGGCGAATTGAAATAGGCAAAGCTCGCATCGTGGGAGGACAGTCCGCCCAGGCTCACCGTGGCGAACATGTGCATGAGTGCATCCAGCGGCGTCATGCCGCCCGCCCAGAAGGCCAGCGCGCAGGCGATGGAAAACAGCGCATACACGCCCCACAGCCCCTTGGCCGTCTCGGTGATGCGCGGCGTGAGCTTGGTATCCTTCACGGGTCCCGCCGCCTCCGCACGGAACAGCTGCGCGCCACCCACGCCCAGCAGCGGCAGCACGGCCACGGCCAGGATCAGAATGCCCATGCCGCCCATCCACTGCAAAAAGGTGCGCCAGACATTGATGGACACCGGCAGCTTGTCCACGCCGCTGAGCACCGTGGCACCCGCCGTGGTCAGGCCCGACACCGCCTCGAAATAGGCATGCGTGAAGCTGATGTGCAGGCCCACGCGCTTCAGGCCCAGCATCAGCGGCAGCACGGCGCACAGCGGCAGCACCACCCACACCAGGGTCACGAGGATCACGCCATGGCGGGCCTGCAGGTCGCGCTTGTGGCGGTACAGCGCGCCCCACAGCAGCAGGCCCGCGCAGGCCGTGATGCCGATGGACCACGGATAGATGCGCCAGACACCGTCCTGCGTGAACCAGGACACGCCGAACGGCAGCAGCATGGCGCCGGCAAACATGACCATCAGCATGCCGAGCACGCGCAGTACGGGAAGCAGGTCTCGCATGGCCTGTGGCTTCAGAAAAAAGTGGCGCTGACGCGGAACAGGTTTTCCACGTTGCGCACCAGGCGCTTGTTGGGCAGGAAGAAGACCACATGGTCCCCGCTCTCGATCACCGTGTTGCTGCGCGGGATGATGACCTCGGTTTCCACTTCGCCACCCGTGTCGTCGGCGGACTGGCCCTCGGGAATGCCGCGCACGATGAGGCCGATATGCACTTCCTCGGGCAGGCGCAGCTCCTCGACCCTGCGGCCGACCACGCGCGAACTCTTCTTGTCCCCGCGCGCCACGATCTCCAGCGCCTCGGCCACGCCACGGCGCAGGCTGTGCACGGCCTGCACGTCGCCGCGGCGCACATAGGCCAGGAATTCGCCCAGCATGGCCTGGGCCGGCGACAGCGCGATGTCGATCTGCGTGCCGTGCATCAGGTCGGCATAGGCGCGGCGGTTGATCAGCGCCAGCACGCGGCGCGCCCCCATGCGCTTGGCCAGCAGGCTGGACATGATGTTGTCCTCGTCGTCATCGGTGAGCGCCAGGAACAGGTCGACTTCCTCGATGCCCTCCTCCGCCAGCACATCCTCGTCGGTGACATCGCCTTCCAGCACCAGCACCTCGGCCGGCAGCGCCGCCGACAGGTTCAGGCATTGCTGCTCGCTGTGCTCGATGATCTTGATGTGAAAGCGCCCCGGCGTCTGGGCCAGCTTCCTGGCCAGGCGCAGGCTGACCTGGCCCCCGCCCGCGATCATGATGCGGAACACCGGACGCGAGGGCCGGCCCTCGGGGCGGTTGATGGCGCGCAGGGCCTCGGACACATGCTCGGTCGCCGCCAGGATGAAGACCTCGTCGCCCGGCTCGATGCGCGTGGCCCCGTCGCAGCGCACAAAGCGGTCGGGTTCATCGAGAAAGCGGCGGTAGATGGCCACGATGCGCATCACCAGCTCGGGCATGCGCTCGCGGATCTCGGCGATCTGCAGGCCCACGGCCGGCGCCCCGGCACGCGCGCGCACCGAGGCCAGCGCCGCGCGCGCGCCCGCGAACGAGCGCACCTGCATGGCCTCGGGATATTCGATCAGCTTGCGGATGTAGTTGGTGATGGACTCTTCGGGGCAGATGATGCGGTCCACGCCGAAACCATCCTTGCCCAGCACCGATTCGTTGGCGGCAAAGCCCGAGGAGCGCACGCGCGCAATCCGCGTGGGGATGTCGAACATGGCCTGGGCCAGCTTGCAGCAGACCAGATTGGTCTCGTCCATGGAGGCGCAGGCGATCAGCAGGTCCGTGTCCCGGGCACCGGCCTCGGCCAGCACCTGCGGATCGATGCCGTTGCCGACCACGCCGCGCAGATCGAAGCGGGATTCCAGCTCGCGCAGCGCGCGCGCGTCGGTGTCGATGACGGTGATGCTGTTCTGCTCGGACACCAGGCTCTCGGCCACGCTGTGGCCTACACGCCCGGCACCCAGAATGATGATTTTCATGGTGTTGTATGCGGAACCGAAGCGGCTGGAGGATTCTAAAAGCCGCCGGCCCCTGAAACGTGCTCTCCAGGGGCCGGCGGCATGGCGTCAGGCGCGGACTTCGCCGTCGCCCAGGACCACGTACTTGAGCGAGGTCAGCCCCTCGATGCCCACGGGGCCGCGCGCATGGAACTTGTCGGTGCTGATGCCGATCTCGGCGCCCAGCCCGTATTCGAAGCCGTCGGCAAAGCGCGTGCTGGCATTGACCATGACGCTGGCCGAATCCACTTCGCGCAGGAATTTCTGGGCGTGCATGTGGTTCGTCGTCAGAATGGCGTCGGTATGGTGGCTCGAATACTTGTTGATGTGGGCAATGGCCTCCTCCACGCCCTCCACCAGCTTGATGCTGATGATGGGCGCAAGGTATTCCTCGCTCCAGTCCTGCTCGGTCGCGGCCACCAGCTTGGCGCCCTGCACGCCCTGCAGCATGGCCAGGGCTTCCGGGTCGCAGCGCATCTCCACGCCCTTGGCCGCATAGACGGCACCGATCAGCGGCAGGAACCCGGCCGCCACGCCGCGCGCCACCAGCAGGCCCTCGCTGGCATTGCAGGGGCTGTACTTCTGCGTCTTGGCGTTGTCGGCCACCTTCACGGCCATGGCGATGTCGCAGGGGTCGTCCACATAGGTGTGGCAGTTGCCATCCAGGTGCTTGATCACCGGCACCTTGGCCTCGCGGCTGATGCGCTCGATCAGACCCTTGCCGCCGCGCGGAATGATCACGTCCACATAGTCGGGCATGGCGATCAGCTGGCCCACGGCCTCGCGGTCGGTGGTCTGCACCAGCTGCACGCCGTGCTCGGGCAGGCCGGCCTCGGCCAGCGCCCGGGCCACCAGGCGTGCCAGCGCCTTGTTGGAGTCGATGGCCTCGGAGCCGCCGCGCAGGATGCAGGCATTGCCGCTCTTGATCGACAGGCTGGCCGCCTCGATGGTCACATTGGGACGGCTTTCGTAGATCATGCCGAACACGCCGATGGGCACGCGCATCTGGCCCACGCGGATACCGCTGGGCATCTGCTTCATGCCGATGATCTCGCCGATCACGTCGGCCATCGCCGCCAGCTGCTCGCAGCCCTGGGCACAGGTCTCCAGCACCTTGGGCGTCAGGCGCAGGCGGTCCACCATGGGCGCCGACAGGCCGTTGGCTACGGCACGCTCCAGATCCCTGGCGTTGTCGGCCTGCAGCGGTTCCACGTTTTCGCGCAGCAGGCGGGCCAGCGCCTTCAGTGCTTTGTTTTTGGTAGCTGCAGACGCACTGGCCATCAGCGCAGAGGCCATTTTTGCCTGCAAGCCGAGGTTGTGCATGTATTCGACGGTATTGAGCGCGTTCATACGCCGATTTTCCCCTATCTGGCCTGCCCGTGGGCCAACAAGCCCTCTACACTGCGGGCGATACGGAGAAAGAACCGCGATGACCCTCACCGCCTCCCCCTCGCTGGCCGCCCGGCAGCTGCAGCAGCTGCGCTCGGGCTTCGAACAGCTGGCCCGCCAGCAACTGGCGCCGGCCGCCCTGGGCCAGCAGGCCCGCGCCGCCACTGCGCTGCTGCAGGCCTTGCCTGCGCGCTATGGCGAAGTGCTGCTCAACCTGCTGGATCGGCTGGAATCCAGCGCGCTGTTCACCGAGGAAAGCTGCTCCTTCAGCCAGAAGGACCTGACGGACAACCTGCTGCTGTGGGCCGACAAGGCGCAGGCCCAGCTTGATAAAAGCTGAAAATCGCGGCCGCAGCAGGGTCTTGGGCCGCGTCAGGATTGCAAACAAATGCCACGGGCATGAAGCAATTTGTCCGCGTGTAAAAAGCCGCAACACTGCTGGCAGCGCCCCGCGCGCACCGCTACCTTGGAAGCCTCTTTATTTGCTTGGAGATTGCCATGGGACTGCTCAATCAGATCATCGGTGCTGTGGTTGCCGAAGAGGCCCTGGACAAGGTCGACCCCGAGGCGGGCCTGCTCAAGAAAGGCATGGCGGCCCTTGCCGGCTTTGAAGGCGAGAAAGTCATCGAGGAAAAGATCGACGAACACCTGCAGCAGGAGCAGCAGCCACCGGCCGACGGCGCGCCGCAGTGAGCTCCCTTCTCTTTTCCACGAAAAAGGATGCGCGCCGCATCCTTTTTCGCTTTTGCGCCGCGCTCAGGCCCTGCCCGCCTGGGCCAGCAGCATGGCCAGCTGGCGCAAGGCCTGCCAGCCGTCGCGGGGCCAGCCATCGGCGGGCAGGCCCTTGACGATGCCGTCCACCGTGTGGGCCGCCTGCAGCAGCTGCGCGGCCGTGGCGTCGCTCACGCGCGGCAGCAGGCGCTCGAGCAGGCGTTCCTTGGGACCCCAGATGCGGTTTTCGCGCAGCGCCATGGGCAGGGGCTTGCCCGCGGCCATGGCGTCCTTGATGCGCTTGATGTTGCGGATGTCCTCGGCCAGCGCCCAGTGCACCAGCACCTCGGCCTCGCCTTCGGCCTGCAGGCCGTCGAGCATGCGCATGGTGCGCGCCAGCTGGCCCGAGAGCACGGCCTCGGAGAGCTTGAACACGTCGTAGCGCGCCACGTTGAGCACGGCCTGCTCGACCTGTTCGAAACCCAGCTCGCCCTGCGGGTACAGCAGCGCCAGCTTCTGGATTTCCTGGTGGGCGGCCAGCAGATTGCCCTCCACGCGGTCGGCAAAGAACTGCAGCGTGCGCTGGCCTTCCTCGCCCGCGGCCACGCGCTGGCCCTGGGCGGCCAGGCGCTGGGCGATCCAGCCGGGCAGCGCGCCACGCTCGACCGGGTCGATCTGCAGCGAGACGCCGCCGGCATCGAGCGCGGCAAACCAGGCGCTGCTCCTGGTGGCCTTGTCCAGGCGCGGCAGGCTCACCAGCGTGAGCGTGCTGTCGTTGCCCTGGGCGCTTTCGGCCAGCTGCTGCAGCGCCGCGCTGCCGTCCTTGCCGGGCTTGCCGGAGGGAATGCGGATCTCCAGGATCTGCCGGTCGGCGAACAGGGACAGCGAGCCGCCTGCGGCCAGCACCGCGCTCCAGTCGAAGTGCGCGCCGGCCACGGTGTAGCTGCTGCGCTCGGTATAGCCGGCCGCCCGCGCCGCGGCGCGGATGGCATCGGCCGCCTCCTGCTGCTGCAGGGGCTCGTCCCCGTGCAGGACGTAGAGCGGACGCAGGCCCTTGGCCAGATGGGCTGCAAGCTGGTTCAGCGCAAGCTGCATGGATATATGTCAAAAATGCCTGCAGCGCTTGCCAGCCAAGCGTCAGCAGCTATCAAATCAGGAAGACTGCAAACTCTTTACGGCGGACAGGCGGCGGATCATCTGCTGCACGATGTCGTTGCGCATGTCCTTGTTGAGCATTTCTTCTTCCGCCGCCTTGGACAAGGCGTTGGTTTCGTTGTAGGTCACGTTGCGGATCTGGCGGATCTCGGTCGGCGGAATCACCTCGTCGCCGCCCGGCGTACGCAGCGAGAAGCTGACGATCAGGCGCAGTTCGATTTCACGCACCTGGCCGGCCACGTTCATGCCCACGATCACGCGCTGCTGCTGCTCGCTGATGACCTGGCAGATCACCTCGGCCTGGTCCGGCGGCGTCGGATCGCGCAGCACCGTGAGCTTGTCGCTGGACGACTCGAGGTTGCGGCGCAGCAGCGTGCCCACGGGCGAGCCCCGCCCCGCCTGGATGTAGATGGAGCGGAAGACGAAGTTGGGCACGCCGCGCAGGCGAAAGCCGCAGGCCCCCAGCAGAGGCGACAAAGCCATGGCGGCCAGCAGCGTACGTTTTTGCATGAACTGTCCTTGCATTCAAAGCGCCCTGCCGCGCCTTGCGGGCGGCGGCAGGGCCGGAGCCCCGATCAGATCACCACATTCACCAGGCGGCCCGGCACCACGATGATCTTCTTGGGCGTCTTGCCTTCGGCAAACTTCAGGAAATCCTCGTTGGCCAGGGCCGCGGCCTCGATGGCGGCCTTGTCGGCCGTGGCGGACACCAGGATGGCGCCGCGCAGCTTGCCGTTGACCTGCAGCACCAGCGAGATCTCGTCCTGCACCAGCGCCTTGGGGTCGACCTGGGGCCAGGCCGCATCGAGCAGGTCGCCCAGGTGGTTGGCATAGCCGAGTTCGCTCCACAGCACGTGGGCCAGGTGGGGCGTGGCGGGGTAGAGCACGCGCAGCAGGATGCCGAAGCCTTCGATCAGCGCCACCTTGGCGCCGGCGTCGTCCAGGGCCTTGAAGTCCTCCAGCGCGTTGATCATCTTCATCGCGCCCGAGACCACGGTGTTGTACTGCATGCGCTGGTAGTCGTATTCCACCTGCTTGAGCACGGTGTGGATTTCCAGGCGCAGCGCCTTGGCGGCCTTGCCGAACTCCACGTCGTCCAGCGAGCGGGCGCCGGCCACGCTGGCCACGGCCGGGGCCATGTCCATCTGCGACAGCTTGAGGCCGAAGTTGTAGACGCGGCGCAGGAAGCGGTAGCTGCCTTCCACGGCGGCATCGTTCCACTCCAGCGTCAGCTCGGGCGGCGCGGTGAACATGGTGTACAGGCGGGCCGTGTCGGCGCCGTACTTCTCGATCAGCTCCTGCGGATCGATGCCGTTGTTCTTGGACTTGGACATGGTGCCCACGCCCTCGTAGTCGATCTCGGTGCCCGCGGGCAGCAGGCCGTCGGCGCTGTCCACGGCGTTCCTGAGCCGGGCGCCCACGATCTTGCCGGTCTCGTCGAACACATGCTCCACATCCTTGGGCCAGAAATATTCCTTGGCGCCCTTGGAGGTGCGGCGGCTGTAGATGTGGTTGAGCACCATGCCCTGGGTGAGCAGCCTGGTGAAGGGCTCGTCGATCTTGAGCAGGCCCAGGTCGCGCATGACCTTGGTCCAGAAGCGCGCGTACAGCAGGTGCAGGATGGCGTGCTCCACGCCGCCGATGTACTGGTCCATCGGCATCCAGTAGTCGGCGCCGTCGGCCACCATCTGCTCGCCGTTCCTGGCGTCGCAGTAGCGCATGAAGTACCAGGACGAGTCCACGAAGGTGTCCATGGTGTCGGTCTCGCGGCGCGCGCTCTTGCCGCAGCAGGGGCAAACCACGCCGGCGTGGAAGGCCTCGCTCTTGACCAGCGGGTTGCCCGAGCCGTCGGGCACCAGGTCCTGCGGCAGCACCACGGGCAGGTCCTTCTCGGGCACGGGCTGCGGGCCGCAGTCCTCGCAGTGGATGATGGGGATGGGCGTGCCCCAGTAGCGCTGGCGGCTGATGCCCCAGTCGCGCAGGCGCCAGGTGGTCTTGAGCTCGCCCAGGCCCTTGTCGGCCAGCAGCTGCGCCACGGCGGCCACGGCATCCTTGTGGTTCAGGCCGTCGAACGCGCCGGAGTTGATCAGCACGCCGCGTTCCTTGTCGCCGTACCAGTCATGCCACTGCTTGTCGTCGTAGGCGTCCTGGCCTTCCACGGCCACGACCTGCCGGATGGGCAGGCCGTACTTGTTGGCAAACGCGAAGTCGCGCTCGTCGTGCGCGGGCACGCCCATCACGGCGCCGTCGCCGTAGCTCATCAGCACGTAGTTGCCGACCCAGACCTCGACCTGGGCGCCCGTGACCGGGTGCGTGACGAACAGGCCCGTGGGCAGGCCTTCCTTTTCCTTGAGTGCGAGTTCGGCCTCGGTGGTGCCGCCCTTCTTGCATTCCTCGATGAAGGCGGCGAGCTTGTCGTTGGTCGCGGCCGCATGCAGCGCCAGCGGGTGCTCAGGCGCCACGGCGCAGAAGGTCACGCCCATGATGGTGTCGGCGCGCGTGGTGAAGACGTAGAGCTTGCCGTCCTGGATCAGCTTGCCGTCGGCGCCCTGGATGCCGTGCGTGAACGCGAAGCGCACGCCCGCGCTCTTGCCGATCCAGTTTTCCTGCATCAGGCGCACCTTGTCGGGCCAGCCGGTCAGCGTGGCCTTCTCGCCGCCGAGCTGCACATGGTCGAGCAGCTCCTGCGCGTAGTCGGTGATCTTCAGGTAGTAGCCGGGGATCTCGCGCTTTTCCACCAGCGCGCCGGTGCGCCAGCCGCGGCCGTCGATGACCTGCTCGTTGGCCAGCACGGTCTGGTCCACCGGGTCCCAGTTCACGACCTGGGTCTTGCGGTAGGCGATGCCCTTTTCCAGCATCTTGAGGAACAGCCACTGGTTCCACTTGTAGTAGTCGGGATCGCAGGTGGCGACTTCGCGGCTCCAGTCGATGGCCAGGCCCATGGCCTGCATCTGCTTCTTCATGTACGCGATGTTCTCGTACGTCCACTTGGCCGGCGGCACCTTGTTCTTGAGCGCGGCATTCTCGGCCGGCAGGCCGAAGGCGTCCCAGCCCATGGGCATGAGGACGTTGTAGCCCTTCATGCGCAGCTGGCGCGTGAGCATGTCGTTGATGGTGTAGTTGCGCACGTGGCCCATGTGCAGCTTGCCGCTGGGGTAGGGCAGCATGGAGCAGGCGTAGAACTTGGGCTTGGTCTTGTCTTCGGTGACGCGGTAGGCGTCCTGGGCGGTCCAGCGGTCCTGCGCGGCGCGCTCGACCTCGATGTGGTTGTACTTTTCTTGCATGGTGCTTGGCAGTCGCCGGTGGCCTCGGGGGCTCCGACAAGGTGGTAATCCGGAATCAGCAGGGATTTTAGGCGCCCTGCCCGAACCCAGAGATTTGGGCTGCCATGCCCGCAGAAAGCGCTGCGCCTTCCGGCCGCGGGCCGGGCCGGGAACTTTGGCCAAGACCGGCTTTCCTACTGGGGCAGGCCGGCATGCGTATGCTTGCAGGCCTGCAGCAGCCTGGCTGCGATCTCCGGCCGGCAGGCCGCCCTTCAGCCACGGGCGCACGCCGGCCGCCATGCGCCCGGATCCCGAGCGCCCCGCCATCGCCCGCGTCCTGCGACGCCGCTTGCGCCGGGGCCGGTCCGCCGCCTGCCTTGCCGTACCGGCCGCCGCGCCGGCCGCGGCCTTTCCGTTTCCCTTCTTGTTCAAGGAGCTCTTGTTGCTTTCCCCATGGTCTTTGACATCCGAATGGAGCCCTTTCATGCAGACCGCGGCCGCCCTGGGCCTGCTGGCGCTGGCCGCACTGATGGCCGGCTGGCTGGCCCGCTGGGGTCTGCTGCGCGTGTTCCGCCGCCTGCGCGACGGCATTGCCGCGGACTGGGCCCAGGTCTTCATGCACGACAAGGTGCTGCGCCGCCTGGCCAGGGCCGTGCCCGCGCTGCTGGTGCAGCTGGGCATAGCGGCCGTGCCGCATCTGCAGCCGCGCCTGGCGCAGCTCATCGCCAACGTGGCGGCCTGCTTCACGGTCTACCACCTGGCGCGCGCGCTGTGCGACCTGCTCAACGCCATGAACGAGGCCCACGACCGCAACGAGGCGCGCAAGGCCACGCCGACCCATTCCATCAAAAGCTACACGCAGCTGGGCAAGCTGCTTGTGTGCATCTTTGCCGCCGTGCTCATCGTGGCCACGCTGCTGGACCGCTCGCCGCTGCTGCTGCTGTCGGGCCTGGGCGCGGCCTCGGCGGTGCTGATGCTGGTGTTCAAGGACACCATCCTGTCCTTTGTCGCCGGCGTGCAGCTGGGCAGCAACGACATGCTGCGCGTGGGCGACTGGATAGAGATGCCCCAGGTGGGGGCCGACGGCTTCGTGATCGACATCGCGCTCAACACCGTCAAGGTGCAGAACTGGGACAAGACCATCACCACCATCCCGACCTGGCGGCTGATGAGCGACAGCTTCAAGAACTGGCGCGGCATGTTCGAGTCGGGCGGGCGCCGCATCCGCCGCAGCCTGCACCTGGATGCGCACAGCATCCATCTGCTCACGCCGGCGGAGCGCGCGCGCCTGTCGGGCATTGCCCTGCTGCGGGATTACTGGAACGAAAAAAGCGGCCTGCGCGCCGTGGACGATGCCCGCCCCGGCTGCATCACGGCGCAAAGCGGCCACCTGATCGCGCCCGACCAGGTGAGCAACCTCGCGGCCTTCAAGGCCTACGCCTATGCCTACCTGCTGGACCATCCGCGCGTGCACAAAAGCCCCGGCATGTTTCTGCTGGCGCGCACGCTGGAGCCCTCGCCCCAGGGCGTGCCGCTGGAGCTGTACTGCTACACGAACACCACGGTCTGGGTGGAGTACGAGGCCGTCCAGGGCGAGATCTTCGACCACCTGATCGCCATGCTGCCGCACTTCGGCCTGTGCCTGTACCAGCGCTCCTCGGACTACGGCATGCACTATCCGGTGCCCGGCGCGCGCAAGGCGGCCGACGAGAGCCTCGCACCGGCCACCAGATAAGTGAGCTGGCAGCGCCTGCATTCAAAAGGTTTCAAGCACTTTTCCCTTTGAAACCATTGAATGGCAGGCGCAAGAAGCTATCCCATCAGAAGCACGCCCTGCACTACAGCGGCTTGCCGTCCTCGTCCGCCAGCCCCACCAGCAGGGCGCGGCCGTCGGGCAGCACGCGGAAGTCGCCAAAGCGCGCCCGGGCGAAATGCTCGCCCCGGCCTTCCGCGAAGAAGAAGGCATCGGTCACCAGAGTCCAGCGGCCCTTGAGCTGCCTGAGCGGCAGCAGCAGCTCGTCGGCGGCCAGCACTTCCTGCGGCCGGGCCAGGCGCTCGATACGCGCGCGGCCCTGCGCATCCCGGCGCGCCACCGCCTGCGCCGACACGGCCGCGCTGCCGTCCAGTGCGTCGCGGACCGCGGCCGGAATGTCGAAGTTCAGGCTCATGTAGTCGCCCTGCATCAGCGAGCGCGGATCGACCGGCGCCAGCGGCACCAGCAGCGGCTGACCGTTGGCCATCACGGCCTCCTTGCCGCGCACATCCCAGTTCACCAGGCCGAAGGCCAGCACGGCGCCCAGCGCCAGCCAGGCCAGCGGCATGCGCGCAGCCGCCGCGGAGCTTGCGGCCGTCCCGGCTGTCCGTGCTGCCGCACCCCGCCTCAGCCAGCGCTGCGCGAGCAGGCCCAGCAACAGCGCCGCGCCCAGCACGGCCAGTCCCAGGCCCTTGAGGGCCAGCGGCCACTGCAGGCTGTAATAGAAGCGGCCCAGCAGCCACAGCATGCCCAGCCCGCACAGGGCCAGAATGCGCCAACGCGCGCCCGCAGCGGCGGCAAAGCCGACCACCGCCGGTACGGCCAGCGCAGGCTGGTACCAGGATGCTGCGGCCAACAGCAGCACGATCAGCACCAGCGCCCCGCGCACGCCGGGCAGCAGCAGACCGTTGTGCTGCCAGCGCCTGGCCAGCACCGCGCCGGCCGCCAGCGTCAGCAGCACGGCCAGCGCATTCCAGCCGGGGCCGAACGGCAGCAGCTCCAGGCGGTCCCCGCCGGCCTGCAGCCAGAACGCAGGCGCCACATACTCGCTCAGCACCGTGCACAGCAGGCCCACGATGGCCGCATCGGCGCATGCGGCCCATGGCGCCATGCCGCGCCGCAGATGCTGCGGCTCCCGCCATATCCAGAAGCCCCAGGCCAGGGCTAGTAGCACGGCGGCCGGCTGCAAGGGCGCCAGCAGCAGGCTGCCGCCCAGCAGTGCGACGCCGAAGCCGTAGGCCGAGGCACCGAACGACACCGCCATGACCTGGCGCACCCACAGCGGCCCGGCCAGTGCCGCACCCGCTGCCTGCGCCAGCGCCAGGCAGCCGCTGAGCACGGTGAACAGCTGCCGCTCGCTGCCGTCCAGCGACAAGGCCAGCTGCAGCGCCAGCAGACCCTGGCCGCCGCTCCAGAGCACCAGGCCCATGCAGCTGGCAAACACATGCTGCGCCTTGCGCAGCATCAGCCCGCCGACACCCATGCCGATCAGGCCCAATACATAGGCACCGCCGCTTTCCCACCAGAAATCGATGCCGGTCACCAGCACCAGCCCGAGCAGCGGTATGGTGCACAGTGCGGCACCCAGCATGGCCAGGGCAACGATCCAGAACGAGGGCTGCTCCTGCCCCGTGGCCACGGTCTCGTCCTGCACCAGCCCCTGCTGGCGGGCCGCGGCCCACCATGCGGGCACGGAGGTCCCTGCGGAGTTCCGGAAATTCATGCCACCTGCTCCTTGTTTGCCGCCATGGCCTCGGCCGCCATGCGGCGCTGCACCGACAGCAGTCCGGCCACCGAACCGCCCAGGCCGCCCACGCCCACGATCAGGCCGATCAGCAGCAGCCCCACCAGATCAGAACCCGTCGCCACGCGCAGCGCCGCAGCCATTAGCAGCGCATTGGCCGCCACGGTGGCCAGGCACAGACTGGCAAAGTCCTGCCAGCGCCCTGCATTGCGGGACAGCAACCACACGGCCGCCACCAGCGCGCAGGCCACGGCAAACAGGCCCGCGCCTGACGGTGCATCAAACAGGCCGGTAGTGCCGTCAATGCACCAGGCCGCCAGCGCCAGGCCCAGCGCCAGCCGGTGCGACCCGCGGCCCAGGCCCTGCGCCAGGCGCAGGCCGGCGAGGCTCGCCACCAGGCCTGGCACCACGGCCAGCGCCAGCCACAGGCCCATGCGCAAGCCCTGGGCCGGAGCCGAAGACGGAAGCTGCAGCATGTCGAACCAGCCGCCCAGGCGGCCTTCCCAGCTGAGCAGCCCCGCGGCGCAGATGCCAATCCACAGGGTCCACAGGACGTCGCTGCGCGCCAGGCCCGTCCAGACCAGCGACAGCGCCGCCCAGGCGGCGAACAGCTGCCAAGCATCGGCGCCGGTCTGGTAGGTCTGGCCCACGAAGGCCAGCAGTCCACCCAGCACCAGATTGGCCGCCAGCAGGGCCGGCACCCGGGCGCGCGGCAAGGCTGCGGCCGCCATCACGCTCAGTGCCAGCGCGGCCTCGATCAGGCCCAGCTTGAACATGCGGGTCTGCTCCTGCCAGTTGGCCGCGATCCAGAAGATCAGCCCGCCGGCCAGGAGCAGGGCCGCGACGAGCAAAAGGCCCTGGTTCAAGCGCCGTGCCAGCAGCGCGGGTTCGGCCGGCGCCATGGCCAGGCGGTAGAGCTGCTGCCTTTGGCTGGCATCAAGCCGGGCATCACTGGCGGCCCGGTACAGGATTGGGTCCATGCAAGACTCCCTGGAGATAGGTATTCAGGAGCAAGAGCGCCCCCTTCATGGCGTGCAATGTAGCAAGCACCGGTACGGTCCGGGCACCATCGAAAGCCAAGTATCTTCAAGCGATACGCGCAGTAGCCCGCATGGGCCGCCTCAGCGCTTGTCCGGTTCCGCGACAAAGCCTATGCGCGTGAGCCCCGCAGCGTGGGCCCAGCCCATGAGCTCGACCACGCGCCCATAGGGAACCGAGGTATCCGCGCGCAGCTGGATTTCGGCATCGGGCCGGCTTGCGCCCAGGTTTTTGAGCTGCTGCTGCACGGCCTCGTCGCTGGCTTCCTTGCCCTGCACCCAGATCGCGCCGCCGGGGCTGATCTCCACCAGCAGCGTCTCGCTGCGCGCCACCGGTCCTTGCGGCACGGCGGACTGCGCCCTGGGCAGCTGCAGGCGCAGGCTGGCGGCCAGCATGGGCGCGGCCAGGATGAAGATCACCACCAGCACCAGCATCACATCCACCAGCGGCGTGACGTTGATGCTGCTGACCGGTGCGTCGCCGCCCTGGCGCGTGTTCATTCGTCCGAATGCCATGGCCGCTCACCCGGCCCTATCCGGCATCGCCGCCGAACTGGGCCTGCAGATCATGCGCAAACCCTTCGAGCAGGACCTGCAGCATGCCGGCCGCGCGGCCGAACAGGTTGTAGGCCAGCACGGCCGGCAAGGCCACGGCCAGGCCCGCAGCCGTCATCACCAGGGCCTCGCCCACCGGCCCGGCCAGTTGCTCTATGCCGACCTGGCCGCTGCCGGCCAGCACGCCCAGTGCATGGTGGATGCCCCAGACCGTGCCCAGCAGGCCGACGAAAGGCGCCGTGGCGCCTATGGTGGCCAGCAGCGTCTGGCCCCACTGCAGTTGCAGCGCAGCGGCATCCAGCCCGGCGCGCAGGCCGCGCATAAGCCGCTGGCCATGGCTGGCGCGCCCGGCCAGGTCCTGCGCAGCCACCGCCTGCGCCGGCTCCGGCAAAGCCTGGACCATGGGCCGCAGCAACCGGCGCGCATCCAGTCCATGCACTGCGGCCCGTGCCTGCGCCACATCCGGTGCCTGCCAGAAGGCAGCAATGGCCCGGGAGACGCTGCGCCGCGCCGAGGCCATGAACCGGAGCTTGTAGACGATGATCACCCAGCTGGCCACGGACATGGCCAGCATCACCACGGCCGTGCTGCGCGTCACCGCATCGCCCTGTTCCAGCCAGTGCCACAGTCCCGAAGACATTGTTCACCTCGCTCCAGATACGACAAGGGGCCGGCCGGCCCCTCCAGTCATGCGATCCATCAGCGCAGGTTCAGCACATCGAACATGTCGAACTGGCCGGCCGTCTTGCCCGCCAGATAGCCCACGGCCCGCAGGCTGCCTTGCGCATAGCCGGCGCGGCTGCTGGACTTGTGCGAAATCTCGATGCGCTCGCCCGTGCCCGCAAACAGCACGGTATGGTCGCCCACGATATCGCCGCCGCGCACGGTGGCAAAGCCGATGCTGTCCTCCTTGCGCTCGCCCGTGTGGCCGAAGCGCTCGTAGACGGCGCGATCGGCCAGCTTCGTGCCCTGGGCCTCTGCGATCACCTCGCCCATCTTGAGAGCCGTGCCCGAAGGCGCGTCCACCTTGTGCTTGTGGTGGGCCTCGACGATCTCGATGTCGTAGCCGGTGCGCAGCGCCTTGGCCGCCATCTCCAGCAGCTTGAGCGTCACGTTCACGCCCACGCTCATGTTGGGCGCCAGCACCAGTGCGGTCTTTTGGGCGTACTCGGCGATCTGCGCCTTCTGCGCCTCCGAAAAGCCCGTGGTGCCGATCACCACCTTCACGCCCAGCTCGGCCGCCACGGCCAGGTGCTCCATGGTGCCTTCGGGGCGCGTGAAGTCTATCAGGCAATCGGCCTTGGCCAGCGCGGCGCGGATATCGCTCTCGATCTTCAGGCCGCTGGGCTGGCCCAGGAAGGCCGAGGGATCGGTGCCGATGGAAGGGCTGTCGGCGCGGTCCAGCGCTGCGGCAAGCACGCAGTCGCTGCTGTTCAGGATGGCTTCGATCAGCATGCGGCCCATGCGGCCGGAGGCGCCCGCCACGGCAACGCGCTGGCGGACGGAAGAAGATGCGGTATTTGCGGTCATGCGCTATCGCTCACGGTGTTTCTGGCGCCTGCTGCGGCCCAAGGGCGCCGGTCAAGGGTCGAATCGGAATCAAAAGGGGACGGCCAAGTGCAGCCGGCCCGGCACGGCAGGCCGTCAATAGCGTGAAGCCGGCTCCAGTGGAGGATAGCTGGCAGCGGCGGGCGGCAGGCTGTCCTCGGGCTTGTCGGCGTCCGCCTCCTTGCGCGGCGGGTACTTGGCCAGCTGGGCTTCCGTGGCTTCGAGCTGCGGCACCTTGGGCTTGCCCTTCAGGCCCTTGAGGCTGGCCACGAATTCGGCCTCCGAAGGCATTTCGTCGCCTTCGGCGCGCACAAAGCGGTCGCCTTCGAAGAACACCGTCAGCTTGCGCACCTGGGGATCCACATCGGGACGCTTGATCGTGAACACATATTCCCAGCGGTCGGCATGGAACACGCTGGTGACCAGCGGCGTGCCCAGGATGTCGCGGATCTGCTGCCGGCTCATGCCGGGCTGCAGCGCCTGCACCTGTTCCTTGGAGACGAAATTGCCTTGCACCACCTCCACCTTGTAGGGCGTGATGGCATTGGCGACACGGTGAGCTGCTCCATCGAGACTGTTGCAGCCGGCCAATGCCGCTGCGACTGCCAGCGTCAGGGCCAGACCTGCGCGGCTACGGGCTTGAACATGCATGGATAATGGCATAGGGATATGATCAGGATCATTGTAGCGGCTGGTCCCGAAGGCGCCCGATGATTCCAACGGCCCCGGCGCCAGGGCCATCGACTGCTGTCCATGCTTGCATGGCAGTCCACCCAGAGACCCTGACATGAAGAACATCGACGAACTCAAGAGCACCGGCCTGAAAGCCACCCTGCCGCGCCTGAAGATCCTGGAGATCTTCCAGACCGGCGCCCAGCGCCACATGACGGCCGAAGACGTGTTCCGCGTGCTGCTGGACGAACGTTCGGACATCGGCCTGGCCACCGTCTACCGCGTGCTCACCCAGTTCGAACAGGCCGGCATCCTCATCCGCAGCAATTTCGAAAGCGGCAAGGCCGTTTACGAACTCAACGAAGGCCAGCACCACGACCACTTCGTCTGCACCAGCTGCGGCAAGGTCGAGGAGTTCTACGACGCCGAGATCGAAAAGCGCCAGAACCTGATCGCCAAGTCCAAGGGCTGGGTGATCCAGGACCATTCCATGGCGCTGTACGGCCAGTGCGCCGAATGCGCCAAGCGGGCTGCGCACAAATAACGGCAGTTCCCGGGCAAAACACTTGGGGCGAAGCATGCAAATGCTTCGCCCTTTTACTTTTTGTGGCGCAAACTTGTACGCGCAGAGGGACTCTCGGACAAGGGAGACGCCGCTTTCAAGCTGTTGTTCAGCTCGGCACACCTAATCTGCCTGCATTCCATGGCAACCCCAAGGAGGCTGCATGCGGCGGCCGCACTTCGCTCAGGAAAAATACTGGATCTGGATCGCAGCCGCCGCGCTGGCCGGCTGCACCGCATTGCCCCAGGGCACGGGCACGGGCACGGCCACGCCCTACCATGCCGATCCCCTGACCCGGCAGGCGCTGGCCAGCCCGCAGCTGGCGGCACCGCTGACCGCCGAACAGCGCCAGCAATGGCTGGACCGCATCACCTGGGGCGCCAGCGACAGCGACGACAGCCAGCTGCAGAAGCTCGGCCTGAAGGCATGGCTGGCGCAACAGCTCGCGCCCGGCCTGGCGCCCTTGCCCGCCGAAGCGCAGCAGCGTGTCGATGCCCTCGATATCAGCCAGCGCAGCATGGAGCAGATCCAGCAGGATGTCGCTGCCCAGCGCCAGGCGATCCGCAATGCCGCCGATCCCGAAGAAAAGTCGCGCCTGGGCCAGGCTTTGCAGCGCCAGCTCAACCAGTGGGCCCAGGAGGCGCAGAAGCGCCACCTGCTGCGCGCACTGTATTCCCCGCACCAGCTGCAGGAGCAGATGACCTGGTTCTGGATGAACCATTTCAACGTCAGCACGCGCAAGGGCGATGTCCGCCTGTGGGTGGGGGACTATGAGGAGCACGCCATCCGCCCCCATGCCCTGGGCAATTTCCGCCAGTTGCTGGAAGCCAGCATGCGCCATCCGGCCATGCTGGTGTACCTGGACAACGCGAGCAACGCCGCCGGCCATATCAACGAGAACTATGCGCGCGAGCTGCTGGAGCTGCACACCATGGGTGTGGGAAGCGGCTACACCCAGGCCGATGTTCAGGCCATGGCCCATGTGCTGACGGGCGTCGGCTTCACCACGCGCGAAGCCGGTGCGCCCGCTCCCAAGCTGCGCCCCGAGCGGCGCGGCGACTATGTGCGCCAGGGTTTCTTCGAATTCAACCCCAACCGCCACGATTACACGCCCCAGACATTCCTCGGCCGTCCGCTGCAGGGCCAGGGCATGGCCCAGGTGGAAGAAGCACTGGACCGCATCGTGGCGGCACCCGCCACCGCACGCTTCGTCGCCCGCAAGCTGGCGGTCTATTTCATCGACGACAACCCGCCTGCGCAACTGGTGGAACGTGCCGCACAGGCCTTCGAGCGCAGCCGGGGCGACATAGCCGCCACCCTGGCCACCCTGCTCGCGGCCCCTGAGGCAATGCAGCGCTTCGGCCAGCGCTTCAAGGACCCTGTGCACTATGTCGTCGGCGCCACGCGCCTGGCCTATGACCCGCGGGTCGCCACCGACATGGCGCCGCTGCTGGGCTGGCTCAGCCGCCTGGGCGAGCCGCTCTACGGCCACGAGACGCCCGACGGCTATCCGCTGGCGCAGTCTGACTGGTCGAGCTCCGGCCAGATGACCGCAAGATTCGAGGTGGCGCGCCAGATGGCCGCACGCGGGGCCGTGCTGTTTCGCACCGAGCCGCAGGCCGCGCTGGAAAAACCGCCCTACCCGGATCTGGCCAAGCGCGGCAGCGTGCAGGCGCGCCTGCCTTCCTGGAGCGCCCGTTCACGCCAAGCCCTGGCACAGGCGCGCAATCCCGTGGACTGGAATACCTATTTCCTCTCCGCCCCCGAGATGATGTTCCGCTGACACCGTGCCCTGGAGTTTTTCCATGCAAAGACGCCGATTCCTTTCCGCCGCCGCGGGCCTGCCCTTCGCCGCCTATCTGGGGCGCGGATGGACCGCCACGCCCCAGGCCGGCACCCCCCGCTTCCTGCTCGTATTCCTGCGCGGCGCCTATGACTGCAACAGCCTACTGGTCCCCACGCACAGCGAGTTCTACTACCGCGCCCGGCCCACGATCGCCATCGCCCGCCCCGGCCAGGCGCAGGGCGCCCTGGCGCTGAATGCCGACTGGGGCCTGCATCCCATGCTCGAAGACAGCATCCTGCCCCTGTTCCAGAGCCGGCAGGCCTGCTTTGTGCCGTTTGCCGGCACCAACGACCTGTCCCGCAGCCATTTCGAGACGCAGGACTCCATAGAACTCGGCCAGCCGCTGGAGGGGCACAAATCCTTCCAGTCCGGCTTTCTGAACCGGCTGGCCCAGGTGCTGCAGTCCGACCGGCAAAGCCGCCGCGGGCCGAGCACCATGGCCTTCACCGCCCAGCTGCCGCTGGCCCTGCGCGGCAGCGCCCAGGCGGCCAACATGGCGCTGGCCTCGGTGGGCAAGGCCGGCGTGGACGAGCGCCACAGCCAGGTCATTGCGTCCATGTACCAGGGCACGCCGCTGGGAGGCGCCGTGGCCGAAGGATTTTCCGTCCGGGATGCCGTGCAGCGCGGCGTACAGGAGGAAATGGACAGGGCCGGGCGCGATGCCATCAGCGCCAAGGGCTTCAGCCTCGTGGCGCAGCGCATGGCCGTCCTCATGCGCGAGCAGTTCGACCTGGGCTTCGTGGATGTCGGCGGCTGGGACACCCACGTGAACCAGGGCGGCGCCAGCGGCAACCTGGCCAACCGCCTGGCGGAACTGAGCCGCGGCCTGGCCACTTTCGCCCAGGAAATCGGCCCCGAGCCCTGGCGCAACACCGTGGTGGCCGTCATCAGCGAATTCGGCCGGACCTTCCGCGAAAACGGCAACAAGGGCACGGACCACGGCCACGGCACGGTGTACTGGTTCCTCGGCGGCGGCCTCTCGTCCCGAGCCGGCGGCTCCATTGCCGGCACGCAGGCCGAGGTGACCGAAAAAGCGCTGTTCCAGAACCGCGACTATCCGGTGCTCAACGAATACCGCGATGTGCTGGGCGGCTTGTTCGGCAGGATGTACGGCCTGAGTCCGGCCCAGGTACAGCAGGTTTTCCCGGCCTCGCAGGCCAGGGACCTGCACCTGGTCTGATACCGCAAACCGGCGGAGCTGCGCTACCCAGGCCAGGAAGAAGGCGCGTGGCGCCCCAACGGGATCAATCCAGTGAGCTGCCGCGCTCCATCGCGAGGCGATGGCGCTGCACGAATTCCTGATAGGTGTCGATGCCGCGCAACTGCAGGATGGCATTGCGCACGGCCGCCTCGACCAGCACGGCGATATTGCGGCCGGCCACCACCTGGATCACCACCTTGCGCACGGGCACGCCCAGCACGTCCTGCGTCAGCGGCTCGGCCGGCAGGCGCTCGTATTCGCGCTCCATGGTTTCCTTGCGCACCAGATGCACGATGAGCTTGAGCCGCATCTTGCGGCGCACCGCCGTCTCGCCGAAGATCGATCGGATGTCGAGCAGGCCGATGCCGCGCACTTCCAGCAGGTTCTGCAGCAGGTCCGGGCATTTGCCCTCGACCGTGGTCTGGTTGATGCGATACAGATCCACGGCATCGTCGGCCACCAGGCCGTTGCCCCGGGTCACCAGTTCCAGCCCCAGCTCGCTTTTGCCCAGGCCCGACTCGCCGGTGATCAGCACGCCCATGCCCAGAATGTCCATGAACACGCCGTGCATGGTGATGCGGTCGGCGAAGTGCTTGGACAGATAGGCGCGCAGCACGTCGATCACAAAGGCCGACTGCTCCTGGGTGGCGAACATGGGGATGTGCGCGCGCTCGCACATGGACAGCAGTTCGTCCGGCGCGTTCTGGCCGTCGGCCAGCACCAGCACCGGAGGCTCCAGCGTGACGATGCGGGCCACACGGCGCAGACAGTCCTGCGAAGTGGCATTGGTCAGGTAGGCGATCTCGCGCTCGCCCAGCACCTGCAGGCGGTAGGGATGGATGTAGTTGAGATAGCCGACCAGGTCGGCCCCCGAGCGCGCCGAGCGCACGGCCATCTCGTCGAAGCGGCGCTCGGAAGCGCCCAGGCCCGCCACCCACTGCCAGCGCAGGCTGGAGTTGCGGAAGGCCTCGAACAACACGTCGGCACTGATGGCACTGGGTCTCATGGCAAGGCCCTGCGAAAAAGGGAAAGGCTTAGACCAGCGGCGCGGCCGACGACTGCCAGCTGGCGATCATGCCGTGCAGCTGCTGGGCATCCGTGCAGGACTTCAGGCGCTCGCGCAGCTGGCTGTCGCTGAGCAGCTCGGCGATTTCCGAAAGGATTTCCAGGTGCTTCTGCGTGGCGGCCTCGGGCACCAGCAGGAAGATCAGCAGGCTGACCGCCTGCTCATCCGGCGCGTCGAAGCCGATGGGGTTGGCCAGCTGGAACACGGCGGCCATGGGTGCCGTCAAGCCCTTGATGCGGCCGTGCGGAATCGCGACCCCGTGGCCCAGGCCCGTGGAACCCAGGCGCTCGCGCGCGAACAGGCTGTCGGTGATCAGGGCACGGGACAAACCATGCAGACTCTCAAAGAGCAAACCCGCTTCTTCAAAAGCGCGTTTCTTGCTGGTGACATCAACGCTCACAAGCACTTGAGCGGCGGGAAGAATGGAGGCTAGGCGATTCATGGTTGGTCAACAATTATGCACCGCAGCGCTGAAAACCGTGGGGAAACCCTGATCGCCATCAAAAAAATGCCCCCACGCCTGTCCGCGTTATACCGCCGCGGCCCATGAAGATCCGCTTTGGGCTCCAGGGCATCCCGGCGGCAAAACACCGCCTCTGCAGGCGGTGTTCCATTCGTTGTGTCCCGGCCACAACCGCTGGCAAAAGGGCCGCAAACACCAGGCTTGCGGCCTTTATTCATCAAGCGGACATCTCCGCCAGCTGCAGTCCTGCGCCCGGCAGGCGCTTGGCCGTGCCGTAGCGGCTGGTGTGCTGGCGCGTCTTGTAGCGCACGACGGCACGGTCCAGCTTGTCGGCCAGGGCGTCCACGGCCGCATACAGATCGAAGTGGCGGGTCTCCACGAACAGGTCCTGGCCCTTGACGCGCACCGTACAGCCGGCACGCTGGCGCTTGTCCTTTTCCTTTTGCTTGTGCACGGTCAACAGGACCTTGACGTCCACGACCTGATCGAAGTGCCGCAGGATGCGTTCGAGCTTGGCCATCACGTAACTGCGCAACGAGGGAGTGACCTCCAGGTGATGTCCGCTAATCGTCAGATTCATAACAAAACACTCCTTTTTTTCCCGGTGAAAACAGCCTTGCCGCCACGCCAACACCGCGTGTTCCAAGGCCTGCAGATCGGAATGCGCATTCGTCTTGCTGCGCAACCACTATGCGCCCCGCAAGGGGCCAAGGCAACCGAAAAGCCGCGATAGCGCAGGCTCGCGCAGGGCCTTGCCGGCATATTTGGCGAGGGCCGGGTTTGGGCGCACAATGGCTGGCTTTGAGTGGCTCCTGCGTGTATTTCCTACATGGAGCAGTCAGATTTACGACACACCGGCAGCGCTGCCGCCGTCATGCACCTTCCCCGGGTCCTACGGGAGAGCGGAGGCCGGCTTGCGCTGCCGGGACCTTCGCAGAGCGCTCGGGGCAGGCATGACTGCACGGGCGGGCTGCGCCGGTAAAATCGCGCTTTTACGCAGCCGCCCTTGTTGACAACCAGCAGGCCTGCGGCGCCGGCAAGCCCCGCCACGGGATGGCAGGGCCGCCAGCGCCGGACGGCCGACCTGCCACCGCGTGCCTGATCCTTGCCCGATCACGCCAGCTTGCCCCACTTCTCGACCATGACCACCCAGCCTTCCGCCCTGCACACTTCCAACATTGCCTCGCTGCCCCTGCTGGCACGCGGCAAGGTCCGCGACAACTACGCCGTGGGCGACGACCGCATCCTGATGGTGGCCTCGGACCGCCTCTCGGCCTTTGACGTGATCATGGGCGAGCCCATTCCGGGCAAGGGCGTGCTGCTGACGCAGATGGCGCTGTTCTGGTTCGACAAGCTCGGCCATATCTGCCCCAACCACCTGACGGGCGAGGCGCCCGAGTCGGTGGTCCAGCCCGACGAGGTCAGGCAGGTCGAGGGCCGCTCCATGCTGGTCAAGCGCCTCAAGCCCGTGCTGATCGAAGCCGTGGTGCGCGGCTACCTGGCCGGCAGCGGCTGGAAGGAATACCAGGAGTCGCAATCGGTCTGCGGCGTGAAGCTGCCCGCCGGCCTGACCAACGCAGCCAAGCTGCCCGAGCCCATCTATACCCCGGCCGCCAAGGCCGAGATGGGCGACCATGACGAGAACATCACCTACGAGCGCACCGTGGAGATGGTGGGCGAGAAGCTGGCCGCCCAGATCCGCGACACCGCCATCCGCATCTACAAGGAAGCGGCCGAGATCGCGCTGCAAAAGGGCATGATCATTGCCGACACCAAGTTCGAATTCGGCCTGGCCGAAGACGGCACCCTGGTGCTGATGGACGAGGTGCTGACGCCCGACAGCTCGCGCTACTGGCCCGTGGAGGGCTATGCCGACGCGCTGGCCAAGGGCGAGAACCCGCCCAGCTACGACAAGCAGTTCGTGCGCGACTGGCTGGAGCAGGCCCAGGTCAACGGCAAGGCCTGGGACAAGAAGGCCCCGGCACCGCGCCTGCCCAAGGAAGTCATCGACAAGACCGCGGCCAAGTACCGCGAGGCGCTGGAGCGCCTGACGGCCTGATCCCCGGCCCTCGCAACGCTTCTGCGGCACCGGCGGCGCAATGCGCTGCCGGTGCCGTTGTTGTTTTCCGCGCTTTTGCTATCGATAGAGAAGCTGATAGCGCTTTCCAGTCATATGTTTCATAATCAAAATCATCTATATTTCAATGGAGACAGTCGCCAGCCGCTTCTCCATTGAGAGCAAGATCGGCGTGCCGCCACGTAGTAGCCGGCTAATACCCGCAGCCTCCGGCTCCTGTCCACAATGGGCTGATTCCATCACCCCAGAAGGAGACAACCATGGCAGGCAAGAAGATTCTGATGATTTGCGGCGACTACTGCGAGGACTACGAGACCATGGTGCCGTTCCAGGCGCTGCTGGCCGTGGGCCACACGGTGCACGCGGTCTGTCCCGACAAGAAGGCCGGCGAACAGATCAAGACCGCCATCCACGACTTCGAAGGCGCGCAGACCTATAGCGAAAAGCCCGGCCACAACTTCACGCTCAACGCCACGTTTGCCGAGGTGAAGCCCGAGCAGTACGACGCCCTGGTCATCCCCGGCGGCCGCGGCCCCGAATACCTGCGCGGCTACGAAAGCGTGCGCGCCGCCGTGCGCCATTTCTTCGACACCGACAAGCCTGTGGCCGCCGTCTGCCACGGCGCCCAGCTGCTGGCCGGCGCCGGCGTGCTCAAGGGCCGTACCTGCTCGGCCTACCCCGCCTGCCGCGCCGAGGTGGAACTGGCCGGCGGCACCTATGCCGACATCCCCGTGGACCAGGCCCATACCGAAGGCAATCTGGTCAGCGCGCCCGCCTGGCCCGCGCACCCGGCCTGGATCGCGCAGTTCCTGGAACTGCTGGGTACGCGCATCAGCCACTGATGCCACCGAGCGGCTCTGCCGCCGAACGGCCGGCTTGACGCCGCAAGCACCGGGCCTCACCATGGCCCGGTTTTGTTTTTCCGGAAACCCGCCATGTGCCAAGTCTTCATCAGCGCCGATCCGCAGCTCTGGGCGCACCGCGCGCGGTCCGTGCGCCTGCACGGCGTAGCGACCAGCATCCGGCTCGAAAACCTGTTCTGGCAGGTGCTCGAAGACATCGCCGCGCGCGACGGCTACAGCGTGCCCCAGCTGTGCACCCGGCTCTACGACGAGCTGCTGGCCGAGCGCGGCGCCGTGGACAATTTCGCGTCCTTTCTGCGCGTGTGCTGCACGCGCTATCTGGCGCTGCAGCTGTCGGGCGAGATCCCGCAGGACGCAGGCATCCCGATCCGCTCGCTGGCCCTGGCAGCCCGGGCCGGCGGCAGTCCTTCGCTGCGCCACTGAATCGGGACGCGCCCACGCTGCCCCCCGGCGCGGCTATAGTCGCTGCAGACTGCCACTGCCCATCATGAACCTTCCCTGCGGACTGCCCGACACCCGGGACGAAAGCCAGCACCTGCGCGAACTGCTGGACCACAACACGGACTGGATCTGGGAAGTGGACGCACAGGGGCGCTACACCTATGTTTCGCGCATGGTCACGGCCATGCTGGGCTATCCGCCCGAACAGGTGCTGGGCAAGACGCCCTTCGACTTCATGCCGCCGGCCGAAGCCCGGCGTGTGGGCCAGGCCTTCGGCGCCATCGTGGCGGAACAACGGCCGTTTGCCGGCCTGGTCAACCGCAACCAGCGGGCCGACGGCAGCATCGTGGTGCTGGAGACCAGCGGCGTGCCGCTGTTCGACACCCAAGGCCGGCTGGTCGGCTACCGCGGCATAGACCGGGACATTTCGTCGCTGGGCGAGCGCGTGCTGCAGCTCGAGGCCGTCTATGAAAGCTCGCCCGTGGCCCAGTGCACGGTCGATCGCGAAGGCCGCATGGTCATGTCCAACCGCGCCATGGCCCGGCTGCTCGGATGCGAGCCGGAGCAGCTGGCCCATGCGGGCCTGCAGCAGCTGATGCCCGAAGCCTGGCAGCAGGTGCAGGCCGACTTCGGCTGCCTGGATGCCGGCGGCGCGCTGCAGGAATATGAATTCGCCTGGCGGCAGCGCTGGTTCTATGTTTCGCCCCAGGCGCTGCGCGATGCGCGCGGCGATGTGGTGGGGCTTTCCATGGCCTGGCTGGACATCAGCGCACGCCGGCAGGCCGAACACCATCTGACCGAGGCCAACCGGCTGCTGGCCCAGTATGCGCGCCAGGACTACCTGACCGGCCTGTTCAACCGCCGCCATCTGGACGAGCAGCTGGGCGCCGAACTGGCGCGCGCGCGGCGCGAAGGCCAGCCGGTATCGCTGTGCATGGCCGATGTGGACTATTTCAAGCGCTACAACGACAACCTGGGCCATCTGGCCGGCGACGACTGCCTGCGCGCCGTGGCGCGCGCCCTCGACCGCAGCGCGATGCGCCCCACAGACATCGTCGGCCGCTATGGCGGCGAAGAGTTCGTCTTCATCCTGCCGGCCACGGATGCGGCAGGCGCCCTGTCCGTGGCCGAGCATCTGTGCCGCCAGGTGCAGGGCCTGGCGCTGCCTCATCCCGACAGCCCGCTGCGGCGGGTCAGCATCAGCGTGGGGGTCACGACCTGGATGCCCGGGCCTGCGGGCGGGCGGCATGCGCCGCACCAGGACGGATCGCTGGCCGGCGCACTGCTGCGCCAGGCCGACCAGGCGCTTTACCAGGCCAAGGAGCAGGGCCGCAACCGGGTCGCCTGTCTGCCCATGGAGCCCCAGGGCCCCACGGGCTAAGCCTGGAGAGCCACAGGCCTATCGCACGCTCAGTTCAGCGCCATGCTCAGCTTGCGGCGGTAGCTGTTGACCATGGCCGTGGCCTGGTCCTGCTCGGCGCTGTTCTTGCCCACCAGCTCGATGCCGCCGGCGCTCTTGCCGGGCACGGCGTCCTGCTTCTTGGGCTTGGGCGGGGTCAGCAGCTCCAGGATGGCGACGATGAGCTTGCGCGCGGCCTGGCCGTTCCACTCCTTGTCGCGCATGATGATCTCCAGCAGCTCGTCCATGGCGGCCGTCCACTGGCTGTGGGCCAGCAGCGCGCGGGCGCGGCCGAAGCGCGCGTCGAAGTCGCGGCGGTTGGCGGCGATCAGTGCATCGAACTTGGCCACGTCGGCGTTGTCGTCCGAGGTCGCGAACTGCAGGGCCTGCAGCCACTGGCTGAGCGCCTCGAAGCGCAGCGGCTGGGGAATGCGCTTGAGGGGCTCGGCCAGCAGGGCGCCGGCCTCCTCGAAGCTGCCCGTGGCGATCAGCAGGCGCACGTAGTCGAAGCGCGCATCGTCGTTGTGGGGGTCGGCGGCCAGCGCATCGGCCAGTTTCTGCAGCGCGGCCTGGGTGTCGCCGGACTCCAGCAGCGCATGGGCCTCGTCGGCCTCGGCTTCGGCGGCGAGTTCGCTTTCGGAGGGCAGATGCTTGTCGAGGAATTCGCGCAGCTTGCCTTCGGGCTGGGCGCCCATGAAGCCGTCCACGGGCCGGCCGCCGATCATCAGCACGCAGGTGGGGATGGAGCGGATGCCGAACATGCCGGCCAGTTGCTGCTCCTGGTCGGAGTCGATCTTGACCAGCTTGAAGCGGCCCTCATAGGCGGCTTCCAGCTTTTCCAGGATGGGCCCCAGCGTCTTGCAGGGACCGCACCAGGGCGCCCAGAAGTCCACCAGCACCGGCACCTCCATGGAGGCGGCGACGACTTCGGCTTCAAAATTCTCAATGGTGACGTCCATCATGTGATCAAACCCCGTGGCAAGGCGCGCCCCGGTGCGGGCGCGCGCAATGATTGTCGAAAGCCCGCCTGACCATCCAGGAGCGGCAGGGCGCATATGGGGCGATTCTCCAGCAAATCGGCAAGTCCCCGGCTGCAATCGAAATAAGAGCAGTCAGCGCCCCTTTCAAGCCGTTGCAGAACCGATCAATGCTCAAACCGAATACCGTCTGGCGCAAGCAGCTCCTTTTTCGGGAGTCAGACTGACGAGCCCATGCCCGGCCCTGGTCTATATTGCGGCCACCATGGGCTGCCCAGGAGCGCCGACTTGATCGAAATTTCACAACTGGTATTCGAATACCCGGGCCACCGGGCGCTGGACGGCGTCAGCCTGCGCATCGCCGCGGGCAGCGTCACGGCGCTGGTCGGTCCCAACGGGGCCGGCAAGTCCACGCTGATGCGCTGCATCGCGGGGCTGGAGCAGCCGCTGTCGGGCCAGATCCGCGTGCAGGGCATTGCGGTGCAGGAGCAGCCGCGCGAGGTGCACCGCCACCTGGGCTACCTGTCCGATTTCTACGGCCTGTACGACCGCCTGAGGGTGGAACGCTGCCTGCAGTATTCCGCCTTGGCCATGGGCGTGGCGGCGGACCGGGTCGACGCCCGCGTGCGGCAGGTGGCGGCCCAGCTGGGCCTGTCGGAGCTGCTGCAGCGCTACCCGACGGAACTGTCGCGCGGCCAGCGCCAGCGCGTGGCCATAGGCCAGGCCATCGTCCACCAGCCTGGCGTGCTGCTGCTGGACGAGCCTGCCAGCGGCCTGGACCCCGAGGCGCGCAGCAGCCTCTCGCAGCTGTTCAGGCAGCTGCAGGCCCAGGGCATGACGCTGGTGGTCTCCAGCCACATCCTCAGCGAACTCGACGAATACTGCACGCACATCCTGGCCATACGCGGCGGCCGCATCGAAAGCCACGAGGCCCTGCATGCCGCAGCGCCCGTGGATTCGGCGAGCGCCTCCGCGCAGGCGCTGTATGCGCTGGAGATCGCGCCTTCCGGCGCCGACGCCGAGCCGCGGCTGCGCCAGGCGCTGCAGGACAGCGGCGTGCAGGTGCAGGAACAAGTGCAGGAGCTGGATGCCACCGGCATGCGCCCCACCCTGCTGTGGCTGCCGGCATCGCCCGCGGCGCGCGCGCAATGGCTGGCCCGCATGGTGCAGTCCGGCGTGGCCGTGGCCGGGCTGGCCCCGGTGCGCGAGCGCCTGCAGGACCGCTATGCGCGTACTGCAGGTACTGCAGGCAGCAGCGGTGGCCATGGCGCACCGCAAACCGCCCCCAGCCACGCACAGGAGCAGGCATGACGCGCAATCCCGAATTCCAGCGCCAGCTCTGGCTCAACTGGAGCCCTTCGCTGCTGGCCTGGAGCCTGGGCCTAAGCGCCCTCGTCCTGGCCCTGCCGCTGGTGCTCGCCCCTGGCAGCGAACGTGCTTCCTACCTGGGCGTCACGGCCACGGCCGGCCTGTGGATGGCCTCGGCCGTCTACGGCAGCGTGCTGGCCGGCAGAAGCCTGGCGGAGGAGGCAGGCCAGAACACCTGGGACTGGCAGCGCCTGTCGGCCCTGTCGCCCTGGCAGATGGCCTGGGGCAAGCTGCTGGGCTCGGCCGTCCCGGCCTGGATGTACACGCTGTGGTTCGCCCTGGCCGTGCTCTTCGTCTCGGCCACCTGGGCCGGCCAGGCCGCGCTGGGGCTGCATTCGGTGGCGCTGGCCGTGCTGTGGGGCCTGGGCCTGCAGGCCTGGGCCATGAATTCCGTGCTCATCGGCTGGGGCCAGCGGGAGATTCCCGCCAACCGCCGCCGCGCGGCGCTGCTGCCGCTGCTGTTCCTGTTCTTCATTCCCGGCCCCTATCTCGGCCGCATCTACGGCAGCCTGCTCAACGGCAGCGAGCGGGCCGTGCTCTGGTGGGGCCTCGACATCGGCAGCAAGGGCATGGCCTATCTGTTCGGTGCGCTGCTGCTGGCGCTGGGCCTGTTGACGCTGTGGCGCCAGCTGTGCGCACGGCTGGACGTGCGCACCCTGCCCTGGGCCTGGCCGCTGGGGCTGGCCGCCAGCGGCTTCTTCGTGGCCGGCACGCTCGATGCCGGACTGCCCGCGCTCTGGAAGGCCACGGCCTGGATCGCCCTGGCCGCCACGGCCTATGCAGCCCTGCAGCATGTGCACAGCCACCTGCGCAGCTGGCGCCAGGTGCAGTGGTCGGCCAGCCGCGGCCGCTGGCGCGAAATGCTGCAGGCGCTGCCGCTGTGGCCCGTGAGCTGGCTGCTGGCCCTGGCCGCATCCCTCCTGCTGCCGTTCCAGCCGGACGCCCACGAGGCCGGCCACGGCGCCGGCATGGTGGCGCTGCTGGCCTGCCTGCAGCTGCTGCGCGACGGCCTGATCCTGACCGGCTTTGCCCTGCTGGCCGGCCGGCTGCGCTCGCCGCTGGCGGCCTTCTGCATGGCCTGGGTCGTCATCAACATCGTGCTGCCGCTGCTGGCGCTGGGCCTGGCCGGCCCGGGGGGCGCGGCCGCCGTGCAGCCCGCCATGGCGCTGATGTTCGGCGACTCCGGGATACCGGCCATCCGCGATGCCACGGCCTGGGTTTCGCTGGGCCTGCAGCTGCTGCTGGCCGCGGGCTGGGCGGCATGGATCTTCCGCGAGCGGGTGCTGGGCTTTGCGCACGAGAACGGCTGAACGGCCGGCCCGGGCAGCCCGATCAAACCCGTGGCCGCCCGGACGCATGCCAAAAAAGTAAAATCGGGGGTTCCACTAGGCCGGGCGGCAGGCGCCCCACACGACATGAACCCCATCCAAGTTGGCGTGGTCATGGGTTCCAGCAGCGACTGGGACACCATGCAGCACGCAGTTGCCATCCTCCAGCAATTCGGTATCGCCTTCGAGGCCCAGGTGGTCTCCGCCCACCGCATGCCGGACGATATGTTCCGCTTTGCCGAAGCCGCCGCCGACCGGGGCCTCAAGGCCATCATCGCCGGTGCCGGCGGTGCCGCCCACCTGCCCGGCATGATTGCCGCCAAGACCACCGTGCCCGTGCTGGGCGTGCCCGTGGCCAGCCGCCACCTGCAGGGCGTGGACTCGCTGCACTCCATCGTGCAGATGCCCAAGGGCGTGCCCGTGGCGACCTTCGCCATCGGCAATGCCGGCGCAGCCAATGCGGCCCTGTTCGCCGTGGCCCTGCTGGCCAACGAGGATGCCGGGCTGCGCAAGAAGCTCGAAGCCTTCCGCGCCGAGCAGACCGAAGCCGCCCGCAACATGACGCTGCCGGTGAACGCATGAGCAAAGACACCGACGTGATCCTGCCGGGTGCGACGCTCGGCGTGCTCGGCGGCGGACAGCTGGGCCGCATGTTCGTGCATGCCGCCCAGGCCATGGGCTACTTCACGGCCGTGCTGGACCAGGACGCAACCAGCCCCGCCGGCCTGGTCAGCCACCACCACATCCGCACCGGCTATGAAGACCCGCAAGGCCTGGCCGAGCTGGCCAGGCTCTGCGCGGCCGTGACCACCGAATTCGAGAACGTGCCCGCCGGCGCACTGAACCAGCTGGCGACGAGCCTGCCCGTCTCGCCCGCCGGTTCCGCCGTGGCCATCGCCCAGGACCGCGCCGCCGAGAAGGCGCACTTCGTGAAGTGCGGCGTGCCCTGCGCGCCCTACGCCGTGATAGCCACGCCCGAGCAGCTGGCCGCCGTCAACGATGCGCTGCTGCCGGGCATCCTCAAGACCGCCCGCATGGGCTACGACGGCAAGGGCCAGGTGCGCGTGAAGACGCGCGCCGAGCTCGCCGCCGCCTGGGAGCAGCTGGGCCGCGTGGCCTGCGTGCTGGAGAAGATGCTGCCGCTGGCGCACGAATGCTCGGTCATCGTGGCCCGCGGCCGCAACGGCGACATCGTCAACCTGCCCGTGCAGCGCAATCTGCACCGCGAGGGCATTCTGGCCGTGACCGAGGTCTATGCAGGCAACCTGCCCGCAGCCCAGGCAGAGCAAGCGCTGGCAGCTGCGAAATCCGTAGCCGACGGCCTGGACTACGTGGGCGTGCTGTGCGTGGAGTTCTTCGTGCTGCAGGACGGCAAGCTGGTCGTCAACGAGATCGCCCCGCGCCCGCACAACAGCGGCCACTACAGCCAGAACGCCTGCGATGTCTCGCAGTTCGAGCTGCAGGTGCGCTGCATGACCGGCCTGCCGCTGACCCAGCCGCGCCAGCACAGCCCCTCCATCATGCTCAATCTGCTGGGCGATCTGTGGTTCAGGCAGGGCGGCGATACGCCGGCGACGCCGGCCTGGGACAAGGTGCTGCAGCTTCCCGGCTGCCACCTGCATCTGTACGGCAAGGCCGATGCCAAGCGCGGCCGCAAGATGGGCCACCTGAACATCACGGCGGCCACGCCGGAAGTCGTGCGCGCGACGGCGCTGAAGGCGGCAGAAATCCTCGGCATCGCGCCGTTCTGAGAGGCTGCAACGTGATACTGGATGGAAACCTGGACGCCTCGGTGCAGGCCGCGGCGCGGGCCCTGCAGCGCGGCGAACTTCTGGGCCTGCCCACCGAGACGGTGTACGGCCTGGCGGCCGACAGCGACAACGATGCCGCCGTGGCGCAGATCTTCGCGGCCAAGGGGCGCCCGGCCAACCATCCATTGATCGTGCACGTGGCCGACAGCGCGGCCATCACGCGCTATGCCAAGGAGGTGCCGGTCTTCGCCCAGCAGCTGATCGACGCCTTCTGGCCCGGCCCGCTCACCCTCATCCTGCCGCGCCTGCCCCATGCAGCCAGGGCTTCGACGGGCGGCCAGGACAGCGTGGGCCTGCGCTGCCCTTCGCATCCCGTGGCCCGTGCCGTGCTCGCGGCCTGCCAGCGGCTGGAACCGCCGGTCTGGGGCGTGTCCGCGCCCAGCGCCAACAAGTTCGGCCGCGTCAGCCCCACCACGGCCCGCCATGTGGCCGATGAGTTCGGCGATGCGCTGCTGGTGCTGGACGGCGGCGCCTGCGAGGTGGGCATCGAATCCACCATCGTGGACTGCACGCGCGGCGTGCCCGTGCTGCTGCGCCCCGGCGCCGTCACGCGCGACGACATCGAGCGCGCCTGCGGCCTGCGCCCGCTCTCCAAGGAAGAGCTGCCCGCGCATACGCCACGGGCCTCCGGCACGCTTTTGGCCCACTATGCGCCCAATGCCAAGGTGCGGCTCATGGACGCCCGGCAGCTGCAGTCGGCGCTGGACATCCTGGGCTCGGAAGGCCGGCACATCGCCGTCTACCACCGCAGCCCGCTGCGCTCGACGGCCCAGGGCATCACCCTGCGCGCCATGCCGGCGCAGGCCCTGGACGCCGCCCGAGAATTGTTCGGCACGCTGCGCGACTTCGACGAGATCGGCGCCCGCCTGATCTGGATCGAAACCCCGCCCGACACGGCGGACTGGGAAGGCGTGCGCGACCGCCTGCAGCGCGCGGCGGCGGCGGGCTGAGCGCCGGGGCCCTGGGTCAGGGCCCGAAGCCTTTGGCAAAGGACTCGCGCAGAAACTCCACGAACACCGCCACGGCGCGCGGCACGTGGCTGGCGTAGGGGCGGATGGCGAACAGCTGTTCGCCGAAGGCATCCACCGATTTCCAGTCCGTCAGCACCTGCTGCAGCTGGCCCGAGGCCAGCCCCGACTGGGCACTGAAATCGGGCACCAGCGCAATGCCCAGGCCCGCCAGCGCCGCATCGCGCAGCATCTCGCTGTTGTTGGCGGCAAAACCGCCCGCTACAGGCACGACGATGCGCTCGCCCTCTTTTCCACCCCTCTTCCGCCGCACGAAATGCCAGGCCGGCTGGCCCTGGCTGCGCGGATAGTGCAGGCAGTTGTGCCCCACCAGGGCCTGCGGCGTGGCTGGCGCTCCATGCGCGGCCAGATAGTCGCGGCTGGCCACGAGCAGCGCGCGCGTGGGCGCCAGCGCCCAGGCCACATGGGTTTCGGGCGGCGCCGAGACATGGCGCACGGCCAGATCAAACCCTTCCAGCGCCAGCGAGCGCATGCGGTCGGACAGGTCCAGTTCCAGCCGGATCTCGGGATAGGCGCGCACGAAGCGCGGCAGCCGCGGCATGAGCTGCTGGCGCGTGAAGGCCACGGGCGCCGTCACGCGCAGCAGCCCGCGCGGCTCGGCCGCCAGGTCCTTGACGCTGGCAAAGCCGTGGGCGATGTGCTCGAAGGCGCCGCGCGTATGGTCCACCAACCGCTCGCCGGCCTCGGTCAGGCGCACGCTGCGCGTGGTGCGCCGCACCAGGGCCACGCCGGCGGCGCGCTCCAGCTCGGCAATGCGCTGGCTCATCGCCGCCTTGCTCACACCCAGCCGCGCCGCCGCCGCCGTGAAGCTGCCTTGCTGCGACAACACCACCAGCCAGTGCAGATGGCTCCACAGCGCCTCGGCGCCCATGCCGATGCCCGTCCCCGCCACCGGCCCCGGTCCGCCCAGCTGCGCGTTCATATTTTTGCTTTCCATACATGGATTGTTCACCACAATGAACAATCAATTCAAGCCAGCCTATCTAGGCAAGCCCGCCCAGGCTTTCTAGACTGGCCTTCATGAGCACCAACACACCCCAATCCGCACCGACTCCCATCGTCCACTTCATCAACGGCCAGCGCACCGAAGGCGCCGGCGGCCACACGCAAGACGTGACCAATCCGGCCACGGGCCGCGTCACGGGCCGCGTGGCCCTGGCCGCGCGTACCGATGTGGACGCCGCCGTGGCTGCGGCCCAGGCCGCCTTTCCCAAGTGGGCCGACACGCCGCCCATTCGCCGCGCCCGCGTACTGTTCCACTTCCTGGAGCTGCTCAACCAGCACAAGGATGCGCTGGCCCACGCCATCACGGCCGAGCACGGCAAGGTCTTTACCGATGCCCAGGGCGAGGTCACGCGCGGCATCGAGATCGTGGAGTTCGCCTGCGGCATTCCGCAGCTGCTCAAGGGCGACTTCACGGACCAGGTCTCCACCGGTATCGACAACTGGACGCTGCGCCAGCCCCTGGGCGTGGTGGCCGGCATCACGCCGTTCAACTTCCCCGTCATGGTGCCTTGCTGGATGTTCCCCGTGGCCATTGCCGCGGGCAATACCTTCGTGCTCAAGCCCAGCCCCATCGACCCTACGCCCTCGCTGATGATTGCCGATCTGCTCCGGCAGGCCGGCCTGCCCGACGGCGTGTTCAACGTGGTCCAGGGCGACAAGGAGGCCGTGGACGCGCTGCTCGAACACCCCGCCGTGCAGGCCGTGAGCTTCGTGGGCTCCACGCCCATCGCCAACCACATCTACGAGGCTGGTGCGCGCCACGGCAAGCGCGTGCAGGCCCTGGGCGGTGCCAAGAACCACATGGTGGTCATGCCCGACGCCGACATGGAGCAGGCCGTGGACGCGCTGATCGGCGCGGGCTACGGCTCGGCCGGCGAACGCTGCATGGCCATCAGCGTGGCCGTGCTGGTGGGCGATGCGGCCGACCAGTTGGTGCCGCGCCTCGTCGAGCGCGCCCGGACGCTCAAGGTGCTGGACGGCGAGGACCTGGCCGCCGAGATGGGCCCCATCGTGACGCGCGCCGCGCATGAGCGCATCTGCAGCTACATCGCGCTGGGCGTGCAGGAGGGCGCGCAGCTGCTGGTGGACGGCCGGGGCTTTGACGCCCGCGCGGCGGGCGCCGGCACGGGCACCGACACCTCGGACGGCTTCTGGCTGGGCGGCACGCTGTTCGACCATGTGACGCCCGAGATGCGCATCTACAAGGAAGAGATCTTCGGCCCGGTGCTGGCCATCGTGCGCGCCAAGGACTTCGCCGAGGCCGTCGAGCTGGTCAACCGCCACGAGTTCGGCAACGGCGTGGCCTGCTTCACGCGCGACGGCCACGTGGCCCGCGAGTTCGGCCGCCGCATTCAGGTCGGCATGGTGGGCATCAACGTGCCGATTCCCGTGCCCATGGCCTGGCAGGGCTTCGGCGGCTGGAAGCGCAGCCTGTTCGGCGACATGCACGCCTACGGCGAGGAAGGCGTGCGCTTCTACACACGCCAGAAGAGCATCATGCAGCGCTGGCCCGAGAGCACGCCCAAGGGCGCGGAATTCGCGATGCCGACGGCAAAGTAATCCCCTGGGCCGCCGCGCGGTATCTTCCGTGGAGAGCAGACGCCTTCACCGCCGGACGCCCCCCCCTGACCGGTACCTCGGGCCGTGGAACACGGCAGCTTGAAAGCCTGCCCGCTGCCGGAGCGGCCACCCCTAAAAAAAAGTCCGGGTCAGGCCCGGACTTTTTTTTATCGGCCTTGCGGCATCAGAACCGGTAGCCGATACCGATGGCGAAGACATCGGGGTTGAACTTGACCTTGATGCTCTGGCCCGTCGACAGGTGGATGGTGCTCTTCAGGAAGCTCTTGTAGTAGGCCGCATCGATGAACCAGCGGTCGTTCAGGTTGTAGACAAAGCCGATCTGCGGCGTGATGCCGAACTTGTTGTCCAGCTTGGCCGTGGTCGGGTTGGCCTGCGTGCCGCCGGACAGGCCGTTGAGCGTGGCCGTGGTCTTCTCGTCGAAGAACCAGGCATAGGTCACGCCCAGGCCCACGTAGGGGCGGAAGGCGGCATTGGCCGCGTTGAAGCGGTACTGGGCGAACACCGTGGCCGCGAGCACCTTGGTGCTGCCCAGCTTGCCCACGCCGGCCAGCGCGCCGTCGCCCACCAGGTCATTCTTGAACGGCAGGCCGAGCGGCACGTCCAGCGCGAAGTTGTCGGTCACCATGTAGGTGAGGCCACCGGTCAGCTGGGTATCGCTCTTGGCATCCACCTTGGTGTTGGGAAACGACGGCGCCGACAGATTGCCGCTCGATACGTCGGGCGACAGATGGGTGGCGCCGATGCGCGCCGACCAGGTGCCCGCCGATTGCGCACCCGCCAGGCCGCAGGCGGTCAGGGCCGCGGCCCCGGCGGCGATCCGCAAAAACTTCTTCATGTTTGTCTCCTTGTCTTTCGCGGAACGGATTACAGCCAGCCCTTCTGGGCCAGGGCGCGCGATACCAGCTGGCTCATCTGCTGATGGCCGTAGGGCGTGGGGTGGAAGCTGTCGGCAAACACATGGTGCTGCCACCAGTCGGGGCTGGTCTTGCCGGGCGTGGCGCTCAGGGCGGCGGCCGTGCAGGTCGGGAAGGTATAGGTGGGCAGGCCGCTGCCGTCCACGCCGGTGACCGGACACACCGGATCCTTCACGTTGTCGAAGTCGTACTGGGCGGGATTGCTGATCTGGTTCTTGAACTCGGTGTAGAAGTCGACCACGGCCACCTGCGACTGGCCGGCCAGGCTGGCGGCCAGCTGCGCATTGAAGGCCTGTACCAGCGCGTCGAACGAGGCTTCCTGCTTGGCGGCCACGGCAGCGCCCTGGTCTCCGCCACCGGCGGCCTGGGCAATGCTGGCCAGGACCATCTGGAAGCGCGGCGTCTTGGTGATGGCCGGCACATTGAGCACCGCCACGCGCGTGGCGCCCTTGGCGACCACATTCTGCGCAATGGAGCCGGCCAGGGCCTTGGCCAGGGTCTGCAGATAGGCGCCTGCAGCCAGGCCGGCAAACTTGGAGGCATCGCCGCCGGCCTGGGTCATCAGGGCTGCGAACGTGCCCGGCGCCTTGGACTCCAGCCAGGCCACCATGGCATTCAGCGGCTGCGAATTGCCCTTGGCGGCGGCAATCAGGGCTCCGATCACGTCGGCCGCGTCGTTGGCGCCGCCGTCGATGATCACCAGGTCATCCGCGCTGAAACCGGCCTTGGAGGCGGCCTGGATCTGCACCAGCACCGACAGCGGCGATGTGGCGGGTGCCCCCAGCGGATTCACGCGGCCGCCGCCCACCGCATAGTTGGTGCAGCTGGCAACTTCCTGGTAGGAGGTCAGGTTCTCGTCGCCCGCACGGTAATGGGCGCACAGGCTCTGGCTGTACTGGTCGGCAATGCGCTCGGGCCAGATCATGGTGGAGCCCGCGCCGGTGGGCGCCGATCCCTGCACCGTGAACTTGAAGCCGAAGGTGCCGCTGTCCGACAGGCTGTCGCCCATGACCTTGACCGAAGTCACCTTGGCCTTGGGAGTGGTGTCGGCGCCGCCGCCACCGCCGCAGGCGGCCAGCAGGCCGGCGGTCGCCAAAGCGGCGGCCAGGAGTTTGAATTGGTTTGCCAAGATGATGACCTCCATCACGTTATGAATAGCACGGGCGTGCTTTTTTTCAGAACGTCATCCTAGCGATAGTCACCTTGGCGCCATACCGGGCAATTACCGATAGCGGAGGATGAAACACCCCCTGAGCCGCTGCGCGGCTTCCCCCTCAAGGGGGACGACGGCCTTTGCTGCGGGGCGGCCCTTGCTGGCCGTCCCGCGCTTAGAGTGCGCCAGTTTCAGGAGCGCTTGGCATAGACAAGCAGCCCGGGCGCGCTACTGCGCGCCGACCCAGTCGATCAGGGCCTCCCAGGCCTGGCGCGCGGCGCCGGCATTGGGGTGGTTGGCCATGGCCACCAGCACGTAGCGGCGGCCGCTGGCGCCATCCACATAACCGGCCAGCGCCGAGGCGTCGCGCAGCGTGCCGGTCTTGAGGTGGGCCGCGCCCGCATGGCGGCTCTGGCTGCGGCGCAGCGTGCCGTCCACGCCGACGATGGGCATGGAGGCCACGAACTCGGGCATGACGGGCGAATTCCAGGCCTGCTGCAGCATCCGGCCCAGGCCGCCGGCCGTCACCCAGGCATTGCGGCTCAAGCCCGCGCCGTTGTCCACGGCGGGCTGGTCGCTGCCGAACCGCGCCTGCCACCACTGCGCCAGCACCTGGCGCGAGGCCTCGAAGCTGGCCACGCCGGTGCGCTGCATGCCCAGCGTCAGGAATACCTGCTGGGCCATGATGTTGTTGCTGTACTTGTTCACGTCGCGCACCACTTCGGCCAGCGACGGCGACTCGATCTGCAGCGCGGGCTGCAGGCCCGCAGGCACCCTGCCGTCGTGCACGCTGCCGGTGAGCTTGCCGCCGAGTTCGCGCCACATGCCTTCGATGGCGCGGGCCGCGAACAGCTCGGGCTGGGCAGGCGCCACGGACCAGCTTTTCTCTCCGCACTGGGCCGCGTACTGGCCCTGGAAGGCGATGCGCTGCGGGTCGCTCATGTCCAGCTGCAGCTTGCTGCGCCAGTCGCCGCAATCTGAATTCATAGCAGCCAGCGGCACCGTGGCCTGAGTTTCCATGCCCGACATCGGCGGATCGTATTGGATGCGAGCGACACCCGCTCCTATATCGGGAGCAAAACCCAGGCCCACGGCCTTGTAGTTGACCAGCAGCGCATCGGGCGCGGCGTTGTAGGGCCGCCAGGGCTCGTTGTCGAAGCTGGCCGCATCATGCGCAGGCAGCTGGAAGGCCGAGCGGTCCAGCACGATATCGCCCACGATGACCTTGACGCCCATGCCCTGCAGGCGGCGCAGCATCAGCCACAGGCGCTCCAGCACCAGCTTGGGGTCCCCCTGGCCCTGGATGTAGAGATTGCCGCGCAGCGCGCCGTCGGCCACGGGCCCGCCGAAATACACGGGCGTGCGCCAGACATAGGCCGGACCCAGCTGGTCCAGGGCCGCGTAGGTGGTGACCAGCTTCATGACCGAGGCCGGATTCATGGGCACCTGCGTGCGCCAGGCCAGGCGCGGCGCGCTCTTGCCGTCCACGTCCAGGACCAGCAGCGAGACCGCGTCGCGCGGTATCCTGGCACGGGCCAGGGCCGCATCCACGCTGGCGGGCAGGCGGGTATCGGCAACGGCCTGGGCGGTGGCGCCCATCGGGGACGGTGCCTGCGCCTGTGCGGCCGGCAGGGCGACGGCGGCCAGCAGCGCGGCCGCGAGAGGGGAAATCCAGGACGAGATCAATGACATGGGCAGCGAGTCTACGCCGGGCGTCGCCACGCCGGACGCCGCACCTGCGGGCATTGCCGGCCCGCCGGGCAAGGCTGCGGCAGCCGGCCGATAATAGGCAGCCTGCTGCGGCGCCACCTGCCAGCATTTTTCCCTAGGACTTCCGCAAGCGAGGATGCGCCAGGACGGCTTCCTTGAAGCCAAGCGCCTGCCTGATCCTGATTTGCGTCAGTCGTGTTTCCGTTCCCTTGCGCGGCTCCGCCATGAATCTTCTTGCCCTGGACACCAGTACCGACACCTTCTTCGTCGCCGTGCAGCGCGGCGATGCCATCTGGCAGCACAGCGGCCCGGGTGCGGCACAGTCCTCGGCCCGGCTGCTGCCCGCCATCCGCACCCTGATGGCCGATGCCGGCCTGCAGTTCAAGGAGCTGGATGCCATCGTCTTCGGCCGCGGCCCGGGCTCGTTCACCGGCCTGCGCACGGCCTGCTCCATTACCCAGGGCCTGGCATTCGCGGCCCGGGTGCCGGTGCTGCCCGTGGACACGCTGCTGGCCGTGGCCGAGGAAGCCCGCGCGCTGCACGGCTGCACCGAGCTGGTGGCCGTGCTGGATGCGCGCATGCACGAGGTCTACCACGCGCGCTTTGCCTGGTCCGACGGCCGCTGGCAGGGCCCCGAGGATTTCGGCGAGGACTTCGGCCTGTGCGCGCCCGGCGCGCTGCAGCTGCCTGCCGGCAGCACGGTCGCAGGCAATGCCCGGGCAGTCTATGGCGAGCAGCTGGCGCCGCAGGCACGCCATGTGGCGGCCATGCCCACGGCCACCGCCCTGCTGCGCCTGGCTCCCGCGCTGCTGGCCGCCGGCAGGGCCGTGCCCGCCGATCAGGCCCTGCCGCGCTATATCCGCGATAAAGTGGCGCAGACCACGGCCGAGCGCGAAGCCGCCCGTGCCGCACAGCCACCCGCCACGCCATGAATTCCAGCGCCAGCCATTCCCGCTCCGACTTGCCCGATCGTGCCGCAGAGCCCGAGGCCCTGGTGCATTTCGAGCCGCTGAGCGCGCTGTGGCTGGACACGCTGCTGCCCATCGAGGCCCAGGCCTATACCCATCCCTGGTCGCGCGGCAACTTCCAGGACGCCATGGCCGCCGGCTACGAGGCGCAGCTGCTGGTCAACCAGCACCACGAACTGCTCGGCTATTTCGTGGCCATGACGGTGCTGGACGAGGTGCATCTGCTCAACATCACCGTCAACCCCGCGTTCCAGCGCCAGGGCTGGGCCCGCGTGCTGCTCGATGCGCTGTCGCTGTCGGCGCGGCAGAAAAATGCGCAGTGGATCTGGCTGGAAGTGCGCGAAAGCAATGCCCGTGCCCGCGAAATCTATGCCCGGCACGGCTTTGCCGAAGTGGGCCAGCGCAAGAACTACTACCCCACACCCGAAGGACCGCGTGAGCACGCGGTGCTGATGAGCCTGAAACTATGGTCCTGAACCTGGATGCCCGCCAGCGGGCCATGCTGGAAGCCATGGGCATCACCGTCTGGCTGCCCGCCCCCCCAATGCCTGCGCCGGACGTGCCCCAAGCCCCCGAAACGCCCGTGGCCAGCGCTGCGCCCGCCCCGTTGCGCGAAGCCGTGGCGCGGGCGCCCGGGATTCCCGAGCCGCCCGTCGAGGCACCCGCGGCCCCGGTGCCCTCCGCGCCCGCCATGCAGCAGCGTGCCCCTGCACCGGCTCCCGTTCCGGCTCCGGATCCCGCCCCTTCCGCCGTCCGCCAGGACAGCGCCGCGCGCGCGCCCCGCAGCTATGTGCAGCATCCCGCCGCCGGCCCGGCCGGCGAACCCGGCGTGGGCTGGCGCCTGGGCCGGCCGCAGAAGGTCTATCCCGATGCCGGAGGCAGCGAGCCGATGCCGGCGCAGGGTGGCTGGCTGATCCTGCTGGAGCCGCCGGCCAATCCGCTGCCGCTGAGCCCGGCGCAAAAGCCCGGCCCCGGCTGCGCCCAAACCGCACTCGAAGGCGATGCGGCCAGGCTGCTGGACAACATGCTGCGCGCGCTGCAGCTGCAAAAGCATCCGCGTGTCTTCAGTGCCGCACTGCACCGCGCCCCGGCCGATGCCGCCCAGCCGGCCGAGCCCCTGCAGCCCGCGCTCGAGGCATTGCTGCACGAACTGCGGCCCGACTGCGTGCTGGTGCTGGGCCTGGCCAGCGCGCGCGCCGTGCTGGGCCGGCACGAGGCCCTGGGCCGCCTGCGCGCCGAGCCGCACCGCATTGCCGGCGTGCCCACGGTGGTGACCTACGACCCGAACTACCTGCTGCGCGCACCCCAGGCCAAGGCCGGCGCCTGGGCCGATCTGTGCCACGCCCTGGCGTTCACCCAGGCCGTGTGACGCCTGGCACGCTCGGAACGGAACAATTCCCCGGCCTGCACTACCCCATCGGTGCCGCTGGCCGTTTGATGCAGTGCAACGTTGCATAATTGCCAGCTTTCAGACAGCCAACCGTCACTCGTCCCCAGCCCTTGGCCCGGGACGCATATTCAGCGAAAGAAAACCGTGGAACCCTACCCCAGTTGGTAGCTTTCAACTCCCGGCCGACAGGACTAGCGGGGTTGAAAGCGCACCCCATCACCGCCAAAAGCCTTGAGAACACACCGGGAGTGAGCTGATGCTCAACATCTTTACGCTGGCCAACGGCCGCCTTGTCCAGGAAGAAATCGAGTCCCTTGAAGACCTGTCGCGCTTTCGTCCCATCTGGGTGGACCTGGAATCGCCCACGCCCGAGGAAAAGCGCTGGATCAAGCAGCACTACGAGCTGTCGATTCCCGAGGACGCCATGGACGACGACATCGAGGAGTCGGCCCGCTTCTACGAGGAAGACAACGGCGAGTTGCACATCCGCAGCGACTTTCTGATCGACGATGTCGAGGACTCGCGCTCGGTGCGCGTGGCCTTCATCCTCAACGAGCACAACCAGAACCTGCGCAGCTGCGGCGTGCTGTTCTCCATCCACGACGAGGACGTGCCCGTGTTCCGGCTGCTGCGCATGCGCGCGCGCCGCGCGCCAGGCCTCATCGACGAGGCCAAGGACGTGCTGCTCAAGCTCTTCGACGCCGATGCCGAATACTCGGCCGACACGCTGGAGCGCATCTACGACGACCTCGAGAAGGCCAGCAAGATGGTGCTGTCGGGCGACGTGACCGACGACGTGGCGCGCGACGTGCTGGGCGCCATCGCGCGCCAGGAAGACCTGAACGGCCGCATCCGCCGCAACGTCATGGACACGCGCCGCGCCGTGAGCTTCATGATGCGCTCCAAGATGCTCAACGCCGAGCAGTTCGAGGAAGCGCGCCAGATCCTGCGCGACATCGAGTCGCTGGACAGCCACACGGCCTTCCTGTTCGACAAGATCAACTTCCTGATGGACGCCACGGTCGGCTTCATCAACATCAACCAGAACAAGATCATCAAGATCTTCTCGGTGGCCAGCGTGGCGCTGCTGCCGCCCACGCTGATCGCCAGCGTCTACGGCATGAACTTCAAGTTCATGCCCGAGCTGGAATGGGAATTCGGCTACGGCTATGTGGTGCTGCTGATGATCGCCAGCGCCGTGGGCCCCATGCTGTACTTCAGGAAGCGCGGCTGGCTCAAGTAGGAGGCCGGTACGGCGCATCGGCCTGCTCCTACCGGCAGGCACGCACTGCGCCCACTCCCCGGGGATTCATGCGCGTTCAGGCTAATGCCATGCAATGCATGGCCCTGGGGCCATGCCGCAACCGGAGAACGCCATGCGCATACCGAACAGCACACCCAAGCCCGATCCCAGGGAGCCGCGTATCGACCGCAGCGATGATCCCACGGCCGACCTGCCCGAGGGCGACGATATCAACGAGCATTTGAGCGCCGAGGAGGATGTGTCCGATTCCATCGAGGACATGACCGCCCACCGCTTCGACGCCCTGCCGCAGGACGGGCCGCTCGATTTCGACGACGGCACGGATATGGGCCATCCGCGCGGCCATACCGGGCGCAGCGGGGGCACCTGGCAGGCCGAAGGCGGCGACAGCGGCGAGATCAAGCCGCCGACCGAGGTGCTGTCCGACCGCAATGGCCCCAGCGACCACAGGAACCGGCGTTGAGGGAGGCTCGCGCGGCCGGGCGGCTTGCTATCAAAAAAGAAGCTTTTCGCGCCTCTCCCATGCCTTGTGCATGGCAGAACATGCAGGAGATGCACAGAGATAAGGCGCCACCCGCTCTCTTTTGAGGAGCAGATTCAGGCCGCAGCGGCCTGGCCGCGCTCGCGCACCCACAACACGATGCCGCACAGCATCACGATCACCTGCGTGCCGATCAGCGCCGCGAAGCCGGCGAAAAAGCCCGCGCTCACGCCCCCATGGCGCGACAGCGCGCCGATCACCGCGCCCATGACGGCCGGCATGAAGCCCGCCACCAGGCTGCCCGCGCCGTTGACCACGCCATAGGCGCTGGCCACGTGCTCGGGCCGTGCGCAGTGCTGCACGGTGCTCGGGATGGCCGGGCTCATCAGGCCCCAGCAGAAGTTGGCCGCAATCAGGCAGTAGGCCGCGGCATAGCGGTCCTCCATGTGGATGGCCAGCCACACGGCAGCGGCCACGCCGATGCTGCCGAAGACGAAGATCAGCGGCACCTGGCGGCGCGCGATGCGGTCGATGATCATGCCGCCCACGAACACCGCCGCCACGCTCGCGTACTGCGGCAGCGAAGCCAGCCAGCCCATCTCTCGCATCGAGAAGCCGCGCGACTCCTTGAGGTAGGCGGGCAGCCAGTTGCTGCTACCCCAGAGATAGGACAGAAAGGCCGCCGTGAGAATGGTGATCAGCCACAGATAGCGCGTGTGCATGGCGCCGCGCACGATCCTGCCGACCTGGCCCATGGCTTCGCCCAGCGAGCGGGGCTTTGGCATGCCGGTCTCCACCTTGGGCATGCGGATGAAGGCCCAGACCAGCGGCAGGCCTAGCAGCACATTGATCAGGCCCAGCACATGGAAGGAGGTATCCCAGTTGTGGCCCACGACCAGATAGCCGACAAAGGGATAGCCTACGGCCAGACCCAGACCCGTGCCCATATTGACCAGCGAATTGGGCTTGCCGTTCTCGCGGCTCTCGAAATGCGCCTTGATGTAGCTGCCGGCCAGCGAAAACAGCGGCCCTTCGGACACGCCCAGCAGGATGCGCGAGGCCAGCAGCAACCCGTAGCTGCTCATGGCCGGCGAGAGAAAGGTCACCACGCCCCACAGCAGCAGCCCGCCGAACAGGCTGCGGCGCACGCCGAACAGCGCCGCGCAGAATGGCGTGAGCACGAAGGACGAGACGCCGTAGCCCACCATGAAGGCCGTGGCCAGCAGGCCCTGGCGCGTGCGATCGTCGGGCGTCAGGCCGATGTGCGACAGAAAGTCGCGGTCGGTGATCAGGACCGAGATGTTGATCCGATCCACGTAGGAGATGGCGACGATCACGAACAGCGTGACCACGCCCCACCAGCGCAACGAGCGTGAGTCTTTCATGATGTGGGTCCGGCTAGCATTGTCAAAGGGAAAAGCCGGGACCGGCACCCGCCGGCCCCGCCAGGGCGCACGTCCGGGGGGGCGCGCGGTGCGGCGGCCGGTGGGCCGCCGAAACCCCGGTCCGGCGGCTGCCGGACCGATGGGGCAGGATCAGAAGAAGTGGCGGATGCCGAACTCCAGGCCGTTGGAGTTGCCACCCGGCGTGGTGCCCGGAGCGCTCAGCCCCTGCACGCCGATGGACCGGGCCGCCGAGCCCTTGTTCTTCAGGAAGGCGTAGGTGCCGTAGACCTGGGTGCGCTTGGAGAAGTTGTAGCCATAGCCCACGCTGATCTTGTTCCAGTCGGCATTGCTGCCCGACGTGTTGTAGTGGCCGAAGGAGGCGCGCGCCTCGCCATTGCCCACGGGCGCGGTCACGCCCAGCTGCACGGCCGTGATCTTGGTGCCGCCGCGCTTTTCCGTGGCCCACAGCAGCATGGGCTTGGCCACGCCGAAGTCATAGGACAGGCCCAGGTTGCTCGCGGTCAGGTTGGTGTCGCTGGTATTGCCATAGAGCCGGCCCGTGGCCAGCGCGCCGTTGAACGCGCCCTGGCGGTAGCCCAGGCGCAGGCCGCGGTAGTCGCCCTCGCGCTTGTTGGGCGCGTTGCTGGACTGCTCGCCGAATGCCACCTGCGCCTGGCCGTAGAAGCCGCCCAGGTTCTGGGGCAGGAAGTAGCTCACCGCATTGCTGATCTGGATGGGTGCGCCGCCGGTCGAGGGCACGCCCGGAACGCCCAGCATGGTGAACGCGCCCGTGCCGCCGACGCCGTTGGTCAGGAAGGGGTCGAAGATCAGCGTGTTCAGAAAGGTGGCCGAGTCGTCGCGCCCCAGGCGGATCTCGCCCCAGCTGTCCATCAGGCTCACGGTGGAGCGGCGGTTGAAGCTCAGGCTGCCGCCGGCAGCCTTGCCGTTGCCACTGTCCACGTCCAGGCCGGCCTCGAGCCAGAAGCCCGCCTTCAGGCCGCCGCCCAGGTCCTCGGTGCCGCGAAAGCCCAGGCGGCTGATGTTGGCGCCGCCTGTGGACAGGCCGGTCTTGGACGCGCCCGAACCGCCCAGGTGGGCCACGCCCACGTCGACGACGCCGAACAGTTCGACCTTGGACTGCGCGAAGGCAGTGCCGCCGAGGCCCGCAACCGCCGCGCCGAGCACGGGTATAAGCAATGATTTCATGGGGATGTCTCCTCTGTGTGGTTTTGGTGTGGAATCAGATGTCGAGAACCAGCTTGTCGCTCTTGCAGCCCGAGACGCAGACCATCATGACCTTGTTGCTGGCCTTCTCCTTGGGGCTGAGCACCGAGTCGCGGTGGTCCGGTATGCCTTCGAGCACGCGCGTCTCGCAGGAGCCGCAGACGCCTTCGCAGCAGCTGTGGTCCACGGCTATGCCGGCTTCCAGCAGCGTGTCCAGCAGCGACTTGTCGGGCGTGATCTCGATGAAGCGGCCGCTTTTTTTCAGCTCCACCGTGTAGTTGGTGCGCGCGTCGGAAGCGGCCTTGACCTCCACCGGCGTGAAGCGCTCGATGTGGGCGTTGGCATGGCCCAGCTCGGCACAGAACTTCTCGAAGGCGTCGAGCATGGGCGTGGGGCCGCAGGCGTAGTGGTGCAGGCCGGCCTGGGGCGCACGCTGGGCCAGCAGGCCGCGCAGATCGGGCGGGCCGCCGGCCTCGGCATCGAAATGCAGATGCAGCGGCATGCCCAGGGCCTGCAGCTCGGCCAGGAAGGCCGCGCTCTTGCGTTCGCGCGCAAAGTACAGCATCTCGAACGACTGCCCCAGGGCCTTGAGGCGGCGCGCCATGCACAGCATGGGCGTGATGCCGATGCCGCCGGCCACCAGCACCGAGTGCGTGGCGCTCTCGTCGAGCGCGAAATGGTTGCGCGGCTCGGAGATGGTGATGGGCATGCCCACGCGCAGCGATTCGTGCACGCAGCGCGAGCCGCCGCGGCTGGCGCGGTCGCGCAGCACGCCGACCACGTAGCGGTGGCGCTCGCTGCTGTCGTTGGACAGCGAATAGCTGCGCACCAGCCCGTTGGGCAGGTGCAAGTCAATGTGCGAGCCGGCCGTGAAGGCAGGGAACTCGCCGCCGTCCAGCGGGCGCAGCTCCACGCTGATGGTGTCCTGGGCCTCGTAGCGCAGCGTGTGCACGAAGGCCTGCAAGGTGTTGCTCATGATGCGATGCCTTCGTCGATCTGTTCCTGGGCCAGGCGGCGCAGGTGGCGGCGCAGGCGCACCAGGCCGATATCGTGCTGGTAGAGGTTCTCGCGCTCGTTGGCGTCGTGCTCCATCTGCTCCATCATGATGCGGTCCTGCTCCAGCACGGCCCAGTGGCGCGCCTCGAGGCGGTTGCGGTACAGGAAGCGCCAGGTGTCGCGCATCCAGCCGTCCACCTTGCGGCAGCGCCAGAAGAACACGGAGCACAGCTCGGCGCTGATGGGCGTGACGCAGGCGACGATGGCGAAGTTGCCGCCAGGGCCACCAGTCTTGGGGTACGGAATTTCCAGGCGCATCCACTGCACGCCGGTTTCTCCGTATTCGGTCCAGTCGAAGTTCACGCCACGCTGGCCGACCTTCTCGAACACAAAGCCGTGCTCGGTATCACGTACCTGAAAAGTGGCCTTGCTGTCGCCCTCGGCCATGGAGTGCGACTGCTTGTGCAGGAAGGTGCCGTGCATGGGGTCCATGACGTTGTCCAGCGCGTAGCGGTAGTCGCTGCGCCACTCGGCATAGCACAGGAAGTTCGAGTACGCGGGCGAGGTCAGCTCCTCGGGCAGGGTGAACTCGGGCGCCTCGTCCACATGCTTGTCGCTGTTGTAGAGGAAGATGGCGCCATGCGCCTCGCGCACATGGAAGTCCAGCGCGGCGCGCGAGCCCTCGAGCTTGCAGCCGGGGCTGCCGGGCACCTTGGTCACGGTGCCGTCGCAGCGCACTTCCACGCCGTGGTAGGGGCAGGCCAGGCGGTCGCCCAGGTTCACGCCCTGGGACAGCGGCGCGCCGCGGTGCGGGCAGTGGTCTTCCAGCGCATGGACCTGCCCGGCGGCATCGCGCCACAGCGCGATCTTGCGGCCGAAGCGGCGCAGCGAGATGGGTTCGGTCTTGACGAAGCTGGAAGGGCAGACGGCGTACCAGAGGTTCTTCAGGCCCTGGTTGAGCAGACGGTCCACCGGATCGATGGTGATGGTTTGTACGTTCATGGGGCGCTCCTGTCTCGCTCGCGGGTTCACTGTCCCAGGCGCGCCATCAGCGCCTGGAAGCTCTGTTCGGTCCAGGCCTCGCCGTTCTCGCCGGCGGGGCCGCTGCGGTTGATGTAGGCCACCAGCTCGGGCAGCGTCTGCACGCCTTCGCCAAAGGCGCGCTCGATGGCATCGCCCAGCAGGTCTTCGAACAGCGTGCCGGGACGCTGGCGGGCCTGGTGGGGTTCGAGATATCGATCTACAGCCATGGTTCTCTCCTTCGAAAACTGTCTTGAATCGTGGTTCGATTTCGTTGTCCGGGGCGCGCTGCGCATGGAACTGGCGCAGTCCAAGCTCAGGGACACCGAGAAAGGGCCGCCCCGCACCGAAGGTGTCGTCCCAGGCGCGAAGCGACTCAGGGGGTCATATCAATCAGCCTGGATGCCGAGGTCCTTGATCAGCTTGCCGAAGCGGTTGTAATCGGCGGCGTTGGTCCTGGCCAGGCGCGCCGGCTCGCCGCCCGCAGGCAGGGCGCCGAAGGTGGCCATCTTGGAGACCACGTCCGGCATCTTGAGGATTTCGTTGAGGTGGGTGTTCAGCAGCTTGACGGTCTCGGGCGACATGCCCTTGGGGCCGAACAGGCCCTGCCAGGCCGACACTTCCACGTCCTTGATGCCCAGCTCGCCCAGCGTGGGCACGTTGGGCGCCAGCGTGCTGCGCTGGGCATCGGCCACGGCCAGCACGTTGACCTTGGTACCCGAATAAGGCGCGATGGGACCCCAGGTCATGAAGGTCGTGGGCACGTGGCCGCCGATCAGGTCGTTGACGGCCGGCGCCACGCCTTTGTAGGGGATGTGGCCCAGCTTGGTGCCGGCGGCCTTGTTGAACATCTCGCCCAGGATGTGCATGGGCGAGCCGCTGCCGGGGCTGGCATAGGTCAGGTTGCCGCTCTTGCCCTGGCTCACCAGGGTCTTGATGTCCTTGATGCCCGAGCCCTGGCTGGTGGCCACGAACATGGGCTGCACGCTGGTCTGCACGATGGGCGTGAAGCCGTTGAGTACGTCGTAGCTCGAGCCCGAGGCGGTCTTGAGCACGAACTGCGCGATCGCAAAGGTGTTGGGCGCCAGCAGCAGCGTGTAGCCATCGGGCGCGGCCTTGGCCACATGCACGGTGCCGATGGTGCCGCTGGCGCCGGGCCGGTTGTCCACCACCACGGGCTGGCCCAGGCGCTGGGACAGCTTGTCGGCATACAGGCGCGCCATGGCGTCGGTATCGCCGCCCGCCGGATAGGCCACGACGAGGGTGATGGGCTTGGCCGGATAGGCTTGCGCCAGCGCGGAACCGGACATCTGGGCTGCAGCCAGCAATGCAGCAGCGATAACTACCTGGCGACGAATGTTTTTCATGGAATAGCCCGTGGGTTGTGGAATCGTGGAGGGTGGGATACCGGCCGGTGCCGTCAATGCCTCTTAATGCTTTTTATCGGTCAGGAACTTGCCGTCGGCGGCGCCCGCGCCCTTCTGGCGGCGGGTGTTGCCGTCCAGGCCGCCGTCGATCGCCCATTCGGCGAACACCGTCGGGCCGGGCTCGAACTCGCGGGGCTGCCAGTCGGCCGTGAGCTGGTCCTCGTCGGCGTAGTACTCGACCAGCGCGCCGGCCGGGTTCTTGAAGTACCAGAAGTAGGCCGACGACACGGGGTGGCGGCCCGGGCCGAGCTGGGTGTCCCAGCCGCAGCGCGAGATGTGCATGCCGCCGCCGAAGACCTCGTGGATGTCGCGCACGGTGAAGGCCACGTGGTTCAGGCCGGCATGCTTGTCGGGGCGCTGCAGCAGGAAGATGTCGTGGTGGCCGCCATCGGGCGCGGTGCGCAGGAAGGCGCCGCGCTCGGGGTAGCGGTCCGAGGCCGCGAAGCCGAAGTTGTCCACATAGAAGCGCTCGCAGGCCTGCACGTCCTTGACGAAGAAGACCACGTGGCCGACCTCGATGGGCTGGGCGCGCTCGTAGGCCGGGCTGGCCTGGTTGATGCGGCCCTTGCGGCTCCAGGTGTTGTACTCGGCGCTGGGCACCTCGACGTCGCGCTTTTGCGTGACCTGCAGGCGCACGGCCAGGCCGTTGGGGTCGGTGCAGCCGATGCGCCCTCCGTTCGGGCCGCCCTGCTTCACGAAGCCCGGCAGCTGTGCAATGCGGCCTTCGTAGAGCGCGAGGTCGGCTTCGCTCTCCACCCCCCAGACCACTTCGCGCAGCGTGGGGCCGGCCTCGATGGCGGGCGGCAGGCCGGGGTGGCCGGTGGCGGCCACGATCACGCGGCAGCCGTTCAAGGTTTCGAACACCAGGCGGTCGGCCTGCTCCTCCACCAGTTTCAGGCCCCAGTCGAGGAAGAACCGGCGGCAGGCCGCCAGGTCGTCGGCGCCGTAGCTGATTTCGTCAATGCCCAGTACGCTCATGATGATTCCTTAATTTGCCCAGGCCAGGGGATTGGCGTTCAGACCCCAGTACAGGCTCTTCTGCTCCATGTACTGCTGGATGCCCATGCGGCCCTTTTCGCGGCCCAGGCCGCTGTCGCGCCAGCCGCCGAACGGCGTGGAGATCGAGAACTGCTTGTAGGTGTTGATCCACACGGTGCCGGCCTGCACCGCGCGGCCGATGCGCCAGGCGGCCTTGTAGTCGCGCGTCCAGATGCCGGCGGCCAGCGCGTAGACGCTGTCGTTGGCCTGCTCGAGCAGCGATTCCTCGTCGTCGAAGGGCATGGCCACGAGCACGGGGCCGAAGATCTCCTGCTGGCAGATCTGGTCGCTGTTGGTCACGCCTTCGAGGATGGTCGGGCGGTAGTAGTAGCCGCGCTCGTACTGCGCGCCCTCGGGGCGGTGGCCGCCGGTGCGCAGCCGGCCGCCTTCGGACAGGCCCAGCTGCACATAGCTCTCGATGGTTTCGCGGTGCTTGGCGGTGATCAGCGGGCCCATCTGGGTGCGCTCGTCGGCCGGGTCGCCCACGCGCAGCTGCGCGGCCTTGGCCGTCAGGCGCTCCATGAAGTCGCCATAGAGCTTCTTGGCCACGAACAGGCGCGAGCCGGCGATGCAGGATTCGCCCGAGGAGCTGAAGATGCCGTAGAGCACGCCGTTGACGGCGTGGTCGAGGTCGGCGTCCTCCAGCACCATGGTGGCCGACTTGCCGCCCAGCTCCAGCGAGACGGGCATCATCTTGTCGGCCGCGATGCGGGCGATGTGCTTGCCGGTGGAGGTGCCGCCGGTGAAGGACACGCGCTTGACCAGCGGGTGCTTGGTGATGGCGTCGCCGATCACCGAGCCGCGGCCGGGCAGCACGCTGACCGTGCCCTTCGGAACCCCCGCTTCCTCGCAGATCTTCGCCAGCTCCAGCGCCAGCAGCGGCGTGGCTTCGGCGGGCTTGACAACCACGGCGTTGCCAGCGGCCAGCGCCGGGGCGAGCTTCTGCGCCTCGCTGGCGATGGGCGAGTTCCACGGCGTGATGGCCGCGACCACGCCCATGGGCTCGTAGACGCTCATGGTCATGAAGTCGCCGCGGGGCGGCGTGAGCGTCTCCTCCATGGTCTCGCAGGCGGCCGCGAAGTACTGGAAGGTGCCTGCGGCGCTGGCCACCAGGGCGCGCGTCTCGTTGATGGGCTTGCCGTTGTCCAGGCGCTGCAGCTGGGCCAGCGGCTCGGCGCGCTCGCGGATCAGCTGGGCCACGCGGTGCAGCACGGCGGCGCGCTCGTGGGGCTTCTTCTGCGCCCAGCCGCTGGTGCGGAAGGCCTGGTCGGCCTTCTGGATGGCCTCCTCCACGTCGGCCAGGCTGGGGGCGCGCAGGCGGCCCACGACTTCGCCGGTCGCGGGGTAGAGCGTGGCGGACTCGTCGCCGCCGCCCAGGCGCCATTCGCCGGCGATGTTGATGGGGAGCAGTTCAAGGTTGGCCATGGTGAAACTCCTCACTGCGCCTTGGTGGTGGCCGGGATCTGGTCGAGCTTGTTCACCGGCGGGCCCGAGAACGCGGTCTTGAAGCTGCCGATGGCGCGCATGTCGATCTCCAGCAGGAAGGGGCCTACCTGGTTCCAGGCAGACTGCAGCACGGCGGGCAGCTCCTGCAGGTTCCCCACGCGGGCATGGGGCAGCTGGATCGAGGCGCACAGCTGCGCATAGTCGGGCGTATGCAGCTCCACATAGCAGCGGCGGCCGCCGTAGGAGGCGTCCTGGATGTTCTGGATCACGCCATAGCGCTGGTCGTTCATCAGCACGATCAGGGTGTTGCACTTTTCCTGCACCAGCGTGGCGAGTTCGCCCAGGTTCAGGATGAAGCCGCCGTCGCCGGCCAGGCCCAGGGTCTTGCGGCCCGAGCCGGTCTCGGCCGCGCCGATGGCCGCGCCGATGGCCATGGGCATGCCCATGCCGATGCCGCCGCCCGTGGCATGCACGCCGGCGTTGGGCTCGAAGAAACGCAGCTCGCGATTGCCCCAGGTGCTGTTGGAAACGGTCACGTCGCGCACCCAGTTGAACTGGCGGCCCGCCACCTGCTGCAGCTGCTGCACCAGGGCGCTGTAGGGACCGAGGCCGTCGTGCAGCGTGGCCACCACTTCCTTGTGCGTCTGGCGCAGGTCGGCCAGCAGTTCGGGGTCGGCCTGGTAGCCGCGCGCCTCCAGGCGGTCGGCCAGGCCCGCCAGGGCCAGGGCCGAGTCGCCGCAGACAAAGCCGTCATCGATGTAGCAGCGGCCCTGCTGGGCGGCGTCCACGTCGATGCGCAGCAGCGGGCGCGGCAGCTTGAGTTCGTACTTCAGCGTCTCGTTGCTGCGCAGGCGCGTGCCCACGGCCAGCATGGCGTCGCAGCGCTGGTAGAAGGCCTCGACGGGCTTCTGGATGTTGTAGGCGCCCAGCGAGGCCGGATCGTCCTCGGGCACGATGCCGCGGCCCTGCACGGTGGTGACGATGCCGAAGCCCAGCTTCTTGAGGCGCTCCACCTGGGGGCCCGCATGGCGTGCGCCGCCGCCCAGCCACAGCAGCGGGCGCCTGGCCTTGGCCAGCGTGTCGGCCAGCGCGTCCAGCGCAGCCGGGCTGGGCGCCGCCGCCGTCACGGGCAGGGGCGACAGGTCGGCGGGCATGTCGATCAGGGCCTGCTGGATGTCGATCGGAATTTCCACGCTCACCGGGCCGGTGGGCGCGGTCATCGCGGCCTGCACCGCGGCCTTGAGCGTGGACAGGCAGGTCTCGGCGCTGCGCACGCGGAAGGCCGCCTTGGAGACGGCGCCCAGCATGGTCAGCTGGTCCGGCGCCTCGTGGATGTACGACAGCTTCTGGTCGATGTACTGGGTCTCGATCTGGCCCGTGATGTGCAGCAGCGGCGTGCCGGCCGTATAGGCTTCCACCAGGCTGCCGGCGATGTTGCCCGCGGCCGGGCCGGTGCTGGTGATGCACACGCCCAGGCTGGAGGTGGAGCGGGCGCAGGCATCGGCCATGTTGCCGGCGCCGGCTTCTCCGCGCGCCATCACGAAGCGCACCTTGCCGCGCGCATGCAGCGCGTCGAGGATGGGCATGTTGTGGATGGAGATCACGCCGAATGCGGCCTTCACGCCGCAATGCTCGAGGAATTCGGCGATGACGGCGCCAACGGTGATTTGGGGGGTGTTAGGCATGGCGGGAAAGGCCTCCGGAAACGTCGATGTGGCTGCCGGTCGTGTACGACGACAGCGGCGTGGCGAGATAGAAAATGGCGCGGGCGGCTTCCGCGGGCGAGCCCAGGCGGCCCAGCGGAATGGATTTCTTGCGGGCGAGGTCGGCGCTCCACTGCTCCCAGGTCTGGCTCCGGTCCTCGCGGGCCTCGAAGCGGCGGCGCCACTGGCCGGACTCGATGAGGCCGACCAGGATGCCGTTGACACGTATGCCCCTGGGCGCGAATTCGGTGGCCATGGAGCGCACCAGGTTCTTGAGGCCGGCGCGCGCGGCCGAGGTGGCGACCATGTGCGGCTCGGGCTGGGAGGCCAGCAGCGAATTCACGCAGACGATGGCCGAGCCCTCGCCGCGCTCGAGCTGCGGCAGAAAGGCACGCGTGGGATGCAGCACCGAGAAGAACTTCAGGTGCAGCTCCTCGGTCCAGGCTTCGTCGGTGGTACTCTCGAAGGTCGAGACACGGCCCTGGCCTGCGTTGTTGACGAGGATGGAGGCCGGGCCCAGGGCCGCCTCGCAGTCCTGGGCGAATTGCCGTACCTGGGCAGCGTCGAGCACGTCGCAGGCCTTGGCGAACAGCCGCTCGCGCGCCGTGGGATGGATGTGCAGCAGATGCTGCACGGCCTGCTCCAGGCGCTCGGGGTTGCGGCCGCACAGGGCCACGCGGGCGCCCCGGGCCAGCAGCAGTTCCACTGTGGCCAGGCCTATGCCCGAGGAGCCGCCGGTGACGACGGCCGTGGCGTCGAGTTGGTAATCATGCATGGCCGCCTCCTGCGCGCCGTGAAGTGATGGACAGAATCTGCGCGCTGGTCTGCGGCCGGTAGTTGAGCAGCTCCGACAGCTCGTCGGCCGCGGCGCATACGCGCGGCACCAGCTGCGCCTGGCGCTCGGGATCGATCTGGGCCGAGGCCAGGGTCACGCCCAGGGCCGCGACGACGCGGCCGCTGTGGTCGCGCACGGGCGCCGCGATGGTGGAGATCGAGCTTTCGTAGAAGCCCGCGCCCGCGACATGGCCGCGCTCGCGGTCGGCCTGGACCAGGTCGAACAGCTCCAGCACCGTCCTGGGCGTCTTGGGCGAATGGCCTTCCAGGTGCTCCTCCGGATAGAGCGCGCGCAGCTCGGGCAGCGACAGGTCGGCCAGCAGAATGCGGCCCAGCAGCGTGGCATGGGCGGGCAACCGCGTGCCCACGCGCACCGAGCTGGTCAGCGGCGTCGGTGGGGTGACCTTGGCCACGTAGACGATGGAGCGGCCGTCGCGCACCACGATGTTGCAGGGGACGCGGATCTCGTCGCACAGCCGCGCGATCACGGGCTGGCCCAGCTCGGTCAGGTCCATGGAGGACAGGAACTCGAAGCCCAGGCGCAGCACGGACAGGCCCAGCCGGTAGTCGTTGCCGCCTTCGGCGCGCTGCAGAAAGCCCATGGCTTCCAGCGTGTTGAGCATGCGGAACACCGTGGCGCGCGGCAGCTGCAGGCGGCGCGCCAGCTCGGGCGCGCCCAGCGTGGCGTTGTCGCGGCCGAACTCCTGCAGCAGGCGCAGGCCGCGCTCCAGCGCGGGCACCATGTACTTGTCGGAGCCGCCGTCGGCGGTCGCGTTGTCGTTGTCGCTCATGGCGGGCCTGCGCTCAGTTCATGACGAAGCCGCCGTTGACGGGCAGTACCTGGCCCGTCACGAAGCGGGCACCGTCCGACAGCAGATAGGCCACGGCGCCCGAGACATCCTCGGGGCGCTGCTCGCGCTGCAGCGCGCGCTGGTCGATGTAGAGGCGGTGGCGGTGCTCGGGCACGTACTCGGTGGCCTCGACCAGCACCAGGCCGGGCGCCACGGCATTGACGGTGACGTTGTCGCCACCCATTTCGCGGGCCATGGCATGGGTCATGGCCATGACGGCGCCCTTGCTGGCCACGTAGGCCATGAGGTTGGGCGCGCCCCACAGCGCGGTGTCGGAAGCCAGGTTGACGACGGCGCCGCGGCCGCTGTCACGCAGCGCGGCGCGGCAGGCGCGCGTCATCAGCCAGACGCCGCGCACGTTGACGTTCATCACCTGGTCCCACTTCTCGAGGGCGATGTCGTCCATGCCCTTGCCGCCCGAGTCGGTGACGGCGGCGTTGTTGACCAGGCCGTCCAGGCCGCCCAGCAGCTTGACGGCCTGCTGCGCGCACTGGTCGATGGAAGCGGGGTTGCTGGCGTCGAAGGCCACGCCATGGGCCTGCAGGCCCTGGCTGCGCAGCTGCTCCACGGACCGGGCCAGCAGCTCCTCGCGCAGATCGGCCAGCACGACCTGCGCTCCCTGCGTGCACAGCGTCTGCGCAAAGGCAAAACCCAGGCCGCGCGCGGCGCCGGTGACGAGAATCCGGCGCCCTGCGAGCGATCCGGTGGGTTGCGTGGTGTTCATGCTCATTCTGCCCTGTTTTGTTTCAAATATGAAATGACACTTTTTTCTTGAAACAGATGGCAGTTTAGTGACGATCAAATCGGGCAACACCACGGGAAAACCCGTAAGAGATACAAAAAATAACGCGCCCCGCAGGCGCAAAAAAACCGCGGCAAGCGCGGTGGGGAAAACAGGGTTCGCCCAAGGAACCGGCGGCAGCCCCGGCAGGGCATGGCGGAGTCCTGGTTTGATAGCGGATGGCGCGCACCAGCTCCTGGCTTCATGCAGGAAACCAACCAGGATTCAGCCGGGACAGGCGCCAGCCGCTATCAAAAAGCTGAGGCAAGCGCAGGACGCTATGCCAGCTGGCGCAGAAAGTCCGACACCACCTGCTGGGCGTAGCGGCTGGCCACGGTGCGCACGAACGTGGAGAAGTCCACATGAGCGCTGTCGTCGGCGCGGTCCGAGATGGTGCGCATGGCCGCGAACGGCACGCCGTAGTCGAAGCAGGCCTGGGCCACGGCCGCGCCTTCCATCTCCACGGCCAGCACATCGTGGCCTGCGGCCTGCAGCTCGCTGCGCAGGCGGTCGCTGGCCTGGCGCGAGCCCACGAACCGGTCGCCGCTGGCGATCAGCCCCTGGTGCACACGGGCCGAGGCATGGGAAGCGACGATGCCGGCCTGGACCGCGCCGGCCGCCGCCCGCGCCAGGGCGTCCGTCATCGCGCCGTCGCTGGCCAGCGTGCTGCGGCCGTAGCCCGGCATTTCCCAGCGCGGAAAGATCGGCGAGGCATCCATGTCGTGCTGCAGGAACTGGCGCGCGATCACCACGTCGCCCACGTTCACGCCCTGCCCCATGCCGCCGGCCACGCCGGTGAACACGATGGCGCGCACGCCGAAGCGCTCGATCAGCGCCGCCGTGGTGGTGGCTGCGGCCACCTTGCCTATGCCCGACAGCGCGCACACCACCTCGTGCCCGTGCAGCCGGCCCCGCCAGAATTCGCGCCCCGCATGGCGAAGGCTCTGCATCCCGCCCATGGCATCCACCAGTCCGTGTTGTTCTTCGGCAAGAGCACTGAGGATGGCGATGGTCATGGGCGTGGTGATTCCGGAACAAGGAGGGAAAAGACAAAAAGCGGCACGGGGCCGCTTTTTGTCGGGGCGCAAGAACGCGATTAGAGCACCAGAACGGCTCTCATTGCGCCACGATGTGGTGGCTCTTGACCACGGGCGCCCACAGCGCGGTCTCCTTGCGGATCAGCTCGCCGAAGGCCTCGCCCTTGACCACCCAGGGCGTCATGCCCTGCGCCTTGAGCTGGCTCTGCGCCGCCTGGGTCTTCATGATCCTGTCGATGTCCTCGGCCAGCTGCCTGACCACTTCGGGCGGCGTGTTCCTGGGCGCCAGCACGCCGTACCAGGACGACACCGCAATGCCCGGGATGCCGGCCTCGGCCAGCGTGGGCACATTGGGCAGGAAGTTCGAGCGCGTGGCATCGGTCACGGCCAGCGCGCGCAGCTTGCCCGACTGCACATGGGGCAGCACGGTGGGCATGTTGGCGATCAGCATGGGGATGGTGCCGCCCAGCGCGTCGTTCAGGCCCTGGCCCGAGCCCTTGTAGGCCACGTGCATGATGTCGGCGCCCGACTTGTCCTTGAACAGCTCGCCGGCCAGGTGCAGGCTGGAGCCCACGCCGGGCGAGGCATAGCTGATCGAATCGGGCTTGGCCTTGGACAGCGCCACCAGTTCCTGGATGGTCTTGGCCGGCACCTGGGGATTGACGGCGATCACGTTGGCGGCGCGGCCCATGGAGGCCACGGGCACGAAGTCGCCGAACACGCTGTAGGGCAGCTTGGGCATCAGCGTGGGGTTGATGGTCAGGTTGCCCTGGGGCACGACCAGCAGCGTGTGGCCGTCGGGCTTGGCGCGCTTGACCATGTCGATGCCGATGTTGCCGTTGGCGCCGGGGCGGTTGTCCACGATGGCGGCCTGCTTGTACTCCTCGGTCAGGCCCGTGGCCAGGATGCGCGAGAGGATGTCCACCGCGCCGCCGGCGGGAAACGGCGCAATGATGGTGAACTGTCCGCTGGACAGCTGCTCGGTGGCGCCTGCGGCCCACGCGGGCGACATGGCCGCGGGCAGCGCGGCGGCGCAGGCCAGCGCCAGGCAGGATTTGAGGAATGCGGAACGTTGCATGGTGTGGTCTCCTCGGAGAACGGAAATTTCAGAAAGGCCCCGGGTCCCTGCGCATCGGGCTTGATGCAGCGCAAAGGCCGCCAGGCTGCGGCATGCCACCATGGGCGCCATGCTCAAATGGGCATGCGTCTGCGCGCATTTCCGCGAGGGCGCGGGCAAGGCGGATGCCAGGGGCACGGCGCATGGTGAAACCCTGCGGGGCGGGTCGGGGGTCGGATCAGATGGCCAGCGAGGCCACGTTGTTGAGCACGGCGCGCACCACGCTGTACACGGTCAGCGCCGAGGTCTTGGGATTGGCCGCCAGCGGCTTGCCGCGCATGGTCAGCTCCATGGCGCCGAAGGCGCCGCGCGCCTCGACGTGGTGCACGTTCTCGGACACGGCCGGGTCCGCGAACAGGCGCACCATGGTCTTGTCCAGGCCCAGGCCGGCCAGCGACAGCGTGGCCGCCACATTGGCGTTCTTGGGGTAGAGCTGGGCCGCCTCGCGGGCCGTGCCTTCGAAGATGCAGAAGGCCTCGGTCAATGCGGCCAGGTCGCAGGCCTGCTCGGCCGGCGTGCCGCTCCAGGCCTTGGGCGGCTTGCGGCCCGTGTAGACCACCGAATCCAGCCCGCCCACGCGGGCCGCGGCCAGCGCATCGATGCCGCCGATGGCGCCGGACAGCAGCTGCACCTGGGTCTGGCCGGCCTCGGCCGCCGCCTGCACGCGCTCGGCCATGCCGGGTGCGCTCAGCGCGCCGATGGACGCGACCACGGCCGGAATGCCGCGCGCCAGCGCGGGCAGCACATGCTCCTCGATGGCGCCATGGCCCGCGCACTCCACCATCAGGTCGGGGCGCGCGTCGGCGGGCAGGGCGGGCAGGATCTGCGCCTGCGGGGCCAGGCGGCCCACGGTTTCCTGGATCGCAGCGCCGGCCTCGGGCACCAGCACCCAGCGCACCTGCAGCCGGGCGTCGCCGCTCAGCAGCTCCAGAACGCTGGAGCCAATCGCGCCGCAGCCAATCAATGCAATGTTCTTCATTTCAATTTCCTGAAAAATGCGCTGGCCCGGCGTTGCTCCAGGCTGTCAGCGCAGGAAGTCCGGGTGCTGCTGGCACAGGTGGCCGGACAGGGTCTCGGCCGCCTCGCGCACCTGCTGCGCCCAGCGCTGGGTCTTTTCGGGCACCAGTTCGGTGAACGGAATGGCCATGGCCAACCCCGCCACCACCCGGCCGTCGGCGCTGCGCACCGGTGCGGCGATGCTGGAGATGCCGGGCTCGTAGAAGCCCTCGCCCATCGCGTAGCCGCGCTCGCGGTCCTGCACCAGCAGGCGCATCAGTTCCTCGACGTTGTGCGGCGTGCTTTCGGAAAACTGGGGCAGCTCCTCGCCGCCGAAGATTTCGCGCAGCTGCGCGGCATCCATGTCATGCAGCAGGGCGCGCCCGAGCACCGTGGCGTGGGCCGGCAGGCGCGAGCCCACGCGCACCGCGCCCTGGAAGGCGCCGGGGGGCGTGATGCGCGCCACATAGACCACCGAGGTGCCGTCGCGCAGCGCCAGATTGCTGGTCATGCCCAGCGCATCGCACAGGCCCTGCAGCACCGGCTCGGCCAGCTGCGCCAGCGGCTGGGTCGACAGATAGTCATAGCCCAGGCGCAGCACGGCCAGACCGAGGCGGTACTCGGTGCCGCTGCGCTGCAGATACCCCGAGTTTTCGAGCGTGGTCAACATGCGGAACACCGTGGAGCGCGGCAGCTGCAGGCAGCGGGCCAGCTCGGGCGCACTCCATACGGGCTGCGCCGGGCTGAAGCAGGCCAGCAGGCGCAGGCCGCGCTCCAGCGCGGGCACGGTGTAGCGGTCGTTGTCGTTGGTCGAAGTCTCGAGGGTTTCGTTCATGGCTATGGGCTGGTGCTCTGGTTCAGCAAAGATGCCAGCTTTTGCGCGATCACCCCAGGCTGTTCCACGGGTGAAGCATGGCCGGCGGCCGCTAGCGTACCGTAGTGCGCGCCCAGCAGCTCGGCCCAGGCCTTGCAGGCAGCCGGGGGCGTGACCACGTCATGCTCGCCGACCCAGACCTGGACCGGCATGGACAGCTTGCCGGCCGCCTGCCCCAGGTCGCTGCCGCACAGCAGTTCCACCGCCTGCGCATAGCCGCCCGCATGCATGCGGGCCGTGTTCCAGCGCACCCATTCGCGCACCGCCTCGGTCGCCTGGTCCGAGACCAGCCGCTGGTCGATCACGGCGGCCAGTCCGGCGACGCCCTTCTCGGCCAGCGACGCCAGCCGGCCCTGGCGCACCTTGGCCCGCTGCTCGGCCTTGGCCGGCGCGCCGTAGCCGCCGGCCGGGCTGATCAGCACCAGCTGCTCGATGAGGCCGGGCTCGGCCGTGCAGGCCAGCCGGGCTGCCATCAGCGCTCCCAGCGAGTGGCCGACCAGCACGCAGCGGCGCACGCCCAGGACGTCCAGCGACCGGGCCAGTGCCCCGGCATAGTCGGCGTCGGTGGGTGCCGGCGGCGCCAGCGGCGTGGAGGCGCCGTAGCCCGGCGCATCCCAGGCCAGCACGCGCGCCTGGCTACCCAGCGGCAGCGCCACGTCCAGCCACGAGGCCGCGCCCGAGCTGATGCCGTGCAGCAGCACGACCGCAAACCCGGCCGCAGCATCTCCGGCCACATTGCCGGCCTCGCGCCAGGCGACCTCGGAGCCGTCCGGCAACTGCACCAGACGCTCGGGAAAGCCGGCTTGCAGCTGCTGCACCTTGAGGGACAGCGTGTCCTGCGTCATGGCCGGGCTCAGCGCTTGATCTTGGCCAGCGGGTGCTCGGGCGGATAGGTCGGGGTGACGGGCTTCTTGGAGCCCAGCATCACGCACATCAGCGCGTCCTCGTCGCCGATGTTGATTTCTTCGCGGTACACGCCCGGGGGCACGGAAACCACGTCGCGGTCGGTCAGGATGGTCTCGAAACGCTCGCCGTCCTTCTCCAGCACCAGCTTGATCTTGCCGCGCATGATGAAGAACACTTCTTCCACGTCCACGTGCAGGTGCGACGGGCCTTCATGGCCGGCAGGGATCACCATGGTGGAGAACGTGAAGTGCTCCGAGGGAATGGTGTTGCTGTCGGATGCCACGCCCGTGCCGCCCGTGCCGATGTAGCGCATCTGGCCGCGGCGGTACTTGGGGTCGTAGTCGGCCTGGAACTTCAGCGCGTCGAAGTCGTACTTGCGCGTGGAAAAGCGCGCGATGCGCGTGTTCATCCAGTCTTCAAAGCTGGCGCCCTCGGGGCGGTCCCAGCTGCGGGGGGTGTTCTGTGTGGAGTCTGTCATTTGTCTCTCCTGTAACCGCTGACACATGGCAAAAGCCTTCCGGCTTTTGTTTTACCAATAAAACACAGTTCAGTTGGTGAAACAATTATAGAAAGACTCCCGCTGCATCCACAAGTACGGGATGTCACTTATATGCAGGGCCGAGAGGGAGCGCGGGCGAAAACAGGCCTCCAGCTTCTTTCTCTTAGGCGGCGGCGCCCGCCCGGGCCGGCGCCGCCGGAAATGCCTTTCCCGGATGGCCCGGCCATAAAAAAAGGGTGCTTGACGCACCCTGTGAATTGCCTTGGAAGACAAGATGAAATCAGTCACGCATCGCGCAGCTCCCGCCGCAGGATCTTGCCCACGGGGGTCTTGGGCAGTTCGTCGCGGAACACGATGATGCGCGGGCGCTTGTAGCCCGTGAGGTTGGCCGCGCAGTAGTCGCGCACGGCCTGCTCGGTCAGCGACGGGTCCTTTCTGACGATGACCAGCTTGATGGCCTCGCCCGACTTCTCGTCGGGCACGCCCACCACCGCGCATTCGAGCACGCCGGGGCAGTTGGAGACCACGTCCTCCACTTCGTTGGGATAGACGTTGAAGCCGCTGACGATGACCATGTCCTTCTTGCGGTCCACGATCTTGAAATAGCCGCGCTCGTCCACCGTGCCGATGTCGCCGGTGCGCATGTAGCCGTCCTCGGTGAAGACCTTGTCCGTCTCGTCGGGCCGCTGCCAGTAGCCGGCCATGACCTGGGGGCCCTTGACGGCGATCTCGCCGGTCAGGCCCGGGCGGGTCATGTCGTTGCCGGCCTCGTCCACCAGCTTGATGTAGGTGCTGGGCAGGGGCACGCCGATGGTGCCCGAGAACTCCTTGGAGGTCACCGGATTGCAGCTGACCGTGGGGCTGGTTTCCGACAGGCCGTAGCCTTCGCAGATGGGGCAGCCGGTCTTTTGCAGCCACAGCTGGGCCACGGCGCTCTGCACGGCCATGCCGCCACCCACCGAGACCTTGAGATGGGACCAGTCGACGGTGTTGAAGTCGGGATGGTTGGCCAGGCCGTTGAACAGCGTGTTCACGGCCGGGAAGCTGTGGAAGCGGTGCCTGGACAGTTCCTTGAGCGTGGCCTTGAGATCGCGCGGATTGGGGATGAGCACGCTTTTGCCGCCCGTGCGCATGGACAGCATCATGTTCACCGTGAAGGCGAAGATGTGATAGAGCGGCAGCGCGCAGATGCTGGTGGGCTGCTCGCCGGCCGGCACCTGTTTCATCACGGGCTCGTTCCAGGCCTCGGCCTGCAGCACGTTGGCAATGATGTTGCGGTGCAGCAGCACGGCACCCTTGCTCACGCCCGTGGTGCCGCCCGTGTACTGCAGCAGCGCCATGTCGTCGGGATGGATGGCCGGCGCGGTGAAGGGCGCGCCGCGCCCCCTGGCCAGCGCGCGGTTGAAGCGCACGGCTCCGGGCAGCTCGAAGGGCGGCACCAGCTTCTTGACCGAGCGCACCACGTAATTGACAAGCGCGCCCTTGAGCAGGCCCAGCTCGTCGCCCATGGCGCACAGCACGATGTGCTCGATGGCGCTGCCCTGCATGCCGTCCTGCAGCGTCCTGGCGAAGTTCTCGATGATGACGATGGCCTTGGCGCCCGAATCCTTGAGCTGGTGCTCCAGCTCGCGCGCCGTGTACAGCGGGTTGACGTTGACCACCACGAAACCCGCGCGCAGCACGGCGGCCACGGCCACGGGGTACTGGGGCACGTTGGGCATCATCAGCGCCACGCGGTCGCCGCGCACCAGGCCCAGGCCCTGCAGATAGGCGGCAAACGCGCGGCTCTGGCGGTCGACCTGGCCATAGGTCAGCTCCTTGCCCATGAAGGAATAGGCCACGCGATCGGCGTACCTGTCGAAGGCCTCCTGCATCAAGGCCACCAGCGAAGGGTATTGCGACGGATCGATGTCGGCAGGCACTCCTGCCGGATATGCGCCCAGCCATGGACGGTCACTCATGCTGCTTGTCTCCGGTTGCGAATCGCTCAATCCGCGCATTGTCATAAAAAGCACGGTCGTTCGATACTGTACTAACCCTAGTATTACCCCCTAGTTGCCCAGGCGACAGCACCGCCTTGCAACAGCTCCAGAACGCCAAAAGCCCGCAGGCTTGCGCCTGCGGGCTTTGTATGTTTTCGCTCTGCGACGCTTGCACTGCAAGCGCCTGCAGCTATCAAATCGTGATCAGTTCACGACTTGGGCCAGTTCGCCGGCGGCGTATTTCCTGGCCATCTGTTCGAGGCTGTAGCCCTTGATCTTGGCACCCTGGCCTTCGCAGCCGAATTCCAGGTAGCGGGCCTTGCAGACCTGCTTGGCGGCTTCGCGGGCGGGCTTGAGCCATTCGCGGGCATCGAACTTGTCGGGGTTCTCGGCCAGGAACTTGCGCACCGCGCCGGTCATGGCCAGGCGGATGTCGGTGTCGATGTTGATCTTGCGCACGCCGTACTTGATGGCTTCCTGGATTTCCTCCACGGGCACGCCGTAGGTTTCCTTCATCTTGCCGCCGTACTCGTTGATGATGGCCAGCAGTTCCTGGGGCACGGACGAGGAGCCGTGCATCACCAGGTGGGTGTTGGGGATGCGGGCATGGATTTCCTTGACGCGGCTGATGGCCAGGATGTCGCCCGTGGGCTTGCGCGAGAACTTGTAGGCGCCGTGGCTGGTGCCGATGGCGATCGCCAGCGCATCGAGCTGCGTGGCCTTGACGAACACGGCAGCCTCCTCGGGGTCGGTCAGCATCTGGCTGTGGTCCAGCTTGCCGGCCGCGCCGATGCCGTCTTCCTCGCCGGCATCGCCGGTTTCCAGGTTGCCCAGGCAGCCCAGTTCGCCTTCCACGGTGGCGCCGATCTTGTGGGCCATGGCCACGACCTTCTGCGTCACATCCACGTTGTAGTCGAAGGACGAGGGGGTCTTGCCGTCGCTCATCAGCGAGCCGTCCATCATCACGGAGCCGAAGCCCAGGTTCAGCGCGCCCTGGCACACTTCGGGCGTGGTGCCGTGGTCCTGATGCATGACCAGGGGGATGTGGGGGTACATCTCGGCGGCCGCCAGAATCAGGTGCTTGATGAAGGGCTCGCCGGCGTACTTGCGGGCGCCGGCGCTGGCCTGCAGGATCACCGGTGCGCCCACTTCGTCGGCTGCCGACATCACGGCCTGGACCTGCTCCAGGTTGTTGACGTTGAAAGCAGGAATGCCGTAGCTGTTTTCAGCGGCATGGTCGAGCATTTCGCGCATCGAGATAAGAGGCATGGTGGGTTCCGTCCAAAGTTGTGAGAGGCAACGCCCCTGGCGTTGTGTCGCTGCAGCGCCCTGCACGGCAGCGGCCCGGGGAAGGAAAGCGCCAGGGCCCTGACAGAGGCTTCTGGTAACCGCTTGGTAACTGCCGATTTTAACCGGCCGAAGGGATTTCCATGCGGTAACAGGTGGTGAAGCCCTGCGGGGCCGGCGCCGCGCCGAAGCTGCCGCCATGGGCCTGCAGCACGCGGGCCACGATTTCATGGCCCAGGTGCAGGCTATCCGCCGGCGGGGCCACGGGCGAGCCACCCAGGCGGCGGCCATCGTCGCAGACCTGCATCCAGGCGCTGCCGTCGTCGCCCTGGCCGGCCTGCACCTCGACCTGGGTGCCGGGCGGCGTGTGCCGGATGGCGTTTTCCACCAGATTGCGCAGCGCCGACTCGAGCAGCACGGCATTGCCACGGACCCACAAATGCTCCGGCGCGCCCACGGACAGGCTGTCGTCGCGCTGCCAGGCCGCCTGCGCCTGGGCGGCGGCCACTTCGCGCGCCACGCCGGCCCAGTCCACGGGCTGCAGCGGGCTGCCCTGCATGCTGCGCCCGGCGCGGGCCAGCGCCAGCAGCTGGTCCAGCACATGGCCGGCATGCAGCGCATCCTTGCCTATGCGCTGCAGCGCCTGGCGCAGGCCGTCGGTCCCGGCCTCTGCTTGCGCCCGGCCGTCCTGCGCGGACGCCAGTGCCTGGGCCTGCAGCACGATGGAGGCCAGCGGCGTACGCAGTTCGTGCGCCACCTCGTTGGCCAGATTGCGTTCGCGCTCCAGTGCCTCCTGCTGCCGGTCCAGCAGGGTGTTGATGGAATGGACCATGGGATCGAGCTCGCGCAGCACATGTTTTTCGGACAGGCGCTGGTCCTGCGACAGGTCCAGCTGCGCCACCGCATGCGACAGGGTGGTGACCGGACGCAGGCCGCGGCGGATGGCGATGCCCAGCGCGATCACGATGGCCGGCAGCAGCCAGAAGCCCGGCGTGACCATCTGCAGGGCGATATCGTCGGCCAGGCTGTCGCGCTCGTCCAGCGCCACCATCACGGTGACCTTGGCGGTCCCCTCCTTGTTCCACTGGGTGAAGCTGCGCCATGCGCTTTGCGGGGCCAGCTTGAGCGTGGCAAAGCCCTGCTCGACATCGAACTGCGGCAGCGGCGCATTGCCGGTGCGCGAGATCAGCTCGCCCTTGGCGTTCCACAGCGTCACGCTCAGGGATTCCTGGTAGTCATGCGCGCGCAGCCAGGGTGGCGCCTGCACCGGCGTGGTCTCGTCGCGGGCCACATCGCCATGGATGTCCCAGTTCAGCACCAGGGCCGCGACACTGGCCAGGTGGCCGTCGGTCAGCTCGTCCGCCTCCTGCACGCCGGTCTGGTAGCCCCAGACGACAAAGCTGCCCCAGACCAGCGCCATGGTGCCCAGCATCCAGGCCAGCAGGTGCAGAAACAGGGAGGGCCGGCGCGGCGCGGCGCGGGCGGCATCCGGGGGGCTGGCGGGCTTCATGCCGGCTCCAGCGGCAGGAAATAGCCCACGCCGCGCATGGTGACGATGCTGCGCTGGCCCAGCTTCTTGCGCAGATGGTGCACATAGACCTCCACGGCATTGCTTTCCACCGCATCGCCCCAGTTGTACAGGTGCTCCTCGATCTGCTGGCGCGAAAGCACGCGGCCGCGGGCCTGCACCAGGGCCCAAAGCACCGCGAATTCGCGCGGCGAAGTCTCCACCAGCCGGCCGCCCTGGCGCACGGTGTGCGCGGCGGGGTCGATTTCGAGCGCGCCGTAATGGATCACCGGCGAGGCTTGGCCCGCGGCCCGGCGCATCATGGCGCGCAGGCGCGCCTCCAGCTCGTCCATGTCGAAGGGCTTGACCAGGTAATCGTCGGCGCCCAGGTTGAGGCCGGCCACGCGCTCATGGATCTGGTCGCGGGCCGTCAGGATCAGCACGGGCGTGGCCGGATCGGGCAGCGCGTCCATCCCGGGTCGGGCGGAACCGGGCCGATGCCGCACCGCGCGCAGGCGGCGCACGATATCGCTGCCGTCCCCGTCGGGCAGGCCCAGGTCCAGCAGCACCGCATCGAAGCGCGCCGTGCCCAGCGCATGCCAGGCATCGGCTACGCTGGTGCAGATGTCCACCGCATAGCCGCGCTGCGTCAGATTGGCCCGCAGCCCGGCCGCGATGCCTTCGTTGTCTTCGACCACCAGTATTCGCATCCCCGCATTGTCCACACAGCAGGCGGCCTTGCCCGCACCGCCTGCAATACGCCTGTCAAACAAAAGCCCCAGCATGGACCACCACCGTTTGCCGGAAGCTGCCCGCGATGCTTTTCTTCGACCCACCCGTCTATGCGCTGCTCAATGCCGATGCGCAGACCTGGCCCGCCAGCATCGAGGCCGCGCGCCTGGCTTCGGCCTGGCTGCCGGGCCTGGCCGTCGGCGCGATGGCACTGGCCCTGTGGCGCGGCACGCCGGCGCTGCGGCGCACGCTGGCGCTGCTGTTGCTGTCCATGGCGGCTGCCTGGTGCGTTGCGCGCCTGATGCGCTGGGGCTGGCCCGTGCCGCGCCCCGCGCAGCTGGACATGGGCATGCAGTGGATAGCGCACGGCACGCGGGCCGGCTTTCCCAGCATGCATGCCTGCGGCGCCTTTGCACTGGCCCAGGCCGTCAGCCTGGGCTGCACCCGCCACCGCCGCATCCTGGTGTGGCTGGCATGGGGCGCCGCGCTGCTGGTCGCCTGGAGCCGCGTGCACCTGGGCGTGCATTTCCCCTCGGACGTGCTCGGCGGCGCCATTGTCGGCATCTGCTGCGCCCGGGCTGTCTGGGGCCTGCATTACCGGCTGCGCCGCCAGCTTCTGCTGCGGCGAGGGCTGCGCGGCTTTTCCCTGGGGCCCGCCTAGCGCCCCGCACGGGAGCACCTGCCTCTGGCGCACGCAATCAGGGGTTTTGCCGAGACGACCTTAAGCCGGCATTAAGACTGGCTTTCTAAGGTGCCCGGCATGACCGAGCCCTCATTGACCCTTTTTTCAGCCAGGCAGAACGCGCTGGCTACCCCGCGCCAGCTGCTGGGCTGGACGCTGATCGCTCTGGCCTGCCTGATCGCCTGGGACATGAGCGGGCTGGACCTGCCCATGGCACGCTGGTTCGGCGACGGCCAGGGCTTTGCGCTGCGCTCAAGCTGGTTCATGGTCCACGTGGCCCACGAGGGCGCACGTGCGCTGGCCTGGCTCATCGTCCTCGGGCTGGCGCTGAGCATCTGGTGGCCCATGGGCGCGCTGCGCCGCGTGGCCTATGAGCGGCGCGTGCAGCTCGTGGTGTCGGCACTGCTGGCGCTGCTGGTGATGGCGGTTCTCAAGCGCACCAGCACGACCAGCTGCCCGTGGGATCTGGCCGAGTTCGGCGGCGTGGCCCATTACGTCTCGCACTGGGCGCTGGGCGTGACCGACGGCGGCGGCGGCCACTGCTTTCCCGCAGGCCATGCCTCCGCGGGCTTTGCCTTCCTGGGTGTGTATTTCGCGCTGCGCCGCGCCCTGCCCCACACGGCCCGGCTGTGCCTGGCCGGCGCACTGGCCGCGGGCTTCGCACTGGGCCTGGCCCAGCAGATGCGCGGCGCCCACTTCATGAGCCACACCCTGTGGACGGCCTGGCTGTGCTGGACGGCCAGCTGGATCTGCGATCTGGCGACCACTCGCTACATGGCGCAGCGCGAGACACAGGAGAGCACGCTGCCGACCGCCCCTCTGTTCGCATCGGAATAAACGGCCTGCACGCTGTCTGCAGTCTTCGATCCACCCGGGCCTTCTGCGCCGAAAGCACCCGACCATGCTGCGTTTCGACCCCTATCTCTTCCATCTGCTCAATGCCGGCACCCACACCCCCCTGTGGGTGGTCGAGAGTGCGCGCTTTGCCTCGGCCTGGCTGCCGGGCCTGTGCGCGCTGCCCGTGATCGCCGGCATGCTGGCCATGGGCAAGGGCTGGCGCCGCAGCCTGCAGCTGGCATTGCTGTCCATGGGCTTTGCCTGGGTGGCCTGCCGCCTGATCCGCTGGGGCTTTCCCATGCCGCGCCCGGCACAGCTGGGCCTGGGGCTGCAATGGATACACCACGGCGCCAGCGCCAGCTTTCCCAGCATGCATGCGGCCGGCGCCTTTGCGCTGGCGCAGAGCGTTCAGCTGGGCGTGACGCGCCACAAGGCCTGGCTGCCGCCGCTGACCTGGCTGCTGGCGTGCTCCGTGGCCCTGAGCCGCATCGTCCTGGGCGTGCACTTTCCTTCGGACGTTTTGGTCGGTGCCGTCGTCGGCAGCGCCGCTGCCTTGTGCATCTGGCATGCGGCGCTGTGGATCGAAAGGCGCCGCCATGCCCTGCGGCGCAAGACCCCTGCGCCCGCGCCGATGACCGCTCCGGTGCCGCTGCCCGCGGCAGCCATCGCTGCGGCGCCCGCCGTCCCCCATACCGCCGAATAGCCGCATGGCGCCTTGCGGCGCCGCAAAAACAAAGCAGCCAGCGCTTGTTGCCAAAGCGCTGGCTGCTTTTTTTGCCCGGGCCGCAGCGCTCCGACGAGCGCCCGGCCGGCCGGCTGGCGGCAAGCCGATCAGTCCACGCGGCAGATCTTGAGCATGTTGGTGCCGCCGGGCTGGCCCATGGGCTCGCCGCAGGTGATGGCGTACACGTCGCCGCTTTGCACGATGTTGCGCGACAGCAGGTGCATCTTGGCCTGGTCCAGGGCCGTATCGCGGTCCGCGCTGGTATCCATGAGCAGCGGGCTCACGTTGCGGTACAGCGCCATCCTGCGCTGGGTGGACAGGCGCGGGGTCAGCGCGTAGATCGGGATGTGGATGCGGTGGCGGCTCATCCACAGGGCCGTGGAGCCGGAATCGGTCAGCGCCACGATGGCCTTGGCGCCCAGGTGGTGGGCCGTGAACAGGGCGCCGATGGCAATCGCCTGGTCGGTGCGCTTGAACGGGCTGTTGGTGAAGTCGGCATCCTTGACGCGGTCCTCGGCAGCTTCGGCAGCCGCGCACACGGCAGCCATTTCGCGCACGGTCTCCAGCGGGTATTTGCCGGCGGCGGTCTCGGCGCTGAGCATCACGGCGTCGGTGCCGTCGAGCACGGCGTTGGCCACGTCGCTGACCTCGGCGCGCGTGGGCACGGGGTTGGTGATCATGCTCTCCATCATCTGGGTCGCGGTGATCACCACCTTGTCCATGTCGCGCGCCATGCGGATCATCTTCTTTTGCAGCGCGGGCACGGCCGCATTGCCCACTTCCACGGCCAGGTCGCCGCGGGCGACCATGATGCCGTCGGACACCTTGAGGATTTCCTCCAGGCGCGGAATGGCTTCGGCGCGCTCGATCTTGGCGATCAGGCCGGGCTTGTGGCCGTACTGGGCCGCAGCCACGTTGCACAGCTGGCGGGCCATTTCCATGTCGGTGGCGTTCTTGGGGAAGCTCACGGCCACGTAGTCGGCCTGGAAGGACATCGCGGTCTTGATGTCCTCCATGTCCTTGGCCGTCAGCGCCGGCGCCGTCAGGCCGCCGCCCTGCTTGTTGATGCCCTTGTTGTTGGACAGTTCGCCGCCGAGCTTGACCACGGTGTGCACGGCCTCGCCGCGCACGGCTTCCACGGTCAGCACGATCAGGCCGTCGTTGAGCAGCAGCACGTCGCCGGCCTTCACGTCGCGCGGCAGTTCCTTGTAGTCCAGGCCCACGCCGTTGATGTCGCCGGGCTCGGTGCGCGAGGCGTCGAGCACGAAGCGCGCGCCGGGCTCGAGCATGACCTTGCCTTCGGCGAACTTGCCCACGCGGATCTTGGGACCCTGCAAGTCGGCCATGATGGCCACTTCTCGGCCCGCGCGCTGGGCGGCGGCGCGCACCATGGTGGCGCGGTCGATATGGTCCTGCGCCTTGCCGTGGCTGAAGTTCAGGCGCACGACGTTCACGCCTTCGCGCACCATCTGCTCGAGCAGATGCGGGTCACTCGACGCCGGACCCAGTGTGGCAACGATCTTGGTAGCACGACGAACTTGCATGGAATGTCTCTCTAGCGGGGATGAATGTAATTGGGTTTCAATTCTTGCATGGAAGCGGTTACATGGGAGCATCATCGCTGCGCCCGCCACACCCGGTACGGCCTGGAAACCCTACCCGAAATCGAAGTATTTCAGGAGCACCTGCTGCTTGCCCCTGCTTCGATTCGACTTGAAACACCCTTGATTTCAATAAGAATCAAGCGTCAGCAGCTCCCGAAACAGGAGCATACGAGGAACATTCGCGCCCGGGCGCGGGCCGCGCCGCGCCCGGGCGCCGTCCGGGCGTTGAAAGTGTTTTAACACCCGGAGTTCCAATGCCGGCGAGCGCCTTCAGACCAGGCCGTGCGACAGCAGATAGGCCACCACATGGGCCAGCATGGCCGACTCCAGCCCGTAGCGCCAGTACAGAAAGCCCGCCATGGCGCCGAACACGATCTCGCACAGCAGCAGCTGCAGCACCACGGCATGCGGCATGGTGCCCACCAGCGACCAGGCCATGGCGATGGGCACCGTGCCCAGCACCACGGCCGTGATGCCCACGGCCCAGCACCCCAGGCGCCAGCTGGGCCGCTGCGTGGTTCGGCCGAACAGCCGCCACAGCACCCACATCACCAGCGACAGGCCGCCAAAGCGCAGCAGCAGCTCCTCGGTGACCGCGCCGTAGAGCAGCTTGGGCAGCAGCTCCATGCCATAGACGGGATCGACGACGGACAGGCTCTCGGGCCAGACCACGGCCAGCGTCACCAGCCAGGCCGCGCCCACCACGCCGCCCGCAATGCCGGGCAGGCTCAGGAAACGGATGGCGCGCCAGGGCGACTTGCCCGTCATCCAGGCCGTGAGCAGCGGCGCGCCCAGGCAGGCGCTCTGCCCCAGGCGCAGGCCCACCAGCACGGACATGGCCGTCAGCAGCGACAGCAGCAGCACGACCACCAGCCGCCAGGAGGCCAGCGAGCGGTGCCAGTCCAGGAACACCAGCCACTGCGGCACCACGTTCCAGGCCAGCGCCACCACGCCGGGCAGGCCGAGCAGCCACAGCACCAGCGCCATGCGCCAGTCCAGCGGCGGTGCGACGGGGCTTTCGGTGACGGAGGCCTGGGGGGCTGCGGACATGGCGGCAAAAGTCGGTCAGTGGAAAACGGAAGGGCCCGCCGGCACGGGCACCCGGACGGCGGCGCAGTACACGCGCAGGCGGCGGCTGGCGGCGAAGGGGTGCATGCGCAGGCTGCCGGGCATGCGTGCGCTCAGTCGCGCATCAGCGCCTCGATCTCGTCGGCCTGCACCGGCACGCCGCGCGTGATGAGCTCGCATCCGGTTTCGGTCACCACCGCATCGTCCTCGATGCGGATGCCGATATTGTGGAACGCCTCGGGCACGCCGGGCGCCGGGCGCACATAAAGACCGGGCTCGATGGTCGTGACCATGCCGGGGCGCAGGATGCGGCTGGGGCGGTTGGCAATGGTCTCGCCCGAGATCGGGTCCTTGCGCTCGCTCACCACGCCCAGCTCGGTGGGCTCCACATAGCTGCCGCAGTCGTGCACGTCCATGCCCAGCCAGTGGCCGGTGCGGTGCATGTAGAACTGGAAGTAGGCGCGCGATGCGATCACGTCCTCTGCCGTGCCGTACTTGGCCTTGTCCAGCAGGCCCAGGTCCAGCAGGCCCTGGGCCAGCACGGCCACCGTGGCCTCGTGCGGATCGTTGAAGCGGTTGCCGGCCTTGGTCACCGCGATCGCGGCCTCCTGGCTCGCATGCACCAGGTCGTAGAGAGCGCGCTGCGGGCCGGTGAAGCGGCCGTTGGCCGGGAAGGTGCGCGTGATGTCGCTCGCATAGCCGTCGAGTTCGCAGCCCGCGTCGATCAGCACCAGCTCGCCCGCGCGCACGGGCGCCTTGTCGGCCTGGTAGTGCAGCACGCAGGCATTCGCGCCCGCGGCCACGATGGAGCCATAGGCCACGTACTGCGAGCCGTGCTGGCGGAACTCGTGCAGCAGCTCGGCGTCCAGGTGATATTCGCGCACCTCCTGGCCCGCGCGCAGCATGCGGGCAGAGCGCTGCATGGCGCGCACATGGGCGCCCGCGCTGATCTGGGCCGCGCGGCGCATGATGGCCAGCTCGTGCGCGTCCTTGACCAGGCGCATCTCGTCGAGCAGCGCGCACACATCGCCCTGCTGGGTGGGGCACAGCACGCCGAAGCGCGAACGCGCGCGCACCTGGCCCAGCCAGCCTTCCACCTGCTCGGCCAGGCCCCGGTGCGTGGCGAACGGGAACCACACGCGCTCGCGGTTTTCCAGCAGGCGCGGCAGGCGGGCATCGAGCTCGTCCGACGAATACGCCGCGTCCACGTCCAGCGTGGCCCGGGCCGCCTCGGGGCCCAGGCGGATGCCGGTCCAGATCTCGCGCTCCAGGTCCTTGGGCTGGCAGAACAGCGTGCTGTGGCCGTCGCTGGTGATCACCAGGCAGGCGTTGGGCTCGGAAAAGCCGGTGAGGTAGTAGAAGTAGCTGTCATGGCGGTACAGATACTCGGTATCGCGGTTGCGCAGATGCTCGGGCGCGGTCGGAATGATGGCGACACCGCCGTCGCCCAACTGGGCGGCCAAGCGTGCGCGGCGTTGGGCGTAATGAGAAGTCATCGGAATATCGTACTGCTGGATGGAAGTGTGCATATGGCGGGTGGCTGACGATGTCGCCGGCCGCTCAAACCTCGGCCGTGTTGAGCTGCGCCAGTCTTTCTGGCGTGCCCACATCGGTCCAGCGGCCCGTGTAGAGCGCCGCGCTCACGCGCTGCGCGGCCATGGCGCGGCGCAGCAGCGGCGCCAGCGGCGCGCGCAGGCCTTCGGGGTTGCCGGCGGGAATCTCGCACCAGGGCCGGGCAAACAGCTCGGCCTTCAGCAGCGCAATGGTGCTGTAGGTGTAGCGCGGCCGGCCGTCGCCCTCGGGCAGGTCCAGTGCCAGGCCCTGCTCGCTCAAGCCGAAGTCGCCGCGCGGGTTGTGGGCGGGGTTGGGCACCAGCCACAGATGGGCCAGCTTGTCGCCGGCCGCAAAGGCCCGGGCCGCCGCTGCGGGAAAGTCGAAATCCGGCGCATACACATCGCCGGCGGCCAGCCAGAAGACTCCGCCCAGCTGAGGCAGCGCGCGCGCAATGCCGCCGGCGGTCTCGAAGGCCTGGGCCGGCTCGGCCGAATAGGCCAGCGACAGCCGGCCCGCACCGCCATCGGCCGTGAACGTTTGGCCGAAATACGCGGGAATCTGCTCGCCCAGCCAGCCCGTATTGACGACCGCGCGCGGCACGCCGGCCGCGGCCAGGGCCTGCAGGTGGTGCTGCAGCAGGGGGATGCCCTGCACCTGGAGCAGCGGCTTGGGCGTGGCATCGGTCAGCGGCCGCATGCGCTCGCCGCGACCTGCGGCCAGCAGCATGGCCGGCGGCTGAAAGTCTGAAGGGAGAGAGATCGTCATCGTGACAGCACTTTAGTGCATTGACCCGCAGCCCGCCTGCGAAAAGCCGCCCTCAATTAAAATGATGGGCTTACCCTGATTACCCTCCTTTACGGAACGCCCTGATGGCCAACACTCAACAAATGGCGAATGCAATCCGCGCACTCGCAATGGACGCCGTTCAACAAGCCAATTCCGGTCACCCCGGTGCGCCCATGGGCATGGCCGACATGGCCGTTGCGTTGTGGAGCCGCCACCTTCAGCACAACCCCGTGAATCCCCACTGGGCCAACCGCGACCGTTTCATCCTGTCCAACGGCCACGGCTCCATGCTGATCTATGCGCTGCTGCACCTGACAGGCTACGACCTGCCCCTGGACGAACTGAAGAACTTCCGCCAGCTGCACAGCAAGACCGCCGGCCACCCCGAAGTGGGCATCACGCCCGGCGTGGAAACCACCACCGGCCCGCTGGGCCAGGGCATCACCAACGCCGTGGGCTTCGCGCTGGCCGAGAAGCTGCTGGCCGCCGAGTTCAACAAGGACAAGCACGAGATCGTCGATCACCACACCTATGTGTTCCTGGGCGACGGCTGCCTGATGGAAGGCATCAGCCACGAGGCCTGCGCGCTGGCCGGCGCCTGGAAGCTCAACAAGCTGATCGCGCTGTACGACGACAACGGCATCTCCATCGACGGCAAGGTCGCGCCCTGGTTCATCGACAACACGCCGGCCCGCTTCGAGGCCTACGGCTGGAACGTGATCCGTGATGTCGACGGCCATGACGTGGGCGCCGTGGACGCAGCCATCGCCGCCGCCAAGAAGAGCGCCGACAAGCCCACGCTGATCTGCTGCAAGACCCATATCGGCAAGGGCTCGCCCAACCGCCAGGACACGGCCAAGGCCCACGGCGAACCCCTGGGGCTGGACGAGATCACGCTGACGCGCGAAGCGCTGGGCTGGACCTACGGCCCCTTCGAGATCCCTGCCGATGTCTACACCGACTGGGACGCCAAGGCTCCGGGCGCCAAGGCCGAAGCGGCCTGGAACGACAAGTTCGCGGCCTACGAGAAGGCCTTCCCCGAGCTGGCCGCCGAGTTCAAGCGCCGCATGGCCGGCGACCTGCCCGCCAACTTCGGCGAGATCGCCGCCAAGATCGCTTCCGACGCGCATGACGCCGGCGCCACCGTGGCCAGCCGCAAGGCCAGCCAGCTGGCCCTGGAAGGCCTGACGGCCGCGCTGCCCGAGCTGCTGGGCGGCTCGGCCGACCTGACCGGCTCCAACCTGACCAACACCAAGTCCACTCCCGCGCTGCGCATGGACGACAAGGGCGCGGTGGTCAAGACCGAGGACGGCCAGATCGGCCGCCACATCAACTACGGCGTGCGCGAGTTCGGCATGGCCGCCATCATGAACGGCATTGCGCTGCATGGCGGCTTCATTCCCTACGGCGGCACCTTCCTGACCTTCTCCGACTACAGCCGCAACGCCATCCGCATGGCCGCGCTGATGAAGCAGCGCGTGATCCATGTGTTCACGCACGACTCCATCGGCCTGGGCGAGGACGGCCCCACCCACCAGTCCATCGAGCATGCCGCCAGCCTGCGCCTGATCCCCGGCCTGGACGTATGGCGCCCGGCCGACACGACCGAGACCGCCGTGGCCTGGACCGTGGCCCTGAGCCACAAGAACAAGCCCACTGCCATGCTGCTGTCGCGCCAGAACCTGGCCTACTCGCCCAAGAGCGAGGACGCGCTGGACGACATCGCCTGCGGCGCCTATGTGCTGTCCGAGCCCAAGGATGTCGGCCTCAAGAAGAAGGCCCAGGCCGTGATCATCGCCACCGGCTCCGAAGTGCAGCTGGCCCTGGCCGCGCAAAGGCTGCTGGCCGAACGCAAGATCGCCGTGCGCGTGGTCTCCATGCCCAGCACCACGACCTTCGACCAGCAGGACGTGAAGTACAAGAAGGCCGTGCTGCCCGCCGGCCTGCCGCGCGTGGCCGTGGAAATGGGCGTGACCGACTTCTGGTGGAAGTACGGCTGCGCCGCCGTGGTGGGCATCGACTCCTACGGCGAATCGGCGCCGGCCGGCGTGCTGTTCAAGCACTTCGGCTTCACCGCCGAGAACGTGGCCGACACCGTGCAGGTCGCCCTGCAGAACGCCGGCAAGTAAAACAAAGGGGCCTTGTGCCCCTTTTTGCTCATTTTCTGGCGCAAAGACGAGCTTTGTCACATCTTCGCCAGCCGGACCCGGCCTGACGGCAGACAGTCCGGGCACAATCCGCCCCAGTTTCGTTTTTTCACCATCCAACCATCCAAGAGGCAACTATGACGATCAAGGTAGGCATCAACGGCTTCGGCCGCATCGGCCGCAATGTGCTGCGCTCCGCCGTGCAGAACTTCTCGGACATCGAAATCGTGGGCATCAACGACCTGCTCGAGCCCGATTACCTGGCTTACATGCTCAAGTACGACAGCGTGCACGGCCGCTTTGAAGGCACCGTGGCCGTCGAAGGCAACACCCTGATCGTCAACGGCAAGAAGATCCGCCTGACCCAGGAGCGCGACCCCGCCGCCCTGAAGTGGAACGAAGTCGGCGCCGAAGTGGTGATCGAGTCCACCGGCCTGTTCCTGACCGACGAAACCGCCCGCAAGCACATCGCCGCCGGCGCCAAGAAGGTCATCATGTCGGCTCCTTCCAAGGACGCGACCCCCATGTTCGTGTTCGGCGTGAACGACAAGACCTATGCCGGCCAGGACGTGATCTCCAACGCTTCGTGCACCACCAACTGCCTGGCTCCCGTGGCCAAGGTGCTCAACGACAAGTGGGGCATCAAGCGCGGCCTGATGACCACCGTGCACGCCGCCACCGCCACGCAAAAGACCGTGGACGGCCCTTCCAACAAGGACTGGCGCGGCGGCCGCGGCATCCTGGAAAACATCATCCCCTCCAGCACCGGCGCCGCCAAGGCCGTGGGCGTGGTGATCCCCGAGCTGAACAAGAAGCTGACCGGCATGTCCTTCCGCGTGCCCACGTCCGACGTGTCCGTGGTCGACCTGACCGTGGAACTGAACAGCGAAGCCACCTACGAGGAAATCTGCGCCGAGATGAAGGCCCAGTCCGAAGGCGCGCTCAAGGGCGTGCTCGGCTATACCGAGGACAAGGTGGTGGCCACCGACTTCCGCGGTGAAACCTGCACCTCCGTGTTCGACGCCGAAGCCGGCATCGCCCTGGACAAGACCTTCGTCAAGGTCGTGTCCTGGTACGACAACGAGTGGGGCTACTCCAACAAGTGCCTGGAAATGGTGCGCGTGGTGGCCGCCAAGTAAGCCGGCACGGCTTGCAGCCATATAGGGCTGCAGCGCTTGCCCGGCAAGCGCCAGCAGCTATCGAAAAGCCAGCAGCGGCAGCGTTGCTGGCTTTTTTGTTGGCGCCCTGCCAGGGCTTCGTGCGGGAGGCTGCATTACATTCGGCAGCAATTGACCGAGCGCCGCAACCGCCCCGCCCATGTTCCTCGCCATTCCTCTTGAAAACAAGCCGTCGTGGAGTTCGCCCCCCTGGATGACGGTGCTGCTCATCGTCATCAACTGCGTGATCTTCTGGGGCTGGCAGGCCCCCGAAGAAGCCGCCGTGGAGCGTGCCGGCCAGCAGTACGCCCGGACGGCGCTGCCCGCCATCGAGCTGCCGCTGTTCCTGGCCCATCTCAAGGAACAGGCCGCCCAGGGCAGTGCCCGCCATGAACGCAACAGTGAGCGCAACACCGTGCAGGCCGCCGAGGCCCTGTACCGGCACAAGGCCTACGCCCAGCTTTATGCGCTGATGTGGCAGGAGAAGAAATTCCGCCAGCGGCTGCTGCAAGGCCAGGCCATCGGCCCCAGCCATCCGCTCCATGCGCAGTGGCAGGCGGCGCGCGCCGCCTTTGCGCGCCAGGAACCGCAAGCACCGCACGGCGGCTTCACCGAACGCTGGTCCATGAGCTATGAGCCCGGCGCCGGCTGGCAGCCGCTGCAGGCTTTCACCTCCACCTTCCTGCACGGCAGCACCGGCCACCTGCTGGGCAACATGGCGTTTCTGTTCCTGTTCGGCTTCACGCTCGAGATCGCGCTGGGTGCCTTCACCTATCTTGCCTTCTATGTGCTGGGCGGCATCGGCGCCTCGCTGTTCGCGCTGCTGTTCTATGCAGGCATGGGCGGGTACGGCCTGGGTGCGTCGGGCGCCATCTCGGCCCTGATGGCCATGTATGCGGTGATGTACCGCATGCGGCGCATCCGCTTCTTCTACATGCTGCTGTTCTACTTCAACTACGCCACCTGGCCTGCGCTGGTCATGCTGCCGGTCTGGATGGGCGTGGAGCTGCTGCAGCACCTTATGGGCGGCAAGCAGGTGGCCTATATGGCCCACTTCGGCGGGCTGCTGACCGGAGCCGTGCTGATGTGGATCTATATGCGCCTGCAGGCCGTGGAGGCGCCGGTCGACGCAAGAGAACGGGCCACGGCGGCCGCCAGGCCGCTGGCCGACGCCGTGGCCCGCGCCCAGCGCTACACCGATGCGCTGGAGTTCGATCGCGCGGCCCCGGCCTGGCGCGAAGCCGCGCGCCTCGCGCCCTCGGATCCGGACATCCTGCGTGCCTGGTTCGAAAGCGCGCGGCACCATCCGGGCAGCGAGGATTTCCATGCCGCGGCACGGCGGATCTTCAAGCTGCCGGCCGCCACGGATGCAGAACGCCAGCTGCAGCTGGCCAGCTACCGCAGCTACCGCCAGCGCGCCCAGCCCGCCATGCGCGTGAGCGCGGACACCATGCACGGGCTGGTGCGCAGCTTCGTGCGCGCAGGCGCCCTGCCCGAGGCGGAAACACTGTGCCAGTCGCTGCGCCGGGCGGCAGACCATCCGCAGTGGCCGGCCACGCTGCTGCTGCTGGTCAACGGCCTGGCCCAGGCGGGGCGCATCCAGGAGGCCAGGGCCTGGCTGCCCACGCTGCAGCAGCTGGCGCCTCGGGACGCCGTGACACAGTGGCTGGCCCGGCAGGGCTAGCAGAACGGGCCGGGCGAAGGGCGGTCAGGACTTGGCGCCCAGCATTTCCAGTTCGTCGCGCAGCACCCATTCCACTTCCCGGGTCGCCGCATGCTCGGGAAAGCGCTGCTTCATGCGCATGTAGACGTGCACCCCCTGCATGGGCTGCTCCAGCCCCTGCTTGTAGGCCCGCACCACCAGCTCCAGCATGGGGGGAATCAGGCTGCTGCCGGCAAAGCGCTTTTCAAACTCCCTGGCCAGGAGCAGCACATATTTGGGCTTGCCGGCCTTCCATGCCTGCTGCGCCAGGTCGTAGCTGGCCTGTGCCGAATCGAGCCGGAAATCCGGCTTGCGCTTGGCGCAGCTCACCCAGGCCTCCAAGGCCTCGCCGGCGCACTGGCGGGCGATCAGCATGGGAATGAAGCGCTGGCCCAGCTCGGCCAGCGCATCCACGCGTTCGGTCAGCTTGAGCACCCGGAAATAGCGGCGGTGGTCAGGCAGGCTTTCATAGTCCTCGCGCTGCCATGCGCGCGCCTGGTTCACGGCCTCGTCCATGCTGTTGTCCTGCACCAGCCGCGCCACCACGGCATCGCGGCGCCTGGCCTCCTGCACCACGGGATCGACCTGCACCGTCGACGGACCGTCGGGGGCCTGCACGGGATCGATGTCGAGCGCCGCATGGTGCTGGTACATGACATAGCCGATCATGGCCGCCATCACCCAGGTGAAATAGATCACCACGAAGCTCACCAGCGGCAGCACCAGCACGGGAGCCGCCACCTTGAGCAGCATCACCATGACCATGGGCGAGCCCTGCTGCAGCAGGAACAGGAAACAGCACAGCAGCAGATACGACTTGCCGATACCGAAAATCGTGGCCAGCAGCTCAAAAGGATTGGCCGCCGAGCGCAGGCTGTGGGTATTGATCAGCACGATCCAGACGGCCGGGACCAGAAACGCCACCACCAGATTGGCCACCACGCCCAGCGTCATGCTCTGGCGGGCCAGCAGGCCGACAAAAATGCCGAAGAAAAACAGCACGCCAAAGAATTTCCAGGGCAGCCATTTCCAGGCCTCATCGACATGGCTGGCACGAAAATCCGAGCTATGGGTAATTCCGCGCGAAGCCAGGGCCGCCACCTTGAATGCATACCGGCTGACCGCCAGCGTCAGGCCCAGACCCACGGCAAATATCCCGATCAGGCCGAACATCAGGCCGTAGCTGCATACCGACAGGACCAGGGCATAAAACAGCGGCTCGGCCTGCAGCGGGAAAAGGAAAAAGCTGTTGAGTTTCTGCCAGAACGGCGCAATCTTCCACTCGGAAGCATTCGCGTCATGGCGAGTGCCGCGTACTGAATTCAATGCCCTTACTCCCCATGTCTTTTGTATTGGCCCGCATCGATGCCGAGCTGCGGGATTGGTTTTCAATCAGGGCCTGATTTCAAGACATCCCCTGTGCAGACATTCTGGATCAGAAATCGATATCGGCCGATCAACACCGGATCGGCCTCCGGAATCGACGGCTCCATTGCGCAGCAGCCACACAGCCCTCACACTGCAGCTTCGCTCTACGTTTTTTGCTGCCATGGCCGTACACGCCTCGACCACCACCACGCTCATCGTGCTGCTGCCCTTGCTGGCATGGCGGCTGCGCGCGCGCTACAAGCGCCTGATCGGACGCCAGCGCACCAGCAAGTACCGGCCGTGGATCGGCATGGGCATTTACGCGGTGCTGCTGGGCCTCACCGGCTGGGCCGCCTGGGGCCAGTGGCATGCGCTGCAGACCCTGGCCGGCGGCCTGTGCGCCGGCGGCCTGCTGTCGCGCTGGGCCTGGCGGCAGACCCGGCTGGAGCCCACTGCCCAAGGCCTGTACTACACGCCCCACACCCATCTGGGCGTGGCCCTGCTGCTGCTGTTTGCCGCGCGCATTGCCTGGCGCATCGTGGAGATCGTCTGGCTGCTGCCCGAATCGCAGGCCGGCTTCCACGCCTTTGTGGCCAGCCCGCTGACCATGGCGGTGTTCGGCCTCATGGCCGGGCACAACATGGGCTATGCCATGGCCCTGTTCCTCTGGCGCCGGCGCGTGCTGGCCGCCAAGCGCGCCCGCGAGGCGGTGGCCACCGCTGCGGGCACGGATGCGCCAGGCAGCGTAGAGTGACGGCATTCTTTGTCGAGGAGCTTTTGCAGATGACCCACAGCGCCCGTGCCCAGAGCGGCAATACCCCGTACCGCGTCACGCTGACCGACCCGCAAGGCCATGTCTGGTATGCCGACGAACCCCTGGACAAGGGCGGCGCCGACACCGCACCGGGCCCGCTGCAGATCGTTCTCTCGGCGCTGGCCGCCTGCACCACGGTCACGCTGCAGATGTACGCGGCGCGCAAACAGTGGCCGCTGACCGGCGTGCAGGTCGACGTGCAGCTCAACCCGGACGGCGTGCCGGCTGCCGGCAACCAGATCACGCGGCACATCACGCTGCAGGGCGATCTCGATGACGAGCAGCGCCAGCGCCTGCTGCAGGTCGCCCAGGCCTGCCCGGTGCACAAGCTGCTCGAAGGACCGGTGCAGATCCCCACCACGCTGGACTGAACGGCCTGCACCATGAAAAAAGCCCTGCATGGCAGGGCTTTTTTGAGTCAGCAGCAGCTCAGACCGTGACGTTGAGCGCGCCGACCTCCACGTAGTGCTCGAATTCGCGCTTGGCCAGATAGGCGGTCTCGGGCTGCTGGTCCACGGGGTTCACCCAGGACAGCACATAGCTGGCGATGGCCGTGTCCACCTTGAGCTCGGTGCCCGGGGGAATGCTCTCCAGCGGACCATCGCCGGAGCGGTGCTGGACCTCGCCCACCACGCGTGCCTGGAAATGTGCAGGGTATTGCTGGACCTCCACAGCAGACAGCTGGTTGCCGGGTTTGTTCTGTTCGCTCATTGATGATCCTCCTGCATTGTTGGGTTGTTGCGTGGCCTCACGGCCTTCGCCATCGAAGTTACCCGGCGCCGGCACAAGCCGCTGTCAGCCAACAGGCGTTATGGCCCGCTGCTTTGTAACCGCCTGCAAAACATGGCGTCCTGCCTGGCTCCGGGATGCCGACCGCCGGGCCGCAGCCGGGCGTGACGGCGCATTTTGCCGGTTGTTTGCCGCTGCGGGCGATTCCTTGCACACTGATGCCCTCCACCGTCAGGATTCGCATGACTACAGATTCCGCCCCCCTGCACGCCGGCTCCCCGGTGCGCCTGCCCACCCGCATTGCCGACGTGGGCGGCATTCCCATCCACCGCGCCATTCCGCAGCGTGCGCTGCGCAAAGTCGGTGCCTGGTGCTTTCTCGACCATGCGGGCCCCGCCGAACCGCCGCCGCCGGGCATGCAGGTGGGCCCGCACCCGCACATCGGGCTGCAGACCTTCACCTGGATGATCGAGGGCGAGGTGCTGCACCGCGACAGCCTGGGCAGCGAGCAGATCATCCGCCCCGGCCAGGTCAATCTGATGACGGCCGGTCACGGCATCGCGCATTCCGAGGAAAGCCAGACCGTCCATGTGCATGCCGCCCAGCTGTGGATCGCGCTGCCCGACAGCCACCGCCACATCCCGCCGCGCTTCCAGCACTATCCCGACCTGCCGCGGGCCCGCGTGGGCGACTTCGACGCGACCGTGCTGGCCGGCGAGGCGCTGGGCCATGCCTCGCCCGCGCAGGTGCATTCGCCGCTCATGGGCGTGGACCTGCATGCACATCCCGACCGTACCAGTCCCGCGCGGGCCCGCATGCCGCTGCGCCGGGATTTCGAGCATGCCGTCATGAGCCTTTCGGGCCATGTGGAGGTGGAGGGCCTGCACCTGCCCGAACAGGAGCTGATCTACCTGCCCGTCGGCACCGAGGCCGTGAACCTGCAATGCACTCCCGACAGCCGCCTGCTCGTCATCGGCGGCGAGCCCATGGACGAAGCCATCCTGCTGTGGTGGAACTTCGTGGCCCGCACCACCGAAGAAATGCAGCAGGCCCGCACGCAATGGGAAGCGGAAGCCACCAGCAACGCTCTCATGATCGACGGCCAGCCGCGCCGCTTCGGCGCTCCCGTGGCCTCGCTCCTGCAGCCGCTGCATGCGCCCTCGCTGGAGGGCGTGGCGCTGCGCGCTTCCAGGTAGCCAGGGGTAGTCCGTCGGTGTTGATCATTTCGCACCAAATTGGTGCGAAATAAAGCAGAAAATTTGAAGAATTGACCGCAATTGAGCACCTTTGGACGCAATTGCAGTGCCTTTCCGTCCAATGCCGAGGCTGCCTGTTCGACACGCCAACGTTATGCACAGAACGTCTGGCCTCATGCGCATCCTGCTTACATAATGCGGCCCGACGCCCTGGCCACGGGAACGCGAGCACCGCTTTCCCGTCCGGGGCGTCGCCACGTCCGGCGCCGCCGCGCGTGGCTTCTTCCATTCTTGCAACAGAAAAAGCAGACCCATGCGCCAAGAACACGACTTCATCGGCATCAAAACCATCCCTCCCGACGCGTACTGGGGCGTCCATTCCGCACGCGCGGTGGAGAACTTCCCCATCACCGGCCACTCCGTGGCTCACATGCCCGAGCTGATCCGCGCCTTGGCCTTCGTGAAGAAGGCCGCCGCCCAGGCCAACCTGCAGCTGGGCGCCATCGATTCCACACAGGCCGGCGCCATCTCCCGCGCCTGCGACGACCTGATTGCCGGCCGGCTGCACGAGCAGTTCGTGGTCGACGTCATCCAGGGCGGCGCCGGCACTTCCACGAACATGAATGTCAACGAGGTGATCGCCAACCGTGCGCTGGAGCACCTGGGATTGCCCAAGGGCCGCTACGACGTGATCCACCCCAACGACCACGTCAACGCATCGCAAAGCACCAACGATGCCTATCCCACGGCCGTCAAGCTCGCCACCTATGCCGGCATCCAGAAGCTGCTGACCGCCCTGGCCGCGCTGCGCGGCGCCTTCGACGCCAAGGCACGCGAATTCGCCTCCATCCTCAAGATCGGCCGTACACAACTACAAGACGCCGTGCCGATGACGCTGGGCCAGGAATTCGCCGCCTTCGCCGCCATGATTGCGGACGACGAAAAGCGCCTGCGCGAATCGGCCTACCTGATGACCGAAGTGAACATGGGCGGCACGGCCATCGGCACCGGCATCAACGCGCCCGTGGGCTATGCCGATGCCGTGGTGCGGGCACTGGCACAGATTTCGGGCGTGCCCGTGGTCAAGGCCGGCGATCTGATCGCGGCCACCGGCGATACCGGCGCGTTCGCCGATATCTCGGGCATCCTCAAGCGCATCGCCGTCAAGCTGTCCAAGATCAGCAACGACCTGCGCCTGCTGTCCTCGGGCCCGCAGGCCGGCGTGGCCGACATCCGCCTGCCCGCGCGCCAGGCGGGCTCGTCCATCATGCCCGGCAAGGTCAACCCCGTGATTCCCGAGGTGATGAACCAGGTCTGCTTCGAGGTGATAGGCAACGACGCCGCGATCACCATGGCCGTGGAAGCCGGCCAGCTGCAGCTCAATGCCTTCGAGCCGCTGATGGCCTGGGCCCTGCACAAGAGCCTGAACCACCTGTGCAATGCCTGCACGACGCTGCAGCACAACTGCGTGGAAGGCATCGCGGCCAACACGGACCTGCTGGATACGCGCATTGCCGAGTCCGTGACGCTGGTGACGGCGCTCAACCCGCTGATCGGCTACGAGAAGGCCGCCCGGATCGCCAAGACCGCGATTGCCAGCGGCAAGCGCATCGCCGTGGTGGCCGAGGAACTGGGCATCATGAGCGAGGGCGACATGGAGAAGCTGCTGGTGGCCGACAAGCTCACCCGGGCGGGCGCGCTGACCGCGGCCTGATGCCCGCGCCGCCAACAAGGCACGGCGCACAAAAAAGGCATGTTCTGCTGAACATGCCCCGGTCTTGCTGGCTGCCGGCGCTTGTCCCCACAGCGCCGGCCGCAAAAACGACTTGAATGCTCAGGCCGTTGCCACGCCTTCGGCCGTGGGATCGTCCACGCCGCGCACGCTTTCTCGGCCGTTCTTGTCCTTGAGCTTGCCCAGATCGGTTTCCACCGCGCGCCGCAGCTTTTCGATGGCGGCATTGAACGCATCCTTGACCTTTTCGGCCTCGGCGTTGACCGCGATCGGCGGGCGGCCCGTGGCCCGGGTTTCCAGCACGCATCGCTTGCCGGGACCGCCCGTGGTCTTGAGCGCATCCACTCCCGTGAGGAACACTTCCACACGCACTACATACTCCTTCAGGCGGGCCAACTTGGCATTGATTTCCTCCTGCGCCCACTGCGCCAAAGATTCGCCACCCTGGATGGAATCGTCGGCATGAACCTGTACTTGCATGCAAATCCTCCTAGTCACCAAATGCCGCAGTCGCTGCGGCGAGAGTTGTCGTGGCCGTCTCGAGAGCCGGCGAAACCATGGTAACGCCGGCTTCCGGGTCTGCCCAACAGGCCCTGTTATGCCGGTTGATGGCATGGGCTTTGGATCATTGTGACGCGCTCTTCCGGAGCCGAAAACCATTGCCGGGCAAATCCCGCGTAAACCCTGACGGAGCGCAAGAACAGGCCGGGGCGCTGCACTGCGGCAACCCGCGCGCGGGTGGCTTCACATCTGTTTGCAATGGATGCGTCCTGTTTGCGAGCGGGCTCGCGCGGAGGACGCACAGGCCCTAACATGGGCCCGAGCCTTGCCCGCAAAAGCAACAAAAGGAGCCTGCCCATGAGCCTGCCTGCCTCGCGCCGCCTCAAGATCGGCCTGTCGGCCTGCTTTTCCTACGCCGACCCGCAACGTCCGCTGTTCACCGGCAAGACTTTGCAATACGTGGAACAGTCGGTGCTGCACTGGGTGATGTCGGGCGGGGCCATGGTGGTCATGGTGCCCTGCCCCACGGGAGAGACGGCGCGCGGCGACGTGACACTGGCCCACTATGCGGACTGGCTCGACGGCGTGGTCATGCACGGCGGCTCGGACGTGTGGCCCGGCCATTACGGCGAGCAGCCGCTGCGCCCCGAGTGGAAGGGCGACAAGGTACGCGACCTCTACGACATGGCCGTGATCGAGGCCTTCTCCCAGGCCGGCAAGCCCATCTTCGGCATCTGCCGCGGCCTGCAGATCATCAACGTGGCCTTCGGCGGCACGCTCTACCAGGACATCCAGACCCAGGTGGCGGGCGCGCAGCAGCACCGCAACGCCACCGAGTACGACCGCCACTACCACGACATCGCCATCGAGCCCGGCAGCCGCCTGGCCACGCTCTACGGCGGGCTGCAGAGCGCGCGCGTCAACAGCATCCACCACCAGGGCATCAAGGAAGTGGCGCCCGAATTCAACATCGAGGCCTGGAGCCTTCCCGACCACATTCCGGAGGCGATCTACCGCAATCCCTTCTCGCTCAAGAGCTATATCGCAGCCACGCAGTGGCATCCGGAATTTCAGTTCAGCCACCCGAACATCAGCACGCTGGACGACAGCGTGCTGCTGCACGATTTCCTGGGCGCCTGCGCGCGGGCGCGCGTGCGGCCGGGCCAGAGCCACAGCCCTTTCCAGATCCGCGACCGTGCCGCGCGCCTGCTGCGCCGCGCGCTGCTGCACCGGCTCAAGTAGCCGCGCAGTCGCACCGGAGGCATCCCCTGCCGCTTTGCATTTGATAGCTGCCAGCGCCTGTCAAATGGTGTTTCCACGTTGTAAGCAGCATGAAAATGAGCAACAGTCGGCGCCAGCAGCTCCCGTAAGAGGAGCATGAAAAAGCCGCCTGCCAAGAAGGACGGCGGCTTTTTTTCGGGCAGGGGCACGCCGCAGGCCGGCGCGCCTTTGCGGCTCAATGGTGGTGGCCGTGGCCGCCGTGCACGTGGCGGTGCTCGATTTCCTCGGGCGTGGCCGCGCGCACGTCGCCGACCACGCAGCTGAAGCGCAGCGCCATGCCGGCCAGCGGATGGTTGCCGTCCAGCAGCACCACGGGCCCCTTGATCTTGACCACGTTGTAGATCTGGGGCTGGCCCTGGTCGTTGGTGCCGCGCAGCTGGCCGCCCACCTTCACGCCCGGGGGAAACTCGCCCTTGGGAATGGTGCGCTTGAGGCTTTCGTCGCGCTCGCCGAACGCGTCTTCCACGGCCAGGTCCACGGTGACGGCATCGCCCTTTTGCTTGCCGTCCAGCGCCTGCTCCACCTTGGCGAAGATGTTGTCGTAGCCGCCGTGCAGATAGGCCACGTCGCCCTTGTCGAGCAGCTTGACGGCGACGCCGCCCTTGAGCAGTTCGTGGATCTTGTAGTGGATGGTGACGGCGGTGTCTTTGGTGATGTTCATGGCATGCGTCCAGTCAAAACAAAGCCGCCACGACCCGGGATCGTGGCGGTCAGGCCGACATTGTGTCAGCGATTGAAGCCCCGCCGGCAGGCGGTTCTTTCAGGCCCGCTAGCGCGCTGCCTCCAACGCCGCGGGCGGCAGATCGTCGTGCTGCGCGCCCGGATAGCGCGCAAAGCGCCGCCATTCGCTGCCGTGCACGGGATCGTCGGACTTCCAGGGCCAGCCGCCGAACCGGGTGCGGCGGTAGTCCTGCATGGCCTGCATGATCTCCTGCTGCGTGTTCATCACGAACGGGCCGTACTGGGCCACGGGCTCGCCGATGGGCCGGCCCTGCAGCAGCACCAGTTCCACCAGGTCGCCGCCGGTGTTGACCAGCTCCAGGTCGCTTTGCGCATCGATGTGCAGGGCCTGGTGGCTGTCCACGCCCTGGCCGGCGATCTGCAGGCTTTGGCCCACGAAGAAGTAGAGCATGCGGTGGGTCTCGGCCCCCCGGGCGCGCGGCAGGGTCCAGCGCGCGCCGCTCTCCAGCGCCAGTGTCCAGATGGCCACGTCGCCCTCGGGCTGCGAAGCCCAGGATTCGGGCGGCGGCGCCAGCGGCCGGCCGGCGCCCGGCAGCTCCCCGGCCACCACGGTCACCGTGGTCTTCCTGCCGTCGGCATCGGCATGCTCCAGGCGCGGAATGCGCTCGTTCCAGAACATGGTGAAGTGCGGGGACACCATCTTGCTGCGCGCGGGCAGGTTCAGCCAGATCTGGAACAGTTCCAGCGGGTTGGGCCTGTCGCTGTGGAGCAGCGGGAACATTTCCGAATGCTGTATGCCCTTGCCGGCCGTGAGCCACTGCACGTCGCCGCCGCCAAAGCGCGCGGCCGCGCCCAGCGAGTCGGAATGGTCGATCAGGCCCTTGCGCACCAGGGTCACGGTCTCGAAGCCGCGGTGCGGGTGGCCCGGAAAGCCGGGCACGCTGTCGCCGTGGTACATCGAAAAGCCGTCCCTGGCGCTGAAGTCGCTGCCCATTTCGCGGCCCTCGAGTTCCACGGCCTGCACGCCCAGGCTGCCGTCCCCGGCCGGATAGGCATCGTCGTGGTGGGCGCAGAACAGGAACGGGTCCAGGCAGGGCCAGCGCGGCCCCAGCGGCGCGCTCTCGAGGATGGGCTTGCGGGTGCTTGTCATGTCGTTCTCCTTGGGGGGGCTGGCGGCAGACCAGGCCCGATGGGAAGAATATGCAGGCAAAAGCCCGCATTGAAAGACATCATGGCTGGGACAGTGGCCCGCGCCTTTGCAACGCCGGGGCGCCGCGTCAGCCGCGCGGCGGGATGTTCAGGCCCTTTTGCACGGCCGGCCGCGCCTCGAAGGCCGCAAGCACGCGCTGCAGCTCGGGGAAGCCGCTCCAGCCCACCAGTTCGCCCGCGTTGTAGCCCGTGGCCGCCGAGATGTTGCGCACCCAGGGCCAGATGGCGATGTCGGCAATCGTGAAGCCGTCGCCCATGATCCACCGGCGGCCCTGCATGCGCTGCTCCAGCACGCCAAGCAGGCGCCTGGATTCGTTGATGTAGCGGTCGCGCGGGCGCTTGTCCTCGTAGTCCTTGCCGCCGTATTTGTGGAAGAACCCGACCTGGCCGAACATGGGGCCCACGCCGCCCATCTGGAACATCAGCCACTGCAGCGTCTCGTAGCGCGCCACGGGATCGGCAGGCAGCAGCGGGCTGCCGCTCTTCTCGGCCAGGTAGATCAGGATGGCGCCGGACTCGAACAGCGCCAGCGGCCTGCCGCCCGGGCCCTGCGGATCGATGATGGCCGGGATCTTGTTGTTGGGGAAGGTTCCCACGAACTCGGGCGTGAGCTGGTCGTTGGTCTCGAAGCTGACCAGGTGCGCCTCGTAGGGCAGCTGCATCTCCTCCAGCGCGATCGACACCTTCACGCCGTTGGGCGTGGGCAGCGAATACAGCTGGATGCGGTCGGGATGCCGGGCCGGCCATTTGCGCGTGACGGAGTAGTCGGCAAGTTGCGGATGCTGTGTCATCGTTCAGGGTTCCTCATCAATCCATTCATCATATAAGCAGCTGAAAAGCAAGGCGTTCTTGCCATGGCGCAGGGTCCATGCCGGCGGCCGGCGGCGGCACGACGCCTGGACGCACCTGCAATATTGGCCCCACCCTACATCGGGCCGGGCCGTTCGATAGGAGCATGGGGCCAGCCATTTCCACGCACCCCGGCAAGCCTGCCCCAGGCGGCATGTCCCTGGTGCGCCAGAGGCCAACAGGCCTGCCGCCGAACGCAAGAACCTCCATGACCCACAAGCTCCGCCTCGACATCCCCCTGGTGCTGCCCCAGTTTCCCGACGCGCACGACGCCGTCGTGAAGCGGCTCCTGCAAGACCTGCAGGGCCGCCAGGGCATAGACAGGGTCCATGTCAGCGAAGCCGCAGGAGACGCACCGGCGCAGCTGTGCATCCACTTCGATCCGCAGGCCCTGCCGCTGGCCCGCATCCGCGAGCTGGCCCAGGCCGCCGGCGCCCGCATCGCCGAACGCTTCGCGCATGTGCTGTGGCAGATGGAAGGGATAGGCCACCCGCGGCGCGCGGAAACCGTGACCGGCCATCTGCAGGGCCTGGCCGGCGTGCTGCAGGCCCAGGCCAGCGCGACGGGCCTGGTGCATATCGACTTCGACCGCCGGCTGACCGGCGAGCCGGCCCTGCTGGACGCCCTGGCCGGCTTGGGCGTGACCCCGCAGCAGGCCGGGGCCGCGCCGCCCGCGGCAGCGCACGGCGAAGCCGGTCATCGCCATGCCCCCGGAGAAGGCGGCCACGGCCACGATCATGCTCACGCGCATGGCGGCCTGCTCGGCCCCAATACCGAGATGTTTTTTGCGCTGGCCTGCGGCGTGCTGCTGGGCGCGGGCGCGGCCATCTCCCGCTGGGCGACGTCGGCACCGTCCTGGGCGCCGCTGGCCTGCTTCGTGCTGGCCTATGCCTTCGGCGGCTTCTACACGCTGCGCGAGGCCGTCGACAACCTCAAGCTGCGGCGCTTCGAGATCGACTCGCTGATGCTGGTCGCCGCCGCGGGCGCGGCCGCGCTCGGTTCCTGGGCCGAAGGCGCGCTGCTGCTGTTCCTGTTCAGCCTCGGCCATGCGCTGGAGCACTATGCGATGGGGCGCGCCAGGCGTGCCATCGAGGCGCTGGCGCAGCTGGCCCCCGAGACCGCGACGGTGAGGCGCGGCGGACAGACGCAGCGCCTTCCCGTCGAGCAGCTGGCAGTCGGCGACATCGTGCTGGTGCGGCCGAACGAGCGGCTGCCGGCCGACGGCTTCATCGTCGCCGGCAGCTCCGCCATCGACCAGGCGCCGGTGACCGGCGAGAGCATTCCCGTGGACAAGCATCCGGTTGCGGACGCCGCGGCCGCCCGGGCCCGGCCCGACGCCGTGGACGCGGCATCGCGCGTGTTCGCGGGCACCCTCAATGGCGCCGGCGCTATCGAGATCGAAGTCACGCGGCGCTCGGGCGACTCGGCGCTGGCCCGGGTGGTCCGGATGGTCGGCGAGGCCGAGACCCGCAAGTCCCCGACGCAGCGCTTCACCGACCGGTTCGAGCGCATCTTCGTGCCCGTGGTGCTGGGCCTGTCGTTCCTACTGCTGTTCGCCTGGGTCGTGGTCGACGAGCCTTTCCGCGAGAGCTTCTACCGGGCCATGGCCGTGCTGGTGGCCGCCAGCCCCTGCGCGCTCGCCATCGCCACGCCCAGCGCGGTGCTGTCGGGCATTGCGCGCGCGGCCCGCAGCGGCGTGCTGATCAAGGGCGGCGCGCCGCTGGAGGAACTGGGTGCGCTGACGGCCATGGCCTTCGACAAGACCGGCACGCTCACCGAAGGGCGGCCGCGCATTGCCGACATCGTGCCCACCGACGGCGCCACCGAGGAAGAGCTGCTGTCCGTGGCCGTGGCCGTCGAATCCCTGAGCGACCACCCGCTGGCGGCGGCCATTGTGCGCGACGGGCTGCAGCGCCTGGGCGGCCAGCCGCCCGAAGCGGCCGAGGGCCTGCAGAACCTCGTCGGCCGCGGCGTGACCGCCAGGCTGGGCGGCGAGACGGTCTGGATCGGCAAGGCCGGGATGTTCGGCAGCGACGGCGTCGCGCCGCTGGGCGATGCGGCGCGCGCGGCCATCGGGCGCCTGGGCGACAGCGGCCGCACGACCATGGCGGTGCGCCGGGGCAGCCGCGACCTGGGCGCCATCGGCCTGCTCGACACGCCGCGCGCCGGGGCCCGCGAGGCCCTGCAGCAGCTGCGGGAGCTGGGCATCAGCCGCATGATCATGATCTCGGGCGACCACAGCAAGGTGGCCCGGGCCATTGCCGAGCAGGTGGGCCTGGACGAGGCCATCGGCGACCTGATGCCCGAGGACAAGGTCGAGGCCATCCGCAGGCTGCGCCGGGAAACCCGGGTGGCCATGGTGGGCGACGGCGTCAACGATGCGCCGGCCATGGCCAATGCCACGGTGGGCATCGCCATGGGCGCGGCCGGTTCGGACGTGGCGCTGGAGACCGCCGATGTCGCGCTGATGGCCGACGACCTGCGGCATCTGCCGTTCGCCGTGGGGCTGAGCCGCCACACCCGCGCCGTGATCCGCCAGAACGTGTTCGTCAGCCTCGGCATCGTGGCCGTGCTGGTGCCGGCCACCATCATGGGGCTGGGCATCGGCGCCGCCGTCGCGGTGCATGAAGGCTCCACGCTGCTGGTGGTCTTCAACGCGCTGCGGCTGCTCGCCTACCGCGGCCGCAGGTAGGCCCTCTTTCCTGCCGCGCATACGCAAATCTGCTTATGCCGCCGGGCGGCCGGCGCCCGCTTTGGCCCGTAGCATGTCCGGCTGACAGCCAACACCTTCATGGAGACCTGCATGCACCGCCTGCCGAATGCCGCCGCCTCTTCTCTCAGCAATCCTTTGCGCAACCGCCGCCAGGCCCTGGGGCTGATCGGCCTGGGCCTGGCAAGCCTGGGTCCGGGCGCCCGGGCCGCCGGCTTTCCGCAGCGCCCGCTCACCGTCATCGTGCCCTACGCGCCCGCCGGCGGTGTGGACATCGTCGCGCGCCTGGTGGCCGCATCCATGAGCGATGCGCTGGGCCAGCCCGTGGTGGTGGACAACAAGCCCGGTGGCGGCACCAACATCGGCATGGGCGCCGTGGCGCGCGCCACGCCCGACGGCTACACGCTGCTCGCGGCCTCGAACACGCTGACCACCAACAAGGCGCTGTACGCCAAGCTCAGCTTCGACCCGGCCACCGACCTGATCCCCGTGGGCCGTATCGCCGAGGCGCCGCTGGTCGTGGTGGTCAACGCCAGGTCGCCCTACCGCACCCTGGCCGATCTCGTGGCCGCAGGCAAGGCCAGGCCCGGCGGACTGTCCTACGGCACGGCCGGCGTGGGCAGCTCGGGCCACATGGCCAGCGCACAGCTGGAGCACACGGCCCGCTTCGAGGCCGTGCACGTGCCCTACAAGGGCGGCTCCATGGCCGTGACCGACCTGCTGGGCGGGCGTCTGGACTTCATGGCCATCAATCCGCTGGAGGTGGCCGGCCATGTGAACAACGGCACGCTGCGCGCCCTGGCCGTGCTCAACAAGGACGGCTCGCGGCTGCTGCCCAGGGTGCCCACGGCGCGATCGCAGGGCGTGGACGTGCAGGCCACGGTCTGGTGGGGCCTGGTGGCGCCCCGGGGCACGCCCGCGCCCGTGATCCAGACGCTCAACGATGCGCTGAACAAGAGCCTGGCCACGCCCGCCGTCACCCAGACGCTGTCGGACATGGGCGCCACGCTGCAGGGCGGCACGCCGGCCCAGTTCGCCAGCTTCATCCAGGCCGAAACCCGCGAGCTGACCGAGGTCATCCAGGCCGCGCGCATCCGCGCGGACTGAGGGGCCGCCTCAGTCGCGCTCCGCGCAGACCTGCTGCCAGAACATCTGCACGCAGGGCGCGCTTTCGTCCTGGCGGCAGACCAGCGCAATGCGCGAATGGCGGGCCGCGTCGGCCAGCGGCCGGAACACCGCGCCCGGCGGGCAGATGCGCTCGTAGACGCTGGGCACCACCGAGACACCCAGGCCCGCCGCCACCAGCGCCAGCATGGTCGCCGTTTCGCGCGCGGGCTGGGCGATGCGCGGCACGAAGCCGGCCTCGCTGCACAGCGCCAGGATGTGCTCGTGCAATCCGCCGCCGAGCACGGCCGGGTGCAGCACGAAGGGCTGTTCGGCCAGGGCTCGCAGCGCCAGCGGCGTGCCCGCCGCCGCCTGCTCATGGGCCGCAGGCAGGGCCAGCATGAGTTCGTCGCGCCACAGCGTCTGCTCGCGGATGGGCAGGGGGATGCGGAAGGCCGGCGAAGGGCGCATGAAGCCCACGTCGATCTGGCCCGCCGTCAGCGCCGCGATCTGCTCGCCCGTTGTCATGTGCTGCAGGTCCAACTCCACCTGCGGATAGCGCTGGCGGAATTCGCCCAGCATGCGCGAGAACTGCGCGAACAGCGGCACCGAGGCCGTGAAGGCGATGCGCAGCCGCCCGGCCAGGCCCGAGGCCGCCATGCGGCACAGTTCGCCCGCCTGCTGGTGCAGGGCCACGATCTGCCGCGCCTTGTCCTGCAGCAGCGCGCCGGCCGGCGTCAGCGACACCGCGCGGCGCGAGCGCTCGAACAGCTGCGCGCCCATCTCCTGCTCCAGCAGGCGGATCTGCTGGCTCAGCGGCGGCTGGCTCATGTGCAGGCGCTGGGCCGCGCGGCTGAAGTTCAACTCCTCGGCCACGGCCAGAAAGCAGGTCAGGCGGCGCAGATCCATAAAACGAATTTCATATCAAGTTCAGACGCAAACAGTATTGGACGCCTTCCGCGGCCGGCGACCACAATGCGCAGTCCGGGCCGCTATCGCAAGCATAGTGTGCCGCGCATGGCCCGCAAGGGTTTGCGCCCTATTTCCCGACCACTACAACCATTCCCATTGCAGGAGACACCATGAAGACATCCCCGAACGCCCCCGCGCTGC
>NZ_BCNT01000015.1 GCF_001544075.1 Comamonas terrae
CCGGAGCTGGTCAAGGCCTTGTAATTTGGCGCATATCAAAAGAGGGGCTGTCAGCCCCTCTTTTTCCATACGGGCGCAGAGGCGGGTTGGACAGAACATGAACAATGAATCCGGAGCAGCAATGGCCTGATAGTGCCGGCTGACATTCGGGAGGGAATTCAAGATGAAGACGAAAAGCTTGCAGACCAAGGGTTGGCGCGTGGCGCGCATCGGCATGGCACTGGCATGGAGCGGTGCCGCCGTTCTCGCGCATGCCGCAGGATGGACCGTGGGGCAGGTCGGCCCCATGACCGGTGCCGAAGCCATTCAGGGGCGCGCCTATGCGCAGGGCATGCGACTGTATTTCGACCAGGTCAACAAGGCCGGTGGCGTGCAGGGCCAGCCCGTGGAACTGGTCGTGGAAGACGATGGCAGCCATCCCGATGAAACCGTGGCCAAGACCCGTCGCCTGCTGGCCGAGGCCAAGCCCGTGGTGCTCGCAGGCTATTTCGGCAACCGCAACCTGACGGCGCTGCTCGACAGCAAGCTGCTGGCGAATTCGCCGCTGGCCATCGTCGGCTACCAGAGCACGGACACGCGCGTGCTGTCGTCGCCCCAGATCTTCAGCACGCGTGCGGGCCTGTCCGAGCAGATGGCCAAGATCTCCACCCACCTGGCAACCGTCGGCATCACGCGCCTGGCGCTGGTCTATGAGGACCGGCCCGATGCCCAGGCGCTGACGGCGCTGGTGGAAAAGGCCATCACGCCCAGCGGCGCCAAGCTGGTGACCTCGGCCATGCTGCGCGGCAAGACCACGATCGACAAGACGGTGGAGCAGCTGCAGTCGTCCAAGACGCCGCCCCAGGCGGTGCTGGTGGTAGCCTCCAGCTCCGGGACGGCGGCCTTCGTGGAGGCCTATCGCATGGATGGCGGCACGGCCCAGATCTATGCGACCGCCGAGGCCGACATCGAGCAGCTGGCCAAGCGCCTGCCGGTGGAGTACATGAGCGGGCTGTCCATCGCCCAGGTCGTGCCCAGCCCTTACAAGGTGTCGGCGCGCCTGAACAAGGAGTTCCGCGACGCGGCGGCCGCGGCCGGCAAGTCGCTGGAGGTGCCGGTCAGCTTCGCCATGATGGAGGGCTATGTGAATGCCAAGGTCATCGTCGAGGCCATGCGCCGCAGCCAGCCCGTCTCGCCCGAGAAGGTGGCGGCGGCCCTGCACGGCATCGACGCCTACGACCTGGGCGGCTACTGGGTCGGCTATCGCCCGGGCTCCCAGATCGGTTCGAAGTATGTGGACCTGTCCATCGTCAATGCCTCAGGGCGTGTGACGCAGTGAATCTCGATTGATAGAAAGCGTTGAAAATGACTTATTCGGCTCCCGTCAAAGACATGCTGTTCAACATGGAGCATCTGGCCCGGATTGAACAGGTAGCGCAGATTCCCGGTTTCGAGGAGGCAGGCCTGGAAACCGCTCAGGCCGTTCTCGAGGAATGCGCCAAGCTGTGCGAAGGCGTGGTGGCGCCGCTGAACGTGCCCGGCGACGTGAACCCTTCGTCATTCAGGGACGGCAAGGTCGCCACCACGCCCGGCTTTGCCGAAGCCTTCAGGCAATATGCCGAAGGCGGCTGGCAGGGCCTGCAGCACCCGGTGGATTTCGGCGGCCAGGGCCTGCCCAAGACCATAGGCGCGGCCTGCGTGGAAATGCTCAACAGCGCCAACCTGAGCTTTGCACTGTGCCCGCTGCTGACCGACGGCGCGATCGAGGCGCTGCTCACGGCCGGCAGCGATGCGCTCAAGGCCACGTATCTGGAAAAGCTGATCTCGGGCCAGTGGACCGGCACCATGAATCTGACCGAGCCCCAGGCCGGCTCCGACCTGGCGCTGGTGCGCACCAAGGCCGAGCCGCAGGCGGACGGCACCTACAAGGTCTTCGGCACCAAGATCTTCATCACCTACGGCGAGCACGACATGGCCGAGAACATCGTGCACCTGGTGCTGGCGCGTGTGGCCGGGGCGCCGGAAGGCGTCAAGGGCATCAGCCTGTTCGTGGTGCCCAAGTTCCTGGTGAATGCGGACGGCTCGCTGGGCGAGCGCAACGACGTGCACTGCGTCTCCATCGAGCACAAGATGGGCATCAAGGCCTCGCCCACGGCCGTGCTGCAGTACGGCGACAACGGCGGCGCCACTGGCTATCTGGTCGGCGAGGAAAACCGCGGCCTCGAATACATGTTCATCATGATGAACGCCGCCCGCTATGCGGTGGGCATGCAGGGCATTGCGGTGGCCGAGCGCTCCTACCAGCATGCCGTGCAGTACGCCAGGGAGCGCGTGCAAAGCCGTCCCGTCGACGGATCGGTCAAGGCCAGCGCCACCATCATCCACCACCCCGATGTGCGCCGCATGCTCATGACCATGCGCGCCTATACCGAAGGCTGCCGCGCCATGGCCAGCGTGGCCGCAGCGGCCTACGACGCCGCCCACCACCATGCCGATGCGCAGGTGCGCGAGGCCAATGCGGCCTTCTATGAATTCATGGTGCCGCTGGTCAAGGGCTACAGCACCGAGATGAGCCTCGAAGTCACCAGTCTGGGCGTGCAGGTGCACGGCGGCATGGGATTCATCGAGGAAACCGGCGCGGCACAGTACTACCGCGACGCCAAGATCCTGACCATCTACGAAGGCACGACGGCCATCCAGGCCAACGACCTGGTGGGCCGAAAGACCGGCCGCGACGGCGGCCAGACAGCCAGGGCGATTGCCGCCCAGATCGAGAAGACCGAAGGCGAGCTGCACGCCGACGGCAGTGCGGCCGCCAAGGTAGTGGCCGTCCGCCTGGAGCAGGCCCGCAAGGCATTCCTCGATGTGGTGGATTTCGTGGTGGCCCAGTCCAGGAACGATCCGAATGCCGTGTATGCGGGCAGCGTTCCCTACCTGATGCTGGCCGGCAATCTGGTGGCGGGATGGCAGATGGGCCGCGCCCTGCTGGCGGCGCAACAGCTGTTGCGCAAGGGACAGGACGAAGCCTTCATGCGCGCCAAGATGGTGACGGCCCAGTTCTATGCCGAGCACATTCTGACCCAGGCCCAGGGCCTGCGCGACGCCATCGTCGATGGGGGCGCCAGCGTCATGGCCTTGCCCATGGACGCGTTCTGAGCACCCTCTGAACCGCTTCGCGCCTTCCCCTTGGAGGGGGCGGCCCTTGCGGGCCGTCTCCAGACTGGGTGCGGGACGGTTCCATGGCTATGCCCGCAGCCCGCGAGAGCTGAACTCGGAATTGCTTCCTAAATGAGAGCTAATGACGCTTGGCAGGCAAGCGTCGCAGCCCTTTTTTGATAAGAATCTGTTACGGAGACTCTGCATGTCCAAACTTCCCACTGCCCTGCAAAAGCTGGCTTTGCCGGTCATCGGTTCGCCGCTGTTCATCATCAGCAACCCCAAGCTGGTGATCGAACAGTGCAAGGCCGGCATTGTCGGCTCCATGCCGGCGCTCAACGCACGTCCGGCCGCGCAACTCGAGGACTGGCTGGCCGAGATCACCGAGACCCTGGCCGCCTGGGACAAGGCCCATCCCGAGCAGCCCTCGGCGCCGTTCGCCATCAACCAGATCGTGCACAAGAGCAACGACCGGCTGGAACACGACATGCAGGTCTGCGCCCAATACAAGGTGCCCATCGTCATCACTTCGCTGGGGGCGCGCGAGGACGTGAACCAGGCTGTGCACAGCTGGGGCGGCGTGGTGCTGCACGACATCATCAACAACAAGTTCGCGCACAAGGCCGTCGAGAAAGGTGCCGATGGCCTGATCGCCGTGGCGGCCGGTGCGGGCGGCCATGCAGGCGTGAAGAGCCCGTTCGCGCTGATCCAGGAAATCCGCCAGTGGTTCGACGGTCCGCTGGCCCTGTCGGGCTCCATCGCCTCGGGGGGCGCCATCCTGGCGGCCCAGGCCATGGGTGCCGATTTCGCCTATATCGGCTCGGCCTTCATCGCCACCCATGAGGCGCGCGCCGTCGACGGCTACAAGCAAGCCATCGTGGATAGCACGTCCGACGACATCGTCTACAGCAATCTGTTCACCGGGGTGCACGGCAACTACCTTGCGCCTTCGATCCGCGCTGCGGGCCTGGACCCGGAGAACCTGCCGGTGTCCGATCCCAGCAAGATGAACTTCGGAGGCGATGCCAAGAAGGCCTGGAAGGACATCTGGGGCTGCGGCCAGGGCATTGGCGCGATCAACGAGGTCACTGCGACGGCCGACCTGGTGGATCGCCTCAAGCGCGAGTACCGGCAGGCCCGCGAGCGGCTGCAGCTGGGCTGAGCCCGCTTTTCCTTCCGACAGACGGCGCCCTCGGGCGCCGTTTTCATTTTTCGCATCATTTGTCAGCAAATGTGCGTTGTTTGATGGAGATCAAGCGTGCCTGAATCCTACAGGCGGTTTGGGGACGGCCTGCCATGATGAGGATCAAAATGGAGTAGTATTTCTTTGTTTTCAGTAAATACTGAAAATTAAAAAATGAAAGAGCTATCTCAATTCGCAACCGCTGGACTTCACGCACGAGGCCTGCGAGCCGGTGCTGCATTGCAGCTCGCCGCCGCATTGCTCTGGCTGCCCCAGGCCGCGCTGCTGGCCTGGGCCGTGCAGCAGATGGCGAATGGCCGGCCCGTGCGCCATCTGGCAACGGCAGCGACCGGCGTGCTGGTTCTGGGCGTGCTGCGCGCCTGGTGTGAAGGGCAGGGCGTGCTGCGGGCCCAGCGCGCCGCGCGTGCCACGCTGAGCCGGTTGCGCGCCCAGGTGTTGCAGGCGCTGGCCCAGGCCTCGCCGCTGGACAAGGCGCGTCCCCCCTCGGGACAGGCCGCCAGCGCGGTGGCCGAACAGGCCGAGGCCGTGGTGCCCTGGCTGGCGCGCTACCAGAGCGCCATGTGGCGCGTGCGCATCGTGCCGCTGGCCCTTGTGGCGGCCGTTGCCAGCCAGAGCTGGATTGCCGCACTGATTCTGATGCTGGCGGCACCGTTGATTCCCCTGTTCATGGCCATCGTGGGCTGGCGTGCCCGCGCCGCCAGCGAGGAACAGCTGGTGGAGATGGGCGGCATGAACGCCTTCTTGCTGGACCGCCTGCGGGGCCTGAGCACCTTGCGGGCGCTGGGGGCAGTGGATGCCTCGGCCCTGCGGCTGCGCAGCCATGCCGAGTCGCTGCGCCGGCGCACCATGCGCGTGCTGCGCATCGCCTTTCTGTCCTCGGCCGTGCTGGAGCTGTTTTCCGCGCTGGGCGTGGCCATGGTGGCGGTCTATGTGGGTTTCCATCTGCTGGGCATGCTGCCGTTCGGTGCCTGGGGCCATACGCTGACGCTGGGGCAGGCGCTGTTCGTGCTGCTGCTGGCGCCCGCCTTCTTCGAGCCGCTGCGCGACCTCTCGGCGGTCTGGCATGACCGCGCCGCAGGCGAGGCCGCACTCAAGACCCTGAACATGCTGTGCCGGCAGGCCACGCCGCTGGTCGGCAGCTTCAAGGCACTCCCTGAAGACGGGCATGGGGCGCATGCCGGCCCGGTGTCGGTAGAGGCTTTCGACCTTTGCGTCCAGGCCCCGGGCAGCGTGTCGCGGCTGGCGCCTTTGAACCTGCGCATCGAGGCGGGCGAGCATGTGGCGCTGTGGAGTCCCAGCGGCAGCGGCAAATCGCTGCTGCTTGCGCAACTGGCAGGCCTGCTGCCTGTGCAGCAGGGCCGGGTGGAGATCGATGGCCGGCCGCTGAATGCCGAGAATGCGCCCGCGCTGCGCGCTCGCATGGCCTGGATGGGCCAGCAGCCCCATGTGTTCGCCGGATCGGTGCAACGCAATGTGGCGCTGGGCCGCGCACAGGTGAGCGCAGCAGACGTGCAGGCCGCTGGCGAGCAGGCGGCGCTGGGCGCCGTGCTGCAGGCCCGTGTGGGCATGAGCCTGGGCGAGGGCGGCAGCGGATTGTCGGGCGGGGAAGTAGTGCGCCTGGCGCTGGCGCGCCTGGCAGTGAACCGGCAGGCCGGGCTGCTGCTGGTCGACGAGCCGACGGCGCACCTGGATCCGGACACCGCAGCACAGGTCGCCGAAGCCCTGCTGCGCATCGCCGGGGATCGTACGCTGATCGTGGCCACCCATGATGCGCAACTGGCGCGGCGCATGGGCCGCATCATCGATTTGCCGCTGCAGGGCGATGCCGGGCCTACCGGGGCCTTGCCAGTGCAGCAGGAAAGGACTGCGTGATGCGTGAAGGCCTGGATCGCCATCCGCGCTCCGGCAAGGGGGCATGGACCCTGCTGCGCGCGCTCGATGCCATGGCGGGGCGCAGGCTCTGGCTGGGAGGAGCGTTGCTGGCGGCGCTGACCGTGCTCATGGGCATGGCCTTGCTGGGCCTGTCCGGCTGGTTCATCACGGCCACGGCGCTGGCCGGGCTGGTGCCGGCCACGGCCCTGGTATTCGATGTATTCATGCCCTCGGCAGGCATCCGCCTGCTCGCCGTGGGCCGGACCGGCGCACGCTATGCGGAGCGCCTGGTCACGCACGATGCCACGCTGGCCGTGCTGGCCGCGCTGCGCGAAAAGCTGTTTCGCCACTGGTCCCGGCCCCAGGCGGCGCGCCTGCTGATGCTGCGTCCCGCGCGCCTGCTGCAGCGGCTGACCAGCGATGTGGATGCGCTGGACAGCCTGTATCTGCGCCTGCTGGTGCCCGGCATGGCGGCGCTTGGCGCCGCGCTATTGGCCGGGCTGTCGTTCGGCCTGATGCGCTGGTGGCTGGGACTGCTGGCATTGGCATGGCTGCTGCTGGCGGGCTGGGGCATTGCGCTGTGGCACGGGCTGCGCACCCGCCAGGCGGCCGTGCGCCGCGCCATGGCGTTGGAGGCGCTGCGGCTGCAGAGCGTCGACCTTGCTGCCGGGCAGGCGGAACTCCTGATGGCGGGGCAGCTGCCGGCCCAGGTGGCTGCCGTACTGGCCTGCGATGCGCGCGCTGCGGCGGCCGACGACCGCCTCTATCGTGCCGAAGCCCGCGCCGCGCAGGCCTATGGCGTGGCCGGCGCGCTGACCCTGAGCGCCGCGCTGCTGGCCATGGGCAGTCTGGTGGAGCGCGGACAGATCGGCGTGGCCGTGGCCGCGCTGGGCATTTTGCTGGCGCTTTCGGCCATGGAGCCGTTTGCCGCGCTGCGCCGCGGTGCAGCGGAGGCCGGCCGCACCTGGCTGGCGGTGCGCCGCATCGGCAAGGCGGCAGTGGAGGAGGGGCCGCCGCAGGCCGGGCGCCAGCCGACGCCCGGGGCCGGGCTGGCAGTGCAGCTCGACAGCGCATCCGCGGCCCATCCGGGACAGATGGCGGCTCTGGGGCCGCTGGATCTGCATATCCGCGAAGGCGAGCGTGTGGCACTGATAGGCCGCAGCGGTGCAGGCAAGAGCAGCCTGCTGTCGCTGATCGCGGGCGAGTTGCCTCTGGTGTCGGGACGCGCCGCAGCCGGCTTCTGCTGCTGGATGACGCAGCGCACCGAGCTGTTCCAGGACAGCCTGCGCGGCAACCTGCGCCTAGCCGCGCCCGAGGCGGGCGACGACGTACTGTGGCAGGCGCTGGAGGCAGCCGGACTGGCGCAGGATGTCCGTGCCATGCCGCACGAGCTCGATACGGTGCTGGGCGAAGGGGGGCTGGGACTGTCGGGCGGGCAGGCAAGGCGGCTGGCGCTGGCGCGGCTGCTGCTGCATCCGGCCCGTTGCTGGCTGCTGGACGAGCCCACAGAAGGGCTGGATGCGGCCACGGCCGGCGATGTGCTGCAGCGGCTGGCCGTGGCGGCCCGGGGGCGCACCCTGGTGCTGGCTTCCCACTGGCAGCGCGAGGCGCGGCTGGCGGACCGGTTGCTGTGGCTCGAAAACGGGCGCATCTGCGGCCAGGCGCTGCGCGGTACGCCGCAGTTCGATGAAGCCATCGGGCGGCTGAGGCCCGATGCCGGGAATTGAAGATCAATGTTTGAAAGTCCAAGAGAAAGGAATTCGTCATGGACCTCGATATCGTCGATTTGTCGCGGCTGCAGTTCGCGATAACGGCGCTCTACCACTTCCTGTTCGTGCCGCTGACGCTGGGCCTGTCCATACTCGTCGCCATCATGGAGACGGTGTACGTGATGACGGGCCGGGCGATCTGGCGCGACATGACCAAGTTCTGGGGCGTGCTGTTCGGCATCAACTTCGCCATGGGCGTGGCCACGGGCGTGGTGATGGAGTTCCAGTTCGGCATGAACTGGAGCTACTACAGCCACTATGTGGGCGACATCTTCGGTGCGCCGCTGGCCATCGAAGGACTGATGGCCTTCTTCCTGGAAGCGACCTTCGTGGGCCTGTTCTTCTTCGGCTGGGACCGGCTGAGCAAGGTCAAGCACCTGGTCGTGACCTGCCTTATGGCCATCGGCACCAATTTCTCGGCGCTGTGGATTCTGGTGGCCAATGGCTGGATGCAGAACCCCGTGGGCGCTGCGTTCAATCCGCAGACCATGCGCATGGAGGTGACCGATTTCTTTGCCGTCATCACCAATCCCGTGGCCCAGGCCAAGTTCGTGCACACGGTGTCGGCCGGCTATGTGATGGCTTCGCTGTTCGTGCTCGGCGTCTCGGCCTGGTATGTGCTCAAGGGGCGCCATCTGCACCTGGCCAAGCGCTCGATGACCGTGGCCGCCTCCTTTGGCCTGGCCGCCTCGCTGTCGGTGGTGGTGCTGGGCGACGAGAGCGGCTATCTGTCTTCGGAGCACCAGAAGATGAAGCTCGCGTCGATCGAAGCTATGTGGAACACCGAAAAGGCTCCGGCCTCGTTCACGGCCTTCGGCTTTCCCGACCGCCAGGCGCGCGAGACGCACTTTGCCGTGCATATTCCCTGGGTCATGGGCCTGATCGGCACGCGCTCGCTGACGACCGAGATTCCCGGCATCAACCAGCTGGTGCAGAACGCCGAGGGCTACATCCGCAGCGGCATCGATGCCTATGACGCGCTGCAGAGCATACGTGCCGCCAAATCGGAAGCCCAGATTCCCGCCGAGGCGCGCCAGCGCTTCGAGGACAAGGGCGCGAACCTGGGCTATGCACTGCTGCTGATGCGCTACGTGGACGATCCGCGCAAGGCCACCGATGCGCAGATCCGCCAGGCCGCCATGGACACCGTGCCTCCTGTGGGGCCGCTGTTCTGGACCTTCCGCATCATGGTGGGGCTGGGCATGTTCTTCATCGTGCTGACGGCCACCTTCTTCTGGCTGTCCGTGCGCCACCGGCTGGACGCCTATCCGTGGCTTCTCAAGCTGGCCGTGCTGTCCATCCCCTTGCCCTGGATTGCCGCCGAATGCGGCTGGATCGTGGCCGAACTGGGCCGCCAACCATGGATCATCGAAGGCGTGCTGCCCACGGCCATGGCCGTATCGAACCTGGGCGCGACCACGCTGCTGCTGACCATCATCGGCTTTGTGCTGATCTACACCGTGCTGCTGCTGATCGAGATGAAGCTCATGCTGCGCGCCATCCGCAAGGGGCCCGAGCACGAGAGCGAGCCTCACCTGAGCTTTTACGAACCCATGATCGAAAAGCTGGCCGGCGCCCGCGGCTGACGGACAAGGAGTACGAAAAATGATCCTGCATGAATTGATTGCATATGACGTGCTGCGCGTCATCTGGTGGCTGCTGCTGGGCGTGCTGCTCGTGGGCTTTGCCGTGACCGACGGTTTCGACCTGGGCTCCATGGGCCTGCTGCGCGCCACGGCCCGCACCGATGTGGAGCGCCGCGTGGTCATCAACTCCGTGGGCCCGGTCTGGGAAGGCAACCAGGTCTGGCTGATCCTGGGCGGCGGCGCCATCTTCGCGGCCTGGCCCCAGCTGTACGCGGTGTCGTTCTCGGGCTTTTACCTGGCCATGTTCGCCGTGCTGGTGCCGCTGATCCTGCGTCCCGTGGCCTTCAAGTTCCGCAGCAAGCGCGAGGATGCGGCATGGCGCAACCGCTGGGACTGGGTGCTGTGCATCACGGGCCTGGCACCCGCGCTGCTGTTCGGCGTGGCCGTGGGCAATGTGATCCTGGGCGTGCCCTTCCGCCTGGGCGAGGACATGCGCATCTACTACGAGGGCTCGTTCTTCGGCCTGCTGACGCCGTTCGCGCTGCTGTGCGGGCTGGTGTCGCTGTCCATGCTGCTCATGCACGGCGCGGCCTGGCTGGTATTCAAGACGGAAGGCGAAGTCTCGGCCCGCGCCGCGCGCTATGGCTGCATTGCCGCCGTGGCAACCACGCTGCTGTTCGCCGTGGCCGGCATCTGGCTGGCCACCGGCATCAACGGCTATGCCATCACCAGCGAGATCCAACCGGCCGGCCCATCCAACCCGCTGAACAAGACCGCCGTGGTGGCCGCCGGCGCCTGGATGGCCAACTTCAAGGCCCAGCCGCTGCTGTGGCTGGTGCCGGGCCTGGGCCTGGTCATGCCGCTGATCGTGGCCCTGGGCCTGCGCGGGCGCCGCGAGTGGCTGGCGCTGCTGGGTAGCGGCCTGGCCGTGGCCGGCATCATCCTCACCGTGGGCGCGGCCATGTTCCCCATGATCCTGCCCTCGACCATCGATCCGCGCTTCAGCCTGACGGTCTGGGATTCGTCCTCCAGCCATGTGACGCTGTTCATCATGCTGGTGTGCGTGCTGATCTTCCTGCCGCTGATCCTGGCCTACACCAGCTGGGTGTACTCGGTGCTGCGCGGCAAGGTGGATCCGGTGGCCATTGCCACGGGCCAGGGACATTCGTATTGATTCGGGGAAAGGAGAAAACTATGTGGTACTTCGCCTGGCTGCTGGGCCTGCCGCTGGCCGCGGCATTTGCGGTGCTCAACGCGATGTGGTTCGAACTGATGGATGACGAGGCAACGCGCCGCCGCATCCTGCAGCGCACCGGTTCGGGGCCCGACGCCTGACCGGATTCCGGCTCCCATGTGAAAGCCCGGCCTGCCTGTGCAGGCCGGGCTTTTTGCCGGCTGCAGTTGCATTGCGTTGCAACAAAGAAACCGTGCGCGCCGGAGATGGCCGCTCCCGCATGGCAAATGCCTTTAAGGTAGGCGGCGTCTGCTGTTTCTGGAGGAAAACCGATGGAAGAGGAAAACGGGTCCATGGAACCCATTTCCCGTCAATATCAGCGCGAGCGCAGACGCGGGGGCAAGGGCAGGGCGGCCGTGCTGGTGCTGCTCGTGGCCGTGGCGGGTTATGGCGCATGGCGCTACGTGTATCGTGCCCAGGCGCCGGCACCTGCGGCTGTGCCTTCGGCCGAGCCGGCATCTCCCGCAGTGACGCCGCCCCAACCGACCGACAAGGCGGCGCCGGCGCAGCCCGGCGAAGAGCACCATCCTCTGCAGCCCGAGGCCGACAGCAAGGGCAATCCTCCGCTGGCTCCCGGTGCCGATGCGGCGCTGGAGGATGCGGTGACGCAGTGGCTGGGCAAGGAGCGCAGCCTGCGCTTCGTGGCGACGGACGGGCTTTCGCGCCGCATCGTTGCCACCATCGACAACCTGCCGCGCAGCCAGGCCGCTTCGCGCCTGTGGCCGCTGTTCCCGGTGGGCGGGCGCCTGGCCGTGCAGGAGACCGGCGCCGGCCTGCAGATCTCGCCGGACAATGCCGCGCGCTACGACGCCGTGGTCGGCTTTGTCAGCGGCATCGATCCGGTGCAGGCTGCAGCACTATACAAGCGCATCTACCCGGTGCTGCAGCACAGCTACGAAGAACTCGGCTATCCGGGCAGGCAGTTCAACGACCGGCTGGTCGCCGTGATCGACCATCTGCTGCAGACGCCGGAACCGGACCGGCCGCTGGCCCTGAAACTGGTGCAGGTGCAGGGCCAGGTGGCGCCACAGCAGCCCTGGCTGCGCTACGAATTCGCCGACCCCCAGCTGCAGTCGCTGTCGGCGGGGCAGAAGATTCTGCTGCGCATGGGGCGCGAGCATGCGCATCGCGTCAAGGCCGTGCTGCAGGCCGTACGCGCGCAGATCGCCGCGCCAGGGCAGCCTTCGAGCTGAGGGGAAAAGTGCGCGGCGCACAAAAAAGGCTTGCATCTGCAAGCCTTCTGGCGGGGCGCGGCGGAAAAGGGGCGGGATGGCTCAGGAGGCCGCGGGCTCTCGCGGTTCCCTGCTGCGCGAGGCGCCCGTGATCTTGTCCTTGAGATCGAGCAGCCGCGTGACGGCCGTGCCCATGCCCATGAGCTGCATGGCGGTCTCGGGCGAGAGGCGCTGCACGTCGTCGAACCAGCTCATCAGCCGGTCGATGAGTTCGTGCATCTCGCGCATGCGCTGCTGGGCATAGCGGTCCTCGTCGGTGGTCGCTTCTTCGAGCATGGCCGCGCGCAGCATGGATTGCGTGGGCTCGATTTCGCGGCGGCGGCGCTCCTCGGCCAGCCGCTTGAAGATCTCCCAGACTTCCTGCGGTGCCTGGAAGTATTCACGCCGGTCGCCGGGCTGATGGCGCAGCTGCACCAGCCGCCATGCCTGCAATTCCTTGAGGCCCATGCTCACATTGGAGCGCGAGAACTCCAGCGTCTCGGCAATCTGATCGGCATTGAGCGGCTCTGGCGACAGGAACAGCAGCGCGTAGATCTGCCCTACGGTGCGGTTGATGCCCCAGCGGCTGCCCATTTCCCCGAAATGTGAAACAAACTGCCGGCTCAGCTCCGAAAGTGGTTTGGCTTGCGTCATGGCCTCCATTGTGCCTTTGCCCGGCGGCGCGGCCGGATGCGCCACGTCAAGCGCAGGCTTGCCGGCCAGGGGTGGATCGCTGTTGCAATGAAATCACCGGCTGCCGGTTTGATTTACAAAAAGTTTAATGCTCGTCAGCAAATTGTTGGCAATAGGCGCAAAATCGCGTCCTTGCTGCATTTTTACCGCCGGGCATGACATGCATCCTGGGTCCGGCCTTGCCGCTGGAGCTGTTGCAGGCGCCGCGGCCACGATTACATGGCAAACAGTTCAACCTCCTCCGCGTCCCGCAGTGCGCTGATCGACTGCACCAAGGGCCTGGCCTGCGCGGCCATCGTCTGGCACCACCTGGCTTTCTACGGCCCTATGTCCGATGTGGCCCACCCCGCCATGCCCGAAGTGCTGGACTGGCTCTATGAATATGCGCGCATGGCCGTGCAGGTCTTCCTGGTGCTGGGCGGCTATCTGGCCGCCGCCAGCTTGGCACCCATGGGGTCGGCCAAGTTCGATGCGCCTTTTCCCAAGATCGGCAAGCGCTTTGTGCGCTTGGTCGTGCCCTATGCGGTGGCCCTGGTGGTGACCATCATCGTTTCCGCCGCCATCCGTCCCTGGTTCGACCACGAATCGGTCTCGGCCGATCCCGGCCTGTGGCAGCTGCTGGCCCATGCACTGCTGCTGCAGAACATCGTAGGCGAGGAATCGCTGTCGGCCGGCGTCTGGTATGTGTCCATCGATTTCCAGCTGTTTGCGCTGAGCACCTTGCTGCTGGCCGGCGTGCGCTGGGCCGGCAGGGCCGCATCCCGGCGCTGGGGCCGGCAGGCCGTTGCCGCCTGGTGGCCCTGGGCGCTGACGGGCGCGCAGGCCCTGGTGGTGCTGGGCGTGGCCGCATCGCTGTACGGCTTCAATCGCGATGCCGACTGGGACGTCTGGGCCGTGTACTTCTTCGGTGCCTACGGCCTGGGCATGATGGCCTTCTGGGCCGTGCAGGCCGACAGGCGTTCCACGGCCTGGAGCTGGGCCATGCTGATCGCGGCCCTGGTGATCTCGGCGCTGGTGCTGGAGTGGCGCGATCGCATTGCGCTGGCCGGCGCCACGGCGCTGCTGCTCATCGTCGCCATGCGCACCCCGGCGCTCGCCCGGTGGCCGGGGCTGGCGCTGCTGCGCCGCCTGGGCCAGATTTCCTATTCGGTGTTCCTGATCCATTTTTCGGTCTGCCTGCTGGTCAATGCCGTGGAAAGCCATTTCTGGCCGACCTCGATTCCCGCTGCGCTGGTCGGCATGGTGTCGGCATTCGTGCTGTCGATTGCGGCCGGCTACCTGCTCTACCAGAAGATCGAGCGCCATGTGCCGTCCTGGCACGAGGCGCTGCGCTGGCAGGCCGGCCTGATCGGCGCGGGCCTGCTGACGGCCGTGGTGGCAGGCTTGCGCTGAAGGCGCAGGCTTGTTGCCTGATGCACAAAAAAAGCAGCTTTCAAAGCTGCTTTTTTTGTTGAGAGGCGGGGTGCAGGCCTTCAGCGGTGCAGCTCGCCGGCGCTCTCGGGCTGGAAGTCGATGCCGTCCACGCGCACCGTGACCTGGCCCGTGGGGCTGGGCATCTGGAACTGGTCGCCCACCGACAGGCCCAGCAGCGCAATGCCCACCGGTGCGAACACGGACACCTTGTCGGGACTGCCGTCCATGTCCTTGGGGTAGACCAGGGTCAGCGTGTTGGTCTTGCCGGACTCCAGCAGCGTGAAGCGCACGGTGGAGTTCATGGTCACCAGATTGGCCGGAATTTCCGCCGGTTCCAGCACGTCGGCGCGGTCCAGCTCGGCCTCCAGCGCGGCGCGGCCCGGAAAACTGCCGGCCTGCTTTTCCAGCAGGGCTTCGATGCGCTCCAGATCCAAGGACGACAAAGTGATGTGGGGCTTGCGCTCCATGATGTGACTCCCTTGCAAGGTGGTGTGATCCTGCGGGCGCGGAGAAAACAGCTTGCGCCAACGGAAAAAAGCCCGGGCAACGGGGTTGTCCGGGCCAAGGCATTTGAAAAGCACCAAGTTGGTGCATTGCAGCCATTGTGTGGGCAGCGGCCATGAAAGCCAAGGCTTCTCGCACGGCGCCAGTGCGGATTGCTTGCCATTTTGGCGGTTTTGCTCTAGTTAAGTGAGCTGGCTTCGCTTGACCGGTGGGCGCTGGCGTGGAATTCGGTACGTGGCCGCAAAAATGTTTGCCATGGTTGGCGCGGCAGTGTTTGCAGATTCAACTGTATTTATATACAGTTGAATCATGCAAAGCCCATATTCATCCGCTCGCCCAGGGCGCCATGCCGAGTGCTTGCCGGACGAAGGGCAGGGCGAGCCCGTGCGTCTGCTCCAGCCCTTGCAGGCGCTCAAGGGCAGGGGCTCGGCCAGTTTCATCGCGCACCGTTTTGCCCGGGATGCCCGGGAGGCCTTCGACGACGGCTGGGAGGAGGCAGGCAGCGAAGAGGCGCTGGCAGCGCTGCAGACCACGCTGGAATGGGAGCAGGCCCGCTCGGCGCTGAGCCGCCATGATTCGCCCGATCTCCCCTTCCATTTCGGGCTCAATCCCTACAGGGGGTGCGAGCACGGCTGCATCTACTGCTACGCCCGGCCCACGCACAGCTACCTGGGCTATTCGCCGGGCCTGGATTTCGAGACCCGGCTGATCGCCAAGGAAAACCTGCCCCAGCTGCTGCGCACGGAACTCTCGCGCCCCAGCCATGTGGCGGCACCCGTCATGCTGGGCTCGGTCACCGACTGCTACCAGCCCATAGAGCGCGAGGTCGGGCTCACGCGCCGGCTGATCGAGGTGCTGGCCGAGGCGCGGCATCCGTTTTCCATCGTCACCAAGGGCAGCGGCGTCGAGCGCGACCTGGACCTGCTGGCGCCGCTGGCCAGGCAAGGGCTGGTGGCCGTGTATGTCACCATCACCACCTTGCAGCCCGAGCTGGCGCGCCGGCTGGAGCCGCGCGCGGCCGCGCCCCATCGGCGATTGCGCACCGTGCGAACGCTGGCCCAGGCCGGTATTCCCGTAGGCGTGAGTCTGGCGCCGCAGATCCCGTTCCTCAACGACGATATGGAACAGGTGCTGGCTGCCGCTGCCGAGGCCGGCGCGCGCCAGGCGTTCTACACCGTGCTGCGCCTGCCCTGGGAAGTGGCGCCGCTGTTCGAGCAGTGGCTGCAGCTGCACTATCCCGACCGCGCCGCACGCGTGATGGAGCGCGTACGCGATCTGCACGGCATGGACGCGCAGGACAGGGCGCAGGGCAGAAGCTACCAGAGCCGCTTCGGCCAGCGCATGAAAGGCACGGGCCTCTGGTCCGACATGCTGGCCCAGCGCTTTGCCCTGGCCTGCCGCCGGCTGGGCCTGAACCGGGAGCGCGTGCAGCTGGACTGCAGCCAGTACCATCCGTCGCTGCTGCAGGCCCAGCGCAGCCTGTTCTAGATCCTCGGATCGCCGACACGCTCCTGCAAGGCGTCCATGAACGAGCGAACCAGCAGGCTGTCGCCGCGCTCGCGCATGCAATACACATAGGTGGTGGTGCTGGCCGGATCGCCCGCGATGCGCACGGGGCGAAAGCGCGGGTCGGGCACGAACTCGGCCTCGCAGACCACGCCCAGGCCCAGGCCGCGTGCCACGGCCTCGCGTATCGCCTCGCGGCTGCCGATTTCCAGCGTGGTCACGGGCTGAACGTGGGCGGCCGCGAGCACGGCCTCCAGAGCCGAACGCGTGGTGGATCCCTGTTCGCGCAGGATCAGCGGCTGGCCATGCAGCTCCTGCAGCGCCACGCTGGCACGGCGCGCGAACGGGTGGTCCACATGAGCGAACAGGATGATGGGATGGCAGGCATACTCGCGCGCCAGCAGCCCGGGCTTGTCGTGCAGGCCGGCCAGCACGGCGACATCGGTGCTGTAGTTCTCCAGGTCCTGCAGCACCTGCTGGGAATTGCCCATGCGGATCGACAGCTTCATGCCCGGATGGCGGGCACGGTAGGCGGCAACCATCTCGATCACATGGAACGGCCCCACGGCGCCGATCTGCAGCTCGCCCTGGTTGAGCTCGCCCGCGTCACGCAGGAAGAAGGCGGCTTCCGATTCGAGGGATAGCAGCTTCTGCGCAAGCGGCAGCAGCCGGGTGCCCGCCTGGGTCAGCGACATGCGGTAGCCGCGGCGGTGGAACAGCTCCACGCGGCTTTGCTGCTCCAGCGCCGCGATCTGCGTGGAAACCGTGGGCTGGCTCAGGCCCAGTGCCCGCGCCCCTGCGCTCAGGCTGCCGTGGTGGGCCACGGCGACGAAGGCCCGGTAGCGGGAAGTGCTCATGCGGAAAAAAGACGGGAGGCCGCTGGCGGAATCTCAAGCCATTGACTATGGAAGCTGACGCAATCCATTGTGGATCTTTCACATGACAGAAATATGTCGTCCCTAGCATGGAGAACAGTGCATGGCGCATTGCACAGCGTCGCGGCAGCTATGGATAAAGGAGCTTCCTGCGCTGGATGCGTGGGCGCCAGAGCATGATTCGACTGTTGAAACCTGTGGAGGGACGCGTACCCAGGGCGCGGCTTTCCATGCAACCCATCCGCATTGCCATGACCTCGTTCGATACCACTTCCGCCCGCCTGTCACCCCTGCAAGCCGTCATCTTCGACTGGGCTGGCACGCTGGTGGACTTCGGCTCGCTGGCGCCCACGCAGATCTTCGTGGAGGCCTTTGCCACCTTCGGCATCACCATCACGCTGGCACAGGCGCGCGGACCCATGGGCCTGTCCAAGTGGGACCATATCCATCAGCTGCTGAAGGAAGAGAGCATTGCCGCGCAATGGCAGCAGGTCTTTGGCCGCGCGCCGGCCGATGCCGACGTGGACGCCATCTACGCGCGCTTCATGCCCATGCAGATCGCCAAGGTGGGCGAGTTTTCCGCACCCATTGCCGGTGCCGTGGAAACGCTGCAGTGGCTGCGCGCCAACGGCCTGAAAGTGGGATCGTGCTCCGGCTACCCGCGCGAAGTGCTGGACCAGCTGCTGCCCCGGGCTGCGGCGGCAGGCATTGCGCCCGACCATGTGGTGGCCGGCGACGAGCTGCCCGCCGGCGGACGTCCCGGTCCCTTCATGGCGCTGGCCAATGTGCTGGCGCTGGGCATTGGCGACGTGCGCGCCTGCGTGAAGGTGGACGACACCGTGCCCGGTATCGCGGAGGGCCGCAATGCCGGCATGTGGACCGTGGGCCTGAGCCTGTCGGGCAACGAGGTCGGCTATTCGCCCGAGGAATTCGCCAAGGCGCCGCAGCAGGAGGTCGAGGACCGCGTAGCCGCTGCCCAAGCCCGGTTGAAGAACGCCGGTGCGCACCATGTGGTGCGCAGCGTGGCCGAATTGCCCCGCGTGCTGGCGCAGATGGCGGCCGGCATGCGCGCGGGCCGCATGCCCGGATAGGCGGGGCAGCGGCCCGCGCGGGACCGGATTCCGTTCCTGGCGCCATGGTGTCCGTTGATGCTGCTGGTACCTCGTGCGCCTGGTGGTTTCGGCGCCATGGGGTGCAGGATATTTGCATTTGCCACACCGTGGGCGGGCTGCCCGGCCGCTAGCATGGGAGCCTGCCTGCCGGTGGCCGGCAGGCGCTTCATTCCAGAAGGACCCATCCCATGCTGCTGATCGTCGGAACCGTGCGCCTGCCTGCCGAGAACCTGGAACGCGCGAAGCCCGCCATGCGGGCCATGGTGCAGGCCTCGCGTGCCGAGCCGGGCTGCCTGGAATACGCTATGCCGAGGATGTGCTGGTGCCGGGCCTGATCCATGTGAAGGAGCTGTGGCAGGACCAGGCCGCGCTCGATGCGCATTTTGCTTCCGCCCATATCGCAGCCTGGCGTGCCGCCTGGCCCGGCCTGGGCATTGGCGAGCGTGATCTGCGCGTGTACGAAGTGGGCGCGCCGCGCAAGACCTGAGCGCCTAGGCGCCCGGGCCGCCGTCCTGTGCAAATTCGGCCAGTACCTGCAGCACGCTCTCCAAGGCCTTGCCGGGAGCGGGCGAATTCCGGTGCGCCACGGCCATGGGGCGCATCAGCGCGGGCTGCAGATGGCGTATCTGGACGTGGGGTGAATCCCGCAGTTCTTCCACCTCCTCCAGCGGCAGCAGGGCCGCGCTCTGGCTGGCCGCCGCCAGGCTCTTGAGCGCGCCGGGATAGGTCAGCGTCAGAAACGGGCGCGGGTGAAAGCCCGCCTGGCCGAACCAGGCCGAGATCAGCCCATGCATCTGCGTGGCCGGCGCGAACGAAGCCCAGCGGCGGCTGGCCAGCCATTCGGGCGTCACCTGCTGCGGCGCTTGCCACGACGAAGGCAGCAGTGCCACCATGGGGTCGTTGCGCCAGGGCGTGAGGCGGATTCCGGCGACGGCGGGTTGGGGACTGGCGACGATGGCCACATCCAGCGTGCCGGCCTTCAGGCGCAGCATGGCATCGGCCGAGCCCACGGCTTCGAGCTTGACCTCGACCCCTGGGCTTTGCCGGCTCAGCGTCTCCAGCATCAGGGGCAGCAGCCGGGTGCTGACACCGGCCGAGACGCCCACGCGGACCCGGCCCTCGAGTCCGCTGGCGCAGCGGCGCACCCGCTCGATCAGATCGTCGCTGGCCGCCAGCAGCTTGCGGCCTTCCTGCACCAGGGCTTCGCCGGCCGGCGTCAGCTCGGCCTGGCGCCGGCCGCGCACCACCAGCTCGGCGTGCAGGCGCGACTCCAGCTCCTTGATATGCAGGCTGACGGTGGGCGGCGCCAGGTGCAGGGCCTGCGCGGCCGCGGCAAAAGTGCCGAGGTCCGCAATGGCGATCAGCGTCTGCAGCTGGTCGAGGTTGAGATTACGCATCAGGATTTATGAATTTGATGGTCAGTTAATTCAACTTTACAGATGTCTGGCCAGGCACGAGCATCGCCGTGCAATGTCCCATCCACTCCATTCCACCGAACCCCCTAGCCCCGCGCAAGTGCAGCAGCAAAAAGGCCTTGTGGCCGCCGCATCGAAGAAAAAAGGCTGGCTGCTGCGCTGGCTGGAGCGAGCGGCAGATGCCCTCGAACGGGCCGAGCAGCGCATCACCGCCAGCTTCCGCGTGCCGCCCAGTGGCGGCTGAGCGTGGGTCTATCCCCGGCCCACGAAAGGCATCTTGGTCGCCATCACCGTATGGAACAGCACATTGGCCTCCAGCGGCAGATTGGCCATGTGGAGCACGGATTGCGCCACGATGCCGGTATCGATCAGGGGCTCTGCCGCAATCGTTCCATTGGCCTGGGGCACGCCTTTGGCCATGCGGTCGGCCAGCTCGGTGGAGGCGTTGCCGATGTCGATCTGGCCCACGGTGATGTTCCAGGAGCGTCCGTCCAGGGCGGCGGTCTTGGTCAGTCCCATCACCGCATGCTTGGTGGCGGTATAGGCTGCGGAATTGGGGCGCGGCGCATGGGCCGAGATGCTGCCGTTGTTGATGATGCGGCCGCCCTGGGGTGTCTGGTCGCGCATCGCGCGAAAGGCTTGCTGCAGGCAATAGAACATGCCATTGAGATTGGTGTTGACCACGTCCTGCCAGTCCGACGGCGACCAGTCCAGGAAGGACCCGGGCGGATTGCCGCGCCCGGCATTGTTGAACAGCAAATCCAGCCGGCCGAAATGCTTCACCGTCCGGGCAAACAGCTGCTGCACGGCAGCAGGGGCGGTCACGTCGGTGGGGATGGGCAACAGGCGCGCTCCCGCGCCCCAGCGCTGCTCTGCGATATCCCGCACCTCGTCAAGCAACTGGCTGCGGCGGCCGGCCAGCGCCACGCACCAGCCGTCCTGCGCCAATGCGAGTGCCACGGCCTTGCCGATGCCCGAGCCGGCCCCGGTCACGATGGCTACTTTGGGGGTGTGCATGCGTTCTCCTTGGACTGCAATCGATGCAGGGCATTGTAGAAAGCAGCGCTCCGAAGCCATGTCGCGGACATCGATGCCGCAGCCGCGCAGCTGCATGGCCGGAGCAACCGGGCTGCAGGCATGCAAAAAACCGCCTCATGGCGGTTGCTCAGGCGGTTGTGGATGGCCGTCAATGTGCTGCGACAGCGATCGGGTTTCCATGCGCAATGCCGCATCCCGTTTTGCCAGCGCCTGCAAAGATATTTCTCGGAGAGCGCCTATCCGTTGCAGTCTTTGGATTTCGCGCGAAGGGAAAACAGGGCCGCCGGCATAGCCGGCGGCATCCGATGGCCACGGCTTGAGAGATCCCAAGCCGTGGGCATTCAATTACCGCTCCTGGCGGTTGCCTTCATTGCGGTTGCTGTTCTGGCCGCGGTTGGAGGATTGCTCCTGTTGACGCTGCTGCCCGCTTTCCTGCTTCTGCGAGCCGGCATTCTGCTGTTTTTCCTGTGCAGTGCTGTCTTGCTTCTTCTGGCTAGCATCATTGCGATTTTGCTGTGTCATGGTGAACTCCGAGAAAGATAAGCCGACAACAGTGTCGACACATGGCATGAGCAATCATCGTTCCAGGCCGGCCGCCCTCAATGCCGGAAATCGCGGTGCTTTCAGCGGAAAAAAATACAGCACTTTTTTCGCCGCTGCTCCATGAAAACCATCGACCGGAAATATCCCTGCAGCCGCGCAAGGAACGCAGGTTGCCGCGTTGCGCCCGTCTTGTCGAATTCTTTCGGTGAACGCATAAAAAGGAGCATTTATGCAAACCACGACTGCGGAAAACCGGACGGGCGAGCAAGCCTGCCTGGTGGGAACAAAGGCCATGGAAGAGGCGGTGCAGCAACTCAGTCCACCTTCCATCATCGATACGGCGCTGGCCGACCAGCTGCGGGAAACCTGCGCGATCGAAGCAGACCCCCTGGGCAGCATTCCGGCGCCCAGGGACGCCAGGGGGCTGCCGAAGCCGGGCCTGGAAAAGCGCAAGGGCAACGACCCCGAAACCTTCGTCGACAAGATGGGCGAGCGCATTGCCTTCGAGCGCGGCGGGGTGCGGCTTTACGACGCACTGATGGTCAAGTATCTGGCCATGGTGGAAAAGGGCATTCTTCTTCCCAATGCGGCCGAATGCCTGCAGTCGATGAAGGAGGAGAGCGCCGGCATCGATGCCGATGAAACAGCGCTGTCCACGATGCAGCGCATCCGCAGCGAGGAGCTGGCCCACTTCCAGATGCTCTGCGAGGCCGCCAAGGAGATGGGGGCCGATCCCAGCGCCCAGACACCCTGTGCAGATGCGACGGCAGTCGCGGCATTCGGGCTGGCCCAGGTGGTCAGCGATGCGCGCACCACGCTCGCGCAGGCCCTCAATGCCATGCTGACGGCGGAACTCACCGACAACGCGGGCTGGGAGCTGCTGATCCAGCTGGCCGAGCAGTCGGGCAAAAAAGAGCTTGCCGAGCGCTTTCGCCTTGCGCTGGGCGAAGAGGCAGAGCACCTGCGGATCATCCGCGCCTGGCATTGCGCTCTGGTCACCATGGCGGACGGCGTTTGAGCGGCCCCTGCATCAACGGGAGAAGAATATGAGCATCAATCTCTTTCATGACAAGGGCCTGCCCCTGGAACGCCAGCGCATGAGCTGGAAAGACATGGTGGGCAAGCCCATCAGCAAGCTGGACGACGACGCCTTCACGCGGGTCAGGGTCATTCTGATGAACGGCCTGGAGCTGGACTCGCTGCGCACCAAGCAGGTGGCGCTGCGCTGCAATGCCAGGCTGCGCGAGCCTCTGGCCCAGCTCATGCGGGTCGAGCAGCATCAGGCCACCACCATCAACTGGCTGCTGGGCGCGGACCATTCGCCCATAGAGACCACCATCGGCTATGAGCAGACCGCCATCGAGGTGACCGCATCGGTGGCCAAGCTGGAACCCGATCCCTATCTGGCGCAAGGCTACCGTTATGCCCTGCTGGAGGACTTCGACCACCTCTACCGCTACAGCGCGCTGCTGGACCGCCTGGAAGGCAAGGACGCCAACAACATCACGCAAGGCTATACGGACATCGTGCCCGCGCGCGAGACCTGGTTCCACCACCGTGCGCCCGAACATGACCTGCTGCGGCCCTACGCAGCGGATGCGGCGCTGGCCACCAAGCTGCATGCGCTGACGCTCACGGGCGGCGAATACCAGACCCATGACTACTACATGAACATCGGGCCGATCTTCGCGGACCCGCTGGCGCGCCAGCTCTATGCCGAGATTGCGTCGGTGGAGTCGCAGCACATCACGCACTATGGCTCGATGATCAATCCCGGCGAATCGCCGCTGGAAAAGCTGCTCATCAGCGAAGCCTGCGAGGTCTGGAACTATGCCGGCTGCGCCAGCCAGGAAGACAATCCCCGCGTGCGCGCGATCTGGGAGCGTTTTCTCGATTACGAACTCGGGCATTTCCAGATCGCCCTGAACCTGTTCAAGGAAATCGAGCGTCGCGACCCCGCGGAAGTATTGGGCAATGGATCGCTGCCTGAATTCATCCAGTTCGAAAGCCACCGGGACTTCGTGCGCAAGGTCATCGAGGAAGAAACCGAATTGCGGAAAAACGGCACGGAATTCACCATCGATGAAGGCAAGACCTCGTTCGACTACAGAAAGGCCGTCAATGCCGACGGTTCGCCGTCCCAGGCGGTGTCCGAGACCTATTCCTGGGCCAGCGGTACGGAGCTGATGCGCGTATCGCCCGAGGCAGCGCGCTGACGTCCGGGGCGCGTTGCAGGCAGCGGCAGCAGGTCAGGGAGCGCGGAAGCATGGCGGTGCCATGCCTTCGGGAAACGGCGCCATGGCCGGTTTGCGCGCCGCCTGGCAAACGCATGGCTTCATGAGGTGGGCAATGGCAGATTCTTCGACGGCGCGGCTCAGGAGCGCGGGATGTTTCCTCGGGTTTGCGCTGGGCGGGTTCTTCGACGGCATTTTGCTGCACCAGATCCTCCAGTGGCACCACCTGCTTTCCAATGTGGAGGCCGTGGACGACATGCGGCTGCAGATACTGGCCGACGGCCTTTTCCATGCCCTGATGTACCTGATTGCGGCGATGGCGCTGGTCCAGCTCTGGAGGGCGCGCAAGGCCGCGCTGCAGCCGGGTGCCGGCCCTGCCCTTTGGGGGTGCGCCTGCATGGGCTTTGGCTCCTGGCATATTGCGGACGGCCTTTTGTCGCACTGGCTCCTGGGCATCCATCGGATCAAGGTCGATTCGCCCAACCCTTTGGTCTGGGACCTGGCCTGGTTTGCCGTGTTCGGCCTGCTGCCTTTGGCCATCGGCTGGCGCATGGCGCGAAACCATGGCGGCCGCGGCGGAGAGGGAGGCGGTGGTGCGGCCGCGGCGGCCGTGCTGTCCCTTGCGGCATTGCTGGCCGGCCCGCTGGCCGCCTTGCCCGCTGCAGGCGGCTCGACACAGGTGGCGGTGCTGTTTGCCCCGGGTGTCGGCAGCGGCCGGGCGTTCGACGCCCTGTCCCGGGTGGATGCCCGGGTACTGTGGGCGGACCGTTCGGGAGGCCTGTGGATCGTGGACATGGCCGATCCGGCCATCGCCTGGCAGCTGTACCGCCAGGGCGCGCTGCTGGTGGGCAACAGCGCGGTGGCGGCCGGGTGTTTCTTGTGGATCAAGGCGCCTGCAGACCGGCGCACCTGAACCTGGCGTCTTTTTATCCGGGGCGGCAATGCCGGCCGGACTGCGGCATCCCGGTTCGGAAGCCGTCAGCAAAACGCCAGCCCGGCTGACAGGGTGTTACAGCCGTGCCGCTCTTCGCTGATAGATTGTCCAGGCCTGTAATTTCACCGATAGCGAGATGAAGCCAAAAATCAACTTTATAGAGAGGGAGCGCCTGTTCAGGCGCGAGCTGAAGCGGCGCCGGGTGAAGTTCCTGCCCATGCAGGTGCTGCGCCGCCTCTTCAGGGAGGCGGGCATCTGAGCCGGGCTGGCCTTTGCCTCAGCCCTGCAGCTGCTGCGCATGCCAGCGCAGATGGTCGTCGACAAAGCTCTGGATGAAGTAGTAGCCGTGGTCGTAGCCCGCGTGGCGGCGCAGCGTGAGGGGCTGGCCGGCCTTTTGGCAGGCGGCCTCGAAGGCTTCGGGCAATAGCTGCTTTTCGATCAGGAACTTGTCGGCCAGGCCCTGGTCGACGAGGATGCCGGCGGGATACGGTGCCTGCTTTTGTGCCGCCATCAATTCACTGGCGTCGTGGCCGGCCCAGGCGGCCTTGTCCTCGCCCAGGTAGCCGGCGAAGGCCTTCCGGCCCCAGGGGCAGTTGACGGGGTTGGCGATGGGCGCGAAGGCCGAGAGGCTCCTGAACCGGCCCGGATGGCGCAGCGCCAGCGTGAGCGCGCCGTGGCCCCCCATGCTGTGGCCGAAGATGCCCAGGCGCTCCATGTCCACGGGCAGCCGGGCGCCGACCAGCGGCAGCAGGTCGTTCAGCAGGTAGCTTTCCATGCGCCAGTGCAGGGCCCAGGGTTTGGCGGTGGCGTCAAGGTAGAAGCCCGCGCCCACGCCGAAGTCCCAGGCATCGGCCTCGCCGGGCAGGCCCGCGCCGCGCGGGCTGGTGTCGGGACAGATCAGCGCGATGCCCAGCTCGGCCGCCAGGCGCTGGGCGCCGGCCTTGACCATGAAGGTTTCCTCGGTGCAGGTCAGGCCCGCCAGGTACAGCAGGGCAGGCACCTTTTCGCCGGCCACGGCCTTCGGCGGCAGGTAGACCGAGAACTTCATGGCGAGGCCGATCTCGCTGGAGAAATGCTCGTAGTAGCGCTGCGCGCCGCCAAAGCAGGCGTGGGCGTTCTTGAGTTCCAGGGTGGGCTGGTCGGTCATGGATGCTCCAAAATCGGAAGCCGCAAGCGCTTTCCGAGCAAGCGCTTGCAAATTGTTTCTTAATGAAAATGGCGCCTGTCCGGCGCCATCAGCTCTCTTGTTGATAGCTTCGGATGCCGAAGAATCACGCTTGGGCGTAGTTCACCACGCTGCGGATGGACTTGCCTTCGTGCATCAGGTCGAAGGCCTCGTTGATGTCCTTCAGGCCCATGGTGTGGGTCACGAAGGGTGCGAGCTGGATGCGGCCGGCCATGGCGTCTTCCACCATGCCGGGCAGTTCGCTCCTGCCCTTGACGCCGCCGAAGGCCGTGCCCAGCCACTTGCGGCCGGTCACCAGCTGGAAGGGGCGGGTGCTGATCTCCTGGCCCGCGCCGGCCACGCCGATGATCACGCTCTGGCCCCAGCCGCGGTGCGCGCATTCCAGCGCGGCGCGCATGACGTTGACGTTGCCTATGCACTCGAAGCTGTGGTCCACGCCCCAGCCCGTCATCTCCACGATGACCTGCTGGATGGGCTTGTCGAAGTCCTTGGGGTTGACGCAGTCGGTGGCGCCGAAGGTCCTGGCCAGGTCGAACTTGCCGGGGTTGGTGTCGACGGCGATGATGCGGCCGGCCTTGGCCAGCTTGGCGCCCTGGATCACGGCCAGACCGATGCCGCCCAGGCCGAACACGGCCACCGTGTCGCCTTCCTGCACCTTGGCGGTGTTCTTGACGGCGCCCAGGCCCGTGGTCACGCCGCAGCCCAGCAGGCAGACCTGCTCGGGGTTGGCGTCGGGGCTGATCCTGGCCAGCGAGACCTCGGCCACCACGGTGTACTCGCTGAAGGTGGAGCAACCCATGTAGTGGTAGATGGGCTCGCCGTTGTACGAGAAGCGCGTGGTGCCGTCGGGCATCACGCCCTTGCCCTGGGTGGCGCGCACCGAGGTGCAGAGATTGGTCTTGCCGCTCTTGCAGAACAGGCATTCGCCGCATTCGGCGGTGTACAGCGGGATCACGTGGTCGCCGGGCTTAACGCTGGTCACGCCTTCGCCGACCTCGACCACGATGCCCGCGCCCTCATGGCCGAGCACGGCGGGGAAGATGCCTTCCGGATCGTCGCCCGAGAGGGTGAAGGCGTCGGTATGGCACACGCCGGTGTGGGTGATCTTGACCAGCACTTCGCCCTTCTGGGGCGGTGCCACGTCGATCTCGACGATCTGCAGGGGTTCTCCGGCCTTGAAGGCCACGGCGGCGCGTGATTTCATGTGGGTCTTTCTGGATTTCTGGAAGAGGGGGCGAGGCCTGGCCTTCGCTTTGCGAAACCATGAATGTAGGCCAGGCGGGCGGTGAAAAGGGGCGGTTTGGCCGCTGCCCGAGGGGCTTTGGCCGAATATCGGTGCAATCGAGTGCTTCGGCCATGAATGTACTTCAGTCCGAAGCCCTGGCCAGGGCTTCGGCGCGGATCTGCGCCGCGGTGTCGCGGAACCACCGGGCAATGGCGACGTTCTGCTCGAACAGCGAATACCGGGTGCCGCCGCCGTAGTCGGGCATGTCGATCATGTCGGTGGTGATGTAGCGCAACGGGCTGCCCGGCGTGCGGTAGTGGTGATGCAGCGCGCGCCGCACGATCTCCTTGCAGGGCTCGACGCGCCAGGCCGTCCATGTGGCGTGCCACTGGCCCGGGGCCGGGCGCGTGAACGGGTACTGGCAGGCGCGGCCGTAGTGGCCGTTGTCGGTGAGCTGCCAGACGTTGCGCGGGCCGTTGGGCGAGACCGGGCGGATCTGCAGCCAGTGCACCATGTTCTGGGCGATCCAGTCGTCGATGAGGTTGCCGCTTTCGTAGGGGTCGATGACGACCTCGCCCGATTCGACCTGCGCGCGCATGCCGACCACGTCCTGCTCCTCGGGGTTGTCCAGCTTGAGCAGCACATGGCTGTGGTCGAGCACGAACTGGAACGGCAGGCCTTGCGCGCGCACGCGTTGCGCGATTGGCGTGACGCGGCGCGGGTCTTCGCTCCACATGTAGATGTGGTTCTCCATGCCGATCTCCATGCCTATGCGCTGGCCCAGTTCCCAGGCATGCAGGTAGAAGGCCACGATGTCGTCGTCGGTGACCACGTGGCCGGCGGCATGGCGCGTGTACAGCATGATGTTGTGGAACTCGGCGCCGGCCTCCTTGCACACGCGCAGGTTGTGTTCCAGCGCGGCTTCGTCGCGCCCCGCCGTGTACGACCACAGGCCGGTGCGCAGCGGCATGCCGTACTTGTTGGCCAGCCTTATGTATTCGCGCTCCTCGCCCGGCTGGGGCATGCGGTCGAAATGGTCGAAGACCTGGCTGTCGCGCAGCATCTTGAATTGGTCTTCGAGCGGCAGCGCCTCGCAGTGGCGTATGCCGCGGCCGTTGCAGCCCAGGGAAAAATCTTGCATGGATGGCCTTGTGTGTGGCGGGTGGATGGGGAATCAGGCGGCGGCCTGCTCGGCCTCTTGCGCTTGCTGGCGCGCGATCAGCCGGCGGATGCGCGCGGGTGCGTTGTCTATGGCCAGGCGCACGAACTCGCGTACGCCGGTGCGCTCCTGCTCGCGCTGCACCCGCGCGAGGATGGCGGCGTCCTCGAGGAAGGTGTCGGTCATCAGCCGCGCCACCTGGGCGCCGGCCTCGGCGCTGTCCACGTGGTAGTTGCGCAGGTGCAGCCAGAAGTAGTGGGTCGTGGTCTCGGTCTCGGGCGTGAGGAAGTTGTACGAGAACGAACGCAGGCCCGCGTCCATCTCCTCTTCGCTGTGCTCGCGGCCCGCGGCGATGCTGCCGAAATCCACGCAGGACACCGAGGGCAGGTGCAGGTGGTAGTACTGCCAGCGGTCCACCGGCCCCGTGAAGCTGCCCATGGCCTGGACCAGCGGCACGGGCTCGGAGTCGTTCACCCAGCGGTAGGCCAGCACGTGGTCGTCATCCTGCTCCACCTTCACGCCCACATCCTCGGCCGCCGCGTTGCCTATGGTGCCCTTGTGCACGTAGGTGGTGTGCGCCGGATCGACCAGGTTGTCTGTGATGTTGAGGTAGTTGCAATCAAAGTGCAGGTACTGCCCGTCCACCAGTGCCCAGCCGGGCTCGCCATGGCGGCGCACCTCCACGATGCGCGCGGCATCGGCCAGGGCCGGGTCGCCCATCCAGATCCATACCGCGCCGTAGCGCTCGGCCAGCGCAAAGGTGCGCGCGCTGGCCGACGGCGGAATGGCCGCCTGGCCGGGGATGCGCACGCACTGGCCGCTGCCGTTGAAGGTCATGCCGTGGTAGCCGCACTGCAGGTCGTCGCCCACCAGCGTGCCCAGGGACAGCGGCGCCAGCTTGTGCGGGCAGCGGTCGACGAGCACGGCGGGCGTGCCGTCCTCGCGGCGCCAGAACACGAGGTTCTCTCCGAGGATGGTGCGGGTGGTCAGCTGGCGGCCGATCTCGCGGCTCCACGCGGCCACGTACCACGCGTTCCTGACAAAGCTGCTCATGGGGTTCTCCTTTCTGGTTCTGGATGGATGGCTCACAGGTCGAGCGTGATACGGGGGCTGCGGGCGCGCGAAACGCAGAGGCAGACCATGCCTTCGGCATGCTCCTCGTCAGACAGCGCGTAGTCGCGGTGCTCGGCCTCGCCGTCCAGCATGCGTACCGCGCACATGCCGCATTCGCCGCGCCGGCAGTCGAACAGGGGATCGCAGCCGGCGGCGACCAGGGCGTCGAGGATGGAGGTGCCGGCAGGCACATCGAGCTGGCGGCCGCTGCGCGCCAGGTGGACGGTGACGCCGCGGTCCGCCGCGGTGGCGGCGGGCGCCGCGAAAAGCTCGAAGTGGACGTGGCTGCGCGGCCAGCCCAGCCGCCGGGCCTCGGCCAGCGTGGCGTCGATCAGGGCGCGCGGGCCGCAGACATAGACATGGCGCGAGGCCTGCGGTGCGCCGAGCATGCTGGCCAGCTGCATGCCGCGCGAGGGATCGCCGCCGTCGAAATACAGATGGGCCTGGGCTCCGGCCACGGCTTCGATCTCGGTGCGATAGGGCATGAGCTCTTCGCTGCGGGCGCCGTAGTGCAGGGCATAGGGCCTGCCCGCCGCCTGCAACTGCCGGGCCATGGACAGAATGGGCGTGATGCCTATGCCGCCGGCGATCAGCAAGGCCTCGTGCGGCTCGGCGTGCAGCGCGAAGTCGTTCTTCGGCGGATCGGCCGCAAGGCGGTCGCCCGCCGCCAGCTGGTGCATGAAGCGCGAGCCGCCGCGGCCGGTGGCTTCCAGCTTGACGGCAATCTCGTAGGTCCGGCCGTCGCTATCGCTGTTGACCAGCGAATAGCAGCGCGTGGGCTCGCCGCCGGCGCCCGGCGTGTGCACGCGGATATGGGCGCCGGCAGAAAAAGCGGGAAGTTGCCGGCCGTCCGGGCTGCGCAGGCGCAGGCGGCGCACTTCAGGCGTCAGCGCTTCGGCCGAGGCCAGCTCCAGCACCAGGGTGCCGGTCGTGGGGATGGGGGATTTAGAGGATGGCATGGGCCCATGCTAGGACCCGGTGCCGTTGTTGGAAATGGCTGAATTTGCACAGCCCCGTGGCCGAAAATGCAGCGGCCAGGCGCGACGGAACTACCGCCGCTTCGGCCGCGTTTCCTGCGCGGCCAGGCGCTGGATAACCTGGCTTGCGCATTCGACAAAGGCCGCCGTGGCCGGCGGCAGGCTGCGCCCGCTGCGCACGTGGATGCCCAGCGGGCCCAGGATGGGCGTGCCCTGCGCGGATTCCAGCGGCACGAACCTAGCGGCAGGTGTGGCGGCCGATGCCGTGGCTTCCAGCCCCAGCCGGGTCTGGAAGGCGATGCCGTGGCCCGCAGCGGCGAGGCGCTTCATCAGTTCGACCGAGGTGGCGCGCACCACGGCGCGGGGCGGCTCGGGCAGGTTTTGCAGCTCGCCCTGGATGAGGGCATACGAGGCCAGGTCCTCGGTGCCGAGGATGAAGGGCCAGGGCGTGCATTGCGCCAGCGTCACGCTGCGCCTGCGGGCCAGCGGATGCCCGTCGGCGACCAGCGCGCCCAGGCGGAACTGGCCGCTGGCCGCATGCACCACGTCTTCGTGCTGCGGCATGTCGAAGGCCAGGCCCACGTCCGCACGGCCGCTGGCCACGTAGTCGGCGATGTGGCCCGAGCTGGCCGAGCTGACCTGCAGCGAGATGCCCGGGTGGCGCTCCAGCATGGTGCCGATCACCTCGGGCAGCAGCGCGCAGTGCAGGCTCTCCACGCCCACCACATGCACCTTGCCGCGCTGCAGGCCGCGCAGCATGTCCAGCTCGTTCTCCAGCCATTCGGCATCCTGCAGCACATGGGTGGCGTGGCGGGCGAACAGCTCGCCGGCCGGCGTGAGCTGCAGGCCGCTGCTCAGGCGCTCGAACAGGGCAAAGCCCAGCTCCTGCTCCAGCTGTATCAGCTGGCGGTTGACGGCCGAGGCATCGATGAACAGCTGGCGCGCCGCGCCGCGTATCGAGCCGCTGCGGCGGATGGCGTCGAAATAAAGCAGGCCGCGGGCATGGATGTGCATGGAGGCTTATTGTGAGCGCTGCATGCCGTGCCGGCACGTATAGTCGGCGCAATCGCCTGTCTTTCCCGCCTGCCTGCCTGATGGAACACCGCCACGCCCACCCCCACCGCATCGATCTGGTCGTCTACCCCGGCTTCAAGTCGCTGGAGGCCATAGGGCCCATGTCGGTATTCGACTACGCCAACGTGCACCTGCGCGCCCGCGGGCAGAGCGACGGCTACGAGGTGCGCATCACGGCCGCGCGCAAGGGGCTGGTGAAATCGGACACGCTGATGGCATTGGAGGCCACGCAGTCGCTGGCCGGGCTGCGCGAACAGGGCACGGGCTGCACGGTGATCGTGGTCGGCTCGCGCCATATCGAGCAGGTGCTGGGCGCCTCGCAGGAGCTGGTGCAGTGGCTGCAGGCCGTGGCGCCCTCGGTGGCGCGGCTGATCGCGCTGTGCTCGGGCAGCTTCTTCCTGGCCGAGGCCGGCCTGCTCGACGGCCGCCGCGCCGCCACGCACTGGAGCGTGGCCGGTGCGCTGGCCCAGCGCTACCTGCGCGTGCAGGTGGATGCCGACGCCATCTATGTGCGTGACGAAGTCGTGGACGATGCTGGCACACGGCAGCTGTGGACCTCGGCCGGCGTGACGGCCGGCATCGACCTGGCGCTGGCCGTGGTGGAGCAGGACTTCGGCCACGCGCTGGCGCTGGAGGTGGCGCGCGACCTGGTCATGTACCTCAAGCGGCCCGGCGGCCAGTCCCAGTTCAGCGTGCCGCTGGCGGCCCAGTCCACGCGGCACAGCGGCGTGCAGGCCGTGCAGCAGTGGGTGCTGGCGCACCTGGCCGAGCCGGTGACGCTGGCCCGGATGGCCGAGCAGGCGGCCATGAGCGAGCGGCACTTTCGCCGCGTCTTCCAGCAGGAGACGGGGCAGAGCCCCTCGGCCTTCGTGGAGCACGCGCGGCTCGAAGCCGCCAAGCAGCTATTGGAAAACCGCGGCCAGTGGCCGCTCAAGACCGTGGCCGCGCACGTGGGCCTGGGCTCGGAGCAGGCGCTGCGCCATCTGTTCGTGAAAAAGCTGGGCATCACGCCCGTGGCCTACCGCGAGCGCTTCGGGGATTGAGCTGCGCCGTTCATCTGCATCTCCGGGACAATGCCTCCCGCATCGCCCTGCGGCGGCCAGCGGTCCGCCGCGGCGCCTAGGGCGTTGTACGCTGCGAAGTGCGGTCGGAAAAAGCCTGAACGGCGCGCCCCAACGCCTGCGCCTTCGGCTGGCCTCCCCAATGAATATTCACCTCTGTCCCCATTCCGATATGACCCACTTTCCGCTGGAAGAAGTCGGCTGTCTGCTACGCCAAAAGGCAAAAGAGCTGATCGTGCCAAGATGGCAGCAATTGAGGGATGAAGACATTCAACTGAAGGCGCCAGGCGAATGGGTGACTGCGGTCGATCGAGAGGTCGAGGAGGAACTTACTTTCGGGCTGTGCCGGCTGATTCCCGGAGCGACGGTGATAGGCGAAGAGCAGTGCGCAACCAAGCCACAACTGTTGGACGGCCTCGGTGAGGGCATTGTGTGGCTGCTTGATCCGGTGGATGGAACGCGGAATCTGGTCGACGGCACGGGACCTGTCTCTGTCATGGTGGCACTGCTCAAGGAGGGCGAAACGCTGGCGAGCTGGATGCTCAATCCTTTGACGGATGTGATGTGCCGCGCGGTCAAGGGGGCAGGCGCCTGGGTCGATTCCCGGCGCGTTGCCATCGACACCCATGCCATACCGAAAGGGCAGGGCATTGTCCGAAAGCGCTTTTTGCCCGAAGCCGTCAAAGCAGCGCTCGAAAGCGCAGCGGGGAATTTTGTGCTGCAGCCTGGTAGCAACTGTGCAGGGGACGACTATCCCGGCATGGTGCTCGAAGACCATGAGTTTGCGCTTTACTGGCGGGCACTGCCGTGGGACCATGCGCCCGGTGCGTTGTTCATCAGCGAAGCGGGAGGCGTGGTTGCACGTCTTGATGGAACTCCCTACCAGCCAGGGCAGCAGATGAAGGGCCTGCTTGCTGCCCGCAGTCAGGCGATCTGGAACACGGTTCGGAGTTTGCTTCCTGACGTTTGTTTGCCTACCTAGGCGAGACCCAGGTGCTCGCCTGCCCGCGAACGATGGCGAAGGGCCGCTGTCTGCGGGGGCGAAGCCGAACCTGTCGTGAAAGGCTGCCGATGTTCGGAGCCTGCCGCCGATAGCCTCTCGGGTCCAGGCCAGTTCTGGGGCGCGCGCCCAACGGGCCGAGGCGTCTGGAACAGCGAGCCCGTTGCCTGCGTATCCTTCCGCCACACCACGGCCATGGGCGGTCGGTTCGCACCCTTGCCGGGACGCCGGCATTCCAGCGTCGACAAGGAGTGCCATAGCGTCAGGCGCAAGGCCCAGCGGACGTTGTGCTGTTCAGTTCGAAACCTTCATCCAGCCAGCCGGTGACACCGCCGGCCATGATCTTCACGGGCCGGCCCAATCTCGCCAGGCGCAACGCCCCGCGTGCCGCACCGTTGCAGTGAGGGCCGGCGCAGTAGGTGACGAAAAGCGTCTCCTTCGGCCAGGCCGCCAGCTTGCTTTCCACAATCTTGCCGTGAGGCAGATTGATGGCTCCGGGCACATGGCCCTGGGCGAACAGCTGCGGGGAGCGTACGTCGATGAGCACGAAATCCGGGCCCTTGCGGAGTCCGTCATGCACATCCCAGCAATCGGTCTCGAAACTGAAGCCGGCCGCGAAATGAGATTCGGCGACGGAAGGCCGGGCGGCGGGAATTGCGGTCACGTGGGTGCGGGAGGAATGCATGGCAAAAAGAGTGTGTTTGTGGCAACGAAGCTGATCTTGCCGGGGGAGCGGCCAGGTCACAATTGGCGCATATGACATCTATCGACAAGATTGCGCCAATCGCCGAAGCCACCTGCGGCCCGCTGGTTGTGGCCCCCGTCTACGACGGTCTGTGCACTTTCGAGTTCTCCATCGTGGCCGAAATCTTCGGATTGGCCCGGCCGGAGATGGGGCCGGGCTGGTACCGCTTCGCCAGCGCCGCGGTCGAGCCCGGCCTGCTGCGCGCCCATGGAGGCCTGCGGGTCATTGCCGACGGCCAGGCCGATTTGCTGGAGCGGGCCGACCTGATTGTGGTGGCCGGGTGGAAAGGCGCGCATGTACCCGTGCCCGGGGAGCTGGCGCTACGCCTGCGTCTGGCGTGGGAGCGCGGCGCCCGCCTGGCGTCGATCTGCTCCGGGGCCTTCGTGCTGGCTGCCACGGGTTTGCTGGACGGACGGCGGGCTGCCACGCACTGGCGCTACGCCGAGACGCTGAGCCAGCGGCACCCCGCGATCGAGGTCGATGCCAGCGTGCTCTATGTCGAGGAGGACCGTCTCCTGACTTCGGCGGGAAGTGCCGCCGGCATAGACCTGATGCTGCATCTCGTACGCAGCGATTTCGGCGTGGAAGCCGCCAACAGCGTTGCCCGGCGTCTGGTGATGCCACCCCATCGCAGCGGCGGCCAGGCCCAGTTCATCGAGCGCCCCGTGCAGCCGGATCGACTCAACCGGCTATCGGACGTGCTGGAGCAGATGCGGGCGGATCTTCAAGGCGACTGGACGGTCGATCGCATGGCGCAGAGCGTGCTGATGAGCCCCAGAACCTTTCTGCGCCGTTTCATCGCGGCGACAGGCGTTCCGCCGGGGCAATGGCTGATCGCCGAGCGCGTGGCGGAGGCCCGGCGCCTGCTCGAGAGCAGTGCAATGCCGGTCGAGGACATCGCGGCGCGTGCGGGATTCGGCAGTGTCCAGGTCCTGAGACATCACTTTCGCGCCAAACTGGGCTTGTCCCCTCGGGACTATCGCGCCACGTTCGGCGCTGTCCGGGCGAACGCCAGCGGAACCTCGGCCCGGCCTGGGGGATGATGTTCCTGGACCGGCAGCAGCCGGTCGGGATCGACGGCCTGCTGCAGCCCGTCATTCCTGCCTTGCGGTGCGCCGCTCTGGATGCCGTGGGCGGCCTGCGCCGGGTCTGTCGGGGCGCTGACCGCATAGCCAGAATCTTTTCCTCCGCCACGCAGCCCTCCATCTCGTCATTGATGAGTCCCGGCACGGGCAGGCAAGTGTGCGTACCGCCCCGGCTGGGGCGCCCGCCCATGGCTGCTCTCTCTGGCGGCAATGGTCTGCCCGCCTCCCCTGGGCTGCGTTCTTTGCTGCCCGATCCGGAAGCTGCCGGGCATGAGCATGCTGAGCAACAGGCGGGTTTCCCGCTCACGAGCTAGCGTTTCACCTCAAGGGAAAGCACCAAGAAAAAGTACGGCTTTCTTTCTTGAGTTGGTTATGAAAAATAACCAAAATCCACTGCTAGGTTGATTATGAGAAATAACGAAAAACGTGCCAGAAGAAAGCAGCTCATGACAAGTACAGACATCGGGTTCCGGCCACATCCCGACCGGCAGAAGATTTCGCCCGGGCCGAACCAGGGCGCGTCAGGTCGAATGCCGCGATAGCTTCCGGCAGAGATCTTCTCCATAGGTTTTCCGACACACGCTTTAACTGTGCCCGATGGCACGGCAGGGAGGTGCTGCGCCTGAAAAAAGAACATCCATCACTCCACGACATGAGACGGGAGCTGCCTCTTCGCGCACTGCGGCGCGGCAGCCTCCCACTTACGGTCCGCCCACAGGTTTCAAGCACAACAAAAGGAGACATCGTGTACATGCATCGCCGCAATTTCATTCACGCATCAGGCTGCGCTGCCGTTGCTGGATGGCTAGCCCCTTCAATGGTCCTGGGTCAGACGCTGGAGCAAGTCAAAGTCCTCTATGGTTTTCCGGCCGGCAGCGCCGGAGATAGCGTTGCGCGCCGGGTCGCGGAAAAGCTGGGAGGCACGTCCTATACCAAGAATCCTGGCTACGTCGAAAACAAGCCCGGCGCAGGCGGGCGCATTGCGGTGGAGACGCTGAAAAACTCTGCCCCCGACGGCTCCGTGCTGGCGCTCGCCCCCGTCTCGGCGTTCTCGGTCTACCCGCACATCTATCCCAAGCTCACCTACAAGCCCGAGGACGCGGTCCCGGTGTCTATCGGCGCCATCATGATCCACGGCTTGGCAGTGGGACCCATGGTGCCGCCGGAAGTCAGGACCCTGAAGGATTTCCTGGCATGGGCCAAAGCCAATCCCGGCAAGGCCAGCTATGGCTCCCCCGGTTCGGGGTCGCTGCCGCACCTGCTCGGCGCGCTGCTGGGCTTGCGGGCCAATGTGGAACTCAAGCACGTGCCCTATCGCGGCGTGGTTCCCAGCATCACCGACCTGGTAGGTGGGCAGGTCGCTGCCACCGTGAACCCGAGCGGGGACTATCTGCAATACGTGAAAAACGGCCGCCTTCGCGTATTGGCCACATCAGGGAAACGGCGCTCTCCGTTCCTGCCCGATGTCCCAACGTTCACGGAACTGGGCTATCCCGATGTCACGGCGGAAGAATGGTTTGGGTTCTACGCCCCCGCCAAGGCCACGGCGGCCACGGTCGCCAGCGCCAACGCCGCGATTACCGCAGCGCTGAAGGACAAGTCGGTCATCGACTCCCTGGCCGTCACCGGCCTTGTGGCCCATGGCAGCACGCCTCAGGAGATGGCGGCCGATCAGAAGGCCGAATACGAGCGCTGGGGGCCTCTGGTCAGGCAAATCGGTTTCACGGCCGAGTCCTGAACCGCCACCTGCAGGTATTTCGGTAGGGCAGGAACGGCAATCGGCGGTCGGCCGACATTCCGGGGCCGGCGATTGCAGCATTCGCCGCTGGCGGCTGTTTTGCGCACTGCCGCATGTCTCTACCCAATGAAGCCGCAAGAGAGGAGTGCGTCACCACGAATACCACTGCATGAAGACTTCCTGAAATCCAAAAAATTCATAACGGAGACAAAGTTGTTTAAAAAAATAGCAAGCACCATTGCATTGATGGGCCTGGGAGGGCTCGCACAGGCTCAGTCATCTGTCCAGATCTACGGGATCATGGATACGGCTGTCGAAACCATGAACAACGTGGGCGCGAGCAAGTCCAGCCTCACGCGCATGCCCAATCTGTCGGGCAGCGTTCCTTCGCGCCTGGGTTTTCGCGGACGCGAGGATCTGGGCGGCGGATTGAGCGCCGCCTTCACGCTGGAAATGGGGATCGGCCCCGATACCGGCGCGTTCAACCAGGGCGGCCGCGGCTTTGGCCGGCAGTCTTTCATCAGCCTCAACGGCCCCTGGGGCTCGCTGGGCCTGGGCCGCCAATACACCATGCTGTTCTGGTCCGTGCTCGATGCCGATGTGATCGGCCCCAGCCTGCACAGCATGGCCAGCCTGGACAACTACTTCCCCAATGCACGTGCCGACAATGCCATCTCCTACAAGGGGACGTTCTCGGGCCTGACGGTGGGCGCAACGTACAGCTTCGGCCGCGATGCCGTCAATGCCGGACCCAGCCCGGCCGGCACCAACTGCGCGGGCGAAAGCAGCACGGATGCCAAGACCTGTCGCGAGTGGTCGGCCATGCTCAAGTACGATGCGGCCTCCTGGGGCGCGGCGCTGGCGCATGACGAACTGCGTGGCGGCCCGGGTGCATTCGCCGGTCTGACCAGCAGCGACAAGGTTGACAAACGTACCATGCTCAACGGCTACGTCAGGCTCGGCGGCGCAAAGATCGGCGGTGGCTACATGCGCCGCAAGAATGATGGCTACGCCGCCTCGCCACGCAACGACCTGTGGTTTTTGGGAGTCACCTACCCGATGGGCCCGTGGACGCTGGATGCCCAGTACAACCAGCTCAAGTACAAGGACAACGCGGACAAGGGGCAGATGGTGGTTCTGCGCGGGACCTACAACCTGTCCAAGCGCACAGCGGCATACGCCTCGCTGGGTTACATGAAGAACAGCGGCAACGCGGCTTTCGGCGCCAGCAGCGCCCAGGCAGGAGGGACTCCGATGCCCGGTGTCAACCAGACAGGCTTTGGAGTGGGCTTGCGCCATACGTTCTGACACCGGCGCCAGTACGGCGAGCGCGGGCAGCCTGGTGGCCCGCCTCGCCTGTTGCGGGGGCGCCGGCTTTCCGGCGCCTCTCTTGTGCAGAGGCATCGTCATGGGATATACGGTGCAGTGCGCTGGCGCCGCCATCGGAGCAGGCTGCTGCTCCATGCGTTGCAGGCATTCCTCGCCAAAGCCCGAATGGCCGCAACGGATTTCGGGATGCTGAAAGCCAGGCAGATCCAGGGCACAACGGCCTGCCAGGCGCCCTGGCCGCCCATGGTGCGTGGATCGCATGCAGCCGCTCTTGCGGCACACTGGGGCGATGACTGCCGCCAAATCCGCCACCGTACCCGACACCGCCCCGATGTTGTTCAGGAGCGCCAAGGCTTTCGAGGCCTGGCTGAAGAAGCATCACGCCACGTCCGGCGGCCTGTGGCTCAAGATCGCCAAGCGGGGCGCCGCTGAGCCCAGCGTCACCTATCCCGAGGCGGTGGAGATCGCGCTCTGCTGGGGTTGGATCGACGGCCAGAAGAAAGGCCTGGACGAGCAGCACTTTCTGCAGCGCTTCACGCCGCGGCGTGCGCGCAGCATCTGGTCGAAGATCAATGTCGACAAGGCCGAGGCGCTCATTGCGGCAGGCCGCATGCAGGCGCCGGGGCTCGCGCAGGTCGACGCCGCCAAGGCCGACGGGCGCTGGGCCCGGGCCTACGACGGCGCGCGCACCTCCACGGTGCCCGGGGACCTGACGGCGGCGCTGGAGGCCGAGCCCCGGGCCAAGGCCTTTTTTGCAGCGCTCAATGCGTCCAATCGCTATGCGGTGCTGTGGCGCATCCAGACGGCCGTGAAAGCCGAGACGCGTGCCAGGCGTATCGCCCAGCTGGTGCAGATGCTCGCGCGCGGCGAAACCATCCATCTCTTCAAGCCCCGGGACAAGGGCTGACGGCCGGGTGGCAGGATCATGGGGCGCATCGGACCCCGGGCCGCGAAGAGCCGCAGCGAAAGGCCGGCTCAGAGCAGCGGACTTTTGAAAAAATCCAGCGCGGCCTTGGCGCTGGCGAAATTGCGCTCGATCTGTGCCTGCTGTTCCGGGGTGGCGGCCATCTTGATGCCGAGATCCAGCGGGGCCTTCGAACTCTTTGATTCGCCCGTCGCGCGGGCGGCCACCGCATCGCTGCCCGCCGCCTGCTGGGGAGGCGGCGCAGCTGCGAGCAGCCGGGTCAGATCCAGCGCGGGATTGAGCTGCCACAGGCAGGACACATAGGTGGCCATGGCCACGGCCGGATCGCCGCGCTCTATGCGCGCCATGGTGGGCTGGGAAATGCCCAGCCTGGCGGCCCACTGCGCCTGGGTCTCGCCCCGGCTCTTGCGTTGCTGGACGATGCGCTGTGCCAGTTGCTCGATCTGCGCAAGAATGGCGGGCGGAAACTCTGCGGGACTGGTGTTCTGACGGGGCATGGCGCCAATGGTAGTGGCGCGGCAATGCGGCAGCCCGCGCATTGCCGCAATTTCCGAGGTTTTCCGCCGGTTGCCGGCCGGATCGGCGCCGTCTGCCCAATCAGCCCGGCAGCCGGTACAGCGTGCCGTTGAAGTCCACGGCGGCGCTGGCATGCAGGGCATCGAGCTGGGCCAGCACCAGCTCGCGCACCGGGGCCGTCACGGCGTTCAGGCCCAGCAGCCGGGCCACGGCGGCGGGCAGCTCGTCGCGCTGGCCGCCCAGGCTGGCCTTGAGCGCCTGCACAATGGCCTGGCGGATTTCGGATGGCGGCAGGCAGTCGGGGCGGCGCAGATGGGCCGAGGTCGCTGCGGCCCGGTTGCGCACCCGCACCGTGCGGCCGGGCAGGTCCAGGAACCCGTTCTCGGCGGTGATGGCCCGGTCGGCCAGCAGGGCATCGCGGGCCTGCTCCAGCGCCTCGCGGATGCGGCTGCCCGCGCGTTGCAGGCCCCAGAGCGTGCGCATGCGGGTGACCAGCTCGTCGAAGTGCACCGGCCCTTCCTGCTCCACCACCTGCAGTGCCAGCTGGGCCAGGCGCGAGGTCGGCACGCTGTGCAGCTCCTGATCGGGGGCCTCGAAATAGGCCTCCGTGTACGGCATGCCGGCGGGGGCAGGGGACGCGGCCTCGGCCAGAGGCGTGCGCTCTATTGTTTCGATAGCGGCTGGCGCCGGTGCAATGGGGGCTGACGGCGGATCCTGTTCAAATTCCAGCCTCGCAGCCTGTACCGCGGCCAGCACTTTCTCGGTCTCGGCTTGCGGCTGGCGGAACCAGTCGCAGCTCCAGATGCGGTGCAGCTTCCAGCCATGGCCTTCGAGCACGGCCTGGCGCAGGCGGTCGCGGTCACGGGCCGAGCGGCTGCTGTGGTAGCTGGCGCCGTCGCACTCGATGCCCAGCAGATAGCGGCCCGGCCGCTGCGGATCGACCACGGCCAGGTCGATGAAGAAGCCGGCAATGCCGATCTGGGGCTCGACCTGGAGTCCGTGCGCAGTCAAGGCCTGGAGCACGTCTTCCTCGAGCGGCGACTCCGGCGCGCGCCCGCTGCGGCCCGCCAGCGCCAGCTGGCCGGTGGCCGCGTATTGCAGAAAGACCTTGAGCGCCGCCACGCCCTTGCCCTTGCCGCGCTCCAGGTCGATATCGTCGGCCGTGATGGACGAAAACACCTCGCAGCGCTGCTTGGCGCGCGAGATCAGCACGTTCAGGCGGCGCTCGCCGCCATCGGCGCTCACCGGGCCGAAGCGCATGGGCAGATAGCCCTGGGCGTTGCGCGCATAGGCGACCGAGATGAAGATCACATCGCGCTCGTCGCCCTGCACGTTCTCGAGGTTCTTGATGAAGAAGGGCTCATTGGGATGAGCCACGAAGAAAGGCTCGGCCTCGGGCTGCTGGCGGCGCAGCAGCTCCAGCTCGTCCTGGATGGCGATTTTCTGCTGCAGCGAGAATGCGGCCACGCCCAGGCTCAGCTGCGGCGTGAGCAGCGCATGCTGCATGATGGCGCGGGCAATGGTCCGGGCCTCGACGCGGTTGACGCGCGTGCCGCCGCTGTCGAATCGCCCTTCGGGCAGATGGTTGAAGCGCAGCCCCATGCCGGCGCGGGCCGTGTAGGGGCTGGGCACGATGAACAGCGCGCTGTTGTAGAACTGCTGGTTGGACACGGCGATCAGCGACTGGTGGCGGCTGCGGTAGTGCCAGCGCAGCATGAGCTGGGGCATGCCCTTGGCCAGGCACAGGCTCAGAATGCTCTCGACATCGGCGGCGCCGGCGACCGGCGAATCGCCTTCCTCGTCGTCGAATTCGTCCTGCTCGCTGGTCATGCGCGAGAAAAAGCGCGTGGGCGGCAGCTGGCGGTCGTCGCCCACCACCACGAGCTGCCTGCAGCGGGCCATCGCACCCAGCGCATCCACGGGCTCGATCTGGCTGGCTTCGTCGATCACCAGCAGGTCGAACTCCACGGCGCCGGGCTCCAGGAACTGGGCCACGGACAACGGGCTCATCATGAACACGGGCTTGATGGCCTGCACGGCCTCGCCTGCATGCTTGAACAGCTTGCGCAGCGGCATGTGGCCGCGCTTGCGCGCTATCTCTCCGTTGAGCACGCCCATGGGGCCCATGCCGCAGGCCCCGCGCGGCACCTGCTCGTAATGGGCGAGGGCGGACTGGGCGCGCGCCAGCTCTATGCGTTCGATGTCCAGGGCGCGGAAGCGGCGCACCTTCTGGCTGTGCTGATCGCCGTTGAAACCTACGAGCTGCGGCGCGCTCTGCGTGGCCTGGCGCAGCAGGGCCTCGTAGTAGGCGCGCTCGAACGCTGGGGCGAGCGCATCCGGCGCCAGGGCCTGCTGCTCCATCTGCTCTACCAGGGGCGCCAGACCGGCATGGCGCGCCTGGAGGCGGATGGCATGGTATGAGGTCCAGTCCAGCAGCGCTGCCGGCCGGGCCAGCCATTGTTCCAGGCGCTCCTCCAGTGCTTGCAAAGGAATAGCGCTCAGCGCTGGTGCTCCAAAGGATTCCTCAATGTCCAACTGGTAATTTGCAAGTATGGTCTGCGCAATAAGCTCTAGTTTCTGTAGCGATGTGGCGGCCGTCGCGGCCAGCTCGGCGCAATGCGCGGGTGACGGCAATCGGGCATAGAGCTGGCGGAAGGCCTCGCTGCGGCCCTGGCCGTCGGTCCCCTCCATCCAGCGCAGCACGGTGCGCAGCTGCTCCCAGTCGCTTTGCTCGCCGTGCCAGAGCTGGCCGAAGGCGGTGGCGCCATCCGCGTCCTGCCGGGCCAGAGCCTGGCGCAGGGCCTGGGCCTGCATCAGGCTGTCCAGCAGCTGCAGGCGCTCGGTTCTTGCGGCAGGCAGCGCCGCCTTGAGGTGGGCCTTGACGCTGGCGACCGCCTGGCGGTAGCTGCCGTTGAAGATGCGAAACAGCGAATCGCCATGGGCGGCAATGCTCTGGCGGGCGCCATTCCAGTCTTGCTGCCAGGCCGATGCCGCAAAGCGGCTGTCAAGCTCGGCGGCCAGGCTGCCCAGCTGCGTGCCGGATTCCAGCAGCTTTTGCAGCTGGCCCAGGCCGTGGCTCCAGATCCCATGGGCGACGGCCTGCCGGTCCAGCGCCGGGGCCGAAGCCAGTTGCCGCGCCAGGGCGATCTGCTCGTGGATCGCCTGCATGTCTTCGGGCGGTGGCGCCTGCAGCGATTGCGCCAGCTGCCTGCTGTCTTGCAGCAGCTGCTGCAACGCCTGCCGCAGCGCCGGCAGCTGCTGCTGGAAGCGCTCTGCATCGAGCTTGAGCAGGGCCGGGTGGGCCACGCCGCGCCAGGGGTGGCGGGCAACGGGCGCCACCTTGGCGGCGGCCTGGTGCAGGGCCTGCACGGTCTGGCGGCGGTCCTGGAATTGCTGGGGCGTCCAGCTGGCGGCGCCTTGCAGCAGGTCGGGCAGATGGGCGATCTGCACCGCGTCCAGCCGGGCCAGCTGGCCGAGGATCTGGTAGGGCGTGAGTGCGCAGGGCGCCAGCGGAGCATGCATGGTCTCGCTGTGCGCATTGAGCTGCTGCTGCACGCTGGTGAGCTCGCCGATGATCTGGTCGCGATGCTCCACGCGGGGGCGGCCCAGGTCGCGCGTGGCCTTGAGCTCCTCGAGCACCTTGCGCTTGTTGGCATGGTGGCTGTGCAGCTCCAGGCAGGCCGGGCCCAGGCCCACGGACCCGAGGCGGCGATTGACCACTTCCAGCGCCGCCATCTTTTCGGAGATGAACAGCACCTTCTTGCCGTCGGCAATCGCGGCGGCGATCACATTCGTGATGGTCTGGGACTTGCCGGTGCCCGGCGGACCCTGGATCACCAGGTTCTCGCCGCGGCGCACGGCTTCGATGGCCAGGGACTGCGAGCTGTCCGCATCGACCACATGGCGCTGGCTGTCCACGGGAACCAGGCGGTCCACGTCGGCATCCTCGGGAAAGATGCGTTCGCGGGCCTCGAAGCCGTCATGCAAGGCCGCGGCAATCAGCGAGTGCCGGTCGAGGCGCTTGCCGTCAGGCCAGGTGCCCGCGTCCAGGTCGCGGTACATGAGGAACTTGGCAAAGCTGAAAAAGCCCAGCGTCATGGCATGGGGCAGTACCTGCCAGCCGGGCTGGGAGGCGGCCACGGCGGCGACCTGTTCCAGGTACCCGGCCGGATCGAAGTCTTCGCCTGCCTTGAATTCGGGCAGTTCCAGGCCGAAGTCGGCCTTGAGCTTGGCGGCCAGCGACAGGTTCTCGGCCGCGTCCTCCTGCAGCCAGGAAAGGGTGAAGCGCTGGGCCGCGCTTTGGCGCTCCAGGGCCACGGGCAGCAGGATCAACGGAGCAAGGCGCGGCTTGTCGGGCGCGTTGCGGTCGAACCACTGCAGCTGGCCCAGGGCCAGGAACAGGATGTTGACGCCTTGCTCCTCGATGAAGGTGCGGGCGTTGTAGTACATGTCCAGCAGGCGGCGCTGCAGCTTGTCCGTGGTCAGCCGTGTCTGCAGCCCCAGGTCGCGGTGGCGCAGGGCTATGCCGCGCTCGTCGGGCATGTCGCCCGCGCCGTCGGCACCGTCTTCAGGCTGGGGCAGGGCAGGCGACGCCAGGCCTGCCGCATCGGCATCGGCATCGGGGGCCTGGGCCGGCTCGTCCGCCTTGGCGGGCACAAAGCGCATGGCCCTGTTTTCTTCGACCATCAGCCGATAGATTTCGGGCGTGAGCTCGTCGGCGAAATGCAGCAGCCTGGCGCTGCCGGACTGGGGCAGGCTCAGCAGCCGGTTGCGGGTGGACAGGTCCAGCAGAGTCTGGCGGCTTTTTTCGAGCTGGCGGGCGACGGGGCAAGCGGGCGCAGCGGCGCCGGCAGGCTCCGCGCCTGAAAGCGCTGGCGCGGAGCTGTCGTCGGCGCCGTGATTCAGATTCACATGGGCGGACATGGATTTTCCGGGTCAATCAGTTGGCACTGACTGTACTGGGAAATCCGGCCCGCCCTCAGCTCTGGTCAGGCTTGGCGGAGGGCAAAAGCCCCGCGGCCCGCAGCTTGTCCTTTTTGCTGGGGCGGCGGCCCTTGATGCCGCCGTTGCCGTCCTGCGCAACAGGTGGCGGCGGAGCTTCTTCGGTGGGCTCGAAACCGGGAAGCTGCTCCAGCGCGATATCGAGCTGGTTGCGCTTGCAGATCAGCTTCCAGTGCGCGGTGTCGGCCGGCGTGACGAAGGTGATGGCTGTCCCCGCATGGCCGGCGCGGCCCGTGCGGCCGATCCGGTGGATATAGTCGGTCGGCGAGCGGGGCAGGTCGTAGTTGACGACAGCGGGCAGCTGCGCAATGTCGATGCCGCGCGCGGCCAGGTCGGTGGTGATGAGCAGCTGCCAGCGCTTGGCCTTGAACTGCTCCAGCACCTCCTTGCGCGCGCCCTGGCTCATGTCGCCGTGGAAGGTGGTGGCATAGATGCCGGCGCGGTACAGCTTGTTGGCCAGCATCTCGGCCGTGTGGCGCTTGGCGACAAAGACCAGCGCGCGCTCCCAGTCCGGGCTGTCCTTGCCGTCCTGCAGCAGCTGGCGCAGCAGTTGCGTGCGGCGGCTGCCGTCGACGGCGATCGCGCGCTGGACGATGTTCTCGGGGCTGCTGGCGTGCTCTGCGCCGGCATCCGAATCCACCTGGACTCGCACGGGCTCGTGCAGCAGCCCGTCGGCCAGGGCCTCCACGTGCTGGGGATAGGTGGCGGAGAACAGCAGGGTCTGGCGCTGGCGCGGCAGCAGGGCCAGCACGCGGTTCAGCTCCTCGGCAAAGCCCAGGTCCAGCAGGCGGTCGGCCTCGTCCAGCACCAGGTGCTGTACGGCGCTGAGGCGTATGGCGTTATGCGCCGCCAGATCCAGCAGGCGGCCGGGCGTGGCCACGAGGAAATCGGCACTGCCGCGCAGCTGCATCATCTGCGGATTGATGGACACGCCGCCGTAGACGACGCGGCAGCGCGGGCTGTGCGGCAGGTGGCGCACCAGATCGCTCAGTGTCTCGTGCACCTGCAGGGCCAGCTCGCGCGTGGGCACCAGGATCAGCGTGCCCAGCGTGCGCACAAAGCCGGTGCGGGCCCGGGCGGCGCCTGATGCCTGCCATTGCTGCAACAGCGGCAGCAGATAGGCCGCTGTCTTGCCCGAGCCCGTGGGCGCGCAGGCCCGGAGGTCGCGCCCGGCCAGAACGGCCGGCACGGCCTGCTGCTGGATGGGCGTGGGCTCGGCCAGCCCCAGGTCTTGGGCCGCATTCACAAGTTCGGAGCGCAGGCCGAGGGTGGCAAAGGACATGGTGGACAAGAGAAAAAGAAGAAGAGGGGGCACGCCGGCGCGCGCAAGGAATGCGGCGGCAGGGCAGGTGGCGCATTGTGCGTGAATTGCGGCATCGCAGTGCCGCACAAGGGAAAAGCCGTGGACGCTACATTCGCAGCAGGCGGGCATGTGCCCGATGCACAGCAAGGAGACGTTCATGGCACAGGCCATTGTGATCACGGAATACGGCGGCCCCGAAGTGCTGCAGATTGCCACGGTGGAGCCCCGGCCTGTCGCGCGCGGCCAGGTGCGCGTGCGGCACACGCGCATCGGGGTGAATTTCCACGACATCTATGTGCGTTCGGGCCTGTACAAGACGCTGGCGCTGCCGGGCACGCCCGGCATCGAGGCCGTGGGCGTGGTGGCCGAGGTGGGCGAGGGCGTGGCCCGCTGGAAGGCGGGCGACCGCGTGGCCTATGTGTCGTCGGCCTACGCCATCTATGCCACCGAGCGTGTGATCGACGCCGAGGAACTGATCGCGGTGCCCGACGACCTCGGCGACGATCTCGTGGCGTCCAGCCTGCTGCGCGGCCTCACGGCCGATGTGCTGCTGCACCGCGTGGCGCAGGTGGCCGAGGGGTCGCGCATTCTGGTGCAGGCCGCGGGCGGCGGCATGGGCCAGATCCTGAGCCAGTGGGCCACGCAGCTGGGCGCCATGGTCATCGGTACGGCGGGCAGCGATGCCACGGCCAGGAAGGCCGATCAGGCCGGCTGCGTGGAGGTGATCCGCTACCGCGGCGAGGGTGCGCAGGACGTGGCCGCGCGCGTGATGGCGCTCACCCGGGGCCATGGCGTGGACGTGGCCTACGACGGCGTGGGCCGCGACAGCTTCGACGGTTCGCTGGCCAGCCTGGCCTTCGGCGGCCAGCTGGTGATGTACGGCCAGTCCTCGGGGCCGGTGCCGCCGCTGGAGATCGCGCGCCTGGCGGCCCGCTCGGCCGGCGTGTGCCGGCCCATGGTGTTCCATTTCGTGCGGAGCCCCGCAGAACGCGAGGCCATGGCCGCGCGCGTGTTCGAGGCGCTGCGCAAAAAGCATTTCCGCATGGCCGAGCCCAGGGCCTTTGCGCTGGCCGATGCGGCGGCCGCGCACCGCGAGCTCGAGGCCCATGGCGCCGTGGTACCCATTGTGCTGGTGCCTTGAGATGCTATGAAAACAGGGGCTGCTGGCGCCTGCCGGCCAAAGATTTGGACGCGAAATCAGCTTGAAATCATGGCAAGACACGCGTGAAATGCTCCTTTTTTTGCAAGCGCCATGGCTTGCATGGCCGCAGGCATGCGGCTACGGCCCGTAAAAAAAGCCCGCAGGATTGGCGTCCTGCGGGCTTTTTCATTCAGGTCCGGCGAGCCGGACCCGGCCGGGCGATCAACGCTGGGCGATGGGCTTGACGTCGCGCGACACGGAGCCGGTAAACAGCTGGCGAGGACGGCCGATCTTGTACTCGGGGTCGGCCATCTGCTCGTTGAGCTGGGCGATCCAGCCCACGGTGCGGGCCAGCGCGAAGATGCCGGTGAACAGGTTCACGGGGATGCCGATGGCGCGCTGCACGATGCCCGAGTAGAAGTCCACGTTCGGGTAGAGCTTGCGCTGAACGAAGTAGTCGTCTTCCAGGGCGATCTTTTCCAGCTTCTTGGCCAGGGCGAACAGGGGGTCGTTTTCCAGGCCCAGCTCGGCCAGGATCTCGTTGCAGGTTTCCTGCATGAGCTTGGCGCGGGGGTCGTAGTTCTTGTAGACGCGGTGGCCAAAGCCCATCAGCTTGACGCCGCTGGTCTTGTCCTTGACCTGTTCCATGAACTCGCCGACCTTCTCGATGCCGCCGTTGGCCTGGATGCTTTCCAGCATGTTCAGGCAGGCTTCGTTGGCGCCGCCGTGGGCAGGGCCCCACAGGCAGGCCACGCCGGCGGAGATGGCGGCAAACGGGTTGGTGCCCGACGAGCCGCACAGGCGCACGGTGGAAGTGGAGGCGTTCTGCTCGTGGTCGGCGTGCAGGATGAAGATGCGGTCCAGCGCGCGCTCGACCACGGGGTTGACCTTGTATTCCTCGCAGGGGTTGCCGAACATCATGCGCATGAAGTTGCCGGCGTACGACAGGTCGTTCTTGGGATACATGTAGGGCTGGCCCATGCCGTACTTGTAGGCCATGGCGACCAGCGTGGGCATCTTGGCGATCAGGCGGATCGCGGCGATGTTGCGGTGCTCGGGATTGTTGATGTCGGTGCTGTCGTGGTAGAAGGCCGACATGCCGCCCACCAGGCCGGTCAGCACGGCCATGGGGTGAGCGTCGCGGCGGAAGCCGCGCAGGAAGAACTGCATCTGCTCGTTGACCATCGTGTGCTTGGTCACGGTGTCTTCGAATTCGGCCTTCTGCTTCTCGTTGGGCAGCTCGCCGTACAGCAGCAGGTAACAGGTTTCCAGGAAGTTGCAGTTCTTGGCCAGCTGCTCGATGGGGTAGCCGCGGTACAGCAGCTCGCCCTTGTCGCCATCGATGTAGGTGATGGCCGATTGGCAGGCAGCGGTAGAGAGGAAGCCCGGGTCATAGGTGAACATGCCCGTCTGGGCATAGAGCTTGCGGATGTCGATCACATCCGGGCCGATGCTGCCCTGGTAAACGGGCATCTCGACACTGGGAGCACCGTTGCTGAAAGACAGCGTTGCTTTGTTGTCAGCGAGTTTCATTTCCAAACTTCCTTCTCTAGTTTGCCTAACCTACCGGGATTGGGCGCCGGGCTGGCGCTTGCGCACCATCTCCAGCACTTCCCTGACTTCTTGGGTATCGAGTTGGCCTTCAGGTTCCTTGCGGCGCAGGAAAAGATCCATCAGGTCGTTGTCTGCCAGATCCATCAAGGCAGACAGGCCGGCTGCATGCTGCTGCGTGAGCCGGTTTCCGTAGGTGGCGAAGAACTGCTCGATGAACAGATCGTTCTCGACCAGGCCGCGGCGGCAGCGCCACCGCAGCAGGTCGCGCTCACGCTCTTCGAGCAGGGCATTCGTCATACGCATCAGATGGTTCGACGAACCATCAGCTCCTTGATCTTGCCGATGGCTGCGGTGGGGTTCAGGTGCTTGGGGCACACGTCCACGCAGTTCATGATGGTGTGGCAGCGGAAGAGGCGGTACGGATCTTCCAGGTTGTCAAGGCGCTCGCCGGTGGCCGTGTCGCGGCTGTCCGCGATGAAGCGGTAGGCCTGCAGCAGGCCGGCCGGGCCCACGAACTTGTCGGGATTCCACCAGAAGCTGGGGCAGCTGGTGGAGCAGCTGGCGCACAGAATGCACTCGTACAGGCCGTTGAGCTCTTCGCGCTCTTCGGGCGACTGCAGGCGCTCCTTGCTCGGCGATGCATACAGATCGCTTTGCAGGTAGGGCTTGATCGAGTGGTACTGCTTGAAGAACTGCGTCATGTCCACGATCAGGTCGCGGATCACCGGCAGGCCGGGCAGGGGCTTGAGAACGATCTCACCCTTGAGGGTGTTCATGTTCGTCAGGCACGCCAGGCCGTTCTTGCCATTGATGTTCATGGCGTCGGAGCCGCACACGCCCTCGCGGCAGGAGCGGCGGAAGGCGATGGACGGGTCCATCTTCTTGAGCTTGACCAGCGCATCCAGCAGCATGCGCTCATGGCCGTCCAGCTCGACTTCCACGGTCTGCATGTAGGGCTTGGCATCCTTGTCCGGATCGTAGCGGTAGATTTTGAAAGTACGCTTCATTTTGATCTTCTCTCGTGGGCTGCTGGATTAGAACGTGCGGACCTTAGGCGGCACGCTGTCAACGGTCAGGGGCTTCAAGTTCACAGGCTTGTAGGACAGGCTGTTGGTGGCGCTGTCCCACAGGGTGTGCTTGAGCCATTCCTTGTCGTTGCGGCCCAGCGGGAAATCGGGGTGGTCGGCAGGGTGCTCGTAGTCGTACACGGTGTGTGCGCCGCGGCACTCGTGGCGGGCGGCCGCCGAGGTCATGGTGGCCTGGGCGACTTCGATCAGGTTGTCCACTTCCAGCGCTTCCATGCGCGCGGTGTTCCAGACCATGGACTTGTCCTTCAGGGTCACGGAGCCCACGCGTTCGCGGATGGCGTTGATCTTCTCCACGCCCTCGTCCATGCCCTTTTGCGTGCGGAACACGCCGGCGTGCTGCTGCATCGAGGAGCGGATGTCGTTGGCGATGTCCTGGGCATAGATGCCGTCCTTGGATTCCTGCAGCTGGTTCAGGCGTGCCAGGGTGCGGTCGGCGCCGTCGGCCGGCACGGCATGGTGGTCGCCGAAGTCCCTGACGAACTGCACGATGTGCTTGCCGGCGGACTTGCCGAACACCAGCAGGTCCAGCAGCGAGTTGGTGCCCAGGCGGTTGGCGCCGTGCACCGACACGCAGGAGCATTCGCCCACGGCGTAGAGGCCGTTGACCACGCGGTTCTGCTGGCCGTCCCAGGTCACGACCTGGCCGTTGATGTTGGTGGGGATGCCGCCCATCTGGTAGTGGATGGTGGGCACCACGGGGATCGGCTCCTTGGTGATGTCCACGTTGGCGAAGTTGTGGCCGATTTCTTCCACGGAGGGCAGGCGCTTGCGGATGGTGTCGGCGCCCAGGTGGTCCAGCTTCATCAGGATGTAGTCCTTGTTGGGACCGCAGCCGCGACCTTCCTTGATTTCCTGGTCCATGGAGCGGGACACGAAGTCGCGCGGTGCCAGGTCCTTCAGCGTGGGCGCGTAGCGCTCCATGAAGCGTTCGCCTTCGCTGTTGAGCAGGATGGCGCCTTCGCCACGGCAGCCTTCGGTCAGCAGCACGCCCGCGCCGGCCACGCCGGTGGGGTGGAACTGCCAGAACTCCATGTCCTGCAGCGGGATGCCAGCACGGGCTGCCATGCCCAGGCCGTCGCCGGTGTTGATGAAGGCATTGGTCGATGCCTGGAAGATGCGGCCGGCGCCGCCCGTGGCCAGCAGCACGGCCTTGGCGTGCAGCTCGTACAGGTCGCCGGTCTCCAGTTCGATGGCGGTCACGCCGACCACGTCGCCCTGGGTGTTGCGGATCAGGTCCAGGGCCATCCATTCCACGAAGAAGTTGGTCTTGGACTTGACGTTCTGCTGGTACAGCGTGTGCAGCATGGCGTGGCCGGTACGGTCGGCCGCGGCGCAGGCGCGCTGCACGGGCTTTTCGCCGTAGTTGGCCGTGTGGCCGCCGAAGGGACGCTGGTAAATCGTGCCGTCGGGATTGCGGTCGAAGGGCATGCCGAAGTGCTCGAGCTCGATCACGACGTTCGGCGCTTCGCGGCACATGAATTCGATGGCGTCCTGGTCGCCCAGCCAGTCGGAGCCCTTGATGGTGTCGTAGAAGTGGTAGTGCCAGTTGTCCTCGCTCATGTTGCCCAGCGAGGCGGACACGCCGCCCTGCGCAGCCACGGTGTGCGAGCGGGTGGGGAAGACCTTGGACAGCGAGGCGACCGACAGGCCGGCGCGCGACAGTTCCAGCGCGGCGCGCAGGCCGGAGCCGCCGGCACCGACGATGACGACGTCAAACTTGCGCTTGGTGATGTTTGCTTTGGTATAGCTCATTCTTAACCTTCAATCGTGGAGACTGTGTCTCGATCAGAGACGCCACAGAACCTGAACGCCCCAGCCGACGCAGCCGACCAGCCAGACAATGGTGAAGACCTGGAGCAGGAAGCGCAGGCCTGCGGGCTTGACGTAGTCCATCCAGATGTCGCGCACGCCGATCCAGGCGTGCCAGCCCAGCGCCACGAAGACGGTCAGGGTCAGGAATTTCATCCACTGGGGCGCGAAGATGCCGGCCCATTGCTCGTAGCCGATGGGGCCGCTGGTGGTGAGAAAGCGCACCAGCAGGACCACGGTGTAGATGGCGATCAGCAGGGCGGTGGCGCGCTGGGCGAGGAAGTCGCGGGTGCCGTAGTGCGCGCCGACGACGATGCGCTTGGAGCCGTAGTTCACGGACATGGTTTTTCCTTATCGTGAGGTGTTATCGACTGGCGGCTGTATCTCAGTACAGGCCAAACAGCTTGGCGCCCAGCACCACGGTCAGGACCAGGCTGATCGCCAGCACGGTCAGCGCCGTGCTCTTGCCGGTCTGCTTGTTGACGGCGTGATGGTTCACATCCATGACCAGGTGGCGGATGCCGGCGCAGAAGTGGTGCAGGTAGGCCCAGATCAGCGCCAGGCACACCAGCTTGGCGAACCAGCCAAAGCTGCCGCCGAACACGGCGGTGAATCCGTCATACGAAATCTCCGAGGACACCGACCTGTCGAACATCCAGATGATGAACGGCAGCAGCAGGAACATCAGCAGTCCGCTGACGCGGTGCAGGATGGACACGATGCCTGCGGGCGGCAGGCGGTAGGTCGTCAAGTCCTTGAAGAGATGGATGTTGCGGAACTCGGGCCGCTGTTTGGCTTGTTGCTCTGTCATGGCAGGGTACTTTCGTGGATGTAACTGCGTTGTAATCGCTAGTGCGAAGCGATACAAAATTCTATTGCAATGCAGCACAAGTGGTTTACCGGGAAATGCGTACCGGGCACGTAGGTTTCGGTGCAATGGGTTATTTTCCCAGGAGATTCAGCTCAATGCATTGCGGTAATGATGGGTATCGGTGCGGTAGAGGCCGCGGCGTAACTCCATGGGAACATCGTTGTAGGTGAAAGCCGTGCGCTCCACGCTGAGCAGGGGGGTGCTGCAGGGGACATTGAGCAGCTGGGCCTGTTCGGCGTCGGGCAGGACGGCGCGTATTTTTTCGTCGGCACGAACCATGCGAACCCCGTAGTCGAGTTCGAACATGGCGTAGGTCGGCCCCTGGTAGCTGGACATCTGCTCGACCGTGAGCCCCTTGAAGGCGTGGCCGGGCAGCCAGATGTCCTCGAGAATCGTGGGCACGCCGGCAAAGGACAGGATGCGGCGCACATGCATGACCGCATCGCCCGTGCGCAGCGCCAGGGCGCGGGCCACTTCGGCGGGGGCGCGCAGGCGGCGGCAGTCGAGGATGTGGCGCTCGGCACGGCCCTCGCCCTGCAGGTCGCCGGCATCGGGGTGCAGTTTCAGGAAGCGGTACTGGACCTGCTGGGCCGCATGGGTGGCCACGAAGGTGCCCTTGCCCTGGCGGCGCATGACGAGGTTTTCGGAAGCGAGCTCGTCGATGGCCTTGCGCACCGTGCCCTGGCTGACCTTGAAGCGGGCAGCCAGCTCCATTTCACTGGGGATCAGCTCTCCAGGGCGCCATTCGCCGGCTTCCAGGCTTTGCAGGATGAGCCCCTTGATCTGCTGGTACAGGGGGCTGAATGCCGGAGTGGAGACGCCAGTACCGCCAGTCGTGGTGGCAGGGGATTCTGGGGCTGTGCTGTGAAGGGTCGGCATAGGGGTGGTGAAGGGGTGCCTCCGCGGTGCGACGCGTAAAGTCTGTCGTGTTTTTGCTAGTGTAGCTCTTTGCCGATCATATCTTATATAAGACATAAGACAAATTGACCGAGCTTTCAAATCGGCAGTACACTTTCGCCATGTTTGCGGAGCACGGGCTGCTGGTGATGGACGCTGGTGCAACCTGGCGCCGGTAACATCTCAATTTTTTCCAAAACTGGAGTTTCACCATGAGCAAGAAGCCCGTTCGTGTCGCCGTCACCGGCGCCGCTGGCCAAATCGGTTACGCCCTGCTGTTTCGCATCGCCTCCGGCGAAATGCTGGGTAAGGATCAACCCGTCATTCTGCAACTGCTCGAGATTCCCGACGAGAAGGCACAGAACGCCCTGAAGGGCGTGATCATGGAACTGGAAGACTGCGCCTTCCCTCTGCTGGCCGGCATCGAAGCCCACAGCGACCCCCTGCAGGCCTTCAAGGATACCGACTACGCCCTGCTGGTCGGTGCCCGCCCCCGTGGCCCCGGCATGGAGCGCGCCGACCTGCTGGCCGCCAACGCCCAGATCTTCACCGCCCAGGGCAAGGCCCTGAACGCCGTGGCTTCGCGCAACGTGAAGGTGCTGGTCGTGGGCAACCCCGCCAACACCAACGCCTACATCGCCATGAAGTCGGCTCCCGACCTGCCGGCCAAGAACTTCACCGCCATGCTGCGCCTGGACCACAACCGCGCTGCCTCGCAACTGGCAGCCAAGGGCGGCTTCAAGGTCGGCGACATCAAGAAGCTGACCGTCTGGGGCAACCACTCGCCCACGATGTACGCCGACTACCGCTTCGCCACCGTGGACGGCAAGTCGGTCAAGGACATGATCAACGACCAGGAGTGGAACAAGGACGTGTTCCTGCCCACCGTGGGCAAGCGCGGCGCCGCCATCATCGCGGCCCGCGGCCTGTCGTCGGCTGCCTCGGCTGCCAACGCCGCCATCGACCACATGCGTGACTGGGCCCTGGGCTCCAACGGCGAGTGGGTCACCATGGGCGTGCCTTCCAACGGTGAATACGGCATTCCCGCCGGCATCGTGTTCGGCTTCCCCGTGACCACCGAAAACGGCGAATACAAGATCGTCGAGGGCCTGGAAATCGATGCCTTCTCGCAGGAATGCATCGACAAGACCCTGGCCGAGCTGCAAGGCGAGCAGGACGGCGTCAAGCACCTGCTGTAAGCAAGCATCATGCAAGACTGGAACCCCGCGCTGTATCTGCGCTTTGCCAATGAGCGTACGCGCCCGGCCGCGGAGCTGCTGGCGCGGGTGCCTCTGGTCGCGCAACCGGACCGCAGCCTCCACGTCGTGGACCTGGGCTGCGGGCCCGGCAACTCCACCGAGTTGCTGGTCGAACGTTTCGCCGGTGCCCAGGTCCTGGGCATCGACAATTCCGAAGCCATGCTGGAGGCGGCGCGCCAGCTGCTGCCCCAGGCCCGCTTCGCCTACGGCGATATCGCCACCTGGGCGCCTGAAGCAGGCCAGCCCGCCCCCGACCTGATCTATGCCAACGCTTCCCTGCAGTGGGTGGGCGGGCATGAGCAGCTGATTCCCCGTCTGCTGTCGACGCTGGCCCCTGGCGGCGTGCTGGCCGTGCAGATGCCCGACAACCGCGAGGAACCGACGCACCGGCTGATGCGCGAGGTCGCCAGCCTGCCGCAGTTCGCGCCCCATATCGGCGAAGCGGACAAGGTGCGTACCGAGATCCTGCCCATACGGGCTTATTACGATCTGCTGGCCGCTCCCGGGCGCGGGGTGCAGAGCGTGGATGTGTGGCACACCGTCTACCAGCACCCCATGGACTCGGCCGCCGCCATCGTGCAATGGCTGCGCGGTACCGGACTCAAGCCTTTTGTGGAAGGCCTGCCCGCCGGGCTGCAGGCCGAGTTCCTGGCCGAATACGAGCGCCGCGTGGACGCCGCCTATCCCGCGCGTGCGGACGGCAAGCGCCTGCTGGCATTTCCCCGTCTCTTTCTGGTGGCGCAGCGCAAGCCATGACTGCCCAACTCGTACATCCCGCCCAGGTCCTGCTCGATGCGCAGGGCGGCGCCCGGCGCCTGCCCGTCTGCGACCACTACAGCGGCGTGGAAGCGCGCATGCGCAAAAGCCTGCAGCTGCAGGCCGAGATGCTGCAGGAGTTCGGCGCCTGCGTGTTCGACGTCACGCTGGACTGCGAGGACGGCGCTCCCGTGGGACAGGAACTGGCACATGCCCGCCTGGTGGCCTCGCTGGCCAATGGCGCCGTGGCCGCCACACCCGGCGTGCGCGTGGCAGCCCGCGTGCATGCGGCCGACCATGCGGCCTTCCAGCAGGACATGGACATCATCGCCGGCGAGGCCGGTGAGAGCCTGTGCCACATCATGGTCCCCAAGGTGGAAAGCGTGGACGATGTGCTGGCTGCCGAAAAAGCCCTGCAGCGCGCATCCGGAAAGCGCATACCGCTCCATGTTCTGATTGAATCGCCGGCGGCCGTGCACCGTGCCTTCGACATTGCCGCGCATCCGCTGGTGCAGAGCATCTCGTTCGGGCTGATGGACTTCGTCTCGGCCCACGGCGGCGCGATTCCCGCGTCGGCCATGACGGCCCAGGGCCAGTTCGAGCACCCGCTGGTGGTGCGCGCCAAGCTGGAGATCGCCGCGGCCTGCCATGCCCACGGCAAGGTGCCTTCGCATTGCGTGGTCACCGAATTCAGGAATCCCCAGGCCCTGGAGGCCTGTGCGCAGAAAGCCGCGCGCGAACTGGGATACACGCGCATGTGGAGCATCCACCCGGACCAGATCCGTCCCATATTGCGCGCTTTTGCGCCTGCCGCTGACGAGGTGCGACAGGCGGCACAAATTCTTACCTCTGCGGCAGTGCAGAATTGGGCCCCCATCAGTTTGGATGGGGTATTACATGATCGCGCGAGCTATCGCTATTTCTGGCAGTTGCTGGAGCGCGCTCACCAGACAGGGCAGGCCTTACCGGATGCGGTGCAGCCGTGGTTTGCTCCTGAACCAACCCATTGAACCTCAAGCAAAGTCTGCAGGAGCCTTTCCTATGAAGACCCTCATCGCCACTCTTTTGATCGCAGCCCCCCTGGTTGCAGCCAGCTCCTTCGCCCAGGCCCAGGGCACGACCCCGGCCAAGGCCACTGCCGCAAAGAAGACGGTTCAAAAGACGGCCAAGAAGCCTGCTGCCAAGAAGGGCGCCAAGGCTGCGGCCGGCGCTGCAGCCGCCGGCACAGCAGCCGCTGCCGTGGCTGCGGCTCCTGCCGCCCCGCTGTCCACCGAGGAGCTGGCCGTATCCGAACGCGTGTTCAAGGGCCGCATTCCCTGCGAACTCGGCGCCTATGTGAACGTGACGGCCGACAGCACCAATCCCGGCTACTTCTTCGTGGACGGCCGCGGCTTCAAGTACCACATGTCGCCCGTGAAGACCACCACGGGCACGGTGCGCCTGGAGGACAAGGCCGCCGGCGCCGTGTGGCTGCAGATCGCCAACAAGTCCATGCTCATGAACCAGAAGGCCGGCCAGCGCCTGGCCGACGAATGCATGAGCCCCGAGCAGCAGCAGGTGGCAGAAGCCATCAAGAAGAACCCGCCTCCCAGCCTGCTGGACGCGCCCAAGCCCGCCCAGTAAGGCGATAGAGCGCAACGCGCGCAGCCGCAGAGCCGCCATGCCCGCCCGTGGCGGTTCTGTGTAGCGTGCCTGGCGCACAGCCTTTTTCTAAAAACCATTGGAGAGAACCCATGTTGAAAGCCTACCGTGACCATGTGGCCGAACGCGCCGCATTAGGCATCCCCCCGCTGCCTCTGGATGCCAAGCAGGTCGCCGAGCTGATCGAGCTGATCAAGAACCCGCCCGCCGGCGAGGAAGCGTTCCTGCTCGACCTGCTGACCCACCGCGTGCCTCCGGGCGTGGACGACGCGGCCAAGGTCAAGGCTTCCTTCCTGGCCGCCGTCGCCCACGGTGATATCCAGGTGGGCCTGATCTCCAAGGCCAAGGCCACCGAGCTGCTGGGCACCATGGTCGGCGGCTACAACGTGCATCCGCTGATCGAGCTGCTGGACGACGCCGAAGTCGCCGCCATCGCCGCCGAGGGCCTGAAGAAGACCCTGCTGATGTTCGACTACTTCAATGACGTGGCCGCCAAGGCCAAGGCCGGCAATGCCAAGGCCCAGGAAGTGATGCAGTCGTGGGCCGACGCCGAGTGGTTCACCTCGCGCCCCGAAGTCGAGAAGAAGATCACCGTCACCGTGTTCAAGGTGCCCGGCGAGACCAACACCGACGACCTGTCGCCCGCGCCCGATGCCTGGAGCCGTCCCGACATCCCGCTGCACTACCTGGCGATGCTCAAGAACACCCGTCCCGATGCGGCCTTCAAGCCCGAGGAAGACGGCAAGCGCGGCCCCATCCAGTTCATCGAGGACCTGAAGAAGAAGGGCCACCTGGTCGCCTACGTGGGCGACGTGGTCGGCACCGGTTCCAGCCGCAAGTCGGCCACCAACAGCGTGATCTGGGCCACGGGCGCCGACATCCCCTTCGTGCCCAACAAGCGCTTCGGCGGCGTCACGCTGGGCGGCAAGATCGCTCCCATCTTCTTCAACACGCAGGAAGACTCGGGCTCGCTGCCCATCGAAGTCGATGTGTCGAAGATGGAAATGGGCGACGTGCTCGACATCTTCCCCTATGACGGCAAGATCGAGAAGAACGGCGAGAAGATTGCCGACTTCGCGCTCAAGAGCGACGTGCTGCTGGACGAAGTGCGCGCCGGCGGCCGCATCAACCTGATCATCGGCCGCTCGCTGACCGCCAAGGCCCGTGAAGCCCTGGGCCTGCCCGCATCGACCGCCTTCCGCCTGCCCCAGGCGCCTGCCGAGTCCAAGGCCGGCTTCACGCTGGCCCAGAAGATGGTCGGCCGCGCCTGCGGCCTGCCCGAAGGCTTCGGCGTGCGCCCCGGCACCTACTGCGAGCCGCGCATGACCACCGTGGGCTCGCAGGACACCACCGGCCCCATGACCCGCGACGAGCTGAAGGACCTGGCCTGCCTGGGCTTCAGCGCCGACATGGTGATGCAGTCCTTCTGCCACACCGCGGCCTATCCCAAGCCCGTGGACGTGAAGACCCACCGCGAGCTGCCCGCCTTCATCTCCAACCGCGGCGGCGTGGCCCTGCGTCCCGGCGACGGCGTGATCCACAGCTGGCTCAACCGCCTGCTGCTGCCCGACACCGTGGGCACCGGCGGCGACTCGCACACCCGCTTCCCCATCGGCATCTCCTTCCCCGCGGGCTCGGGCCTGGTGGCCTTCGGCGCCGCCACCGGCGTGATGCCGCTGGACATGCCCGAATCCGTGTTGGTGCGCTTCAAGGGCGAAATGCAGCCCGGCGTGACCCTGCGCGACCTGGTGCATGCGATTCCGCTGTACGCGATCAAGGCCGGCCTGCTGACCGTGGCCAAGGCCGGCAAGAAGAACATCTTCTCCGGCAAGATCCTGGAAATCGAAGGCCTGCCCGACCTGAAGGTGGAACAGGCATTTGAACTCTCGGACGCCTCGGCCGAGCGCTCGGCCGCCGGCTGCACGATCAAGCTCAACAAGGAGCCGATCATCGAGTACCTGAAGTCCAACGTGGTGCTGATGAAGAACATGATCGCCGACGGCTATCAGGACGCGAAGACGCTGCAGCGCCGCATCGAGAAGGTCGAGGCCTGGCTGGCCAAGCCCGACCTGCTCGAGGCCGACAAGGACGCCGAGTACGCCGCCGTGATCGAGATCGACCTGGCCGACATCAAGGAACCCATCGTCTGCTGCCCCAACGACCCGGACGATGCCAAGTTCCTGTCCGAAGTGGCCGGCACCAAGATCGACGAAGCCTTCATCGGCTCGTGCATGACCAACATCGGCCACTTCCGCGCCGCGGCCAAGCTGCTGGGCGGCCAGCGCGACATCCCCGTCAAGCTGTGGGTGGCGCCGCCGACCAAGATGGACCAGAGCGAGCTGATCAAGGAAGGCCACTACGCGGCCTTCGGCACGGCCGGTGCGCGCACCGAAATGCCGGGCTGCTCGCTGTGCATGGGCAACCAGGCCCAGGTGCATGAAGGCGCGACGGTGATCTCCACCTCGACCCGCAACTTCCCCAACCGCCTGGGCAAGAACACCAATGTGTTCCTGGGCTCGGCCGAGCTGGCCGCCATCGCCTCGCGCCTGGGCAAGCTGCCCACCAAGGAGGAATACCTCCAGGAAATGGGCGTGATCGATGCCGACAAGGCCAGCGTCTACCGCTACATGAACTTCGACCAGATCGAAGAGTACGCAGACGTGGCCAAGGGCGTCGCTGCCTAAGGCCGAGGGGCCCTTTCGGGGCCTTGCGCCCAAGCCCGCGGGATGCGAGTCCCGCGGGCTTTTTCTTTGTCAGGCCGCCTGTTGCCGCAGCTGCTGCAGCGCCGCCTGGGTCTCGGCGTTGGCCGGGAAGAAGGACTCCACGGCCAGCTCCTGCAGCGTCACGTCCACGGGCGTGCCGAAGATGGTGATGGTGCTGATGAAGCTCAGCGTGCCCAGCGGGGTGCGCAGCTCGAAGGGCACGGCGATGGGGCTGGGCGGCGGGGTGTCTGGGGCCTCGGTGAACGGATAGGCCGCGATCTCGTCGTGCAGCGCCTGCAGCGCGCCGTCGGCCGTGGCCGCGATCTGCTGCTGCAGCCGGTGCAGCAGATGGGTGCGCCACTGCGCGGCATTGGCCAGGCGCGGGCCCAGGCCCTCGGGGTGCAGGCTCAGGCGCAGCACGTTCACGGGGGGCGCCAGCAGGTGTGGCGCGACGCCGTCCAGCAGCAGCGGCACGACGGCGTTGGCGGCCACCAGGTTCCAGTGCCGGTCCACGGCCAGGGCCGGATTGGGCTCGTGGCCCTTGAGCACCAGGTCCACGGCCTGGCGCGCGGCCGCGAGGTCGGGGTGGTCCAGCGGCCGCGCCTGGTACATGGGCGCAAAGCCCGCGGCCACCAGCAGCGCATTGCGCTCGCGCAGCGGCACGGCCAGGCGCTCGGCCAGGCGCAGCACCATCTCGCGGCTGGGCTGGGCCCGGCCGGTCTCCACATAGCTCAGGTGGCGGGTGGAGATCTCGGCCTCCAGCGCCAGGCCCTGCTGGCTGAGGCGCCGGTGCTGGCGCCAGTGGCGCAGATGCTCGCCGAACGGCGCGCGCGCGCCGGGCGGCGCATGGGGGGCATGGGCGGCCTGGAAGGCGTGGAAGGCATGGGAAGAGGGCGCGGTGCTGGAAGTCATGGCCTGCATCGTAGTGGCAGGCCGCAGGCAAGGCCATGACCTGCGAGGTTATCGACGCTGTGCAGGCGCATGGCAATCATGGACCCCAGCAGCCGGCACAGGGCCGGCCGCCAGACCTTCTTCGTTCCACAGGAGTTTTCCATGTCCCTCTTTGCTTCCCCCCGTTTCCTGTCCCGTGTGATGTGGGCCGATGCCGCCTCCTGCGCTGCCACGGGCGCGCTGCAGCTGGGCGCCGCGCAGCCGCTGGCCGAACTGACGGGCCTGCCTGCGCCGCTGCTGACGGGCACGGGCATTTTCCTGCTGGCCTATGCGCTGGCCGCCGCGTGGATGGCGCGCCGCCAGCCCGCGCCGCGCACGCTGATCGGCCTGGTGGCCCTGGGCAATCTGGGCTGGGCGCTGGGCTGCGCGGTGCTGATCTTTGCCTCGGACCTGGCGCTGAGCGCCTGGGGCGTGGCCTGGGTGGCGGCGCAGGCCGCCGTGGTGCTGGCGCTGGCCGATCTGCAATGGGCGGGCCTGCGTGCCACGCGCGAGGCGGCCCGGCAGACCCGGCAGGCGGTAGCTTGATGCACCAGAAATGAGAGCTGGCAGCGCCCTTTCTTCAATGGAGTCAGCTCATTTTCATGCTGAATACCAGGAGCGGCAGGCGCTGCCAGCTATGCTTTTCGTTATACCCGCCATGCGCCTCGGCGGATACGCATTTTCGGGCCGCTGGGGATAATGGCGGTACCGCTTAAAATTCGCGGTTGCGCCGCGCTGGCGCATTCTTCGCAACCATGGGTTCCCTCGCCCCCATCGACCAAAAAGGACTGTCATGACATCCGCTCATGCCGTGCAGACGCCATCGTCGCGCGTGCCCTTCTACCTCTCTGTGCTCGTGGCGTTCCACATCGCCATCGTCATCGCCAGCAACTATCTGGTGCAGCTGCCGATCATGCTTTTCGGCTTTCACAGCACCTGGGGCGCCTTCAGCTTCCCGTTCATCTTCCTGGCCACCGACCTGACGGTGCGCCTGATCGGCAAGGCCGAGGCGCGGCGCGTGATCACGCGCGCCATGCTGCCCGCGCTTCTCGTGTCCTATGTGGTGGGCGTGCTGTTCCATGAAGGCCGCTTCAACGGCTGGGACGCGCTGCAGAGCTTCAACAGCTTCGTGTTCCGCATTGCGCTGGCCAGCTTTGCCGCCTATGTGCTGGGCCAGCTGCTGGACATCCAGGTCTTCGACCGCATCCGCCAGAAAAGCCATGCTTGGTGGCTGGCGCCGGCAGCCGCCTCGGTGTTCGGCCAGGTGCTGGACACGGCGGCTTTCTTCTCGATCGCCTTCTGGCACAGCAGCGATGCCTTCATGGCCGCCCACTGGGTGGAGATCGCCATGGTCGACTACGTGATCAAGCTGGCCGTGAGCCTGCTGCTTTTCGTGCCCGCCTATGGCGTGGTGCTGGCCACCATCGTGCGGGCCATGCGCATGCCGGCGGCGCCGGCGACGGCGGCGTCCTGAACGCAGCCTGTGCTTGCACCGTCGCAGCCCCTCTCCGCAGGGGCATTTTTTTGGGGTCTGCCGTGGCCATGAAAAGGGCTGCCTGCAGGGGCGGTCTTCGAAGAGCAGGGCACCTGCGCGTTCAGGCTTGGCTCTGCAGATAGTTCTCCAGCCCCACTTTGTCGATCAGCCCCAGCTGCTTTTCCAGCCAGTAGGCATGGTCTTCCTCGGTGTCGCGCAGCTGGGCCAGCAGGAGGTCGCGGCTCACGTAGTCGCGGTGCTGCTCGCACAGCGCCATGCCTTGCTGGAGGCCGGCGCGCACCTCGTATTCGGTGTCCAGGTCCTTGCGCAGCATCTCGGGCACGGTCTCGCCGGGCGTGAATTCCTTGGGGCGCATGTCGGGGCGGCCGCCCAGCATCAGGATGCGGCGCAGCAGCGCGTCGGCATGCTGGGTCTCTTCCTGCATCTCGTGGTCCAGGCGCGTGAAGAGCCTGGTGAAGCCCTGGTCTTCATAGATGCGCGAATGCACGAAGTACTGGTCGCGCGCCGCCAGCTCGCCGCGCAGCAGGTCCTTGAGGTAGTCGACGACTTCGGGATGGCCTTGCATGTTTGTTGTTCTCGGTGAATGGGAAAGCCTGGAGTATCCGGTACCTGCCTCCCGAAGCCGCCGGCAGCTATCAATTCCCGAGCGCGCATGCTCTGGATGCGGGCCGTAAGCAGATGCATTCGCATTGCTTGGGCAGGTCTTCTGGTGAGCCGGACGGCTGGCGATGAGCGGTCGTATGTGGGCAGGAGCTAAATTGCGGCTGGGCGACCTCGGCGTCAGGCTGCTGGAGCATTGATGGCAGCCGTGGCGCTGCCAAGCATTTGTAGCAGGCAATGCCGGCATGCCACAATCCACACCTGCCTGAACTGCGCCTTCGCCGTGCCTTTGCGTTCAACCCGCCTGTCGTCCCCCTACCTGCGCTGGCTAGCCTGTCTGCTGGCGTTGCTGCTGCTTTTCGGCGAACAAGGGGAACTGCGCCACGTGCTCTCGCACCTGCCGCAAACTGGCGTGGCATTTTCCGACGCCGGCCGCGGTACCGAGCAGCCGCCTGCGCCGGACCATGCCGTTTGCCCCGAATGTGCGGCGTTTGCCGCGCTGGATCTGGATTTGGCCTTGCCCGTGCTGGTGCTCTGGGCCCTGGGTCTGGCCCTGCGCTGGCATTTCCCTCCTGTCAGGCCCTGCGCCGGCACTCCGGTATTCGCGGTGGCCGTGCGAGCGCGCGATCCCCCATCCAAGCCTTGAATCCTGTTTTTGCCCTCCGGCCCTTGCGCTAATGGAAATGCACGGGTCGGCGCTCATTACATCCGCTCGATTCAAAGGTTTGCCATGACTCCTTTCCCGCCCCGTACGCTGGTGGCGGCGCTTACTGCCGTCCTGCCCGCTCTGGCTTCCGTTTCTGCGCTTGCGCAGCAAGCCGCCAGGCCTTCCCCATCTTCCGAAGTGCCGGACGACACCGTCACAGTACAGCCCAGTGCCTCAGCGGGCAGCCTGGGTGAGGTGCGCGTGAGCGCCAAGCGCCTGGATGCGGCGCGCAACGCGCTCTCGCCCGACACCGGTAGCTCCCTCTACAATTTCAACAGCGATGACATCGCCCGCCTGCCGCAGGGCGCGGCCACACCGCTGAACCAGGTGCTGCTGCAGGCGCCAGGCGTGGTACAGGACTCGTATGGTCAGCTGCACGTGCGTGGCGACCATTCCAACCTGCAGTACCGCATCAACGGCGTCGTGATTCCGGAGCCGATCAGCGGCTTTGGCCAGATGCTGGACACGCGATTTGCCAACCAGATCAACGTGCTCACGGGGGCGTTGCCCGCGCAGTATGGATATCGCACGGCAGGCGTGATCGATATCCAGACGAAGGGCGCGGCCTCCGACGAGGACGGGCCGACCAAGCCCTTTGGAGGCGAAATCGGCACGGTACTGGGCAGCAACGGCCGGCGCGAACTCAATGCCCAGGTACAAGGCGCGCAGGGGCCATGGAGCTATTACCTGAGCGGCACGCTGGCCGAAAGCAACCTGGGCATCGAAAACCCCACGGGCAACCGCAGCGCCACCCATGACCACACCACGCAGAACAAGTCCTTTGGCATGCTGTCATACATGATCGATGCCGACAGCCGTGTGGGCCTGATGTTCGGCACGTCGAACGGGCGGTTCCAGATTCCCACGAGGCCAGGCCTGGCGCCGCAGTTCACGCTCGACGGGGCAGTGCCTCCGGCCTCGCAGGATCTGAACGCCAATCAGCGCGAGCAGACGGATTTCCAGATCCTGTCGTACCAGCACAAGGTGTCGTCGCAGCTCGATTACCAGGTCTCGTTGTTCCGTCGTTCGAGCCGGACCGACTACATGCCCGATCCGGTGGGCGACCTGGTCTACAACGGCGTGGCCGCCAACATCACGCGCAGCAACAGCGCCTACGGCCTGCAAAGCGATGCCAGCTACCGGCTGAACGACCGCCACACGCTGCGTGGCGGCCTGTTCCTGCAGCGCGAGCGCTACGGGGTAGACAACAGCTCACAGGTCTTCCCGGCCGACGACAGCGGTGCGCAGACCAGCGGCGTACCGATGGCCATCGCCGACAACGCGCGTGGCTCGGGCTCCACGGTCGGCGTATATCTGCAGGACGAGTGGAAGCCGACGGACAAGCTCACCGTCAATTACGGTGCGCGCTACGACCATGTGAACACCATCGTCAGCGAGCAGCAGATCAGCCCGCGCCTGGGCGTGACCTACGACTGGTCGAGCCGCACGCGCCTGCACGCCGGCTACGCGCGCTATTTCACGCCGCCCCCGACCGAGAAATTCGACGCCACGACAGTAGCCAAATTCCTGGGTACGACGAATGCGCTGCCATCGGACGCCAACACCGCCGTGCGTTCAGAGCGTTCCAACTACTTTGACGTCGGCGTTTCGCACCAACTGACGCCGAACCTGACACTCGGGCTCGACGCCTACTACCGCGACGTGCGCCATCTGCAGGACGAAGGCCAGTTCGGCAACGCGCTGCTGTACTCGGCGTTCAACTACGAGCGCGGCCGCATCTACGGCATCGAGGGCTCGGCCAACTACCGCCAGGGCAATTTCGGCGCCTACCTGAACGTGGCCATTTCGCGGGCCATGGGCAAGGGCATCGAGACCGGGCAGTTCAACTTCGATGCCGAAGAGCAGGCCTACATCAACAGCCACTGGGTGCATCTGGACCATGACCAGCAGCTGACGGCTTCGGGCGGCGTGTCCTACCTGCAGGCGGGCACCACCTGGACGGCGAGCGCGCTGTTCGGCTCGGGCCTGCGCAACGGCTTTGCCAATACCGAGCATTTGCCCACCTACTGGCAGGTGAACGTGGGCGCCGCGCGCGACTTCGATTTGCCCATGGTGGGCAAGCTGAAAACGCGTGTGTCGGTACTCAACCTGTTCGACCGCAGCTACGAACTGCGCGATGGCACCGGCATCGGAGTGGGCGCACCGCAGTTCGCTCCGCGCCGCACCTTGCTGGTATCGGTCAGCAAGCCGTTCTGACCGTCATTTCTCTTCGTGCAGCCGACCCAGGCCGGCTATCCGGAAGGTGCGCCATGCGTCCGCATATGGCATTCCTGGTGGCCATTGTCGGCTGCACAACGACAACCCGTCATTGGACAGTCGCTGGCGCAGATGCGCGGAGTCCGCCATGGTGCGGTAGCCGACGCGGCCGGGTGGCCATATCAAACAGGCCGGCGGTTCAAGGCAGCACGTTGGTCAATGAGGAACAGTCTTCATGAGAGGCCGTGACCGGGCCCCTCAAAGCTCGGTCGCGGCCTGCTGCAGGCAGGCCAGCAGCGCCTGTACCAGCGGATTGTCCGGTGTGCGGCGCCACATGGCCAGCATCTCCGACGAAGGGTGCGAGCCCCGCAGCGGGCGGAACGCCAGGCGCGGCATGCCCACGCGCTCCAGCGCCGCGGGCACCAGGGCCACGCCCTGGCCCAGCGAGACCAGCGAGATCACCGACAGCCAGTGCCGCACCTCGTGCCGCACCTCGGGCGCGAAGCCGTGCGCCAGGCACATCTCGTAGATGCGCTGGTGGTAGGCCGGCGAGACCAGGCTGGAAAACAGGATCAGCCGGTCGTTCCTGAGTTCGGCCAGGTCGACGGCCGCGCTGTCATGCAGGGCATGGTGCGCGGGCAGGCAGACCACGAAAGGCTCTTCCACGATGAGCTGGCTGGCAATGCCTTCGGGCGGCTGGATGGAGTGGACCAGGGCCATGTCCAGCCGCATCTGCTGCAGGTCCAGGATCTGCTCGGCGCTGTTGGCCTCCAGCATGTCCACGCGTACCTGCGGATGGCTTTGCTGGAATTGCTCCAGCGCCTGGGGCAGGCCGCGGTACAGGCTGGAGCCGACAAAGCCCAGACGCAGATGGCCGCGCGTGCCCTGGGCCACATCGCGCGTTTCCTGTGCGGCCTGCCGGCTCAGGGCCAGCAGCTGGCGCGCCTTGTCCAGCAGATGCTCTCCGGCGGCCGTGAGCCGCACGCCCTTGCTGCTGCGCTCGAACAACTGGGCCTGCAGCTCTTGCTCCAGCTGCCTGATCGCCACGGACAGCGGCGGTTGCGAGATCGACAGCCGCTGGGCCGCGCGGCTGAAGTGAAGCTCTTCGGCCAGGGTGACGAAGTAGTGCAGCAGCCGCAGTTCCATGGTGCTTATTGATATTTAAAAAATATTGAGAAAGATTTTAATAATATTTGACGCGAATACATGAGGGTGCTGAAATTTGCGGCAAACGATTCCGGCAGGAGACCCGATGCCCCGTGACACAGCCCACCCCGTGCCCGACCGCCAGGGCGCCAACTTCTACACCACCGACACCGAGCTGCAGTCGCTGCTCAAGCTCTACCTGCCGGCCGACCTGCTGGCCCACCTGCAGCCCTACCTGCGGCGCATGGGCGAGCTGGCCGGCGGCCGTATCGACGAGCTGGCCGGCATTGCCGACAAGAACCCGCCCACGCTGGAGCACCGCACCCGCGCCGGTGTGGACCGGCAGCGCATCGTCAAGCACCCGGCCTATGAGGAGCTGGAGCGCATCGCCTACGGCGAGTTCGGCCTGCAGGCCATCTCGCACCGCGACGACATGCTGGGCTGGCGGGGCAAGATGCCGCCGGCCGTCAAGTACGCGCTCACCTACCTGTTCGTGCAGTCGGAGTTCGGCCTGTGCTGCCCGCTGTCGATGACCGATTCGCTGACGCGCACGCTCAAGAAGTTCGGCGCGCCGGAGCTGGTGAACAAATACCTGCCGCAGTTGCTGTCGCTGGACTGGGACGAGCAGGCGCAGGGCGCCATGTTCATGACCGAGCAGGCCGCCGGCTCGGACATCGCCAACACGCTGACCATGGCCAGCCCGCAGGCCGACGGCTCGTGGCGACTGACCGGCGACAAGTGGTTCTGCTCCAACCCCGACGCCGAGTTCGCCATGGTGCTGGCCCGCGTGGAAGGCGGCCAGCCGGGCATGAAGGGCATCTCGCTGTTCCTGCTGCCGCGCACCCTGGACGACGGCAGCGCCAACCACTACCGCATCATCCGCCTGAAGGACAAGCTGGGCACCAAGTCCATGGCCAGCGGCGAGATCCGCATGGACGGCGCCGTGGCCTACCTGGTCGGCGAGCAGGGCCGCGGCTTCGTGCAGATGGCCGACATGGTCAACAACTCGCGCCTGTCCAACGGCGTGCGCTCGTCCGGCATGATGCGCCGCGCCGTGGCCGAGGCCGAGTTCATCGCCCACGAGCGCATCGCCTTCGGCAAGCGCCTGGAGCAGATGCCGCTGATGCAGCGCCAGCTCGACAAGCTGCGCGTGCCCGCCGAGCAGGCGCGCACCATGGTGTTCCAGACCGCGCAGACGCTGATGCGCTCGGACGCTGGCGAAGAGGGCGCCTACCCGCTGCTGCGCATCCTCACCCCGATGATCAAGTTCCGCGCCTGCCGCGATGCGCGCAAGGTGACCGGCGACGCGATGGAAGTGCGCGGCGGCTGCGGCTACATCGAGGAGTGGAGCGACCCGCGCCTGGTGCGCGACGCCCACCTGGGCTCGATCTGGGAAGGCACGAGCAACATCGTGGCGCTGGACGTGATCCGCGCCATCAAGCGCGAAGGCTCGCTGCCGGTGCTGCAGCAGTACCTGCACGGCCTGCTCGACCAGGCCAGGCTGGTGCCCGGCTACCGCCAGGCGCTGGAAGCTGCGCTGGCGCGCGCCAGCGCGCTGGCCGAGAAGGCCGCGCAAGAGGGCGGCGACGTGCTGGCCCGCCAGGCCGCTACGGGCCTCTATAACTGCACCACGGCCATCGCCATGGCCTGGGAGGCCGCGCAGACCGGCTCGGCCGAGCGCCTGCGCCTGTCGCAGCTGGTGCTGCTGCACCGCGTGCTGCCGCGCGACCCGCTGGAGGCGGCCGAGATGCCGCCTGCTTGGCAAGAGTGAATCAATGAATAAAACGGCTCTGGCGCAATACAGACAAGCGCCAGCAGCTATGTATTTTGAAAGCCGACACCGATCGGCGTACCCACCAAGGAGACAAGAGATGAACATCAGCCGCCGCCTGCTGGCCGCAACCGTTGCAGCCGCCACCGCCGCCCTGTGCATGGGCGTATCTTTGAATGCCGTGGCCGCGGAGAAATTCCCCGAGCGGCCCATCATGTTCATCGTGCCGTTCCCGCCCGGCGGCCCCACCGATGCCATGGCCCGCATCCTGGCCACCGAGCTGACCAGGGAACTGGGCCAGAGCGTGATCGTGGAGAACAAGGCTGGCGCCGGCGGCAACATCGGCGCGGACTACGTGGCCCGCGCCAAGCCGGACGGCTATACGCTGATGTTCGGCACCTCGGGCCCGCTGGCCATCAACAAGCCGCTGTATAAGTCCATCAGCTACGACCCGCGCACCAGCTTCACGCCCATCATCTACGTGGGCTACCTGCCCAATGTGCTGGTGGTGCGGCCGGACCTGGGCGTGGGCAACGTCAAGGAGCTGATCGCACTGGAAAAGAGCAAGCCCGGCAAGCTCAACTTCGCGTCTTCGGGCAACGGCGCCTCGTCCCATCTGGCGGGCGTGCTGTTCAACGGCATGGCCGGCACCCAGCTGCAGCATGTGCCCTATAAGGGCACGGGGCCGGCGCTCAACGATCTGCTGGCCGGTCAGGTGGACATGACCTTCACCGACATCCTTACGGCCATGCCCTATATCAAGGCCGGCAGGGTTTTGGCCCTGGGCGTGGCCACGGCCCGGCGCTCCAGCGCCATGCCCCAGATCCCCACGATCGCCGAACAGGGCCTGGCCGGCTATGACGTGAGCGTGTTCTTCGGCGTGGTCGGTCCCAAGGGCATGCCGGCGGACCGGGTGGAGCTGCTCAACCAGGCCTATGCCAAGGCGCTGGACTCCGAGAACGTGAAGAAGGCATTTGCAGCCCAGGGCCTGGAGCGCGGCCCGGACACCAAGCCCGCCTATCTGGCCAGCTTCGTGAAGACCGAACTCGACAAATGGAGCGAGGTGGTGCAAAAGGCCGGCGTGAAGCTGGATTGATGCAGCCGTGCCCCGTCCACATGGAGAAATCCTTCGCATGAACACACCTCTTTCCCCCGGCGCGCTGCAAGGCGTCAAGGTGCTGGACCTCTCGCGCATCCTCGGCGGCCCGTTCTGCGGGCAGATCCTCGGCGACCATGGCGCCGACGTGCTCAAGGTGGAGCCGCCGCAGGGCGACGACACGCGCACCTGGGGGCCGCCGTTCAAGGATGGCGTGGCCTCGTACTACTTCGGCCTGAACCGCAACAAGCGCATCCAGTTCCTCGACCTGTCCGCGCCCGCGGGCCAGCAGCGCGTGCGCGAGCTGATGGCCGAGGCCGATGTGGTGCTGGAGAACTTCAAGGTCGGCACCATGGAGAAGTGGGGCATAGGCTACGAGCAGATGCGCGAAGAGCTGCCGCACCTGGTCTGGTGCCGCGTCACGGGCTTTGGCGCCGACGGTCCGCTGGGCAGCCTGCCCGGCTACGACGCCGCCATCCAGGCCATGGCCGGCATCATGAGCATCAACGGCGAGGCCGGCGGCGATCCGCTGCGCGTGGGCCTGCCGGTGGTGGACATGGTGACGGGGCTGAACGCCACCATCGGCGTGCTGCTGGCGCTGCACGAGCGCGGGCGCAGCGGCCAGGGCCAGCTGGTGGACGCGTCGCTGTACGACTCCGGCCTGTCGCTGCTGCATCCGCATGCGGCCAACTGGTTCATGGGGCGCAAGGTGCCGCAGCGCTCGGGCAATGCCCATCCCAACATCTACCCCTATGACGTGGTGAGCACGGGCGGCGCCCCCATCTTCCTGGCCGTGGGCAACGACCGGCAGTTCCGGCTGCTGTGCGGCCATGTCGGCCAGGAGGCGCTGGCGCAGGACGAGCGCTTTGCCACGGCGGGCCAGCGCTCCGTCCACCGCGCCGAGCTCAAGGCCTTGCTGCTGCAGGCCTTTGCCGGGCTCGACGGCGTGAAGCTCGCCGACGAGCTGATGGCCATCGGCGTGCCTGCCGCGCCGGTGCTGGACGTGCAGCAGGCCCTGGAGCATCCGCATACCGCGCACCGCGAGATGGTGGTTCGGATGGGCGAGTACCAGGGGGTGGGCGCGCCGGTCAAGCTCGGCCGCACGCCGGCCAGCTACCGTTTCGCGCCCTTGAGCGAAGGGACGGATTTCCTGCCGGATTCCGGAGTCTGAACACTGGCTCCTGCCATCCGGGCCCGCCGCGTGCGGGCTTTCTTGCTCCTGAAAATGAGCATGGCCAAGGTGGATAGTGTGGCGTCCCACACCCTGGCGGGGCAGTTGTGTGCACAATGGAATGCGAAAGCGTTACCCCCTGTGTTCTGTCGATGGAGAGTCTCACGATGTCGCATGCTTTTGCCAAAACCCTGAAGTCCTTTGAGCTGGCCGATGGCAAGAAAGGCCGGTTCTACTCCCTGCCGGCCCTGGCCAAGCAGTTTCCCGAGATCAATCGCCTGCCGGTGTCCATCCGCATCGTGCTGGAATCGGTGCTGCGCAATTGCGACGGCAAGAAGATCACGACCGGGCATGTGGAGCAACTGGCGCGCTGGCAGCCCAATGCCGAGCGCGTGGACGAGATTCCCTTCGTGGTCTCGCGCGTGGTGCTGCAGGACTTCACGGGCGTGCCGCTGCTGGCCGACCTGGCCGCCATGCGCAGCACGGCCGCCAGGCTGGGCAAAAAGCCCAAGGCCATCGAGCCCCTGGTGCCCGTGGACCTGGTGGTCGACCACTCCATCATGGTCGACTACTTCGGCACCAAGCAGGCGCTGGACCTGAACATGAAGCTGGAGTTCCAGCGCAACCAGGAGCGCTACCAGTTCATGAAGTGGGGCATGCAGGCCTTCGACACCTTCGGCGTGGTGCCGCCGGGCTTCGGCATCGTGCACCAGGTCAATCTCGAATACCTGGCGCGCGGCGTGCACAAGGCCAGGAACGGCAAGGGCGAAGGGCCTGTGTACTACCCCGACACCCTGGTCGGCACCGACAGCCACACCACCATGATCAACGGCATCGGCGTCGTGGCCTGGGGCGTGGGCGGCATCGAGGCCGAGGCGGCCATGCTGGGCCAGCCGGTGTACTTCCTCACGCCCGACGTGGTGGGCTTCGAATTGACGGGCAAGCTGCGCGAAGGGGTGACGGCCACAGACCTGGTGCTGACGGTGACCGAAATCCTGCGCCGGGAAAAGGTGGTGGGCAAGTTCGTCGAATTCTTCGGCGAAGGCACGCGCAGCCTGGCCGTGCCGGACCGCGCGACGATCGGCAACATGGCACCCGAATACGGCGCGACCATGGGCTTTTTCCCGGTGGACGACAAGACCATCGACTACTTCAAGGGCACCGGCCGCACCAAGAGCGAGATCGATGCCTTCGAGCGCTACTTCAAGGCGCAGGGCCTGTTCGGCGTGCCCAAGGCCGGCCAGATCGACTATTCGCATGTGGTGAGGCTGGACCTGTCCACCGTCGCTCCCAGCCTGGCGGGCCCCAAGCGGCCGCAGGACCGCATCGAGATCGGCAACGTGGCCGACACCTTCCGCACGCTGTTTTCCAAGCCGGTGGCTGACAACGGTTTCAACCAGGCGCCGGAGCTGCTGCTGACCCGTCATCTGCTGGAGGCGCCGCACCAGGAGCGCGGCGTGCGCATGCGCGACAACCCGCCCACACCCATGGCCGCGCCGCGCTTCGAAGTGGAGATGGAGGCCAACAAGCCGACGCCGATGTCGGCGCATCCGCTGTCCGGGGCGCCGGTCGAGGCCGGGCCGGTCACCATCGGCAACGGCGACGTGCTGATTGCCGCCATCACCAGCTGCACCAACACCTCGAACCCCAGCGTCATGCTGGCAGCGGGCCTGCTGGCCAAGAAGGCCGTGGAAGCGGGGCTCAAGGTCAAGCCGCACATCAAGACCTCGCTGGCTCCCGGCTCGCGCCTGGTCACGCGCTACCTGACCGAGGCCGGCCTGCTGCCCTACCTGGAGAAGCTGGGCTTTGCGCTGGCCGGCTATGGCTGCACCACCTGCATCGGCAATGCGGGCGACCTCACGCCCGAGATCAATGCCTCCATCCAGCAGAACAACCTGGTCTGCGCGGCCGTGCTCTCGGGCAACCGCAATTTCGAGGCGCGCATCCATCCCAACATCAAGGCCAATTTCCTGGCCAGCCCGCCGCTGGTCGTGGCCTATGCGATCGCGGGCACCGTGCTCAAGGACCTGATGACCGAGCCCGTGGGCCAGGGCAAGGGCGGCAAGGACGTGTACCTGGGCGACATCTGGCCCAGCAGCGAGGAAGTGCATGCGCTGCTCAAGTATGCGATGAACGGCAAGGCCTTCCGCAGCAACTACGAGCAGGTGGCCAGCGACCCCGGCAAGCTCTGGGAGAAGATCCAGGGCGTGACCGGCGCCACCTACACCTGGCCCGAGAGCACCTATATCGCGGAGCCACCGTTCTTCGAGAAATTCACTCTCGAACTGGAAGCGCCTGCCGCAGATGTACAAAGCCCTGCAGGGCAAAAGGCTGCAAGGAATGGCAATCCCTACGCGGTGCACGGCGCGCGCATCATGGCGCTGTTCGGCGACTCCATCACCACCGACCACATCTCGCCGGCCGGCTCCATCAAGGAAAGCTCTCCCGCGGGCCAATGGCTGCTCGCGCATGGCGTCCAGAAGACCGACTTCAACAGCTACGGCTCGCGCCGCGGCAACCATGAGGTGATGATGCGCGGCACCTTTGCCAACGTGCGCATCAAGAACCTCATGATTCCGCCGCTGGCCGACGGCTCGCGCGAGGAGGGCGGAGTCACGCTGTACCGCGACGACCATGGCGTGACCGAGAAGCTGTCCATCTATGATGCGGCCATGAAGTACCAGACCGCAGGCCGCGCCACCGTGGTGCTGGCCGGCGAGGAGTACGGCACGGGCTCCAGCCGCGACTGGGCGGCCAAGGGCACGCAGCTGCTGGGCATCAAGGCCGTGGTGGCCCGCAGCTTCGAGCGCATCCACCGCTCCAACCTGGTGGGCATGGGCGTGCTGCCGCTGCAGTTCAAGGGCAGCGACAGCTGGCAGACCCTGGGCCTGACGGGCGAGGAGTTCATCGACGTGATCCCTGCCCCCGACCTGGCGCCCCAGAGCGATGCCCAGCTCGTGATCACGCGCGCCGATGGCAGCAAGCAGACAGTGATCGTGAAGCTGCGCATCGATACGCCCATCGAGGTCGACTACTACCGCCATGGCGGCATCCTGCCCTACGTGCTGCGGCAGCTGCTGGGCGAGTGACAGCCCGCTCAAACCCCAAAGGGCCGGGTGCATGCCCGGCCCTTTTGCATTGCCGAGGCTCTGTCAGATATGGAGCATCGCCAGCCCGCCCACGCCCAGGCCGAGCACGGCCACGCCGAGCATGGCGTATTCCAGCCATTTCTTCTTGGTCAACAGTGCGATGGCAGCCAGCGCAATGGCCACCTGCAGCGCGGTGGTGGCCTGGGCCCAGCGATGGTGCAGGTGCATCTGCATCTCGGACTGTTCGTCCCAGTGTTTGGCCTCGCCTTCCAGCCGGTCGGCGTCGCGCTTGATATCGTCCTTTTCCTTCTCATAGCGGTCCACCTTGGCCTGGTAGGCTGCCCGCCTGTCATCCGTGGCGGCCAGGTCGCGCGCGAACTCGGCCAGCGACTGCTTGGTGCTCTTGGCCTGGTAGAAGGCCCACTGGTTGGCGGCCTCGGTCTTCTTGATGGCCGCATCGTTTTTATAGAGCCCCGCATTCGCCTGGGTGGCGCCGCCCATGTACGAGAAGATGGCGCCCACCGTGGCGATGACCGCCGTGCACATGGCGATCTGGTTGGTCAGGCTGCCGCCGCCGATGCCATGGTGGGCGGTTGGGCCATGCTCGCCTTCGGCGGCATGCTCGAGCTCGTGATCGTGTGGGCCATGGACGTGAAAGCCGTCGGAAGACATGTATGCCAAATCCTTGATTGAGGGTGGCGCGGATTATGAGCCCTGCAGGACCGCACTCCAGGGAGACCCTTGGGCTGAGTGCTGCCCGTATCGCTTGGCGGTGCCATGCGCAGCAGGTCGAGACAGGCTCCGGCAAGAGGTCTCCCCGCCAGAAAAAAAAAACCGGTTCTCCAACCGGTTTTTTTTCTGGGTGCAGGAGGCTCAGGACTTCTTGCGCTGGCACATGCCCAGGGAGTTTGCTGCCTCGCGCTCCACCGTGAAGAGGGCTGTGGAAACAGGCTGAATGATGGCGGCGTCGTTCTGCAGGGTGCCGCCTTGCACCACCGTGGTGATCACACCGGGCAGATTCAGCAGCTTGCCTGCGTCATTGGTGACCTGATTGAGGTAGAGCTGCTCCGTTCCCGTCTGTGCGCTCGCGTCGACCCAGTTCAAGCTCAGGCCCCGGATGGTCACATCCGAGTGCCAGGAAGGATTGAAGGCGTCGGTGCAATGCCAGTTGCCGTCCAGCGTCCCGGCCGTCAGCAACGGTGTGCGGGTCAGGTAGGCCGTACCGGTACGGTTTACGGGCGGTGTGTCGGTGTTGTAGCCCAGGCGGTCGAAGAAAATGCTGTAGCCGCCCAGGTCCGTCACCTGGAAGTTCAGCCAGCCCTGCGGACCCTTGTCGTCGCTGACCTTGACCAGCCCGGTCCGCGCATCGCGCGCCAGTGCAAAGGTATGCAGTTCCTGCTTGGCGTGGCTGTCGGGAGAGGTGCAGTTGCCGGCCTGGTCGAACAGGCCCTGGGCGCAGACCAGCAACTGCTTGCCGTCGTCACCAATGCGCGCCTGGCCGCCAATGCGTTCGGGAGAGGAGCCGTTGCCGGCATTCCGGGAGGCCATCATGAAGAAATACGAACCCTTGAGGCGACCCAGATCCGTGGGGGTAGCGTAGCTGGTGCCGGTGGCCGCAGCCACGAGGGGCTGGCCGCTGGCGGTCTGCATGTTCAGCGTGCCGGTGATGGAGCCGGTGTCGGCGTCGACCTGGAACTGGAATGACTGCTGGCTCGACGAGTCGGTTCCTGTGATGAGGCCAGGCGTGCTGTCGTCGTAGCTGCCGCTGTATCGGCTGTCTGTGGCAGCGTCGAAGGCTCCCTGCAGCACCGTGAGCGTGTATTTCTTGTCGCTGGGGCTGAGGGCCAACTGCCAAGTATCACCCACTGACAGGGTCAGGTTGTAGGTCTGTGTGCCAGGAGTGCCGGGAACGGATTCGAGGCCGCTTTTTTGGGCGTCTGCCGTCAGCTCCGTTGACGGCTGTGGATTCTGTGCTTCCTCCTGAGGGGGCTTGCCGCCGTTTCCGTCACTGCCGCCGCCACAGGCGGTCAGAAAGGCCGCGCAGGCAACGGCAACGGATAGGCGGGCCAAGTTCGGCGATTTTTTTGTAGGCATGCGATCTCCTCGGGAAATGAACTGTGTAACCATATGTTTTCCTTGTGGCCGTTGTTGAAATAGAGACAGTCGTTGTCTTGTTCGTTGCAGCCCGCACAAAGGTTCAAATTTTTTTCCCGTTCACTGGATGCCAGCAGGCGCCAGGTCCGCAGCTATGATCGGCGGCTGATCGATGGCTGGCAGATCAGCAGGAGTTATGGAAAAGTCCCGATCCCCACAGGAGTTGTTGCAGGCCATGCAGGCAGGCGATCAGCTGGCTCTGCGCGCGCTGTGGCAGCAATGGGCGGGAAAGGTGCAGCTGTTTGCGCGCATGCAGCTGGCAGCCTGCGGAGATGACGCAGCAGCCCTGGCGCAGGAAGTGACAGCCGACGTCTTTCATGATGTCTGGCGCCATCCGCAGCGCTATGACGGACGGGCGGCCTTCAATACCTGGCTTTTCACCCTGGCGCGCAACAAGGCCGTCGACTGTCTGCGCCGTCGCCAGCGCCGGGTCGAGCTGGAGCAACTGGCCAGCGACGAAGACCTGGCAGCGGTGCAGGATGAGGCGCCCGGCCCGGAAGCGCAGCTGCATTCCGCCCAGGACAGGAAGGCCGTGCTGCACTGCCTCAGGCGCCTGCGCAACCCCTTGCAGCGAGAGGCCTTGATGCTGTGGGCCGTGGAGGACATGGCCCTGTCGGATATCGCCGAAACGCAGAAATGCCCCGAAAACACCGTCAAGACACGCCTGTTCCATGGCCGAAGGAATTTGAAGCTATGTTTGCAGCAATGGCTGGGCCTGAATGTGGCACAAGGTGAGCAGGCATGACGCAGCTGGACCCGCAAGATCAGCAACGCTTTGAGGAGGACCTGCCGGCCTGGCTGGCTGGCCGGCTCGATGCCTCTCGTGCGCAGTGGATGCACACCATGCAGCAAGGCCATGCCGCGTTGGCGGAGCAGGTCCGCTGGCTGGCCGAGGCCCGTGCCGTCCTGCGGGAAGAAGCCGGCACCGAGAACACGGAACGGGCCTGGTCCCTGCTGATGCAGAAAATGCAGGCCGACGAGGGAAGAACTGCCGCCAAGGCTGCGCCGCGCTGGCTGCACTGGATGTTCGGGCACCCGCTATGGGCCAATGCCGCCGCTGCGCTGGCGGTGCTGCTGGTCGTCGGGCAGGCCGCCTGGATCGTGTCCAGCCCCGGGGGGACGCCAGCCAAGCCGGCCGGCCCGGAAGCGGGATGGCGCTCCACCGATCTCGAGGATTTGCAGCCATCGGCAGAGGCTTCGGCTACGCGCATCCAGATTCGCCTGCAGGACGGCAGCCGGAGTGCCGACATGGCGTTGCTGTCACAGCTGGCGCAGTCCGCCCAGCCGGTAGCCGCCGCGGGGCTGCAGGGTGTGGCCTGGCATGCCCAGCCCGACGGAACCTGGATACTGCAGATCCGCCCGGCGGTGCCCGATGCCGCCGCTCTGCTGCACAGGATCCAGGCCCAGCCTGCGGTGCGCAGTGCGCGCCTGTTGCCTTCCCTGCCCTGAATGAAGCCTGGACATGCAACGGAGATCCTGGCTGCAAGCGGTATCGCGCACGGGTGCCGCCGCGCTGATGCTGCACAGCTTCATGGGCCACGGGGCCCAGGCGGGCCGCAGGCATGCCTTGCTGGTGGGCGTCAGCGCCCTGGCCAGGCAGCCCCGCTCCCTGTGGCTCAGGGGGCCGGCCAACGATGTCACGGCCATGCGCCAGCAGCTGCTGGCCCACGGCGTTGCCGCGGCCGACATTGCCATGGCCGCCGACGACGGCATGCCGGACGCGAAGCCGCTGCAGGGCGCACGCCGGCCGGATCGTGCGGGCATCCTGGCCGCGCTCAAGGACATGGGGCACCGTGTAGGCCAGGGCGATGCCGTGGTCCTGTACTGGTCGGGCCATGCGGTCCGCGCCAAGGGGCCGCCCAAGCCGGTTGCCGAAGCGGATGGAAAAAGCACCTTTCTTCTTGCCGCCGATGCCGAGCGCATGCCTGCCGGCAGCGCCTGGCCGCTGCGGGGCGCGGTGGCCGATGCGGAACTGGGTGCCGCCATCGATGACTGGCTCGCGGCGGGAGCCCATGTGCTGGTGGTGATGGATGCCTGCTATGCCGCGTCGGCAACACGCTCGGGAAGCGACGGAGTGACCTGGCGCGGCCTGCGCGTGTCCGACCTGCGCCAGATGCACTCATCAGGCGCACGCTTGCCCGGGCCTGCTGCAGACGCTCTGCCCCCGACGCTGCCCGGCGCTCGCCCGCGCATGCAGGGCTATGTGGGGCTGTATGCCTGCGAGGACATGGAACGGACGCCGGAGTGGTTGCTTGACGGGCTTCACCATGGCGTGTTCACCCATGCACTGGTGCAGGCCCTGCAAGCCCTGCCAGCGGCGGAGCCCGGGCGGCGCTATGCGGAGCTGGCCCGGCAGGTGCTCGATACGCATGGCCAGCTGGCCCGGATCGTGCCGGTTCCGCAATCGCTGTGGCCTTCGCCGGTTTTCGAAGGCAGCCTGCAGGCTCCCTTGTGGAGTCGCGCAGCCCTGCCTGCATGGGAACGGAGCGGGGAGCCGCAGGGCCCGGCGCAGTTGCCCGTCGGTCTGCGGATAGCGCTGCAATGGCAGCAGCCGGGAGGATCGGTGCAGCGCATGGAGCTGGAAAATGCCGGCCGGCCATCCGCTTTCCTGGGGCGCTTGCCGGTGGGCACGAAGCTGGAGCTGCAGGTGGGCAATGCATCGCTGCGGCCCGTCTATCTGCGCATCTTCCATGTCGGTGACAAGGGGCGCTGGCATGCCATTTATCCCGAACGGGCCGGCGATGCCGCACATCTGCCCGCCGCGTCGCCGTCAGGGCCTGCCCTCTGGCACAAGGCCCTGACCATAGACAGTGCCGAGAGGCAGCCCGAATCCCTGCTCTTCGTGGCGGCGCCTGCGCAGGCCCGGCAGGGGCTGGACGATGCCCTGGCGCGCCTGCCGGCCGGGGCCTGGCATGCCGAGTTGCGCTGGCATTCCGTCGCGGCTCAGTGGGCCGCAGACAGCAGCACAAAGCCACTCCAGTAGTACGGATGGCCCGGTGCGGAGGAGAGGTCCGCCGACGCGGAGTATGCCGCCAGGCCGCGCCTGCCGCCGGCCGGTGCGGGCAAGCCGGCCGCCAGCATGCTCAGCTGGGCGCTGCGTACGGCCTGGGCGTGGGGCATGCCGCTGCCCAGTGCGGAATAGAACGCATCCATGTACCGGCGCGTGGCTTCATCGGCGACAGCCCAGAGGCTGGCCAGCACATGCTTTGCTCCCTTGGCCTGGGCCAGCCAGGCCAGGCTGTCGACGGGCAGGCCTTCCTCTTGCGGGCCGGAAGGGAGGGCGGTCTCGCAGGCGGACAGCGTGAGCAGATCCAGTCCGTCGAAGCGATAGCTGGGGTCGTCGAGCGCCCGAAGCGTGAGCAGGCTGCCGTCGCCCAGATACAGGCCTGAAGCCTGGCCGTCGCCGGGCTGCAGGCGAAAGTGGCTGGCCAGATGGACCACGCTGCTGCTTTGCAGGGCGGTGCGCAATGCCGCGGCGGTGAACTGCCCGTCCAGCGCCTTGCCATAGGCGATGCCCCGGCTTTGCGCGATGCGGGCAAGCGCATCGATTTCTTCGCGCACCTGCGGCAGGGCCGGCAGTTCACCGCCTGGCTTGCTAGCGCCGAGCAATGCCCAGCCGGCGCGTGCTGACGCAGGCTTGGCCGCCTCATGCGCCAGTCCGGTATCCAGCGGCAGCGCATAGGACTCGCCCAGCCAGTGGCTGCCGTCGTGCAGGGCTGCAAAAGGCAGATAGCGCAGCGGCCCTTCCGGATGCAGCTGGACTTCGGGAGCCTGCCCCGGCGGCGCCAGCGGCTGGCCAGCGGGCAGATAGGCCAGCAGCGGCTGCCATAGCTGGCGATACAGCTTCTGAGCCAGGGGCTGGGGCTGGCTCCGGGGCTGCTGCAGTTGCCGGCGCAGCAGGGCAATGTCCTGGACAAGCTGGTCCTGCCGCACCGGCAGGCTCAGGTAGCGGTCCGGTACCTGGGCGCTGCGCAGCACGACATGCAGCTGCTGTGGCGCGGGCAGGAAAAGCACCTGGATCTTGCCCGGCGCCACGGGCGGCAACGAGAGGGGAGGCGTTGCGCCGTGCGGGCGCTGCGGCAGGCGGCTGGCCAGCAGGGGCTGCAGGCTGTCCAGCAGGTCCGACAGGGCTGAAGACGCATCGCTCTCGCGTTCGCTCCAGGCTTTCTCCAGGCGCTGCTGCAACGGTGCTAGGCGCAGCAGCTGCGCCTGCTCGTCCGGCGTCAGCGCCACGGCCTGCTGGGCTGGACGGTATTGGCGCACCAGCCGGTGGTAGCCGTGCTCCCGGGCCAGGGCAAGTACCTGCTCGGCTTCGGCAAAGCGTTGCTGCTGCAGCAGCCAGCGGGCCAGGGTTTCGTAGAAGCCGCGACTGTTGCGGAGCATGGCATCGAGCTGCTCGGGCGGCAGGGTGCCCGAGCGGGCAAGCAGGATCTGTTGATAACGCAAGGCCAGCTTGCCGTAGAAGATGGCTTCGGGCATGCGCCTGTTGCCCTCCATGGCCTGGGCGATGGTGATGGTTGCCCATTGCTGCCAGAAGGGCTCCTGACGGGCCAGGCCTGTGGCCCAGGCCTGGCCGGCGGTCCGGGCCGCTGCCGCGTAGTCGCCGTGCTCGAGCAACCGGCCGGCCTGCAGGCTCAGCATGTGGGAGCTGCCCTGGCTGCCCGCCCCGTGTGCCTGCAGCTCGGCCTGCAGCAAATGCTCGAAGGTCTGGGCGTCGCCGTGGCCGGACAGGCACATCGCCTGGGCGCGTGCCAGGGCACCGTTGCGGGCATGGGCGTCGTCGCGCGCCATTGCATCGGCGCGCTGGCACCAGTGCTGCATCTGTCGGGCCTGGCGCAATTGACCGGTCAGATAGACCAGGTGGTAGACGTTCCAGGCGGCAAGATCCGGCGATGCCTCGGGGATGGCAGCCAGTTCCAGCGCAATGTCCAGTGCCTCCTGGGCATGTCCCATGGTGGCCGCCAGGTTGGCCTGCTGAAAGCGCAGCTCCAGGCAGATGGCGCTTTTGCATTGCTTCAGCGGCCGGGGGAGGCTGCTTTCCAGTTCCCGGGACAGGGCCTGGGCCTTGGAGAAGTCCTGTGCGCTGATGGCCGCGTACATGCGCTCGGACAAAAGCTCCTGCACATCGGCATCCTGGCCGCCCAATGCCTGCAAGGCGATCTCGTGGGCCCGGTCGCGGCTTTGCGCGGCTTCGCCGGTCTGGGCCAGCAGCTCATGCAGCCGGGCTTTCAGGGCGAGTGCCCGGGCATAGGCCCGTGCATGGTCGGGGGTGGGATGTTGTCGCCACTGCGCCTGCAGATCCGGCAGCACGGCGGCCAGCAGGGCCAGCCCGGCCATGCCCTTGCCCTGTTCCAGCGACTGTTGTGCGGCCCGGATGTCAGCAGCAGGCTCTTTGGCCGCCAGATAAGGAGAGCCCGGCAGCAGGGCCAAGGCCATGAGTGTGCTGGCCTGCCAGAGCCGCCGGCGCATGGTCAGATGTCCTTTTCCAGCATCAGCGCCACACTCAAGGGGCGCTGGCTTCGCATCCGTATGCGGGTGCCGTCCACGGTGCTGCGGGCATCGGCCTTCCAGTCATTGCCCAGCTGCGCCAGCTGGGCACGCAGCCGCACGGTCGGCTCCAGCTTCCACAGGGCTTGCAGGTTCAATGTGGACAGGGGCTTGATGTCCATGATCAGGCCTGCGTTGGCGCGGGTGCTGTAGCCTGCTTCATGGCGCATGAGAACGTTCCAGGTGTCCGGCAGCAGACTGCCGCCTGGGTGGCGTACGCTGAAGCCCCAGTCCAGCACGGCAGGGGACTGGCCCTGCAGCCGCGCCGGTGCGGTCTGGCCGCTCACGCGGGAACGGGCCAGGGTCAGGTGTGCGTTCAGGCTGACCGGCAGCTGGGCCAGGTCATGGCGGGCAGCCAGTTCCAGCCCCAGCACCTCGGTGCGCTGCCGGTTGACTGCCGTCAGCAGCCAGCGGGTATCGCCTTCCTCGTTCCGGTAGGTGTCCAGTTCGTTCGTGAGACTGTTGGCGATGGAGCGGGCAAAGACATTGGCACTCCATTCGCCGGTGTTGCGCCCGTTGCGCTGCAGCTGCTGGCTGAACCCCAGTTCCAGGCCGGTGGCCAGCTCGCTGCGCAGCCTGGGGTTGCCGGCGATGTCGGGGTCGCCGATGCTGCCTTCATGGCCGCTGTTGATGCGCGGCAGCAGCAGGCTGAGCCTGGGCGAGCGGTAGGTGCGAGCCAGCCCGGCATGCCATTGCTGCAGGTCGTTGGGGCGGTAGCGAAGATTGAGCGAGGGCAGCCAGAAGTCGTCATTGCGATGCGGCATGCCGGCGTCCGCAGGAAAGCGGATCTGGTTGCGCTCGCGGCGCAGGCCGGCCTCCAGGTCACAGGCTGCGCCCGGCTGCCAGTTCCATTGCGCAAAGGCCGCCGCAGCGCGGCGCATGACGGAGCTGGTATCGGTGTCCCCGTCTTCGGTAATGGTTTCGCGCATGCGTTCGTTGCGCAGCTGGGTGCCGAGCGTCAGGCGCATGCCATGACCCAGCGGCTGTTTCCAGCGCAGGGCGCCGTGGACCTCGCGCTGATGCTCCAGGGTGCTTTCCTGGCCGCCCCATGCATAGCTGTCGCTCGCCCCCTGATAGGCATAGCTGCTGTGGTTGCGCGACTGCAGCATGCCGGCTTCGGCCTGCACCTGGCCGCCATCGGCTGTTGCGTGCTCCCAGCGCAGCGTGGGGCGTATCGTCCAATGGGGCGATTCGCGGTTGCTGCTGCTGCGGATGACCGCAGGAAGCTGCATCCAGCCGAGTTCGCTGTACTCCCGGACAAAGTAGGGCCGGGCAGTGGTGGTGGCGCTGTCCTGGTGCAGCGTGAGGTATTCGCCCATCCACTGCAGCGCAATACGGTCCTGCGACGTGGGGTGCAGCGCGACCTCGCCGGCCAGCGAAGTCTGGCGGGTGCGCGTCAGCAGCGTCGTGCGTTCTTCGCTGAGGCGATCCACCGTGATGACGTCCTGGAACCAGTCGTCCCATTGCCTTGAGCTGTTCGAAGTGGTGTTGTGCTTGCGGATGCGCTGGGACTTGTCCAGTACCTGGGCGTTGAATTGCCAGTCCAGCATGTCGCCCTGTCCACCCAGCGCAAGGGCCGTGCTGCGCTCGAACTGTCCCTGCGGGGAAAAGCCCAGCCGCGCCCGCACGCTGCGCTCGGGCGTGCCTCCGGCACGGCGCAGGTGGACGCGTATGGTGCCTGCGATGCCCGCGCCACTGTCCTCGGCCGAGGCGCCGCGCACGATTTCCACGCTTTCGATCAGCGCGGCCGGCACGTCCTCCAGGCTAGCCCCACCGCCGTTGAAAGTGCCCAGCGGCCGCCCGTCCAGCAGTACCTGGGTCATGCCCGAGCCCATGCCGCGCAGGCTCAGCTTGCCGTCGGAATCCAGGGCAATGCCTGGCTGGCGCAGCAGAATGTCCTGCAGGCTGGCATCGGGCTGTTCCTGCAGCAACCGAGGGTCCAGCACACTGAGCTGCGCGTCGGAGGCAATGCCTGCAACAGTGACCTCGGGAAGCTCGGAGGCAAGGGCTGCGCCGCAGTACAAGGCGCAGGCGAGGGCGCCCAGCTGGCGCGTAGACGGGGAGGGGTGCACGGGTGAAATTATGTTTTTTTTGCAACAAGGCGAAATTATCCCGAATGCGCGCGCAGCCTGCTGGAGGCCGGAAGCGATCGCCTCGTGCCGTGGCTGGCAGAGGGTGGCAAGGTAAAACGCCAATATCCAGCAGCAGGCCGGAAGGTTATTTTTCATAAACATTGCGGCGCGGCTTGCGTGGGCACATGCCTGCACAAGCTGCGCCGCATCCGGCACTTTCCCGCATTCCCGGTTTGTTCCGCCTTGTCCCTCGCCTTGCCGCCGCGCCTGCCTTTCATGAACGATTCCCGATCTTCCGACTCCCGCGCTACCCCTGGCAGCACGCAGGCCTCTTCCGGTTCCGGTACGCCATCCGGTGCCGTCCCTGCGTTTCGCTCCGCCACGGTGCACCGCGGCACGCTCCGCGCCAGCGCGCGCAGCTTTCTGCATGCGCTGGGCCAGGACGACGAGGAGATCGCGCGCCCGCATGTGGGCGTGTTCCATACCGGCGGGGAGATGAGCCCCTGCAACATGAACCTGCGTGAGCAGGCCCAGCATGCCAAGACCGGCATCTACGCGGGCGGCGGCATGCCCCACGAGTGCCCCGTGGTCTCGGTCAGCGACGGCCTGACCATGGCGCACTCGGGCATGCGCTTTTCGCTGATCTCGCGCGAGCTGATCGCCGACAGCGTGGAGGCCTCGGTGCGCGGCCACCAGTGGGACGGCATCTTTGCCGTGGGCGCCTGCGACAAGAACCTGCCGGGGCTGATGATGGCCATGGTGCGCTGCAATGTGCCCAGCGTCTTCGTGCACGGCGGCTCGGCGCTGCCCGGGCAGATGCCGGGCAGCGCCTCGGGGCGCGACCTCAACGTGGTCGACACCTACGAAACCATAGGCAAGGTGCTGGCCGGCACCTCCACGCTGCAGGAACTGGACACCGTCACGCGCGCCTGCCTGCCCTCGGCCGGGGCCTGCGCCGGGCAGTTCACGGCCAACACCATGGGCATGGTGAGCGAGGCCCTGGGCCTGGCGCCGATCGGCTCCAGCATGGTGCCGGCCGTGTTCAGCGAACGCGCGCCGCTGATGCGCCGCGCGGGCCGCCAGCTCATGGACATGGTCTGGGCCGGCGCCCGGGGCGAGGCCGTGCTGCCGCGCGACATCGTCACGCGCAAGGCCCTGGAAAACGCCTGCGCGGTGGTCTGCGCCACGGGCGGCTCCACGAATGCGGCCCTGCACCTGCCTGCGATCGCACACGAGGCCGGCATACGCTTTCATCTCGACGACGTGGCCGAGATCTTCGCGCGCACGCCGCTGATCGCCGACCTCAAGCCCGGCGGCCGCTACCTGGCGCGCGACGTGTACTACATCGGAGGCGCGGCCGTCATCCTGCGCGCCCTGCTGGAGCAGGGCCTGCTGCACGGCGACGCGCTGACCTTCACGGGCCGCACGCTGGCCCAGGAAGTGGCCGATGCCGCCGAGCCCGACGGCGAAGTGGTGCGCAAGGCCGGCCATCCGATCTCGCCCGACGGCGGGCTCACGGTGCTCAAGGGCAATCTGTGCCCGGACGGTGCCCTGCTCAAGACCGCGGGGCTGCATACCCTGGTGCACCGCGGGCCGGCGCGCGTGTTCGAATCGGAAGAGCAAGCCCAGGACGCCGTGCAGGCCATGGCCTATGCGCCTGGCGATGTGCTGGTGATCCGCAACGAAGGGCCCCGGGGCAGCCCCGGCATGCGCGAGATGCTGGGCATCACGGCCTTGCTCTACGGCCAGGGCATGGGCGACAAGGTGGCCCTGCTCACCGACGGGCGCTTCTCGGGCGCCACGCGCGGCCTGTGCATAGGCTATGCGGGCCCGGAGGCGGCCGACAACGGGCCGATTGCCGCGCTGCAGGACGGCGACATCATCGCCATCGATGCCAGGGCCGGCGCGCGCAGCATCACGGTGGAGCTGGCGCCCGAAACCCTTGCGACGCGGCTGGAGGCCGCCAGGGCCGCCCGTGCGCAGCAGCGGCCGCTGGGCGGCCTGCTGGAGAAATATGCGCTGACCGTGCGCCCCGCCCACCAGGGCGCGGTCACCCACTCGGGCGCCGTCACCTGGCTGCGCGACAAGAAGTGACAGTCCTCGCCTGGCTGACCCTGCATTCACCCAAAACACCAAGGAGACAACCATGAACTTCAACCGCCGCCAATGGCTGCAGGCCGCAGGTGCCGGCAGCGCGGGTGCGCTGCTGTCCGGCATAGCCATGCAGGCCCAGGCCCAGGCCCAGCTCGAGAATTTGAACATCATCACCGGCTTCGCTGCGGGCGGCACGTCGGACGCCATCTGCCGCCGTGTGGGCACCAAGCTCGGCGGCTATGCCAAGGCCGTGGTGGTGGAAAACCGCACGGGCGCGGGCGGGCAGATCGCCATCAACTACGTCAAGGGCCGCCCGGCCGACGGCTCGGTGATGCTGCAGACGCCGACTTCCATGCTGACGATCTACCCGCACATCTACAAGAAGCTGGGCTACGACCCGGTGGCCGACCTCACGCCCGTCACCGTGGGCTGCATCTTCGACTTCGGTTTCGCGGTCGGCCCCATGGTGCCGGCCAGCGTGACCACCGTGCCCGAGTTCTTCGCCTGGGTCAAGGCCAATCCCAACGGCGGCAGCTTCGGATCGCCCGCTGCGGGCTCCACGCCGCATTTCATTGGTGCCTTGCTGGGGCACCAGGCCGGCGTGGAGTTCAAGCATGTGGGCTATCGCGGCTCGCAGCCCGCGCTGATGGACATGATGGGCGGCAATGTCGCGGCGGTGAGCTGCCCGGTCGGCGATGCCATGCAGCATGTGGCCAGCGGCAAGCTCCGCGTGCTGGGCGTGAGCGGCGCCAAGCGCAGCCGCTTCATGCCCAAGGTACCGACGTTCACCGAGCAGGGCTACAGGAACATGGCCCACAGCGAATGGTTCGGCTTCTTCCTGCCCGCCAAGGCCAAGTCGGAGCTGGTGGAGAGGCTCAACGCCCAGATGCGCCAGGCCCTGGCCAGCGCCGATGTGGTCGACAGCCTGGGCGTGTTCGGCCTGGAGGCCATGTCGTCGAGCCCGGCGGAGCTGGCCGCTCTGGTCAGGGAGGACCTGGCCAAGTGGGGGCCCATCGTCAAGCAGATCGGCTTCACGGCCGAGGTCTGATTCCCCCGAGGCCTGCATCCTTTTGTAAGGCTTTATCCCGCCCGGCTCCGGGTGCGCTGCCTGCGCAAAGTAGGCATCTAGAATGGCTGCTCTCTTCACCAAAGCGTTCTGCCTGCGGGCAGGAACATTCATAACAAATGAGTGATGTGACACAGCCTTCCGCCCAGCCTGCCGGCACTGCCATCCAGGCGGCCCAGCCGCCTGGCGCATTGCAGATTCCCCAGAATTTCCCGACCGCGCTGCCAGCCGCCGAAATGGCAGCCGTGCTGGGCCGTGTGCAGAACTTCGAGCTGATGGCGCTGGCCCCCGCGGAGATTGCCAAGCTGGGCTTCGAGGCCGAACTGACGCTCAACCAGGTCTTCGACCGCTTCCTGGCCGAAGTCGACAAGCACAAGGCGCCCGTGGTGTTCGGCCTGCTGGACCGGCTCAGCGCGGCCGTCGAATCCGAGAAGCTGGACCAGCTGGCCGACCGCATCCTCAGCGGCGAGAAACCCTCGCTGATGACGCGCCTTGCCGGGCTGCTCAGTGCCCAGGCCATGCGCAGCGCCATCAGCAAGGCGCTGGCAGAGACCGCGCAGCTGGTCTCGTTCAAGACCAAGCGCCTGTCCGACGAGGTCAACAAGCTCGAGCGTGAACTCAGCGGCGAGATGCGCAGGCTCGAATCGGACATGCACGGCCTGGACAGCGTGCTGCAGGAATACCACCGCTTTCGCAAGCTGTTCGCGGTCGAGGCGCTGTTCCTGTACAACGCCCACCTGTACGCCCGCCAGCAGGTGCAGGCGCTGGAGCCGGCGATGGAGCAGGACCATCTGCTGCGCATGCAGGCCACGCAGAAGCTGCAGGCGCTGGAGTCGCGTGCGCTGGCCGTCGAAGGCTGCATGACGCGCCTGCCCGCGGACCAGCTGGTGCTGGCGCAGATCCAGGACTCGGGCCTGAGCACGCTGCAGGAGCTGGCGACCACGGCTTCGGTGCGCTTTGCCTCCATCAAGTCCAGCCTGCTGGGCCTGTACAGCGCCTACCGCGTGCTGGAGACGCAGCAGCTCAGCCAGAAGGGCAAGGACCTCGACGAGAACCTCAGCCGCATGCGCGGCAAGCTGATGCAGCAGGTGGCCGGCACCGCGGCCCGTGCGCCCGGCGACAACCGCCAGAGCCAGGCCCAGCAGATCCAGTCCGTGGTGGCAGGCACGCGCGAGCTGATGGAGATCGCCGGCCAGGCCCGCATTGCCAACCAGCAGAAATTCGCGCAGGCGCGCGAGCTGATGGCCGCCTCGCGCCAGGAAATGCTGGCGCTGGGCCAGACCGTGCTGGCCAGCGCCCAGGCGCGCCGCGCCTGAATTCCGAACCATGGCGCAGGGCCGCGGCCAGCCGCCGGCCCGGCTGCCTGTTTTCCCATACTTTCCCCACGATTAGACGGAGTGCTTCATGTCCTTGTCGGTGAATCTCGCCAAACCTTCGGATGCGCCCAGAAAGCTCACGCTGAATCTCAAGAAGAACGAATCCTTTTTCGTGCGCCTGGCCTGGGATTGCCCATCGGACCTGGACCTGCATGCGCTGGTGGCGGTCAACCGGGGCGAGGGCGCCCGGATCTCGGAGTTCGAGGACATTCTGTCCGTCTACAACGTGCAGCGCACGGTGCGCGGCCAGCAGGAAGGCTACCTGCCGCTGGCGGCCGACAAGACCTTTTCCGTCCATGGCGGCGCGCTGGTGCACAGCCCCGATGCCACCGACGGCCAGCTCAGCGATGACGACGACGAGTGGATCCGCGTGTTTCCGTCCAGGCTGCGCCTGCCGGCCACCGGCTATATCGAAGTCGTGCTCGTGGCCATGATCCACGGCCCCGGCAAGCCGGTGTTCCGTCACGTGAAGAATGCGCATGTCGTCGTGGAGAACGAGGACCGCGAACAGCTGCTGATGGTCAGCCTGAGCGATCACTTCGCCGATTTTTCGGGCGTGCAGATGGGTTCCATCATCATCGACGGCAGCGGCCCGGCCTTCTCGCCCGTGGGCGTGGGCTTTGTCGGCGACTTCAACGACGTGCTGGCGCAATTTTCCTGAGCGCTGCGGCGATGAAACGCGCGCCCTCCATCGTCCGAGGCGCGGACGGCAACACCCCGGCGCAGCCCGGTCCCACGCGCATCAGCATCGGCGCTGCGCCATCGGTGCCGCCCGCCGCGCCGCAGTGCCCGCCACAGCCCGGGCCTCAGTCCCTGAGCTCGCGCCCGGCACCGACACGGCTGGCTCTGCCCGGGGCTGCGCAGGCCGAGGCGGCCGGGCATCGGCGCCCGGTCCTCAAGCCGTCCGTGCTGGCCGGCGTGCAGCAACGACCGTTTGCGGCCGCGGCCGAAGAGCTGCTGCAGCTGTTTCCCGACGCACAGCCGCAGGCCGTGCAGCTGGCGCAGCAGCAGATCGGTGCGGCGCCGCTGCCCACGGCCGGGGCCCCGGACTGGATGCGCTTTGGCGAGCCGCAGCAGCAGCGCCTGGCGCAGCTGGTCAGGCAGCGCCTGCAACTGGCCGAGGAGCCGTTGCTGCGCCAGGTGCCGCTGTTGCTGCGCCAGCTGCACGCGCGCATGAGCGATCTGCTGGAGGCCTTGCAGGGCGGCGTGTTCCGGCGTACACCGGCCAGGATATGGAGCGAGGCGGCGCCCGAGGTGCGGCTGGCGGAGACACGCCTGCAGCAGGCCTTGCCCCAGCTCCAGTCGCACCAGGCGCTGCTGGCCGAGCTGGCGCTGCAGACCGGGGCGGCCCACCGGCAATTGCAGGCGCTGGACATGGCGGCCGCCTGGCTGCTGGAGCGCACGGGCGACGACATCCACACCACCTTGAGCGCCAGGGCCGCGGCCATCCTGGCTTCGCAGGCGCTGGCCCTGGAGCAGCTGCAGCTGCTGCAGCTCGACCAGGACCATCTGCAGGCACTGACGGCCATGGTGCAGGAAGGCGTGCTGGTCAGGCTGCCCGCCGTGCTGGCTCAGCTGGCGCCATGGGGGCCGCGGCTCAGCGAGACGCAGCGCCTGCTGCTGGCCGATGTGGTCGCTGAATTCAAGGCCTTTATCGAACGGAAACTTCCCTCATGATCCAACTCAATCTCGCCAAGTCGACCACTGCGCTCAAGCTGTCGCTGGAAAAGAAAGGCATCGTCCAGCCGCCGGTGATCGACGTCGCCATCGCCCTGGACGTTTCGGGCTCGTTCGAGGATGAGCACGAGCAGGGCGTGACCAACGACCTGCTGCTGCGCCTGGCGCCCTGGGGACTGGCTTTCGATCCCGACCGCAAGCTCGATGTGTTCACCTTCTCGGATGGCCCCCGCCATGCCCACCATGTGGGGGCGCTGACCGCCACCAACTACGAGAACTTCGTGCGCCGGCAGATCATCGGCAAGGTGCCGGGCTGGGCGCGGGGCACGGACTATTCCTATGTGCTGCAGAAGATCTTCCAGAGCTTTGGCTGGGCCGCTGAGGAAGGCCGGACCGGCTTTCTGCAGCGCCTCTTCGGCGCCCGCAGCGCGCCTGCGGCCGAGGCGCAGGGGCCGCGCAAGCGCTCGGTGGTGTTCTTCATCACCGACGGTGAAAACAGCGACCAGGCCCAGACGCGCAAGGTGCTGGCCCAGGCCCAGCGCGAGGCCTACGAGGTCTATGTGATGTTCCTCGGCATCTCCAACCAGCCCGGCGAGTTCGCCTTCATCGAACGGCTGGGCGAGGAGTTCGGCAACACGGGTTTTCTGCCCATCCGGAACCTGAAGGCCTTTGTCTCGCAAAGCGACGAGGCCCTGAACGAGGCGCTGCTGGTGCCCGAGCTGCTCCACTGGCTCAAGCCCTGAGCACGGCCGGCGCACCGCCCGCGCGGCAGGGCCGGCGGCGGCTTACTGCTGCTCGGCCAGCAGATCCTGCAGCGCCTTGACCTGCTGGCGCAGGCGCTCGTTCTCGGCTTCGAGTTCGGCCACGCGGGCCTGCAGTTCCTCTGGCGAGGCGGCAGGGGCCGCGGCCTGTTCGTCGCCGGCCTCGGTTTCCTTGGCCGCCTTGGGCTTTTTCCTGGCATCGCGCACGCGCTTGGCGGCCTGCTTGAGACCTTCGGCGCCTTCGGCGGCCACGGCCTGCTGTTCCTCCACGGGCAGGGTGGCGACCACGGCGGCTGCGTTGAGCGAGAGTTCGCCCGCCTTGACGGCGGCCACCACTTCGGGTGCGGCCTTTTCCTGGATGGTCTCGATCATCTTGACCTGGCCGGCCGACAGGCGCGCGGCACGGGCCAGGGCTTCGCGCGTGTCCAGCGCCTCGTCAGGCACCTTGGCCACGCTGGCCAGGGCCTTGGCGACCACGGGGTCCGTGTCGCCTTCCCAGGGCGCTTCCTCGCCGTTGGCCGCCTCTGCGGCTTCTGCCTTGGCGGCCTGCACGGCGGCGGCGGCTTCGGCGCGGCGCGCGGCAATGATCTCGCGCTTGCGCAGCGCCAGCACGCCGCGCTGGAAGTCCGAGACGCTGCGGCGGCCCAGGTGCTGGTCGATCATCCACAGGTGCACGTCGTCCATGTTCTTGAACTGCGTGGCCTGCACGGTGTTGAAGGGCAGGCCGTGCTTGATGCAGATGCCGTAGCGGTTGTGGCCGTCGATGAGCAGGTCGCCCCACAGCACCAGGGCATCGCGGCAGCCTTCGGCCAGAATGCTGCGCTCCAGCGCCTCGTGTTCGTCGGGGGTGAGCGGGTCGATATAGGCCTTCAGGCCTTCGTCAATTCGGATGTCCATGGTCGGGGTTCTCTGGAATCAGGAGCTGCCAGCGCAGGATTTGCATAGGTTTCAATGCAAAAAACACCTTGCATCAAGGCATTGCAAGCGCAGGCAGCTATGGAAAAAAGAGTGACGCCCCTGCATGCGGGGCGTCATGGGGCAGCGCCGGACGGTGGGCGCGCGCGAGCCTACAGCAGGCGCGAAATCAGCGCGCCGTCCACCGGGCCTTCGAGCGGGATGCGCACGCGCACGGGGTTGCCCTGGGCGACCTGCACGGGCTCGCCTTCGAGGTTGAACATCTTCTCCAGCAGCACCTTGCGGTTGCCCCGGGGATGGATGATCTCCAGCGTGTCGCCTACCTGGAAGCGGTTCTTGGTCTCGATCTCGGCCAGACCGTCGGCCCAGCCGCGCACCTCGCCCACGAAGTGGCTGCGCTGCAGCACACTGTGGCCGGTCTCGTAGTTCTGGTAGTCCTGCGAGGGGCGGCGCTCCAGCAGGCCGCCGGTGTAGCCGCGGTTGGCCAGGCCTTCGAGCTCGGTGATCAACTCGGGGTTGAACGGGCGGCCGGCCACGGCATCGTCGATGGCGCGGCGGTAGACCTGGGCCGTGCGGGCCACGTAGTACAGGCTCTTGGTGCGGCCCTCAATCTTGAGCGAGTCCACGCCGATCTTCACCAGGCGCTCCACATGCTCCACGGCGCGCAGGTCCTTGGAGTTCATGATGTAGGTGCCGTGCTCGTCTTCCATGATGGGCATGAGCTCGCCGGGGCGGCCCATTTCCTCGATCAGGTAGACCTGGTCGGCCTTGGGGTGGCGCTCGCCGTTGCCGCAGGTGCTGAACTGCGAGTCGGCCTCCTCGCGGGCCTTCTCGAAGCTGAAGCCGTTTTCCATGGTCTGGGCCAGGGCCTCGCCGGTGTTGGGGTCCACGGCCGCATCGTGCGTCTTGTATTCCCAGCGGCAGGCATTGGTGCACGTGCCCTGGTTGGGGTCGCGGCGGTTGAAGTAGCCCGACAGCAGGCAGCGGCCCGAGTAGGCGATGCACAGCGCGCCGTGCACGAAGACCTCGATCTCCATGTCCGGGCATTCCTGGCGGATCTTCTCGATCTCGTCCAAGCTCAGCTCGCGCGAGAGGATGATGCGCGAGACGCCGGCCTTCTGCCAGAACTTCACCGTGGCCCAGTTCGTGGTGTTGGCCTGCACCGACAGGTGCAGTTCGGCCTCGGGCCACTTTTCCTTGACCATCATCATCAGGCCGGGGTCGGCCATGATCAGCGCGTCGGGCTTGAGCGCCATCACGGGCTCGATGTCGCGGATATAGGTGCGCACCTTGTCGTTGTGGGCGATCAGGTTGCTGGTGACGAAGAACTTCTTGCCCCGGGCATGGGCTTCCTGAATGCCCTGGGCGATCTGCTCCAGGCGGAATTCGTTGTTGCGCGCGCGCAGCGAGTAGCGCGGCTGGCCGGCGTAGATGGCGTCGGCGCCGAAGTCATAGGCGGCGCGCATCTTGTCGAGCGAGCCGGCAGGCAGCAGCAGTTCAGGGGCTTTGAGGGTCATGATGGGCCGTATTGTCCCGCAAACCGTTTGCCATTGCGTGGCATGGGGGGCGTGAAACGGACTCTGCGGTCGCCGGGGCTGGGCGGATTTAGGCCTGTTTTTCGGCCGATGGCCTCGGGCTGCGGCCAGCACAATCGTCCCGGCACTTTGCCCGCCGCACCATGGCGGGGGGCGAAAGTGGTCGTTCACAACGGGAGTTTTTCGATGTTCCGATATCTGAGTATCCGCAGGGGCTTGATCCTCGTGCTGGTCCTGATGCTGCTGGCCCTGGCCGTGGCCATTGGCGAAGGCCTGCACAGCACCGTCAAGGGCGCCACCGGCACCCAGGCGCAGTACGATTTTTTCCATGGCCGGCTGATGGCCATCAAGCAGCTGCAGATCCATATCGTGGAAAACCGGCTGGAGTTCTCCACGGGCTACCGCGAGCTGCTGCGCGGCGACAAGGCCGCGCTGGAGGAAGCCGTGGGCGATGCGGAAAAAGCCCTGGCCAATGCCGGCAAGCAGGCCCAGGCCTTCCTGGCCGAAACCGAGGGCAAGGCCCGGCCCGACGAGCAGGAGCGCGCGCGCGCCGTGGCCAAGGCCTTCGAGGTGTACAAGGACATGGCCCAGCGCAGCGCCCAGGCCTTGCGCAGCGGCAACGAGGAAGGCTACTACGGCTCGGCCATGCGCGCCGAGCGGCGCAATGCGCTGCAAGGCCTGACGGCAGCCATCCGCACCTATCTGGAAGCCGCGGACCAGCGTTCGCAGGCCCTGATCGCCGAGGCGCGCGCTTCGGAAGCCCAGGCCATGGCCGGCAGCACGGCGCTGATGGTGCTGGGCCTGGTGCTGGCCGTGGGCTGCTGGCTGTTCATCCGCAACCAGGTGCTGCGCCCCATCGACGAAGCCAACACCGTGCTGGAAACCGTGGCCCGGGGCGACCTGACCGGACGCATCCCCCAGGCCCACCACGAGATCGGCCGCCTCATGGCCTCGCTGCAGCGCATGCAGGACAGCCTGAGCGGCATGGTGACCGAAGTGCGCCAAGGCGTGAACGAGATCGGCGTGGCCGCGCAGGAGATCGCCCTGGGCAACTCCAACCTGAGCAGCCGTACCGAGCAGCAGGCCTCGGCCCTGCAGGAAACGGCGGCCAGCATGGAGCAGCTGTCCTCCACCGTGCGCCAGAACGCCGACAACGCGCGCCAGGCCAACCAGCTGGCCGCCAGCAGCCTGGAGGTGGCCGTGCGCGGCGGCCAGGCCGGCACCGAGGCGGTGACCACCATCGGCGCGCTGGCCGACAGCTCCAGGCGCATGGCGGAAATCGTCACCGTCATCGACAGCATCGCCTTCCAGACGAATATCCTGGCGCTCAACGCCGCCGTGGAAGCGGCGCGTGCCGGCGAACAGGGCAAGGGCTTTGCCGTGGTGGCCTCCGAAGTGCGGGCGCTGGCCCAGCGCTCGGCCACGGCGGCCAAAGAGATCAAGGGCCTGATCGAAGACTCCGTGACCAAAGTGGACGCGGGCTCGGCCCAGGTGGCGCACGCGGGCGAGCTCATGCAGCAGATCGTCGCTTCGGTGCAGCGCGTGACCGACATCATGGGCGAGATCTCGGCCGCCTCCCAGGAACAGGCCTCGGGCATTGCCCAGGTCAACCAGGCCGTGACCCAGATGGACCAGAACACGCAGCAGAACGCGGCGCTGGTGGAAGAGGCGGCTGCGGCCGCCGGTTCGCAGGAAGCGCAGACCCGCCGCCTGCAGGAAGCCGTTTCGCGCTTTCGCCTGCCCGGCGACACCGGCAGCACCGGGGGGGCGCGGCGCCGGCCCGAGGGCACGCCGGCCAAGGCGCAACCGGTAACTGCAGCGCAGTCCGCGGTATCCAAGCCCGTTGCGGCCAAGCCGGGGGGCGCCGTTGCCGCCACGGCACGCCCTGCAGCCCCCAAGCGTGCTCCGGCACTGGCTTCCGCCGCGGTGGCTGCTACTTCGGTCGCTGCGTCGGCAGGCTCTTCCCGCAACGACGAAGGCGATTGGGAAACCTTCTGAAGCTTCGCTAGCCATCCGGGCCCGGCCATGCCGGCCCGGATGGCTAGCGAAAGCTCAGGCCGACGCCTCGGCGCGCAGCACCACCTCGGTCTCCAAGCCCAGCACATCCACGGCCCGTATGCACACCTGGCGCGGGCCGTGCTTTCGGGGCAGGCGCAGTACGGCCAGGGTGCTCACACGCAGCGCTTGGCCTGCATGTGCAGGCCCGCTGCGATGGCTCTGCCATGTCGAGCAGAACACATTGCCGTCATAGTCGGGGTCCACGGCCCAGTATTCGATCAGGGCCAGAGGGTCCGCATCCGCCACGGCATGCAATCTGCTGCGGTCATCGGCGTCGAGTTCGTTGGCCTGGGGCGAAGGCAGCACATAGTTCTTCAGGCGCACCTGCAGCGTTTCCTGCCCGCTGTTGATGCGCCGCTCGACGGGATGGAGCAGCAGGTGCTGCCGCGATGCAGCCTGCGGCAGGCGGTGGCCGCTAGTGCCGGAAGAAGACTGGTCCGTGGGCGCTGGATGGCTGCGGACCGTCTGGTAAAGAAATGGCCTGGCGCCATGTCCTGCCAGGCGCTTGCGCGCGGTCAGGCATGCGGCGGCGCCGATGTCGACACTGATCCAGTTGCGTGACAGTCTTTCGGCGTTGTACGCAAATGCACCCGAGCCGCCGAAGAAGTCCGCCACCAGGGCGCCGGGCCCGGAGGATGCTTGGATGATCCGCTCCAGCAGCGCATTGGGCTTTTCGGTGGCATAGCCGGTCCGGCGGATACCGTCGACGCGCAAGCGGGCCGCCACGGCCATCTCCCACCAGTCCTCGGGGATCTTGCCGCGCTGCGCAAGCGCCGCCCTGTCGATTCCTGCCCAGCCGCCGCCCAGCGGGCCGGAGAGCGGCATGCGGACATCATCGGCGTTGAAGGTCCAGGCGTCGGACTTGGAATACCAGTAGATATGGTCGTGCTTGCGGTTGAACTGGCGCATCCTGGGAGAGCCGGGGCCGTGGTAGCACCAGACGATCTCGTTGCGCAGGTTCTGCCGGCCCATGATGTCGTCCAGGATCACCTTGACATAGTGGCCCGCATGCCAGTCCAGATGCACGTAGATCGAACCGGTATCGGCCAGCAGTTCCCGCATCAGGATGAGGCGGGGCACGAGCATGGCCAGATAGGAGGCGGTACCGCCGCGCCAGATGTCCGAGTAGGCCTGCCGCCTGATCTGCGTGGTGCGCGCAGGCCGCATCGGGTCCGGTAGGGCCACCTTCATGTGGTAGTCGCTGCGGCTGTCGAATGGCGGATCGATATAGATCAGGTCCAGCTTGCCGCGCAGGCTGGGCATTTGCTCATCGCCCGCCAGCAGCGCAGCCATGGCTGCGAGGTTGTCGCCATGGATCAGCCGGCCCGTCCAGCCGGTCTCCAGGTCCTGGGTCGCGCCCGCTGCAACGCCATTGGCCGGCATGACCATTTCACGTGTCTGGAGCACGGTCCCGCCGTACGCCTCCAGGTTCCGGAGGATGTGCGCGGCCTGCTTGCGACCTGCGGCGATGATTTCGGGCAATTGTTCGAGCAGGGATGGGGGCATTGCGCAGCTGACCGCCGTGCCAGCCTCCCGCTGTACGACGGTTGTGGGATGGATTCAACCGATAATTCAATGAATGATAAAACACAAAGTTTAACTTTCATTCCACAGGAATTTAATTTCCAGGAATGGACAACAAGCTCGAATTTGCCCAGCGGCTGCGCGACGCCATGGTTGCCGCTGGCTTGGAGCCGCGGCCTGGCGTATTGCTCAATCTGTTCAACACCCACTACTGGGGAAGGTCCGTCACCTTTCAGGCGGTATCGCGCTGGCTCAAGGGCGAGGCCGTACCCGCACAGGACAAGCTGGTCGTGCTGGCCAGCCTGCTGAAAATCGAACCCGAGGTGCTGCGCTTTGGCGAGGCCGTGCGCAATTCGGTGCAGGAGCACCGCCAGCGCTGGACTGAAGGCGTGGGCTATCTGGAGCGCGAGGCCTTCGATGCCTTTCTTCAACTGCCCGCGCCCCAGCGCAAGATCGTGCGCGAAGTGATCCTGACCTTTGCCAAGGTGCATGGCAAGGAGCAGGAGACGATCTCCTGACACCCCGTGTCCGGCCCGGCCTGTGAAGGTCCGGGCCGCTAGTCAGCCTGCCGGCGCAGATGGGCCAGCAGCTGGCCTGCCGGGCTAGAGAGGGAAGCGCCCCTGGCCGTGCACAGCCACAGCTGGCGCCGGGCCCAGGCATCGCTGAGCGGCACGGCCACGACTCCGGTGGCCGCGGCGTGGCGCCGTACCGCGGCGGCGGGCAGCACGCAGATGCCGACGCTTTGCCCCACCAGCTGGCACAGGCCTTCGGGATGGGGCAGCTGCACACGCATGCGCAGCGCGCTGCCCATGAAATCAGGCCTGCCTGCGGCAGCGGCCTTTTCCAGTCGCAGGGCCTGCTTCAGCAGCAATTGCTGCAATGCCGAATCGCGCGGCAGGCCCACCCAGTTTTCATGGACGAGATCGGCCAGCGCCAGGCTGGCATGCGTGGCCAGCGGATGGCCGGCCGCCAGCACGGCCACCAGCTGGTCGGTGCGCCACATGCTGCATTCGAGGCCGGACAGCAGCGGCGGCTCGTCGGCATCCCAGGCGGCCACGCCCAGGTCGCACAGGCCCTGGCGCAGGCCGTCCAGAACCTCGGCGCTGGGGCATTCCTGCAGCTCCAGCGCGAGCTGCGGGTGCTGCTGCAGAAAACCGCTGATGGCCAGAGGCAGGTGCTCGCGTATGGCCGAAGTGTTGCCGCGCAGGCGCACCTGTGCGGCCAGCCCCGAGCCGAAGTCGCCCATGGCGCCGCGCAGGCTCTGCATCTGCCGCAGTACCTGGCGCGCATGCTGGCCCAGCGTATGGCCGGCCGCCGTGGGCTGCACGCCGCGTGCCTGGCGCGTGAGCAGCGCACAGCCCAGCTGGCTTTCCATGCCGCGCACGCGCTCGCTGGCCGAAGCCAGCGTGATGTGCGACAGCGCGGCGGCCGCGGTCATGGTGCCGCTGTCCAGGATGTGGACGAACAGCTGCAGGTCGGTGAGGTCGAAGCGCAGGCCCATAGGGTGACATTCAGGAATTTCCAAAGCCTTGGTTTGAAATTTCCCGCTTGTGGATGCTTGTAACGCCGGACAGTATTGCGCTGTATCGATGTGCCAGGCAATGAAGGATAAAAAATAGTTTGGATTTTCCTGATGCATGGCAGCGATGGATGGCAGCTATAGGAGGAACAGATGGCAGAGCAGGAATGGGTTTTCGTGGCGGCGCTGGCCGTGTTCGCGCTGGCGGGCGTGGTCAAGGGCGTGGTCGGGCTGGGCCTGCCCACGGTATCCATGGCATTGCTGGCCTTGCTGATGCCCGCAGGGCAGGCGGCGGCCTGGCTGCTGCTGCCTTCCCTGGTGACCAATGTGGTGCAGATGCGCCCCGTGGCTGCGCTCATGCCGGTGCTGCGCCGGCTGTGGCCCATGCAGGCCGGCATTGTGCTGGGCACGCTGGGCGGCATGGGGTGCTGGGGCCCCGTGGGTGCCTTGCCCGTGGCGCGCATGGCGCTGGGTCTGGCGCTGGTGGCTTATGCGGCCTGGGGCCTGTGGGGCCGCAGTGCCGCAATCCCGGTCAGGCACCAGGCATGGCTGGGGCTGGCGTGCGGCCTGGCAACCGGCGGCATTGCCGCGCTGACCGGTGTTTTCGTCGTGCCTGCCGTGGCCTTTCTGCAGGCGCTGAATCTCCCGCGCCAGGCCTTGATGCAGGCCATGGGTCTGAGCTTTACGGTTTCCACCGTGGCGCTGGGGCTGGGCATGGCAGGGGCTGCGCCTGCCGTCCCCCGGGCCGGCGGCTTTGCCTGGGGCCAGGCCGTGCTGGTCTCTGCCCTGATGCTGCTGCCCGCACTGGCCGGCATGGCATGGGGCGCGCGGCTGCGCGAGCGCCTGTCGCCCCCGCTCTTCAAGCGTGTGCTGATGCTGAGCCTGCTGGTGCTGGGCGCCTATATGTGCATTGCCGGGTAGCGCGGCAGGAGTGCAGCCGGGGGCTGCGCGGTTTGCTCAAGGCATGAAAAAGCCCCGCAGGCCGGGCCGGCGGGGCTTGATTTGCACAGTACGGGAGGGCCTCTGCGTCAGTCCTGCGGCCTGAAGCCGATGACGAGGTCGGACGGCACCTTGCCGTCGATGTCCCGCGGCAGCTTGTCGGTCTTTTGCAGGGCGCGCACCACGGCTTCGTCCCAGGCGGCATTGCCGCTGGACTTGCTGATCGTGGCACTGGTGATGGTGCCGTCGGGTGCGGTGCGCACGCGCACCTCGGCGCGCGGATTGCCGCTGATGGCGTCCGGATAGACGATGTTGGGCTTGACGCGCGCCGCCACCTTGGCCGCGTAGCCGGCCGACGGACCGCCGCTGGCGCTGCTGCCCGCTCCGCCGCTGCGGCTGCCGCCGGTGCCGCTGGCATCGGAGCCGCCGCTGCCGGCCATGCCCTGCATGCGGCGTATGTTCTCCTGGCGGCGGGCCTCGGCTTCCTTGGCTTCCTTCGCCTCCTTGGCGGCCTGCTCCTTCTTGCGCTTGTCTTCGGCGGCCTTCCTGGCCGCTTCGGCCTTTTCCTTCTCGGCTTTCTCCCTGGCTGCCTTTTCCTTTTCAGCCTTTTCGGCCTTTTCCTTTTCCGCCTTTTCGCGCGCGGCCTTTTCCGCCTTTTCCTTGGCAGCCTTCTCTTTCTTTTCCTGCTCCAGCTTTTCCTGGCGTTCCTTCTCCGCCTTCTCGGCCTTTTGCTTTTCCAGCTTCTCCTGGTGTGCCTTTTCCAGCTTCTCGGCCTTTTCCTTCGCCAGCTTTTCCTGGTGTTGCTTTTCCCGTTCCTTCTCCCGCTGCTCGCGCGCTTCCTGCTCGGCCTTTTCCTTCTTCAGCTGTTCGGCCTTGCGCTTTTTCTCGAGCGCAATCTCGGCCTCGCGGTCATCGTCCTGGACCTTGGGCGCGGGCGGCGTCACCGGGGCCACCACCGCAGGGGCGGGCGGCGGCGGCGGGGGTTCGGGCTGCGGCTCGGGGGCCGGCGGCGGAGGCGGGG
>NZ_BCNT01000016.1 GCF_001544075.1 Comamonas terrae
TGCGCGGCGAGCACAAGGCCCCGGCCTATGCCTCGCATGTCGGCGACGCGCTGGTGCCCAGCCTGGAGACCGACGACGGCCACTGGCTTACCCAATCCATGGCCATCATGGAATACCTGGACGAAACGCATGCCGCCCATCCTCTGCTGCCGGCGGATGCCTTGGGGCGGGCCCATGTGCGGGCGCTGGCGCAGATGGTGGCTTGCGAGATCCACCCGCTCAACAATCTGCGTGTGCTCAAGTACCTGGTGCACGAACTCAAGGTGTCGGACGAGGCCAAGACCGGCTGGTATGCCCACTGGGCGCGTTCGGGCCTGGAAGCCTTCGAGCGCCAGCTGGCGCTGCTCGATGCGGAACGCAAGGCCGGCGGCCTGCCTCCGTCGGTTTTCTGCTGGGGCGACGTGCCCGGCATGGCCGAGTGCTGTCTGGTTCCCCAGGTTTTCAACGCCCAGCGCTTTGCCGTCAATCTCGACGGCCTGCCGCGGCTGATGGAGGTGGTGGAGCGCTGCAACGCCATGCCTGCGTTCCAAAGCGCCCATCCGTCGGCCTGTCCGGACGCGCAATGATGGCGCAGCGCATGGAGTTAAATGCCCCCTGGCTGGTCCCCGAGTGGCCGGTGCCCGAAGGCGTGCATGCCGCATGCACGCTGCGCGCGGGCGGTGTAAGCGAGGCGCCCTGGGGCAGCCTGAATCTGGGTGACCATGTAGGCGACGAGCCCGCCCATGTGCGCGAGAACCGGCGGCGGCTTTCGCAGTGGATTGCGGACTGCACGCCCGGTGCCTGCCAGGCCTTTCTGCAGCAGGTGCACGGCACCGACGTGCTGGACCTGGATGCCGGCAATGTGGGGACGGCCAACGGCGCATGCTACGACGCCTGCGTGACCAGCGATGCCGGCGTGGTCTGCACCATCATGGTGGCCGACTGCCTGCCGGTATTGCTCGCGCATCGCAGCGGCAAGGTGGTGGGTGCGGCGCATGCGGGCTGGCGCGGGCTGGCTGGCATGCCGCCCGGGCGCGATGCCGGCGCAGGGCCGCTGCCCCAGGGTGTGCTGGAGTCGCTGTTCGAGGCTTTTTGCCGCAAAGTGCAGGCGGTTGCTGCGCAGTCGGCTATCGATAAGGAAGCTTTGCCGCGGCTGTCCGCCGGTATCGCCGGCCAGACCATGGCATGGTTGGGGCCCTGCATAGGACCCGAGTCTTTCGAGGTGGGGGAGGAAGTCCGTGCAGCTTTCGTAGCCCATGACGCGGAAGCTGCGCAGTTTTTCGATGTGCTTTCCGGCGAAGGCAAACCACGCAAATATCTGGCCAATCTGCCGCAGCTGGCGCGCCAGCGCCTGCAGGCCATGGGAATCGCGTCTATCTACGGCAACGACGGCAGCGCGCCCTGGTGTACGGTGCGCAACGAGTCACGGTTTTTCTCGCACCGGCGCGATGCCGGGCGGCTCGGCAGCAGCGGCCGCCTGGCTGCCTGCATCTGGCGCGACGGGGACTGAGGCAGCTTCAGGCGCTGCACCACCATGCAGCGCCTGTGCCTGCCGGATCGCACGCAGTCTGCGCTTGCGTCCGGGCGTGCCCAGAATGTAGAGCACGATGGACAGCGGCAGCACGCCGTACAGTGCGAAGGTGAAGAAGGCGCCCAGCCAGCTGCCGCCGGGAGCGGCGGCCTCGGCCACCGCCATCATGACGGTGACATACAACCAGGCGATGGCTACAAGATACATGGCGTGTCAATCAAGATTTTGCCGTAGCCGCACCCCACAATATCTGGGTTAAAACAGCTTCACGAGTGATTTCGGCGACATTTTTTGTCAAAAGTTGCTGACTCCTGGGTGACAATGGCGTTGCGTCAGCCGTATTGCAGATTCCGCAAGCCCGCAAACCCCATCAAGAGGTTGGTTCTTGCTCCCACAGGATGTAAGCATGAATTTTGACCCATTCAAGGGCCAGACTGGCCAGTCTCTTCAGCAATTCTGGAGTGAACAGTGGAGCCGCAGCCTGCAGTCCCTGCAGCAAATCGGCACGACAGGGCTGTCCGCGATGCCGGGACTGACCGGCTTTCCCGGTGCGCCGGCGGCAGGCGTTCCGGATCCCTGGCAAGCGATGATCGCGGCTTTTGTCGAAGGCGCACAAAAGATCGCTCCAGCCGTACAGTTCGACCCCGAGAAGCTGCAAAGCCTGCAGGCTGACTATCTCGAGGACGTCCAGGCGCTGGGCGACACGGACAAGGTGCAAAAGCGCCTGTCCAAGGACAAGCGCTTCAATACGCCCGACTGGTCCGGCAACCCCGTGGCTGCCGCAACGGCAGCGACCTATCTGGTGAACAGCCGCATGCTCATGGGTCTTGCGGATGCCGTCCAGGGAGATGAAAAGACGCGCAACCGCGTGCGTTTTGCCATCGAGCAATGGGTGGCCGCCATGGCGCCGAGCAACTTCCTGGCGCTGAATGTGGATGTGCAGAAAAAGGCCATCGAAACCAAGGGCGAGAGCTTGGCCCAGGGCATAGCCAATCTGCTGGCCGACATGCGCCAGGGCCATGTCTCCATGACCGACGAGAGCCTGTTCACCGTCGGCAAGAACGTGGCCACCACCGAGGGCGCGGTCGTGTTCGAGAACGAGCTGTTCCAGCTCATCGAATACAAGCCGCTGACGGCCAAGGTGTATGAAAAACCTTTCCTCATGGTGCCGCCCTGCATCAACAAGTTCTACATCCTGGACCTGCAGCCGGCCAACTCGCTGATCCGCTATGCGGTGGAGCAGGGCAACCATACCTTTGTGGTGAGCTGGCGCAATCCGGACGAAAGCCTGGCCCACAAGACCTGGGACGACTACATCGAGGAGGGCGTGATCACCGCCATCCGCAAGGTCCAGGACATCTGCGATGCGCCGCAGATCAATGTGCTGGGCTTTTGCGTGGGAGGCACCATGCTGTCCACTGCCCTGGGCGTGCTGGCGGCCCGCCAGGAGCGCCTGCAGGGCGAGGCGCCGGCCGCCAAGCCCGGCACCAGAGGCAACGGCAGGACGGCGGTGGCCAAGGCTGCCGCCTCAGCAGCCCAGCCCGTCTTTCCCGTGGCCAGCCTCACGCTGCTGACCACTTTCATCGATTTCAGCGATACCGGCGTGCTCGACGTGTTCATCGACGAATCGGTGGTGCGCTTCCGCGAGATGCAGATGGGGCAGGGCGGCTTGATGAAGGGGCAGGACATGGCTTCCACCTTCAGCTTCCTGCGTCCCAACGACCTGGTCTGGAACTATGTGGTGGGCAATTATCTGAAGGGTGAAACCCCGCCGCCTTTCGATCTGTTGTACTGGAACAGCGATTCGACCAATCTGCCGGGCCCCTATTACGCGTGGTACCTGCGCAATCTGTACCTGGAAAACAAGCTGGTGCAGCCCGGGGCGCTGACCGTGTGCGGCGAAAAGATCGATATGCGCAAGGTCAGGGTGCCGGCCTATCTGTACGGGTCGCGCGACGACCACATCGTGCCCATCGGCGGGGCCTATGCGTCCGCCCAGGTGCTGGGCGGCGAACTGCGCTTTGTGATGGGCGCCTCGGGCCATATTGCCGGCGTGATCAACCCGCCGGTGCACAAGAAGCGCAGCCATTGGCTGCGCGAGGACGGCCAGTTCCCCGCAGCGTTGAGCGATTGGCTGGCCGGAGCCAGCGAGCAGCCGGGCAGTTGGTGGACGGACTGGAGCCACTGGCTGGCATCCCACGCCGGCAAGCAGGTTGCCGCGCCCAAGCGCTATGGCAAGCCCGGTGCATACGAAGCCATCGAGCCCGCACCGGGCCGCTATGTGCAGGTCAAGGCCTGAGCCCGCCAGGACTTGAAAAGGTTTGCAGCGGCCGTGACGATCATGGTCGCTCTGGGAGGGCGAAGCCCCTGCTCGCAGAGGCTGGCGCCCGGTTTTCAGTGAGTTGGTGAACTAGAGAGACCTAGGAAGGTTCGTGAGCATGGAAGACATTGTTATCGTTTCGGCCGTTCGAACGGCGGTAGGCAAATTTGGGGGCGCTCTCGCCAAGGTTCCTGCCACACAGCTAGGTGCCATCGTGATCAACGAAGCTTTGGCGCGAGCCAAAGTGGGCAAGGATCAGGTGGGTGAAGTCATCATGGGACAGGTGCTCACAGCTGCTTCCGGCCAGAATCCGGCCCGCCAGGCCATGATGGCCGCAGGCATTGCCAAGGAAACGCCGGCGTTGACCATCAATGCGGTATGCGGCTCCGGCCTCAAGGCCGTGATGCTGGCTGCCCAGGCCGTGGCCACGGGCGACAGCGAAATCGTGGTGGCCGGCGGTCAGGAGAACATGAGCCTTGCGCCGCATGCCCTGCCCAACTCGCGCGACGGCCAGCGCATGGGGGACTGGAAGCTGGTCGACACCATGATCGTCGACGGTCTCTGGGACGTCTACAACCAGTACCACATGGGCATCACTGCCGAGAATGTGGCCAAGGAAAAGAGCGTCAGCCGGGAGCAGCAGGACGCTCTGGCGCTGGCCAGCCAGCAAAAGGCCGCTGCGGCCCAGGATGCCGGCAAGTTCAAGGACGAAATCGTTCCCGTGAGCATCCCCCAGCGCAAGGGCGATCCCGTGGTCTTCGATACCGACGAATACATCAACCGCAAGACGAATGCCGACGCGCTGGCCGGCCTCAAGCCTGCTTTCGACAAGGCCGGCTCCGTGACCGCCGGCAACGCTTCGGGCCTGAACGACGGTGCTGCCGCCGTGGTGGTGATGAGCGCGGCCAAGGCCAAGGAGCTGGGCCTCAAGCCCCTGGCCAAGATCGTTTCCTACGCGACCAGCGGCCTGGACCCCAAGGTCATGGGCCTGGGCCCGGTGTATGCGGCGCGCAAGGCGCTGGACCGTGCCGGCTGGAAGGCGTCCGACGTGGACCTGTTCGAGCTCAACGAGGCTTTTGCCGCGCAGGCCTGCGCCGTGAACCAGGAGCTGGGCATCGATACCAAGAAGGTCAACGTCAATGGCGGCGCCATTGCCATCGGCCATCCCATCGGCGCATCCGGTTGCCGCATTCTGGTGACGCTGCTGCATGAAATGCAGCGCAGCGGCGCCAAGAAGGGCCTGGCCGGCCTTTGCATCGGCGGCGGCATGGGTGTCGCGCTGGCCGTAGAGGCTTGCTGATGACCGGTGGCGTCTTGGCTGGCGGCTGTGTTTAACGCATAGATCCGTCCGGCGAAGGCGCTGCGGATCATCGCTGTTTCTCCAGGGGTGGTCTGCACAAATCAAACGGCAAAAGGCAGGTGGCGATCTGGTCAGGCATGTCCAATCGTCCTCTGCTCAATGGCTGTGCATCCGGTTTCGCCGCATGGCGAAGCTGTGGATTCACGCGGCCGGATGGCTTGTGCCCGCTCCTAGGGAAGATCAGTAGGCACCAGCTGCCTGCTGGGATAGTTTCCCCGCATTACGCAATGCATACTGGATTCGTCAGTTGACACACATGTGATTGACGCCTTTGAAGAGTAGATGAGGAGAGCAAAATGGGACAGAAAGTAGCGTACGTCACAGGAGGCATGGGCGGCATTGGTACCGCCGTCTGCCAGCGCTTGCACAAGGATGGCTTCAAGGTGATCGCGGGTTGTGGCCCTTCGCGTGATTTCCAGAAGTGGCTGGACGAGCAAAAGGCGCTGGGCTTCACTTTTTATGCGTCAGTTGGCAACGTCGGCGACTGGGAATCCACTGTGGAGGCTTTCGAGAAAGCCAAGGCGGAGCACGGGAGCATCGATGTGCTGGTGAACAATGCCGGCATCACGCGCGACCGCATGTTCGTCAAGATGTCGCCCGAAGATTGGCGCGCGGTGATCGAGACCAATCTGAACTCCATGTTCAACGTCACCAAGCAGGTGGTGGCGGACATGGTCGAGAAGGGCTGGGGGCGCATCGTCAACATCAGCTCGGTCAATGGTGCCAAGGGACAGGCGGGCCAGACGAACTATTCGGCGGCCAAGGCCGGCATGCACGGTTTTACCATGGCTCTGGCCCAGGAGCTGGCCACCAAGGGTGTGACCGTGAATACCGTCAGCCCTGGCTACATCGGCACCGACATGGTCAAGGCCATTCGTCCCGACGTGCTGGAGAAGATCGTGGGCACCGTGCCCGTCAAGCGCCTGGGTGAGCCCAGCGAGATCGCTTCCATCATCTCGTGGCTGGCTTCGGAAGAGGGCGGCTATTCCACCGGAGCCGAATTCTCGGTCAATGGCGGCCTTCACATGCATTGATTGGTGGATGGCGCCATGCAAAAAGGGGCCTTGTGCCCCTTTTTGCCATCCGAAAGCGGTATGCCACAAAGCACAAAACCCGCCATGGGGCGGGTTTGTGGGTCTGGCCTGAATGCCGCCCTGGTCGGTGAGCCGGCGGCGCAGCAAGAAACTTCGGTTTGCAAAGCTGGCTGCTGCATCCAGTTTTGTCGTCCAGGGGCTGCCGTCAGGCAGCTTGGCCTCTCGCCAGGACACACCTGGCAAAGCGCTGCTCAGCGCTTGCGATCGCGTTCGTCTTCGGGCCAGATGGACATGATGATCGTGGTTTGCATGGGGAATCTCTCCTGTTTGCTCTGTATAACGAGGCAGCGGTTCAGCTCGTTGACAGCTTTTTAAAAAAATTTTGCTGTTCTTTTATCCAGTTTTTTGACTGGCTCAAGCGGTGGCACCGGTGTGCATCGGGGCGCGCTTGCGGTCGCGGTCATCCCACGGCCATACCATCTGCGCCTCCATAGCGGCTGCGGATTGCAGGGCTTTGGCGGTGTCAAAAACGGGCTTGGTCATAGCAGATCACTCCTTTGCGTGTTCAACGCGAAGCAGGGGTTCAGGGTTGACCCGCGCTCCACACCCAAAGGCAAGAAAATGCAAGCATTTGCCCTGCTGTTCGTCAGCTAGGCGTAAGAATAAGAAAAAAGCATAGCGGCAGGCGCTTTCTGAGCAAGCGTTGCAGCCATTTTTCTGGTTCAGGTCGATCTGTTACGCTTGCTTGCCCAGGCCCCTGCCGGGGGCGTCAACGAGGCAATGCCAAAGTGCGCCGGCTGGCGCAATGCCAGGCCGACGTCCCAGCCTTCATGTTCAGCCAGGGCTGCCCATGGCTTCGGCGATGGCATCGATCTGCTCGCTTAGTTCCAGCCAGCGCTCCTCGAGCTGGTCGATTTCGTCGTTGCAGCTCTTGAGGCGCTTGCCGGCCTCGGCGATCTCGGCCGGCGCCATGGGCTGGCTCAGCTTCTCTTCCAGTTCGCTGCGCTCGGCCTGCAGCTGGGGCAGGCGCCTGTCGATCTGCTCCAGCTCTTTCTTGAACGGCTTGGTCTTCTCGGCCAGCTGCTGGCGGGCCTGGGCGGCCAGGCGCCGGGCCTCGCGCGGATCGGCGGCTGCCGCTGGGGCCTGCGCCGGCACCGTTGGGGCCACCGCAGCTTGTTCGGCAGTGCTGCTGTTCTGGTCCGCCAGCTTGGCTTCCTCGCGCAGGCGGCGGGATTCCTCGAGCAGGTAGCGCTGGTAATCGTCCAGGTCGCCATCGAAGGGGCCGACCTGGCCGCGGCCCACGAGCCAGAAGTCCTCGCAGACGGCGCGCAGCAGGTGCCGGTCGTGGCTGACCAGCATGACGGTGCCGTCGAAGTCGTTGAGTGCCATGGCCAGGGCTTCGCGCGTCGCCAGGTCCAGGTGGTTGGTCGGCTCGTCGAGCAGCAGCAGGTTGGGGCGCTGCCAGACGATCATGGCCAGCACCAGGCGGGCTTTTTCACCGCCGCTCATGCTGCCCACGGCCTGCTTGACCATGTCGCCGCTGAAATTGAACGTGCCGAGGTAGTTGCGCAGATCCTGTTCGCGCGCCGAATTGCCTTCGGCGCCGGTGTCCCTGGCCAGGCGGACCATGTGCTCGAGCGGATTCTCGCCCGGGCGAAGCACGTCCAGCTCCTGCTGGGCAAAGTAGCCGATGTTCAGGCCCTTGCCCTCGGTGACCTTGCCGGCCAGGGCCTTCATTTCACGCGCAATGGTCTTGACCAGCGTGGACTTGCCCTGGCCGTTGGCGCCCAGGATGCCGATGCGCTGGCCGGCCAGCACCGAGCGGTTCACGCCGCGCAGGATGACGGTCTCATTGCCGGCATCGTCCACATAGCCGAAGGCGGCATCGGTGATGGCCAGCATGGGGTTGGGGAGGTTGGCCGGCTCCTTGAACTCGAAGGTGAAGTCGGCGCTGGCCAGGACGGGTGCCACTTTCTCCATGCGCTCGATCTGCTTGACGCGGCTTTGCGCCTGCTTGGCCTTGGTGGCCTTGGCCTTGAAGCGATCGATGAACTTCTGCAGGTGGGCGATCTTGTCCTGCTGACGCTCGTAGGCCGCCTGCTGCAGCACCATCTGCTGGGCGCGCAGCTCCTCGAACTTGCTGTAGTTGCCGCCGTAGCGCGTGAGCTGGGCGTTTTCTATATGCAGCGTGACGTTGGTGATGGCGTCCAGGAATTCGCGGTCATGGCTGATGACCAGCAGCGTGCCCGGATAGCGCTTGAGCCAGGCTTCCAGCCAGACCAGGGCATCCAGGTCCAGGTGGTTGGTGGGTTCGTCGAGCAGCAGCAGGTCCGAAGGGCACATCAGTGCGCGCGCCAGCTGCAGGCGCATGCGCCAGCCACCCGAGAAGCTGTTGACCGGGTGATCCAGCTCGCTGACCTTGAAGCCCAGGCCCAGGATCAGCGCCTGGGCGCGCGGCACGGCGTCATGGGCGCCGGCATCGGCCAGGTCCGCATGCGCCTGGGCAATGGCCATGCCGTCACCGGCCTTCTCGGCCGCAGCCAGCCTGGCCTGGAGTTCGGTCAGCCGGGTATCGCCTTCGAGCACGAACTGCGTGGCCGATTCCTCGGTCTCGGGCATGTGCTGGGCCACCTGGGCCATGCGCCACTGGGGCGGGACGAAGAATTCGCCGCCGTCCTCGCTGAGGCTGCCGTTGAGCAGGGCGAACAGCGTGGACTTGCCGGCGCCGTTGCGGCCCACGAGGCCGAGCTTTTCGCCGGGATTGATGGTGACGGAGGCACTGTCCAGCAGCACGCGCGTGCCGCGGCGCAGGGTGATGTTTTTAAGGCTGATCATGAATGGCCGCGATTATCCCAGCGAAAGCCCCGGTGGTCGGACTGCATGGAATTGAAGCCGCCATCGATCCATGCCCCGCATGGATTGCTATGCAAGCGGAAGCTGTCTACGCCTGACCCGCAATGGATTCAGGAATAAAGAGCTGGAAAATCGTTGGATGGCTGGCGCTGGATGCTATGAATTACGGAGTTGTGCAGCACGGTTTGCAAGACCTTGCCCGTGCAAGGCCGCAGCTTGAAAAGTACACTGTCAGGTTCTTTCCCGCACTGGCCGCAGAGCCCATTCCACATGAACGCCCCCGTCGACGTTTCCTTTTTCCACCGCGATGCCAAGCCTTTGACCAGCTACCGCCCGTACTGGGCCAAGCGCTTTGGCCCGGCGCCTTTCCTGCCGATGAGCCGCGCGGAAATGGAACAGCTTGGCTGGGACAGCTGCGACATCGTCTTGGTGACGGGCGATGCCTATGTGGACCACCCGAGCTTCGGCATGTCGGTGATCGGCCGCGTGCTGGAGGCCCAGGGCTTTCGCGTGGGCATCATCGCCCAGCCCGACTGGCAGAGCGCCGAGGCCTTCAAGGCCCTGGGCAGGCCCAACCTGTTCTGGGGGGTGACGGCGGGCAACATGGACTCGATGATCAACCGCTACACGGCCGACCGCAAGATCCGCTCGGACGACGCCTACACCCCCGGCGACGTGGGAGGCAAGCGGCCCGACCGCGCGGCCATAGTCTACAGCCAGCGCTGCCGCGAGGCCTACAAGGACGTGCCCATCGTGCTCGGCGGCATCGAGGGCAGCCTGCGCCGCATCGCCCACTACGACTACTGGAGCGACAAGGTGCGCCGCTCCATCGTGGTGGACAGCAAATGCGACATCCTGCTCTACGGCAATGCCGAGCGGGCCCTGGTCGAGGTGGCGCACCGCATCGCGGCGCGCGAGCCGGTGGAGCACATCACCGACGTGCGCGGCACGGCCTTCATCCGCCGCGCCTCGGAAGAGGGCTGGTTCGAGGTCGATTCGACCACGGTGGACGAGCCCGGCGTGGTCGAGCCCCACATCAACCCCTACATGACCACCAGCGAGCAGGCCGAGGCCCAGGGCCAGGTCTGCTCCAAGGAAGAAGGCCAGGAAAAGGGAATGTCGCCGCAGGGCGGCACTTCGGTGAGCGATGTGCAACCCATCCGGTTCGTGCCCAATCTGTCGCTGCGCGCCAAGGGCAAGCAGCCCCCGCGCGACCGGACCGTGATCCGCCTGCCCAGCTACGAGCAGGTCAAGAGTGATCCCATCCTGTACGCCCATGCCAACCGCGTGCTGCACCTGGAGACCAACCCCGGCAACGCCCGCGCGCTGGTGCAGGCGCACGGCGAGGGCTCAATAGCGCGCGACGTGTGGCTGAACCCGCCGCCCATCCCGCTGACCACGGCCGAGATGGACTGGGTCTTCGGCCTGCCTTATGCGCGCAGCCCGCACCCGAGCTACGCCGACGAGAACGGCAGCCATGACGGCGCGACCAAGATCCCGGCCTGGGAGATGATCCGCACCTCGGTCAACATCATGCGCGGCTGCTTCGGCGGCTGCACCTTCTGCTCCATCACCGAGCACGAGGGCCGCATCATCCAGAGCCGCTCCGAGGACTCGATCATCCAGGAGGTCGAGGACATCCGCGACAAGGTCAAGGGCTTCACCGGCACCATCTCCGACCTGGGCGGCCCCACGGCCAACATGTACCGCCTGGGCTGCAAGAGCCCAGAGATCGAGGCGGCCTGCCGCAAGCCCAGCTGCGTCTTCCCCGGCATCTGCCAGAACCTGCACACCGACCACGGCCCGCTGATCAAGATCTACCGCCGCGCGCGCAAGCTGCCCGGCATCAAGAAGATCCTGATCGGCTCGGGCCTGCGCTATGACCTGGCCGTGAAGTCGCCCGAGTACGTGAAGGAGCTGGTGCAGCACCACGTGGGCGGCTACCTGAAGATCGCGCCCGAGCACACCGAGGCCGGCCCGCTGTCCAAGATGATGAAGCCCGGCATCGGCAGCTACGACCGCTTCAAGCAGCTGTTCGAGAAGTTCAGCGAGGAGGCGGGCAAGAAGCAGTACCTGATCCCGTACTTCATCGCCGCCCACCCGGGCACCAGCGACGAGGACATGATGAACCTCGCCATCTGGCTCAAGAAGAACGGCTTCCGCGCCGACCAGGTGCAGACCTTCTACCCCAGCCCCATGGCCACCGCCACGGCCATGTACCACAGCGGGCGCAACACGCTCACCAAGGTGCGGCGCCAGATGCGCGATGCGGATGAGGAGTCGGTGGACATCGTGCGCGGCGAAAAGCGCCGCCGCCTGCACAAGGCCTTCCTGCGCTACCACGACCCGAATAACTGGCCCGTGCTGCGCGAGGCGCTCAAGGCCATGGGCCGGGCCGACCTGATCGGCAACGGCAAGCACCACCTGATTCCGACCTTCCAGCCCCTGGTGGACGGCAGCTACCAGAGTGCGCGCAAGAAGAACAGCACCTCGGCCAAGGGCGGTGCCGCAGGCGTGGGCTATACGGTCAACAAGGACGGCAAGGCCGTGGCGGTGCGCCGCCGTTCGCAGGACGAAGGCGGCCTGGAGCCCCAGGGAGACGTGCGTTTTCGCAGTACCCAGCCTCAGCCCGGCAAGCTGCTGACCCAGCATACGGGCCTGCCGCCGCGCGCCGGAATCAGGAGCGGCGCCAAGGGGGCCGGCAAGTCGGGTTTCAAGTCGGCCAAGCCCCAGGGGCCGTCCTCGCGCAAGCCGCGCTGACCTGCAGCCTGCTGGCCCTGTTGCAGAGGCCGGGTTCAGCTCATCGCCATTGCGCCGCACCATTGCGGCAGCCGGTTCTTGGCGGCGACCGTGAAGAACTCGTCATCCATCGGCACAGGGCGTGCAATCGCATAGCCCTGGCCGTAATCCACGCCTATGTCCCTGAGCGCGAGCGCAATCTCCCGGCTCTCCACGAACTCGGCCACGGTCTGCTTGCCCAGGATATGGGCGATGCGGTTGATCATCTCCACCATCGCATGGCTGCTGGGGTCCTTGAGCATGTCGTGCACGAATCCGCCGTCGATCTTCAGGTGATCTACGGGCAGCTGCTTGAGATAGGTCAGCGACGACATGCCGACGCCAAAGTCATCCAGGGCAAAACGGCAGCCCAGGGCGCGCATGGACTGGATCAGTCGCGTGGCGTTGGAGAGATTGGCAATGGCGCTGGTTTCGGTGATCTCGAAGCACAGCATCTGGGGCGCAATGCCATATAGGCGTATCTGGGTCTGCAGGAATTCCTGCAGATCCTCGTCGTCCAGGCTGGGGCCGGACAGATTGATGGCACAGGTGTCCACGGCGCACGAATGCGCAGGGCGCCGGGCCAGGGTCTGGAAAGTCCTGGTGATGACCCAGCGGTCCAGCTTGGGCATGATGCCGTAGCGTTCCGCCGCAGGGATGAAGGCGCCTGGGCCGATGAGCTGGCCCTGTTCGTCACGCAGACGCAGCAGGACCTCGAAGTGCATGCCGGTTGCGTGGCCGCTTTGCAGCGGAGCGATGCTCTGTGCATAGAGGCAGAAGCGATCGGCATCGATCGCCTCGTGGATGCGCGTCACCCACTCCATTTCGCTGACATGGCGGCTGTAGGCATGGTCTTCCGGGGAGTAGGCGTAGATCCTGTTGCGCCCGCGTTCCTTGGCCTTGTAGCAGGTCACATCGGCCATGCGCAGCAGATCGGCCGCACTGCGGGCTTCGCTCGTGATATGCACCATGCCGATGCTGAAGCCGGTGCGCAGCACCTTGTCGCCCCATTGCACCTGCAGGGCCTGCGCGGCCAGGCGCAGCTTTTCCGCAATGGCCTGCGCCACATGGGGAGGGCAGTTGATCAGCAGCACGCCGAACTCATCGCCTCCCAGGCGCGCGAGTTCATCGGAGCCGCGCACATTGTGCTGCAGCAGCCGCGCGACGGCACTGAGTATCTCGTCGCCGGCGGCATGGCTGCAGGTTTCATTGACCAGCTTGAACTGGTCCAGGTCGATATAGAGCAGGGTGCAGGCCTTGAGCTGATGCAGGCCCTGGTTCAGCAGCTGCTGCAAGTGGCGTTCGAATTCCCCACGGTTCTCCAGTCCGGTCAGCGTGTCATGGCGGGAATTCCACGACAGCTGTTCCATGTATTTCTGTTCGCGCGAGACATCGTGGAGCACGATGACCGCACCGGTCACTTCGCCCTCATGCACGATGCTGGAACCCATGACCTTGACCGGCTGCATGTCATGGTTGCCGCGGCGCAGCCAGCGGGTCTGCCCATCGCGCATGGTGGTCTCGCCTTTTTGCAGCAGCTTGAGCAGATGCTCGCTCTTGAAGCCTTCATCGAGCGTATGGAACTGCAGCGCCTGCGGGAGGGGGCGGCCGAGAATGTCGGCCTTGTCCACGCCCAGCAGGCCCATGGCCACGGGGTTGAGGTAGTTGATCCGGCCATTGCCGTCGATGGTGATCACGGCATCGGCCAGCGCCGCCAGGGTCACTTCGGCCCGGTCCTGCTCTGCCTGCAGCACCCACTGGACCTGCTGCTTCTGGCGCATCAGGCGCAGCGTGTTCCAGCACCACAGGCCGATCAGCGTCGCAGCCAGCAGGCCGTTGAGGCACAGCAGCAGCAGCACCAGGGAGCGCGAACTCCGGCCCAGGGACTCGCTGAATGCCCTGGAGGCAGGCGTGACGCCCTGGTCTATGGATTCGATCTCCTGCTTCCAGGCCTTGATGCTCTCGGGTCTGGCAGGTCCCAGTTCATGGCTGGCCTGGATCTCCTGGGCCAGTGCATCGAGCTGCTCCAGGTATTGGTCGCCCAATCTCCAGTAGCTGACCGGTTTTTGCACCAGGTCGAAGTGCTGGAAGCTGCGCAGCAGCCAGATCAGGGCATTGATATCGTCCGGATGGTTCTGGCCCATCAGCAGGCCCTGGCGCGCTATCTCCAATTGCTCCGGCCGGCTTTCCAGTGCAATGCGGGCCATGGTATCGCCCTGCGGTACGCGCATGGCTGCGCGATATTCGTTCCAGTCGTCAGGATCGGCGCTGTCGATATAGCGGGACAAATGGTAGATCGCGTCCTTTTGGGCCTTGGACCACAGGCTCTCGCCCACCGCGAATGCACGAACGGTGGAGAGCAGATAAATGCTGGTGCTGGTCGATAGCATGAGCACCACCACAAGCAATGCAAGCGGCCATATTCGCTGCAAAACATGCAGTGAGATGCGGTGGCTGCTTGTCGTGGCATGCATATGTTCAGAAGAGCGTCATTTCCCGGGAGCAGCACAAGGCTGCGAGCGGAGCACTGAACAGTTAAGCGGTTTTGGGTGTAAAGAAATGTACTCGAATTGCGGAGCAAGTCTTGTAGGCGCATACACCCAAAATGTTATGTGCAGACGGAAAATATGTTTTGAAAACGAGGGAGATATCAGCCATTGGCAAAGTCCATGGGCTTGAGGCAGTTATCCCTTCCATAATCGTCCGTGGCCTTGCCGTATTTCCCAATGCTTTCTTGCACTGCGGCAAAAAATATTATTGGTTGGTATGCGAATTAATCAGTGGTGCCTGTCTTATTCGATTATTCAATCGAATCCGCGCGATGGATTCCACATTTCATTGGGCAAGAGGGTGCATCGGTATGTCGTGTTGTTCAGCCAGGGCCTGCAATTGCTGGCAGCTATGGATGCGCATGAAGCCTGCGATGGCTTCATGGGTCGCGGGGCTGCGCATGTCGACGGCCGCTTCGCCCATCCCCGCCGCTGCGCAAAGGCGCTGGGCAAAATGGGGCTCCAGCGCGGCCACCGCGATGATGCCGTCCGCGCAGGGATAGATGCGATAGCCCGCATGGGCTCCACCCACGTCTCCGTGCGGCTGTGTCAGCCCCCATTGCCACGGCAGGGCCAGCCAGTGGGCCGCCTGGGCCAGGCCCACCTCATGCAGGAGGCCATGCCCGCTGCGGCGGCTGGCCAGCACGCATTGCAGCACGGCCTCGCTGGCCATGAGGGCGCCGGCCATGTCGGCAAACAGGCTGGGCGGCATCTGCAGCGACTGCACCAGCCCCGCTTCGGCCTGGTAGGTCAGGTCGTGGCCGGGTATATCGGCATCGGGGCCTGTGCTGCCCAGTATGCGCACCATGGAAAGGTGTGGATGCAACGCCTGCAGCCGCTCCCAGGCCAGGCCCAGCTTGGCCAGTGCGCCAGGGCGAAACGAGGTCAGCAGGACATCGGTTCCAGCCAGCACTTCATGGAGCTGCTGCTGTCCTGTTTCGCTTTTAAGATCCATTTGCAGCACGTCGATACCATGATGCATGGCGTCATAAGCCTGGGCGCTGTAGCGTTCCATGGGATCGGCCGTACGCTCCGGAAGGCCATCGTGCCTGTCGGCTGCCCGGGGCTCGATCTTGCGGCACTGGGCGCCCATGCCGGCGCAGCGCCACAGGGCCGCAGGTCCCGGCAGGTTGAGGGCCAGACTGAGAATGCGCACGCCCTCCAGCGGCTGAAGAGAGGAGTAGGGAGGCAGGGTTGAGGCGGGCCGGTCGTACTGGGTCATGGTCGAGGAAGCGGGAGATTGCCGAAGAAGGCTGCTGGAGGAACTTTACCGCCGGCCAGGCTGTCCATCGAGTGGTTCCCTCTCAATCTGGCAGTGCCGCGGTTCTTGCAGTTCGGCCGAAAATATTCATCCACCCATACTATGCGCCGACGTGTTGTGCTTGCGGGGGCGGCCGGCGTGCTGGCCGCTTCCGGGGCTTTATTGGCTTATTCCATGACTTCAGCTTCTTCCTCTCCTTTGCCGCACTCCCTGCTGGAGCGCCTGCAGCCCTCGCCGCGCATGCCCGTGCTGTTCCTGGGCCATGGCAGTCCTATGAATGCGATTGAAGACAATGCCTGGCGCGACAGCTGGCAGGCGCTGGGGCGGGAGCTGCTGGCCAAGGGAATGCGTCCGCAGCTGATTCTGTGCATTTCGGCGCACTGGCTCACGGAATCCGACTGGACGCTGACGGGCATGGCCCGGCCGCGCACCATCCATGATTTCGGCGGTTTTCCGCAGGAGCTGTTTGCCCAGCAATATCCGGCGCCGGGCGCGCCGGCCGTGGCGAAGGCGTTGGCGGCCGAGCTGCATGCACCGGCGGACGGCAGCACGCTGCGGCTGGACGAGCATTGGGGGCTGGACCACGGCAGCTGGTCGGTGCTCAAGCCCATGTTCCCCGAGGCCGACATTCCCGTGATCCAGCTGAGCATGCCTTATGCACTGGCGCCGCGGCGGCATTTCGAGCTGGGCCGGCAATTGCGGGCATTGCGCGAGCGCGGCGTGCTGATTGTCGGCAGCGGCAACGTGGTGCACAACCTGCGTGCGATCCGCCGCGACCTGGAGTCCAGCCACCAGGCCTACGACTGGGCGCAGCAGTTCGACGCCGAGGTGCAGCAGCGCTGGGACGGCGGCAATCTGGCGGATCTGGCCAACTTCCTGGACTGGGGCCCGCAGGCACGCCTGTCCCATCCCACGCATGACCACTACCTGCCGCTGCTGTATGCGGCTGGCGCAGTGCACGAGGATGAGGCGCCGCGTGTGTTCAACCATGGGTTCCAGTACGGCTCGCTTTCCATGCGCTCTGCCGCCTGGGGCATGTCGGGCTGACGGTTTGCTTTGGTTTCGATAGCTGTTTGCGCGCCCCATTCAAGTAATTTGAAATGGTTTATTGTCGAAATCTATTGAAAACGGGCGCAGGCAGCTATCAATAGAGAAGCGCAGATAAAAAAAGACCAACGGACTTTCAATCCGTTGGTCTTTTTGCAGGGACATGGTGCAAGGCCCATGTCCATGGATCTCGCCTCAGATGACCTTGGCGATGGACTGGCAGACGTAGTCGATGTTCTTGCTGTTGAGCGCGGCCACGCACATGCGGCCGGTGTCGGTGCCGTACACGCCGAACTCGGTGCGCAGGCGCACCATCTGGTCCTTGGACAGGCCGGAGTAGCTGAACATGCCGATCTGGCTGGTGATGAAGCTCATGTCCTGCTTCACGCCGGCGGCCTTCAGGCCGTCCACCAGCTTCTGGCGCATTTCCTTGATGCGCACGCGCATCTCGCCCAGTTCCTTTTCCCACAGGGCGCGCAGCTCGGGGTTGCCCAGCACGGCGGCCACCACGGCGCCACCATGGGTGGGCGGGTTGGAGTAGTTGGTGCGGATGACGATCTTGAGCTGGCTCAGCACGCGCGCCGCTTCTTCCTTGTCGTTGCAGACCACGGACAGGGCGCCCACGCGCTCGCCGTACAGGCTGAAGCTCTTGGAGAACGAGGTCGACACGAAGATGTTCATGCCCGAAGCCACGAACTTGCCGATGGCCACGCCGTCCTCGGCGATGCCGTGGCCGAAGCCCTGATAGGCCATGTCCAGGAAGGGGATCAGGTTCCTCGCCTTGACCACTGCAACCACCTGGTCCCACTGGGCGGGAGTGATGTCGTAGCCGGTGGGATTGTGGCAGCAGGCGTGCAGCACCACGACGGTGCCGGCAGCGGCCGCGTTCAGGTCGGCCAGCATGCCCTCGAAGTTGACCGAGCGCGTGGCGGCGTCGTAGTAGCGGTAGGAGCCGACTTCAAAACCCGCGTTGGTGAAGATGGCGCGGTGGTTTTCCCAGCTGGGGTCGGAGATCAGCACCTTGGCGCTGGGGTTGAGCTTCTTGATGAAGTCGGCGCCGATCTTCAGGCCGCCCGTGCCGCCGATGGCCTGTACCGTGGCCACGCGGCCGGACTGGACCACGTCGGATTCCGCGCCGAACACCAGGGCCTTGACGCCGTTGTCATAGGCGGCAATGCCGTCGATGGGCAGGTAGCCGCGGGCCGTGGGCTTGTCCATCATGGCTTTTTCTGCGGCTTGCACGCATTGCAGCAGAGGCAGCTTGCCGTTGTCGTCGAAGTACACGCCCACGCCCAGGTTGACTTTGTTGGGGTTGGTATCGGCAGCGAATTGCTCGTTCAGACCCAGGATGGGGTCGCGGGGGGCCATTTCGACGGCGGTAAACAGAGACATGAAAAATCCTTGAGGGATGGAAATAAGTCAGGTCACCCCCAACTACTGCGCCAGTGACTGAGTTAGGCTTGAGGGTTGGTCTGCCATTCTACTCCGCGCCAACCTATGCGCCATGGACATGACATCATGCAAGAACAAGATATGACTGCTGCGCCGCAAGGCCGCTTCGTGCAATTTCCGGATTCGCCTTTCGAGCTGTTCCAGCCTTATCCGCCGGCCGGCGACCAGCCCGCAGCCATCGCGCAATTGGTGGAAGGCATAGAGGATGGAGAGTCATTCCAGACGCTTCTGGGCGTGACGGGCTCGGGCAAGACCTTCACCATGGCCAACGTGATCGCCCGACTGGGGCGGCCGGCCATCGTGTTCGCGCCGAACAAGACCCTGGCCGCACAGCTGTACTCGGAGTTCAGGGAGTTTTTCCCGAAAAACGCGGTCGAGTACTTCGTCAGCTACTACGACTATTACCAGCCCGAAGCCTATGTGCCCCAGCGCGACCTGTTCATCGAGAAGGACAGCGCCATCAACGAGCACATCGAGCAGATGCGCCTGTCGTGCACCAAGAGCCTGATGGAGCGGCGCGATGTGGTCATCGTGGCCACGGTCTCGGCCATCTACGGCATCGGCGAGCCCGAGAGCTACCACCGCATGATCATGACGCTGCGCGCGGGCGACCGTCTGAACCAGCGCGACGTGATCGCGCAGCTGATCCGCATGCAATACCAGCGCAACGATACGGATTTCGGGCGCGGCACCTTCCGCGTGCGCGGCGACACCATCGACGTGTTCCCTGCCGAGCACTCGGAACTGGCCGTGCGCATCGAGCTGTTCGACGACGAGGTGGAGAGCCTGCAGCTGTTCGATCCGCTCACGGGCCGGGTGCGTCAGAACATTCCGCGCTTCACCGTCTACCCGAGCAGCCACTATGTGACGCCGCGCGACAAGGTGCTGGCCGCCGTGGAAACCATCAAGCTCGAACTCGACGAACGGCTCAAGCAGCTGGTGGGCATGGGCAAGCTGGTGGAGGCACAGCGCCTGGAACAGCGCACACGCTTCGATCTGGAAATGCTGACCGAAGTCGGGCACTGCAAGGGCATCGAGAACTACACGCGCCATCTCTCGGGCTCGGCGCCCGGCGAGCCGCCGAGCACGCTGACGGACTACCTGCCGCGCGATGCCATCATGTTCCTGGACGAGAGCCACCAGATGATCGGCCAGCTCAACGCCATGTACAGCGGCGACCGCTCGCGCAAGACCACGCTGGTCGAATATGGCTTTCGCCTGCCTTCGGCGCTGGACAACCGGCCGCTGAAGTTCGAGGAATTCGAGCAGCGCATGCGCCAGGTGATCTTTGTGTCGGCCACGCCGGCGGACTACGAGAAGACGCATTCGGGCAAGGTGGTCGACCAGGTGGTGCGGCCCACGGGTCTGGTGGACCCCGAGATCGAAGTGCGGCCTGCCATCCACCAGGTCGACGACGTGCTGCAGGAAATCCGCCAGCGCGTGGAAAAGGAAGAACGCGTGCTCATCACCACGCTGACCAAGCGCATGGCCGAGCAGCTGACCGAGTACCTGACCGACAACGGCGTCAAGGTGCGCTATCTGCACTCCGACGTGGACACGGTGGAGCGCGTGGAAATCATCCGCGACCTGCGCCTGGGCGCTTTCGACGTGCTGGTGGGCATCAACCTGCTGCGCGAAGGCCTGGATATTCCGGAAGTGTCGCTGGTGGCCATCCTCGACGCCGACAAGGAAGGCTTTCTGCGCGCCGAGCGCAGCCTGATCCAGACCATAGGCCGCGCGGCGCGCAATATCAACGGCAAGGCCATTCTCTATGCGGACCGCATCACGGACTCGATGAAGAAGGCCATCGGGGAGACCGAGCGGCGGCGTGCCAAGCAGGTGGCGTTCAACGAAGCCAACGGCATTGTTCCCAAGCAGATTGTCAAGAAGGTGAAAGACCTGATTGATGGGGTCTACAGCGAGAAAAGCAGCAAGGAGGCCGAGCGCATCGAGGCCCAGGCCCTGCAGCGTGCCCGCGTGGAAGACATGTCGGAAAAGGATGTGGCCCGGGAAATCAAGCGCCTGGAAAAGCAGATGCTGGAGCATGCGCGCGCGCTGGAGTTCGAGCAGGCGGCGCGTATCCGCGATCAGCTGGCGCACCTCAAGGAGCAGCTGTTCGGCGCGGCCCCCTGATCGTGGGCCTGTGCAGGCAGGGTCCAGCTCGCATAGTGACTCTTTTTTAAAAGTTGCGAACGGTTACCCGACCAAATTAATGGGGAATGTGCTATACTCCTGCTAAACACTCAACAAAAAGAACCCCTCACGAAGGGCTCTGAACCTAATTACAGGACGGAGTAAGGGCGGAGACTGTGCTCGACTTGGAAACAGTAGCCAAGCAAGCGTTTCTGTAACGAACAATCCTGACAAGGAGCTCGTAATGCGTCTCACAACCAAAGGCCGTTTTGCGGTCACCGCCATGATTGACTTGGCCCTGCGCCAGAACAATGGCCCTGTCACGCTGGCCGCAATCAGCCAGCGTCAGCAAATTTCGCTGTCCTATCTGGAACAGCTGTTCGGCAAGCTGCGTCGCCATGAGCTGGTGGAATCCACCCGTGGCCCCGGTGGCGGCTACACCCTGGCGCGCAAGGCGGCCGACATCACCGTGGCAGACATCATCGTCTCCGTGGACGAGCCCATCGACGCCACGCAGTGCGGCGGCAAGGAAAACTGCCTGGGCGAGGCCGGCCGCTGCATGACGCACGAGCTGTGGGCCGCGCTGAACCAGCGCATGGTCGAGTTTCTGGACTCCGTGACCCTGCAGAAGCTGGTGGACGAGCAACTGGCCAAGGGCATCCAGATCGAGGACAAGCCCGTGGTGCGTCGCGCGATTTCCACGGCGCCCGTGGTCAAGCCCATCCGCGTGAACGCACCGAACTCGGTGTTTGCGCTGGGCAACGCGTTCGCCAAGTCCTGATCCGGGGCCGGCCCGAGCCATGGGCTCGCGGCTGCCTCTGAAGGCAGCCTTTCCAACAAGTACAGGACAGCGCGATATGCATGGCTGTGCGGCATATCGTCCTGCCCGGATGGGCAACAGCCCGTCGATCCTCACGATTTGTCAGCCGAAAACTAGATTGAGCCAGTCATGGACATGACCCCGCACTTCCCCATTTATCTCGACTATGGCGCCACGACGCCCGTGGACCCTCGTGTGGTCGACGCCATGATTCCGTGGCTGCGCGAGCACTTCGGGAATGCGGCCTCGCGCAGCCATGCCTGGGGCTGGGAAGCAGAGGAGGCGATCGAGAAGGCGCGCCAGCAGGTGGCCGACCTGATCGGCGCCGATCCGCGCGAAATCGTCTGGACCAGCGGTGCCACCGAATCCGACAACCTCGCCATCAAGGGGGCAGCCCATTTCTACCAGGGCAAGGGCAAGCACCTGATCACCGTGAAGACCGAGCACAAGGCCGTGCTGGACACCATGCGCGAGCTGGAGCGCCAGGGCTTCGAGGTGACCTATCTCGACGTCAAGGAAGACGGCCTGCTGGATCTGGACATCTTCAAGGCCGCGATCCGCCCCGACACCATTCTGGTGAGCGTGATGGCCGTGAACAACGAGATCGGCGTCATCCAGGACCTCAACACCATCGGCTCCATCTGCCGCGAAAAAGGCATCATCTTCCATGTGGATGCAGCCCAGGCCACGGGCAAGATGCCGCTGGACATGCAGACCATGCCCATCGACCTGATGAGCCTGGCCTCGCACAAGACCTATGGCCCCAAGGGTATCGGTGCCCTGTATGTGCGCCGCAAGCCCCGCGTGCGCCTGGAAGCACAGATGCACGGCGGCGGCCATGAGCGCGGCATGCGTTCGGGCACGCTGCCCACGCACCAAATCGTGGGCATGGGCGAGGCCTACCGCATCGCCAAGGAAGAAATGGCCAAGGACCTGGAGCATGCAGCGCGCCTGCAAAAGCGCCTGCTCGACGGCCTCAAGGACATGGAGCAGGTCTTCGTCAACGGCGACCTGGAGCACCGCGTGCCCCACAACCTGAACATGAGCTTCAACTTCGTGGAAGGCGAGTCGCTGATCATGGGCATCAAGGGCCTGGCCGTTTCCTCGGGTTCGGCCTGCACCTCGGCCAGCCTGGAGCCCAGCTATGTGCTGCGTGCCCTGGGACGCAGCGACGAACTGGCCCACAGCAGCCTGCGCATGACCATCGGCCGCTTCACCACCGAAGAAGAAATCGACACCGCGATCGCAGCCATCCGCACCAACGTGGCGAAGCTGCGTGAACTGAGCCCCCTGTGGGAGATGTACAAAGACGGCATCGACCTCAGCACTATTCAATGGGCTGCACACTAAGTACAGATCAGAAAGTTAAGAGGTAGACACCATGGCTTACTCCGACAAAGTTGTTGACCACTATGAAAACCCCCGCAACGTGGGCTCGTTCGACAAGAACGACGAGTCCGTGGGCACGGGCATGGTGGGCGCGCCGGCCTGCGGCGACGTGATGAAGCTGCAGATCAAGGTCAACCCGGCAACCGGCGTGATCGAGGATGCGCGCTTCAAGACCTATGGCTGCGGTTCGGCCATTGCTTCTTCCTCGCTCGTGACCGAGTGGGTCAAGGGCAAGACCCTGGACGAGGCCGCAGCCCTGAAGAACAGCCAGATCGCCGAAGAGCTGGCCCTGCCGCCCGTGAAGGTGCACTGCTCCATCCTGGCCGAAGACGCCATCAAGGCTGCAGTGAACGATTACCGTGCCAAGCGCACACCTGCGGAAGCGTAAGCAATGGCCATCTCGATGACTGAGGCGGCTGCCCGTCATGTGAGCCGCTATCTGTCGCGCCGCGGCAAGGGCATAGGCGTGCGCCTGGGGGTCAAGACCACGGGCTGCTCGGGCCTTGCCTACAAGCTGGAGTATGTGGACGAGGCCCAGCCCGACGATGTGGTGTTCGAGGAGCACGGCATCAAGGTGCTGGTGGATCCCAAGAGCCTGGCCTATATCGACGGCACGGAGCTGGACTTCGTGCGCGAAGGCCTGAACGAAGGCTTCAAGTTCCACAACCCCAACGAGCGCGACCGCTGCGGCTGCGGCGAAAGCTTCAGGATTTAGTTCGCTGAGCCGCCGCAGGGCGGCTCTTGCTCGGCGTCTCTGACGTGCATCGCGCCCTCCGTGCCGATGCCTGGCAACCATCACCGCCGCAGCCCTGCTGCAGGCGGTTTTTTATCGCCGGGCCGCCCCAAGATGAAAAACACCCCCTCTCGAAGGGGCAGCGACCACGCGCAGCGGGAAGCGTGGGGAGCCACTTTTTAATGCCATGAATCTGCAATCCGACGACTTTGAATTGTTCGCGCTGCCGCGCCAGTTTGCCCAGGAGCGCAGCCAGATCGATGCCCGATGGAAAGAGCTGCAGCGGGAGGCGCATCCCGACCGCTTTGCGGCCCAGGGCGCCGCAGCGCAGCGTGTGGCCATGCAATGGTCGGTACGTATCAACGAGGCCTACCAGCGCCTCAAGGACCCGCTCAAGCGCGCGGCCTATCTGTGCGAATTGAACGGCGCACCGGTGAGGGCCGAGGACAACACGGCCATGCCCGCCAGCTTTCTGATGCAGCAGATGGAATGGCGCGAGGCGCTGGAAGAGGCGAGCACGCAAAAGGAGCTGGATGCGCTGGACGACGCCATGCTGCAGGCAAAGCAGGGCATGCTGGCCGAGTGCGGCCGCTTGCTGGACGAGGCGCACGATGCCGCCGCTGCCGTGCAGCAGGTGAGAGCCCTCATGTTTGTTGCGCGATTTGCGCAGGACATAGAGCGCCGCCGCGATCAGCTGGGACAATAAGCCTCGGCAGCGCCTCCATGCCAGTGCATCGAGGTGCCTTGATCCTGAACTGATTCTGAAAGGGCCAGCCCCGCCGGCCCGTCTCTTCCAAAAAAAGAATTTCCATGGCGCTTTTGCAGATTTCCGAGCCCGGCCAATCCCCCGATCCGCACCAGCGGCGCATTGCGGTGGGCATCGACCTGGGCACGACCCATTCCCTGGTGGCCGCCGTGCGCAACGGCGTGGCCGAATGCCTGCCCGATGACGAAGGCCGCGTGCTGCTGCCTTCCGTGGTGCGCTATCTGCCGGGCGGCCGCCGCCAGATCGGCTTCGAAGCCAGGCTCAACCAGGCCGGCGATGCGGCCAACACCATCAGCTCGGCCAAGCGCTTCATGGGCCGCAGCCTGTCCGATATCGAGGCGCCGCAAAAACTCTCCTACCAGTTTGCGGCAGACAGCCAGGCCCGCGGCGTGGTCGCCATCGAAACCGTGGACGGCGTGAAGACGCCGGTGGAAGTCAGCGCGGAAATCCTGGCCACCTTGCGCTTTCGCGCCGAGGACACTTTCGATGACGAGCTGTACGGCGCCGTCATCACCGTGCCCGCCTATTTCGACGATGCCCAGCGCCAAGCCACCAAGGACGCGGCCAAGCTGGCCGGCATCAATCTGCTGCGCCTGATCAACGAGCCCACGGCGGCGGCCATTGCCTACGGCTTGGACAATGCCTCCGAAGGCGTCTATGCCGTGTACGACCTGGGCGGCGGCACTTTCGACATCTCCGTGCTGCGCCTGTCCCAGGGCGTGTTCGAAGTCATTGCCACGGGCGGCGATTCGGCCCTGGGGGGCGACGACTACGACGATGCGCTGGGCCAGTGGGTGGCCGAGCAGCTGGGCATAGAGCCGCAGACCGCCGCGGACAAGGCGGTCTGGCGCCTTGCGGCACGCAGCTGCAAGCAGGCGCTGACCGATTCGGAAATCGTAGCATTCACCGCAGATCTATCCACGGGTTCGGTATCCTTTGATGTCAAACGTGAGGATTTCAGCGCGGCTACTGCTCACTTAACCGATAAAAGCCTGGCCGCCGTGCGCCGTGCATTGAAAGATGCCGGACTGGCCCGCGACGAGGTCAAGGGCGTGGTCATGGTGGGGGGCTCCACGCGCATGCCCCAGGTGCGCCAGGCGGTGGCCGATTTCTTCGGCCGCGAGCCGCTGACCAATCTCAACCCCGACGAGGTGGTGGCGCTGGGCGCCGCCATCCAGGCCAACCAGCTGGCCGGCAACAATGCGGCCGGCGATTTGCTGCTGCTGGACGTGATTCCGCTGTCGCTGGGCGTGGAGACCATGGGCGGCCTGGCGGAGCGCATCATCTCTCGCAACGAGACCATCCCCACGGCACGGGCGCAGGATTTCACCACCTACAAGGACGGCCAGACGGCGCTGGCCATCCACGTGGTGCAGGGCGAGCGCGACCTGGTGCAGGACTGCCGCAGTCTGGCGCGCTTCGAGCTGCGCGGCATTCCGCCCATGGCGGCCGGTGCCGCGCGCATCCGCGTGACCTTCACCGTCGATGCCGACGGCCTGCTGTCGGTCAGCGCCAAGGAACAGACCAGCGGCGTGGAAGCGCACATCAACGTCAAGCCATCCTACGGCCTGTCGGACGACGAGATCGCCCGCATGCTGCAGGACGGCTTTGCCACGGCCCAGGAAGACATGCGCGCCCGTGCCCTGGTCGAGGCGCGCGTGGAGGCCGACCGCATGCTGCTGGCCACCCGGAGCGCGCTGGAAGCCGACGGCGACGTGCTGAGTGCCGAACAGCGCCAGGCCATCGACGACTTGATGGACGCCTTGCGCGCCATCCAGACGAGCGACGATGCCACCGCCATCGACAATGCCACGCAGGCCCTGGCCAAGGGAACGGAGGCCTTTGCGGCGGAACGCATGAACCGCGGCATCCAGCGGGCCCTGGCCGGCAAGAACGTGCAGTCCATATGACCGCGAAGCTGCGCGTCCTGCCCCGCGCGGGACGGCGGCCCTTGCCGGCCACTGCGCACATTGCGCAGTGCCGGTTTCGGAGTGCGAACGGTGCCCTCAGCCCTGGTTAACTGATACAAATCGAGTAGCAAGCAATGCCCATCATCAAAATTCTTCCCCACGCTGAATACTGTCCCAATGGTGCCGAGATCGAAGCCCCAGCCGGCACCTCGGTCTGCGAAGCCCTGCTGGACAATGGCATCAACATCGAGCACGCCTGCGACATGAGCTGTGCCTGCACGACCTGCCATGTGATCGTCAAGGAAGGCTTCAACTCGCTCAACGAAGCCGAGGAGGAAGAAGAGGATCTGCTCGACCGTGCCTGGGGCCTGCAGCCCCAGTCGCGCCTGTCATGCCAGGCCATTCTTGCGCGGGAAAATCTGACGGTGGAGATCCCCAAGTACTCCATCAATCACGCGAAAGAGAATCATTGACACCCCCTGAGCGGCTGCGCCGCTTCCCCCTCTCTCGATGCGTTGCATCGGGAGGGGGACACTGCCATCGCTGCGGGGCGGCCCTTGCTTGGCAGTTCTGAGACGGGCCAGTGCCAGTTTTGGGCAAATTTGGCTTAGCGCCGTAGGTAATGGAGAAAAATTGAATGTCGCGCCAAATCGTTCTGGATACGGAAACCACGGGCCTGTCGGCGGCCGACGGCGATCGCCTGATCGAGCTGGGCTGTGTGGAACTGGTCAACCGCAAGCTCACCGGCAACAATCTGCACCTGTACTTCAACGCAGGCCGCGACAGCCATCCTGACGCCTTGCGGGTGCACGGCATCACCACCGAGTTCCTGAAGGACAAGCCGCGCTTCGAGGAGAAGATCGACGAGATCTGGGCCTATCTGCAAGGTGCGGAACTCATCATCCACAATGCGCCGTTCGACCTGGGCTTTCTGAACAACGAGCTCAAGCTGGCCCGGCGCCCGCCGCTCAAGGAATGCGTGTCCGGCGTGATCGACACCCTGGTCATGGCCAAGGAGCTGTATCCGGGCAAGCGCAATTCGCTCGATTCGCTGTGCGACCGCCTGGGGGTGGACAATTCCGGCCGTACCCTGCACGGCGCCTTGCTGGATGCCGAGCTGCTGGCCGATGTCTACATCAACCTCACGCGCGGCCAGGATGCCTTGCTCATGGTCGATGAGCCGGCCGAAAGCGATGCGGGCGGGCCTGTCGTGCCGGTGGTGGACTTGAGTAGCTTCAAACTGCAGATCGTGCGCGCCAATGCGCAGGAGCTGGAAGCCCATGAAGATGTGCTCGTGCAAATGGACAAATCCAGCGGCGGCAAAACCGCATGGCGCAAGTTCGAAGGCGAAGCTGCCAATCTGTGACATAATCGCGGTCTTGTCGCCAAGACATGCGGGTGATTAGCTCAGCGGTAGAGCACTGCCTTCACACGGCAGGGGTCACATGTTCGATCCATGTATCACCCACCAGATACCAAGCCCTCTTGAATCCTTGATTCAAGAGGGCTTTTGTTTTGCCCGTGCCAAGCAGATTCCATGTCTGTAAGCACGAGACAGCGACCCTGGCTAGTGCTTTGTAGCCATGGAGGAAACAAGCTGCGTCCAAGACGTGGCTTTCTGAGAAACAGTTCGGTCTTTACAGTGTGCCTGTACCAACAAGGAGACAGGCATGTTCCAACCGGACTTGTATGCCGGCCAGCGCATTCTCATCACGGGCGGAGGCACCGGCCTCGGGCTGGCCATGGCGCGAAAGCTGGCCTCGCTGGGCGCGGAAATCCATCTGTGCGGCCGCCGGCTCGACGTGGTCGAAGCCGCGGCCGCGCAGCTGAAGGCCGATTTCGGCGCGGCCGCGTTCGCGCATGCGCTGGACATCCGCTCGCCCGAGGCCGTGCAGCAAACCATTGAAGATCTCTGGCAGAACCACGGCCCGCTGACGGCCCTGGTCAACAATGCGGCGGGCAACTTCGTCAGCCGCACCGAGGACCTCAGCGTCAACGGCTTCCATGCCATCTCCGACATCGTGTTCCGCGGCACGTTCTATGTCACGCAGGCCGTGGGCAGGCAGTGGATCGCGCAGCGGCTGCCGGGCGCGGTGCTGTCCATCGTGGTGACCTGGGTGGACACGGGCGCGCCCTTCGTCGTGCCCTCGGCCATGTCCAAGGCCGGGCTGGACGCGATGACCAAGTCCCTGGCCGTGGAATGGGGCCCCAAGGGCATCCGCTGCAATGCGATTGCGCCGGGCGTCATTCCCACCCAGGGCGCGAGCAGCCGGCTGCGGCCCGGCATCCAGGGCAACGAGGATTCGGCCGCGCGGCGCCAGGCCGACAACCCCATGCGGCGCCTGGGCACGGGCGAGGATATCGGCAACCTGGCCGCCTTCATCCTGGCGCCGGGCAACGGCTGGCTGAACGGGCAGACCATCACGCTTGATGGCGGCGATGCGCTGGCCAACGGCGCTTACTTCACCGAATACCAGCGCTGGGGCGACGAGGACTGGGCCCGGGCCAAGCAGCAGGCCATCAGCGCCAACCAGCCGGGGAGGGCGGCATGATGCAGGCGCCGCAACCCCTTTCCGCCCTGCTATTCCAGGGCACCGAGACCAACGCGCGGCAGCAGCACAGCCGCGGCAGCCGCCTGGCCCAGGGCCTGCGCGCCATGGGCCTGCAGGCCGGCGATGTGGTGGCCGTGCACCTGCGCAACGGCCTCGAATATGCCGACGTGGTGCATGCCTGCCGCATAGGCGGCATGAGCTACTGTCCCTTGAACTGGCACTTCACCGCGCCCGAGATCAATTTCATCCTCCGCGACAGCGGCGCCAAGGCGCTGATCACCAGCCAGTCCCTGCTGGACGGACTGCAGCAGCCGCTGGACGCAACCATTCCGCGTCTGGTCGTCGGTGCCGGCAGCGAGGAGCTGGATTACGAGCGCTGGCTGGCACGGCAGCAGCCCTATGACGGCCCGTTCGTGTCGCCGCGCGGGCACATGGCCTATACCTCGGGCACCACGGGGCGGCCCAAGGGAGTGGTGCGCTTCGCGGTGCCGGTCGAGGAGCTGCCGGCCCGCCAGGCCCTGAACCGCCAGCTGGTGGAAACCGCCTACGGCCTGCGCGAAGGCGCGCGCACGCTGCTGGCCGCGCCCATCTACCACAGCGCGCCCAGCCTGTATTTCCAGAACGCGCTGATGCTGTCTGAGCTGGTGGTGCTGGAGCAGCGCTTCGACCCGGAAGCCTTTCTGCGGCTGGTGCAGGAACACCGCATAGACACGGCCTATATGGTGCCGATCATGTACGTGCGCCTGCTGCGTCTGCCCCGCGAGGTGCGCGAGCGGTACGACCTGTCGTCGCTGCGCTTCATCGCCTCCACGGGCTCGCCCTGCGCGCCCGACATCAAGAAGGCCATGATCGAATGGCTAGGGCCGGTCATCAACGAGACCTATGCCTCCAGCGAAGCCGGCCTGGTCACCTTCATCGATGCGCACGATGCCCTGGCGCATCCCGGCAGCGCGGGCCGGCCGCTGCTCGACGCCCAGGTGCGCATCCTCGACAGGGAGGGGGCGCCGCTGCCGGCCGGCGAAGTCGGGCTGATCTATGTGCGCCAGCCGGCTTATGCCGACTTCAGCTACCAGGGCAACGAGGAGGCGCGGCGCAAGATAGACCGGGACGGCCTGGTGACGCTGGGCGACATGGGCTACCTCGACGACGAGGGCTTCCTCTATGTCTGCGACCGGGACTCCGACCTGGTCATTTCGGGCGGGGTCAACATCTACCCGGCCGAGATCGAGAACGAGCTGCTCAAGCATCCCTCGGTCTCGGACTGCGCGGTGCTGGGGGTTCCCGACGCGGAGTACGGAGAAAGCCTGCTCGCCCTGGTCGAATCGCCCGATGCCGGCCCCGCGCTGGCCGGCGAGCTCAAGGCCTGGCTCCGGCAGCGGCTTGCCGCCTACAAGGTGCCCAGGAGCATGGAGTTCCGCACCCTGCCGCGCGACGACAACGGCAAGATCGCCAAGCGCAGGCTGCGCGACCAGTTCTGGGGCGCGCAGCAGCGCAAGGTGTAGCCAGCCCGACAAGAAACCCAAGGAGACAACACCTCATGAAGAAAACCCTGTTCTGCCTGGCCCTGGCCGGCCTGGTATCCCTGGCGAATGCCCAGACCCCCGCCCAGGCCGACTATCCCAGCAAGCCGCTGAAGCTGGTGGCCCCGTATGCGCCGGGCGGCTCGGCCGACCTGCTGGCGCGCACGCTGGCCACCCACCTGTCGGCGGAGATCAAGCAGCCGGTGGTGGTCGAGAACAAGCCGGGCGCCAATACCATGATCGCGGCTTCGGCCGTGGCCCGCGCACCGGCGGACGGCTACACGCTGCTGCTGGCCAGCAATGCCAGCATGGTGCTGAATCCGCTGCTGTACAAAAAGCTCAGCTACGAGCCGGCCAAGGACCTGACGCTGACCAACATCCTGGCCGAGGCGCCGCTGGTGCTGGTCACCAACAGCCAGACCGGCATCAGGAATGTGGCCGAGCTCAAGGCCTATGCCCAGGCCCATGCCGGACGTCTCAACTACAGCTCCATAGGCCTGGGCAATCCGCTGCAACTGACCACGGAGCTCATCAAGAGCCGTCTGGGCGTGGAGGCCACGCACATCCCCTTCAACGGCAGCGCGCCGGCGCTGACGGCCTTGATGTCCAACGACACCCAGCTCATGGTCGATGTGGTGGGCACCTCGCTGCCGCAGATCAAGGCGGGCAAGCTCGTGCCCATCGCCACGACCGCTCCGGTGCGCTCGAGCTTCCTGCCCGATACGCCGACCATCGCCGAATCGGGGTTCCCGGGCTTCAAGGCAGCCACCTGGTTCGGCGTGGCGGTTCCCTCGGGCACACCCGCTGTGGCCAGCGCCCGGCTCAAGGCAGCCGTCGATGCGGTCGTTCAGAAGCCCGAGTTCATCGCGGCGCTCAACGCCCAGTACCTGGCGGGCAGGAAGCCCCAGACCCAGCAGGAGCTGGACGCCTTCCTGAAGGAAGACAGCGCCATGTGGCGCAAGGTGATTGCCGACAACCGGATCGCGCTGGAGCAGTGAGCCGGCGGCCGGCTCACTCCACGAACCTGCGCAGCCGCGCCTGCAGGAACTCCGTCATGACCTTGACCGCATGCGGCGGGCGGCGATTGGCCAGCGTGATGATGTAGAGCCTGTCGCCCAGCCCGGACACGCGCCAGTCCGGGCACACTCGCTGCACCGTGCCCGCGCGCAGCTCGTCGATGACCATGTAGCGGGGCAGTGCGGCCACGCCGCAGCCCGCCATCATCGAATGCTTGAGGAAGGGGAAATGCTCGCTGGTGACATAGGGCTCGCAGTGGAGCTGGATGTCCTGCGAATGGTTGCTGACGGTGATGGTGTAGGTCTTGCCATCGCCCGGTGGCGTCAGCAGCACGCCATGGGGAATGTCGGCGGGCTGCCTGAACCGATGCGCACGCGCGAAATCGCGGCTCGCATACAGCGCGGTCTCGACCGCTCCCAGATCCCGGGCCACCAGCTGCTCGTTCACCGCACTCGCCACCCGCACCGCGATGTCGATCTCGGCGCCCATCAGGTCGCTCACCCGGTTGGAGAAGAGCACGCGGATGCGCACCTGCGGATGGAGCTTGCGGAACTCGAGCAGCATCTCGGCCAGGTACAGCTCGCCCAGTCCGGTGGGGATGCTCAGCCGCACGGTTCCCGTCACCTCGTGCTGCAGTGCGTCGATCGAGCCCCGGGCGGCCTCGACCTGCTCGATGATGTTGCGGCCATGCTGGTACAGGACCTCGCCGGCCTCGGTCAGCGCAATGCTGCGGGTCGAGCGGTGCAGCAGCCGGGTGCCGAGCGAGGCCTCGAGCGCCTTCAGTTCCTTGCTGACCTTGGAGCGGGTCACATCACGGCGCCGCGCCGCCTCGCTGAGGCTGCAGGCATCCACCACCTCGACGAAATTTCTGATGAGATTGATATCCATGTTCAGAGAGGCGTGCCTGTGTTCGGGAACTGAAACATCCGTTCATTCTCGCTCGGACTGCCCCGGCAGTGGTCAGGTGGGCCGGCCTGCCGGAATTCCCGCCCCAGCCATTGCAGATGCGAAAAAGGCCATGCAATGAAACGGACGCCTGGTATCAGAAACGGTAGGCGTAACGCAGGCGTACAAAGTTTTCGCCGGGGTTGGGCTCCTTGATGCCGGCATTGGAAAAATGCTGCAGCCGCAGCGACAGCTCGTGCTCCCGCTGTGCGCCGAAGCTGTAGCCCAGGCCCAGCACCTCGGTGAACTGGAAGGCGGTGCTGAAATCGTGCGTGCTGGTGTGGTACACGCGATGCATCATCGTGCCGCCAAGGCCGGCTTCGGCGAACCAGGGGGAACTGCTTGCGCCGAAGCGGTAGCGGAAAGTCGCGATGCCTCCGATCTGCGCATAGTTGCGGCGTCCACCGGTTTGCAGGGGGGCATTCCAATCGCTGGCATACAGATCCCAGTGGAAGGACCAGGGGCCATTGCGCAATGCTTCGACGGGCGCCCAGGGAACCAGAACGCCTAGCGCCAAGGAATAGGTGTCGCCCTGGCCATGCGGAGCAATGCCGCCCTCTGCATAGAGTCCCAGGGAACGATCGGAGTCTGCATGTGCTGCAGTTGCGGCCAGCAGCAGAGCGGCGGCAGCAAGGCGACGAAGGTGCGGGGATGTGGTGGCGACCATGAGATTTTCTTTGTTTGTATTGACGGGATTGGAGCTGCTCGCTTGTTCAGGCAAACCATGGCGGTTTTCCATGAACCATGTGAAGCCGCTGCGTCCGGATTCTTTCGGACGATGGCAGGACCGTGGGAATGTAGATGCCGGGCCGCTGCATGAATAGGGGCGCGCGCTGAAATACAGCGTTCCAAACTCGGCAACAGTGGTGCTCCGCCATGCTTTGCCCAGGGCGGTTCCTTGGGGCTGAAGTGGCGGCTCGATGTGTGGATGCCTCAATGCGCCGGGAAAATCATTGATGCAGGACAAGTTTCCGAGTATTTAACTTGTATTTATGCAGCGCTCACCCGAGATCCGAGCACTGTTTCTATACTCCGCGCCTCTTAGTCTTTTAAAAGACCAAAGCGTGGCGGACGGTTGAGGTTGTGGAAATGCGGGCACATGCCTACAGTGACAGCAGCCGTTATCACCTGCTTTTTGACTCTCGGGGCCTGAAGGCTCGGGAATACACAGTCATCTAGCGATGTGCCCACGCCAGTCCTTGCTGTTGCATGTGCGCATTGCAGCAAGGAGTTGGAACCGTGTCCAAACTGGACTTGAATCGGCGCAGTTTTCTGAAAGCTGCCGCCGCCATGGGCGTGATTGCAAGCGTGCGCCCGGTCAAAGACGCGCTCGCGGAATTGATCACGCCCGCCGGGGGCCAGGAAACCCACTGGATCAGCGGCAACACGCTCAATTACCGCCGCGACGGTCTGGCCAAGGTCACCGGGCAGAAGGTCTTTGCCATCGACCTGCGCGCCCGGGACATGCAGGGCTGGCCCGACAAGCAGTCGCATGCGCTGACCATCCACATCCCGCGCGCCGACCGCATCTACGAAGGCCTGGACCTGTCGGTGCTGGGCAGCGACTACCAGCCCGATGTGCTGATCGACGCAGAGTCCATCGCCGCCGACGGACTGCGCATGCCCGATCCCGGCTTTTACGGCGAGTTCTTCGTCAAGAAGGGCCAGCTTTCCCCCATGCTGGGCCACCCGGTGGCCGTGGCCATTTGGCACGACTACGAGAAGTTCCGCGTGGCCAACCAGCGCCTGCGCTTCAACGATGCCATCTTCCGCTTCGGCGCCGAGGCCGCCCAGCCGCCGCGCGCGCCCTACGTGGCCGCGCGCTATGTGCGCGTGCAGGGCGAGGACGCCTATGGCGAGGACAAGTTCTCGCCGATGAAGAACACCGTCATCTGGCCGCAGCTCGACGAAAAGGGCGTGCACTGGCCCGACCAGAACCACCCGGCTTTCGGCGCGCTGATGCGCGAGTCGGCCCGCATCCAGGCCGAGATGAAGCAGCCCAGGGAAGGCCTGCGCACCTTCGCCCGCAAGTACTACAGCCAGTCCATCGAGCACGTGGCCATGGAGATGGAGAACGGCTTGGCTTGGTACGAGCAGGGCAGCGGCACGCTGCACATGGTGGCGGCGAGTCAGGCGCCCTACGGCACGGCCGAGCATGTGATGCACATGCTCAAGGACAGCAGGCTGCCCTTGAACCAGCTGGACTACATCAGCGCCTACACCGTGGGCTACGGCCAGAAGGAGCACCATCCCTTCCCGTTCTACGTGGCGCTGGCGTCGCTGTATGCCCAGGGCCGCCCGGTGCGGCTGGCGCTGGACCGCTGGAAGCATTTCCAGTTCGCGCTCAAGCGCCATCCCTTCGACGTGGAGACCGCGATCTCGGTGGACCAGGACGGCAAGTTCCACGCGCTGACCTGCCACATGGTGGGCGACGGCGGCGGCGTGGCCAACTTCAGCCCCTCGGTGGGCACGGTGGCGGTGACGGCGGCGCAGTCCATCTACTACTTCCCCGAGAGCGACCTGTCGACCGAGGTGCATCCCTCCATCGGCGTGACGGCCGGCTCCATGCGCGGCTACGGCACGGTGCAGTCCATGGCCTACACCGAGATGCTGGTCGACGAGATCGCCCAGGAGATCGGCCTGGACGCCATCGAACTGCGCCAGCGCAACGTGCTCAAGAGCAGCATGAAGAACACCCAGGGCGCGTCGCCCTCGGGCCACCTGCGCATCGGCGAGATCCTCGAGATGGCCGCCAAGGACCCGATGTGGACCGAGCGCGCCAAGCGCAAGGCCGACTTCGAGGCGGCCAACCCCGGCCTGCTCTACGGCATAGGCTTCGGCGCGGTGCAGAAGGACTTCGGCACGGGCGCGGAAGCCTCGATCGCACAGCTCGAGATCACGCCCGAGGGCCGCATCAGGATGCGCCACATCGCCACCGAGATCGGCACCGGCAGCACCACGGCGCAGCTGGTGGCGGTCGAGCCCTTCCTGGGCCGCCCGGCGGACGACGTGGACTTTGCGGTGAATCAGTGGGACAACCTGCCGCTGCACACCAAGGACGAGCCCTACACCACGCCCCAGGCCAAGGAAGACGAGCTGGCCAGGGACCCGACCTGGACGCCGCGCCTGGTCTCGCCGGTGTCGGCCTCGAACTCGGCCTACTACTTCCGCCACGCCACGCAGCAGGCCGCGCAGCTGCTGCTCAAGCTCTGCCTGTGGCCCGCGGCCCAGTCCATCTGGTCCAGCAAGGAAGGCGGCGGCCAGCTGCTGCCCAGCACCGTCACCGAAGACATGCTGGAGTGGCGCGACCGCATGCTCGTGGCCGAAGGCCTGGAGCCGCTCAGCCTGGAGCGCCTGGCCGCCCGCGCGCACGAGCTGGGCATCGTGACCGGCGTGTGCGTGCATGCCTTCAACCGCTGGGCCTGGGCCAAGGCCGACTTCACGGTCGATGGCCGCAAGTTCCAGGCCATGGTCGACGCGCTGTCCGTACAGTACGGCAAGGGTGCGAGCGATGCCAAGAAGGCCTCCATGAAGCATGGCGGCTACGCCTTCATCGCGCGCGACAAGGTCTACTACCCTCCGGTGCAGCGCACCAACGCGGGCACGGTGTACTACGCGCCTTGCGCGACCATGGTGGAGCTGTCCGTGGCTCCGGGTACGGGCAAAGTGAACATCCTCTCGCACAAGACCTGGCTGGAATGCGGCACGCAGATCGTGCCCGAGCTGGTCTCGGGCCAGATCCAGGGCGGCGTGGCCATGGGCATAGGCCACGCGCTGTACGAAGACTTGCCGCGCCACGAGACCGGCCCCGGCAACGGCCAGTGGAGCTTGAACCGCTACCACGTGCCGCGTGCCAGCGAAGTGGCCGTGTGGAAGGCCGAGGGCGTGGTGCTGCCGCCGCTGTCGCGCACCGACCCGCCCAAGGGCATGGCCGAGGTGGTGATGATTCCGGTGGTCGCCGCCTGCGTCAACGCCATCGCCCACGCCACCGGCAAGCGCTTCCATGCCACCCCCGTGACCCCCGACAAGATCAAAGAGGCCCTGTGATGTCCTCCGACCGCATCCAATTCTCTGCCACCATCAACCGCAAAAAAGTAGGCCCCGTCGACGTTCCCAAGGACTTGATGATGATCGAGTTCCTGCAGGAATACGCGGGCATGAACGGCACCCGCCTGGGCTGCGGCCAGGGCGTGTGCCGCGCCTGCACCATCATCGTGGACGACCCGGAGAAGGGCTCCATCACCGTGCCCGCCTGCGTGACCGGCGTGACCTGGCTCAATGGCAAGACCATCCGCACCGTCGAGGGCATCGCCTCGGTGGACGACAAGGGCGTGGTCCATCCGTCGCCGGTGCAGAAGGCCTTCCTGGAGCACTACTCCTTCCAGTGCGGCTACTGCACGCCGGGCTTCGTGAACTCGGCCACCGTGCTGGTGGAAAAGCTCGAGAAGCATCCCGTGCCCGCCGACGACGTGGAAAAGGCCATCGAGCAGCAGCTCGAGCCCCACATCTGCCGCTGCACCGGCTACGTGCGCTATTACAACGCCGTGCGCGACGTGATCCTGAAGACGCCGGGCCTGACCACGGGCAAGCGCACCAAGGAGGTGGTGAACAATGGCTAAACGCAGCTGGATCAAGGGCCTGGGCCTGGCCGTGGTGGCCGGCGTGCTGGTGGCAGGCGGCATGTACTGGTGGGGCAGCTCCAGCAGCGTGCCGCCGGCGACGGTGGACTTTGCCAAGCTGGATGCCAAGGAGTTCGATGCGCTGTACAAGCGCGGCGAGCAGGTGTTCCGCGCCGGCGACTGCGCGGCCTGCCATAGCTCGCCGACCACAGGCGCGGAGCTCGCGGGCGGCGTGCCCATGGTCACGCCCATGGGCACGCTCTACGGCACCAACATCTCGCCGTCCAAGGAGCACGGCATCGGCAACTGGACGGCCGACGACCTGTACCGCGCGGTGGCAGCCGGCATCGCCCCCGGCCGCAAGAATCTGTATCCGGCCATGCCGTATGCCAGCTACCACCAGGTCACGCGCGCCGACGTCGATGCGCTGTGGGTGTGGCTGATGAAGCAGCCCGCGGTCGAAGTGGCCAACAAGCCCAGCGAGATGCATTTCCCGTTCAGCATCCGTCCGGCCGTGGCCATGTGGAATGCGCTCAACCGCCCCGCAGCCAGGGAATTCGACATGTCCGTGGATGAACTGGTGCGCGGCAAATATCTGGTGGATGTGCTGGGCCATTGTGCCGAGTGCCACAGCCCGCGCACGGCCACGTTTGCCATGGACGCCTCGCGCTACCTGGAAGGCAATACCATCGAAGGCTCGTACGCTCCGGCCATCACGCCAGATGCCCTGAGCCAGCGCGGCTGGACCAAGGACGATCTGGTCAGGTTCTTCCGCACCGGCGTGTCGCCGCAGGGCGTGATGACCTTCCGCATGGCTTCGGTGCTGGACCATTCGACCTCGCGCATGGCCGAGGCGGACGTGCGCGCCATGGCCGCCTACCTGACGCAGAACCGCGAGATGCCCGGCCCCAACGCGCAGCTTGCCGCCGTGCCCGAAGGCCAGGTCAACGTCAAGGGCGAGCACCTGTACCTGGGCTTGTGTGCGGGCTGCCACGGCGCGCAGGGCGCGGGCCAGCCGCACTCGTCCGTGCCCATGAGCACCAACACCACGGCCATGTTCCCCACGCCGATCAACCTGATCCGGGTGATCCGCGAGGGCGTGCATGAGCGCGACCTGGCCCACGGCGAGCGCATGCAGGCCATGCCCGGCTTTGCTGACAGGCTGAGCGACGAGGAGATGGCCGACCTGGTCAACTACATGCGCCAGACCTGGGGCGGCCGCCCCGGCGACGTGACGGCAGCGCAGGTGGCCGAGCATGTGAAGACCATCGACAGCAGCCACTGAGCGGCTTTCTCGCCCAGGCTCAAAAGGCCACGGACGCCCGGCGTCCGTGGCCTTTTTCATGGGTCTCTTCTTTAAAATATACAATGTATAAATAAAGGAGTATTCCATGGTCACTGCCCATGTTTTCATCGCCACCAGCCTCGACGGCTTCATCGCCCGCCCCGACGGCGACATCGCCTGGCTGCTGCGGCGCGACGATCCCGCCGAGGACCACGGCTACCACGACTTCATCGCCGACAAGGATCTGATCGTGATGGGCCGCGGCACCTACGAGGCCGTGGCCGGCTTTGACCCCTGGCCCTACGACCGCCCGGTCGTCGTGCTGTCGCGCCAGCTGGCCGGCACGGTCGTGCCCGAGGCGCTGCGCGGCAAGGTGCGGTTCGCCGCGCAAACGCCCCGGCAGCTGCTGGAGGAGCTGGCGCAGCAGAACGTGCGCCGCATCTACGTGGACGGCGGGCAGCTGATCCAGTCCTTCCTGCGCGAGGGCCTGGTCAGCGACATGGTCATCACCACGGTGCCTGTGCTGCTGGGCGCGGGCCGCCCGCTGTTCGGCGCCGTGCCGCACGACATCGACTGGACGCTGGTGGCCAGCCGAAGCTTTGCCTCGGGCCTGGTGCAGTCCACCTATCGGCGGGCACCATGAGCCGCCCGCGTGGCCGCCCGGCCCAGGGAGCGGGCGTGAACCGGGAGAGCATTCTGGCCGCGGCGCTGGAGCTGCTGGAAGAGGGCGGCGGCAAGGGACTGAGCATGCGCGCCCTGGCTGCGCGGCTGGGCGTCACGCCCATGAGTCTTTATCACCATGTGCAGGACCATGCCGCACTGTTGCGGGCACTCTCGGACCGCATCTATGGCGAAGTGATGGACGGACAGGAAGAGGGCGTAGCCCCGCTGGAGGTCATCCGAGGGCTGCTGTGCCGCTATCACGATGCGGTGGGCAGGCACCCCCAGCTGACGCTGGCCATCTTTTCCGAACCCGCTGCTTTTGCCGGGGTCAGCCGGCAGATCACCGATCACCTGACGGCGCAGTTGGCCGCTATCACGTCCGAGCCCGTGCTGTGGCGCGACATACTGATCGATCATGCGCATGGCAGCGGCTTGGCGCTGGCGTCGGCACGGGGCAGGCCTGGAGAAGCCCCAATGCTGAGCGAACGGTACCGGCAGGCGCTGGACCGGTTGCTGGCGAGGCTTGCCCCATGACTAGCCGCTTCTGGTCCGCACCCCGCCTGTGGCATATTTCTCGCGAAGTGAAATTGCATGAATGGCTGTAGATATGGTGGATCGTGTCGATTGTGTGGTGGTGGGTGCGGGCGTGGTCGGCCTCGCGGTGGCCCGGGCTCTGGCATTGGCGGGCCGGGAAATCATGGTTCTGGAAGCCGAAGATGCCATCGGCACCGGAACCAGTTCGCGCAACAGCGAGGTCATCCATGCCGGAATCTACTATCCCCAGGATTCGCTCAAGGCCATGCTGTGCGTGCGCGGCAAGGAGCTGCTCTACCGATATTGCGAGACACGCGGAGTGGAGCATCGGCGCTGCGGCAAGCTGATCGTGGCGACCAGCGCAGAGCAGGTGCAGCAATTGCATGGCATCCAGGCCAAGGCTGCGGCCAATGGCGTGGCCGACCTGCAATGGCTGCAAGCCGCAGAGGCCAAGGCGCTGGAGCCGGCGTTGCATTGCAAGGCCGCCCTGCTGTCGCCCAGCACCGGGATCGTGGACAGCCATGGGCTGATGCTGAGCCTGCAGGGCGATCTCGAGAACGCGGGCGGCATGGTGGTGCTGCATGCGGCGCTGCAGGCAGCCCGGATACTGAGCGACGGCATTCTGTTGACCATGGTCGACGGTATGCAGCTGCATGCGGCCACGGTGGTCAATGCGGCGGGATTGAATGCTCCGGCCCTGGCGCGCCGTTTTGAGGGCTTCGCGCAGCAGCATGTGCCCGAGGCTTTTTTTGCCAAGGGCAACTATTTCACATTGACGGGCAGGGCGCCGTTTCGCCATCTGGTCTATCCGGTTCCGGAAGCGGCGGGACTGGGCGTGCACCTGACGCTGGATCTGGGCGGCCAGGCCAAGTTCGGCCCGGACGTGCAATGGGTGGACAGCGCCCGGGACCTGCAGGTGGATGGCCGGCGCGCGGATACCTTCTATGCCGAAATACGCCGCTACTGGCCTGCACTGAAGGACGGATCGCTGGTCAGCGGCTATGCAGGCATCCGCCCGAAGATCAGCGGACCTGGTGCGCCTGCTGCGGATTTCTGGATCCAGGGCCCTGGCCAGCACGGCGTGCCGGGCGTGGTGCAGCTGTTCGGCATAGAGTCGCCGGGACTGACCAGCAGCCTGGCCATCGGCGAATACGTGGCGGCAATGCTGGCCCGCTGATCCGGTTTCTGCAGCGGCCTGGTCGTCTGCCCCGGCAAGGCAAGCAGGATAGTACCGAAGATGTCCGACATGGCGGTCAGTCCTCGAAAGCTTGGAGTGCGCTACGAATTCTGTAAGATCGATACAAGCTGTGCCTTGCGATGCGCGCCTGTCGGCAGACTTGGCGGGCGGCAAGTGCCGATGGCTTAGTCTGCGGGTTTGGCAGGCCCGCATCCCATAATTTCTTCAAGAAAGGTCGCATATGTCCCGCTCTGTTTCCGACACTGTTTCCACAGCCCAAGAAGATCTGGAAAAGCTGGTCAACGATCTGCGCGGCCTGCTTGCCGCCAAGGAACTGGACAAGGTACCGGATATCCATCTGCTGCGTCAGCGCATCGACGACGGCATGAGCAATGTGCGCGAGTCGGCCGTGCGTGCAGCCCAGGAGGCCGCGCGCCAGGCGCGGGATGCGGTCGATGCCGCCGACCGCTATGCGCGCGATGAACCCTGGCGCGTCGCCGGCGCCGCCCTGGCCGTGGGAGCCCTGCTGGGCTTCATGCTGGGCCGCCGTTGATCGCGCAGCCGGCTTCAGACACCAAAGCGGATACAGACCAGTGAATTGGGTTTCACTTCTGGGACTGGATGCCTGGGCGGCCCGTTGCCGTGCCGCCCTGATCGAGACTGCGCTGGCTGCCGAAGACCGGGCCGACCTGGCACGTCTCGAGTGGCAGCAGCACAGGCGCAGCCTGCAGACGCTGCTGATTGTGGGCCTGGTGCTTGGCGGATTGACGGTGGTCGTGCTGCTGGCATTGACCATGGCCGTGATGGTGCAGTTCTGGGATACGGAGCATCGCATCACGGCCGGCTGGCTGCTGGCCCTTGGATGGCTGGTGGTCTGGGCCTTGGCCTTGTGGCGCTTGATTGCCGCTGCGCGCCAGCTGTCGCAGCCGTTCGAGCTTACCCGCCATGAGCTGATGACGGACTGGAGAGCATTGAAGGAGAAGCTGTAGCCATGGCCGATTCCAAATCGACTTCCTCCGCAGGCATTCCTGTAGGCGTTGACTTGGCGCTCTGGGAGCGCGCGACGCCGGCACAGCAGGAAGTGCTGCGGCGCATTGCGGTGCAGCGTGAACGGCTGAGGGCGCGGGCCGCCGCGCATGCGCAGGCCCGTGCACTGGCAAGCACGCAGGAAACGCGGGTACGCCCGGATGCCCCGCTGGTGGAGCGTATTGTCAGCTTCACGCGGCTGCATCCCATCGCCGTTGCTGCCGCAGGCGCTGCGGCGGTGGTGGTCGGGCCGCGCAAGCTCTTTCGGCTCGGCAGCGTCTTGCTGCCCTGGATTCTCAAGCTGCAGCAGAAGAGCCGCTCCTGAGGCGCGGCATTCCAAAAAACAGCCTGTTTCCACAGGCTGTTTTTTTATGGCGAGCCGAGGCGGAAGACGGCTTTGGCCATCAACGCATCTGGGCGATGGCACGCGCGGCTTCGGGCACCAGATCGGGGCCGCGATAGATCAGGCCGCTGTAGATCTGTACCACATCGGCGCCTGCGCGGATCTTGCTGACCGCATCGGCGCCGCTGAGGATGCCGCCCACGCCGATGATGGGAAAGTGGCTGCCCAGGGCCGAGCGCAGCTGGCGTATCACCTGGTTGCTGGCCTCGAGCACGGGCGCGCCTGACAGGCCGCCGGTTTCCTGGGCATGCGGCAGGCCCTGCACGGCCTGGCGGCTGATGGTGGTGTTGGTGGCGATCACGCCATCCATGCCGTGGCGCTGCAGGGTGGCGGCGATCACGCCAATCTGCTCCTCCACCAGATCGGGAGCGATTTTCACGAATACGGGAACGCGCTTCGCATGCTGCGCGGCCAGTTGCTCGCGGCGCCCGGCGATGGCGCCCAGCAGGCTGTCCAGCGCCTCGTCGCTTTGCAGGGCGCGCAGGTTCTTGGTGTTGGGGGAGCTGATGTTGACCGTCACATAGTCGGCATGCGGGTACACGCCGTCGAGCGCCTTGAGGTAGTCGCCGGTGGCTTCCTCGATGGGCGTGGTGGCGTTCTTGCCGATATTGAGGCCCAGCAGCATGGGCTTGCCGCTGGCACGGACCCGGGAGCGGCGCACATTGGCCAGAAAGGCATCCAGGCCCTCGTTGTTGAAGCCCAGGCGGTTGATCAGCGCCTTTTTCTCGGGGATGCGGAACATGCGCGGCTTGGGGTTGCCGGGCTGGGGGCGCGGCGTGACGGTGCCGACCTCCACGAAGCCGAAGCCCATGGCAGCCAGCGCATCGATGCAGCGTGCGTTCTTGTCCAGGCCTGCGGCCATGCCCACGCGGTTCGGGAATCGGAGGCCGGCCAGCTCGATGGGATCGTCGACCATGGGGCGCGACCAGGCGCATTGCAGCGGCGTGTTCTGGCCCCTGGCCATGAGATTCATGGTGAAGTCGTGGGCGGCTTCGGGATCCATGCCGAACAGGATAGGGCGTGTCAGGGAGTAAGGAATAAAGGACATAGGGATAATCGCGGGATTACCTGGATTTTCACTCATGACGACAGCTGCTGCTTCCTCTGCCTCCCAATATTCCCAAGACGAACTCAAAACCCTGGTGGGCCAGGCGGCCCTGAAATACGTGGCCCCCGGCGAGATCGTGGGCGTGGGCACAGGCTCCACGGTCAACAAGTTCATTGACGCACTGGCCACGGTCAAGGACAGCATTCCCGGCGCCGTCTCCAGCTCCGTGGCCAGCACCGAGCGCCTGAAGGCCCTGGGCATCAAGGTGCTCGATGCCAACGAGGTGCAGCGCCTGGCGGTCTATATCGACGGCGCCGACGAGATCGACGGCAAGGGCTACATGGTCAAGGGCGGCGGCGCGGCCCTGACGCGCGAGAAGATCGTGGCCGCGCTGGCGGACCGTTTTGTCTGCATCGCCGACGAATCCAAGCGCGTGGACGTGCTGGGCGCCTTCCCGCTGCCCGTGGAAGTGATCCCCATGGCCGCGGGGCAGATTGCCCGCCGTTTCGAGGCCCTGGGCGGGCAATCGGGGATCCACGCGCAGATCCGCATGAAGGACGGCGCACCGCTGGTGACCGACAACGGCCAGCACATTCTCGACGTGCGCGGCCTGAAGATTGCCGATCCCCTGGCGTTCGAGTCGGAGGTCAACCAGTGGCCCGGTGTGGTCACCGTCGGCGTCTTTGCCCACCAGAAGGCTGCCGTGTGCCTGCTGGGCACGGCCCGGGGCGTCCAGACGCTGGAATACTGAATACCGAGGCGGCGCCCGGTGTCAATCCGCCGGGCCATGAACCCCGTCAGATGGGCTGCAGCCCCACTTTCTTCATCATGGCCTCGGTCAGCTGCATTTCCTGGCGGATGTTCTGGACGAAGGAAGCCGAATCCCTCACATCGACGAGGCCGCCGTTTTCCTGCAACGCGGCAATCACCGCAGGTTGCCTGAGCGCTTCGGAAAACGCCTTGTAGATCGCGTTCACCACGGCGTCGGGCGTGCCTGCCGGCACCGACAGGCCGCCCCAGGAAGTCAGCTCCACGCCCGGTACGCCAAGCTCGGTCAGCGTCGGCACCTGGGGTGCGACGGGATTGCGCCTGGGGCCGGCAATGGCCAGGGCGCGCAGCTTGCCGGCCTTGATCATGGGATGGGCCGCCGCAAAGATGGGCATGCCAAAGACGACCTGGTGGCCCAGGATGGCGTTGACCAGTTCGGAGGCTCCCTTGTAGGGCACATGCATGGCCTTTGTTCTGGTGGCGCTCAGGAACTGCTCCATGCCCAGGTGCGAGGGCGTGCCTATGCCGCCCGAGGCATAGTCGACCTGGCCGGGATTGGCCTTGAGCCTGGCCAGCAGGTCGTCCAGCGTGCGGATGTCGGAATCCGCATGGACCACCAGACCGACGTCCGAACTGCTCAGGCGCATGATGTGGCGGAAATCCTTGAGCGCGTCGTAGCCCGGATTCTTGTAGATGTGCATGTTGGCGGCCAGCGGCGTGCCGGTGTAGAGCAGGGTGTATCCGTCGGCGGGGGACTTGGCGGCCACGCGGGTGCCGATATTGCCTGCGGCGCCGGCACGGTTCTCGATGACGATGGGCTGTCCGAGGAGGGGGCCTACGGCCTCGGCCAGAATGCGCGCGGCGATATCCGGTCCCGTGGCAGCCAGATAGGGCACCAGCCATTTGACGGGCCGGCTGGGATAGGGCGCCTGGGCCAGGGCCGGTCTTGCAGCGAGCGCGCCGGCCATGGGAAGAAAGGACGGAAGCAGCGCCGCGCCCATGGCGCGGGCCAGAAGCTGTCGGCGTGAGAGGGTGTTCATTCTTGTCTCCTTTTGTCTATGCCGCTGCGGTCTTGGCGCGGCCTATGCGTCAGCCAATCTGGCTGCCGGGCGCCGCGAGCAGTTCCTTGGCAATGGTGTTGCGCTGGATCTCGCTGGTGCCCGTCAGCACGCGGTACATGCGCAGCATGCGGAACAGGAATTCCACGCGCCGGCCCTGGACGATGCCTTCGCCGCCATGGATCTGCACCGCTCGGTCGGCAATCGCAAAGGCTTTTTCGGAGCAGAACAGCTTGCTCATCGATGCCTGGGCGCGCGCGTCGATGCCCGCATCGATGGCGCGCGCGGTCTGGATCATCAGGGCCCGCGCGGCCGTCCACTCCGTGGCCATGTCGGCCAGCATGTGCTGTATGGACTGGAACTGGGCAATGCTGCGGCCGAACTGCTGGCGTGCCAGCGCATAGTCACGCGCGTCGCGCAGGGCGCATTGGGCCAGGCCCAGCATGGCAGGGCAGTGCAGCAGGCGGTTGACCGTGATGCGGCCCAGCGCCAGGGCCAGGCCGCGGCCCGGCTCGCCGATCATGTGAGCGGCTGGTACACGCACCTTGTCCAGCAGGATGTCGCCCGTGTGGGACTGGCCGGCCATGGTCTTGTAGCCGCTGACGACTTCGACGCCCTCGGCCGTGAGGTCCACGAAGAAGGCGCTGATCTCGCGCTGCTCCGAGCCCTGGGGCGCGGTGGACGCCATGAGAACGGCAAAGTCTGCAAACGGCGAGCCCGAGATGAAGCGCTTTCTGCCGCTGAGCACATAGCTGTCGCCGTCCAGCTCGGCACGGGTTTCCAGCGCACCGGCATCGGAGCCGGCGCCAGCTTCGGTCAGCGCAAAGCAGATGGATTTTTCGGCGCGTGCCACGGGCAGGATGAATTTTTCCATCTGCTCGGGCGTGGCCTTGCGCACCAGGGCACCGACGCGCGGCGGGCCGCTGAGCTCGCCCAGCACATGGGGGGCAAACGGCGAGCCGCTGGCGTAGATGGCTTCCTTGATCAGCACCTGGTCGAGCACGGTCAGCCCTTCGCCGCCCATGGCCTGGGGCAGGGTCATGCCGTAAAAGCCCAGCGCGTGGGAGCGCTTCCAGACCTTGCGCAGCAGCTCCTTGCCGGGGCTGTGCTCGTGGTCTATGCCATGTTCGCGGGCCAGCTCTGCCAGCTCGCCGTGGAGAAAGTCATTGAGCTTGGCGATCAGCTCGGCTGCACGCGGCGAGCCTTCGAAGGGCATCTCGATCAGGTCGCCTGGGCGCTGGGAAGCAGCTTGCATGTCTTTGGCATTCATTTCAGTTCACCTTGCGGCTGAGGTTGCTCCAGTACGGGGCCTGCACGGCTTTGCGCATGACCTTGCCGTTGGGATTCTTGGGCAGCTGCTGCACGAATTCGATATGGCGCGGGCGCTTGAATCCGCCCAGGCGTTCGGCGCAGAAGCGGTCTATGGCCGCGCTGTCGGGCTGCTGGCCGGGCTTGAGCACGATGTGCGCGGCCACGGCCTCCCCCCATTTGTCGTCGGGAATGGCGAACACGCAGGCATCGGCCACATGGGCATGCTCGTAGAGCACGGCCTCGACTTCGGACGGATAGACATTGAAGCCGCCGCTGATGACCATGTCCTTCTTGCGGTCCACGATGTAAACAAAGCCCTCGTCGTCCACGCGCGCCAGGTCGCCCGTGTGGTAGCGGCCGTTTTTCAGCACCTCGGCCGTCAGCTCGGGTGCGCGCCAGTAGCCGGCAAACACGTCGGCGCCGCTGACCACGATCTCGCCCACCTCGCCCCGGGCCACCGGGTGGCCGTCATCGTCCACGACTTCGACCCGGGACTCCAGGAACGGCCGGCCGCAGGATGCCAGCAGCTCGGGCCTGGCCGCACGCGCATACAGATGGTCCTGCACGGTGAGTGCGCAGACGCCCGATGTGGTTTCACCGGCGCCGTAGCCTTGCGAGAGCACGGGGCCGAAAACGTCCATGGCCTGCATGATGCGAGCGGGCGCCATGGGAGCGGCGCCATAGCCCAGGCGCAGCAGGTCGGGCAGGGGCCGGTACCGGCCCTGGGTCTCGGCCAGCAGCATGTTGATCATGGTCGGAACCATGAAGGTGTGGGTGACGCGGCGCTGCTGCATCTCCGCCATGAAGCGCGCAGGCTCGAAGCCCGAGAACAGATGGATGGTGGCGCCCGTGCACAGGGCCGGCATCATCTGCATGCCAGAGGCATGGGTCACGGGACCGACCAGGCCCAGGATGTGGCCGGCATGCATGCCTTCGCCGCGCATCAGGAACTTGCGCAGCTGGGCCAGCCGGTTGCCGAAGGTCTGCATGGCGGCCTTGAGCACGCCCGAGGAGCCCGAGGTGTAGTGCAGCACGGCCACTTCGTGCTCGTGCACGGCCACGGGCTCGAACCGGTCGCTGGCGGCCGCCAGAGCGGCTTCGTAGTTGTCGCCGGCCGGGCCGTCGAGCAGCAGCAACTGGACGGCGGGGTTCTGCAGATGGGGCCGGAAGGCTTCGGCCCGCTCGGCGGTGGTCACGATCAGTGCCGCATCGCTGTTGGCGGCAATCTCGCCGACCTCGCGCGGCGACAGGCGGGCATTGAACGGTGCCTTGATCAGGCCGGCCTTGTAGCAGGCCAGCTCCAGCTCCACGATTTCCACGCAGTTGGCCAGATAGATGCCGACGCGGTCGCCGCGTGCCAGCCCCTTGGCCTGCAGCGCATTGGCCAGCTGGTTGGAGCGCTTTTCGAGCTGGCCGTAGGTCACGCTTTTGGCGGCGCTGGTCACGGCAGGATGCGATGCATAGAGCTGGCAGCTGCGGGCGACCAGTTCGCCGACATTGGGAATCGGTGCGCCGGGCTGGGGCAGGTCCTTGGAAATCATGACAGTCCTTGTCTCTGTGGAGCCGCCGGTGTTGGCATGCTCCGGTCTGGTGTTGGGAAAGGCTCAGGTGGGCCGTCGCGGCCATGGATGCACTGTCCCAAAATCTGCGGTGATCAAGGAAATACTGTTTGCTGATTCAGCTCCATCAAATAATTTGATGGCTGTTGAAATCCAATGCCTGCGGAGGTTTGACGATGGCGGAACTTGCCGGAGCCGGTCCGGCCTAGGGTTTGTCAGTAGGCACCGGACCCCAGACGCCTGCCGTTCAAGGCCGGGCTTCGTGGAGCCACCGGGCCTGCCAGATGCCGCTGTCGATCAGGCTGCGCGCATGCTGCACCACGGCATGGCGCACGACCTGCACGGCGGCATCGCCGGCTTTGCCCGGATGCTGGGCCAGGTGGTAGTGGCGCTGCAGCGACGGATTGACGACCTGGGCCACGATCCACTGCGGGTCGGTGGCAGCACGCGGGGCCTGGGGTCGCCAGGGCAGGGCCTCGGCCAGCGAGCAGGCCGGCGTGAAGGTGAAGCCGGCGCCGCAATGGTAGAGCGAGCGGATCACGCGGGCCGAATCATGCTCGTGCACGATGTTCAGGCGTGCCTGGCGCTGCGCGGCGGCATTTTCCACGGCCTGGCGGATCGCGAAGCGGCGCGACTGCAGCACCAGTGGCTGCGCCGCGGCATCGGCAAAGTCTATGCAGGGATAGGAAGACGCCGCGGCAGTGCCGGCAGCGGTCTGTGATGGCTGCAGCACCGGCGCAACGGACCCGTTGGCATCGCGGCCGCAAAAGAAGATGGCTTCGCTGGCCAGGGGGGTGAGCTGCAGCTCCTGCAGGCTCGGCGTGTCCACGAGAATGCCCAGATCCGCGCGGCGGTCCAGCATGGCCTTTTGCACCATGAGGCTCAGATCGTCGAGCACGAACACGTGGATGCGCGGGTGCGTCTCGCGCAGGCCGGCAATCACCGGCCCCATGAGCAGGCTGGTGAGCAGGAACGGCATGGCGATGGTGACCGAGCCCTCGGGCCCCTGGGGCAGGCGCTGCAGGCGCTCGCACATGGCATCGGCATCCGACAGCAGGCGGCGCGCATCCTCGTACAGCTGGTTGCCGGCGGGCGTGGGCGTGACGCCCGCATGGCTGCGCTCCAGCAACTGGGTGCCCAGTTCGGCTTCCAGCTTCTTGATCTGTGCCGTGAGCGCGGGCTGGGCCACATACAGCGAATGCGCGGCACGCGAGAGGGAACCGGCTTCCAGCACGGTGATGAAGTAGCGCAGGGCACGTAAATCCATGGAAGGGCAGCGAAAAATTGTGTTTCAGGACTTGTCGGAGCCTAGCAGTGTCGGCATAGGCTGACACGGAATGGCCGCGCATTGTCATCAAGATGGCATGTCGCCATTGCTTGCAACGCCGCAGCCTGCCGCCTGGAAGCACCGGGCACTGCAGGTACCGGCTCATTCTTGATTCGATGCCATCCATCCAACGCCATTCCCTCCATGCACAGGCCTCGCCAGTTGCGGGCGAAACCCACCGCGCGGCGGGTTCCGCGCACTGGCGCGTCGAGGATCTCGATTTCTCGCGCATCGACCGCCAGGCCATAGAGCACAGCGAGGACATGTTCTTCCTGCTGATGAGCGCCTCGTTCATCGAAACAGGCTCGGATACCTATGCGACCAATCTGGCCGAGCACTATGCGGCCTATCCCGAAATCAGCGCCTGGCTCAAGGACCACTGGGAGGCCGAGGAGCTGCAGCACGGACGGGCGCTGCGCGCCTATGTCGAAGCCGTATGGCCGCGCTTTCCGTGGCAGCAGGCCTATGACAGCTTCTTCGGCGAATACTCCAAGCTCTGCACGGTGGAGGAGCTCTACCCCGACCAGCGCCTGGAAATGGTGGCGCGCTGCGTGGTGGAAACTGGCACCACCGCCTACTACCACACGCTGCGTGAGCTCAGCGACGAGCCGGTGCTGACCGAACTGCTGGGCCATATCCGCAACGACGAGGTCAGCCACTACAAGCACTTCCTCAAATACTTCAAGGAGCTGCAGCAGGAGGCGCCCGTGGGACGCGCGCGCATCGCCGGCGCGCTGTACGGCCGGCTCAAGGAGCTGCGCGAAAGCGATTCCGACGTGGCGCTGCGCCATGTGTGGGCGCACAAGGGCGATTATTTCGCGGACAGCGCCACGCGGTTCGAGGACATGGCCCAGCGCATCTACGAGCTGGTCAGCCGCCGCCTGCCCGCGGATCTGGCCGTGCGCATGCTGCTCAAGCCCATGTTGCTGCCGCCGCGCGTGGAGGGCCTGGTGCGCACGCCGATTTCCAGGCTGGCTACCCGCGTGATGTCGTATTGAGGGATCGGCCCGCGCAGCGATCGCTGCGCGGGATGCTATCGGTCCGGGAGCTGCTGGCGCAGGATGGCTGCGAAATCCAAGGATAAAGCCATCGAAAATCTAGGTGAGTCAAGCGCCAGCCGCTACGTTATGGAGAGCGGCGCAGCCTGCATGCCAGGAGGGTCAGGCCGCTGGCGCTGCCTGCGCCCAGTGGCGCAGCGCTTCCTCGGTGATCAGCAGCACCTGCTCGTCGCCCGAGCTGGTATCCAGCCAGAACACGGGCAGATCGGGAAAGGCGGCTTCGAAGAACGGTTTTTCGTTGCCGATCTCCAGCACCACCACGGCCTGCTTGTTCAGGCGCGCGGGCAGGTCCCTGAGCAGCTGGCGGATGAAGTCCATGCCGTCCTCGCCGCCGGCCAGCGCCAGTTCGGGCTCGGCGCGGTATTCGGCGGGCAGGCGGGCCATGCTGCCGGCGTTCACATAGGGCGGATTGCACAGCACCAGGTCCCATGGGCCGGGCACGGCGGCCAGACCGTCGCTTTGCACCAGGTGCACGCGCTGCTGCAGCCCGTGCTTGTCCACATTGATGCGGGCCACGGCCAGCGCATCGGGCGAGATGTCGGCGCCGGTCACCTGCACATCGGGGTAGGCCATGGCTGCCAGGCAGGCCAGGCTGCCGTTGCCGGTGCACAGGTCCAGCACGGCCTGGGTCCTGTCGGAGAGCCAGTCGTCGATGCTGCTGTCGGCCAGCAGCTCGGCGATGAAGCTGCGCGGCACGATGGAGCGCTCGTCGATGTAAAAGGGCACGCCTTGCAGCCAGGCTTCGCGCGTCAGATAGGCGGCAGGCTTGCGTGTGCGGATGCGTTCTTCAAAAAGCGTAGCTACCAGCACTTGCTGTTCCTGGGTTACAGCTTGATCTGCTATGGATTCGGGGGCGCCGGGCGTGAGTTCGCTGTCCAGCGGCAGGCCCAGCTTCCACAGCGTGAGCCAGGCGGCCTCGTCTTCGGCCGTGGCCGTGCCGTGCCCGAAGGCCACGCCGGCTGCTGTCAGGGCGCGGGCGCCGGAGGCCACCAGGGCCGCCACGGTGTCGCCCTGGATGGCGGGAGGGTTTGCGTTGGCTAAAGTCATTGGGTGTTCAGGCCGCATGCAGCACCGGGGCGGCGCTGCGGCCGGCCTGGGCCTGCTGCAGCTGTTCCAGCGTCTTGCGGTAGATGTTCTTGAGCGGCTCGATATCGGCCACGGCAATGTATTCGTCGATCTTGTGGATGCTGGCGTTGGGCGGTCCCAGCTCGATGACCTGGGGACAGATCTGGGCGATGAAGCGCCCGTCGCTGGTGCCGCCCGTGGTGGACAGCTCCGTGTCCAGCCCGGTTTCGTCCTTGATGGCGGCCTGCACGGCATGCACCAGCGTGCCGGGCTCGGTCAGGAAGGGCTGGCCGCCGACGGTCCAGACCAGCGAGTATTCGATGCCGTGGCGGTCCAGCACCTCGTGCACCCGCCGCTGCAGCGACTCGGCCGTGGATTCGGTCGAGAAGCGGAAGTTGAAGTCGATCACCACGTGGCCGGGAATGACGTTGCTCGCGCCAGTGCCGCCGTGGATGTTGCTGATCTGCCAGCTGGTCGGGGGAAAGAAGGCATTGCCCCGGTCCCAGACGGTGGCGGCCAGCTCGGCCAGGGCCGGCAGGGCCTCGTGGATGGGGTTGCGGGCCAGCTGTGGGTAGGCGATATGGCCCTGGATGCCGTTGACCGTGAGCTTGCCGCTCATGGTGCCGCGGCGGCCGTTCTTGATCATGTCGCCGGTCTGGTTGACCGAGGTGGGCTCGCCCACGATGCACCAGTCCAGGCGCTCGCCGCGCTGCCTGAGCGCCTCGACCACGACCTTGGTGCCGTCCACGGACGGGCCTTCCTCGTCGCTGGTCAGCAACAGGGCAATGTCGAAGGCCGGTTCGGGCGTGGCCTGCAGGAATTCCTCCAGCGCCACGACAAAGGCCGCGATGGAAGTTTTCATGTCGCTGGCGCCGCGGCCGTAGAGGCGGCCGTTGCGGTGCATGGGCACGAAGGGCGGGCTGCTCCACTGGTTGAGCGGGCCCGGCGGCACCACGTCGGTATGGCCGGCGAAGACCAGCACGGGCTTGTCCGATCCGATGGCACTCTGCGCCTCAAGGACCGGGCCTGTGCGGTGTTTTGCCCATAGGTTGCGGACGCGGAAATCCTCCGGGCCGCTGTCCAGCCGCTCGCATTCAAAGCCCAGGGGAATCAGGGCATCGGCCAGCAGCTCGAGGCAGCCGGCATCTTCGGGGGTGACGGAAGGCAGGCTGATGAGCTGCTCGGTCAGTTGCAGGGTGCGGGACATGGGAGAAACCAAACCATAAAAAAAGCCGGAAGGCCGGCAGACGCCGGCGTTTCCGACATTGTGCGTGAGACGGCGGGCCGCGTCAGAGCGGTTTTACGTCCAAAGTGATTTCCGTGAATGATGGCATATCGTCGTCGTCGGGATGTGTCGCCTCGGTTGCCTGGGCCGCGGCCTGGGCCACGCGCGCAAGGTCATTGTCCATGCGCCACATCAGATTGGTCGGCGAATCGGCATTGGCCAGCGCTTCGTCGCGTGTGATTGTGCCATCACCCACCAGCCTGGCCAGGGCCTGCTCGAAGGTCTGAGAGCCTTCGGCCATGGATTTTTCCATGGCTTCCTTCACGCCGGTGAAGTCGCCGCGCTGGATCAGGTCCGAGATCAGCTTGGTGTTGAGCATGACTTCCACGGCCGGGACCCGGCTTTTGGCGACCGTGCGCACCAGCCGCTGGGAGATCACCGCCCTGAGCGCCGAGGCCAGCTCGCCCAGCATGGTCGGGCGGATTTCCTCGGGATAGAAGGACAGGATGCGGTTGAGCGCGTGGTAGCTGTTGTTGGCGTGCAGCGTGGCCAGGCACAGGTGGCCGGACTGCGCATAGCCCATGGCGGCCGACATGGTGTCGCGGTCGCGGATCTCGCCGATCAGGATCACGTCGGGCGCCTGGCGCAGCGCATTCTTGAGCGCGACCTGCAGGGATTCGGTATCGGTGCCCACCTCGCGCTGGTTGATGATGGAGCGCTTGCTGCGGAACTGGTATTCGATCGGGTCCTCGACGGTCAGGATGTGGCCCGAGAGCTTTTCGTTGCGCTCTTCGATCATCGATGCCAGCGTGGTGCTCTTGCCCGAGCCCGTGGCGCCCACGACCAGCACCAGGCCGCGCTTTTGCATGATGAGTTCGCTGAGCACCGGCGGCAGGTTCAGCGATTCGCGCGAGGGAATCTTCTGGGAGATGAAGCGCACCACCACGGCATAGGTGCCGCGCTGGCGCATGGCGCTGATACGGAAGCGCCCCACGCCCGGCTGGGAGACTGCGATGTTGAGTTCGCCCGTGGACTGCAGCTGCGCTATCGCCTCGGGGGCGACGACCTCGGCCAGCAGGGCCAGCGGCGCCTCGGGCGGCAGGGACTGGTTGTTGATGGGCACGCACTCGCCGTTGATCTTGATCAGCGCCGGCGCGCGGGCCGAAAGATAGACGTCCGAAGCCCGTTTGTCGGACATCAGGCGCAGGATTTTCTCCATGGTGCTCATCGCTCCCTCCGGTTGACTGTTTGACGACTCGTCTGTGTTTGGCCGCCTTTATACCCCGCCGCCGGACCGCTTTGGCGGGATCGGCAAGGCAAATGCACCGGTTGCGGTCCGGACAAAACAAAGGCCTGCCGCTTTTCAGCAGCAGGCCCGGGGCTGGGAGCGCACCGGCGCTCTCAGAACACTTGCCGTGTTCAGTCGCGCAGCAGGTCGTTCAGGCTGGTGGTGGAGCGGGTCTTGGCGTCCACGGTCTTGACGATGATGGCGGCGTACATGGAGTATTCCTTGCCATCCTTGGTCTTCTTGGGCAGGTTGCCCGACACCACGACGGAGCCGGCAGGCACGCGGCCGAAGGTGGTTTCGCCGGTCTCGCGGTTGAAGATGGGGGTGGACTGGCCGATGTACACGCCCATGGAGATCACGGAGTTCTCTTCCACGATCACGCCTTCCACGACTTCGGAGCGGGCGCCGATGAAGCAGTTGTCCTCGATGATGGTGGGATTGGCCTGCAGGGGCTCGAGCACGCCGCCCAGGCCCACGCCGCCCGACAGGTGCACGTTCTTGCCCACCTGGGCGCAGGAGCCCACGGTGGCCCAGGTGTCGACCATGGTGCCTTCGTCCACGTAGGCGCCGATGTTCACATAGGAGGGCATCAGGATCGCGCCCTTGGCGATGAAGCTGCCGCGGCGGGCCACGGCCGGAGGCACCACGCGCACGCCGGTGGCGGCGATCTGCGCTTCGCTCAGGCCCTGGTACTTGGTGGGCACCTTGTCGAAGAACTGCAGGCTGCCGCCTTGCATCAGGGCATTGTCCTTGAGGCGGAAGGACAGCAGCACGGCCTTCTTGAGCCACTGGTGCACGGTCCACTGGCCCACGCCCTCGCGGGTGGCCACGCGCAGGCGGCCGGCGTCCAGCTCGGCGATCGCATGCTCCACGGCATCCACCACTTCCTTGGGGGCAGCAGAGGGCGAGAGAGAGGCACGGTTGTCCCAGGCGTTTTCGATGATGGATTGCAGTTGTTGCGTCATGGTGGTTTGAAGGTTCGGGTCGATAAACCAGAGGTTGGGGAAAAAGTGAAGGCAGGCCGGGTCAGCGGCGGGCAGCGATGAAGGCGGCGATGCGCTGCGCGGCTTCCTGGCATTCGGCGGTTTCGGCCACCAGGGCCATGCGCACGCGGTTGGCACCGGGGTTCGATCCCTGGGCCTCGCGCGCCAGATAGCTGCCGGGCAAAACGGTGACGCCTGTTGTTTTATACAGCTCTTTGGCGAATTGTGCATCATCCATGCCCAGTTCCGCAGGAATGCCGGCCCAGAGGTAGAAGCTGGCATCGGGCAGCTTCACGTCCATGACCTCGGCCAGCACGGGCGTGACCTGAGCGAATTTCTCGCGGTACAGGCGGCGGTTCTCCTGCACATGGGCCTCGTCGCCCCAGGCGGCGATGGAGGCCGTCTGCACCACGGGGCTCATGGCGCCGCCATGGTAGGTGCGGTAGAGCAGAAAGGCCTTGAGCAGCTCGGCATCGCCGGCCACGAAGCCGCTGCGCAGGCCGGGCACATTGCTGCGCTTGGAGAGGCTGGTGAACATCACCAGGTTCCGGAAGTCCGTGCGGCCCAGGCGCGCGGCGGCTTCCAGGCCGCCCAGCGGCGCTTCGTCGTTGAAGTAGATCTCGCTGTAGCACTCGTCGCTGGCGATCACGAAGCCGTAGCGTTCCGACAGCGCGAACAGCTTTTCCCACTCGGACAGCGGCATGACGGCGCCTGTGGGGTTGCCCGGAGAGCAGACGAAGGTCAGCTGCGTGTCGCGCCAGACTTCCTCGGGCACGGCATCCCAGTTGACGGCGAAGTTGCGTGCCGGGTCGCTGGCCGCGTAATAGGGCGTGGCGCCAGCCAGCAGCGTGGCGCCTTCGTAGATCTGATAGAAGGGATTGGGGCAGATGACGCGCGCGCCCGGGCGGCTGGCGTCCACCACGACCTGGGTGAAGGCGAACAGCGCCTCGCGCGAGCCGTTGACCGGCAGCACCTGGGTTGCGGCGTCCAGCGCGATGCCGTAGCGCTGGCCGGCCCAGGCCGCGCAGGCCTGGCGCAGCGCCGGCATGCCGGCGGTGGCCGGGTAGACCGACAGACCCTGCAGCTCGCTGCTCAGCGCCTTTTCGATGAACGCCGGCGTGGCATGGCGCGGCTCGCCAATGCCCAGGCTGATGGGACGCAGGCCGGCCGGCGGCTCGATGCCGGCGAAGAGTTGGCGCAGACGTTCAAAAGGATAGGGCTGGAGGCGGGAGAGCAAGGGGTTCATGGTTGTATTTTATGAGCTGATGCCGTTTACGCATAAACAACGGTGGCTGCTTTAGGGTTAGCCGGGTGCTTTGTATTGCAAATTGTTACGTATGCTGTGCCGCACCATCGTCAACCAGCGATTTGCGCAGGGCAAACCTTGTCGGCGAGGTTTTACCAACGTTCCGGATGAAGGGTGTGTTGACCTGGCGCATGGGGCGGATGGCGGTTTGCAGCGAAATTGCACGGGCAGTGGATGGGCCAAGTGGCTGAATGCGAGCGGGAGAGGATGCAATGAAAGTCAGCGGGGGGCAGGTTGGAGCATCGGGGCATGGCCGGACCGGACTTGCCGGCGCGGCATGGCAGGCATGGGGCCGGTATCTGGGCTTTGCCTGGCTGCTGGCCGGGCCTTTGCCGTTTCTGCTGGCGCCAAGTCTGACACAAGTTCCGTACTCCAACGGGAAATGGGCCTGGTTTGCGGCCTGGGCCGTGGTTGCCGCGCTGTGGCTGCGCTTGCGCAGCCGTGAGGGCCAAGCGCAGTGGCAGGGCCTGCAGCAGGCAATGCACCAAGTGGCGCAGGGCGACCTGCGCCATGGCCCCGCGCTGGCAGGGATTGCGGGCCGTGGGGACGGGAACGCGGCCGGTGCGCTGCTGGCGGAAATGGTGAATGCGCTGTCGGCCATGGTGGCCGATGTGCGCAGCAATGCCGCACTGGTGGCCCAGGCGGGCCAGCAGCTGGTGAGCGAGCACGAGGCCCTGGCCGCTCGCACCGAGCAGCAGGCCGGCAATCTGGCACAGACCGTGGTCAGCGTGGAGCAGATCAGCGGCACGGTGCAGCACAACGCGGAAGTCGCCCATGCGGCGCATGCCAAGGCCAGCACGGTGCGCTCGGCGGCCGACGAGGGCCTGCAGGCCATGCAGCATGCCGTGGCCTCGGTGGAGGCCATCGAGCGCCAGGCCCAGCGCATGCGCGAAATCATCGGCGTCATCGACGGCATCGCCTTCCAGACCAATATTTTGGCGCTCAATGCCGCGGTGGAGGCCGCGCGTGCCGGCGAGCAGGGGCGCGGCTTTGCCGTGGTGGCTGCCGAAGTGCGCAATCTGGCCCAGCGCGCCGGCGAGGCTGCACGGGAGATCCGCCAGCTCATCGGCGAGACCGTGCAGCAGGTGAGCCAGAGCACCACCCTGATCCGCTCGGCCGGCGAGGGCATAGGGCGCGTGACCCAGGGCATACGCGACGTGGCCCAGCACATGGGCGAGCTGTCCGAATCGACCAGCAGCCAGGGCACGGCGCTGGTGGAAATCTCGAACGCGGTGCGCGAGATCGACCAGATCACCCAGCACAACGCCCAGATGGTGAGCCATGCGCTGCACCATGCGCAGGCGCTGGAGCAAAGGGCCCAGGTGCTGTCGGGCGCGGTGTCGCGCTTTCGCCTGCAGCAGGGCACGGCCGAGGAGGCCGTGGCGCTCGTGCATGCGGCCATGCATCTGGCCCGCGGCGCGCACAGCACCGGCGCGCTGCTGAGCACGGTGACCGATCCGGGCCAGCCCTACCATGACCGCGACATGTATGTGTTCGCGCTGTCCGGTGAGGGCGAGTACAAGGCCTTCGGCGGCAATGCGGCCAAGGTGGGGACGCGGGTGCAGGATGTGCCGGGGATCGACGGCGAGCGTCTGGTGGCCGACATCGTGGCCCAGGCCGAGAAAGGACCGGGCTGGGTGGAATACGACTATGTGAACCCGTCCACGCAGAAGGTGCAGACCAAGATGTCCTTTGTCTGCAAGCACCGGGACCTGTACTGGGGCTGCGGCGTATACAAAAGCCTGGCCCAGGCCTGAGGCCGGCAGTGGCTGGAAGTGCTCCTGAAACAGGAGCTGTCAGCGCAAGCCAGCAAAGCGCTGGAGGTCGATCTGAGGCGAATCTTCCCGCCTCAGTTCGGTGCTCTCTGGGCGCGGGCGCGCGCGAGGATGGCCGCAATGGTGTCCTTCTTGCGCGAGGTGTCCTGCGCGGGCGCATCGGCGGGCAGGACGGCAGGTTCCGCGCCGGCCGGTGCGGGCGCCGCCTCGTTGGCCGCAGTGCTGCCGGCAGATGCCTTGCCGCGCTGCACGCGTGCGCGGTGCGCGGCATAGCGTGCCCGGGCATGGTCGGCCTGGGCCTGGCTCCAGGCATCCCAGCCGGTGGCTTCGCCGCTGGCGTTTTCAAGCTGGATGCAGTCCACCGGGCAGACGGGAATGCACAGCTCGCAGCCCGTGCAGTGGTCGCTGATGATGGCGTGCATGCGCTTGTTGGCGCCCAGGATGGCATCCGTGGGGCAGGCCTTGATGCACAGCGTGCAGCCGATGCACCAGGCTTCGTCGATCACGGCCAGAGTGCGCGGCGCCTCGCTGCCGTGCTCGGCGCTCAGCGGCAGGACGGGCCGGCCGGTCAGTGCTGCCAGGCGCGCAATGCCCTGTGCGCCGCCCGGCGGACATTGGTTGATGGCTGCTTCGCCCTGGGCAACGGCCCGGGCATAGGCGGCGCAGTCGGGGTAACCGCAGCGCGTGCACTGGGTCTGGGGCAGGACTGCATCAATGCGCGCAGCCAGTGCTTCAAGCGTGGAGGCTGCGGACATCGATGGGGTCATGACAAGCCTTTTCTAGGTTTTGATTTTTCGCGGATGTCGCCCCGTCTCCGGAGCGCCTGCGTTGCCGTGGTGGTGGCTCTTGGCCGTGCGGTGGGCGCCATGGGCCGCGGCATGCGAGGTAGCAGAGTCTACGGCGTTTGCGGCCGCTGTTTTGTCTGCGTGCGTGGCAGCAGGCGCAACGGCATCGGCCGCATCCTCGCTCACGCTGGGTGCATGGCCGGCGGCGCTGGCTGCCGTGGCGCTGTCGGGCTGGTGCGCGAGGATGAAGTCGCGTACCTGGGGATAGACCACCTCGCGCCAGCGTCGGCCGCTGAAGATGCCGTAGTGGCCGGCGCCTTGCACTTCCAGATGCTTGCGCTGGTCGGCATCGATGCCGGTGCACAGGTCGTGGGCTGCGCGGGTCTGGCCTGCGCCCGAGATGTCGTCCAGTTCGCCTTCGATGGTGAACAGCGCCGCGCCGCGGATGTCCTGCGGGCGCACGCGCTCGATCTTGCCTTCGGGCGAGCGCACGTCCCAGGTGCCCTGGACCAGCTTGTACTCCTGGAACACCGTGGCAATGGTTTCCAGATAGTAGTCGGCGTCCATGTCGAGCACGGCGTTGTACTCGTCGTAGAACTTGCGGTGGTGCTCGGCGCTGGCGTCGTCACCCTTGATCAGGTCCTTGAAGTAGTCGTAGTGGCTCTTGGCGTGACGGTCCGGGTTCATGGCCACGAAGCCCGAGTACTGCAAGAAGCCGGGGTAGACACGGCGGCCGGCGCCCGGATAGTTGGGCGGCACCTCGTAGATCACATTGTTCTCGAACCACTCGTAGCTGCGCGTCTCGGCCAGATTGTTCACGGCCGTGGGCGAGCGGCGTGCGTCGATGGGGCCGCCCATCATGGTCATGGACAGCGGCGGCGTTTCGCCGCGGCTGGCCATGAGCGAGACGGCCGCGAGCACGGGCACCGTGGGCTGGCAGACGCTGACCACATGGCACTGGCCGTAGCGTTCCTGCAGGTAGCGGATGAACTCCTGCACATAGTTCACATAGTCGTCCAGGTGGAATTCGCCCTCGGACAGCGGCACGGTGCGGGCATTCTTCCAGTCGGTGATATAGACCTTGTGGCCGCCGAGCATGCTTTGCACCGTGTCGCGCAGCAGGGTGGCGTAGTGGCCCGACAGCGGCGCCACGATCAGCACCACGGGCTGGCTCAGCATCGCCTGCAGCGTGGCAGGGTCGTCGGAGAAGCGCTTGAAGCGGCGCAGCTCGCAGAACGGCTTGTCGATTTCCACCCGTTCGCGGATGGTCACGTCCACGCCGTCGACGTCGACGCTGTGCAGATTGAATTCGGGCTTCTCGTAGTCCTTGCCGAGCCGGTAGACCAGATTGAAGCCCGCAGCCAGGCGCTGGGCCATGGGAACCTGGCTCAATGCGGAGTGCGGGGTGCTGTAGAGCTTCGAGGCAGCCAGCGCGAAGTCGGCAAAAGGCTCGACCATGGCGCGTTGCATTTCATAGAGCTGATAGAGCATGGAAAAGGCAATTTCGTTATGTTGCAGTGCAATATAACAGCAGCATTTGACATGCGAAGTAGTAAAAGCCCTTTCAGGATGAAACCTAGGTCTGCCGGCCGGGTGGCGCCGCTTCCGATGTGCTAGAGCGCCTCTGCTCCAGCCAACGGTTTATGGGAAAAGTGACGAAAGCCCGCTGCAGCAAAGCGCCATCAGCTATGCAAATGAAAGCAGCTCGCTGGCCTGCTGGGGCTTGGTGCGGGCCAGTTTCATGACTTCGGCCGGCGCCAGATGCTTGAGGCGGTGGTCGCTCCAGACTTGGCGCCAGCGGCGCGCGCCCGGCAGACCGTTGCGCAGGCCCAGCATGTGGCGCGCAATCGCATACCAGTGCGTGCCATGCGCGCGGGCCTCGCGCTCCATATAGAGCACCATCTGCTCCTCCACGCTTTCGCGCGTGCGCTGACGGCTGTCGTCGCCGTAGTAGAGAGCATCCCAGGAGGCCAGCCACCAGGGATTGTGATAGGCCTCGCGGCCAATCATCACGCCGTCGACCACTTCTAACTGCTGCTGTACCGTTGCATCCATCTTGATTCCGCCGTTGATGGCGATGGTCAGATGCGGAAATTCCTTTTTCAGCTGCGCCACGACCTCGTAGCGCAGCGGCGGGATCTCGCGATTTTCCTTGGGCGACAGCCCCTTGAGCCAGGCGTTGCGCGCATGCACGATGAAGACCTGGCAGCCGGCATCGGCCACGGTGCCGACAAAATCGCGCATGAATTCGTAGCTCTCGTTCCTGTCTATGCCGATGCGATGCTTGACGGTCACGGGCACGGAGACGGTGTCGACCATGGCCTTGACGCAGTCGGCCACCAGCGCAGCCTCGTTCATCAGGCAGGCACCGAATGCGCCGCGCTGCACGCGCTCGCTGGGACAGCCGCAATTGAGATTGATCTCGTCATAGCCCCATTGTTCGCCCAGCCGCGCACTATGGGCCAGGTCGGCAGGCTCGCTGCCACCCAGCTGCAGCGCCACGGGGTGTTCCTCGACCTCGAAGCGCAGATGGCGGGCCACGTCGCCATGCAGCAAGGCGCCCGTGGTCACCATCTCGGTATAGAGCAGGGCATGGCGGCTCAGCTGCCGATGCAGGTAGCGGCAATGCTTGTCCGTCCAGTCCATCATGGGGGCCACGGACATACGCCACATATTGCTATGTTGTTGATTTTTAATAACTTGTTCGGTGCTCATGCTGCGAAAAGTGCCTCGTGGTGCACTGGAAAAATGCCCTGTTTTGCCACGTTTTACCGGGTTTTTCTATAGCCAGTGCTACATTGGTGCACCACGAAAATCATGGAGCACTGATGGGGACCATCACCCAGAGAAAAAGTGCCAAGGGTGCCGTATCGTTCCGGGCTCAGATCCGCCTCAAAGAAGGCGGCGAACTGACTTACTCGGAGTCCAAGACGTTCACACGGCGTGCCCTGGCCCAGGAATGGCTGCGGCGTCGGGAGGCCGAGATCGAGGAGGCCCAGGCAACTGGCCAGCCTGTGCAGGGCCTCATAACCCTCAAGCAGATATTGCAGGATTATGTCAGCGATGCAAAAGGCATCGTGGCGTGGGGGCGGTCCAAGACGGCGGACATCACCCGTCTGCAGAAGGCCAAGCTGGCCCATCGAGATGCCCGGCATCTGAGGGCCATTGACTTCATTGAGTATGCGAAGTGGCGGCGCACCGAAGAGGATGCTGGCCCGGCCACGGTGCTTAATGACATTGTCTGGCTACGTCAGGCCTGCCTTGGCGCTGTAGCGCGCTATGGGATGAACAGGCTCGTGCAGGAGCTGGACTCAGCCAAGCAGGAGTTGCTGCGGCTGAAGATCATCGCCAAGCCGCGCAGGCGCATACGCCGCTTGAGGCCAGAGGAAGAGGCTGCTCTCAAGGAGTATTTTGCCAAGCAGGAGGCTCGCGCCTCGATTCCTATGCTGCAGATCCTGGAGTTTGCGTTGCTGACGACTCGGCGCCAGGAAGAGATCACCACGCTCAAGGTCGCCGATGTGGACTTCGAGAGCCGCGTGGGCTGGCTGGATGATGTGAAGCACCCCAAGCTCAAGACCGGTAACCGTCGCTGTTTTCGAATGCTGGAGCCTGCGCTGGAGCTGATCAAGCGACGGATGGAGTCAGGGCAGGTCGACGACTTGGTGTTTCCCTACAACCATCGCAGCATCAGTTCAAGCTTTACCAGAGCATGCAAGCTTTTGAACATCCCGGATCTTCGGTTTCACGACTTGAGGCATGAGGCCATTAGTCGTTTGTTTGAGCGCGGTTACAGCATTGAACAGGTGGCGCAGTTTTCACTGCATGAGTCGTGGGCTTCTTTGAAGATCTATACGCATCTTGATCCTGCTGATGTGCCGGAGCTTAGCTGTAAAGATGAGTGAAGTTTGGTGAGGATAAAGCGTAGATTGCAGACCGTGTCCGCGCGGTTTTTTTATTGAAATCTTTGGACATCTTAAACGTTGTATCATATGGATACAAAGGAGATGTTATGGACACGACAGTTAGTATCATTCATGAAGGTGGAAATGCCGACTCGGGAAAGCTAGATTTATATGACAGTGCTGAATCTTTGCTTGGATTTGCGAGGGCTGTTAACCTAATTAGTCATGCATTCGCTAATGACAATGAAATAAAAGAGAAGTTGAAAAATCTAAATGGGTTTAATTCTGAGTTTACCGGCGCCAAACGAGGTTGCTTTGAATTGAGTTTTTTGATATCTTTCAATGATAGGGTAGTCAAAGCGCATGGGCATAGTGTCATTGTTGATAAATATTGGGATTATTTTTCCGCCGCTCTGAGTAATAGCGTTGGATTGGAATATGTTCCTTCCACTCATTTTGTGAATAGTATATTGGAAGATGAACCGTACATTTTTGATCATCTGGCAGAGCAGCTGGAAAGCCCATTGAAAGAAGCGCACAGAACTATACAAACTAGAGATGCGTCATCTGTTCATATTTATCGCCCCCGTGTCGGGGATAAAGTTGTTCTGAATTATGATACTTATAGATATATAAGCGAAACCACAAAATCAACAGGTGTCGAATCTTGGGAGGGCAATGTTACCAAGTACAATTTATTAACTGGATACGGCCGTTTTTTTAATGATTCAGAACAACGTACAGTTCCTTTTGTCATTAAGGATTTTGGTGGGGGAAATCTATTGGCTCACCAAGCGGCAGCAAGTTCTATGAGTGAGGCATCTAAAGATATAACCTCTGGGAAGAGGGTTTTTCAAGGATATGCCATTAGAGATATGCGGCAACGAATAAAAAGAATAGAGATTACTGATATTCAGCCAATAGAAACTGATGAGTAAAGATTCTATATTTTGCAGTAAGTTCATGCCCAGCTGGGGCTGGGTTGATGATTGCTTGACTATGGCTGAGTGGTCTGCCTCTTGGCAGATTATTGGAATTGTGGTTAGTGTTTTTGTTGCAGGGATAACTGCTTATAAAATTGTTAGAGATGTAAGGCAAATACGAGAAAGCCGAGTGAATGAGGAGATTTTGAATAAATCAAAATATTTGCTCGACTTGAATCGAAGAATATATGACGACAAGGATCTAGCATGCGTAATAGAAAAACTGGATCATGATGATGAGATTTTGGGAAATTACGAATTTAGTGATAAATCAAGAAAGCTGCTTGCATTTTTTGAAGAGATTCAATATTTAATAGATGAAAATTTAATTAAAGAAAAATCTGCCCATCATTTTTTTGGGTATTACGCGAAAAAATGCTATGACAGTGAAATTTTTTGGAAGTGTATTGAGAAAGATCACGACAATTGGGGGCTTTATCTAAAGTTTGTAGAGTCAATGAAAAAAGCGGATAAGAAGTAGTTTTATATATTCATTTTATATTGTTGAAATTTTATCTAAATTCATATTGATATTTTTGATGGTTTTTGTAATGCACTTTTGATATATATTTGTTCTTTAATTTATTGAATTGCATTTGTAAAATCCTAGAAATTATTATCTTTGCTGAAAAATCTCAGCACCGAACAGCTCTCCACTCCTCTTCGGCCTGAACCTTCTTTTGATCGATGTACGCGGCCAGCTTGCTTGCATCCATAAACCACTGACTCTTGTTGGATCCCAGGCGATAAGCAGGCACAGGCAATGCCTGCTTATTCGCTGCCTCTGCTGCCTTTTTGGGGCTGAGCCCAAAAAACTCCATGCAGCATTTCTCCAGCGGGATATTCACATCCCCGTAGAGGGCGAGTAATGCGAAATGCGTATTCATAGTCGGCTCTTGTAGTTCTGGGCCCGCCATGGGTCCGCATGGTGGGCGGGTCTTGTCGATCAGGCTGCGGCCGCAAGGGCGCTGCGGGGCACGTTGAAGAAATTGAGCTTCCCCTTCCAGGGCAGGAAGGGGATGGGGCGGCTGTCGCGCAGGACGAAGCCGTAGGAGCCATCCTGTTTCCAGCCCGAGTCGGACTCGGTGACGCAGTCCACCACCCGCGTCCAGCCCACGAAGCCGCCGCGCTCCAGGTCCTCGTAGGCCGGCAGTCCGCCGGCGGGCAGCAGGCCTGCGGCCTCCAGCTCGAGCGCGACCTGGTCGTAGTACTTGCGGGGCATGGTCAAGCCGGCGTGCACCAGCAGCTGGCCGCGGAAGTTCGTGGCCCAGTCGCGGTTCTCAATGTCCTTGTGACCGTTGACGATCAGCCAGGCCCAGGGCTGACGAATGCTGAGAGCGGGGATCATGGCTTGGCTTCCTGGCTGGAGGTGAGGGGGCAGGCGCTGGGGATGGCGGCTAGCTCCACGAGTTCGGGGTGTTCGGCCTTCAGGCCGCGGACGAAGTCGCGCGCCTGGTGCTCTCCATCGAAAATGCCGACGGCGGTGCTGACCGTATAGCCGGGGCGGATCTGCACGGGGTCGAGCAGTACTTCCCAGTGATACAGGGTGTCGCGCTCGTAGTACGGGCGGATAAAGCAGCTGGTGGGGGCGTCATGCATCGCCGGCCTCGCTTTCGTCGAGGGCCTGGATCTCGGTGTAGTCGGCGGTGATTTCCCAGGTGGCATCCGGCGTCAGATGGTCCATGTCATCGAGATCGACGCCGGCGTCCTTGGGCAGCTCCAGCCACCAGGCGCGGTCGCCCATGCGCTCGAGCAGCACCGCCTTGCGATCCTTGGTGGGCAGGAGTGCGTCGGCGAATTTCAGGTCGCGCAGAATGCGTACCTGCTGCAGCTCTTTGAAGTCATTGGGGTGATTGGCCTCTGCCGCCTGCATGGCCTGGGCGATGGCTGCGGTCGCATCAGCCTTGCTGGTCTTGGGTTGGGTGCCGGGCTTCTGGGTTGCCTTGGGCTTGGCCGCGCCCTTGCTGTCGCCCTTGCCGGCGCGTTTGGCGGCCTCGGCCTTCATGTCGTCCTGCACCTCGGCCTGGATGGCCTCGAGGTCGACGTCGGCCAGGTCGCGCAGCTCCTCAAGGATCGGGGCCGCGCCCGGGTGGGCTGGGTCTTCCTTGAGGTCTGCCGTGCAGGCCAGCTGCAGGATGTAGCTGAGCTGCTCGGGCAGATCCTGCTCAGACGCGCTGGCGAAGGAATCTTCAAGGTTGTCATCGGCCCTGGCGGAATTCAGGGGGATGTGGAAGATCGTCAGCAGGATCTCGCGCGGCACGCCGGCGGCGAGTTTCTTGAGGATGTGCAGCGCCGCATGGCTGGGGATGTAGCTCAGCGACTCGGGCTTGCAGCAGTACAGGCCGTCGATCGTGGAGGCGACGGCTTCCTCGCGCCAGCGGCGGGCGTACTCGGCCTCGAGCTCCGCGCGCGAGGGTTCCGCCGGCGGCGCGGCCTTGGCGGCCTTGGCCTTCTTCTCGGGCTTGGCCGCGGCCGCCTGGGCCTGCACGGCCGCGCTGGCTGCATGCACGGGCACGGCCTCGATCAGGCCGCCGGCGGGTGTTTCGACCAGTACCACGCGGCTGGCGGGCACATCCTGGCCCAGGACCTGGCGCGTTTCGGCCTTGCTGCCCTGGCTGGCCTTGTCCAGCGCGATGTAGCCGCGCATGGAGCCAGTCTCGGTGGGCATGATGTCGCGCGCAGCGCGGCCGGTGATGACCTGGCGGCCGGCCTGGGCGGCCTCGGCCTTCACGCGGGCCAGGTGGGCTTCCTTCTTCTCGGCGAAGCAGGTGGTGTCGGTGCACGCGTCCGGGCCGTGCTTGTCCCACAGCTCGGGTGTGGCGCCGGTACGCTTGGGGCAGTGGGTGCAGGCGCCGGCCTGGGGGCAGAGCGTGGCGTCGGCCAGGTCGAACGGAGCCTTGTCCAGCTCGGTCATGTAGTTGCGGCGGGCCAGGTCCTGGGCGGCGCGGTAGCTCATGGGGCCGCCGTCGGCGCCGCCGGTGAGGATGCGCTCGGCAAATTCTTCCTGCATCGCGGCCGTGGGGCGCTGCAGCACGAGCAGGGCCAGGCTGCGGGACAAGCGGCCGTCCTTGAGCGCGGCCATGGCCTTGGGCTGCAGCGACAGCAGGCGCAGGGACTCGAACACATGGGTGCGGCTCTTGCCGATGGAGTCGGCCGCTTCCTCGCGGGTGAGTTTGAACTCCTCCACGAGAAGGATCACGCCCTTGGCCTCCTCGAGTGGGTCCAGGTCTCTGCGGTGCAGGTTCTCGATCAGCTGCATCTGCACGGCGCGCAGGTTGTCGGCCGCCACCAGCATATACGGCACCGTGCGCTCGCCGGCGATGCGGGAGGCCACGAAGCGGCGCTCGCCGGCGATGATCTCGAACTGGGCCTTGCGGGTCTCGGGGTTCTCGAAGGTGTCCTGCAGGCGCTCCGCCGGCAGCCGGCGCAGCAGCAGGGGCTGCAGGATGCCGTGGGCCTTGATGGAGGCCGCCATGGCATACAGCTCGTCATCCTCAACCACCTGGCGGTTGGTACGGCTGCGGACGATCAGGTTCAGTTCGGCGCGGGGCATCTGCGCCAGGAGTGCATGCGGCTCGGGATCGGCTTCGGACTTGAGCTGCGGCTCGGCGCCGTCGAGCGTGATCAGCGTGAAATCGGCCATGGGCAGCGTGACGAGGGTGCCGTCGCAGTCGAGCTGGTACTGGCGGCCGCCGGGCGTCTTGCCGACGACCAGGGCCTTAAGGCCTGCCTGGGGATGGGGCGCGCCCTTGTTGGTGGTGGCGTCCGCGTTGATGGTGACCATGCGTTTGAGCAGCGGGTCTTTCTTGGTGACCATGTCAGGCCCCTTTCTTCAGTTCCTGCACGCGCTGCCTGGCGGTGGCGCGGCGGGCGTCGAGGGTTTCGGCCGGGGCGGCGGCGTACTGGCCGCAGAATGATTCGGCGCTACGGGTGCGGCCGGGCCCCGGGCGCTTGGCGCAGTGGGCGAAGCCCAGCTTGACCATGCGCGGGTCGGACGATTCGGGCTGCCAGTGCTGGCAGGTCTTGCAGGCGGAGGCCATCAGATCGCCCCCTTGCGGTAGATGCGGCGGCCCATCTCCACGCTGGGCAGGGAGAAGGCATCCATGGAGCCGGGGCGCACGCTGGCCCGCAGCTCGCTGCCCGTGTAGGGCTGGCGCGTGGTGCTGTTGCAGACAGGCATGCTCTGGCTGGCCACCTGCAGGCGCTCGTTCATGCGGCGCTCATGCAGGGCCCGGGCGTTGGGCGACGGATGGGCCGTGGGCGCGACCTTGCGGGCGCCGAACTGGGCGTGGCGGTCGATGGGTTGGAGGTTGCGGCGGCTCATGAGTGGATGTCCTTGCGGTTGTCGGCCTGGTCGAGGGCGACGTGGACGGCGACGCATTCCAGGCGCTGGCGTGCGAAGCGCGGCTCGGTGCCGTACAGCTCCACCGTGCGGCCCTTGATCTGGCGGGCCAGATGGCTGGCGGCGTAGTGGCTGGCCTGGGACTTGTTGGGGTAGGTATGGATGGCGCGCACCATCTGATCGCCGGGCGCGGCCAGCTTGATCTCGAGCTGGGCCAGGCCGGAGGTGGTGGTGCGGTAGATGCACTCGGAGACCTGGCCGCGGATGCGCAGCGTCATCTCCATGGCGGTGGCGGCGGTCACAGGCAGCCCTCCTGAATGCAGAAATAGAGGGAGACCCAGAAGGGGGCGGACAGGGTGAGCCCGCCCACCATGGCCAGCAGCACGGCCAGCACGCGGATGGCGCGTGCCTGGGCGCGCAGCTCGGCCTGCAGGTTGCGGCCGTAGTGCGGGCCGGTGAGGTCGATGCGGGGCGTGTTCATGGCTGCACCGCCTTGGCCTGGGCGCTGTGCACGCCGTAGATGCACTGGGCCAGGACGATGGCTACGCATGCCGAGGTGTATTCGCCGTAGTAGGGGCGGCGGCCGGGCACCTGGATCTTGAAGAGCCTGGTCATCATGCGTCCAGTGCAGGCGTCTGTACGGTGGCGGCCAGCTCTGCGCTGATTGCGCGAACTTCCTCCAGCGCGGTCGCGGCGCTTTTGAAAACCGGCGGGAGGCCGAACCATTCGCCTCGCGCGGGCTCATGCCACTCAATGGGGCGGGCCAGCTCCTGCAGCTCGGCCAGGGTGAGCGTGGTGGTGGCCATGGACTCGTCCAGGTAGGACTTACCGTCCCAGGCGGGCAGCGAATCCCAGAACCAGAGGCCGCTCACGGCTTCGGCGTGAGCTGGGCTGTTCAGCTCGGCAATCTGTTCGGCGGTGCCGTAGATCAGCACCGGGCGCTCGTCATCCCAGCCCAGCAGTTCCGTGTTGGGGAACTGGGTCTTTTCAGAGTTGGCAAGGGAGAAGTGGTCGTCGCTGACATATGCGCCTACGGCGTGAACGTCATTCATCAACCAGGCGCGGAAGTGGCCGGGCTGACTGATGCAGTGGCTCATGGCGTGCAGGATGGCCGAGGCCTGCTCGGGGTTGCTGACGGGAATGTCGGCGGGGCGCTGGCCGTGGTGGCCGCAGCGCCAATCGTAAAAGCGCAGGGTGAGGGCGGGCTCTACACTGCCCTGATGACTACCGGAACCATCGTCTTTATCACCAGCGATCGGCAGGTCGCTTTCATTCAGCTTGGCAGCGGCGATATCACTGTGGCTCGTGCCCGCAGAGGGGAGTTCACGCAGGATGCGGGCTGCGAAGTCAGGGGTGATCTGACATCCCAAAGCGGTGTAACGCTGTACGACCTCGTCAGCGGTGAGCCCCTGGACGTCCAGATCGAGGCCATTGGCTGCACGCTGCAGGGTGCGCAGCAAGTCTGGCGGCAGATGCGCTAACTGCTGGGTCAGCGCTGCGAGGGGGGATTGCGACATCTGTGGCTCCGTATGTGGATAAGATGTCGGCATGGTAAAGCATTGATTTACCAAAATCAATCAATGCTTTACTCATTGATGAAGCATGCCTACGGCGGCGTTGCCTCCAGTGCGAATTAGTGCAAAATGAGGTGAATTGGTGTGTATCAATAGATAGACGCCAGGGCCGAAGGCCGAGCAACAGCCGTGAGGCTGCTGTCCATGAAGTGCTGAGACGCTACGCCAGCGCGGAGACCCCAAATGACTACAGAAACCTTGAAGAGCAGGGCGCCAGCGAGAGCGCCGAGGAGTGCTGCACCCCGAAAATCCAGCCAGCCAAAGCAGGATGTGTCTGTTGTGCTGTCTGAGAAGCAACAACAGGAACTGGCCGAGATGGCCGACTACGTGTCCGAGCTGACCAGTAGCAAGGCCAAGTCCGTGGCCTTCCTCAAGCGGGCCGGCATCCTGAACACCAAAGGCGACCTTGCCAAGCCCTACCGCGGTTGAGAACGGTTGAATGGATAGCGCTGCAAATTACGAATTCCAGCCCAGCTTCATCCTGGGCTTTCACGGCTGTGAGGAAGAGGTGGGGATGCGAATCCTCTGCGAACCCGAAGAACACCTCAAGCCCTCTGAAAAAAGCTATGACTGGTTGGGCAGCGGCATCTATTTCTGGGAAGGCAGCGTAGCTCGTGCTTGGGAGTGGGCAAGGGCTTATCACGCGGCAGGAAAAATCAAGAAGCCTTTTGTGCTGGGGGCGGTGATCGACCTGAGGCATTGCCTTGACATGTTTGATCTGGGGGCCTCAGAGCAAGCAAGGGCGGCCCATGCGCACTTGCAGGGGCTCATGGATTCCGCAGGCAAGCCAATGCCTGAAAACAAGGGCTCGACCCCTGATAAGCCTGCGCGGATTCTGGACTGCGCAGTGATGAACACCCTGCATCAGATCCGTGAGGAGCGCGAGTTGCCGGAGTATGACTCCGTGCGTGGCGCCTTCCTGGAGGGTGATCCAATCTATCCTGGCGCTGGCTTTCGCAGCCATACGCATATTCAGATCTGCGTGCGCAAGATTGCCTGCATCAAGGGCTACTTCAAACCCATCAACGTGCAGGAATAGGCTAGGCGGCCTGGTTATGCAACCCGGCGCTCCTTGCTGGCTACCCGTTCAGCGGCGGCCATGGGATTTGGCTCTATGCGAGCCACAATTTTTTGCCCATCGGCCAGTGCCAGAACCTGATTGATGGCGCGCTTCTGGATAGGGTCGTTGCGGTCTCCTACCATCAGCAATTCAAAGACCTCGGGCCTCTCGTCTTCAAACAGGCCAATTTTCTTGCTGGGCTTTTTGATGATGCGCTTCAGCGCCGAAAGCTCAAACAGCTTGCCGTATGCGCGTTCGGTGTTGCCTTCCAAGCCGCGCACACTGCTGGTGACCTGCAGAAAGTAGCAGGCATAGTGCTGGCCCAGAAAATCGACCTGGAGCGGATGCGTCTCTCCACCCAAGGTCAGCTTTTTGTTGAAGCGCTTGGCCAAATGCTTGGCGTTGTTGTCGCGCTGGATCGCGGATTTGACGCGGCTCACGATCCCATGGTTGCGCTGCTGCTGCGCAATGACATACGCATTGAGCAGGGTATGCATGGTGCTGCTGCGGCGCAGCATCAACTCCAGTGCTTCCTCGGTGCTGGAAGCCGAGAATCTGCTCAGGTTCTCAATACGCGCATTCGAAAATGGAGGCATCCACGTTTCCGCAGGCTCATGCTGCCAATGTTCGAGCAAAGAGGCGCAGAGATGTTGGGCCACGGAGTGCAGTGCCTGGCCTGCCACGCCGAAAGCATGCTCTGCCTTGCGTTCATCGACGGCGCAAAGTGCCTGTACACGGCCATCTTCCGTGCGAACAACCACGCCGGCGCATAATTTTTCGGAGCTGGTGGGCTTGGGGGCAAACTCAATTACTGCGCGCCAGCCACTGACTCGTCCTTCGTTTCGGTGGACGTCAGTTTCAGTTGCGGGTGGCCAAGTCGGTTGCATAGTAGTTCGTAGGTGATGCCGAGACGCTGCTCGATAAACGTGATCAGTTCTTGAATCTGCTGGGATGGCTGCCAGTGGCTGGTGTCTGCGTACTCCACGATGCCTGGGATGTCCAGGGGCTCGGCAACCTCTGCCAACCATTGGCTGAGACCTTCCAGCACATGGTGGCACTGCTCTGCCGTGAATTTCTCCATGGGAATGGCCAGCCTGTTGTCAAAAACGCCGTCGGCCAGTTCATTCAAGGGATAGAGCGATCTGCATGCGCCGCCAAAAGCCTCTGCATGATCGATGATGTGGAGAGTCTTGTCCTTGTAAATGATGTTGCCAAAGTTGCGGTCGCCGTTGGCTACCCATTCGTCAAAGGCCACCACCTTGGCCCAGTCAGCCCACTGGGTCAGCAGGGAGATCGCGGCTTTCTTGTCGCTGCGAAGGAACTGCAGGAACGTCTCCCCTCCAAGATCTTTGGTTGCGACGCACAGGGCGGCTGCATCTTGCTTGATCAATGCGGAGTGAGGCAAGTGCCCGGGGGGGATATGGACGATAAAAACCTCGGGCGCCGGCAAGCCAAGGATGCGGGCCAGACACCCGCAGACTGCCTCGGCCACCAGATTCTCGGGTGAGCCCAGCCTCAGGTACAAGGAGATGGCTGGCTCCTCTGGCGCAGCCGGATCATAGGCATCGCCCAGCCATAGTTCATCGGGCTTCTCAGCCTCGAAGTCGCGCGGTACACGGCTGGCGCCTTCATTGAGAACCAGGTGCTTGATGCGGTCAGGAACCGGGTCAAACGTGTCTTCGTTCGCTGGCTCCATCGGCGGAGGGTTCAAGGCGTCTTCTTGAACCGGCTGGCCAACTGGTCGATCAGTGTCCAATCTTCATCCCTCAATGCATTTTTTTTGGCCAGTAGCGCCAATTTGTTGATCGTTTCCAAAGACCGCGGGCTGGCTTGCAGCCGCCAGTCAGAGAAGGCATCTACCAGTGCTTCCTCAGAAGGCTTCTGGGTTTGTGCTTCAAGCAGCTCCTGGGGGCCGTCAATGCTCAGCCACCACTCCAGGGGTTTCCCTGTCACTTGGGCAAGCTTTGGCAAATGCTTTTTATCAATACGACCTGTTTTTTTCCAGCCTTGCACCGCTTGCTTAGATACGCCGCAGGCATCTGCAATGTCAGATTGCTTGATACGCGGGTCGCTGAGTACGGACTCAAGTTTCGCAGCTAATTGTTGAGCAGTGGAAAGCATTGCTTTAGTCTTAAGTAGTAAATGCGAATGGTCAATGCTTTACTTTTTCAAGCATTGCTTTACTATCGAGGGGATGAAACAGCCTTCAAATCCTCATATGCAGAGAGCCGTGGTGCTGCTAGGCGGGCAACTGGCTCTTGCGAAAGCATTGAAAGTCACGCCTCCCGCTGTGCATCAATGGTTGACTGGAGCGCGACCAGTCCCGGCAGAGCGCTGTCCTTCCATTGAGCGGCTGACCAGCGGGGCCGTCCTTTGCGAGCAACTGCGCCCTGATGTGGAGTGGGGTTGCCTGCGGAATTCCTCGAAGCCGCAGGAGGGTTCCCATGCATAACACCGCACCTGAGCGTATCGAACCCCAACCGGGCCGTGATACGTCGTTTGCCGAATGGGTGCGCAGCAAGAAGTTTGTAGTAGGCGGACCGCTGCAATCGCGTAAGGAGCTGAAGGCCAACGCGCTGACGCTGCGCCGCCAGATCTTGGGAGAGTGCGGGCAATGAACGCGCTGCCAGCTATCTATCTGGATGCGACAGCCCGCAATGTGTTGCCGTTCTGCGAGGGCCGTAGACGTCTTGGCCTTGGCTTTGACATTCCTGGACAGGAGACGGTGCGGGTCGCCTTGACGCTGGAGAGTGCCCGTTTTTTGATGACCAGCCTTGAGGAGTACATCAAGGCTGCCGAAAGCCCAAAGCCCCGTGAGCATGCGATATGGGAGCTTGGATGGGCTACCGATGGAGGAGCCTAAATGGCCTCGCCGCGAAGTAGTGAGAGAACTACACGATTTCGAAAACGTTCCATCCACATGGTGATGCGAGTTTGCTGTTCGGCCACTGCTTCCTCTGTTGAGGGATCGAGTGTTTTGGCACTCCGCAGATCTTCGAGAAAGCCGTTGATCAAGGCTTCGCATTCTGCGGGTTCGTCCGCAAAGCGATTTTTGTACAGCGAATCGAGCAAGACAGTCTGTGCAGAGACCACGGCCTGCAGTTCCTCGATCCGCATTTGCAGGACCGCAATTTGTCTGTCCCGGCGCGCTTTTTCCAGTTCGTCTTTTTCCAGCATGAGTCTCGCCTATGTCCGTTGTTGATTCGTCAGTTGATGGATTGGAGGCCCGTTTTACCGCCTGGAGCCTGTCCAGGCGTTTTGTCGTTGCGGGCCCAGCGATCAGCTCGCGGCGGCCACAGCTGCGCGGTGCATATCCATCAGCAATGTCTCGGTGGCCACGTCGCCGCGCTTTTCCTCGTTCTTGGCAAGCCGTGCAAGGTCTTGCGCAAAGGCTGCGCGCTTGTCTTCTGGCAGTTGCCGGACGGTGGCGAAAACCAGGGCGCCCAAGGCGTTGACGATGGCGTTCACAGATTGCGCATTCAGGGGCAGGGCGGTTTCGTTGCTCAAGTTCTTCTCCAATGGTTTCGTGGGTGTCCAGGGCGTCGTGGCCCTGGGCACATTTTCCGTCACCGGGCCGCAGGGTCTGGTGGCGGTCTTTTTTGGATTGGGGCGGGGTGCTGGTGTCCATGGGCTGCAGTTTTCTGTAGCGGCCGGCGCTTGTCATTACGACGCGTTCCGAATTTTTCGTAACGCGTCGGAACGGTTTGCCTATGGAGCGGGCGTCATGCTCGCTGATTGCAGCAGCGCCGCCGCTATCAAAAGCGATAGCGGATACGGCGTGTTTGCTGGCTTGAACTTGATTTTTAAGGCGTTCCGACACGTTACGAAAAATTCGTACCGCGTCGGAACGCTATTGCTTTCTGTGGGGAGGTGTGCTGCATGGACGTGTCATTGACGTATGAGGACGAGCTGGACGCCGCCCGGGATGCGATCAGGCACTTGGGCGGGCCCAAGCGCGTGGGCGAGATGCTGTACCCGGACAAGTCGCCAGAGGCTGCGGCCCGCTATCTGCTGGATGCCCTGAACCCGGCCCGTGACACGCGGCTGAGCCCAGGCCAACTGCTGCTGCTGATGCGCAAATGCCGTGAGGCGGGATTCGACGGGCTGACGGCCTACATCCTGAACGCGGCGGGCTATGCGCCGCCGGTCCCCTTGGACCCGACGACCGAGGCCATGAAGCTGACTCGGGAGCTGGACCGCACCATGGACCGTGCCGAGGCCCTGGTCTCGCACCTGCAGCGCCTACGGGCAGCTGGCGTGGGGGCGGGCTGATGGAGAACTACGACCAGGTCGTGCAGCAGATGAAGGATTTCGGGATCGAATTCCGAAACAAGGATCTGCCCCTGAAGCCAGGCTTCGGCCGCAAGACCTGCGGCCTCGGCGGCAAGCACTGGCACAAGCTGTACATCCACCGCATCAAGGATTCCAGCAAGGAATGGATCGTCGGCTCCTTCGGCTCGTACAAGGACGGAACCTGGGAGCGCGTCGACGTCGACTGGGCGCCGCTGAACGAGGAGGAGCGCCGGCGCATGGCTGCAGCGCGCGCAGCCGCGGAGCAGGCTGCGGCCGTGGAGCGGGCGAAGGAGATCGCCAATGCGTCGGCGTCGGCCCTGACGATCTGGCGCAAGGCCGTGGCGGCGCCCAGCACGCCGTACCTGGACCGCAAGGGGGTGACGGGCGAGACTTTCCGCATGCTGGCTGATCGCCTGGTGCTGCGCTGGCCAGGCAAGCGCAAGGGCGAGCAGGACACGGTCTTCGCCTTGCCCGCGGGCACGATGGTGCTGCCGCTGATGCGCTACGACATGCCCAGGGAGGAGGCCATGCGTGGCGTGCAGTTCATCAAGCCGGACGGCGCCAAGATTTACCTGCGCCATTTCGACAAGCCGGGCTGCTGCATTCGCCTGGGCACGGTGGACGATGAAACCGCCTTGCTGCTGGTGGTGGAGGGCTTTGCCACGGGCTGCACGGCCCGCATGGCGGTGGAGCAGCGCTTTCCGGTGTTCGTGGCCATGGACGCCGGCAACCTGGCCCATGTGGTGCCGCTGCTGCGGCAGCTGTACCCCGAGATCCGCATCCTGATCCTGGCCGATGACGATTACATGACCCGCGACAAGAAGACGGGCCGGCTGAATAACCCCGGGCGCACGGCCGCGAAGGCCGTGGCCAGGAAGGTCGAGGCCTGCGACCTGGTGTGGCCGATTTTCAAACCCACGAACCGTGGCCCCAAGGACACGGACTTTAACGACCTTCATGCCCGTGAGGGTCTGGACGCCGTGCGCCGTCAGCTCGATGGCGTGATTGCGGCAATGACACGACGATATGGCTGATAACGATACAGAGATTGATCAGGGCGGGGCGTCTGCGCCACCGCCGCCTGCGGCCGCAGAGCCGCGGGCGTCTCCCGCCCCCGGCGCGCCAGCGCCGCTGGATGGGTCTTCGGCTGCTGATGATGATTCGTCGGCAGGCTCTGTTGTGCGCGTGGACTTTCAGGCAGGGGTACGTGTGCCGCCGGAGGCCGGCACACCCCCGCCCCCCGCCCCCTCAAAGAAGCGCGCTACTGCGCGCTCCAAAGGGGATAGGGGGGGTGAAGAGGGCGCCGAAGATAGCGCTGAGAAGCCCGTACAGGCCCGCAAGAAGGAGAAAACCATCGACTGGGGGAAATTCAACAACCTGGTCGAAAACTTCGCCCTGATCTACGGCACCGACACGGTCTGGGATGGCAAAGAGCGCATGATCATGAAGATCAGCAACATGGGCCATGCCCACGGCCGCCAGCTGGTGGATATGTGGAAGGCCAGCGAGAAGCGGCGCACGATCCGCGCCGATGAGCTGGTCTTCGATCCGACGATGAAATGCGAGGACAGCCGCCTCATCAATATGTGCGACGGCATGGCCATGGTGCCGAAGAAGGGCAATGTCGAGCCGATGCTCGACCTAGTCTCGTTTTTGTGCAGCCGGGCCACGCCCGACGAGCCGGAAACGGGCGATGTCATGCACTGGCTGCTGTGCTGGCTGGCATACCCGCTGCAGCACCCTGGCGCCAAGATGCGCACGGCCGTGGTCATGCACGGCGATGAGGGCGCCGGCAAGAATATGCTGTTCGAGACGGTGGTGCAGATCTACGGCAAGTACGCCACCATCGTGGGCCAGGACGAGCTGGAGGACAAGTTCAACGACTGGCGCAGCTGCAAGCAGTTCGTGGTGGGCGACGAGATCATGAGCCGGGCCGAGTTGGTGCACAACAAGAACCGGCTCAAGGCCTTGATCACCTCGCCCACGGTGCAGATCAACTCCAAGCACCAGATCCGGCGCGAGGAGAAGAACCACATGAATATCGCGTTCCTCTCGAACGAGTTGCAGCCGCTGGCGCTGGATAACTCGGACCGGCGCTATCTGGTGGTCTACACGCCCAAGGCCAAGGAAGACAAGTACTACATCGACCTGGGCGGGTGGCGCGACAACGGCGGCACCGAGGCCTTCTACCAGTACCTGCTCGACTATCCCCTGGGCGATTTCAACCCCTACACGAAGCCGCCCATGACGGTGGCCAAGAGCAACCTGATCGATCTGAACCTGAAGAGCGCGGAGCGCTTCTGGGTGGAATGGGCCGAGGGCGAGCTGGATCTGCCGTATCAGTCTTGCGCAGGCACGCAGGCTTATCGGGCCTATCTCAAGTGGTGCCAGCGCACCGGTGAGCGTTACCCGTTCAACAAGCAGCTCTTCACCAGCACCGTGGTCCGCTTCTCGGACAGCCGCGGCAAGGCCGCCCGCACCAAGCCCATGAACGTCACCCGTGTCGGTGAGGCGAAGAAGACCGAGCGCATGTTCCTGGTGTGCGATCCCGTCCTGGGTGAGGGCGAGGCCCGTATGACGGAGGGGCAGTGGGCCACCGATTGCGTCAAGGGCTTCGAGGATTACCTGCGCAAGTACCTGGGCTACGGCTCGGGCTCCCCGGCCCCTGATGCCGAAGACAGTTCCGGCAATCAGTAAGAGGAATGGACCCTATGACGAGTTACACGATTACGCGGCCCCGTAACAGCGAAGCCCAGCAATGGCGCGGGAAGTTACACGGTTACGCCGTTACGCCCCTCCCGTGTATGTACATGTGCAGGCGTGTGCAGGTGCGCATGCACATGGGCGCATGTGTGCAGGAGCGCGCACTGCGTAATGGCGTAACAGCGTAACTCTCTAGGCGTGGCGCGGGTTTGGTGTTTACGCGCGCCCGTAACCGCGTAATCCATTGTTTGTTTTTTTATAAGAAAAGGAAAAAAGAGATGGAGAAGAGGCTGGTGCTGTCGAATGGCGGGGCTCCCTGCCGGGTGGCCGGCGCGGCCGTGCCCACCCCCCCGATAGGTACTCCTGGCGCATTGACCCACGAGGGTAATTCGACCCCCGCGCAGACGCTAGTGGCTGGTCTGCGGAAAAGTGAACGAACTGGTGAACGCTGGGGTGCAAAGTGAACGGGCGCGTCGAGCTGATCACCCAGGCCGAGTACGCCCGCCGCCGTGGCGTTGCCAAGTCCGCCGTGGCCAAGGCTGTGAAAGAGGGCCGCATCACCCTGATCGACGGCAAGATCGATCCCGCCGTGGCCGATATCCAGTGGGCACAGAACACCCGCGCCCGGGCCGATGCTGGCCGCGCAGCGAGCGAATCCAGCTCGGCAATGGGTGAAGCACCATCGGCCGCAAATAGCGCGCCACAGGCCCAGGAATCGGCTCCGGTCGGCGCCTCGAGCGGCAAGGATGACTACCAGGCCTTGCGTGTGCGCCGCGAGATGGCCGCTGTGGAGCGCGAGGAGCGAGAAAACGCCCGCGAAGCCGGCCTGCTGCTGGACCGCCGTGAGGTCAGCCGCGGCGTGTTCGACGCGTTCCGCGCTCTGCGTGACGAAGTCTTCAATGCACCGCAGCGCTCCGCGCCGCGTGTTGTCGGCCTGGCCGATGTCCGCGAGATCGAGCATGTGCTGATGGAAGAGCTGCGCAAGGCCTTCACCATCGCTGAGCGCCGCCTGCAGGATCTCATGCCCGAGAAACCGGAGGCCGCATGAACCTGGCTGACGGCTACGTGGTGATCGTCAAGGCTGCCATCGAGGGCTCGCGCCCAGATCCCGAGCTGCGCTGCGACGAATGGGCCGAGGAGTTCATGATCCTGCCCAAGTCCGGCCCGCAGCCCGGCCCGTTCCGCTTCGACCGCAGCTATCCGGCCAGGCGTGTGCACCAGGTGCTCTCGCCCAGCCACCCTTGCAAGCGCGTCGTGGCCAAGGTCGCCTCGCAGATGTTCAAGACGCAGACGGCCTTGAACTGGATCGGCTCGCTGGTTCACCGCCGGCCGCGCAACATCCTGGCCCTGGAGCCCACCGACACCCTGGTCAAGCGCTTTTCGGCCCGCGTGTCCACCATGATCCGCAACGTGCCCGTCCTGCGCGAGCGCGTGTCGGCGTCCAAGAGCCGCGATTCACGCAACACCACGCAGGCCAAGGATTTCCAGGGGGACGCAACCCTCTACATGAACACGGCGGGCTCTGCTGCCAACCTGGCCGAAGTCTCCGCGCCTTACATCTACGTCGACGAGATCGACCGCCTGGATCTCAACGTGGACGGGGAGGGCGACCCCGTCGAACTGGCCGAGGCCCGGGCCACCCAGTACGCCAACGACTGCAAATTCTTCTACACCTCCAGCCCGGGTATTGAAGGTTTCTCGAAGATCGACACCCTCTACGAGATGGGCACGCAGGAAAAATACTTTGTTCCTTGCCCCCACTGCGATCACCTCCATTCCCTGGAGCTGGAGAACTTCCGCTATGCCCGCGACGAAGAGACCGGCTTCATGGACCGTGCCTGGTTCGTCTGCCCGGAGTGCTGGTGCGAGATCGAGGAGCGCCACAAGATCACCATGCTGCCGGATGAAGCCGCAGGCGGCACAGCGCGCTGGGTCGCCACCGCCAAGGGCGACGGCGAAACCGTCAGCTTCACCTGCTCGGCGTTCTACATGCCCGTGGGCGCCATCACCTGGTTGTCGCTGGCCCGGCAGTACGCTCGCGCGAAGGACCGCCTCAAGCGTGGCGACCATGAGGCCATGCAGGTGTTCTATAACACCCGCCTGGGCCTGAGCTACAAGAACAGCGAGGCCTCCACCACGGCCGAGCAGCTGCGTCGGCGGGCTGAAGACTATCCGCTGCGTGTCGTCCCCGACGAGGCCCTGGTGGTCACCATGACGACGGACACCCAGCCCACGCGCCTGGAATGCCAGATCGAGGCCTGGGGGCCAGGCCTGCAGCACTGGGTGATTGACTACATCGTCCTGACAGGCTCGCCCGCCGAAAGCCCCGAGACCCCCGGCAGCGTCTGGCAGCGGCTCGACCAGCTGCGCCTTACACCCCTGATGCATGCCAGCGGAAGGCCCATCATGATGAGCGCCTACGGCATCGACTCCGCTGGCCATAACACCCAGGACGTCTACAACTACGGTCAGAGCCGCAAGCGCCTCAACTGCGTCATCCTGCACGGCTCCAGCCGCCCCAATCGGCCCATCATGGGAAGCACGCCCAGCAAGGTCGATATCGACTGGGGCGGCCAAAAGATCAAGGGCGGCGTGGAGCTGTGGACCGTCGGTACCGATGTCGCCAAAGACTGGCTCAACAACCGCATGCACCTGACCGAAGGCGAGGGCGCCATGCGCTTCTCGAAGGACTTGCCGCCGGAGTGGTTTGACCAAATGGTGGTCGAGCAGCCCCGCACCACATACCGAAAGGGCAAGCCGGTGCGCGAATGGATCAAGCCCAACGGAGCCCGCAACGAAGCGTGGGACGTCTCGGTCTACAACCTGGCCCTGGCCCATCAGCTCGGCCTGCACCGCTGGTCCCGCCTGGACTGGAAGCGCCTGCGCGACAAGCTGATCCCGCCCGTCCGTGATCTGTTCGCCCCCGTGCTGCCGCCTCCTGCAGATCCGTCACCTGCGCCGGTGGTCGCGCCAACCGTGGAACTGCCTGCTCCCCCTGCAGCACCGGCAGAGCCGGAGATGGCTCCACCAGCACCGCAACCGACACCCACGGCAGACCCTGAACCGGCGGCGCAGACCGTCCAGGCGTCTGTACCCCCGCCCGAACAGCCGTCCGCCGAAGCCCCCGCTCCGGCGCCAGTGGTCGCTCCGGCACCCACCGCCGCCCAGCAGCTGGCCCCCGTGCCGCTCGCCACTGCATTGAAACGCGCTCCCGTGGGGCGCCGCATACTTTCCCGAGGAATTCGATGACCGACAAGCACCTGCAAGACCCTGAAGCCATGCGCCTGGCCGCGGCAGCGCCCCAGGATGAAGAACTGGAGCCCATCCCGGGCCAGGAGCAGCTCGACCTCGACAATCTGTGCGAGCAATGGGTGGCCTGGAAGTCCACCCGGCGCTTTTACGGTCCCCCTGCAAAGATGGGCTCCATCCTCGGGCAGCTCAGCGGATCTCGCACGCGGGCACTCAAGACAGACGGCCCCGATGCGTACTGCAGCGCCGAGCTGGCGGCGTTCCACTTGGCCTACACATGCCAGCCGGACGCGCTGGACAAATGGGTGTTCGACCTCTATTACGTCCACCGCATTACGCCGGTCAAGACGGCCGCGGCAGCACTCAACATCAGCCGGCAGCATTTCTACCTGGTGCTGGGCGAGTTCCGCAAGCGCGTGCACGCGGCCTCTCTCGCTGTTCTGGAAACCAATCTGAAAAAGGGCGCCTTGTCAAACGAAAAAGTGTCAGCTCCAGATATGACACTTTAGTCCTCGACTCCATATGACACTTTGGCCCAAAATTCGGGCTAATTTAGGTAGGTCTAAAAAGTCCGCCTAGCCCGAAACACCCATCCGCAACCAAGGCGAAAGCGGTATCAGCCCCCTGTCTCCGAAAGGAGTCGGGGGCTTTTGTTTGGAAACTTCAAATGCTCAACATCTCGCGCAAAGGCCAGTCCCCGGCGGACATGGCGGCCTCCATGCGTGGGGTGCCCGCGCGCCTGATTCCCTACGCCACGGCCACGGCGCTCACGCGCATCGCCAAGCAGGCGCAGACCGAGGACCTGCCGCGCGAGATGCGCAAGGTCTTCGACAACCCGACCAGCTACACCTTGAACGCGCTGCGCATCGAGCCGGCCACCAAGGACAAACTGGTCGCCCGCGTCCTGGTCAAGACCAAGGACATGACCAGCGGCAACGCCCAGGAAAGCTACCTGCTGCCCGAAGTCGAGGGCGGCGCGCGCAGCTCCAAGCGCATGGAAAACGCCTTGCGCTATGCGGGTGTGCTGGGCGCCGCTCAATTCGTCGTACCGGGCGCTGCTGCCAGGCTGGATGCCAACGGCAACGTGCGCGGCGCCGATATCCGCACCATTCTTGCGGCCCTCAAGGGCCTGCGCGCCGTCAGCGCCACGCGCAGCCGCAGCGGCCAGAAGCTGCGCAAGGGCAGGCGCCTGGCCAATGACCTGTTCGTAGGCAAGCCCCGAGGCGGCGACCGGCCTGACGGCATCTGGCGCCGCGAAGGCAAGCGCCTGCAACCGCTCTTCATCTTCACCAACCAGGCGCCCAGCTACAGGCCGCGCCTGGACTTCGACGGCGTGGTCCAGCGCGTGGCGCTGGAGCGCTTTCCCGCGCAATTCGCCAAGGCCGTCGCCGCCCTGCAATCGAAAGGACGCTGGTAATGAGCGCCGCAGAACTCCAATCCTGGCAGGACCGCCTTGCCAGCTACCTGGCAGCCGAGAAGCGCATCCTCGACTCCCAGGAATACCAGATAGGGCAGGGCTCCACCGCACGGCGCAACCGCCGCGCCGAGCTGGAGCAGGTGCAGAACGGCATCCGCGAATGCCAGCAAAAGATTGCCGTCCTGCAGGCCGGCCAGAATCCCCGCGCCCGTCGCGTCATCCGTCTGCGCCCGTACTGATATGCAGCTCAATCTACTGGACAGGGCCATCTCTGCCGTGGCTCCGGCCTGGGGTGCACGCCGCGCCAAGAATCGCGCGCAGATCCTCATTGCCGACATGCTTGCCGAAACCACCGGCCTCAAGGCCATGGGCGCCGGCGACAGCAACGAAAAGGTCTCACGCTCCAGCCGCTGGTGGAACCCCAGCCCGCGCGATGCCCGTGCCGACACCCTGTCGCGCCTGCCGCTGCAGCGCGGCGCCTCGCGCGAGCTGGCCCGCACGTCGCCCATTGCCGCGGGCGCCATCAACACCAACCTCGACCGCGTGGTTGGTACCGGCCTGGCCCTGGTGTCCTCGCCCGCGCTGTCGGTGCTGGGCTGGAGCCCCGAACGTGCCCAGGCCTGGCGCGCCAAGGTGCATCAGGAATTCAGCCTCTGGGCCGACAGCACCGACTGCGACCTCGAGGGCGAACTCAACTTCTACCAGCTGCAGGGCCTGGTCCTGCGCAGCACCCTCGAATCCGGGGACTGTTTCACGAACCTGCCGGATGGCGAAACCAGCCCCATGCAGCCCTATGCCCTGCGCATCCAGGTGCTGGAGGCTGATCGGGTCGGCAATCCCCTGGGGGCCATGGACACCGCCACCATGGCCGGCGGGGTGCGGCTCAATGCCAGCGGCGCCGCCGAGGCGTACTACATCTACGACCAGCACCCGGGATCGCTCGCCGGCGTCAAGGGCAGCCCTTTCAAGGGCCAGTGGGTGGAGCGCCTGGGCAACCGCTCACGCCGCCGCCGCGTACTGCACCACTTCCGCAAGCTGCGCCCAGGGGCCGTGCGTGGCGTGCCTTACCTGGCACCCATCATCGACTGCATCAAGCAGATCGCGCGGTACACCGACGCCGAGATCATGGCTGCGGTCATCACGTCCTATCTGACCGTCTTCATCGAGACCCCCACGGGCGAGGCCAGCGCCGTATTCCAGGGCGACGACGCGGCGCCCGAAAGCGACCCCGGCGCCGAAATCGGCCTGGGAACCGGGTCCGTGGTGGGCCTGGCACCAGGCGAAAAGCCCCACATCGTCAATCCCGGCCGCCCGAACCCCAATTTCGAGCCCTTCATCCTGGCCGTCATCAAGCAGATCGGCATGGCGCTCAGCCTGCCTTACGAGCTGCTGCTCAAGCAATTCAACAGCAGCTACTCGGCCAGCAAGGCCGCGCTGCTGGACGCCTGGGTCTACTTCCGCGGCGTTCGCTACTGGCTCTCGCAGTCTTTCTGCCAGCCGGTGTTCGAGACGTGGATGACCGAAGCCGTGGCCATCGGACGGATCAAGGCGCCAGGCTTTTTCTCCGACCCGCTGCTGCGCTGGGCCTACACCCGCGCGGCCTGGCCCGGCGACTCCATGGGCTCCATCAACCCCAAGGACGAGGTGGCCGCCTATGTCGAGGCCATCAATGCCCGCCTTATGACCCGCGAGCGCGCGGAGTGGGAACTGTTCGGCTCCAGCTGGGAGGACTCCTACCAGCAGAAAAAGACCGAAGAAGACCGCATGCGCGCGGACGGCATCCTGCCCGTGCCAAAGGCCGGGGCTGCAGCACCTGTTCAACCACAAACCTCCAAGGAACCCGCATGAGCGACCTGCAGCCGCATTCGCGCGTCAAGTTCGACCCCACCGTCAACCTCGGCCATGTGCTCACCTTCATCGGCTTCATGACCGCCGGCATCACGGCCTACGGCACGCTGGACAAGCGTGTCTCGCTGATCGAATCCCAGGCCGCCATCGCCTCCAGCCACGTGCGGGACCAGGACAGCCGCCTGAAGGAAACCCTCTCCGATATCCGCGCTGACGTCAAAGACCTGCAGCGCACTGTCAACAACATGAGCCGCACGGTCGGCACGCGGAGCGCACCATGAATCTGCGCGACATGATCCAGGGCGCCTGGGCGCTCGAGCCAGCAATGCTGCGCGAGATCCAGGCCATCTACGAGACCCATCTGCGCGGCGAGAAGATCGACATTCCGGCGGTCGAGGCGCGCCTGGGCCGGCCCCTGGCCAGCGAACAGCAGGACTACACCGTCGACTCCGGTGGTGTGGCCGTCCTGCAGCTGTCCGGCGTCATGGCACCCAAGGCCAACCTGTTTGCGCGCGTCTCCGGTGGCATCAGCACCCAGCTGGCCGCCAGGCAGGTCGAAAGCGCCATGGTGGACCAGCGCGTCAAGGGCATGGTGCTCGTGCTCAACTCCCCCGGCGGCAACGTGCTGGGCGTGCCCGAATTCGCTCAGACCATTTTTGAGGCATCCGCCCAGAAACCACTGGTCGTCTTTTCCGACGAGCAGATCCTGAGCGCCGGCTACTGGTCGGCCAGCGCGGCCAATGCCATCTACATCAGCTCCAACGTGGTGACTGTCGGCTCCATCGGTGTGGTCATGGACCGCACCTACGAGCCAGGCGCGGCAAAGCGCCAGGAATCGGTGGCTGCGGGCAAATACAAGCGCATGGTCAATGCCGCCGAGCCCTTGTCCAAGGAAGCCCGGGCCGAGGTGCAAGCCGACGTGGACTACGTCTACACCCTGTTCGTCGACGACGTGGCGCGCTTCCGTGGCGCTACCAGCGAGCAGGTTCTCGAACACATGGCCGACGGCCGTGTCTTCCGCGGTCAGAACGCAATCAACGCAGGCCTGGTGGACGGTGTTTCCACCCTGGACGACCTGGTTGCCCGCATGGCCGCAGATCCCTCCCAGTTCGCCAAGCGCCGCAAGGCCGTCTTTGCGCTGGGCTCTCCCTCGTCCCCAAGCGCCGGTGCTGCGCCCAAAGACTCAACCCCCGACCGTGAGGAAAAAACCATGGCTGACAACACTCAGCAAGCCCCCATCACGCGTGCGTCTTTCGAGCAGGACCACGCCCCTCTGTTTGCCCAGCTGCAAGCCGAATTCACCGCCCTGGGCGCCAAGCAAGAGCGCGAGCGCATCCAGGCCGTGCTGGCCGTGGGCGATGGCCTGCCGGGCCATGACGAACTGCTGCAGGGCCTGGCCTTCGACGGCAAGACCTCTGCCGAAGCGGCCGGCATGGCCGTCCTGCAGGCCGAAAAGACCGCCCGCGCCGCCGCCGTGGCAGCGCACCGCGAAGAAGCGCCCCCGGCGCAAAAGCCCAGCACCGCCCCCGCCAACGGGGCCAAGACCGAGGACGAGAAGGTTGCAGAAGCCCAGGCCTTCGCCAAAGAAAAAGGCGTTTCGCTGGTCGCGGCATTGAAGGAACTGGGCTACGCCCGCTGATCCGTAATCCACCCATAGGAGTCAAGCCATGATGCTGTCCTGCATTCCCATTCTCACCCTCACGGTGCCCGCCGATGGCGCCCTGGCGGCTGAGCGTTTCGTCACCAAGGCCGGCGCCTATCCCGCGGCCGGCGGCACGGTCTTCGGTGTCGGCCGCACCAGTGCGCGCGCCAAGGGCGATCTGGTCCCCGTCGATGTGCTGGGCACCACCATCGTCGAAGCCGGCGCCGCCATTACCGACGATGCCCCGCTCATGGTCGACGCGGAGGGTCGTGTCGTGCCCCTCACGGCCGGCAAGGTCGGCGTGGCCAGGGCCATGGGCGCCGCTGCTGCCGCCGGCGACCGTATCGAAGTGCTGCTCACCCCGTCTGCCGTCCTGGTGGCCTGAGCACCGCTCCCCATCACCCCATAACCGGAGAATTCCATGCCCCAAATGGCCCCCAATGAAGCCGCAGTCATCGATCCCATCCTCACTGCGGTCGCCCGCGGCTACGGCTCGCCCAATGCCAAGATTGCCGACATCCTGTTTCCCCGCGTCGATGTGACCAGCCGCTCCGGCACGATCATCGTGTTTCCGCCCGATGCCTTCCAGCTCGTGAACTCGGCCCGCGCGCCTGGTGCAAACACGAAGCGCATCCGCCTGGGCTACGGCAAGGGCAAATACTCCCTGGTGGATCACGCCCTGGAAGGCGAGGTGCCCATCGAAACCGAGGAAGAGGCTCAGACCGTGCCTGGCATCGATCTGGGCAGCCACGCCGTCAATACCGTGCAGGATGTCATGGGCAACGAGCGCGAGAAGCTGGCGGCAGATTTGGCGCTCAATCCAGCCAACTATGACAACGATCACAAGGTGATTCTGTCGTCTACCGATTTCTGGACGAATTCCGCCAGCAATCCTTTCGAGGTCTTGAATGAAGGTCGTGAGGCCATTCGCAAGAGCACCGGCAAGAAGCCCAACGTACTGACGCTGAGCCCCAAGGCCTTGCTCGCCCTGCGCAATCACCCGAAGGTCATGGACCGCATCAGCATCACTGTGGATCGTGTGCCGGCCAGCATCGAGCAGCTGCAGCGCCTGTTCGAGATCGAGCGCATTGTCGAAGGCGAGGCAACTTACCACGACGGCAAGGAATTCCAGGATATGTGGGGCCTGGACGCCATCCTGGCCTTCACGGTGCCCAAGCCCCAGCAGCAGCGCGGCTCTCCCAACTACGGCTACACCTACCAGCTCAAGGATCGGCCCAACGTCGAACAGCCGTACTACGAGCGCAACCCCAGGACCTGGTTCTACCCGGTCAATGACGCCTATCAGCCTGAACTGGTCGGCGCCTCGGCCGGTTTCCTGATCCAGAACGCAGGCAAGGGAGCGTAACCATGGCAAGGTACACAGTCAAAAGCGTAGTGATACGCGACGGCAAGCGTGTTCCCACCGGCGCAACGCTGGAGCTGACAGCAAGGGAGGCCGAGGATCTGGGCGCAGCGGTGCAGATCTTGCAGCCCTCGTCCGAAGAGCTGCAGGCAGAAGACGCAGCAGATGCTCGCCTCAAGGCCGAGATACGTGCGCGTGAAGAAGCCATATCCCGCGCCGAAGCTGCCAAGAGTGAACTCATCGAGCTTCGCAGCCGCTTCGAGACCGAGATCCGCACGCGCGAAGAGGCGCTGGCGGCAGCCGTAGCCCGTGCCGAAGCGGCCGAGAAGGCGCTGGCGGAAGCCACTGCCCCTGCCAAGGCAGCCGAGAAGGTGCCGGAGCCCGCACCGGCCCAGGCCGATGCCGCGGCCCCGCAGGACGCCAAGGCCGGCAAGGGCAAGACGGGTTCGCTGGTCTGATGCTCGACCTCGACCACGACATGCAGGCCGTCTTCTACTGCTCGGATTTCGCCATGCGCTTCAAGCGCTTGCGGGCCGGCGTAGAAGATCTGGTGCTGCAGGGCATCATCGGCGTGACCGATGCCGAGGCCCTGGAAGGGCATGCGTCGACAGTCTCGCGCACCCTCCAGTGCCCGGCCACGGTGGACATGCGCCCCGATGACGTCCTGCAGCTGCTGGAGGCCGCCCCGCAGCTCGGCATGGCCGAAGGCGAGCGCTTCCGCGTTCTCGATGTACCGGAGCGCATCAACGACGGTGCCGAGCAAGTGGTGCTGCTGGGGAGTGCCTGGTCATGACGCAGTCGGCTGACAAGTTCCCCCGGGGCGTCCCGTTCGAGATGGGCCAGATCCTGATCGAGGCGCTGCGCAAAGATCCCGAGCTGGCCGGCGCCAAGGTGCTGGACAACCCCGAGCGCGCTAGCGACCTGCAGGACGGCCCGCGCATCGTCTTCCTCGAGGACCAGCGCGACACGCCCCTGGAGCAGCCCGGTCAGCTGCAGCAGCGCATCTACCACTTCAGCGTAGGCGTCATCGCCCGCACGCAACTCGCCAGGGCGCAAGCCCACGGCGACTACCGTCTGGTCAAGCGCATCCTGCGCAATCGCTGCATGCCGCTGATCACGGCGGCCGGCATTCGACTTGACGGCTTAGGCTTGCAAGAGGGGGCGGTGCATTACCGCCTTGAAAACATCGACGTCGGGGGCTCCCTGGTCCTGGGCGCCTTCACTATCCAGTACCGCGATCCGAGCTGACCCTCGGAATTTGTTTCACCCGCCCGCCCGTGACAACACCGGCGGGTTTTTTGTTTCTGAGAGGAATAGCAATGTCTGCTACCAATACCGCACGTGCCATTCTGGGCGCCGGCCTGGTGACCCTCAATCTGTGGGACACCACCAGGCAGGTCTATACCGGCTTTGGCGATCCGCTGGACGCCGACAAGTTCGAGATCAAGCCCAACTTCGAGGAAAAAATCTCCGAGTCCCGGTCGCATCTTGACTACGGCCAGGCCCGGGCCTCGGTGGTGCTGCCCAAGCCCACCGAGCTGACCATCGAGCTGTCGGCGGCCAGCATGGAAGCGATGGCCATGCAGTTTCAGGGCATCGTGCAGGCGCTCACGCAAAGTGCCGGCAACCAGAATGCCACCGATTTCACTGTCACGTCCCTGGGGGTGTGGCTGTCGTTCGGCAAACGCAATCTGCACAGCGAGGGTTTTTCCATCACGAACGAAGGGGCCACCACCACCTTTGTCCTTGGTCAGCACTACGAAGTCAACTGGATGCGCGGCGAGATCCGCTTCCTGGCGGTCGATGGCGCGCCAGCCAAGGATGAAAAGGTCAAGATCGCGGCGAGCTGGAGCGCGGTCGACGGCAAGAAGATCCTGGGCGGCCGCGTCACCCAGGTGCGCTGCCAGGCCCGGTTCGACGGCCAGAACATGGTGGACGGCAGCCCCATGGAGGCCGATGTCTGGGAGTGCGTGCTGGGCGCCAACAATGGCTTCGACTTCCTGGGCGGGGATTTCTCTCCCACCACGCTGACCGGAAAGATCGTCACCCCGAAGGGCAAGACAGAGGGCTACGAGATCCGCTTCCCCGGCGTGACCGCGTAATCAGCGCTTGGGTGCGGACGTCTGTACCAGCCCCATGAGCAGCAGCACGGGCCATCCCACCACCACGGTGGCGATGGCCCCGGCCCCCAGGGCCATCATGCGCTCGGAGTCCAGCAGCAGGCCCAGCAGGGCCAGCGGCAGGCCGGCGCAAACCAAGACAACACACCAGAAAAATCCCGACATTTCGACTCCGAGGCAATAAATGGCTGACCCCAAGATCAAATACGACATTGAGGCTGCAGTCAAGGGCGCGTCCGATGCCGACGCGCTGGCCACGGCCGTCAAGAATGTGGGCGACCTGCTCGAGGGCGATCTCAAGCAGGGCGCCCAGGAGGCAGCAGCCGCGCTCGAGGCGCTGGGCTCCAAGCAGCGGGCGCTTTCCAGTTTCGGAGATCTGCGCCGCGAAGTGCAGTCGCTTTCCACCGAGCTGGACGCCTCGACCAAGCACGTGGACAGCCTGGGCCGAGAGCTGGACACGGCTGCAGCCAAGACCAAGGAACTGGCGGCGGCCGAGGCCACTGCTGCCCAGGCGACGCAGGCCAGCCAGCAGGCGCTTGCCAGCAAGCGCGCCGCACTGCGCTCCCTGCGTGACGAAACCGGCTCCTCGGCCCGCCGTACCGACGAATACCGTGCCGCTGTCGACGGCCTGAAGCAGGGGATCTCGGCCGCATCGAAGGAGCTGAAGGAAAAGCAGCAGGCCCTGTCCCTTGCCGCCCGCGCCGCGCAGCAGGGCGTGAATGCGGAGGCTGCGCTGCGCAAGGAATACGAGCTGGCCATCGGCTCGGCCGCCAGGCTGTCTGGCCAGCTGCGCACCAAGAATGCCGCCCTGCAGGAATCGCGGTCTGCGCTGGAAAACATGGGTCTCAGTACCGCCAACCTGGCCCAGCAGGAAAAGGCCCTGCAGGCGGCTGTCGCCCAGCTGCGCGCCGAGGTCCTGGCCATGGTGCCGGCCTACCAGCAGGCCGCCAATGCCTCCACGGCATCCACCCAGGTCCAGGCGCAGAACCAGCGCACGCTACGCGAGGGCATGACCTCCATCAGCGTCCAGCTGCAGCGTGTGCAGCAGATCGCCTCGGCCGCGCTGGCCGGCAGCTACTTCGGCGGCCTGATCAAGGACGTGGCCACCACGGCGGATGCCTTCAAGAATCTGGAGGACCGGGTCAAGCTCGCCACGGGTGCTGGACCGCAATTCGAGCGCTCCATGGCCGGCGTCGAGGCCGTGGCGCTCAAGACCTATACCAGCCTGGAGTCTACCGGCACGCTGTTCACGCGCCTCGCCAAGGCCTCGGAAGAGGGCGGCATGGCCGCAGAGCAGGCGCAGCGCCGTGCGCTGAGCCTGGCCACCACCATCAACCAGAGTACGCAGCTGGCCAGCAGCTCGGCCCAGTCCTCGGCCGCGGCCCTGCAGCAGCTGATCCAGGGCCTGCAGTCCGGTGTGCTGCGCGGCGAAGAATTCAACAGCGTCATGGAGCAGGCGCCTCGCCTGGCACAGGCCCTGGCCAACGGCCTGGGCGTCACCACGGGCGAGCTGCGCAAGCTGGCCGAGAGCGGCTTCCTGACGGCCGAGACCGTCATGCGGGCGCTGGAGAGCCAGTCCCAGACCGTGGCGCGGGAGTTCGAGAGCCTGCGCCCCACCGTGGGCCGTGCGCTTGAGAACCTCTCCACCCAGTGGTCCATCTACGTGGGCCAGGCCGACAAGGGGCTGATCAGCACCGAGAATGCGGCCAAGGTCATCAACGCCCTGGGCAACAACCTGGATCTCGTGGTCAGCACGCTGACCGCGGCCGGCAAGGCCTGGGCGGCCATCAAGATCTCCGGCCTGGTCGCGGATTTCACGCGCTGGGCCACGGCCACCTTGTCCGCCACGAAGGGGCTGGAGGCCAATACGGCCGCGGCCGGCCGCAATACCGTGGCGCAGCAGGCCAATACCGCGGCCCATGCACAGAACACGGCGGCCCAGACGGCGAATACGGCCGCCACGGCGGCCAATACCGCGGCACGCGCCGCGAATGCCAAGGTCTGGGGCGAGATCGGGGCCTTTACGCGCGCGGCTGGAGCTGCGCAAGCCAACGTCAATAGTGCTGTCAACGCTGGCACGACGGCTATCGTAGCCAAGACAGGTGCGCTTGGTACGTTAGGAAAAGGCTTGCTGGGTGCAACCAGGTTGTTGGGCGGCCCTGTGGGGTTGGTCGTAAATTTGGTTTTGTTCCGCGAGGAGCTGAAGCGTGGCACTCAAGCAGTCACAGACTGGGTCTTCAGTTTCACTCCTGCGGGTAAGCAGCTGCAGGCAGCTGAAAAAGCATTGCGTGATCAGGAGGCTGCGCTCAAGGCTAGTACCGAAGCAGCCAAGATCCACGCCGAGAGCATTCAGCGCAATGCGGCCCTTTACGATGCAGCCCGCAGCCGCATGTTCGACCTGGGCAAGGAAGCTACCGGCATGGTCGCCAAGTTCGACCAGCTGCGCCAGGGCGGCGACAGCGCAGCCGATGCCATCGCCAAGATCGGCAAGGACTTCGACCTCTCCAATGCTGCCGGCATCCGCAGCGCCACGGCCGTTCTGGACAAGCTGGTGGCTGATGGCAAGCTCGCCGCCGGCGAGTTCGATGCGGCCTGGTCGACCATGCTGGCCGGACAGGACCTGGCCAAATTCGAGGTACTGGCGCGCCAGGCCTTCGCCAGTGCCGGCCGGGAAGCCGAGAAGCTGAGGCAGCAGATCGACGACGCGGTAGCCAAGGGAGCCCCGCCGGAGGTCGTCGCAGGCCTGCGTGAACGCCTGCAGGGCGCCATTGCCGCGGCCGGCCGCGAATCCGAACGCTTGGGCGTCATGATGGACCAGTCGCTGCGCGAGGCCGTGCGCCGCACCGGCCTGGACTTTACCGACCTGCAGGGGCGCATCACGGCGATCTCGCGCTCCGCGATCAACGACCTGGACGCCGTGGTGGGGGGCCTCGACAGGCTCAAGGCCATGGGCGTCGACACCGGCCGCGTGCTGGAGGCCAGCTTTGTGAAGGCCATCAACACGGCCGACAGCGAGCAGGCGCTCACCGAGGTGACGAGCCGCGTCGAAGAGCTGCGGGGCAAGCTGGGCGAGCGCGTGGCCAATGGCCTGCTCGACCAGGCCAAGGATAAGCTCGATGCCCTGAAACAGGCCGCGGACGCCGCCAAGCCCGGCATCAACAGCCTGGCAGAGGCGCTCACGCAGCTGGGTGTGAAGACCGACCAGTCGCTCAAGGACGTGGCTGCCAAGTCCAAGGAAGCCTTCGATTTCGCGGCCGACTCGGGCAAGGCCAGTGCCCGCGAGCTGTCCGAGGCCTTCAAGAAAGCCGCCGAGGACGCGATTGCTGCCAACAAGGGCGTGGCGCCCGAGTGGGTCAAGGCGCAGGCGGCCGTGCGCGGCTGGCGCGTCGAGGTCGACCAGGCGGGCAAGGCCACGCTGGTGTCGGTCAACGACGCCAAGAAAGCGCTCGATGGCCTCAACGGATCTGCGGGCAATGTCGGCCGTGGCTTCGCCAGCATGCGCGACCAGGCCGTAGCGGCCCTGCAGGCCATGGGCATCGCGGCGGACCAGGTCTCCGAGAAAGTCCAGCGCCTGGTGCAGGACGGGCAGATGCTGACGGCCGCTTTCGAGCAGCGCAAGGAAAACTGGGGCCGCGAGATGGACGCCAGCAAGTTCATGAACCGGGGCAACACCAACCCGGTGGACCAGGTGCCCACGTTCAACAGCCGCGCCGAGGGCGAGGCCTGGTGGCAGGCCTGGACCGAGCGCTACCAGCGCGACAACCCCTTCAGCGTCAAGAGCGGCGGCCAGCTCGGCAACTACATGTACGACCTGACCAAGTTCGAGTTCGACCGGGAAATGGACGCCCTGGCCCAGCGCGAAGCCATGGAAAAGGCGAGGGCGGATGCTCAACGCGGCCAGGTCGGCGCTCCCGGCGGTACGGGTGGCACGGGCGGCAAGCCTGGCGCGCCGGCCCCTGCGCCGGCGCCGGCTCCTGGCGGTGGCGGCCAGCAGGTCGATCGCATCGTCAACCTCTATATCGGCAACAGCCAGGCCTATCCGGTGCCCACCAACCAGGCAGGGCAATGGGGCCTGGAGAGTGCCAGCCGTGAATTCATGCGGCAACTGGAGCTGGCGAAGCAGCAGACAGGACATTAAACGATGCGAATCATTCTGACCTCGGGCGGCACGGCCATAGACCTGCCGCCCGATCTTGTATGGGCGGACGAGCTGGGCTGGTCCGCCGTCGCGCAGAGCACCAAGCGCAGCGCGTTCCAGACGCTGATCGTGAGCGCGATGGCGCGCCAGGGCGGCCGTCCGATCACGCTGCAGGGCGAGGGCAACAGCGCCTGGATCGACCGCGCCACGCTCAAGACCATCAAGTCCTGGTCGGAGGTGCCAGGGCTGCGCATGCAGCTCGACATCCGCGGGGAGATCTTCACCGTCATCTTTGACCATGGCGACGCCGAAGAAATGCGCGCCCTGGCCATGCAATCCGTCATCGACTACGCCGACAAGCAGGACGGCGACTATTACTGCAGCCTGGTGCTGCGCTTTCTGGAAGCAAGCGAACTATGAGCATCAAGCAAGGCGATATCCAGCTGATGGCCAGCCGCGTCATGGACGACGTGCCCGAGGGCGGCGGCGGCCCCTCGGCAGTCGTCATCGAGGACGGCAAGAGCAACGCCCTCATGCCCGACATCAGCGAATCCGACCGCGCCCGGGGCCGTGTGAACATGCGCCAGACCCATGTGGCCGTGCGCACGGCAGACACGGACACCTACATGGGCAGCAACGTGATCGTGGCCGAGCCGCCGGCCGACCCCAATGTGTCCGTCACGCTGTTCACCACGGGCGGCGTATACGACACGCGCTCCCTGGCGCAGTCCCGGCTGGAGGCGTACCTCAACAAGGGCGCGGAATGGGCCGGCTACCTGTACGAGAACCACATCAAGGGCCAGCGCGTCATGCAGATCTTCCAGCGGCCCGGCACCGAGCTGCCGGCCGTGGGCAAGACGCTGGTCCTGGTGGGCAACGAGGGTTTGCCCAACGAGCAGGAGCAGTACGTGCGCGCCATCCGCGTCACCAGCGTGGAGCGCACCTTTACGTATGACGTGGACAAGGACTACAAGGCCATGGTCGTCACGGTGGAGCTGTCGGATGCGCTGCGCTACGACTTCACCGGCTCGCCGGCCAGCCGCCAGTTTACGCGCCTGGCCAACAGCGCCCATCTGCGCGATACGGTGGTGGCCGACGCCGGCAGCTATGTGGGCGTGACGCCGCTGCAGCGCGCCGCCGCCCTGGGCGACTTCACCATCCTGGCCAAGACCATCTTCACCCAGCTCGTGCCCTCGGCGCAGAGCGAGACGCCCATTCCCGCGGCGATCCCCTACGCGGCGGCCGGCTTCCCGATCTCGGCGGCCGGCGATGTGAGCTTTGTCACGCAGCAGGACTGGAGCACGGCCACCAGCCTGGCACTGCCCGGCGGCATCAAGCCCGGCTCGCTGCGCATTACCGTGGGCGGCGTCACGTTTGCGGACGCGGGCGGCCTGCTCATGTCCGGCACGCAACAGATCGGCACGGTGGACTATGCCAACGGTGTCGTGACTTCGAGCGCCGGCAGCTACGGCGGCAGCAAGGCCATCGCCTACCGCCCCGCAGCCTATATGCAGCGCATCCCGCAGTCCAGCGAGATCCGCATCACCCCCGAGACCCGCAGCCAGTCCTATGTGGGCTTCATTACGCCCGTGGCCGCGCCCGGCACGCTGTCCTTCAGCTACCGCGCCCAGGGCCGCTGGTATGTGCTCTCCGACGCCGGCGACGGCGCGCTGCGCGGCACCGACTCCAGCTTTGGCGCCGGCACCTACAACCCGGACACGGGCGCCTACGTCATCACGCTGGGCGCGCTGCCCGATGTGGGCAGCTCCATCGTCATCCAGTGGGGCGTGCCCACTCAAGAGACCGTGCATCCCGTCACGGACCTGCAGATCTCCCAGACCATTGCGCTGCAGCTGCCGGCCGGCCAGGCCCTGTATCCGGGGTCTTTCGACATCAAGTGGATGGATGGCGCCACGCAGCGCACGGCCACTGCCAACAGCGCCTGGCAGCTGCAGGGCGACGCCACGGGCGAGGTGCGCGTGGGCCGGTCCCAGGTTCTGTTTGCGCCCAAGCTGCTGCCGGCCATCGGCACCGTGCTGGACGTGACGGTCGATACCGCCCCGGCCGCAGAGGTGACGCTGCAGCACCCGTCGCGCAACGGCCAGGGTCGCCTGGCCGTCTCGGCGGGGCAGGGCGGCCTGCAGCCCTTTACCGTCGAAGTGGAGTGGGGCACCCTCACGGACCTGGCCGTCCTGGGCACCTACACGCGCGCCCAGCTGCAGGAGATGGGTATCAACCCCGTCGACCCCGCGCAGCTGGCGCGCGACGACGGCGCGGGCAAGCTGATGCTGGGCACTTTGCAGGTCGGCACCGTCAACTACGCGGCAGGCACGCTGGACTTCAATCCCGACGTCACGATCAAGGTGCCCAAGCCGCACTACAGCGCTTACGTGGCCTCGGGCAGCAACACTTTCCTGGGCGACTCGCGCCTGTGGCGGCTCAATTACGAGCGCATCGAGTATGTCGATGCCCCGTCGCTCTATCCCAACGACGAAAGCGGCTACGTCAAGATCCGGTTTCGCACCACCGGCAGCGCAACGCGCCGCACGCTGCAGGTGCCGTTCGCGCCCGAGTTCGACCTGGTGCCCGGCGTACAGGCGCCCGTGGTGCCAGGCTCTGTGCTGCTGATGCCGGCCAGCGGGCAGCCCTGGAGCGACAGCGCCGGCGTGCTGCGCGTGCTGACCGCCGGCGGCTTTGTGACGCGCGGCACCATCAACTACGCCACGGGGCGCATCGCGCTCACCTCGTGGACGCCCGGCAACGCCAACACGCTCGCCCGCGTGGGCTGCATCACCACGCTGGGCGACGCCGTTTCCAGCGCCTATGTGTTCCGCACGGCCGCTGCGCCGCTGCGCCCGGGTTCGCTCACCGTGCAGGTGCCTCGCACGGGCGGCGGCTCGCAGAACGTCACGGCGGCCATCGACGGCACGATCTCCGCGCCCGGCGTGACCGGCACGGTGGACTACGAGACGGGCCTGGTGCGGCTGGGCTTCGGTGCCCTGGTCACAGCTGCAGGCAACGAGAGCGAGCCCTGGTACAACCCGGACAACGTCCAGCCCGACGGCAAGATCTTCAAGCCCCAGCCGGTGGTGGCCAGCGCGCTGCGCTATGCGGCCGTGGCGTATTCGTACCTGCCGATGAATGCCGACCTCATCGGCATCGACCCCGTGCGCCTGCCGAGCGACGGCCGCGTGCCCATGTTCCGCGCCGGCTCCATGTGCGTCATCGGCCACACAAAGACCAGCGCCC
>NZ_BCNT01000017.1 GCF_001544075.1 Comamonas terrae
CGGTAGAGCGCCGGACTGTTAATCCGTAGGTCCCTGGTTCGAGCCCAGGTTGAGGAGCCAAGATTCATCGCCCTGCAATCGTTCAGGGCACCGTCAGCCGACACATTCCTCAATAGCTCAGTCGGTAGAGCGCCGGACTGTTAATCCGTAGGTCCCTGGTTCGAGCCCAGGTTGAGGAGCCAAACTGAAAAGCCTGTATGTCCGCATACAGGCTTTTTCTTTTTTCACTGGGGTATAGGCGCTTCAGGCCGCCCGCACGACCCCCACGGTGGCAGTAGGCTGAACGGGCGCACCTTCCATCGCTACCGGCTTGGAGGAGGCATAGCTGTAGACCTGATGCCGGTGCGGCACCTCGGGCACACGCTGCTCGCCGCGCTCCCAGGCGCGCAGCTCCTCCTCGAGCCGCGCCGCGCGCTCTGCATACATCTCGGCCGAAGACTGGTAATACTCAGCCGCTATCGAGTGCTCCAGCATCGCCATGCGGGCCTCCTGCAGATAGGCACGCGTACGGCGGATATAGCGCGGCTCGGCAAGGCTTCCACCAAAAATCCTGCTGAAAAACATCGCTCATCCTCCTTGCCTGGCAGCGGAAGCATGGATTTGCTATCCCTTTCTCCAAGCCATGGTTTCAGCCTAATACAAAAACCGCCGTTCCATCTGTCCCCGGTGGCGACTTCAGTTCGTAGGAGCCAGCCCTACCAGGTCGGCCGAGCTGCCGCAAACCGCTGCAGCTGTGCAAGACTTGCGGCTGTTCGCATCGCTCCTGAACCGCATGTCCCATCCTCTGCCCTGGCTGCACCCCGAAGAAGAATTCCCCCCGGTCCACACCACCTGGGGAGAAAACGACCCCATTCCCGGCCTGCTGGCGGCCGGCGGCGCACTGGACGCCCGGCATTTGCGCGCCGCCTACCAGCAGGGCATATTTCCGTGGTTCAGCGAAGGGCAGCCCGTGCTCTGGTGGTCGCCCGATCCGCGGATGGTGCTGCAGACCTCGCAGTTTCGCCTGCACCGCAGCCTGCGCAAGACGCTGCAGCGCTTCACGGCGCAGGCGCATTGCGAAATCCGCATGGACAGCGCCTTCACCACCGTCATGCAGCACTGCGCCCGGACACCGCGCGCCGGGCAGAGCGGCACCTGGATCGTCGACGATATCGTGAAAGCCTACACCGAGCTGCACGAACAAGGCGCCGCCCACAGCGTGGAGACCTGGGTGGACGGCAAGCTGGTGGGTGGGCTGTACTGCGTCGCGCTCGGGCATGCGGTCTTTGGCGAATCCATGTTCGCCCATGCCAGCGATGCCTCCAAGATCGCACTGGCCGCCCTGGTGGCGTTCTGTCGGGCACATGGCGTACCGCAGATAGACTGCCAGCAGGCAACCTCGCATCTGGCCTTCATGGGAGCCCGGGAGATTCCGCGCACGCAATTCCTGCGCACGGTGGCCGAGCAGCGCCTGCATCCCGATATGCAGTGGAACTTCTCCCCCCTATACTGGAACCAATTGCTTTGAGGCACAGCCGGCCGCCCAAGCAGCGGCCCGCCCAGCCGCCGGCTGCAGCAAACTTCCATGACGCACCCGAACGATTTGCCACTGCATGCGCTGCAGTTCTATGCCACCGCCGCCTATCCCTGCAGCTATCTGCCGGGGCGCATGGCACGGTCGCAGGTCGCCACGCCCAGCCACCTGATACAGAACGCCGCCTATTCGGAACTGGTAGGGCTGGGCTTTCGCCGCAGCGGCATGTTCACCTACCGCCCCTACTGCGATGGCTGCCGCGCCTGCATTCCGCTGCGCATCCTGGCGCAGGAGTTCAAGCCCAACCGCAACCAGCGCCGTGCCGCGGCCCGACATGGCCATCTGCAGACTTCCATACAGCGCCTGCATTACGCGGACGAGCATTACCAGCTCTACCTGCGCTACCAGCAGCACCGCCACAGCGGCGGGGGCATGGACCACGACAGCGTGGACCAGTACACCCAGTTCCTGCTGCAAAGCCGCGTCAATTCGCGATTGGTCGAATTCCGCGAGCCTGCCGGCGGCAGTGGCCCGGGTACGCTGAAGATGGTGTCCATACTGGATGTGCTGGAAGACGGCCTGTCCGCCGTCTACACCTTCTACGAGCCCGAGGACCATGCCAGCTACGGCACTTTCAATGTGCTGTGGCAGATCGATCAGGCCCGCGCCATGAACCTGCCCTACGTCTACCTGGGCTACTGGATCGACGAAAGCCCCAAGATGAGCTACAAGGCCAAATTCCTGCCGCACGAGATCCGCCAGCAGGAACAGTGGAAACGCGTGGACCGCTGAAGCATCGGGCGCTGATGGCGGCTTTTTTGCCGCAAACCCCTGGAAACTGCGGCAAAAACTCCGTATTGGGCACCGATTCGACCGCAATGGCATGGTCCCGCCCACGATGCACCGCTAGAATGACCAGATCCCGAAACGCATCTCCACCGTATGAAAAAAGACGATATTGCGGCCTCCGCCAAGCCTAGCGTCCAGGTCCTGGAGCGCATGTTCACGTTGATCGACGTGTTGGCCTCGCGCGAGGAAGCGGTGTCTCTCAAGGAGATCAGCGAGCGCACCGGCCTGCACCCTTCAACCACCCACCGCATTCTCAACGACCTGGCCCTGGGCCGCTTCGTCGACCGCCCCGAATCGGGCAGCTATCGGCTGGGCATGCGTTTCCTGGAGCTGGGCAATCTGGTCAAGGCTCGGCTGAACGTGCGTGAAGCCGCCATCACGCCGATGCGCCAGCTGTACCGGCAGATCCAGCAACCCGTCAGCCTTTCGGTGCGCCAGGGCGACGAGATCGTCTACGTGGAGCGTGCCTACAGCGAGCGTTCGGGCATGCAGGTGGTGCGCGCCATCGGCGGCCATGCCCCCCTGCACCTCACATCCAACGGCAAGCTGTTTCTGGCGGCCGACGACGGACAGCAGGTGCGCGCCTATGCCACGCGCACCGGCCTTCCCGGCAAGACCCATTTCAGCATCACCCAGCTCGCGGACCTCGAGCATGAACTCGACAAGGTACGCCAGCACGGCATTGCGCGCGACAACGAAGAACTGGAGCTCGGCGTGCGCTGCATGGCCGCAGGCATTTACGACGACCAGAACAAGCTGATCGCCGGCCTGTCCATCTCGGCCCCGGCGGACCGGCTCGATGAGAGCTGGGTTGCGCGCCTGCAGGCCACGGCCCAGGAAATTTCGGCAGCGCTGGGCTTCAGCGGCAGCCGCCCCGCCGTGCCGCCGGCCCATCCCTATGCACGCAATCCCGGCACCCACAACTGAGGAACAAAAAAGAAGCGGTTCAGGCCGCTTCTTTTTTGTGAGCTGTCAGCGCTTGCCATCTGTGGAATCCATATAGATAATGATCTGCAGCCTATATCCAGCCAGCGCAGAGCACTATTGATTGCATAGCGATACAAAAAAGAAGGCGCTACCTCGGTAGCGCCTTCTTGGCCATGGCAGCCAGAATCAGCCGCGGATACGGTGAGAAACGCCGCTGCTGGCTGTCGGGCCCATGCCTTCCACCCAGTGGCGCACGCGTTCGGCATCGGCGATCCGGCTGAACTTGCCGGCGGAATCCAGGAACACCATGATCAGCTTGCGGCCCGCGACCTGGGCCTGCATGACCAGGCAACGGCCGGCTTCGGAGATATAGCCGGTCTTTTGCAGGCCGATATCCCAATGGTCGCTCTTGACCAGGCGGTTGGTGTTGTTGAACTGCAGCGTGCGGCGACCCACGGCCACCTCATAGCCCGGCGAGGTCGTGTATTCACGCATCAACGGATCGCTGTGCGCCACATTCACCAGCAGCGCCAGATCGCGTGCGCTGGACTGGTTGCTGCTCGACAGCCCCGTGGGTTCCACATAGCGCGTGTCGCGCATGCCCAGCTGCTGGGCCTTGGCATTCATCAGCTGGACGAAATGCGCCAGGCCGCCGGGATAGGTGCGGCCCAGCGCATGGGCCGCACGGTTTTCGCTGGACATCAACGCCAGATGCAGCATCTCGGCGCGCGACAGGGTGGTGCCCACCGCCAGGCGCGAGCGGCTGAACTTCTCGGTGTCCACGTCGTCCTGCGTGATGGTGATCATCTCGTCCATCGGCAGGCGCGCCTGGGAAATCAGCAGGCCGGTCATCAGCTTGGTCAGCGAGGCGATGGGCAGCACGGCCTGATCGTTCTTGCTGAGCAGCACTTCGTGCGTATCCTGGTCCATCACGAAGGCCACGCTGCTTTCCAGATCCAGCGGATCCGTGACCGAGTGCAGGCCCGCCATCTGGCCGTAGGACAGACGTTCGGCAATCACCGGCGCAGCCAGGGAGCGTGCCGGCACGGATACCTTGGTTGCCGCAATACGGCCGCCGCGGTGCACCGCCTTTGCCGCCGCCAGCCTTTCGGGCTTGCCGCGCACGGTGGCCGCCACCCTGGTCTTGCCCGCAGGCTTGGCCGCAACCACCTTGGCCGAAGCCTTGGCAGCCGGCTTTGCCGCCGCTTTATGGGCAGGCGCCGCAGCCGCCACGGGCTTTTTGGCCGCCTTCTTGGAGGCAGGAGCGGCATGCGCCACGGGAACCGCCAAAGCGCAGCCAAGCAGCGCCAAAGACACCGCATGAGAGACCAGACCGGGGCGGGATAAGCGAAGCAGCGGCATGCGATACTCCAGGCAGCAAAATGTGAGGAATTACTTCAGGCAAAAAAGTTGTTTAATGACAAACACTTAAACAACTTTTTAGATAATCTGAGTGAGATTATAAATCCTGTCCTCAACCTTGTGCAGCCACAATCTCGCTATTGCCTTGCAATTTGTTCAAGGCGCTGAGATAGGCCTTGGCCGAAGCGACCACGATATCCGGGTCCGCCCCCACGCCGTTGACCACCCGGCCGTTGCGCTGCAGGCGCACCGTCACCTCGCCCTGGCTTTCGGTGGAACCGCTGATGGCATTGACCGAATACAGCAGCATTTCGGCGCCGCTCCGGACTTCCGATTCGATGGCCTTGAACGAGGCATCGACCGGGCCGTTGCCGTCGGAGCTGGCCTTGACTTCCTTGCCATCGCTGCTGAAGACCACGGTCGCGTGTGGGCGCTCACCCGTCTCGCTCTGCTGCGCCAGCGAGATGAAGTGGAAGGTATCCACCTGATCGAGCGCGCCCTGGGCATTCACGAGCGCCAGGATGTCTTCGTCGAAGATCTCGCTCTTGCGGTCGGCCAGCTCCTTGAAGTTGGCGAAGGCGGCGTTGATGGCGGCCTCGCTGTCCAGCTCCACGCCCAGCTCCTGCAGACGCTGCTTGAAGGCATTGCGGCCCGAAAGCTTGCCCAGCACGATCTTGTTGGCAGTCCAGCCCACATCTTCGGCGCGCATGATCTCGTAGGTGTCGCGCGCCTTGAGCACGCCATCCTGGTGAATGCCCGAGGCATGGGCAAACGCATTCGCGCCGACCACGGCCTTGTTGGGCTGTACCACGAAGCCCGTGGTCTGGCTGACCATGCGGCTGGCCGCCACGATGTGCTGCGGGTCGATGTTCAGATCCAGGCCGAAATAGTCCTTGCGGGTCTTGACCGCCATGACGATTTCTTCAAGTGAGCAATTACCCGCGCGCTCGCCCAGACCGTTGATCGTGCACTCCACCTGGCGTGCGCCGCCGATCTTCACGCCGGCCAGGGAATTGGCCACGGCCATGCCCAGATCGTTGTGGCAATGCACGGACCAGATGGCCTTGTCGCTGTTGGGCACGCGCTCGCGCAGGTCCTTGATGAAGTTGCCGTACAGCTCGGGAATCGCGTAGCCCACGGTATCGGGCACATTGATGGTGGTGGCGCCTTCGTTGATCACCGCCTCGATCACGCGGCACAGGAAGTCGGGCTCGCTGCGGTAGCCGTCCTCGGCGCTGAACTCGATGTCGTCGATCAGATTGCGCCCGAAGCGCACGGCCAGCCTGGCCTGCTCCAGCACCTGCTCCGGGCTCATGCGCAGCTTCTTTTCCATGTGCAGCGGGCTGGTGGCGATGAAGGTGTGGATGCGCGCGCGGCTGGCACCCTTCAAGGCCTCAGCCGAACGCGCAATGTCGCGGTCGTTGGCGCGCGACAGCGAGCAGATGGTGGAGTCCTTGATGGCGCGCGCAATCGCCTGGATGGACTCGAAATCGCCATTGGAAGCTGCGGCAAAGCCGGCCTCGATCACATCGACCTTCAGGCGCTCGAGCTGGCGCGCGATGCGCAGCTTTTCATCGCGCGTCATGGAGGCGCCGGGGGACTGCTCCCCGTCGCGCAAGGTGGTGTCGAAAATGATGAGCTGGTCGGACATGGTGGGTCTCTCTTCTTGTTGATGACGGCGCCCGCGAAAGATCGAGGCTGCCGAAAAAAAGCCGGTGTGCTTGTGGCACACCGGCTGGCTCCTGGTTCAGGCGGCTACCGCCTCCTCAGCGGCCGGAACGCGCTGCAATCCCGAGATGATGGCGCGAAGCGAGGCCGACACGATATTGGCATCCACCCCAACGCCGTAGACCCCCTGGGAGTCGTCGACGCGCAGTTCCACATAGGCAACGGCCTTGGCATTGGCGCCTTCGCCGATGGCATGCTCGGCATAGTCGAGCACGCGCACGGAACGTCCGACCTTTTCCGACAGCGCCTGCACGAAGGCGTCGATGGGCCCCGTGCCTTCGCCCTGCAGCGAATGCTTTTCGCCATCCACCACCACCTCTGCCGACATGCTGACCACGCCCTCGTCTTCCTGCAGGCGGTACTGGGGCGCCTTGACCGACTGCAGGCCGTATTCACGCTGGAACAGCTGCCACAGGTCGGCAGCGGCCAGTTCCTTGCCGCTGGCATCCATCTCGCGCTGGACCACCTGGCTGAACTCGATCTGCAGGCGGCGCGGCAATTGCAGACCGTATTCGCTCTCGAGCAGATAGGCAATGCCCCCCTTGCCCGACTGGCTGTTGACGCGGATCACGGCCTCGTAGCTGCGGCCCAGATCCTTGGGATCGATGGGCAGATAGGGCATATCCCAGATGTCGCCTTCCTTGTGGGCGGCGAAGGCCTTCTTGATGGCATCCTGATGGGAGCCGGAGAAGGAGGTGTAGACCAGATCACCCACGTAAGGGTGACGGGGGTGCACGGGCAACTGGTTGCAGTGCTCAACCGTTGCGCGGATATCGTCGATGTTGGAAAAATCCAGGCCAGGATGCACGCCCTGGATATACATGTTGAGGGCCACGTTCACCACATCGAGGTTGCCGGTGCGCTCGCCATTGCCGAACAGGCAGCCTTCGAGGCGGTCGGCACCGGCCATCAGGGCCAGCTCGGCAGCAGCCGTGCCCGTGCCGCGATCGTTGTGGGGATGCACCGAGATCACCACGCTGTCGCGGCGCTCGATGTTGCAGTGCGTCCACTCCACCATGTCGGCGAAGATGTTGGGCGTGGAATGCTCCACCGTGGTGGGCAGGTTGATGATGCACTTGTTCTCGGGCGTGGGCTGCCACACGGCGGTCACGGCGTCGATCACGCGCTTGGAGAATTCCAGCTCGGTGTCCGAATACATTTCGGGCGAGTACTGGAAGGTCCACTTCGTCTGCGGATAGCTGGCGGCGATGTCCTTGAACATCTGGGCATTCGTGGTGGCCAGATCCACGATCTCGTCCTCGCTCATGTTGAGCACCACGCGGCGCATCACGGGAGCCGTGGCGTTGTAGAGATGGACGATGGCGCGGGGCACGCCTTCCAGCGCCTCGAAGGTACGGCGGATCAGGTGCTCGCGGGCCTGGGTCAGCACCTGGATCGTCACGTCATCGGGAATGCGCTTTTCCTCGATGAGCTTGCGCATGAAGTCGAACTCGGTCTGCGACGCCGAAGGGAAACCCACCTCGATTTCCTTGAAGCCGATCTTCACGAGCTGCTCGAACATGCGCATCTTGCGCTCGATGTCCATGGGCTCGATCAGGGCCTGGTTTCCGTCACGCAGGTCCACGCTGCACCAGACCGGGGGCTTCGTGATCACGGCATCGGGCCAGGTGCGGTCCGTGAGGCGTACGGGAGCGAACGGGCGGTATTTGGTCGAGGGGTTTTGCAACATGGTGAGTCTCTTTCGTTGAAATCTGGGGTTGTCGAGCCCATTTCCAGCGACGCCCAAAAGCAAAACGGCCCGTCGCTGATGCTACGGGCCGCCAAGTAGGGTGTTTGTACGAGGGTATGTTTGTACGCGCGCGCTACTTTCTCTGCCCGTTGGACATTAGTAGTAGAGCTAGCGACAGGTTTTGCATGCGAACGACTCTAACACAAGTCTTGTCGGTGTCGCCAGATTTTTTTCTGCGCCCTCAATCGTCGTGCAGGCCGCGCTCGTCGGGCTCGTCCGTGGAGGTGGCCACGATGCTCACCTGTTCGCCCTTGGCACGGCGCCACGCGTAGATGATGTAGCCCGAGATCGAGTAGCCGACGAACACCAGGAACAGCATGGTGGCGGGCTCGACGCTGACCACGGCCATCAGCAGCGCCACGACCACCAGGCTCACGAACGGCATGCTCTTGGCGCCGCCGATGTCCTTGAAGCTGTAGTAGGGGATGTTGGTCACCATGGTCAGGCCCGCGAACAGCGTGATGGCGAACATGATCCAGGACAGGTCCTCGCGGTCGGTCGGATAGCCTCCGAACCATGAGATGACCTCGCCGAAGATGGGCACGTCGCGGTGCGAGACCATGAGCGCGCTGGTCAGCCAGATGAAGCCGGCCACCAGGGCGGCGGCGGCAGGCGACGGCATGCCCTGGAAATAGCGCTTGTCCACCACGCCGGTGTTCACATTGAAGCGCGCCAGGCGCAGCGCCGCGCAGGCACAGTACACAAAGGCCGCGATCCAGCCCCAGCGCCCCAGGGGGCGCAACGCCCATTCGTAGGCGATCAGCGCGGGCGCAGCACCGAAGGACACCATGTCCGACAGCGAATCCATCTGTTCGCCGAAGGCGCTTTGCGTATGCGTCATGCGGGCCACGCGCCCGTCGAGGCTGTCGAGCACCATGGCGCAGAACACGCCCACGGCCGCCAGTTCGAACTTGCCGTTCATGGCCATGACGATGGCATAGAAACCGCCAAAAAGCGCTGCCAGGGTGAACAGATTGGGCAGCACATAAATGCCTTTGCGCAGCTTGCGCGGCATGCCGCCCATTTCCCCGGGCTCATTGCTGTTTTGCATTCAACAGACCTCCATTGCTTGCATGACCGGCGCATGCAGCTATTAAAACCATAGTATTTTAAGCAGGCCCGCAAGGACGCCGCCATTGGCACCAGTGTACCCGGGCGCATCGGGCCCATCGGCAGCATGAAAAAAGGCCGCCCATCGGGCGGCCTCTGGCAAGAGAGCAAGGCGGCCGGTAAACGCATCGGCCGCCTGGCAGCTCTGTTTAGTTGCGGCTCTGGTCCACCAGCTTGTTCTTGGCGATCCAGGGCATCATGGCGCGCAGCTGGCCGCCCACCTGCTCGATGGCGTGCTCGGCGTTCTGGCGGCGGCGGGCCGTCATGCTCGGGTAGTTGGTCTTGCCTTCCTGGATGAACATCTTGGCGTATTCGCCGTTCTGGATGCGCTTGAGGGCATTGCGCATGGCCTTGCGCGATTCCTCGTTGATGACCTCGGGGCCCGTCACGTACTCGCCATACTCGGCATTGTTCGAGATGGAGTAGTTCATGTTGGCGATGCCGCCTTCGTACATCAGGTCCACGATGAGCTTGAGCTCGTGCAGGCATTCGAAGTAGGCCATTTCGGGGGCGTAACCGGCTTCGGTCAGGGTTTCGAAGCCCATCTTCACCAGTTCCACGGCGCCGCCGCACAGCACGGCCTGTTCGCCGAACAGGTCGGTCTCGGTCTCTTCCTTGAAGTTGGTCTCGATGATGCCGCCCTTGCCGCCGCCGTTGGCCATGGCATAGGACAGGGCCACGTCACGGGCCTTGCCGGACTTGTCCTGGTACACGGCGATCAGCGAAGGCACGCCGCCGCCCTTGAGGTACTCGGAGCGCACGGTGTGGCCGGGGCCCTTGGGCGCGACCATGATCACGTCCAGATCGGCGCGGGGCACGACCTGGTTGTAGTGCACGTTGAAGCCATGGGCAAAGGCCAGGGTGGCACCCTGCTTGATGTGGGGCTCGACGTTGTTCTTGTACACCTCGGGGATGTTCTCGTCGGGCAGCAGGATCATGACCACGTCGGCGGCCTTCACGGCATCGTCGACTTCCATCACGGTCAGGCCGGCCTTGCCGACCTTGTCCCAGGAGGAGCCGCCCTTGCGCAGGCCGACCACGACCTTCACGCCGCTGTCGTTCAGGTTCTGGGCGTGAGCGTGGCCCTGGCTGCCGTAGCCGATGATGGCAACGGTCTTGCCCTTGATCAGGCTCAGGTCACAGTCCTTGTCGTAAAAAACTTTCATGTTGGCTCCAGGTCTCTTGTGTCTAGGGGGTTAAAAAAGTACGAAATATCAAACGGTATCAGACGCGCAGAATGCGTTCCCCGCGGCCGATGCCCGAGGCACCGGTGCGCACGGTCTCCAGGATCGCAGTGCGGTCCAGGGCCTGGAGGAAGGCGTCGTTCTTGGACTGGTCGCCGGTCAGTTCGACCGTATAGCTCTTTTCCGTCACGTCGATGATGCGGCCGCGGAAGATGTCCGCCATGCGCTTCATCTCCTCGCGCTCCTTGCCCACGGCACGCACCTTCACCATCATGAGCTCGCGCTCGGTGTAGGAGCCTTCCGTCAGGTCCACCACTTTAACCACTTCAATCAGGCGATTCAGGTGTTTTGTGATTTGCTCGATGACATCGTCAGAACCCGTGGTCTGGATGGTCATGCGCGACAGCGATGCATCCTCGGTGGGCGCCACGGTCAGCGATTCGATGTTGTAGCCGCGGGCGGAAAACAGGCCCACGACGCGAGACAGTGCTCCAGGCTCGTTCTCGAGCAGCACGGCGATGATGTGTTTCATTGGGAGATTCCTCTTTTCGCTGCCCTCCCCTGGTGCCGGTAAGCACCAGGCTTGGCAGACAATAGATTCGTCAGATTAGACGCTACGATGAATGTAGCTGCTTTCGCTGGCTGGTTCTGGGTTTGAGGCCGATTTCATATCCAAAGAAAATGAAGCCGGCCCCGGCGGATCACAGATCGTCCGCGCCCAGCAGCATTTCCGTGATGCCGCGGCCCGCCTGCACCATGGGGAACACGTTCTCGGTCGGGTCGGTCCGGAAGTCCAGGAACACCGTCTTGCTCTCTTCGCGGACAATGCGGCGCGCTTCGCGCAGCGCGCCCTCCACGTCGGCAGGCTTTTCGATCAGCATGCCGCGGTGGCCATAGGCCTCGGCCAGCTTCACGAAGTCGGGCAGCGAGTCCATGTAGCTACTGGAATAGCGGCCCGAATACTCGATCTCCTGCCACTGGCGCACCATGCCCAGATAGCGGTTGTTGAGCGCGCAGACCACCACCGGCGTGTTGTACTGGCGGCAGGTGGCCAGTTCCTGGATGTTCATCTGGATCGAGCCTTCGCCCGTGATGCAGAAGACTTCCGATTCAGGCTTGGCCAGCTTGATGCCCATGGCATAGGGCAGGCCCACGCCCATGGTGCCCAGGCCGCCGGAGTTGATCCAGCGGCGCGGCTCGTCGAAGCGGTAGTACTGCGCAGCCCACATCTGGTGCTGGCCCACGTCGGATGTGATGTAGGCATCGGCATCCTTGGTCATGTTCCAGAGCGTGTCCACCACGTACTGGGGCTTGATCACCTCGGTATTGGCCTTGTCGTAGCTCAGGCAGTCGCGGCTGCGCCAGCCTTCGATGGTCTCCCACCACTGCGCCAGGGCGCCGCCATCGGGCTTCTGGGCGGATTCGCGCAGCATGGCGATCAGCTCCCCCAGCACGTCCTTGACGTCGCCCACGATGGGCACGTCCACCTTGACGCGCTTGGAGATCGAGGACGGATCGATGTCCACATGGATGATCTTGCGCTCCACCGACATGAAATGCTTGGGATTGCCGATCACGCGGTCGTCGAAGCGCGCGCCCACGGCCAGCAGCACGTCGCAGTTCTGCATGGCGTTGTTGGCTTCGATCGTGCCGTGCATGCCCAGCATGCCCAGGAACTTGCGGTCGCTGGCCGGATAGGCGCCCAGGCCCATCAATGTATGGGTGACCGGATAGCCCAGCATGTCCACCAGGGTGCGCAGCTCGTTGCAGGCATTGCCCAGCAGCACGCCGCCACCGGTGTAGATATAGGGGCGCTTGGCGTTGAGCAGCAGCTGCAGCGCCTTGCGGATCTGGCCCGCATGGCCCTTCTTGACCGGGTTGTACGAGCGCATCTCCACTTTTTCGGGATAACCCGTGTAGAGCGCCTTCTTGAAGGACACATCCTTGGGGACGTCCACCACCACGGGACCCGGACGGCCGGTACGGGCAATGTGGAAGGCCTTCTTGATGGTCTCGGCCAGATCGCGCACATCCTTGACCAGGAAGTTGTGCTTGACGATGGGCCGGGTGATGCCGACGGTGTCGCATTCCTGGAAAGCGTCGGTACCGATGTAATTGGTCGATGTCTGGCCCGCGATCACCACCATGGGAATGGAGTCGGTATAGGCGGTTGCGATGCCGGTCACGGCATTGGTCAGTCCGGGGCCGGAAGTCACCAGCGCCACGCCCACCTCGCCCGTGGCGCGCGCAAAGCCGTCGGCCGCATGCACTGCCGCCTGCTCATGGCGGACCAGCACGTGCTGGATGGAATCCTGCTTGTAGAGCGCGTCGTAAATGTACAGAACCGCGCCGCCAGGGTAGCCCCACAGGTGCTTGACACCTTCGGCCTGCAGCGATTTGATGAGGATTTCGGAGCCCATCAGTTCCTGGGCGCCCGTCTGGGAGGATGCTGCGGCCGCGGAGACCATCTCAGCCTTGGAGATTTCCATGATCAACCTTTGTGAATTTCTCTAACGAAAAACCTTGGGTGCCTCTAGCCTGAAGCCCTTGTGAGGCCGGTGCGAGACTTAAGGCCACATGCCATGGGCGAAATGTTGAACGCCGGACCGTGACCCGTTTGCTTCTTTGAGTTGCTCGACGATTATCGCACTGCAACAAGACCTTTCATTGCAGTACGTTATAAATCATTTGCCGATGCCATAATTGCCCACTTTGCAAGTCCAGCTCCGCCCGTTCTCCTCTTCTGCATAGGGCCCGTCTCTCTTGGCCACCGAACAAGAACTTTCCGATTTCCTCAAAGGCGTAGAAAAGCGCGCATTCAAGCGCAGCGTATTCCACGTCCGCGACGAAGAGGCGGCACTGGACATCGTGCAGGACAGCATGCTCAAGCTGGCCCAGCACTACGGGGACAAGCCTGCGGACGAACTGCCCATGCTTTTCCAGCGCATTCTCTCGAACAGCACGCTGGACTGGTTCCGGCGGCAAAAGACCCAGAAAGCCGTTTTCACCCACATCAGCGACCTGGAGGCCTCGGACGAGGACGGCGAATTCGACTGGCTGGAAACCTACGCCAGCAACAGCAACCAGGAGACCGCGCACAGCGCCGAAGACCTGACAGAACGCAAGCAGGTATTGCAAAGCATAGAAAAAGAGATCCAGGAGCTTCCGGCACGTCAACGGGAGGCATTTCTCATGCGTTACTGGGAAGAGATGGATGTTGCTGAAACCGCTGCTGCCATGGGGTGTTCCGAAGGCAGTGTAAAAACACATTGTTTCCGGGCAATCCAGACACTGAGTAAGGCACTCAAGGCCAAAGGAATCGAATTATGAAATCCGCGCCCTCTTTGCAATGCGAAATGGCCGCTGACCGTATCGCCCGTCAGATCACTGCCCGGTTGAGTGAGGGCGAAGCCTTGCTGCCCTACGAAGTCACCGAACGGTTGCGGGCCGCGCGCGAGCGCGCCATCTCCGAGCGCCGCCGCGAGGTGCGCGTTCTCCATGCCAGGACTCAGGCTGCCTCCTCCGCTTCCATCCAGGGCGGCACCATGGTGCTGGGCGGCCCCGGCGACAGCGGCGACGAAGGCGGCAACTGGCTGCGCGCCCTGATTTCGGCGATTCCGGTCTTTGCCCTGGTTGCCGGCCTGGTCATCTACAACGTCAAGTCGGATGAAACCGTTCTGCACGAAGTGACCGAAGTGGATACGGCCCTGCTGACTGACGACCTGCCGCCGGCAGCCTATGCCGACCCCGGATTCATCCAGTACCTGAAGACCTCGGCAACCGCCACCGAACAGCACTGACCCTCTTCCCTGCAAGCCCCGCGCGCCACCGACCGCCTGAATGCCCACTGAAAAGCGCTCCCTGATCCGCCCCGACAATGCCGCCGCCGTCCTGGCGGCGGCATTGTTGATGACACTGGCCTGGACGGGCTGGTCCGTGGTGCAGCAGGTCAGGCTGGCCCCCAGCACGGTGCCGCCCGCCACCGTCGCATCGTCCAAGACCATGCATGGCGATCCGGCCACCAGGCAACGGGCCACCTCGCTGGCCACGGGCCCGCGCTGGGGCGAGCTCAATGCCACGCAGCGCCGGGTGCTGGAGCCGCTGGAAGAGCGCTGGCCCATGATCGGCGCGGTGCAAAAGCGCCGCTGGATGGCCCTGGCCGAAGGCTATGACAAGCTCAGCGAGAAGGAGCAGGAAAAACTGCGCAGCCGCATGCAGGCCTGGTCCAGCCTCAGCGCCCAGCAGCGCAGCCAGGCGCGGCTCAATTTCGCGCTGACCAACAAGATCGCGACCGACAAGCAGGCCCAGTGGGAGGCCTACCAGGCACTCAGCGACGAGGAAAAGCGCCTGCTCGCGGCCCGCGCGGCACCCAAGGTGACTTCGGCGGCCCCAGCCCTCAAGCCGCCACCGGCCAAGCGGCTGGCCCGCATTCCGGCCGCCACGGCGGCGCCCAGCACCGTGCCCAACCCGCCCAAGATTCCGCCGGCGACCATCCACCACCCGCCGCCTCCCGTACCGGCCACGCCGGCCATGGTGGAAACGCATCCGGTTCGGCCGTCCGGCGCCGTTGTGGAGACGGCGCCCGTGGACATTCCGAGCGCCACGCCCATGGCGCTGCCGCCACTGGACAGTGGCAGCAGCCGCCTGCATCCTTCGGGAGACGGCAGCGGCACCCCCTAAAATGCAGGGATGAGCTCCAACGCATCCGTCGGCAATCCCGGCCTTCCTTCCTCTGCCAGCCCGATGGCAGCGGTGCCCGGCCTGCGTCGCCGCATGGCCTGCTGGCTCTACGAAGGCATGCTGCTGTTCGGCGTGGTCTTCATTGCGGGATATCTGTTCAGCACGCTGTCCCAGACCCGCAATGCGCTGGACAACCGCCATGTGCTGCAGGCCTTCATGTTCGTGGTGCTCGGCATTTACTTCGTCTGGTTCTGGAGCAAGGGCCAGACCCTGGCCATGAAGACCTGGCATATCCGTGTCGTCGACCGCCAGGGCCGGCCGCTCACGCAGCCGCGCGCCCTGCTGCGCTATCTGCTGAGCTGGATGTGGTTTCTGCCGCCGCTGGTCGTGCTGGCTCCGCTGGGGCTGCCCGTGCTCGAAGCCATGGTGCTGCTGGCGGGCTGGATCCTGGTCTGGGCCCTGCTCAGCCGCTTCCATCCGCGCCGGCAGTTCTGGCATGACGCCTGGGCCGGCACCCAACTCATCCATCAGCCACCCGCGCCCAAGCGCGTTCGCTGAGTCGTTTTTTACCCAGGGCCTGCAGCCTCCCCATGACTCTTCCTCTTCCGGACCCCGTGAACCCGCAAAAGTCCCGCAAGGGCCTGTCGCGCGTCTTCCATGCCGGCGCCTATTCGATTGCCGGGCTGCGCGCCGCATGGTTCGAAAAGGCGTTCCAGCAGGAAGCCATTTGCGCGCTGTTCATGCTGCCGGCGGCCTTCTGGGTCGGCCGCAGCTGGGAGCAGACCGCGCTGCTGTGCGCCACGGTCATGCTGGTGCTGATCGTCGAGCTGCTCAACACGGGCATCGAGGCCGCCATCGACCGCATCGGCCCCGAATGGCACGAGCTGTCCAAGAAGGCCAAGGACATGGGCAGCGCCGCCGTCCTGCTGTCCCTGCTGCTGTGTGGCGGCGTCTGGGCCGCAGCCCTCTACCATCGTTTCATCGCATGACAAATCCTGCTTTTTCCGTCTGTGTCTATTGCGGCTCGCGTCCGGGCACCAATCCCCGGTTCACCGAAGCGGCCAAGTCCGTGGGCCAATGGATAGGCCAGCATGGCGGCCAGCTCGTCTATGGCGGTGGCCGCAGCGGCCTGATGGGCGTGGTGGCCGAGGCCACGCGCCTGGCCGGCGGCCGCGTGGTCGGCATCATTCCCCAGGCGCTGGTGGACAAGGAGCTGGCCAACCAGGCCTGCGACGAGCTGCATATCGTGCAGAACATGCACGAGCGCAAGGCCATGATGGCCGAGCGCAGCGACACCTTCGTCGCCCTGCCCGGCGGCATCGGCACGTTCGAAGAACTGTTCGAAGTCTGGACCTGGCGCCAGCTGGGCTACCACGACAAGCCCATCGGCCTCATCAATGTGGACGGCTACTACGACACCATGCTGCAGTTCCTGCAGTCCTGCGTGGGCAACGGCCTCATGAGCGAGTGGCAGATGGGCCTGATCGAAAGCGGCGCCGAGATCGACGCCCTGCTGCAGCAACTGGTGCAGTCCTCGGGCACCCGGCTCGAGACGCCTTCGCTGCGTTCGGTGATCTGAGCCTTGCGGCCCTGCGGGCAGCCGGATCAAAAAAGCCAGACACGGGGTCTGGCTTTTTTGTGGCTGCGCGGCATGGCTCAGATGGCCGTGTCGTCGAGTTCGCCGGTGCGGATACGCACCACGCGCTCGACCGGGGTGACGAAGATCTTGCCGTCGCCGATCTTGCCGGTGCGCGCCACGTTGACGATGGCGTCCACGCAGCGGTCCACGTCTTCCGTGCGGACCACGACCTCGACCTTCACCTTGGGCAGAAAGTCCACCACATATTCGGCGCCGCGGTACAGCTCGGTGTGGCCCTTCTGGCGTCCGAAGCCCTTGACCTCCGTCACCGTCAGACCGTTCACCCCGCACTCGGCCAGAGCTTCTCGCACTTCCTCGAGCTTGAACGGCTTGATAACGGCAGTAATCATCTTCATGGGGCAGACTCCTTGACAAATTGAATTCGAAAGCACGGGCGCATCGTCGTCAGGCGCGGAACTTGTTGGTGATGGGATAACGCCAGTCCTTGCCGAAGCTGCGCACCGTCACGCGCGGGCCGACCGGGGCCTGGCGGCGCTTGTACTCGTTGATCTGGATCAGGCGCGTGACGCGCTCCACGTCGGCCGCGGCAAAACCGCGGTCCACGATGGCGCTGATGCTTTCGTCATTTTCCATATAAAGAGAAACAATGGCGTCCAGCACCTCATAAGGGGGCAGGCTATCCTGGTCTTTCTGGTCCGGTCGCAGCTCGGCGCTGGGCGGGCGCGTGATGATGCGCTCGGGGATCGGGTCCAGGCCCGTGCCGAACGGGTCGTTGGCATTGCGCCAGCGTGCCAGCGCGAAAACCTCGGTCTTGAGCACGTCCTTGATCACCGCAAAGCCGCCCGCCATGTCGCCGTACAGCGTGCAGTACCCGGTGGACATCTCGCTCTTGTTGCCCGTGGTCAGCACCACGGAGCCGAACTTGTTGCTCATGGCCATGAGCAGCGTGCCGCGGATGCGGGCCTGCAGATTCTCTTCTGTCGTGTCCTCGGCCCGGCCTGCAAAAGTGCCGGCCAGCGCAGCCTTGAAGGCCTCGAACTGCGGGCCGATGGCGATTTCCTCGTGCTGCACGCCCACGCGCTCGGACATCTCGCGTGCATCCAGCCAGCTGATGTCGGCCGTGTAGGGCGAGGGCATCATCACCGTGCGTACCTTGTCCGCACCCAGCGCATCCACGGCAATCGACAGCACCAGCGCAGAATCCATGCCGCCCGACAGGCCGATCAGCGCGCCCGGAAAGCGGTTCTTGCCCACATAGTCGCGCACGGCCAGCACCAGGGCCGACCATAGCGCATGGTGGTGCCCCGGCAGCGGCTGCACCTCGCCCATCAGGCGCACGCGGCCTTCGGCCAGGTGGGCCACGATGGTCGGCAGGGCTTCCTCGAAGGCCGGCGCGCGTGCGGCGATCTGGCCGCTAGACTCCACGGCAAACGAGCAGCCGTCGAACACGACTTCGTCCTGGCCGCCCACCAGATGGGCATAGACCAGGGGCACGCCGCACTCGCGGGCACGCTCGGCCAGCACCTGTTCGCGCTCGGCCTGCTTGCCGCTGTGAAACGGCGAGGCATTGATCACCGCCAGCAGCTGGGCGCCGGCGGCCACCGCCGCCCGGGCGGGCGCGGGATGCCAGGCATCCTCGCAGATCAGCAGGCCCACCTGGATGCCGGCCACATCCACCACGCAGGGCTCGGAGCCCGCGGCAAAGTAGCGCTGCTCGTCGAACACGCCGTAGTTGGGCAGCAGCTGCTTGGCGTAGCGGGCCCTGACGCTGCCATCCTGCAGCACGCTGGCCACGTTGTAGAGCGCGCCGCTGGCTTCGTCGCGCTGCGGATGGCCGAGCACGATGGCCAGGCCCGGCCACCGGGCGCTCGCCTCGGTCAGTGCCGTCACCTGCTGCTCGCAGGCCGCGATGAAGGCCGGGCGCAGGTACAGGTCCTCTGCCGCATAGCCGCACAGCGACAATTCCGGGGTGAGCAGCAGGCGTGCGCCGCTGGCATGGGCGTGCTCGGCGGCAGCAATGATTTTCTGGGCATTGCCCGACAGATCGCCCACAACGAAATTGCGTTGGGCGCAGCAGATGGAAAGCGTCATGGAAAGCAAGCAAGGCAGTATGGCCTTGGCCCCAAGAGCGTGTTGACGTTCTCCCTGCGGCCTGCAGCATGCTCTGGCCGCCACGACAATCAGGACATGGCCGAAAACACGATTATCACTCGCATGTTCGATAGCGTGCAGCAGCTGCCCGCCGAGACCTGGAACGATCTGCTGTCACGGCAAAGCGAGCCCACGCCTTTCATGCGCCATGAATACCTGGCCGCGCTGGAAAGCAGCGGCAGCGCCACCGGGCGCACCGGCTGGATCGGCCGCGTCGCCACGCTGTGGCAGGCTTCAGGCAAAGAAGAGGTCCTGCTCGCGGCCTGCGTACTCTATGCCAAGGCCCACTCCTATGGCGAATATGTGTTCGACTGGGCCTGGGCCCGCGCTTACGAGCAGCACGGCCTGCCCTATTACCCCAAGGGCGTGCTGGCCGTTCCGTTCACGCCCGTGCCCGGCCCGCGCCTTCTGGTGCGCGCACCGCAATGGCGGCTGCCGCTGGTTCAGGCCGTGCGCGCCTTTGCCGAGCAAGCGCAGCTGTCGTCGCTGCACCTGCTGTTCGGCCAGGGCGCGGATCTGCAGGCCTGCGAGCAGGACGGCTGGATGACGCGCAGCACGGTGCAGTTCCACTGGAGGAACGAGGCCCCACGCCTCGGTACTGGCGTGTCTTCCCTGGCCACCGAAGATGCACGTTTCGCCTTGGGGCGGCCCGGCGGCGAAGACTCCGCCCCCACGCTCGGCGCTGGCGCGTCCTCGCTGCCCCCCGAGGGGGCGCGTTTCGCCTTGGGGCGGCCCGGCGGCGAAACCAGGCCTTTCAAGGATTTCGACGACTTTCTGGCCTCGCTGAACCAGGAAAAACGCAAGAAGATCCGCCAGGAACGGCGCAAGGTCGCCGAAGCCGGCGTGCGCTTTGAGGTGCGGCAAGGCCGCCAGATCACGGCCGAGGACTGGGCCTTCTTCTACCGTTGCTACGAGCGCACCTATCTGGAGCACGGCAACCCGCCCTATCTGACGCCCGGCTTTTTCGAAGCCATGGCACAGCACATGCCAGACCACTGGGTTCTGTTCATCGCGGAACGCCAGGGACGGCGCATCGCTAGCAGCTTGATAGCTGTCATTGCACCACCATCTTCAATTTCAGAATGTAATCATTCAGAAAACAAGGAGGGATTGGCGCATGAAGCTCCCGTATCCATAGCGCACGGTGCGATTGCCTATGGCCGCTACTGGGGAGCCCTGGAGCGTGTGGACTGCCTGCATTTCGAGGCCTGCTACTACCAGCCCATCGCATGGTGCATCGCGCACGGCTTTGCGCGCTTCGAAGGCGGCGCCCAGGGCGAGCACAAGATGGCGCGCGCCCTGCTGCCGGTGGTCACGCCCAGCGCGCACTGGATTGCGCATCCGGCCTTTGCCGAGGCCATCGGCCGCTTTCTCGACCGCGAGGGCGAAGGCATGGCGGGCTATGTCGAAGAACTGCAAGCGCACAGCCCGCTGCGCAAGGCTTAGCTGCGCGAGGCCAGCTGCCGTACCTGCTGCTCCAGCTGGCCCACGTAGGCCGCCGTGCTGTTGTCGGATTCCTGGGCGCGGCTGGCGAGGTGGGCCTCCAGCGCATCGATGCGGGCCAGCAGGTCCTGCCGGTTCTGCGCATGCAGGGTCTCCAGCACGCCGCGCAGCTCGGTGAAGCGCGAAGCCTCGGCCTTGTCGGCCAGGTCGCGCTGCGCCTGCATCTCCTTGGCATGGCGACGGGCCTCCATCAGCACCGAGCCCTGCATCCACAGCACATAGGCCAGGAAGAACACGGCCATCAGGCAGGTCAGCGCCAGCATGAGCACGCCCAGGGGCGCCTGGATCTCGGCCACGCCCAGCGAGACGGTGGACGGCGTGGCCAGCGTGTTCCAGTTCAGCGCCGCCAGCAATGCGATCAGGGCCACGATGATGAGCAGGGAGAAAGTGCGCAGATTCATAGTTGTTCCTCGAAGCCGGCCATTGTCGGCCTGCGCCCTGTTGTACCCGAAGTTGCGCAGGCGCTGCGTCAGCCCGGTTCAGCAATGAACGCGGCCCGGCATCGCCCGCCGGTCGCGCAGCCGCGCCTGCGGAGCAAGAAAAAAGCCGCTGCAGGCAGCGGCTTCAGGAAAGCGCGTGGCGTCTGCCGCGCAGGGGACGCGTCAGTGCGTGTCGGCCAGCTGCTCCAGGATGGCCGGGTTTTCCAGCGTGCTGGTGTCCTGGGTGATGGCCTCGCCCTTGGCCAGCGAGCGCAGCAGGCGGCGCATGATCTTGCCGCTGCGGGTCTTGGGCAGGTTCTCGCCGAAACGGATGTCCTTGGGCTTGGCGATGGGACCGATTTCCTTGGCCACCCAGTCGCGCAGCTCCTTGGCGATCTGCTTGGCCTCCTCGCCGTGCGGGCGGCCGCGCTTGAGCACCACGAAGGCGCAGATGGCCTCGCCGGTCAGGTCGTCGGGGCGCCCTACCACTGCGGCCTCGGCCACGAGGTCGGTCTTGGCCACCAGGGCCGATTCGATCTCCATGGTGCCCATGCGGTGGCCCGAGACGTTGAGCACGTCGTCGATGCGGCCCGTGATGCGGAAGTAGCCGCGGTCGGCACTGCGCACGGCACCGTCGCCAGCCAGGTAGTAGCCCTTGAGCTCCTCGGGGAAGTAGCTCTTCTTGAAGCGCTCGGGGTCGCCCCAGATGGTGCGGATCATGCTGGGCCAGGGCTTCTTGACCACCAGGATGCCGCCCGCGCCGTCGGGCATGTCGTTGCCCGCCTCGTCGACGATGGCCGCGGCGATGCCCGGCAGCGGCAGCGTGCACGAGCCCGGCACCAGCGGCGTGGCCCCCGGCAGCGGCGTGATCATGTGCCCGCCGTTCTCGGTCTGCCAGAAGGTGTCCACGATGGGGCAGCGTTCGCCGCCCACATGTTTGTGGTACCACATCCAGGCCTCGGGATTGATGGGCTCGCCCACGCTGCCCAGCAGGCGCAGGCTGGACAGGTTCCAGTTCTTCGGATGCACCTTTTCGTCGGAATCGGCCGCCTTGATCAGCGAGCGGATGGCCGTGGGCGCGGTATAGAAGATGGTGCAGCCATGGCGCTCGATCATCTGCCAGAAGCGGCCGGCGTTGGGATAGGTGGGCACGCCTTCGAACACGATCTGCGTGGCGCCGGCGGCCAGGGGGCCATAGGCCACATAGGTATGGCCGGTGATCCAGCCGATGTCGGCCGTGCACCAGAACACGTCGCTGTCCTTCAGGTCGAAGGTCCAGTTCACGGTCTGGCGCGCCCACAGCATGTAGCCGCCCGTGGCGTGCTGCACGCCCTTGGGCTTGCCCGTGGAGCCGCTGGTGTAGAGGATGAACAGCGGGTGCTCGGCCTCGACGGCCACCGGCGCGCACTCCGTGCTCTGGCCCTGCAGCACCTCGCCGAAGGTCTTGTCGCGGCCGGCCACCATGGCGCAGGCCGTGGGGGTGCGCTCGTACACGAACACATGGCGCACGCCTTCGCAGCCGCCCAGCGCCAGGGCCTCGTCCACGATGGCCTTGAGCGGCAGCTCCTTGCCGCCGCGCATCTGGTAGTTGGCCGTGACCACCACCGAGGCGCCCACGTCGACGATGCGCTCCTGCACGGCCTTGGCCGAGAAGCCCCCGAAGACCACGCTGTGCGTGGCGCCGATGCGCGCGCAGGCCTGCATGGCGACCACGCCCTCGATGGTCATGGGCATGTAGATCAGCACGCGGTCGCCCTTTTGCACGCCATGGGCCTTGAGCGCATTCGCGAACTGCGAGACGCGTTCCAGCAGCTCGCGGTACGTGACCTTGGTGACCTGGCCGTCATCGGCTTCGAAGATGATGGCGGTCTTGTGCTCCACGGGCGTGCCGATATGGCGGTCCAGGCAGTTGGCGCTGGCATTGAGCTCGCCGTCTGCAAACCAGCGGAAGAACGGAGCGTTGCTGTCGTCCAGCACCTGGGTGAAGGGCTTGGTCCAGACCACGTTCTCGCGTGCCAGGCGGGCCCAGTAGCCTTGGTAGTCCTTTTCGGCCTCGGTACACAGCGCCTGGTACTGATCCATGCCGGATACGGCAGCCTTGGCGCTGAAGCCGGCGGGCGGCGGGAAAACACGGTTTTCCACCAGAACCGATTCGATGGGGGATGTCGCGGTGCTCATCTTTGTCGTCTCCTAAAGCGAAGCAATGAAATTATTGTGGGCATACTGTCAAGGGTCGGTCTTACACCCCACTGACTGAAATCACATTCGGCATTGTCGCCCTGATGCGGGGCAGCGGCGTCCGTGGGCGGCCTTCGTGCCAGCAGGTGCTAGCAGGTGGCCAACCCGGCCTGCAGCCACCGTCCCGGCCGCGGTCCGGCGCCCTTAAAATCGCGCGCCGGCCGCGATGCCACCGGGCTTTCCTGCCCGGCAAGGCACGCGCGGCATGGCGCCAGCCCGCTATATCCGACACTACAGCCGCAGGCCTGGCACCTTGTTTCCTGCACGCCCGGGCAGCCGCCCTGCACCGGCGCGCACTTCCCCATTCCCGGAAATACCGCCCATGAGCCAACTGCCTTCCGACCATCCGTCCTCCGCCGGACTGCCTTCCGGCGCCCTGCGCCCCCTGCCCACGCTGATCTTCGCCAGCCGCTGGCTGCAGCTGCCGCTGTATCTGGGCCTGATCGCCGCCCAGGCCGTCTATGTCTGGCATTTCCTCGTCGAGCTGTGGCATCTGGTCGAGGCCGTCTTCGGCAACCAGGAAGCGCTGCAGGCCCTGGTCACCAATATCGGCTACAAGAGCGACGTGCCGCTGCACGCACTCAACGAGACCGTGATCATGCTGGTGGTCCTAGCGCTGATCGACGTGGTCATGATCTCCAACCTGCTGATCATGGTCATCGTCGGCGGCTACGAGACCTTTGTGAGCCGCCTGGGCCTGGAAAGCCATCCGGACCAGCCCGAATGGCTCAGCCATGTGAACGCCTCGGTGCTCAAGGTCAAGCTGGCACTGTCCATCATCGGCATCAGCTCCATCCATCTGCTCAAATCCTTCATCAACGCCGGCAGCTACGAGGTGCAGGTGCTGATGTGGCAGACCATCATCCATGTGGTGTTCCTGCTCAGCGCGCTGGCCATCGCGCTGACCGACCGGCTCACCAGCCACCATCATTGAACCCGGGGCGCCGCAGCAGGCGGCTCGCGCCAAGCCCAGGCCCCGCAATGCGGGGCTTTTTTCATGGTCCGGCGGGTGTTGGCGCGCAAAGCCTTTCCCTTTCCTGACGATGACTGCACAATGCAGGAAGATGCCATCCAAAGCCTTTCAAATCAGGCGTCTGAAGCTATCGTTTTTGCAATAAAGGCCGGCTCAGGCCGGTGTTTCACGGTGGATGAAGGGCCGTTTTGGAACATTTTTTGCCATTCATTCTTTGACAAAAAAGAATGGAATGCATATATTAAATAGTCGTTTACAACCTGCCGAGCAGGTAATCTGCGTGTGTCCGGACGCGCAGATCCACTTTCCCGGCGGATCGTTGTGTCAATTTCTTCATTGGCGCAGCCCCGTCAACCGGGCCGAAACATGGCCCTGATGTGAGGGGGTCTCCCCGGCCGACCGTGCCGGGGATGGCCTGTCCGAGAAGCCTTTGTGCAGCCCGCTTGCAGCGCGCCCGTCCGGTGCGACTGCCCGCTGCCGTCTTCTCGTCTGTTCCAGCCCTTGCGCACACACCGCTTGTGCCATCCGGGCTGTCGAGCCGGCGTTCATACGCTATTGCAATGCCCCCCGCCTTGCGCGGTCCGGGCTGCGGCATCAGGGCTTTCATTTTGGCTTGTGCGCCGGCACACGGCTCGTCCGTGCGCCGGACTGTGTTCCATCCCGAATAAACAAAGGAGAACGCCACAGTGGCCAAGCAAATCGTTATCGACCATGTCTTCAAGGTCTTCGGCGACGATCCGAAAACCGCGCTCGACCTGGTCCAGCAAGGCGTGAGCAAGCAGGACATTCTTGCCCGCACCGGGCAGTCCATCGGCGTGTTCGACGCCAACTTCACCATCGAAGCCGGCGAGATCTTCGTCGTCATGGGCCTGTCGGGCTCGGGCAAGTCCACGCTGGTGCGCATGCTCAACCGCCTGATCGACCCCACCAGCGGCCGCATCCTCGTGGACGGCCAGGACATCAACCGGCTCTCCGACAAGGACCTGCGCGCGCTGCGCCGCAAGGACATCTCCATGGTGTTCCAGTCCTTTGCGCTGATGCCGCACCTGACGGTGCTGGACAACACGGCCTTCGGCCTGGAGCTGGCCGGCGTGGACCGCGCCACGCGCCAGAAGCAGGCGCAGGAAGCTCTGGAGCAGGTGGGCCTGGGCGCCTGGGGCGCGAGCTATCCAGACGAACTGTCGGGCGGCATGCAGCAGCGCGTGGGCCTGGCCCGCGCGCTGGCGTCCGATCCTTCCATCCTGCTGATGGACGAAGCCTTTTCGGCGCTGGACCCCATCATCCGCACCGAGATGCAAAGCGAGCTGCTGCGCCTGCAGCAGATCAAGCGCCGCACCATCGTCTTCATCTCGCACGACCTGGACGAGGCCATGCGCATCGGCGACCACATCGCCATCATGAAGGACGGCCAGGTGGTGCAGGTGGGCACGCCCGACGAGATCCTGCGCAGCCCGGCCAACGACTATGTGCGCCACTTCGTCCGCGGCGTGGACACGGCGGCCGTGTTCAAGGCCGCCGACATCGCGCGCCAGGCGCTGACGGTGATCTCCGAGCACAGCGACCGCGGCTGCCGCGCCGCCCTGCGCCTGCTCGAGGACTCGGACCGCGACCATGCCTATGTGCTCAATGCGCGCAAGCGCTTCCTGGGCGTGGTGTCCTCCCAGTCGCTGCGCGATGCGCTGCGCGGACACCAGGGCCCGCTGGGCCTGCAGCATGCCTTCATTCCCGATGTGCAGTCCATTGCCAGCGACACGCCCGTGGCCGACCTGTTCGGCGCCGTGGCCTCGCCGCCCTGCCCGCTGCCCGTGGTGGATGCGGACGGCAAGTACCTGGGCGTGATCAGCCGCACCACCATGCTCAAGTTCCTGGACCGCGACACGCCGCCCGTGCCGCCGCCGCAAAAGGAAATTCCACCGGTCAAGCTCGATGCGCACTACCAGCCGCAAGCCGCCGCACAGTAAGAAGGAGGGACAGATTTGAACGAGAACACGCAGAACACCCCGGTCGCCGACAACACGCCTCCCGTGACCGACGATCCCTGGGCCGCAGCCTCCGTGCCCGCAGATACGGGCAACGCGCCTGACGCCGCGGCCACTGGCGCCGCCGATGCCGATCCCTGGGCGGCATCCTCCGCCAGCCCCGACGCCGGCACCGATGCCTGGAGCGGCGGCGACGCCGCCGGCGGGGCCGCCAACACCGACTGGCTCAACGCGCCGGCGTCCGCAGGCACGCCCGGCGACGACGGCGGCCTGGCCCATCTGTGGCACCAGATCACCACCGACGGCCTGCCCGTGCAGGGCTGGATCAACGACGGCCTGTCCTGGGTGGTCGACCACTTCCGGCCCTTCTTCCAGAGCGTGCGCGCGCCCATCGACGCCACGCTGACCGGCGTCACCGATGTGCTGCTGGCCGTGCCGTGGCCCGTGCTCACGCTCATCATCGCCCTGCTGGCCTGGCAGTTCGCCAGCCGCACGCTGGCCGTGGGCACGGTGCTGTCGCTGCTGGTCGTGGCGCTGCTGGGCATCTGGCCCGACGCCATGGTCACGCTGGCCCTGGTGCTGACCTCGCTGCTGTTCTGCGTGATCATCGGACTGCCCGCGGGCATTTTCCTGGCCTCGAGCGACCGCGCCCAGCGCTGGACGCGCCCCTTCCTCGACGCCATGCAGACCACGCCGGCCTTCGTCTATCTGGTGCCCGTGGTCATGCTGTTCGGCATCGGCAACGTGCCGGGCGTGATCGTGACCATCGTGTTCGCGCTGCCGCCGCTGATCCGCCTGACCAACCTGGGCATCCGCCAGGTGCGCCCCGATCTGATCGAGGCCAGCCGTGCCTATGGCGCCTCGCCTGCCCAGCTGCTGTGGAAGGTGCAGTTGCCGCTGGCCATGCCGTCCATCATGGCCGGCATCAACCAGGCGCTGATGCTGTCGCTGTCCATGGTGGTGATCGCCTCCATGATCGCCGTGGGCGGCCTGGGCCAGATGGTGCTGCGCGGCATCGGCCGCCTGGACATGGGCCTGGCCACCGTCGGCGGCCTGGGCATCGTGCTGCTGGCCATCGTGCTCGACCGCATCACCCAGGCCATGGGTGAGCCCCGGCGCGGCGGCGCCCATTGGTGGCATGGCGGCCCCGTGGGTCTGGTGATCCGCCTGCTGCGCGGCACGCCCAAGGCCGCCGCGCCACGCAGCGAGCCTGCGCCGGCAGCCACCGCCGCTGCCACGCAGCAAGCGCCCAAGCCCCTGGGCCCTGCGGCCTCGCAGGCGTGAAACCCGCCCCGACATCCGACACAGACAACCCGATACGAGAAGGAGCAAGCATGAAGCAAGACAAGCAAGCCACCCGGAACCTGCGCCACAGCCTGGGCCGCTGGTTCTTCACCAGCGCCACCGCCGCCACCATGGCCGTGGCCATGGTGGGCACCAGCGCCTTTGCGGCCGATGCGGCCGGCGATCTGCCGGGCAAGGGCGTGGCGGTACAGCCGCTCAAGAGCTCGATCGCCGAGGAGAGCTTCCAGACCCTGCTGGTCATGAAGGCCCTGGAAAAGCTCGGCTACGACGTCAAGCCCATGAAGGAAGTCGAATACCCGACGGCCCACATCGCCATCGCCAACGGCGACGCGACCTTCATGGCCAACCACTGGAATCCGCTGCACGCCGACTACTACAAGAACGCCGGCGGCGATGCCAAGCTTTACCGCAAGGGCATCTACTCGGCCAATGCGGCCCAGGGCTACCTGATCGACAAGAAGACCGCCGACGCGCACAAGATCACCAATCTGGGCCAGCTCAAGAACCCCGAGATCGCCAAGCTGTTCGACACCGACGGCGACGGCAAGGCCGACCTGACGGGCTGCACGCCCGGCTGGGGCTGCGAGGCCATGATCGAGCACCAGCTCACGGCCTACAAGCTGCGCGACACCGTCACGCACAAGCAGGGCACCTACTCGGCGCTGATGGCCGACACCATCACGCGCTACAAGGCCGGCAAGCCCATCCTCTACTACACCTGGACCCCGTACTGGGTGAGCAATGTGCTCAAGCCCGGCAAGGACGTGGTGTGGCTGGAAGTGCCGTTCTCCTCGCTGCCCGGCGAACAGGCCGGCACCGACACCAAGCTGCCCAACGGCAAGAACTACGGCTTCATCGCCAACAACCAGCAGATCGTGGCCAACAAGGCCTGGGCCGAGAAGAACCCCGCGGCCGCCAGGCTGTTTGAAATCATCCGGCTGCCCGTGGGCGACATCAACGCCCAGAACTACATGATGAGCCAGGGCCAGAACAAGATGTCGGACGTGGAACGCCACACCGATGCCTGGATCAAGGCCCACCAGAAAACCTTCGACGGCTGGATCGAACAGGCCAAGGCAGCAGCCCGCAAGTCCTGATCCCCGCAGCTCACGGCGCTTTCGGATGCATGTCCGGGCGCCGTTTTTCATTGCCGGGCGCACCAGGCCCCCATGCCGAAGGAACGCCTTTGCCGGAGTGCCGCCCGCTTTCCCCGGACCACTGCATCGACACACAAGGAGAAAACCCAAGGATGACAAAGACCGCGCACACCATGACTTCCCATCGCCCCGCCATGGCGGGCAGCCGCCGGCGCGAACTGCTGGCAGGCGGCGCGGCCGCCGCCATGCTGGGCCTGGCCGGCCTGCCGGCGCGGGCGGCCGAGGAGCTGCCCGGCCAGGGCGTCACGGTCAAGCCGCTCAAGAGCGCGCTGGTGGAGGAAAACTTCCAGACCTTGCTGGTGATGAAGGCCATGGAACGCCTGGGCTACACGGTCAGGCCGTGGGAGGAACTGGACTACCCGCTGATCCATGTGGCCGTGGCCAGCGGCGATGCCACCTTCATGGCCAACCACTGGAATCCCCATCATTCGGAGTTCTACAAGCAGGCAGGCGGCGACGCCAAGCTCTCGCGCAAGGGGGTGTACGCGGCGGGCGCGGCCCAGGGCTACATCATCGACAGGAGAACGGCCGAAAAGCATGGCATCACCCGCCTGGACCAGCTCAAGGACCCGGCGCTGGCCCGGCTCTTCGACGTCGACGGGCGCGGCAAGGCCAGCCTCATCGGTCCCAATGCGGGCTGGGGCGGCGAGGCCGTGGTCTACCACCAGATCGAGGCTTTCGGGCTCAAGGACACGGTGCACTACACCCAGGGAAACTACCCGGCGCTGATCTCGGACACGCTGGCCCGCTTCAAGGCCGGCAAGCCCGTGCTCTATTACGCCTGGACGCCCTACTGGCTCAGCAACGTGCTGCGCCCGGGCCAGGAAGTGGTCTGGCTGCAGGTGCCGTTCTCCTCCATGCCCGGCGTGCAGTCGGAGCTGGACACCCGGCTGCCCAACGGCCGCAACTACGGCTTTCCGCTCAACAACGAGCACATCGTGGCCAACAGGGCCTGGGTCGCGCAGCATCCCGCGGCCGGCAAGCTGTTCGAGACCATGCAGATTCCCATCGGCGACATCAGCCTGCAAAACCGCCTGGTGCATGACGGCGAGAACAAGCCCGCCGACATCAACCGCCATGCGGACAACTGGATCAAGGCCCATCAGAAGACCTTCGACGGCTGGATCGCCCAGGCCCGGGCCGCCCACCGCTCGGCCCGCCAGGCCTGATGCCCCGGCACGGCGCCTGCCCGGTGGCGGGCGCCGCTTCCGTTTTCACGCACCCGCTTTTTCCGTCCCGCCGATTCCGGGGTAGGCACCCATTGCAAAGGAGACACGCCATGCAGCCCGCAAAGTTTGCCATCCATGTTCGTCCACACCACCAGGCCGTGAAGGCACTCGGCAGCCTGCTGATCGCGGCCGGCGCGGCAGCCGCGCTGTACGCCCCGGGCATGGCCCGGGCCGAGGCCGCAAAGCCGGCCCTGCCCGGCAAGGGCATCACGGTGCAGCCCGTCAAGGGAACCGTGGACGAGGAGATTTTCCAGACCGAGCTGGTCTCGCGCGCGCTGGAAAAGCTGGGCTACAAGGTCCTGCCCGTCAAGAGCCTGGAAAACGGCACCCAGCACGTGGCCGTCGCCCAGGGCGACGCCACCTTCACCGCCACGCACTGGATGCCGCTGCACCGTTCCTTCTACGAGAGCAACGGCGGCGACAAGGCCTTCTACCGCGCGGGCGTCTATTCGCGCAACGCCGTGCAGGGCTATCTGATCGACAAGGCCACGGCCGACAAATACAGGATCACCAGCATCATGCAGCTCAAGGACCCCCAGCTGGCCGCGCTGTTCGATACCAACGGCGACGGCAAGGCGGACCTGACGGGCTGCAACCCCGGCTGGGGCTGCGAGCTGGCCATCAACAAGCATCTCAAGGCCCTGGGGCTGGAGGCCTCCATCACCCACAGCCAGGGCAATTACCAGGCACTGATTGCCGACACCATCACCCGCTTCAAGAACGGCAAGCCCATCCTCTACTACGTATGGACGCCGTTCTGGGTGAACACCGTGCTGCGCCCCGGCAAGGAAGTCAGCTGGCTAGAAGTGCCCAACATCCCGGGCGCGACCGGCGACGACGACACCCGGCTGCCCAATGGCAAGAATTACGGCTTCCAGCTCAACCAGCAGTACATCCTGGCCAACAAGGCCTGGGCCGCCCAGAACCCCGCGGCCGCCCGGCTGTTTGCCGTGATGCAGCTGCCCATCGAGGACATCAACGCCCAGAACATGCGCATGCGCCAGGGCGAGAGCAGCCCGGCCGACGTGAGCCGCCATGTGGACAGCTGGATCAAGGCCCACCAGCAGACCTTTGACGGCTGGATCGACGAAGCCCGGGCCGCGGCAACCGCTCCCAAATAAGAAGCGTTCAGCGCACTTCATGCATTGGTTTCAGGCCTCATTTTCCATGGAAACAATGCAGTACAAGCGCCAGCAGCTTCATTATTCATAGCACCCGGCCGCGCCTCCCGGCCCTGGGTGCTTTTTCGTGCCCGGGCAAGCGCCGGCCGCCCGGCTTCTGGGGCTGAAGAATCGGCCGGTTTGGCCGATAGAGGTAACAAAAAGTCTCGAAAATGCAATCCATGCCCATAATCGGGCAGATCCAAAGTCCGAACATGAGCCCACACAACGCCCCCATCATCCACCGCACGGAAGACGTGCTCGTCAGCCTGTGCAACTCCGTCTCGCGCGTGCTGCAGGTCGCCACCCAGTGCCCCATCCAGTACTCGGGCATGGTGCAGCGCATCACCAAGACCAGCCTCAAGCCCGACATCGGCTGCTTCGTGCTGATCGACGGCAGCTTCTCGGGCCTGATCATCATCAACTTCTCGGCCGATGCCGCCATGGAGCTGTACCGCAGCTACCTGCTGTCCATGGGCATGGCCGAGAGCGACCTGGCCAGCTCCTACACCTCGGACGAGGTCAGCAACGTCATGGGCGAACTCATGAACCAGGTGGTGGGCGACTTCACCAGCAAGGTGCAGCGCGAGATGCAGACCCATATCACGCAGAGCCAGCCCAAGATGATCCGCCTGAACAAGCAGGTCAACCTCAGCGTGGACGCCAACCTCGACGCCCCCGAGGCCCGCCGGGTGACCTTCTATACCGGCAACAACAACATCTTCTACCTGGAAATGGCCGTGGATCACACGGAGTTCATCAAGATCGTGGACTTCGAGCCCCAGGAAAAGCCCGATCCCGACGCGCTCATGGCCCAGGCCCAGCATGCTCCCGCCGCCGCGCCGGCGGCCGCCGTGGCCACACAGGCCGACGAAACCGACGACCTGCTCAAGTCCCTGGGCCTCTGAGCCCGCGCCTCTGAGCCCGGGCCCTTGCGCCCGCTCCCGGCCAAGCGACCTGCGGGTCGCTTTTTCTTTGCCTGTCCCCTTTTATGCGCCTGCCGGCATGACCCCATGGCCGACCGCGATATGCCGATTGCCAAATAATTTGAATACCAACTATTTGCATACCTTCGATTTTCCATGACCGCACCCACGCCTACGCCGGCCGCCACGCCGCTGGAGGAGCGCCAGCGCCAGCTCATGTTCGCCATGGCAAAGGTCAACAAGCAATGGCGCCGCACGCTGGACCGGCTGCTTGCCCCCATGGGTCTGACCCAGGCACTGTGGCTGCCGTTGCTGCACCTGGAACACGGCCACGGCCCGATGCGGCAAAAGGATCTGGCGCATTCGCTGGGCCTGGACAGCTCCTCCGTGGTGCGCCTGATCGACGGCCTGGCGGTCCAGGGCTGGGTGGAGCGCATTGACGACAGTGACCGCCGCGTCAAGCGCATCCAGCTGACCACCGCAGGCCAGGCCCAGGTGCGGGCCGTCAAGCAGGTGGTGGCCGCGGCGCGCTCCGAGGCGATGCGGGATATCGCCCCCGAAAGCGTGGACGCGGCGCTGGCGCTGCTGCAGACCCTGCTCGCGGCCATGGACGGCATGCAGCCCGAACCGCCCGGGCCGTGACGGCCCCAAGGTCCCGCTTCAGACATCCCCCGTTCGCGCCCCTCACCATCGCCCCATGCAAGACACCGCATCTCCTGTTCGCAAGGCTCCGCTCTGGCTGCTGGCCTGCATCACCATCGTCGGCACCCTGGCCATGCACATGTTCATTCCGGCGCTGCCCGATGCGGCGCGCGGCTTCGGCGTGGGCCCGGGCCAGATGCAGCAGACCATCACCGTCTACATCCTGGGCATGGCGCTGGGCCAGCTGATCTACGGCCCGCTGTCGGACAGCCTGGGCCGGCGCCCCATGCTGCTCGCGGGCCTGGCCCTCTACACGCTGGCCAGCACGGCGGCCTTTGTCGCGCCATCGGCGCCGTGGCTGATCGGCGCGCGCCTGTTCCAGGCGCTGGGCGGCTGCGCCGGCCTGGCCCTGGGCCGCGCGATCGCACGCGACACGGCTACGCCCGAAACGGCGGTCGGCACGCTGGCCCTGCTCAACCTCATCATGATGGCCGGCCCCGGCGTGGCGCCGACCATAGGCTCGCTGGTGGATGCGGCCTGGGGCTGGCGCGCCATCTTCGCGCTGCTGGCCATACTGGGCCTGCTCACGGCCGTGAGCGTGTGGCGCATGCTGCCCGAGACCGGCCGCCCCACGGGCCAGCTGCACTGGCGCACCGTGCTTGGCGACTACCGCCGGCTGCTGGGCACGCCGCAATTCCTGGGCTTTGCCATCGGCGGCGGCTGCGCCACCACGTCAATCTATGCTTTCCTCGCGGCCGCCCCCTTCATCTTCATCGAGCAGCTGCATGCGACCAAGCCGCAGGTCGGCCTCTACCTGGGCATTCTGATGGCCGGCATGGCCGTGGGCAATGCGCTGGCGCGCCAGCTCATCAAGCGCTGGCCGCTGGAAAAGCTGATGCTGGGCGGCAATCTGCTGAGCATCGCCTGTGCGGCCCTGCTACTGGCGCTGGCGCTGCTGGGCCAGTTGGGCGTTGCCGGCGTCGTGGGCCTCATGGTGCTGTTCAGCCTGGGCTCCGGCATGACCAGCCCCGCCGCACTGAGCAAGGCCCTGGGCGTGCACGCCGATCTGACCGGCTCCGCCGCCGGCGTCTACGGCTGCACGCAGATGGTGGTGGGCGGCCTGTGCACGCTGGGCGCCAGCCTGGGCGGCAACCCGGCCCTGTCAGCCTTTGCCGTGCTCTTCATCGCAGGCAGCATCGGCCAGATGGGTTTTCGCGCCGCCCTGCGCCTGGGCCGATGAGGCGCCGGATGCCGGCGCCTGCGCCCGCAGCCATGGCCTGACCGCATCGTCCACGCTCCAGGCCGCGTAGGCACTGGTTTGCAGCCCTGGCGGCTGCACGCGCGCCAGCAGTTCGCGCACGGCATCCTTGGTGCGCGCCAGCACCAGCGGCAGCCCCTGCCGCTGCATCTGCGCGGCAAACTCGGCCAGCGCCTCCAGGCTGGTGCCGTCGAGGTCGGGCGACTCCTCCAGGCTCAGCACCACGGCGCGCAGGCCTGCGCCGTCCTTTTCGTCCTTTTCATTCTTTTGTCCGCTCATCGCATCCACGCGCTCGCGGATGGCGGCAAAGATCGCATCGGCATTGCCGAAGAACAGCGGCGCCTCGGGCCGGGCGATCAGCAGGCCCGGCACCGCCACCGCCTCGGGATGGCGCGCGGTGTCCACATAGTCGCGCGACTGCGCCAGCTGCCCCAGCCAGCTCACGCGCGGCTCGGCAAAGCGCTTGAGCAGCATGGCGATGCTGACCGCGATGGCCAGCAGCAATCCGTCGAGCACGCCCAGCAGGATCACCGCCACGAAGGCCGCCAGCACGACGAAGCGGTCGCGCTTCCAGTCGAAGTACGGCCGCACCACCGCAGGGTTGAGCGTATGGGCCACGGCATGGATGACGATGGCCGCCAGCAGCGGCTCGGGAATGCGCTCCATCCACGGCAGCAGCTGCCACACCAGCAGGCCCACCACGGCGCAGGCGATTAGGCCCGCGGCCTTGCTGCGCGCGCCCGCCACCTCGTTGGCCGAGCTGGCCGAATACCCGGCCCCCACCGGCATGCCCTGGAACAGCGCCGACAGCGCATTGGCCGCGCCCAGCGCCAGCAGGTCGCGGTTGGGCGAGACCGCATCGCCATGGCGCAGCGCCAGGCTGCGGATGGAGCTGTACGACTCGGCATACAGGATCAGCGCCAGCGCCATGGCCAGCTGGCCCGCGCGCAGCCAGTCGGCCAGTGCCAGATCCGGCACTTCGGGCCGGCTGCCGCCCAGGGCCAGCGAGCCCACGGCCTTGATGCCCCATAGCCCGCAATAGCCCAGCGCATCGAGCGCAATGCCGGCCGCGATCACCAGCAATGCCCCCGGCACCGCCTTCCACCGCCCGAGCAGGCGCAGCACCAGCAGCGCCGCCAGCATCATCGCTAGGCCCTGCGGATTCCACTGCCGCCACTGGCCCAGCAGATCCCAGGCATAGCGCAGGAAATCGCTGTGCTGCGGATGCACGCCCACCGCCACCGGCAGCTGCTTGACCACGATGGTCAGCGCCAGCCCCAGCGCAAAGCCGCGCAGCACGGGCTTGGCGATGAACTGCGAGACCGCGCCCAGCCGCGCCAGCCCGGCCAGCGCGAAGATCACCCCGGCCATCAGCACCATGGCCACGCCCATCAGGTGGCGCTGCGCCTCGCTCACATGCAGCACCGAGGCCATGGCGGCCGCCAGCACCGCGGCCGCCGACGAAGTGGACGAGACGATGGCAAAGCGGCTGCTGCCCAGCAGCCCGTAGGCCAGCAGGCCGGCGAACAGCGCCATCACGCCGGCCTGCGGCGGCAGGCCGGCAATGCCCGCATAGGCCACGGCCTCGGGCAGCAGCAGACCGGCGATCGACAGCCCGGCCACCCAGTCCGCCCCGGCCGGCAAAGCAGGCGCGCGCATCTCAGGCCCCGGGAGCCACGGGAGCCTCCACGCCGGACCAGCCGGGCAGAAAGCGCGCCCTGGGGCTGCGCGCCAGGGCCACGGCGGACACGACCGCAGATTCGGGCAGGCCCTGGCCGCCCGCGCTGCGCAGCGCCGCCTTGTCGAAATGCGGCCGGAAGAAATCGGCCCACAGGAATTCGGCAAACGGCGCCGCATCCTTGGCGTAGCCGCCGGCCTTGCGCACCTCGCCGGCCAGGCTGCGGTAGGGATCGTCCTTGAGCTGCGACAGGCGCCTGGGGATGGACGCGAACTCGTGGCGCCGGCCTTTTTCGTCGTACGGATGCGCCCAGTGGTGGAACTCCATCAGCCGCCAGAACATGTCGGGCTCCACGTCGCTGAAGTCGGCCAGCTGCATTACCCAGACATTCGCCACCTGCTCCTGCGTCAGTGCCTGGCCCAGGTGGTGGTGGTCGACGATGAAAAAGCGCCCGCGCGGCCCGCGCACCGCGGGGAACCAGTGGCTTTGCAGCAGCTTGTCGCGCGCCTTGGGCTTGAGCTGCGCCCATTGCGCGCGCTTGACGGCCACCTCGGCCGCGCCCACCGTCATCTGCGTGGGCCGCAGATCGGCCAGGGCGGCCTGCTCCATATGCTGCTGTGCGGGCATGCGCATCTCCAGGAAACCAGCGATGCGCCATTGTGGGCCTGCCCGCCGCCGCCCGCAGCAGGCCTTGCGCGAATGCGCCTCTCGCCTACAGATTGCCCACCATGTGCTCGGGCACCACCCACTGGTCGAACTGCTCGGCCGTGACGTGGCCGCTGGCAATGGCCGCCTCGCGCAGGCTGGAGCCCTCCTTGTGCGCCTTCTTGGCGATGAAGGCGGCCTTGTCGTAGCCGATGTGGGTGTTGAGCGCCGTCACCAGCATCAGCGAGCGGCCGACCAGCTCCTCAATGCGCGCGCGGTTGGGCTCGATGCCCACGGCGCAGTGGTCGTTGAAGCTGACCATGCCGTCGGCCAGCAGGCGCACGCTCTGCAAAAAGTTGTGCGCCACCAGCGGGCGGAACACGTTCAGCTCGAAGTTGCCCGAAGCGCCGCCGAAGTTGATGGCCACGTCGTTGCCGAAGACCTGGGCGCACAGCATGGTCATGGCCTCGCACTGCGTGGGATTGACCTTGCCGGGCATGATGGACGAGCCGGGCTCGTTCTCGGGGATGGAGAGCTCGCCCAGGCCGCTGCGCGGGCCCGAGGCCAGCCAGCGCACGTCGTTGGCGATCTTCATCAGGCTGGCCGCCAGCGTCTTGAGCGCACCGTGCGCGGCCACCAGCGCGTCGCACGAGGCCAGCGATTCGAACTTGTTCGGCGAGGTGACGAAGGGGTAGCCGGTGATGGCCGCCAGCTCCCGGGCCACGCCTTCGGCATAGCCCTTGGGCGCATTCAGCCCCGTGCCCACGGCCGTGCCGCCCAGCGCCAGCTCGTACAGGTGGGGCAGCGCATGGCGCACATGCCGCTCGCCATGCGCCAGCTGCGCCACCCAGCCCGAGATTTCCTGGCCCAGCGTCAGCGGCGTGGCATCCTGCAGATGGGTGCGGCCGATCTTGACGATGTCGGCAAAGGCGCCGCTCTTGGCCTGCAGCGTCTTGCGCAGCTTGGCGATCGCCGGCAGCAGCCGGCTCTCGATGGCGGTGACGGCCGCCACGTGCATGGCCGTGGGATAGACGTCGTTGCTGGACTGGCTCTTGTTCACGTCGTCGTTGGGATGCACCAGGCGCGCTTCGCCGCGCTCGCCGCCCAGCAGCTCGCTGGCACGGTTGGCCAGCACCTCGTTGACATTCATGTTGGTCTGCGTGCCCGACCCCGTCTGCCACACCACCAGGGGGAATTCATCGGGGTGCCTGCCGGCGATGACTTCGTCCGCGGCCGCGACGATGGCGCGGGCCTTCTTCTCCTCCAGCAGGCCCAGGTGGTGGTTCACGGTGGCCGAGGCCTTCTTCACCTGCGCCAGCGCATGGATGATCTCGCGCGGCTGCCGCTCGCCGCTGATGTCGAAGTTCTGCAGCGAGCGCTGCGTCTGCGCGCCCCAGAGCTGGCGGGCGGGCACGTCGATGAAGCCGAACGTGTCTTTTTCCTGGCGGGTTGCTGTCATGGGAATTCACTCCTTGCAATACAACGCGGTGCAGCTGGCTGGAACAAGGGTCTGGCTGCCGTGGGCCGCAAACAAAAGGCGGCCGGCCCCTGGAGCGCATGGACGCCCGGGCCGGCACACCCGGAAACCGGACCATGCTAGCGCAGTGCGGCAATCTGCCTGCCGGCATGGGAAAGGGCCGGGCGCCATCCCCTGGGATGAGCGGAGAGCGCGCACCGCCTGCGCAGGCGCCATGCCGCAATCCGCGGCAACCCAGGTCATATATAAGACTAGTCGGTTTTAGCCTGCATGAACCGGCGCTTGAGCCGATAATGAACAGGTTTACCGCGCCCCCAGCGCAAAGTTTGCAACCCGAGAAGCTTCACGATGACCACCTCCATCCGCCAGCAGGACCTGATCGATTCGATCGCAGGCGCCCTCCAGTACATCAGCTACTACCACACGCCCGACTTCATCCAGCATCTGGCCCGCGCCTACGAGCGCGAGCAGAGCCCGGCGGCCAAGGATGCGATGGCCCAGATCCTGACCAACTCCAAGATGAGCGCCACCGGCCAGCGCCCCATCTGCCAGGACACCGGCATCGTCAACGTGTTCCTCAAGGTGGGCATGGACGTCAGGTGGGAAGGTTTCACCATGGGCCTGGAAGACGCCATCAACGAAGGCGTGCGCCGCGGCTACAACCACCCCGACAACACGCTGCGCGCCTCCGTCGTGGCGGACCCCCAGTTCGCCCGCAAGAACACCAAGGACAACACGCCTGCCGTCATCAACGTGCAGATCGTGCCCGGCGACAAGCTGGACGTGACCGTGGCGGCCAAGGGCGGCGGCTCGGAAAACAAGTCCAAGATGATCATGATGAATCCCAGCGACAACCTGGTCGACTGGGTGCTCAAGACCGTTCCCACCATGGGCGCAGGCTGGTGCCCCCCGGGCATGCTGGGCATCGGCATCGGCGGCACCGCCGAGAAGGCCGTGCTGCTGGCCAAGGAAAGCCTGATGGAAGACCTCAACATGTACGAGCTGCAGCAGAAGGCCGCCCGCGGCGAGAAGCTGGACCAGGTCGAGGAACTGCGCCTGGAACTGTACGAGAAGGTCAATGCCCTGGGCATCGGCGCGCAGGGCCTGGGCGGCCTGACCACGGTGCTGGACGTCAAGATCAACATGTACCCCACGCACGCGGCCTCCAAGCCCGTGGCCATGATCCCCAACTGCGCCGCCACGCGCCATGCCCATTTCGTGATGGACGGCTCCGGCCCCGTGTACCTGGAAGCGCCCTCGCTGGACCTGTGGCCCAGGATCGACTGGGCGCCCGACTACAACAAGTCCAAGAAGGTCGACCTCAACACCCTGACCAAGGAAGAAGTGGCCAGCTGGAAGCCCGGCGACACGCTGCTGCTCAACGGCAAGATGCTCACCGGCCGCGACGCCGCGCACAAGCGCATCCAGGACATGCTGGCCAAGGGCGAGAAGCTGCCCGTGGACTTCACCAACCGCGTGATCTACTACGTGGGCCCCGTGGACCCCGTGCGCGACGAGGTCGTCGGCCCCGCCGGCCCGACCACCGCCACCCGCATGGACAAGTTCACCGACATGATGCTGTCGCAGACGGGCCTGATCGCCATGATCGGCAAGTCCGAGCGCGGCCCGGTCGCCATCGAGGCCATCAAGAACCACAAGAGCGCCTACCTGATGGCCGTGGGCGGCGCCGCCTACCTGGTCTCCAAGGCCATCAAGGCGGCCAAGGTCGTGGGCTTCGAGGACCTGGGCATGGAAGCCATCTACGAGTTCGACGTGGTCGACATGCCCGTGACCGTGGCCGTGGATGCCGGCGGCACCAGCGCCCACATCACCGGCCCCGCGATCTGGAAGGACAAGATCGCGACCGGCGAATTCAAGGGCATCGAAGTGGCATCGGCCTGAAGCCTTCGCTGACTGGCAGGAGAAACCGCCTTCGGGCGGTTTTTCTTTGGCGGCGGCACAAGGCTCCAGCTGTTTTTTTACAACCTGATCCAATAGCTGAGATGCTCTATCTCACAAAAATAGGGTTAAAAATTCATTCGTGCTGGACCTGTTCATGTTCGACTTAATTTGATTCGGAGGCTCTCTATGGATATCACCATAGAAGAAATTGTGGCGTACTGGACCAACCGTAGATCAGAGGTCGGAATGGCAGTCGACTGGACCGAAGCTCATCTCCTTTGCTGGCGTTGCGCTCACAAGCGCAATCTTCAACGCTGCCACATAGTGCCTCGCTCGTTGGGCGGCTCGGATCAACCAGAGAATTTAGTGCTTCTTTGCAAGCAGTGCCATACAGAGGCTCCGAATGTCGCCGACTCGGAGTTCATGTGGACATGGCTGAAAGCTCATGCAGTGCCTTACTACGGATCTTATTGGCAGCTCCGTGGTCTTCAAGAGTATGAATTTGTCTTCGGCACAAAACCGTTCAAGGATTTGGACTCCTTACCCGATTTTGAGGATCAGCTGAAAGCGATGGCCAAGGAGCTTTCAGGAACGACGAGCACGCACTGGGGACAAGGAAAACTAAATCCTTCGACGGTTGCATGGCTCATTCACCAAGTTGAGCAGCGCCTTGCAAAAGCGAAATAGCTTTCAAATAGAAAAATGACAAGGAACACAAGTCCGTCAAGAGTACTGGCCTCAGCTTTCGTCACGAAAATCTGAACACTTAACTAGGGCAGTCCACCGATAAACCGGACGAGGCGCATTTTCTGCACCTGAACCTGCATGGCCACCTGTAGTTCCTGACCTATGCAGACCCGCAGCATCCGTTGCTGGCGGCCCATTCATACCTGCTGGTGGTCAGTAAGACCCGCTTTCAGTGGCTCAAGCTCCTGCGGTTCCTTGCCACCACGCGAAGTCCGCAGCCCCGTGAAACCATGCCAAGGAAGGCATTCCCATCGGCGCCGACAGACATTGGCGACCTCAAGGCCTTCAGGCGTTAGGATTTTCGGATCTGCACGCAGTGCAGCCTACCCGTTTCGAGGAGATGAGCATGAAAGGCAAATGCCTGTGCGGCGCCATCGAAGTCACGGCCCCCGACCACCACGAAGCCGGCCTGTGCCACTGCACCATGTGCCGGCGCTGGACGGGCGGGCCCATGTTCGCGGTCCATTGCGGCGCCGACGTGCAGTTCAACGGCGCGGCGCCGGCCGTCTATCGTTCGTCCGACTGGGCCGAACGGGGCTTTTGCCCGCAGTGCGGCACGCATCTGTTCTATCACCTGCTGCCGGCCAACGAATATGTGCTGTCGGCCGGGCTCTTCCAGGACCAGCCGTTCGAGCTGCGCAACGAGATCTTCATCGACGAAAAGCCCTCGTACTACGCATTCAGCAACGAGACCCGCAAGATGACAGGGCAGCAGGTCTTCGAACAGTACGCTCCCGGCGACTGAAAGCATCTACAAACCATTTCTGCCTTCAGCCCTTTACCGCACTGCGATGGCAGCTCCTCTTTTCATAGTCCGTTTCCACGAAGCCGGATAATGGCCGGTCTTGCACCTCGGGAGCTTTCCGTGATCGATCTTCAGGCCGGCGATCTGCGCACCTTTGTCCCTTCCCGGGACTTTGCGCTTTCCCAGGCGTTCTACACGGCGCTGGGCTGCGAGCTGGAATGGTCGGACGAGGGCCTGGCCCTGTTCCGGCTGGGGGCTTCGCGCTTTTACCTGCAGGCCCATTACGTGAAGGATTGGGCCGAGAACACCATGCTGCATATCGGCGTGCAGGACGCCGCCCGGTGCCATGCGGACATTAAACGGCTGCTCGCGTCGGATCGCTTTGCGCCGGCGCGTGTCGCGGCGCCCAGGCGCGAACCCTATGGCGCGCTGGTCTCCTATGTCTGGGACCCCGCGGGCGTGCTGCTGCACCTGGCCCAATGGGATCGCCCCTGAACCCACAAGCCTTTTTTGCGAGGAGGACGCACATGGCTGGCACATCGCCACCGCAACCCGACAACACGGCCGTGCGCACCGCGCTGTGGCGCGCCTTGCATGTGCTGGCGGATGCGCCGCCCCATGTGTTCGACGACCGCCTGGGCCTGGCCCTGGCCGCCCCCGGGCCCGGCTGGACCGCGCGCGGCGACATGGGCGAGTTCACGCGGCCGTTTCGCGCCTCCATTCTTGCGCGGGCCCGCTTTGTCGAGGACCTGCTGGCCGAGCAGGCTGCCGCCGGCATCGCGCAGTATGTGATCCTGGGCGCCGGCCTGGACACCTTTGCGCAGCGCAAGCCGCAGCTGGCTGCGCGGCTGCAGGTGTTCGAGATCGACCAGCCGCAGCCCCAGCAATGGAAACGCCAGCGCCTGCTTGATCTGGGCCTGGGCATTCCGGACTTCCTGCACCTCGTGCCCGTGAATTTCGAGGCCGGAGAGGACTGGCTCGCGCAGCTGGTGGCAGCCGGCTTCGATGCGCAAAAGCCCGCCGTGGTGGCCTCCGCGGGCGTGAGCATGTACCTGAGCCGCGAGGCCATCATGGCCACGCTGCGCCAAGTGGCAGCGCTGGCGCCGGGCTCCACGCTGGTCATGAGCTTCACGCTGCCCGTGGAATGCGCGGATCCCGCGATACGCGCCGGCATGGAAAAAGCCATGGAAGGCGCGCGCGCCAGCGGCACGCCGTTCCTGAGCCTGCTCACTCCCGCCGAAATGCTGGCCATGGCGCGCGAAGCGGGATTTCGGCAGGTCGCGCACATCCCCGCCACCGAGCTGGCCCGGCGCTATTTCGCCGACCGCACCGACGGACTGCGGCCGCCCGCCCACTCGGAAGAGCTGCTGGTGGCGGGCATCTGACCGGCAGTTCCTTTGCAACCACCATGACGACCTATCAATGCCCCTTGTGCGCCACGGCCCTGCAGCCGTCCGACCGCTATCCGCGCCATGTGTGCCCGGACTGCGCTCAGCGCGCGCAGTCGCCGGACGGCAGGCGCCTGGAATTCTTCAATCTCGGCCTGTCGGGCGGCTATGGCGCACGCTATGCGGACACGGGCCAGCCCTACGACAGCCATGACTGTTTCATCGACGGCCGGCTCTGCCACGCCGGCGAGGCCCGCTTCGGCGGCATCGTCATCGAGCTGGCCGACGACGCGCGGGCCTCACCCGCCCGCTAGGAGGCCTGGCCATGGATTTTTCCCGCTATCTGTCCAGGCTGGCACCGCTTTATACGCAAGGCGGCGAGCCGCTGCAGCTGCGTGGCGGCGCGCCGGAGCAGGAGCTGCGCGCCGCGGAGCGCAAACTCGGCTTTGCGCTGGACCCGCAGCTGCGCCGGGCCTGGCAGCAGGCCGATGGCGGCCGGCGCTGGCAGGCCGTGTTTGCGCGGCCCGGCTTTTATACCGGCTATGAGTTCCTGCCGCTGTCCGAGGCGCTGCGGCAAAGGCGCGCCATGGCCGAGCGCGCGCCCCGGTACGGGGGTTATGTCCAGCCGCACGAACGCGACGCGAGAATCCGGCCCGGCTGGTACCAGGAAGGCTGGCTGCCGTTTGCCTCGTTTGGCGGAGCCAGCCTGCTGCTCATCCTCGACCATGCGCCCGCGGCGCAGGGCCGCCGCGGCCAGGTCATCGCCTTCACGCACGATCCCGATACCATCGACCATGTCAGCGAGGATTTTGCGGGCCTGCTGCAGGCCTCGCTGCAGCAGATCGAAGCCGACCCCGAAGAGTTCATCATGGAATGAGCGGCCCGCGGGCCGCCGCCTTGCCCCCCAGAAGGAGTGCCCATGCGCAACGACGAGCAGCAGATACGTGAACTGCCGGCCACCTGGATCCGCGCCAGCAAGGCCGGCGACACCGCCACGGTGCTGAGCCTGATGACGGACGATGCGCTGTTTCTCGTGCCCGGCCAGGCGCCGTTCGGCAGGCAGATGTTTGCCGCGGCCGCCGAGGGGCAGCAGCAGGCCCGCATGGAAATCGACGGCGACAGCGAGGTGCTGGAAATCCAGGTCGCGGGCGACTGGGCCTATATGCTGACGCGGCTGACCGTCACGGTGCGCCAGGGCCCTGCGGCGCCCGTGGTGCGCAGCGGACACACGATGACGGTGCTGGCCAGGCGCGGGGGCCGCTGGCTGCTGCACCGCGACGCAAACCTGCTGGTGACCGTGCCCCCGCAGACTGCCGCCTGAACCGATGACAGAGTCCTCCGCCCTGCCCCCATCCCTGCCCTTCTCGCAAGCCTGCGAGAACAACCGCGCCCCCATCCTGGCCGTGCTGCAGGCGGCTTTTGCCGATTGCCGCCATGTGCTGGAGATCGGCTCGGGCACGGGCCAGCACAGCGTCTATTTCGCGCCGCGCCTGCCGCACCTGGTCTGGCAGACCAGCGATCTGCCCGGCAACCATGCGGGCATCGCGGCCTGGCATGCGGCCCGGCCCTCGCCCAATCTGCGGCTGCCGCTGCGCTTTGACCTGCAGGCCGATGCCTGGCCGCACACCGCGGACGGCCCATTCGATGCGGTGTTCTCCAGCAATACGGCCCATATCGTGGCCTGGCCGCTGGTGGTGCGCATGTTCGCGCAGATCGGCATGCACCTGCCGGCCGGCGGCCGGTTCGCGCTCTATGGGCCGTTCAACTACGGCGGTCGCTACACCAGCGAGAGCAACCGCGCCTTCGACCAATGGCTGCGCGAGCGCGATGCACACAGCGGCATACGCCACCACGAGGACATCGTGGCACTGGCCCAGCAGCACGGCCTGGCGCCGGAGCACGACCATGCCATGCCCGCCAACAACCGGCTGCTGGTGTTCGTGCGGCGCGGCGCAGATTCCTGATCCCCGACGACATGACCTGGCTGCTGCTGCTGTTGCATGTGCTGCTGATTGCGGCATTCACGCTGCGCATTCTGCTGCGCGACGATTTGCGCCCCGATGTGCGCATGGGCTGGCTCACCGTCATGGTGCTGCTGCCCTATGCGGGCTGCGCGCTGTACTACCTGTTCGGCGAAGCCGCGCTCGGGCGCCTGGGCAGCGACCGGCAGCACAAGCGCTATCCCGGCGTGAGGGCCTTTGTGCAGCAGTATGTGGCGCTGCCCGAGGTGGCCGCGCAGCTGATGGCGCCGCACCCGGCCGCACCCGTGCGGCAGCCGGGCGGCGTCCCGGCGGTCGATGCGCAGTGGCAGGCCGCGTTCCGCTATGCCTCGTCGGTCAACGGCTTTCGCGTCACCACGGGCAACAGCGCCCGGCTGATGGCCGACGGCGCCCAGGCCCGCGCGCAGATGCTGGCCGACATGGACGCGGCCCGGCACGAGATCCACCTGCTCTACTACATCTGGCTGACCGACGGCACCGGCACCGGCATCGCGCAGGCGCTGATGCGCGCCGCGCGCCGCGGGGTGGCCTGCCGCGTCATGGTCGACGGGCTGGGCTCGCGTGCGCTGACCCGCTCGCCGCTGTGGCGGCAAATGGCCGAGGCCGGCGTGGAGCTGGCCGTGGCCCTGCCCGTGGACCATCCGCTCAAGGTGGTGCTGACCAGCCGCATCGACCTGCGCAACCACCGCAAGATCACCGTGATCGACGGCACCATCGCCTACTGCGGCAGCCAGAACTGCGCCGATGAGGCCTTTGCCGTCAAGGCCCGGTACGCGCCCTGGGTGGACATCATGCTGCGCCTGCAGGGGCCCGTGGTCTCGCAGATGCAGCTGATCTTCGCCAGCGACTGGCTGCAGGCAACCGGCAAGACCTTCGCGCCCCGGATGCCGGTGGCACCCGCCCAGACGCCCGGCTTCACGGCCCTGGCGATTGCCGAAGGCCCGGCCGAACGACGCCGGTCCACGCCGCAGCTGGTGTCCACCCTGCTCGCCAGCGCACGCCGCGAGCTGGTGATTTCCACGCCGTATTTCATTCCCGACGCCACGGTGCTCGAAGCCCTGTGCGCGGCCGCCTGGCGCGGCGTGGAAACCACGCTGATCCTGCCGGCGCGCAACGACTCCTGGATCGTGGGCGCGGCCAGCCGCAGCAACTACCGGCGCCTGCTGGCTGCGGGCGTGCGCATCCTCGAATACCGCCCCGGCCTGCTGCATGCCAAGACGCTGTGCGTGGACGGCGAAGTCACGCTGCTGGGCTCGACCAATCTGGACCTGCGCAGCTTCGATCTGAATTTCGAGAACAATGTGCTGCTGCAGGATACGGCCCTGACGGCCGCCATCCGTGCGCGCCAGCAGGCCTATGCGCAGCAGTCCGACACCATCACCGCCGAACAGGTGCGCGCCTGGAGCTGGACCACGCGCATCTGGCACAACCTGCTGGCCACGCTCAGCCCCGTGCTGTGAAGCCGCCTGCTCCACTGCCCGCCGCGCTGCAGGCACATCCGTACCCCGACACTTTCCCATGCCCAGCTTCGAACAACTGAAAGAACTCCTGCACCCCTGGGGCCCGCTGCGCGCGCAGCCGGCCAGCGACTGGCGCGGCACGACCGCGCTGCCGCCCGCCGTGGCCGATTTCTATGCCCGTGTCGGCCCCTGGGGCGAGACCTACCACGCATCGGTGGGCCCTGTGGGCTGCACGCTGGCCGTCCATGGCAATCCGGTCTGCATTCCACCGCTGTACCGCCTGATGGACTACCAGGCCGGATATGCCTGGGTGTCCCACCCGGGCCAGCCCATCGCCGGCTGGCCGGCCCACTGGCTGGTGATCGCCGAGCAAGGGGGCGATCCCTTCATCTTCGATACGCAGACGCAACAGGTCCTGTTTGCCTTCCACGGCGCCGGCAGCTGGAAACCCGTGGTGTTCGCGCCCGATCTCCCCACGGCGGTGGGCGCGCTTGCCACCGTGGCCAATGCCTTCAGCGCCCTGAGCGACGAGGAGGCCGACCCGGACGGGGGCCTGGCCGGGCAGGGCCGGCAGAAAATCACCGACGCCCTGGCCGGTTTTCTGGGCAGCCAGGAGCGCGCACTGCAGATGCTGGCTGCCTGGGAGTATTTCGAATGACCCGCGGTCCCGGCACCGTCCGTTCTGCCCTCTGCGCAATCTCCGAGGCTTCTTCGCATGTCTGATACCCCATCGCCCCCCTCCACCTGGGAAATCCTGGAGCGGCGCTGGCGGGCGGGCTTTCACCAGCTCACCGAGGAAGAGCAGCAAACCATCGCCCTGTGGTGGCTGGAGGCCGAAACCATGAACGGCACGCTGGACCAGTTTTTCTGGAACAGCGCGGGCGACCTGGCCCTGGTGGCCCGCGCCGGCCTGGTGCGACTGCAGCAGCACACCACCCTGCAGGCGCTGGACAGCGCGCTGGCCCACTTCGGCCCCGGCTATCCCACGGACCGCAACCGGCGCATCGACATGCTCGAAGCCATAGAGGCCGAGCATGGCGAGGACGTGTTCGAGGCGCCGTCGCGCATCATCCAGGACCTGCCCGAGGACTTCGTGGCCGCGGCCCTGGAGCAGTTGGCGCCGCGCTATGCCAGGGAGCAGGAGACGGCACAGCCGCCCGCAGCGAAAGGTGACGCATGAGCCCGCTCGACGACATCCACGCCAACCGCACCGGAAAGCCGAAGATGTCGCGCCGGCAGAAATGGCTGGCCTGCGCCTTCCTGCTCGCGATGCTGGGCGCCGTGGTGCCCGTCATGGTCAACCGCAGCTTCGTGCCCTCGGCCAGCTGGCAGGCCCGGGCCCTGTACCTGAGCATCGCGCTGCTGGCGATTTCGGGCGTGCTGCTGCGCAACTGGCACCGGCGCGGCCTGTGGCAGCCCGGTCCTCCCTGGCCGGCCTACGGCCCCGTCAGGCGCGGCATGATGCTGCTGCTGTGCCTGGGCTTCATGCTGTTCATTTTCTGGCTCAACCTTGCCGCCACCCTGCCCATGGCCTACACGGCCGTGCTGGGGAAACGCGAGGTGCGCGAGGCCATGGTCGAGGCCAAGCGCGGCTCGGGCCGGCGCAGCTGCGCCCACCAGCTCAAGGTGCAGGGCGTGAACTACCTGTTCTTCGAGTTCTGCATCGACGCCGACGACTACGACGCCCTGCCTTCCGGCCCCCTGCCCGCCAGGCTGCTGGTCCGGCAAAGCTATTTCGGCGAACTCATCGGCTCGCTGCACCTTTCCGTGCCCGCCCCGCCTGGAGCCGCTGGATAAAACCATAGCTGTTTTCGCTTGCCACCAGCCAAATGCAGATATAAAACATATTGAGCCCTTTGCTGCTCAAGCGAAGGCAGCTATCTTTTCAAAGCCATATTTTTCCGGATGCGACCGATATTCACTCTTTTCATGCTGGTGGCCGGCCTGGGCCTGGCCGCCAGCATGGTGCTGCACCTGGCTGCGCTGTTCGGCCTGGCGCCGCTGCTGCTGTCTCCCCTGGGCAGCGATGCACAAGCCCTGCACATGGCGCTGATCATGGGCATCTTCGTGGTCTGGCTGCCCGCGGTGCTGCTGGGCCATCGCCTGAACACCACCGGCAACACCCGCCCCTCCATCCAGCAGATGCTGGCGGGCTGCCCTACCTGGATGCAGTACGGCTTCTTTGCCATCTTCGGCTATGCCGTCCTCAACTTCTTCATCAGCCTGTCCGGCCGCAGCCCCGGCGATGACGGCCTGGTGCAGGAGCTGCGCCTCGTCACCGGGCATGCCATGCTGTTCTACGGCATCGCCTTCGGCTCCTTCTACTCGGTGCTGAACCGGCCCGGCCTGCTGGCGCCCCGCTACTGCCCCGCAGGCCACAAGGTGGGCCATGAGGATCATTTCTGCGCCGTCTGCGGCCTGCCCGCGCCGCGGGACGGGCAGCAGCCCTAGGCTGGCCGCCTGCAGCGGCCCGCGGGGGGAATCTGCAGCGCCGGGCCCCGGCGGCGGCCAAAGCGGCGCATACTTGCGCCCACCGTCCCTAAAAACACATTGCTTTCCGGCGCCATGTCCTCACCCAGCTCCCCCATCGGCATCTTCGACAGCGGCATCGGCGGCCTCAGCGTGCTGCAGGCCCTGCTGCATGAGCTGCCCCACGAACAGTTCGTCTACCTGGCCGACAGCGGCAACGCCCCCTACGGCGACGCCCGCGGAGACGCCTTCGTGCAGGAGCGCACCATGGCCATCACCCGGTATCTGCGCGAGCGGCATGGCATCAAGATCCTGGTGATTGCCTGCAACACCGCCACCGCCGCCGCCGTGGAAATGCTGCGCGCCCGCATGCCGGACCTGCCCGTGATCGGCGTGGAGCCGGCCATCAAGCCGGCTTCATTCTCCAGCCAGACCCACCATGTGGGCGTGCTCGCCACGCGCGGCACCGTCACCAGCCCGCGCGTGGCCAAGCTCGTGGCCGAGCACAGCCAGCGCGCCCATTTCCATCTGCAGCCCTGCGACGGCCTGGCCCGCGCCATCGAGCGCAGCACCGAAGAACCCGTGCCCGAAAACCCAGAAGCTACCGAAATCAGAGCGCTTTGCGCAAAGTACACGAGCGCTTTAGGCGATTTCGGCCAGAAGACCGGACAAATGGACACGCTGGTGCTGGGCTGTACCCACTACATCTTCGTCAAGGACCATCTGCGCGCCCTGCTGGGCCCGGACATCCAGTTCCTGGACACCGGCGCCCCCGTGGCACGCCAGACGCGGCGCATTCTGGAGCAGCAGTCCATGCTGGCGGACATCCAGGCGCCGGCAGCACCGGTCCGTATGCTCACCACGGGCAGCCTCTCGGCCCTGCAGGCCGCGGCGCAGCGCTGGCTGGGCATGCCGGCCGACTGCTGCGCCGGCGTCGACGTACCGCAGCAGGCGCTGGCCGCCGCCTGAAGCCATGGGCCGCGGGGCCGGCTTCAGGCCCGGCCTTCGGCCCCCGCGCCCCACAGGGGCGCGCCGCCCGTGTCCAGATAGCTCAGGTACAGGCGCACCTCGAACTCCAGCTGATGGTATTGCGGCTCCATGTAGGTGCACAGCTGGTAGAAAGCCTTGTCGTGATCGAGTTCACGGAGATGCGCGAGCTCGTGCACGCAGATCATGTGCAGGAATGCCTCCGGCGCATGCTTGAACATGGAAGCCACATGGATCTCGTGGCGGGCATTCAGGCGCCCGCCATGGGCGATCGCACGCCGCGTGTGCAGGCCCAGCGCATTGCGCACCACGTGGATCTTGCTATCGTAGGCCACCTTGTGCAGCAGGCCCGCATTGCGCAGATGCTCGTTCCTGAGCGCATCCACATAGTCGTACAGGCTTTTGTCGGTGCGCCGGTTGTGCGCTTCGGGATGCCTGTCCAGCAGCCACTTCCCGGCCTTGCCCGCCTCCAGCCAGTCGCGCACCTGCTGCTGCAGCGCCGGTGCATAGCCCGACAGATACGGCAGAGCCAGCGGCGCATTGCCGCCCGGCGTCCCCCCATCGTCCCGCAAAGCCGCCTTGCGGCGCCCGGGCTGGCTGATCGCCCCCGAATATTTGGGTGTGGCAATAGGTTTCATGGCGCTATACCGGGCGCCGCATCTGCGCACAACTTGCGCGCGGCAACCCACAAAAGCCCGGCCCTCCTGGCTCGGCACGGCATGGCATGCGGCAATACAGGCGGCAAGAGGGCCTTGAACATTCCGGTCAGGCAGCCGATCCGGCGCCTGACGGGAAGGAAACGAGCACTTCAGTGCAGATGGCGCGGACGGCGGTTGCCGCCGTGCCCCGAACCCGAACCGCCGGTGCCGCGCGGCGGCTTTCCCAGCTCCAGGGAACTCACCAGGGCCTCGAAGCGCTGGGAGAACAGCTTGTCGATCTCCTGCACCACCCCGCCCAGTTCGGCGCTGTCAAAGTGGCGTTCCATCATGTTGATCACGTCCTGCACCAGCAGGTCGCGCTGCACCTGCATGATGGCGGCCGGATTGGGGCCGACGAACAGCATGACGAAGTCGTCGCGGCTCTCGGCATCCGCAGGCGCATCCTCCTCGTCGAACTCGGTGTCGTAGAACGTCACCTCGATGGCTGCGCCCTGTTCGGCCAGATCGTTGAGGCCCATGCACATATCGTCCAGCGCCTGGCGGAAATCATCGTCGCCGCGCACGGTCCAGCACATCTGCAGCAGGTGCTCGGGCGCATCGAACTGGATGCCCGGCTCCTCCTCGTAGTAGCTCGGAGAACCATCGACCAGCGAGCGCGCGCCCGCATAAGCCCACAGGGGACGCAATGCGTCCTGCAGCTGCTCATACGTAGCATCGGCACGAAGCAGAACCTGGCCGTGGACATGAATTTCGAAAGCAGCGTTGTAACTCGACATCTTTTCTTCTCTAGAGCCCTGATCGGACCCGCAGGTTCCACTGGGACTCCATATTGCAGGCATCTCGGGGTTTTTCCAAGCACGCAAACAGCACTCGACGCTTGGCCCAGCCCCTGAGCATTGAGCGGCGATTCTCGCATGTTCGCCAGGGCGACATCCGGGCATTGTGATTTTCTTGCGTTGTCAAAGCCGCAAGCCGGCCATGACACATGGCACAAGACAGGTTCGCGCAGGAACGTGATTTCAGGTGGCGGCATGGAGAGGCCGCAGCCGTGCCTGCCCCCGGTTCAAAAGCTGCATGCGCCTGCAGCGTCCGTCATTGGTGCCCCGAGCCGGGGTCGTTAACCACGCATCTAAGCCATTTTCCTGAAAAATTGGGGGCTAATTGCTGGGCAGAGTTTCACCCACCTGTGCGTGACGTTGACTGGAGCGGTATAGCCGCCTTTCGTTAGCAAGCACTAACAATCGGGTGAAATACAATACTGTATAAATACACAGTCATTCACCCCGGAGCACCTTCATGTCGCACACGATCAACCAGCCCTTTGCGGCTGCTCTGACGCCTCTCCACATCCCCGTGGCGGGATGCACTGTGCCTGCCGGCTTCCCCAGCCCTGCAGAAGACTTTTCCGGCGAGCGGCTCGATATCTCCAAGCTGCTCGTTGCCCATCCGCAAGCCACGTTTTTCATGTACGTGGCGGGCCCCTCCATGCGCGAGTACGGCATTGACGACCGCGACCTGATTGCCGTGGACCGCGCGATCCGGCCCCGCCATGGCCATATCGTGGTGGCCGTCATCGAGGGCGATTTCACCGTAAAAAAACTCTACAGCGCACACGGCGTGGTCAAGCTGTGCGCAGGCAACCCCACGTATCCCGACATCGTCCCGCGCGGCAATCAGGAGTTGCAGATCTGGGGCGTCGTGACAGCGTGCATCAAGCGCTACGTATAAGGCCGGCATGTTCGCGCTCATCGACGGCAACAACTTCTACGTGTCTTGCGAGCGCGTTTTTCGGCCGTCCCTGCAGGGCCGCCCGGTCGTCGTATTGAGCAACAACGACGGCTGCGCAATCTCGCGGTCCGATGAGGCCAAGGCAATGGGTATCAAGATGGGCCAGCCCTTTTTTCAACTGCGCGATCACGTAGCGCACCACGGCCTGGTCTGCCTGTCGGCAAATTTTGAACTCTACGGCGACATGAGCGACCGCATGATGTCCCTCGCCGCCGGCCTGGGCCCGGCGCAGGAGATCTACAGCATCGACGAGTCCTTTATCGGCGACCTCGCCGGCGTGCCGGACCTCACGCGCCGCGCCTGGGCCATTCGTGCCCGCATCCTCACGTGGACCGGCATCCCGACCTGCGTGGGCCTGGCGCCCACAAAGACCCTGGCCAAGCTCTGCAACCACGTTGCCAAGGACAGCGAGCGCAAACCCGGCAGCTACCCCGCCGAGCTGCAGCGCGTGTGCAACTGGGCCGAGCTGAGCGCCGCGCAGCGCACCGACATCCTGGCCCGCACACCTGCGGGCGACATCTGGGGAGTCGGCCGGCGCCTGTCTGCCCAGCTGGCCGAGCGCGGCATCCTCACGGCACTGGACCTTGCCCGCATGCCCGCTCACGCAGCAAGGGACGGCTGGAGCGTGGTGCTTGAGCGCACTGTGCGCGAGCTGCAAGGGGTCAGCTGCATTCCGTTGGAACTGGCTCCGCCGCCCAAGCAACAGATTGCCTGCACGCGCAGCTTTGGCCATGCCATCACGACCTTGCCGCCACTCATCGAAGCCGTGAGCGAGTTCGCCACCCGCGCGGGCGAGAAATTGCGCTTTGGCAATCTGCGCGCCGGCGCCCTGCTCGTGTTTGCGCACACCTCCCCCTTCCGCCCTGGGCCACGCTTTTACAAGACGGCGACCGTGCGCCTGCAGCCGCCCACCTCAGACACCAAGGCCTTGGTGACTGCGGCCGTACAGGGCCTGCGCAAGATCTACGAGCCCGGCTATCAGCTCGCCAAGGCCGGCGTGATGCTGCTGGACCTGTGCCCGGCCAGCACCCTCCAGGGCGACTTGCTTATCGAGACGCCCACGCGCGATCAGAGCAAGCTGATGGAGGCGATGGACCGCGTCAATGCCCGGTACGGCAAAGGCGTTCTGCACGTGGCCAGCACCGGGCGGCCGGATCTGGACGAGTCGGGCTGGCGGATGCGGCAGGAGCGGCGCACGCCGAGGTATACGACCAAGCTCGATGAGATACCGATAGCGAGGGCATGATGAGACGCACAGACGCACGCGATGCGATCCTTGACCACTGGATTCGCTGGCAAGAGGATTTGGCCAAGTCCGATATGCACCCACACCCAGGTACAGCCATGCATCTGTTCTACGAGTATCTGCAGTCCAGGCACCCGGCCTGCCTGGACTTTGCCAGTCATTCGCCGTATCTTGAAATGAGGCAGTGGCTGGCCGAAGACTGCCAACCATAGATGGACAGGCAGCGAGACACATCATCCACCGCATCAGTGGGGCAGTGTCCTATACCCAGCACTAGCAATCACGGCGCTTCGCATCTTGCATCCATTGATTGGCTCGTGTCCCCCAGTCTTTTGGTTTCGGGGCTCTGGCAGCTGCGAGCAAGGCAGCCTTGGTGTTGGGGTGGGCCGATACGCCGCGCTTTGCCTGGGCCATTTTTGCCCGGCTCTCCGGTGTCGCAGCTTGTTCGCGGCCGCGTGCAGCAGCTGCTTCCGGCACGCCAGTGCGTTCCTGCAGTAATTTGCGGGTGCCGTCTGTGACACGACCCACACCAAGTGCCTGGCGCCACTGCCAGACCTTGGTTGCTCCAACGCCCCAGTAGTGACAAATAGCTTCCACGCTCTCTACCTCGATAGCCCGCACAAGATCGCCGCACAGGATCAGCGATGCCCTGCCATTCTTTTTTCGGCGGGGCCACGGGATCGGCGCAGAGGTCCAGCCGCCAACCTCTACGGCGCCATCAATTTCGTCATCAAGCCAGTCTCCACGGTTGCAGTCTGGAGGTGCGTATGGGCCAGCGATTAGCTCAGGCGTCGGCATTGCTTGCCGCGGCCAGGGCCGCCTCGGCTTTGCGCTGATCCAGCATCGACGCCGCCCCAGCACGAAGCATGACCAGATTGCCGGTTTGCTTGTTGCGAGCAAGGGCGCCGATTTCGTCGCCGCGCTGGACGGTGCCCAGCATCTCCCAGCCCGGCAACACCGCGTGCTGATAGAGGCGCCAGGGGCCACCTGGCGTGATGGTTAGGCGGGCGCGGTTGCTCATTCTTCGAAGTTGATGATGGTGGAGCGGTGGGATTCGTCGGCGATCTCTGCGACGGTGTAGCCTTCGCTGGCGTCATCGCAGCCCAGATCTTCCAGGGTCACATCCTCGCTGTACTCGATTTCTTCGATCACAGGCACCAGCCCCAAGTCTGCTGCTGCGCGGATGCGGTGTGCACCTTCCAGGGCTGCCCAGTGACCATGGCACTCCATCCAGACTGCCTTGATTGTGGGGGCGCCCAGGGTTGCCATTTGGGACTTGACGTCTGCCAGGTGGTCAGCGTCGTAATGTGCGTGCATCAGTGCGATGTTCATTTTTCTTCCTTGCCCCTCATTGCCGGGAGGCGCCGGTGGCAGTGATCTGCTGCCATGGGTGTTAATGTAGCTCCGTTGGAGCTATCCTGTCAACACCGTTTCGGAATTATTTTTGTCCATGCCCAGCCAGCGCGGTGCCATCGACCTCCGCGCCGATTTCGGCCATCTTGTCGGCAATCGCCTGCAGCTGCTCGGGCGGCAGCACCAGCCTGGCAGCCATGAAAAACAGAATGTGCATACCCAGGTCGCGCGGCGTGGCGCCGCCCGTGTATTTGCGCCACTGCTGGCCGCCGGAGACGCTGGCCAGCTCTGCCATCTGCTCGCCGGAATACCCCAGCTGGGCTTTGAGCCGGTTGAGGTCTTCGGGCGTCGGGGGTACGTACTTAATCATAGATATGCAAAAGGCCCCGAAGGGCCTTTGTTTGTTATGCCAGCAGGAGCTTTGCGATTGCGGCGCCGGCGCCCAGGGCGGTGGCCATAGCGATGGCCGGATACCAAGCGCGCTCGCGGATCATCTTGGCTGCCTCGGCGTTGAGCTTGACGGTCTCAGCCATCAGCTTCGAGATTTCGGCTTCGGTCTTGAGTACGTTCACTGTCTTTTCCATTTGGGTCTTCCTTTCGGGTTGTCGGGCTGCGAGAAATTCGCTACCACTGAGACGAATAATAGCACCATTGGAGCTAATGTCAAGACTTTTTCGCATGGCCGCCGCGTCAGGGGAAAACCCTAGCGCAGCTCCTCGATAAGCGCCCTGTCCGCCACCACCTGGCCGCGCAGCAACTCTACCTGGGCGTCTCGTCGCTCGACCAGGCTGCCAAGCTCTCCAACCAGGCCCGCGCCCTCCGCCGCAAGGGCTGCGAGTCGCTCGTGTCGATTTGCGAGATCTCGGCTGGCAGCGGCGTCACCTGCAGCTTGTGCGGCACGGGTGGCGGCGGCGCGGAGGTCGTGCTGCAGGCCTGCAATGCGAGCAGCATCAGCAGCGCGGCCGACCTCCAGGGCCAGGAGTTTTTGCGTGTAGTCATGGGTGTTTTCCTGCTGCGCGGCACCGTGTCCGGACACGGCATCCGCTTTCTTTTCTGTAGCGCGCTGGGATTGCTCCGCCTGCGCTTGATCCTTTTTTGATTGCGAAGTCTGCACCTTGCTGGCCGCGGCGGATGCGCGCCAGCCCTGAGCCGTCCAACCGGCCGCAAAGGCCAGCACCAGGGCCAGGGCAGCGAGGGCCGTCCTGAGGCTGGCCGGACTCATGCCAGCCCCGCTTCGCAAAGTTGCCGCTCAGCCGCACGGCGCTTAACCAACCCGGGCAGCTGCTTGCCGCTGGCATACACCCAGCGGCTCAGCTCGGCACAGGCGCCATCGATGTCGCCTGCATTGGCCTTGCGCACCAGCGTGCTGCCGCAAAAAGCAGCGTCCCCCACGTTGAAGGCAAAGCTCAGAAATGCCGCACGCTGGCCATCCGTGAGGGGCACACGCACGCATGACAAAGCATCGGCGTGCTTCGCCAGATCCTTGTAGAGCATCTCCTCGCACTGCTGCCGCGTGAAGGTTTGCCCATCGCGAAGCTCGGGCCCGATATGCCCGGTGCAGGCCGTGATGATGCCCACGGGGTCGCGGTATGTGCGCAGCACCGTGCCCTCATACTTTTGCACCAGCGGTATTGCCAGCGCCACAGCGGCGCCGCCGATGGCGGCAACAAGCCTCTCTTTCCAGCTCATCGTGCACCCCCTGCCTTTACAGCCGTCCAGAAGCCCATCAGGGCACCGCCCAGCATTGCGATATATGCCAAGGGCCTGGAGACCTTCCCCACCCAATTGAGGACTTTGAATGCCCCCTTCATTGCAGCGAAGAACTCCAGCAGATCCGCGAGCTGCTGCTTCAGCTCCTGCAGTTCCTGTGTTGCGGCCTTCAGGTCGCGCTCGATTGCAGCCATGCGCTCACTCCCCTTGTCTAACCGTTCATTGACTTGCTGCCGGGTCATTGCCGGCAGTTCGTTGCCGTAATCGTCCATTCCCATTCCTCGCATAAAAAACCTCCCTGGGGTGGTTTCGTTGTTGTGGTGCAGATCACGCTGGCTGCATCGCAGCCACGATTTCGGCCTTACGCTCGGGCGTGATCAGCCCCTTTTCAACCAAGAGCGCAAGGCCCTGCTCGGTTTCCGGGTCTTCGTACGTGAGATACGCAGCGCCCAGCAGCCGGTCGTAGAGCAGCTTGACCACGGGGTCGGTCATCGTTGCCGTGACGACAGCGAGCTGCTCGGCCGGGCTGAACAGGTCCAGCTTCTGGTTGCCGACAAAGCGCGGCCAAACTTTTCCGGCCGCGGCCTTGTCCTCAGCAGTCTGTATTTGCGTCCAGTCGATGTTCACGAGCTGACCTCCTTCATGTTTTCGGGCTCTATCGGGGCTTCATAGACCGGCAGCGGCGGTGCTTCGATGCGCCCCAGGGGCAAGGCCACAGGGCCGTCTGCGAGCACGGTGATGGGCTGCGGGAAGCGGGCCGCTTCATCTGCATCAGCAGGAATGGGCAGCAGCAGCGGGACGTGGAGCACGCCGCCCACGCGCTCCACGTCGCCGGCGATCCATTCGCAATCAATCGCCGAACGCGGCAGCGTGGCGCCATCGGGCAGCCGGGCCAGGTTGTAGGCCGTGCCGTTGATGGTGAGCACGTCGCCGGCGACGGATACCTGCAGCGTGTCGTCGCGGCGCTGTGGCGACAGTTCCAATTTCATGCGTGTCATTTCCACCTCCCAATTGCCAAGAGCTGCATATCGCCCTTTGTTTCATCGCCGGAAACAAAATTTCCAGTATTCAGGCAGCTCACGGCTGCACTGCTGCTCGCAACGGAATACGCCTGCACTTCAAACAGTTTGCTTGTACCCAAAACCGCACTATTTTTCTGAAGCACGTTTCCAGTGACAAACGGCGTATCGATAAATGCAGAGGGGTAAGTCCAATTCACGCCAAGGTTTGATGCATTGAAAAAATTCAATGCCGCGCTGTGCCGGCAAATAAGCAAACCGCCGACAAACTTTGTATAAGTGCCGTTGGCATTGGAGCCATATTCGACTACGCCGCCCTGCGTCACGGAGTCCACGGGGGCCACGACAGATCGGCCGTCATACACGGGCACCCACGGAGCCCAGTTCCCGGCGTAACGATAGCGGTGCCACTTGCGCCCGGACGCATCGAATGCCGTTTGGAATGTGTACTGGCCCGGGGAGATGTCCTCGACGCGAATCCAGCCGTAGTAGCCGCCCACGCCCGCTGCATATCCGGGGCCGCTTTTGGAACCGTTGCTGTAGTACAGACCCGTGCGCAGATTCGCGGTATTGAGGTCCACATCGCCCAGGAGGGGCACTGCATTGCCACCCAGCCCGAATGCACCAACGGTCATAACTCGACCGGCAGTATCGTCTGATACAGCAGTTTGCACATCACGGCGCGCGGCCGTGCCCATCGAGAATGATTTCCATGTGCCGACTGCAATATCTTCATATACACCGGACAGGAAGTATGGAACTCCATCTTGATGACCCACGGACATGAATGCCCAGGTGTCTGAAGTTTTAGAAAAGAACCCTGCAGCATATGTCTGCGCCACGCCGGCAGTATTGCTTCGGTAATATCCGGACCCGAAATTCCACATCTTCGAAATGAAATCTGACCAGTTGGCAGAGTCAATCAATTGGGAAATCGGAGTTGTCTCCTTCCATGCGGTCCATGCATTGCTGGAAAAGGCCGAGCTGACAAAGCGCCGGCCGCCGGACTCGAAAGAGCGCGTAATACCCCATCCAGCGGTGTAATCCGTCCACTGCGCATCACAGCGAAAAATGCCAAAGTTCAGTGCCCCCAGACCGATCTCGCTGCCCGCGGCCAAACCGATGATCGTCCCCTTGCCGACGAACGCACTCGGCGGCGAGGAGGCTGGCAGCACAGTGCCGTTGCGCATGTCGTTGGAGGCCCCGAAGCCGTTGAAGCCCCCCGTATGGTTGGCGCGATCGAACGCTTTGGGCAACTCGGTCTCATAGCTGGACAGCAGCAGATTCACCCTCTGCGTCAGCACCTTCGTCATGCTGGCGTTGGGGATGATCTGGTACGCCGCACCGGCGGCGGTGGCACCCAGATAGTTGCCAGTCAAGGTCAGCTGTTTGTTGTTGATGACCTCGGCAATCTCATAGACCCGCCCGTCGGGCGCATCCAGGCCTTCGCCGGCCAGCACAAGACCAAGCCAGGACGTACCGACGCCAGTGACGATGTTGCTGCCGGCCGTAACATTGATAGCTCCCGTTCTGTACCACATGGCTATCCCCTCTCTCAGAGGCCCGCAATGTCAATCAGGGTGATCTGCGTCACCCCGTCGTTGAGGATGTATGTGTCATCGAGGATCGGGCCGGATCTTGTGCGGACATAGCCCACACGCATGTTGTCGCCCTCGAACTGCACGCCCTCCACATAGAGTGGCAGCGGCACGGGTACGCCGGAATATTGATAGCGGGCCTTGGGCGATGCAATGCACGCCGCAACGTTCGCTGGCACAGCCTGGACGACATCGGGGGCGGGGGTCGATGTCTCGGGATCGGCCGGTGTTGTCACAATGCCCTTGACACGCATCTCCGCAGCGTTGCTGTTGTAGGCCAGCCGGCCTGTGGCGTCATAAACGCTGATGCCGGGGCCCACATCCAGGGCCGCAGTTCCGGCATCGAACACAAACCAGTCCACGTTCGCCGCAACCTCGCTGCGCAGCGTCCATTGGGTCGTTCCACCTCGGGCAAAGGACATGCTTTCTACGACCACCTTGCCGCCCACGGGGCGGATGCAAAGCACAGGGGCTATGGAGTTGCCGCTGCTGACAGTGATACCGCCGCTGCCGACGGCCGAGCGGCCACGATTGACCAACAGGTAGTTGGAGTAACCCTGATCTATTTGCAGGACACCCAAGTCATTAATCACCGAAAAACCCGCTGGCATAAAGCCCTCCTTGTATTGATTGACGGAAGCCGGCGGTTTATCGGCGGGCAGTGTTTCACCTTCCCCGCCGCCGCATGCGACCGCGCTAATAGACGCCAATAACCAGATAGCCATCAGTCGGATACTGGGTCTGGTATTTCGACCAGTTGAGCGTTGCTCCAGAGAAACTGAACCGGACACTTTGAACCCCCTGTGTAGGAATAAAAATTGCAAAAGGCGTACCGCTCAGCAATTGCTCGTTTGTGTACGAGCCGCTGGCCGAGCCACCCACGTAAATCGTTTCGATGACACGAGAAAGCCGCATGGAGCTATCGACCTTGATAGCCCCGTTGGGATGAAAGACCTGAAAACCGCTGGGCATTACCAAATCCCCATCCGCACGCGCAGTACGTTGTTGGAATCAAAGACCTGAATCAGGGAATTCGTGATTACCATCCGCGCGCCGGAAGACGCGCTCTGGATGGACAAAGTCCCGCCGAACGTGGCATTGCCGCCCGCTATCGTCAGCCCCGGCGCATACAGTTCGCCCGCCTGTGTGAGCTGCAGGTACTTGCCGGTGTTGTAGTTGCCCAGCAGCAGGCCGTTGGGCCCCAGGTGAAAGCCCGTGCCGCTGCCCGCCGGCCAGCCGTAGCCCGTATAGGCTCCAGCGTTGAGGCCGTTGGCGTTGATCGTGATGCCGCCGATGGTGCCGGCGGTGCTGTAGATCGTGCCGCGCACGATGACGCCCGAGAATTCAGCCACGCCATCCGGGCGCAACGTCCAACCACTGGAGCCCGCCACGTAGTTGGCCGACTTCAGGCTGCCGCCGATGACGCCGTTGCCTGCCGTGAGCTGGCTCGCACTGATGGCAGTGGCCTGAATGGTGTCGGCCACCAGGGTGCCGAAGCGGCCCCACAGCACGGTGACGTTGTTGATGTAGGCGGCATCCATATAGACACCCGCCGGCACGACCACGCCGTTGATCGTGGTCGGCACGGCCTGCACGTAGAACGGCATCACATCGCTCACGCCGGCGCCCTCGGGTGCTGCGACGTAGAACTTGTTGGCCAGAATGCCGAAGTCGAGCGTCGGCCCGGCATCGCCGTTGCTGGTGCCGGACAGCGCGAAGCCGCCAGCCACCGTCTTTCCGCCCGATGAGAGCTGCATGCGCACCGTATAGAGCGCGCCGAGATGGCCGGTCTGATCCGCACGCACGCTCATCTCCTGCTGCAGCAGCGCACTGGTGGTGCCCCACTGTGCTTGCAGGTCAAGTACGCGCTGGGCCTGGGCCGTCACATCATTGGCCAGCACCGAGGCCTCTTCGCGGATCTGTGCCCGCGATCTGGCCGACTGCACCATGTTGTCCAGCAGAGCTTGGGTGTACGCCTCGTCGTCCTTGGACAAGCGCAGCGCCTCATTGATGGGCTGCAGCACATCCTGAGCCAGCTGACCTTGGGTGATCTGCCCCTTGATGGCAGTCAGCAGCCCCGAGACATCGGCACCCGTGGTGGCCATCACCGGGCCCGCAGCGGCGCTGAGCACACCGTCCACGCTCTCGTGCCGCGCCCAGATGAACCAGCTGGTAGCCGGCTCGCTGGAGAACGACACGGGGCCGGCAAAAGCCTCGGCCACCTGCCGCGCATCGGCCAGGGCCGGCGTGGCGGGCGGCACGACCTTGGCGGCATAGATGCGCGTGCGGCCGTGGCCGTGCCCCTGGGTGTAGACCGGGGCGTCGTAGCTCACCATCACCGTGGCCAATGCGGCCATTGCGGCCAGGCCCGTGGGCGCCGGCGGCGGCGTCAGATCGGGCTGCTCGAGGTTGTCGAAGACCTTGTCCAGCACGGCCACATAGCGGACGATGCCGTTGGCCAGCTGGCCGGCCGTGTCGATGGCGCGCAGGCCGAAGGTCCACTGCCCGGCATCCGGCTTCGTGGTTTCAAACTGGGCCGCATACACGTCATCGGCCTGGCCCAGGGGCTGCATGCCGTCCCACATGGCCACGTTGAGCGGCACATCGCCGGGCACGTAGCGGATCTGCACACCAGCCAGCGCCGTGGGCTTGTCGCCAGACCACATCCACGCAAAGCGGCGCAGGCCGCCCTCCACCTGCTGCACCACGAATGTGCCCGGGTTACGCGGGGGCAGCTGCGTCATCGTGGTGATGTACAGCAGCTGGGTCGCCTGGCCGGCCTGGCCGCCGGCGTTGAACGGCCGCACCTCGATCAGCCATTCACCTGCCCCGTCGATCCGAAACGTGCTGCGGCTGCCCACGGCGTTGCCGTCGACCAAGCGCAGCTCGGACCCATCACGACCTGCCCAGACCTGGGCGTGGTCGTAGTCGCCCTCCACGTCCCACAGGCACGACAGCTCATACCATTCCGTGTCGCCCTGCAGGTTGATCTTCTCGGACACACGCAGGTTCTTGGCCATGGGCCGGCCCAGCTGCGGAATGCTGCTCTGGTTGGGCGCGGGCACATAGTTGCCGTTGAGCACGTAGTCCCAAAATTCCGGGCCCTCGGGCACGGCCGTCACGCGGGCACCCTTGAGGTCCGACTCGGGATCGATACCTGTCACGCGCACGCGATAGCCTGGCGTGCTCTTGAAGTCATAGCACCAAAGCGTGTCATGCGCCGGGTTGTCGATTCCTTCCCCGGGAAACTCGAGATCCGCCGGCCAGGCGCCCACCAGGGTGAGCACGTCGGACTCGGCCGCCAGCGGCTGCACGGGCCACACACGGTAGTCGCGCCCGCCCGGCACGCGCAGGCCGATATAGGGCGTGGCCAGCGGCGGCACGGGCTCGTCCAGCGTCAGCCGCACCTGGCCGCCCACGCGCTCAGCGGCGATCAGCCGACCACCGAAGCCCCACTGCGTCAGATCGTGGCTGACGGACAGCACGGACAGGCGGCGATAGTCGAGGTGCTCGATATCGGCCGTGTAATGGATGGTCTTGTACTGGTACAGGCTCTGCGCCAGGTGGTAGCGCGCCATCACGGCGGCATGCGCCTCGCTCGTGATGCCCTCGCCGGTGATGCGCGCGGGGTTGAGCATGGTCGTGACGCCCGGGGCCTCCACGCGCAGCGTGGTCATCTCCCACGTGTCACGGCTGAGCCACTGGTACTCGATGCCATCGGCCGCATTGCTGAGCGCGTAGTCGACGGCAAAGCCACCCTTGAGCATGTTGGCCATGTTGACCACGGCGCTATTGGGCTGGCCGTTGGTCACAAACGAGGCCGTGGGCCGGCTGCCGTCGGTCCAGGTGAATTGACCCATGCCGGCCAGGGCCACCTCATCGCAGAATGCGCCCAGCGACATATTGCTGGTGATCCACTTGTCGTAGGTGTAGCCGTGCGCCGTGCAGTGGAGCATGAAGGCCTTGAGGCCCTCGATGTCGATCTGCTCGTCGCTCAGCCCGAAGCCAAACTGCAGGATGCGGCGCCCCTGCTTGTCCTGCACCCAAATGCCGCGCAGCGTCTGCAGCAAGATGGCGCCGGGGTTGGACAGGCCATTGGCCCGCGTGGTGGCCGTGGCCCACTCGGTGCCGGTCCAGATGGGCATAGGCTTGGCGCGATAGGTGGCGCGCACGGTGTCCAGGGCGCCGTTGAGCTGGCCGGAGGCACGGATCTTGATGCCGATGCGACCCCACTGGCTGTAGTCGGCGGTGTCGGCCTGCACGCTCTTGAGCGATACCCAAGCGAATTTGCAGGCATCGGCCGAGCCGCCGTCATTCCAGCGGGGCACGCCCAGCTTGGCGCGCACCTCATACTGGCCCGGGGCCACGTCGAAGGAGAACGTGCGGCGCAGCGCATCGCTGCTGGCGTTGACCAGCGTGGTGGCCAGCAGCGGCAGCCACGCCGACGAACCCACGAGGCGATGCTCGATGGTCAGGTCCACGCTGTTGGGGCCTATGTTGCCTTTGCCGTCCACGTCGTACAGCTGGCCCTCGATGTCCAGCTGCAGCGCGCCGGCGCCCGCCGAGCCCGTGCGCGTGATCCAGTCGCCGCCGTTGACGAATTCGCCGCCGGGGATGGAATCCACATTGCTGTACAGCGGAACATCCTGGCTGGGCATGCCCTGGAAGCCGTTGAAATACAGCGCCACATCGCTGTAGCTGCCGATGGGCGTGTCGCCGATAGCCAGGTCGAACGCCTCATGCACGTTGATGCCGCCCAGCAGGATGGTGCTCAGGTACTGGTACTCGCCCTCGTACCAGCCGTAGGGCTTGCTGGCCAGGTCGGGCGTGACGCGCATCTCTCCCCACAGCACGGGGAAAGACTCATAGGGCCGCGGCGCGTTGCGCTGATCGCTCAGGCTCCAGATCTGCTTTTGCGCCAGGGCCTGCGGCGCCGTGACTTTGGGCCCCAGCACCTTGTTGATGAGCATGGAGCCGGCGACAAACACGCCGGTCTGGATCGCGGAAATCCAAGTGCCTGCGGCAGCGGACACATACGTGCCGCCGGCGGCGCCGTACAGCGACGACGCGATGCCCCCGGAAAAGTACGTGAGCGCGGCAATGGCCACCAGCTGCAGGGCCGAGCGCCGCGGCAGGGCCCGGCAGGCGATCATCTGGCCGTGCTTGGGATAGGTGCGCGCCCACATGGCCTGCGGCACTACGGCGCCGCCGATCATCACGGTCCAGCCGCCGGACTCGATGCCGGGCACATGGCGCGCCAGGAAGGCGGCCAGGGTCTCGCCAGGGCGCAGATCGGCCGGCACATTGCGCTGGCCTTCCAGCGTCAGCGCGTTGGGCGTGACGACCAGGCGCCCCGCGGCGTCATAGATGGCGTCGATTTCTGCGCGTGTCACTTCCATTGGTAATAGCCCTCGATTGCCAGTCCCAGCCCCGGAAGGTCCTGCACCCGGTGCAGCACCGAGCCGCCCAGCTTGTGGGAGGTGTGCAGCACGTGAGGCGCGTAATTGGTAAACACAAAGGTGCCGATATGCCCGGCCACGGTGGCGCCGGTTTCGCGCATCAGCACGGCATCGCCGTCCTGCGGCAGCTCGGTGCGCGTGCCCAGCTCGGTGCAGTACGCGGCAATGGCCGCGGCCTGGGCATCTGCCTGCAGAGGCCGGGCGCGCTTGCCGGCCAGCACCACGTCGCGCCCGAACAGCTCGCGCTGCACGAGCAGGGCCAGGTCGGCGCAGTCCATGTGCCGCGGGCAGTAGGGGATGCCGACGAAACGATCAAGCTGCGTTGCGTCCAGCATCAGAAAATCCCCGGTAGCGTGTGCGGATTGGCGATCTGCAGGCAGGCCGCGCGGCGCATGAGCTCGTCCACGCTGCACGTGGCCTGGGCACTGGCGCCGCTGATGCTCACGCTGGTCATCGGCAGCCAGTACACGTGCTCGTGCACATCCGGCGTATCTCGGGCCACGACGATCAGCTTGGCCATGGTCGTGGTGCCCGGCTGCCGGCGCTCCAGCTCGTCGCTCACGCCGCGGCCCACGTTGTCCATCGTCAAGCGCATGCGCGGCGCCTGGCCCGTTGTGTCGTCGGGCAAGGTGAAGCCGAAGGGCAGCCCGATATAGCTGATGCCCTGGCTTACGAAGTCCTGCACGTCGTTGCAGATGCGCATGGGCTCGGAAAAGCTGGGGTTGGCAACCTCCAGCAGCTCGATATGGCCGACGTCGTTGGTAACGCGCTGGTTGCGCGTGCGGAAGTCGGTCATCGCAGGTACTCCAGCACGGCGCTGCGCTTGCTCATGCCAAAGCCCCCGGACATCGGCTGAATCTGACCCAGCGCGCCATCCTTGAAGCGCACGGAGCGCAGCATATTGGTGCGCGGGTCCAGCCAGTCGAAGAAGCCGATACGCTTGATCTCGCCAAAGTACCAGTCTTCAAAATTGTTGGCATCGGATGCCGACTCGAAGACGAGATTGACAGAGATCGTCTTGGCAACACGCGACTGGCCTATGCGCAATTTGCTCAGACCGCGCTCCATCTCGCTCTTGGTGACTCCCGACTCCTGATCTTCGGCATAGCCGTCCAGCAGCACGAGCACATACGAAGGCAGCGATGCCATGCTCTCACCCCCCCCATCCAAAACGCTGCTTTGCACCCTGGTAGGCCGCACCCGAGCCCGAGGTAAAGCTCTCGCCAACCACCTCGAGGATGAAGCGCTTGAGTACAGACCCATCAGGCATGGTGCTGGCCTCCTCCCGCTGGCGAATTTGAGCGCCGGCGTAGTTGTGGACCTCAAACTGCACATTCACCTGGCCACCAGTTCCACCCCCGGTCGCTCGCACGCCGAGGTTTCCATCCGGCCCGCGAGTCAAGGGCATGATTGCCTCCGGCCCCGCCTCGCCACCCACACCGAGATTCGGAATGCCGCCCTTGGCAAAGGCGAAGAAAGTGGGCTGGTCGATAACCTGATTGCGGTACTGACTCAAACCCTGGCTGGCGTAAACCCCTCCCTTGGCATTCAATGCCATGGACCCGAAACCAATGCCGGTATTTGCAATGCCGCCCACTCCTGCCGAGCCGGCGTTCGTTTTCCCAAATAGCCCCATCAGGCTGCCAAAAACACCCGAAAGCGCCGCCCGGGCCTGCACCCTGACAATGTCGGCAATGATGGAATTGGCCAGGCTCTTGAAGTCCGCCTTGCCTGTCATGGCAAAGGAGACCAAGGCATCCTCCATGCCGGAAAATGCTCGTGTAAAAGCATCAGCCGTCTGCGCTGCCACGTTGCGCGAGGAGTCCAGAAAGTTCTCGGTGGCACGCATGGCGCCGTTGATCCAGTTGGCCTGGGCCTCGCCAATGCGGTTGTAGGTGTCGCCGTAGATGCGCACCTCTTCTTCCTGCTGCTTGCGCAGGTAGGCCATCTTGGCCTGGTAATACTGCTCGTTCTCCGGGGTCCAGACGGCGGCCATGCCTTTCTGGTCGTCAAGCTGGCGCATCTGCGCGGCGTAGTTCTCACGCACGCTCAGCAGGCCCTGCTCGTAGCCGCGGCGGCGATCGCCCATGCCCTCGGCCGCCACTTCCAGATCAGCCCGGCGCTGCAGCTGGGTCACATAGGCTTCGTAGGCCGTACCCAACTGGCGAATCGATTCCGCATGCAGCCGCGCCGCCTGCGCCGCCTGCTGGTCCACGGATGCAAGCTCGTTCTGAGTCTGGATCTGGCGCACCGCCAGCTTGCCGCGCAGGTCAACGATCTGCTTTTGCACGTTGAGCGCATCCGCACCCTTGGTCTTTTCCTCTTCCAGGCGGTCTATCTGCTGGCGTGTACCTGACTCGTCGATGCTTGCATTCTTCTCGATCAGCGCCCGTTTTTGCCTGTAGTAATCCTCCAGCGAGATGAGCCCGGCGCTGCGCGATAGCTCAAGCTGCTGTTGCTGCTGGCTGACCATGGCCTGCTCCTGGCGCATGGCGTTCTGCAGTTCGCTGAGGTCCAGGCGGCGGTCCGCACGCTGCACGGCGCCCGCACCGGCCCCCTTGTCCTCGTATTTTTTGCGCAGTGCGGCTTCCCCGGCCTTGATAGCGGCCGGCTGCAATAGTTTTTCAAGGGCCTGGCGCTCTTTGGGATCGGTCGTAATGGCCAGGCTGGCGCGCAGCTTGTCGATGTTCTGGCGGTACTTCTCGATGGCATCCGAGGCCTGCTCGGCCTTGGTTTTGCCCATGTCGTTGACCTGCTGCACGGCACTGAGTGCTGCGATACCTGCATTCTGGATGGCTTGATTGGCAGCAGCCTGGGTCGCATTGCCATTCTTGGTGGCCAGCGCCTTTTCCAGATTAGATATCTGAGCCTCCAGCTTGGCATTGCCAGCCTGCCATGCTGCATCATTGCCCACCGTAGGCGCCTGCGCTTTACGAGCCGCCAGCTGATTGCGCAGGCGTGCCAGCACATCATCTTCCGTCTCCGGGCGGCCAACATTGAGCATGGCATTCCAGGCACTGGATGCCGCACTCTTGATACCCTCCCAGGCGCGCTGGATATACCCCAGGTTCTGCGTGAGGTCGCGCGTGCGGCCGGCCATGGAGTCGGCCCAGGCCTGCTGCGCCCTGGCGGCGGCTTCTGCGCTGCGGCCCTCTTCATCAGCAGCCTTGACCTGGGCCAACGTGGCGGCCGTGAGGTAGCCATATTGCTCATTGAGGCGGATGGACGCCTGCACAGGATCTTTGCCCAACGCCGCCATGTTTTCCACGGTCTTGGCGATGGGTATGCCCGCGCGCTTTTCCAGATCCATGGCTACAGCAGCGAATTTCTCCAGCTGCTGCTCCCCAACCTTGCCCGTTTCCACCAACTTGGCCAGCACATCCGCCGAACTGCTTTGGCTGTACCCTTGGCCCGCCAAGGCCTTGGCCATCTCAGCCAGCTTGCCAGCCGTAACCCCCGCCTGATTGCCACTCATGACAATCGCTTTATTGAAGTTATCCTGCTCCTGGCTGCCCTGGTAATAGGCAACCCCAAGGGCCACCACCGAGCCCGCAAGCAGAGTCAGCGGATTGATGAGACCCAGGACATAGCCCGACAAGGCACGCGCCGCCGGCACAATGCCGCCAAACATATCCTTGAGCTGGCCACCTTGCTGCAGCAGCACAGTGAGAGGCTGCTGGCCGGACTGGAGAGACACGACAATGTCCGTGAACTGCGCAGGCACACCGCGCAAAGCGGCAGCCGTCTGGGCCGCTGACACCTGCATGCTGCCCAAATGCTGCGTGGCAGCCCTAGCGCCTGCCTGGCTGGCCGGCCCCAGGGCATTGAGCCCGCTGCCCACCGCCTTCAGATCTGTCTGCGCCTTGCCTGCGCCAAACAGGTCCAGATAGATGCCAATGCGTTGCTGGCCGTCGCTCATGCCACCTCACCCCGCTTGCTTGCTGCGCAGCTTTTCGCGCTCGCGTTCGCGGGCACGTTCTTGCTCATCCTCCTGCCAGTGCTCTGCATAGACAGTGAGAGCTTCCAGCTCGCACTCCTGCAGCAGCTGGAATAGCGATTCGCGCTCGTCCACCACAACACCCGCCAGCTCCATGTAGGCCAGCACGTCTGAGACGCGCAGCCCTGTACGCCACCCGCCGTCAGATGCCCACATGGTTTGCACATTGAGCCAATGCCGCCATGGCTGCACATTGCAGCTCCACAGGGCAAAGCGCTGCGGCACGGCTCGCTCAGGCGCGGCTTGCGCGCTTGGCGGCACCAGCCGCGCGAGCTTTGCCAGCGGATGGCTGGCATCGTCTTGCGCTGCTGCAGGCTGCTTGCTTCTGGCATGGGCTTTGGCTTCACGGCGTTGCTGCTCAAGGCTCAGGCGGACGAGCGCTCGGAGTTTTTTGCCTGCACCCCTGCATGCATGCAGTACGCGACCCAGATCATGTTTGTCATGCCGGGAATGCGCAGGAACCGCTTGAGCGATTCGCCGCTGAACGGGACCTGATCGCCTTCACGATTGAGGACGCCATTCCAGCCACGCGCTTCTCGCACCACCAGGGAAAACGTGTCGATCTGGAGATTTTTCAACTCCCGATCGAACTCCTCTTGCGGCATGCGATGCATGTCGACATCGAAGCTGAAATCGACACGCTGGCCATCCTTGTTGATGAGCTGCCCTTCCACGGGCACGCGCACCACATCATCAATCTCAATCTGCACGCTCATGGTCGACTCCTCAGGACTCGAGGGCAGTGGGCATGCCCTGGCATTCGATATCCACGGGTGTTTGCACCACGCCCTGGGCCTGGCCAGTCGGCACACCTGTGGCCGCAGGCGCCCCAACCGCAAGAATCTTGGGACCCGTGCCGAAGCTGAACTGGATCACTCGCGTGGTCTTGCTGCGGTGCGCCTTGACGCATTCCTTGAAACCCGGATCACCCATGTCAAACAGGTTGGTGAAGCCGAACGTGACAGGGTTTTGCACGGTGGAGCGGCGGCGGCGCAGCATGCCGTGGACCGTGGTGATATCCGCCTTTTCAAAGTCGCCACCCGAAGCATTGACTTCCTGGACCGAGCGGAAATCCGCACCCAGCGTCACCACCACGGCAGAGCCGCCAGTGAAGTTGCCATAGTCGGATGTGTCCTCGCCTTCGAGGATGAACGACTTGGCCGCGCCGTCGAAATTCTTCACCCGGAAAGCCCGGTCATTGAGAGCCACCATGCCGTTCACATCGGTCAGGCGAACGATGGCTCCATCCTTGAGGTCGGCTGGCGCCTGCCCCTCGAAAACCACCAGCGCCTCGACAGCCTTGGAAATGCTCTTGATGGCAAAGATTTCAGATACAGCGGTTTGCACGCTGATACCCACATTGGTCCAGAAAATCGGTTCAGCCATGGCTGGTCCTTTCAGGTTTTGACGCGCACACCGCCGCCAAAGGGGCCGGCATGACGCAGTTGGTAGGAAATCGAGATGCAGACAGAGGACTCGCCGTCGTAGTCGTCATCCCACTCGATCTGTGCCAGCTCCATGCCGGCTACGGGAGTTCCTCGGGTGAATTCAGGCTTCAGCGCTTCAATGACGGAGCCCATGAGGGCATCGGCCTGCGCATCGACATCGGAGCAGGAACGCACCAAGCAATCCACCTGCAGATGCGAACCCCACAGGGACGGAACCCCTTGACCGGCGCCCGTACTCGCCCGTGCCAGTGGTACGCGAATCACCACGCACTTCTTGACGGACTGCGGCAACCCCCTTGCTCGACGCATGAAGACCTGCACTCCCGGATCGATGCGCGAAGACAGCAGCGCGGACAGATCAGCCGCAGCGCGCCAGAAAATGGTTGTTTCTGCCGCCATTGCTATGCCTCGACCACATCGAACTTGGCCCAGCCACTGGAGTCGGGAAGGACCGGAGATGCAATGCAGTACGCAATTCCATTGATCGACAGACCCTCCACCCCTTCTTCAATGCCATGGCATAGCAGAACCGAAAGCGACACAGTGCAACGCTCAGCAGAGATTGGCGCTCCAGGCATCCATTCCTTGCCGTCCACCCTGGTGAAGATCACCCCAAACGGCTCACCCCCCTGCCAGGTGGCGACGGCATTGGACAGATGGCGCGTGACGGCGCCACGCACTCGCGCGGAACGCTCAGCGCCGGGATTCATCACGCCATCCATGGCTTAAGCCGCAACCGAACCCAGCACACCGGGCAAGAGCACCATGGCGGAAGTCGCCCCAGCAGCAGCAGCCTCCCAGGCCACGGCCGCGCCGCTGACATCGCCAGCCGCCGGAGCACCGGAACTGGCAAACGCGCCAGCAGAAACGTCCCAGTAGACGGGCTGCCCCTGGACGAAAGCTGCCCCGCCTGCTTTGGGCAGCTCGAACACGCCGCAGCGCGTGGCGTTGAAGGGCTCGCCAGCGGCTGCCGGACCGTTGGCAACGGCCAGAATGGCGCCGATGACCACGACCTGGCCGGCAGCCACAGCGGCAGCGGCTGCAGGAACCTCGATGACGGCGCCGGGCTGAACGAAATTGCGCATAGATTTCTCCTAGTTGCTCGGAATGTGGAGGGCTTACTTGCCGGCGGCCTTGACGAGGCCGCGGTGCTCCACGGCTTTGGCGGCGAAGTCCAGCGAGGCGCGCAGCTTCACGCCATCCACGTCCTCGCTGGCAAAGGTTTCGGTGCGCAGGCCTTCGTAGCCATCGACCCAGGCATACTCGACGGTGTCGATCTGCTGGTAACGGCCGGAAAGGAACCAGTTGGTTGCAGCGCCATCGGCAGAATCCAGCAGCGGCTCGACGATGGGCTCCAGCGCCGTGCGGCCGCCCGAGCGGAACTCGTTCACATCACCCGGCTTGGCGGGGGTGTAGTTCGAGCTGGTGAGCTGATAGGCCAGGGTTTCGAGGTCCGTCGGCACCAGCAGGAATGCCGGCACGATGTTGAGGCTCTCGTCTTCCCTGCCTTTTTGTTTGCGCATGAGTGCACGCGCAGCACTGAGCGCTTCGAGCGACAGGGCGGAAGATGCGCCGCTCAGCAGGTTGCCATGGTCCGCATGGAACAACGACTTGTTATCGGACATGCGAGGATTGCCGGTGATCTGCTCATACACCAGCCGGTTCTCGAGGCGCCTTGCTGCCTCGGCGAACTTGGTTCCAACACGCGTCAGCGAATCCAGATCGTCATTGACGATCATCTGGCGGGTGATGGCCAGCGAACGACCGAAGCTGAAGGCGCGGTAGCCGCTCGCGTCTTCAGACAGGCTGCCATAGGTGTATTCGCCATGCTCATTGAGCTTCTTCAGCTCGACATCGGCTCCCACACCGATGGCCTGGCGGATGCGGAAGTCCGGCAGGTTGGACGCACGCCGCGCCCAGAGGGCATAGGTGGAGGGCGCCTGCTCATAGGCGGCGCGCAGGGTGCGCTGACCCACACCGCCAAGCAGCGCGGGAAAATCGCCCGTCCCCATGTAACCAGAACGGACACGCAGAGCCGCATCTACGATCTGGGCACGGCTCAGGCCGCTGGTTGCAACACCCAGACCCTGCGCGACTTCACGGGCCATTTCCACGAGTGTCATGGCACGGTACTGGCGGCCGTTGTCATCCAGCGCGACACCCGGATTGATGCGATTGACCAGAGCATTTTCGATGCCGCGAATGCGCGTATCGTGCTCATCCGTCACGGTGCGAATGCTGGTCGTGGGGCCCGATGCGCTGCCAGCAGAGCGCCGGTCCAGCGCATCCAGCACTGCGGCGCGCGCCTCATCCATGGTGGCCTGGCGCACCAGCAGATCGGACTGCAGATCGCCCAGGCCATGACGCTGGCACAGAGCCACGATGTCCGCAGCCCGCTGCCCGTCAAAGGACACCTGCGGCGTGTCGACTGCAGGCGCTTGGCGGGTGGTCGGCGCCTCGGTTTGTGCAGTGGTGGTTGTCGAGGCGTTGTTGCCGCCTTCACCGGCATTGTTGGCTTGGGGCATGCGTTGTTGCTCCTGGGTAGTAGGTTGGGCGGCTGCCCGTTGGATAAATTCGCAAGGCATGCCGCCCTCGGGGGCGCCACGCTGCGAGGCTTGAGAACCGGGATGGCTGCGCGTACCAGCACCGGCATCGGCTGGCACTGTCACGAATGAGATTTCCTGGGGGGTCCAGCGCGCTGCGCGGTAGAGATCGACGTTGACGCCGTCGGTGCGGTCCTGCGCACGAGTGATCTCGTAACGCTCGACGCTGTAGCCAAAGCTGATGGCACGGATCACGCCCGCACGGATATCGGCCACCACACCCGCCAGCTCGGGGCGCTGACTCAGCCGGATGACGGCTCGGCCTTCGCCGTTCTCGATCCAGCCGCGCTCGGCAATGCCCAGGATGGCCGAGACGCCGCCATAGGTGCGATGACCATCCAGCACCTGTACGGTGCCCGCATCGAAACGGGTCATGTCCACCGCCTCGGGCGTCACATCAAGGGCCTCGTCATAGGGGCGGTCGTTCCACCAGTCATAGCGACGGACCGTGGCGCCTTGAGTCCAGACAATCTCGACCGTGTTGTCCGCTTCGCTGAATGTGCTGGGCACCAGCGTTGCGGCGCGGGTTTGCACCGGCAGATCGTGGACCTGGGATGCTGTGGATTGAGCGTTGGCTTGTGGCATGGCGCTCAGTTTTCCGGGAATGCTGTCTCAATTCCCGGAAAACTGAGACGATCTTTACGAGGGCTCTTTGCCTCCCAGCTGAGCCGCCAGCTCGAGCGCATCCTTGGCACCCCACAGGGACGCAAGCAGAGGCAGCATGCCGCTCTTGTTCAGGCGCTGCAGGTCGCTCTCCAGCTCCGTATAGACCAGCTCGGGGTCGTAGCCACGGCGGCGGATGGTCTCGCTGATGCTCTGCAGACCGCCTTTGATCGCGTTCAGGTCGCTGACCACATCTTGCACGGGATTGGGACTGGCCCATTTCGGCGTGCTCCAGTCGGGCATTTCCACATTCGCCGGCACCGGCGCCACCAGCTCGCAGGCGGAGAGCCACCAAGCCGCAATGGGCTGGCACATCCTTGGGACAACGACAGTCCACTGATCCGACTCGACCTCGGCCCGGAACTGATTCATGCGCACCCGAGAGCTGCTGAAATTGACTTCGGTCATGTCCCCCGTCATCAGCTCGTAAGGGCAGCCATACCCGGCAGCAACCTCTTTCCAGCCGAGCTTCATGTAGCCCTCGAACCCTGGCACGGGCTTGGGCTCTATGAAGGTCGGGTTCGTCATGCCCGGCGGCAGCCCCACGATGGCGCCACCCGCCAGGTCGCCGAGATCCATCAGGCCCGGCTGGGCATCACCAAGTTCATCGGGCAGCTTGGGCACCTGCGCTGTGCCGTCCATCTCGGCCAGGACACCCATGCGCGATTCCAGCTGCTTGCGCTGCAGCTCGGAATCGGAATATGTGTGCAAGTCTCGCACCTTGGCAATGATCGGAGCCAGCCGGGTGATTCCGTCCTGCTGGCCCGGCCGCTCAGGGTTGAAGTAATGGATGACCTCGTCCGCCGGCACGCGGTTGCTGCTGCCGCTGCGGCCCACGGTCCAGTTGCCGGTGTCACCCGGATGGCGGTCGAACAGGTAGTAAGCCACACGCCGGCCACGGCGATCGAACTCGATGCCGCTGATGATCTCATTGCCACCGGAGAGCACGCCGGAGCGGGCGACGTCCAGATAGTCGATCTCCAGCACCTGCAGGCGCAACGGGACCACTGCACCCATCTTCTGGATGTGCTTTCGGATCAGGACAGCACCATCGATGTCCCGGGTGCGCTCTATCTTGGCCTCGAGGCCATAGAAGTCCAGCAGGCCGTCATAGTCGGCATGGGGCACCCAATCCTTCCAGCGCTTGGCCAGCCCCTGGTCCCCCCACACAGGCACGATACCCTGCCCAACCCGGCAGGCCAGGACAGCCGCTACTGCGCGCGTGATGTTGGGGACGTTCTGCACCAGGGAGCGAGCACGCACCCGCAGCTCGCGCGCATCTGCCTGATGGTCGGCACCCGCGCTGGCTCCAGCCCGCTTGACACGCCAACCGTCCGCACGACTTGCCCCCTCATACGCCCGCCCCAGCAGCTCACGGGCGACTTGACGACGCAGGCCGCGCATAGGGTCGAAATAGCCGACGAGACGATCAAACGCATTCGGCGCCATCCTGCGCTGGGTTTGCTTTTCCTCCATGCTTAACCTCCGCGCAGCGTGGTGTTGCGAAAGCGAGCCACGACGGCCACGGGCCGACGCGGAGAAATGGCCGCTGCAATCTGTGTCTCCAGATCGCGCCGCGCTTTCAGCATTTCGTCATAGTCCCGATAGGTGACGGATGCACCGTCTTCGGTCGTGATGGATCGCTCGCCACTGTGGATGGCGGCATTGAGGCGCGCGAGGCGCAGCTGAAGTTCTTGGGGCGTGCTCATATGCCGCACGCTACCGGGGCTGCTGTCTCATGTCCCGGAAAACTGAGACGGTTTCAGCCGGCCTGTTTGAGATGCCGATAGACGGTTGCACGGCTGATGCCGAGGGTCCGCGCGACGGTCGTAGCGTTGCGTCCATTCCAAAGCCTGAGCACAGCCTTGCGCTCTTCTGCCTTGCCCACCGATGAGCGCGCCGGGATATAGACCTCCTGCCCGGCAAACTCTTTGCGCAGCGCCGCCTGCACACGCTCGAGGCTTTCATTGCTATGGCGGATCTCGGGGAGCAGCTCGACCAGATAGTCGAACATACGGTCTACAAGGTCCGGCACGCAATCAGCGTCCGGTGCTCGCCGCTCTACAGCTTCAATGATTCCAGTCATGGCTTGATCGTTGTTATTCATAGATATCACCAAGAGCGAGAAAAGCCGACACGGCGAACAGGCGAGGCACGGCGCACCGGAGCAGGACGCACAGGCGGCGCCTGATGAACCACAGGCACGTGCGGCGATGGAGGCCGGGGCTCATCGGCTCCATCGACAGGCTCCTGCACACTCGCCACCTCCTCGGCGTCGGGCTCGGGGCCGGCATCTTCAGCCACTGCTGGCACCGCTGCCAGCAACGCCGATGCATCCGCGGGAGCTTCTGGCGGCTGGACAATGGGCATATCCGGCGGGCTGAACAGGTCACGCGAGGGCTGCACCATCTGCTCCACCTGCGCCCAGCGCGCATCGGTGTATTTGTGCAGGCCCAGCGTCATGGCCGCATGGATGGAATAGTTGCGGCAATCGAGGTCCTCATTGCGAGGCCTGCGCTTGATCCACTTGTAGGCCTCCTTTGTTGTCGACTTGGACAACACACGGTGCTCGGCCGTCAATTGCTCGTAGAACTCCCGCGGCAAATCCTCGCTGAAGTGGATGTAGCCCGGGCCAGGATTGGCAATGGCCAGCTGTCCCAGCAGCAGGTCCTTGGCGTTGTCCACGCCCACCAGCCATAGCTTGACACCATGCTTGACCTTCTCGCCGCGCCAGTCCACATCCTTCAGGCTGGCCGGGCCCAGGATGGGCCGGTTGTCATTGGTATCCCCCTTGATGGCCCGCAGATTGGGCAGCATGTGCTGGTGCTTGCGCACATAGTTGTAGACGGCTTGGGTCTGGTCCGATGAGTCAATGCTGATGGCACTGGTACCCAGAGTGCCACCATGCCATGCCTGCTTGTAGCGCCGCATGAGGTAGGCTGTCACAGGCGCCCAATCCGCCTCCACCGCAGGATTACCCTCGATGATGTGGCGATCCACGATCCAGCTTTCCAGGCCCCGGGCATAGGCCCACACATTGATCTGCCACCAGGTGCGCTGCACGTCGACCCCCGTTGTCAGCACGAGGCCGCCCACCGGAACTGTGCCCAGGCTGTATTTCTCTGCCCGCGCCTGCAGAACGTGGTCGTCGGCACCTTCGCCTCGCAGCTCCCAGGCCTCGCCCAATGTCTCATTGGTGAAGGTGGTCATGGGACCGGCATCACCCTCCTCCAATGCCCGGCATGCTTTCTCGAACTCATCGACAATGTCGGACCACGCACGCTGCGGGCTGTAGGCCGCCCAGACATGGACACCGAGACTGCGCGGGGGCCGGCATGGCTCACCCCTTGCATCTCGCCACACGCAGTCTGCACCGTAGCGCTTGCCGGAACGACGGCAGACCCAGGCCCCCACCAGGGGCCAGCCACCAGGGAGATAGTCAGCCTGCGATATCGATTCCAGGCAGTGCGGGCATACATGCCGCACCGTCTCAGGCTTGCCGGCCTCCCACTTGAAGCCATGGCGCACATCCTTGCCACCCCAGCGAAGAGGATGCTCCAACTTGCAGTGCGGGCATTCGATGAGGTAGTCGACCTCGTCCTCGGAATCCTCGCAGGCCCGGCTGACATGGCACAGGCCTTTGATGCCGGGCGTGCTGCCTCCCACAAACTTGGGAAAAGCAGCACCTTCCAGGCGCCCCTTTGCCAGGGAACCTGGCGAGCCCGAATTCTTGTCCTTGGTGCCGCCTACGGTCTGGTCAAACGCCGTCCATTCATCGAGGATGGCCACGGCCACGGTAATGCGGCGGTAGGCCCGCGCCGCCTTCCCACCTAGCAGGTGCAGTACCGAGTCGCGGAAAGGCTTGTATTTGATCGTCTCCTCGACACGGCTGCCATGCTTGCGCGCAGCAAGGACCGAGGGAACGCCATTCACCGGATCAAGCAAGGGCTCGATTTCCGTCTTGACGAAGCTGTCGCGGTCATCGTCGGTGGGCTGCCACAGGGCCTGCTTGCGCCGACGGTGGGCGATGTTGTAGCAGATGAATGCGGTAATCATCTTCGAGTAGCCGACCCGCTTGCTTTTCTTCACGGCCAGATCCGTGATGCGGTCATCGCTCATGAAGTCCAGCACGCCGACCTGAAAGGGCCACGCCACCCAGCCGCCCTTCTGGTGGCTTGATTCTCCAGCCAGCTTGAAATGCTCTGCAGCCCACTGGCTCAGGGTCTGCGGCTCATCTGCCCGCAGGCTGGACAGGCCGAGTGCCACCGAATCCTTGATTGCCTTGATTGCCTCGATACTCAGTCGCGCGCCCATGCCCTCTCCTCTTCGTCTTCACTGCTGATATCAGATATACCCGTATCGTCCTCGGCCTCATCGTCCTGTGACATCTGGTCGACAGCATCGGCAACCAGGCGGGATGCCGCCTTGATCCATTCGTTGCGAGCATTGGCCAGCACGCTCAGCACCACTGTGCGCACCTCTTCAGGGAGATCCGGGCAAGACTTGCGCAGCTGGCCATCCACCTGGTCCATGCGATCAACCACCGCCGAGGACGCGAGGCCGAGCACGTCGGCCAGCAAGCCGACCGGGGCATATTCGCCCCGAGCCACCTTGTTCTTCAGCTCCTGGGCTTCGCGCTGTGCCCGCGCCAGGCCAGCACGCTCCTGCACGAGGTCCAGGCCGTTGATGCCGCCCGAAGAACGGCCTGCGGCCTGATCGCGCAGACGCTCGCAGTAGCCGAGCAGCCATTCATGGGCCGTATCGCCTCGGGTGATGACGCCCTCGCTGATGAGCTGGCTCACGCGGGCCTCGCTCACGCCGATGAGTTCCGCAAATTCTGCTTGCGAAATAGGAGCATCAAAGTAAGGAAGGACCTTCACTTAACCCCCTTAGCAGCACCGCGCAACAGTCCGAACGGGCGGCTCGAATTACCCGCTTCGGAGGTGGCCGGAAAGGACCCGCCCGAAATCGATTGCACGTTTTTTAGGCGGATGATCGTCATGCAACCACCCCCGACGACCGGGCGGCCAGGGCCTGGCGCACCTGCTCCTCGTAGACCGAGAACTGCCGAGGTGCGCCCGTGGCCGTGCGCCCATCGACCCAGGCGTCGTAGTCCGGCAGGCCCAGCTTGGCAGCCATGGCCTCGACACCACCGCGCGTTGCATCCCAGCCGGCAGGGCCGGCACCTGCGGCAGGCTGGCAGACCACGTCCATCCAGCGCTGCTCCCTCAGCCAGCGCAGCATCGACGGGCAACGCTTGCCATCGTCTGCTGCCAGCAAGCCCTGCTGCCGCTCAGCCGCCGCCAGCAGATCCTCGCCCGTCACCTTGCCCCCAGCGACCAGCTCGCCGATCAGCTCTGCCACCTCGGCCAGCCGTGTGCGGCGCTGCTCCGGGAAGAACACCCCCATTGCAGTAGCGAGAGCTAAACCACCGCTCGCCCCCCCCGAGGGGGGTTGGGGGGTATTAGGGTTATGGTTAAGGTTATGGTTACCCGTGACATGCCCGTGACACGTCACGGGGGGCTGCGTGACATTGCCCGTGACAGACTCGCCACCCTGTGCAGTGTCACCGTGCCGGGTCACGTGAGCACCATCGTCCGTAACCGTGACGCCATGCTGCCGGCACAGAGCCAACAGGATGTCCATCGTGGTCGTCGCCTTGGGCGTGACGCCCAGCGTGCGCAGTGCAGAAAAGATAGCAGAACGCCTAGCACGGCTGCGCTGCTGGCGGGCGGCCTCGTTGCTCTTGACCTCCGAGCGCTCGGCTGCCTGGGCCCGGTAGGCAGCAATCACGGCATCGCAATCGCTGTTGCTGTAGCTACCGTCCTCCTGCAACTCGAAGAACTCGGACAGCACAAACTGCATTGCTGCAATCTCTTCTTCTGACTGGCACAGCAACCTGCGCGCCAGCCTACTGATATCAGAGCCATCAAGCGGCTGCTCGGTGTCAAAGTACATGTCACGCATGTCACGGTAGATGGCACGCTCCAGCCGTGACAAGTGCCGTGTCTTGGTGTTGAAGTCACCGATATGGTGCGGATACTGGTACATCAGGCAATCTCGATATCAGGCAATGCTCTGCTGCTGCGCCTTGCAGCGCACGGGCACCACATCACGCTGTCGCGGCGACTCGCTGCACTTGCGGGCCACGCCCGGCTCGAAGCGCCCCGCCGCCAGCAACGCATTGACCGTGCTGGCCACCGAGCACAGCTCAAGCCACTCGCCCGTGTGCTGGTTGTGGTAGTTGCGCAGCTCGCGCCGGCTCATGTCCCGCACGCCATGCTGGTGCGCATGGCGCATCGACTCGTACAAACGCTCGCTCAGCCGGCGGCGCGTCTCGTTGCTCAGGGCCGCAAAGGCCTCGGCGCTGGTATCGCGCCCCGTCACGGGTGTAACGCTGGAAGGGCTGGATTGATCCATGGTCAAACCTCCTGATATCTGAGCGCCCGCAAACACGCCTGCGCTCGAATTGATTGCTGTCATACGCCTGCCGCCTCACGAATGCGAAAGCGCAGCCTCCTGGGCAGCTGCTCACCCAGCTGGGCGCGGGCAGCCACCTTGTCCATATCGAAGCGGGGCGCGTAGCTGCCCGCCTTCACAAACATCACCACCGGGCGGATATCAGCGCCGGACTTGCCAACCACCGCCCAGATGCCCGGGGCCAGGTTGGACGCACGCGAATCGCTCTCCCCCTTGGCCGTCCACCGGGCACCGCCGCGCAGCTTCCCGTAGGCCACGATGTAGCGCCGCCCCATCGTCGGCCCCACCAGACTGCGCTTGGCACCCCCATTGCGCTGCAGAGCGCGCTTGCGGGCATCGCTCATGTTGGCCCGATAGCCCTGCTCGCCGAACGCCTGGAAATAGCTCAGCAGCTGCACCAGGAACGAGCCGCGCAAATTGCCGTGCCCGTCCTCGCTGCCAGGGAATGGAGTCTCAGGAATCGCCGTCTGATAGCCCGCAGGCAAGATGCCCACGCGCCGCAGCGCCACCTCGCTGCGCTTGTCCCGGCGGCGCCCGCCAAAGGCCTGCGCGTTCAGAATCCGCTGGGGGTCAATCCCCTTGCCTCCCCGGTACGCCGGCTCGATCACGGCATGCATCCGGCTCGCCGTGGCCGGCTTAACCAGCGGGCTATTGACCACGTAGGCCGTAGGCCGGTCGAACACAGACCGCATCTCGTCCTGCATCGCCGGGCGCACGCTCTGAAATGCCACATCGTTCACGGCCTTGATCTGCGCGGCCTGCAGCTTGCCGGCCGCCAGGCTGTCAATATGGCGCTGCACAGACTCCAACCCCGCCGTCTTGATATCAAGCCGCATCGCGCACCTCCGGCACCATCTGCGCAGCCACAGCAATCACGTGGCCGATCAGCGCGATCAGATCGAAACCCTGCTCCTGCATGCGGCGCAACGCATTGCGGCTCAAACCGCCGCCACTGCCAAACGCATCGGCCGCCGCCGCCGTGAAATCGCCCACGCCATGCTGAAAGCGCATGAACGCCTCCATCGGCTCCCCGCCCGACTGGTCAGGCACAGCAGGCACGCACTGGAAATCCAGCGCCGCCGCCATGGCATGCAGCACAAAGGGCAAACCTGATATCTGCTGGATGGCCAGCGACTCATCCGCCGTCAGCTTGTGCGTGGTGTTGTTAGGGTTCAGCTTGTGCTGCAGCGTGTTGGCAGACACACCCATGCGCACCGCCAGGGCAGGCACACCGCCGGGAAAGCGCTCGGCCACCAGCCGCGCCGCATCCTGAATGCACATACCGCGGGCAATGTCGGCATCACCCTGCATATCGCCATAGCCAGCGCGCGCCCCAATTGCGAAAGTAGAGCCCATAGCAGACACCTCAAACAAACGCAGCCATGAGCACTACACCCACAGCCGCAAGCAACAACAAAGCAAAGGCGCCCGCCCTCTTGGCTACCATGGCAGCCACCACAGCAAAGCCATCGCACACCAAGAGAGCAAGCATGACCCCTGAAGAAACACCGACCACCACGCCGCAAACCCCAGCCACCCTCGAGGAACGTGTCAACGCCATCGAGACCATGCTGGGGCACCTGATATTTCTGATGGAGGTGGAGCCCGACTTCACGGCGCAGACCCTTCTGGACTGGATTGCTGTGTGCCGGGAGCGGGAACGGGCCAACGGCATTGCAGATGCACGGGCCCAGGTGGTGTTCTCGCAGCTCTGCGAGCGGCTTCAACTGGTGGAATCCGACCAGGGGGAATCAGATCCAGCAGCAAAGCAAGCCGCTCACGATGCTCTGGCGGCACTGCGCCGAAAGCCTCCTCAAGACTGAGCAGCCAGTCCCGCTCGGCATGGACCAGCAGCATGGCGCGGTAGATGCAGCGCGGCGTCAGGCCGAACTGCGTGGCCAAGCCCACTGCATTGCGGCCATTCCAGGCGCGGGCGATGGAAATGGTGAGTTCTTCAGCCATGGAATGCCTCCGCATGCGCGTCATCGGTGACCTGTGTAGCAAGCTCAGGCCAGTAAAGCTGCCAGTCTTTTGGCCGGCACTCCTTGCGCCCAACGACGCCACCGCTTTCGCGCTCTATTGCCGGGCAAAAACGCACAGGTATTGGCCGCGCACCCTTCATCCAATCCGAAAGGTCTGACGCATGAGCACCTATCCGTCGAGCAAAGGCAGATTTACCACCACGCTCCAGCTGATTGAGGTATTCCGATAGCTTCATTCCTGGCATTTTAGCCAAGGGCTAATGGTAGTCAATAGCCCGCTGCTCGTTGCCCTTGTTAGCCATTCGCTAAATACTCAAACCATGCAATCTGTAGACGTTACTCGGCGTGAAAACCTTGGGCTGCTCATCAAGGAAGCAGGCAGCCAAGCTGCGCTATCCGAGATCATTGGCAAAGCACCCGCGCAGATCAGCCAATGGCTGAATGCATCCGCCAACTCCCGAACTGGCAAGCCAAGAGTGATGAGCAATGCAATCGCCAGAGAGATCGAAACAAAGACAGGTAAGCCCATTGGCTGGATGGATCAGCCATCACCTAGCGCAGCACTTTCAACCCGCGGCGGATCCAATGTTGAATTTGAGATGCCACAAGGGGTGCGCCGTGTACCCCTCATCTCTTGGGTTCAGGCCGGGGCCTGGAAGGAAATAGTGAACACCTTTGCTCCTGGCGATGCAGACGACTGGCTCATCACCAGCGATAAAGTGTCAAACCAGTCTTTCGTTCTGCGGATTCGAGGCAATTCCATGGAGCCAGATTTCAAGGAAGGCGACACCGTCGTCATCGACCCGAATATCAAGCCTCGCCCCGGCTCGTTCGTGGCTGCGAAGAATGGCCGCGAAGAAGCAACATTCAAAAAATACCGCCCGCGCTCCATCGATCTTTTGGGGAATGAGGTCTTTGAACTTGTACCCCTCAACGAGGACTACCCCACCATGCGATCCGATGAGATGCCCATCGAAATCATCGGAACGATGGTCGAACACCGCAGATACTTCAAATAGTTTGATAGCACCAAACACAACACAGGCCTTCATTGAAGGCCATTTTTTTCGCCCAGGTGTAATCTCACACACTTTGAAGTTAGCCCATGGCTATTGACACATTTATTAGCCCTTGGCTAAAGTACGCCCAGCGCAATAACTTGCGCCGGGCCCACCGCATCAACGGAGGAGCATGCCCCGATCTCTAAAAAGTAGCTTGCCCACGTTGTTCACCTCACCTATGCGAGGCGTCCCCGGGCCAAATAGCACCAGCGGGCACGGCCGCTGCTCTGCGCGGCATCCCTGCCGTATCCAGCCGCCAAAGTGCGTACACGGTCAACAGGGTGAGGCGAAGACGGCCAAGAACAGCAACGGTCATGCCAGTTGGAATCCTGGCAGCCCACACGGGCAAACCACAGCGCCTATCTCCATGGGCGCTGCGGCCTGCCCATACTCCGTTATCCTTGCCGTTACATACGTAACAGCTTGGAGAGAGAGACATGGTTTTTGTGCGCATTGCTTTGCTGGCCTTTCTGACGTTCTACTCGTTCAGCATGGGCCAGATACCGCCCGCGGGGCTCAATGGCTTCGGCAAGCTGGTCGCCGGCTTGTTTTTTGTATTTGCACCAGCGCTTTACCTGCTGCCCACCTATGAGGCCTGGAAACGCCAGCAACCCAATATGACCCCCACGGTGCTGGTCAATATCTTCCTGGGCTGGACGCTGATCGGCTGGGTGGCAGCCATGGTGATGGCATACAAGAGCACCGAGCCCCAGAAGGTCGAGCTTGTGTACAACGAGCCAGCACCCACCTACACCCCCGCACCGGCGCAGCCTGCCAGCAAGCCCAGCATTGCAGACGAGCTGTCCAAGCTGGCTGACTTGAAGCAGCAGGGCCTGCTGACAGAGGAAGAATTCAACCAGCAAAAGGCAAGGTTGCTTGCCTAACGATCTGCCAAACGGCCCCAAGGTACGTCTATGTCAAAAGCCAATCCCCTGCCACACATTACGAGCCTTGAGGAAATCTGGGCCCGCCACGGCTACCGGCTGGAGCGGGTGCAGCAACCCATGGGCGCACCACGGCGCAATGTCTATGCCCCGGATGGCCAGATCGTGCTAGCCGATACAGACTCCGATGAGGAGACGGAATACCTGCAGCAGCATGGAATGCTGCCCAGCAGCGACTAAGCAGCAAAGATAACCCTCCACCCCCAGCCCGCACGGCACGCGCCCTGCGGGCTTTTTTTCGCCTAATGAAAGGGAAACCCATGTGCCAATGCCGCCAAGACATCGAACAGAAGCTCACGGAACATTACGCAGCCAAGCTACCCCACTCCCGCGAAGTGGATGCAAAGCTCACTGGCTATGCCATAACGCTCGGCACTGGCCTGGGCATCAAGCCCTATATGGCTGCCGAGATCCGCCACACCGTCACGATCAAAAAAACCGGCGCTGATAAGCGCAAGACCGAGAAAGTGAACATGTATTTCAGCCACTGCCCGTTCTGCGGCGAAAAGCTGGAAAAGAGCTGACGGAGATTCGGAAATGTGACCTAAAGGCGAGCATGCAGCTTGCATGTGCCCACCCCCGCAGGGCTTTAGCGGGGCCATCTGGCGTGACCACTGCGCAGGCGCAGCGTTCGGGAATGGGCCCGGCCGCTGTGAAATATGGAAGCACCGGGCGCACCGCGCCTGGTGGGCAACGTGGTCACACCAGATGGTTTTCGCCGGGCCTGGGATTTCCGCCATCCCTCCAAGTACCTTCCCCAGGCACGCCCGCCAGGGCACCGGCATTTTTCACCCAGGCCCGCCAGCTGCTGCTCGCGGGCTTCTTTTCTTCAGGAACCCCATATGCCCACCGTTCTCGACCTCATGCGGCGCCTGCATTGCTCACCGGACACCCCATCCGCGCGCCAGTTTCTCTGCGCTAACTTTCGCGCTCAAGGCTTTGTGATTGCCTCGGATGGCGGGGCGATGATTGCCATCCCCGAGGAGACCGCACCGACGTGCGACATTGCCCTGCCATCGAACAAGCACAGCTTTATCGAATCGCAGCGCACCCAGTTTGTGGCCACGCCTAACGACCGCTGGCATCCCTTCGATGTGCTTCTGTCCCATCCAAAGCTGCAGAGCCTGGAAAGCTGCAAGCTATGCAAGGGCAAAGGCTGGCTCGTCATTCGCAAATGCAAAAAATGCAAGGGCCAAGGGGAACTCAAACGCGGCAAGCGCTTTCACCCGTGCTCGAAATGCGAAGAGACAGGCACCGTCTACTGCCCAACCAGCTGCACGGATGATGCACATGCGTGCGACATCTGCCAGGGCGACGGCCAGAAGCCCAAAAAGGTCTACCACGGCAGGTACTGCAACATCCCGCTGCCAGGAATCGACTACTGCCATGGCATCGACGGGAAGTATGTGCGCCTGTTTGCCCAGCTGCCCAATGCACGCTGGAGCGCACCACAGCGCCTGAGCGAAACCGATTGCGGCGCCATCCTCGTGCGCTTCGATAGCGGCTGGGGCGCCATCATGCCGCTGCGGGGCTGACCCGCCACACCTCACCCACCACCCGCCCGGCAGCAGCCCGGCGGGTTTTTCTTTGCCCACCACCGGAGCCACCCATGCACGCCTCTCGCACCGTCATGCCCAGCATCCGCTGCACCGACCCGGCTTTCCAGTACCGCAATGCGGTCAGCACCAATCTGGCCGACACCTTTGCCCAGGCCCGCGACCGCATCGCAGCGCAGCAGGCTCAGACAAAGAAGCCCACCCGGTCCCGCCGCCAGCAGCCGCCGGCGCTTGCCAATCTGAGCCTGCCGCTGCTGTGAGGACCGCCATGCATACCTTCATCCTGAGCTGTGCTGGCGTCTCCATCCAGCACACCGCCCGCAGCGCTGCCGAAGCCTTCGCGCATGCATTCGCCCTCCTGGGCCACCTCGGCCACGGAATCACCTGCAGATGCATCCGCTAGACACCGTGCTGCAGCAGCTGCAGCAATGCGATCGACAGCGCAGCCATGTTCTGCGCGCTATGGAAAGCAAAGCTGCAAGCGCATACGCGCTGCCGCTTTCCGCCGACACCTATTTCTCCACCCAGCATGCAAAGGAGCAACGCCATGCACACCAATTCCTCTATCGTGGTTTACGGCCCGCAGGGCTGCGGCAAGGCCACCAACACCAACCGTCTGCTGCAGCACTTCGGCCTCGACAAGGTCTATGACGCCGACTGCGCACCGCTCACCAGCGCCCAGCAGCTGCCCCGCCACGGCACGCTGATCCTGGCCACCGAGGCCCCGCCCCGCTGCCCCGTGCGCTGCATGAGCTACGACCAGGCCATGCGCCAGATCAAGCAGGCCGGCGCAGCCACCCATGGCTGACATGCTGCGCAGCACCTGGGCCGGCGGCTCGGTGCTGATCCCCAAGGAACAGGTGGAGGCAGAGGCACGGCAGGCCTACGCCGAGGGCCGCAGCGCAAACGAGGCCTGCCCCTACCCGTACCGCACCGACGCCGCCCTGCACTGGCTGGCGACCTACAACCTCTGCCTGCCGCTGCGCAGCAAGACTGATCTGACACAGCAATGACGACCTCACATATACCCAAGGGCAGCATGTGCACCTCCTGCAGCCGCGGGTCCAGCGCCTGCGCAGACCTGCGCTTTCACAGCATGCAGCCCATCCAGCGCTATCAGGACGGCACCACAGCCGTCAAGTGCGTCAACCACCAGGCCGCCGACGCAACCACACCGCCCATGTGCCTGAGCTGCGGAGCACGCAACCACCCACTACCTGACGGCAGCCTGCCCTGCGGCCATTGACCCATCACCACCACCCGAAGGAGCTACCCATGCACATCGCGCACGCCGACAACATCCACATCCACCTGCCGCCCAGCTTTGCCCTGGGCACGACACTGGAGACAGCTCTCGAATCCAGCGCCCTCACACCGGAGTCCATGGCCACTTCCTCCGCCGGCAGCAGCTTGCTGGCCATCCACACAGTGGGACACGGCGAATACTGGACCGGCCAGGGCGGCCACTACATCTGCACATTGCCCGCGCTGCACGGCCTACCCGCCCGCCACCTGATCGCGGCCGCCGAAGAAAACGAATGCACCTGGGGCAAAGGCGGCGAGGACGTGCCCGGCGCAACCAGCCAGTACGACGGCAAGGCCAACACCGCCGCGCTCCTGGCGCACGGCGGCCACCCCGCAGCCGAATGGGCCGCAGCCTACGAGGCCAACGGCCACAAGGACTTCTACCTGCCCAGCCGCTTCGAGTGGCTCATGTGCTATCTGGCTGCGCCCCAGCTGTTCAAAAAGGAAGGCTGGTACTGGAGCAGCTCGCAATACTCGCGCCACTTCGCCTGGTGCCAGGACTTAGAGCTCGGCAGCAGCGACAGCATCGGCAAGGGCTACGAGCTCCGCGCTCGCCCCGTCCGCACGATTCAACTTTGACCCTTCACCCCTTCACTACTTCCGGCGCTCAGCGCCGGTCTTTTTTTCTCTACAGGAGCTTTCATGCGCACTATCAATCTCCCACCCGCCCCAAGCCGCGCGAGGTCTGGGCCGCAGACTTCCGCGATCGCATCGTGCACCACCTGCTCTACAACCGCATTGCACCTCGGTTCCATGCCGCCTTCACGGCAGATTCCTGCGCCTGCATTCCCGGCCGCGGCACGGTGTACGGCGCCAAGCGCTTGGAGCAGCAGGCCCGCAGCGTAACGCGCAACTGGAGCCGGCCCGCCCATTACCTCAAGTGCGATTGCGCCAACTTTTTTGTCTCCATCGACAAACTGGTCCTGCGCGAGCGCATTGCCCGCAAGGTGCACGAGCCCTGGTGGATGGAGCTGGCCGACACCATCCTGTTCCACGACCCGCGCGAGAACGTCGAGGTGCGCGGCAGCGAGAAGGATCTGCGCAAGGTGCCGCCGCACAAAAGCCTGTTCAACGCGCCGCCGGATACCGGCCTGCCCATCGGCAATCTGTCCAGCCAGTTCTTTGCCAACGTGCTGCTGGACGGGCTTGACCAGTACATCAAGCACCGCCTGCGTGCACCGCATTACGTGCGCTATGTGGACGACTTCGTGCTGCTGCACCCTTCGGCCAATTGGCTCACCAGTGCGCTGCGCAACATCGAGGAGTGGTTGCCGCAGAACCTGCAGCCGCACCTCAACCCGCGCAAGACCATCATCCAGCCCGCCGCGCGCGGCATCGACTTCGTGGGTCAGGTCATCAGCCCCTGGCGACGCACCACCCGCCGTCGCACGCTGCGCTCCGCCCTACAGCGGCTGGAGCACATGCCCGCCGCCGAAGTCTTTGCCGCCGGCAACAGCTACCTCGGCCTGACCCGCCAGGCAAGCGCAAGCCACCACGAACAAGCCCTGCTGTGCCGCGCGCTACTCAAGCGCGGCCATGCCATCGAAGGTCTGCACCTTTCCAAAGCATTCAGGAGCCACCATCCATGAAATTTCAGCCCATCCACCGCTCCCGCATCGTTGCAGCCCTGCAGGAATACGGACCCATGACCACCCAGGAGCTCGCAGATCAGCTGGACCTTCCCAAGAAAATCGTTGCTTCATGCATCGCCAACACCCGCTATCTGCACCCTGGAAAAATCCTGCGCGTCGTGCGCCGCCTGCCCGTTACGGGCCAGTGGGGCCGCGATGTGGCGGTCTATGCTGCCGAGCCCGGCCCGGATGCAGACTGCAAAGTGAACCCCGCGAAACGCCGCAAGCAGGTGCAGACCCGGTACCGGGAAAAGCACAAGGCCCTCATCAGTGCCCGCAGCCTCAAAAAGATTCCGTCGCCCATCAACCCGTTCATGGGCTTGGTAGCGCGCGAGAACAGATCCGCATTAGCCAGATATAGCCGCATCACAGGCTAAAGCAACCACCACCAAACCACAGCCCGCCACGCGCGGGCTTTTCATTTCCGTCCATGAGCACCATCACACGCCCTGCCCTGAGATACCACGGCGGGAAATTCCGGCTGGCCCCTTGGGTAATGCAGTTCTTTCCCAAGCACCACCGCTATGTCGAGCCCTTCGGCGGGGCCGCCGGCGTCCTCTTGCGCAAGGAACGCAGCTACGCCGAGGTCTACAACGACCTCGACAGCGACATCGCCAACTTCTTCCGCGTGCTGCGCGACGAAGGCTTGCGTTCCCGCCTGATCGAGGCCTGCCAGCTCACACCCTACGCACGCAATGAGTGGCAACTGGCCTACGAACCCACCGATGAACCCGTGGAGCGCGCCAGGCGCACCGCCGTGCGCGCGGCGATGGGCTTCGGCTCGGCCGGGGCGACAAAGGAGTCGGGCGGCTTCCGCATCGACACTGCACGGGCCTTCTCGACGGCGATGCACAACTGGGCCACCTACCCCGCCTGCCTTGGCGCAATCGGCGCGCGCTTCGAGGCCGTGCTGATCGAGAACCGGCCCGCCATTGACGTGATGCGCCAGCACGATGCGCCGGACACGCTGCATTTCGTGGACCCCCCATACCTTCCAGAGACCCGCCAGCTTGGAGGTAATCGGTACTACAGGCACGAACTCAACAAAGAGCAGCACGCCGAACTCTTGGAGGCTCTGCGCGGCCTGCAGGGCTTCGTGGTGCTCTCGGGCTATCCCAGTCCGCTCTACCTCGACAGTCTGGCCGACTGGACCATGCACACCACGCAGGCGCGCATCGCTGCCCATCGCGGCACCGGGATGCGAACCGAGGCGGTTTGGCTGAACCCCGCCTGCAGCCGCGCCCTGCACAGCGCGCCCGGCAGCCTTTTCACCGACCACTGAACCATGAACCACCAGGGAGAACAACATGCAAGACAAGAGCAGCCTTAATCCGCGCTACACCATCGGCGCAGCAAAACTCCCGACGATATCGTCCAATTTCACCCGCGTGACCACCCTTGAGTTGCAAGGCCTGGACGTCAAGGAAGTGATGGAGTTGGTGAGCGACTGGTGCATGAAAGAGCATTTTTCCGGCCAAGCTCAGCTTGACGCCCAGGGCTCGGAGGCAACGCCAGTAGATGAAGATCGCGCAAAACGATGCTGGATCGAAGAGCGCGAAGCATGGCAGGCCATCAAGGCCAAGCTGCACACCCTACTGGCCGGCGTATCTGCGCCTGCAGCGGGAGACACGGCAGCGCTTGAGCAGATTGCCGACATTTTCTCTATCGGCTCCGACGCTCGCAAAAATCGCAATGTGGTCGTGGAGAACGTCCGCAACGCATTCCGCCGCGCACGGTGCCTGGACCTCATTGAGGCGCGCTATTTCACCGTGCAGCGCCCGCCAGTTGATTGGGATGATGAGGACGAAGGCGGCGAAGAATGCCCGCTCAATTGGGGTCAAGAACCTGAGCAGTATGCGGCGCAGTTTGGCGAGGCGATCAAGCGCATCGCACCCCAGGCGCCTGCAGCGGATGCGCTGGATGACGAAGAGGTGCTGTCGATGTCCATGGCGATCCTCATGCAGCGCGACGCAGAAGCACGGGATGCCGCGCGGTATCGGGGAATGCGCAACAAGCTGTACGGAGAAAACATCTCCATTGGCGAGGCCACGCTGATTTTCAAGGTGACGGGCAATTGCCCGGACATCAGCGAATTTGACGCGGGCATAGACGCCGCCATCGCAGCCCAGGCAGCAGCCCAGGCAGCAGCCAAGGAAGGAGCGCAGCATGGCTAAACGACTCGCGGGCAAACGCTGGTTTGAGGCCATAGGCCGTCGCGCGCGATCCCAAGGCAAGGCCATGTGGCTTGGTCAAAACAGAGAGCAATGGCCGCTTTGGGCGAAGCATGCCTACATGGCTGGTTACATCGACCAATGGGACAGCGGCCTCAAGACAGCACAGCGCGCAGCAGCGCAGAAGGGACTGAGCAATGGCTAAAGAATACCCTTTGGACATTGACGCGATCTACGGCGAAGACGATATGTGGATCATGTCAAAAGGGCACCACCCATTTGAAGATTTTTCGGCAGAAGCCAGGCGCCGGGGATACGGCAGAGAATCTGACGAAGACGAATACTACGAGTTCGAGACACCGAAGCACGCCCTGATGCGAAGCGTCCCGAACAGCGAAGGCGGCACTCGTTTCTGGCCAGTAGACGCTCCGGGCCCAGGCGTGTTTCCAGTCACGATTGCTCTGTGCTATTGGATCAGACCCAACCGAGCAGCGCGCGCAGCAAAGATCGCCCAGCAGCTGCGCGGCCAGAGCCAGGACGGAGCGCAACAGTCATGAGTCATACCCCCCCCTCTCTTAGCCAACCCGAATCTGAGCCCAAAGAACTGCCACGTGCCAAGCAGCTTACTGAGCTGATAGGCCATACCGTGAAGTTGGTATTCGAGGACACCGACCTCAAGGGACAACCCTGGTGGGCAGACGCAGTCATCGTCACAGAGTCGGGCTGCTTCATCGCACTCAAAGCTGATGAGGATGATGTGTTGCCAATCAACCCCTACAAGCCTCAAAAGCTGGACGCTTTTGTCACAGCTCGGGCGATGGCACGACATGGTTTTCTCGGCCCGGATGCCGAGGCAGCTCAAAAGCGAGCCGAGGAGCTGGAGCGGATCCGCGAACTCAGGGAATCTGCACAGAAATCAAGAGCTACAGCCGTCGACAACATCCGCTGGGCCGAGCAAGCCGAAGCCAAGGCTGCAGAGCTTGAGGAGGAATTATCGAAGCGCACTCAAGACAAGGGAGCGCAGCCGTGACTAATTCGCGCGTCTTCGTCCCTCATGACGAGTGCTGGATGGCAAGCGGCGCCTGCTTTGAAGAAGGCCGTTGCTTAGGCAGCTGCCAACCCAAACTGCCCGCCGCAAAGGCCAACAGCGAACTGGCCACCGCCATCAGGCTGCTGAAAGAACTCCGCAACTACACACTCCTCTTTCGCAGCATGACGCACTACGTCGACGGATCGAGCATCGACCTCGCAGTCAAAGAAGCTGCAGATCTCATAGCAAGACATAAAAGCAAAATATTGGAGTAAATCGAAATGACCAGTACCGTCCAGCAAGACAAGCTAGATCAGATGCTCAGGAGCATGCAGGTGATGGCCAGTGCCTTGCAAACGCTCTGCACTCAGTCCGGAGCCCGCCTGACTCGGCAACAGTTCGCAGACCGCCTGGGCGTCCACCGCAATACCTTGGCAGCCCGGCTGGCTCACGACAGCACAATGCCCCGCCCCGGAAAGGATGGGAAATGGCTGCTGTCGGAGATCATCGAATGGGAGATGCGCCAGCATTAAGCCGGGCCGCAATATCAGATCCCTTCGGGTTGTAATAAGTCAGGGCCCGCGTCGTGTTCTCCCAGCCAAACACCTTGCACAGATCCAGCACATGCAGCACCTGCGCCATGCGGGTGGCTGCTGTGTGGCGCGAATCGTGGAAGGTAAATCCATCCAGCCCCGCCCGTGCGCGATATTTGCGAAACATGGCATCCAAGGTCTGGGGCTTGAGGCCAAACACCAGTGTCTCGTCCCAACCGCGGCATGCCTCAAGATTCCTGCGCGCCGCCCTCGTCAGCGGCACCTGCCGCGCTTTACCCGTCTTCGTGCGCCCTGCATGCAACGTGCAGTAATCCTCGCGCACATCCCCCCACTCAAGTCCCGTCAATTCCCCCGCCCGCATCCCGGTCTGCAGCGCAGCGATAAAGCAATGCGCCACGGCCTGCGATACCGATCTAATCGGCTTGCGTCGAGACCAGCCTAGCATCCGCAGCATCCGGCGGATTTCCGGCCCTGAGATGATGCGCTCCCGATGATCCGGCTCGGCCGGCTTGGTCACATCCCGCATCGGATTCGATTCCAGCCAGTTCCACTCCTTACGCGCGGTCTCCAGCATGTGGCCGATTAGCACCATGTCTCGCAGCACGCTGGAACGAGAGACGACCTTGAGGCGCGCATCCCGCCATGCAATCAAGTCCTGGCTGTCCAGCTGCGCGAGCAGTCGGCGGCCTGGCCAAGCCTCATGCTTCTGGATAGCATCCAGCCGCACCCATTCCTTGGCCCATCCGCGCTTCGTGGGCGAGACCTCGTCGCGGTAGCGCTTCACGGCATCGTTGACAGTTCGGGTTTCGCCCAGCATCCTCGCACCGGCCTTACCACCCACGGCTTGCGCCCTGAGTTCAGCAGTCCGCTGCGCAGCCCACTCAACGGCCTCTCGCTTCGTTGGGAATGTGCCTGCATCGCGCTTTCCACGCACCTCGATCTGGATGCGCCACGTGCCGGCTGCTGTCTTCTGGGGGGTTGCCATAAATTGGGGGGATCAGCTGGGGGAATTTGCTGGGCCGCCCTGTGCAAAATAGTGCGGCAGGCGCACTGTAGCACGGCATATGGGTGCTGCAAGCTATTGATTTAGATTGCTTTGTGCAATTGCTGCACATGCTTGCATAGATAGTTGGTGCCCCGAGCCGGGGTCGAACCGGCACGCCCCTTTTACGGAAGCGGCGGATTTTAAGTCCGCAGTGTCTACCAATTTCACCATCGGGGCCCATCCCTGGCAGTCAGGCAAAAAACCCGACCCGGGAGTATTGCACCGGCCATGCGGACAATGCAACAAAAAAGGGAAGCAGAGCTTCCCTTTTTTAACTGGAGCGGGAAAACGGTCTCGAACCGTCGACCTCAACCTTGGCAAGGTTGCGCTCTACCAACTGAGCTATTCCCGCAAAAAATCTGGAGGCGCGAACCAGAGTCGAACTGGTCTAACCGGATTTGCAATCCGGGGCATAACCGCTTTGCTATCGCGCCAAGATCACCAAAACCTGGAGCGGGAAAACGGTCTCGAACCGTCGACCTCAACCTTGGCAAGGTTGCGCTCTACCAACTGAGCTATTCCCGCGTTTTCAAGCGACTACTGCCACCTGAATTGAACCT
>NZ_BCNT01000018.1 GCF_001544075.1 Comamonas terrae
CCGCAAAGCCATCCGTTCACGGATGGCTTTTTTGTTTTGGCATGGCACATGCACGTGGGTACTGCTCTTGTCTTTCTAGCAGGAAACCCTTGCCATGCAAGCACTATGCCGATACGCTATCGTTCCGTTTTTCATGGACTGAATGACAAAGGCTGCACCTCACGGGAACTTTTGTCACAGATGGAGACACCATCCAGACTGGGCCGCCCGGGCTTTTGCTTGAGCGCATTCCTGTTTTCCTTTCCGAATCTGTTCCAACAACGCTTCTGATCCATGCGTCCGGCATCGTCCCTGCTGCTGTCGTTGCTGATGTTTGCCGCCATCGTGGGCGTGCAAATGGCTGTCTTGTGGCCGGCGGGCGCGCAGGATGCAGTGGCAATGGCCTATGTGCAGGACATGGAACCGCACGAATACGGCGTGGATGTGTTGCAGGAATTCGAGGAGGATGTGGAGGATGAAACGGTGGAGTTCTCCATCCACCGTCCGCACCGCACCGCCGAAGTGAATACGGTGCAGGATGATCGCAACGAGCTGTTCGGCCCGCCCGAAGCCGTGGCCGTCCTCGTGGCCGATGTCCGGGTGTCGCCACAGGCGCATGTGGCGCACCCCACTTTCCCCTGGCTTGACAGCATGCTGCGGCCACCCAATACGGGCCTGCGCCAGGCAGGCTCGCTCCAGCGCATCTGACGCACCTCTTTTGAAGTGCTCGGCCGGCTGCTGATCGCTCCCGACCTTTCCTGCCTTTGAAGATATTCCGGGCCTGACAAGCCCGGAATGCGCTTGCCATGGGCTGACGCCTTGCGGCAACTGGCGACAGCTTGCGGGTTGCGCCACTTCGTCCTGGCATGCCTGAACCGCTTCCGGCAGGCGGCCCCGGCCGCTGCGCCCGGTCGCCGAATCCACTCTTTCCTCACTTCCTCTGCCTTCAAGAAGGCAGCCGTGTTCTATGTCCAATAGATCGATAGCACCGGCTTTTCTGCCGGCCACAGCCTGTCCGTTCCGCGCGGACCCATCTTCATTGCCGCGCTTGGTCCGGCTTGCCGCACTCGGCATCTGCCTGGCCGGATGTTTCGCGGCCCAGGCCCGCGAAACCGGCGTTGCAGCCGCCCCGGCCAATGCGGTCAGCGCCGAGCCGCAGCAGCCCAGGCTGAGCCTGGAGCAGCTGGTGCAGACCGTGCTCGACAACAATCCCGAGCTGCGTGCGGTGCAGCAATCCGGCGTGACGGCACAGGCCGCGGTGCTCAGTGCCGGCGCCTTGCCCAATCCCAAGCTGGAGTGGAGCCGTGGCGACAACACGGCGCGTCTGGCATCGGCCACGCCCGGCAGCGTGCAAAGCATGGGTATCTCGGTTCCCATAGAGATGCCTTCGGTGCGCAGCGCACGCATCGAGGCGGCGCAGGCGGGCCAGCGTGCGTCGGTGCACCAGATTGCCGCATCGCGCAATGCGCTGGTGGCACAGGTCAAGCTCAAGGCCTATGAGGTGGTGCTGCGCCAGGCCCAGGCCCTGGCTGCTCGCGATGCCGTCCGGTTGCTCGAGCAGGTTCATGAGCGTGTGCGCGTGCGTGTCTCCAGTGGCGAGGCGGCCCGCTACGAGATCATCAAGGCCGATGCGGAGCTGATCAATGCACGCCAGCAGGAGCAGACGGCCCGGCTGATGGCCGAGCAGTCTCTGCTTTCGCTCAACCGCCTGGCCGCAGGCCATCTGCCGGCGCGCTTCGATCTGGCCCTGTCGCTGCAGGATCCGGTGGTGCCCGACCAGCTGCAGAACATCAACTGGCAGGCCCATCCGGAGCTGCTGCAGCTGCAGTCCGAAGTGGACAGGGCCGAAGCCCAGAAGCAGGGCGCCAGGGCCAGCCGATGGCCTGGCGTGGAGCTGCGCTATGCCCAGACCCGCGAGCCGGACATCCGCAACCATACCGTGGGTGTGAGCGTGCAGATCCCTTTGTTCGACCAGCGCCGTGGCCCGATGGAGGAAGCCGCTTCGGAAGCCGAGCGTGCCCGCGTGCGGATGGAAGGACGCCGGGCAGAGCTTGAGCAGCAGATGCAGCAGGCGTGGAAGGTGCTGGAGATGGCGCAGGTGCGTACCAAGGCCCTGAGCGAAGGCGCGGTGCGCGAAGCGGAGTCCGCCCTGCGCGTGGCCGAGGCCGCCTACCGCTTTGGCGAGCGGGGGATTCTCGATGTGCTCGATGCCCAGCGTGTGCTGCGCACCGTGCGCGCCGATCTGCTGGAGGCCCGCTACCAGCTGCAGTCCGCACGCATCGAACTGGATTTCCTGGCTGGCCGCTATGCCGATGCCTCTGCGTTCTGAGCGTCAGTTTTCTCACTTTTCAAACACGTCTATGTCTTCCCATCAAAACTCTCTCGCCATGGCCCTGGCGCTTGCCGGACTGCTGACCCTGAGTGCCTGCGGCAAGAATGAAAAGAGCGCCGCGGCGCCCGTTGCGGCGGCCGAGGCCAAAGCCGAACTGGACCCCATGGAGGTCGTGGTGCCTGCCGCGATGGCCGGCAACTTCAGGACGGCGCCGGTGGTGGCAGCCGATGTGGCGGCCGTGCAGGAAGTCGCAGGCCGCATCGAGGCCAACGAGCGCAAGGTCACCCGCATCGGTGCGGCAGTGACTGGTCGCGTGACCGAAGTGCTGGCCGAAACCGGCGACCGCGTCAGGCACGGCCAGGTATTGGCGCGCGTGGCCAGTCCGGAGCTGACCACCGCCCAGCTGGCCTATATGCGCGCCAGCGCCAATGCCACGCTGGCCGAGCGCTCGGTGGAGCGCGCGCGCCAGCTGATCGCGGCCGACGTGATCGGCTCCGCCGAGCTGCAGCGCCGCGAATCCGAGGTGCAGATAGCGCGTGCCGAGCTGCGCGCCGCAGGCGACCAGCTCAGGCTCATGGGGCTGTCCGGCGATGCGCTCGATCGCCTGCGCGGCCAGGGCCATGTCGCGCCCCATGCGGCCATCACCGCATCGTCCGCCGGCATCGTGATCGAGCGCCAGGTCAGCCAGGGCCAGGTGGCCCAGCCTGGCGATCCCCTGTTCACGGTGGCGGACCTGTCCAATGTCTGGGTCGTGGGCGCCTTGCCCGAGCAGATGGCACGCAGCGTGCAGACGGGCCAAAGCGTGCAGGTCGATGTGCCGGCGCTGGGCCTGACGGCCGAGGAGGGCCCCATCTCCGGCAAGATCATCTATGTGGGCGACACGGTGTCTGCCGACACGCGCACCGTGACCATCCGTACCCAGGTGGACAACAGGGACCTGGCGCTCAAGCCCCAGATGCTGGCCACCATGAAGATCCAGGGGGCCAGCCAGAAAACCCCGGCCGTTCCCGTCGCGGCCGTGGTGCGCGAGAACGACAAGGACCACGTCTATGTGAAAAAGTCCGAGAACCACTATCGCCTCACGCCCGTGGAGCTCGGAGTGGCCAGCAGCGGTCTGCGTCCGGTGCTCAAGGGCTTGGAGGAAGGCGTGCAGATCGTGGTGGAAGGCGCCTTTCACCTGAACAACGAGCGCAAGCGCGCCGAGCTGGAGTAAGCCCATGATTGCTTCCCTGATTCGCGCCGCGCTCACGCAGCGGCTGGTCGTGATCGTAATGTCCCTGGTGCTGTGCGGCTTTGGATTGCGCGCCGCCATGAACTTGTCGGTGGATGCCTTTCCCGACGTGACCAATGTGCAGGTGCAGATCGCCACCGAAGCCCCGGGGCGCTCGCCCGAAGAGATCGAGCGCTTCGTGACCGTGCCGCTGGAGATCGCCATGACGGGCCTGCCGGGTCTGGTCGAGATGCGCTCCCTCAACAAGAGCGGCCTGTCGATCATCACGCTGGTGTTCACCGACGCGACCGATGTCTATTTTGCACGCCAGCTCGTCACCGAGCGGCTGATCGAGGTCACGCCGCGCATGCCGCAGGGCATCGTGCCGGTGCTGGGGCCGGTGTCCACGGGCCTGGGCGAGGTGTACCAGTACACGCTGGAGCATCCCGACGACGGCCGGCGCGAGCTCACCCAGCAGGAGCTGACCGAGCGCCGCACCATCCAGGACTGGGTGGCGCGGCCGCTGCTGCGCTCGATTCCCGGCGTGGCCGAGATCAACTCGCAGGGCGGCTATGTCAAGCAGTACCAGGTGCTGGTGGATCCGAGCCGGCTGCGCCACTATGGGCTGACGGTCCGCCAGGTCGTGCAGGCCGTGGCGGACAACAACGCCAACGCCAGCGGCGGCATCCTGCCCCAGGTGACGGAGCAGTATCTGATCCGCGGCATGGGCATGATCCGCACGCTGGAAGACATCGGCAACATCGTGCTCAAGGAGCAGGGTGGTGTGCCGGTCTATGTGCGCGATGTGGCCACCGTGCAGATCGATGCCGAGGTGCGCCAGGGCGCCATCATCAAGGGCGGCTATACCGAAGGCGTTTCGGGCATCGTGCTGATGATGCGCGGCGGCAATGCCAAGGAAGTGGTGACGCGCGTGAAAGAGCGGGTTGCCGAAATCAATGCCAAGGGCATGCTGCCCGGCGGCCTGCAGATCGTGCCTTACTATGACCGTACCGACCTGGTGGATTCCGCGCTGTGGACGGTGGGCAAGGTGCTGATCGAGGGCATTTTCCTCGTCGTGGTGGTGCTGTTCATCTTTCTGGGCGATGTGCGCTCCAGCCTGATCGTGGTGGCCACGCTGATCATCACGCCGCTGACCACCTTCATCCTCATGAACCGCTACGGCATCTCGGCCAACCTGATGTCGCTCGGCGGCCTGGCCATTGCTATCGGCCTGATGGTGGACGCCACCGTGGTGGTGGTGGAAAACGTATTCCACAAGCTGGGCCAGGCTGGCAGCAGCAGGGGCGAACGTGTGCGCACGGTGCTTTCGGCCACGGCCGAAGTAGCCACGCCCACGATCTTCGGCATTGCCATCATCATTCTGGTATTTCTGCCGCTGATGACGCTGCAGGGCATCGAAGGCAAGATGTTCGGCCCGCTGGCGCTGACGATTGCCATTGCGCTGGCGGTGTCGCTGGCGGTATCGCTGTTCCTGTCGCCTGTGCTGTGCTCGTATTTCCTCAAGGGTGGTGCGGACCATGACACGCGGCTGATTGCATTCCTCAAGCGCCATTACCTCAAGCTTCTCGATGGCGCGACGGCGCGCAGCCGCCTCACGCTGGCCCTGGCAGTGGCCCTGCTGCTCGGTTCGCTGGGCCTGTTCCCGTTCCTGGGCAAGTCCTTCATGCCGACCATGAAGGAGGGCGCGCTGACGCCGCAGATCAACCGCGTGCCCAGCATTTCGCTCGACGAATCGATCCGCATGGAAATGGCGGCCATGAAGGAAGTGGCGCAGGTGCCGGGAGTGCTGTCCGTGGTGTCCAAGCTGGGCCGCGGCGAATCGCCGGCCGACCCCGCGGGCCCCAACGAGTCCGACCCCATCGTGCTGCTGGATCCCACGTCCGATCGCACGCAGGACGAAATCGACGAGGACATCCGCCAGCGCCTGTCCAGGATTCCGGGCGTGCAGATCGTGCTCTCGCAGCCGATCTCCGAGCGTGTGGACGAAATGGTGACAGGGGTGCGCTCGCAGCTGGCCATCAAGATCTTCGGCGACGAGCTGGAAGATCTCAAGGAAGTCTCCGAGCAGGTGGCCCGCATTCTCAAGAGCGTGCCGGGCAGCACCGACATCCGCATCGAGCGCCTCTCGGGCCAGCAGGCGCTGACCGTGGACATCGACCGGAAGGCCATTGCACGCCATGGCCTCAATGTGGCCGATGTGCAAAGCGTGCTGGAATCCGCCATTGGCGGCAAAGATGTGACCACGCTGTATGAAGGCGAGCGCCGCTATGCCGTGGTTGTGCGCTTTCCCGAAGCCTTCCGCGGTTCGCCCCAGGCCATTGGTGCCACCTTGCTGACCACGGCCACCGGCGGACAGGTGCCGCTCAACAATGTGGCCAGGATCGAGCTGGTCGACGGCCCCGCACAGATCAGCCGGGAAGGCGGCAAGCGCCGTGTGGTGGTGGGCGCCAATGTGGAAGGGCGCGACCTCGGAGGCTTCGTGGCGGAGGTGGAGCAGCGTCTGGAAAAGGAAGTGAAGCTGCCCGACGGCTACTACTTCAAGTTCGGCGGCCAGTTCGAGAACATGGAGCGTGCCATGGGTACGCTGCAGGTGATCGTGCCCCTGACCATTGCCGCGATCTTCTTCCTGCTGTTCCTGCTGTTCAATTCGGTCAAGCTGGCCGCGCTGATCATCCTGGTACTGCCCTTCGCATCCATCGGCGGCCTGATCGGCCTGTTCGTCACGGGCGAATATGTGAGCGTGCCGGCATCGGTGGGCTTCATCGCTCTGTGGGGCATTGCCGTGCTCAACGGGGTGGTGCTGGTGACCTGCATACGCAAGCTGCGCGAGGACGGCCTGGACGTGGTCCAGGCCGTGCGCGAAGGCTGCGTGCAGCGTTTCCGTCCCGTCATGATGACGGCGACGGTAGCGCTGCTGGGGCTGGTGCCTTTCCTGTTTGCCACAGGGCCCGGCTCCGAGGTGCAGCGTCCACTGGCCATCGTGGTGATCGGCGGCCTGATTTCCTCCACGCTGCTGACTCTGGTGGTGCTGCCCACGCTGTACCGCTGGTTTGACGAAACGCCCACCGAGGCTTGATATCCGCAAAGGAGATGACGATGAAAGAAATCCGTGCCATCGTGCGCCCCAGCCGCCTGGAGCGCTTGCGCGAATCGCTACGTGCCATTCCCAACTTTCCCGGCGTGACCCTCTTCAAGGCCGAAGGCTTTACTGCGCCTGCAGCCGTGGACAAGCGCACGGTCAAGGAAGAGCTGACCGACTTCTCGGACAAGCTCATGCTCTGCGTCATTGCGGACGACACCATGGTCGAGCCCATACGGCAGGCCATTTTTGCGGCCTGCCGTACCGGGCAGATAGGCGACGGCCTGGTCTGGACCGTGGACATCGCCGAAATGCACCGCATACGCGATGGCGGTGCTTTCTAGGACATGCCCGCCGTCCGGGCGAAGAAGAGTGCCCCGGCCTTTTCTTCGCCTGGCATGCAAAAAATGCAGTGCCTTGGAAAAAGCGCTCCAAAGCCTGTGCTACAATTTTTGTATTGCAGCAAACAAGCAGTGTTTTGGTTGCTCAAGGGGGTATAGCTCAGCTGGGAGAGCGCTTGCATGGCATGCAAGAGGTCATCGGTTCGATCCCGTTTACCTCCACCAAGATTGAAGACGGCGAGTTGCAAAACTCGAATCGTTCTAGGAATTGACCCTATCGTCTAGAGGCCTAGGACATCACCCTTTCACGGTGAGTACCGGGGTTCGAATCCCCGTAGGGTCGCCAAGTCTGAAGCGCTTGAAGCTCGAAGAGAGCTGGCAAAGCTTCCTGCCAGGAGTGGTAGTTCAGTTGGTTAGAATACCGGCCTGTCACGCCGGGGGTCGCGGGTTCGAGTCCCGTCCACTCCGCCAAAATCCATGAAAACCCGTTGAATTTTTCAACGGGTTTTCTTTTATCTTGTGCAGGCGCAGACATCAACAAGAAAGCTGGCCCGATGCGTGTTCTGCTGGTTGACGACCATATCGTGTTGCGCGATGCCCTGGTACTGCTGCTGACACAGCGCTTTGCGCATGCTCAGTTTCGCTGTGCCAGCACGCTCGCGCAGGCGTGCGATGTCCTGGCTGCCTATGCCCCTGACCTTTTGTTGATTGATCTGTCCCTGCCCGATTCCCAGGGGCTTGAGGCCTTGCTCCTGCTGCGCGACATGGTGCCGCAGGCTCGCGCCGTCGTGGTATCCGCAGATGATCGGGCCGAGACGATTTATGCTGCGCTGGATGCAGGGGCGGCAGGCTTTCTGCACAAGGCGACGGATAGCGTGGAGTTTGTCGAGGCGCTGCAAAGCGTCATGGAAGGCCATGTGGCGCTGCCATCCTCGTTTGTGGCGCGGCCTGCTGCAGTTTCGGCGTCCGATGCGCTGGGCCTGTCCCCGCGTCAATGGGAGGTCCTGAAGCTGGTGCTGCAGGGCAAGCCCAACAAGCTGATCTGCCGGGACCTGGATCTTTCTGCATCCACCGTCAAGACCCATCTGTCAGAGATCTATTTGCGGCTTGGTGTACGCTCCCGCTCGCAAGCTATCGTCGAAGTGGTTCGGCGAGGCATCAGGAGCGTCTGAAACTGGGTCTGCACTTCGGCGGGTGTCATAGCAAGGGGCGTAGTTCCTTGCTGAGCGCCAGCAGCAGTTCCTCGCTGCTGAAGGGCTTGTGGAGGACCGCGACGCCTGAATGTTCCTGACGCGCCAATTGATCGGGGGAGGTATTTCCCGTCACTAGCAAGGTGGCCATCGGCATGGGTGTGCTCGAGAGCAACTCTATGATCAGATCCAGTCCATTTCCGTCGGGCAGCAGGGCATCGCTGATGAAAAGGTCCGGCCAGTCTTGTGTGGCCAGCATGTGCGCCTGAAGATCGGCGGCGCAGGAAAAGCATTGCAGCCGCATGCCCCATTGCACTAGTTGCAGGGCGAGTGCTTCGCGTACCGTATCGTTGTCTTCGACCAGCCAAGCTGCGCGGCCGCGCAGAATGGCCGCGTCTACCCAGGGCTCCATGCCTTGTGCAAGGGGCATGCCTGTGGCATCGGTCAGGGCAAGGGTGAGGCGGAAACAGCTGCCACGCCCCGGATGGGAGCTCAGTTCCAGCGCATGCCCGAGCTGCATGGCAGCATGGCGGACAATGGCCAGGCCAAGCCCCAGCCCTTCGGAGGCGATGCGGCTGGGGTTATGCAACTGGACGAAGGGCTCGAAGATGGCTTCCTGGGCATCGGCCGCGATGCCGGATCCGGTGTCCCAGACACATAGCTGCACCTGTCCCTGCGATTTGCGGTTGCGCACCGCCACCAGAACGCCTCCCCTTTCCGTGTAGCGGATGGCGTTGTTCACCAGGTTGCGCAGAATCTGCTCAAGCAGCACCGGGTCCGACAGGACGGTGTGTGGCGTAGGGCGCATGCGCAGGTGCAGTCCCTTGCTTTGTGCATGCGACGACTCGTGGGCTTGCACGGCTTCGAAAATATCTTGCAGCTTGACCGGGCTGGACTTGGGGGGCGCCCGTCCCGTACTATCCAGCCGCGAGAAATCGAGTAGATGCCTGAGCAAATCTTCCATGGCCGACACGGCTCGACCCAGGCGGGCGAACAGGTCCTGTACTGCGGCGCTTGATGCGGTTTTCGCCATTTCCTGGCGCAGCAGGCCAAGCAGAAGGCTGACGCTGACCAGCGGCTGTCGCAGATCGTGGCTGGCATTGGCGATGAAGCGTGTCTTGGCTGCATTGGCGGCATCCAGATCGCGGGTGCGCAGGGCAACCCGCGTCTCCAGCGTACGGTTGAGCTGATCCACCTGCGCCATGGCATCGAATAGGCGCACCAGCAGCAGGCCGGAATAGCTAAAGAGCGCCAGTGGCAGCACGCGGGTCAGAGTTATGGAGTGCGTGATGGGGAGCCAGCCCAGCAGCTGGTAGGCAAAGTCATGAAGGGCTGCCACAAAAATGGCCAGCAGGCATGCGCAAAGCGCCCAGTGCATGAAATCCCGGGCAGAGCGAGCGGCGGCCACCACGAGCTGTATCGACCGCAGATTCATGGCGGCAAGCACCCCATATACGAGTACGCGCGTAGTCGGCAACCATGGAGCAGGCAGGCAGGCCGCCAGCAAGGGAATGCCGCACATCAGGCTCCAGAAAAACCGGGGCCGGAGCAGCGGGCGGCCGAAGCGCAGACTATGGGCATAGGCCTGGAGAAGAATTCCCATCCAGATGATGGCCGTGAAGAGAAATTTCTCTATCCACTCGTTGGGCCAGGCCAACAGGTTGCCGTAGAAGACATAGTTGCGCACGCTGCTGATCAGCTCCAGCGCTCCGAACAAGCCTATGGCCTGCTCGCGTGGCTGCCGCCAGGCCACAATGAGCAGCAGCACGGCAAGCACGGCGGCCGCCAGGTTCAAGTGCTGCGTGAGTTCGTGGTACCACCACAAGGCTTGGTTGTACGAGCGCTCCAACAGATGGGCGGGTCCGGCTTGCACGGTCGACAAGCCGCCGAGATGGCTGTAGTGCAGAACCATGCGCAGCTCGTTGTCGCCGGCCTGGAGCAGATGGGGAGGCAGTCGGATCAACCCTGGCGCCGGTACCATGCGGTTCTCCGGCGGATGTCTGTCGATCAGGGTTCCGTTCAGGTGAATCTCATGTGTCGGCGAGATGCGCTCCAGCTCCAGCACCCAGGGAACATCGGGAGCGGCGTCAAGCGGCAGGATCAGGCGGTATTCACCGCGGCCGCTGGCAGGTATGCCACGCAAGGCCCAGGTGTCGGGCAGTTGGGTCGGGATCCAGGGGGCGGTGTCGTCGCCGCGGAAGTCGGCTTGGTCGAACACCCGTATGGACTCCTGTTCGGCATGGGCTGCACCTGGCAGCCCGAACAGCCAGGTGGCGCAAAGCCATAGCGCGACGCTGGCGCAGACATGCAGACACCGGTGCATGGCGAAGGCGAGCGCGCGCATGTTGATGGGAGTGTGAAGGGGTTTTCGGGCCCGCCCCATTCTATCCGCCAAGCCGGGTCAGCTTCCGTACTAAAACAAAGGCGACGGGCCTGGCAGCCGCATCGCCTTTGGCTGGAGCACGCAATAGAAGTTTATGGCTTGACGACGGATACCGAGAGGAAGCGAGCGTTGATATTGGTATCCGCGCGGGTTGCCAGCGTCATGCCGCCGAAGGGAAGCTGAACCACTCCGCTGCACGAACCTGCGCCTTGGCCGCCCGCTCCCGTGCAGGCATTGCGGGCGCGATAGCGCATGCCATCGAAGGGGATGTTGTAGGTGATCGTATCGGTATGGCTGTCCGATGCGAAGCTGCGGGTGACCGTACCGGTTGTGTCATCAACGGCCGTAACCGTGTTGGTGTCATCCGGCTGCATGGTGAGTCCGCCAGCGTTCAGCTGGAACTGCCAGTATGACGACGAGTTGCCCACGGGTGGCAGGGCCAGCTTTCCCTTTGAAACCAGTGCGGCAATGGATGGGTTGTTGGTGTCGGAGCCTTGTGCCAGCAGCAGCGTCTTGCCGGATGCGTTGCGGAAGGCAAATACCCGGTCCTGGGATATGCCCTTTTCCATGTAGTCGAAGCCACCGGCAGGATTGGCGACCAAGGTGCCTTTCGATTGCGTGTCCGGTGCGCAGGCCTCGGCGCCGGACGGGCAATTGTGCGACAAGCCGTTCGCGCCATCGGCTGAGAACTCGGTATCGCCGTAATCGCCGATCTGCGTGTCGAACGTCTTTGAATATCCCACCCGGTCGTAGCTGCCGGCCAATGCCGCGACGGAAAGGACTTGCTCCGGAAAGGCAATCATCGCTTTTCCTGTCATGCCGGAGCCCGACAGCATGGTCATCACGCCAGAGCGCGACACGAGGATGCGCGTGCCGGCTACGTTGTTGATGGTGGCGGTGTAGTTGCAGGCGGAGCCTGCCAGTGCCTGGCCGTCGATCTTCATGGTGGCGACATCCACGGCCAGCGTACCGGTGCCGCTGCCCAGCAGATCCACATAGCGTAGCGTGCCGGTTTTGAGTCCCGGACAATCTGCTGCAGCGGCGGGGGCCAGCACGGTGTTCACGATTGTGGACAGGTTGGTGCCCCCAAGGGCCGCAGCCGCCGTGAGGTCAGAGAGTTTGATTTCCGCACTGGCCAGTTTGGCTCCCAGCTTGTCGAGCACGCCATCGTAGTTGGCGGCAGTGCCGTTCGCGCCGCTGCCGGCCTGCAGAGGGCCGCCCACGATATCGCTGACCGTGGATATGTCGATGAAGGCAGCCAGAGCTTGCGCCAGCGCTTTTTGCGCGGTGACAACGGCCGATGGATCAACGGCCTTGGGGCTCACGCCGAAGGCGTCAAAAAAGGATTTCGGATCGGTGCCGGCGAACTGGGCGACCAGCAACTCGCTCAAGGGCGTGATATTGGCTGTGGCACTGGCTGTTTGGCCAGAGCCGGCCAGCATTGAATGCAGTGTGGTTTTGCCATCGGCACTGGTGGCGCTCAGCACGCAAGGCAGTGTGCCGTTGGTGATGCTGGCGGTGTAGGTGCCATCCGTGCCAGAGGTCGCAGTTGCATTGCCGGCAGCACACAGCACATTGATGGCCGCTGAGGCCATTGCTGCACCGGTGGCTGCCGTGCCGCTGATCTTCAGTGTGGTGGACTTGTCTTGCGACTGAGAACCGCTGCTGCCGTCTCCGCCGCCGCAGGCTACAAGGGCTGTCGGGAGCACGACGGTGGCGATCACGCGTGCAATGGCTGTCATCTGTGGCTTCATGTTTTCTCCCTGCTCAAAGGTTGCTTTGGGGCGGATTATTGGAATGAGCGCCTGGGAGGGACTATCGGCCATGTGGCCGATGGAATAGGCTCTCTACATATGCTTACACGCTGTAAGAACGGGCCAGCTTCTTACAGCGCGACGGTTTGGTTGCGGCCTGACGCCTTGGCCTGGTAAAGGCCTGTGTCGGCGCGTTTGAGCAGTGCGCTGAAATCCACATCTGCATCGGTCACGGTGGCCACGCCGATGCTTGCCGTATAGGCGGGTATATCGGCTAAAGCCTGCCGCTCCAGGGCCTGGCGGATACGCTCTGCCGCGGTCCAGGCGGCCGCGCTGCCGGTCTCGCGAAGCACCACGACGAACTCCTCGCCGCCGTAGCGTCCCAGCACGTCGCCGTTGCGCAAGCGGGATGCGATCAGGGCGGTGCAGTCCTGCAGCACCCTGTCGCCGATGGGATGACCCCACTGGTCGTTGATGTCCTTGAAGCGGTCTATGTCCAGCAGCAGCACGGAAAACGGCCGCGCGTAACGCTTCCAGCGCGACCATTCCTTTTCTCCGGCCTGGAACAGGGTGCGCCGGGTGAGCGCGCCGGTCAGGCTGTCGTGGGAAGCCTGATGCTCGAATTCATACCGGACGCGCTCGCTGACCATCAGCAGTGCACCTATGCTCAGCAGCAAGGCCGACAGGTGGAAGCCGGCCGCATAGATCTGCTGCATGGGTGCGCGCATCAGCCGGGTCGAGCCGGGTTCGTCAAACCAGAAGGTGGTGCTGGCCCTGAGTACCATCACCATGCACAGCAGCACCAGAACAATCACCATGAGACGGCAAGAAAATCCCTTGCCATGGCGATGGAGCAGCCGTGCATGCGCGAAGGCGCAGATCGCCATGCCGCCGGCAAACAGCAAGGTGCGGGCGCGGAAGTCCGGCTGAATCTGCCAGAAATAGCTCATGGCCACCAGCAGGGCCACGCCTGCCGTGGCCCAGGAATGCCATGAGCATGGTCGCTGCCAGAAGCGCTGGCTGCCGACATAGAACAGGCCCATGCCGCTCATCAGCAGGGCATTGCCCGCCAGCATGACCAGAAAAGGCGGCAGCAGGCCTTCAAGGCCGAAGAAGATGCTCGAGGCCGTGCACAGCAGCGGTGCCAGGCACCAGGGCAGCACGCCCGGCATGGCCATCGGCAGACTGCGGCGCACGCCCCACAGGACCATGGCCATGACGGCACAGGTCAGGCCCGCCACAGAACTGATGGAGAGCGGATCGATATGCGGCATTTGCGCTAGTTTGAAACAAGTCAATACAAATTGTTGTCAAACATTTTCAAGCGCAAAAAAGCCTGCGCAATAGGGCAGGCCTTGGGGTTGGGCTTGAAGCAGGTCGCGTCAGCGCGGCGCGAGGCGGATGGCTCCGTCCAGGCGGATCACTTCGCCGTTGAGCATGTCGTTTTCCAGGATGTGCTTGACCAGCTTGGCATAGTCTGCGGGCGTTCCCAGGCGGCTGGGGAAGGGCACGCCCGCGGCCAGCGCGTCCTGCACCTCCTGCGGCATGCCGAACAGCATGGGTGTACCGAAGATGCCCGGTGCTATCGTCATGTTGCGGATGCCGCTGCGCGCCAGGTCGCGGGCAATCGGCAAGGTCATGCCCACGATGCCGCCCTTGGAGGCTGCATAGGCGGCCTGTCCGATCTGGCCGTCATAGGCCGCCACGCTGGCGGTGGAAATCAGCACGCCGCGCTCGCCGGTGGCTTCGGGCTCGTTGCGGTTCATGGCCTCTGCAGCGAGGCGGATCATGTTGAAGCTGCCGATCAGGTTGACCGTGATGGTCTTGGTATAGAGCGCAAGACTGTGTGCACCGTTCTTGCCCACGGTTTTTTCCGCAGGGGCAATGCCCGCGCAATTGACCAGGCCCGCCAGCTTGCCCAGGCTGGTGGCCTTGGAAACGACTGCTTGTCCATCGGCTTCGCTGCTCACGTCGCATCGCACGAAGGCGCCGCCGATGTCGCGGGCCACGGCCTCGCCCTTGTCTGCCTGCATGTCGGCGATCACGACCTTGCCGCCATGGGCCGCCAGCATGCGGGCGGTACCTTCGCCCAGGCCGGAAGCGCCCCCGGTCACGATGAATACGCGGTCTTGGATCTGCATGGATGTCTCCTAGGGTTCTGGGAACGCATTACGTTAACGTAAACGTCAATTATGCATGCCGGATGGCGAAAAGCGCAGGGTCCGGGAAGGCAAAAAAAAAGCCCGATCACGGGGATCGGGCTTAAAGGATCCGTGAAACGGGGGTTTCAGGAGGATCCAAGGAGACAACTGGTGAGGCCGCCATCTAGCGATATCGGCCTGGCATGGGGCGATTATAAGGGTAAACCCGAATTTTTGCATCCCATGCCGATAAGCCTGTCTTAGCGCTTGGCGTTGCCGGTGGTCTTGACGGCTTCCGTGGCGGTGTTGGTCACGGTGTTGAAGTTGGTCTCGGCCAGGTCGGACGCCTGCTTCACGGCCTTTTGCACCGATTCGAAGGCGCTGTTGGCGGCGGAGACGGCATTCTTCATGATGGCCACTGCGGATTCGGAACCGGCGGGGGCGTTCTTGGCCGTGCTTTCGAGCAGGGCGTTGAAGTTCTTGCGGGCTTCGGTCACCTGGGTTTCGAAGGCCTTGCCGAATTCGGTCGTCGTTGTGCTGGCGATGTCGTACAGATGACGGCTGTAGGAAGCGGTCTTCTCGGCCAGGGGCTGGAACAGGCTGGCTTGCAGGGCCAGCAGCTCCTGCGCATCCTTCACGCTCAGGACGGCCTGGGTGTGCTGGGCAGCTTCGTTCAGGGCAGCGCGCGAAGCGGTCACGTTCAGTTCAACCAGCTTTTCCACGCCTTCGAAGGCTTTGGTGGTCAGGCCGAACAGGGTTTCGACGTTGGCTTTGTGTGCGCTCAGGATTTGGTCAGGGGTCAGGCTCATTTCATTCTCCAAATTTGCAGATCGGACAAGGGGATCGGGACGGAGGCAACAACTGCGCTGACATGGCCGCCAGTCTTTTGGACTGGTATGTTGCAGTGCAGCATGAGCGTATTGTAGAGAGGCTTGATGCTGCAATGCAAGCAATAAATTGCTGCACTGCAGCAAAAAGTTTGGAAAATTGTTGGTTTTTGATAGATGTTTGATTTCGCAAGGTTTTTTATGTCTTGTAGACGACATAAAAATGCAGGGCGCCGCTCAAATTGCCTTTTTACGGGCAATAAGGTCGAGGCTGTATTGCCGAGTTTCGAATCTACCGAAGCCATTAACGAATATCCCGCTCATTCATGGGGAAACGGAAATGCCGCTTCGGCCGATAAATCCCTCTCGGAAAAACAAAAGGTCTGTCGATGCGGTACGGCAAACTGTCTCCTTGGTGCTGGTTGGCAGGCGGCGCATGCGCACAATGGCGGCCATGACCGACCACAGCCCTGCACCGCAACCTGCGAGAACCGAGCGCGCCGTGCCCCAGCCGCGCCAGGCCTATGCCGTATTCCGTGACATCAGCACGCGCTGGTCGGACAACGATGTCTATGGGCATGTGAACAATGTCGTCTACTACAGCTGGTTCGACACGGCCGTGAATGCGTATCTGATCGAGCAGGGCGTGCTGGATATCCACGGCGGCCAGACCATAGGGCTGGTGATAGAGACGCAGTGCAATTACTTTGCCTCGCTGGCCTTTCCGCAAATGGTGGAAGCCGGCATCCGCGTGGCCCATATCGGCAGCTCCAGCGTGCGCTACGAGGTCGGGCTGTTCGCCAAGGGCGAGGCCAGTTCGGCGGCGGCCGGGCATTTCGTGCATGTCTATGTGGACAGCCAGACGCGGCGGCCGGTTTCCATTCCAGCCGCCTTGCGCGCCGCACTGGAGCCATTGCGCAAGGCTTGAGCGCGCCGTGGGCCCTGGGCCTTCGGTTTTGATAGCTGCCTGCGCTTGCCTGGCGGGCGTTACAACCGGTTTTCAATGAAACTCGCCGGACGAGCGGCCACTGCGGCCGAAAACCAGGGCGCCTGCGGGAATCGCCTACACTCGATGTTCTGACTCACGTCTGCCAGTCTTTTTGCTGCCGGGCTCTCCAGTCCGCCGCCGTCCATGATCATCACCAGCCTGCTCGACACCGACCTGTACAAATTCACGATGATGCAGGTGGTGCTGCACCAGTTCCCGGGTGCGCAGGTCGAATACCGCTTCAAGTGCCGCAATCCGGGCGTGCAGCTGGCGCCCTATGTGAACGAGATCCGCGAGGAGATCCGTTCGCTGTGCCAGCTGCGCTTCCAGGATGCCGAACTGGCGTACCTGGGGTCGCTGCGCTTCATCAAGAGCGATTTCGTGGACTTTCTGGGGCTGTTCCAGCTCAACGAGAAATACATCACGGTGACGCCTCTGGCCAACGGCGAGATCGACATCACGATCAAGGGCCCATGGCTGCACACCATCCTGTTCGAGATTCCGGTGCTGGCCATCGTCAACGAGGTGTACTTCCGCAACACCCAGCTGGTGCCGGCCTTTCCCGAAGGGCGCCGGCGCCTGGACCATAAGATCGCGCTGCTGCAGCAGGAGGGGCTGGAAACGCTCAAGATCGCCGACTACGGCACGCGCCGGCGCTTTTCCAAGGCCTGGCACGAGGAAGTGCTGCGCGTGCTGTGCGCACGCCTGGGCACGGAAGGGGGCCTGCGCCCCGGCGTCGGGCGCAGGCCGGGCCAGCTTGCCGGCACCAGCAATGTGCTGTATGCGATGAAGCTGGGCATCACGCCGCTGGGCACGCTGGCGCACGAATACCTGCAGGCCTGCCAGTCGCTGGGGCCGCGTCTGCGCGACAGCCAGATCTTCGGCTTCGAGTCCTGGGCACGCGAATACCGCGGCGACCTGGGCATTGCGCTGTCCGACGTCTATGGCATGACGGCCTTTCTGCGCGACTTCGACCTCTACTTCTGCAAGCTCTTCGACGGCGCGCGCCACGACAGCGGCGATCCCTTCGAGTGGGGCGAGCGCCTGATCGCGCACTACAAGGCCAACAAGATCGATCCGCTGACCAAGGTGCTGATCTTCAGCGACGGCCTGACGGTGCCGCGCACCATCGAACTGTTCGAGCGCTTCAATGGCCGCTGCAAGCTGGCCTTCGGCATAGGCACCAATCTGACCAACGACCTGGGCGATGCACCCGACCATGTGCCCCTGCAGATTGTGATCAAGATGACCCGCTGCAACGGCCAGCCCGTGGCCAAGCTGTCGGACACGCCGGGCAAGAGCATGTGCGACGACGAGAAATACCTGGCCTATCTGCGCCAGGTGTTCGAGATCGCCCCGCCCGGGGCCAAGGGCTGAGCGCAGGCAGGGCAGGCATTCCGATACAACGACAAGGGAACAGGGGAGACAGGCTTTGAACACAGGCCTCGGACGCTTATCCAGGAAGAATGGCCGGCAAGCCATTGCGGCGGCTTGCCTGCTGCTGGGCGCAGGCGCGGCGCAGGCGGGCGAAATCGACGGTGCCGCGCTGTCGGTGGCCTGGGGCGTGCCGTTCGTCGGCATGCTGCTGTCGATTGCCCTGATGCCTCTGCTGCTGCCCAGGTTCTGGCACCACCACTTCGGCAAGGTCACGGCGGGGTGGGCGCTGGCATTTCTGCTGCCGTTCACGCTGGCGTTCGGCGCCGGTGCCGCCGCGCACCATTTCGTGCATGCGCTGCTGGCCGAGTACCTGCCTTTCGTGATCCTGCTCACCGCGCTGTACACCGTGGCCGGCGGCATCTACATCCGCGGCAATCTCGTGGGTTCGCCGGGTCTGAACACCGCCATCCTGGCCATGGGCGCCGTGCTGGCCAGCTTCATGGGCACCACGGGCGCTTCCATGCTGCTGATCCGGCCGCTGCTGCGCGCCAACGACAACCGGCGCCATCAGGCCCACGTGGTGGTGTTCTTCATCTTCATCGTCTCCAATGCGGGCGGGGCGCTGACACCGCTGGGCGATCCGCCGCTGTTCCTGGGCTTTCTGAAGGGCGTGGACTTCTTCTGGACCGTGCGCCATGTCTGGGGACCGATGCTGTTTCTCACGCTGGCGCTGCTGGCCGTGTTCTATGCCATCGACAGGCGGCTGATGAGAGAAAGGGGCGAGACCGACTTGCCCGATCCCACGCCCAGCCTGGATGCCTCGGGGGCTCCCAGCCGCCTGGGCTTTGAAGGCGGCGTGAACTTCGCGCTGCTGCTGGCCGTGGTGGCCCTGGTGCTGTTCAGCGGCGTCTGGCGCACGCCTGCGGGCCTGGAGGTCGCCGGCATCCGTGTGGGCCTGCCCGGCCTGGTGCGCGATGCGGGTCTGATCGCCGTGGCGCTGCTGTCGCTCTGGCTCACGCCGCGGCGCGTGCACGCTGCCAACGAATTCGGCTGGGGGCCCATGCAGGAAGTGGCCAAGCTGTTCGCCGGCATCTTCCTGACCATTATTCCCGTGATCGCCATGCTCAAGGCCGGTGTCGACGGTCCGTTCGGCGCCATCGTGCGCGCCGTCACGCGCGCCGACGGTACGCCCGATCCGGCCATGTACTTCTGGGCCACCGGCGCGCTGTCGTCCTTTCTCGACAATGCGCCCACCTATCTGGTGTTCTTCAATACCGCGGGCGGCGACCCGGCCCATCTGATGACCGACATGGCACTGACGCTGACGGCGATTTCAGCCGGTGCCGTCTTCATGGGCGCCAACACCTATATCGGCAATGCGCCCAACCTCATGGTCAAGGCCATCGCGGAAGACCGCGGCGTGAAGATGCCGGGCTTTTTCGGCTACATGGCCTGGTCTTTCTGCGTGCTGCTGCCGCTGCTGGTGCTGATCACGCTGTTCTGGTTCTGGAAATGAGCAGTCGCCGGGCCGGCGTGCGCCTTTCCCTTGCAGGCAAGGGCGGCATGGTCGGCGCGGACGGCGTGCCACACATCAAGGAGAAAACGACATGAATTGCAAGCCCCGCATCCTGATTGCCCGCGCCATTTCGCCCGAGGTGGTGCAGCGCCTGGAGCAGCATTTCGAAGTGGAGTCCAACCAGGACGACGTGATCTGGAGCCCGCAGGAGCTGGTGCAGAAGCTGCAAGGCAAGGACGGTGTGCTGACCACGGGCTCGCAGACCATCGATGCGGCGCTGCTGGCTGCCTGCCCGCAGCTCAAGATCGTGGCCAACATGGCCGTGGGCTACAACAACTTCGACGTGCCCGCGATGACGGCGGCCGGCGTGCAGGGCACGAACGCGCCCGATGTGCTGACCGAGACCACGGCCGACTTCGGCTTCGCGCTGCTCATGGCCACGGCGCGCCGCCTGACCGAAAGCGAGCACTATCTGCGCGCCGGCAAGTGGACTTCCTGGCGCTACGACCTGTTCGCGGGAGCGGAGGTGCACGGCAGCACGCTGGGCATCATCGGCATGGGCCGCATCGGCCAGGGCATTGCCAGGCGCGGTGCCCACGGCTTCGGCATGAAGGTGATCTATCACAACCGCTCGCGCCTGGCTCCCGAGCTGGAGGCCGAATGCAAGGCCCGCTACGTGAGCAAGGCCGAACTGCTTGCCAGCGCCGACCATGTGGTGCTGGTGCTGCCCTTCACCCAGGAAAACCACCACACCATCGGCGCGGCGGAGCTGGCGCAGATGAAGCCCACGGCCACGCTGATCAACATTGCGCGCGGCGGCATCGTGGACGATGCGGCCCTGGCCAGGGCGCTGCGCGACAAGCGCATTGCCGCCGCCGGCCTGGACGTGTTCGAGGGCGAGCCGGCCGTGCATCCGGACCTGCTGACCGTGCCCAATGTGGTTCTCACGCCGCATATTGCCAGTGCCACCATGGGCACGCGCCTGGCCATGGCCGATCTGGCGGCCAGCAACCTGATCGCCTTTTTCGAGGGGCGCGAGGTGTTGACGCCGGTCAACAAGCCGGCCCGGTGAACGGGGGGCAGTGAAGCGGCAGGTATCCGGGCGGCAGGCGGGGTGGATTAGTAGGGCCCATGTCACATCAGTTTCAAGGCGATTTGGGGTGGCTGGCAGGTGCCGGAACCGGTGCCTGGCTTTGATAATCCGCTGCCTCCTATCGCAGGACCTGTTGCAAGGCCAGCGGTATGGCCTTTCTTCACTATCCCGGGTCACCCCATGCCATTCATCCGCACCAGCGTCCACAAGGACACCCCCGCCGCCCAGCGCCAGGCCATCGTCAACGGCATCCACCAGGCCCTGATCGACGGCATCGGCATGCCTGCCGACGAGCTGTTCAACATGGTCAGCGACTATGACGAGCAGCAGTTCTTCTTCAGCCGCACTTTCAACGGCTACCAGCGTTCGGACCGCGTGGTCGTGGTGGAGATCACCATGCGCCGCGGCCGCAGCGACGCGATGAAGCGCGCCCTCTATGCCAATATCGCCGCCAACCTGGAGAAGGATGCCGGCGTGGCGCCGAACGATGTTTTCATCTTCACGCACGAAAACGACTACTCCGACTGGTCGGTGGGCGGCGGCAAGTTCGCCATGGCCATTGCCCAGCAGGTCGGCCCCGACGCCTGACCGGTGCCCGGATGCCCGCGGGGCATCCGGGCGCTGCCGAATTTCTGCCGTATCCCGCCAGATCCACCTATCTGGCGAACAGCGCCTTCTCCATTGCTGGGGGATGGCGTGGCACGGCTGCGCTTCCGAGCGCCCGCTATCTGATAGATTTCGTTGACGAGCAAGCGCTTGCTCGACACTGCCGGACGCGAAATGGCATGCCCATGCCTTGTGATCCTGCAGAAAATGCTTCCAGTGCTTGAGGGTCAAGCGCCGGAAGCTATTGAAATAATAGCTTTGCAGTGTTCCTGCAGGCAATGAAAGAAGCGGTTGCATACGGTGACTTCGTGGTGGGTATGGTTGCTCGTGGCGGTAGGCTTGGGCCTGCAGCTGGTCTTGCTCTGGTGGCTGGCGGCGCTCAGGCGCGCCGCGCAGGCCGCAACCGGACCCGAAGCCCTGCGGCTGCAGGCCCAGGTGCTGCAGGGGTTGCAGGCCGTGGATCTGCGCCTGCAGCAGCTGGAACGCGGCAGCCAGGCCACGCAGATGGCCGTGGCCAAGAGCGATGGCGCGCTGGACCGCGTGACCCAGCACCTGCAGACGCATCTGGTCCAGGCCCAGCAGGATGCCCAGGCGGCGCGGCGCGAGCAGGGCATGGCGCTGGCGGGTTTTCGCGAAGAGGTCACGCAGCTGGCCGCGCGCCTGTCGGCCGACAGCCTGCAGGCGCGCAACAGCCTCGCGCAAAGCAGCGCCGAGCAGAACAGCCACGTCCAGCAGCGCTTCGAGGCCCTGGCCGAGACCACGCGCGGCATTCTGGACTCGCTCAAGGGCGACATCCAGCAGCAGCTCACGCACATGAGCACCCAGATGGGAGCGGCGCTCAAGGACCAGCTCACCGGCAATGGCGAGCAGCTGCGCCATCAGTTCGCCGTGCTGCAGGACGCGGTGGGCATGCAGCTGGCAGGGCTGGCGCAGGGCCAGCAGACCACGGCCGAGCAGCTGCGCGGCACGCTCAACGAGCGCCTGGCGGCCATCCAGAACGACAACGCCGCCAAGCTGGACGAGATGCGCCGCACCGTGGACGAGAAGCTGCATGCGACGCTGGAGCAGCGGCTGGGCGAATCGTTCAAGCTGGTCAGCGACCGGCTGGAGCAGGTGCACAAGGGGCTGGGCGAAATGCAGAGCCTGGCCGGCAGCGTGGGCGACCTCAAGCGCGTGATGACCAATGTGAAGTCGCGCGGCACCTGGGGCGAGCTGCAGCTGGGTGCCATCATCGACAACGTGCTCACGCCCGAGCAGTACGCGAAGAACGTGAAGACCGTGCCGGGCAGCGACGAGCTGGTGGAGTTCGCCATCCGCCTGCCCGGGCGCCAGGACGAGCAGCCGGTGTGGCTGCCCATCGACGCCAAGTACCCGGTCGAGCACTACCAGCGACTGCAGGATGCGCTCGACAGCGCGGACCGCATGGCCATCGCCGCGGCCGGCAATGCGTTCGAGAGCTCCATCCGCGCCGAGGCGAAGAAGATCTCCGGCAAATACATCGCGCCGCCGCATACCACGGACTTTGCCGTGATGTATCTGCCCACCGAGGGCCTGTTCGCCGAGGTGCTGCGCCGTCCGGGCCTGGTGGAGACGCTGCAGAACGAGAACCGCATCGTGGTGACGGGGCCGGCCAACCTGGCGGCCATGCTCAGCAGCCTGCAGATGGGCTTCAAGACGCTGGCGATCGAAAAGCGCTCGTCCGAAGTCTGGGGCGTGCTGGGCCAGGTCAAGACCGAGTTCGCCAAGTTCGGCGAGGTGGTGGAGGCCACGCGCAAGTCCATCGATGCGGCCGCGCGCAAGTTCGACCAGGTGGGCGTGCGCACGCGCGCCATCCAGCGCCATCTGCGCAACGTTCAGGCGCTGCCCGAGCCGGGCAGCGCCGAGGCCGCAGCCGGTCTGCCGCTGTTTCCCGCCGTGCCGGACGCGGGGGATGACGAGGAATGAATGCCACGCTGCTGCGCCTGATCCTCGCGCAAATCTCCATCCATGCCTGCATGACGGGCATGCGCATGGCCACGCCGCTGCTGGCGCTGAAAGAAGGCTTCAGCGCTGCGGCAGTGGGCATGCTGCTGGCGCTGTTCGCGCTCACGCAGGTCTTCCTGTCCCTGCCTGCGGGCCGCTATGCGGACCGCAACGGCCTCAGGAAGCCGCTGCTGCTCAGCGTGACGGCGGCCTGCCTGGGCGCGGGGCTGTCCGTGATGTTCCCGACCTATCCGGTGCTGTGCGCGGGGGCCCTGCTCACGGGCGGCGCGGCAGGCACGGCCCTCATCGCGCTGCAGCGCCATGTGGGGCGCTCGGCCCATTCCAAGGAAGAGCTGCGCAAGGTCTTCAGCTGGCTGGCCATAGGCCCGGCCGTTTCCAACTTCCTGGGACCGTTCTTTGCCGGCCTGCTGATCGACTATGCGGGCGGCGAGGAAGCCAGCCTCACGGGTTTCCGCTGCGCTTTTCTGCTGCTGGCCCTGCTGCCTTTGGCCGCCTGGTGGTGGGTGCGCACGGTGGCCGAGCTGCCGCCGCCCGAGGCCCCTGCCAGCGGCAAGCAGGCCACGGCCTGGGACCTGTTGCAGAACCAGGGCTTCCGGCGCCTGCTGCTGCTGAACTGGGCGCTGTCCTCATGCTGGGACGTGCATACCTTCGTGGTGCCCATCCTGGGCCATGAACGCGGCCTGCCGGCCTCGGTGATCGGCACCATCCTCGGCGCCTTCGCGATTGCGGCAGCCCTGATCCGCCTGCTGATGCCCCTCCTCACGCGGCACATGAGCGAATGGGCGGTGGTCATGGGCGCCATGGTGGCGGCCTGCGCGCTGTTCATCGCCTACCCGTTCATGCCCGGTGCATGGAGCATGGGCGCCTGCTCGGTGCTGCTGGGGCTGGTGCTGGGATCGGTGCAGCCCATGGTGATGAGCATGATCCACCAGATCACGCCGCCCGCGCGCCACGGCGAGGCACTGGGCCTGCGCATGATGGCCATCAACGGCTCCAGCGTGGTCATGCCCGTGCTGTTCGGCTCCATCGGCGCGGTGGTCGGCGTGTCTGCGCTGTTCTGGGCCGTGGGCACCATGGTGGGTGTCTCGTCGCGCCTGCCCTGGCTCATAGGCCATGAGGACATGCCCAGCGAGGCGGAATGGCTGGAGCACGAAGCCGGGCATTGAAGCTCCGGAACCGGCGCGGCCCGGTACGGCACACGTAACAAGAACCTGTGCCGGCCGGGCTCCCGCGCCCTGAGAAGCATGCCCCGGGAAGCCCCGTAGCGCGGCTCGGGAGGTCAGCGAACCACGGGGTCCCAGCCGCGGTTGTAGTACTGCTGGATCAGTGCCCAGGCCTCGGCCGGCTCGTCGGTATAGCGGAACAGGTTTAGGTCCTGGGCCGAGATCGTGCCTTCCTCGATCAGCAGGTCCAGGTTGAGCAGGCGTTTCCAGAATTCGCGGCCGAACAGGATGACGGGCACGGGCTTGGACTTGCGCGTCTGCACCAGGGTCAGCACTTCGAACAGCTCGTCCATGGTGCCGAAGCCGCCAGGGAAGGCCACCAGTGCCTTGGCGCGCATCATGAAATGCATCTTGCGCAGCGCGAAGTAGTGGAACTTGAAGCTCAGGTCCGACGTGATGTAGGGGTTGCCGTGCTGCTCGTGCGGCAGGCCGATGTTCAGGCCGATATTGGGTGCGCCTGCATCGTGCGCACCGCGGTTGGCCGCTTCCATGATGCCGGGGCCGCCGCCCGTGCAGATGTAAAAGCGTTCGGTGGGCGCCTGCTTCATGCCCTCGGTGGCCACGATGCGCGCAAAGCTGCGAGCAGCCTCGTAGCGCTGGGCATTGCGCACGGCGCGCTCGGCCAGGGCCATGCGCTGGCTGTCGCCGCTGGCGCGGGCTTCGGCCAGCTGCTGCTGGGCCTGCTCGGCATCGACAAAGCGTGCGCTGCCGTAGACCACGATGGTGTGCTCGATGCCGCGTTCGATCTGGGCCAGGTCGGGCTTGAGCAGCTCCAGCTGCATGCGAATGCCGCGGGTCTCGCGGCGGAACATGAACTCGGGATCGGCGAATGCCAGGCGATTGGAATGAGGTTCCAGGGGCTGGCCGTTGTGGGCCTGGTCGTGCAACTGCGCCCAGGCATTGGCCAGATCGGTATCAGACAGGGGAGAAGAGATTTGCATGGACCCTCGGTACGAAAAACTGGGTGGCATGGAGCTGCGCCTGCAGCTCCGGATTGAAGTTTGGTAGCACGGGCCGCCCGTCCACCCATGGCTTCAATCTCATATGTATTTGCATTGCATATGATGCTTGCACTATACGCTCACAAACTCATAGCTCGCGGGACCAGGGGGCGTCGGAACCCACAAATTCCCGGGATGGTTGCCGTCAGGCGATATTACTGCTATGTGAGCGCATGCTTTGGTTGCTTATCTTGCACCCCAATGGTTCCAGCTCTGCATGCCGGCAAAGGTCATGGCCAGCGAGCCGAAAAGGTGCAGGCCGGACCAGCCCAGTGCCGTGGCCAGCCGCTGCTGCTGCAAAAGAGCAATGACTTCCGCGGAAAAGCTGGAAAAGGTGGTCAGCGCGCCCAGAAAGCCGGTGATGACGGCCAGCTTCCAGGCGGGATCGAGCTCGGGCATCGCCTGGAACAGGGCCACGAACAGGCCGATCAGGTAGCCGCCGATCAGGTTGGCGGCCAGGGTGCCCCAGGGCATGCTGGCGCCCGAGCTGAGCCACAGGCCCAGGCCCCAGCGCGACAGGGCGCCCACGCAGGCGCCTATGCAGATGGCAAGAATATTGAGCATGGCCGCAATCTAGCGCATGGCGGCAAAGCCTGCCGGCGGCTTGCGGCAAAGACTGGCGGTGCCCCATGCCATGCCGGGATTCAGTTGCGCAGCTGCGCGGGCTCGGTGGCCGTTTCTTCGGAAGCCGTTTCGCCGCTTCGGGCCTCGTCTTCCTCCAGCGGTTCGTTGCGCACCAGATTGCTCAGCGTGGGCGGCACCGGGTCGCCGGTGCGGCGCGAGCGGAACAGGGCGGCACGCATCAGGAAGATGGTGGTGATGGGCACGGTCACGGCCACGAACACGGCGATGAGGAAGGCATGCATGGCAAAGCCCTGGCCGCTGACCGAGAAGTAGATCCAGGTTGCATGCATGATCAGCCAGCAGCCCATGGTGGCGACGATGGAGGGCGAGTGCACGCGCTCGAAATAGCTCTTGAGGCGCAGCAGGCCCAGCGAGCCCAGCAGCGCAATCAGGGCGCCGCCCAGCACCAGCGCGGCCACCAGGATCTGCGCCCACAGCGGCAGCTCGTTGGCAATGCTCTCGGTACTCATTCGATCACCTCGCCGCGCAGCAGGAACTTGGCCATGGCCGTGGAACCCACGCAGCCGAACAGGGCGATCAGCAGCGCGGCCTCGAAGTAGTTGGTGCTGTCGTAGGTGATGCCCATGACCAGCATGATGAGCATGCCGTTGAGGTACATGCAGTCCAGCGCCAGCACGCGGTCCTGCGCATGGGGGCCCTTGAGCAGGCGCATCACGGCGCAGCCCATGGCCGCGATCAGCATGAGCAAGGCCAGACCCAGCACCCAGTAAAACCAAGGTCTCATTCGAAAATCTCCATCAGCGGGCGCTCGTAGCATTGCTTGATATGGTCGACCACCTGCTGGACGTCGGCGACTTCCAGCGCATGGATCAGCAGCATGGAGCGGTCGCGCGAAATCTCGGCCCAGGCCGTGCCCGGGGTGATGCAGACGATCATGGCCAGCACGGCCAGACCGTTGGGGTCGCGCAGGTCCAGCGGAATATGCACGAAGCTGGCCGGATGGCGGCGCAGCCGCGGCAGGATCAGAAAGCGCATCACGTTGTAGTTGGACACCGAGGTGTCCCACACCACGCGCAAGGCCAGCTTCAATGCCGTGAGCGGATGGCGCACGCGCACCGGCAGAGGGCGCAGGCCGCGCAGCAGCACCGGAATCAGAAGGCCCAGCACCAGGCCCAGTGCAATATGGCCGGCGCTGACCGTGCGGTTGAGCAGCAGCCACAGCAGCAGAAGTGCGATGGACAGCAGCGGGGCGGGAAACAGCCGTTGCAACATGGTTTTCATGGGCGCTCCTGCGGCTGGGCCGGGGTCTCGATCTCTGCGGCGCCGCGGCCGGGGCTGGCGGCACCGGCGATATCCGCCGAAGGCGAAGAGATGCCGGCCACGGGCGGTGCATCCTCGGCCTGCGCGGCCGCGCGGGCCGCAGCCTCGGGGCCTGCGGCCTCCTGGGCCTTTTTCTGTGCGGGCGCCGGCACGGGGCGGGTGCCCATGACGGCACGCACATACACATCGGGCGAATGCAGGGCATTGGCCGCGCGCTGGGTGAAATGCATGATGTCGTCGGCCTGCACGGTCATGGTCACGCAGCACAGCAGCAGCGCGGCAATGGGCAGGCCTTCGGCCACCTTGAGCGAGGGCGCGCTCTGCTCGGGGTTGGCCCAGAAGTGGCGTATGCCGGCGCGCGTGAGCGCCACGAGGGCCAGCAGCCCGGTGACGATGAGCAGGGCCACCATGGCCCAGCCGGTCCAGCCGGCCTGCATGCCGCTGGAGGTGCCCAGGCCCAGGGGGTTGAGCAGGGCGCTGAGCATGGCGAACTTGCCCACGAAGCCCGACAGCGGTGGCAGGCCCGAGATCAGCAGCGTGCAGCCCATGAAGCTCAGGCCCACGAAGACTGCGGCGGCCGGAAAGGCGCGGCCGATCAGAACTTCCTCCTCTTCGTCGAGATTGAAGCCTTCGGTGGGCAGAAGCTCGGCATTGAGGAAGGGCGCCTCCTCGTCCTCGTAGGGCTCGCCCGAGCCCTCGTCGACCCGCCATCGGTCCACCACATCGGCAATCAGGAACAGGGCGCTGATCGCCATGGTGGAACTGGGCAGGTAATACAGCAGGCCGGCCGTGAGCAGGTTCTGGCCGAAGCCCGTGGCGGCCAGCAGGGTGCCCGAGGACACGATGGCCGCAAAGCCCGCCATGTGTGTCAGCCGTTGCGAGCCGAGCATGCCGATGGCGCCGTAGGCCATGGCCACCATGCCGCCCAGGATCAGCCAGCTGCTGCCGAACAGGGCCGATAGGCCTGCTTCGGTGCTGAACATCAGCGTCCACAGCCGCAGAATCACATAGACCCCTACCTTGGTCATGAGCGCGAACAGGGCGCCCACGGGCGCAGTGGCGGCGCTGTAGCCGGGCACCAGCCAGAAGTTGAGCGGCCAGGCCGCGGCCTTGATCAGAAAGGCCGTGCCCAGAATGCCGGCCGCCGCATGCAGCAGGCCGCGGTCCGCCTCATGCACCTGGGGGATGGCGCGCGCCAGATCGGCCATGTTGAGCGTGCCGGTGATGCCGTAGAGCATGGATACGCCGATGAGAAACAGCGAGGAGGCTGCCAGGTTGATGGCGATGTAGTGCATGCCGGCCTGGATGCGCGTGCGCCCCGAACCATGCAGCAGCAGGCCGTAGGAGGCGGCCAGCATGATCTCGAAGAAGACGAACAGGTTGAACAGGTCGGCCGTGAGGAAGGCCCCGCTCAGCCCCATGAGCTGCAGCTGGAACAGCGAATGGAAGTGCACGCCCGCACGGTGCCAGCGCGCGGCCGAGAACACCAGCGCGGCCAGCGCCACGATGTAGGTGACCACCAGCATGAGCGCCGTCAGGCGGTCCAGCGCGAGCGCAATGCCGAAGGGCGCGGGCCAGTTGCCCGGTATGTAGACCGCCATGCTGGCCGGCGAGCTGGTCCAGCGCATCAAATATGCGCAGATGCCCAGGCCCAGCAGCGTGGACAGCAGGTTCATGGCCAGCTTCAGGCGCTGGCGCTCCTCGCGCAGGAACAGCATCAGCGCCGCCGTCAGCATGGGCAGCAGAATGGGCGTGAGCATCAGGTGCGGCATCAGGTCCGCGATCCATTGGGTCATAGCATTTCCTGCTCGGTGCGCGAATGCACGCCATCCACATGGTCCGTGCCCGAGGAGCCGCGAGATGCCAGCAGCACCACGAGGAACAGCGCCGTCATGGCAAAGCCGATCACGATGGCCGTGAGCACCAGCGCCTGGGGCATGGGATCGGCATAGTGGGCCAGGTCCTGGGGGACGCCGTTGACGAGCACGGGCGCCTTGTTGATGGCCAGCCCCTGGCGGCCCATGCTGAAGATGAAGAGGTTGACGGCGTAGGACAGCAGGGCCAGGCCCATGATGACCTGGTAGGTACGCGGGCGCAGCAGAAGCCATACCCCCGAGCCCGTAAGCACGCCTATGGCCAAGGCCAGAATGATTTCCATCACATACCTCCTCGTGCCAGAGCCTGGGCGGTGGCAGCCTGGACCGCTGCCTCCGCTTCCCTGGCCTGTTGTTCTTGCTCTTCCAGCAGCCGTGCGTGGAATCGGTGGCCGCGCACCGACTGGTGGGCGATGGCCGTCAGTATCAGCATGGTCGAGCCCACCACCAGCGCGAACACGCCGATGTCGAAGAAGGTGGCGCTGGCGACATGCACATGGCCGACCAGGGGCAGGGCCAGGTCGAAGCTGTGGCTGGTCAGGAAGGGGTAGCCCACGGCCACCGAGGCCAGACCGGTGCCCAGCGCGCACAGCAGGCCCGTGGCGATCCAGCGGCGCGGGTACAGCGGCAAGTGGGCTTCCACCCATTGCGTGCCGGAGATGATGTACTGCATGAGCAGGGCCACGGAAAACACCAGGCCCGCCACGAAGCCGCCGCCGGGCTGGTTGTGGCCGCGCATGAAGATATAGGCCGCCACCAGCGTGGAAAACGGCAGCAGCAGGCGCACCAGCACGGCGGGCACCATCAGGTAGCCCACGGCCGTGTCGCTGGCATTGCGCGGGTTGAGCAGGTCGGTCTGCAGGTCGCCAGGCACATAGCGCTGCTGCTCGGGAATGTCCATGGTCTCGCGCGCCGGACGAAAGCGCCTCAGCAGCGCATAGATGACGATGGAGACGATGCCCAGCACCACGATCTCGCCGAAGGTATCGAAGCCGCGGAAATCCACCAGCATGACATTGACCACATTGGTGCCGCCGCCGCCGGTCAGCGCGTGTTCGAGGAAGAAGGTGGACGAGCTCTCGTAGAACGGGCGGCTCATCATGGCAAAGGCCAGCCAGGCCATGCCGCCACCCGCGATCATGGACAGCACCAGATCGCGCAGGCGGCGCGCGCGCGCGCGGGCGTCCGCGTTGTCCACCATGTTGCGCAGCGCCTTGTCGCGCTTGGGCAGCCAGCGCAGGCCCAGCAGCATGAGCACCGTGGTCACGACTTCCACCACCAGCTGGGTCAGCGCCAGGTCGGGCGCGGAAAACCACAGAAAGGTCAGGCAGGTGCACAGGCCCGTGCCGCCCAGCATGATCAGGGCCGTCATCCGGTGGTACTTGGCCTTCCAGGCCGTACCCAGGGCGCACAGGCTGCCGATGGCCCACAGCAGGACAAAGGGCAGCGACACCGGCAGGGTGCCGCGGTTGCCCAGCTCCATGCCCTGCAGCCACAGCGGCAGGGCCGTGGCCGTGATGGCAATGCAGACCAGCCACAGCATCTGCCACTGCAGGCGTCGCGTGGACAGCGCGCGGCGGCCGGCGCGCCCGGCCTGCGTGATGCGGGCCAGCAGATTCTCGAAGGCCCGGCGTCCGCTCAGCGCGCTCAGCAGCGGCGTGGCCTCGAAGCGGCCGGCCTCGCGCTGCCAGCGCAGCATGGTGTAGAGCAGGATGCCGCCCACCAGGGCCACCAGGCTCATGATCAGCGGCATGTTCCAGCCGTGCCAGATGGCCAGGCTGTAGGCCGGCAGATCGCCGCCCACCACGGGTGCGGCGGCCGTGGCCAGGAACTGTCCCACGGCCCATGCCGGGAAGATGCCCACCAGCAGGCAGGCCAGCACCAGCAGCTCGATGGGTACGCGCATCCAGTGCGGCGGCTCGTGCGGGGCATGGGGCAGGTCGGTGGCTCGGGGTCCGAAGAAGACATCCACCGTGTAGCGCAACGAATAGGCCACGCTGAACATGCCGGCGACCGTGGCGGCCACTGGCAGAACGGTCTTGACCCAGGGGGCTGCATCCAGGAACACGGTTTCGGCGAAGAACATTTCCTTGGACAGGAAGCCATTGAGCAGGGGCACGCCCGCCATGGCCGCGCTGGCCACGCAGGCCAGCGTGGCGGTGATGGGCATCATGTGCCGCAAGCCCGACAGGCGCCGGATGTCGCGTGTGCCGCTTTCATGGTCCACAATGCCGGCCGCCATGAACAGCGAGGCCTTGAAGGTCGCATGGTTCATGATGTGGAACACGGCGGCCACCGCGGCCAGCTTGCTGTTGAGGCCCAGCAGCAGCGTGATCAGCCCCAGGTGCGAAATCGTGGAATAGGCCAGCAATCCCTTGAGATCGTGCTGGAACATGGCGCAATAGCCGCCGATCAGCAAGGTGGCGGTGCCGGCACCGCCCACCAGCCAGAACCAGGCATCGGTATCGCCCAGTACCGGCCACAGCCGCGCCAGCAGGAAGACGCCGGCCTTGACCATGGTGGCCGAATGCAGATAGCTAGACACCGGAGTGGGTGCCGCCATGGCATTGGGCAGCCAGAAGTGAAAGGGGAATTGCGCGCTTTTGGTGAAGGCTCCGAGCAGGATCAAGACCAAAGCCGGCAGGTAGAGATGGTTGTTGCGCACCTGCTGGCCTGCGGCCAGGATGTTGTCCAGGTCGTAGCTGCCCACGATATGGCCCAGCACCAGCATGCCGGCCAGCATGGCCAGCCCGCCCGTGCCGGTCACTGTCAGCGCCATGCGCGCGCCGCGGCGCGCGTCCTTGCGGTGGTACCAGTAGCCGATCAGCAGAAAGGAGAAAAGACTGGTCAGCTCCCAGAAGAACACCAGCTGGATGATGTTGCCCGACAGCACCACGCCTGCCATGGCGCCCATGAAAGCCAGCAGGAAGGAGAAAAAGCGCGGCACCGGGTCGGCCGGCGACATGTAGTAGCGCGCATAGAGCACGACCAGGGAGCCGATGCCGAACACCAGCATGGCGAACATCCAGGCAAAGCCGTCCATGCGGACCACCAGGTTGAGCCCCAGCGAAGGCAGCCACTCGATTTCCTGCCGCAGCACCGAACCATCCGCCATTTCGGGAAACAGCAGCGCGACCTGGAGGGTGCAGGCCAGCGCGACAATGCCGGCCAATGTGGATTCGGCGTTGCGCGCATTCGCGGGCAACAGGGCAGCCACAAGGCTGCCGGCAAAGGGCAGGAGGATGAGGGTGATCAGGGGCATGGGCGAATTATTTTAGGGGGAAGCCATTTCTTTCTCGCTATGAAAACCTGAGCATGTGGCGGGCTATATATCGCTGGTTGGCTGCAATTGATGCCGCTGTATGCCTGCCTGGCCAGACGTTCGCCGCAGTTGGCGCCGGCTACTTTTGCGGCGAACCGGACAGGCATACCTTGTGCCAGGAAGGCCTCTTGCGTGGGCCGCAGGCCTGCCGAGAAGGCGGGTCGGCCGTGGCGAAGCGATGCGTCCGGCATGTGCGGGGCCTTCAGTCGATGCAGTCCTGGCAGGCGCAGCGCCAAGCCATGTTTTTCATCCTAGGGGCAGCCACCCGTGCCGCCAAGCATCTTTTGGTGCTGCTGCGGGATCCCGTTGTACCGAAATAACGGGTCGGTAGGCTTTTCTACGCGGGAGCAAGGGGCTGTACGAAGGCCCTGGTGCCCGGTTGCGATATGAAAAAAGTAGCTGATTGCGCTTTCCCTGTATAGGTTTAAAGTTTTTTTTCCCTTCAAAACCAGCGTGGGAAAGCGCAAGCAGCTATAAAAAAAGAGCCGCCAGGGCAGCTCTTTTGTACAGCAGGGTGTGGAGGCCCACGGCGGGGCGCCGTGGGCTACAGCTCTTCGACACGCCGGGCCGGATAGCTGTCCCAGCTCTGGCAGCCCGGGCAGTGCCAGAAATGCTGGCGTGCCTCGAAGCCGCAGGCCGCGCAGCGGTAGCGCGTGAGCGGCTTGGCGGCATGGTCCAATGCCTTCTGCACGGCTGGGTGGTATTGCTCCTCGGCCAGGGTCTCGCCCTGCAGCCACTGGGCAGCGGCCACCAGCGAGGGCTCGTGGTCCAGATGCTGCACCAGCCGGGCGCGGCCGGGTGCATCGGGCACCCCGATGTGCTGGTCCAGGGCAACCAGGGCTTGAAGCAGGTCCAGCGAAGGCGCCTGGCGGTACTGGGTCTCCAGCAGCCCCTGCACGCGCGCCTGCTGGCCGGTGGCCTGCGCCACATCCACCAGCAAAGTGGCCGCCAGCGGCAGCGAGGCAGGGGCCTGGCGCGCCAGGTTTTCCAGGGTGTCCAGCGCCTGTGCAGGCTGCGCGCAGCGCTGCTGCAGCTGTGCCAGCTCCAGCAGCGGTCGCGGGGCCTGGGGCGCGGTGGCGAGGGCTTGCTCCAGCAGCTTGCGTGCGGCATCGAACTGGCCCTGGGCCATTCGGGTCTGTGCATCCTCGCAGAGGTAGTGGGCCAGGCGGGTGCTGAAATCCCCCTGTCCGGCCTGCTGCATCTTGCCGGCAATGGCGGCGGCCTGCCCCCAGTCGCGCGAGCGTTCGTAGATGGCCAGCAGGGCCAGGCGTGCCTCGGCTTCGAAGGCCGTGCCTTCCAGGCGGCGCAGGGCATCCTCGGCGCGGTCCAGCAGGCCGGCCTTCAGAAAATCATGGGCCAGTGCATGCTGGGCGCGATCGCGGTCGCTGCGCGAGAGGTCGCCGCGCGACAGCAGGTGCTCATGCACGCGCACGGCACGGTTGTATTCGCCGCGGCGGCGGAACAGGTTGCCCAGGGCAAAGTGCAGCTCCGAGGTGTCAGGGTCGTTCTGCACGGCCTCGATGAAGGCATCGATGGCCTTGTCCTGCTGCTCGTTGAGCAGAAAGTTCAGCCCCTTGAAGTAGGCCTTGGGTGCCTGCCGGTTGTCGGCACGCACCTGGCGCAGGTCCCAGCGCGAGGCCAGCCAGCCCAGCACGAAAGCCACGGGCAGGCCCAGCAGAATCCAGGTCAGATTAAATTCCATGCACGTCGCTCGGTACGATGACGGGAGAAGAAGGCGAAACGCCGACGTTGCCGGCAGTTGCGTCCTTGGTGTTGGGGGTGGTAGCCTCGGCTTGCGCGGGCTGCGCCTGCTGGGCCCTGGCCGCTGCCTGGGCATCGCGCGCCGCGGTGCGGTGCTTCCACCAGCGCGGCACCATGCCCAGCACGCCCACGATCAGGCCCAGCACAAAAGCGGCCAGCACCACCAGCACCAGGGGCGCCGTCCAGGTGGTGCCAAAGAAAAAGTGCACGGTTGCGTCCTGCTGGTTGTTCAGCGCGAAGGCAAACAGTGTGAAAAAAATGGCTGCCTTGAGCAGCCACAACAGGTATTTCATGCTTCCCCTTGTGTGTCGGGAAGGATTTTAGGCCAGTCCGCACGCAGGGCGCGCGCGATGCCTGCGCAGGAGCGCTCAGGACGGGTCTGCGGCGGAATCTGCCGCGGTATCGGTGCTTTTCTGGTTGTCCACGGCTTCGCGCAAGGCCTTGCCGGGCTTGAAATGGGGAACACGCTTGGAAGGGACCTGCACGGCCTCGCCGCTGCGCGGGTTGCGGCCGATGCGCGGCGGGCGGTGGTTGATGGCGAAGCTGCCGAAACCGCGGATTTCAATGCGGTGTCCGCGTACCAGGGCATCGCTGACGGCGTCCAGAATGGTTTTGACGGCCTGCTCGGCATCGCGCTGGTTGAGTTGGCCAAACCGGGCGGCAAGTTCTTCGACGAGATCGGATCGGGTCATCGGACGACGAGGTGAAAGGGGGAAACAACAGCGGGCGCACAAGGCGCCCGCTGTCTTCGACGCGTAGCGGTCGGCAGGCAGGCCTGCCGACCGGCTGACGTGGATTACTTGTCGGAGTTGTCCAGCTTGGCGCGCAGCAGGGCGCCCAGGCTGGTCGTGCCGGCGTTTTCCTTGGAGGACTGGGCCGACAGGGAAGCCATGGCTTCCTGCTGCTCGGCGTGGTCCTTTTGCTTGATGGACAGCTGAATGTTGCGGGTCTTGCGATCCACGTTGGTCACCACGGCGGTCACTTCGTCGCCTTCCTTCAGCACCGAGCGGGCGTCTTCCACGCGGTCAGCGGAGATTTCCGAAGCACGCAGGTAGCCGACGATGTCGTCGCCCAGGTCGATTTCAGCGCCACGGGCGTCCACGGTCTTGACCTTGCCGGTCACGATCTGGCCCTTGTCGTTCACGGTCACGAAGGTCGTGAAGGGGTCGCTGTCCAGCTGCTTGATGCCCAGGGAGATGCGCTCGCGCTCGACGTCCACGGCCAGCACGATGGCTTCGACTTCCTGGCCCTTCTTGTAGTTGCGGACAGCGGCTTCGCCAGCTTCGTTCCACGACAGGTCGGACAGGTGCACCAGGCCGTCGATGCCGGCAGCCAGGCCCACGAACACGCCGAAGTCGGTGATCGACTTGATCGGGCCCTTCACGCGGTCGCCGCGCTTGGTGTTCTGGGCGAATTCCTGCCAGGGGTTGGCCTTGCACTGCTTCATGCCCAGGGAGATGCGACGCTTGTCTTCGTCGATTTCCAGAACCATGACTTCCACTTCGTCGCCCAGGGACACGAGCTTGGTGGGAGCAATGTTCTTGTTGGTCCAGTCCATTTCGGAAACGTGCACCAGGCCTTCGATGCCGGGCTCCAGTTCCACGAAAGCACCGTAGTCGGCGATGTTGGTGACCTTGCCGAACAGGCGCGTGCCCGAGGGGTAGCGGCGAGCCACGCCCATCCAGGGATCGTCGCCCATCTGCTTCAGGCCCAGCGAAACGCGGTTCTTCTCGGTGTCGAACTTGAGGATCTTGGCCGTGATTTCCTGGCCAGCCTGCACCACCTCGGAGGGGTGACGCACGCGGCGCCATGCCATGTCGGTGATGTGCAGCAGGCCGTCGATGCCGCCCAGGTCCACGAACGCACCGTACTCGGTGATGTTCTTGACCACGCCGTTGACGATGGCGCCTTCCTTCAGCGTTTCCATCAGCTTGGCGCGCTCTTCGCCCATCGAGGCTTCGACCACGGCGCGGCGGCTCAGCACCACGTTGTTGCGCTTGCGGTCCAGCTTGATGACCTTGAACTCCATCGTCTTGTTTTCGTAGGGAGTCAGGTCCTTGATCGGACGGGTGTCGATCAGCGAGCCGGGCAGGAAGGCGCGGATGCCGTTGACCAGAACGGTCAGGCCGCCCTTGACCTTGCCGGAGGTGGTGCCGGTCACGAATTCGCCGGATTCCAGCGCCTTCTCGAGCGACAGCCAGGAAGCCAGACGCTTGGCGGTGTCGCGCGACAGGATGGTGTCGCCGTAGCCGTTTTCGATGGAGCCGATGGCCACGGACACGAAGTCACCCACTTGGACTTCGATTTCGCCCTGGTCGTTCTTGAATTCGTCGATCGGCACGTAGGCTTCCGACTTCAGGCCTGCGTTCACCACAACAAAGTTGTGCTCGACGCGCACCACTTCGGCGGTGATGACCTCGCCGGGACGCATTTCGGTGCGTTGCAGCGATTCTTCAAACAGGGCGGCAAAAGATTCAGACATGTAGTTCCTTGCCCGCATACAGGTTTCCGTCGGCACCATTGCCAAGCGTTTTTATGACTGGATGCGGAGGTTTGTGGGTTCACACCCACGGGGTTAAAAGGTGAAAAAACCTGCTGCCGGGCCGCCGCTGTCTCTGACGAGCGACGCTCCTGGCACCAAGGGCCGGCAAGCCAGTTGCAGGGCCGTGCCTGAAAAATCAAGCGCGGCCGAACGGCTGGCGTTCCTGCCACCACGACAGCACCTGGGCGACCACTTGTTCAATGGTCAATTCGGAGCTGTCGAGCAGCAGGGCATCTTCGGCGGGCTTGAGCGGCGCGGTCGCCCGCTGCATGTCGCGGGCATCGCGTGCCTCAAGGTCTGCCAAAAGGGTGGATATGTTAGCTGAAATTCCTTTGGAAATCAACTGTTTATATCGGCGCTCGGCGCGGCACTGGGCCGAGGCCGACAAATAGACCTTCAGCGGCGCATGGGGAAAGATCACCGTGCCCATGTCGCGGCCGTCGGCCACCAGGCCCGGCAGGGTCTGGAATGCCAGCTGCAGGTCGACCAGCGCGCTGCGCACGGCGGGCAGGGCCGAGACGCGCGAGGCGTTCATGCCGGCCTGCTCGCTGCGGATGGCCAGGCTGATGTCCTCGTCGCCCAGCCACACGCGCTGCTGGGCATCGAAGCGCACGGGCATGTCCAGCGCCATCTCGGCAATGGTTTCCTCGTTGGATTCGTCCAGCGCCAGGCCGGCGCGCGATGCGGCCAGGCCCGTGATGCGGTAGAGCGCGCCCGAGTCCAGCAGCTGGTAGCCCAGCGCCCTGGCGACTTCGGCGGCAATCGTGCCCTTGCCCGAGGCCGTGGGGCCGTCGATGCAGATCACGGGAATGCGCTCGCGCTCGGTCTGGCAGACCGAGAACAAGGCCTCGAAATAGTCGGGGAAGGTCTTGGCCACGCACTTGGGGTCTTCGATGCGCACGGGCAGCTTGGCCGGATTGAACGCCGCCAGCGAGAAGCACATGGCCACGCGGTGGTCGTCATAGGTGTGGATGCTGGCAGCCTTCCAGTCGGCCCTGGATGCCGGGGGCGTGATGCGGATGTAGTCAGGGCCTTCCTCCACCGTGGCGCCGAGCTTGCGCAGCTCGATGGCCATGGCGGCGATGCGGTCGGTTTCCTTCACGCGCCAGCTGGCGATATTGCGCAGCGTGGTGGTGCCGTCGGCATACAGCGCCATCACGGCCAGCGTCATGGCGGCATCGGGGATGTGGTTGCAGTCCAGGTCGATGGCCTTGAGCGGCCAGCCCTGGCCCGGCTCTCCGCGCGCGACCTGCAGCCAGTTGGGGCCGCTTTCCACCTGGGCGCCCATGGCCCGGGCGGCTTCGACAAAGCGGATGTCGCCCTGGATGGAGTCCCGGCCCACGCCCAGGATGCGGATGCTCTTGCGCCCGGTGGCGTTGTCGGCATCCGCTGTGTCGGCCATGCCGGTGGCAATGGCTCCCAGCGCGATGAAGTAGCTGGCCGAGGATGCATCGGCTTCGACATGGATCTCGCCGGGCGAGCGGTAGCGGCTGCCGGCCGGGATCACGAAGCGCTGCCAGTTCTCGTTCTTCACGGCAATGCCGAAGCGCGCCAGCAGCTCCAGCGTGATGTGGATATAGGGCCTGGAGATCAGCTCGCCCACGACCTCGATGACGATGTCGCGCGAGCCGGCCTGCAGCGGCAGGGCCATGAGCAGCGAGGTGAGGAACTGGCTGGAGACGTCGCCGCGCACCTGGATGGGGGCCTGGCCGAACCGGCTGAAATCGGGCCGGCCGATCTTGAGCGGCGGGAAGCCCTCGTTGCCCAGGTAGGCGATGCGGCAGCCCAGCTGGCGCAGCGCATCGACCAGATCGCCGATGGGGCGCTCGTACATGCGCGGCACGCCCGTCATCTCGAAGCTGCCGCCCAGCACGGCCAGCGCCGCGGTCAGGGGGCGCATGGCCGTGCCGGCATTGCCGAGGAACAGCGTGGCCGCGGCGTCCGCGGGGAGCTGGCCGCCGATGCCCGTGACTTCGATGGCCTGGCCTGGAACGACGGCATCGGGGGCGATGCGGCAGCCCAGCTGCCGGAGCGCGGCCAGCATGACGCGGGTGTCGTCCGAATCCAGCAGATCGTGGATGACGGTCGTGCCCTGGCTCAGCGCGGCCAGCAGCAGCACACGGTTGGAGATGCTCTTGGAGCCGGGCAGGCTCACGGTGCCGTGGGCGGTGTCCAGGGCGGGCAGGTCGAGGAATTCGGTGGTGAACATGGCAATTCCACAAGGCGGAAACAAAAGGCCGGACAGGGCGAGGGCGGTTGTTCGAACATTAGCCGCCCGCGCTTGCCTGCACTGCCCCGAAGGCGAAAACGCTCAGGCCTGGTGCCTGCGGGCGCCCATGCGCCACTGCGAGCGCGCGGCGCTGGCCAGCGTCAGGCGGTCCTGCAGGCCCTGGCCGTCGCCGGCCCGGATCATGGCTTCCAGCTGCTCCAGCGCCTGGCGGAAATGCCGGGACTGGGCCAGCACCTGCTCGTGGTTGGCCAGCAGCACGTCGCGCCACAGCTGGGGGTCGCCGGCACCGATGCGCGTGAAATCGCGAAAGCCCGGGCCGGCCAGGCTCAGCACTTCGTCGGCATCGGGCTGGCCCAGCACGCTTTGCATCATCGCGAAAGCCAGCAGATGGGGCAGGTGGCTGACAGTGGCGAGGGCGCTGTCGTGCGCCTCGGGCGACATGGCCTTGACCTCGCAGCCCAGCGCCTGCCACAGCGCCCGGGCCTTGGCCAGGTGCGCGGTCAGCGTGCGCTCGGTGGGTGTCAGAACCACCTGCGCGCCGCGGTACAGATTGGCATCGGCATGCTCCACGCCGGCCACTTCCTTGCCGGCGATGGGATGGGCGGGCACAAAGCTGCCGAGCTGGTCGCGCAGCGCCGTGCGTGCGGCCTGGATCACGTCGGCCTTGGTCGAGCCCACGTCCATGATCATCATGTTCGGCGTGACCAGGTGCTTGATGGACTTGAGCGTGGCTTCGGTGGCGGCCACGGGCACGGCCAGCAGCACCAGGTCGGCACCGGCGGCGGCCAGCAGGGCCGAGGGCGCTTCCACGTCGATCACGCCCATCTGGCGCGCGCGCTCGGTGGTGGAGGGCGACTTGCTGTAGCCCACCACGCGCTTGACCAGGCCGGCTTTCTTGAGCGCCAGCGCGAACGAGCCGCCCATGAGGCCGCAGCCGATCAGGCCCAGCTGCTCGAACGGCTGCAGGGGCGGCTGCGATCCCGGCTGTAGTTCCTGGACCGGCATCACTTGGCCACCGGATAGGTGCCCAGCACCTTGTAGAAGGCGCACAGGCCGCGCAGCTCGTCCAGCGCGGCGGCCACGTTGGCCTGGGCCGGGTGGCCTTCGATGTCGATGTAGAAGTAGTACTCCCACTGGCCGGTGCGCGCCGGGCGGGACTCGAAGCGCGTCATCGAGACGCCGTGCTTCTTGAGCGGCACCAGCAGATCGTGCACGGCACCTGCGATATTGGGTACCGACACCACCAGGCTGGTGCAGTCGTGGCCGCTGGGCGCGGCGGTGGCCAGCGTGTGCGGCAGGCAGATGACGGCAAAGCGCGTGCGGTTGTAGGCGTCGTCCTGGATGGCGTGGGCCGTGATGTGCAGGCCGAACTGCTGGGCCGCGCGCTCGCCGGCGATGCCCGCCCAGGTCGGATGGAGCGCGGCCAGGCGCGCGCCTTCGGCATTGCTTTCCACGGGGCGGCGCTCGGCATGCGGCAGGTGCTTGGACAACCAGCCCTGGCACTGGGCCAGCGCCTGCGGATGGGCGGCCACCACCTCGATGCCTTCCATGGAGTTGGTGGTGCGCATGAGGTTGTGGCGGATCAGCATGCTGACCTCGCCCACCACATGGCAGGGCGTGTGCAGGAACATGTCCAGCGAGCGCGTGACCACGCCCTCGTTGGAATTCTCCACGCCCACCACGCCGTACTGGGCGCTGCCCGCGGCCGTGGCGTGGAAGACTTCCTCGAAGCTGTTGCAGTACATCAGGTCGGCCGCACCGCCGAAGTACTGGATGGCCGCCTCTTCGCAGAAGGTGCCGGCCGGGCCGAGCACGGCCACGCGCTGGGGTGATTCCAGCGCTAGGCACGCCGACATGATCTCGCGCCAGATGGCCGCCACATGCGCGCCCTTGAGCGGGCCGGGGTTGCTGGACTTGATCTTCTCGATGACCTGGGCCACGCGGTCCGGGCGGAAGAAGGCCGAGCCTTCCTTTTTCTTGAGTTCACCCACCTGCTCGGCCACGCGGGCGCGCTGGTTGACCAGCTCCAGCAACTGGCGGTCCAGCGTGTCGATCTGTGTGCGTAGCGCCAGCAACTCCGGGCTGGCTTGGGGTTCTGTACTCATGGATACCTCAAAAATCGTAGCTGCTGGCGCCTGTCTGAAAATGACTTCAGGCAAGAATCATGGTGAAGTGCCTGCGAATAAGGCGCTGGCAGCTCACTTTTTCATATGTTGCCGTGGCTTCAGGCCTTGCGCTGCTCGAAGTCCTGCATGTAGGCGATCAGGGCCTGCACGCCTGCTATGGGCATGGCGTTGTAGATGCTGGCGCGCATGCCGCCCACGGACTTGTGGCCCTTGAGCTGCAGCAGGCCGGCTTGCTTGGCACCGGCCAGGAAGGCCTCGTTGCGCGATTCGTCGCGCAGGAAGAAGGGGATGTTCATGCGCGAGCGGCAGTTGGCCGCCACCTTGTTCACATAGAACGAGGACTGGTCCACATAGTCGTAGAACAGCTTGGCCTTGGCGATGTTGCGCGCCTCCATGGCGGCCACGCCGCTCAGGTCGCCTTCGCGCTGGCGCTTGAGCCACTGGAAGGTCAGGCCGGCCATGTAGATGCCCCAGGTCGGCGGCGTGTTGAACATGGAATCGTTGTCGGCCACGATCTGGTAGTCGAAGGCGCTGGGGCAGGCGGGCAGGGCATGGCCCAGCAGATCCTCGCGCACGATGACGATGGTCAGGCCGGCCGGGCCGATGTTCTTTTGCGCACCGCCGAAGGCCAGGCCCACGCGGCTCCAGTCGATGGAGCGCGAGGCCACGTGCGAGGAGAAATCGACGACCAGCGGCGCATCCGAACCCAGGGCCTTGAGGTCGGGCAGCTCCTGGAACTCCACGCCGTGGATGGTCTCGTTGCTGCAGATGTGCACATAGCTGGCGCCGCGGCTCAGCTGCCAGCTGTCGGGAGCCGGGATGGTGGTGTAGCCGCTGTCCTTGGCCGTGGCGGCGATATGCGATTCGCTCGCGTACTTGGCCGCTTCCTTGGCCGACTTCTGGCTCCAGCTGCCGGTGACCACGAAATCCACCACGCCGGCGCGCGACAGGTTCAGCGGCACGATGGCGTTCTCGGCAATGCCGCCGCCCTGCATGAAGAGGATCTTGAAATGGGCCGGCACGCCCAGCAGCTCGCGCAGGTCGGCCTCGGCGTTTTCGTAGATCGAAATGAATTCCTTGCCGCGGTGGCTCATCTCCATCACGCCCATGCCGGAGCCGTGCCAGTCCAGCATTTCGGCGGCTGCTTGCTGCAGCACTTCTTCAGGGATGGCGGCGGGGCCGGCGGAGAAGTTGTATGGGCGGTTCATGGGGTTCACGATCAAGTCAGGCGCTGGCGCAGGCAGGACAAGCGCCAGCAGCTATCAAAATTTCAGCCATCCGGGCGGTCTGCCGGCAAGCGTGGCAGAACGCCCGGATGGCTTGAAGCTGCACGCAGCTTCGGGGGCGCAGCGCTTACGCGTTGTCGCCGGGCTCCTGTGCAGCGCTGCTGTCGTCAGCCGCGTCGCCAGGGGCATCGGTGGCGGAGGCTTCCCCCCCGGCCGGATCGGCTTCATCGGCCTCGTTCGCATCGTTTTCCACGATGCGCTGCAATCCGCTGAGCTTGGCGCCTTCGTCCAGGCTGATCAGCGTCACGCCCTGGGTGGCGCGGCCCAGTTCGCGGATTTCCGCGACCCGGGTGCGCACCAGCACACCGGTATCGGTGATCAGCATGATCTCGTCATCGGCATGCACCAGCGTGGCGGCGACGACCTTGCCGTTGCGCTCGCTCTGCTGGATTGCAATCATGCCCTTGGTGCCGCGGCCGTGGCGCGTGTATTCCACGATGGAGGTGCGCTTGCCATAGCCGTTTTCGGTGGCCGTCAGCACGGATTGCGATTCGTCCTCGGCCACCAGCATGGCGATCACGCTCTGGCCGTCCTCGATGTTCATGCCGCGCACGCCGCGGGCATTGCGGCCCATGGGGCGCACGTCGTTCTCGTCGAAGCGCACGGCCTTGCCGCCGTCGGAAAACAGCATCACGTCATGCTTGCCGTCGGTCAGCGCCGCGCCGATCAGGTAGTCGCCTTCGTCCAGGCCCACGGCGATGATGCCGGCCTTGCGCGGGTTGCTGAATTCGTCCAGCGCCGTCTTCTTCACCGTGCCCATGCTGGTGGCCATGAACACATAGTGGTCGGCCGGGAAGCTGCGGTACTCGCCCGTCAGCGGCAGCACCACGTTGATCTTCTCGCCGTCCTGCAGCGGGAACATGTTGACGATGGGGCGGCCGCGCGAACCGCGCGAGCCGGCCGGCACTTCCCAGACCTTGAGCCAGTACAGGCGGCCGCGGTTGGAAAAGCACAGCAGGTAGTCGTGCGTGTTGGCGATGAAGAGCTGGTCGATCCAGTCGTCTTCCTTGGTGGCCGTGGCCTGCTTGCCGCGGCCGCCGCGCTTTTGCGCGCGGTATTCGCTCAAGGGCTGGCTCTTGATATAGCCGGTGTGCGAGAGCGTGACCACCATGTCGGTGGGCGTGATCAGGTCCTCGGTGGACAGGTCCTGGGCGCTGTACTCGATGGTGGAGCGGCGCTCGCCCTTCTTGTTCTGGCCGAACTCGGCCTTGAGCGCGTTCAGTTCCTCGCCGATGATGGTGGAGACGCGCTCGGGCTTGGCCAGGATGTCCAGCAGGTCCTCGATGAGGGCCATGATCTCCTTGTACTCGGCGACGATCTTGTCCTGCTCCAGGCCGGTCAGGCGCTGCAGGCGCATCTGCAGGATTTCCTGGGCCTGGGTTTCCGACAGGCGGTACAGGCCGTCCTGTTGCATGCCGAACTCGACCTCCAGCCCCTCGGGGCGGTAGTCGTCGGCATTGACCGTGCCGCCGTCGGCACGCGTGCGGGTGAGCATCTCGCGCACCAGCTTGCTGTCCCAGCTGCGGTTCATCAGCTCGGCCTTGGCCACGGGCGGCGTGGGCGCGTTGCGGATGATGGCGATGAAGTCGTCGATGTTGGCCAGCGCCACGGCCAGGCCTTCCAGCACATGGCCGCGGTCGCGTGCCTTGCGCAGCTCGAATACCGTGCGGCGCGTGACCACTTCGCGGCGGTGCTGCAGAAAGACCTGGATCAGCTCCTTCAGGTTGCACAGCTTGGGCTGGCCGTTGACCAGCGCCACCATGTTCATGCCGAAGGTGTCCTGCAGCTGCGTGAGCTTGTAGAGGTTGTTGAGCACCACCTCGGGCACTTCGCCGCGCTTGAGCTCGATCACCAGGCGCATGCCCGACTTGTCGGACTCGTCCTGGATGTGGCTGATGCCTTCGATCTTCTTTTCGTGCACCAGCTCGGCCATGCGCTCCTGCAGCGTCTTCTTGTTGACCTGGTAGGGCAGCTCGTCGACGATGATGGCCTGGCGCTGGCCGCGGTCGATGTCCTCGAAATGGCACTTGGCGCGCATCACCACGCGCCCACGCCCCGTGCGGTAGCCTTCCTTGACGCCGTTGATGCCGTAGATGATGCCGGCGGTCGGGAAGTCCGGCGCCGGGATGATTTCCATCAGGTCGTCGATCGATGCATCGCCGTTTTGCAGCAGGTGCAGGCAGGCGTCCACCACCTCGTTGAGGTTGTGCGGCGGGATGTTCGTGGCCATGCCCACGGCAATGCCGGAAGAGCCGTTGACCAGCAGGTTCGGCAGGCGCGTGGGCAGCACCAGCGGTTCCTGCTCGGAGCCGTCGTAGTTGGGCCCGAAATCCACGGTCTCCTTGTCGATGTCGGCCAGCATTTCGTGGGCGATCTTGGAGAGGCGGATTTCGGTGTAACGCATGGCAGCCGCGCTGTCGCCGTCCACCGAGCCGAAGTTGCCCTGGCCGTCCACGAGCATGTGGCGCAGCGAGAAGTCCTGCGCCATGCGCACGATGGTGTCGTACACGGCGCTGTCGCCGTGCGGATGGTATTTACCGATCACGTCGCCGACGATACGGGCCGACTTTTTATAAGGGCGGTTCCAATCGTTGTTGAGCTCGTGCATGGCATACAGCACGCGACGGTGCACGGGCTTGAGGCCATCGCGCGCGTCGGGAAGCGCCCGGCCCACGATCACGCTCATCGCGTAATCGAGATAACTGCGACGCATCTCCTCTTCTAGGCTGATGGGCAGAGTTTCTTTAGCAAACTGGGTCATGTCTGGCGGTACTTTGACGGCGGGAAAACAACCATTTTAGGTCGAATGGCCTGTGGCAGCAGAGCAACATAACTTGGGAATTACGCAGCTGTCCTACTCGTTGGGGCCCGGTTGACAACACGTCGGCATGTTACGTATGGCACAATCATTTCAACGTTTTTGGTGATGGTCACTGATGACGTCCACAAATTCGCAGCCCTGCTGCGGCTTTTTCCCCAAGAGGAGAACCATGAAGAAACTGAACAAAGTGGCGATGTTGTTTGCCTCTGCTGCCCTCGTGACGGCCGCTGGCGCACAAGTGAAGGCTGCTGACGGTGGCAAGACCATCGACAACTGGCAAAACGGCACCAGCGAACTGGTGTGGAAGAACGGCACGAACGAACTGTGCTGGCGTGATGCCAACTGGACTCCCGCAACGGCCGCTGCCGATTGCGATGGCGCCCTGAAGGCTGCAGCTCCCGCTCCTGCTGCTGTTACTCCTACTCCCGCTCCCGCTCCTCAGCCTGCCGTGGCCTCCAAGGTCACCTACTCGGCTGACGCTTTCTTCGACTTCGACAAGTCGGTTCTGAAGCCCGAAGGCAAGGCCAAGCTGGACGATCTGGCCGGCAAGGTCAAGGACATCAACCTGGAAGTGGTCATCGCCGTGGGTCACACCGACTCCGTCGGTTCCGTTGCGTACAACCAGAAGCTGTCGGTGCGCCGCGCTGAAGCTGTGAAGGCTTACCTGGTGTCCAAGGGCATCGAAAAGAGCCGCGTGTACACCGAAGGCAAGGGCAAGAGCCAGCCCATCGCAGACAACAAGACTGCTGCTGGCCGCGCCAAGAACCGTCGCGTGGAAATCGAAGTGGTGGGCACCCGCGCTGCTCAGTAATCCTTCGATTACAACACCGAAAGCCCCGGCAACGGGGCTTTTTTTATGCCTGAACAAGAGTCGTAATCGCCGACAATTGCAGCCATGAGCAACACCATCAATGCAGATCCTTCGGAACTGGAAAAATTCTCGAGCCTCGCTCACCACTGGTGGGATCCTGAGAGTGAGTTCAAGCCGTTGCACCAGATCAATCCATTGCGACTGGACTGGATCGACGGCCAGGTTTCTTTGCATGGCAAGCGGGTACTGGACGTGGGTTGTGGCGGCGGCATCCTGTCCGACTCCATGGCGCGCAAAGGCGCAGAAGTCATGGGCATCGATCTGGCGACCAAGGCTCTGCGCGTGGCCCAGTTGCATGCGCTGGAAACCGGCACGCCCAATATCCAGTACCACGAGGTCAGCGTGGAACAACTGGCTGAAGAACAGCCAGCTTCCTTCGATGTGGTGACCTGCATGGAAATGCTTGAGCATGTGCCGGATCCTGCATCCATCGTGCAAGCCTGCGCCAAGCTGGTGAAACCCGGCGGCTGGGTGTTTTTCTCCACCATCAACCGCAATGCCAAAGCTTTCGGCCTGGCGATCGTTGCGGCCGAATACGTGCTCAAGATGATTCCCAAGGGCACGCATGAATATGCCAAACTGATCCGCCCCAGCGAACTGGCCCGCTTTGCGCGCAATGCCGGCCTGGTGGTGGAAGGCAGCAAGGGCATGGAGCACAATCCCGTCTCCGGACGCTACTGGCTCAGTGCCGATACTTCGGTCAATTACATGCTGGCGACTCGCCGTCCGCAGGAGCAATAAACCATGTGGACAGATGTGAAAGCAGTGCTGTTCGACCTGGACGGCACACTCATCGACAGCGCGCCGGACCTGGGAGCCGCAGCAGACAAGATGCGCGTGGATCGTGGCCTGCCTTCATTGCCGTTGGCGGCATACCGGCCCATGGCAGGCGCGGGCGCGCGCGGCATGCTCGGGATCGGTTTCGGCATGACGCCGGAGTCGCCGGATTTTCCGGCGATGCGCGAGGAATTCTTCCGCAACTACGAACAGTGCATGACGGCGCGCACCTATGCCTTCGACGGCGTGGCTTCCCTGATCGCTTCGCTGGAATCGGCTTCGCTGGCCTGGGGCGTGGTCACCAACAAATCGAAGCGCTTTACCGAGCCACTCACGCGGCAGATGGCGCTGTTTGCCAATGCGCGTGCCATCGTGAGCGGCGACACCACGCCCTACTCCAAACCCCACCCCGAACCCTTGTTCGAAGCCGCGCGGCGTATCGGGTTGGAGCCTGTGCATTGCATCTACGTTGGCGACGACGAGCGCGACATCATGGCCGGCAAGGCTGCGGGCATGAAAACCGTGGCAGCCTGCTATGGTTACCTGGGTTCTGCGGCCGATACATCGAACTGGGGAGCCGATGCCCACATCAATTCTCCACTTGAGCTCTTGAAATTGCTCGGAAGAGGCTAAAATACAGGGCATGGGGCTGTCCTGGTTTCGACGTGGGTTCGGGACCGGTGTGGTGCATGTCGAGCTTGAGTGACGCTCGTAAATCTCCATTCAAAAAACTAACTGCAAACGACGAACGTTTCGCACTCGCCGCTTAATCCGGTGAGCCTTGCAACAGCACGCTGATGGGCTGGGCAAGGGGGTAGAAATACCTCCCGGCTGCAAGGGAATTCACATCAGCTGGCTGAGTACCGGGCTTCTTGGTACTTGGCGAGATCCAAGGAAGCTGGTTGCTCGGACAGCGTGCGCCTGCGCGGTCTGAGTGACGAGACTCAAAACAGAACGCTAAACATGTAGATCTGCCCGGCGAAGGCTTGCGGACGCGGGTTCAATTCCCGCCAGCTCCACCATCCAAGACACCGCCACACTCTGGAATCCCCAGGGTGTGGCGGTTTTTTCATGCCTGAAAGGGTGGCACGGTGTCTTGAAAATCGCACCGATTTCGCACGCGAATCGCACCGGTCAGTCTTCCTTCACGATCTGCAATTCCGCCCGGGGCCTCTGGTAATCCTCCCGGATGAATTTCCCGTAGGTGCGAAACACCATCTCCACATCCTCGTGCCCCAGCTGCTGGGCCACATACCAGGGGTTGGCGCCGGCCGTCAGCAGGGTGGATGCGTAGGTGTGTCGCAGCTGGTAGGGGTTGCGGTAGGGGATGCCGGCACGCTCCATCAGCGGCAGCCACAGCGTTTTGCGCACCTGGGCATCGTTGTCCCACGGCTTCAGGGTGCGCGGATTCAGCCAGATCCGGGGGCCGCGGCTCTGGCTGATGTCTTGCTGGGCGCGCAGCGCTTGCAGAGCCTCGTCGTTGAGATCGATGTCCCGAATGCCGGCTAGCGTCTTGGGCGACTTGATCACCCCGACCACCTGGTTCTGCACCACGCGGGCGATGCGCCTTTCCTGATCCACATGTGCCCATTCCTGGGCCTGCAGTTCGCCGGGGCGCAGCCCGGTGTTCAGCCAGTATTGGATGGTGGGCCGTTCGTCGCTGCGGCAGGCCTGCAGCAGCGCCGTGCGCTCGGTCTGGGTGAAGGGCTGAATCACATAGTCGCTGGCCTTGCTGGTCTGGCGGATCAGCTTGGCCAGGGCGATGCGGTCGAACGGGTTCAGCTCGATCAGCTCGTCGTTCAGCGCATCCTCGAACACGCTGCGCAGCGGAATCAGCGTGTTGCGTATGGCCTTGCTCGTGCACTCCATGGCGGAGATCCACTCGCGCAGCAGGGCGGGGGTGACATCGCGCACCTCCACCCCGTGCCAGCGGCGCATGCGCGTGCCGTTGATGGCCTTGGCATAGCCCCGGTACGTGGCCGGGGACAGTTTGCCGTTGCCCACCTGCCGCTCGTAAATGTCGAGCTGCCGGTACAGCAGCTTCTCCATTTTTGTCGAGCCTTTTCGGGATGCCGCGGCGCGCGGGCTGTCCGGGAAATAGTCGGCATAGACAAAGCTGCCGGCCTTGATCTTCATGCGGATCTCGTCCCGCAACACCGTGGCGCGCAGCAGGCTGGACTTGTTGACGGGCGCGGCGGGCAGCAGCTCGCGGCACTCCCTGCCCTCCCAGGTGAAGGCGATCTGGATGCGATCGCCCGAGGCGAACTTGCGGATTTTTACGCCGGGCGGCGTTTGGAAAGCTGGTCGTTGATCCATTGGTCTGCGGCTTTGAGGTTGACGTAAAGGCGACGGGAGATCACGGCCACTTGCAGGCCTTCCTTCCAGACGCCGCTTTTCTTGCGCTGCTTCACGGCCTCGCGGGTCACGCCGGTCATCTCCTCGTATTTGGAGGCCAGCACCCACTGGGTCGGGTAGCCAGCGACATCTTCGGCGGCCGCTGCGGAGGCGACTTTTGGGGCGGGTTCTTTCATGGGCTGTGCTCCTTCGATGAAAAACAAAAAGCCCGCGCGGCATGGGCCGTGCGGGCTGGGGATGTGAATGAAATCGGTCTCCAGCGCTTATGCAGAAAGCGCTGGCAGCTATGAAAACTGCTATCTCAGTTGCAGCTGGCTTTGTTGGCCGGGCAGGCCCTGGGCGCCGCCGTGGTGCTGCAGGGCCTGCAGCTCGGCCCGCGTGGCCATGCGCTGGGTGCAGGCTGCCGCCAGCCGGGCCAGAGTGGTATCGCTCACGATCAGGTCGGTACGCACGGCCTGGGTCAGCTGGGCCAACGTCATCACCATGGCACCGGCCTCGATGGGCTGCACATAGGGTGTCATCGCTCCGCCCGCGCCGCGGGTGAAGGACAGCAGCATGCGCGTGGAGTGGGGCGCTTCGCCCTCCAGCATCACGGCATCAAACACCGCCTGATAGACCTGCAGCGTGGCTGCATGGGCCAGTTGGTGGGCATGCTCGACAAGGTGAACATCGCGTTGCAGGGTGTTGTCGTCGGCCTGCTGTTCAAGCAAGTCCAGCACCCACGCCCGAAACTCCTTGGCTACCGTCGTGCGGGCAAACATGGCCAGGAGGTGCGCGCCGCGCAGGCTGAAGATACGCGCTTCCTTTTCGCTGTTCCCATTGCCGAAACCCTTGACGGTCAAATTGACCGTCAAGGTCATCTTCTCTGTGAACTCGTCGGAGCGCCGTGCATAGATGCGGTTGATCGCGCTCTCATCGGCGTACCCAAGAGCCTGGGCAATCTCGTTGGCCTTGAGCCAAGGCTGCCCTTGGTGGTCAACGATACCGAAGGTGGTGGAGTGAAAAGACAGCGCAGCAGCGCGTGCATTGAGGGTGTCAGCCATTACGGCCTCCTTGCGGTCATTCTTGCAACAACCACCGCCGCTTGCTTCCAACCAAATGGCGGTGACTCGAAGGGGTTGGAAGACCGGGACCGCTTGCGCAAACCGGCGAGCCTCGCGGCTCCCCCTCCGAGCCACCATAAAACTGGGGCCACAGACGACAAAGCCGCACGACTGCGGTTCAGGTGCGGCTTTGTCGCCGCAAACGGTATTCAGGCTTCCAACCCTGATCACGCTTTACTGGCGTGACGTTGGAGAGTGTAGCGTAGCTGGCCTCCAATGTGTCAACAACTCGTTACGAGTCGTGTAATCTCTTGCCAAGTTCTTTTTCGGGGTGTCAGATGGTTGCAACAGATTTCGATTGGATCAAATTTGGTTTGGCTGTATTGGGCAGTTCAGTTATCTCAGCACTTATTAATACCGGATGGAATGTCTATTCAAAGAGGCAAGATAAAAAGGAAAAAGATAATAAAGATCTAGAAGAGCGTGAGCACGAGTTACTGATGGCATTGGCGTGGGTTGATAATTTGTCAATCTCTTTTTATGAAAGCATGTTGAGCATCAATGAATATATTAACGATATGCATAATATGCCAAATGGCTATGATCCAAAACACGCGCCAAATATTGAAGAGCCAAAAGAAGTTAACTTAAAGCTATTGCCCATTGGTTTTAGAACGGAAATTCTCCTTATAGGACAGAACTTCAAATATAGCTCTGACTTTATTTATGCAGCTTTCGAGTACTGGGCTGAGGTTGAGGAATGTTATGTCTTTGAACTTCAGCGGATAGCATTTTACGGGGTTCAGATTTCAAAATTCTCTGATAGATTTAGAGGCGCTATATATAAGAAGTCAGAGAAATTAAATGATGCGCATGAATATTTTTTCAGCGAAAAAGAAAAATATCTTAAGCGCTGCTTAAAGTTCCAGAATGTTACTTTCTTGCCGGAGATTGAAAGAGAGGCTAAGGGTAATAAAGGTTAAGGGAACTAATCATTAGATTTGGAGTTTATTATATTTAATGATTTCTCTAGTAATAATCTTGTGCAAAGTGTACAGACAAAAGCATCTCTGTCTGGGGACGTACGGTACAAGTCCACCAGTTGCTGCAATTTGAATCCGCCATCAGAATTCAGCACAGTCGAAATGGCGTTGTCATCAATCACGATAGAAGAGAGGGTGTTCATGTCGGTTTTGGTAATACAGTGCCCGCATTGCGGGGCGGAAAAAATGACCTTCAAAGTGATGAAGTCGGTCGGACATCTGATTCCAGGACAGTCCTCCGTGATGGCGCTTTGTTCGGGCTGTGATGGACCTGTGCTGGCAACCCTTTTTGCTCCGCCGCACATGGGGGACAGGCTGGTTGAAATGCCCGGAAATCTTTTGCAGGAACGTGATTTCAGAGCCATTGGTATATGGCCTAAACCGCAAGAGCCTGAAGTACCTCAGGGCGTTCCGGATAAGGTTGCTCGTAGCTTTATAGAAGCCGCGAAATCACGGCGTGCACAGCTATGGAATGCAGCCTGTGGTAGTTATCGCCGTTGCATGGAACTGGCGTTAAAGGAGTTCGCTCCTGATGTCGAAGCATGGAAGCTGGAAAAGCGTATCGACAAGCTGGCGGCTGAGCATCGAATTACCCCAGCTCTTCAGACATGGGCCCATGAGTTGCGTCTGGATGGAAACGAGGCATTGCATGGCGATGATGACGCGACGGAGGATATGGCAGAGCAAATGCATCATCTGACTTATTTCCTGCTCACCTATTTGTACACTTTGCCAAATCAGATTGAAGAGGTTCGAGTGCGACGTGAAGCTGCATCAGAATAAATTTAATGAGCCATGCAAAGTATCCTGAATAATTTAACAGATGTATCTTGGTGGTTTACAAGCATATTTCCTCCTTTGCTGATAATTATTTTGGCAAAATTTTGGAAGTATTTTTTTAAAACTTCTAAGAGGCTATTTCGCACTACGCGTGCACGGTACTTGAAGAAGGTGAAAGAAAAAAGGCGTGATGACTTGCTGATTCAGAGAGAAATGTTTTCTGCTCAGGCCGCCTTCAATGTCTTTGTGATGTTTGTTTCGGCGGGATTTGTGATACTGGTTCTGAATCCATATTCAGGAATTAGTGGTAAGAGCTTGGCTTTTGTCATTATTGTTACTGCACCGATATTGATATCGGAATTCTTTTGGCTTAGCAAAGATAGCCGTGTGCAGGACTTAATTGTTCGACGCAAACGCTGGATGAAAGGGAAAAGGCAAACGAGACAAAGCACTCATGCATAAGCATGGTTTTTCCCCGGCAGTGTTTATGCCCGTCAGCCTGGCCAGCAAGGCTGTACCTTTGGCATGCCAGTCGGCATGCAGCACCATCTCGGTGGGCAGGTTGCGCAGGGCCAGCAGGTCGCGCTGTTGATCGGCGTTGAGGTTGCGTAGGTCTCTGGAAAGCAGTGCCTGCTCGCCGGCCAGCCGCACCAGTGCGTCACGGTCTGAGGTGTCGGTCATCAAGACTCCTTGGTGATGAAAAAAAGCCCGCCGGGTTTGGAACCTTGCGGGCTTTTGTTTGGGTGAGAGGAATGCCTTTTACAAAAAGGCCTGCCTCTGCGATCTGAGCGCATCGCGGTCGATGCTGGCGGCGAGCAGCTCCATGTCGGACGGGCTGACGCCCAGGGCGGTGAAGTGCGCGGCCCAGCGATCGACGGTGGCGGCCACTTGCCGTATCAGATCGATGGCGCGGGGCATTTTGATGCCGTATTCGTTGATCTGGGTGAGCGCGTTTTCCAGGCTGGATTCGGAGCCTGCGGTGCCCACGACGAGCGCCTGATAGCCCAGGTTTTGCAGGCTGGGCACCACGTCGTAGGCGGGCGTGAGGTCGTAGTAGCCGTCTGCCAGATTGAGGCTGATGCTGTGGTTGCGCTCGTGGTCGTCGGTGTTGTCCATGAGGATGTTGAAGACCATGCGTTTGAACAGTTCCTCGCGCATGGCGGCCTGCCGGTCCGGGTGGCCCAGCCGCAGCAGGATGGTGGCCAGATTGCCGTAGCTTTGTTCCAGGCCGGCAGCGCGCAGGGCGGTGTGGGCGGACTGGCAGTGCACGCGGTAGGGGCCCAGGCGGTCGAACCGCTCGATGGTGAGGGCGTGCCGTGCCTTGCCGTAGCGTGGCGGCAGTGGCAGCACGGCGGTGTCGGCCACGTACATGCCGGCCTGGGCAGCCAGCGTCATGGTGGCGTGCTCGATGAGCGGGGTGTCCACGGGGTCGTCCAGTTCGCTGAACTTGATGACGCAGGGGGCGTTGTCCGTCTGCAGCAATGCCTTGGGCCGCGCGCCGCCGAGGGTGACGCCGGGTTGGATGAGGCGTTGTATCTCTGCGGTGATCGGGGCCTGGGTCTGCACGTCTTCCACCGCAGCGGCGAGCTGTGCCAGATCCTTCAGTTGGGGATAGGGCCCCAGGTAGCGGGGGATGTATTGCTCTGCCGAGGTGGACACGCCCAGCGCGCCAAAACGGTCGTCGCCCGCGAAGAGCAGCATTTCCAGAATGGACAGGCGGGCAGGCCGGTCGATGTGGCGGATGATGCGCTCGCCCCAGCGGTCTGGGCGCGCGTCGTCGATCGCGCCGGGGGCGGTGTTCTTCTCGCCGGTGCTGAAAATTTGCCCCTGGACGATGGGCATGTCTTCGCTGAGCGCAAAGTTCCACCAGTCCGGCGTGTAGGTAAAAGTGGCGCAGTCCGCCACCAGCTGCGAGAGGCTGACCTCGCCCACCAGCGTGGGCGCCGCAGGGTTGACCATGGCCCACACATAGAGCTGATCTTGCGGCACATAGGTGCGTGGCGAGACGGCGGGGATGGCGGGGCGGGTCATTTTTTATCGGGCTTCGAGCCAGCCAGAAGGGCGGCAAGGCCGGCCGCTACGGGCGAGGTGCTGGATCGGGCGGATATCGAAGCCTGCGGCTTTCCCAATGCAACCGGTGCAAGGGGCGCTGGCCGGGCTACATGAGCCGGCCTGGCAGCACGCTTGCGCTTGATTCGCACTTTGGCCACTTCCTTCTCCAGCGCCGCATGGTCGTTCTGCGGCGCGATCAGATCGGCCAGCCCGCCGGCCTGATTGATCAGCCACATGCACATCACGTACGAGGCCATGGCGACGGACGGGTCGCCGCGCTCGATGCGGGCCATGGTGGGCTGCGAGATGCCCAGCTTCCTGGCCCACTGCGCCTGCGACTCGCCACGCCGTTTGCGGGCGATGACGATGTTCTGCGCAAGCTGCTCGATCTGCTGGAGCACGGCTTGCGGGTAGTCTGCGGGCGGTGTGTTCTGGCGTGGCATGCATAGATATTAGTGTTTTGACAGAAACATGTAAATCTATGAATCATTTTTGTCTCTGAAGCATTTGTTCGTGTGCGACAACAGCCGGCTCCACTGTTGCCCGCATTCATGTTTGATGCATAGATGTTGTTAAAAGTCTATTTTTGATTCATCTATGTATAAATTCATGCTTTCTGGCCATGAATTTGTGAGCGCGCTGCGCCCGCTCCAGCTGCGTTTGAAAGTAGTTTGATGCCGATAGCTTTGCCGGGCTGGCGGTAGCCGCTTTGCTTTCCATAGCGCGCAGCAGGCGGCTGCGCTGGCGGTCGCGGTGCTGCAGCTCGTGCAGCACGGTGTCGTGGGGCGTCATGGAATCAGGGGCGCGGCGGCCTCGAGGTGGATCCAGGCCAGGGCGATGCAGAAGCCCGCAATCAGCAACCACGCGGCGACGGCTGCTGCGGTGACAAGGCGGTATTTCGTCATCGGCATGCCCCGCGCTGGCAGATGCAGCTGATGGCCTTGCCCAGGTGGCCCAGCTCGGCAAAGCCGTGGTCGAAGGCCTCGGCCATGGAGCGCGCGCGGTGCAGGATGGACACGGCGCCGCAGGTGAGAACAAAGGTATGCATGGCGCGGCCTCGTCAGAACAGGGGCAGGGTGAGGTGGCCGGCCGTGCCGGCACGCACGCGGCGCACGGGCATCAAAGCCGGACGCTGGCGGGGCGGGCGAGGCGCCGGGGCCTGCAGCGCCGCCTGGGCGGCCAGCTGTTCGCGCGCCCTGGCAAAAGTGGCGGCCACGTCGGTGCTGACGGCATTGCTGTACTGGAACGCCTTGCTGGTGCAGGGCACGCTGGGCATGGTGATGCGGGCTGCTTGCATGGGAGGTCTCCGGTGAATGGCAAAAAGAAAAAGCCCACGCAGCGCTGGCTGGTGGGCTCGGGGTGTGTGTGCGGTGCTGCGCGTCAGGTGCCGGCAGCCGTGCCGGTGGCGGCCGGCTCTCGGGCCTGCTCCGTGCGGAAATCTGCCGGTAGCGGAAAGGTCGGGCTGGTCTGGATGAGTTCCAGCAGCCGCTGCTTGAAGGCTTTCTCGTCGTCGATGCCCGAGGCCTTGTAGTGCAAGGCTGCGGCCCGCCTCGACAATGGGGCGCGGCCGTAGATTTCGGCTGCCCAGTGCAATGCAAGAAAAATGGAGTCGTTCATGTCAGTACCTTTGAAAAATGTGTCAGCCGAAACGATTGAGATGGCCTTGGAAAAAGTGTTTGCGGAAATGCACGGCAAACCTGTCAGCGTGAAAATTGCAGAGCTGAAGTTCGACCCTAAGCAGGGCCGTACCGATGTGGCTGTGTCGGTGTGGGATGACACGACAGACGACCTATTTACAGGCTTCTAGATTCAGCCTGCTCCATAGAAGAAAGAGCCGATGCCTTTGCAGGCGTGCCAGAGGAAGTGAAGTGGAGGGAGGAGATGCCTCCGGCTCGGCGAAAACCGTTCAAACCGCAGCGCCCTGGTGCAAGGCGCTCTGGTCTGGCCCCGATGCGCTCGGGGCGGGCGGTGCCGGGATTCCAACCGGCGTTGCCGTTCTTGCTCTTGGCCGCATTCGCCTCACCCTTTTGACCGTGTACGCCCTTTGGCGGCTGGATACGGCGGGGATGCCGCGCAGAGCAGCGGCCATGCCCGCTGATGCGATGAAGCCCGGGGACGCTCCGCGTGGGTGGAGCGAACGACATAGGCATACGACTTTTGAAAGACCGGGCCTGACCCGGCCGATGCCGTGCGCCCATCGCGTCTGCAACCTGCTGTACCCCTGAAGCCAGTTCGCGTTGGCGTTGGTGGCATTGGCCCTGTGTTGGGGTGGTGGTTGCTGCGATGGATGAATTTAACCATAGTTAAATTATTTGTGTCAACCATGGTTAAATTTCTTTGTGAAGTTTTCTTCAATTCAAGAAGAGGGTGCAAAAAAGCCCGCTGTTGCGGGCTTGGGCTAAGGACTTGTTTCGACCTGCAGCAATCTGTGCCGCAACTTCGTAACCAAAGTCGCCCAGAATGCTCTCGAATTTTTGGAATTCAGCGCCACCGCTCCCTATGCTAGCCACTCATCGGGTCAAAGGAAATTAACGTTTTCAACTGTGTGGCGCTGATATGTAAAGCGAGTAGATTTCGCCCGGATCATCGAAGGGATAGAGCAGTCTCTTAAAAGTATTAATTCAATATTAAAGACTGATAATTTAAAACTGGTCACTTATATTTATAAGATCAATCACCAAAGCCTCAAGCATTGGATTCAACCAGTCCAATTCTTTTTGCTCTGCATGATCGAGCAGGAATGAAAATCCATGATCAGCTCTTTCAGCATGAGCTATTTTATTTCGGACGTAATACATGTACTTTATGCACAACGTCACAACCACATCACTGTTATTGATGGATGGAGCGGCTAGCTCTGTTTTAATGTGTGAGTCGACAGCGGTATAGTGTTTTTCTGCTTTAAGAAATTTTTCCCTAACGGTCAGAGTGTCCCGATAAATTGTCAGTATTCTGCTATCTTTAGTCCGTAAGATTGACTCTTTCAACGATTTTGTTCTTTTTGCCGTCGGGTAATTATTTTGCAGCATTAAGATCCACCGGACCTTTGTGCGAATCATTGCAGATGTTAAGCCGGATATTGAAGCGATGGCTAAAGGGTATGATGCTGGGTTTTGTCGAATATCATTTGCCAAGAAAATATGGCAGTCAGTGTCAGTGGTCTTTCCGCTGTAGGCTCTGTAAAGCGAGTTAAAGGCTCTCCATAGTCGATCAAAGCGATCGAAAACATTCCTTGCGTCATTTGCCTTAATCAAATGGGTAGTTGCATAAAGAACTGATCGCGCCACCGGGGTTTCTTCAAGTAATAAAATAGCCTTGAGTGGATCGATTTTGCTTACTGCTGAAAGATTGGCGCTTGCGTGGGTCGTCTGGGCAATATCCGCTGAAGGAACAGTCAATTCAGAAATAAATTTATCGTTTGATCCAAAACGACGAAGTATGAGATTCTTGATTTTTGCAGGCTTGCACGTTAATAAAAAATAAAGTGCAAGACCTTTTACAATAATTTTGTGAAAGGTGCTATTGTGGGATTTTAAAGGATCAGGTCCAATAGACGATCTAACGCAATTTATCAGTATCTTCTTATTTGTGATGAAGATTTTATCTGCATGGTTTCCAGAAGATCTTGTCTTTACAAATCCTGAATAGAGAACTGCGGTGGCTCCAGATACTGAAAGATTAATCTCTATTTCTAGGACAGACAATTTCTTCTCCAAAATCAATATAACGGTTCATCATTGTGCGATAAGTCGCATTTACTTTTAGACTAAGTGCGTAGATCACGACCTGACATGTTGGGAACTACAGTCTATGGCCGGAATCAGAAATTTAGTTGGAAAAGGCGCAGCCGCTTGGTTGAGTTACAGCTTCTGTCCATTCCATGCCCACACAACTCTGCCCAACACGCGAACCTGATGATCGCCATTCAGCTCGTCGACGGTCTTGATGTTGGGATTGTCCGAGCTGACCTCCAGTGAGCCGCTCATACGCATGCGTACGCGCTTGATAAAGGTCTGGCCATGCACGTCCAGCACATAGACGCCTTCATGGCTGGCAGGGTCGCGCGAGCCTACATCGACCAGCAGCACATCGCCGTCGCTGAAGGTGGGCGACATGCTTTCGCCTTGGGCGTGGATGAACTTCAGCTCCCGGATATTGCCGGGCTTGATGTACTGGTTGATCCAGTGTGCGGAGAGGGCCAGGTCGCCCACCACATAGTCCGCATCGAGCGTGTCATTGCCTTTGCCCATGCTGCCGCTGTTGGCCAGCAGGGGGATGCGCACCAAATCTTCGTTTTCCTCTGAAAAAACAATGCTGTTGGCGTTGCGAGCCATGTCACCCATGCCCGTTGCCAGCCAGTCCGACGCCACATTCAGACGTGCGGCGGCCTTGGCATTGTTTTCGGCGGTGAATGCCTTGCTCTCGCCTTCAAGGACTTTGCGCGCAGCCTGATAGGAGACGCCAACAGACCTCGCAAGCTCTGTGATGTCTACACCGGCAGCTTTCATTGCCTTCTCCAGGCGTTCTTTGTAATCAACCATGGTTGAAATCATGGCGGAATCAATACTAACTATGGTTGCTTTCATGTTTTAACTAAGGTTAAACTTGAGGCATGATGATCCGTAAAACAGAGGCCATAGAAATGCTGGGTGGCTCCACCAGAGAAGTGGCGGCCGCTTTGGGTGTGTCTTACCAAGCCGTCGACAAGTGGCCTGAGGTTCTCAGCGACAAGGTTGCAGACCGCGTTCTTGCTGCATGGACTCGTCGGAATGTCGAGGGCTTGCCGCCGCCGTTCGCAAAGTCAGTCGCTCTGCCGCAAGCCGGCCAGGAGACTGCTCATGGCTAAGCGCATCTCTCGCCGGCGTCGCAAGCTCGCTGCGCCCAGAGGCTTCGAAGTTTTGCCATCGGATGGGCGTCGTTTCATGGTTTTGCGGCTGCGATCCGGGCGCAAGGTGGTGCAGCGGACTTTCACCAGCAGCGAGGTGGACTTTTTGATCTGGATGCTGGCCTGGGTGAGCTGGAACTCTGACGAGGCCAAGACACCCGGGCAGGCGCTGCTGCTGGCGTATGAGCGCGGCAGAGGCATTTCGCCCCCTGTTGTGCCGGATGCAGAGAGGTAGACGGCCATGTCGCTAGTCCATACCGGCTTGAAGCGCGCTGACCTGGTTGCGAATTGCGTTGAGCAGGCTGTAGCGCATCTCGCGCATGAGGCCATCGGCGCCGCCTTGCTGGCTCTGGTGCCTGCGGGCGCTGAAGTAAATGGCGGCGCGACTGCGCAGTTTGTTGGCCTGATCGGTGATGTAGCTGTCGTGCCCGCCCAACTGACCTGCCAAAAACCTGATGCGATCCAGTTTCTGCGTATCTGGCGCGGGCATAGCGTTGGCCAGCAGTTCCTCGATTTCGTCGCAGATGGTGAGGGCCTCTTTCAATGACTGATTCATGTGCTGATCCTTTTTCGACCCGTCTGGTCAAGGTGATTTGGGCTGTGCTTTCCAGTCTTCTCATATCGGCGCTTGGCCGCTCAACAAACGAAGGTAGGTGTCTGTGAACTCTGGTGAACGTCTTTTATGGATCATTTTCTCGTTGAGCATGTTCATGTCGACTGTTCTGGTGAAGGCTGGTGCGCTGCATCGCTTCTGGCCTGATCACTTCGCGCCGCCGGAAATCTGCATGAAGCAGGCGCAACCACGGCAAGTGCCCGAAGTGGTGGAGCGGGAATCTCATGACTAAGCGCATCTCTCGCCGGCGTCGCAAATTTGCTGCACGTCACACTCGCCCAGTTGCGGTCCACCGCTATCACCACATGTGGGTTCGGCAATGGCGAGCGCAGCGCAGAGAGCTGGCCTTTTGCCTTGAGACAAGCGATTTTGTTGACCAGGTGCGTGATGGCTTCATGCGTCTGACGCTTCGAGTGGGCAAACGCAAGCTGACCTATGCGTTTAGCCGCGCAGAGGTGGGCGAACTGCTTCGGATGATGGCTGGGCGCTTGCCAGAAGCCGGTCAGCCATGGCCTGAGAGGTTGGCCGCTGCGTTGAGGTGGGCCCCACCGGGCTATGAATGGTGGGAAGGGGCGTGAGGATGTCACTCCCGTCTTCCTTCTGCATGCATGTGGTTGACATGTTCCCGGATGCGCTGCGGCATGGAGTAGGCCGCCGTTTGCTTATCTTGCTGGTTACTGGTGGAAGGGCTTTTGGTCAACAGGTTTCCGCTGAAGTAGTTGCGCGCGGCGCGTTCCAGTTTGTCCGTGTATTGGGCGATCTCCCCTGCCGGGCAAAGACTCCGAAGTTCGAAGCACATCTGGCGCACTTGCAAGAGAGCGCTAGCGTTTTTGCCTGGGTAGTTGTTGGTGATGACATGCGTGAGGTCATCACACAGTTGGTGGATGCGTTGCAGAGGGGGGCTCTTCATGGTTGAGGCTTTCGCTCTGGGAGTGGCTCGTACCTTTAATGATGCCAGCACACGCCATCACGTCAGCACCCGCACCGCCACACGCTGGAGCTCTTCGATCACGGGCAGGGGCACGCTGCCGGTGCGCAGCATTTCGTGGATGCACTGGTTGTTCCAACGGGCGACTTTGCGGGTGGTGAAGCTGTCGCGGCCTTCGACGTCGAGGACGAAGACGATTTGCTGCAGCAGCAGCTCCATGGCGTGGGCCCACTCGGGTGTGGGGACGACGGGGGTCTGCCTGGCTGTCTGTACAGCGGCCGTCAGCGATGCGCCTGAGAAGTGAGGTGTGGTCATGAGAAGCAGTGTCTCTTTCCCTCCCCACGCAAACAATGGCGAAGCAGACCGCCCAAACGACATGCGGATGCCGGCCGATGTGACGGATGCGGCATACCTGATCGCACACAACCACCCCGGCGGCGTGCGCGTGCTGGCCGAGCGCATGGGCGTGAGCGCCAATACGCTGCAGAACAAGCTGAACCCGAACAACACGACGCATCACCTGACGCTGCGCGAGTCTGTGGCGCTGCAGGTGATGTCAGGCAACCCGGCAATTCTGCATGCCATGGCGGCGGCCCTGGGCTACACCTGCGTGCCCGCGCTGCCGGACCAGGCCGCGGGCGACCCGGTGGAGGCGTTTGTGGCCTTGCAGCAGGAGGTGGGCGAGTTCACGTCCGCAGCGGCAGACGCCTTTCGCGGCGGCAAGGCCATGGTGAGCCGAAACGAGATCAAGCGGCTGCAGTACCGCTACAACGAGCTGATATCGGCCTTGAACCAGTTGCTGGCCACGGCGGCAGCGCGCGTGCCGGCGCCGGTGGAGGAGGGCTGATATGCATATCCAGCTGAGCGCACGGGTGCTGAACCAGGCGGAGCTGCTGCGGCAGATTCACGGCCTGACGGGCGCACAGGCCGCCAAGGCCTATGCCAAGGCGTTGAACGATACGGGCTTCGAGATCCGCCGTGCGATGCAGGACGAGATGCGCGCGGTGTTCGACCGGCCTACGGATTACATCCTGCGTAGCCCGTTTGTGCGCATGGCCACGGCCGCCAGGCTGAGCGTGACGATCGAGCCGACCTATATGGGCGGCAAGGGGATCGATCCGCAAAAGATTCTGGATGCCCAGGCCTGGGGCGGCCGCCGGCGTGACAAGCGCAGCGAGGTGGCACTGAAGCGTGCGGGCATCCTGCCTGCCGGATATCAGACGGCGATACCCGATGAGGCCAGAGGCGGCCCTTACCCCGGCAGCGATGACGGCAAGGGCAACCTGCGCGGGTCGTTTCTGGTGCAGCTGATCAGCTACTTCCAGGCGTTTGGAGAGCAAGGCTACAAGGCCAACATGAGCGCCAAGGGCTATCTGCGCGTGCACCGCGGCACGAAGAAGCTGGCGGGCCGCCGCTATTTCGTGGCCTATGGCAAGACACGTGGCGGGCCTCGCATCACCCAGAAGGGCGAGCAGGACGAGCGCACGGCGCACCTGGCCCCTGGCATCTGGGCGGCCAGCGGCACGGGCGGCGCCGATGTGCGCCCGGTGCTGATGTTTGTACGGCCGGGCCGGGGTTACCAGCCGCGCTTTGACATGGACAAGGTGGCCAAGCGTGCTGACGCCACAGCCTATCTGGAGCGCCGTATCCGCTACCGCTTGCGCGAGGCCGCAGGCGTATGACTTCCATGAACCCGGCAACGAATTTGAGCGCAGGCGTGCAGCCGCCTGTGCAGATATCAGGAGGTTTGACCATGCAGCCATCCCAACCCGTAGTGACTGGGCGCGACACCAGCGCCGAGGCGTTTGCCGCTCTGGGCAACGAAACGCGCCGCCGTTTGCACGAGCGCCTTTACGAGTCGCTGCGCCATGCCCACCAGCACGGCGTGCGCGACATGAGCCGGCGCGAGCTGCGCGATTACCACAACACCCAGACGGGCGAGTGGCTGGAGCTGTGCAGCGTGGCCAGCACCGTCAATGCCTTGCTGGCTGCCGGACGGCTGGAGGAGGGCACCGCGCGCCGCTGCAGCCTGTCGCCGCGCCAGCGTGACGTGATGCCTGTGCGCTGCAAGGCGCGACAAACGGCCTTGGCCTGATCGGGAGAGAAGTATGAGCACCATCATCATGTCGGCCTGCTGGCCGCTGCAGGGCATGTCTGCTGCGCAAAAGGCGGTTCTGATATCGCTGGCAGACCAGTCCAACGACGACGGCGTGTGCTGGCCCGGCATCGGCACCATTGCCCGGCGTACCTGCCTGTCGGAGCGGGCCGTGCAAGAGGCGCTGTCGTGGCTGCAGAAGGTCGGTCTGGTCTTTCGGGAATATCGCCTGAATGCCAGCACCAGCTACACCATCACGCCGGGCAGTTTCGACCCGACCAAGGCGCCTGTCGGTCGCAGCCGGAGCAAGGCAGGTGGTGCAGATGGCGCACCCCCCGCAGATAGCGCACCCCCCGCATCAGGCGCACCAGGGGGTGAACCAGGCGCACCTGTACCCCCGCACCAGGCGCACCCCAGGGGTGAACCAGGCGCACCCAAATCATCATTGAACCGTCATAGGAACCATCAAAGAACCAGCACACCTGCGCTCGAGCGCGCAGGACCTGTTGCCCAACCGGATGACGTGACCGACCAGACCTGGGCCGACTGGCTGCAGCTGCGCAAGGTCAAACGGGCACCGGTGACGGAGACCGTGCTGAAGGGCGCCAAGGCAGAGGCGGCAAAGGCCGGCATGACGCTGGAGGCCTTTCTGCAGCTGTGGTGCATACGCGGCTCGCAAGGGCTGCAGGCCGCATGGCTCAGGCCTGCTGCAGCGCCGGCGGGTGGTCGTGCGCCGGCGTTCAATGCGAACAAGCACGCAGCTGCGGCCGCAACGATCTTCGACGGGGTTTGGGATGCATGACGTGGCGACGTTGACGGCTGAAGCGATCCAGCAAGCGCAGGCACGCGCCGCGGATCCGGCAGATGGGCCGCAGGTCAGCACGGTGGTGCGCAAGCTTTTCGTTCTGCTGCAGGGCAGCTACGGCAGCCTGTTCCTCGGCAAGTTCGCCACGGGCCTGAAGGACGGGCAGGGTCACGACAAGGGCATCCGTGCGGCCATGAACGTCTGGCAGGCGCGCCTGGGTCGCTTTCCTGCCGATGTGCTGGAGGCCGCGGCCGCCCGCCTGGCAGCAGAGCACCCCGACTTCCCGCCCAACCTGCCGCAGTTCGAGCTGATGTGCGATGCCGCCATGCCGCGTCAGACCTATGCCCAGCAGCAGGGCCTGCCTGCCTTGCCCGCGCCAGTGGCCGCGCCGCCTGTGAAGGTCAACCTGAAGGAGCGCAATGACGGCAAGGATTGGGCACGCCGCATCGTGGCCCGCATGGAGGGTGGCGACACCAGCATCTCGTACTACGCCGGCAAGTCGGCCCGCGTGGCCCTGGGCCTGGAGGTGAAGGTTTGATGTGCTGCGCAAAAAATAGGCAGATCGAGGATCGCGGGTCCTTCCGCCGAGCCTCTGAAGCGGGTAATTCGAGCCGCGTTGTCGGACTGTTTTGTGAGTTTTCTAAGGGGGTTAAGTGAAGGTTCTGCCTTATTTGAATGCTATCGTTTCGCAAGCAGAGTTTGCGCAGATGGTGGGTGTCAGCGAAGCCAGCATCAGCAAGCGCGTGAGCGAGGGCGTGTTGACCCGTGGTGAAAACGTCCACGCCTGGCTGGTGGGCTACTGCGAGCACCTGCGCGACCAGGCCGCGGGCCGGATCGGCGAGACCCTGGGCCTCGACCTGGTGCAAGAACGCGCCGGCCTGGCCAAGGCCCAGCGCGAGGCGCAGGAGCTGAAGAACGCCGTCGCCCGTGGCGAGTACGCGCCCATCGGCATCCTGGCCGACGTGCTCGGGCTGGCCAGCTCGGCCATCGTCGATCGCATGGACCAGTTTGAGGGCCAGGTGCGCAAGGCCTGCCCGGACCTGCCGCAAGAGGTGCTGCTGATCGTGCTGCGCATCATGGCCGACGCGCGCAACGAATGGATCCGCTCCACCTCCCAGCTGGTCAACAAAGAGGTCGAAGCCATGGCGCAGCTCGATGCAGACGAGACCGCCGCATTGGATATCAGAGCAGGCAGCGCAGAGGAGGGCGACGCCGCATGAGTGCACCCCTCAGCCCCGAGGCCTTGGCCGCCATCCAGGCCGCCAATGCGCTGGGCCTGTCCAGCCTGCGGGCCGATGCGCCGCAAACCCTCAGCGAATGGGCGGCAGAGCACTTTCTGCTGGCGGGCGAATCCAGCCACCAGAAGGGCGGCTGGGTCGGCTGGCCCTTCCAGCTCGGCATTCTCGACTTCATGAGCGACGACCGCATCGAAGAGCTGGCCGTCAAAAAGAGCAAGCGCGTGGGCTATACCAAGATGATCACCGCCTTCGTCGCCTACAACATCGCCCACCGCCGCCGCAAACAGGCGCTGTGGCAGCCTACCGACGACGACCGCGACAGCTACGTCAAGAGCGAGATCGAGCCAGTGCTCGACGGCGTGGCCGCCGTGCAGGCTGCGCGCCGCCAGGGCAAGGGGGTGGAGGACACCATCAAATACAAGCCCTTTCGCGACAGCGTGCTGCACCTGCTGGGCGGCAAGGCCGCGCGGGCCTACCGCCGCATCACCGTGGCCGTCTCCATCCTCGACGAATGGAGCGCCTTCGACCAGAGCATCGAGAAATCCGGCGACCCCGGTAGCCTGGCCAAAGGCCGACTGGAGGGCGCGCCATACCCGAAGTTTGTCGGCGGCAGCACGCCCCGCGTCAAAGGCATGTGCCATGTGGAGCGCGCCTGCGAAGAATCCGACGCCTACGTCCAGTACCACATCGAATGCCCGCGCTGCGGCGCGGAGCACCCGCTCGTCTGGGGCAGCAAAGAGCTGCCCTACGGCTTCAAATGGGTCAAAGGCCAGCCCGCCAGCGTGCGCCACGTCTGCCCGCATTGCCTGGAGAGCATCACCCAGGCCGACTACCTGCCCGGCGGCTGGCCGCTCACCGGCACCTGGGTCTGCAAAAAGACCGGCCGCCGCTACGGCGCAGACCGCATCTGGCGCGATGCTGCAGGCCAGCCCTGCCGCCCGCCGCGCACCCTGGGCGTGCATGTCTGGGCCGCCTACAGCCCCCAGCGCACCTGGGTCAGCATCGTCGATGAATTTGAAAAGGCGCATCGCGCACTGCAGGCCGGCGACGTGGCGCCCATGACCGGCTTCACCAACGAAACCCTGGGCGAAACCTGGGAGCTCAAGGGCGACAGCAGCGACGAACACGCCCTGCAGGCCCGGGCCGAAGACTACCCCCTGGGCCGCGTGCCCGCCGGCGCGCTGCTGCTTACCGCCGGGGTCGACGTGCAGCGCGACCGCTGGGAGATCGCCATCTGGGCCTGGGGCCGTGGGCTGGAAAGCTGGGCCATTGCCCACCAGGTCATCCAGGGCAACCCGGCCAGCGAGGCCGACTGGGAGCCCGTCACCCAATACCTGCAGCAGCGCTACGTGCAGGCCTGGCACGGCGGCAGTCTGGGCCTCAGTGCCATCAGCATCGACTCGTCCGACCAGACCCAGGCCGTCTACAACTGGGTGCGCAGCGCGCAAGGGCAGCTTGCCGGCCTGCGCGCCATCAAGGGCGACAACAACGACAACCGCAACATCGTCGGCCCCAGCAGCCTGCAAGAAGTCAACTACCGCGGCCGCAAGATATCGCACGGCATCAAGCTCTGGCTGGTAGGCGTGGACAGCGCCAAAGACCTGCTGCTGGGCCAGCTCGCCATCGACAAACCCGGCCCCGGCTACGTACACACCAGCAAGGAACTGCCGCGCGAATGGTACGAACAGCTCACCGCAGAGCAGCGCGTGCTGGTCAAGGTCAACGGCAAGGACGTGTATCGCTGGGTCAAGCGCAGGCCTCGGAATGAATGCCTCGATTGTCGAAATTATTCTCTGCACGCCGCCATGTGCCTTGGTATCCACAAATGGCCAGAGGCCCGCTGGCTGCAGCTGGAGCAAACCGTACAGCCCCCGCAAGACCTCTTCAACACCGCCCAGGCCCAGGCCGCCCAGCAGCCGCCGCAGGGCGAAGAACCCGCGCCGCCACGCGCGCCAGCGCGGTCCAGCCCGTCGCGCCAGCTGGCGGACGAAGAGCTTTTCAGCCCCATCAGCCTTTATTGATAAAAACCAATGCAAACGCAGGCACCACAAGCGCAACCAGCTATCAAAACAATGAACAACAAAGACGCAACCACCACCCCTTCGGTATCCAGCCACAACAAGCTGGACCCCATTGCCGTGCTGCGCGAAGAACTGGCCGCCGCCGCGCTATGCCATGGCGTGGAGCGGGTGGAGGATTTGACGGAAGAACTGGTGCGTCGCTATGTGCAGCGGCTGGGTGGGGTGCAGGTGTATGTGCCGACAGAGCGGTTTCTGGACCGGGAACGAGTGGCAGAAGAGATACGAGCCAGTTTTGATGGCTGCAATGCGCGAGAGCTTGCAACCAGGTACGGGCTCAGTGTGCGTTGGGTGAGGCAAATTTTGGAGGGGGTATCACGTAACGGTGCTAGATGATCGAGGGCGCGAAGGTTGCTCTGGTGTGGCAAAAGAGATACGCGTAGGCTTTGATGGGAGAAATGCCCGACAGCTAGCACCCAGTTTTGGGGTTAGCTTACGGCAAGTGCAAACAGTTCTTTCAAGCGCCAATGAAGACAGGTGGTCTTCAAAAAATACGGTCTTCAGATAGCAACCCGAAGGTTGCCCAACTTATAATTGGCAGGTTATGCAAAGTCCTGAAGAAATTCGTCAACAGCTCAAATCCTGGGTAGTTAGCGCAAAACAACATGCGCCCTCGGATGTTTTTGTTGATGAAATGTGTATTGTTGATAAAACTTGCCGTGCTGACTTAGTGCATGCTAATGGTAAATTAACTGGTTTCGAGGTTAAATCTGAGGCTGATTCATTAAGTCGTTGGTCTCATCAAATGGACGCATATCTACGAATTTTTGACGAGGTCTGGCTATGTTGCCATCGAAAACATGCCGTGCGTGCACTGGAAGAGTCGGTTAAATCTGTAGGAATAATAATCGTTGATGAATATAATTCCATGGCTGTTTTAAGGCCTGCGGCACAAAATAATAAAATAAATTCGTATGATTTAACAGGCCTTCTTTGGCGAAAAGAGTTGGATGTTATTTGTGAAAATAATGATATAAAAATATCAAGAAAAGAGTTGATAAAAGAAGTTAGGCACCGAGTCGCTGAAACGGTGCCTATTGAAGAACTAAAAAGTAATGTGATTAAGGCGATTAAGGAAAGATATTCTGCTCCTTAAAATTCGTCTTCATCATCGTCTACTTGACCGCCGCCTTGTGTGCCTGCCGGGGCGGCTTTTATTTTGCTAAAGTTATCAAGAATTGCGCAAATGTGCTGGTTTACTTTGTAACCATTCCAGCTACCGTTACTTCCATATTTTTCACCTTGTATTGCGGGTAGTTTTGCTATTCTAGATATTTCCTTAGTCGCCCAGCAGAAATTGTCTCCGTGATAACCGGGGAGATTGATAATGTCGTTGGCTAGTTCAACATATTTTGGAAATTCTTTGTCTTTTCCTTTGCGACCTTGCCACCAATCATAAGTCTCTAAATAGTTTGCAAAAGGAATAACTGGCATACCAGGAATGTAGTCTACAGCGGAGTCCGGATTTGTGGCTGCGTAATCTCCGTAAATAAGGCTATCCTGATTATCTTTTCTCTCTGCTTTGATAAATGGGAGCTGCCAGATTAGGTCGTTGCAAGGCTTGGACCTGGTCGTTCCTGATGCCGGTTTATCTTCTGGGAAGGATGTGCTAAGTAGGATTGCTTTTCGCACACCATAAATTTTTATTAGTTCATTTACAATCGCTGATGCATTTGATGGTGCGACCGTTAAGTTTATTTGTTTTCCATAGTCAATAATAACGTCAAATTTCTTAGGATTCTGTACTGAATTTAATATATTCCTGACGATATTGATGTCGTGATCACCATCATTTGCAGCATCAAATCGTATTGCTATGCACTCATAAGATTTCTCGAGATTTAAAGCAAATTGCACTATTTCTCTTGTTGGGTCCGTTTTGCTCCAACCCACGGTAGGTATCAATGAATTATTTATCGCTTTACAGCTTTGATAAAAATCGAATTTGTTTTTATAAGAACTAGATGGATCGTTGACTTGGCTTGATAGCAAGAACGAATCATCTTTGTCAATTTTATATCTGGATGTATCTAAATAAAAGCTGGTTGGTCCCCACGTTTGAAGAAAATTGTCGATGTACCTTCTGTCATTGCCACGCATCATCAAAATAGGGGCGAATCTATCCCTTCTGGAATTTTCTAAATTAACAAGAGCTTTAATATCATTCTGACCAACCTTCAGTGCTGCTGCGTACTCCATTGGATCCTCTTGTAAATTAACCAAAATTGGTTAATTACATTTTGTATCTTTTTGTTATTTTATTTCCATTACCCAGCGATTAGGTGCGAAATTCCCTTGACAAGGATTTTCGGATGCATAGACGAATTGCAGCTGTAGTTTGTTTTGAAGTAGAATTCGTGCATCACGCCCGTAAGCGTGATCTGGGCTTGGCGGCCCGGAACTACACAGGCGCAGCAGCCGCGCCATCCTTCATGGTCTGCGGCTTTTTGCTTTTATGAGCATGCCTGCGCGCGCATGGCTCCGCTTTACGGTGGGCCGTGTGGGGACACCCGCGAGGGTGTGCCGGTCCTGTGTCCGGTCCGCCAACCCTGCACGGTCCATCACCTTTGCTTGGCGGCTGAGGCGATGGGTTCAAACACTTGTCGCACAGGAGCCCGTCATGGCTGACATCACCATTGGTTCGTCCGTAACTGCCGCATCTGCTCGCCCCGAGCTTTCGATTCACGACGGCATCGTCACCACCACCAGCAACCAAATCGCTGCGCACTTCGGAAAGCAGCACAAGGCTGTACTGCGAGCCATCCGAAATTTGAGTGGTGTGGTGGAGGCTGATTTCTATCAGCGCAACTTTGTGCCGATACAAATCAGCACCGACCTTGGCATGGGTCGTACCCGTAAAGACCCCGCTTATCGCATCACACGCGATGGCTTTGTGTTCTTGGTGATGGGGTTCATCGGCAAGGAAGCTGCAGCGTGGAAAGTTGCCTACCTTGCTGCCTTCAACCGCATGGAGGCCGAGCTGCAAAAGCCCGCGCAAGACCCGCAGCGCATTCAGCTTGCCCAGCGTCTGGCGACCCAGGCGGCAGCGCAGGTCACGCAGGCCGTGTTCGACGCCGTGATGGCCGCAGACAACACCGACTGGCGCCACGCCCGCTACCTGCTCAACCTGGGCTACGACCGGGAAGGCCAGCCCAGCGTGCCCCATGCCCAGCCCATTGGCGACGACCAGATGATCGTCTCCTTCAACGCGCTGCCCGAGCGCATTGCCAGCGGCGAGATCCTGTCGGCCACAGACGCCCAGCTCGCCACCCTGGCCACGGCCTGTACCCAGCGCCTCACCCAACGGGCCCAGCACCGCGAAAAGCGGGCAGCCAAGCCCAGCCTTCCAACCGCACAACCCGCGCCCAGCCTGCCACCTGGCACGCTGATGATGACCTTCAAGTAATCGGTTTTGATAGCTGCTAGCGCTTGATGGATAAGCGCTAGAGGTCGATTTGGCTTGAACTCTTTGATGCAATGAAAAGCCCCTGCTGGCGTTGGCTGGCAGGGGCTTTTTTCCTTGGCGCGCAGGTCTATTTCGGTGGCCTATGTTTGCTGGCCTGCCAAGCCGTGTATGCCGTGTGAATGGCCAGTGCTGCGTACACGAGGCCGCTGAAGGCTTTCCCATCGATAGGGGATCCAGTTTGTTGCGCAGTGTGCTGTGTGGGGGCTTGGGGCGTTGGCTCTTGCATAAGTGGAGTCTGCGGGGCCATGGTTTGGCATCGAATCAGGTCGCGGATCAGGTAGTTGAGGATGACGTAGTCACTCCGAAGTACAGGAATCACGGCGGAAATGATCAACGGCATGATGCTGAAGAGTTGCCACAGGCCAACGTATGTGGCAACGATAGCGAACACTGTCACCGCGATTAGCATGGATATAGCGGTGAGCAATTGAAGTTTGCTGGGATCGTTGAGTAGCCCTGTGAGGCTAAAGCTGTCACTTTTGCTGATCCAGTTGATGAACCAAGTCAGCGCAGATGCCACCAAGGTCAGCAGCACTGCAAGTGCTTTGGGGTTGAAAACTCTTTCCAACCACTCCACCAAGCTCTGGTCTATGACAGAGCGATAAGTTGCTTCCAGCTTGCGTAGCTTGGCGATCTCTTCAACCACTTCCGCAAATTGCCAAGATGGCCTATTGAAAAGCTGCTCAAGCCTTATGCGTTTTGCGATGTTGAGGCGCTCTATCGGTTTGAGATCACTTTCCTCAGAAGTAGTCCTGACAGTGTGTTTAAAGCGATAGATGCCTATATGCCAACAAGTGCCGAGAAAGAGAATTTCTGAAATAAAGAGCAGCCAATATGGCTTTTCGCTAGGCGGTAGCTCACCAATAAAGGTTTGATAGGCAAAGTAAACAAAACAGCTAAAGGACAGCAGGCAAAGATACCAGTGCGAAGTCTTCAGCCCAGGAAAGGTTGATCTGTGCTCAAACTCCTTGAAGTAAGTGGCTGCTAGCTTGTAGTACTCGTCCATCTTCCCCTCTCGATGCTTTTGTGTTCGAGTATCTTAACTTTGCTATCAATTTGATTGTTAATGTCATTGCTGCATAAGCCCGCAACAGGGCGGAAGTAATTTTGTGAAACTTTCACATGGATTGTTCCGCCTTGCCCGCCGACCATCGGCGCATGGGTCTCTACAGCCACCTCACCACCGAACAGCTCACCGCCCGGCGAGACAGTTACCTGGCCGCCATCGATGCGCGCCTGACCGGCCCCACGCAGGCCAGCCACAGCACCGACGGCGTGGGCGCGCGCTCCGTGCAGTTCAATGCCGACACGACGCAGCTGCGCCGCGCCATTGACGACATCAACGCCGAACTGGCCCAGCGCAACGGCCAGGCCGTGCGCAAGCCCATCTACCTGGTGTGAGCATGGGCCGCAAGAACCAACCAGGCCGCCAAAGCCGCAGCCGCACGTCGTTTGCGGCGTCGCTGGGCGCAGCGCCATTGAAGGGCGGGGCGGCCATGTCGGCCTACCAGGGTGCATCGCATACCGACCTGGCCCTGAGCGACTGGCAGCCCATGGCGGGCAGCGCCGATGCCGACCTGCTGCCCGAGCTGGGCACGCTGACCAGCCGCGCCCGCGACCTGGCCCGCAATGACGGGCTGATGGCCGGCGGCCTGCAGACCCACCGCGACAACGTGGTGGGCGCGGTGCTGCGTCTGTCGGCGGTGCCCGACTACCGGCTGCTGGGCTGGACGCCTGAGCAGGCCCGCGAGTGGGGCAACAAGGTAGAGGCGCACTTTCGCAGCTGGGCCGACACGACCGATTGCGACGCGGCCCGCACGCTGGATTTGCTGGGCCTGACGGTGCTGGCCCTGGGCGGCGAGATGGTGAACGGCGATGCCGTGGCCATTCCCAAATGGCTGCCCCGGCCCGACAGCCCCTGGGCCACGCGCCTGAGCGTGATCGAGGCCGACCGGCTGGAGACGCCGCCGTACCTGGAGGGCATGGCCCGCATTCGCCGTGGTGTGGAGCTGGACGGCGAGGGTGCGCCCGTGGCTTACCACTTTCGCGCTGCGCACCCTGGCGATGCGCTGTACCTGCGCGGCGACGAGGCGCAGGACCTGAACCGCTGGGAGCGCGTGCCCGCCTTTACCCCCTGGGGCCGCCGCCGCGTGGTGCACCTGCATGCCAAGGAGCGCACGGGCCAGAGCCGGGGCAAGCCCATCGTCAGCGCCGTGATGCGCGAGTTCCACATGGCGGGCAAGTACGCCCAGAACGAGTTGCAGGCCAGCCTGGCCAACTCGCTGGTGGCGGCGTTTCTGGAGTCGGATCTGAGCCAGGAGGCCGCCTCGGCCCTGTTCGGCGATCAGGCACGCGATGTGTGGAAGGAGTCCGTCATGCAGTCTCGCAGCATTGGCAGGCTGCAGGCCGGGGCGGTGATTCCGCTGCCCGTGGGCGCGCGGCTGCAGTCGTTTGCGCCGGGCCGGCCCAATGTGGCGTTCGAGGCTTTCATGCTGGCGGTGGAGCGGCGCATTGCCGCAGGCATGAACCTGCCGTACGAGCTGTTTGCCAAAGACTTCAGCCGCGTGAACTACAGCAGCGCCCGCGCCGCGCTGCTGGAGGCATGGCGCTATTTTCACGGCCGCCGCCGCTGGCTGACCACCACCTGGCTCAAGCCCATTTACGAGCTGTGGCTGGAAGAGGCGGTGAACGCGGGCGTGATCGACGCGCCCGGTTTTTACGCCAACCGCTATGCCTATACCCGCTGCCGCTTTGTGTTCGGCGGCAAGGGCTGGGTGGACCCGGTCAAGGAAGTGCAGGCCGCCAAGCTGCGGCTGGAGATCGGTGTCTCCACCCTGGAGCAGGAATGCGCAGAGCAGGGTCTGGACTGGGAAGAGGTGCTGCATCAGCAGCAGCTGGAGGCGCAGCGCCGTGCCGAGCTGGGCATTGCCGCGCCTGCAGCCACCACCTGGATCGCCAGTACCGCAGACAACGGCAGCGACAAGGAAGAGGGCGCACCCGCCCGAAAGGACGCGCCATGAACCGCCAGATGAGCAGACCCTATCCGCATCTGGCCGACCGCCTGTTCAACACCCCGTTGCTGCTGCACCCGCAAAAGCTGGACGCCATCATCGCCGGCCTGGGCCAGCGCCTGCTGGGCATGGAGTGCCTGCAGATCGACGCCGCCCAGGTGTCGCCGCGCGCGGCGCTGCCCGCCGAGATGTTCACCACCCGCAAGGGCGAGCGCACCGAGCGCGGCTACCGCGTGAACGAGGGCGTGGCCGTCATCAGCGCCATGGGCGGCCTGGTGCACCGCACCCGGCTGGAGGCCGACAGCAGCCTGCTGATTGGCTACAACGACCTGGCCGCCGACATGGAAGACGCCCTGGCCCAGCCCGAGGTGCATGCCATTGCCCTGGTGCTGGACAGTCCGGGCGGCGAGGTGTCGGGCGCCTTCGAGCTGGCAGACCGCATCTATGCCGCACGCGGGCGCAAGCCCGTTGTGGCCGTGGCCGACGGCATGGCGGCCAGCGCTGCCTACCTGGCTGCCAGCGCGGCAGACGAGGTGGTGCTGACCACCACGTCCTACGTGGGCTCCATCGGCGTGGTGATGCGCCATGTGGACTACAGCCGCGCCCTGGCCAACGAGGGCATCAACGTCAGCCACATCTTTGCCGGCGAGCACAAGGTGGACGGCAACCCCTACCAGCCCCTGCCTCCATCGGTGCGCGAGCACCTGCAGGCCGACATCGAGGGCCTGTATCAGATGTTTGTGCAGGCGGTGGCCAAACACCGCGGCATGGAGGAGCAGGCCGTGCGCGACACGCGCGCCGCCGTGTACCGGGGCGTGGCCGGCGTGGCTGCACGCCTGGCCGACCGCATCGGCACCGCCGATGCCGTGATTACCGAACTGTCCGCGCGCCGTGCGCGGATCCATCCCGCTGCTGGGCAGAGAGCCCACGGCAACGCTGTCCCGAAAGGAGTACTCATGAGCAGCACCGCAACCGAAGCGGACAACCAGCCCGCAGCTTCTGCAACCCCGGCCGCGCCATCCACCGCGCCGTCCGCAACGGCACCTGCCGTAGCTGCCGCGCCTGCGCAGGCGTCCGTGGAAGCCGCGCGCGCCGAAGGCGCCCAGGCCGAGCGTGCCCGCGTCACTGCCATCCTGGGCCATGCCAATGCAGCAGCCAATCCGGCCCTGGCGCAAAGCTGCATCTCGGGCGGCCTGACGGCCGAGCAGGCCCGCGGCGTGCTCGATGCCGCACCGGCAGCCGCCGCTGCAGCGCCTGCAGCCTCCGCCGTTGCCACCAACCAGTTTGCCCAGGCCATGGCCGCGCTGGGCAACCCCAATGTTTCGGGCGCCGAGGCGGCCGGCCCCGGCGGCTCCGCGCAGGCGGCCACCCAGGCTGCAGCCGGTTGGGGCAAGGCCTTTGGCACCGCACCGTAACGCAACCCCCACCCATAGGAGCACACACCATGCAAGTGCAAGAACTCGGCCCCGGCACGGCCTGCTATCTGGTCAGCGAGGCCAACGGCACCCGCTCGCGCGAAGTGGTCACTATCGCGCAGGGGCAAAACCTGCTGCCTGGCGCTGTGCTGGGCAAGGTGACCGCCACCGGCAAATACGTAGCCGTAGACCCCGCCAATGGCAGCGGCGAAGGCGGCACGCCCGACGGCAGTCAAACCGCCGTGGCCGTGCTGTTTGCTGCCGTGGACACCACCACCGCTGAAAAGCCCGGCGTGATTACCGCCCGCGACGCCGAAGTGGCCGCCCATGCGCTGGCCTGGCCCGCAGGCACGACCGAACCCCAGAAAACCGCCGCCCTGGCCCAGCTGGCCGCCATGGGCATTGTTGCGCGCTGAAGCCGCGCGAGAAAAAGGACTACCGATATGGCCGATCTCAATATCTTTGCGCACGAGGCATTCAGCATGACCTCGATGTCCACTGCCATCCAGGCCGCGCCCTATGCGCCGCAGCTGCTGGGGCAACTGGGCATTTTCACCACCGAGCGCTCGCGCACCACCACCGTGGCGATCGAGGAAAAGGGCGGCGTGCTGTCCCTCATCAAGACCAGCCCGCGCGGCGCGCCCATTGAAGAAGGCAAGGGCGAAGGCCGCCGCATGCGCCACTTCGACACCCTGCGCATTGCGCGCGGCAAGACGCTGTATGCATCGTCGGTGCAGAACATTCGCGCCTTCGGCTCCGTCAGCGAGCTGCAGGCCGTGCAAAACGAGCTGGCCGACATCATGAACGGCAAGACCGGCCTGCGCGCCGCCGTGGAGCTGACGCACGAGCACATGCGCCTGGGCGCGGTGCAGGGCAAGGTGCTGGATGCCGACGGCTCCGTCCTGGTGAACTGGTATGAAGAGTTCGGCATCGATCAGCCTGCCGAGATCAACTTCGACCTGGGCAACGCCACGGCCGAAGGCGGCGAGATCCGCAAACAGTGCAACGCCGTCATCCGCGCCATGATGCGCGCCAGCCATGGCGCCTGGCTGCCCGGCCAGACCTATGCCGTGGGCCTGTGCGGCGACAACTTCTTCGACGACCTCACCGGCAACGCCGAAACACGCAGCACCTACCTCAACCAGCAGGAGGCGCGCGACCTGCGCAACGATGTGGGGCAGGTCTTCGGCTCGTTCCGCTACGGCAACATTCTGTTCATCAACTACCGGGGCACGGACGACAACAGCACCGTGGCCGTGCACCCGGACAAGTGCCAGTTCTTCCCCGTGGGTGCGCCGGATGCGTTTCGCGTCGGCTTCTCGCCGGCCGAGTCCTTCCCGTTCGTCAACACGCCCGGCCAGGATGTGTACGCCATGGTGGTGACGGACAAGGACCGCCAGGAATGGGTGCGCCCCGAGGTGCGCAGCTACCCGCTGTTCATGTGCACCCGCCCCGGCATGCTGCAGCGTGCCAGGCGCAAGGCCTGAGCATGCTGGCAAGTACTGCACCTTTTGCGCAGGTGGATGCGCTCATCAACCAGGGCGTGAGCCAGCTGCTGGCCAACGCCACGGCCAGCTGGCAGGGCGGCAAGCCCTTTGGCGTGGTGTTCAACCGCACGCCGCTGGAAGGCTTTCTGGCCGATGCGGCCACCGCCGAGCGCCACACCGTCGCCATGCCCGCCGCGCAGGCCCCCGGCATCGCCGAGGGCAGCACCGGTCTGGTGGTGGGCGGCCAGCCCTGCCAGGTCAGCGGCCCCGTGGTCCAGGACGACAGCGGCTGGGCCGTGTTTCCCATCGTCTTTCTGAACTGACCGCCATGCTGCTGCTGGAACAAATCATCAAGTCGCGTCTGGCCGGGCGCAGCGCACTGGCCTCCTGGCAAGTGCGCGGCGCGTCGCAGCTGTGCGACCGCGCGCAGGTCCCGGCCGTCGAGGTGCGCATGTCCGGCGCGGGCCTGGGCGATGTTTCGCGCGAGGCCGCCCAGCTGGAGCCGCGCTGGTCCTGCGTGCTGGTGAATCGGCGCAGCGACACGGCCGCCGCCGAGCTGGATGCCGCCATGGAAGAAGTGGTGGGCTGCCTGCATGGCTGGCGGCCTGCGGTGCCCGGCGGGCGTGCCTGGTCCGAGCTGCGCGCCGCCGGCGTGCGCGAGGCCGAGTTCGTGGACGCCGGCCTGGTCGGCTACGCGGTGGAGTTCACCACCGTGTCCGTTTTCGAATCGCTGGACGCCTGAGGCCAGCACCCAACCCCACTATCCGAGGAGAGCACCATGGCTGCCTTGCCCCGCGTCAAGAAGGAATACCAGATTCCGCGTGGACGCCTTGTCTTTTACCCGTTCGACGCCACAGGCAAGCGCCTGGGCGGTCGTCAGTTCGGCAACTGCCCCTCGTTCTCGCTGAGCGTGGAGGGTGAGAAAGCGCCGCACTACAGCTCCCAGGGCGGCTTGCGCGAGAAGGACGAAGAGATCCTGATCGAAGTCACGCGCAAGGCATCGCTGACCACCGACAACATCAGCGGCAACAACCTGCGCCTGTTCCTGTCCGGCACGGCCGAGACGCACACGCAGGCCACCGCCACGGTGACCGATGAAAAACTCACGGTGGAGCCGGGCTGCATCTACCAGCTGGGCGTGACGGCCGCGGCTCCCACGGGCGCCCGAAAGATCGGCGCCGTGGAGCTCAAGAGCAAGGACGGTACCACCACCTTCGATGTGAATGCCGACTTCATCGTGGACGCCGATCTGGGCCTGCTGCAGATCGTGGAAGGCGGTGCGATTGATGCGGCCACCGAGGTGCAGGTGGCCTACACCGCCGCCGCGACGAGCTGGGAGCGCATCAAGTCCGGCAGCGGCGCGGATCTCAAGGGCGCGCTGCAGCTGATTGCCGACAATGCCCACGGCGACAACCGCGACTGGTTCTTCCCCAACGTGTCGCTGTCGCCCACGGGCGAGCTGCCCCTGATCCAGGACGGCACGGACTACAGCCAGATCGGCTTCGATGTGGAAGTGCTCAAGCCCGACAACGGCGAAGCCGTCTATGTGGACGGCCGCGCGGCGCTGATTCCCTGAACCGCAGCAACCGCTTTCAGGACAGGTGGCCATGGCATTCAAACCCATCCAGATCGTCATCAACGCCAAGGACGATGCGTCCGCGGTGCTGGACCGCATCGGGCGCAATGTGAAACTGCTGGGGGCCAGCATTGCGGGTTACTTCGGCATCAAGGCGCTGGCCGGTGCGGTGCAGAGCGCGGCGGACTTCGAGGCGGCCATGAGCCGCGTCAAGGCCGCCACCGAAGGTTCGGCCTCGGAAATGGCCGAGCTGACCAAGGCCGCGCAGGCCGCAGGCAGCAACACCAGGTACACCTCGGTGCAGGCTGCCGGCGCGCTGGAGAACCTGGCCAAGGCGGGCCTGAGCGCGGGCGACGCCATCAAGGCGCTGCCCGCCGTGCTGGATCTGGCGCAAGCCGGCGATATCGAGCTGGGCACGGCCAGCGAGTATGTGACCAAGGCCGTCATGGGCATGGGCCTGGCATTCGATGACGCCGGCCGCGTGGCCGATGTGCTGGCCAAGGGCGCCAACGCCACCAACACCAGCGTGGAAGGGCTGGCCCAGGCACTGAGTTATGCCGCGCCGGTTGCCAACACCCTGGGCGTGAGTCTGGAGAGCACGGTGGCCATCATCGGCAAGTTTGCCGATGCGGGCATTGACGCCAGCCGCGCGGGCACGGCGCTGAACTCCATCCTGAGCCAGTTCGCCAATCCGCTCTCCGGCTTCCGCAAGGAGCTAGGCGCCGCAGGCATCGTCACCACCGATTTCGAAGAAGCGTTGCACCAGCTGGCCGCCAAGGGCAAGGACGGCGAGCGCGCCATCAATGCCGTGGGCCTGGAGGCCGGGCCCGCGCTGCGCGCCTTGCTCAACCAGGGCATGGGTGCGCTGGACGAGCTGACCGGCAAGCTGCAGGACGCCGGCGGCAGCGCCGCGGCCACGGCAAAAACCATGGCCGACAACCTCAACGGCTCCCTCAAGGGCCTGGGCAGCATGTGGGAGACCGTGACCCAGGCGCTGGGCAAGCCGGTGCTGCCCGTGGTGCGCAAAGGCGTGGACGAGCTGACCGCCGCATTGCGCAAGGCGGTCGACGGAGGCCTGGTGGAGCGCTTCGGCCAGACCCTGGCCGCGGCCTTCGACAATGGGCTGAAGTTCTTCCGCGCCTTTGCGGCCAACGTCAACTTCGACGCCGTCATCCTGCGGCTGCAGGTGTTCGCCAGCGAGGCGGGCGAGACGCTGCAGCGCATCGGCCAATACGCCACCAATGCGGGCAACACGGTGCAGCTGGCCTGGGGCGTGATGACGGCGGGCGTCAACGGCGTGCTGACCGCCATCTACGGCCTGGGCGCGGCTTTCGCACAGATCGCCTCGAAGGTGATGGAAGGCGTGGCCATGCTGCGCAGCGGTCTGGCCTCGGTGACGTTCGGCAGCTTGAGCGAGAGCTTTCGTCTGGCCGCAGCGGATGCCAGGGAAACGGCCGGCGCCTTTGCGGCATCGGCCGATGCGCTGGCAGCCAAGGCTTCCGAATCCCTGCAAGGCATGGCCGAAGGCGCGCAGACCGCGCGCAACGCCTGGGACGGGCTGACTGGCTCCGTGGCCGCAGCGGGCACTGCCGCAGCTGCTGCGGTTGCCGACATCGAGGCCGTGGCCGCGGGCATCGAAGCCACGGGCAAGGCCGCCGGCAAGGCGGCCAGGGAAACCGCGGCCAAGGCCGAGGCCGATCGCGTTGCGGCCGAATCGGTCAGGCGCCTCAAGGCCGAATACCAGCAGCTCGTCGCCAGTGGCAACCTGGATGCCGCCGGCCGCAAGCTGCAGGAGATCGACAAGATACAGCGCTCGCTCTCGGGCTCGGCCCGGGATGCCGCGCAAGCCACCGCATTGATCGACCAGGCCTATGCGGATCTGGGCCTTGTCGGCAACACCGAACTCAAGCGCCTGGCCGACCAGTCCCGGGCCGCATTCGAGCGCCTGGAAAAAGACGGCACCCAGCCGCCGCTGCGCATTGCCGAAGCCTGGAAGGCCATGGCCGACAAGGTGATTGCGGCCAACGGCGGCATCGCGCCCGAGTGGCTCAAGACCCAGGCGGCGGTCAAGGGGTATGTCGTTCAGCTGGACGAGGCCGGCAAGGCGGTGACCAACACCGATCGTGCCACCCGCAAGGCCACCAGCTCCATGGCGGCCGGGTTCGACGATGTGAGCAAAGCCGTGCGCGGCGCGGGCAGCGAGATCGACCGCTTCAACCAGCGGCATGGCGACGGCCGACCCGGAGGGGCCGATGGCATGCCGGATTTCGCGGAGCCCCGGCGCGAGCGCGGCTACACGCCGGAAGAGCTGGAGGCCCTGAAAAACGGCCTGACCCCGGAGGACATTCGTGTCGGTGGCTCTCTGGCCGTGCGCAATGCCAATGTCCGGGGCTCGCAGGGTGTCATGCACGGGAACACCGGCCCGCTGAGCCTGGTGCCGCAATTCCAGACGCGCGAAGAGCTGGAGGCCTGGTGGCAGCAATGGAGAGACCAGTATGCGAAGGACAACCCCTTCATGGTCAAAAGCAGCGGTGCGCTGGGCAATTACCAGTACGACCTCACGCAGTTTGCCGTGCAGGAAGCGGCCAAGGCCATCGACCTGCAGCAGGCGGCCGCCCGTGCGCGGGACGGCAGCCGGCAGGCTCCCGCGCCTCGCGGGCAGCGGTCGCAGGCTGCCGTGCCCAGGGGCGTGCCGGCCGCACCGGCTCCGTCGGCCCGTCCGGCAGCGCCTGCGCCGGAGCCGGTCCCGGCCCCGGCTGTACAAGCCACGGCACAGCCAGTGATCACCCACCGACACGAGATCAACATCGGCGGGCGCCAGTTCGCCATCGGCACGGACGCCGAAGGCAGCCATCAGGTGCAGCAGCTGCTGCAGGCGCTCGAGCGCGACGCCGCCATGGCGGGAGGCGTGCACTGATGCCCGGCCATTTTCTGAACGGCATCGAGCTGCCGCGCGGCATGTTGTGGGTGGACGAGTTCAACTGGTCCGCCGTCGAAAAAACCGTGGAGCGCAGCATCACTGGGGCGCAGGTCATCGACGTGTTTACCAAGGTGGCCGGCCGTCCCATCACTTTGCAGGCCGTGGAAGACCAGGGCTGGATTCGCCGCGCCACCTTGCTGGCCGTGCAGGCACTGGCGGATGGCCCGGCAGGCGAGTACCTGCTGAAGCTGGCCGACGGCCGCGAGTTCACGGTGCAGTTTGCGCCCACCGACCCGATATCGGCGCAGCCCGTCTCCCGCCCCGAGCTGCCCGGCGGCACCCACCCCTATGTCGCCACGTTGCGGCTGTTCACTGTGTAAAGCGAGAGACCCATGCCTATCAAGCAAGGCGATATCCAGCTGATGGCCAGCCGCGTCATGGACGACGTGCCCGAGGGCGGCGCCGGCCCCTCGGCCGTCGTCATCGAGGACGGCAAGAGCAACGCCCTCATGCCCGACATCAGCGAATCCGACCGCGCCCGGGGCCGTGTGAACATGCGCCAGACCCATGTGGCCGTGCGAACGGCCGACACGGACACCTACATGGGCAGCAACGTGATCGTGGCCGAGCCGCCGGCCGACCCCAATGTGTCCGTCACGCTGTTCACCACGGGCGGCATATACGACACGCGCTCCCTGGCGCAGTCCCGGCTGGAGGCGTACCTCAACAAGGGCGCGGAATGGGCCGGCTACCTGTACGAGAACCACATCAAGGGCCAGCGTGTCATGCAGATCTTCCAGCGGCCCGGCACCGAGCTGCCGGCCGTGGGCAAGACGCTGGTCCTGGTGGGCAACGAGGGTTTGCCCAACGAGCAGGAGCAGTACGTGCGCGCCATCCGCGTCACCGGCGTGGAGCGCACCTTTACGTATGACGTGGACAAGGACTACAAGGCCCTGATCGTCACGGTGGAGCTGTCGGATGCGCTGCGCTACGACTTCACCGGCTCGCCCGCCAGCCGGCTCTTCACGCGCCTTGCCAACAGCACCCACCTGCGCGATACGGTGGTGGCCGACGCCGGCAGCTATGTGGGCGTGACGCCGCTGCAGCGCGCCGCTGCCCTGGGCGACTTCACCATCCTGGCCAAGACCATCTTCACCCAGCTCGTGCCCTCGGCGCAGAGCGAAACGCCCATTCCCGCAACGATCCCCTACGCGGCGGCCGGCTTCCCGGTCTCGGCGGCCGGCGATGTGAGCTTTGTCACGCAGCAGGACTGGAGCACGGCCACCAGCCTGGTACTGCCCGGCGGCATCAAGCCCGGCTCGCTGCGCATTACCGTGGGCGGCGTCACGTTTGCGGACGCGGGCGGCCTGCTCATGTCCGGCACGCAGCAGATCGGCACGGTGGACTATGCCAACGGTGTCGTGACCTCGAGCGCCGGCAGCTACGGCGGCAGCAAGACCATCGCCTACCGCCCCGCGGCCTATATGCAGCGCATCCCGCAGTCCAGCGAGATCCGCATCACCCCCGAGACCCGCAGCCAGTCCTATGTGGGCTTCATCACGCCCGTGGCCGCGCCCGGCACGCTGTCCTTCAGCTATCGCGCCCAGGGCCGCTGGTATGTGCTCTCCGACGCCGGCGATGGCGCGCTGCGCGGCACCGACTCCAGCTTTGGCGCCGGCACGTACAACCCGGACACGGGCGCCTACGTCATCACGCTGGGCGCGCTGCCCGATGTGGGCAGCTCCATCGTCATCCAGTGGGGCGTGCCCACGCAGGAGACCGTGCATCCCGTCACGGATCTGCAGATCTCCCAGACCATTGCGCTGCAGCTGCCGGCCGGCCAGGCCCTGTACCCGGGGTCTTTCGACATCAAGTGGATGGACGGCGCCACGCAGCGCACGGCCACGGCCGATAGCGCCTGGCAGCTGCAGGGCGACGCCACGGGCGAGGTGCGCGTGGGCCGGTCCCAGGTGCTGTTTGCGCCCAAGCTGCTGCCGGCCATCGGCACCGTGCTGGACGTGACGGTCGATACCGCCCCGGCCAACG
>NZ_BCNT01000019.1 GCF_001544075.1 Comamonas terrae
TTGCCGCACCGGCCAAGAAGGCTGCTGCGCCCAAGGCCGCCGCCAAGGCTCCTGCCAAGAAGGCTGCTGCTCCCAAGGCCGCCGCCCCCGCCAAGAAGGCTGCTGCGCCCAAGGCCGCCGCCAAGGCTCCGGTCGCCAAGAAGGCCGCCGCACCCAAGGCCGCGGCCCCCGCCAAGAAGGCTGCTGCGCCCAAGGCCGCTGCCAAGGCTCCGGTCGCCAAGAAGGCGGCTGCTCCCAAGGCTGCTGCAAAGAAGGTGGCGGCGCCCGCTCCCGCACCTGCAGAGGCACCTGCACCGATCGCACAGACCCGTCTGGCGCCTCAGGCTGCATGGCCCTTCCCTACCGGCAACAAGCCCTGAGCCTCCCCGGGCTCTGCATGCCCCGATCCCGGGGCATAAAAAACCGGCATCTTGGAGGGCCGGTTTTTTTATGCCGGAGTCCGCCGCATCAGTTCATGGCTGCACGAAATCCAGCACATAGTTCTGCGGGCCGCGATGGGCGATTTTCAGCGCGCCCATGCGGTTGCCCAGCTCGGCGCAACGCACCAGATCCCAGCCGCGCTCCAGGCCGAACAGCAGGGCTCCGCGCCAGGCGTCGCCGCAGCCCGTGGGATCCACAATGGCCGCCGGCTTGACAGATGCCACCGCCGTCCTGCGGCCATCCTCCCAGACCTCGCAGCCTTGCGCACCCAGTGTGACGATCAGCCCGCGGACCTTGCGCGAGATCTCATCCAGGCTCCAGCCGGTGCGCTCGCACAGCATCTTGCCTTCGTAGTCGTTGACCGCCACCCAGTCGGCCTGTTCGATGAAGGCCTTGAGCTCTTCGCCGTTGAACATCGGCAGGCCCTGGCCCGGATCGAAGACGAACGGGATGCCTGCGGCCTTGAACTGGGCCGCGTGCTCGATCATGGCCTGCCGGCCATCAGGTGCGATGATGCCGACCTTGACCTGCGCCGCCATCCCGGGTGTGATCACGTTTCCGTGCGCCTGCATCATGGCACCGGGGTGGAAGGCCGTGATCTGGTTGTTGTCGCGGTCCGTCATGATCATGCACTGGGCCGTATGCGTGTCCTGCAGCTGGCCCACATGCGCGGTCTCGATGCCCAGTGCCTGCAAATGGCCGACATAGTCCGCACCGTCACTGCCCACCATGGCCATGGGCCAGGCATCGCCGCCCAGCAGGCGCAGGCTGTAGGCGATGTTGCCGGCACAGCCGCCAAAGTCGCGGCGCAGCGTGGGCACCAGGAACGACACATTGAGGATGTGCAGCTGGTCGGGAAGGATCTGGTCCGCAAAACGACCTTCGAAGGTCATGATGTTGTCGAATGCCAGCGATCCGCAGATCAAAGCGGCCATGATGTTGTTCGCTTTCTTGTTGAAATTTAGGGATAAAAAACCAGGGCGCGGTAGCCCGCCACGGGCGCAGGCAGTTCCTGCACCTGCACCGGCACGCTGACGCTCCATTCCTCGCGCGCGCCCAGCTGCGCTGGTGCCCCCAGGGGAACCAGCTCGACCACGCGGCGCAGCAGCGGCTTGTCCTGCGCATCGGTCAGCGTCAGCTCCGCCACGGGCGTGGCCACCGGTACCTCGGAGCGGTTTTCCAGACTCAGGCTCCACAGATACTGGCGCTGGCCAGGCAACTGCCTGAAGCCCGAGCTGCTGATGACCACATCGGCAATCTCGCGGCGCGCCTGCAGCTTGCAGCCTGCGGCCAGGCACATGGTGCGCAGCACCGGCTGCAGCGCCGGATATTGCACGGCCAGCGCATCGCGCTTTTGCCACAGCATCTGCGTGGCAAGGCTGGCCGCCGCCGCCACACAGCCCAGCAGCAGCACGCCGCGCACCGTTGCGCTGTGCCAGAAGGCCTGGCGACGGGCCTGGCGCACAAAGCCGGGCTCGGCCTGCGCGGTACCGGCCTCATCAGGCGCCTGCATCCCAAGCTCGCCATCGTCGTCCTGCCCAGCCTGGTCCGGGCGGCGCACATGCGGCGTGCCGTCGGTCCATGCAGGAGACGGGCCGGATAAAGATGCCTCAGGAGCCGGCGTGTCCTGCACGGAAGGCGGTGCCGGAAATGCCGGCGGCTGCGATCCGGGCCGGGCCGGCTCCCGCTCTCCACGCACATGCCGCCCATCGTTGCCATGCAGAGGCCTGGACTGGTCGACAAACGACGGCTCGAACAAGGATTCAAGAAAGGGCTCGTCACCCGAAGGCTGGCGCTCCTGCGTATCCGGCGCGACCCTGGTTACGGGCTTTGCATCGATGCTTTCTTCGGCAGCCGTGCCGGCGGAATCGGGCAAGGCGGCAGCCTGCGCATCCGCCAAAGTGCCGAAACCCGGTTCAGGGGCGCCAGATGCCTCCGACGGCGCCATGGATTGATCCACCGCATTTTTTTCGGCGGCATCTGCAGGGACTGGCGCGGGGGCCGACCGGTGCGGCCGGTCCGGCGGGATGCCTCCCCGTGCCGCGGCAATTTGCAGCACCTCGTCCGGCAGCTCCAGCAGGTCCAGCGAGGCATCAAAGACGTTCTGGCAGATGCCACAGCGCACCCAGCCCTGCGAGATGCGCAGCTGATCGGCCACCACTTTGAAGCGGGTTCCACAGGAGGGGCAACGGGTGATCTGGGTCATCGATTGGCAATTGTAGGCAGGAGCATGGGTTCGCCAGGGCAGATGCAGCGAACCCGCACGTCGCGCGATCAGGCCGGGCGCTGCGCCGTCATCAGGATCCAGCCGTCCTCGCTGTCGGCCACCTCCAGCTTCAGATAAGGCGCATAGGCCTGCTTGAGTTCGTCGGCCTGGCGCTCCAGGATACCGGCCAGCACCAGACTGCCGCCGGCCGCGACGCGGCCGCACAGCAGCGGAGCCAGCACTTTCAGCGGCGTGGCCAGGATGTTGGCCAGCACGGTCTGGTACTCGCCCTCGGCCGCATCGGGCAGGCCCGACCTGAGCTGCACGTGGTTGGCGCTGGCGTTGTAGTTGGTGGATTCCACGGCCGCGGGGTCGATGTCCACGGCATCGATTTGCGTGGCACCGAACTTGGCCGCGCCGATGGCCAGGATGCCGGAGCCGCAGCCATAGTCCAGCGTGCGCCCCAGCGAGCCCTGGGGCTGGCGTGCAATCCAGCGCAGGCACATGCGCGTGGTGGGATGCGTGCCGGTGCCGAAGGCCAGGCCCGGATCGAGGCGGATGCTGACCCTGGCCTGCTCGGGCAGCTCATGCCAGCTCGGCACGATCCAGAAATCGGGCGTGATGTCCACGGGCGCAAATTGCGATTGCGTCAGGCGCACCCAGTCCTGCTCGGGCACCGGCTTGACGGCCAGCACCGAGCAGCCTTCGAAGAAATCCTGCGGCTCCAGCAGCGCACAGGCCTCGCGGGCCGCCTCCTCGTTGGGGAACAGTGCAATCACGCGGCTGCGCTGCCAGCCTTCCTTGGGCGGCGGCATGCCGGGCTCGCCGAACAGTGCCTGTTCGGCCTCGGTTTGCGCATCGGCATCCTCCACCGAGACGCTCAGCGCATCCAGCGCATCCAGCGCATCGCTGACGGTTTCAACCCGGTCCTCCGGGCACAACAGGCTCAGCTCGAACATGGGCCATCCTTTCCTGAAAAACGAAAATGCTGGCCTCCGTTGCCAGAGGCCAGCATGAGATGTCAAAACAGCGCCCGCGGCAGCTGTCTGCTCATCGCTTGTTGGTGTTGCGGTGCGTCAGCCACTCTTCCAGATAGTGGATGTTGGTGCCGCCTTCGATGAACTTGGCATCCACCATCAGGTCCTGGTGCAGCGGAATATTGGTGTTGATGCCTTCCACCACCGTCTCCAGCAGCGCCGTGCGCATGCGGGCGATAGCCTGCTCGCGCGTGTCGCCGTAGGCGATGATCTTGCCGATCATGGAGTCGTAGTTGGGCGGCACGAAGTAGTTGTTGTACACGTGCGAGTCCACGCGCACGCCGGGGCCGCCGGGGGCGTGCCACATGGTGATGCGGCCGGGCGAGGGAATGAACTTGTACGGATCCTCGGCGTTCACGCGGCATTCGATGGCGTGGCCCTTGAACTCGATCTGGCGCTGGGTGTAGGGCAGCTTCTCGCCGGCGGCGATCATGATCTGGGTGCGCACGATGTCCACGCCCGTGATCAGCTCGGAGATCGGATGCTCCACCTGAACGCGGGTGTTCATCTCGATGAAGTAGAACTCGCCGTTTTCGTAGAGGAACTCGAAGGTACCCGCACCGCGGTAGCCGATCTTCTTGCAGGCGGCCACGCAGCGCTCGCCGATCTTCTCGATCAGGCGGCGGGGGATGCCGGGGGCCGGCGCTTCCTCGATCACCTTCTGGTGGCGGCGCTGCATGGAGCAGTCACGCTCGCCCAGGTAGATGGCATTCTTGTAGGTATCGGCCAGCACCTGAATTTCCACGTGGCGGGGATTCTGCAAGTACTTTTCCATGTAGACGGCCGGGTTGCCGAAGGCTGCGGCAGCCTCGGCCTTGGTCATCTGCACGGCATTGATCAGCGCGGCTTCGGTATGCACCACGCGCATGCCGCGGCCGCCGCCGCCGCCGGAGGCCTTGATGATCACGGGATAGCCGATGGCCTTGGCGATGCGCTTGATCAGTGCCGGATCGTCGGGCAGCTCGCCGTCCGAGCCGGGCACGCAGGGCACGCCCGCCTTGATCATGGCCTGCTTGGCCGAGACCTTGTCGCCCATGGTGCGGATGTTCTCGGGCGTCGGGCCGATGAAGGTGAAGCCGCTCTTTTCCACGCGCTCGGCAAAGTCGGCGTTCTCTGAGAGAAAGCCGTAGCCGGGATGGATGGCTTCCGCATCGGTCACCTCGGCGGCCGAAATGATGGCCGGCATGTTGAGGTAGGACAGCGGAGACGGTGCCGGGCCGATGCACACGGCCTCATCGGCCAGCTTGACATACTTGGCATCGCGGTCGGCTTCGGAATACACCATCACCGCCTTGATACCCAGTTCGCGGCAAGCGCGCTGGATGCGCAGGGCGATCTCGCCCCGGTTGGCAACCAAAATTTTCTTAAACATGAAGTTCCTCGCAGCTTGGCGCCTGTGCCGGGGCACAGGCCACTGCCAATGACTCACGACTTGCGCAAATCCGGTTCAGGCAGGGCGTCCATCCTGGGGATGCGCCCTTTGCGCCCGCTTGTTCGCGCAAATACAACTCAGTCGCGCTGCCCATGGCATGCGCGCCTTGGCGTCGGGCTGCCGGCAGCCTGCAACGCCTCAAGCCCATCACTCGATCACGAACAGGGGTTGGCCGTATTCGACAGCCTGGCCGTTCTCGCCCAGGATGCGCACGATGGTGCCGCTCTTGTCGGCTTCGATTTCGTTGAGAATCTTCATCGCTTCCACGATGCAGATGGTGTCGCCTTCCTTGACCTGGCTGCCCACGTCCACAAAGGGCTTGGCGCCGGGGCTGGAAGCGCGGTAGAAGGTGCCGACCATGGGGGACTTGACCACATGGCCTTCCACTGCGGCGGCCGCAGCGGGAGCTGCTGCCGCAACAGGCGCAGCTGCCGCCACCGGAGCCGCCACAACGGGAGCCGCCTGAACAGGCGCAGCCACATACTGCTGCACGACCGCGCCATCGCTCTTGACGATACGGACCTTGCCCTCTGCTTCGGTGATCTCCAGTTCCGAAACATTCGATTCGGATACCAGGTCAATGAGGGTCTTGAGTTTTCGCAAATCCATGGGAGCTCCAGCGGCTTAGAAACTAAATAGGGCGCGAATTTACCTCAATTTCGCCCTACTGCGTGCATTCGCACACATTTTTCACCAACACCACTATGGAATTGTGCATTCCATACACCTTTTCGGCGGGCTCCTGGCAGCAACATCAGCGTTTCAGGGTCCAATCCGCAAGATCTTCGCTGGACAATTCGCCTATTTTACGTTGCCGCAGGTTTCCCTTCGGATCGATCAGCACCGTGAAAGGCAACCCTCCCTGCAGGTTGCCCAGAGCCCGCGTCAACCCGAGGCCGCCCTGCATGGCCAGGGCCACCGGGTATTGCACGGGCTGGCGCGCCAGGAAGCGGCTCACGGCCTCCGCCTTGTCAACGGCCAGGCCGATGACCTGGATACCATGCTGCGCGGAGCGCCCCGCGAACTCGCTGAGCATGGGCATTTCCTTGACGCAGGGCGGGCACCAGGTGGCCCAGAAGTTGACCAGCACCCATTTGCCGCGCCAGTCGGACATGGCAAACGGTTTGCCGTCCGGCGTTTCCAGATGTTGCTCCCACAACTGCTGTTCGGCACCAGAGCCCACGGCCTGCGGGCCGCCGCGCTTCCAGGCCACGGCAGCGCCGGCCGCTGCGGCGGCCACTGCCACGGCGCCTGTAAGCCAGAGGCGGCGGGAAGCGGGAGAGGCCTGGCTTGCGGTCTGCCCGGGCTGGGAATCGCGCTGCTCAGTCATGATCGGCCTCCGCGGCCTGGGAAGCCTTCAGGTCGTCCTGCATGCGCTTCCTCAGCGCCTGCGCATCGCCGCGCTGGCTCTGCCCGCGGCTGTCGGGCCTCATTGCTCCGCGCATATCGTCATGGTCGTAAATCATCAGGTGCACGCCCACCTCCTCATGCAGCGGCTTGCAAAAGGCATGGATGCTCAGCGCCTCCACGTTCTGGCCGTGGAAGCCGGTGACGGTGCTGGGCTCGTAGTTCACATGGTTGTTGATCAGCGCGATTTCGGCGGACTTGGGATCGTCGCAGAAGAGCTGCAGATAGATGTCGGACTGGCGCGTGGCCGTGCCGCGCCAGACCGCGCCGGCGATATAGGGACGGAACTGCGCCATCCGCTCCATCCAGACCAGCGCCAGCTCGCGCAGCGCCAGCAGTTCCTGCGGCTGCGTGTCGGCGCAGAACAGCGCAATGTATTCGCGCACGGCGTCCTCGAGCTGCTCGTTGTCGGGCAGGGCCGAGCGGGCCGGCAGGCCGAGCTGGCGCACGGCGCGGTGCTTGGCCGCGCCCCATTCCAGCCCCTCCTCCACGACCATGCGGGCGGCGGTCTGGGCGATTTCAGCAGTCACTTGATCCAGGCTCATAAGGCTTGCACTCTCCAATCCATTGCATTGTGGCCCATGCCCGCTGCAAGGCCTTTGCGTTTGCACCGCCGTGCCGATGGGCTCACGGTTTTATAGCGTATTGCGCCTTGGAAGCCTGGATTTCAAGGCCTTTTCACATCCGATTTCATACGTAGCCTGCGCTGGCAGCTCTCTTTTTGACAAGAGTCGTTACCACTGCGCCGGATGCCCAAGGCCATGCTCGGCCATGCGGCAGCCACGCAACCGTAAAATGCCCGCCCATGCACATACATATTCTGGGCATTTGCGGCACCTTCATGGGAGGCCTTGCCGCCTTGGCACGTGAAGCCGGTCACCGGGTCACCGGTTGCGATGCCGGCGTCTATCCCCCCATGAGCGACCAGCTGCGCCAGCTCGGCATCGAGCTGATCGAAGGCTATGGCGCCGACCAGATCGCGCTGCAGCCCGATATGTATGTCGTAGGCAATGTGGTCAGCCGCAAGCGGCTGCCCGACGGCTCGCCCAAGTTCCCGCTGATGGAAGCCATTCTGGATACGGGCGCGCCCTATACCAGCGGCCCGCAGTGGCTGGCCGAGCATGTGCTGCACGGCCGCCATGTACTGGCCGTGGCCGGTACGCACGGCAAGACCACGACCACCTCCATGCTGGCCTGGGTGCTGGAATGCGCGGGCCTGCAGCCCGGTTTTCTGGTCGGCGGCGTGCCGCTGGACTTCGGCGTTTCGGCCCGCCTGGGTGCCTGGGTGGACGGCCAGGCCCGGCCGCTGTTCGTGATCGAGGCCGACGAGTACGACACCGCCTTCTTCGACAAGCGCAGCAAGTTCGTCCATTACCGTCCGCGCACGGCCGTGCTCAACAATCTGGAATTCGACCACGCCGACATCTTTGACGACCTGGCCGCCATCGAGCGCCAGTTCCACCATCTGGTGCGCACCGTGCCCGGCACGGGCCGCGTGGTCGTCAACGGGCTGGAGGAAAGCCTGGCCCGCGTGCTCGGCCAGGGCTGCTGGAGCGAGGTGGCCAGCTTTGGCGCCACGGTCAGCGATTTCTGCGCCGAGGGCGACCCCGGCGACTTCGACGTGCTGCACCGCGGCCGCAAGGTGGCACACCTGTCCTGGTCGCTGACCGGCGTGCACAACCAGCTCAACGCCCTGGCGGCCATCGCGGCGGCCGACCATGTGGGTGTCTCCGCCGAGCAGGCCTGCGAAGCCCTGTCGCGCTTCCAGAACGTCAAGCGCCGCATGGAGCTGCGCGGCACCGTGAACGGCGTGGCCGTCTATGACGACTTCGCCCATCACCCCACGGCCATCCGCACAACGCTGGACGGCCTGCGCCGCAAGCTGGGCGAAGAAGCCCGCATCCTGGCCGTCTTCGAGCCGCGCAGCAACACCATGAAGCTGGGCACCATGAAATCCCAGTTGCCCTGGTCGCTGGAAAGCGCCGATCTGATCTTCTGCCACACGGCCGGCCTCGACTGGGACGCCGCCGAAGCCCTGGCTCCGCTGGGCGTGGGCCCGGGCCGGCGCGCCCAGGTGGCCGGCGACATCGATACCCTGCTCGCCCAGGTCAAGGCCGCAGCCCAACCGGGCGACCATATCGTCTGCATGAGCAACGGGGGCTTTGGCGGCATCCATGCCAAGCTGCTGGCGGCCCTGAAGTAAAAACACCCGCTGAACCACTCAGCGGGTGTTTGAGAGCACCGCCCCGAAAAACTGGCGTAAACCACGCCAGGGACATCGAGCAAGGGCCTGAGCCGGCCGCGCCGCCCCGCAGCGAAGATGTCGTCCCACTACCGAAGAGGGAGGGGAAGCGGCGCAGCCGCTCAGAAGGTCTCAATAACTGATGGACATCGCCGGCACATCGACGCAGATCAGCGCCTTGGACAGTACGGCCTGGGCTGCCAGCGCATAGTGGTTGCGCCAGCTCTCGTCGTCGAACAGGCCGGCCCGGCCGCGCGCCTCGCGTGCCACGACCACCAGCTTGTCGGCCAGCAGCACCTTGCCGGTGGCGCGCAGCGGCTCGCAGTCCAGTTCCACGAACTGCTTGTCCAGCCAGAGGCGGCCATCTTCCGAACTCAGCGGTGTCAGCGACTGGGTGTCCACCCGGTATTCACGATCAGCATCTAACACCACTATCACTTCATTGCGCATGGATTTCCTCTCGTTCGTTATTGCGGCCCCGCATCCACAAGGACATGCCGGATCCGACGGTTACAGCCCAGGGGCCATAGGGGCAAGCCCGGCGACGGCAGACTGCGCTGATACAGGCAAGCCAGGGCCTGGCACTGAAAAGCATCGTAGCGGTTACCCAATTTCCGGACTTCCCCCAGCGGCAGAAAGCCCATTTTTCATAGCAATTCATACCGCAACGGTCTTGAATATAGGGCTGTGCGCCCATAACTCAATAGCCAGGGCTCTTGTGTAACCACCTGGTTACCGCGCCGTGGAGGCAGATCAATCTTTTCATGCCGGCATACGGAAAGCGGTACATGCCCTGGCCTGTCCGCCGCCGTTGCGTCCCGTTCCCTTTTCCACAGACCGCCATGACCACCGCACACCCCCATCAGGAATTGCTGACGCATCTGCAGCAGCTGGAAACCGAGCTGCAGGCCCAGAAACTCTGGTCCAGCACACCGCCCAGCCCCCAAGCGCTGGAGTCCGTCATGCCGTTCATGTACGACACGCTGCAGCTGCACGAATGGCTGCAATGGGTCTTCCTGCCGCGCCTGCGCGCCCTGATCGATGCGCAAGGCCAGCTGCCGCACCAAAGCCACATCCATCCGCTGGCCGAGCATGAATGGGAAAAGCGCGAGGACTTCGACAAAGGCCGGTTGCTGGTGCTGCTGGAGCGCATCGACATCACCCTGAACAGGGGCTCGCTCACTCCGACCGACCAGGACCCCGCCCACTGAACCCGGGATCCGCTCCCGCCCGAGCGCCCGACCGGAATGGAAAAAAGGCCGCGCAGCAGATGCTGGCGGCCTTTTTTTGCGGCAGTGCTGCGGCTCAGGCGACGGCTTCGGCCCGGACCTTGGCCGGTGCGGCCGCCGCGCGGCGCTGCTGCACCGCCTGGGACAGTTCCTGCAGCGTGGGCAGCGAGTCCTCCCAGCTCAGGCAGGCATCGGTGATGCTCTGGCCGTAGGTCAGGCCCGCAACGTCGTCCTTGCCGGGCGTGAACTTCTGCGCGCCGCCCACCAGATGGCCTTCGATCATCACACCGAACACGCTGTTCGAGCCGCCGGCGATCTGGCCGGCGATATCGCGCGCCACATCCTTCTGGCGCTCGTGCTGCTTGGCGCTGTTGGCATGGCTGCAGTCCACCATCAGCGTGGGCGGCAGGCCGGCAGCCGCCAGGTCCTTGCAGGCGGCTGCCACACTGGCTGCGTCGTAGTTGGGCGTCTTGCCGCCGCGCAGGATCACATGGCAATCCTGGTTGCCCGCCGTGTTGACGATGGCGACCTGGCCGTTCTTGTGCACCGACAGGAAATGGTGGCCGCGGCTGGCCGACTGGATGGCATCGGTGGCGATGCGGATGTTGCCGTCGGTGCCGTTCTTGAAGCCTATGGGCGCCGAGATGCCCGAGGCCAGCTCGCGGTGCACCTGGCTTTCGGTGGTGCGGGCGCCGATCGCACCCCAGCTGATCAGGTCGCCGATGTACTGGGGCGAGATCACGTCCAGGAACTCGCTGGCCGCCGGCACGCCCAGGCGATTGATGTCGATCAGCAGCTGGCGCGCAATGCGCAGGCCCTCGTCGATGCGGTAGCTCTGATCCAGATAGGGATCGTTGATCAGGCCCTTCCAGCCCACAGTGGTGCGGGGCTTCTCGAAGTACACGCGCATCACCACCTCCAGCGTGTCCTTGTACTGCTCGCGCACCACGGCCAGGCGGCGGGCGTACTCCAGGGCCGCAGCGGGATCATGGATGGAGCAGGGGCCGATGATGACCAGCAGGCGGTCGTCCTCGCCCTGCATGATGTTGTGGATGGTGCGTCGGGTATTGCTGATCAGCGTTTCCACGGCCGTGCCGCGGATGGGGAAGAAGCGAATGAGGTGCTCGGGAGGGGGCAACACGGTGATGTCCTTGATACGTGCGTCGTCGGTCTGGCCAGTCTTGGGAGAGCCGTTGCGATACCAGGAATCGGTGGTGGAAGCGTTCAGAGCAGTCATTGCGAGCTTTCGTGAATTCGGTTGATCGTGGGGATGGAAGGCTGTCGGGAAACGTAGGGATGAAAAAAAACCGCCGGGCTTTGCAGCTCGGCGGTTCTTTGGGAGGTTTGGGTGCAGGTGCGCGCTTACCTCTCAGCCGCCGAGGGCGAGAACCAAAAGTAAAAGAAATAAGCGCTGCGTGTTTGCATGCTTTTCAATGTAGCACAGTCATTGCGCAATGCAACATACGCCCCGCTGCGCCAGGGCCACGGCCACCCTCTCTTCAGAGAGAGAATTGAAATTTCAAAAACGCATTTATATTGCGTTTTTTTATTTTTTACGAAATTAAATTGATGACAAACCGCAAAAACACCATTGCAACGCAAGTTTTCCTGCATATCACCGGTTTTTGCTGAAATCTCGTCCTGGCCACCATGGCGCCACGGGCCAAAGGCCCCGCGGCAAGCGCCCGGGCCTGCAACTGCAGGCCGCCAGGACACAAAAATGCCCAGCGCCCCGTTTCCGGGAGGCTGGGCAGATCCGGAGATCCTTGCAGGCGGGCCTTAAGCCGTGCCGCCCACGGTCAGGCCGTCGATGCGCAGCGTGGGCTGGCCCACGCCCACGGGCACGCTCTGGCCTTCCTTGCCGCAGGTGCCCACGCCGCTGTCCAGGCGCATGTCGTTGCCGATCATGGTGATGTGCTTGAGCGACTCGGGGCCGCTGCCCACGATGGTGGCCCCCTTGACGGGGTATTGGATCTTCCCGTTCTCGACCCAGTAGGCTTCGCTGGCCGAGAACACGAACTTGCCGCTGGTGATGTCCACCTGGCCGCCGCCGAAGTTCGTGGCGTACAGGCCCTTCTTGATCGAGGCGATGATTTCCTGCGGGTCCTTGTCGCCGCCGAGCATGTAGGTATTGGTCATGCGCGGCATGGGGATGTGCGCATAGCTCTCGCGGCGGCCGTTGCCCGTGGGCTGGACGCCCATCAGGCGGGCATTCATCGCATCCTGGATGTAGCCCTTGAGGATGCCATCCTCGATCAGCACATTGCTCTGGCTGGCATGGCCTTCATCGTCCACGTTGAGCGAGCCGCGGCGGTCGGCCAGGGTGCCGTCGTCCAGCACAGTCACGCCCTTGGCAGCCACGCGCTGGCCGATGCGGCCGCTGAAGGCGCTCGAGCCCTTGCGGTTGAAGTCGCCTTCCAGCCCGTGGCCCACGGCCTCGTGCAGCAGCACGCCGGGCCAGCCCGGGCCGAGCACCACGGTCATCTGGCCTGCGGGTGCAGGACGCGAGTCGAGGTTGACGAGTGCCGCATGCACGGCCTCGTCCACATACTGGCCGATCTGCTCGTCGCTGAAATAGGCCAGGCCGAAGCGGCCGCCGCCGCCGGCCGAGCCGACTTCGCGCCGGCCCTTGTGCTCGGCAATGACGGTGACCGACAGGCGCACCAGCGGGCGCACATCGGCGGCCAGCGTGCCGTCGGCGCGGGCCACCAGCACCACGTCGTATTCGCTGGCCAGGCCGGCCATGACCTGGACGATGCGCGGGTCCTTGGCGCGGGCCAGTTTCTCCACCTTGCCCAGCAGTTCGACCTTGGCCGTGCTGTCCAGCGTGCTGATGGGGTCCAGCCCCGGATACAGCGAGCGGCTGGAAGCGATCCTGGGCGCGCCGGCGCGCACGCGGCGCGACTGGGCGCTGCTGCCGATGGAGCGCACGGTGCGCGCGGCGTCGAGCAGCGAGGCTTCGGAGATGTCGTCCGAATAGGCGAATGCGGTCTTTTCCCCGCTCACGGCACGCACGCCCACGCCCTGGTCGATGGAGAACGAGCCGGTCTTGACGATGCCCTCTTCCAGGCTCCAGCCTTCGGCGCGCGTGTACTGGAAATACAGGTCGGCATCGTCGACCTGGTGTGCGCGGATCTCGGCCAGAGCGCGCGCAAGATGGGTTTCGTCCAGGCCAAACGGCTCAAGCAGCAACTGACGGGCCGTAGCCAGGCGTTCGATGGTGGGTTCGCGGGAGATCATGCGGCACATTGTAGAGAGACACGCATGCCCCCATCGCCGTGTGCATCCCGGTTTGCGCGGGCCCCAAAGAAAAAGAACGGAATGCCCCCCCACCAGGCTGGACGACATTCCGTTCTGCAGCGCTTTTGTGCCCCTTGCCGCAGCCGCGACGGGCACCGGTCCATCTCCCTCGCAGGGGTCGCTCAAGCCCCTGTTCCTGAAACCTTTCTAACCCCTGCCGTGCAGGCAGGCAAGAGCAGCAGCCCCATTTTGCAATCAAAGCGATAGCGGCTGGCGCCAGCATCAGCATGCTTTTGGCAACAAAGCATGTCAAAACACAGCATGCAAAGGCGAGATGCGCTCACATTTTGATGAATCTGCGCCGTTTTGCAAGCTTTTCCTACAAGCTCAGGCGCGCGGCAAATGCCCTTCGCCCGGCAACTGGCGCTGGGCCCGCGCGACGGACATGAGCACGCCCAGCGCCAGCCCCAGCGTGACCATGGCCGTGCCGCCGTAACTGATGAAGGGCAGCGGCACGCCGACCACGGGCAGGATGCCGCTGACCATGCCCATGTTCACGAAGGCATAGGTGAAGAAAATCATGGCCACGGCCGCAGCCATCAGCCGGCCGAACAGCGAGCTGGCCTGCATGGCGATGGCCAGGCCGCGCCAGACCAGGAACAGAAAGGCCACGATGATGAACAGATTGCCGATCAGGCCGAACTCCTCGGAATAGGCGGCGAAGATGAAGTCGGTGGTGCGCTCGGGAATGAATTCCAGGTGGGTCTGTGTGCCGGCCATGAAGCCCTTGCCCCAGACACCGCCCGAGCCGATGGCGATCATGCCCTGGATGATGTGGAAGCCCTTGCCCAGCGGGTCGCGCGTCGGGTCCAGCAGCGTGCACACGCGGGTGCGCTGGTAGTCGTGCAGGAAATACCAGCTCACGCCGTCGGCGCACAGCTGGGGCTCGTACCAGATGATCAGGAAGATGCCGACCACGCCCAGCACCACGGGCGGCACGATCAGCTTCCAGGGCAGGCCCGCGAAGAAGATGACCGACAGGCCCGCGGCCATCACCAGCAGCGAGGTGCCCAGGTCGGGCTGCTTCATGATCAGCCCCACGGGCACCATCAGCAGGCCGAAGGCGATGGCGAAATCCGTGCCGCGCAGATTGCCCTCGCGCCGCTGGAACCACCAGGCCAGCATCAGCGGCGTGGCGATCTTGAGCAGCTCCGAGGGCTGGATCACCACGCCCACGTTCACCCAGCGCTGCGCGCCCTTCTTGGTGATGCCGAACAGCGCCACCGCCACCAGCAGGGCCACGCCCAGCGTATACAGCGGCACGGCCACCTTCATGAGCTGCTGCGGCGGCACCTGCGCCACGACGAACAGGATGCCGGCGGCGATCAGCATGTTGCGGCCATGGTCCACGAAGCGCGAGCCGTGGTCGAAGCCCGAGGAATACATGGCCAGCAGCCCGGCGCCGGCCAGCATGGCGACAAACAGCAGCAGCAGGAAATCAAAGCCGCGAAACAGCGGCACGATGCGCTGCAGCAGCGAGGGCTTGTCGAATTCGGTCGCGGACATGGGCCGGCATTATCGAGGCAGCGGCCTGTCCCGTCGCGGCGCAGGGTTGAGCCAGGCTGACGGCTTTGCCCGCTACCGCGGCCTCGGTCCACAATGCAGACGAGACCGTCTGCAAACCTACAAGAGGAGATTGCCGCCATGACCACCACCCATCTGCTTTACCTGCACGGCTTCCGCTCTTCGCCCCAGTCCAACAAGGCCCGCATCCTGGCCGAGCACATCGGCAGCCGGCATTCCCATGTGCGCTGGTGGTGCCCGCAGCTGCCGCCGTCGCCGCGCGAGGCCATGGCCCTGATTGCCGAAGGCATCGCCACCTGGCCGCGCGAGACCATGGCCGTGGTCGGCTCCTCCCTGGGCGGCTACTACGCGAGCTGGGTGGCGCAGCTGGCGCGCTGCAAGAGCGTGATGATCAACCCGGCCGTCAACCCGGCCCGCGACCTCGAGAAATACATCGGCGAGCAGACCGCCTGGCACGACCCCGAGGCACATTTCTTCTTCCGGCCCGAATACATCGAGGAGCTGCGCCAGCTGGACACGCGGCACATGACGCCGGCCGCGCCCGAGATGGTGCTGATCGCCCAGGGCGACGAGGTGCTGGACTGGCAGGAGATGAGCGAGCGCTACCCGCATGCGCTGCAGCTGGTGCAGGAAGGCGGCGACCATGCGCTGTCGAATTTCGCGGAATACCTGCCCCGGCTGGACGATTTTCTGCTGCTGGCCTGACCCTCGCCCCGGGCACGGTTGCCCGCTCGTGGGAAAATGCGCGGTTATGCACGCATTGTTTGAAGAAGCCGGCAAGTTCCTCGCCGGACGCATCCTCTCCGAAGCCGAGACTTCGGCCCAGGTCGAGCTCGATTCCGGCAAACGGATCAAGGTCAAGGCCGCCAACATCCTGCTCAAGTTCGACAAGCCCGCTCCCTCCGAGCTGATGGCCCAGGGTCAGGCGCAGGCGGCCGAGATCGACCTGGACCTGGCCTGGGAGTTTGCCCCCGAGGAGGAATTCGGCTTCGCCGACCTGGCGCGCGACTATTTCTCCGAGTCGGCCAGCCTGGCCCAGCAGGCCGGCGCGCTGTTCAGGCTCTACGAGGCGCCGCACTATTTCCGCCGCGCGGGCAAGGGCCGCTTCAAGAAGGCGCCGGCCGAGATCCTGCAGCAGGCCCTGGCCGCCATCGAGAAGAAAAAGCTGGTCCAGGCCCAGATCGACGCCTGGGCCGAGGAACTGGGCCGCGGCGCATGCCCGCAGCCGATCCGCGAGCAGCTCTACAAGATCCTGTTCAAGCCCGACAAGAATGCACCCGAATACAAGGCCGTGGTCGAGGCCAGCCGCGCCACCAGGCTGGCCCCGCTGGAGCTGCTGCACCGCGCGGGCGCCATCGATTCGTCCTACCAGTTCCACTGGAAGCGCTTTCTGTTCGACAACTTCCCCAAGGGCACGCAGTTTCCGCAGCTGGCCGCGCCCCAGCCTCCGGCCGACCTGCCGCTGGCGGCCGTGCAGGCGTTTTCCATCGACGACTCGGCCACCACGGAAATCGACGATGCGCTGTCCGTGCAGGGCCTGGGCAGCGGCACCGTCACCGTGGGCATCCACATCGCCGCGCCGGGCCTGGCCATCACGCCCGGCGGCGAACTGGACAAGCTGGGCCGCGCGCGCCTGTCCACGGTCTACATGCCGGGTTACAAGATCACCATGCTGCCCGACGAGGTGGTGCACATCTACACGCTGGACGAAGGCCGCGCCAACCCGGCCGTCTCGCTGTACGTGACCATCGACGAGGAAACGCTGGAGACCACGGCCACCGAAACCCGCCTGGAGCGCGTGCCGGTGGAGGTGAATTTCCGCTACGACAAGCTCGACCACATCGTGACCGAAGACTGGCTGGCCGATTCCTCCATCGAGATCGAAAACACGCCTCAGGCCTTGCTGGGCAAGCGCAAGGAGCTCACTTTTCTGCACCGCTGGTCCAAGCATCTGAAGGCCAGGCGCGAAGTGGTGCGCGGCAAGCCCGAGAATTTCAGCCGCCCGGACTACAACTTCCGCCTCGTGGGCAACGACGGGGCCGAGCCCACCGGCAGCGAGCAGGTGCAGATCACCGTGCGCAAGCGCGGCGCGCCGCTGGACCTGATCGTGGCCGAGGCCGCCATCGTGGCCAACAGCACCTGGGGCAGCTGGCTGGCCGAACTGGGCGTGCCCGGCATCTACCGCAGCCAGGCCAGCCTGGCGCCCGGCGTCAAGGTGCGCATGAGCACCAAGGCCCTGCCCCACGCGGGCATCGGGGTCAAGAGCTATGCCTGGGCCACCTCGCCGCTGCGCCGCTATGTGGACCTGGTCAACCAGTGGCAGATCATCGCCTGCGCGCGCCATGGCGCCACGGCCGCGCTGGCCGCGCCGTTCAAGCCCAAGGATGCCGAGCTGTTCGGCATCATCAGCAGCTTCGACGGCGCCTACAGCGCCTATAACAGCTACCAGGCCGGCATGGAGCGCTTCTGGACGCTCAAGTACCTGGAGCAGAACGGCATCACCGAGCTGACGGCCAGCGTGATCAAGGAAGGCGCCAACGGCGGCTACCTGGTGCGCGCCGACGACCTGCCGCTGGTGCTGCCCGTGCTGGGCGCGCAGAACCTGCCGCGCGGCGCCCACGTGCGCGTCAAGCTCGGCGAGATCGACGAGATCTCGCTCGACATCTCGGGCACGCTGATCGAGCGCCTGGACGGCGACATCGCTGCCGACGAGGACGGCGGCGAGGATGACGAGGACACCGTGGCCGGCCCCATTGCCATCGCCGTGGACATGAACGACGCCGAAGCCTCCGACAGCACGCCCGCCAAGGACGCTGCGCAGTCCTGATCCCTCCATTGCACGATCTGCCGCCGTGAAACTGCCCTCCCCCCTTCAACGCCTGAGCACGCTGCAGATTGCGCTGGGCGTGTCCATCGCCCTGCATGCCGTGCTGCTGAGCGTGCGCTTCGTGGACCCCGAGCGCTTCGACCGCGTGTTCCAGGACACGCCGCTGGAAGTGATCCTGGTCAATGCGCGCGCCAACGAGGCGCCCGAAAAGGCCCAGGCCATCGCCCAGACCTCGCTGGCCGGCGGCGGCGAGGCCGAGAAGGGACGCGCAAGCAGCCCCATGCCCTACTCGGCCCTGACGGCCGTGGGCGACGACTTCGAGGAAAAGCAGCGCCAGATCGATGCCATGCAGGAGCAGCAGAACGTGCTGCTGACCCAGCTGCGCCAGCAGATCGCCGCGCTGCCGCCGCTCGACCCGCGGCTGGCGGCCGAATCCAAGGAAAAGGAAGCACAGCAGGAAAAGCGCCGCCAGCTCGTCAAGCTGCTGGCCGAGATCGAAAAGCGCATCAACGAGGAAAACGCCCGCCCCAAGAAGCGCTACATCAGCCCGGCCACCAAGGAAGCCGTCTATGCCGTCTACTACGACGCGCTGCGCCGCAAGGTGGAAGACAAGGGCACGGAAAACTTTCCCGAGCACAAGGGCAAGAAGCTCTACGGCGAACTGGTCATGATCCTGACCGTGAACCACGACGGCCGCGTGCTCGGCACCGAGGTCGTGCAGGGCTCGGGCAACCGCATGCTGGACACGCGCGCCGAAGCCATTGCGCGTGCCGCCGGCCCCTACGGCCACTTCGGCCCGGCCATGCGCGCCAAGGCCGACCAGATCGCCGTGGTCTCGCGCTTCAAGTTCACACGCGAGCAGACGCTGGAAACCAGCGTGCAGTAGGGAAGGGGCCCCCACGCTTGCTCACTGCTTGCAGTCGCCTCCCCCGAAGGAGCAGCTTTTTGCCCTGGGACGGCCCGGAGGCACTGAAAATATCGCCTCCTTCATCGCTATCGCTCCTGCCATGACTTTGGAAAATTCGGACTTCGCCATCGACACCTACTGCGTCATGGGCAATCCGGTGGCGCACAGCCGCTCTCCCTGGATCCATGCGCGCTTTGCCGAGCTGACCGGCCAGACGCTGCACTATGAGCGCGCCCTGGTGGCGCTGGACGGCTTTGCCGCCCATGTGACCGACTTCGCCGCGCGCGGCGGCAAGGGCTGCAACGTGACCGTGCCCTTCAAGCTGCAGGCGGCCGGGCTGGCCACGCACGCCAGCGACCGCGTGCGGCGCGCCGGCGCGGCCAACACGCTGGTGTTTTGCGACGACGGCATCCATGCCGACAACACCGACGGCCTGGGGCTGGTGGCCGACATCGTGCGCAATGCGGGCGTTGCCATCGCCGGCAGGGACGTGCTGCTGCTGGGCGCGGGCGGCGCGGCCGCAGGCGCCCTGGGCTCGCTGATCGAACAGCAGCCGCGCCGCATTGCCGTGGCCAACCGCACCCATACCAAGGCCCAGGCGCTGGTGGCCCAGCATGCCGACCTCGCATCGCTACATAAAACAGAGCTGCTTGCGCTGGAGCAGCAAGCGCTAGAGTCCGAAAATACCCCAACCTTCGACATCATCATCAACGCCACGGCCAGCAGCCTGGCCGGTGCCCAGGTGCCGGCGCCGGCGGGCGTGCTGCGCCCCGGCAGCCTGGCCTACGACATGATGTACGGCCCCGCGGCCCAGCCCTTTCTGGACTGGGCCCGCCTCCATGGCGCCCAGGCCCGGGACGGGCTGGGCATGCTGGTGGAACAGGCCGCGGAATCCTTTGCGCTGTGGCGTGGCGTGCGCCCGCCCTCGCAGCAGGTGCTGGCCGAGCTGCGCGCACTGATCCAGGCCGGGGCCTGAACCTTTCCCATGAAGGCCCTGACGCGCCTGGTGCTGCTCATCGTGGGGGCGGCCGTGCTGCTGCAGCTGTTCTTCGTGCTGCGGATCGCGCTCATGGTCGTCGTCGATCCGCAGTCCACGAGCTTTCAGCGCTCCGAAGCCTGGCAGATCCTGCAAAGCCGCGGCTCGCTGCCGTGGAGCCAGCACTGGGTGGCCTATCCGCAGATTGCCGGCAGCCTCAAGCGCGCGGTCGTGGCCTCGGAGGACGCAGGCTTCATGGAGCACAACGGCGTGGAATGGGAGTCCATACAGAAGGCCTGGCAGCGCAACGTCAAGGCCGAGGCCCGGGCCGGGAGAACCGACCGGCCTGCCAAGATCTATGGCGGCTCCACCATCACCCAGCAGCTGGCCAAGAACCTGCTGCTGTCGGGCGAGCGCAGCTTTCTGCGCAAGGGCCAGGAGCTGCTGCTGACCATGCTGCTGGAGCTGCTGCTGGGCAAGCAGCGCATTCTGGAGATCTACCTCAACAACGTGGAATGGGGCCAGGGCGTGTTCGGCGCCGAAGCGGCCGCCCGCCACTATTTCGGCAAGGGCGCGGCCCAGCTCACCAACGCCGAGGCCGCGCGCTTGGCGGCTATGCTGCCCCAGCCCAAGCGGTTCGAGAAAATGCCGCAGTCGGCCTATCTGGTGCAGCGCGCACGCACCGTCATGCGCTACATGCCCATGGTGGAGATTCCTTGATCCCCCTGAGGCGCTACGCGCCTTCCCCGAGGGGACGACGCCCCAGGCCATGCCGGTGCCATAGGTCATCTGCACAACGGATAATCGAGCCAACATGCGTATTCTTGGAATCGACCCCGGTCTGCAGACCACGGGCTTCGGCGTGATCGACGTCGAAGGCCATCGCCTGTCCTACGTGGCCAGCGGCACCATCCGCACCACCCGGATGGAACTGGGCGATCTGCCCGGGCGCCTCAAGATGCTGTTCGACGGCATCTCCGAGGTGGCTTCGCGCTACGAGCCCGACATGTCGGCCGTGGAGATCGTGTTCGTCAACGTCAACCCCCAGTCCACGCTGCTGCTGGGCCAGGCGCGCGGCGCGGCGCTGACCGCGCTGGTCAACGCCAACCTGCCCGTGGCCGAATACACGGCACTGCAGATGAAGAAGGCCGTGGTGGGCCACGGCCGCGCGGCCAAGAGCCAGATCCAGGAAATGGTCAAGCGCCTGCTGCAGCTGCCGGGCCTGCCCGGTACCGACGCCTCGGATGCGCTGGGCCTGGCCATTACCCACGCCCATGCGGCGTCGGCCATGGGCAAGATGGCCCAGGTCACCGACCTGCGCCGCAAGCAGCATGCCATGTACCGCGGCGGCAGGGTCTATTGATCCCCGGAAAGGCTGCGCATGAAAAAACCGGGGCGCAATCCCCGGTTTTTTCCTGGAAAGGCCAGCCTCAATAGCTGCTGTTGAGCACCATGGAGGCAATCACGCCGGTGGCAATGGCAACCAGCAGATAGTCGCCGCCGTTCTGTATCCATTGATAGCCGCGTGGCGGTGCGGACAAGTGGTGGCCACGCCAGTCATTCACCACATAGTGATGGGTACGGTATTGCGGAGGCACGCGGCTGCCGCGCATCCATCGGTGGTCGGGGCCGGCGCCGCGCCTGTCGTCATGGCGGTCGAAGCGCGGATCGCGACGGTCCTCCGGCCCGCGGTGGTCGTCATGGCGGCCACCATGGCGCACGTCGTTGTAGCCATGGCCCGGAGGCGGGCCGGGGCGCGGCTGGGCCTGCACCGCCAGGGGCCCCAGGCCCATGCAGGCAGCCATGGTGGCGGAAAGAATACGGGTCGTCAGACGGGACATGGTATGGCTCCTTTCTGAAGGCACGGCGGCGGGGAACAGGAACATTCCCCGTTTCTCCAGCGCCTGCAGACGGATCGCAGGCGCTGCACATTCGGTGCCCATGGCCACATGATCCGTGTTCCGGCGCCCGTTCCACGCAGGACGATGGCGCTTTACCCTTGTTTTTCCTGCGCTTTACCGAGGCGATACAGCGTTTGCAAAGTGTTCGCAAACGCAAGGCTTCAGCGTGAAAGACCGCCCCGGCCTGCCGCCACGGACGGCACGGGATCCATGCCGCGCCTCAGGCAATGCGCCCGGCAAACAGCACGGCAAAGAACGCCAGCGCGGCGATCAGCGTCCACTTCAGGATGAGAATGCCCAGCCGCTTGTACTGCGGCCGGCCGGTGCCGAGGTAGAACGCAAAGGACAGGGCCGAAGCCAGGAGCAGCAGCGTGGCCAGCCAGCGAAAGATCAGCATGGGGGGCAGCCTCTGTCCGGATTACCAGGCGCGTGCCGGCAGCGCAAAGCCCTGAGGGGCCTGGCGTTCGCTATCGAAGGTCACGATCTCCCAGGCGTCGGGCTGGGCCAGCAGCGCGCGCAGCAGCTGGTTGTTCATGCCGTGGCCCGAGCGGAAGGCGCTGTAGGCGGCCAGCAGCGGCTTGCCGATCAGGTACAGGTCGCCGATGGCGTCGAGGATCTTGTGCTTGGCGAACTCGTCGTCATAGCGCAGGCCGTCGCTGTTGAGCACCTTGTAGTCGTCCATGACGATGGCGTTGTCCAGCCCGCCGCCCAGCGCCAGGCCGTTGTTGCGCAGCATCTCCACATCCTTGGTGAAGCCGAAGGTGCGCGCGCGCGCGATGTCGCGCGTGTAGTTGTCCCGCCCCATGTCGAATTCCACGCATTGCCCCGTGGAGTCGACGGCCGGATGGGCGAAGTCGATCTCGAAACGCAGCTTGAAGCCGTGGTAGGGGTCGAAGCGCGCCCACTTGAGGTTGGCGCCCTCACCTTCGCGCACTTCCACGGGGCGGGTGACGCGGATGAAGCGCTTGGGCGCCTTCTGCACTTCAACGCCCGCGCTTTGGAGCAGGAAGACGAAGGAAGAGGAAGAACCGTCCAGGATGGGCACCTCTTCGGCCGTGATGTCCACATAGAGGTTGTCCAGCCCCAGGCCCGCGATGGCCGACATCAGATGCTCCACCGTATGCACCTTGGCACCCCCGGTGCCTATGGTCGATGCCATGCGCGTATCGGTCACGGCTTCGGCCGAAATCGGAATGTCCACCGGCTCCGGCAGATCCACGCGCCTGAAGACGATGCCCGTATCGGGCTGGGCCGGGCGCAGCGTCAGCTCGACGCGCTGGCCGCTGTGCAGACCCACGCCGACGGCACGGGAAATGGTCTTGATGGTGCGTTGTTGGAGCATGGTGGCATTTTAAATGGGGACAACCCTGAGCGGCCTACGCCTGCCCAGGGTTGTCTTAATCGCTGCAATACAGCGAATCGATGAGGGCCTTCCCCATTTAACGGTTCAGACCTTTGCAAGGCTGACAGCGCAGTGCACAAACAGGCATGCACCATGCCGGGGATGCCGGGCAAAGGCCGCCCCGCAAAGGCATCGTCCCCCTCCCGCGAAGCGAGAGAGGGGGAAGGCGCAAAGCGCCTCAGGGGGTGCCTTGCTCAGTCCGCCTGCTTGCGCAGAAATGCCGGGATTTCCACGTCGTCCATGCCGCCCGAGGCCAGGGCGCTCACGCGCTCCGAAGCCTGGGTGCGGTTGGTGCGCCACACGCTGGGCACGTTGGTGTTGGCCGTGCCGAACGGAACGGCTGCACCGGCGGGAACGGCAAAGCCCACGTCGTCGGTACCGGTGCGCAGGCCGCCCTGCACCACCTGGATGTTCTGGCGGCGTGCGCTGGGGCGCGACAGGCCGGTGGCCACCACGGTCACGCGGATGTCGTCACCCAGCGAGTCGTCGTAGGCCGCGCCGTAGATCACGTGCGCATCGGGCGATGCGTAGGCATTGATGGTGCTCATGGCCAGGCGCGACTCGGACAGCTTGAGGCTGCCCTTGGCGGCCGTGACCAGCACCAGCACGCCCTTGGCGCCCGACAGGTCGATGCCTTCCAGCAGCGGGCAGGCCACGGCCTGCTCGGCGGCGATACGGGCGCGGTCCGGGCCGGAGGCCTTGGCCGTGCCCATCATGGCCTTGCCGGGCTCGCCCATGACGGTGCGCACGTCTTCGAAGTCGACGTTCACATGGCCGTACTCGTTGATGATCTCGGCAATGCCGCCCACGGCGTTCTTGAGCACGTCGTTGGCATGGGCAAAGGCTTCGTCCTGGGAGATGTCGTCGCCCAGCACGTCGAGCAGCTTCTCGTTGAGCACGACGATCAGCGAGTCCACGTTGGCTTCCAGCTCGGCCAGGCCGGCGTCTGCGTTCTGCATGCGGCGGCCGCCTTCCCATTCGAAGGGCTTGGTCACCACACCCACCGTCAGAATGCCCATTTCCTTGGCCACGCGCGCGATCACCGGAGCCGCGCCCGTACCCGTGCCGCCACCCATGCCGGCCGTGATGAACAGCATATGCGCGCCTTCGATGGCGGCACGGATGTCTTCCACAGCGACTTCCGCAGCGTCCCGGCCCTTGTCGGGCTTGCTGCCGGCACCCAGGCCGCTTTGACCCAGCTGAATGGTGCGGTGTGCACGGCTGCGCAGCAGCGCCTGTGCATCGGTGTTGGCGCAGACGAACTCCACGCCCTGCACTCCGCGTTCAATCATGTGGTCGACGGCATTGCCGCCGCCGCCGCCGACGCCGATCACCTTGATCTGCGTTCCCTGGTTGAACTCTTCAACTTCAATCATGTCGATAGGCATGGTGGTGCTCCTGTTCTGTAGTGGTGGTAGGTCGCTGCTGTGGAAAAGAAATCATCGAAACTGTCGGCGGTCTGGGCCTTCGCCGCCGGTAACCGAAAAAACGCGTCGGGGGCGGGCCCGTGATGTACAAGCGATGGCTGTCCATGTCAGAAGTTCCCCACGATGAAGTCCTTGAAACGGCCGAAGGCGGTCTTCATGGAACCGCTCTTCTGGGCCACCTTGAAGCCGCGCAGCCGTGCCAGGCGCGCTTCCTCGAGCAGGCCCATCACGGTGGCGGCACGCGGCTGGGCGACCATGTCGGCCAGCGCGCTCGAATACTTGGGAATGCCGCGGCGAACGGGCTTGAGGAAGATGTCCTCGCCCAGTTCGATCATTCCGGGCATGACGGCGCTGCCGCCCGTCAGCACCACGCCCGAAGAGAGCACCTCTTCGTAGCCGGACTCGCGGATCACCTGCTGCACCAGCGAGAAGATCTCCTCCACGCGGGGCTCGATCACGCCGGCCAGCGCCTGCTTGCTGATCATGCGCGGGCTGCGGTCGCCCAGGCCCGGCACTTCGACCTGGGCATCGGGATCGGCCAGCAGCTGCTTGGCATAGCCGCTCTCGACCTTGATGTCCTCGGCATCCTTGGTGGGGGTGCGCAGGGCCATGGCGATGTCGCTGGTGATCAGGTCGCCGGCGATCGGGATCACGGCCGTGTGGCGGATCGCGCCGCCGGTGAAGATGGCCACGTCCGTGGCACCCGCGCCGATGTCCACCACGGCCACGCCGAGCTCGCGCTCGTCGTCGGTGAGCACGGCCTGGGCCGCCGCCAGCGGGTTGAGCAGCAGTTGCTCGACTTCCAGGCCGCAGCGGCGCACGCACTTGATGATGTTCTCGGCCGCGCTCTGCGCGCCGGTCACGATGTGGATCTTGGCCTCGAGGCGGATGCCGCTCATGCCGATGGGCTCGCGCACTTCCTGGCCGTCGATCACGAACTCCTGGGGCTCGACCAGCAGCAGGCGCTGGTCCGAGGAAATGTTGATGGCCTTGGCCGTCTCCATCACGCGCGCCACGTCGGTGGCCGAGACTTCCTTGTCCTTGATGGCCACCATGCCGCTGGAGTTGAGGCCGCGGATATGGCTGCCCGTGATGCCCGTGCACACGCGCTGGATCTTGCAGTCGGCCATCAGCTCGGCCTCCTTCAAGGCCTGCTGGATGCTCTGCACGGTGGCGTCGATATTGACGACCACGCCGCGCTTGAGCCCGCTGCTCGGAGCCACGCCCAGCCCCGCCAGCTTGAGTTCGCCGTTGTACATGACCTCGGCCACCACCGCCATGACCTTGGCCGTGCCGATGTCCAGTCCGACGATCACATCCTTGTATTCTCTTGCCATATCAGCATCCGCCCCCGGTAGGTTTTCTCTTGTCCTTGTGTATGCCTTGCATTCGGGTCTCCTGTGCGCGCCGCTAGCGCCTGGGCCGCGCACCCGCAGCCGTTGCAGAACCCGTGGTCACGCCCTTCAGACGCAGGGCATAGCCATCGTCGTAGCGCAGGTCGGCCGACTCCAAGGCTTCGGCCGTGCGCTTGTATTGCGAAGTGATTTGCGGCAGCGTGCGCACGAAGCGCTGCACACGCTGCAAAACATCCTCGGTGCCGCCGCCGCCGGCCTCGATCACGGCATCGTTGTCCAGCCGCAGCTGCCAGCTGCCGCGCGCATCCAGCACCAGCCCGTCCAGCGTCACGTCCAGCGGCTGCAGCGCCGGAGCGAGCAGGCGGTACATCTGCAGCATGCGCGGCGCCGAACCCTCGGGCCCCTGCAGGCGAGGCAGGCCGTCGCGGTCGAGCTCACCCAGGTTGGCCTCGAAGACCTTGCCCGTGTTGTCCACCAGGCCGGTGCCGGTGTCCGGGCCCCAGAAGGCCTCGGCCACATGCTCCTTGAGCAGCACGCGCAGGCTGTTGGGATACTCGCGGCGCACCTGGGCCTCGCGCACCCAGGGCACCTGCTCGAAGGCCTCCTGCGCGGCCTTGAGGTTGACCGTGAAGAAGTTGCCCTTGAGCACCGGCGCCACATTGGCGCGCAGCGTCACGGCGTTGTTGTGCACCAGCTCGCCCTCGACCACGATGCGGCCGATGTTGAAGGCCGGATACCGCATCAGCCACCAGCCCACAGCCGCCACGCCCGCAGCCAGGCACCCCATGAACAGCACCGTGGCGGTGATGTTCATGAGCCTGACGTCGAAGGGGACTGCGGACATGCGGTTCATGCGTGCTCCTGGTCTCCGGCCACCCCGTCCAGCGTGGCGCTGCCCAGCAGCCCCAGGCACAGGTCCTCGTAGCTCACACCGGAGGCCCGCGCCGCCATGGGCACCAGCGAATGGCCCGTCATGCCGGGCGAAGTGTTGATCTCCAGCAGGAATGGCTTGCGGTCGCTGGCGCGGATCATGATGTCGGCGCGCGCCCAGCCGCGGCAGCCCAGCGTGCGGTAGGCCTTGACCACGATGCGCCGGATTTCCGCCTCCTCTGCCTCGGGCAGTCCGCTCGGGCAGTGGTACTGCGTGGTGTCGGTGAAGTACTTGTTCTGGTAGTCGTAGTTGCCTTCGGGCGCCACGATGCGGATCACCGGCAGCGCATGGGCGCCGGCTTCGGCGCCCAGCACGGGGCAGGTGGTCTCGTCGCCGGCGATGAACTCCTCGCACAGCACTTCGTCGTCGTACCTGGCGGCCAGCTCGTAGGCCCTGGCGCACTCCTCGGCGGTCGTCACCTTGGTCAGGCCGATGCTGGAGCCGTCGCGCGCGGGTTTGACGATCATGGGCGCGCCCAATACCGCCAGGGCGGCGCGCGTTTCCTCGGCGCTGGCGACCAGGCGCCAGTCGGGCGTGGGCAGGCCCTCGAAGCGCCAGATGCGCTTGGTCATGATCTTGTCCATGGCAATGCTCGATGCCATCACGCCGGAGCCCGTGTAGGGAATGCCCAGCAGCTCCAGCGCGCCCTGCACCGTGCCGTCCTCGCCGTAGCGCCCGTGCAGCGCAATGAAGCAGCGATCGAAACCCTGCACCTTGAGCTGGTCCAGCCCCTGCTCCGCGGGATCGAAGGCGTGGGCGTTGACGCCCCTGGATTGCAGCGCGGCCAGCACGCCGCGGCCCGACATCAGCGAAACCTCGCGCTCGGACGAGCGGCCGCCCATGAGCACGGCCACCTTGCCCATGGCCTGCACATCCACGTTGCGGCCGAAATCTGTGTCATTCATGCTCATTGCGCGCTCTCCTTGTGCGCATCCAGCTCTTGTTTCTGAAGCATCTCGACCAGCTTTGCCGGTACCGCGCCGATGGAGCCCGCGCCCATGCACAGCAGCACGTCGCCGCCTTGCGCATTCGTCGCGATCGCCGCGGGCAGATCGGCAATGTTTTCCACGAAGACCGGCTCCACCTTGCCGGCCACGCGCAGTGCGCGCGCCAGCGAGCGGCCGTCGGCCGCCACGATGGGCGCCTCGCCGGCCGCGTAGACCTCGGTGAGCAGCACCGAATCGGCGCTGCCGATGACCTTCACGAAATCCTCGAAGCAGTCGCGCGTGCGGCTGTAGCGGTGGGGCTGGAAGGCCAGCACCAGGCGCTGCCCCGGGAAGGCGCCGCGCGCGGCGGCCAGCGTGGCAGCCATCTCCACCGGGTGGTGGCCGTAGTCGTCGATGACGGTGAACTGGCCGCCGTCGGCCGCGGGCAGCTCGCCATAGCGCTGGAAGCGCCGGCCCACGCCCTTGAAGCCTTCGAGGGCGCGCAGCAGGGCTTCGTCGGGGATTTCCAGCTCCATGGCCACGGCCACGGCCGACAGCGCATTGAGCACGTTGTGCTCGCCGGGCAGGCTCAGCACCACCTCCAGGTCGGGGTAGCTCTGGCCGTTGCTGCGGCGCACGGTAAAGCACATGCGGCCGGCTTCGGCGCGCACGTTGAGGGCGCGCACCTGGGCATCCTCGGCAAAGCCGTAGGTGGTCACGGGCCGGGCCAGCTGGGGCAGGATCTCGCGCACGGCCGGGCTGTCGATGCACAGGATGGCGCGGCCGTAGAACGGCATGCGGTGCAGGAAATCGACGAACGCGCCCTTGAGCCGGCCGAAATCGTGGCCGTAGGTTTCCATGTGGTCGGCGTCGATGTTCGTGACCACGGCCATGATGGGCAGCAGGTTCAGGAACGAGGCATCCGACTCGTCGGCCTCGACCACGATGTAATCGCCCTGACCGAGCTTGGCGTTGGCGCCGGCGCTGTTGAGCTTGCCGCCGATCACGAAGGTCGGGTCGAGCCCGGCCTCGGCCAGCACGCTGGTCACCAGGCTGGTGGTCGTGGTCTTGCCGTGCGCGCCGGCGATCGCGATGCCCTGCTTGAAGCGCATCAGTTCGGCCAGCATCAGCGCGCGCGGCACGACGGGAATCTTCTTTTCGCGGGCGGCGATCACCTCGGGGTTGTCGCCCTGCACGGCCGTGGAGGTCACCACGGCTTCGGCGCCCGCAATATTGGCTGCTGCATGGCCCACATGGGTGGCGATGCCCAGGCTCGCGAGGCGGCGCAGCGTGGCGCTGTCGGCCAGGTCCGAGCCCGAAATCTGGTAGCCCAGGTTGTGCAGCACTTCGGCAATGCCGCTCATGCCGGCGCCGCCAATACCGACAAAGTGGATGTGATGGATGGCGTGTTTCATGCGGCCAACTCCTCACAGGCGGCGACCACCTTCTCGGTGGCATCGATCTTTTGCATTTTCTTCGCTAGTTCAGCGCGCTCCAGCAGCGTCGCACGCTGCATATTTTGTAGCATTTCGGCCAACCCTTGGGCGCTCAGAGTGCTTTGTGGCATTAACCATCCACCGCCGGCGTCCACCAGGAAGCGCGCATTGGAGGTCTGGTGGTCGTCCACGGCGGACGGAAACGGTACATAGATGGCGGCGGCGCCCACGGCGGCGATCTCGGTCACCGTGCTCGCGCCTGCGCGGCAGACGATGACATCGGCATCGGCGAAGGCGCGCGCCGTGTCCTCGATGAAAGGCGTGAGCTCGGCCTGCACGCCGGCAGCGGCGTAGTTGGCGCGCAGGGCGTCGATCTGGGCCGCGCCGCTCTGGTGCAGGACCTGCGGACGCTGCGCCTCGGGAATCAGGGCCAGGGCCCGGGGCACGATCTCGTTGAGCGCCCGGGCGCCCAGGCTGCCGCCCACGACCAGCAGCTTGAGCGGCCCGCTGCGGCCGGCAAAGCGCTCGGCCGGCGCGGGCTGCTCGGTGAAGGCGCGGCGCAGCGGGTTGCCCACCCACTGGCCCTTGGCAAGCACATCGGGGAAGGCCGTGTACACGCGCCGGGCCACGGCGGCCACCACCTTGTTGGCCATGCCGGCCACGGAGTTCTGCTCGTGCAGCACCACGGGCCTGCCGGCCAGCGCCGCCATCAGCCCGCCCGGAACGGTGATGTAGCCGCCCAGGCCCACCACCACATCGGGCTGCACGCGGCGCATCACGGCGCGCGCCTGCAAGAAGGCCTTGAGCAGGCGGCCCGGCAGCATCAGCAGGGTCTTGAACCCCTTGCCGCGCACGCCGCCGAAGTCGATGGTCTCGAACGCAAAGTCCTGGGGCGGCACGATGCGCGACTCCATGGAGCCCGGCGTGCCCAGCCAATGCACGGTCCAGCCGCGCGCGCGCAGCTCCTGCGCCACGGCCAGACCGGGGAAGATATGGCCGCCGGTGCCGCCGGCCATGATGAGGGCCGTGCGTTGCCTTGTTGGCCGGATGGGCAGGCTCATGCGTGGCCTCCCTTCATCAGCAGCTTGTTCTCGTAATCCACTCTGAGCACCACGGCCACCGCTATCAGGTTCATCAAAATCGCCGAGCCGCCGAAACTCATCAGCGGCAGGGTCAGGCCCTTGGTGGGCAGCGCGCCCAGGTTCACGCCCATGTTGATGAAGGCCTGGAAACCCATCCAGATCGCCACGCCTTCGGCCACCAGCCCGGAGAACACCCGGTCCAGCGCAATGGCGCGGCGGCCGATCAGCATGATGCGGCGGGTCAGCCACAGGAAGACCACGGCGATCAGCAGCACGCCCACGAGGCCGAACTCCTCGCCGATCACGGCCATCAGAAAGTCGGTATGGGCTTCGGGCAGCCAGTGCAGCTTTTCCACGCTGCGGCCCAGGCCCACGCCGAAGATCTCGCCGCGGCCGATGGCGATCAGCGCGTGCGAGAGCTGGTAGCCCTTGCCCAGCGCGTGCTTCTCGTCCCAGGGGTCGAGGTAGGCGAAGATGCGCTCGCGGCGCCATTCGGAGGTGGCGATGATGCCCACGAAGGCCAGCACCACCACGAAGGCGATCAGGAAGAACATGCGCGCGTTCACGCCGCCCAGGAACAGAATGCCCATGGAGATCACCACGATCACCATGAAGGCGCCCATGTCGGGCTCGGCCAGCAGCAGCACGCCGACCAGCACCACGGCCACGGCCATGGGCAGCACGGCGCGGAAGAACCGCTCCTTGACCTCCATCTTGCGCACCATGTAGTCGGCCGCATAGATCAGCACCGAGAACTTGGCCAGCTCCGAAGGCTGGAAGTTCATGATGCCCAGCGACAGCCAGCGCCGCGCGCCGTTGACCACCGTGCCCACGTGGGGGATCAGCACCGCCACCAGCAGCACGATGGAGACGATGAACAGCTTGCGCGCCACTTTCTCCCAGGCGGCCATGGGCACCTGGAAGGCCAGCAGCGCGGCCACGAAGGCCATGCCGATGGACATGGCATGGCGCAGCAGGAAGTGATAGGGCTCGATCTTGCCGAAACGCGGGTTGTCCGGCATCGCGATCGATGCCGAATACACCATGACCAGGCTCCAGGACAGCAGGCCGATCACCACCCAGATCAAGGCCTGGTCCAGCCCCAGCACGCTGGCCGGGGTCTGTGTGGGTCGGTGGTACTGCGGCCCGCCCACGCGCACGGGCAGCACGTCGATGGGACGGTCGCCGCCGCTGCGAAACCACGAGCGCACGCGGGAGGAAACACCGGTCAGGAATGCGGCAGTCATGCGCCCTCCTCCAGTTCCTGGCCGGCGTCCAGCGCCAGCGCGCGCACCGCCTGCACGAACTGTTCGGCGCGGTCCGCATAGTCCTTGAACATGTCCATGCTGGCGCAGGCGGGCGACAGCAGCACGGCATCGCCCGCATGGGCCAGGCCGGCGGCCTGGGCCACGGCATCCTGCATGGTCGAGGCGTCCTGCAGCTGCACGCCGCAACCGGACAGCGCCTCCCGGATCCGCGGGCCATCCTGGCCGATCAGCACGGCGGCACGCACATAGCGGGCCACGGGCGCGGCCAGCGGCGTGAAGTCCTGGCCCTTGCCCAGGCCGCCCAGGATCACCACGATGCGATGGTCGGCGCCCAGGCCGGTCAGCGCGGCCACGGTGGCGCCCACGTTGGTGCCCTTGCTGTCGTCGAAGTATTCGACCTCGTTCACGCGGCCGATGGGCTGCACGCGGTGCGGCTCGCCGCGGTATTCGCGCAGGCCGTAGAGCAGCGGCGCCAGCGTGCAGCCGGCCGCCGTGGCCAGGGCCAGGGCCGACAGCGCGTTGATGGCATTGTGGCGGCCGCGGATGCGCAGCGCATCGGCCGGCATCAGGCGCTGGATGTGCAGATCGTCGGCGCTCTTGCCCCTGGTGGTCTCGTCGGCCTCATGGGCGCGCACCAGCCAGGTCATGCCGTTGACGACCTCGATGCCGAAATCGCCGGGCCGGCGCGGCATGTCGCCGCCGAAAGTCACATAGGGCCGCTGGAAGGTCTTGCCGCGCTTGCCGGGCAGAGGCTCGGGCGCGGGCAGCATGGCCATGACCATGGGGTCTTCGCGGTTGAGCACCATCAGGCCACCCTGACCGAAGATGCGCGCCTTGGCATCGGCATAGGCCTGCAGGCTGCCGTGCCAGTCCAGGTGGTCCTGGGTGATGTTGAGCACGGCCGCGGCCGTGGGCTCGAAGCCCTGCACGCCGTCGAGCTGGAAGCTGGACAGCTCCAGCACCCAGGCCTGGGGCAGGGTTTCGGCGTCGATGCGCTGGCTCAGCGTGTCGAGCAGCGTGGGGCCGATGTTGCCGGCCACGCCTACCGCCAGGCCCGCATGCTCGAGCAGCTGGCCGGACAGCGAGGTCACCGTGGTCTTGCCGTTGGTGCCGGTGATGCCCAGCACGGCGGGCTGGTAGCCATGGGCCTCCTTCATTGCCTTGAGCGCCTGGGCGAACAGGTCGAGCTCGCCGCCCACGGGCAGGCCGATGGCGCGCGCCGCCTGGAACACCGGCGCCACGGTGTCGGGGCTCAGGCCCGGCGAGCGGTAGACGGAACTCAGGCTCTGGCCGTCGACCAGCGCGGCGGTGAACGCGCCTGCCACAAAGCGCACGCCGGGCAGCTCGGTCTGCAGCGTGGCCAGGTGCGGAGGCGCCTGGCGCGTGTCGGCCACCGTGACCTCGGCGCCGGCGCGCACGCACCAGCGGGCCATGGCGATGCCGGAAATGCCCAGCCCCAGGATCAGCACGCGCTGCCCCTGCAGATGCTGCTCGGCACCTTGCGGCCACTGCACGGGCACGGGCGGCAGCTGCAGCGCCTCTTGCACCGGCGCCTGCTCGGCCGCCACGGCCGTGACCTCGCTGTCCGCGGCATCGGACACGCCGGGATCGGCAAAGATCTGCGCCACGAAGGCGGCCGCATCGCGGGCCGCCGTCAGCGTGGAGATGTCGGGAACCGGCTCTTCGCCCAGGGTACGGGCCAGGGTCTGGACCTCGGCAGGGGCAGCCACCGCGTCGGCTCCTGTTTCAGAAGCGTCTTGCGCAGTCATATCAAGCACTTGCACCCCATTCAATGCCGAAACGCCGGTTATATCAGCGCCAGCAGCTTCAGCACCGATAGCAGGCGTATCGGCTGCAACAGCCTGTTCGGGCATTGCTTGCGGTGCCTGCATGTCGAGCTGGAGGTCGTCTTCCTGCATGGCGTTCACCTCAGCTTCAGGGTCGACAGACCCAGCAGGCACAGCAGCATGGTGATGATCCAGAAGCGGACCACTACCTGGGTTTCCTTCCAGCCGCTCTTTTCGAAGTGATGGTGCAGCGGCGCCATCTTCAGCAGGCGCCGGCCTTCGCCGTAGCGCTTCTTGGTGTACTTGAACCAGCTCACCTGCAGCATGACGGACAGGGCCTCGACCACGAAGATGCCGCCCATGATGGCCAGCACGATTTCCTGGCGCACGATCACGGCAATCGTGCCCAGGGCCGCGCCCAGGGCCAGCGCGCCCACGTCGCCCATGAAGACCTGGGCCGGATGGGCGTTGAACCAGAGAAAGGCCAGGCCCGCGCCGCCCATGGCGCCGCAGAAGACCATCAGCTCGCCCGAGCCCGGGATATGCGGAAACAGCAGGTACTTGGCGTAGCCGGCATTGCCGGTCACATAGGCGAAGATGCCCAGCGTGGAGCCGACCAGGATCACCGGCATGATGGCCAAGCCGTCCAGACCGTCGGTCAGGTTCACGGCGTTGCTGGCGCCCACGATGACCAGGTAGGTCATGATCACGAAGCCGAACACTCCCAGCGGATAGCTGACTTCCTTGAAGAAGGGCACGAGCAGGCCGGCCTTGGGCGGCAGGTCCATGGAGAAGCCCGACTGAACCCAGGACACGAACAGCTCGAACACCTGTGCGTTGGTGTTCTCCGACACGCAGAACACCAGGTACAGCGCGGCCAGCAGGCCGATCGCGGACTGCCAGAAATACTTCTCGCCCGAGCGCATGCCTTCGGGGTCCTTGTTGACCACCTTGCGCCAGTCGTCCACCCAGCCGATGGCGCCAAAGCCCAGCGTGACCAGCAGCACGATCCAGACGAAGCGGTTGGACAGGTCGAACCACAGCAGGGTGGACACGGCGATGGAGAACAGGATCAGCACGCCGCCCATGGTGGGCGTGCCGCTCTTGACCAGGTGCGTTTCCATGGCATAGCCGCGCACGGGCTGGCCGATCTTGAGCGCGGTGAGCATGCGGATGGCCCTGGGGCCGATGAACAGGCCGATCAGCAGGGCCGTGACGGCCGCCAGCACCGCGCGCAGCGTCAGGTACTGGAAGACGCGCAGAAAACCGAAATCGGGCGACAGGCCTTGCAGCCACTGGGAGAGCATCAGCAGCATGCGGCCTCCCCGCAGGCGCGCTGCCCCTTGTCCGCGCAGGCTTCAATGGCCTGCACCACTTGCTCCATCTTCATGAACCGAGAACCTTTGACCAACACGCTGCCCACTTCGGGCAGCACTGCGCATACGACCTGCACAAGGGCCTGCATGCTATCGAAATGCCGGGCTTCGCCACCCTGCCCGCTGTTGAAGGCCGCGGTGGCATATGCGCTTTGCGCGCCCAGCGCAAAGAAGCGGGGAATGCCTTGCTGCCGTGCCAGCGCACCGGCCTCGGCATGGAATTGCGGGCCGTTGTCGCCCACCTCGCCCATATCGCCCAGCACCAGCAGCTGGGGCGCGGGCAGCTCGCGCAGCACCTCGATGGCCGCGGCCACCGAATCGGGGTTGGCGTTGTAGGTGTCGTCCACCACGGTGACCGGGCGCCCCTGGACGGACACCGCCAGCGCGCGCGAGCGGCCGGTGACCGGCTCGAAACCCGACAGCCCCTGCGCAATGGCGGCCAGCGGCACGCCGGCCGCATGGGCGCAGGCCGCAGCGGCCAGCGCGTTGCGCACGTTGTGGCGGCCGGCGATGTGCAGCTGCACCGGAGCCTGGCCTTGCGGCGTATGGAGCTGCATGGCCCAGGCGCCTTCGCGCCAGGCCACGTCCGAGGCGAACACCTGGGCGCCGTCCTCGGCGTCTCCGAACATCAGGCAGGAGCGGCCGGCGGCCAGCCCGGCCCACAGCGCGGTATAGGTGTCACCCGCAGGGAAGACAGCCACGCCATCGGCCGGCAGAAAGGAGAGAACCGAGCCGTTCTCGCGCGCCACGGCTTCCACCGTGTGCATGAATTCCTGGTGCTCGCGCTGGGCGTTGTTGACCAGGGCCACCGTGGGCTGGCCGATGGCGGCCAGTTCGGCAATCTCGCCGGTATGGTTCATGCCCATCTCCAGCACGGCGATGCGATGCCCGGCCGTCATGCGCAGCAGATTGAGCGGCATGCCGATGGAATTGTTGAAGTTGCCGCGCGTGGCCAGCGCCGCGTCGCCCGCTCCGCCGACATGCGCCCGCAGGATGGAGGCAATCATCTGCGTGACCGTGGTCTTGCCGTTGCTGCCGGTCACCGCGATCAGCGGCACATCGAACTGGCCGCGCCAGGCACGCGCCAGTGCCCCGAGGGCCGCCAGGGTGTCGGGCACCTCGATGCCGGACAGGCCGGCCTCGGCCAGGCCGTGCGATGCCAGTGCAGCCACGGCCCCCGCGGCCTTGGCCTGGGGCAGGAAATCATGGGCGTCGAAACGCTCGCCCTTGAGGGCTACGAACAAGTCCCCGGCCTGCAGCGTGCGCGTGTCGGTATGCACGCGCGCCAGCAGGGTCCGGCCGTCGCCAATCAGGCGGGCCTGGGGGATATGCGCCTGGAGCAGCTCCAGCGCTTTTTCCAAGGTCATCATGACCGTTTCTTTCCTTCGCGGGCCGCCAGCGCCTTGTGCGCCTCGGCCATGTCGGAGAACGGATGGCGCACGCCCTTCGTCTCCTGGTAGTCCTCATGTCCCTTGCCGGCGATCAGCACCACGTCGCGCGCATCGGCGCGGGCCAGGGCCTCGGCAATGGCCGCCGCGCGGTCGGCCTGGACATGGAGGTTTTCACCCGCACGCATGCCGGCCAGAATCTGGTCGATGATGCGTTCGGGCACTTCGCTGCGCGGGTTGTCACTGGTGACGAGCACGCAGTCGGCATAGGTCTGGGCGGCCTGCCCCATGAGCGGGCGCTTGGTGTTGTCGCGGTCGCCACCGCAGCCGAACACGCACCACAGCTTGCCGCCGCGCTGGCGGGCCGCAGGCTGCAGCGCCTGCAGCGCCTTCTCCAGCGCATCGGGGGTATGGGCATAGTCCACCGCCACCAGCGGCTGCCCGCTCCGGGCAATCTGCTGCATGCGGCCGGGCACGGGTTCCAGGTGCGCGCAGGCGGCTGCGGCCTCCTGCAGGCTCAGCCCCAGGCTGCGCAGGGCCGCGAGCACACCCAGCAGATTGGATACGTTGTACTGGCCCACGAGGCGCGTGTTCATGCGCAGGCTGTGCTCTGCAGTCGCGCCGGCTTCCACCACGGTGAAGGCCAGGCCTTGTTCTTCCAGGCGGATGTCCCGGGCCTGCAGACGCGCCGGGCCCTGGAGGGAAACGCTCCACAGATCGAGCGGCCGGCCCTGCAGACCGGCCCAGAGCCGGGCGCCGTGGGCATCGTCCACATTGACCACGGCGGCCTGCAGGCCGGGCCAGTCGAACAGCGCGGCCTTGGCCCGCCAGTAGGCGTCCATGCTGCCGTGGTAGTCCAGGTGGTCCTGGGTGAAATTGGTGAACAGCGCCACGCGGATGCGCGTGCCGTCCAGGCGGTGCTCGACGATGCCGATGGACGAGGCTTCGATGGCGCAGGCGGCCAGACCCGCATCCGCATATTCGCGGAAGGCGCGCTGCAGCCGCACGGGGTCGGGCGTGGTCAGGCCCGTGTATTCCAGATGGGGCGGTACGCCAACACCCAAAGTACCCACCAGCGCAGCACCGGCACGCGCCTGCAGCTTCACTTTCGACAGCGCATGCGCAAGCCACCAGGCCGTGGTGGTCTTGCCGTTGGTGCCGGTCACGGCCAGCACCTCGATCTCGCCGCTGGGATGGGCAAACCACTGGTCGGCGATCAGGCCGGTGGCGGCCTTGAGGCCCTTCAGCGCGGCAATGCGTTCGCCCTGCAGCGCGAACGCCTCCAGGCCGTCGGCCTCCACGAGCACGGCGGCCGCGCCCTGTTCCAGGGCCTTGACCACGTAGGCGCGGCCGTCGGTGGCCGCGCCCGGCCAGGCGATGAAGGCATCGCCTGCGCCCACCTTGCGGCTGTCGGTCTGCAGGCTGCCCGCCACCTGGCTGCGCAGCCATTGCACGGCTTCGTCTACCGAGGCCAGCACGCGCACGGCAGTGCCGGAATTCGAGGATGTGGCATTCATAGGGCCGGCTCCTCCACCGGGTTGGCCACGATCAGCGGCTTGACTTCCATATCGGGCTGCACGCCCATCAGGCGCAGCGTCTGCTGCACCACATCGCTGAACACGGGCGCGGCCACCGTGCCGCCGTAGATGCTGAGCTGGGGTTCGTCCACCATCACGGCGACGATGATGCGCGGGTTCTCGATCGGCGCCATGCCCGTGAACCAGGCGCGGTACTTGCCGGCCGCATAGCCCTTGCCCTGCTGCTTGCGCGCCGTGCCGGACTTGCCGCCCACCGAGTAGCCCACGGTCTGGGCCTTCTGGCCAGTGCCGCCCGGGCCGGCGGCCATGGCCAGCATCTTGCGCACCTCGTCGGCCGTGCGCGGCGAGAACACGGGCACGCCGATGGGCGCCTCGTTGATGCGCAGCATGGTGGCCGGAATCACGCGGCCGCCGTTGGCGAACGTGGTGTAGCTGCGCGCCATCTGCAGCAGGCTGGCCGACAGGCCGTAGCCGTAGCTCATGGTGGCCTGCTCCACGGGACGCCAGGTCTTGTAGGGCCGCAGGCGGCCGCTGGCCGCGCCGGGGAAGGCAATCTGCGGCTTCTGGCCGAAGCCCACGGCCGAGTAGGTCTCCCACATGCTTTGCGCGCTCAGCTGCTGGGAGATCTTGGTCGTGCCCACGTTGCTGGACTTCTGGATCACGCCGGCCACGGTCAGCACGCCGTAGTTGTGGGTGTCCGAGATCGTCGAGCCGGTCACGTTGATGCGGCCCGGCGTCGTGTCGACGATGGTCGTTGGCTTGAACTTGCCCGTCTCCAGCGCCAGGGCGATGGTGATGGGCTTCATGGTCGAGCCGGGCTCGAAGGTGTCGGTGATGGCGCGGTTGCGCAGCTGCTCGCCGGTCAGGTTCTTGCGGTGCCCGGGGTCGTAGGTCGGATAGTTGGCCAGCGCCAGCAGCTCGCCCGTATGGGCGTCCATGACCACCACGCTGCCCGCCTTGGCCTTCTGGGCCAGCACCTGCTCCTTGAGCTTCTGGAAAGCGTAGTACTGGACCTTGCTGTCGATCGACAGCTGGATGTCCTGGCCGTCCTGCGGCGGCACCTCCTCGCCCACGCCCTCGACCACGCGGCCCAGGCGGTCCTTGATCACGCGGCGCGAGCCGGGCTTGCCCGCCAGCTCCTTGTCGAAGGCCAGCTCCATGCCCTCCTGGCCATGGTCTTCCACATTGGTGAAGCCCACGACATGGGCCGCAGCCTCGCCTTCCGGGTACTGGCGCTTGTATTCCTTGCGGTTGTAGATGCCCTTGACATTGAGAGCCAGGATCTTCTGGCCCACATCCCAGTCGAGCTGGCGCTTGATCCAGACGAAAGTCTTGTCCTCGTCGGCCAGCTTCTTCTGCAGCGTGGCCAGCGGCATGTCCATGAGCTGGGCCATGGTCTTGAGCTTGGCCTGCACCTCGGGGTCGTTGTGGTCCACGTCCTCCGGGATCGCCCAGATGCTGGCGGCCGGCACGCTCGATGCCAGGATCAGGCCGTTGCGGTCCAGCAGGCGGCCGCGGTTGGCCGGCAGCTCCAGCGTGCGCGCAAAGCGCACCAGGCCCTGGCGCTTGAAGAAGTCGTTGCCGAACACCTGCACATAGGCCGCGCGCGCGCCCAGGCCCAGAAAGCCCAGGCCCAGCATGGCCACGATCATCTTGCTGCGCCACAGCGGCGTCTTGGACGCCAGCAGGGGACTGGAGGTATAGAGCACGCTGCGCGTCATCGGGCCGCTCCTGCCGTGCCGGATCCGTCCTGCACATACTGCGTGATGGCAGGCGTGGCCGATTTCATCTGCAGGCGCTCGCGCGCCAGTGTCTCGATGCGCTGCGGCGTGGCCTGGGCGCGCTTTTCCACCTGCAGGCGCTGCTGGTCCGTGGCCAATTGGCGTGCCTGGGCCTCGGCGCGGTCCAGCTCGGTGAAGAGCTTGCGCGACTCGTACTGGGTGTGCACCAGAAAAATGGCACTGGCCATGACCGCCAGCAGCAGCAGCAGATTCAGGCGCAGCATGGCATGCCCTCCTCTTCGCTGCCGGGAATCAGCGTGCGGCGCCTCATGCGGGCGTCTCCGTGCGTTCGGCCACACGCATCACGGCAGAGCGCGAGCGGGGATTGCTCGCCACCTCGGCCTCGCCGGGCTTGATGCGGCCCAGCGCCTTCAGCCGCATGGGCTGGGGCGGTGCGAAAGGCATGCGGCGGTCGTAGACCTCCTTGGAGTGCTTGGCGATGAACTGCTTGACGATGCGGTCTTCCAGCGAATGGAAGCTGATCACGACCAGGCGCCCGCCCGGCGCCAGCACGCGCAGGCTGGCCTCTAGCGCCTGCTCGAGCTCTTGAAGCTCGGCATTGATGAAAATCCGAAGAGCCTGGAAGGTGCGTGTTGCCGGATTCTGCCCAGCCTCACGGGTCTTGACCGCGCCAGCCACGAGTTCGGCCAGCTCGGCCGTTGTGCGAAGTGGCCCCTGGGCCTCGCGCCGAGCAACAATCGCCTTTGCAATGGGGCCAGCAAACCGTTCTTCACCGTAGTCACGTATCACCTCCGCAATCTGCTGCATCTCCGCCTCGGCCAGCCACTCGGCCACGCTTTGGCCGCGCGTGGTGTCCATGCGCATGTCGAGCGGACCGTCAAAACGGAAGCTGAAGCCCCGGTCCGGGTTGTCGATCTGGGGCGAGCTCACGCCCAGATCCATCAGCACGCCCTGGACGCTGCCTTCGGGCAGTTCGTCCAGATGGCAAAAGCCTTCATGCCTAATCGAAAAACGCGCATCGGTGATGCGCGCCGCTTCTGCGATGGCGTCCGGATCCTTGTCGAACGCCTGCAACCGCCCTTGCGGCCCCAGCCTCTGCAATATGAGCCGGGAATGCCCTCCGCGGCCGAAGGTTGCATCCACCCACTGCCCCGACGGCTGCGCGCCGGCGCCGCCCAGCAGCGCGTCCACGGCTTCGTCGAGCAATACGGTGATATGTTGCAACGGCTGGTTCACAGGCACGTCTCTTCCTAAAAAACAAAATCCTGGAAAGCCGCAGGCATCTCCTGCTGCATGGCTTCCGCTTCGCGTGCTTCATAAGTGGCCTTGTCCCACAGCTCGAAATGGTTGCCCATGCCGAGTAGCACCACTTCCTTGGTCAGACCTGCAGCCTCGCGCAATTCAGGGGACACCAGCAGACGCCCGGTCGCGTCCATCTCCGCATCCATGGCATTGCCCAGAAAAATCCGCTTCCACCACTGGGCGTTCATGGGCATCTGCGCGATGCGCTCACGGAACTGCAGCCATTCGGGGCGGGGAAACAGCATCAGGCAACCGTGGGGGTGTTTGGTGAAAGTGACCTGGCCTTCGGCCATGGCCATGAGGGCGTCACGATGCCGGGTCGGCACAGAAAGCCGCCCCTTCCCATCGAGATTCAGCGAAGACGCCCCTTGAAACACGGTCAGCCACCCCGGTCGATTGGAGCCATACACGCTCGACCACCGAGATCGTGAAGGCAGTTTTCACCACTTAATTGCACTTTTTTGCACTGTAGCAGCAATTCTAGGCGACTCCAAACCCGCCGGGACAATTATTTGCAATGAAATCAACGACTTAGACGCCACGCAGTCAGGCAGCCGTCAAAAAAACCCTTCCCCCACAAGCACTTAGCAGAACCTGTGCATGTGGTCTCTCAATAGAAAGACTCAATTGCAACGATTCACTTCACCTTGGGCGGGTTAGACATGCAGCGCTTTTTCTACAAACGCAAACTGCCCGCCAAGGCGGGCAGTCCGGTCCGGGCCAGAGGCCGGAATCAGAGGATGAAGCGCGACAGGTCCTCGTCCTGGCTCAGCATCTGCAGGCGCTGGTCGACATAGGCTGCGTCTATCGTCACGGTCTGGCCGGCAAGTTTGGCCGCGTCGAAGCTGACTTCGTCGAGCAGGCGCTCCATGACAGTGGACAGGCGGCGCGCGCCGATGTTTTCGGTGCGCTCGTTCACCTCGAAGGCAATCGTCGCCAGCCGCGTGATGCCCTCGGGCGTGAACTCCAGCGTCACGCCTTCGGTAGCCAGCAGCGCCTGGTACTGCTTGACCAGGGAGGCGTGAGTCTGCATCAGAATCGCCTCGAAGTCCTGGACCGACAGGGAATCCAGTTCCACGCGAATGGGAAAGCGCCCCTGCAGCTCGGGAATCAGGTCGCTGGGCTTGGACAGATGGAAGGCACCCGAAGCGATGAACAGGATGTGATCGGTCTTGACCACGCCGTACTTCGTGGAAACGCTGGTGCCCTCCACCAGCGGCAGCAGGTCGCGCTGCACGCCCTGGCGCGAGACGTCGGAGCCGCTGGTCTCCTGGCGCGTGGCCACCTTGTCGATCTCGTCGATGAAGACGATGCCGTTCTGCTCGGCATTGACGATGGCGCGGTTCCTGACATCTTCCTCGTTGACCATCTTGGCCGCTTCCTCGTCGGTCAGCAGCTTCAGCGCCTCGGCAATCCTGAGCTTGCGCGTCTTGCGCTTTTCCTGGCCCAGCTGGCTGAACATGCCGCGCAGCTGCTCGGCCATCTCCTCCATGCCCTGCGGGCCCATGATCTGCACCTGGGGCGGCTGCTCGGCGACGTCGATCTCGATTTCCTTGTCGTCGAGCTGGCCCTCGCGCAGTTTCTTGCGAAAGACCTGGCGCGCCGTGCTGTCGGCCGCCACCTCGCCGGTACGCGCCTGGGGAATCAGCACGTCGAGGATGCGTTCCTCGGCCGCGTCCTCGGCGCGGGCACGCATTTTCTTCATGTCGGATTCGCGCGTCTGCTTGACGGCCACCTCGGCCAGGTCGCGGATGATCGCATCCACGTCCTTGCCCACATAGCCGACTTCGGTGAACTTGGTGGCTTCCACCTTGATGAAGGGCGCATCGGCAAGCTTTGCCAGGCGGCGCGCGATCTCGGTCTTGCCCACGCCCGTGGGGCCGATCATCAGAATGTTCTTGGGCGTGATTTCCTGGCGCAGGCCATCGGCCACCTGCTGGCGGCGCCAGCGGTTGCGCAGCGCGATGGCCACGGCGCGCTTGGCGCCGCCCTGGCCGACGATGTGGTTGTCCAGCTCGGAGACGATCTCCTGGGGAGTCATGGCAGACGACATGGAAAATACTCGATCAAATAAGCCTCTGACGCTTTGCAGGCAAGCGAAAGCAGCTATGAATTCAGGACTGAAAGAAGCTTACAGCGTCTCGATGGTGTGGTTCATGTTGGTATAGATGCACAGCTCGCCGGCAATCGCCAGCGACTTGCGCACCACCTCCTCGGCCGACAGCTCGGTGTTGTTGAGCAGCGCCTTGGCCGCCGAGTGCGCATAGGCACCGCCCGAGCCGATGGCCACGATGCCCTGCTCGGGCTCCAGCACATCGCCGTTGCCCGTGATGATCAGCGAGGCCGTGGCATCGGCCACGGCCAGCATGGCTTCCAGGCGGCGCAGCACGCGGTCGGTGCGCCAGTCCTTGGTGAGTTCGATGGCCGCACGCGTCAGGTGGCCCTGGTGCTTTTCCAGCTTGGCCTCGAAGCGCTCGAACAGGGTGAACGCATCGGCCGTGGCGCCGGCAAAGCCGGCCAGCACCTTGCCGTGGTAGAGCTTGCGCACCTTGCGCGCCGTGCCCTTGACGACGATGTTGCCCAATGTGACCTGACCATCACCGCCGATGGCGACCTGTACGCCTTCGGGAGTCTGGCGGCGCACGCTCAAAATGGTGGTGCCGTGAAACTGTTCCATAGAACAGCCAGATGGGGGCCGCCCCATCCTGCCTCAAGAGGCCCGGCAAATTTAATTTGCCGAAAGCACGGGCGCGCTCCAAAGCCGAGAAGGACGGGCAAGCACCGCCCTGGGGGAAGGCGCACGGCGCCCCGGGGGATCAATCTCGCCGTGGAAGCACCTGGGCGTGTTCCTGGATGCCGATCACATTGAAGAACACCGCCACCAGCTGGTGCAGCTGGCTCAGCTGCAGCACATGGCCCAGCGACTGCATGGCCGAAGCCCAGTTCAGCACCGAGCCGGCTGCCGCGAAGTCCATGCGCACCAGATGCCTGCAGTCGATCACCACGGTCTCGCCGAGCACGGCCTTTTCCTGGATCGATGCCAGCCAGGGCAAGGCATCGCCTTCGATGACGCCCTGCAGCGCAAACTGAGGTGCCCGCTCGCGCCACAGCACATCGGGCGGCAGGGTGTCCTCGAACGCCTGCGGCGCTGCCAGCGCCAGCGCCTGCCCCTCCAGCAGGGACTGGCAGACCGGATCGCTCCAGGAAGGCGGCGACAGTTCGTAGGTCACGCAGTATTCGAGGGCTACCAGCTCGAAATCATCCGGCAGGTTCATCAGGCGCAGCACGGCCAGGCGCAGATGCCACCAGCCGCTGTCCACCTCGCCGGCCAGCGAGGGCGTGCTGCGCGCCAGCAGGTCCAGCAGCACCTGTGCCCTGCCGAAGACAAACTGGCCGGGCGCATCGGCCCACCGGTGCGCCAGGGCTTCGAGGGCCGGCACGGCTTCGGGCGCAATCGCCTCCAGCGCGCCCCAGTCCAGGCTCCAGGGCCCGGCCGTGCGCGCCTGCATCGCCTGCAGGCCGGCCACGCCCTGCACGGTCAGCTGGGCCGGCGCGCTCCAGCGCGCACACCGGGCCTCGGCCGGTGCCGTGTCCGTGGTGCGCAGCCCGCCATCTTCCAGCGGCATGGCAAACCACTGCGGGGCCGAGCGCCCGAAGCGGCTTGCAAAATCGATGGCTGCCTGCTCGAATTCGGCCTGCCAGCCTGCGGCACGGTACAAGTCCAGCAAGGCCAGCCAGACCGGCAGCTGTGCGGGCACGTCGTGCGCGCGGCGCCGGATCAGCTCCTGCAGGCTGTCCCGGGCAAATTCGGTGTCTCCGTTGGCGAAGACAATGGCCGGCTCCTCCAGGTCCACATCGTGCTCGAAGCGGACAAAGGACGGAGGCACCATGCCCGCCTCGGCCGGCGCGGACACTTCGGTCGGCGCGAACGCCGGTGCAAAATCGGTTTCCCCGGCCAGACCCTGCATGCCCATCAGCGCGGGCGACAGCTTGGGAGGCAGGGGGCGGGTCATGCCGAAGGCGGCGCCCATGCCCCGGGTCGCCACCTCTTCGGGCACCACATCGCTGAGCAGAGGCAGCGTGCTGCCCGGAGGAGGTGCGTGGAAGGAAGATGGCGCCGGATTGCCGCCGTCGGGCAACCGCATCGGCATGGTGGTGGCATCGGCGCTTTGCTTGCCACGCCACCACTGCTGGGACATCTGGGCCTCGATCTCGTCGATCTTGCGCAGCGTCACGGCGCGCTCGCCGGGGTGGGAGCTGCTGTGCAGACTCTGCAGAAAAGACGAAACCGGCACCGCGGGGGTGCCGGATACGGAAGCCGGGCGCGCGCTCTGGGCCAGCTGGGACTGGCGCAGCTTGCGCAGCTGGTCGAACTCGCGCTTGCGCGCAAAGTCGTTCTGGCGCTTGCGCTCCAGCATTTCCTTGAGCGCCTGCTTGCTGTACTGGCTCTCTGGCTCGTCGTCGAGAGTATCCAGATCGGACCAGTTGACCGTCGGATGGCGCACAAAGCGCACCACCTTGGAAAGCAACCGGTTCGATCGAGTCTCTTCTTTGGCCATGGTCAGTCCACTATGGCGCAGCCCCAGGGGCTGCGCCTGATGCATCTCAATCCCCGTACATCTTCTGCTTGAGCTCGCGGCGCTGCTGGGCTTCCAGCGACAGCGTGGCCGTGGGGCGGGCCAGCAGGCGGCCGACGCCGATGGGCTCGCCGGTCTCGTCGCAGTAGCCGTAGTCGCCGGCGTCGATGCGGGCGATGGACTGGTCGATCTTCTTGAGCAGCTTGCGCTCGCGGTCGCGCGTGCGCAGCTCCAGCGCATGCTCTTCCTCGATGGTGGCGCGGTCGGCGGGATCGGGCACCACCACGGTGTCTTCACGCAGGTTTTCCGCGGTTTCGCCCGCGTTCTCGTGCATGTCGTTCTTCAGGGCGACCAGCTTACGGCGGAAGAAAGCCAGCTGCACGTCGTTCATGTAGTCGTCGTCGGACATAGCCAGCACGTCGGCATCCGTCAGCTCCTCCACCGATTTGGTCTTCCAAGCATTGGCCAGCTTGGGATCTTTCTTCGTCGCAGCTTGCTTTGTGATGGGCATAGTTTTCGTATCGCTAATAGTGTCCGGTCCAACGCCTGTGGACGAGGCCATGGATGGTACTGTCAATCGGGACTGCTGTGCGAAATGCGTTGCAGGGCGCTTGGGTATGGACAAGGCGGAACAATTCCGCCGCGCTGCAGGCGCCAGGTCCGGCGCTGCCGGGCCTGCGTCCGCCAAAGAGGTCCGGAGACTGCGAAGATGGACGGCCCACGCGGGCGCCCAGGGCCGGTATGGCGGCCTTGGCGCTCCTGGGCTTGTAGTGGCATCCAGCGCTCACGTCCTGTCTCCTCACAGCACTGTGATCAAACCAGGACCGGTCTGCTCCGGCCCTCTTTAGGGGCGGCATTGTATCGACGCTTGCTCTCCCCTCCCGCCCGCGTTGTGCATACCCCACAAAACCACGGGTGTGCCCCATCCGGCAATTTAGTGTGCGTCAAACAAAACGGCCTGCATGCAGGCCGTCAGTCAGTGTCAGAAAGCGCCCCGAGCAACGCTCGCATGCTTCTTTTTTCCTGGACTCAGACCAGGCACTGCTCCAGACCCTGCTGGAAGATATCCTGCGGCAGGTCGATGCCGATGAAGACCATTTTGCTTTCACGCTTTTCGTCCGCGGCCCATTCGGGGCCCAGATCGCTGCCCATGAGCTGGTGTACGCCCTGGAAGATCACCTTGCGCTCCGTACCCTTCATGTTGAGCACGCCCTTGTAGCGCAGCATCTTGGGGCCGTAGATGTTCACGATGGCGCCCAGGAAGTCCTCGAGCTTGGCCGGATCGAAGGGCCGGGACGCGCGAAAGACGAAGCTCTTCACATCGTCGTCGTGGTGATGGTGGTGGGGATGGCTGCAATGCTCGCCATGCTCGTGGTCATGGTGGTCGTGGCCGCAGTGCTCGTCGTGCTGGTGGCCATGGTCGTGATCGTGATCGCAGTGGCCGTGCTCATGGTCGCAGTGGCTGTGGTCGTGCTCGTCTTCCTTGAGGAAGTCGGGGTCGATGTCCAGCTTGGCATTGAGGTTGAAGCCACGCAGGTCGAACACATCCTTGAGCGGCACGTCGCCGAAATGCACGGCCGTGATGGGCGCGCGCGGGTTCATGTGCTTGAGGCGGTGGATCAGCGCGTCCTTTTCGGCCTCGGTCACCAGGTCGGTCTTGGACAGGAAGATCTGGTCGGCAAAGCCCACCTGGCGGCGCGCCTCCTGGCGGTCGTCGAGCTGCTGGTTGGCGTGCTTGGCGTCCACCAGCGTGATGATGGAGTCGATCAGATAGGTTTCGGCGATCTCGTCGTCCATGAAGAAGGTCTGGGCGACAGGGCCGGGATCGGCCAGGCCCGTCGTCTCGATCACGATGCGGTCGAAGTCCACCATGCCCTTGCGCCGCTTGGCAGCCAGCAGCTGCAGGGCTTCGCGCAAGTCCTCGCGGATGGTGCAGCAAATGCAGCCGTTGCTCATCTGCAGGATCTGCTCCTTGGACTCGGTCTTGAGAATGTCGGTGTCGATGTTCTCCTCGCCGAACTCGTTCTCGATCACGGCAATCTTCATGCCGTGGGATTCGTGCAGCACGCGCTTGAGCAGCGTGGTCTTGCCCGAGCCCAGAAAGCCCGTGAGGATGGTGACAGGAATGAGAGCCATGCGTTGAAACCTCTTGCAGCGGCCGGGAGCAAACGCCCGGCCCGAAACGTCAAGCTGGGGAGTGTAGCGATGAAATCAAGCCCTCCCTGAGCCGCTGCGCGGCATCCCCGGGGGGACGATGGCCTTTGCCGGGGCCGCCCCTGCGGCGGGGCGGCTCTCTCTGACCTGGGCTGCGCCAGCTTTCCGGGCCGTGGGTATTCAGTCGTCACCGGCCTGATCGGGCGGGTCGCTGGCAGGTCCTTGGGCCGGTGCCTCCTGCCGGTGTGCTCGCGGATGCGCGTTTTCGTAGGCCTGGGCCAGATGCTGGAAATCCAGCCGCGTGTAGACCTGGGTGGTGGAGATGCTGGAATGGCCCAGCAGCTCCTGCACGGCGCGCAGGTCGCCGCTGGACTGCAGCATATGACTGGCGAACGAGTGGCGCAGCACATGCGGGTGCACGCCGGACGCCAGGCCCGCCTGATGGCCGCGCTGGCGCAACCGCGCCCAGACCGACTGGCCCGACAGCCGGGCGCCGCGGCGGCCGATGAACAGTGCCGGCTCCTGCCGGGCGGCCAGCTGCGCCGCCCCGGCCAATCCGCTGCTGCGCATGGCCAGCCAGCGCCGCAGAGCCTGCAGCGCCGCCGCGCCCACAGGCACGATACGGCGCTTGCCGCCCTTGCCCTGCACATGGGCGTCGCCGGCTTCCAGGTCGATCCAGCCCCTGCCCTCGGCCTGGGTGCGCTGGTCGGGCCGCACGTCCAGGCCCACCAGTTCGCCTACGCGCAGGCCGCAGCTGTAGAGCAGCTCGGTCATCGCGGCGTCGCGCGCCTCGCTCCAAGGATCGGCATCGGGGTTTTGGTAGCTGGCCAGCTGCACGGCGTCGTCCACGCCCAGGGCCTTGGGCAGCGGCTTGGGCACCTTGGGGCCGCGCACGCCTTCGACGGGATTGAACGGCACCAGATCCTGCTGCGCCGCCCAGCGGAAAAAGCTGCGCCAGCCCGACAGGATCAGCGCAATGCCGCGTGCGCTGCGGCCCTGGCTGTGCATCTGGGCCGCAAAGCGGCGGATATGGGCGGGCTGCAGCGCCAGCAGCTCGGCCCCCGCCTCTGCCGCCATGGCCTGAAGCCGGATCAGGTCCAGCGTGTACAGCGTGTGCGTGCGCTGCGCGAGCCGCTTTTGCACGCGCACTTGCTCCAGATAGTCCCTGGCAGCCTCTGGCAGGCTTGCCGCCTGCTCCTCGAAGGAGAGCTGTTCAGCCTTGCCAGGCGCCACCATGGACGTGCTTCAGCCGTGAGCCAGGCTCAAGGGCGACAGGCGCATGCGCGACAGCGAGGCGCTGGCCAGCTGGGCGATGCGCGAGAGAAATTCCGTGCCCATGGTGGCCTCGAAGCGCGTGGGATCGGGCGAGCCCAGCACCAGCATGCCGAAGGCATTGGTCGTGCTGTCCATGGCGCCGTCGTGCAGGGTCAGCAGCGCCACCGACTGCACGGAATCAGGCTGGGAAAGCCAGCCCACGGGCTCGAAGCCCATGTTGGGGCCGCAGAACGGCATGGTCAGCGAGGCTGCAAACGCCTTGGCGTCCTCGCTCACGCCCATGGTGTAGACCGTGCCCGAATGCATGCCGGCCACGTTCCACAGGCGCAGCGCCACCTGCGGGATGTCGAAGACGCGCTGCAGGCTGGCCGTCGCCGCATGCGGCAGCTCGCGCAGGTCCTGCACCTTGGCCAGCGCGCAGCCCCATTGCTGGATCTTGTTGGCGATGCTGGTGTTTTCGCTGCCGTGGCGCATCATGTCGATGATGCGGTGCTCCAGCACCTTGATCTTCTCGCGCAGCATCTCGGCCTGGCGCTCCTGCAGGCTCACCGCGCGCGGGCCGTGGCTGCTGACCAGCTGCACGCCGGCCAGCAGTTCGGCATGGCGCTCGAAAAACTCGGGGTTCTGATACAGATAGTCGGCAATCGCGTCTTCGGTCAGGGCTGTGTCGGTAGTGCTCATAGCGTATCGGGAATTTCGATCTGTCCTTCAAAAACGAATTCTGCCGGGCCTGTCATGCGAACGCTGTCGCCGGCGCCGCCCGCCCACTCGATGGTCAGCAGGCCTCCGTGGGTGTGGACATGAACGCGCGCATCCAGCAGGCCCCAGCCGATGCCGGCCACCACGGCGGCGCAGGCGCCGGTGCCGCAGGCCAATGTCTCGCCGGCGCCGCGCTCGTACACGCGCAGCCTGATCTCGCCGCGGTTCACGACCTGCATGAAGCCGGCATTCACGCGCTGGGGAAAGCGTGTGTGCCTTTCTATCAGCGAGCCCCAGGCGGCCACGGGCGCCTGCTCCACATCATCCACCAGCTGCACGGCGTGCGGATTGCCCATGGAAACGGGCGCTATCCATACCGTAGCTGCCGACGCAGAGCCATCCAGTGCCAGCGGCCATTTTTGTGTTGTACCCAGAGCTTCGGGAGCCAGCCCCCGGATATCGAAGGGCACCTTGGCCGGCTCCAGCTCGGGGCGGCCCATGTCCACGGTCACGCGGCCGTCGGCATGCAGCTCGGGCGCGATCACGCCGGACAGCGTCTGCACGCGGATCACGCGCTTGCCAGTCAATCCCTTGTCGTGCACGTAGCGCGCAAAGCAGCGCGCGCCATTGCCGCATTGCTCCACCTCGCCACCGTCGGCATTGTGGATCACGTACTCGAAGTCCACGCCTTCCGAGGGTGCGGGGCGTACGGTCAGTATCTGGTCGGCCCCGACGCCGAAATGGCGATTGGCCAGATAGCGGTATTGCGCGGCGGTCAGGCCCAGGCGTGCCCGGGTTTCATCGAGCACGACAAAGTCGTTGCCCGCGCCCTGCATCTTGGTAAAGCGGATCTGCATGATGGCGCCCATTATCCTACCGAGCCGGCCCGGCCGCAGCCGGGTCGCGCCGGCGGCCGGGCGCCGCCGCGGCCTAGTGATTTCCCGCAGCTGCCCCCTGGTATGCGGCCCGCGCTGTCCAGCCCGCTACAGGAAGGCCGTGGCGCCTGCCCATAATGGGCGCATGACCCGCACCAGCCAGCTTCTGCATCCGCAAGTCCAGCCCGTAGAACCCCGCCACGCCTCCACCGTCCTGCTGCTGCGCGACTGCGCCGACGGCAACGGCTTCGAGGTGCTGATGACCCGGCGCTCGGAACAGGCCAGCTTTGCCTCCAGCGCCTATGTGTTCCCGGGCGGCGGCATCGAGGAACAGGACGCCACGGCGGCCGCCCATGCGCTGGCCCGCGCACGCGCTGCGCAGCGGCAGACGCCGGACGCGCTGCGCGTGACCCAGGCCCTGGCCGGCCTGCGCGAAACCTTTGAGGAACTGGGTATTTTGCTGGCCTATGACGCTGCCGGCCGCCCCGTGGAACCCGCCGAGGTCGCGCAGCTCGACCGCCACGCCCCGCTGTACGAGCAATGCCGCGCCCGCGGCTGGCAGCTGGCCGTGGACCAGCTCTGGTATCTGGCGCACTGGACGGCCGACCGCACCCTGCCCAAGCGCTTCAGCGTGCCGTTCTTCGTGGCGCGCATGCCCGAGGGGCAGATTCCCGAAGCCGACGGCACCGAGCAGTTCGAGCCGACCTGGATCCGCCCCCAGGACGCCGTGCAGCGCTTCGAGGCCAGGACCCTGAGCCTGCTGTTTCCCACGCTGCGCACGCTGCAGCACCTGGGCCGCTACGCCAACACCGACGCCGTGCTCGCCGCGCTGCAGGGCGAGCAGCCGCTGTGGCAAAGCTGCCCGCGCACCGGCTTTGTCGACGGCCGGGAAAAGCGCCATATGGAAAGCGACATGGCCTATGGCGAGCTGGAGCTGGTCTGCCCCGACGGCCAGGTGTCGCACCACCTGGACTGGCAGTCCGAACGCGCCGTGCCGCTGCGCAGGAACCTGCTGCGCCTCACCGCGCCCAACCCCGGCACGATGACGGGACCGGGCACCAACAGCTATCTGGTCGGCGATGCGGCCACGGGCTTCATCGCCATCGATCCCGGCCCCGACGAGCCCGCGCACCTGCAGCGGCTGTTCGAGGCTGCCGGCGGTGACATCCGCTATATCGTCTGCACCCATTCCCATCCCGACCATTCGCCGGGCGCCGCGCCGCTGCAGGCCCTGGTGGAACAGGCAGGCCGCGCCCGGCCGCCTGTCATGGGCCTGCCCTCGGCGCCCACGGCGCGCGCCAACAGCCGCTTCAAGCCCGACATCACGCTACGCGATGGAGAGCGCATCGCGCTTGCCGGACAAGGGCCGGAGGGCAAAACAACGCATACGCTGCAGGCCGTGTTCACGCCCGGCCACGCGGCCAACCACCTGTGCTTCGTGCTGGAGGAGGACGGGCTGCTGTTCAGCGGCGACCACATCCTCAACGGCAGCACCACCATCATCAACCCGCCGGACGGCAACATGCTGGACTACCTGGATTCGCTGGACCGGCTCGACGCGCTGTGCGCCGCCCAGGACATTGAGTACATCCTGCCCGCCCACGGCCATGTGCTGGGCAGTGCGCGCCAGGCCATTGCCCGGCTCAAGGCCCACCGGCTCGCGCGCGAGGCCAAGGTGCTCGCGGCCATGCGCACCAGGCCCGACGGCAGCATCCAGGACTGGGTGGCCCTTGCCTATGCCGATACGCCCGAGGCGCTGTGGCCGATTGCCGAACGCTCTCTGCTGGCCCATGTGGAGCGTATCCAGACCCTGTGCCTGGGAGGCTGATGTACGGACGGCGGGCGCCAACTCCGGCTAAGCTCGCGGCATGTCTGAAATCGAAAGCATCCGGCTGGCCAAGCGCCTGGCCGAACAACAACAATGCTCGCGCCGCGAAGCCGAGCTGCTGATCGTCGCCGGCCATGTGCGCGTGGACGGCGAACTCGTGCAACTGCCCGAAACCCGCGTCCTGCCCGCGCAGGTCATCACCGTGGACCAGGGTGCCAGGCCCGATGCCGTCCCCCCCGTCACCCTGCTGCTGCACAAGCCGGCCGGCTACACCCAGTGGCCCCAGGCGCAGCCCGGGCGCAATGCGCCCCGCAACGCGCCGCCCAGCGCCTACGATCTGCTCAAGCCTGAAAACCTGGCCGAGGTGGACACGCCCCACCCCATCAAGGTGCTGCAGCAGCACTTTCGCCAGCTGCAGGCCTTCCTGCCGATTCCGGTGCCGGCCAGCGGCCTGGTCGTTTTCACGCAGGACAAGCGCGTGGCCCGCAAGCTGGCCGAGGAAGGCCAGTGGCTGGAGCAGGAATGCATCGCGGGAGTGGAGGGCAGGATCGCCGACGGCGGCCTGGAGCTGCTCCAATCGGGCCTGCCCGTCCGCGGTAGCCGCCGCATGCCGCCGTGCAAGGTGAGCTGGCAGAACGAGCGCCACCTGCGCTTTGCGCTCAAGGGCATAGCCCCGGAGGAAATCGAGTCCATGTGTGCCGCCGTGGGCCTGACCGTGGTCAGCCTGCGCCGCCTGCGCATAGGGCGCGTGAGCCTGGCGCAGGTGCCCGAGGGACAGTGGCGCTATCTGATGCCCTGGGAGAGGTTCTAGGCCGGGGCAGCTTGCGGCTTTCCTGCCAGCGCCCTGGAAGCCGACATCGTTGCCGAACCGGAATGGCGGAGGATCAAGCCGGCCCCATGGCGACCGGCCGCCCCGTACCCACCATGGGCACGCGGCAAGTCCGCGTCGTCATTCGGCAGAGCAGACAAAGCTGCCGGCATCTTCCACGCTGCCCGAGCCTTTGTACCTGGCGAACCTGGGATAAGCACACAGGGGACGCGTACGGTTGGGATGGTCGGCCTGGGTCGGCAAGGCTCGGGCCGCGATCGTGTCGGGGGCGATGCCCTTTTCCACCCAGTCCACCATGGCCTGTATCGAGTCGAAATTGTCCGTGGCCGGACCGCCCGAGCAATGGTTCATGCCCGGCACCAGAAAGGCCCGCGCGAACTCCTGCGTGCTGGCGATGCCGCCATGGTTGGCCGCCAGCCGCTCGTAATAGTCCACCGTGTCGTTGGCCGAGAAGATGGGGTCCGACATGCCGTGGATGAGCAGCAGCTTGCCGCCGTGCTGGCGAAAGGCCGTGAGCCTGTCGTCGGCATAGGTGTCGTACATGGCCGAGTAGGCGGCCATGCGCGCGGGGTCGGTGTCGAAGTTGAAGCCCAGGGGATCGAAGCCGGGCTGCGGCGGCGTGAAGAACTCGTTGGCCAGCGCATCCGCCATGAGGGTGATGTAGCGTGCATCGGGCGTGGCCGTGGGGGAGCTGCCCAGGGTCCAGGCACGCCAGCCTGGCGCGGCCAGGCCCGGGTCCCAGGGCTGGCCCGCATACAGCGCCTGCCCCTCCGAGTTGCGCGGGCCGGCGAACACCTGGCCCAGCGCGTCCACCTGCTCGGCCGAAAGGCAGTCCGCAGCCTTGGCGCCGCTGCACTGCAGCACGGCGGGATCGAAGCGGCAGGCCTGCGTGTTGTTCACCATGCCGTCGGCCACGCCGTCGGCCGCGTCGCAGGACGACTTCACGGCCTCGGCCACCAGGTTCAGGTCGGCGTTGCTGAAGGCCTTCGAAAGAATGCGCGCACCCGATTCATCCCGGGGCGCGATGGCGTTGAACCGACTCACATTCCACATGGCGGCCACCGTGGCGCCGCTGGACACGCGCATGGCCGGAGCACCGGCCGTGATGGCGTCGAAGTAGTCGGGAAAGCGCTGCGAGAACATCATGCCCTGGCGCCCGCCGCCCGAGCAGCCCGAGAAATATGAGTGCTCGGGCTTGCGGCCGTAGTGCGCCGCGATCAGCGACTTGGCCGTGACCGCCGTCCTGTCGTAGGAGTTGTAGGCGTGGTCGATGCGCGCCTGCGGATCGGCGCCGAAACTCGCCGTGGTTCCGCTGTGGCCGGCATCGGTGGAGACCACGGCAAAGCCCTGCCCCAGCGGAGAAGGCGTGCCGCCCGAGATGCTGGAGCTCAGCGAGGTATCGCGCAGGATGCCGTCGTTGCCGCCACCGCCCAGGAACAGGAAGCGTCCGTTCCAGTCATCCGGCAGGCTGAGCTCGAAGCCGATGGCGTAGGGCTTTCCATCCACGCCCACACGCGGATTGATGCTGCCTGTCACCACGCAATGGCCCGGCAGGAAGTCGCCCGTGGCGGCACCACCAGGGCGCCGGGTGCCGGCGGCCACATAGCGGGCACTCAGCATGGTGTTCTCCAGCCTGGCCGTGGCGGCCAGCCGGGTGCAGGCGGCCGCATAGGCACCATGGGCCGGCGGCCACGCCGGGCCGGCAGCGGCATCGCCGGCGCCATCGCTGCCACCGCAGGCTGCGAGCGCCAGGGGCAGCAGGGCCGCGGCAGGCCAGGCGCCGCGGGTCAGTACATGGCGTGCATGCTGGCGCAAGGGTCGGGTGGTGGACATGGTGCTTGTCTCCTTCTGGTTCTTGCTGTGGTTGGCGGCCTGGTCCCGGGCCCTGTCCCGGGCTTCAATCGGCCTTGAAGCCCGTGGCGGCCACGGCCTTGCCCCATTTGGCGGTGTCGGCCGCGATGATGTCGGCGAACTGCGCGGGGCTGGTGCCGGTGACGCGAAAGCCCGCATCCTGCAGCTTTGCGCGGCCATCGGGCGACTGCAGCACCTTGAGAATGTCGGCATTGAGCCTGGCGACCACCTCCGGCGACGTTCTGGCTGGCGCGACGATGCCGAACCACGAGCCGAACTCCAGGTTGCCGAAGCCCTGCTCCTTCATGGTCGGCACCTGGGGCAGCTGCTCCACGCGCACCGCCCCCGTGCTGCCCAGGGCCGCGAGCTTGCCGGCCCTGACCTGGGGCACGGCCATGCCGGCCGAGGCGAAGACGCCTTGCACATCGCCGCTGAAGATGCCGCCCAGCGCATCCGAGGTGTTCTTGTAGTGCACGACCTCGGGACGCATGCCAACGGCATCGCCGAACATGAAGGCCCCGAAATGGCCGGGCGTGCCCGCGCCGAAGGTCGCCATGAACAAGCCCTTTTGCTGCTGCGTCCAGGCCACGAAATCCTGGACGTTGCGCGCCTTGACCTTGTCGGGATTGACCAGCAGCACGAAATCCGAGCTGACCACCTGGCTCACGGGAACGAAGTCCTTTCCGGGGTCATAGGACAGCTTGCGGTAGGTGCTGGGCGCAATGCTGAGCTGGCCGGTCTCGGCCAGCATGATGGTGTAGCCGTCGGCCGGGGCGCGCGCAGCCTCGCTGGCGGCGATCAGGCCTGCCGCGCCGGGCTTGTTGTCCACGACCACACCCACGCCGCCCCAGGTCTCCGAGAGCTTTTGCGCGAGCAGCCGCGCCACCACGTCCGGGCCCGTGCCTGCGGGAAAGCCCACGAGCATGCGCACGGTCTTGGCCGGATAGCCGGCCGTCTGCGCGACAGCCCCCGTCGCCGCCAGCCAACCCAGGCCCGCCGCGGCGGCCAGGGCGGCGCGGCGCTGCAGCCGCTTGGTGTTCTTCATGGTTGTCTCCTCTTGGTATGGGTTCAAAGCACTTCGAAAATCCGCATGGCCACAAGATCGGGGTAGCGTGCGCCCGAGCCCAGGAACAGGCGCTGCGACAGCCAGGCCAGGCTGGGCGCCGAAGCCTCGAAGCGCGGCGTGCAGCGGAAATAGATGTCGGCCGGGTCCACGGGCTCGCCGCGGCGCAGGCGCTCCATCAGCGCCGCCGGTCCCGTGCGCAGCGCATGGTTGGTCACGTAGATCAGGTCGCCTGCGTCGGTCTCGATCACGTAGCGCGCGTCCAGCTCGGCCAGCTCGTCGCTGACCAGCAGCTGGAAGTCGGCCCCGCCGGGCAGCACCCGCGCCGACCAGCCGTCGCCGCGCACCTGTCCGCCCACGATGGGAATCACGCGCCGAAAGCCCCGGGCCGTGGCGCCCACCTCCTGCGCCGCGCCCACCTGCACCGCGAAATCGGCGAAGCGGCGCAGCTGCGGCGCGGCCATCTGGAAATCACTGCCTGGCAATGTCATCGGTCTCCCTGTTCCTGCAGTCCATGCGAGTTCTCAGCGTAAGCACTGTTGGAGAAAAGCGCTGTCCCCCAAGAAGATGACAGCCCGCACACCGCCGCTGCCGATGACCCCCTGGAAACCGACCCCGCCCACCGATGCCATGCCGGCCCGCGGCATGGCGCATGCCAGCGCGCTGCTGGCCGGCCTGGTGGAATCGCTGGGCCAGGCGGACTTCGCCCATTCGACCCTGGCCCGGCTGAGCACCATCGCGCCCCTGGCCTCGCTGTCCGTGTACCGCATCGGCAGCCTGCAGCCGCGGCTGTTCATGTCGGCCTCGCAGGGCGTTCCGGATACCACGCGCCAGTGCTGGAGCGCCTATCTTTCGGGTCCGCAGCACGAGGACCGGAGCTGGGGCCGGCAGTGGCCCTGCCACGCGCCAGCCGCGCCAGGCACGGGCACGGCAGCCGTGAACGGCAAGGGAGGCAGCGGGGAGGAACAGGGCTCGTGCAGCCTGGTGCATGTACAGGCCAGCGAGGTCACGCCCCTGCACCGCCAGTGCGTGTACGAGGCGCATGGCGTGGCCGAGCGCATCTCCATCGCCGAGCGCGGCGGCGACGGCTCGGTGTTCGCCGTCAATTTCTACCGCCATGCGCACCAGAAGCCTTTTTCCGACCGCCACCTGAGCGACTTCGCCGACCTGTCCGCGGCGCTCATGGCCCTGACGCGCAAGCACATCGCCCTCACCGCCGACGCCGGCGAGAGCCGCTGGCCGCAGCGCCTGCGCGAGCGGGCTCCGGGCCTGACGGCGCGGGAACTCGATGTCTGCCTGCGCCTGCTGCACGGCATGACGCTGGACGGCATCGCGGCCGACCTGCAGCTGAGCGCCGCCACGGCCAAGACCTACCGCAACCGCGCCTTCGCGCGGCTGGACATACACCATCGCCATCAGCTGTTCGCGCTGATGGTGGAATAAAGAGGAAAAGCGGTTGGCAGCGCCGGGCCGAGCCCGGCGCAGGAAGAAGATGTGAAGTGCGCCGATAAGCCGGATTCTGTGCACAGCGGTTGCCCGCTGCGTGACCGCCATTAATCTGGGCCATCAGTCGCCTGATGGCTCGGTGCTACCTACCCGCACACTCCGGGGGCCCCGTCAACGTGTGCCTACTTGGTATTGCTGCGCGTAGAGATTGCCCGTTTCACCCCCGGTGGTTTGTCTCGCGACACTCCCCCGGGACTCGTCTCTGTTGCTCTGATCCTCACCTCACGGTGGACAGCCGTTAGCTGCTACGCTGCCCTGTGCAGTCCGGACGTTCCTCCAGTACGGCCTTTCGGCACTTGTACCAGCGGCGGTCTGGCGCACTTCACGGCGCGCATTATCCCGCGTTCACAAAGAACCTGCACAGAACTCGCGCCGGAATTGCTCGGGCGGCAGGCCGGATTCGCGCTGGAACATGGCGATGAAAGCCGAGGGCGTGCTGTAGCCCAGCTCGTAGGCGATGTGCTGCACCGTATGGCCGGCCTCCAGCGCGTCGATGGCGCGCAGGTAGCGCATGCGCTGGCGCCATTCGCCCAGGCTCATGCCCAGCTCGCGCTGGCAGTGGCGCGCCAGCGTGCGCTCGGTCATGTGCACGGTGGCCGCCCATTCGGCCAGGCTGCGGTGGTCGTCGGGGCGCGACTGCATGGCCTCCAGCACCTGCACCAGAGCCGGATGCCGGGCCACGGGCAGGAAGCTCAGCTCCAGCGGCGTGGCGCACAGCTGGTCGTGCACCACCCGGGCCAGCCGCAGATCCTCTTCGCTGACCGGCACCTGCACATTGCGTGCGCCGAAGTCCGCCAGGATGGCCTTGACGATGGGCCCTATGCGCATGCAGCCCGGTGTCTGGGGCAACTCCCGGCACAGCTGCGGCGCCAAGTAGACCGATCGGTACTGCACCGCATGCTGCAGATAGCAGCTGTGCACCACGCCCGGCGGAATCCAGACCCCGTGCTGGGGCGGGCACAGGATATGGCCCGTGGGCACGTCCATGCTCAGACTGCCGTGGGCCGCGTAGTTCAGGTGGCCCCAGCGGTGGCTGTGCGGCGGCGCCTCGCTGTGCTCGCCAAACTCGTCGTAGCGGAAGTAATAGCTGCCCTGCACCTTGTCCGTGTCCAGAATCTGGACGGCATGCCGCTTGACGGCCTGTGCGGGTCTTGATGCAGAAGCAGGCATGGCGTTCGTCCGGCTTGCGTTATGGAATGTCCGAAATCAGGAATGCACTTTAAATGCGTCAGGCGCATGATAGGACCCGTCAAGGAGTCTTCACCACATCATGGGTTCTTATCTTCTACCGCTGGGCGCCGTGCTGATCTGGTCCATCAACACCGTGGTCAGCAAGCTGGCTGCGGACAGCATCAGTGCAGCCGAGATCGGCTTTTTCCGCTGGGCGGTGGCCGCCGTGCTGTTCACGCCCTTTCTGCTGCCCTCCATCTGGCGCCAGCGCGCCGACATCAAGCCCCTGCTGCCCAGGATCATGGCGCTGGGCGTTCTGGGCATGGTGATCTACCAGAGCCTGGCCTACTACGCAGCCCACTACACCACGGCCACGCACATGGGCATCATCGGCTCGCTCACGCCCATGCTGGTCCTGGTGCTGGCCGCCTTCGCGCTGGGCCAGCGGCTGACGCGCGGCGCGGTCTGGGGCTCTCTGGCGGCCATTGCCGGCGTGGCGCTGGTGGTCTCGTCGGGCCGGCCCGCGCGGCTGCTGTCCGAGGGGCTGAACCTGGGCGACGCGATGATGTTCATCGCCATGCTGTCCTACGCGCTCTACAACATCCTGCTCAAGCGCTGGCCCATGCCGCGCCTGGCCACGTTGCAGCTGCTCTACCTGCAGGTGCTGGTGGCCGTGGTCGTGCAGTTTCCGCTGTATCTGCTCTCGCCCAAGACGGGGCTGAACGCCACGAACCTGCCGCTGGTGGGTTATGCCGGCGTCATGGCTTCGATCGCCGCGCCGCTGCTGTGGATGAAGGCCGTGCAGACGCTGGGCCCGGGCCGCTCCAGCATGTTCTTCAACCTGACGCCGATCTTCACGGCCGTCATCGCCTGGGCGGCGCTGCACGAGCCGCTGGCCATCTACCACGCCATAGGCGGCGTGATGACGGTGGGCGGCCTGCTGCTGGCCGAGCTGTGGAAGACGCCGCTGCGCAAGCCTGCGGCGCAGGCACGCCCCGGCTGCCCGGCCAGTGCCGGCTAGGCGGCAGCGCAACGGCCCGTCCAGGGCGTGGAAGGCCCCCGTTTCCATGGCCTTGCAGGGCATATCCATATTCCTGCCAGGATGAACAACTACGCCACAATGGGCGTCTGCGATTTCTTTCCGACTTCCCCCCATCCTGCTGGAGGCTTCATGAAATTCGACAACGTTCTGCAAACCATCGGCAACACGCCAGCCATCCACATCAACCGGCTGTTCGGCGCGAACGCCAATGTGTGGATCAAGTCCGAGCGCAGCAATCCCGGCGGTTCCATCAAGGACCGCATTGCCCTGTCCATGGTGGAGGACGCCGAACGGTCCGGAGCGCTGAAGCCCGGCGGCACCATCATCGAGCCGACCAGCGGCAACACCGGCGTGGGCCTGGCCCTGGTGGCCGCGGTCAAGGGCTACAAGCTGATCCTGGTCATGCCCGACAGCATGTCCGTCGAACGCCGCCGCCTGATGCTGGCCTACGGCGCGAGCTTCGACCTCACGCCCAAGGAAAAGGGCATGAAGGGCGCCATCGCCCGCGCCCAGGAGCTGGCCGCGCAGACGCCCGGGGCGTGGATTCCGCAGCAGTTCGAGAACCCGGCCAACGTGGCGGTGCATGAAGCCACCACGGCCCAGGAAGTGCTCCGGGACTTTCCCGACGGGCTTGATGTCTTCATCACCGGCGTGGGCACGGGTGGCCACCTGACCGGCGTGGCCCGGGTGCTCAAGGCCAAGTTTCCCCAGCTCAAGGTCTTTGCCGTCGAGCCTTCCGCCTCGCCCGTGATTTCGGGCGGCCAGCCCGCCCCCCACCCGATCCAGGGCATTGGCGCCGGCTTCATCCCGAAGAACCTGGACACCAGCCTGCTGGACGGCGTGATCCAGGTCGAGGCGGAGCCCGCGCGCGAATACGCGCGCCGCGCTGCCCGCGAGGAAGGCCTGCTGGTCGGCATTTCCTCGGGAGCGACACTGGCCGCGATTGCCCAGAAGCTGCCCGAGCTGCCGGCCGGCGCCCGCGTGCTGGGCTTTGCCTACGACACGGGCGAACGCTACCTGTCGGTCGAAGGCTTCCTGCCCACGGCCTGAGCCTCCGCCATCGGTCCCCAAAGCGCTGCCCAAGGCAGCGCTTTTTTCATGAAAAACGGCTCAAACGCTTTCCCATCAAGCGCAACAAGCTATCAAAATAAAAGCCTTGCGGCAGGCCGAAGGCTACTGCGGGCAATCGCCTTCCCGTTCATAGTCCTGCACCTGGACCATGCCGGCACCAAGCGCACCGTCCCTGGCCTTGCTGGTCACCCGGAAGCTGGCGGCCGTGAGGCGGCGGATCTCGACCAAGGCGGGCGGGGCCTGGAAGATGCGGCCGCTGCGCTGCAGGTCCTTCTTGCTGCGCACGGGGCAGCTGATCTGCAGCAGGCCCAGGTCCTCGTCGTTGGCCAGAAGCTTGCCGGTGCAGGACAGGCCGTCGCTTTCCTGGCTCAGCAGATCCTGCAGATCCTCGGCAATGCTCTGCGGCGACAGGCAGCCTGAATCGGTCTGCACCGGTGGCTGCGCAGCGGAGCGAGGTTGCGGCCTCGACGGCTCGGGCTCGTAGCGCGTACGCAGGGACCACAGCCCCGGCTCGATGGACTGCAGCACCTTGAGCGGCTCCACCCCGGCCCAGATCCGCTCCGGCTCCTGCGCCTGCAGCGCGGGGCCGGCCAGGCTGCACATGCCCAGCACCAGGACGGGCTTCAGAAGCGTTCCCGCATGCGCCAGGGCCTGCTGCCGCAAATTCCTCACACTCGCTCGCTTTCTTTGAGTGGCATCAGCATAGGCCCAGTATGGCCATGCGGTTTGCCCATGGCTGTAAGCGCGTGTTCACAGCGCGTGCCGGAGGCGGCTGTGGCCTGCCCGCCCTGCCGCCCCAGGGCACGCCCAATGCCCCAGTTTCCCAACGGTCATCGCGGGTGATCGCCACCGCGCCTGCCCGCTCCCCTACCATCGGGACCCATGCATAGGGAGTATTGCCATCTTGTTCGGCTTTTTTGAAAGACAGGTACCGCCGTATCCGCCCACCGAACCCAAGGTGCCGCCCACCGGCTTTTTCGCCTTTCTGTGGGCCTGCACCCAGGGCATGCGCGGCTGGATACTGCTGATGACCTGCACCTCCGCCCTGCTCTCGATTTACGAGGCGCTGCTGTTCGCCATCATGGGCCACGTGGTGGACTGGCTGGGCACCCTCTCGCCGGCCGGCTTCTGGACTGAGCAGCGCGGCACCATCGCCGGCATTGCCGCCGTCCTGCTGAGCAGCGTGCTGCTGCTGGCGCTGCATACGCAGGTCATGCACCAGGTGCTGGCCATCAACTTTCCGATGCGGCTGCGCTGGGTGTTCCACCGGCTGATGCTGGGCCAGAGCATGTCCTTCTACGCGGACGAATTCGCGGGCCGCATCACGACCAAGATCATGCAGACCGCGCTGTCCGTGCGCGAAGTGATCTTCATGGTGGTGGACGTGCTGGTCGGCGTGGGCGTGTACATGGTGGGCATCCTGGTCCTGGCCGCCAGCTTCGAATGGCGGCTGATGATTCCGTTCGCGCTCTGGTTCCTGGCCTACACCGCTGCCTGCTTCTACTTCGTGCCGCGCCTGGGCCGCATCGGCAAGGAACAGGCCGACGCACGCTCGATGATGACGGGCCGCGTGACCGACGCCTACACCAACATCGCCACCGTCAAGCTTTTCGCCCACACGCGCCGCGAAGCCGAATACGCGCGCAACGCCATGGAGGCCTTCAAGGCCACGGGCTATGCGCAGATGCGGCTGGTGAGCCTGTTCGAGATCACCAACCACCTGATGATCGCCCTGCTGCTGCTGGGTTCGGGCGGCACGGCGCTGTACCTGTGGACGCAGGGCCAGGCCACGGCCGGCGTGGTGGCCGCCGTGATCGCCATGGCGCTGCGCCTGATGGGCTATTCGCACTGGGTGATGTGGCAGATGACGGGCCTGTTCGAGAACGTGGGCACCATCCAGGACGGCATCACCACGCTGACCCGCCCGCGCACCATCGTCGACGCCCCCGATGCCAGGCCGCTGCAGATCACCCGGGGCGGCATCGTCTTCGAGGACGTGAGCTTTGCCTACAAGGACGGCGGCAAGAAGGTGATCGACCACCTGGATCTCACCATCCGCCCCGGCGAGCGCATCGGCCTGATCGGCCGCTCGGGCGCGGGCAAGTCCACGCTGGTCAACCTGCTGCTGCGCTTCCATGAGGCACAGGGCGGGCGCATCCTGATCGACGGCCAGGACATCCGCACCGTGACCCAGGACAGCCTGCGCGGCGCCATCGGCATGGTCACGCAGGACACCTCGCTGCTGCACCGCTCCATGCGCGACAACATCCTCTACGGCCGTCCCGATGCGAGCGAGGAGGAAATGCGCGCCGCGGCGCTCAAGGCCGAGGCCTCCGACTTCATCGAGACGCTGACCGACCTCAAGGGCCGCAGCGGCTACGACGCCCAGGTCGGCGAGCGCGGCGTCAAGCTCTCGGGCGGCCAGCGCCAGCGCGTGGCCATCGCGCGCGTCATGCTCAAGGACGCGCCCATCCTGCTGCTCGACGAAGCCACCAGCGCGCTCGACAGCGAGGTCGAAGCCGCCATCCAGCAGAGCCTGGACAGCCTGATGCACGGCAAGACCGTGATCGCGATCGCGCACCGGCTCTCGACCATCGCGGCCATGGACCGGCTCATCGTCATGGACCAGGGCCATATCGTCGAACAGGGCACGCACCAGCAGCTGCTGCAGCTGGGCGGCATCTACGCCAAACTCTGGGCGCACCAGAGCGGCGGCTTCCTGGCCGACGAGGCGCTGCAGCGGCCGCTCTGAAGCCGGCCCCTGCCCTTGAGCCCCATGCCGGCCCGCGGGGCTTTTTCATGTTCCCCTGTGGCGCGTGGCGCCTTCGCCGGCTTTCATGCCAGACTCCGCCACATGCCCATAGAACTGAACAGGGAAGCCCGCCAGCAGGCCGTGGCCTCCATCGAACGCTATTTCCGCGAACACATGGACGAGCCCATAGGCAATGTCACGGCCGCGGCCCTGCTGGGCTTTTTCCTGCAGGAAATCGCCCCCAGCATCTACAACCAGGGCGTGGCCGACGCCCAGGAGCGCATGCAGGCGCGGCTGCAGGAGCTGGACTACGAAGTGCACGAGGACGAATTCACGTTCTGGCACAGGCAGCCGCGGCGCTGACCCTTCCTCCTTCCGGCCGGCAGAGCGAACTACCATGTAGCCCCGTTCAGGCCCTCTTTTCCCCTTTCGTACGCATGCGCCTTCTCCACACCTCCGACTGGCACCTGGGCCAGCATTTCATGGGCCAGAGCCGCCAGGCCGAGCACCGCGCGCTGATCGCCTGGCTGCTGGAGCAGGTCGATGCGCACGCCGTCGATGCCGTGGTGGTCGCGGGCGACATCTTCGACACCGGCGCGCCGCCCAGCTATGCGCGCGAGCTGTACAGCCAGCTCGTCGCGCGGCTGCACAGTGCGGGCTGCGCCCTGCTGCTGCTGGGCGGCAACCATGATTCGGTCAGCGTGCTCGACGAAAGCCGCGACCTGCTGGCCTACCTGAACACCAGCGTCATCGCGGCCGTGGGCGAAACGGCCCGCCATGTGCTGACCCTGCCGCTGCGCGGAGGCAGGAACGAGCCCGGCTGCATCGTCTGCGCGCTGCCCTTCATCCGGGCCCGCGACGTGGTGCAGAGCCAGGCCAGCCAGAGCGCGCAGGACAAGCAGCTGGCGCTGCAGAACGCCATACAGGCCACCTACCAGCAGATCCATGCGGCCGCGCTGCAGCGCCAGGCCGAACTGCAGGCCGCGCTGGGCCGCAGGCTGCCCATCGTCGCCACCGGCCACCTCACCACCGTGGGCGCCCGCAGCAACGAATCGGTGCGCGAGATCTATGTGGGCTCGCTGCAGGCCTTCCCCACCTCGGCCTTTCCGCCGGCCGACTACATCGCGCTGGGCCATATCCACCAGCCCCAGACCGTGGGCGGGCTGGAGCACATACGCTACAGCGGCTCGCCGATCGCGCTGGGCTTCGACGAAGCGCGCCAGGCCAAGCAGGTGCTGCTGGTGGATCTGGATGACTCCGGCCTGCGGGGCATCACCGCCCTGTCCGTGCCCGTCTTCCAGCCCATGGCGTCCGTGCAGGGCACGCTGGACGAACTGCCGGCCGCACTGAAGGCCCTGGCCTGCAGCGCCGACGCCCGACGGCCGACATGGATCGAAGTCACCGTGCAGGACGACGACTACCTGGCCGACCTGGCCGCGCGCGTGCAGGCCCTGGCCGAAGGCCTGCCGCTGCAGGTGCTGCGCATACGCCGCCAGCGCGGCAGCGCGGCGCCCCGGCTCGCGGCCGAGGCCCGGGAGTCGCTTGACGAGCTCAGCCCCGAGGAGGTGTTTGCGCGGCGCCTGGCCCAGGAAACGCTGGAGGCCGGGCTGCAGCAGGCACTGGCGCAGCGCCACCGCGAGGTGCTGGCGCAACTGAACGGCAATGCGGGAGAGCAGGCATGAGAATCCTCAAGCTGCGCCTGAAGAACCTCAACTCGCTCAAGGGCGAGTGGAGCATCGACTTCACGGCCGCGCCGTTTGCCGACAACGGCCTGTTCGCCATCACCGGCCCCACGGGCGCCGGCAAGTCCACGCTGCTCGACGCCATCTGCCTGGCGCTGTACCACCAGACGCCGCGGCTCGACAAGATCACCAAGAGCAGCAACGACCTCATCACCCGCCACACGGCCGACTGCCTGGCGGAGGTGGAGTTCGAGGTCAAGGGCGTGGCCTATCGCGCCTTCTGGAGCCAGCGCCGCGCGCGCGACAGGCTGGACGGCAAGCTGCAGGAACCCACGGCGGAGCTGGCCCGGGTCGCCGACGGAAGCATCCTCACCACGCGCGTCAGCGAAAAGCCCGACCTGGTGGCCTCCATCACCGGGCTGGACTTCAAGCGCTTCACCAAATCCATGCTGCTGGCCCAGGGCGGCTTTGCGGCCTTTCTCGAAGCCGGCGCCAACGACCGCGCCGAGCTGCTGGAAGAGCTGACGGGCACCGAGATCTACGGCCGGATCTCGCAGGCCGTGTTCGAGCGCGCCCGCGATGCGCGCACGGCCCTGGAGCAGCGCAAGGCCCAGGCCGCCGGCATGCAACTGCTGGAGCCCGAAGAGCGTGGCCGGCTGGAGCAGCAGGCCCAGGAGCTGCAGGCAACGCTGGCCCGGGTCCAGGCCGACCATGGCGCCGCCCAGACCCTGCAGCGCTGGCAGGAGCACACAGCCCAGGCCGCACAAGCCGCGGCGCAGGCAGAGGCCGACCGGCTGCAGGCGCAACAGGCCCTGCAAGATGCGGCCCCCGGGCTGCAGCGCCTGCAGGCGCATGCCCCCGCTGCGGCGCTGCAGCCGCTGCACGGCGCCTGGCAGCGCACGCAGGCGGCCTGCGCGCAAAGCCGCAACCAGCTGCAGCAGCTGCAGGAGCGGCAGGAACAGGCCCACGCCATGCAGGCGCAGCTGCACCGGCAGGCCCATCGCCTGGCCGACCGGGCGCTGGCCGCCGCGCGGCAGCAGCTGCAAACCCTGCAGGCCGAGCAAGGCGTGCTGCAGGACTGGTGCCAGGTCCATGCCGGGCATGCCCGCCTCGGCGAGCAGCTCAGCGGCTGGCGCCAGCAGCTGGCGCAGCGCAGCCTCTACCAGCAGCAGCTGAGCACCCTGCAGGCCGAGCGGCAAGCGCTGGAGCACGACATCGCCAGCCTGGGCAAGGAGTCCGACGCCCAGGCCCGGCATCTGGCAGCGGCCGTGCAGGCGCACCAGCAGGCACAAGCGGCCGCGCGGCAGGCCGAACGCGGGCAGGAGCAGCGCCTGTCCACCCATGGTGGCAGCCTTGCCCGGTTGCGCACGCACTGGCAGGCCGCACAGCAGCAAGCCTATCTATGGCGCCAGATTGAGGAAAGCGCCGCTGTGCGCCGCCAGCTGGCCGCCCAGCAGACGCAGACGGAGCAGGCCCGGCAAGCCAGCGCAGCCCAGGCAGAACAGCAGGCCCGGGCGCTGGCGCAGCTGCGCACGCAGTACCGGGCACAGAAGGAGCGCGTGGACGACAAGCGCAAGCTGCTGGAGCAGGAGCAGCGCATCCAGAGCCTGGAAGCCCATCGCCAGGCCCTGCGCGCAGGCGAAGCCTGCCCCCTGTGCGGCGCGCGCGAGCATCCGGCCATCGCCGCCTATGCGGCACTCGACATATCCGAAACCCAGGCTGCGCTGCAGGCGGCAGAGCAGGCGCTCGAGGAACTGCGCGCCCGGGGCGAGCAGCTGGCCCAGGCCCACGCGGCCAGCCAGACGCAGCTGGCACAGCACCAGGCTCGGCACGGCGAAATCGAAGAAGCCATCGCCCGATGGCACCGGCAATGGCAGGCGCTGCTCGGCCAGGCCTCGCCCACCGTGCAGGACCCCGGCTGGCAGGATGCCGGGCTGCTGGAGCAAGCCCGCCAGGCCGGCGAGAAAACACTGTCCGAGCTGGCCCGGGCGCTGGCCGATGCGGAAGCCGGCGAGCAAGCCGCACAGGCCGCGCGGGAGGCCGCACAGCAGGCCCGGCAGGCCGAGCAGGCTGCGCAGCACCAGCAGGAGCGCGTGCAGCAGGCCTTGCAGGAGGCGACGGCCAGGCGCCAGCGGCTGGAGCAGGACTGGCAGGCCCAGCAGCAGCAGGCCCTGACCCAATCCCGGGCCTTGCAGGCCGCCGTGGAGCAGGCGGGCCACGCGCTGCCGCTGGCCCCGGACAGCGAAGCCTGGCTGGCCGCCCGCCAGCACGACTGGCAGCAATGGCAGGACCGCCAGGACCGCCTGCAGGCCCTGGCGCCGCAGATCGCGCTGCAACAGCGCCAGTGCGAAAGCGCGCAGCAGGAGGCTGCGCATTGGCAGCAGCGCTGGCAGACCTTTGCGGACCGGCCTGCAGCAGAGGGTGCCACTGCATTGCCGGACGATCTGCCCGCTTGCGCCCAGGCCATGGAGCGCCAGGCGCAAGCCCTGGCCGAGCTGCAAGGCCGCATGGACCAGACCCAGGCCCTGCTGGCCGAACAGCGGCAGCAGGCCGCGGCCGCCCAGGCCGACTGGGACGGCGCGCTGCGGCAAAGCCCTTTTGCCGACACCGAGGCCTATGCCCTGGCCCTGCTGCCCCCCGCCGAAGAGCAGCGGCTGGCGGCGCTGGGCGAGCAGCTGGACAACGCACTGCAGCGCAGCACCGCGCTGCATGCCCAGGCCCTGGCGCGCCTGGAGCAGCTGCAGGCCCAGGCGCTGACCGATGAATCGCCCGACGCCATCGCCGAGCGGGTGCGAACGCTGGAGGCCGAGCGCGCCCATCTCAGCGAACACATCGGCGCCTGCCGCGCGCGGCTGCTCGACGACGAGCAGCGCCGCCAGGGTCAACAGGCGCTGCTGCTGCAGATCGAGGCACAGGCCCGCGACTGCGACCTGTGGCAGCGGCTGGACGCGCTGATCGGCTCGGCCAGGGGCGACAAGTACCGCCGCTTCGCCCAGGGCCTGACGCTGGACCATCTGCTGCACCTGGCCAACCGGCACCTGGGCCGGCTGCACGGCCGCTATCTGCTGCGCCGCAAGCCCGCGGGGGAGCTGGAGCTGGACATCGTGGACAGCTGGCAGGGCGACGTGGCGCGCGACACGCGCACGCTGTCGGGCGGCGAGGCCTTTCTGGTCAGCCTGGCGCTGGCGCTGGCGCTGTCCGACCTGGTGAGCAACAAGACTTCCATCGACTCGCTGTTCCTCGACGAAGGCTTCGGCACGCTGGACGGCGACACGCTGGAGGTGGCGCTCTCGGCCCTCGATGCGCTCAACGCCAGCGGCAAGATGATCGGCATCATCAGCCACGTCGAGGCGCTCAAGGAACGCATCCCGGCGCAGATCCGCGTGGAAAAAGGCGGCGGCATCGGGCATTCGCGGCTGATGATCTGAAGCGAAAACGTCTGCTGCACCGATGCAGCAAGTGCCGGCAGCTATCCAACGCGGAGTCGGCAGCCGGCTTTTTTCCGAGTCGCAACCAAGGCCACGGCCAGGGCCGCCCCTGTCCGGCCGGGCTTTGCCTTACCATCGCACCCCTTGCTTGATAACCCCGAGCCATGATCCGCATTGCAGAACTCAAACTCCCGCTCTCGGCGGTTGAATACCACCCCGAGAACCACACCGAATACCATCCCGCCGCGCGCCTCACGGCCATGGCCGCCCAGCTGCTGGGCATCGCGCCCGAAGAGATCGCCGGCCTGCACGTGCACAAGCGCAGCTTCGATGCGCGCAAGGCCGAGCTGCTGGCCGTCTACATCGTCGACGTCACGCTGCAGCAGCCCGAACGCGAAAACGACCTGCTGGCCCAGTTCGAGCACAACCCGCATGTGATCCGCACGCCCGACATGGCCTGGAAGCCTGTCGGCCGGGCGCCCGCCGCACTGGCCGAGGACGAGCGCCCCGTGGTGGTGGGCTTCGGCCCCTGCGGCATCTTTGCGGCGCTGGTGCTGGCGCAGATGGGCTTTCGCCCCATCGTGCTGGAGCGCGGCAAGAAGGTGCGCGAGCGCACCAAGGACACCTGGGGCCTGTGGCGCAAGCGCGCGCTGACGCCCGAATCGAACGTGCAGTTCGGCGAAGGCGGCGCAGGCACCTTCTCGGACGGCAAGCTCTACAGCCAGATCAAGGACCCGCGCCATCTGGGCCGCAAGGTGATGACCGAGTTCGTGGAGCATGGCGCGCCCCCCGAGATACTCTACGCGGCCCACCCGCACATCGGCACCTTCAAGCTGGTGAAGGTGGTCGAAGGCATACGCGAAGAAATCATCCGCCTGGGCGGCGAGATCCGCTTCGAGCAGCGCGTGACCGACGTGCAGGTCGAAGCCTGCCCCCATGGCGATGGCGGGCAGCGCCAGCTGGTCGCGCTGCAGGTGCTGAACCAGGCCACGGGCGAGAGCTACCGCCTCCCCGCGCGCCATGCCGTGATGGCGCTGGGCCACAGCTCGCGCGACACCTTTGCCATGTTCTACGAGCGCGGCGTGTACATGGAGGCCAAGCCCTTCTCGGTGGGCTTTCGCATCGAGCATCCGCAAAGCGTGATCGACCGCGCGCGCTGGGGCCGGCATGCGGGCCATCCGCTGCTGGGTGCGGCCGACTACAAGCTCGTGCACCACGCCAAGAACGGCCGTGCCGTCTACAGCTTCTGCATGTGCCCGGGCGGCACCGTGGTGGCCGCGACCAGCGAGCCCGAGCGCGTGGTGACCAACGGCATGAGCCAGTATTCGCGCGCCGAGCGCAATGCCAACGCGGGCATGGTCTGCGCCATCGACCCCGTCGACTATCCGCGCGACGCCAAGAGCTTTGCCTGGGCCTTCGACGGCAAGACCTACGGGGTCGAGAACCTGCCCGAGGGTGCGCTGCATCCGCTGTCGGGCATCGTGCTGCAGCGCCAGCTCGAGACCAAGGCCTATCTGCTGGGCGGGCGCAACTACAACGCGCCGGGCCAGCTCGTGGGCGACTTCATCGCTGGCAGGGAATCCCCGGCGCTCGGCGAGGTGCTGCCCTCGTACAAGCCCGGCATCACGCTGGTCAACCTGCATCATGCGCTGCCGCCCTATGCCATCGAGGCCATGCGCGAGGCGCTGCCGGCCTTCGGCAGGAAGATCCGCGGCTACGACATGCACGACGCCGTGCTCACGGGCGTGGAGACGCGCACCTCATCGCCCGTGAAGATAGCCCGCGGCGCCGACTTCCAGAGCCTGAACACGCGCGGCCTGTACCCGGCCGGCGAAGGCGCGAGCTACGCGGGCGGCATTCTGTCGGCGGGCGTGGACGGCATCAAGGTCGGCGAGGCCGTGGCCTGCGACATCCTGGGCGTGGAGATTCCTTCCTCGGGCGTGCGCGGCTCGGGCGGCGCAGCCTGATTGCTCTCCCATCGATAGCTTCCATCGCAGACTACACAAGGGCTTCGGCATTGAATGATGCCCAAGCCCTTGTTTTGCGTGCGCTGGCAGCTATCGGAATGGCTGCTGCCCGCGCAGCCTTCACTGCGCGCGCTTGAGGTAGTCCACCGCCAGCGCCGCCAGCGAGCGCGCGCCCACGGGCAGCTGCTTTTCGTCGATGTCGAACAGCGCCGAGTGGTTGGAGGGTGCCGTCTGGTAGTCCTTGCCCTCGGGCGTGGCGCCCAGGAAGTAGAAGAAGCCCGGCACCTGCTTCTGGAACTCGGAGAAGTCCTCGGAGCCGCTGACCTTGGGAATCACCATCACCTTGCCGCCCATGGCCAGCTTGAGCGCGGGCAGCGAGGCCTCGGTCAGCTCCGCGGGGTTGGTGGTGACCGGATAGCTCACGGGGCCGAAGCGCACCTTGGCCTTGGCGCCGCTGGCCGCGGCAATGTGCTCGGCCGTGGTGGCGATGCGCTGGTGCGCGTCCGCGCGCATGCCTTCGTCGAAGGTGCGCAGCGTGCCCAGCATCTCCACGCTGTCCGGGATGATGTTGTAGCGCGTGCCGCCGTTGATGGCGCCGATGGTCAGCACCGCGGGCTCCTTGCTGATGTCGAGCTGGCGGCTCACGATGGTCTGCAGCCCGGCCACGACCTGGGTTGCCGCCACCACCGGGTCCACCGCGTTCCAGGGCGAAGAGCCATGGCCGCCGCGGCCCTCGACCTGGATGGTGACGTTGTCCGCGCCGGCCATCAGCGGGCCCACGCGGTAGCCCACCACGCCGGGCGGCAGATTGGCCGTGATGTGCAGGCCGTAGATGGCCTTCACATCCTTGAGCGCGCCGGCCTCCACCATGGCCTTGGCGCCGAAGCTGGGCACATGGCCGCTGGCATCGGCCTCGATGGGCGCGCCCTCCTCCTCGGGCTGGAAGATGAATTTCACGGTGCCCGGCAGCTGCGCCTTCATGCCGGCCAGCGCCTCGGCCGCCCCCATGAGCATGGCCACGTGCGCGTCATGCCCGCAGGCATGCATGACCGGCACCTCCTTGCCCATGTACTGGGCCTTGGCCCTGGAGGCAAACGGCAGGCCGGTCTTCTCGGCCACGGGCAGCGCGTCCATGTCGGCGCGCAGGGCCACCACGGGCCCCGGCAGCGCGCCGCGCAGCGTGCCCACCACGCCCATGCCTCCCACGCCCGTCTGCACCTCCATGCCCAGGCGGCGCAGATGCTCGGCCACGAGCCGGGCCGTGCGCTTTTCCTGGCCCGAAAGTTCGGGATGCGCATGGATGTCGCGGCGCCACTCGACCATTTTGGGCGCCAGCGGCGCAATGGCCGCATCCAGGGCCGCCAGGCCCTGGGCATCGAGTCCCGGGGCAGCGGCGGCGCCGGTGGCAAATGAGAGGCCGCCGCCCAGCAGCGAAGCGGCAAGGGCCAGCGGGCGAAGGCGCAGGCGAAGTTGCATGGTGGGTCTCCGTTTTCTAGTCATGGAAGCGCCATGCTAAGAGCCAATCCTCCTGCCCGGGCAAGGCAAAATGGCCAATCGCCGAGCCCATACCGCCACGCCTGAACGATCCGCCCGCCATGTCCTCCAACTTCGTCATCGAGCTGCCCTGCCTACCCGAAAGCGCCGTCGGCCATGCGCTGCATCTGGTCGAAATGCTGCGCAGCGCCAATCTGATGGCCGGCCTGCGGCATGGGCGCCATGCGCCGCGCTTCGGCTGGCGCTGGGTGGACGGCCTGGGCCGCGACATGGGCGAACGCATGCCCCACGGAGCCGAGGGCGCCGCCGTTGCGGGACCGGTGCGCGCGCTGTTCCTGAGCTCGCTGCAATGTCCCGACATCCCCGCCATCCGCGAGATCGTCGCCGCCCACGGGCCGCTGGTGCGGCGCACCGCCGCTGCCTTCGACCAGGGGCTGCAGGTCTGCACGCTGGGCAGCGCCGCCTGGTTTGCCGCCGGCAGCGGCGGCTGCAAGGGCCTGAGCGTGGCCCTGCCCTGGTTCTACATGGGCGGCTTCAGCCTGGATTTTCCCGATATCGCCCTGGCCCAGGGGCGGCCGCTGGTGCAGGACGGCCCCTGGCTCAGCGCCTCCCATCCCGAGGCCCTGGTGCCCATGGCGCTGGCGCTCGCGCGCATGGCCTTCGGCGACGATCTGGCCGCCGCCCTGGGCTCCGTGCTGCAGCCCGACCCGCCGCGCGAGCGGGCCGCGCAGGCAGCCTCATTGGACCGGCAGCTGCCGCACACCCGCGCCAGCACCCTGGCCCATGCGATTGCCTGGCTCGAAGCCCGCGTGGATCAGCCCTATGACCTGCGGGCGCTGGCCGCGGCGGTCTCGGTCAGCCCGCGCACGCTGCTGCGCCATTTCCGTCAGGAGCTGGGCCACAGCCCGCTGGACCACCTGCACGGCCTGCGCTGCGCGCGGGCGCGCGTGCTGCTGGAGATCACGCTGGAGAGCATTCCCTCCATCGCCCAGGCCTGCGGCTATGCCGATCCCTCGGCCTTCAGGCGCATCTTCGCGCGCCACACGGGCATGGCGCCGGCCGACTACCGCCAGCGGCACACCTTGCGGGCACCCCGGCGGCGCTGGCGCGTGGACGCGCGCGCCCCTGGCGAGAGGCTGCGCTAGCCAGGCACCGGATGCCCGGCCATGGCAAAACGATTGCTTGCAAAAAGCCCGCGGCCTACGCAACAAACGGTGCGGTCTTTGCTAGGCTTGCGGCAGATACAGCCCGGGAAGCCGGCTCCGTGCGGCCTGCCGGGCATCTGCCGACAGGAAGCAAGCATGCGACTGCCATTGACCACCGCTTTTCTCACCGGCCTGGGAAGCCTGCTTTTCAGCCTTGGCGCCCACGCCCAGTCCACACCCCTGGCAGCGGCGCCCGAGCCCGCGCCTGCACAGGGTCCGGCGCAAGGCCTGGCTCCCGGCGAGCCGCCTTCGGCGCTGTCGGGCTGGATGTTCGGCTACGCGCCCTTTGACTGGCATTTCTCCGATGCCAAAAAGGAACACGACTTCGAGCCCGACGAGCAGAAGCACGCCTATGTCTGGCTGCTGCAGGCCGAAAAGCAGCTGGACGATCGCCATGTGGCGGGGTTCGCGTACTTCAGGAACTCGTTCGGCCAGCCCAGCCAGTACGCCTACTACGGCTGGCGCTTCAGGCCGTTCGACAGCATGCCCGGGCTGTTCGTCAAGCTCACGGGCGGCGTCATCCATGGCTACAAGTACCCGTACAACAAGAAGATCCCGTTCAACAACCGCCACGGCTGGGGCATCACGGCCATCCCGGCGCTGGGCTACGACTTCACGCCCAACTGGGGCGGCCAGATCAACGTGCTGGGCAACGCGGGGCTGATGTTCCAGATCAACTACACCGTGCGCTAGGCGCGCAGGGCCCGCGCCCTCAGTCCACCGTCACCCTGGCCTCGCGGATCACCTTGCCCCACTTGGCCGTCTCGGCCGCGATGAAGCGGTCGCACTCCTCGGGCGTCGAGCCTTCGGCAAAGGTGCCCATGGTCTGCTCCAGGCGCTGCGTGACTTCGGGGCTGCGGATGATGCGGGCCACCTCGGCGGACATGCGCTGCACGATCTCGCGCGGCACGCCCGCCGGCGCGATCATCGCGGCCCAGGTGCTGCCCATGAGCTCGGGAATGCCCTGTTCGGCAAACGTGGGCACATCGGGCAAGGCGGCCAGGCGCTTGTCGCTGGCCACCCCGATCAGGCGGATGCGCCCGGCCCTGGCCGGCTGGATCAGGTTGGGCGGCGGGTCGAGGAACAGCGGGATCTGCCCGCCCATCAGATCGCTGAGCGCGGGCGCCGCGCCCTTGTAGGGCACATGGGTCATGTCGGTCTTGGTCAGCAGCTTCATCAGCTCCGTGGTCAGGTGGGCGCTGGAGCCGTTGCCCGAGGAGCCGAAGCCCACCTTGCCGGGATTCGCCTTGGCATAGGCAATTAGCTCCGCCGTGGTCTTGAAGGGCGCGTTCATGGCCACGGCCGCCACCAGCGGCGAGACGCCCATCAGCGACACGCCGACCAGGTCCTTCTTCGGGTTGTAGGGCAGCTTGGGATAGAGCGTGGTGTTGGCCGCATAGGCCGCGATCACCACGCCGAAGGTGTAGCCGTCGGGCGCCGACTTGGCGATCTGGTCCACGCCGATGATGCTGTTCGCACCCGGCTTGTTCTCCACGATGATGGGCTGGCCCAGGGCCTTTTGCAGCCCGGCCTGCAGCAGCCGCGCCATCTGGTCGGTAAAGCCGCCGGCCGTGTAGGGCACGATGACGCGGATGGGCTTGCTCGGCCAAGCGCCTTGCGCCTGCGCGAGCGGCGCCAGTGTGGCCGCAGCGGTTGCAGCGGCCGCACCGATGAAGCCGCGTCGGGAAAGAGTGGTTGGCATGCTTGTCTCTCTTCGTTGTCGTGGCCCGCGCCGCATGTGGCTGCGGCGGGGCCGGAAAATCCCGCAAAAAGCCCGCGCAACCGCGGGCGTCAGTAGCCCCTGGAAAGATCCACGGCGTTGAGCGCCTCCTGGCCCGCGCGCAGGCGGTTCAGGCTTGCCAGGCACTGGCCGGCAATGGTCTGTGCCGATGCCTGGGCCGCGATATGCGGCGTGCCGAATACCTTGGGATGGCGCCAGGCCCGATTGTCGGGGCTTGGGGGCTCCTCGCGCAGCACGTCCAGCGCCGCGCCGGCCAGATGGCCTTCGTCCAGCAGGGTCAGCAGATCGTCCTCCACGACCTGCTCGCCGCGCCCCACATTGATGAAGTAGGCGCCCCGGGGCAGCAGCGACAGCGTGCGGCGGTCCAGCAGGTCGCGCGTCTCGGGCGTCAGCGGCAGTGCGCAGACCAGGATGTCGGTCCGGGCCAGCATGTCCCGCAGCCCCTGCGGCCCGCTGTGGACGGCGATGCCGGGCAGTTCCCGGGCACTGCGGCTCCAGCCGGCCACCGGGTAGCCCACGGCCTGCATGGCGCGTGCCACGAAACGCCCGACTTCGCCCAGGCCCAGGATGCCCACGCGGCACTGCGCGGCAGCGCGCACCGGGCGGCGCAGCCATTGGCCGGCCCTTTGCTGCTCGGCAAACAGTTCGAGCTCGCGCGTATGGCGCAGCGCCGTGCCCAGCACGTACTGGGCGATTTCCACATGCTGCTGGGGATCGACGGTGCGCACCACGGGCAGGCCCGCAGGCAGGTCGGGCACCAGCAGCTTGTCCACGCCGGCGCTGGGCGCAAACAGCAGCTTCAGATTCGGATAGCTGCCCAGCACGCCGGGCTTGAGGCTCCAGGCCAGCATGGCCTCGACCTCGCCGGCCACGGCCTGGTCGCGGTGTTCCCAGACGGTCTCGCCGGGCGCCATGGAACGCAGCGCGGCCGCGATGGGCGCGCCCATGCTCGGATGGATGTTGACCAGAATTCCCATTGATTTCTCCATGAATCTGAGCACGGCTTGCGGCCTGCGAAACGGCAGCAGCCCGGGCGCGGGACCCCGAGCCAGGGCCCGGCCCCCGCTGCAAGGGTTTCGTCCCTCTTCCCTAGCGCAGCGAGTGGAGAGGGGGAAGGCGCGCAGCGGCTCAGAGGGTGTCAGTTCTTGTAATCGGGTGCGATGCGATCGAGCTTGCGCAGCAGGCTGGGCCAGGCCAGGCCCGAGCCCTTGCCCTTGGTGACCTGGCGCGACTGGTTGGCCGCATCGGCAATGATGGAAGCGGGAATCATGCTCAGCCGCGCACCGCCGGCTTGCGCCAGGATCTGGATCTGGCAGGCGCGCTCCAGGGTGTACATGGCCATGAAGGCATCGGCCACGCTGCGCCCGCAGGTCAGCAGGCCGTGGTTGCGCAATATGAGCTGGTTGCTGCGGCCCAGGTCTGCCACCAGGCGCGGCTTTTCCTCGTCGTGCAGGGCCACGCCTTCGTAGTCATGGTAGGCCAGGCGCGCCAGCGGGAAGATGGACTGCTGCGAGATCGGCAGCAGCCCCTCCTCCTGGGCCGAGACGGCCACGCCGTGCGGCGTGTGCGTGTGCAGCACGCACTGCACCTCGGGCCGGGCCTCGTGGATGGCACTGTGGATGACGAAGCCCGCGGGATTGACGTCGTACTCGGTCTCCATCAGCGGCACGCCTTCGTGGTCCACCTTGACCAGGCTCGATGCCGTGATCTCCTCGAACAGCATGCCGTAGGGATTGATGAGGAACTGGTCGTCGTGCCCCGGCACGCGCGCCGAGATGTGGGTGAAGATCAGGTCGTCCCAGCCGAAATGGGCCACCAGCCGGTAGGCGGCGGCCAGCTCGGTGCGGACCTGCCATTCCTCGGCCGTCACCTGACTGCGCACAGGGGATGCGGCGATGTCGTTGTGCATGTCGAAAGTCTCCTTGAAACGCGGTATTGCCCGGCCCTCAGCGTGCGGGCCCCGCATAGCGATCCCTGAGCTCGCGCTTGAGCACCTTGCCGATGGCGCTGCGCGGCAGCTCGTCGACAAAGCGCAGGTCCGCCAGGCGCTGCGTCTTGCCGGCGCGCTGGTTGTACCAGTCCATCACCTCTTCGGCCCGGGCCGCCTGACCCGCGCGCGACACCACGAAGGCCACGGGCGTCTCGCCCCATTGCTCGGACGGCACGCCGACCACGGCCACGTCCTCCACGGCCGGATGCAGGCGCAGCTGCGCCTCCAGGTCGCTCGGGTAGATGTTGAAGCCGCCGCTGATGATCATGTCCTTGCGGCGGTCGAACAGCGTGAGAAAGCCCTCGGCATCGAAGCGCCCCACGTCGCCCGTGCGGATGAAGCGCTTGCCCGCGGGATCGAACCATTCGGCCTCGCGCGTCTTCTCGGGCTGGTTGTGGTAGCTGGTCATCATGCCGGCCGAGTGGCCCACCACCTCGCCGGCCTCGCCGGGCGGCACTTCCCTGCCGTCCTCGTCGATCAGGCGGATGTCGTGGCCTTCGGCCGGCTTGCCCACGGTGTGCAGCTTCCCCGGGAACAGATGGGCATCGAGAATGCAGGTGCCGCCGCCTTCGGTCATGCCGTAGAACTCGGTCAGGCTGCCGGGCCAGCGCGCCAGCACGTCGGCCTTGAGTGCGGCGCTGAACGGCGCGCTGGTGCAGAACTTGAAGCGGTAGGACGAGAGATCGAAGTCGCCGAACTGCGGCAGCGCCATGATGCGCTGGTACTGCACGGGCACCAGCATGGTGTGCGTGGCGCGGTGTTGCTGGGCCAGTTGCAGGTAGCGCGCGGCATCGAACTTGCCCATCAGCACCACGCTGCCGCCGAAGGCGATCGTCGGGAAGAACACCACCAGCGTGGTGTTGGAATACAGCGGCGTGGCCAGCAGCGTCGTGCCGCCCGGGCCGTATTCGTAGCGGTTGCCGCGCATCACATGCGTCCAGCGCATGCCGTGCGACTGCACGATGCCCTTGGGCGTGCCCGTGGTGCCCGAGGAATAGATGATGTTGAAAGGCGCCTCGGGCTGCACCTGCACGGGTGCGGGCCTGGCGCCCTCGGGCGCCAGCCAGTCCTCGAAGGACTGGCCCTGGGCGATACCGTCCAGCGAGATGCAGCGCGGCGCGCCGGCGCCCTGCGGCACCAGCTCCTGCGCGGCCTTGTCGATGAACAGCAGATGCGCATCGGCATCGCGCAGCATCGAAGCCAGGCTTTCCGCCGTGGAGGACGGCGCCAGCGGCGCCACCACGGCACCTGCGCGCAGCACGCCCAGGAACAGCGCCGCATAGCGCGCCGAGTTCAGCGCGCAGATGGCCACGGCCTGGCCGGGCTGCACGCCGTCACGCTGCAGCGCGGCGGCCACGCGGTCCATCAGGGCATCGAGCTGCGCGTAGTTCAGCGCCAGGCCATCGTCGCGGAGCGCCGCATGCCCGGGCCGCTGGCGCGCATGTTCGCGCACCAGATCGCTCATGGGAGTGAAAGGCGTATCAGGCGTAATAGAGAAGGTCTGCATGCTCAATCATTCAGGTTCAGGGATTGCACGATGGTCTTTTCCGCCTCGAAATTCCTGCGCGCGAATTCCGAATAGGCCTGGTGATCGCGGTAGTCGGTGCGGATGCCGTAGGTCTTGATCACGCGTTGCATCTCGGGGTCGTCCAGCGCCGCCTTCACGGCGGCATCGAGCTTTTGCACGATGGGCAGCGGCAGGCCCCTGGGTCCGGCCAGGCCCAGCGGCGAAGGCACGACCACGTCGTAGCCGGCTTCCTTGAAGGTGGGCACGTTGGCAAAGGCCGGCGGTCGCTTGTCCGCCGCGATCGCCAGCGCGCGCACCTTGCCGGTTTCCATGAAGTTCAGAATGCCATTGGTGCTGACCATGGTCTTTACATGGCCGCCCAGCAAGGCGGTGATCGCTTCGGAGTCGCCCTTGTAGGGCACGTGCGTGAACGGCACGCCCGCAGCCTTGCCCAGCAGCGCCATGGCCACCTGGTTGCCCGTGAACTTGCCCGGTGTGCCGTAGTCCACGCCTTCCTTGTGGGTCTTGGCGTACTCGACCACGTCCTTCACTGTCTTGAACGGCGAATCGGCCGCCACCGCGAGGATGAAGTCGTAGGCGGTGAACGAGGCGATATAGGTCAGGTCGCGGATCGGGTCGTACTGGGTCTTTTGCACATAGGGCTGGCGGAACACGCCGACCGGCACCATGGTGAGCCGGTAGCCGTCGGGCTTGGCGCGCTGCATGTCCACCACACCCAGCGTGCCGCCCGCGCCGGGCTTGTTTTCCACGATCACGGATTGCTTGAGCTGCTTGGTCAGGCTGGTGGCCAGCGCGCGGCCGACCACGTCGGTGGTGCCGCCGGGCGCAAACGGCACGATGATGGTGACGGGCTGGTTCGGATAGTCGGCCTGGGCCCGGGCGGCGGTGGCGCCCAGGGTGGCGGTGCAGGCCAGCGCCAGCGTGGCGGCGGTGTTGAACAGACGGCGTTGCATGAGAATCTCCTGTGTGGATGCGGCGTACCGCATCACGGGCATGAAGCGCGGCGCCACCGATTCAATATCGATAGCTGCCCGCTCCGTTCAGTCAATGGTTTCAGCGCTTTTTCATTGAAAACCGATTACTTGGCGGCCAGGCCCAGGCGCTCGATCAGCGCCCTGTCCTTGGCATAGGCCTCCCGGGCCCACTGCGCATAGTCGGCGCCCGAGCGGTACCAGGCGTCCTGGTTGAGCTGGGCCAGCACTTCCGCATGGCGCGGGTCTTCCATGGCTTTCTTGAACGCGTCGTGCAGCTTCTTCACGACGGCCGGGTCCATGCCCTTGGGGCCGACCAGGCCGTAGGGCGAGGTCGAGACCACGCCATAGCCCAGCTCCTTGGCCGTGGGCACCTGGGGCCAGCGCTGGGTGCGCTTTTCGCCAAAGGTCATCAGCAGCCGCATCTGGCCGCCGTCCACGTATTTGTCCCAGCCCGAGGCATCGCTTTGCGCCGAGACATGGCCGCCCAGCAGGGCCTGCTGCAGGTCGGCGTTGCCCTTGAACGGCACGTGGTTGAGCCTGACCTTGGCGTTCTCGGCCAGTTCCTCCATCAGCAGGTGCGGCGACGAACCCGCGCCGGTGGAGCCGTAGTCCACCGTACCGGGGCTCTTGCGCGCGGCCGCGATGTAGTCGTTGAAGGTCTTGTAGGGCGAGTCCGAGCGCACCGTGAAGCCGAAGGTATAGCCCGAGACTCCGATGATGTAGGTGAAGTCGTTGATCGGGTGCCAGGCCGTCTTCTGCATGTGCGCCATGCGCAGCATGGACATGGGGAACTGCGTGATGGTGTAGCCGTCGGGCCTGGCCGTGCGCGCCATGGTGCCCGGGCCCAGGGTGCCGCCCGCGCCGGGCTTGTTCTCGACGATGATGCTCTGGCCCAGCTGCTTGCCGGCCAGATCGGCCAGCGTGCGCATGTGGCGGTCGGTGGAGCCGCCCGCCGGGAAGGGCACGATCAGCGTGATCGGCTTGTTCGGAAAATCCTGGGCCCGGGCCGGGGCGCCCGCGGCGGCGGCCAGGCTCGCGGCGGCCAGGGCCAGCAGATGGCGGCGGACGGTATTCGTTGTCATGTCTGTCTCCTTGTCATCAAGGCAATGGCGGGTGCGCCACCGCTATGCCGGGCATGTTCTGCGCACGCCTCGGCCGGCTGTATAGGAAAAGGCCGGCTCCCCGGGGAAGCCGGCCTTTGCCGGTCAGATCGTCCGGACCATTTCGGG
>NZ_BCNT01000020.1 GCF_001544075.1 Comamonas terrae
CAGTGTCACGGGCGGCGGCCTGCTGGGCGACGGCAATTTGCTTGGCTGCCTCGTGGGTAAAAATGGAGGACTACTTGATACCGCCCTTGGCGCAAATGGTCTTGTCACCAACACCTTGAGTGAAGTCACGGGACTGCTCAACGGTGTCAGCAATGCGGGCAAAGGAATGCTGGCAGGCCTTCTGAGCGGTAGCGGAGGTCTGTTGGGAGGAGGGCTCTGCGGCTGCGCGTCGGAGCATGCGTCTAATGCTGCGGACACCGATCTTCATCAGATCGCAACCCCTATCAGCAGCCATGCCGGCAGCAGTTCTGCAGGCAACGGCATTTCCTTTGTCCAGCAGCTTGAGCAAGCGCACCTGCTCTGACCATTAGTTATTGCAGCACAGGCACAGAGGTTTGATAGAGCCTCTGTGCCTTTCTTTTTGTGCTTGCTTTCGCCACCCTCCAGGCCCATCCCGTCCGTCAATCTCCAAGCCTGCCAATGGCTATCTACCAAATCACATATTGCCAGCTGGCCTGGAGAGCCTTCCAAAAGGAGGAGTCCATGCGTTTTGTCCCTGGACGCATTCGAGCTTAAGGCGCGTATCTCTTGCTCCCGTTTTTTCATCCGGGCATGCATGGATTTGCCCGCGCCAGGGCGTGGTTTTCACTACTTTTTCTTTGCAGCAGATGCATCAGAATGTAACGCAAAGCATTCCATTGGCGGCAGGAGCCGTGTCTTTGCAAACAGGAGAAAAACATGTCTTCCAACGCTCCAGGCTCATCCGATATGGCCATGCTCGTCGCCACGCGCACGCTGGAAAAATATGCCAAGGACTACTACCCCCGGCGCGATCAGGTCACGATTGCCTTTCGCGGCGATATCGCCGAGCAGTTCAACTACGACAAGATTCGTCCCCTGTCAGAGGCCCGATGCCACAACCACCGCATGGTGGTCATCGAAGGCATCAGCCAGAAAACAGGGGCAACCGGCCTGTATCGCATCGAATGCAACAGCTGGAACCTGATTGAGGCCGTGGGCTTGTGGGATGCTGCGGCCGGCAAGGCTGCCTGATCCGTCACCCCATCTGCCAGGCGCTCTGAGCCACCCACCAGGCCAGTCCCAGCATCATCACGCCGGTAATGCCGTCCATGATGCGCCAGGCCCTGGGATTGGCAAAAAGCCGCTTCATGCGCTGGCCTGCCGCAGCCAGCAGCACAAACCACAGAAAGCTGGCCGACGCCGCCCCCACCACATAGGACCAGCGCTCAGCCCCCTCCTGGCGTGCGCCGATCGACCCCATGAGCAGCACCGTATCCAGGTACACATGGGGATTGAGCAGGGTGATTGCCGCCAGTGTGGCAAGTACCGGCATCAGGCCTCGCGGCGCCGGAACACCTTTTTCCGTGGCATCTGCCGCACCGTCATCCGGTGCGGCCATCATGCGCCGCAGCGCAAACAGGCCATAGCACAGCAGAAACACCGCCCCTCCCAGCGTCAGCGCATAGGCCAGTTCGGGATAGCGGGCCAGCACCTGGGCCATGCCCAGCATCCCGAGCGTGATGAGCATGACGTCGCTGAACACACACCAGGCCACGCAGGCGCGCACATGTTCGCCCCGCACCGCCTGGCGCAGCACATACAGGTTTTGAGCGCCGATGGAAACGATGAGCGAGGCGCACACCGTAAAGCCTGCAAACCAGGCCGAAGAAAGATTGAAGGCATTGCTTGTCCACATGGGCGGCATTGTCTGAGCCGTCCACACCTAAGTAAAATTACATTTACTATTTCAAATGAAGAAAATCTAATCCATGCGCAAAGGAGCCGAAGCGGTCCCCATGGACTCCGTGCCTTGACGAGCCCCGGCTGCCTGAATAGCGGAAAGAACGCTCTATGCTCGACTACGCCAGTCTCGAAGCCTTGGCCGCTGTAGTGCGCGAAGGCAGCTTCGAGCGTGCGGCACACAAGCTGCACGTCACGCCCTCGGCAATTTCCCAGCGCATCAAGCTGCTGGAGGAGCGCGTGGGCCAGGTACTGGTGCTGCGCGGCCAGCCCTGCACCGGAACCGAGGCCGGCCGGCGCCTGTGCCTGCATGTGGAGCAGGTGGCCCTGCTGGAAAACGATCTGCGCCGCAAGAATCCCGAGCTGGTGCCGGATGGCCAGATTGCCCTGCCCTCGCTCAAGCTGGCGGTCAATGCCGATTCGCTGTCCACCTGGTTCATGGATGCCATGGCCGCCTTCATGCTGGACGGCACCGAACTGCTGGACATCAGCGTGGATGACCAGGACCACACGGCACAGCGCATACGCCAGGGCGAAGTCATGGCCGCCGTCACGGCCACGGCGTCAGTAATCGCGGGGTGCAACACCTGGCCGCTGGGCCGCATGCGCTACGTGGCGGTGGCCAGCGCCGACTTCATCGCGCGGCACCTGCCCGAAGGCGCCACGCCCCAGGCCCTGGCCCGCGCACCCATGATGTGCTACGGCCGCAAGGACAGCCTGCAGGACCAGTGGCTGCACAGCCTGGGCGTGGACGGCCGGCGCAACAACGCACGCCACTTCCTGCCGTCCAACCAGGGCTACACACGCGCCTGCGAACTGGGCATGGGCTGGGGCATGCACCCTGACGCACTGATCGAGACCCAGCTGGCCAATGGCACGCTGGTGGAATTGCTGCCCGGCAACGATCTCTACATTCCCATGTACTGGGCCCATACGCGCAACGCCCAGGCCAGCCTGCAACGGCTGACCGACTGCGTGATTCACGCAGCGGCTGCCTGGCTGGAGCCCATGGACGCCTGAACTCATATCAAATACATAGCAGCCTGCACAGGATCGACAAGGCCTGAAGCCTTATTTCTTTCAAACATGGTTTTTGTCAGCGCACACGGCTCCACCCTGCGAGGCCGGATCAGGCAGGGATTTGCCTGAAGCAGATCCATGCACTCCAGAACAGGCTGGAGAAAAATCGCTCCGGTCGCGCAAAGCCGGCCTCGGAAAGCATGGCTTCCACCGCAGCCTCGGATTCCGGCGGAACGGCCCCGTGGCGGATCTTGGCAAGCTTGGCCTCCACTTCGCCGCTGCTGGCCCCGGCCATGCGCCAGCGCGCCGCCCAGGCCTCGAGGAACAGCGGTTTCGTTTCATAGGCGCTGCGATTGCATGCAACCACGAACGGAGCCCCGGGCTTGAGCCGCTTTGCGATCGAGCCGAGCACAGCCTTCTTTTCATCCTGGCTCGGCAGATGGTGCAGCACGCCGATCAAGCTTGCTCCGTCGAACGGGCGCTGCTGCGCAAGCTCATCCACGCCCTCCGAAAATGCTTCGACACGCGCCTCCAGGCCGACCTTCCGGATATTGGCCATTGCCAGATCCAGCATCGCCGGCGCAGGGTCCAAGGCAACAAACGACCAGTGCGGCTCGAGCGCTGCGGCCGTCAATATTTCCTGCCCGGTACCGCCCGCCCCCACATTCAGGATGCGCCTCGCCCCGGAACCCAGGCTGGCGGACAGCAGGCAGGCCGCAAGCTCATGGCAGGCGTCATAGCCGGCCAGCGCGATGCGGCTTTGTATTGCGTACTCGGCTGCGCGGTCGGCATCGAATTTCCGGGAAGAATCATGTAAGGCCATGGCCGCATTCTTTCCTGCCTGCGCATGGCGCGGAACCACGATTGGCGAATGCTCGGCTCGCCGTCCCAGACAACGGCCTATTGCAGGAGCGGCATCTGCGCACGGCAAGTCAAGCCGGCAGGCAGCCGGTATCCGCATCACCTGGACAAGCCCGGCATTCGGGCACTAAGGTCTGTGCTCGGATTCCACATGGCGCACGGCGGCCTTGGCCTGGCTGAGCATGTGGAAGTCCAGGATGCGCGTGGCCATGATGGTCTCCCACAGAAAGCCGCACAACGCCATGACAAAGGCCAGCACGCCGAACAGAAAGCTGAACACGGCATAGCGATGGCCACGGATGCCGTAGGCCTGATCCACGAACAGCAGGACGATGGTCAGCCCGATGCATACGCCGCACAGCGTCAGCAGCGCAATGGAGACGTTCGCCAGACGGCCGCGCTGCCGCAAGAAGTGCAGCTCGGTCAGGCTTCTGGCGATCAGTTCATGGTCGGTGGCACCGCGCAGTCCATCTTCCAGCTTGCGCGCGCGGTCGATGATGCGCGCCAGGCGCCCCGCCACCGACCCGATCATGCCGGCCACGGCCGTCAGAAAGAAGACCGGGGCGACAGCCAGCTGGATGCTGTGGGTGACGGTCTGGGCGTCTACGGACCAGATACTCATGGTGTCCTCAAATTCAGGTCATTCACGGCCTCTATTTTTATGCATGAAAGTCAGATCAGTTTTCACAAATGCATCTCATAACTACCCAAATGGCTACTTTTTTGAAAGCGCAGGCCCACCCGCCTGTTCCGCAGGGAAAGATACGCCGTCAGGCAGCCGGAGCCTGTGCCACAGCCTGAGCATCTCCAGCAGCAACGCGGGCGCACGGTCACGCCTGTAAACCGCGCCCAGCGGCGGCAGGCGGCCTTCGATCTGCACATCCAGCACCCGCACACGCCCCTGCGTGCGCAGACCCGGCAGGATGCTGCGCGGCACCAGGGAAACCGCGCCGGGCTGGGTCAGCAGCCCTTCAAGAACGGGCAGCGACACCGTGGAGGCGGGGAACCATGAGGCGCCCTCCAGCACGGGAAGGACTTCTGCTTCCAGAATGTTGCGCACCGCTATGCCATAGCTGGGCAGTACCCAGCGCGCGCCCTTCAGCGCCTGCAGCGCGATATCGCGGCGGCCTGCCAGGGCATGGTTCGCATCGGCGATCACGACGGCCGCATCCAGCAGCAGGGGCTCGAAGACAAAGGCAGCCGGCAGCATGGCGGGCTGCCGACAGAAAACCGCATCCAGCCCCGACCCCATCAGCTGGGACAGCAAGTGCGCGCTGGCATCCTCGTGCACATCCACATGCACTTGCGGATGGGCTTCATAAAAGCGCGGCAGCAGCTGCGACAGCACCGACATGGCGGCGGCGGGAATCGCCCCCAGCCGCAGCGCCGCCGCCGCCCCACGCCGTATGGATGCAAGCGACTCGGACACCTCCTGCAAGCCGGCCAGCACGCCGTGCGCGGTATCGATCAGGGCCTGGCCCGCAACGGTGGGCCGCATGCCGCGGGCATGGCGCTCGAACAGCTTCATGTCCAGCACCCGCTCCAGTTCCGCCAGAGCCTGCGTGGCCGCCGACTGGCTCATATGCAAATGCGCAGCCGCCTGCACGACCGAACCGCATTGCTGCAGGGCCACCAGCAACTGCAGTTGCCGCAAGCGCACCTGCTTGGTGAGCCTGGAAAAAAGCTGCCGCCCCTCAGGAGTGGCGGCATCGTCGCTGCGCTGCAGCTCGGGAAAAGGGAAACGATCGGGCATCGCGGGATCTAGGGTTTACACGGAATCCGTCTGCAAGACTCAGAGGAGCAGGCCTTGCAGCCATCGGCATAGCTTATAGCTCAACGCAATTTTCGTGGACTGCAAAGGCGCCGGAATTTCTATATTTCGCACAGCAATAGCGCATCAAGCGTAGGCAACACAGTTCGTGGGCACACGCTTTTACCGATCTCTTTCCGGAGCAGCTCATGTCCCCGTCCTCACGCCCCCACCGCCCTCTTGGCCGCCTGTCCCTGCTGTCTATCGCCGCCGCAGGCGCGCTGCTCGCCCTGCCGTTTTCCCAGTCGCTGGCGGCGGAGGCTTACCCCAGCAAGCCCGTCAAGCTCATCGTGCCTTTTGCCGCCGGTGGCTCCACGGACATCGTGGCGCGCGTGATCGCCGAGGGCCTGCGATCCACCCTGGGCCAGCCCGTGATCGTGGACAACAAGGGAGGCGCCGGAGGCCTGATCGGCAGCGAGGCCATTGCCCAGGCGGCACCCGACGGCTACACCCTCGGCATGGCCACGGTGAGCACAGCCACCATCAATCCCTCCCTGTACATGCGTGCCGCCAAGATCGAGGGCAAGCTGCTGCCCGTGGCCAATCTGGTGACCATGCCCTCGGTCTACATGGTCCATCCCAAGATGGGCGTCAGAGACTTCACGGGCTTCATGGCCAAGGTCAAAGCCCAGCCCGGCGCCTATAGCGCCGGCGTACCCGGCCTGGGCACGCTGGGCCACCTGATGCTGGCCTCGTTCAACGAAACCATGAAGACCGGGATCCAGATCGTTCCCTATCGCGGCAATGGGCCCGCGCTCAACGACGCACTGGCCGGCATGGTGCAGGTGATGGCAGACCAGTTGCCCTCGGCCATGCCGCAGATCAAGGGAGGCAAGCTGATTCCCATCGTGCTGGCGGGACAAAGCCGCTCGCCCGATCTGCCCCAGGTGCCTACCTTCAAGGAGCTGGGCTACCCCGAACTCAACGAACTGGGCATCAGCTGGTTCGGCCTGGTCGTTCCGGCCGGCACACCGGCACCCATCGTCAGGCAACTGCAGGAGGCCGCCGTCAAGGCAGTGCATCAGCCAGATGTGCAAAAGCACCTGAAGGCGCTGGGCGCCACCGCCACCGACATGGACCAGACCCGTTTCCCGGCACAGATCGCGGCCGAGATCAGGCGCAACAAGGCTCTGCTGGACAAGGCAGGCGTCAAGCCCGAATGAGCAGCGCATCCAACCTCTACTCCATCCTCCCCATCCTCCCCATGCACCCCATAGACGCACTCCAGGAATTTTTCGCGCAGGAAACCCCTCGCATGACCGCGCTGGCCGACCGGATCTGGTCGCTGGCCGAGCTGCGCTACGCGGAGAATGCCTCGGTCCGGCTGCATATCGATGCCCTGGCGCAGTCGGGCTTTCGTATCACGCGCGATATGGCAGGCATTCCCACGGCTTTCATGGCCGAATGGGGCGACGCAGGGCCGGTGCTGGCATTCCTGGGCGAATATGACGCGCTGTCCGGGCTGAATCAGCAAAGCGGGGCACTGGTCTGCACACCTTCCACCGACAGTCCGGGCCTGGCCGGCCACGGCTGCGGCCACCACTTGCTGGGCACGTCGGCGCACTTTGCGGCCACCGCCCTGCAGCAGTATCTGCAGACCAGCGGCCACAAGGCCCGCATACGCTTCTATGGCTGTCCGGCCGAGGAAGGCGGCTCGGGCAAGACCTTCATGGCCCGCGCCGGCGTTTTCGACGATGTGGATGCAGCACTGACCTGGCACCCCGCGAGCTTCACCGGCGTGTTCAGCCAGAGTACGCTGGCCAACATCCAGGCCAGGTTCATCTTCCGCGGCAAAGCCTCCCATGCAGCCCACTCCCCCCACCTGGGCCGCAGCGCGCTGGACGCCGTGGAACTGATGAATGTGGGCGTGAACTATCTGCGCGAGCACATGCCTTCGGATGCGCGCGTCCACTATGCGATCACCGACTCGGGCGGACTCTCGCCCAACGTGGTGCAGGCCCGCGCCGAGGTGCTTTACCTGATCCGCGCCGCCCGCAATCACGAGGCCGCAGAACTCTATGCACGCGTGCAGAACGTAGCCAGGGGCGCCGCACTGATGACCGATTGCCAGGTCGAGGTGGTTTTCGACAAGGCCTGCTCCAACCTGCTGCAGAACAGCACGCTGAACCAGGTGATGTATGCCCAGATGCAGGCCTTAGGCCGGCTCGAGGTCGACGCGCGCCAGCACCAGCTCGCCAGCGACTTCCAGGCGACGCTGGACCGCAGCGACGTGGAGCAGGTCAGCCGGCCGCTGGCCAGCGTGCTGCGCGGCAAGGTGCCGGCAGTCTTCGAAGGCCTGGCTCCCTACGATCCGCAAGCCCGCGACATCATGTTCGGCTCCACCGACGTCGCCGATGTGAGCTGGGTCACGCCCACCGTGCAGGCCTGGGTGGCCTGCTACGCCTTCGGCACGCCCCTGCATTCGTGGCAGATGGTTTCGCAAGGCCAGTCGGGGCTGGCCCATGCAGGCATGGTGCATGCGGCCAAGATACTCGCCGCCACGGCCATCTCGCTGCTGGAGCAGCCCGAGCGTATTGCCCAAGCCAGGGCCGAGCTGCTGGAGCGCCGCGCGGGCCAACCCTATGTCTGCCCGATTCCCGCGGACGTGCCCCTGCCCTTTACCCGCACCTGACCGGCCACCACAGGTCGGCACGCGGCCAGCGCCGCGGCTTGACCCAGCACAAAGCCACCTGCCCGCTTCAAGGCCATAGTGCCCGCAGACCTCTGCCACTGACCAAGGAGCCGTGCATGAAGCTGATGATCGACCTTTTCTCCACCGACTATGGCCTGATGAGCTTGATCGTGATCCTGTGCATCCTCGTGATGGCCGTGTTCTTCACGCGCCTGTTCATGGGCAAGATGAAAAACGTGGCTCGGACACCGCTGGAGTGAGAGCAGGATCGATGGGCTGCGGGCGCTGCCGCAGCCCCTGGTTGCGCAAAAAAGGCCGGGAAAGATCCGGCCTTTTTTGTCGGAACAGCTGGCTGCTGCAGCCAATCCCCGCCTTCAGTAATGGGGCGGCAGTTCGTCGCGCAGATTGCGGGGCCCGCCCGGGCCGCCCTCCGGCACCTGGCGCTTGAGCTCGCGCACCTCATTGACGAGCAGATCGATCTGCTGCTGCTGGCGGTAGACCGTCATGTTGAGCTGCTCCAGCAGATCTTCGGTATAGCTGGCCTTGATCTCCAGCTCCGTCACGCGCTCCTGCAAAACCTCGGGACTCCTGTTCATGGCTGCATCGCCTTGGCCAGGCGGGCAATGCCTTCGCGGATCTTGTCCTCGTCGGCCGTGGCGAACGAGAGGCGGAATGCCGCACTGTCGGGGTTTTGCGCATAGAACGGCGCACCGGGCACAAAGGCCACGCCCTGCTCGATGGCCTTTTTGGCCAGCACGCCGGCATCGGCCAGCTGGCCGCGGGCACCCGTCAGGCGCACCCACAGGAACAGGCCGCCCTGGGGCTGGACGAATTCCACGGCATCGCCGAGCTGTTCGCGCAGCGCATCGCCCATGGCCTGGGCGCGCCTGGCATAGACCTCGCGCACATGGGCCAGCGTCCCGGGCATGGCGCCCGACTTCAGATATTGCGCCGCCGTGGCCTGGGCAAAGGTGCTGGTGTGGGCATCGCTGAACTGCTTGCACATCACGGCGCGGGCCAGCAGCTCGGGGTTGGCGATCAGCCAGCCGATGCGCAGACCGGGGCTGAGCACCTTGGACAGCGATCCGCAATGCGCCAGCCACTCGCGGCTGCCGGGCACTTCGCGGCTGAGCGCCAGCAGGCTGGCCGGAGGCGCTTCATTGAAATACAGGTCGCCATAGGGATCGTCCTCCACGACCAGCGTCTGGTACCTGACGGCCAGCTCCAGCACTTTCTTGCGGCGCTCCAGGCTCAGCGTGGCGCCGCTGGGGTTGCCGAAGGTGGGAATCAGGTAGACCAGCCTGGGCTTGTGCTCGGCAATGAGTTTTTCCAGCTCGTCGGTCCTGACGCCATGCTCGTCCACGGGCGCGGAAATCACCTCGGCGCCGTAGAGGCGGAAGCACTGAATGGTGGCCAGGAAGGTCGGGCCTTCGACGATCACCTTGTCGCCCTCGCCCACCATGGTCTTGCCCAGCAGGTCCAGCGCCTGCTGGCTGCCCGTGGTCACGATGAGCTGCTCCGGCGCCACGTCGCTCACCCCCTTGCCTGCCATGAAGGCCGACAGCTGCTCGCGCAGCGGCTGGTAGCCCTCGGTGGCGCCGTACTGCAATGCCGCGCCCGCCTCCTGCTGCAGGGCCTGCGCCGATGCCGCGCTGATGCCGGCCACGTCGAACATCGCGCTGTCCGGGAAGCCGCCCGCAAAGCTGATGATGCCGGGCTTGCCCAGCAGCTTGAACAGCTCGCGGATCGCGGAGGTTTCTACATGGTTGAGTCGGTTGGCAAATTGCATGGTGAAACGGTGAAGGCACGCCAAAAACAGCAAGTCTGCCATTTTGGCGCATCCGGCCGTGCCGCAAGGCGACAATGCGGGAATGAACAAGCGCGATATAGAGCCATTTTTCGCCGCGCTCAAGGCGGCCAATCCCTCTCCGCAGACCGAGCTCGAATACACCACGGTGTTCGAGCTGCTCACCGCCGTGCTGCTTTCGGCCCAGGCCACCGACGTGGGCGTGAACAAGGCCACGCGCAAGCTGTTTCCGGTCGCCAACACGCCCCAGGCCATTCTGGACCTGGGCCTGGAAGGGCTGGAGGGCTATATCAAGACCATCGGGCTGTACCGCAGCAAGGCCAAGCATCTGATGCAGACCTGCCGCATGCTGGTGGAACTGCACGGCGGCCAGGTGCCGCGCACGCGCGAGGAACTGGAAGCCTTACCCGGCGTGGGCCGCAAGACGGCCAACGTGGTGCTCAATGTCGCCTTCGGCGAGTCCACCATGGCCGTGGACACGCACATTTTCCGTGTCAGCAACCGCACGGGACTGGCACCGGGCAAGACGCCGCTGGCCGTGGAGATGCAGCTCCTCCAGCGCGTGCCGCCCGCCTACGCGGTGGATTCGCACCACTGGCTGATCCTGCTGGGCCGCTATGTCTGCCAGGCGCGCAAGCCGCGCTGCTGGGAATGCGTGGTGGCCCGGTACTGCGACTTCACGCCCAAGACACCTGCACCCTAGGCCGGCTGCAGCGGCTGCAGGCTTAGAAGTCTTCGGCCGCAATCGCCGTGCAGCATCGTCCCGCAGCCTTGGCGGCATAGAGCGCTGCATCGGCCCGGTGCAGCAGGTGCTGCAATGGTTCGCCCGGCTGCAGCTGGGCTACGCCCGCAGAGAAGGTATAGGCCGGCACATCGGCATCGGACTGCATGGCGCGCAGCCGCTCCACCACCGCGACGGCGGCCTGCGCATCGGCGCCTGGCAGCAGCAGCAGGAACTCTTCGCCGCCAAAGCGGCCCCAGCAGTCCCCGGGCCGCAGGTACTGCTGTGCCAGACGGCAAAAATGCTGCAGCACGGCATCGCCGGCCTGATGGCCGTGGGCATCGTTGATGTGCTTGAAATGGTCGAGATCCAGCAGCACCGCCGTCAAGGCTTCGCCACTGGCCGCATGGTCTGCCAGCGCCTGCTCGGCCAGTTCCAGGATGTGGCGCCGGTTGGGCACGCCCGTCAATGCGTCGGTGAGTGCGGCCTGCATGGCGCTGGCATGCGCATGGCGGATGGTCTGCTCGTTGTGCTTGAGCGCCGTGATATCGCTGGCAATCGTCAGCAACCAGCCGTCGGGCAGCAGCGTCTCGGTGAACTGTATCCAGCGGCCGTCCAGCAGGTCCGTCGTCACCTGGCGATGCGCCTGCTGGCGCCGCCGCGGAAGGATATCGGCCAGAAAGGCCTCGATATCGCCGCAATCGATGCGTATGCCGAAGCCATGGTGGAAGCCGTGGCGCAGCACATCGGCAAACGCCACAGGCAAAGCCAGCCCGTGCAGAAAGGCCGCATCGAATGCCTCATTGGCATAGCACAGCCGGTCGTCGCGGTCGTACAGGGCCACCGGCATGGCCGTGCGGGCCAAGCCGGACAGCAAGGCGGAGGCCTCGGGGAGCGCAAGCATATCGAAGGCGGTGGACATCGAAAGAAAAATGCGCTGAAACCTCAATGCATGCAATGGCTTGCAGTCTGCCCGCTTGCTGCTGCCATATCAATGCGCAAGCGCGCCCTCGACGCCCGCCGATGCGAAACTGGCCATTTCACGCAGCACCGCACAGGCGGAGACCAGCAGGGGCCAGGCCAGCGCTGCGCCCGAGCCCTCGCCCAGGCGCATCTGCAGGTCGAGCAGCGGCCGCTCCGCAGCGTCTGCCAGCAGATGCGCCAGCATGCGCGCATGGCCGGGCTCGCCCGAGCAATGGGCAAACACGCAGCGATCCAGTACCGCAGGCTGCAGGCGGCTGGCCACCAGCACGGCGGCGCTGGTAATGAAGCCGTCGACCACGATGACCCGCCGTTCGCAGGCAGCCTGCAGCACCGCGCCCGCCATGGTGGCGATTTCCAGCCCCCCCATGGCCGCCAGGACCTGCAGCGGCTCCCGCACCTGGGCATGGAAATCCAGCACCTGCCGCAGCACAGCCACCTTGCGGGCCAGGCCGGCGGCATCCAGTCCCGTGCCCTTGCCGGTCACCAGCTCTATCGGTTCATTGCACAGCCGCGCCAGCAGCAGCGAGGCGCTGGAAGTATTGCCTATGCCCATCTCGCCCAGCAGCAGGGCATTGCCGGGCAGCTTTCTGACCAGTTCCGCGCCATTGCGCAGCGCCAGCCGGCATTGCTCGGCCGTCATGGCCGGGCCCGTGCTGCAGTCCTGCGTGCCATAGGCCACCTTGCGGCGCCACAGGCGCGGCGCTCCGGCCTGCGGCAGCTTGTGCTCGGGATCCTGTGTACGCGGGGCGAAATCCCGGGCCACCCCGCAGTCCACCACATTGAGCGCAATGCCATGCTGGCGCGACAGCACGCTGACCGCGGCGCCGCCCGCAAGGAAGTTCTCCACCATCTGCCAGGTCACGTCGACCGGATAGGCTGATACGCCACGCGCCGCCAGCCCGTGGTCGGCGGCAAACACCAGCATCTGCGGCGCCTGCAGCTGCGGCATCTCGGTGCCCAGGATGCGGGCCAGGCGCAGCGCCAGCGCTTCCAGCCGGCCCAGGGAACCGACCGGCTTGGTCTTGGAGTCCAGCCTGTGCTGCACACGCGCAGCAAGGTCTGCATCCTCGAGCGGAGGGACAACCGGGCAATTCCACAAATCCATGCAAGAGTGCGCCGGGGAATCGAAAGGGTCAGAGGTGTGAACGCGCGTCATGAAACCGAGGCCGCACGGCTTGGATCGCCCGCAGCCTGCAAATGCCAGCAAAATGCCGGGCCCTCGCAGGAAGGCCCGGCCCAGGCCGCAAGTATCGCGCGTCCGCAGCCCTTTATCGCCCAGAACGGATTTGCTATTGAATGGATAGCTTCTTACGCAAACCAATACTTATCTTCAGTGGATTTTTGCATTAAAACCCATATTCATATCGCGCAGCAAGCTATCAAATATGCAGCATACATTCCGTGTTCGCCTGCCAGGGCGTACACCGATGAAGGCAGCGGACACCCTCTTTACCGGCTGCTGCCCGTGCCGTTCGGCTGGCTGGGCATGGCGCCGGGCGAGGTATCTCCGGGCGCCTGCGCGGGCGGCACAGCGGCGCCGCTCGACGATGCCGGCGGATTCACCTGCGGCGCCGGCGCCTTGTTTCTGTCGCAGGCCGTGAGCGCCGCAGCCGCGGCTACGAGCACAAGAGGCGTAAGCAGTTTCATGTCTGACTCCTGCAATGGATGGAACACATTTCCATCCTAGGATGAGCAGCGCTTCGAAAATCCACGCAGGTTGCACTTGCCACATCCGGTTGCATCCGCATGCAACTATCCCGCAAAGCAGTGGACGGTGAAGCTGTTCCGCGAGCAGCGCCTCCCATGCGGGCGCCAAGGCCAGGGTTGGGGAAGGTGCGCCGGCCAAGCCGTAATAGAAGCGGCAGAAAGCGTAACACCCTCATGTCCTCCGGGGAATGCAGGCGCCTGAGCCAGATCAGGAAGCCCGCGGCCAGGGCCTGAAAGCGCCGGTCTCCTACCTGCCAGCCGCCACCTGCTGCCTAGACTGCCGCATTTGTCTCACATTCCAGGAGTTGCCCATGAAAAAGCCCGCGCCGCCCATCCGCCCTCTCCTGGGCGCTTTGCTGGTGGGACTTTCCGGGATGGCGGCGCTCTCCAGCGCCTGGGCCTGCACCCGGCTGGTGTTTCACGGCGCCAACGGCCAGGTGGTCACGGCCCGCTCCATGGACTGGAAAAGCGACATCGTCAGCAATCTCTGGGTGCTGCCGCGCGGCATGGAGCGCTCGGGCCAGGCCGGCCCGAACTCGCTGCACTGGACATCCAGGTATGGCAGCGTCATCACCTCGGGCTACGACATATCCACCACCGACGGAGTGAACGAAGCGGGGCTCAATGCCAACCTGCTGTGGCTGGTGGAATCCCAGTATCCGAGCTTCGACGCCAACAGCAAGCCGGGCCTGACCATTGCGGCCTGGGCGCAGTACGTGCTCGACAATTTCGCCACCGTCGGCGAGGCCGTGGCCGCGCTGGAAAAGCAGCCCTTCACCATCGTTTCCGACAACGTGCCCGGCGAGAACCGGCTGACCACGCTGCACCTGTCCATGTCGGACGCCAGCGGCGACAGCGCCATCGTCGAATACATAGGCGGCCGCCAGGTCATACACCATGGCCGCCAATACCAGGTGATGACCAACTCGCCGACCTTCGATCAGCAACTGGCGCTCAATGCCTACTGGAAGCAGATCGGCGGCACCACCATGCTGCCCGGCACCAACCGCGCGGCCGACCGTTTCGCGCGGGCCTCTTTCTATGTCGGCGCCATCCCCAAGGACCAGGACCCGAACAAGGCCCTGGCCAGCGTCTTCAGCGTGATCCGCAACGTCTCCGTGCCCTACGGCCTCAATACGCCCGAGGAGCCCAACATCTCCTCCACGCGCTGGCGTACCGTCTTCGACCACCAGCGCAAGCTGTATTTCTTCGAGTCGGCCCTGACGCCCAATACCTTCTGGATCGACCTCAAGGCACTGGACTTCAGCGCGCAGACCGGCAAGGTACTCAAGCTGGACCTGGGTCCTAACCAGGACCACACCTTTTCGGGCGATGCCACGCAGCAATTCAGGTCCTCGGCGCCCTTCAGGTTCCTGGGCATCTGATTGCCCATCATGCCTCTTGCATATAAGAGCTTTAAGTCTTATAATCGCAAAGTCGCTGCAGTCTAGCTTGCCTATGCAGCGGCCATCTGCACTCTCACAGCAGCATGCTGTGCCAATCGCCGCGCTTATCCCGTTCAAGCGTTCCGGCTGACACTCCAGTTCCACGGCAAGCCCGTTCTGTTCCCGGCGAATTTTCCGGGGCCAGGTTTTCTTTGCATCGGTTCCCCGGTGCAGGCTTTTTTGATTTTCATGGCGCTGCCCCAAGCAAGGCGGACGCCATCGTTGACACGATGAATACCAAACAATATGCAGAGCGTGTCGGCAACTATGTTGTTACACCGCTCACCCAAACTACCGAATCCGGCCAGGTGGCCGCTGCGGTTTCCATCCGCCGCGGCGTCTATGACCGCGTTTTCAGCTTCATCAACCAGTTCGACAATGCCGCCACCGCAGCGCGCTACGCCTTGAAGGAAGGCCGCAGCATGGTGCTGAGCAACCAGCTGAACTGATCCCGTTTTTTGTACCCCCACTGAGGAGATCACCCATTGGCCAAAGAAGAACTGATTGAAATGCAAGGCGTCGTGGACGAAGTGCTGCCCGATTCGCGCTTTCGCGTCACGCTGGACAACGGTCACCAGCTGATCGCCTACACCGGCGGCAAGATGCGCAAGCACCGCATCCGCGTGCTGGCCGGCGACAAGGTCACGCTGGAAATGTCGCCTTACGACCTGAACAAGGGCCGCCTGACGTTCCGCCACATCGAGAACCGCTCGGGTGGCGGCGGTGCACCGCATCGCCCGCGCCACTGACACGCACTTCGGTCATGCCAAGCCCGCCATAGCGCGGGCTTTTTCATTGCGCGGCCCCGGCGCTACCCGCCTTGGCACGGACGTGGAAGGCTCCCCGGCGGCAAACGCCAGCGCTGCACCGGGAAATATCGCAGAACAAGAACGCAGACATCGCATTTCAAGCATATTGTCGGCTGTTCACCAAGCTGCCCCAGTCCAACAAGAAAAAGCAGCTTTCCCCTATGGGCGATCAGCGTCGGCAGCTTCCCTTTCTGCAGCGCCTGCGGCCTTGCATATGCGTCACCCCGCCCTGCGCTCAGTCCCGGCGCGGCAATGCACGCATTTCCCTGCTGCTCCCTGAATCGCCGCTTCCCCGGCAACGCCGGCAATCCCTGCGGAGAAAAATCGATATGCACGTGTCCTTTGGTGCGTACTACACCCTCATCCTGGCCGTTCTCGTGCTGCTGCTGGGCAAGCTCATGACCCGGCACATCCGCTTCCTGCGCGAGTTCAACATTCCCGAGCCAGTATCTGGCGGCCTCGTCGTAGCCGCGGCCATCTTCCTGCTGCACCAGATCACCGGACTGACGCTGAGTTTCGAATCCGGCCTGCAGTCGGCCTTCATGCTGGTGTTCTTTTCCTCCATCGGCCTGAGCGCGAACTTCTCGAAGCTGCGCGAAGGCGGCACAGGCTTGCTGGTCTTCCTCGGCGTGATCGTGGTCTTCATCGTCATGCAAAACAGCGTGGGCGTGGGGCTGGCCACGCTGCTGGGGCTGGATCCGCTGATCGGCCTGATGGCCGGCTCCATCACGCTGGTGGGTGGCCACGGCACGGCCGGCGCATGGGGCGCCGTGCTCGAAAACCAGTACGGGCTCGGCGGCGCCACGGCGCTGGGCATTGCCTGCGCCACCTTCGGCCTGGTCATCGGCGGCCTGCTGGGCGGTCCTCTGGCCAAGCGTCTGATCACCCGCCACCAGCTCGCACGCCCTCTGACCGCGGCCGAGCAGCAGTCCGCCGACAGCATCGCCGTGGGCGAAGGCAGCCAAGTGGCCAACTTCGAATCCTCCAGCCATACTCCGCGCCTGATCACCACCGATGCAGCCGTGGAGACATTGGCCCTGTTCGCCGGCTGCCTGGCCTTTCCGGAATTCATGACCGGCATGACCCGGGGTACGGCCGTTCAGTTGCCGACCTTTGTCTGGGCCCTGGGCGGCGGCGTGGTCATCCGCAATGTGCTGGACCATGCCTTCGGCTTCAAGGTGTTCGACCGGGCCATCGACGTGTTCGGCAATGCCGCCCTGTCCATCTACCTGGCGATTGCCCTGCTTTCGCTCAAGCTGTGGGAGCTGGCCGATCTGGCCGGCCCCCTGATGGTCATCCTGGCTGCCCAGACCATGGTCATGGCCTTGTACGCAGGGTTTCTCACCTTCCGCATCATGGGCAGGAACTACGATGCCGCCGTGCTGGCCGCAGGCCACTGCGGCTTCGGCATGGGCGCCACCCCGACGGCCGTTGCCAACATGCAGGCCATCACCAACCAGTACGGCCCTTCGCACAAGGCCTTTCTCATCGTGCCGCTGGTCGGGGCCTTCTTCATCGACATCATCAATGCCTTCATCCTGCAAGGCATGATCAGCTGGCTGCGCTGATTGCCGAAAGCCTCTCCTGCATTGCACGATGCAGAGGCCGTCCGATCGCACATTGCCAGAGGCCGGGGCCGCCGCCTGCCATGCGTTGGCATGGCCGGCTTTCGCCACGCAAGCGCCCACATGCTTCTGCTAGGCTGGAAGGCATGCGCAACATGCTCGACTTCAGTTCATGGCAAGCCATGCTCTCCACGCTGCTGGGCCTGGTTCTGGTGACATTCGTGGCCGTAGGCATTCGTCTGCTGGCCATGCAGCACATCCAGCAGCGCCGCGAACGCCAGAATCGCCAGATCAACGAGCGGCTCAAGACCCTGATTGCAGCCTACAAAACCCTGGGCGGCTCGTTCACCGGCAACCTGGCCGTGGATCCCCGCCACATGCGCGATTTGCGCATGCAGGCCGCCGAACAGCAGGGTGAGAGCGAAAACCCACCCCATTCCGAACGCCGGCGCCGTATCCGCGATGCGGTCGAAGCCGCCTTGTCCGACGTGATTTTGCTGGGGACGGCGCAACAGGTCCGGCTGGCCGTGCAGGCGGCCAACGACATGGTGGCGGGCCGCCCTGTGGAGACTGCGGCGCTGGTGGTATCGCTGCGCGACTTCATCCGCGACGTACTGGAACTGGACGCTGTGCCGGGCGATCTGTCCATACCCAGGCAAGGCCCCTTGCGCTCACCTTCCACAGGACGAGGCAGCAATGCAGGCAGCAGCGGTCAGGGCAAAGGCAACGGACAAGGAGGAGCAGGCATGGCAACTGGCGGCACACTGGGCCTTGGCCTGGGGCACCCGGCCCTCGATGCAGCCCGCCAGCCTGGTACAGACCTGCGCGACCCATAAGCTGCTGGATCAACCGCCTCCGCGCATCCGGCGGGATTCGGCTCAGCACGGGACCGAATGTTGCCTTCGGCCGGGCCTGTGTCATGCGCGCTTCATATTGCCCCTTGACAATGGCAGGGCACGAATGCGTTGAATAAATGGGCCGTCACTCCATAACCGTCAACCCCCGGAGCGCGCAATGACTTATCTTTACGCCGCCTGTCCAGCAATCCAGGCACCGCAGCATAAGATGATTGCTCCACTGCCTGCCCCTCTCTCGCCGGAAGAGGTTTTGCGCATTCTCTCGCAGAATCCGCCATCCAATGAGTTCAGCACCGAAGCCTTCTAGAAATTTTTCAGCGGCTTTTTTCGCTACAGGATATTTCCTCGCTTAATCCTTTCGTATTGAGCCACCATAAAAAAAGGGCCTGGAGGCCCTTTTTAATGCTTTATTGCCCAAACCTGCGTTTGGCATCTTCGGTACAGGCATTTTTCGCATCGCCAGACAATGCATCGCAGCGTTCCTTGGCGGCTTTGTAATCGGCTTCGCGCACCTTGTCGCTGGCATCCCTGCGTGTTTCGGCGACATCACCAGCCGTCGCCGAAGGGTTATTGCGCACATCGGCTACTTTTGCAGCCTCCAGCGCTTTGACATGGGCAGCCTTGGCATCCTTCTTGCAGACGTCTTTTTCATTGCCGGCAAGGTCATCGCATTTTTCCTTGGCAATCGCATAGTCTGCGTCGGCCTTGGTCTTGGCCACGTTCAGCCGGTTGCTCTCGCTGGCATCCGCTTGATATTTCAACTCGGCCAGCGCAACTTTTTCCTGCCCCTTGGCCTGTTCCTGGCACACATCCTTGGCATTGCCCTTGAGGGATTTGCACTGGTCCTTGGCCGTCTTGTATTCATTGCTGATGCGGTCCTTCTCAGCCTTCTGTTCGGCAGGCGTCAGGGCGAACGCCGAAGTAGCCAGCATCATCGCGGCGCAAGTGGTCACAATTCTGGAACTCAGTTGCATGGGAAACTCCTTTAAATGTCTTGATTTCCCCGCGCGAGGGCGAGGAAGCATATTGCGGTCAATGAGTCCACTCACTCATCGAAGCGGAAATCGGGATTGCGACTTTGCCACTCGGCCAGCTGTTTTTCAGCATCTTCCTTGGCGAGGCCTTGGCGCTCCTGGATTTTCCCAAGCAGCTGGGATTTCTTTCCGGCAATCACATCGATATCGTCATCGGTCAGCCGGCCCCATTGCTCGCGGATCTTGCCCTTGAATTGCTTCCAATTACCAACAATGCGATCTTCATTCATAGAACCTCCGATAGTTTTCCGAATTGATGTGGCCACCAATTCATTTAATGGAATTACTCGCCAACAAAAGGGAGTGAATTCACTTTAAACAACCTGAAGCAGGTTCCATGTCCGGCATGCAGCGCGAAGTCCGTCGGCATGAGCCTACACCGTTACATTACTCTTTCTATAGCGGTAACAGATTAATGAATGTGATTCACACCTGTTTACGAGTCTCCGGCAATCCGGCTTCCACCGGTATTGCAGATTCACGCATTCTTCAAGCGATTTAATGCCCAAACGCCGTACCCATATCATGGCGCGGCTGGTTGCCGACCAAGCCCATGCGATTGAGGCAAGATGCATGTTTTGCAGAAAGACTTTATGAGTGGATTCCTGTTCATGGGCGTGACCATCACGCCAGACTCCCGCCAAGGCGAAACACCGCAGTCCTGGCAACCGTCAGCCACTTTGCACAGTGCGGCAGGAAAAGAACTCGGCAGCGTCACCGATGCACGTTGCTTCGCCTCGAAAACCGAGGCCGACGAGGCCGCACTGCGTCTGGCGAGGCGCCACATTCGCGAACACCTGCACCAAGGATGATGCCCTGGCCGCTTGCCCGGAAGATGACGCGACAGACCTGCCCCCCCGGCAAAGCCGGCATGGGCGGGCTCTTCACAGACGCATGCTGCCAATCTATCGCAGGCTGAGCATGCTCACCCATCGGGCGAATTCCACGAACGAATAGCCACTGTCCACATCAAGCAGGAAGTGGATGATGCGCGTGGATCCGCCTGTGCCGAACTCCACCTCGATGTGATGGAGTGCCAGCAATTTCTCGATTTCATCCGCCAGGTCCCTGGCATGCTGCTGCGTGGTATCGAACACCACGTAACCGTGCGCAAGCACATACAGGGCCATGTCGTACGACTTGAGGGCACCTGAGCCCAGCACCTCGATAGCAGGTCTGATCATGGGAGGTCCATGCATTCAACGGAACTTGAGGATCGACATGCGGCATGCCGATCCGCCGATGGCCGGCCACATCCATCCAGCCAGTCCCTGCATGCTCACCCGTTCATATGTAAATTCAATGAATTAATTAAAATCAATTGAAACACGCTATATAGATATGTATCCAAATAGGCGTTTGTGCAAATAAACACAATCCGGGAGAGCTCCCGTCACACCGCCTCAAAGGCGCGCGCGCAGGCAGATTTGCGGCTCCACGCCGGCAGAAGCTGCCGGTGCGCCCCTTAGTTCCCCCGCATCAGCATGGCTGCCACCTGGCACAGAATGCCGAGGCTGGCAATCACGGCTGCCAGCACATTCACCATGTTCTGCTTGTGCAAAACATCGTCCATCAGCGCCTTGGGCTCGGTCAGGCAACTCTCCGGGAAAGCCCCGGCGATCTTCAGCGAAAACAGCCACAGGGCACCGGACGCCACACCAAACAGAACCGCCGCGACATTCAATGCGCACAGACAATCAGCCATACCATCTCCCGTTATCGGTAAGCATGGTAACGAACTGTTCCGGCGTTGCTAACCGTACTTCCCACAATGCAGAAGCCGCAGAGCGCGTTATAGGCGGCGAGACCGCTGGACTATGGCGTGCAAGGCCAGGGCATGCCCTCCAGACTCATCCAGGGGCCGCAAGGCTTGCCGCTCGATTGCCCAGCACCTCCCGGAAATGCGCAATGGTTCGCACCAACCCTTCCTCGAGAGAGATGCGCGGCCACCAGCCCAGATGCTGCCGGGCCACCGAAATATCCGGGCAACGCTGGCGCGGGTCATCCTCGGGTAGCGGCCGGTGGACCACGCGGCTGCGACTTCCCGTGAGGTGCAGGATGTGCCCGGCCAGATCCCGCATCGATATTTCATGGGGATTGCCCAGATTGACCGGGCCATTGATGGCACTGGACACCAGGCGCACCAGGCCTTCGATGGTGTCTTGCACAAAGCAGAAGGAACGGCTCTGCCGTCCGTCCCCATAAAGCGTGATGCATTCCCCCCTCAGCGCCTGGACGATGAAGTTGCTTACCACGCGCCCGTCACCCGGCAGCATCCTGGGCCCGTAGGTATTGAAAATGCGCGCCACATGCACTGGCGTTGCGTACTTGCGCAGATAGTCGAAGCACAGGGTTTCCGCGCAGCGCTTGCCCTCGTCATAGCAAGCCCGCGGCCCCATGATGCTTACGTGGCCCCGGTAATCCTCGCTCTGCGGATGCACCAGCGGATCTCCATAGACCTCGCTGGTCGAGGCCTGCAGCATGGGCACACGGTGAGTGCGGGCGAGTTCGAGCATGCGCCACGTCCCGATGACGCTGGTCAGCGTGGTCTTGACGGGATCGCGCTGATAGAAGGGCGGGCTGGCCGGGCAGGCCAGGTTGAAGATGCATGAGGGGGTGATCTCGATGGGCGCGGTCACATCCCTGCAGAGCAGGACAAACCGCGGGTGGTTGAGCAGGGGGCCGACGTTGTCCAGGCTGCCGGAACTCAGGTTGTCGAGGGCCACGACATGATGTCCTTCGTCCAGCAGGCGCTCGCACAGGTGGCTGCCGAGAAAGCCCGCGCCTCCGGTCACCAGCACGGGGCGGCGGGACAGGGGGGGAAGCATCAGGCGCTCTCCTGCATACCCGGGCGGACCGGCTTTTCCAGCAGGAAGCTGCCAATCACCAGCGCATCGAGCGGCGTGCTCCAGAAAGCATTGAGGGCATCCTTGGGAGAACAGACGATGGGCTCCCCGCGCACATTGAAGGAGGTGTTGATCAGCACCGGAACGCCCGTCATCTGGCCGAATTGCTCCAGCACGGCATGGAACAGCGGATTGGTGTCGGCCGAGACGGTCTGCACGCGTGCCGTCAGGTCTTCGTGGCAGGCGGCCGGGATGCGCCGGGCCTGCGTCTCTTCCACGTCATAGACGAACAGCATGAAGGGCGCCTGGCCGTTGTTGGCCGTGGCGGGTCGAAACCACTGGGCCAGTTGCTCCTGCTGCACCGCCGGTGCCACCGGACGGAAATCCTCCCGGTCCTTGAGCTCGTTGATCCGCGCCTGCATGGACGCCTCCAGCGGCGAAGCCAGAATGGAGCGCGCGCCCAGCGCCCGGGGCCCGAACTCCATGCGTCCCTGGAACCAGCCTATCACCTTGCCGGCGGCCAGCAAGCGCGCGGTGGTGGCAGCCACATCCGACAGCCGCACATAGTCCAGCTTGGACCAGCGCAGCTGCTGCTCTATTTCATCGTCGCTGTATTGCGGCCCCAGGTAGGCGTGGGACATGGTCCAGCGCCGCTCGCCCAGGGACATGGGGCCGCCGTCGAAGTAAACGGTCTCCTCCGTGGAGGCAACCACGGGGCTTTCGCTGGCCGTGCTGCGGCGCATGCGGGAGTCGACCCACAAGGCCGCACCCAGGGCCGTGCCCGAATCGCCGGCGGCAGGCTGCACCCAGACCTGGTCGAAGATGCCGCTGTCGCGCAGCCGCGCATTCATCACGCAGTTGAGCGCCACGCCGCCTGCCATGGCCAGCAGCGGCTGCCCCGAAGCGGAGCGCAGCCAGGCGGCGATTTCGAGCACCGTCTCTTCCAGCACCGTCTGCAGCGCCGCGGTCAGGTCGAAGTGGCGCTGCTCCAGAGGTTCCCCGCGCTGGCGCGGCGGCCCGAAGCACTCCGCCAGATCGAGCGGCGCTATTTCATAGCGCCCGGCTTCATGAACACAGATGCTCTGCGACAGCACGCCGTGGTAGCGGGCGGGATTGCCCAGAGCGGCCAGGGCCATGACCTTGTATTCGTCCGAAGAATGCAGAAAGCCCAGGTACTGCGTGACCTGCTCGTACAGCAGCCCCAGCGAATGCGGCACCCGCACATCGCCCAGCGCCTCGTACTGGCCCTCGTAGTAGACCCCGTAAGTGGTGGAAGCGTCCTCGCCGCGGCCGTCCAGCGTCATCACCGCGCATTGCGCGAACGGGCTGGCCAGAAAGGCACTGGCCTGATGGCACAGATGGTGGTCGATGAAATGGAAGCGGTAGGGCCCGTCAGGACGGACGTTGCGAAAGCGCTGGCGCAGATGGTGGGGTGCGCCGCTGGCCAGCTGCCGCGGCGCATTGATGATGTAGCTGGCGAACAGCGGATCCCACACGCTTTCCCACCCGTCGGCCGGCCTGGCCGAGGGCTCCAGCGGCAAGGTGATGGTTTCGCCTGCGGCCCGCGGGCCCATGAAGCGGCGGGGATCGAAGCTGTATGCCACATGGTCTATGTCGCTCAGCTCGATCCCGCCCTGGCGCAGGCAATCGTCGATCGCGTGGAAGGGCAGCTCCCAGGCGGTGAACGGTACAGGCCGTTTGGCATGCTTGATGCGGGTGAAGCGCTCTTCTTCGCTGGCGGCGACAACATGGCCGTCCTGGACCAGAACGGCGGAGCTGTCGTGGAAGGCGGCATTGATTCCGAGAGTGTTCATGAAGCTGAGGTCTGTGCAGTCGCGGTGCAGACCCGGGGCAATGCCCGTGCCTGAAAAACCTTTCGCGGATCGCGAAGCGCTCCGGAAGCCGACGCTATCTGCAGCAATTTTTGCTGCAGGCTTTCTTGCGGCTCGGCCGCGCCTGCAGGCTTCACCATGCCGGCGCCTGCCCACCTGCTACGGCCGGCACAGGAATTGCCGCGTCCATCCCATTTCCGGTGGACTGCACGCATTTGGCGTGGGACCCGTTTCCGCGCCGGGCGCAGGCCATGGAGCGAGCGGGCCCCTGGACTGGCCGCATGTCCCACAGAGTTAGGCAAAGAATGACAATTCCCAGCGTGTCGGTAGTGATACCTACATTCCAGCGCCCGGAGCTTCTGATCCGGTGCCTGCGCGCCCTGACGCTGCAGACCCTTGCCAAGGAGCGCTTTGAAGTGCTGGTGGTCGACGACGGGCACAGCGACGAAATACGCGAGCTGGTGGAGCGCGCGAGCGCCGAGCAACCGCTCGGTTTTCTGCGTTACCTGCGCCCCTCCCACGGCAAGGGTCCGGCTGCCGCCCGCAACTGCGGCTGGCACGCGGCGCGGGCCGAAATCATTGCCTTTACCGATGACGACACGCTTGCCGCGCGCGACTGGCTGGCCCAGGGGCTGCATGCCATGCGGCTGCACGGGTGGGCGGCCATGGCGGGGCGGGTGGTGGTCCCCTCACCCGCCAATCGCCTGGGAACGCGGCCCACGGACCATGAACGGATGACGCAGGGCCTGGAAAGCGCCGCATTCGTGACGGCCAATGCCTTTGTGCGCAAATCGGCCCTGGCCCAGGTCCAGGGCTTCAACGAGCGTTTCCAACGGGCCTGGCGCGAGGATGCAGACCTTCAGTTCCGCCTGGAAGCAGCCGGTGCAAGCCTGGGCCGCTGCGAGGCCGCGGTCGTCAGGCATCCGGTACGCCCGGAGCGCTGGGGCGTCTCGCTGCGGCAGCAGAAGAACGTCTACTTCGATGCACTGCTCTACCGCAAGCATCCCGCGCGCTACCGCAGCGAGATACGGGCCCGTCCACCCTGGGACTACTATGCGATCGCGGGCCTGACGGGACTGGCACTGGTCCTGGTCGTGACCGGCGCATGGCCGGCCGCCCTGGCCTGCCTTTTGGCCGCACTGGCACTGGCATTGGCATTTGCGGTCCGGCGCCTGCGCACGACCTCCCATTCGCCGGCACATGTCGCGGAAATGCTTCTGACGTCCCTGGCCATTCCTTTTCTGTCGGTTTATTGGCGCCTCAGGGGAGCATGGCATTTCCGCGTATGGTTTCTATGACCAGGCCGGCCTTTTTCCACCAGGGGCACCGCATTTCCCCTTCGAGAGCACTGGCGGCGGCAAAGAAAAAGCGCCTTCTGCCCGATGCAGAAGGCGCCCGCGCAAGGTTGCCGATGGCGGTACGCCGTCAGCGCACGCCCGCTTCCACGCCCGCCCGGCCCTGGGCTCTTACATTGGCATGGGTGGCGGCATCCACTGCGGAATTGGCAGAGCTTCGCAGCTGGGCCTGGCCGCGCTGCACGGCACCCGCCGCCTTGTGGCCGGCGCTGGCTGCCGCATGGCCGGTCGCGGAAGCGGCGCTGGCGGCTCCAGAACCGATGCCATCGACTGCCGCGCCCGGCGCCACCGCGGCTGCGCCGCGAGTTTCCGCAGCCGCACCGCCGCCGCTTTGCTCCATGGCACGCGCCCGGGTATCGCCCTGGATGCCGGCATTGGCGCCGATGCTGACACCGACTCCCCCGACATTCACACCCGTATCGGCTCCGGCACCAAGACCTACGCCCACACCTGCTGCGTGGGCCGCCATACCGCCGACCACCGCCGTGGCAAGCACCATCACCGCTGGAATGGAACGCAGAGAAAACTTCGTCATGTAATAGCTCCTGGGCTGTTGAACACGGATGCAGTCTAGAGCGCAAGGCTGTTACATCCCCATCCCGAGATGTTGGACTTGTAACCAGGCTGGCGTACCCGCCCTGCAGCACGCAAACACCTGTTTACGCAATAGCCCATGCCGCCCTTGGCTTTGCTGCTCCTGCACTGTGCCGCTCCGCCAGGTCACCATGGCCTTGCAGTCCTTTTTGTGTAGCGACGCGTTTTTTCCATAGCAGCTACCGCAGTCAGCATGCCAGTTTCAAAATGAAAGCACTTTGCAGTGCCCTGTAGTCAGGCGCCAGGCGCTCTTTTTTCAGAAGCAATCGTTCGACGCCTGCATGGATGCCACCTGGCGATTCCTGCCCGTTTTGGCAATCAACCTCTTGCCAAAGGCAGACCTTTGCCTGGGCATCGAACTGCATCAGCACATGGCGACAAAATGCCCTCCGCGCGCATCCAGGCAATCCGTACATGCATTTCGAACAACAGGAATTTCCCGTCCGCCACGGTATTCGCGACCTGATATTCGATGCCGGCATCGGCTGATTCATACCGCTCGGGAATTCCGGATACGCACGGGGCTCGGCACTGCCGGCCATGGGTTTCAACGACAGGTGGCGGCCCCGGGCATTGCAGAACGGTGTCCTGCGTCAGCACGGTGCATAACGAAGTTTTTTCCGGCTCCAGTCCAGCACTGCATGCGCAATCGGATATTGCGGTTTTGCCTCGTCATCATGGAGCAAGAATGAAAGTGATATTGCATGGTAGGGTTGCCCGGTCACTTCAGAGCAACCCATCAGGAAATGGATATTCATGCAAAGCAGTCCCACCGAGGCATTTCTCTACACCAGCAGGCTCGCATCGGATGCGGGCATCGACTGCGTTGCAGACATCGTCAAAACCGCACGGGCTTTCAATTCGGAAAATCACATCACTGGCGTGCTGATATTTGACGGCGAGCGTTTCTGCCAATACATCGAGGGGCCGAAAGCCTCTCTGGACGCTCTGATCCAGCGCATCGCCGCCGATTCCCGGCATTGCGAGTTCAATCCCCAATACCGTCAAAACACCGGCAACCGACGCCTGTTCGCCAACTGGTCCATGGCCTATGCCATGGTGGAAGACGAAGAAATACTGCAGGAGCTCTCCGCCCTGGAAGGCGAGAACGCAATGGGCCGGCTGAACGAAATGCTGCCCCTGCTGGATATGGCCTGAACCACCCACCAGGCACTTGCACAGATAAAGCACAAACCCGCCGGCGTGGGTTCTTGTCAGCGGCCTTGGGCTTCTCCGAGGTAGGTCACCTCTGGTAACCGGAGCCGTCGGGCTTCCATCCCCGGCCACTGTCGTCAAACCGTGGATCCTGGTTGCCACGCTCGCCGTTGGTGGACCAGCCGCGGCCGCGTTCATCGAAGCGGCGGTCCTGGCGATAGCGGTCCGCCGGGTCTCTGTCGCGGTACCGATATCCATCGCGGTAGCCATAAGATTCCTGGTAGCCATAGCCGCGGTCAGGTCCGTAGCCCACGCAACCGGACAAAAGCATTGCCACGGCTGAAAAGGCAAGCAGCGTTTTCATAACAGTCCTTTCCGTCTGAACATGGACAGTTTATGCAGAGGGCGCCTGCCGCAGCTTGTTCATTTGTTACCTTGCTCCGCGCCTGCCTTACCCCGGGCAAGCTCCGGCGCCAGGCAGGCAGCCGGCAGCACCATGAACGCGGTTCCGGACAACGCCGTGACAGGCAGAGTAGTCAGGTTGTCACAGCTTGGCGCTCTGTACTTCCGCACCGAAGAGGGCGCGGCCTGTCCCGATACATGTAGCCACGCACATACGGACCCGTAGATGCCCTCATTATTTGTATGTTTTGGTAACATCATGATTTACAATCGACGAATACAGGCCGATAGACCATGTGGAAGCATCTGCCCAGGCAGAGCCCCCTCTCCATCGCAGTGGCTTGTACCTTTTTACGCCGGGCTTGGGGCTCCCTCCACTATTTTTCATTCCCAGGCGTGCCTGTAGTGGCACCGGCTCTTTACAAAAGGCCCGCAGCAAGCGCTCGCGGGCCTTTTTGCTGGAGGCGGGCCAGCATGCCTGTACTTTCCCGGCAGAAGTACTGATGCATCATTTTTTTGTTTCATTTAGAAACAAACATGCCGATACTCAAGGAAACCGTTCACCCACCATGAAAGGCCCTGGACATGAGGTACTGCATCATCAAGGTCGCCGGAGCCTGCTATTCAGCCCTGTTCCCCAGCACCTGCGCCGCAGCCGCCGATGCGATGCGGCGCTACCCCCACGCCACCAGGATCAGTGTTCGCGTGCCACAGGTGGCAGCGCATGCCTCCTGTCCGGTACCGGCCATGCGGCCGCATTTTCATGCGCCCTGTCAGCACCGGACCTCTTGAACTCAATGCTGGAGCAGTCGCTCGCCGGGGCAGGACGCAAGCCCCGAAAGACGGGTACCCAGCCTATTCCTGCTCGACCAGCAGGACACGCCTCAGATCGATCCCCAGGTCCTGCGCCTTTTCCAGCAAAGCCTTGAGCTTGTCCGCGGGGATCTGCTTGCTGCGCGACAGCAGCCAGAAATACTCCGGGCTGCTGCCGACGACCAGGGCGGTCTGGTAGCCGTCGTCCAGGCTCACCACGTTATAGCCGCCATAGAACGGCCCGAAGAATGACACCTTGAGCGCCGCAATGGAAGGATCGCCCAGAAAGCGCGCCCTGCCCTCGGACTCGCGCCATTCCTGCCTGGAGGCATCGAAGCCGCGATTGACCACCTTGACCGTCCCGTCGTCGTTCAGCGAGTAGTGCGCCGATGTCCGTGTCAGCCCCTTCTCGAACCGGTGATCGATTCGGGCCAGCTCATACCATGTGCCCATATATCGCCTGGCATCAAAACCGACGACGGGCTTGACGCCGACGGGCACGGAAACGGCACAGCCGGACACGGCGATTGCCGTGCCTGCCGCGATCGCTGCAAAAGTGGCGATCCGCAAAAAAGAGCTTCTTGGTAAACGCATTTTTCTGCTCGCAGTTGACAGTGGTAGACATGCCATTCAAGCACCTCTCGCCCGGCCAACCATGCAACATGGCTTTTCATGAGACAGCGGATCGCGGCAGCCTTTGTTCCTGGCATGCCGGCAGGCGCCGAATATTGCCAGCTATGCCCACTGCTCTGCAGAGCATCTGGGCGCCCCGGGGCATATCACGCTCAGGCTCTTGCAGGCCAGAACATCTCCCGCACCTGAGGCGAGCAGTACGGCAGCGCAAGCGCCACCCCATACAGGGCGCTACCCAGTGTGGCGGTCGAGTAGCCCAGGCCGGACATCGCCAGCGGCGGTGCAAAGCAGAGAAAGCCCCACGTTGCAGCACCCATCCACAAGGAAAACCGGGGGCCCCAGCTTCTGGTGCGCAGCAGCCCGTACCAGGAGGCCATACCCAGCATGAAGAGAGCAATCAGGGCGAGGAGATAGACCCAGTCCATCACGCTCATCTCCGTGTCCCACCAGAGGCCGGCGACAAATGCCTCCAGCGGCTCGGGAATGAGGGCGAATGCCACCTCGGCGACCATCCCCACAATCGGCAATGCCACGGAACCGACCACGATTGCCTGATACGTCGACTTTTTCATATCCCTCCCAATGAATCGGGGCGGATGGTAGCAAAGCGCGCAGGCCGCAGAAAACGAAGACAGGCTGCACCCATGGGGCTTTGAGTGCGCGAAAATCCGGATATCCAGATATCGATCTGACGCAAGGAGTACCCCATGCCCGAATCTGGTTGGAAAATGCTTTTGTTGCTGTTCTGCGCAGCGGGCATTGCCTACCTGGCCTTTCAGCTCCTCAACGCATCCCACGAAGAAAGAGCCAACGGTGGCTATAACGGCGCATCGACCGTTGGCCCGCAGATCGTCTCCAGGGCTGCTTGGGCCGCAGCACCACAGCAGGCGCAGGCATAGGCTGCTGGATGCAGCCAGGCCCGCCCACCTTGACATTCATCAAGAAACAGCGGCAATTTGCAGCCAGGGCATTGCAGGCCGCGCGGCGCAGTAGGAATATTCGCTTACCGGTATTCGGCGCAGCGGGCGATCACGCCCTCTGCATCACCCCAGGAGGCCAGCTATGTTCAAACATGTGCTTATTCCTACGGACGGCTCGAAACTCTCGCAGGCCGCACTTCGTTCAGGCATCCAGCTCGCCAAGGAACAAGGCGCCCAGGTGACCGCGCTGCATGTAATGCCTGACTATGCGGTCATGATCTACGGTGCGGACGCGCTGCTGACGTGCAACGCTGCCGAATTCGAGAAAAGCGCGCAACTGGAAGCCGACAGGGTCCTGCAGTTCGCGGAAAACCTGGCCAGGGAACAGGGCGTGCCCTGCAGAACCGTGCGGGTGACCAATGTCTCGGTCCACCAAGCCATCGTCAAGGAGGCCCGGGACAGCCGGTGCGACCTGATCTGCATGGCATCCCACGGCCGCAAGGGCATCACCGGCATTTTGCTGGGCAGCGAAACCCAGCGCGTTCTGGTCAACAGCAACATTCCGGTTCTGGTGCACCGCCCCGCCTAGCTGCGCCCTGTGCCGCCATCCGCCTGATTGCCTGTCAGTGGAGTTCAGGAACGCACATGGCCAGAACCACAAGACGAAGCGAAGCCGGCGCCGCAGCCTTCTTCCTGGAACTTGCGTCACCCCTTGCGGAATCGGTGATCGCGCAGGCCCGGGAAATTGCCAGCAAGCCTTGCGCCGAAGGCTTTCATCAGCTGCGCGTGTCGATGCGCAGCCTGCAGTCGCTATGGTGGTTCTATCGCCCCATGATGGACGCAAGAGAATATGCCCGGCAGAGAAGCATCTTCCAATCCGTCGCGGGCGCCGCCGGCCGTGTTCGCGACCATGACATCCTGCTCGCATTGCTGAACCTGCGCATGAAAGACACAGCTCTGCCCGCTTCCCAGATATCGGCGGCTCGCCAAGCCGCCGTGGAAGACGTCAAGGACCAGCTGTCACCTTCCGCCCTGCAGCCGCTGCTGCAGGAAATCCTGCGGCAGGCCTCCACCTCTGTGGCTGCGGGACAGCAAAAAGAAACCCTTAAAGCCTTTGCAGAGATTCGCGTTGCCAAAGCCGAAAAGCTGCTGCGTAAAAGACTCCAACAGGCATTGGCAGCCAAGAAGCCGGACCTGGCGGCATTTCACGATGTCAGAAAGGCCGGCAAGAAGGCCCGCTGCCTGTTGGAGCTTCTGGCCCCGGCCTTGTCCGGCGATCAACGAAAAACGCTGCGTCGCCTCAGGCAGACCTTGAAGTCGCTCGGTGAATTGAATGATGTCGTGGCCAGCGAAAAACTCCTGCGCGAAAACCCGTTGCTGTGGCCCTCCAAGAACAGCAAGCCGGCAAAGATGGGGCATTGGCTCGAAAAAGAACGCAAGCGCCGCGCCAGCGCCTCGGCCCAGCTGCTACGCAAGAAATGGGCCAAGACCTTGCAATAGCGAGTGCATGCTTACATCGGCAGCACTGGCATCTGCCGATAACGGGCTGGCCGACACGCCAGGCATCGCCATAGGCGCTTGATCTGCTCGACCGTCCCGGCCCTGAACCCTTCGAGGTATCCCGCTCATTCATGGCGCCTCGTGTCGAGCCCATGGGGAGGCAAGGAAATCTCCACAAAGCTCGAGGTATGCAACCGATTCCGGGCCTATCACGATGTGTCCATTCGGCTGTCCCCCTCTTTTGACGGCAGTTCAAGTCGGTGAAGACTGACGCATGCCTTAGCGCCTGTTTTGCAGAATCCTTCCATGCTCGCTACACATGAGTCTGCCAACGGCACGCGCCAGGACTTGATCGTATTGACGGACAAGGGCCTGTACTGCGAGGCCGGCGACTTCTACATCGACGCGTGGAAGCCGGTTCACCGCACTTTTGTCACGCACGGACATTCGGACCACGCGCATGACGGCATGGGCGAGTACATCTGCAGCCCCACCACCGAGCCCATCTTGCGCTGGCGTCTGGGTGAGCAGAACATCAGGCCTCTGCCCTTCGGCACCCCCATCCGCATGGGCGAGGTTCAGGTATCCCTGCATCCGGCCGGGCACATCCTGGGCTCGGCCCAGGTACGGGTCGAACGCGCCGGCGAAGTCTGGGTCTTCACGGGCGACTTCAAGCGGGAGCCCGATCCGACCTGCGAGCCCTTCGAGCAGGTGCGCTGCGACAGCCTGATCTGCGAGGCGACCTTCGCCTATCCCGTGTACGCATGGCCTTCCACCATGCAGGAGGTGCAGCGGGTGCTGCACTGGATAGCCCATTGCCGCGAGCAAGGCAAGGCCGCCATCCTGTATGCGTACAGCCTGGGAAAATCGCAGCGCGTGCTCGCGGGCCTGGACGGACGGCTCGATGCGCCCGTGCTCCTGCATGGTGCGATAGCGCGCGGCGTCGAGGTCTACCGGCAGGCCGGCATCACGCTGGCGCCCACGGAGCTGGTGAGCGAGGTGCCGCCGGACACGGACTTCGCGGGCCGCCTCGTGCTCGCGCCTCCCTCGGCGCAGGATTCGGCATGGTGCCGGCGCTTTCGCAGCTTCGAGCAGGCCCTGGCCTCGGGCTGGATGCAGCTGCGCGGCAACCGCCGCCGGCGCAATGTGCAGCGCGGCTTCGTGATCTCGGACCACGCCGACTGGCAGGACCTGATCGACACCATCGACCAGAGCGGCGCGCGGCGCGTCATCGCCACGCACGGAAACACGGACGCCCTGATTCCCTACCTGCAGGAGCGCGGCATCCGCGCCGAGCGGCTCAGGACTGCCTATGGCGACGAGGAAGAGGCGGTGGAATGAACCGTTTCGTGCAGCTGTACCAGGCACTGGACGAGGCTGCGGGCACGCGCGACCGCGAGCTCGCCCTGCAGCACTATTTCTCCAGCGTTGACGCGGCCGAGGCCAGCTGGGCCGTGTATGTGCTAGGCGGCGGCAAGGTGAACACCGGAATGAACCGCATCGCCAAGACGACCGAACTGCGCGAGTGGGCCAGCGAGCTCACCCAATGGCCGGCCTGGCTGGTGGACGACAGCTACCGCCAGGTGGGAGACCTGGCGGAGACGCTGGCCTTGCTGGTCGCCGCCTGGCAAAAGCGTGGCGCCGGCCGGGCCGGTGCCCCGGAGGCTCAAGAGCCGCCCATCCCGCAGCCGGTGCTGCCCCCTGCAGGCCAGGCTCCGATGGAATTCGCCTTCCGGGTTCCCGACAACGACAGCCGCCTTGACGAATGGACACAGCTGTTCCTCCTGCCCCTGGTGCCGCTCGACGCCACCAGCCGCAAGCTGGCGATACAGGCCGCCTGGCAGCAGCTGGACACGCCATCCCGGTTCGTGTTCAACAAGCTGCTCACCGGTTCCTTGCGCGCAGGCGTCTCCAGGCGCACGCTCCAAAACAGTCTTGCGCCGCTGGCCGGCATCTCGCCGGCCGACATGGCCCATCGAATGGTGGGCGAATGGCAGCCCAGCGCGCAGGCCTTCGAGGCCCTGATGAACGCGGGCACCAATGCCCAGTTGCGCGACAAGCCCTATCCGTTCTACCTGGCTTCGCCGCTTGCGCAGGAGCCCGCGGAGCTGGGCGATCCGCGCGACTGGCTGGTGGAGTGGAAGTGGGACGGCATTCGCGTGCAGCTGGTCCACCGCAAGGGGCATGCACCCTACCTCTGGTCGCGGGGCGAGGAGCGGCTGGACGGGCGTTTTCCCGAACTGGAGGAAGCCGCCTCCCGGCTGCCTGCAGACCTGGTGCTCGATGGCGAGCTGCTGGCCTGGGACCACGAGCTGCAGCGGCCCCGCGGCTTTGTGGCCCTGCAAAGCCGCATTCAAAAGCGCAAGCCTTCGGCACGCCTGCTGCAGACCGTGCCGGCCCGCATTCTGTTCTACGATCTCCTGGAGCTCGATGGCCAGGACCTGCGCGAGAAACCGTTGCGCGAGCGCCGGGCGCAGCTGGCCCGGCTGCTCGAGCAGGCCCGCTCGCCCGCCCTCGGCCTGTCGCCCCGGGTGGACTTCGACAACTGGGAGGAGCTTCCCGCCCTGAGGGAGAAGGCCCCGCAGCTTCAGGCCGAGGGCCTGATGCTCAAGTCCCTGTCCTCGCCCTACCGCCAGGGGCGGCGGCGGGGCGACTGGTGGAAGTGGAAGGTCGACGCCTTCACGATCGACGCCGTGCTCATCTACGCGCAAAGCGGCAGCGGCCGCAGAAGCACGCTGCACACCGACTACACCTTCGCGGTCTGGAAGGAGGACACGCTGGTGCCCGTGGCCAAGGCCTATTCGGGCCTGACCGATGCCGAAATCCTGCGGCTGGACAAATGGATACGCAGCCACACGCTGGAGCGCTTCGGCCCCGTGCGCTCGGTCACGCCCGCGCTGGTCTTCGAGATCGCCTTCGAAGGCGTGAACCGCTCCACGCGCCACAAGTCGGGCGTGGCGGTGCGCTTTCCGCGCATCCTGCGCTGGCGCGAAGACAAGACGGCGCGCGACGCCGACCATTTGAGCGCCTTGCTGGAGCTTTGCGATGAATAGGCGCGAAAGCCGCCCTTCCGCGGCCCCACCTGGCCGTCCGAATCCGCCCAGCGCGCGGGCCCTGCAGCGCGCGGGCTGGCGATGGCGCGAATGGCTAGGCAGCCAGGGCATAGCGCCCGCAGTGTTCCAGCAACAGGCCTGGCGGGCGTATGCCGCGGGCAAGAGCGGCCTGATCTCGGCCCCCACGGGCCGGGGCAAGACCCTGGCCGCGCTGGGCGGGCCGCTGATCCAGGCCATGGCCGAGGAACAGACGCCCCGCACTGCGACCGTGCAAGGCTTTCGCATGCTCTGGATCACCCCCCTGCGGACCCTGGCCAGCGACACGCGGGAACGGATCACGCAGCCCGTCGCGGCCATGCTGCCGCATTGGCAGGTCGCCATGCGCACCGGCGATGCCGGCGCGCGCGACAAGCGCCTGAGCGACACAGGCAAGGCCCAGCTGCTGGTGATCACGCCCGAGTCCCTGGCCATCCTGCTCAGCCACGAGCGCAGCCATGCGCAGTTCATGGACTTGCGCTGCATCATCGTGGATGAATGGCACGAGCTGCTGCCCAGCAAGCGCGGCGTGCTGCTGCAGCTCAATCTGGCGCGCATCCAGGCGCTCGCGCCGCAAGCCCGGGTATGGGCGCTGTCGGCCACCATCGGCAATCTCCGGCAGGCCGGCGATGTGCTGCTCAGCGCCTGGAGCGGCGCCCGGCCCGAACTCATACAGGATGCGCGGCCCAAGCCCTTTCACCTGCACACCATTGCGCCGCCGCTGCACACGCGCCTGCCCTGGGCAGGGCACCTGGGCCTGGCCAATCTGGGCGAAGTCGCGAAGCTGGTCTTCGGCACGCGCAGCAGCATCGTGTTCACCAATACGCGCGCGCAGGCCGAGCTGTGGCACACCGCGCTGGCCAGCATCTGGGCCGAAGACGCCGCCACGCTGGCCATCCATCACGGGTCACTGGACCAGCAGGTGCGCCTGGACGTGGAACAGCGGCTGCGCGCGGGAACGCTGCGCTGCGTCGTGGCCACCAGCAGCCTGGATCTGGGGGTGGACTTTCCGGCCGTGGACAGGGTCATACAGGTCGGCGGCGCGCGCTCGGTCGCCCGCATGGTGCAGCGCGCGGGCCGGGCCAAGCACCGCCCGGGCACGGCCGTGCATGTGGATGCCGTCGCCACCCAGGCCCTGGAGCTGGCCGAGTTCGCAGCCGTGCGCGAACTCGCGCAGGCGCAGATCTACGAGAACCGCGAGCCGCTGTCGCTGTGCTTCGATGTGCTGAGCCAGCATGCGATGAGCATGGCTCTGGCGGGAGGCTTTGACGCGCGGCAGCTGTACGACGAAGTCCGCCGCACCGCCGCCTTCCGCGAATTGAGCCCGGCGCAGTGGAATTCCGTCCTTGCCTTTCTCGAGCACGGCAGCGACTCGCTGGTCCAGTACCCGCAGTACGAGCGCCTGCAATGCAGCCAGGGCTTTTGCACGCCGGCCAATACCGCCGTCTCGCGCATGCACCGCATGGGCATAGGCACCATCACGGCACACGGCGCCGTCAGCGTCCAGTACCTGCGCGGCGCAAGGCTGGGCACGGTCGACGAGTCCTTCATTGCGCGCCTGAACCGGGGCGACGTGTTCAATTTCGCGGGCCGCAGCCTGCAGCTCATCCGCCTGGAAAACCAAACCGCATGGGTTAGAAGAAGCGCCGGGGCCAGCGCACACACGGCCACCTGGTCGGGCTCGCTGATGCCCATGTCCTCCCGGCTGGGAGCGCGCATGCAAAAGCTCATGTACGAGGCTGCGCGCTCCAGCGCGCAGGGCGAGGTCCCGCCCACGCGCGAGCTTCAGTGGCTCGTGCCCATCCTCAGCCTGCAGGCCCAGCGCTCCCTGGTTCCCGACGAGGGGCAGCTGCTCATCGAGCAGGTAGGGACGCAGCAGGACGGCAAGGCACGCCCCTTGTTCTTCTATCCTTTTGCGGGCCGGGTCGCGCATGAAGGCCTGGCCGTGCTGATCGCGACGCGCCTGGCCCAGCTGCACGCCAACACCTTCTCCTGGGCGTGCAACGAAATAGGCCTGATGATTCAGCCCGCCCTTCCCATATCGGCGCAGGATGTGGACTGGCGGGAGATCTTCAGAACCGCGGATCTGAACGACGACTTGCGGACCGCGGTGAACTTCGGCGAACTGGCGCGCAAGCGCTTCAAGGAGGTGGCACAGATTGCCGGACTGGTTCAAACGCGCGTGCCGGGCAAAAAAAGCCGCACCAGCAATCGGCAGCTTCAGGTCTCCGCCGGCCTGCTGTTCGACGTATTGAGCAAATATGACCCCGAGCACCTGCTGCTGCGCCAGGCCCGGCAGGAGGCCCTGGAGCAGGAGCTGCATCTGCCCACCATGGAACGGGTGCTCGCCCACATGGAGCATTGCGAGATCATGCTGAAGCATCCCGCAAGGCACACGCCGTTTTCCTTCGGGCTTTCCGCGGAAAGCTTTCGCGGACACGTGAGCAACGAGACATGGAATGACCGCGTGCGCCGCATGTGCGAACAGCAGGAGCGGGACGCGGAAACCGGCTCGGCCGGACGCAGGGCCGCGAGCAGCCCCGGCAAGCACCTTGGCAAGCACGCCAAGCCGGCGGCGCAAGGCAGGCAATGACCCACCACATGCCATTTCCGGACATCTATCCCGCCGATCCGCCCCTCGCACCGCCTGCGGCGCCGGTGGCTGCCGACATCGCAGGGATCCGGCTGCTCATCCTGGCCGAGCGCGCCCTGTTCTGGCCCGATGAAAGCCTGCTCGTCATCGCCGACCTGCACCTGGGCAAGAGCGACATCTTCCGGCGCCATGGCATTGCCGTGCCGCATGCGGTGCAGCGCCAGGACCTGCAGCGCCTGCACCGCATTCTGCGGCAGTGGCGGCCCCGGGAGCTGGTCATTCTGGGAGACTTCGTGCATGGCCGCTACCTGGGCGAGGAAACTCTGGAACTCTGGCAGGCCTTGCGCCATGCCAACGCGACGACCCGCTTCATACTCACGCGCGGCAACCACGATGCCCACCTGAAATCCGAGGCGCTGCTTCTGGACGCCGTGCACGAACGCCTGCAGCGCCAGCAGGTGCTCCTGACGCACGAACCCGTCATCCAGCAGGCACCGGACTTCAGGCTCAATATCCACGGCCACATCCACCCTGCCTTGCGGGTCGCGCAGCTCGGCCGCAAGCTGCCCTGCCTGGCCTACGCGCCGCCGTATCTGAACCTGCCTGCATTTTCCGAGTTCACCGGCTCGGGTCCGTTTTACCGCGAGCCGCGCCACGCATGGCTGTTTCCGGACAGCGAGTCGCCGCCCATTGCCCTGTTCTGAAGAATTGTCCGCTCCGCTCTGTCCAGGAGCCTCTAGCCTCGGTAACAGTCCAACTACCGGATAGAGAAGCGCCCCGGCTTCGAGCAGCATGCAGATTGCCCACGCTTCAGCAGGCCATTTCTCCCATTCAGCAGACGTATGCGATGGCCCGGCGTGGTTCCCGAGCCGCTTTCCGGGAAAGCGCCTCAACCCTGCATGGCAGCCCCATGGGACGAAATCATGAGTACGAATTCTTCCATTCGCCGCCCGTGCGCAACGGAGCGCATTGCTCGAGGATACGCGGATATCCCCCATCTCCACCCAGGCGCCAGAAAGCTCGGTGGATTGGTGCCACTGACCAGGGCCACGCAGTCGCGGCCGGCACCAGCGGGCTGGGGGTCAGTGTCGGATAAAAGCCTTTTTCAAGATCCTGCCGATGAGTACCGTCCCAAGCAACCTGCTACGCCAACCACCCGCAAGATGAGCGATATCGTGCTTCCATGCACTGCTGCAACCGCCTCCTGGAACGACCGCACAACGGCCAACGCCGCAGTGGCAACGAAGAACGCCATGGAAAAGCGCATGGCATCACCAACGAATGGGAATCTGCACCTCATTCCGCGGGCTCAGGCCGAAGCCACAGCCAAAGGAGCACGCAGGCCATGATGCCCACTGCCAGCGCGGCCAGCCATAGCTTCTTGGCCAGGTAGAACACCAGCACTGCGCTGAGAGCCATGCTGGCCGTCGCAGTCCATTTCACGCGACGGCTCACCAAGCCTCCGGCATCCCAGTTGCGCAGCATGGGGCCGAACGTGGGATGAGCATAAAGCCAGCCGTGGAGTTTCGGGGAACTGCGCACTGCTGCCCAGGCAGCCATCAGGATGAATACCGTCGTGGGCATGCCGGGAACCACGGCACCTATCAACCCCAGAACCAGGCAAACCACCGCAAAAACTGTCAAGAGACAGCGCACAGGCCAGGAGAGCGTGACGGCGCCCACGTCTTTTTTCTCGGGGGGTGTTTCGGACATTGAGCAAGAATCGACCATGCGTCGGAAATTGGGTGCACGCGGTGTACTGCGTAACAAGCCATTGTTGCGCAGTACCGGCGTCCAGGCCATGACGATGCCATCGCCTCGCGGGAACGGCCCGGTCGTCCAGGTTATCCCACTTGGCCTTGGGGCCTATATCTAGGCAGCGTCCGCCTGGCGCCCACGCCAAACCTCCGGTGCACAGCCAAAGCGCGCGCCGAACCAGCGTGTAAACGCGCTGTGGCTGCTGTAGCCGAGCATGGCCGCAATCTGGCCGATGCTGTAGTGCGGGTTGACTACATAGCGCCGGGCCAGATCGTGACGTACCTCTTCCAGCAGACCGGTGAAGCTCAGGCCTTCGCCATCGAGCTCGCGCTGCAGCGTGCGCATGCTGCGCCCCAATCCCTGGGCCACGCAAAGACAGGTGGCATTGCCCGAGGGCAGCATGAGATAAATGGCCTTGCGCACCTGCTGGCCCGTGGAGGCCTGCTTTCCCTTGAGCGTCGTCTCCACCACGGTCTTGGCATAGCGGACCAGCACGGGGTCGGCAAGGGGATTGGGTTCGTCCAGGTCTTTGGCGCGGCAGACGATGCCGTTGAACTCGGCGTCGAACTCCACGCGGCAGCGAAACAGTCGCTTGTGCAGGCTGGGATCTGCGGGCGCCGCATGGCTGAAACAGACGCGCTGGGGCATCCAGCGGTCCTTGAGCAGGGCCTCGCACATGCGAAACAGCACGCCTATGGCCAGCTCGATGGATTGGCGCATGGGATCGGGCGACACGAAATCCTCGCGCAGGATCACGACGCTGCCGGCATCCTCCATGTGGATCAGCAGCGATTCATTGAGCAGGTGGACATGCGCTATCAGCGTGGTGATCACATGGCGCAGGGTCGGCTGATGCAGCAGCAGCAGGCTGATCACGCCGAAATTGGACAGCTGGCGGGACTGCGCCATGCGCAGCCCGAAAGACTCGCAGCCCGTAGAGGCTGCTGCATCCTCCAGCAGGCGCGAGGCCATCGAGACATCGATCAGCTGATCCTGCTCCCGGAGCATGGCCGGGCGCAGGCCGGCCTGGCGCAGCGCCGTTTCGGGATCGCCGCCAAGCTCCCGCAAGACCTCGGGGAAATGCGTCAAAGCCGCCGCACGCACCAAAGTGACCATTGCTGCCCTCCTGCCTGGGCGGTCATTCTGGCATGAAATACAAAACGGCTGGCATGAAATGCAAAGCATGGAAGGCCCTGCTCTTTCTACAGTAGGCCCACCGGACGACCTGGAACACAACAGTCCGGACATACAACAGCGATAGGAGACAACTATGCGCATAGAGCCCCTTACCTGCGCCATCGGTGCAGAACTCATGGGTGTCAGCCTGGCCGACGCAGCCCGCGACGATGCCCTCTTTGCCGAGATCAAGGCCGCCCTGCTCCGGCACAAGGTCCTGTTCCTGCGCGACCAGGAGATCACGCGCGCCGAGCACGTGGCCTTTGCGCGCCGCTTCGGCGAGCTCGAAGACCATCCGGTGGCCGGCAGCGACCCCGAACATCCCGGCCTGGTGCGCATCTACAAGAACCCCGATCAGCCCAACGACCGCTACGAGAATTCCTGGCACTGCGATGGCACCTGGCGCGAGGCCCCGGCCATGGGCGCCGTGCTGCGCTGCGTGGAGTGCCCGCCCGTAGGCGGCGACACCATGTGGGCCAACATGGCCCTGGCCTATGAGCGGCTGCCCCGGACGATCAAGGACCTGATCGATCCGCTGCGCGCCCGCCACAGCATCGAATGCACCTTCGGCGCGGCCATGCCCACCGAAAAGCGCCTGGCCCTCAGGGCCCAGTTCCCGGACGCGGAGCACCCCGTGGTGCGTACTCACCCCGAGACCGGCGAGAAAGTGCTGTTCGTCAACGGTTTCACCACCCACTTCACCAACTTCCACACCCCGGCCAATGTGCGGGTGGGACAGGACTTCACGCGCGGCGCGGCCGACCTGCTGCAGTACCTGATCAGCCAGGCCGCCATTCCCGAATACCAGGTGCGCTGGCGCTGGAAGCCGGGCAGCGTGGCCATCTGGGACAACCGCGCCACGCAGCACTATGCGGTGATGGATTACCCGCCCTGCCACCGCAAGATGGAGCGCGCCGGAATCATCGGCACGCCTACGTTCTGAGCCCTTTCTGCACCTATTCACGGAGACAACCATGAACTTCCTCGACGGCCACCTGTTCCCAGAAAACCAGCAGCCCCTGATCATCACCGCCGCACCCTACGCGCCTTCGTGGCTGCCGTCCGATTTCCCCGGGGAAATCGCCGTGACCATGGAGGAGCAGATCCAGAAGGCCGTGGACTGCTACAACGCCGGCGCCCAGGTGCTGCACCTGCATGTGCGCGAGCTCGACGGCAAAGGCAGCAAGCGCCTCTCGAAGTTCAATGAACTGATCGCCGGCGTACGCGAGCGCGTGCCCGAGATGATCATCCAGGTGGGCGGCTCGATCAGCTTCGCGCCCGAGACCGAAGGCGCCGCCGCCAAGTGGCTTTCCGACGACACGCGCCACATGCTGGCCGAACTCGATCCCAAGCCCGACCAGGTGACGGTGACCATCAACACCTCGCAGATGAACATCCTCGAGCAGTTCGATGCGCGCGACATCCAGGGCACCTCGATGGAAGACCCGGCCGTGTTCAACGCCTACAAGGAGATGACCGTGCCGGCCCAGCCAGGATGGGCCGAGGAGCACATCCGCCGCCTGTCGGCCGCCGGCATCCAGAGCGCCTTCCAGTGCTACAACATCAACAGCTTCGAGTCGGTCGAGCGGTTGATGCGCCGCGGCATCTACAAGGGCCCGCTGGTGCTCAACTGGGTGGCCATCGGCGGCGGCATGGACGCACCCAGCATCTACAGCCTGGCCAACTTCGTGCGCGCCGTGCCCGACGGCGCCGTGCTGACGGTGGAAAGCTCGGTACTCAACGTGCTGCCGGTCAACATCATGGGCATTGCCATGGGCCTGCACGTGCGCTGCGGCACCGAGGACAATCTCTGGAACCAGACGCGTACCCGCAAGATGGGCACGGTGGAGCAGATCGAGCAGCTGGTGCGCATTGCCAAGGAATGCAGCCGCCCCATCGCCACGCCCCGGCAGGCGCGCGAAATCTGCCAGGTCGGCGTGTTCTACGATACCGTGGAAGAGACGCTGGAAAAGAACGGCTTTGCGCCCAACCGCAACGGCGGCCAGCAAGGCTTTCTGCGCAAGGTTGCCTGAAACGGGAGCGCGCGATGAAACGCATTGCATCTCTCCTGCCCATCGCGCTGGCTGCGGCGCTGCAGGCCGGCAGCGCGCTGGCCTTCTCCGACAAGCCGGTCAAGCTCATCGTGCCCGCCCCGCCGGGCGGCACCATCGACGTCTTCGCGCGCATCATCAGCGACCAGCTCGCGCAGGAGATCAAGCAGCCCGTCATCGTCGAGAACCGGCCCGGCGCCGGCGGAGCCATCGCCGTCAAGTACATGCTGGCCCAGCCTGCCGACGGCAGCACCCTGCTTGTCACGGTCACCAATATCCTGACCGAGGTGCCGCATGTGCTCAAGGTGGGCTTCGACCCCATGAAGGACGTCAAGCCCGTGGCCCAGATGGCGCGCTCGGTGATGCTGTTCATCGCCTCGCCGCAATTCCCGGCCAGGGATGCCAGGGAGGCCATCGCCTACGTGAAGGCCAACCCGGGCAAGATCTCCTTCGCCTCCTACAGCCAGGGAACGGCCTCGCAATATGCGGGCGCCATCCTCAACAGGAAGGCCCAGCTCGACATGGAGCATGTGGCGTTTCCGGGCTCGGCGCCCGCGCTGGCCCAGGTCATGGGCAACCAGATACCGCTGATGTTCGACGGATCAGTCACCTCCAAGCCGCTGATACCCAGCGGCAAGATCAAGCTGCTGGGCGTGGCCTACAAGAGCCGCCTGCCCGACTACCCCAACGTACCGACCATGGCCGAGTTGGGCTACCCGGAAATCGACTTCAGCAACTGGGCCGGCGTCTTCGCCTCCGCCAGCACACCGCGCCCGCTGATGGAGAAGATGTACACCGTGCTGGCCAGGGTCAACGCCCTGCCGGCCGTGCGCGAACGCTATGCGGGCACAGGCTTTGAAATGATCCAGGAAAAGCGCACGCAGGAACAGCTGGCAGCCGATCTGCGCGCCGAGTTCGAGCGCAACGCCGAGATCGTCAAGACCTTCGGCATCAAGCTCAACTGACATGCAGGCGACTGTTCTCATCGTCCCGGGCCTGCGCGACCATGTGGAGACCCACTGGCAGACGTTGCTGGCGGCGCAGCTGCCGCGCGTGCATACCGTGCCGCCCATGGGCCGCAGCGGCGCAGGGCTGAACCGCGCGGCGCGCGTGCAGGCCATCGAGCAGGCAGCCCAGGCCATCTCCGGCCCCCTCGTGATCGTGGCGCACAGCGGTGGCTGCCCCATGGTGGCGCACTGGGCCGCGCAGACCAGCCGTCCCGTCAAGGGCGCGCTGCTGGCCACGCCGCCCGAACTGGACCGCCCCATGCCCGAGGGCTATCCGCCGCTGCAGGCGCTGAAGGACGGCGGCTGGCTGCCCGTGCCCCTGCAGGCCCTGCCCTTTCCCAGCATCGTCGCGGCCAGCCGCAACGATCCGCTGGCGCGCTTTGCCCAGGTGGAGCAGATGGCGAGCGCCTGGGGAAGCCGCCTGGTGGACCTGGGCGAAGTGGGCCACCTCAACCCTGCATCGGGCTACGGCGAATGGCCGCGCGCGCATGAATTCATTGCCGAACTCTCGGCCTGAGAACACGACATCAAGGAGACAGACACCATGGTCAAAGCCATACGCTTTTACGAAACCGGCGGCCCCGAAGTCCTGAAGTACGAGGACGTCGCCGTGGGCGAGCCCGGACCGGGCCAGGCGCGCGTGCGCCACAGCTATATCGCGCTCAACTTCATCGATATCTATTTCCGCACCGGCCGCTATCCGCTGGCCCTGCCGGAAGGCGCTGGCTCCGGCCTGGGCTCGGACGCCGTCGGCGTGGTCGAGGCCGTGGGTCCCGGCGTGGACTACCTCCAGCCCGGCGACCGCGTGGGCTACCTGATCGGCCCGCAGGGCGCGTACTCGCAGGCCCGCGTGATGCCGGCCGAAGTGCTGATCCCCCTGCCCGACGGCATCAGCGACCGCACCGCGGCCACCCTGATGATGAAGGGCATGACGGCGCAGTACCTGTTCCGCCAGGTCTATCCGCTCAAGGGCGGCGAAACCATCCTCTACCACGCGGCAGCCGGCGGCGTGGGCCTGATCGCCTGCCAGTGGGCGCGCGCCCTGGGCGTCACCATGATAGGCACCGTGAGCACCGACGAGAAGGCCGAGATCGCCAAGGCCAACGGCTGCGCCCACACCATCGTGACCTCGCGCGAGAACATCGTCGAGCGCGTCAAGGAAATCACCAACGGAAAGGGCGTGCCCGTGGTCTACGACTCGGTGGGCAAGGACACGCTGATGGACTCGCTCGACTGCCTGCAGCCGCGCGGCCACTTCGTGAGCAACGGCACCTCCTCGGGCTCGGTGGTGGTGGATTCTCAGCTGCTCGCGCAAAAAGGCTCGATCTGGATGACGCGGCCCGCCATGGTGCACTACATCCACCCGCGCGCCCACATGCTGGACATGGCCAGGGAACTGTTCGACCACGTGCTGGCCGGCGACATCGTCAGCGAGCCCCAGCAGACCTTTGCCCTGGCAGACGCGGCCGAGGCGCACCGCGCGCTCGAATCGCGCAAGACCACCGGCTCCACCGTGCTCGTGCCCTGATCCGGAGGCTTGCGATGAATGGCTTGATGATGGATAGGCCGCTGCTGATCTCCGGCCTGCTCACCCATGCGCAGCAGCAGCATGCGGAGCGCGAGATCGTGTCGCGCCGCGTCGAAGGCGATGTGCACCGCTACACCTATGGCGACATGGGCCGGCGCGCGCGCCGGCTGGCCAATGCGCTGGCGGCGCGCGGCATCGCCCGGGGCGAGCGCGTGGCCACGCTGGCCTGGAACGGCTACCGCCACATGGAGCTGTACTACGCGGTCTCGGGTTCGGGCGCCGTGCTGCACACCATCAACCCGCGCCTGCATGCGGACCAGGTGGCCTGGATCGCCGACCATGCCGAGGACCGGATCCTGTTCTTCGACCTCACCTTCCTGCCGCTGGTCGAGGCCATCGCCTCGCGCGTCTCCACCATCCGGGCCTTCGTCGCCATGACGGACCGGGAGCACATGCCGGCCTCCACCGCCCTTCCCGGCCTGCTGTGCTACGAGGATCTGCTGGCCGGGCAGGCGGACCGCTTCGACTGGCCCGACCTGGACGAGCGCAGCGCCTCCTCGCTGTGCTACACCTCGGGCACCACGGGCAATCCCAAGGGCGTGCTCTACAGCCACCGCTCCACGCTGCTGCATGCCTATGCCGCGGCCCTGCCCGATGCGCTCAACTACTCCAGCCACGACACCGTGCTGCCCGTGGTGCCCATGTTCCATGTGAATGCCTGGGGCATTCCGTACATCGCGGCCATGGTCGGCGCCAAGCTGGTGTTTCCCGGCCCCTGGCTCGACGGCCCATCGCTCTACGAGCTGTTCGAGGCCGAAGGCGTCACGGTCTCCGCCGGCGTGCCCACTGTCTGGCAGGGGCTGCTGGCCCATGTGCAGGGCCACGGCCTGCGCTTCGGCAGCATGCGCCGCACCATCATCGGCGGCTCGGCCTGCCCGCCGGCCATGATCGAGGCCTTCCAGCAGCAGCACGATGTGCAGGTCATCCACGCCTGGGGCATGACCGAGACCAGCCCGCTGGGCAGCGTGAGCCGGCTCACGCCGCGCCAGGCGGCACTGGAGGCCTCGCAGCGCCAGGCCCTGCAGGCCAAGCAGGGACGCGCCGTGTTCGGCGTGGAAATGAAGATCGTCGATGCCGCGGGCCAGCGCCTGCCGCACGACGGCCGCACGCCGGGCGAGCTGATGGTGCGCGGCCCCTGGATCGCCAGCGGCTATTTCCGCGGCGAAGGCGCAGGCCCGCTGGTGGACGGCTGGTTCCCGACCGGCGACGTGGCGACCATCGACGCCGACGGCTTCATGCACATCACCGACCGCAGCAAGGACGTGATCAAGTCCGGCGGCGAATGGATAGGCTCCATCGACATCGAGAACATCGCCATGGCCCACCCTGCCGTGGCCATGGCGGCCTGCATCGGCGTGCGCCACCCGAAATGGGACGAGCGGCCGCTGCTCGTGGTCGTGAAAAGGCCCGGCCACGAACTGTCGCGCGACGAGCTGCTGGCCTTCTTCGCCGGCCGGGTCGCCAAGTGGTGGACACCGGACGACGTGGTGTTCGTCGACCAAATTCCGCTCGGCGGCACCGGCAAGATGCAGAAGAACCAGCTGCGCGAAGCCTACCGCGACCATTTGCTGACACCCGCGTAAACGCTGCCGCCAGAGCAGCGCCGCACAAGCACCGGAGACAAGCGCCATGGCAATGGACCTGCAAATGGCCGACCCCGGCCGCCCCGACCCCGACGGCTACCTGTTCGGGCGGGGCCCGGCCTGGTTCGCGCTGATCATGACCGTGGCGCTGATGATGGTCGACTACATCGACCGCCAGGTCATCGTCTCGCTGTTCCCCCACCTCAAGCAGGCCTGGGGGCTGTCGGATAAGCAGCTGGGCTCGCTGGTGTCGGCGGTCTCGATCACCGTGGCCGTAGGCGCCATGCCCATTGCGCTGTGGGCGGACCGGCACAGCCGCGTCAAAAGCATTTTCCTCATGGCCATGCTGTGGAGCCTGGCCTGCATCTCCTGCATGTTCACGCGCAGCTACGGCCAGTTGCTGGCAGCACGCGCCGTCGTCGGGGCGGGCGAGGCCGGCTATGGCTCGGTGGGCTCGGCGCTGATCGCCAGCCACTTTCCGGCCCGCATGCGCGGCACGCTGATGGCGGTCTTCTTCTCCGTGGGCTCGCTGGGCTCGGTGCTGGGCGTGATGCTGGGCGGTGTCATCGCCAGCCACTGGGGCTGGCAGGCCGCCTTCGGCGTGGTCGGCGTGCCCGGGCTGGCCTTGTCCCTGCTCTACATCTTCGTACGCGACTACCGCACCGTGCAGCTCACCCCGCGGCTGGACCGGGCGACGCAGACCCCCGCCAGCATGGCCCGCGCCATCGCGGCGGCGCTGGCGCGCTCGCCCACCATGCTCTGGGTGAGCCTGGGCGGCTCGGCCCAGGTCGTCGTGCTGTCCACGGTCTGGGCCTGGCTGCCCAGCTACCTGAACCGCGCCCAGGGCCTGGCGCCGGCACAGGCTGCGATCAACGCCGCGCTGGTCGTGCTGTGCGGCGCGGCCGGCGCCGTGCTCACGGGCGCACTGGTGGACCGGGCCGGCCGCCGGCGCCAGCGCGGCAAGCTCCTTGTCCTGGCCCTGCTGTGCCTGCTGTCCATGGCCGTGCTGATACCGGCGTTCGCCGCACCCGGCAGGGCGTTGTCGCACCACCAGCAGCTGGCCTGGATCGCTGCAGGGGGCCTGCTCATGACCTGCTCCACCGGCCCCGTCGTGGCCATCGTGATCGACGTCATTCACCCTGGCATACGCGCCACCGGCAGCGCGGTACTGGCCTTCTTCCTCAATCTGTTCGGCCTGGCAGCCGGCCCCTTCATTGCCGGCATGCTGTCGGACGCATGGACCCTGCCCCGGGCCATGGCAGCCATGCCCGCGTTCTCGATACTGGCCGCGCTGTGCTTTCTGGTCGCCGCGCGCAGCTATGAAGCCGACGTACAGCGCATCCGCGACCAGGTCCAGGCCGAGGAAGCCGCCGGCGCCTGCAATACATCCCTCCGGGGGCAGACCCCATGAACCATGCCATTGCCCGCAGCCGCGCGCTGTTTCCCGGCGTGATCGCCTGCGCCGTGGTCGCTGCCGCCGCGTCCTTTCTGTCGCAGCACTACGGCGCACCCGTGATGCTGTTCGCGCTGATGCTGGGCATGGCGATGAACTTCCTGTCCGGCCAGGGGCCATGCAAGCCCGGCATAGAGTTCACCGCGCGCCAGCTGCTGCGCTGGGGCGTGGCGCTGCTGGGCCTGCGCATCACGGGCGCGCAGGTGGTGTCGCTGGGCTGGCAGCCGGTGCTGGTGGTCGCCGTGTCGCTGGTGCTGACCATCGGGCTGTCGATGATCGTGGCCAGGCTGATGGGCTTCAACATCCTGTTCGGCCTGCTCAGCGGCGGCGCCACGGCCATCTGCGGCGCCTCGGCGGCCCTGGCGCTGTCGGCGGCGCTGCCGCCGCACCCGCTCAAGGAGCGGGCCACGCTGTTCACCGTGGTGGGCGTTTCGGCCCTGTCCACCTTCACCATGATTCTCTACCCCATGCTGGCACGCTCCCTGGGGCTGGACACGCAGACGGCCGGCATTTTCCTGGGCGCCACCATCCATGACGTGGCCCAGGTGGTGGGCGCGGGCTACGGCATGTCCCAGCAAGTCGGCGACACGGCCACGCTGGTCAAGCTGATGCGTGTGGCCACGCTGCTGCCGGTCATCCTGTTCGCCGTGGCCTTCACGCGCGCCACGGGCCGTGCCGGCGACGGTCCCCGCCCCCCGCTGCTGCCCTGGTTCGCCGTCGGCTTCGCGGCGCTGGTGGCGCTCAACAGCACGGGCTGGCTGCCCAAGGCCCTGGCCCAGGCGGGCAGCGGCCTCTCCGGCTGGCTGCTGGTGGCGGCCATGGCCGCCATCGGCATGAAGACCCAGCTGCGCGAGCTGGCCACCGTGGGGCTCAGGCCCGTGGTGCTGATGGTGGGCGAGACGGTCTTTCTGGCCGGGCTGGCCCTGGCGTTGCTGCGCTGGCCGCATTGATGAAGGAATGCAAGGAGGCCGCACCATGGGCATGCCACCGAGCAGCAGCCGTCTGATCCGAAGCGCCAGCCTTGGCGGCTATGCCGACCTGATGCGCTCGCTGGGCCATGATCCGTCCACCCTGCTGCGCGCGGCCGGGCTGTCGGCGCGCCTGCTGGACAACCCGGAAACCCGCATCCCCATCCACAGCGTGCGCGTGCTGCTGGAAACCGCGGCCCGCACCACGGGCGTGGAGGACTTTGCGCTGCGGCTGGCGGCGCGGCGCAGCTTTTCCGACCTGGGCCCCATCAGCCTGGTGCTCAAGGACGAGCCCACGCCGCGCCAGGCGCTGGACAGCCTGTGCCGCTACCTGAAGCTGCTCAGCGCCGGCATGATCGTGCGCATCGAGGACGCCGGCGCCAATGTGCTCATCCGCCAGGAGCTGATGCCGATTGCGGGCCTGGCGACCCGCCAGTCCATGGAGCTGACGGTCGCCATGATGTTCCGCATCCTGCGCGAGCTGATAGGCCCGCAGTGGAGGCCGCTGCAGGTGAGCTTCATGCACCGGGCGCCGGCGGACCTGGCCGCGCACCGCGCCTTTTTTGGCCTTTCGCCCCTGTTCGACCAGGCCTGGAACGGCATGGTCTGCTCGCTGGCCGATCTGCAGCTGCTGCGCACGCAGGGCGACCCCGGCGTGGCGCGCTTTGCGCGCGACTACCTCGAAACCGCACTGGACCGCCGCACCGAAGGCATGCAGGCCGCCTGCACGGAGCTGATCGTGGCCTTGCTGCCCGGTGGCCGCTGCACGGCCCAGCAGGTGGCGCGGCACCTGGGCGTGGACCGGCGCACGCTGCACCGGCACCTGAGCGCCGAAGGGCAGAGCTTCTCGGAGCTGCTCAACCGCATCCGTACCGAGCTGGCGCTGCGCCATCTGCAGGAAAGCAATCTGCCCCTGGGCGAAGTGGCCAGCCTGCTGGGCTTTTCCATACCCAGCAGCTTTTGCCACTGGTTCCGGGCCAGCTTCGGCGCCAGCGTCTCAGACTGGCGCAGACAGCGGGCCGGACAGGAAGGGCAATCGCATCTAAATTTTCAGTAAAAACAAGGCAGTGTCTGGGCGTACTTCCGTGTGTGCCGCCGGCGGCAGAGACCGGGACTCGCCCCGGCCTCTGTCTCTAAAACCGGCAAAAAGGGCTGATTTAGATGCGATTGCCTTGGCCGGACAGGGCGATCCCCCGGCCGATCACCCGGCGCATGGCGCTCCATAGCATGTCGGCCGGCTGGGCGCCGGACAGCGCATAGGCGCGGTTGAACACGAAGAAGGGTACGCCCTGCGCGGCAGCTTCCATTGCCGGTTCTTCCTGGGCAAAAGGGCCGGCCGGATCGACACCCTGTTCGGCCGCGATGGCCGTCAGCACATCCGCATCGCCCAGGTTTTCGCCGCGCGTGAAATAGCCCTCGAACAGGCGCGCTAGCAAGGCGTCGAAGGCCTCGGCCGCCAGTTGCGCCCGACCGGCGGCCAGCAGGCGATGCGCATCGGCGGTGTTCGGGAAGACGGTGATGCGCGTGTAGTCGATGGGCGCGCCCGCGCGGCGGGCGGCATCCTGCACCTGCGCCCGGCGCGCCAGCACCGCCTCGCGGCTGCCCAGGCGCTGCTCGTAGAAGGCATCGAAAGGCAATCCCTGCGGCGGCACCTGCGCAATCAGCTGCACGGAATGCCAGGTGGTCTGCACCTGCAGGCCGGGGTCGGTCCGGCGCAGGCACTGCACGGCCTGGTCCAGGTGGTGCTTGCCTATCCAGCACCAGGGGCAGACCAGGTCGAACCACACTTCGACCGAAAGCGTTGCTGCCTGCGTCATGGCGGTCAGGCCGTGAAAACCTTGCGCAGAAAGCCCTGGTTGCCGCCGTTGCGGTTGGGCGCGAAGCCGTTGGCGGCCAGGCTTTCTTCCACGCTGTCGTAGAACACGCCGATCTGGCTGATCTCGCGCGCCTCCTTGGCGGTGGCGATGGGGCGGCCGAACTCCTCGGAGATGCGCACCAGCTGCTCGATCTGCGACACCGTGCTGGCCTTGGCGCTGCGCTTCTGGTTCCACAGGCAGTCCTCGGTGCCGCAGCGCACGTGCAGACCGGCGGCGATGCCCCACATGTTCACGGGCAGCACGTTGCGCACGTTGCTCTCCACCGTCAGCACCGCGCCGTCGGGCACGGCGCGCACGAAGTTGGCCAGGCTGTAGAGGCTGGGCGCGTCCATGCCGCCGCCGATGGCCACCCAGTTGAGCACCAGCGGGCCCATGTACACGCCCTTGCGCATCAGCCGCTCCACCGACTCGAAGCTGTTGATGTTGTAGCACTGGAAGGCGCTCTGGATGCCGGCCCTGGTCAGGCGGCGGATGTGCTCCTCGACCCAGCCGGGCTGCGAGGGCACGGTCATTTCCTTGTAGGCGTTGAAGATGGCCGGGATCTCTCGCGAGGTGCCTTTGAAGTCCGCATCCTCGGCCTGTTCGGTCACGTTCATCTGCGAGGTGTTCACGGTCACCGTCACCTGGTCGGGCACGGGCTCCAGCTCGGCCAGCATGTGGCGCGTGTCGTCGCTGAGCCACTTGGCGGCCGCCCCCTCGTTCTCGGGGGCGAAGCTGATGGAGCCGCCCACCTGGATGATCATTTCCGGCACGGCCTTGCGCACGCCGGCGATCAGCTCGTTGAACTTGGACAGGCGCTTGCTGCCCTTGCCGTCCAGTTCGCGCACATGCAGGTGCAGCACCGTCGCACCCGCGTTGTAGCAGTCCACGGCCTTCTGGATCTGCTCTTCCATGGTGACCGGAATGTCTTCGGGAAAGTCGGATGGCAGCCAGCCAGGCGCATAGGGTGCGGCGGTGATGATCAGGGGCTGCTGGTTTTCGGGGAACAGGTGGCCGTCGAGGAAGTTCATGGCTGCGCTCCAAAGAGAATATTTGAATGAAATAGGCCTTTAGCGCCCGTCTTACAAGCGCTGCAAGCTATGGTTTTTGATCAATACGGAATGTCGCCGACGATCCCCGCGCGCTCCATCTTGCGCGGCGCGGGGAAGTAGTCGTTGCAGGCATAGTGCTGGGTGCTGCGGTTGTCCCAGACCACGATGTCGCCCGGCTTCCACGACCAGCGCACCTGGTATTCAGGGATGCTGGCGCGGCTGGTCAGGTAGTTGAGCAGCAGCGACGCGCCGGGCGATTTGTCGATGCCGTGGCGCACGTTGTCGGGCGTGCTCCAGTTGACGAAGTGCGAGGTGAAGCCCGCGCCCACGAACAGTACCTTCTCGCCCGTCTCGGGGTGGGTGCGCACCACGGGGTGCTCAGCGGCGGGGTGTTCGGCCACCAGCCTGGCGCGCGCCTCGGGCGTCATCACCGCGCCGAAGCTGTGCTCGATGCTGGCCTTGGCGCGCAGATTGGCGATCTGGTCCTTGACATAGTCCGGCAGCTCCTCGTAGGCCTTGACCATGTTGACCCAGATGGTGTCGCCGCCGATCTCAGGGCACTCTATGCAGCGCAGCACCGCACCCATGGCCGGGTTCGGGCGCCACAGGCCATCGCAGTGGTAGACGTTCTCATAGCTGTGCGGGTTGTCGCTGCGGTAGATGCGCACCAGGCCCGGGTGGTCGGGGTCGCTGCCGACCACAGGATGGTCTTCGAGCGGACCGAAGCAGCGCGCGAAAGCCACGTGCTCGGCGCGCGTGATGTCCTGGCCACGGAAGAACAGCACGCGGTGCTTGAGCAGCGCGGAGCGGATCTCCGCGAACCGCTCCGCGCTGCGCGCGGCTTCGCCCAGGTGGATTCCCGAGATTTCGGCGCCTATGGCCGGGGTGAGTTGTCGGATGTGCATGGCCCTTGTCTCCTGTGCGGGGTTCAGGGCGTGTTCACGATCTATCGTGAAGGAGTGCAGATGCGGATCGGGATGGGCTGCCAGGCGCGAACCGCAGCAATAGCTGTGCTATTGCGAGGATTTGCAACAAAGCAGACCGCCCGGCTCCGCGCCTGTACACCCGCGAGGAGATCGCGAACACGCTCTCAGTTCACGGTGATGCCGTATTTCTTGACGATGCCGGCGTTGCGCTCGGACATGGCCCGGGTTTCGCGCTGCAGCGCGGCCGTATCGGTGATGACCTCGGGCTCCAGGCCCACATCGGAGAGCTTTTGCTGCACCGCGGGCGCCTTGGCCACTTTCTCGATGGCGATGTGCAGGCGGGCCAGCACGTCGGCAGGCAGCCTGGCCGGGGCGATCAGGCCCACCCAGCCCCGGAACTGCAGGTCGGGATAGCCCAGCTCGGTCGTGGTCGGCACATTGGGCAGGTGGCGCGAGCGCTGCGGCCCCGAGAAGGCATAGGCCCGCAGCTTGCCGGCCTTGATCAGGGGGACCGAAGTGAGCATGCCGTCGAACATGACGTCCACCTGGCCGCCCAGCACGGCCTGCAGCGCCGGCGGCGAACCGGGGTAGCCCACGTGCTGCATGTCCAGCCCCGCCTTGTCGCTGAGCACCAGGCCCGCGTATTGCGACACGGTTCCGGGGCTGTAGCTGGCAAAGCTGGTCTGGCCCTTGCGGGTCTTGAGCTGCGCCAGCAGGCTCTGGAAATCCTGCGCGGGATAGCTGGCGGCCGTCACCAGCACCACGCCCGAACGGGCGAACGAGGCCACGGGCACGACGTCCTTGAGCGGGTCGAACGAGGTCTTGATGACGTGGGGAATCTCGGCCAGCAGATTGCTCGCGCCGACCAGCAGCGTTTGCCCGTCCGCTGGGGCCGACAGCAGGGCCTGCATGCCGATCATGCCGCCCGCGCCGGGCTTGTTCTCCACCACCACGGTCTGGCCGGTGTCGCTGGACAGCTGCTGCCCCACCACGCGGGCCACGATGTCCATGGTGCCGCCCGGCGGCGCGGGCACGATGAGCTTGATCGGCTGGGCGGCCCAGGCCGCACCGCAGGCCAGAGCGCAGCCTGCAAGCAGCGCCAGGGTTCGTCGCTTCATATCCATGTCTCCGTTCTTGGTTGGCTTGGCTTCAGAACGTTGACGGTCTCCACGCCGCCGGGCTGGAGCGCAATCGGGATGAGTTCGAAGCGGCGGCTCGCAGCTTGCACCACGGTGCAAGCAGGAGCCGGCGCGAAGAAATCGCCCGATGGCGTCCCCCCTTCGGGTCCGTCGCTTTGCGGCGCGAGGAGATTGTCAACACATCCTCAGTATCCGGAGCCACCGCGCCGCTGATTTGCTTTACCGGGACATGAACTTGCTTTGTTGGGACAAATCCGTTGCAACCCTGAGTTGCTGCCCCCGCCGATGGCATGAAGTGCACAGCATCTGGCATGGATTGCCAAAGGGCGCCGCGGCTCCTTTCCTAGAGTGCAGTCACGCGGACCCCACCGCGTCACCACCTATAACGAAATGGAGACATGACTCATGCAACGCCTTGCCTTCTGTTCCCTCAGCCTTTGCACGCTGCTCGCCACCGGCACTGCCTGCGCGCAAACCTCGGTCACCCTGTTCGGCGTCATGGACGCGAGCATCAGCCGCTACAGCGTGCGCAGCGAATCATGGGATGCGGGCCCCGCGCGCTCGGTCCGGCAGAGCACCTGGGCGCTGTCGCCGTCGGGCAATCTCGCCAGCCGCATCGGCATCCGCGCCACGGAAGACCTCGGCGGCGGCCTTGCGGCCGGCATGTGGCTGGAAGCCCCGGTCACCAACGACACCGGGGGCGGCGCGCTGAACTTCGGCCGCCGCTCCACGGTCAGCCTCTCGGGCCGGCTGGGCGAGCTGCGCCTGGGGCGCGACCACACGCCCTCCTTCCTGAACGACTGGGCGTTCGATCCCTTCACCTCCAACGGCGTGGGCCTCAACCTGATTGCCGTGGTCAACAGCAATCTGGCCACGGCCCGCGCGCTGGCCACCCAGAGCACGGGCAGCCTCACGGACCGGCTGCTGGGCGGCGGCCTCTCGGCCGGCACCGACAACTATCTGCGCGCCAGCAATACCATCGGCTACCACCTGCCCGCAGGCCTGGGCGGCGTGTACGGCCAGGCCATGTATGCCTTCGCGGAAAACTCCAGCCAGCGCGGCCGCTATGCGGGCGCGCGCCTGGGCTGGGCCGGCGGCCCGACCGACGTGGCCGTGGCCTACGGCGAGAGCACGCTGGGCAATGCCGGCGCCAGCGCCGAAAAGATCAAGTCGCTGAACCTGGGTGGAAGCTACGATTTCGGCTCCGCCAAGGTCTTCGGCGAATGGTCCGACGTGCGCAACGAGCGCCATGACGCTGCCACGCTCGCCCCCGTCAGCGACCGCTACCAGGGTCTCCTGGCCGGCATCACCATTCCGGTGGGGGTCCACATGGTGCGCGCCTCCTATTCGCGTGTGCAGTTCAGGAGCGGCCAGGGCACGGGCGACTCGTCCGTCAACAAGCTGGCGCTGGGCTATGTGCACAACCTGTCCAAGCGCACGGCGCTATACACCACCATCTCGCGCATCAGCGTGGGCAACGGCCAGAACAATCCCGGCATCATGGGCGCCACGCCGCTGGTCGTGAGCAGCCCGATCATCATGCCCCAGCCCTCCTATGTCACCACGGGCGGCATGCGGCCGGCTGGCGCCCTGGGCTTCGACATGGGCCTGCGCATGATGTTCTGAGTCTCGGGCAGGTGCGCAGATCGGTGCGGACCGCCGAGGGCAACGACCGTTGCTTCATCCGGCACGCGCACTCCGCCTGCCCGGCATGCCCGTCCGCTGAGCCGAGCCTGCGCATGGCTGCAAACCGTCGGACCGAAGAGTTCCGCCGGAACGCTCAGCTGCCGCAAAGGCGACGGCAGTCCACTTACCGTGCCGCTGCACCCTGCTGGCGCGGGAGCCGGGGATGGCGCTCAAAGCCCGCCATTGCGGCTGATCGCGCACAGCTTGGGCGAATCGGCGGACAGATCCATGATGGCGTACTTTTCCATGGAAACGATAAAGGCAAAAAAAGGCGTATACCCCTCGCTGGAATCCGTCTTGACTTCACCGCAGATATGGAAGGCTCCCTTTTCCTTCTTGTCTTCAAACACTTCCAGATTCTTGATATCGGCTATGCCATGGCCTTTGAGCTTTTCTGCCAGTGCGCTTCTCAGCACGGACTGGCTGATCTCCGGCACCCCTTCAGCCAGTGCGGCCCCACCACAGGCCAGGGACAGAAAAAGAGCCGCCAAGGATTTGCGCATTACCTCTCCCGATGGGTGATTTTTCAATAGCGGCTGCAGCAAGCAGCCGCGAAAGTTTTTTGTTGAGGAGAGCAATCTAATTCATTTCGCATGCGTTGATGAGGAATCCTGCTCCCGCCGCGCGCATTCTTGACTTGGGTCAAACCGGAATCCGGCGCCTTCTAGCGCCTGCCTGCACGGTCCTTGGATCGGCTACTGCGCCTGCAGCGCCAGGCCCACCAGCCGGTAGCCCACCTGCAGCTCGGTCTGCAGATGCTGCGGCTGGGCCGGGTCGGCCTCTATCTTCTGGCGCAGATTGGCCATGTGCACGCGCAGATAGTGGGGCCGGTCCAGATATTCCGGCCCCCAGACCTGCAGCAGCAGCTGGCGGTGCGTCAGCACCCGGCCCTGCCCGGCAATCAGCGCCGCCAGCAGGCGGAACTCTATGGGGGTGAGATGCACGGCCTGCGCTCCCCGCCGCACCTCGTGCGTGGCCAGATCGACCACCACTTCACCGAAGCGCGCGCGGCTGGATGGCGCAGCCTCGGCCGGCAATTGCTGGCGCCGGCGCAGCAGCACGCGCAGCCGCGCCAGCAGCTCGGGCACGCCAAAGGGCTTGGTCAGGTAGTCGTCGGCACCGGCATCGAGGGCTGCGACCTTTTCCTCCTCTCGGTCCCGCGCCGACAGCACCAGCACGGGCAAGGGACTCCAGCTGCGCAGTTCCGCAATCACGCTCTTGCCGTCGGCATCGGGCAGGCCCAGGTCCAGCACCACCACATCGGGCTGGCGGCTGGCCGCCTCGATCAGGCCGCGCCGTGCCGTCTCCGCCTCGAACACCTGCCAGCCTTCGTCCTCCAGGGCCAGGCGGACAAAGCGGCGTATCGCCAGGTCATCTTCGATCAGTAAAACGCGGTGGGCGGCAGTCATGGGAAAGTCGGTTCAGTCATCCAGCGCGGGTTGTTCCGGAACGGGCAGGCGGATGGTGAAGATCGTACCCGGCCCGGGGTGGGCCGAGGCGGCCTCCAGCCGCCCACCATGGGCTTCGACGATGCGCTGCGCCAGCGTCAGCCCCAGGCCCATGCCGGAGACCGTGGACTCGACCACACCCCGGGTGAAGGGCTCGAACAGCATGTCCGCATCCAGATGCCGGGGCAGGCCCGGGCCGTCGTCCTGCAGCGTCAGCAGACAGACATCGCCGTCGGGCCCGTGCTGCACCTGGCCGGTCAGCGCCAGCGTCGTTCCGGGCGGAGTGTACTTGGCGGCATTGTCCAGCAGATTGACCAGCACGCGCTCCATCAGTACCGCATCCACATGCAGCAACGGCAGCCCGGTGGGCAGATCGGTGCGCACCACATGTGCCGCCAGGCGGTCGTGCATCTGCCGCAGCGCGCTGCCCGCCAGTTCCTCGACGGGCAGCCACTCGCGCTTGAGGTGCACGCCGCCCTGCTGCAGGCGCGCCATGGCCAGCAGATTGTCCACCAGTTGCTGCAGCGTCTGTGCCTGATCGCGGATCTGCACCAGCATGTCCGCCGCCGGGCCCGCCGGTACCCGCGGCAGGGCCGCCTGGGCAGCGCCCAGGATGCCGGTCAGCGGTGTGCGCAGATCGTGCGACACGGCCGACAGCAGGGTGTTGCGCAGCCGCTCGCCTTCCATGGCCACCTGGGTCTGCTGCGCCACCTCGACGAAGTGCACGCGTTCCAGCGCCAGCGCAATCTGGCTGGCACAGGCATCCAGCAGCCGGCGCTCCTCCGGCACATCCAGCTGCCGGGGCTTGCGCAGCTGCAGCACCAGCACGCCGCGCACGCGCACCGGCGCCATCAGCGGCACATACAGGGCCGGCGATGCGGGCAGCGTGTCCGTCCCCTGCCCGGCCGGCTGGCCGTGCTCCATGCTCCAGCGCGCAATGCTGGCATCCATCACGCCCTGGCTGCCGGCCACGGCGTGCAGGTTCTCCTGGGCGTCGGGCAGCTGCAGGCCCGCCTGCGCATCGAACACCCCCGAAACCGTGGTCAGCGCAATTTGCGCCACCTGCTCCTGCGTGAGTGCGCCCGACAGGTCGCGTGCCAGCCGCGCCAGCGCCCCGGCGCGCCGCTCGCGTTCGGCCGCCACGCGCGCCTCGTGGCGCAGCCGCGCCATGAGCTGGCCGCAGACCAGCGCCACGCCCAGCATCAGGCTGAAGGTGAACAGGTATTGCGTGTCGTTGACCGAGAAGGAGTCGCGCGGCGGCACGAAAAAGTAGTCGAAGCAAAGCACGGCCAGCAAGGCGGCCCATGCGCCGGGTCCGCGCCCCCAGCGCAGGGCCGAGAGCACGACCACCAGCAGGAACAGCATGACGACGTTGGCCGGCTCGAACACCTGCAACAGCAGCTCGGCCACCGCGGTGGCGGCAAAGCAGGCCAGGGTCGCACCCGCATAGCCAACCCATGCAATCGGCTTGCGATCCGCGATGGGCTTGCGCACAGCGCTCTCATTTTTGGGTAACGGCGGAGACAGCACCAATACATCCAGCCCCGGGTCCAGCCGCGCAATCTGCTCGGGCAGGCTGGTCGCCGTCCAGGGCAGCCAGCGCGACACGCGGCGCGGCATGCGGGCCAGCACCAGGTGGCTGGCATTGCGCTCGCGCGCAAAGGCCACCAGGGCCTGCGCCACGTTGGCGCCGGGAATCGTGGCCGTGTCGGCCCCCAGGCGCGCGGCCAGGGCCAGGGTCTTGAGCACGCCCTCCTGCGCCCGGCGTGGCCGGTGCTGGCGCTCGGGCGCATCCACGTAGACCACCATCCAGTCGGCTTCCAGCCGCCGCGCCAGGCGTGCGACCTGACGCACCAGCGCATCGTCGCCGGCGTGGCCGCCCACACCCACCAGCAGCCGCTCGCGTGCAGGCCAGACATCGCCGATGGAACGCTCGCGCCGGTAGTCGCGCATATCCTCGTCGACACGGTCGGCCGTGCGCCGCAGCGCCAGCTCGCGCAGCGCCAGCAGATTGCCCAGGCGGAAGAAATTGTGCGAGGCGCGCTCGGCCTGCTCCAGCGGATAGACCTTGCCCGCCTTCAGGCGCCTGAGCAGCTCCTCGGGCGGGATGTCGACCACGATGACTTCGTCGGCGTTGTCGAAAATCCGGTCTGGCACGGTTTCATGCACCTTGATGCCCACGATGCCGCCCACCACATCGTTGAGGCTTTCCAGGTGCTGCACGTTGAGCGTGGTCCAGACATTGATGCCGGCAGCCAGCAGTTCCTCCACATCCTGGCAACGCTTGGGATGGCGGGCGCCCGGCACATTGCTGTGCGCCAGTTCGTCCAGCAGCAGTATCTCGGGATGGCGCCGCAGCGCGGCATCGAGATCGAACTCGGACAATTGCCGCCCCTGGTAGGGCAGATGCCGGCGCGGCAACTGTTCGAGGCCGTGCAGCTGCTGCTCGGTCTCGGCCCGGCCATGCGTTTCCACCAGGCCCACCAGCACTTCGTGCCCTGCCTGGCGTTCGCGCTGCGCAGCCGCCAGCATGGCATAGGTCTTGCCTACGCCGGCGTTGGAGCCGAAGTAAATGCGCAGCTTGCCGCGCGCGGCAAGCTGCTGCTCGGCCTGCAGCTGGGCGACCAGCGCGTCGGGATCGGGGCGCGGGGCAAGCGGTGGGGAATGGGTCATGGGCATCGGGTCATCAGCGTATCACTGGCGGGCGGGGAAAAAGGCAGATGCACGGCTCAGAAGCCCGCGCTCAGGCCCAGCACCAGGCCGCTGCGCCCCAGGCTGCGCAGGCGCCCCTCGCTGTTGGCTGCGCTGTAGTAGCGGGCATCGGCCGATGTCCCCACCCAGGCCGCCGATGCCGTCCACACCCCCCAGGTCTTGGCCAGGGACACACGCCAGTCGGCGTAGGAAACCTCGCCGTAGTTGCGCACCAGGGTATAGCCGCCATGCACGCCCAGCGTGGCCCAGCCGCCCAGCGGATGCTGGTAGTTCAGGTCCAGGTACTGGCTGCCCCGGCTGCTGCCCGCCGGTGCGAGCGCCGTGGCAAAGGCCGAGCCGGCCGTGCTCTCGCGCAGGCCGAAATACGGCGTCAGCGCCAGCGACCATTTGATGTTGAAGCCACCATGCGTGGCGCCCAGATAGGCTTCCGTGGTGTCAAAGCGCTTGCTGCCGCCGTCCGGCGTTGCCAGCCTTGCGCCCGGGTAGCGGTAGTGCAGCAGGCCGGCATCCAGCTGCCAGCCGGGCGCCACATCGCCGCGCCAGCCGCCATAGATATCGTTCTCCAGCCCTTCGCCGCGGCCATAGCTGTGGGTGGACACGTTGGTCAACGAGGTGCCCAGATAAAAGCCCCGCGGCAGCGCCAGCTCCACCCCGCCCTGCACGGCGGCGGCGCCCCAGGTTTGCGAGATGCCGCGAAAGCGGTAGTCGGACAGCAGGCTCAGGCTGCCGGTGATGGGCAGACCGGCCTGCGCCTTGACCTGCACTGCTTCAGGCATGGCGGCCCGGTCCGGTTTTTCCTGAGCTGCCGCGATGTGCGGCAACAGAAATCCAGATACGGCCAGCAACGCCGCCACTGCCAGGACGCGGGAAGATACATGCGAAGTCACACGTGAAGCCGCGAAAGATTCTTGGAAAGATTTGCACATGATGGAGAAACAAGAGACAGGACTCCCCCTTCCCTGCAGGGGGAGCCCGAAGAACCATGAGGAGAAAGGGCAAGCACCCGCTACAGCCCCTGCCAGCAGGGCCGTAGCGGCAGCGCTCAAACCAGGCCCAGAACCGTGAGGAACATGTCGATGAGCTTGATGCCCACGAACGGCACGATGAGACCGCCCAGGCCGTAGATCAGCATGTTCTGGCGCAGCAGCGCGGCCGCGCCCACGGCGCGGTAGCGCACGCCGCGCAGGGCCAGGGGCACGAGGGCGATGATGATCAGTGCGTTGAAGATCACGGCGCTCAGGATCGCCGAGTCGGCGCTGTGCAGCTGCATCACGTTGAGCGAAGCCAGCTGCGGATAGGTGCCCACGAAGGCGGCCGGAATGATGGCGAAATACTTGGCCACGTCGTTGGCGATGCTGAAGGTGGTCAGCGCACCGCGCGTCATCAGCATCTGCTTGCCGGTTTCCACCACCTCGATGAGCTTGGTCGGGTTGCTGTCCAGGTCCACCATGTTGCCGGCCTCCTTGGCCGCCTGGGTGCCGCTGTTCATGGCCACGGCCACGTCGGCCTGGGCCAGGGCCGGGGCATCGTTGGTGCCGTCGCCGGTCATGGCCACCAGGCGGCCCGCGGCCTGGTGGCTGCGGATCAGGCGCAGCTTGTCCTCGGGCGTGGCCTCGGCCAGGTAGTCGTCCACGCCGGCCTCGGCGGCGATGGCCGCTGCCGTCAACGGGTTGTCGCCCGTGACCATCACGGTCTGGATACCCATGCGGCGCAGCTCGGCAAAGCGCTCGCGCATGCCGGGCTTGACGACGTCCTTGAGCTCGATCGTACCCAGCACGCGGGCTCCGTCGGCCACCGCCAGCGGTGTGCTGCCCTTGCGCGAGACATTGTCCACCGCCTGCGATACGGCGGCGGGGAACTGCCCGCCCAAGGCCTCGACATGGCGCCGCACCGCATCGGCTGCCCCCTTGCGCAAATGGCGCGGCCCCTGAGGGGTGGACAGGTCCACGCCGCTCATGCGCGTCTGCGCGGTAAAGGGTACGAACTCGGCCTGCAGCTCGGTAGCGTTGCGCTCGGCCAGACCGTGGCGCTCCCGGGCCAGGGCTACCACGCTGCGGCCCTCGGGCGTCTCGTCGGCAATCGAGGCCAGCTGTGCAGCCTCGGCCAGCTGCTGCACCGACACCCCGGGCGCCGGCACGAAGTCGCTGGCCAGGCGGTTGCCCAGCGTGATGGTGCCGGTCTTGTCCAGCAGCAGCACGTCCACGTCGCCCGCGGCCTCCACGGCGCGGCCCGAAGTGGCGATCACATTGGCCTGCATCATGCGGCTCATGCCGGCCACGCCGATGGCCGACAGCAGACCGCCGATGGTCGTGGGAATCAGGCACACCAGCAGGGCCACCAGCACGGCAATACCGACCACAGAACCCGCGCCCGCCTGCCCCACGGCAAAGGCCGAGAACGGCCACAGGGTCACGATGACCATCAGAAAGACCAGCGTCAGGCCCACGAGCAGAATGGTCAACGCCAGCTCGTTGGGCGTCTTCTGGCGCTTGGCCGATTCGACCATGGAGATCATGCGGTCCAGGAAGGACTCGCCAGGGTTCACCGTGACTTCCACCACCAGCCAGTCCGACAGCACGCGTGTGCCGCCCGTGACCGAGGAGAAGTCGCCGCCGGCCTCGCGGATCACGGGGGCCGATTCGCCGGTGATGGCGCTTTCGTCCACCGAGGCCACGCCCTCGATCACCGTGCCGTCCAGCGCAATCGTGTCGCCGGCCTCCACGAAGATGACCACGCCCTTGCGCAGATCGCTGGCGCGCTCCGGAATCCAGGAGCTGCCGAAATGCGGCTGCAGCAGCACCTTGGCCACGGTATCGCGCTTCATGCTGCGCAGGCTGGCAGCCTGGGCGCGGCTGCGGCCTTCGGCCAGAGCTTCGGCGAAGTTGGCAAACAGCACCGTGAACCACAGCCACAGCGCAATCGCCAGCGCAAAACCTGCGCCTTCGTTGTCTGCGGCAGACGCAGGCTCGCGCAGGTCCTGCAACCACAGCAGCGTGGTCAGGATGGCGCCCAGATAGACCACGAACATCACGGGATTGGCCCACTGCGTGCGCGGCGAGAGCTTGCGCACCGCGTCGAGCAGGGCCTCGCGCACCAGGCGAGGCTCGAACAGGCTGGCGCCTGCCTTTACTTTATGGCTGTTCATGGCTTACTCCTTTGCGGCGGACTGCAGCGCATCCAGCGCCAGGTTCAGTTGCAGCACGTTCACACGCGGCTCGCCCAGCAGGCCCAGGGTGCGCCCCTGCGTGTTCTGCTCCACGAGATGCCGCACCTGCTCTTGCGACAGATTGCGTTCCCGAGCCACACGCGGCAGCTGCAGCACGGCGTTGGCCACCGAGATATGCGGGTCCAGCCCCGAGGCCGAAGCAGTCACCGCATCCACCGGAACCGGGGCATCGGCGGCCAGGCCGTTGCCCTCGCGGTACTGCGCCACGCGGGCGGCTACCGTCTCGGCCAGATCCTTGTGCGTGGCCCCCTGGTTGCTGCCGCCGGACTGGCCGGCGTTATAGGGGGCAGCCACGCTGGCGCCTTCCTTGGCGGGATCGGGCGCCGTCGTGGCGCTGGGCCGCCCGTGGAAATAGGCGGGGCCCGCGAACTGCTGGCCTATCAGCGCCGAGCCCACGACCAGGCCGTTGCGCTCTATCAGGCTGCCGTTGGCTGTATGCGGCAACAGGGCCTGGGCCACGCCGGTGGTCGCCAGCGGATAGGCAATGCCGGCCACCAGCATCACGGCCACGGCCGCGCGCACGCTGCTGGCCGCGAGGCGGCTCCAGGAGGCTGGAGATGCTTCGGCATCCGCCACCAAAGTCGCAGGAGTGGAGATAGAAAGAGAAGAGGATTTCATGATCTTGCTTCCAACGGATTTATCTGTAATTCCTGGCACCGCCCGTAGCGCCTGAAGCACGCGCCCTCCATGTAAGGGCAGCCGAGCAAGGGCCGCCCCGCAGCGAGGGCTGCGTCTCCCTGCCCGCATGGCCCAGCCATGCGAGAGCGGGGGGGAAGGCGCGAAGCGACTCAGGGGGGTGTCATGCATAGAGCTGTCCGACCAGCATTTGAAGGTGTTCGACGATGGGCCCCAGGGCCAGCGCCGGCAGGAAGGTGAGGCCGCCCACCACCAGCACCACGAACACGAGCAGACCCATGAACAGCGGCGAGGCCGTGGGGAAAGTGCCGGGGCCCGCAGGCACCGTGGTCTTGGCCGCCATGCTGCCGGCCACGGCCAGCATGGGCAGCAGCGTGAGAAAGCGCCCCACGATCATGGCCAGGCCCAGCGTGACGTTGAAAAACGGCGTGTTGGCGTTCAGCCCCGCGAAGGCCGAGCCGTTGTTGGCCGTGGCCGAGGCATAGGCATAGAGAATCTCGGAGAAGCCGTGCGGGCCGTGGTTGTTGAGGCTGGAGGAAGCGTCGGGCCAGAGCAGGGCCAGCGCCGTGAAGCCCAGCATGCTGGCCGGCTGCGCCAGCACCGAGAGCATGACCAGCTTGATCTCGCGCACCTCGATCTTCTTGCCCAGGAACTCGGGCGTGCGGCCTATCATCATGCCGGCCAGGAAAACCGTGAGGATGGCGTACTGGATCAGGTTGATCAGACCCACGCCGTCGCCGCCGAACACGCAGTTGAGCATCATCAGCGCCAGCGGCGTGATGCCGCCCAGCGGCGTGAGCGAATCGTGCATGGCATCGACCGAACCCGTGGTGGCCGCCGTGGTGGCCGTCACGAACAAGGAGGTATCGGCAATGCCGAAGCGCAGCTCCTTGCCTTCCATGTTGCCGCCGCTCTGCGTGAGGCTCCATTGCTGGTCGGCACCGGCATGCGCCAGCAGGCCGCTGCCTTGCTGCTCCGCCACGAACACCAGGCTCAGAAAGCCTATGAACATCGCCATGCAGGCGCCATACAGCACCCAACCCTGGCGGCGGCGCAGCAGCATGGAGCCGAACGCATAGGTCATGCTGGCCGGGATCAGCATCATGCCCAGGATATGCAGCACATTGGTCAGCGGCGTGGGGTTCTCGAACGGGTGGGCGGCATTCGCATTGAAGAAGCCGCCGCCATTGGTGCCCAGGTGCTTGATGCTTTCCAGGCTGGCCACGGGCCCCGTCAACAGCTGCTGGCGCGCGCCTTCCAGCGTGGTGGCCCAGGTCTCGGTGTGCAGCGTCTGCGGAATGCCCTGCCAGACATAGACCAGGGCCAGCACAAACGACAGCGGCAGCAGCACGCGCCAGAACACGCGCACATAGTCCACCCAGTAATTGCCGATGTCCTTGCTGCTGGAGCGTGCCAGCCCACGCACAAAGCCTGCGCCGGCCGCCACGCCCGTGGTGGCACCGGCAAACATCAGAAAGGTGATGACCGCCATCTGCGTGGCATTGGTGAGACTGCTCTCGCCCGCATAGGCCTGCCAGTTGGTATTGCTGATAAACGAGGCCGCGGTGTTGAAGGCCAGATCGGGCGCCTGGGCCGCGATCTGCAGCGGATTCAGCGGCAGCCAGCCCTGCAGGCGCAGGATCAGATAGCCCAGCAGCATCATGGCCGCGTTGGACAGCAGCAGGGCCGCGCCATAGCGCTGCCAGCCCATGTGTTCGCCGGGGTTCACGCCCAAGGCGCGGTAGCTGAGCCGCTCCAGCCAGGTGTGATGGTCGCTGGTAAAGCAGCGCGCCAGCCATTGGCCCATGGGAATGGCCAGCAGCGTCAGGACCGCCAGCACCGCGGCAAATTCCATCCAGGGTAACCACATGATGTGCTCCCTTTCAGATGCGCGTCAGCGCACGTACAAAGCCCAGCAGGCCGACAAAGCAGGCGACCGTCAGGCTCACGAAAACAAGGTCTTGCAGCACTTGCATGGCAGCACCTCAGAAATTTTCGGGGCGCAGCAGCGCATAGCCCAGATAGGCAAACAGCCCTAGCGCCGTGACGGCGGCCAGGATCTCAATCCAGTTGGTGGTCATTCATTTCCTCCCGCAGAACGTCATTGCTCTGCCAACGATGGAGGAAATGTAGAAATTCGCCCGTCAAGAGCGGATAGAGATTGGGAGCGACCGCATCAAGACGGCGTAAAGACCGGCTCCTGACTGCATTGCGCAATGCCCTGCAACCGGATTGCAAGGGTCAGCTCAATAGACTAGCGGGAATTGAACCCACCCGGGCGCCGCGCCCCGCAGCGCTTTGCGGGCATGCGCGCGATTCGGGTGCGAATCGCCCTATCCCGCAGGACACTTGCAGCCACCTCTGTTCAAGATTAACTCAGCCCCTCCCCTGATGCGCTAACGACAAGCATCCCCGGTCACGAAATGCCGCAGGGTATGCGCAGCAGCCTCAGCCAGAAGCTGACCCGGGACGGTTACGATCGTGAGCGAAAAGAGAGGCAGATGGCGAACGCATTCACGATCTATTGGGGTGCCACAGGCTGGCATGGCTATGTCCCTGGTGACCCACTATTGGGAGCCGGTAGCTCGGACTTTATCGGCAAGATAAGTCCCGGCGACCGTGTATATGTGACAAACATCGCAGGAGGCGTCCTGCGCTTACTTGGAGCCTTCACGGTAGACCGGATCACCACTGCATCCGAGGGTCGACCTCCTGGAGTGACCTGGGAGGCCAAAGAATATCTTTGGCCCGAGGCCAGCTCGGCTACCAGTTTTGCGTTTCGCGCGCTATCGCTCGAGCTGGTCACCAGTCTGCGCTTCGAAGGCGGTGCAGACCAAGTGGCGATGGATCGGCACGCACCTGGAAAAGTCGAGCGCAACGCAATGCGAGCGATACGACGGTTGACCCCCGCATCTGCGCAAGCTCTGGAAGAGGCGCTTACCACTGCCGCCGTCGTACCGGATACCCCCGCGGACAAACGCAGCCGCGAGCGCCTTCCGGCCGAACTACTGAGACAGGTTACCCCCGATCTGATCTTTGCGAGTATTGCGGCTCTACTGAACGGCGCGCTGCACGAATTCGGAGAATCCACCGACTACGACCTCATTACCGACGAAGGTTTGCGCCTTCCTCCGAAAGCAGTCTTCGGCCTCGCTCTTGCGCGCGCACTCCATCGACAGATCTTGCCGAAACACTTTTCTGCCGGCGAGGGCTCGGCATGCTTCCGGCTGCTACGGGAGGCCGGATACCACATCGTTCCTAAAGGCGAGATGGTGCCGGCAGACATAGAAAATGATCCTGATACGAACGAGATATCTCTCGATACCTATCCCGAAGGAGGCAAATTGCTAAGGCAGCACATTGGCCGCGAACGCAAACCTGCTGCAGCCCTGGCAAAGAAGGCAGACTTCATCAAGAAGCATGGCCGGCTATTCTGCGAAAGATGCCAGGCCGACCCCGTCGAGATTTTCGGCTCCGAACACGGCGAAGCCTGCATCGAGGTTCACCATGCACGCGTTCAGGTGAGTCACATGCCTGAAAACCACCAAACTCGGCTAGAAGACCTGCAATGTCTCTGTGCCAACTGCCATCGCTTCGTGCATCGTTTGCTTCGCCGAGGGCTGCCGATCACTGCGAACTGATTAGCAGGTCACTGCACTGGCCATACCGGGCCCGCGCATGCCACCCTCCGCTGCAACTGAAAAAGTCTACGTCTGAACCGGCCAGCCCATCGACACGGCCGCGCATACCGGCGTAATCTTTCTTCTGTCGACACCCACCGCCCCCGGCAAGGCGGCGTGCCATCCTGACCTGCGCACCCGGGAGAGTTGCATGCAACGCCTACACCCCATGCTCGCGGCGGCCGGCCTTCTGGGTTTTCTCTTGGGAGGCAGCGCCATGGCCCAGTCCAGCAGCAGCGCACAGTCCAGCGCAAGCAGCGTCAACGGCAGCTCGTACAGCGGCCAGATCACCGGCAACGGCATTGCGCAATACGGGCTGGATACCCGGCCCCATCGGCAGCTGACCGTCCGGCTCGACACCGACAACCCCAACACCCGCATGAAGATCACCCAGGACGGCGCCGCAGATCCACCGTGCCAGGGCACCGCCACTCCCAACGTCTGCAGCTTCCGTACCGAACCAGGCGCTAGCTATCGCGTGCAGGTCTATCTGACGCGCGACGCTGCGCAGCGCGGCGAAAGCACGCGCTTTTCGCTTGCCGTCGAGCAAGGCAGCTGACATAGGCCATGGCGGCGAGCCCGGTTCCCGGAACTGCCCATATTGCCGCTCACACCCCGTTGCGTTAGCCTGCGTGCTCCACCACTGCTCAGGAGCCTGCCATGTCCCGTCGTCTGGTTCTTTCCGCCAGCACCGCCCTTGCGGCTGCCGCACTGATTGTTGGTTGCGGCGCCATGGGGTCGTCGGGCGGCAACCCCATGAGCTTCTTCATCACCAGCACCAACCCGGGCAAGGGCGGCGACCTGGGCGGGCTGGCCGGGGCCGACCGCTACTGCCAGTCTCTGGCCGCAAGCGTAGGTGCAGGCAACAAGACCTGGCGCGCTTACCTGAGCAATGCGGCACTGAACGGGCAACCAGCCGTGAATGCGCGCGATCGCATCGGCAACGGGCCGTGGCGCAATGCCAAGGGCGTGGTCATTGCAACCAGCGTGGCCGACCTGCACAGTCCCAATGCCAAGGTCGGCAAGGACACCTCGCTGACCGAGAAAGGCGAAGTCGTCTCGGGCTTTGGCGATGAGGTCAACCGCCACGACATCCTGACCGGCTCGCGCCCTGACGGCACCGTGGCCGTGCCCGAGCCCGGCAAGGACACCACCTGTGGCAACTGGACCAGGAGCGACGGCGGCTCTGCCATCGTGGGCCACCACGACCACAAGGGCACCAACCCCGACCCTGTGGCCAATGCCTCGTGGAACTCGTCGCACGGCACGCGCGGCTGCAGCATCGAGCAGCTCCAACAAAGCGGCAGCGCCGGACTGATGTACTGCTTTGCGATCAACTGACCCGCATAAAAGCGCGGGCTTCGGCCCGCTTATGTGCGACCAAGGCTTTCCTGCCCCGCTTGAGCATGGCGATATAAGTCACCACGATTAACAGGCGAGGTCAATCCTGTGCACCCAACATCTCACTGGCGACAACGGGCAATCCACTTGTAACCAGATTTTGCAGATAATGCCTTGCATGCATTTTCTGCTCGCCCTCGCCGCAGCCTTTTTGCTGCCGGCCGCCGCCACAGCGCAGCCCATCTATCGCTGCGGCAATACCTATTCTCAAGAAGCATGCAAGGGCGGCAAGGTGGTGGAAGACAAAACCACCACCCTGCACAGCGGCCACTCAGGCAGCACCGTTTATCTGTGCAAAGGCCATGGCGGCGGGCTGTTCTGGTCCAGCGCGCAATGCGGCCAGCAAAACGCTTTTCTGGAGCGCACGGAAACCGTGCCCTCCGGCCTGCCCTGGGATCAAAAAGTCGCCCAGGCGGAAGCGCAGTGGCGCAAAACCCAACGCAATACCGCAGCCCCCACGGTTGTCTATCAAAACCGCCCTGCACAACCCGCCGAGCCTAGCAAAAAGCAAGCCTGCGATGGGCTTGAAGAGCGCGTCAGAGCGCTGGATAGCATGGGGCGTGCGGGCAGCCAATATTACGACCTGGATTGGGTTCGTAGAGAGCGAAAGACCGCTAGAGATGAACAATTCCGGTTAAAGTGCTAGATCGTTCAGTCTCAATTCATCCATTAATCATCAAAAATACATTAAAAGCAAATGTCACCGGTTATGCAAGAATTTAATCAAGCTCTGGCAGCTTCCACTACTGAAGAGAGTATTTTGGATTTCTGTCGACGCCGAAGTTTGCACGGAACTCCGTTTGTATTTAATGGAAATGAAGATGCTTATTATAATTTTCGAAAAAGAATTGCGGATAAATTCAATATAAATTTCCACGAGATATTCATTACTGGATCTGGAAAATTAGGCTTTAGCCCACGAAAGAATAAACTTTTCGACTATGACTCAGATATTGACGTAGCTATTATATCCTCTGCCTTATACGATAAAATTATGGCATCTATTCATGGATACCAGATGGAACTCCGCGAAAACAGACGAACAGTTTCATCTAGGGAACTAGATCAATATCATCGCTTTCTTGAATATGGTGCAATTGGCTGGATGCGACCTGATCTACTACCAACGTCATTTCGTATTCGAGAAATAAAGGATGATTGGTTTGGCTTTTTTGACTCTATTTCGCATGGAAATTCAGAGGTAGGAAATTACAAAGTAACAGCGGGGGCATTTAAAAGCTATGCCCACCTTGAAAACTACACATTGAGTGGTTTACGCTCGATAAGAAGCAGAATTCAACTGGAAACTCAACAATGACTTCACAAATAAAACCAAGTGTTACAAACCCAACAGTTGCAGACGTATATCAACTGATTGACGAAGGGAAGCTTACACTACGTCCAGATTTTCAAAGAAAATTTGTCTGGACTCATGAGCACCAGGAAGCATTCATAGACACCATTTTAAATGGTCTACCGTTCCCTGAGATTTATGTTTGCGAAGGCGATGTTGATGTTCAAAAACTCAGAACGACACGGCTAGTTATTGATGGACAGCAGAGATTAACTACAATTCGAAACTATATCGAAGGAAAGCACGAGCACCCACCAACCAAAGTTCCATCATACCAATCATTAAGTAAATCTCAAAAAGAGAATTTTATTAATTATCAAATCGTAATGAGAGATCTAGGAAAAGTTGACGAAGAAACAACCAGGGAAATTTTTCGACGAATAAATTTAACAAAATTCAAACTAGACGATATTGAGATTCATAATGCCGTTTACGATGGGCATTTTATTCAAGCAGCAAAAACAATTCTAGAGAATATCGCTCTAGAGCAATATGGTGTCCTTCGTGAGTCTGAGTTCACACGGATGGCTGATTTGCATTTCATTCTTTTAGTTATGGCAACCATCGAAAATGGTGGGTACTTTGCACAAGACAGAGAAGTCGAGCCGAAAGTTTCCGGCCTAAATGACGATTATCCAAATAAAGACCATATGATTGCATTGCTCATTAAGACATTTGCCATCATAAAAGACTTAGATTTGCCTGTTGATTCAATGTGGTTCAGAAAATCGAATTTCTTTACCCTCGTCGTAGAAATCGCAACCCACTTAAATTCATTGCCATCCAAATTTAGAAGCAATCTCGAATACTTAGAGAGCCAAGTAATGAATAATAAAAATGATACTAGCTCAGAGTTTTACAATTATTATTCATATATGTATCAAGCAACTCATGGACGTGCCGCACGAGTTGTTCGCGGAGATTTCTTTAAAAAATACTGCCTCGAATTAAATACCTGAATATTTAACTACTTTGGTTCCAAGCAAATTTGCAGTATACTAGCAACACCTCGCAAGAGGTGGAGCGTAAGAACTCCTAAGGAACAGCGGAAGAACCGCACCCGACAGTTGGCGGTTTTTTTGCGCCCGGACATTGCACGCCTGCACTCTTGCAGACGGTTGATTTATGGCCGGGAGGGCGACGGATACAAGACCCGCAAGGGGAAGAAGTCCGCCTGGCTGTTCCCAGGTTCTTAACCTCCCGGCCGCCTTATTGCAGTGCGTAAGAACGCTGCGATAAGGCTTCAAAAGTCTCGAACAGGAGCAGCACCATGTCTCAGCCCCCACTGGCTATATTTCCCACCGTCACCATCGTTGACGGCATCCCCACCACTCTCAGCACCGATCTAGCTAGCCACTTTGGCAAACGCCATGACGACGTGTTGCGCGGCATTCGCAATCTCTGCGCGCAGTTGCCCGAAGGGGGTGTCCGCAATTTTGCGGAGACCTCAGTCACCGACGAGCAAAACGGACAAACCTACCCCGCCTACCGCCTGACCCGCGACGGCTTTACGCTGCTGGCCATGGGCTTTACGGGCAAGAAGGCGCTGGCCTTCAAGCTGGCCTATATCGACGCCTTTAACCGCATGGAAGCCGCACTGCACCAGCCTGCGGACACGCAGCGTATGGAGCTGGCCTTCTCTCTGGCTGCAGAGGCCGCAGCGCAGGTACATCGCACGGTGTTCAATGCGGTGATGGAAGGTGATGCAGACGAGTGGCAGCACAGCCGCTATCTGCTGAACCTGAACTACGACAGCCAGGGCCGCCCCACCCTGCCCCATGCCCAGCCGATTGCCTCCGACCAGATGGTGGTCTCCTTCAACAGCCTGCCGCAGCGCATCGCCGACGGCGAGATCATGAGTGCAACCGATGCGCAGCTGGCCACGCTGGCAACGGCCTGCACCCAGCGGCTGACCCAGCGCGCCCAGCACCGCGAAAAGCAGGCCGCCCGACCCGGCCTGCCCAATCTGCCCGCCGACCAGCAACCCGCACAGGGCCTGCTGCGCATGACCTTCAAGTAGTCCGTTTTTGATAGCTATCAGCGCTTTCCAGGTATGGGCTAGCGCCGAAAAATCCTAAAACAACAGGGTCGCCGACACCCTGCTGTTTTAGGGGTGCTGCCTGTGCGGCAGTGAACGCGGTTCGGCGCGTCTCGCCCGATCTTGAAATTTTCTAAGCTGCCTACACGGCAGTGAACGCCGAAGACTTTGGCGTTGCGCGCTTTGACCTTTTCTAAGCTGCCTACACGGCAGTGAACGGTGCAGTGTCTGCGGGAGAGCAACCCGTGAATTTCTAAGCTGCCTACACGGCAGTGAACCATGGGCGCCAGCCACGACAGCCTCTACAAGTTTTCTAAGCTGCCTACACGGCAGTGAACACGACCTGACGCCCGAATGCTTTATTCACATCTTTCTAAGCTGCCTACACGGCAGTGAACGCCTGCGGCCTGCTTCGCCAGGGCTTCATCGATTTCTAAGCTGCCTACACGGCAGTGAACAGGCCCGCCTGCACGTCGACCATGAGCGCTACTTTCTAAGCTGCCTACACGGCAGTGAACTGGAGCCTAGCACAGGCAAGTGCCCGCCAGCGCATCACAAATCGGTTGTTCAATGCGATCAACCCTTTTCCCATCCGCCCCAGGCAATCAGGAAAAAGGGTTGGCGCACCGCCCCACACCGGTACACGTCGGCCCGGCGCAGGCTCCCTGACCAAAGCTCCGACGCGCCGAGCGCCCCCGACACCTTCACCACCAACGAATGGCTGCGATCAAGCCACCCAGACCTGCGGCAGTGATGCCCAGCGCAGCCAGCACATAGGCCACGGCGATACGGCGGGCAAAGCGGTCTGCGCCTGCGGCGTCCAATTGTCCTGTTACGGTCATCTTGGTAAACTTCATTTACTTTCTGATCCTTGGTTGTGCAAGGGTTGGGAAAGAAAGCCTCAGGCGGTCGCAACGCCTGGGGCTTTCGCCTTTTCTGGGTCCTGCTCAATCGGTCGCCAACAGTTGCCGATCGACCTGCACCTGCCCTTTCAGGGCGGCGACCTGGGCGTCTCGCCGCTCGACCAGGCCGACAAGCTCTCCAACCACTCCCGCGCCTTCGCCAGCAAGGGCGGCGAGTCGCCGGTGCCGATCTGCGAGATCCCGGCAGGCAGCGGCGTCGCCGGCAAGCTGGGCGCTGCGGGTGGCGGCGGCGCGGATGTGGTGCTGCAGGCCTGCAATGCGGGCAGCATCAGCAGTGCGGCCAGCCTCCAGGGTGGCGAGTTTGCGGGTGTAGTCATGGGTGTTTTCCTGTTGTGCGGCGGCGTGCCGCAGCCGCGCTGCTGCTGCGGTTTCCGTGGTTTGCTGCGCCTGCCGGGCCTGGGCCAGGGCCTGCCGTGCATGGGATGCCTGCAGCTGTGCCAGGCGCACGGTCTGCAGAGCGCACAGCAGGGCTAGCAGTACAGCCAGCGCCCAGGGCAGGCCGGGCCCGATGCGCGGCATGAGCAGGCTCAAAGGGGCGCGCATCAGTTGTCCTCTGCGGCGAAAAGGAGGTTGTCCGCGCCGCGGTTGGTCCAGCCGCGGCCGAAGGTGTCGAAACGGGCCAGGCTGGCCCAGAATTTGAAGCGGAAGGCGAGGAACCGCAACAGCACGTCGTTGTGGCCGCAGAGGGTTTGCATGCCGTCCAGCGCGGCCTGGGAGCGCGGGCCCCAGTGACCGTCGTCGGCCACTTTGACGGCGCGCTGCAGGATGCGGAGGGCGTTGCCGCGCCCGTGGTTGACGGCGGCGTCGAAGACCTGGAATTTCACCGAGGGGTGGGCCTTGCCGATCACGTCCCAGTAGTCTTCGCGGTAGATGGCCTTGGCCTGTTCCAGCGTGAGATTTTTGATGTCCACATGCGGGTAGCTGTTGGCGGCAATACCGAACTTGGTGCCCTTGAGTTCGCCCCGGCCCTGCCGCCCGCCGGTCCAGTTGCCGTCGTCGCGCGGGTCGGCGGTGTAGCGGCCTTCGTGCCCGACAAGGCGGGCGAATGCGGTATCAAAGTCCATTTTTGACCTCCTTTGCAATGTCGTCGATGCCCAGGCCTTCGCGTTTGCGAATGGCGTTGAATGTCCAGCGCACGAGGGCCCAGCCGGGCAGCCCGCAGGTGAAGCACAGGCCCAGCAGGGCCATGAGGCCGAAGGGGTTGAGCGCCCAGTGCTGGATGCCGAGGTACTGCACGACGGCGGCGCCGCCGGCCACGCTGGCGACCACGGTGCTGATCAGGCCCACGGCCCATTCCTTGGGGTCGCGGGGCGTGCTGGCGCACATGACGACGATGGCGGCCAGACCGGCCCCCATGACGCCGAGCCCGGCCAGGCCGCCGATGAGTTTCCAGCCGGCCACGCCTGCGGCGCCGGTGCTTGTGGTGGGTTCCAATGCGTTCTCCTTCAGACTTCGATCAATACGTAGGCCATGGCGGGGGCGTTGCCGGTGACGGTGCCGCCCTGCACGTACACGCGGGCGCCGGCCGCGGCGGCCAGGGGGTTGCGCACGCGCAGGGGGCCGGCAGCGCCTTCGAGCGCGACCAGGGCGGTGCCGTCGGCAAACACGGCGACGATCTGGCCGGTCTGTACGGGCTGGTCTGGCAGCAGGGCCTTGAGGCGCTTGTAGAGGTTGGTGCTCATGCGGCGGTTCTTTCCACGACAAGTTGCTGGCGCACCCGGGGCATGGAGGCGCTGACGCTGACGCCGCGCACCAGGCCGCGCCAGGTGCCGCCGGTGTCGGCCACTTCCAGCAGCTGGCCGGGGTTCAGGATGCCGGGGTTGGTGCCGCCCGTGAGCACGGGCATGCCGATGGTGTGCTGCAGCTTGTTGCCGCTGGCGGCCAGGGCCCAGCCGCCGCGCATGCGGGCAGCGTCGGCATGGGTGATGAGGTCGTCCTGGATCTGGGGCGCCAGCCTGTCGCGGCCGCTGCCGGCGCGCACCACGTGGCCGAGCACGCCGCCCACGCTGCCGCCGGCCACGTAGACGGCGTTGTATTCGGCGCGCGGGTCGGGTCGCAGTTCGTCGGTGACGATGACCGCCGCAGGCATTTGCACGTCGGGCACGGCAGTGCCCCACTCCCACGGCAGGTGGGCATAGCGCGGCGCGACGACGAGCTGCTCGGCCGTGCGGTGGCTGCGCACCACGGCATTGACCGATTCGGCCAGGCGCAGCACGGCCTGCAGGGGCGTGCCCTGAAAGCTCCAGGCGCCTGCGGGCAGCAGCCAGTCGGCAATCTGCCAGTCCAGCCCGACGCCGGTGAACTCCAGCGCGGCCAGGGCCAGCTGCTGCGCGGTGGCCGGCGCCTCGGCCAGCCAGGTCTGCCGCGGCATGTAGGGCGCACCCAGCATGGCAGTGACGCTGATGCCCTGCACGGCCACGCTGCGCCGCTCGAATGTGCGGCTGCGGGCCAGGCCGGTGACGGCGAACACGAACGAGATGCCGTCGATACCGATTTGCAGGCGCTGCGGCAGCGCGCCTGCGGGCGCGAGCTGGTCGAGCAGGTGCTCGGGCCCCTGGGCCGACAGGCTCCAGCAGTAGCTGTCGTCGTCCGCGGCGATCACGACGTCCGTGAGGGCGACCGGCTCCATGCCGGGCAGCAGGTGGGCGGTGAGGTGGTGGATTTGCATGTAGACGGGCAGAACGGGAATGACGAAACGCGCAGGGGTGCCGTCTGCCTTGCAGCATGCAAACAGCAGGTCGGCCGCCGGCGCCCAGGGCTTGCACAGCACCAGCTCGATCGGCCCGCCGACGTGCTGCCGATAGCAGTGCTCCGGGTCGGGCGGCCGGGGCGGCGTGAGGGCGGAGCGGCCCGCCGGCGGGCGCCTGGCCTTCTGATAGCGCACCCGCTGCGCCAGATGGAGCGGCAAGGCCGGCCCGGCGCCGGAGCACAGGCCGATGTGCAGGCCCATGGCGCGCCGGGCATCCACGCGCACCAGCGCACGGCGATCGCGCAGGGTTTCTTCAAAGCGCACCGCCAGGCTTGCACGAGTACGCATGGCATCTTCGGCATGCGCCTGCAGGGCCATGCGGGCGCGCGCACCTTCCTGCCAGCGCATGCGCTGCGCGGGCGCAGCACTGCGCTGGGCCTGCTGATAGACCGCATCCACGGCCCGGCCGCGGTGCTGCGCCTCCTGCCACGCCATGGCCGTATGCGAGCGCAGCGGCCGGGCATCCTGCGCTCCAGTGGTCCAGCCCACCGGCAGCTTGGCAGAGTTTTGCCAGCCGGCGGCCCAGCCTGTCTCGACAGCCGCCGCCTGCTGCGCCACGGACTGCACGCGCGCCACCATGGGCCGGGGCGTGTTGGTGTTGTAGCGGATGGTCGATGCACTGCGCAGCCCGGGCATGCGCGCGGAGGCGGCCATGCCCTTGCCCACATGGGCCGCCACACGGCCGCGCAGCCCCGGCATGCGGGCAAAGACAACCAGGTGCGCATCCGGCACGCCCGGCAAACCGCCGTCGTCGCCAAAGACCAGAGCGACAGGGTTGCCGGACTTGTATGGCAGCGAGAAGACGAGGTCGACCGATGCCATATCAGTAGATCAGCGTTTCACCGAGGATGACCAGGCCGCCCGCATACAGCTGCGTGCCGCTGGTGCCCACCAGCCGGAATACGCCGGCACCGGCCTCGTCCGTCACGTCGCCCCGGGCGACCATGCGCCCATCGCTGGTGCTCCACACGCCGTATACGGCGACGCCGCTGGCAAGGATCAGCTCGCCGGCCTGGGCCTGGGTGAGCTGCAGATAGCCGGCCTCGGTGATGGTGCCGCAGGGCCGGGTCAGTGTGAGCGTGGCCAGCAGCTGTGACGTTGCATCAAAGAGCTGGATCGTCGAGGCAGCCGGCCCGGAATCTGCAAAGGCTTGCGTGGCTTGCAAGCGCACCAGGGCGTGGGCTGCGGAGATTTCAAACTCCGGCGTCATGACATCACCTCGGGCGTGATGTTGTCGGCAATGACGGCGCGGAAGTTGTGCTCGTAGTCGTATGCGATCACGGTCCACGTCTGCAGCTCGTCGATATAGCGGAAGTCGTACTCTCCGGTGATGGGATCGCTCCATATCTCGCGCATGACCAGTCCATCTCGCTCACGCACGAGACGCACTCGGCGCTTCAGCGGCACGTTGGCAGGCTGGTCCTTGCGTTTGACGGTACCGTAAACGCGGCCCACACCCTGGCCCAGCACCCCGGATACATAATCTTTGACGCAGCCGCGCTCGACGCTCAGGTACCCGTCTTGTGCCACATACGGTGCTCCATATGCGATTGCCGGGGTACGGCCCAGCGTCATCAAACCGCGTGCCAACGCGGGGGTCCCGTCCAACTCACGATACGGCAGCCCTGTGATGTCGATCTGTGTGGTCGTGCCGGAGGTCATGTCGATATTGGCAACCTCGGGCTGCCCCGGCGCGCCAAACACTTTGAACGAGACCAACAGCCCCACCGGAGCCAGCAAGAATTGGATGCCACCTTTAGCCAGGCGCACGGCGAAATCCAGTGCGGAAGTCCCGTCATTGCGAGAGCGAATCCGCCCGGTCAAGATAGTTGCCGCTGCTGCGCGCTGTACCCGCGTGCCCTCTGAATTGCAATCCGAGGGAGGATGGAAGGTGAAGAATATCGGTGCGGGCATTCCGAATCCATACATTCGGTTCACCCCCGGATAAGAGACGCTGACTGAATTTGTCGGCTCCGGTGTTGTGTCGTAAAGCCCGAGACCACCTTCACTGGCAAAACATGAGATGCGAGAGACACCCAGCACGCCATGCTCCGTGTACAGCGGAAAAGCGAGATCGTCGGCATCGAGGTTTTGCAACGTCCCGCTCGACGGCACGCTCAGCTCCGCTGCCCAGTTCGCGTAAGCCGCGGCCGGCGCCGTATTTGTCGTGCCGGATGCCATGTCGAACGACACAGCTCCAATACTGATGCGCGCCATGCTCAGTACTCCCAGGGTCCGTCGATGTCGATCAAGCTGATGCCGAGGTTTGTCGATGGGTAGATACTGGAGTTAGAGCCGCAGCCGATCGCCAGCAAATTGCGCTTGTCGAGCGGCCCTACGCCGAGCAGTCTGGTCAGTGGCGCAATGTAGGCTCCGACACCGCTTTGCGAAATCGTGTACAGCCCCGGGATGCCCCCCCGAGGCGTACTGCCTTCCAGCATCAAGCGTCTCGTTATGCGCAGTCCCCCGTCAATAGGACTCGGGAACGCGCCGAAACTGCCGGTCGTGCCAGAAGTACCTGTACTACCACTTTCCGGAAAAGAGTTCAGTCCGACCGCCGAGCCCAGGCCGGAATAGCCCCGAGGCGCGTACTGGTCGGAGTTGTTGACCCCGTCGCAAACACCAGTGGTCTGGCTATAGCCGGACGAAGTGGCACACCCAATAGCGAATGCATAGGGATCGCCGCCCGGCCTATAACTCTGGAAATCTCCTATGAATACCGTTCGCCCCGCATCCGCTCTGGAGTCCGATGCCGTGTACCCTACGACACTGATATAGACACTGCGGCTATTTGCGACTATGCGCCATTTGACCGGCGTGGCGCCTGCCGTGCCGGATTTGTTTAACCAGCCACCCCCATTTATCTGGGAGTCCGTGGGAAACAATCCGACGCCCGTACTGACATCCGTCATGGACTCGTAACCCCGCAGGCGGCAGTCCGCCGCTGCGGTGTCATCGACGCGCACAAACATCTTTGTGCTCTGAGGGTCCAAGCTCTGGTACGCAGCGAGGTTGGTCCCTGCAAATACCTTGGCCCAGCCAGCGGGTGCCATCTTGAATGTGACACTGCCGGAGACGGGGCCGTCGGGCAATGCGGTCTTGAACTCCACCCATGTGCTGCTGATGGCCGTGACCTTCTGCTCGCCATTGAGTCCGGCCGGCGTGGCACCGGCCACGAGGATGACAGCCGCGACTTCGGCCGCGCTCTTGCCACTGGCGAAGTTCATGCGGCACACGCCGTTGCTGATGACTGCGCTGTCCACGGCCTTGAGGCCCCAGCCCGTGACCAGGCAGGCATCAAGCAAAGCGATCATGCTGCCAGCCTGGCCGGCCAGAGTCGGCGCGCCAGCCATCGACGAATAGAAGTGTTTGACGGATGTATCGACAGGGGATGCCATGTGTTATCTCCAATGAAATCAGGGGCGGTCGACGTCGCCGCGGGCCAGCAGCGCGAAGCTGTGCTGGATGCCGGTCTCGGGGCCGGGCTGGACGGTGCGCACGACCCACACGGGGAAGATGGCGCCGACGGTGTTGATGCGCAGGATGTTTCCGGGTATCCAGCCGGTGCCCCACCCCAGCGCG
>NZ_BCNT01000021.1 GCF_001544075.1 Comamonas terrae
GCGGCGAGCTCCACGGCTTCCTTGAGGATCTCGTTCTCCTAGGTCCCCCTACACACGTTGCAGCTTGGCGATGTCGGCGCGAGCTGCCGGTAGCTTCGAAGCCGCCACAACCACTTCGCCGGCACTCACGGCCACCAGCGAGCCTTCGCGATCCAGCCGCCGCCAACTGAATAGAAAGCTCGCCGACGCGCCCTCCTAGCGGGGCAGAAGCGAGGCGCTCATGCTCGGCTCATACGTTTTGCGAACAAAGGCAGCCTTCTCGGCAGCGGACCAACGCTGGTCCCGGGGAATCTCCTCAATCGTCTCTGTATGCCTAGTCATACGCACAGTCCTATGCCTACTCGAAGATAAGCGATGGACTCATTCCGGAGATTCAGGAGGCTATCGAAACCTATTTATACCTTCAGCCACCGAGAGCCCCTTCTCCGTGACTTGCATGACCGCCTCCCTCTTAAATTCCGGCGTAAACCGCTGTGCACTCATGGAATGCCTCCTATGCTCAAAAGGGCTGACCAGGTATGTCTACCTGCCTAGGGGCACTCTCATGAAGGAGATTTAAAGGTATCGGGCGATGCAATAGGTGATTCAGGTAAGGAAATCCCAATTTTGGTGATCCCGCTTGAAGAGATTGCAAAAGTGGTACCGCCGTGCATCCGTGCGATAGCTGCAACGATGGCCAATCCCAAGCCGTGATTGAGATTTGCATGTGCGCGGGACGCATCAGCACGATAGAACCGATCAAACAGGCGTGGCAGATGGATGGGATCGATCTCCGCTCCTCGGTTGATCACCGCAATGCTAACGTTGTCACGTTTGCCATCGGGTGTCTCCACTACGCTTTGGGAGATCTCGATAGTGATCGTTGATCCGGGTTCTGCATAGCGTGAAGCGTTGCCTAAAAGATTGGATAGTGCACGGCGAACCAAACGCGCATCCACAGCAACACTTGCATCTCCATCGATTAGAACTTGAAGGTGCGCTTCTTGAAGCACTGCCTCATGGAACTCGGCCACTTCTGAGGCAAGCTCTGCAAGACTCACTTTGGCGGATCGCCGCGCTTCAGTACCGCGGTCTGCGTGTGACAGAAACAGCATGTCAGCCACGATTCCGGCCATGCGCTGTAGATCCTCTAGGTTGGAGGCCAAGATGTCCTGTAGTTCAACAGCACTACGCGGTTTACGAAGCGCCAACTCGCAACTACTGATCAAGGTGGTCAACGGTGTGTTTAGTTCGTGTGCCACGTCAGCATTGAACGCCTCCATTTGTTGATAGGCGATGGCCAGTCGGTCAAGCAATGCATTGAACTGTGCGATCAATGGTCTTAATTCTTGAGGTTGATGGCTATCATCTAAACGGCGATGCAAGTCTTGCGCAGAAAGGCTTCGCGTTTGATCCACCAGTAGGCGTAAAGGCTTGAGTCCTATGCGAACAAGCCATGTGCTCGCAAATGAGACCAGCAATGCACCCGCCACGGCGGCAATGCCCAGGGTCCAGGCCAGACGATTAAGCAGTCGGTCATCTGGTCTACGGTCTAGCAACAGGACCGCTTGCATTGGCTGCAGGCCGTCGTTAACTGTCGGAACTTCCACTGAAAATTTGCGAACTGCAACCCGGTCGTCATCTTCAGGTTGGCGCAAAAGTTCAAATGCGCTTTTACCGGAGGTTGGCACCAGGCGTAAAGACAGTTCGTCATGCCCCGTGACGAAGTCGTTAAGCATGTGGTTCAAGGCCTCCGGGGAGTGAACCCCTCGGCTCTCGCTTAACAGGTGCTCGATTGCTGTTTTCTTGTGATCTAAGGTGTCTTGCTGACGTTCCGACAGCGTGACGGAGATCACGAAATAGACAGCAATGCATACAAAACCGAAGCCAACAATGGTTTGCAGTGCTAAGGCGCGGGCTAAACGTCGAGCTAAATGTGGTGCAGCGGTCTTGCTCATGTTGTGCGAGATTCGAGCACATAGCCCATGCCACGGACGGTGTGGAGGAGATGTTGCTCAAAAGGCTGATCAAGCTTTAGCCGCAGGCGTCGGATAGCGACCTCTACCACGTTGGTTTCACTGTCGAAATTCATATCCCAAACCTGAGATGCCAACTCTGTTCGTGTTAACACTTCCCCTTGGCGGCGTAATAGAAGGCTAAGCAAATTGAACTCTTTGGCCGTGAGCTCGATTCTCTGGCCCGCCCGCGTGGCCCTACGACGAATTAGGTCTAACTCTAAGTCAGCTAAGCGCAGAGTCGTCGCTTCGGGGGCGGCTTGGGCAACGCTGGGGCCACTGCGCCGTAATAGAACATGCAGGCGTGCGACTAGTTCAGAAAATGCAAATGGCTTCACGAGATAGTCATCGGCGCCACACTGCAGTCCCTTGACGCGATCCTCAACCTGGCCGCGGGCAGTCAACATCAGTACAGGTGTTTGTTTCGTTTGCCTCAGCGCAGCTAGCACGGCTAGGCCATCGATGCCCGGAAGCATGCCGTCAAGCACGATCAGGTCATAGTCCATTTCACTGGCCAGGTGCAGACCGTCAATACCGTTATGGGCGACATCCACAGTGAAGCCCTCCTCCGCCAGACCCTTGTTTAGGTAATCGGCGAGCTTGATCTCATCTTCTACAACCAGGATTTTCATGCTGACTATTCTGAGATAGGCGCACGCATTTTGAAAATGACAAATTTGTCATCCGGCTGTCACGATGGTGAGGGGAGCACTTTATTAGAGTGGCAGCGCCCACCCGCTTTCTATTCCTCACCTGGGCAATGTAACGCCCGGCTGACTTTGGATTGCACGGGTAGGAGTTTTAACAATGATTTCTTCGTCGTCTCATCGTGCTGGCCGAGCAGCTAGTGCGTTGCGTCATGCGTTGTTGTTCACCAGTTTGGCTTTAGCTGGCGTGGCAGGCATAGCGCAGGACAATCCTGCCAATAAGGCGTCTCTGGCACCACTGACTCTGGACACTGCAGTAGCACGCGCTATCGACCAACACCCTCGTTTACGAGCTGCCCAGCGCGGTCTTGAGGCAAGCGATGGAGCCGTTCTGCAAAGTAAGGCGAGGCCTAACCCTGCGCTCTCGTATTCACAAGAAGATACGAGCAGAGATAAACGTACCACGACGGTTCAATGGACCCAAATGCTGGAAATCGGCGGCAAGCGCGATGCGCGCATGCGTGCTGCAGCACGTGGCCGAGATGTGGCTGAGGCGGAGCTGGATGCCGCCAAAGCTAATCTTGTCGCAGATGTCCGACTCGCATTCTTTGGGTTGTTAGTCGCACAGCAGCGTGAAGTCCTCGCAGGACAAACTCTTGACATCGCTCGAAGCGCGCGTGAGGCTGCATCGAAGCGTGTAGCAGCGGGCAAGGCAGCGCCCCTAGAGGCCAACCGGGCCAGCGTAGCTGAGTCCAGTGCAGAGCTGGAGCAAGCCCAAGCTCAGGCCGCAAAACGAGTGGCTCGTCAACAATTACAGGCCCTTATAGGAGAGGGAGGCCCTGTATTTGGTGATGCGCAAGGCAAACTTGACGCGTTGCCTACTGTTCCGGAAATTGGGGTTCTTCAAAGCCGCTTGGAGCAGTCGCCATCCATTCAGCAAGCTCGCTTCACTGTTGAACAGAGCCGGGCGACCGCAGATCTGGAGCGCGCAAAGCGAATTCCTGACCCAACGGTGAGTCTAGGTATGAAGCGCGCTCAAGAGACCGGCAATCAACTCGTAGTCGGCGTCTCCATTCCTTTGCCTGTGCTCGATACCAATCGAGGAAATCAGTTGCAAGCCCTCCGCCTGGCTGACCAAGCTGAAGAGCGCTTGCTAGCTACCCGGTTGGAACTTCAGTCTCAACTTTATGCGGCGCGAGAGACGCTAGAGGCAAGTCGTAAACAAGCTATCCAACTGTCTGAACGCGTGCTGCCGACTGCACAAGTCGCCTATGAGGCGGCAAGCAAAGGATTTGCGCTAGGGAAATTCGGTTATCTGGACGTGCTTGACGCGCAACGCTCTTTGTTTGATGTACGTAATCAATACCTGGACCAGTTAATGGCCACACATCGTGCTTCGGCCGATATCGAACGCTTGTTGGGCACAACAGACGAGTAAGTTTTTTGCACAGATCATCAACATGAACGATACAAAACCATCTCCATTTGGGACTCGGCGTACTCAGATTGCAATTGCTGCAATCCTAGTAGTTGGCGCTCTTTCTGCTGCACTAATTCTTCGCAGTGGTCCAGATAGCAGCAGCGCTAAAGGTGCCGGAGGTCAGGGGCACTCAGAAGCCGCTAGCCACGCAGACACAGAACATCACGGCGAGAAGCAAAGCGGTGATCACAAAGATGAAAAAGGACATGCAGATGGTGAGCACCATGATGAAAAAGAGCAAAAGGACGGAGCCAAGTCTGCAGAGAAGAAAAGCGCCGAAGGTGCTCATGATGACGATGAAGGTCTAATCCAAATGGATTCGCAGCGTATGCAGGCTGCAGGCATTCGAACCGCAGAGGTCGGCTCTGCAACTGTTCGCTCAGTACTGCAACTTCCGGGGGAAATACGCTTCAACGAAGACAAAACGGCTCACGTTGTCCCTCGAGTCCCTGGCGTCGTCGACTCGGTACCCGCCAATCTCGGGCAGGTTGTAAAGAAGGGGCAGTTGCTGGCTGTGTTGAGCAGTGCGGCTGTTTCTGAGCAACGAAGTGAACTTCAAGCCGCTAGCCAACGCTTAGCACTGGCGCGTACAAGCTATGCCAGAGAGCAAAAGCTGTGGGAGGAGAAGGTATCGGCTGAACAGGATTACTTGCAGGCTCGGCAGACACTGCGCGAGGCAGAAATTGCCGTTTCAAATGCTCAACAGAAATTGGCGGCTAACGGCGCAGGAGGTGGCAGTGGTGCGCTAAACCGATTTGAGTTACGAGCACCCTTTGATGGAGTGATCGTCGAGAAACATATTGCTGCCGGCGAAGCCGTTCAGGACACTACTCAAGTTTTCACAATCTCAGACTTACGCTCCGTTTGGGCTGAAATGAGGGTTGCAGCATCTGACTTGCCCGCTGTGAAGGTAGGGGAAAAAGCAACTGTCAAGGCGACAGCATTCTCGTCGTCTGCGACTGGGGTGGTTGCTTACGTGGGTGCTCTGATTGGCCAGGAAACACGTACCGCTCCTGCTCGAATCACTCTAGAGAATCCTGAAGGTGCGTGGCGCCCAGGTCTATTCGTCAATGTGGAGTTGACGGCCTCTTCGCAACAAGTGCCAGTGGCGGTAGCTTCCAGTGCTATCCAGCGTCTGGACGGCCAAAACAGTGTTGTGTTTGTGCCCGTCAAGGGGGGTTTCCGAGCTCAACCTGTACGCGTTGGTCGCTCAGATCCCCAGACAACAGAAATTCTTGAAGGGCTGAAGTCCGGCCAGTCCTATGTGACTGAAGGCAGCTTCATGCTTAAGGCCGAACTGGGCAAGGCTACAGCCGAGCACGCACACTAAGCAAGGGCTGCAAATGTTCGAACGAATTATCCGATTTGCCATTGAGCAGCGCTGGCTGGTCATGGTTGCCGTTCTGGCCCTAGCGGCTCTTGGCGTATACAACTATCAACGCCTCGCTATTGATGCTGTACCTGACATTACCAATGTTCAGGTACAGATCAATACGCAGGCCAGCGGCTACTCACCGCTTGAGACTGAGCAGCGAGTCACTTACCCAATTGAAACGGTGATGGCCGGCCTGCCCAATCTGGAACAGACTCGCTCGCTGTCGCGCTACGGCCTGTCGCAAGTGACAGTAGTGTTTAAAGATGGCACTGACATCTACTTTGCTCGCCAGTTAGTCAACGAACGCATCCAACAGGCCCGTGACAATCTTCCCGCTGGTGTCACTCCCACGCTGGGACCTATCTCTACAGGTTTGGGTGAGATCTATCTTTGGACCGTTGAGGCCGAGGACGGTGCAAAGAAGGCAGATGGAACGCCTTACACACCTATGGATCTGCGCGAGATACAGGACTGGGTGATCAAACCGCAACTGCGTAATGTGCCTGGTGTCACTGAAATCAACTCTATTGGCGGGTTCGCGAAAGAGTATCTGGTTTCGCCACGCCCAGAACAGCTGGCGTCCTATGGTTTCACTCTTGCTGACCTGGTTGCTGCGTTGGAACGCAACAATACCAATGTGGGAGCTGGATACATTGAGCGTCAAGGTGAACAGTATTTGATCCGTGCCCCAGGTCAAGTCTCTGGCATTGCTGACATTCGAGAAGTGATCGTGGGTTCGGCTCAAGGCCAGCCCATACGTATTCGTGATTTGGCAGAGGTTGGCTTGGGTCGTGAGCTTCGCACTGGAGCTGCCACGGATAACGGCCGAGAGGTCGTGCTTGGCACGGTCTTCATGCTGATCGGGGAGAACAGCCGTGTGGTCTCGCAGGCTGTGGCTGCACGTATGGAGCAGATTAACCGCAGTCTTCCTGAAGGCGTGAAAGCGATCACGGTCTACGATCGCACAAACCTCGTCGATAAAGCCATCGCAACGGTCAAGAAGAATTTGGTGGAAGGTGCGGCTTTAGTTGTTGTCATCCTCTTCCTTTTCCTAGGCAACCTCCGCGCGGCCCTGATTACAGCGCTGATCATTCCGTTGTCCATGCTGTTCACCTTTACTGGCATGGTGCAATACAAAGTCAGTGCCAACTTGATGAGTCTGGGCGCTCTTGACTTCGGCATCATCATTGATGGCGCGGTGGTCATTGTGGAGAACTGCGTGCGTCGTCTTGCCCACGCGCAAGAAGCACGCGGACGCTCTTTGACGCGCAGTGAACGCTTCCACGAAGTATTTGCTGCAGCCAAGGAAGCGCGTCGGCCATTGTTGTTTGGACAATTGATCATCATGGTGGTCTATTTGCCAATCTTTGCGCTCACGGGTGTAGAGGGCAAGATGTTCCATCCCATGGCGCTGACTGTGGTGATCGCGCTTGCTGGCGCAATGCTGCTGTCCATTACCTTCATTCCTGCGGCGATTGCTCTTTTCATGGGCAACAAGGTTGCGGAGAAGGAAAATCGCCTCATGGTTTGGGCGCGTCGCGTTTATGCACCAGCCCTTCATCGCGTCATGAGAGCTCCTGCAGTTGTTCTGACTGCCGCTGGTGTGGCGGTGGTGTTAAGCCTGCTGCTGGCAACGCGTCTTGGTAGTGAATTTGCACCAAACCTCAACGAGGGCGACTTCGCCATTCAGGCTCTGCGGATTCCAGGAACCAGCCTGACCCAGTCCCTTGAGATGCAAATGCAGATCGAGAAAACCTTGAAGAAAGAGTTTCCTGAGATCGACAGGGTATTTGCTCGTTCAGGTACCGCGGAGATTGCCTCTGACCCGATGCCACCGAACATCTCGGACGGCTACATCATGCTTAAGCCGCAGTCCGAATGGCCGGATCCGGCACGTACACGAGACGATTTGCTGGCAGCAATTCAGGCCGCCGCAGATCGAGTTCCAGGCAACAATTTCGAGTTCTCTCAACCCATTCAGCTGCGCTTCAATGAGTTGATATCGGGTGTGCGTAGTGATGTCGCTGTAAAGATTTTTGGCGACGACATGACCGTGCTGGAGAAGAACGCACAAGCTGTCGCAGGCATGTTGCAGCAAATTTCTGGAGCCTCTGAAGTCAAGGTCGAACAGACCACAGGCTTGCCAATGCTCACCGTGAAAATCGACCGTGAGAAGGCCTCGCGCTATGGTTTGAACATGGGTGACGTGCAAGACACCATCAGTACGGCACTGGGCGGTCGTGAAGCCGGCACAGTTTTCGAAGGCGACAAGCGATTCGACATTCAGGTTCGCTTGCCGGACGAAGTGCGCAATGACATGGAAGCGATAGGACGCCTACCTATCGCGCTTCCACGCGGTACGGATGGCCGACTTGGTTTTGTTCCGCTTTCGGCCGTGGCTAGTTTTGATATCGCACCAGGCCCTAACCAGGTGAGCCGAGAGGATGGTAAGCGCCGCATCGTGGTGAGTGCCAACGTGCGCGGACGTGATATTGGATCTTTCGTCACAGAAGCACAACAACGCCTCGAATCGCTGCAACTGCCTGCCGGCTACTGGACCCGATGGGGCGGAACCTTCGAGAACCTCGAGTCGGCTAGAAAACGCTTGACGATTGTTGTGCCGGCAGCATTGCTGATGGTCTTTGTCTTGCTGTTTGCAATGTTTGGCAATGTTCGTGATGGTCTCATCGTGTTCACGGGCATTCCGTTTGCGCTGACAGGTGGCATCTTGGCGCTCTGGATGCGCGGTATTCCTTTATCCATTTCGGCAGCGATCGGGTTTATCGCACTGTCAGGTGTGGCAGTGCTCAATGGCTTGGTGATGATTGCCTACATCCGATCGCTGCGTGAAGAAGGCAAACGCCTGTATGAAGCAGTCACTGAAGGTGCTTTGACCCGACTGCGGCCTGTTCTGATGACCGCGTTGGTTGCATCGCTAGGCTTTGTTCCGATGGCCATTGCAACGGGCACAGGAGCAGAAGTTCAGCGCCCCTTGGCCACAGTGGTGATCGGTGGGATCTTGTCGTCGACTTTGCTGACCCTTCTCGTGTTGCCCTTGCTCTATAGCTTGATACACCGCAAGGATCTCTCCGAGACGGAGGATGAGCAGGTGTTAGCTTCTACTGAGGAAAAGCCAGCCTGATACAAGTAGTTCTACTCGCCTCGTAAAAGCCATGGCCTCTAAGGCCATGGCTTTTTTCTTGTAACAATACTTAATATGACAACATTGTCACATTCCTGTTGGCAATCTGTCGGTGGGTATTTTCTACACTTGACCCATCTTCTCTGAATAGACCACTTTCTTAGATGGAGAAGAAAATCAATTCACTTAAGGAGTATTAAATGGCTCACCGTAAAATTTTTGCATCTCTCACCGCCGCAGCCGCAATGGCAACCGTTCTGGCAATGCCTGGCGTCGCAGTCGCAGATACGTACTGGCACCCCACAAATAACGAGGCCGGTGTAAAAGCATACCCTGGACACTTCAAGAGCTCTCAAACCCGTGACCAAGTCCGTGCAGAAGCAGCGAATGCAGTGCGCGATGGTGGGGATACTCGGATGCGCGCAGGAAATTACCCTGCGGTTAAGAGCACAGGCCCCGAGAAGACTCGTCAACAAGTTATTGATGAGCTGACAAAAGAAACCCCTTCGCAGCGAGATGCTCGTAACCAAGCTATGGCTGGGTAATCAGTAATATTTTCTTGGCGTGGATTCGTGGTGACACGATCCACGCTTTTTTTTTGCTCAAAAAATGACAAAAATGTAATCTAAATGTCATCGTTTAGATCAGATTTTATCTCTACTATTGTGGGTTTTTGTAAATTCAAAAATAGTTTCATTGAGAAGCTGAATAGTTCTTGATTAAATTCTTTCCGTAAAATGAAGACTTTCAATAAAATAAGTGAATTCCTGCTATCTAGTGGCATGCAATCAACACGCATGATCATTGGAGTTAGTATATGGATTGCTATTTTTTCTAATTATTATCTTTGGCTGAAAATATCTAAATTAGGTGAAGAATCGGATATAAGTCTAATAATATCCTTTGTTTTTATATTAATTGGTTTGAATATTCTTTCGATTTCTGTTTTGGGATGGGGGAGGCTTTTAAGGCCAATTGCCAGCATCTTTGTCGTAAGTGCGGCTTCAGTTGCCTATTTCATGCAAGCATACGGGATTGTTATTGATTCCAATATGATAACTAATGTGCTGCAAACAGACTTCAAAGAAGCCTCTGATTTGATTAATTTGCAGATGATTTTTGTGATTTTGCTGCTGTCGCTACCTCCATTGTGGTTTATATGGCGCAGAAATTTCTCAAAATCTACTTTTGGCAAACTGATATTGCAGCGTTTGATGCTTGCTCTCCTGGGGATTTCAATAGCAGTGGTAAGCCTAATCGTTTCTTTTCAGGCGTTCTCCTCAACCATGAGGAACCATAAGGAGATTCGCTATTTGATTAACCCATACAATGGACTATATGCGGTCTTCAAGAAAATTGACGATTCCCAGAAGAGGAAATCAAAAGATTTGGTAAAAATAGGAGAAGGAGCATACATTGAAGGGGCTGTAGACCCTATAGTATTTCTTGTAGTCGGAGAAACCGCTCGTTCAGATCATTTGGGGTTGAATGGCTATTCAAGAGATACCACACCTTTGCTATCAAGTCGAAAAGACATCTTGTCATTTAAAAATGCCTGGGCTTGTGGAACGAGCACCGCAGAGTCACTGCCGTGCATGTTTTCACACTTATCGAGGGAGAAGTTCTTTGATCGACGAGAAAATTACGAAAATTTATTAGATGTTCTAAAAAAGGCAGGTCTGGATGTGCTTTGGGTTGACAATCAATCAGGGTGCAAGGGGGTATGTGCGAGAATACCTGCTGAAAATCAAGAGATAATCAAAGGTGACATCAATTGCAGAGATGATGGTTGCTTTGATGCAGCAGTGTTGAACAATCTCCAAAAGAAAATTGAAAACTTACCAAAGCTTGGTAAAGCTAAAGGAACCGTTGTTTTAGTTCACCAAATGGGCAGCCATGGCCCAGCCTATTACAAGCGTTCTTCACCAGATAGAAAAACCTACTTCCCAGAATGTGAATCTTCAGCTCTGCAAACCTGCAGTCGAGAACAAGTAGTCAATGCATATGACAACAGCATAAGAGAAACTGATTATTTCATTTCGAAAGCAATTGATTGGATTAAGGAGACCTATCCAGATAGGCCAACTGCAATGATGTATGTCTCAGATCATGGCGAGTCTTTGGGAGAAAATAACATATACCTCCATGGTCTTCCTTATAGTTTGGCGCCCGATGCTCAGAAACGCATTCCTTGGATCGTTTGGTTCTCTGAATCATTTAAGCGCGAAAAATTCGAAGATAAGGGATGTGCTGCTCTATTAGACGTTGATGCCAGGATAAGCCATGATAATTATTTCCATTCAGTTCTGGGATTAATGAGCGTAAAGTCTGAAATTTATAATCCTGGTCTTGATATTTTTGAAGAATGCAGGCGATCTTGATTATGACGGATTGTTGAATAAATAATTTCTGATTATCTATGTGGCTAGTGCCTAAATTGTTGACACGAATGCCAGCGGCTTAACCACTGCTGACTACCGCAGGTGGAGGTACTAATGCCCAACGCAGTGCATACCAGCGTACCCCTCCGCCCTGAAATAAGGAGCCGATAGTGAGCGTCTCGCCCGACTGAAGCGGTGCCTTCATGCGAGCCAGGCGTTCTTGCGTGGTTAGCTCTGCATGGAGGGCTAGGATCACGATGCATACCTGCTGCGCAGTCAGCCCAGCAAACAGCTGAAGCATCCCGGTCACTTTGATATCGAAGACTGGGATCTCTTGGTCAGACGTGTTCTTGTGTGAGAAAACACGCACTCCCTTTGCGCAAAGATCTAGCTCATGGATTTCCTCGGAAATGGACGAGGAACCGTGTCGTTACTGCGCGCAAACAACACCGGACAAGGAGACATAGCTCCCTGTCCGGGTTGGATTAGGAGTCTTTGCACCGATCTAATGGAGCAATGCAGAATGGCACTAGGCCGGCTGATGCGCAGACAAAGCGGCAGTTACTCTCAAAAGCTCAATCGCGTAGAAAATGCAGCAATGCTACCGATTCAGCCTCAACGGTACAAGATTACCAACGCACATAGCGCTCGAAATTCGCGCTGCGTGGATGATGCTGATCCGCCATGGCCCGGATATCCTCATGCAAGATAGAGACATAGTGCGCAGTCGTCTCTTGATGCTCATGGCCCAGCAGTAGCTGGATAGTGTGCAGAGACGCCTTTCCCTGGTACAGATGCGACGCAAAGGCGTGTCGCAATGCGTGGGGTGTCAACCGAAGGCCGCATTCGCGACCGTACCGGCTGACCATTCTGCGCAACTGGTAGTAGCGATAGTCTGGATAGCGTCCGCTACTAACGAACAGTTTGGATGTGGATCTTTTGCCATGGCCTCCGGCTGCAAGGATCACTTGTCGTGCCGTTTTGTACTGCGCAATCCAATACCTGGCATGTTCTCCAACGACAACCAAGCGCTCTTTGCTCCCCTTCCCCCATATCTGCAAGGGCTTGCCGCTGGCGGGGACCTGATCGAGCGTAATGTTCAGCAGCTCTCCTGCACGTAGCCCGGATCCATAAAGGAGCTCCAAAGCTGCACGATCTCGCATGCCTTTGGCCGTTTTCGTGTCCGGTAGCTCCATCAGCTTAGCGATCGCGTTACTGGATGGTGGGCGACGCGGGCGACGCAAGCCCCCGCGAAGTGGTAGCAGTGCGCGGTGAACGCCAAGGTCCACGATGCCGGACTCTTTCGCCCAGCGGTACAACCGCTGCAGCATCCATTGTTTGAGGCGTAGTGCCGAAACAGATCTGGTGTCTTTCCAGCTAAGTAGGAATACCTGCAGGTCGTCGACCGAAGCATGTTCCCACGAGCGACCGGTCGCTTCCAACAGCCATGCGTTGAAAGCTCGCAACTGGATCTGGAGGACCTGAAGAGTGCTTTCTGCAAGGCCCTCTTGAAAAAATAGATCGGTTAGAAAATCTCCAAAACGGAAATCCCAGCCGGCGGGAACATCCATCGTGCCGGCAACTATCAAATTATTCATTCATCTACCCGTGTGAATGCCCGCACGAAGAAGCCGCCTCATCGGCGCCTTCTTTGGCTGGCGAGACACACACCTCGACAGTTCAAATATAGATCAATTCGGAATTGATATGTCAAGCGGAAACCGTGATGTATGTAACGCACGGTTTCCGCTGGAGGCAACGCCGACCGCTCCCTAAAGTGCGGTCCATGCAAAAGCAATCACATATCAAAGCAATGCCTCGCATAGTGATAGGCAGGCTTGCCGCAGCCGCGGCTTTGTTCGTTGGCCTGACGGCTGGAGCAATAGCTGCAGACGTATCAGAGAAGGTTGCGGCGCAGATCAAGGCCGGCGTCAACGCAAACACGAACGGAGCGGTGCGTGTAGAGCAAATCAATACAACTCCGCTCACCAACATTTATGAGGTGATTTCCGAAGGGGAGATATTCTATGTGAATGAAACGGGTCGTTACAGTTTTGTGGGCGGCTCGTTGATGGATTTGAAGAGCAAAACAGACCTGACCGCCTTGCAACAAGACAAGAGGATGGTCATTCCATTCAACAAGCTTCCCCTGCAGCACGCGATTAAGGAAGTGCACGGAGATGGAAGCCGTGTGATGGCGCTCTTCGAAGACCCGTTCTGCCCCATCTGCCGAGTCTTCACAAAGTTCGTCGACCAGATCGACAACGTGACGATCTATCGCTTCATCTTCCCTATCACTGATCGGCGAAGCCAATCTCTTGCACGGATGGCCTGGTGCTCACGCGACCGTGCCGGCGTGTGGAAAGCCATCATGGACGGCGCACGGCCGCAATTGCCCGAGTCGTGCAACACCGATGGTTTGGTCGAGATCCTCAAGCTCGGTGAGCGCTATGGCATGAACAACACGCCCACCGTGGTGCTGGCAAGCGGCAAGCGCTTGGTTGGCGCCACACCGCCCGAGCAATTCATGGAGGAGTTGGAGCGTGGCGGTCGTTTGAAGGCGGACCAACGATGATCGCGCCCGCCTCCGTTCGCCCCCTCATTTCTGCCCTATTCCCTGCGCTTGCCATTGCCATGGCGACAAGCTCTCACGCGCAGTCCTGGGAGACCATGCGAGAAGTCGTCTTCGACAGCTCGGTGTTTTCGTCCACGGGTACAGCGGTGGACCGGGAGATCCTCAAGACAGTTTGGGCAACAGAGCTTTCCGCTCCACGACTGGGCAGCGCAGGAAAGCGCATGCCTGCGTTCGCGCTGCTGGGTGACACCGCAACCGCTGAGGGCAAAGTCATCTTCAGCATGTTCGCCGCTGCGGGCAACACACTTTGCCTGGATGCACCAAATGGCGCGGCAGCCATGGACATCTACAGCGTCTGCACCATGCGTGTCATCGCTTGGCCGCCTCGGCCTGGACTGCGCGCCATTGAACTCCCCGGCTACTGCATGTTGTACGCCAATACCGACCGATCACAGAACCGTGTCGAGTACCGCATAGAGCAGACCCAGCCAGCCCTGACGATTCGATTCCGGGCATGGCAGTTCGGCAAAGTCATTCCCGCATGCAATCGCGCTATGCGCCTGAGCTAGTCATGAGCTGCCGCATTTTCCCGCGACTATCCAAGCTTGTGTGGCTATTGCCAGCCGTGGCTTTGGCCGCCATCGTCAGCTCTTCAGACATTACCCAAGCCATTCAAAACTCGCCAAATGCGAGTGCCTGGCTAAAGCAGAACGCGCAGGCTGTGGCCAACCTTGCTATCAACGTCGAATCGGGCGGCAACACCAGCGCATTCAACGGCAGCTGCTGCTATGGCGTCCTGCAGATGAATAGGACAAACATCGCCAAGTATGCAGGAGTGACACCTGAACAGTATCGCCAACTGCCCCTGCAGGCTCAGATCGATGCTTGGTCGCAACTGACCGCCGACGCCATGCGTTCCGGCGTGGTCCGCCAATTGATTGGCTCGGGCACTTTTGATGGGCGCGCCGTTGACGGGAATCTGGTGCTCGCTTGCGTGCAGCTTGGCATCGGCAACTGCCAGCGAATGATTAACTCGGGGTCTTGCCGTGGCTTTGCCGACAGCAATGGCACATCTATATGCGACATGGCCGACAGGATGGCCAATGGACGACCTACCAACCCAGGCAACACCAACCCGCTCGGAAACGGCTCTGGAAGCACGGGTGGCAACGGTGGCACCGGGTTGGGGGGTAGCAGCTGCCCGCGAGACGCCACCGGTGCATGCATGGAAGTCTCGGCAGCAATGCAGCAAGGCTTCCTGCAGGGCTCCGGGATGCAGATGCCCAGCCTCAAGCAAATGCTGCTTGCAGGAAGCGGCGCGTTTTTCTTTCTTGTCACAGCCAGTGCCTTCAGCGGCCTTTACGGTCGCTACACCTCGGGACGTGTTGCCACGAGCGAGCTAGTGCACTATCTCGTGAAAGGCACAACAACCTTGCTCATTGGGCTGTTGGCCCTCTCGATGCTGTGAGGCGCGGATGTTTAGCCTAGCCCACATCACTCGCAATCTGCTATTAGCAACCCTCGTCGCTGCACCTGGCCTGTCCCTGGCCCAGTTGCCGCCGAAAAAGCTCCCGACCTACGACTGCCTTCGCGGAAATTCCAGGTCTGCCCACTGTGAGCAACTGCTCCGCAACTATTGGCAGCACGAGCCGGCCATTCGCGCGATCGCTGTTCACTACGGACTGGAACCAGCGCTGCTAATGGCTCTCGTGGCTATCGAGAGCCAATTCAACTCGCGTGCGAGATCGCCTGCAGGTGCGCTCGGTCTCACTCAAGTCATGCCAGATACGGCCCGTGGCGAAGGCTTGCGGGACCCAAAGGTCAACTTGTATCAGCCCGAGCTTGGGCTGGCCACCGGCGCAGCTTACCTGCGAAAGATGTGGTTCGAGTTTAGAGACTGGGAGCTGGCACTCGCCGCATACAACGCCGGCCCTGGCGCCGTGCGTAAGCACAAAGGCATTCCGCCGTACCGCGAAACACAAGCCTACGTCCCCATGGTTCTCGCTTTGTACCGCGAGTTTGCCTGGGCAGACGCCATGGCCCGAGCAAGCAAATGAGGAACGCAATGAAATTTCATCACCTAGGACGATGCGTTGCAGCTGTCGCTGTTGCGCTTACTGCCTGGCCGACCATGGCACAGGAAGCTGAAGGCACCAGCGCCAAATCAACGCTCCTGCAATCAGAAATCGAAGTCACATGGCAGGACAAGGCGCAAGGCCTGGCTCAACTCTTGGCAGATCGACTGGGCGTTCCCTTCACCAGCCCAGTACCACTGGACACTCAGGTGTCCGTCAAACAGGCAGGTGGCTCCACGGTCGCCAATCTGATCTCGACGGTCAACAGCCAACTCCCCCCTGGGATCAAGCTTCAGCTCACGGAAACTGCTGCTGGCACGAAGCTGGAAGCAGTAGCAGCGAGCGCACCGACTACAGCGGTGGCCACTGCAGTGGTACAGGGAAGCGCACCATCGCGCGCGCAGATTGAGGGACTGTTCACAACCAGCACAGTTCCAGGCTCTGGCTCGTGGGTGGACCAGGCGCGCCAACACTGGAAAGCCTCCTTCACTGACGGCTCTGGACAGCCTGCACGTCGCTGGGAGCTCAAGCTCCAGGACGTAACGCTGAACAAGGCCTTCACACGCTGGGCCGCAGAAGCCGGCTATCGCGTGCGCTGGGATGCGCGCAAGCATGTCGTGATCGGAAGCCCCGAGACCTACGAAATGCCATTCGAGCAGGCCGTGACCGCCGCCCTGTCGTCACCAGGCATTCAAGCGAGCGAATACCCGCTTGATGTCTGCTTCTACCCAAATAACCCGCCCTTGGCCCGTATCACCCGCCGTGGCGAGCAAGACAAGGAATGCACCCAATGATTCTGGCCAACCTAAAGCACAGTGTCGTACCCTCTGCTCTCGTTTCTGCTCTGTTGCTCGCAGGATGTGTCTCGCCTGCAGTCACCCAGCAAGTTCGTGGCCACATTGACAGCTCCTTGGAGGCTGCAGGTGTCATGAATCGGAGCCTGCGCGTAGAAGAGACCACACAGGGCCACAAGGCTGCCACAAATGCAGCGGCCGCCCGTCAGCTCTCGCCCATCGTTGCGCGCCGTGCTTCGCGTCCGTGGATCGGCTCCGAGATGATCGAGATCAGTTCCGAAGACTCCCTTCCCGCCATCTTCGATGAAACCTTCAAGCTCATCAGCTTTGAAGACAAAAGCACTGGCGGCAAGGTCAGCCTTACGGTTTGGGCCGAACGCATGTCTCGCATAACTGGCGTTCCGTTTCGCATCAAGCAGGACGTATACAGCCCCGCGTCATCGGCAGTCGCCTCTAGCCCAAGCACCGCTCAGCCGGCCAAGCCCGCGACCGCCACAGTTGCAGGAATGAGCATGCCTGCACCTCTGGCCGTTGCTGGCCAGCCGAGCGTCGAGGCCATACGCCCTGGTCCAAACCTCATGCTCGACACAGTTGAGATGGACTGGAAGAACAACACGCCGCGCGGCATCACTGAGTTCGTGACAGCCAGGCTGGGACTGTCCTATGCGTATCGCGATGGCGTGATCATTATTGAGCGCTACGTCACAGAAACCTTCGAGATCGCCGCTCTTGAAGGAAGCAAGGACTTTGCTATGAATTTGCAAGGTGGCTCAACATCGGGTGCTAGCAGCACCACCGGCGCTACTGGCAATTCCCAGTCCAATTTCCGCATCGACGAAGCTGGATCACTGGACATCTTCAATTCATTCATGAATAGCCTGCAGCAGATGGTGGCTGCGGTGCCCGGATCATCCATCGCTATCAACCAGGGTACCGGTAGGTTCGCGGTGACGACGACCAAGGAAGCCATGCAGCGCATCCGCCAAGTGGTCAAGTCCGAGAACGAGTCGCTGACACGCCAGGTCCGCATACAGATGGACATCTACTCCATCACGACAAAGGACGGAGACGAGAAGGGAGTGAACTGGGGCGTGGTGCTCAATTCGCTTACCTCCAAGTGGGGCGCAACCATTGACTCGCCCACTTCGCTAGTTGGTGATACGGCGGGCCAGATCGGGTTGACGATCCTCTCTCTGGCAAACGGAGGCAGCCCAAGCAGCGGCACGGTGCCCCGCTGGGGTGGCACACAAGCGGCGATCCAGGCGCTGAACGAGTATGGCACCAACATCCAGCATCGCCCCATAGAGATGCAGGCGATGAACCGCCAATGGGCACGCAAGACCAACCTCAACGACCGTTCTTACGTGTCTGAGACGCTGCCATCGACCTCTACTGCAGCCGGATCGGGCTCGGTGGGCATGAAGACTGCCAACGTCACTACGGGCGATCGCTTCATGATCCAACCCGCGATCTTGGACAACGGCTCAGTGCAGTTGAGATTCGGCATCAGCATGACCAACCTTGTGGCGATGACCGAGACGACCTCCGGCCAGGGTACTTCGATCTCAAGGGTCCAAAACCCCGAAAGGTCAGGCATCGACGATCAATCGACGGTCATGCTCAAAGCTGGCCAAGTCATGGTCCTCACCGGCATGGCCCGCTACAAAGCCAAAGACAACCGCCGCCGTCTGGCTGAAGGTTGGAGTTTGCTCGCTGGCGGCTCTGACGCGCAAAGCCTGGAACGTGAGGAATTCCTCGTTGTGGTTCGTCCTGTGCTCATGAACTGAGGCCACCATGAGTGCATACCTCATCGAACGGCGCTATGTGATCGGCGTGACTTGGCAGCAGACTGTCCAAGCCGTGAATCTCAAGAAGCACGCACAACAACTTGCCCGCAAGGGGAAGGCGGACTACTACTGCACGGTAGCTCCAGCCACCGTGGGCACCGCGAAACTCAAAGTGTCCAACCAGGGGGAAAAGCTCATCGCCTTGGCTACCGGCGTGGCCGCCTTCGCCAATGGCCATGTGTTTGCAGCCATCAAGCTCCCACAAGGGATCTGGATTTGCGCCGCAATCGACGGAGCACCAGCGACTGGCTTCGACGCGCTGGTGACGGACGAAGAAGCGGCTCGATCGCGGCTGGCTGCATTTGAGCGATTGGCCACCTCTTCCATCTCACTGTTCACGAATGAGCCAGATTTACTTTACCCCGCACCAGAGGTACAGCCCGTAACGCTGAGTCAGGTCATAAGCGCAGCTGCCAGCAACGAGGCCAGTGAGGCCTTGGCCAAGGTCGGCACCAGCATCCCTCCAGCTGTGCTCTACACCGTAGCCGGCGCGATCCTTTTGCTCGGGGGATTACGTGCTTGGGACTATTGGCAACTGGAGCAAAGGCGCCAAGCAGAGCTCTTGGCCAACGCCAATGAGCTGGACCCCAAGACAGCATGGACTCAGGCCTTCCAAGCATATGCACAGGAGAAGTCCACCTACGGGCATGAAGCGCTACGAGCATTGCGCGAAGCCACCGAAAAACTACCCACCAGCATCGCCGGGTGGCGCCTAAAGGAGACGGACTGTAAGCCAAGCGCTGGCAGCACTTGGGGTTGCACCCTGAAATTCGACCGCACCGCAGATGTGGGTCTAGACCCCACCAACGAAGACTTCGAGCATTTGCGTCCACGCGAGTGGACCGTCCGCTATTCCACAGTGGATGAAATAGAGGCCGTTATGCAAGTGTCAGCGCCTGCACGTCGCCTCAACTTCGATGAGCTGACCCCACTGGCCATCCAGCAAGTACGTGGACTTAGTTCCTTGCAACTGATCTTGCGCGCTTTCAGCGGAAAAACCATTGGGCAATTCCAGCCTGAAGCAGTTCCAGCACCGCTCAACAAGGTCGGAGAGCCCGTGTCCATGCCTGCTGAGCTCGGGCTGGCCATCTACAGAGCTGCGTTGACAAACCTGAGCGGCCCCTTGCTCAGCGTGGATCTGCTGATAACTCCAGAGGTACCGGTGGCGTGGACCTCTTTCAAGGTTGACTTTGCCCGACTGCCCAACGACTGGCAGGCCAACGGCGAAGCGTCTCTCAAGAAAAGCCTCATGACGGCCACCTTGGCCGGAGAAATCTATGCAAAGAACTAAGCCCGCCGTTGCAGCCGCGCTGATTGGCTTCGCTATGCACGCTGCCGCCCAGGATCTCGCTGCGGCCGCATCGCAGCCACAGCCAGGCTATGGCTTTGCTCCAACCGTGAAGAAGCTCTTGCAACTCGAAGCCGATAAAGCCGTTGAGGCTGCGCTCGGCCAAACGGGCGGCTCCACTACTGCAGCCGCGGCTCCACAAGGAGCAGCACCAACTGTGCAGCCAGCCGTAGAAGCACCGCCGGAGCCTCGCCCACTTCTTACCCTCAATGGCATCTATGGACGCGCAGGCCGTTGGACGGCCGAGGTCGCCATCGACGGTCGCATCTACGCCTTTACGCCTGCAGAGACGAAGGCAGGCTACACAGCAAAGCGCATTGATGCACGGTGCATCGAACTGCAGCACAGCAAGTTCCCGCAAAAGCTCTGCAGCGACCGCTGAGGAACCAAAGATGCAGTGGCCATTCTTCTCACGCCAACGTTCAACAGTCCCAGCTCCGCCGACTGCGACCACTTTCGTCCTCAGTCAACGTGTCATAAAGACAGAGACCGAGCTGCTCAAGGAAGTGAGCTTCCATCGCCCACTCGGGAAGGACAAGGACATCAACCTGGCGGGAAGTCTGGCCCAGCACATCTGTCCTCTCGAAACACGAAAAGACAGCAAGCAGTTCATTCTGCTCGTGAGCAACCGCCACCGAAGCTCGCAAGAACTACGGGCTACGACCGAGCTCCTCCTGTCCAAAAACTACCGTCTCGCACCAGGCGCCAACGTCTATCTGGTCGAGAGCGAAACCATCATCCATGCCGTCTCGCGTGGCCACATCGACGGGACCCAGGGGGAGCGCCTTCGCAACATTTTGGGCGACAGGGCAAAAGCGGGCTACTACCAGTCGTTCGAGGAACTGGTGCGTTACGGCGTAACCAACCGCGCCTCTGACATTCACCTGAACATCTTCACTGCCCAAACACGCAGCGAGGTCCGGTTCACCATCGAGGGCAAGTACGTGGCCCCACCACGCTTCCACTTGCCAACTGCAACGCTTCTGTCCATCGCTGGAGTCGCGTACCAAACTGCCAAGGGAGTCAAAGACCCCGTTTTCAATGGCACTGTCGAATCCCAGTGCCGGATCTTCATCGATCTGGCCGAGCTTGGACAGTTCATGCTGCGCTGGGCGTCGATGGCCTGTGACGAAGGCCCGCAGATCACCATGCGGATCACGCCAATCAATGCCAAGAAAGAACCGCTGACGCTGGAGCAACTTGGCTACCTCCCCACACAGATCTCCATGCTGATGCGGGCCATGCGATCCGAGGGCGGTGCAATCGTCCTCTCGGGGGTCGTTGACTCGGGCAAATCGACAACGATATCGACACTACTCAGTGGAGTTCCAAGCACGCGCAAAGTGATGACAGTGGAAGACCCGCGAGAAAACATCTTGCCTGGCAGTCACTTTCACCAGAACACGGTGAGTCGCGACCTTGAAAGCGATGACGACCCTTTCAAGCCAAAGAAGAGAACATTAAAGCGAACCGCACTTAACGATCTATTCATCGGTGAGATTCGTGACCAGCAAACTGCCGCCCTGCTTCAAGATGCTATCGAATCGGGCACGAACTGCTATACGACTGTCCACGCTCGTAATTGCATGGGTATACCAGCACGCTTGATATCGCCAGGTATTGGCATTGACATCGATGTCGTTTCCACCCCTGGAAATCTCAAGCTCTTGGGATATCAAGCACTACTTCCGAAAAACTGCCCCGGCTGCAAGCTAAAGGCCACAAAGCTCCTACAAGGTGAAAATGCAATGGAGTGGGAGGATTACTTCTCACGCATAAAACGTCTCTACGATATTGATCAAGAAACGATATATGTCAGAAACCCCGAGGGATGCGATAAATGCCGGCGTGATGGCTTGCCTGAATTGAATGGCTTACTTGGCCGCACCGTCGTCGCTGAGTTGGTTGAGCCAGATGACTATTTCCTGGAATGTATACGCGACGCCAAAACAATTGAACTGAGCCAGTATCTGGCGTCATCGCGTACCGCACCATATGACGATCCAGATATGACTGGAAAATCTGCAATGGACTGTGCCATCTACAAAATGAGCAAAGGTGAAATTGACCCTAGAGAGATCGAGCCTCGATTTATGTCATTTTTCACAGTAGAAAGACGCCGAGAAATGGCTGCAGTTCACACAAAGAATCATCAATCAATTAAGAAGCTGCAGGCTGTGTGATGCGATCCATCCTTGAGTTTTTCTCGCCATTAAAACGCGCAGCACGACAATTTAGAAGGCATCGTGCCGACTATTACGAGTATCTCGCTGACGTGCTTTCAGATTCCGATGGGCGAATCCTTATGCACGACATATTCGTAAAGGATGCTCAACGCTACGCACCAAAGAACCGCTGGCAGAAGCTCCGCCCCCATCCGCGAGCAGTGCTTTCCGAATACTGGGCAAGCAAGTTTCTGGACACTGGCACAGACATCGGCGCAACTTGGCGAGGCACGCTGCCCGATGCAGACATGCTGATTATTGCTTCAGCAGCTAACCACGGAGGCACTGGATCAGTACCGGATGCATTGAAAGAGGCTGCACGCTTGGTGAGAGTAGTTGATGAGGCTCGCAGTCTGTTTCTCTCAATCATTGCTGTTGCAATATTCTCAATTATTGTTGTACTGGCAACTCTCACAAGCGTGCCTGCTTTTGTCTGGCCGCAAATAAAAACAACCTTCGACTTTGTACCGGAAACACTTTACGGACCACATGCTTTTGATCTGGAACATTTCTCAAGGGTGTTCGCCTCATATATCATTCCTTTAACAATCGGGATACTAATACTTAGCATCGCCTTTAGTTGGTCCTTGACTCGCTGGAGCGGCCGTTCTCGTCAATGGGCAGAAAAATTCATTGTTTACAGGGTCTACAGGAACTATCGCGGCGCGATGTTTCTTTCGACCCTATCTACTCTGGTAAAGCGAGGCTCGGGTCTCAATCTTCGAGAAGGCATACAGGCAATCTCATTGCAGGCGGAGCCTTGGTTGCAATGGTATTGCCAACGCATCATGGAGAATATTGAGCTCGGCTTTGTGGATGGTAGGCTATTCGATGTGGGCCTGATGGAGTCGGATGCTCTTTATTACTTGTTCGATATTTCTGAAGCAAATTTTTTAGAAGCTGGTCTCCAACTAACAGGCCGTCGCACAGAGCGCGATATGGGAAAGAGCATCAAAAAACGTGCATTTATCCTCCGATGGAGCATTTTATTTGTATCGTTGGCAATAGTCGGCTGGGTTGTTTTCAATACCTTTAATGCTATTCATGAAATGACCGATGCCGCAAAAATGGTTTTTCTGTGATCCCGTTTCAAACCGCTTTAACTAGGAGCAAACAATATGCAAAACATGATCAATATCACTCGTCGCACACGCAAATCGATTCGATGCAAGAACAATGAAGGCGGCTTCACGTTTATCGAACTGATGATTGTTGCGGCGATCATCGCGATCCTCGCAGTGCTTGCTGTACCAGTGCTGCAGGGCCTCTACCGCGAGTACCGCGCGCCCTACTTTGCGCGCGACTTGGCCAGGGCAGTCAACACGCTGCAAGGAGCTGCGAACACCGTGGCCACTGCGACGCCGTACACCGGCGTCACAACTGCAACACTGGCCAGCGCGCTGAAGGACACCGCATTCAGCGTCTCCGGCGCAGCGGCCACCCATTCGATCCAAGCGACCGGCCTGGCCCCTCAAGCAGTTGCCGTGACGGGCACGCCTGGCGCGAACCTCGTCATCACAGTCTCAAAGGTCCACGAAAAGGCCTGTATGCCCATGCTGACCCAGATGGTCCGAGTCGCTGAAAGCATCAAGGTGGGCACAACCCCAGTAAAGGTCGCTGGTGCGCAGCCTGCAATTGCGACGCTGCAAAGCGCCTGCGCGGTTCCCGCAGGCGCCGACATTGAATACACCATCCAATAACACCCCTCCCGCCGTGCCTAAGTAGGCACGGCAAAAGGACACCATGCTGCGCACGCGCCATCATCGCAAACAACAACAGGCGGGCTTCCTCATGCTTGAGCTCATCGCTGTGCTTGGCTTGACCGCTGTACTCGGCGTCTATGCATCCAAGGAGGCAATCGACAAGATCAACAGCGGCCGCGCAGAAGCTACCGGCGTCTACCTCTCGACGCTCAAGGATGGACTGGACAAGTTCCTGAACCTCAATGCCCAGGCCCTTGCCATGGGATCGGTTGTGGCCGGCTTCTCCGATCCACTCGCACCCACAGTCGACGAGCTGCGCACTGCCAAGTATTTGGCTGCCTCATTTCCTCTCATCGACCCAATGAGGCGCCGGCAACTCATCACGGTGGATCGATCTGGCTGCCCAGGATCGACGTGCTCGCTTACCGCCTATTCGTATAGCCACCTACCACTGACCGCCAGCTGCAATGGATATGCAACCGATGGAGCCTGCGCGGCTGCGATGGGCTCCATTTGGCATGTGCAAGCTGAAGAGATCAGATCCGCTAGCCAGGGTTATGGCGCTACGGTGACCTTGCTTGCGCCCACTCGCCTGCGCGGGAGCAGCTGTAACTATCCAACTCCAGGGGGCGCAGCTCCAGCCACATATGGCGTCTGCACGGCCAGGACTGCAGCGATCTATTCTCAATTTGTACGCATCCGAGACGACCGCGATCCCGATCTGCAAGGCGACTTGAGCGTCGTGGGGAAAGTGAAGTCAGGCTCGCTCGTGTCTCAGTCGTTGTCGATCAGCAATGGACCAACCGAGACCGCCAGCATCAACAGCGGCGGCGACCTGACGGTTAAGAATGGCTCTGGTGTCCCTACGGCCGGCATCTCGATGAGCGACGGCTCTGGTCGAACGTATGGCCAGGTCATCAAGCCAACTAGCGTTCAAGTCAAGGGCAGCTCATGTACTGGAGCCAACCAGCAAGGCGATATTGCTCAGGACTCGACTAGCCAGGGACTCGTCATGTGCATTGGAGGTACTTGGAAAGGAATCTCCCCGCAAAAGGATGCTATAGCCGGAGGATGGTGTCCGCAGAACGGCGGAGTCGCATGGAATGCACAGGATATTGCCCTCTATTGCTCAGGAAACCAATGGGTACCGCTAGCAGATCGATTTGGAAAGAAGATATTTATTGAGTCTTACTCAGCTAGCAATGGGACTTGGATACCTAAACCGGCCTGTGTTTCTGGAACTGCGGGCTCGATGGTCATACTCACTCCCAAGAATCAAAGCACTGATGCAGTCAAGCTAAATCATTACGCCACTGACTACGGCTGGGCGTGGCTAGTATCAGTTGTTGATAACCTCGGCGCAGCAGCAGCTGGTGAAGCAATTGCACAGACATACTGCATTTATTAATACAGGTTCATATGAAGCGTACTCTGATCACATTATCAGTCTTGCTAGCAATCTCGGTGAACGGAATTGCACAGAATTATGATTCTACTGGCACCGTTCGGTTATGGGCTCCGAGTCCTCCTGGCGGAAATTTACCAGTTGTTGTTCCTGGCTATGGCTCCTTGGGAGAGGGAGCCATTAGTAACTCGTTTAACCTTCAGACTACAGGCGGCTGCTTTCCAGCTTGGACATACGGAGTCTGCGTGGTCAAAAGCGGAGGCGGAGGTTATTCGCTTGCCGGCTCTGATGGTCGGTGGCATAGCCTCTGCCCTTCGAATACATACGGAATCATTACCGGGACACAGGCTACCACTACCGGATCGGTGTGTGGCGGTGACTGAGCAATAAAAAAGGCCCTACAGGGCCTTTTTTATGATCACAAGATTTAGTTTTGTGTACCAGTGGAGAACACAAACACCTCATTCAGTGGTTTTCCATCCGATGTGCCGCTTACGGTAATTCGGTATTGGGTGTTCGCAAGCAGAGGCTTATCAGGGATAACAAACGCCTCGCCGATTGCAAGCAACTTATTCACGTCATCCGTGGAATTGAGGATTCTAGTTGCCACTGGAGCAGACGAGCTTACCTGAACCATTTCAGCAGTCTTGATTTCGATGGAGCCACCATAGGCAGCCTTGAAATAGACGGGCGTTCCCATGGGAGACGCGTTGAAGTCGCGGCTGGGATAGGGGCTTGGGGACTCGGGACCGAAGAGAGGTGATACGCCAGTTGTGCCGTTGCAGGGGAAGCTGCGGACCTTACCACCTGTGTAAACAGGAGTCGAGGTCCCAGCTGGCACGCCAAAATTCACAACAGCGACGCCATAGTAGGCAGTCTCTCCAGCGATAGGAGTCTTGTTGCCCGACACAGAGAAGCCCACCCCCATCTCCACCCATTCACTCGCGGCTGCCGACAAATGGTAAACAGAAGAGAAAAGACCTTTGATCCTTGCTTCACCGGATGGAAGATTTGGAGAGGTCTCAATGCCCGAGGGGCTAGTTCCTGCAAATAATGATCCAGAATTCTCGTTGGAAACAATTTCGCCGAGTGTAGTCGCCTGATAGCCTGCCGCCGTGGCACGCGCCAATAAATCCGCACCAGTAAAGCCAGGATTTGTATTGACCTGAGTATGACTGATAGTCTCATTCAATCGCAGGTAATTCGCATGACCTGATGAGGCAGTGTCTAGCAACGAGTTCTGCTTCAAGGCACCGAAACCACACGTAACGCGGTTCTTATTGATGATGTCGAAGATCTTGGCCCGGTTTACATCTGCATAGTTGCCCGGTTGCGCGTCAGAAGGATAGGTTTCTGTCGGTGTTTCTGGCGTCGGGGTAGTTCCACCACCGTTACCGGCACCAGCATTACTGTTCCCGGAGTCGCTGCCACCGCCGCCTCCGCATGCGGCGAGTGCGCAGGCAATTGCAACAATCGACAAAGTGCTGGAAATCTTCATCTGGAACCTCTATTTCAAATATGAAAGCTGCGCTCGATCGAATGAAACGTCGAGTGCGAAAATTGAACGGAAATTTGGAAGAGACGCGACAGTCGGTATGGACTGTGCAGGGGAACGATATGGCGTTATTTCATTGGTACTCCGCGTGGGACATATCTTGTGGGCTTCTCACAAGGGGTGACGCGAAGATTTCCAACGAAGCCTTGTGTAACTGTGCGTGACAATTGTATGTCTGTCAAGTGCCTCGAAAATAAAAAAAAAATGACCACAAGCTGTGAAAACAGCTTGTGGTCAAAATGGGCTACATCGTCAAAAGGTCTCTCGCGAGAGCCATCTCAATGCTTTCGCCCTCGTTGTCGTTGAGAACGTCCAGTCCACTCTCAGGCATATCGCCAGAGGTGGACTGCGATACCGCGATTTTCTTGGCCATGAGTCGCAGGCATTCCATTTGTGAAGTGCCGGCGTAGCCAAGGAAGATCACGCGAACATCATGCTTCTGACCAATGCGCCAGGAGCGCCTGGCAGCCTGAAGCATCGTGTAGACGTTGAATCCCGATTGCATGAAAGCGATCGTTGGGAACTCAAGCAAATCCAGGCCAGTCTTCACAAGCTCGGGATTGGTGATGAGCACATCGATGCCTCGCTCTACCTGGTCCGCTACCCAGTCTTCCCGCTTGGCCGCATCTACGCTGGCACGCAGCACAGCTACCTTGAACCCCCTGGCTTCGAGCAGCATGCGCAACCGGGCCGTGGTGTCGCGGGTGCCTGAATAGATTGAATAGACCAGGACCTTGCGGCCGAGGGCTTTCTCATCCATGCAGAGCTCAATGAGCTTGGCCTCTTTCGGAGTGCATTCAACATCATCGAACAGAGCCGGCTGCATGTGCAGCAGCTCCTTGCTTCTTGGATGCCTCACCGTTTCCGAACGAAAGCAGCATTCTGGCCATGCAAGCAACACGTTCATGACCACACCCAACAGCGTGCTGTCCTTCATGGCCAAGGCCTGCTTCAGGATCTGCACCAGTTTCCTCGACATATCGGCGTATGCCTCAGCTTGGTCATCGCCCATTTGCACGTCAACAAAGGACTCGTCATACGCCGGCAGCACCTTCTGCCCAATGTCCCGCAGCTTTAGGAATACCGTAATGGGAAGCACGTAACGCAAGATACCCACGGGGCCGAACCCTGGAGCCTTGCTTGTGCGAACAGTCACGCCTTTACCCTTGGCCGTGCGGTGGGAAGTAGTTGAGGTCTCTTTGTAGATGTCCTTGAGCACTCCATGCACGCGCATGAAGCCCATGGTCGCAGCAGCCATGGAGCCGGTCTTGGATGGCTTGAAGCCGTCCTCGATCAACACCCTGGGATTGACGCGCCAGAGCAGGTGAAAAAGATCATCCGCATAGCCGCCCATGAGTGTGCCCGTCAGCAGAAGCACCTTTTCGCACTGGCTGGCCAACACGCCCATTGCCTGCCCCTGGGCCGAGCCCTCGTTTTTGTACTCGTGTCCTTCATCGACCACCAGCAAACCAAAGTAGTTGGTCGGCAGATAGCGCTTGATGAACTCCGTGGGCTGATAGCCGCCCTGCCCGATTGAAAACTCGAACGTGGCCAGGCTTCGCTCCATGCGCTTCGCCTGCTTGTCGCTGAATACCAGCTCCCCGTTCTCGTCCATCAAGTTCAAGAACTCGTAGACGTTGTCCTCCAGCATCGCAGCCAGTGTTTTCTCTCCAAACTTGCTGAGCAGCCGCTTCGCAGAAACCGGGCCGATGGTTGGCATCTGCTGAAGTGCGTTGAGCACCAGGTCGGACATAGAGTCGATGGGCCGCCCATTGCGAATCAGCATCCACAGCGTCGAGTTGCAGTGTTCGCACTTTCGCCGGCGGTCACTGAGGACCTGCTTGGCCAAGGGTACGGACATGGGCAAGGTCTCGTCGTCATCGCCCTTCGATTCGAGCGGCCGCATGCAGCAAGGGCAGCATGCAGCCACGAAACGCTGGCCACCAACGAGGATGGTGCGCTCGATAAAGGACGGACGCCAATGAAACCCCATACGCATCCGCACACGGCCCAGCACGAAGAACTCCGGCTGGCTCGTTGTGATGCCCAAGCGGGCACGCATCTGCAGCAGCTTGCGCAGCGTGTCCGGGCCATTCAAGATCCAGACCCGAGCGCCGGGTACCGTGTCAAGAATCTCGCGCCGCCACTTGTAGACAAGGTGCGGCGGTGAGATCACAAGAGTGCGAGGATTGCGTCGCTGCAGCTGCTGAAGCAGCACAGACACGCAGATGGCCATCATGGTCTTGCCCGTGCCCATCTCCGCGTTCAAGACCGCAGCTGGCTCGCCTCGATCAGCCAGGAGCTTTACGATGGCCTGAACCGCTTCGGATTGCTCTTTGAATGGCTTGCGCTTCAAATTGTCGAGGATCTGCTGGCGGGCCAGCCAGACCTCGGACAGTTGATCGCGCTGCGGTAGATAGACAGGCGGGTTCTGTGACCGGACCTGATCGAGCAGCCCTTGGCCAAACTCGCGTATGAAATCTCCAAGGGGCAGGGTTTCATCAATCACTTCGGCCAGAAAATCTGCGCCTTCGATCGTGCCAAGTTCATCAGCGACTTCCTGTACCACCGGGGCGGCCTCGGCCGCAGTAGTGGATGCCTCTGCCACAGCGGGCTCAGCAATTGCCAAATCGTTCATTGTTTGCTCCAAAAAAATGAGCACACACCCCACAAAGGAGTGCGCGCCCAACGGTTAGATGAATGAAGGTGAGAAAGGCCTCTGGCGAGGCCTTGATGGAGTTAAGGAAGGAGAACGCGGTTGCGAACGCCCTCACTTACATGCCGAATGAAGTGATCAGAAATACTTACACGCAGCGCGTGAAGATTTCCGATGCGCGGATAGAGGCCACCCCCGAGCTCGTGGACAGCGCCCTTCTCTCGACACCAGGCAATCAAGGGTCCTTGCCAGTGATCGAGCAGCGCAATGGGAGCCAAGGTTTTCACCAGAGCCCACACCTTCTCCTCGATGCCGGCGTCGACATTGGACACCACCCAGCCAATGCGGTTGGGCTTGTCGATCTCCTGTAAGCGTTTGTCGTAGACGAACAGATGGTTCAAAGATCCAAAGAGGTTCTGACGCGGTAGACGGCCGGTGAACTTTCCCAGGCGCTCCGCAGATCCAACCTGGACATGGTTACGCGTTCCTTCAGGGCTCACCAACGTGAAATCCGTGATTCCGTGCTCAGTCCTGCCCAGCTCCATAGCCGCGATGAACTGCATGGCAGAAGCATCGCGCCCATAGAACGAGAGAAACATGAGCTCGCCCTCATCGTTCCGCAGGCAAGCGTCGGCCCATAGATCCGCGAAACCCTCTATACGGTGAAGCGCTCTTTGCATGAAATGCTCCTTTTATGGAGCAGCCCACAAGGGGCGTGCCCCGTGTGGGTGGATGAAAGACTATGGATTCGGTATCCAGAGCCAGGCGGCGACGTAGGTACCGTCTTCCGCCGGCGCTACCAGCGGCAAGGGATCGATGACGCATTGGTCATTGGCGTGGATCTCCCTGGCACGGGCGATTGCATCGGCGCACTCAGCGCGATTCAGATCCTGGTTGTTGAGAAGCCTGCCGAGCTGCGTGACAGCACCGGCAAGGTCGCCCGACTCCCAGGAGTCAACGACATCCCGCGCTGCTTCCTCCAGCTCATGCATGGGCAGCCGCCTTGCGTTTCTCCAAGGCGTCGTAGTGCATCTCGACCTGCAGTTTGAGGTCCTCGATCTGGGTCAGCGCCTGCGTATGCTGTTCGCGGACAACCTTCTCAGTCACACGCTTAGGCTTTGAAGCCACGAGCGTCTTGCTGAAATCGCCATCGCCGCCAAAGCCCATGACAAAGCGCTTGAAACCTCCCTCCACCAATGACACAGAGGCCGATGTGACGAGGGAGCTATTCAACTTACGTGTTGAGACGGTGAGCACGCGCCGGTCGCCGAGATCAATCTCGGTGTTCCCACGGTGGCCATCACGGATGTTGTTAGAAAAAGATGTATTCATGGATCGCTCCTGGTTCAAGTGGATAGAGCGAGCCCCTCCCCTGCGGGACAGGCCCGCAAGGGTGGTTGAAGAAATGCCAAGGTCTCTCGACCTGGTGCGCCTTCATGGCTCAGCGCGCCTTAAAACCGTTTCTGACAGGTCAAACGGTTTTCCGCAGCTCACCTCTATGGGTAGGCTGGGGAAAACCGGCTGTAGCCGGTTCTCGTGGGTTTAATGGGTCCTATCAGAATCCATCACTGATGCATGGCTTGCTGCTGGAAGCAAGCAGGCCAAGCGCCAGTGACAGATCGAGGGCAACCAGGTTGCGAAACGTCCGGTCCGATTCCGTCATGCGCTCCCCGAGATGAAGCATGACGTTCTCAAGACTGGCTGATGCATCACATGCCTTGTTGAGCGCATCCAGGATGTGGGGGATCTTGGAGGGCAACTCTGCAAGCGCTTCGAGCATGAGCTCGTCCTGCGTCGTCAGCCCCTGCAGATGGAGGCTGAGGATGTGTTCAAGCAGCTGGAAGGTATTCATCGAGCTCGCCATCAATATTCCGAGGGCAGCAAAATGGTCGTGACCGCCCAATCTGCGTCGGTTATGACCCATACCTTCTTATCGCCTACCGAGTAGGAAGACATGAGACGGCTTCTGTCTAAAAGCGCCCGTCGATTCAATGACTTATCTGACTCGTCTAAGTCCCCCCAATCCCCGCGCACATGCCTAGAGAGCAAGTCGTACGGATTGAGGGCGAGACGACGAAGTAGATCGTCGGCTCCAACTGTGGCCACACAGCGGCCCAACTGAAAAAGTGGAGCTGCCGCCGTAGTAGGTGGTTGTTTTTGCATGATGGTCCTCGTTAAAAAAATCGGGGACCACCGGCCCTAGAGGCTAGTGCCCCCAAGGGTGGTTAGCTTTACAGCGTGCTTCCAGTAAGGAACTACGCTGCGCGTGCTTCAGCGCTCCATTCGCATGAAAGCATCAGCTTTGTCACCGACCAGTCAGCACTTGTCACGACCCATACATACTCGCTGTTGACAAGAAATGCAGATAGTCGCTGGCCACGCGCCGCTTCCAAGTCACGCGCAAACATGACCAACTTCGTGTTGGCCAGCTCGCCTGGATCGCCACAGATGTGCCGCTGCAGGAGCTCGTGGGGATTGATGGTCCCCTGGCAAATTAGGTTGTCTAGGCCCAGCGTTGCTACGCATCGGCCCGGTCGAAACAGCGGTGTGTCATAGCGCTGCGATGGTTGTGCTGGCTTCACAGCATTTCTCAAGGTCATCTCCAATCAAGTGAATGAACGAGGACAACCTTCCCTGGGAAAGTGTCCCCAGGGGGTTGCGGTTCGCCGGCCGAGGCCAGCAGTGGTTAAAGAAAAGCTATGCGATGGCGACGATCCGACCCAGCCGGTGGTCGGGGGTGAACTCGATGGCATTGATGACGGGGACGAACCGGTCCAGCATCACCGTGGTCTGCGATGCTTGACCTTTCTCGTCAAAGTCAACGGACACCTTGCGCTCCTTGCGTTTGTAGGTATCCCCCTTTATCAGGAGAGTTCTGCCGCCGGCGCCGTGGATCATTCCGACCACCTGGCCAGCCGCAAGGGCAAGCGCAAGGTGCCATGGCGTCAGATCGCGCAACGGCGGTCGACAAGCGCCGCCGACCTGGCTGAACTGCGATGAAAGCCCGCTCCAAAGCAGACTCGATTCATACTTGTCCAGCTCGTCGCCGAGCTGCTCGGCATCGATCTGCACAGCGTGGAAGTCGAACTCCTGATCGACCTGCAGCGCAGGAATGACATATGGCTCCAACTCCCAGGAGTCTGGAATGACAGGGGCGCCCTCTTCCGAGGCTTGGGCCTCAGTCAGTGGCTGCAGGGCCGCCTTGGTGGCATGGGTTGCCCGGCAGCGCTTGCCAATCACTATGCATTGTCGAAACTGCTGCACTGGCGCCATGAAGATCCGCAGATCCTCAAAGTTGCGCACCAGGTAGCTGCGTATTTCGTCGTCGAGCGCGTAGTGCGGAATGATGTAGACAAGCACTCCGCCGTAGGCGAGATATGGCACAGTTTTGCGAAGAAAGGTTCGCTCCAGGCGCTCGGCCTTATCAGCCTCCGCTAACAGCGAGCGCTGGGCTGATTGATCGGCTACGCCGAAGCCATAAGGCGGATTTAGAAACAGCAGGCCCATGCTTCTCGGCTTGAGCACGACATCGTGCACGTCCGAATGAATCACACGGTCGAGGATTCCCTTTGCATGACGCGCTCTGTCACGGTCGAGCTCGATGCCGAAGGCCTCGGCACCGCCGATTCGCCCTCGATCGACGGTCAGTAGCTGCCGTAAATCGGCGAGCGCGCTGCCCTCGCCGCAGCAAGGGTCAAACATGCGTATGCCCCCCTTCTCGGGCATCTGCAGCAGGTTTGAGATCCGGCGTATGGATTCCTCGTCCGTGGGGTAGTAGCCGTTTTTGACATAGTTGTGCGCCAGGCGCGAGAACATTAAGGCCATGGGCGGCTCCAGAAATGGAAAAGCCAGTCTCCTTGTGGAGAGCTGGCTTGGTTAAAGAGGTGGTACTTCAGTACCGCTTAGAACGGGATCTCGTCTGGATCAAGGCCAACGCCGGTAAGCTCTTGAACCTTTCCGTAAATGTCGAGGCGCGGCAACGCGCGCTTCAAGGCTTCTCGGTAGAGAGGGTTAGAGCGTGCATGCACCGCGATGACGGACGCTGCAGACTGCTGAGCGGGTAAGTCTTGAATGCGGCGAAATGCCACGGTATCGGCAAGCGCCATCACTTCTTCTACGTCTGGCGACTGCAGCTCGTCAATCTCAGCACGCATCTCTAGGCGACGCATGATATGAAAGAGCGCCTCATGATCGAACAGCCTCTGCACGGTCGACAGCATGCTGCCGCCTTCATGCATCCATATGCCATTGACATACCGGATCTGCTCCACGGTGCGGTCCATGAGACGACACTGGAAGGCTGTCGAGCTCAACTCAGTTGCCTTCGCAATAGCGTCCTTCGCGATATAGAGCCGGTAGGTGACCTCCATACGCGTGTCGTAGATCTCATAGCGATGCGCGGGCTCATTCTGAGTCCACAGGAGAAGCTCTTTGAACGCAGCTTCATTTGCACTAATGGACATAGAGTCCTCCAAACTAGGCTCAGGGAACTCCAGCCCATAGGGGCCAAAGCCCCATAGGGAAAGAAAATGCCAGCCCTGATTTCTCAGGGACTGGCACGGGTTTAAAGGTGGTCCTTCTGGGACCAGTGACCCTTCGCCCAGGCCTTTTCAGCCTTGGCTTGGGTATTCCAAGTCTCCAGAGATTCACGAGTGAACGGGCCACGCTCGGTACAAGTACCGAGGTAGAAGCCGCCTCCACTACGCAGAACCTGCATCGGCAGAACCTCGCCACATTGAGCAGCGAGAACGCCGAAAGTCACACCAGTAGTTGCTTGCGATTGAACGATTTGCGTCATGTCTTTTCTCCTGTTGATGGGGGAAAAGGACGAGCGCGCCCGAATGGGACACGGCCCATCCGGGGTTGAGAGAGGTTGAAAACGTGAGACACTTTCCAGATGACTGAAAAGCGTCCCCAGTTGAGAGTAATAACAGGGACTCCTCGTCATGAGGAGCCTCTGGACCTAGTGCATCTTTTCGAGGAAATGGATGCGCGTGATGCGCTACCTATTCTTAGAAAGAGGATGCGTCAGCAGACGGCGGCGGCAAATTCCGCTCTTTCAATAGTTGAACCAAGCTCGACGGCATGCCGTCAAGCAGCTCCGGCTTTTGATAGCACGAACTGATCAGCGTCACGATCGAACAAACCTGCCCTGGTGCAACCTGCTCGCGCAGTCGCATCAGTGCTTCGTAGTCCTGCTCGGTACACATCGCCACGAACTTGCGATAGGCGTCATGCATTTGCATGCGCTGGTCCTCAGACCAGGCAATGAGCTTAAGGCTGGAAGGTGTGCCCATGGAGACTCCTCCCGATAAGGAGCGGGCACGCCGGCCCTTGCGGACAGTTGTGCCCGCGAGGGTTATAGAAAAATGATGCCCAGGGCATTGCTGCCAGCACTTTTCAAGGGCTCAAAGTGCGCGAAACCATATTGATGGTCAGATGGTTTCCCAGAAGATCCGCAATTGCTGCAGACACTCTGGGAACCCATCGGGCTCCCGGCATTGCCAGATTACAGTACCCAGGCCGCCTATAGGCTGGCCGGCTGTCACAACGGGCTCAGACAGCCAAGGAACGGCGCGGTCACGAGGCCGGCTTGGCTTTCACCGGACACGCACTATCGCAAAGCCGCTGCGCATCAGGTCGCAGCCACCCTATTTCCACCTTCCCGCTGCCTGGCTACCAGGCAGTAGGCTGATCCATATACGCGCGTTCACGCATATGGATCAGCCCGCTGATGCGGGCGATGGGCTTTACTTTGGATGCCAAGTTTGATCTTGGAACACAAATTTATAGGAGCCCAGTTGGCCGATGGCCTTGGTCTGCTCTCGCAACATCGAGCGATCGACAGTGGGATCGAGCTTCACTGGTTGAAGACCGCGGATCTGATCCCAGTATTCTCGGAGCACTTCAGGAAGATCGGGCGTATCGACCTGACCTACATCTTCGACTGAGGACGCTTGTGCAATTGCTTGGGTTGGTTGCCCAGGGTTACGCTTTATTCTCTCAATGCGCTCTCGCATCTGTTCGCCCAACCGCGTGGACCCCTCGGTCTTCGACTCGGTACTCGGCGCGGGCAGCGGAGCGGACCACACAGGCGTTTGAGACGTCAGGGATGGCGATTCAAGCAGTGGGTCGGGCTCGGCCAATTCGGTCTCGACAGGAGCGTCAGAGGCGCTATCGAGCTGCATGTCATGCAGCGTTGCTCTCATCTCAGTGACGGCTTTTCCAAACGCAATGTACTGATGCAGGAAGATTCGGCTGATCCACACAGTACCGTGATACTCGCCTTCTTCAAACTGATCCAGGAGTGAATCCTTGACCTTGAGTTCGCAGCACTCGTGGAATAGCTCCCCGACGCAGAAATCGCCGTAGCGGCCCCCTCGAATTTGTTTGACACGCAACGTCACGTTTTCGAGCTTTATCAAGCTTTTGCTCCATCAGATTGCGAAGCACCAGTCCAACGCGGGGCCAGGCCCGCGTGGGTGAAAGAAAAACACTCCACACGCATATGCCTGTGGAGTGCTGTTTGGAATTGCCAAAGGACTTCCGATCCTTTGGGAATGAGACAGAACACACCGGTTCGAGGTGTGCGTCAACGAGTGAAGTGTGTACGGTCTATAAGTGCCTCGGCCCGTAGGGCGCGCAAGTTTCAGAGGCTCACCTGCTTCGCTAGTTGCCTAGCATCCGGTTTGAGTGATACCGGCAAACACTTGGAAAGGCTGAGAGCATAGCGCAATTCCAGGGTATTCGGGCCACAAATCACGCCCTGAATTGCTTTCGCAATTCAGGGGTGGGTGGCTACTGCTGATTACGCGTAATCATGTTCGCGTCGATCAGCATATCCGCCTTGCCTTTGATGGCCAGGCGTAATGCCGTACCCGCCTGAGCGAGCTGGCTGGCGCGCAGGCGCCGAAGGTGTACGGCCCTGCGGAACAGGAGCACGATACTGAGGTTGCTGACGTGGAGCTTGAGCCGGTGCACGTTCCTGCGCTGCAGGTCCATGCGCTTGCTCATTTTGGCCACCCTGTTCAGAGTTGCCAGCACGTTCATCGTGAAACGCCTCATCGCCATGCGGTTGACTGCCCGACTGAGCAGCATCCGCATTCGACTCGGCACGTTGATACACGAGCTGACCGTCGACCTTAACGGAGTTAACCAGAATAAGACGGCCCTTGATGAGACCGGCCAGTTCCTTCTGCCCGGTGGGGCGTCCGCCTTGATCTCGCGCATCTCGCTCGTAAGAGTGAGCGTAGAGGTCAGCAATACGGAAAGAGATCAGCACCTTGCGGCGCTCATCAACTTCCTTTTGCAGACTATCGATCAGGTCAATGGCCTCGGCAGAGGACACGCGCAGATCGAAGTATGTGTAGTCGGGAGAATCCGTTGCCCCACGCAGCGCACTGATGGCGCAAGCGAGAAACGGTTCAGCCTTACGACCACGACCAGCGGGCGTTACCCAACGAACACGGTGCAAATACCCAATGCCGTTAGCGTGCAGGTTGAAAAACTCACGTTGAGCAGGTGCTTGTTGTTGCTGCATGATGACTCCAAATTTCCAATGTTTGGACGGAGCACAGCCACACCTGACCGCAAGGTCTGGATGGGGCGATGATCCCCATCCGGGTTGCGAGGTAATGCTTTGACCGATCCTTGGGGGATCGGTTGACGACTCTCAAAAGCTCAGTCGTCTATGTGTGCCCAAGGGCGTTCACGTGCAGGAGAATAAACGGTAGATTTCTGCCCGTCAAACAGTGTTGACAGTTGGCGCGGCGAGTTTGCGGGCGCTGGCCTTAATTGACCATCATTCCGAGACGTGATGACCGGCCTGCTTGTACTGACCACCGGCAGCAATCGACCCGCAGCGGTCGTTCATACGTATGAAAAGCGGACGCTCAACTGAGGATTCACATTTTTAGTCGATTGCACATTGCTCATAAGTTGGCGGCGAACCACCGGCCACAGCCATTCACATGTCGTTGGAGAACTTGGCACCTAGACGTACAAGTGATGATCGCTCTTTGAGCATTGCTGGGACGACTCTACATAGGGTCGGTGTTTGGTAGAGCCCGATGGTGCCTTAGATATTGAGATACTTGTGTAGGGAGTCCATGATTTGCTCAGAATCAGGACCAACACCGCGGAGCGTTGCTGAAGCGAAGTTTCGCTGCTTCGGCAAGCCCACGAAGAAGATGCCTGGGTTCGAAGTAGAAACCCCTTGATGTTGCTTGACGCCTTGCTGTGAATCCAGGATGTCCAGTGGCTCAAACGGTTTGAGATTTGGACGAAAACCTGTTGCGAAGATGATGCCGTCAATTTGATCTTCTGCTCCACCTGGCCAGACTACGCCGCTGGACGTTACTCGCTCAAACATAGATGTGTGAGCAAACAGACCAGACTTAAGTGCATTTCGGTAAGTGCCGTCATCGAGCACCGGTGTACTTTGATCATTGAGCCAGCGTGTTCTTTCTAGGCCCGTCCATTTGAGCCAAGAATGAAAGTCGACTCCCAAAATCCGTTGTGGAAAGAACCGAACGCTTTCGCGTGTGGCCAGTGTTACTTTGGCTACTTGCGCAAGTTCGTAGGCGATTTGTAGTGCAGAGTTTGCGGCTCCAACGACTACCACCCTCTGCCCTAGAAAAGGCTTCACATTTCGATAGGACGAACTGTGAATCTTCGTTCCCTCAAAGTTGTGGAGACCGGCAATGTTGGGAATGAAGGGGCGACTAAATGCCCCAGTCGCCACAACAATTGCTCTCGAAGAAAACTCCGTTCCATTTTCCGAGAGAAGTCGAAATCCACCGCTGTCCCGGTACACACGCACGATGCGAATGTTCGGCTGCACAGGCAGTTCGAAATGCTTGCTGTATTGCTCCAAGTACTTCACTACTTCGTCGCGTCGAGGGTACGCTGAGGGTGCCCCAGGAAAAGGCATTCCAGGAAGAGACGAGTACGAAGCAGGGGAAAACAGTGTGAGACTGTCGTAGTAGTGGCGCCAGTTCCCCCCAGGTTTATCCTGCTCGTCCAGTATTGTGAAGTCCAAGCCCCGCTGCTTCACGTGCCAGCCGCAGGCCAGTCCTGCTTGGCCTCCACCAACGACGATTACATCGTGCCTCTTACTCAAACTGTTCATTTGTGCGCACATATACACATTTCATTGAAAAAAAATGGACACGGTCTACAGTGAGGTGGCGGGACAGCAGTGTGCCGCTATGCCTTGAGTATGTTTAAGAATGCCTTCTAGGCGCGCAATGATGGCTGGACCATCCACCTCATAGAACATTTGGCGACCAACTTTGGTGGCTCGCACGATCCGTGCATCCAGCAAGACTTGCAGGTGGCGAGACACAACGGATCGCTCTTGAGGAAGGTCAGCTGCAATCGCGGTCACATCCGCTCTGCCCAATTGCATGACACGCTTGAGCACAGCGACTCGTGCAGGTTCACACAACGCACGAAAAAAGTTGCTGTCTAGCGAGGCAATTGCGGCCTCAATCGCCTGAGTACGAATTGAAACTACGGAGGACATAGTGGCAATCATATGTGTATAGGTTTGCACATGTAAAGGTTGCCCCCACCCGAGTATGTCCCCAGAGAGCATGGACAAACAACCCTCTACGAGAGGTACTGCTCAACTTCCTCGGCGGTGCTACGTGCTGTACGCATGACACCAATGAGCGTGGCCGACGCCGGCCCGGTCCACTCTCCGTAGCCCACCAGCCATAAACCTGAGACGCCACGCACCTGGGTGCCGTCTACCGCGACTCTGGATTCGTTGACAACGCCAAGAGTCTCCAGAGGCTGCAACGCAGGCCTGAAGCCGGTACACCAGATGATCGCGTCGAAGGGCTTGGTACTTCCGTCGCCCCATTGAGCCCCGTCCGCCGTGAGCTTCTCAAATGAGCCGACAGAATGCAGCACGCCGCGCTGGCGTGCTTCAAGGACAGGGGGAACCATCACGATATCGCCAAAGCCACCTGGCAGGTTCTCTGGATCTTTACCCTCCTGCAGGGCCTGCCAGCGCGCAGTGGCCCTCTCGAAGAGTACGCGCCCATCGACCTCGTCCGGTAAAAAGGCTGGAGGCTCCAGCGTGACCCAGGTCGTGGACTGCGCAACAAGCGAGACCTCCGCCAGGATCTGTGCGCCGGAGTTTCCTCCGCCGACCACCATCACCCTCTTGCCTGTGAACGGCTCAGGAGATGCGTACTGAGCTGAGTGCAACTGTTGCCCCTTGAAGGACATCAAACCCTCAACGTTGGGGACAAATGGATTTCGCCATGTTCCCGTGGCAAATACAACGGCACGCGAATGCCAGCTTCTCACTCCGGCATTGACCTGGAAGCCTTGCTCAGTAGGTTCAATGCCTGTGACGCATACCGGCCTCTCGATCTTGAGTTCGTAGCGTGCTTCGTACTTGCGAAGATAGTCAACCACATGGTCACGACTTGGATATTGCTCACCCGAAGCAGACATTGGCCATCCCGCGATGGAACTCCAGGAAGCGGGAGAAAAAAGCCTCAGCGAGTCCCATCCATGCTGCCAGGCCCCGCCTCCGGCTTCCTCGGCATCCAGCAGCAGCACCGACAGATTGGAGCGACGCAGGAAGTACGCCACCGATAGGCCTGCTTGACCAGCTCCGACGATGATCACATCGTGAAATGACATTGTTGACCTCCTTTTGCCTTTATTGCTGTGGACTCACACGCATGGACCACAGAGCCGCAAATGCACTGATCGCCAGCAGAGAAGACAGCCACAGAGCCTGGCTGCCCCAGTTTGCGACAGCCAGTCCGAAAAGAAACGGTGACCCGGCTTGCACGATGCGTGCAGGCACCATGAGCCAGCCTTGACGCTGGCCATATCCTTGAGAGCCAAACACCTTGAGTGGCAGCGTGCCTATGGCAATCGTCAAGATGCCGTTACCCAGACCATGCAGGATGGCAAAAATGCTGGCTGCAGGTGCACCGGCAAGGCCCAGACAGACAGCGGCCAGCGGATGGGCAAGGATGGCCAAGCGAGCAGAAAGCAGTGGGTGTGCCTTCTTGAGAAAGCTGTACTCCAACACCCTACCCGCCACCTGGGCAGGCCCGACCAATGCAGCAGCAGCAATCGAAGCAGCCAAAGTTGCACCGCTGGCCTGAAGAATCTGAGGCAGGTGGGAAGCCATGGCAGTGCTGATGAACCAGGATGCCGCGAAAACGTAGGCCATCAGATAGGCCGTGCGCTTAAGACTGATGCCCACGTTGTTTCCGCCCTGGGACACAGCTCCAAGCGGCTTTTGCTCTTCGATCACTTCCCTCGGGGTGGGCTTGGCACGCGACAACAAGGCATTGAGTGGAAGGCCCAGCAGCAGGTGCAAGGCGGCCCAGAACATGCATACGACGCGCCAGTCGTACAGGCCTTCCAGATAGCTGGAAAGCGGCCAGCCTACGGTGCTGGCAAAGCCAGCAAAAAGCGTGATTCCGGTAATGGCTGGGCGTGCATCCTGACCATACAGGTGCACCACACTGGCAAACGCGGCTTCGTAGAGGCCGCTACCCATTGCCACGCCCATGAACGCCCACGCCACGAAGATATGCAGTGTCTGCGTGGCCTGGCTCAACATCAGCAAGCCACAGGCAAAAACCAGATTGCTGGCGAGAAGCACCGACCTTCCGCCAAAGCGATCAATCAACCGGCCCGCGATGGGTCCTACCGCTGCAGCCACAAGCAAGGCTGCCGAGAACGCGCCGAACACCAGAGAGTACGAGGTGCTTGTCGACTGACTGATTGGCGTGGCCAGCACCGCAAGCAAGTAGTACGACGAGGCCCAGGACAGGGTCTGGGCAATCCCGAGCATGACTGTGACTTGCGTGCGGTTCAGTGCCATCTGTATTGTTTAAATGCTGCGTTGATTGACCCGTTTAGACAGTTCTTCAGCGCTTTCACGGCGCTCGCTGTAGCGATCCACCAGGTAGTCCGAACAGTCTCGCGTCAACAGCGTGAACTTGACCAGCTCTTCCATCACGTCCACCACCCGTTCGTAATACGAAGAGGGCTTCATCCGGCCAGCCTCATCGAACTCCGCGAATGCCTTGGCAACGGACGACTGATTCGGGATGGTGATCATGCGCATCCAGCGACCCAGCACACGCATCTGGTTGACCGCATTGAAGGACTGCGAGCCCCCCGAGACTTGCATCACCGCCAGTGTCTTGCCTTGCGTCGGTCGCACGGCACCAGCGGACAAAGGAATCCAGTCTATCTGCGCCTTGAGGATGCTGGTCATCGCACCATGACGCTCAGGAGACGTCCAGACCATACCCTCGGACCATACAGCCAGCTCACGCAGTTCCTTGACCTTCGGGTGATCGTCAGGGGCACCATCGGGCTGCGGCAGGCCACGCGGATCGAAGATCCTGGTCTCGGCACCCATCTTGCGCAGCAGGCGCGCCGCCTCTTCGGTCAACAGTCGGCTATAGGAGCGGTCACGAACCGAGCCATACAGAAGCAGAATGCGCGGCGCGTGCTCAGCACGCTGTGCGGGCAACAGGCCTTCCAGGCTGGGCTTTTCAAAAACTTGTTCGTCGAGGTTCGGTAGATCAGAGCTTGCCAATTCGATTTCCTTTCGAGTCAATGACGGCTTCCCCGTCTTCTTTGGAGAATGCGGCCTGTTGAGGCTGCGGCAGGATGTCCAGCACGGCCTCCGAGGGACGGCACAGGCGGGTTCCCAGAGGGGTGACCACTATCGGACGATTGATCAGGATGGGGTGCTGGAGCATGAAATCAATCAATTGCTCATCCGTCCATTTGGGCTCGCCCAGGCCCAGCTCGTCATACGGCGTACCTTTTTGGCGCAACACATCGCGCACGGGCATGCCCATGGCTTGGATCAGGCCCACCAGGGTGGCGCGATCAGGGGGTGTCTTGAGGTACTCAATGACCTTGGGCTCTTCCCCGCTGTTGCGGATCAGGGCCAGAACATTGCGGGAGGTACCGCAAGCAGGGTTGTGGTAGATCGTGATGTCGCTCATAGCGCTAGATTCCCGTTGCAAAGGTTCATGACGCCACGCTGAGCCGCAAAGCCAGCGCTGCGAGGGTAATGAGCAGCACGGGCATGGTCAGCACCGCACCGACTTTGAAGTAGTAGCCCCAGCCAATCGTTGTGCCTTTCTTGGCGAGCACATGCAGCCAAAGGAGCGTGGCCAGGCTGCCAATCGGCGTGATCTTGGGACCCAGATCGCAGCCAATCACATTGGCGTACACCATGGCTTCCTTGACTGCCCCTGTGGCCGTGGATGCATCGATGGACAAGGCTCCGATCAGGACCGTGGGCATGTTGTTCATGATGGAAGACAGCACCGCAGACAGCACGCCTGTGCCCAGTGAAGCGGTCCACACGCCACCGGCTGCAAACTGGTTCAGCAACATGGCGATGTAATCCGTAAGGCCCGCGTTGCGCAGCCCATAGACCACCAGATACATCCCCAGCGAGAACACCACGATCTGCCACGGAGCACCATGAAGTACTTTCCTGGTGCTGATGACATGACCACGCGCAGCCACCGCCAGCAAGATCGCAGCCCCCACGGCGGCCACGGCGCTGACAGGGACGCCCAGGGGCTCCAGCGCGAAGAAGCCGACCAGCAGCAAGACCAACACGACCCAGCCAGCCTGGAAGGTGGCCAGATCCTTGATTGCAGCCGATGGCGACTTGAGCTGGGCCACGTCGTAAGTGGCAGGAATATCGCGTCGGAAAAACAGCAGCAATACACCCAAGCTCGCCAGGACCGAGGCAATATTGACGGGAACCATCACCGATGCGTAGTCATTGAAGCCGATCTTGAAAAAATCGGCGGAGACAATATTCACCAGATTGGAGACGATCAGCGGCAAGCTCGCAGTGTCGGCAATAAACCCGGCGGCCATTACGAACGCTAGCGTTGCCGCCGTAGAGAAGCCCAGTGCCACCAGCATGGCCATCACGATGGGCGTGAGAATCAAGGCGGCTCCGTCATTGGCGAACAGGGCCGAAACGGCAGCACCCAGCAGCACGATGAAGGCAAACAGTTTGACTCCGCTGCCGCCACCCCAGCGGGCAAAGTGCAATGCAGCCCACTCGAAGAAACCGGCCTCATCGAGCAGAAGGCTGATGATGATGACGGCGACAAAGGTAGCCGTGGCATTCCAGACGATATGCCAGACCACTGGAATATCAGCTAAGTGCACGACTCCCAGCAACAGTGCGATACCTGCCCCAATAGAGGCGCTCCAGCCAATGCCAAGGCCGCGCGGCTGCCAGATGACCAGCGTCAAGGTGAAAATGAAAATCAGGATGGCCGTCAACATGACGTATAGGTCCTAGAAAAAGCTATAAGTCGGCATCAGTCGCCCACCGCGTGCGGGCGTCAGTGAAGCCTGGTGCTGCAATCCAGACTCTGGATCTGGATCGCAATTGCAGTAACGGGATTTAGTGCGAAGAGAGTTCACGCGCCGTGGACTGGAGTACTGCCTGCTCCAGCTTTTGCGCTGGCAGGTTCACCAATAGCTCCAGGCGACGACGAATCATGTGCATCGTCTGCCGGAAGGCTTCCAGCTTTGCTTCGTCAGAGGCCTCGCCTTCCGAGGGGTCCGGGTAGCCCCAATGCGCTGTGGCGGGATGACCAGGCCAAAACGGACACACTTCACCAGCCGCGTTGTCGCATACGGTGATGATCAGATCCATATGCGGCGCACCAGGCACAGCAAATTCGTCCCAGCTCTTGCTGCGCAAGCCCTCGACCGAGACACCGGCCTTTTGCAGCACCTGCAGCCCAAGCGGATTGGGTTGCTGATTCTCGCGGGGGCTGCTGCCCGCCGAATAGGCTTTAAAACGGCCTTGGCCCATATCGTTGAGCAAGGCCTCAGCCAAGATGCTGCGTGCCGAATTGTGGGTGCACAGGAACAGGACGTTCAGGGGAGCTTTGTTGTCAGACATGGTTTTAGCAGCGGGACTTAGGGATGGGAAAAGGTTGCAGCGACGCTTAGCACTCGCACGACGCAACGGCGTCATCGGTACAAACCGCGCCCTGGCAGCAGTTCTCGGTGAGATATGCCAACAGATCGTTCATCACGGGAAAGGCCGCGCGATAGAGCACGTTTCGGCCCTGCCGCTCCTGGGTGACCAGGTCGGCATGAAACAGCTCTTTCAAATGAAAGGACAGCGCGTTCGGCGCGATGCCGAGCCGCTCAGCTAAGGCACTAGGTGTCAGGCCTTCAGGTCCAGCCACAACAAGGGCGCGAAATACGCGCAATCGGGCCTCATGGGCCAGAGCGGAGAGTGAGCGAATGACTTTTGCTTCTTGCATGAGTTGATAATACATCAATTATTGAATTGATGTATAGAGCTATGAGCAAAGTCGACCCCTCCATAAATGCAGCTTATGGCGAAAGGGGCCGAATCAGTGATTTCGTAGACACTGGCCGCTAATTCAGTTGAGGCGATTCGACTTACTCAACCGCAGCGCGTTGAAGATCACAGATGCTGAACTTAAGCTCATTGCTAACGCTGCGATCATTGGCGAAAGAAGCCACCCAGTGAACGGGTACAGAACTCCCGCAGCAATCGGCACACCAATTCCGTTGTATATAAAGGCAAATAGTAAGTTCTGCCGCATGTTGCGCACTGTGTCAGTTGAGATTTCACGCGACTGGGCAATGCCACGCAAATCACCCTTGACCAGCGTGATCTGACCGCTGTTCATTGCTACGTCGGTCCCTGTTCCCATGGCTACACCTACATCAGCTTTTGCCAAGGCCGGCGCATCGTTGATACCGTCACCAGCCATGGCAATCACATGGCCTTCACTTTGCAATCGCTCCACGAGAGCAAGCTTGTCAGCGGGCTTCACTTCGCCATGTACTTCATCAATACCAAGCTTGGCACCGACAGCCCTAGCTGTAGTCAAGCCATCTCCGGTCGCCATGACAATTCGCAAGCCGCTTGCATGAAGCGTTTGGATGGCATCCAGAGTGCTAGCTTTGATAGGGTCTGTTACCGCCAGAATGCCCGCGAACTTCCCATCAGCCGCTAAATGCATGATGCTTGCGCCCTCTCCTCGCAGGCGTTCTCCGTCCGCTTGCAAGGAAGATACAGAAACGCCTTCTTGAGCCATCAATGTGGTGTTGCCTAATGCCAAGCGCCGCCCCTCAACGGTTCCACGTACACCAATACCGCTGGCGGAATCGAAGTCCACTGGTTTAGCGAGTTGCAAGCCTTGTTCACGTGCAGCTCGGACGATGGCATCCGCAAGCGGATGCTCGCTACCCTGATCCAAGCTAGCGGCAAGCCTCAAAACTTCGTCAGCGGTGAAATCTGCAGTAGGAATCGCTTTATCGAACGCAGGCCGACCTTCTGTAAGGGTGCCCGTTTTATCTACGATGAGCGTATCCACTTCACGCATTTTTTCTATGGCGCCCGCGTCACGGAACAAAACGCCTTGCTCTGCAGCGCGCCCTGTGGCCACCATTACTGACATGGGTGTGGCCAAACCTAGCGCACATGGGCAGGCGATGATGAGTACCGCGACGGCATTGATCAACCCAAACACCCAACTGGGCTCTGGGCCAAAAATTCCCCAGACGAAGAAGGTCACTACAGCAACTAGCACGACAACCAGAACGAACTTTCCAGCCACTACGTCGGCCATTCGCTGCATCGGTGCCTTAGACCGTTGGGCCGATGCAACCATCTGAACTATCTGGGAGAGCATGGTGGCAGTGCCCACCTTTTCTGACCTCATGACCAGAGCACCGCTCGTATTGAGTGTGGCGCCGATCAACTTGTCATCAACGCGCTTTGTCACAGGTATTGGCTCGCCTGTGAGCATCGATTCATCAACGGCACTTTGGCCTTCCGTGACAATGCCATCCACGGGTACTTTTTCGCCTGGACGTACGCGCAGCAAGTCTCCGACATGCACGTGGCTGAGGGGAACATCTTCCTCACTGCCATCTGCATTGATACGCCTTGCCGTCTTAGGAGCTAGGCTAAGCAATGATTTGATAGCGGCCGAGGTCTGAGAACGAGCCTTCAGCTCAATGATCTGCCCCAACATGGTCAAAGAAATGATGACCACCGCTGCCTCGAAATAAACAGCTACACGGCCCATGGATACGAACGAGTCGGGAAACACACCAGGTGCCAGCGTCGCTACGAGGCTGTAGACAAAGGCGGCTCCCGATCCCAAGCTGATCAACGTCCACATGTTCGGACTGCGGTGGATGATTGACTGCCAGCCTCGAACAAAAAAGGGCCAGCCCGTCCATAGCACCACGGGCAGGGAAAGAGTCAACTCGACCCATGTTTGGGTCTGCATAGTGAACCAGCCGAACTTGTGTCCGAACATGGCCAGAGTGGTAACAATCAGGGTGAGTGGTAGCGTCCACCAGAATCGCCGTTGGAAGTCTTGCAACTCACTGTTGTCCTCTTCTCCAACCGGGATCAGTGGCTCCAAGGTCATTCCGCACTTGGGGCAGTTTCCGGGATGATCTTGCCGAACCTCCGGATGCATCGGGCAGGTATAGATCGTTCCGCCCGGAACCACGCCCGAGTCATCAAACGATTTCTGATCTGAATGACTTGCAGCCACGTGAGCATGTTCGTGCGAGCTGCGTAACTGGGCCTCAGGTACCAAATGCATTTGGCACTTGGGGCAGCGCCCCGGATGATATTGATGGACTTCAGGATGCATTGGGCATACATAGACTGTGTCCCCTCCTGCGTGATCAGCCTGCTCGTTACTCGATATGAATTGCGCAGGGCCCCGAGCAAATTTTTGCTGGCAACCGTCACTGCAGAAGCGATAGATCCGTCCTTCGTGAACTATCCGATGGGCCGACTGTGGAGAGACAGTCATGCCGCAAACAGGATCTTGCAAAGGCTCGGCGTCAGTTTTGGTGTTTTCCAACTCTACTGATTCTGAAGAAGATCGATGCTGATGATGTTGCATGCAGATGGCCCTTCGCGATGTTGGATCGATTCTTGGCTCTTACACCATGTGAATGTCAAGCCAGAATCTGCTTGAGAAATAACTCTGTCCACCTCTTCTGAGGTACCGCAACCTGAGTACGGTGCTTGTGGCCATCTCAATCCAAGAAATGATTCTGGGGTTGAGGTGGCCTTTGTCATGACTACATGGCACGGAGATCATCCAAGCATGAATCCTCCGAAGCGATGCACCCTTCCTCTCCGTGTGCAGTCCCCGTGTCAGCTGTCGGTGGGTGATCTAAAGGTTCAAATTCCTTTTGGCGAAAGAATCCCTAACCAAGCCACACTCGCCAAAACCAGAACTGCCAGTGTTGCTTCCATGAACAGGCTCTGGCGTAGCTTAGAGACTGCTTGCGCACGATTCCCTGAGCCCAATGATGCCTCCAGACTTGGACTAAGCCGGAATCGATTTGCTGCTGCCAATGCAAGCATTCCGAGAACCAGCATTAGCTTGCCTAGCAGCAACTGACCATAGAGTGTTGAAACAAGCGGATCAAGCGAAGGCCCTGCGATCAATACATAGTTGACTACGCCACTGGCTGCAAGAACGAAAACGATCAGCGTTCCGACATGGGCAAAGCCGTTTGATGTGCGGCTCAATATGGCTACGGTGTCCTGTGTCGCATTTGCCCTACTTGTGGCTAAGATCAAAAAAGCAAGCAACGCGCCGACCCATGCACCTGCTGCCCAGAGGTGGGAGATGTCTGAAGCAAGGTGGATGTATCCACGCATTCCGTCGTCCATCGCTCCATGACCAGCCCAGGCCAGTGTCGCCAGCGCTACACCGCTAGATACGGACATGGCAACGAAGCGAAACGTTGGATTGAACTTCACTAGGGCAATCAAGATGCAAAGCGCTAGCGCAAGAATACGAATGCACCAAGCAAGGCCCATGTGAGTGCCGGTGATGAGCATCTCGAAGATATGCGTTGACAACTCGGAGTAAGTTTGCGCACCGGACATGGCCTTGGCAAGGACTGTCATGCCAATCACTGACAGTCCAATCCCGATTACTGCACATACACCAACGCAAACGCGATAGCGACGCGCAATTGCCAAGGATCGCTCGTCGTGGCCAAGGGCATAGACGCTGAACATGGCGACGCCAAAACCTGCAGCCATGTCCAGATACAGCGCAAGGCGCAATACGATGGTGAACCAATCCTCGGCCATTTGCTTACTTCACCTGGAATGTGACGTTGCCATTGATAGGGTGTGTGTCTGACGACACTGCACGCCAATCCACGCGATAGGCACCGGGTTGAAGCGTCTGAGCGGGAGTAATGACCATGGTTTTGCCATCGCTAGCGCCAGAGACGCTTGCGCTGACCTTCATTGCGCCGTGGTTCGGCATTCCGGGCATCCCCGTCATGATCAAGTTCGCTGCCGAGAACTGAGGAACCAGCGTTTCCGAGAACTTCAACTCAATCGTGGCAGGTGCCGCGACCTGCGACTTATCCGCAGGAGAGGAGGAAACTAACGAAGGATGTGCAAATGCTGCGGAAGCGAACAGTGTTGCGGCAATTGGCGCGATGAACTTAGCGACCAGGTTTGAGCGGTTCATGAGAGACTCCTATCTAAGTGTGATGGTGGTTTGAAAACAGATGTCGAATCTAGGTCTGTAGAGTTGGCGCTCCCAAGGACGCGCCAACTAGGAAGGGGACATTGGCCAGGCTAGAACCAGAAGCGGACACCGGCCACCCAACGTGTTTGCTGAGCACGGCCACCGTCGGCACGAACGAGATCAGCGGTTCGCCCGAAACTTCCCGCACGTTCCACTCCGATATATGGAGCGAATTGACGGCTGAACTCGTAGCGCAGTCGCAGGCCCGCAGATGCTTCGGCTAGGCCCTTGCCGATATGCCGCTCTGGATCATCCTTGCCGTAAAACTGCATTTCAGCTCTTGGCTCAAGGATCAGGCGCTGAGTCAGCAATAGTTCGTAGCTTGCATTTAGGCGAAGCGCAGTTCTGCCGCCACTGCCAACATAGGCTGTGGCCTCCAGCTCGAACCAGTAAGGGGCCAGGCCCTGCACACCAAATGCCAGCCATTGACGGCTAGGTCCCACGCCGTTGTCTAAGCGCAGACCCAACTGTGTATCCCAATAGGTTGTGGCAGCACGGCTCCAAAGCAGTTCGGTGCGAGACTCTTCGAGCTTTCCTTTGGCGACGTCACCTTCTGCCTTCAAGACAGCTTTGTTGTATGAGGTCCCGTACCATGCTTGCAAGTCATAGGCCGTTGAATCATCACCTCTGCGTGAAAAACGGCGTTCCAGGGTCTCACCACGCAGCGAGGCAAAGGTATGCTCGTCCGCAAGCATCAAGCGCGGGACGCCAGGCACCGCGTAATCGCCCGATCCCAAGGTCAACCCATTGGAATACCCATGTGGGTCGCGAGCATCTGGAGGTGCGGATCCCCCTTGCATCTGCATGCTGCCGTGATCCATCGCAGGGCCGCTTGCAGCGCTGCCAGTCATAGCACCATGACCTGCATGTGGATCAGCTGCAGTTGTGGCAGGGCTTGCCGGTGCTTCCATTTGCATATTCGCTTGGCCATGCGATGAATGGTCGCTTTGCGCCTGGGCCGCAATACTCACCAGAGCGAGGAGCGCAGTGGACAATGCACGAATAGGGAGTGCTTTGGACATTTTTGATCTTCCTTGTGAGGTTTGTTCAAGACACTACGACTTCGCGGAACATGCCTGCATCCATGTGGAACATCAGGTGGCAATGCCATGCCCAGCGCCCCAGAGCATCTGCCGTCACCAAGAAGCTGATGCGTTGTGCAGGCTGTACTGGCAAGGTGTGTCGACGGGCGAGGAATCGACCATCAGGGCTCTCCAGTTCACTCCACATCCCATGCAAGTGCATAGGGTGAGTCATCATCGTGTCGTTGTGCAGGATGACTCGCAAACGCTCGCCGTGACGGAAGTGAACAGGCGTTGATTGCCCGAACTCCAATCCATCAAGAGACCAGGAATATCGCTCCATATTCCCCGTCAGGTGCAACTCCACCTCTCGTCCAGGACCGCGCGAGTCCATCGGACCTGAAGGTGTATGCAGATCTGCCAAGGTCAGCACCCGTCTGCCGTTATTGCGCAGACCGATACCGGGATCGTCAAGATTGGTGCGGGCCATATCGACTCGCATATCTGTTCTTGCGCCATATTCAGTGCGAGCATGGCGTGCGGTGGTGCTGGGCACTGCCAAGCTCCCAGCAGGCTTGGCATGCTGACTATGGTCCATCGCCATACCACCGTGATTCATGCCGGCCATCGCACCATGATCCATGCCGGCCATTGCCCCCGACATACCAGCCATCCCGGCCATACCCGTCATCCCAGACATGCCGGTCATCCCAGACATGCCGGTCATCCCAGACATGCCGGTCATCCCAGACATGCCGGTCATGTCCATGTCGGCTCCAGAACTGCCATGGCTCATGGCGCCCATCATGTCGCTCATACCCAGCCATTCGACGGGATCGAGTGCGGGGACTGGAGCCTGCAGGCCTTCGCGCACTGCTAACGTAGCGCGTGCGTAGCCTGTTCGGTCCATCGACTGGGCAAAAATCGTATAGGCGTCATCACGTGGCTCGACAATCACGTCTATGGTTTCGCCAGGGCCGAATCGGAATTCATCGACAGTCACAGGCTCTACGTCGACACCGTCAACATGAACCACCGTGAGCTTCAGGCCCGGTATACGTACGTCATAGAAGGTATTGCCCGCGCCGTTGACCATGCGCAGCCGGACACGCTCGCCCGGACGGAAAAGAGCAGTCCAATTGCCTGCAGGTGTGACGCCATTTGCGAGGTAGGTCAGGGTCGCAGAAGAGAGGTCGGCTAAATCCGTTGGATTCATGCGCATCTCGTTCCACATCTTGCGCTTGTCTAATGCCGCTGACACGCCATCACGCGATGCATCACGGAAGAAATCAAAGACCGTGGGCTGGTTGTAGTTGTAGTAGTCGCCCTGAACCTTGAGCTTTGCGAAAACGCGCATGGGGTCTTCGTCAGTCCAGTCAGAGAAGAGCACGACATGATCACGATCTGCACGGATAGTCTCAGGTCCTGCGGGATCAATGATGATCGCTCCATACATGCCGGTGAGTTCCTGCATGCCTGAATGTGAGTGATACCAGTAGGAACCGCTTTGCTGAACCTTGAAACGGTAGGTAAACGTCTCTCCAGGAGGAATGCCCGCAAAGCTGATGCCTGGAACTCCGTCCATCTGGTAGGGCAAGATAATGCCGTGCCAATGAATAGAAGTGGCCTCGCGCAGCTTGTTCGTGACGCGAATCGTCACCGTCTCCCCCTCTCGCCAGCGCAGGGTTGGTGCAGGAAGCGATCCATTGATCGTTGTCGCCATCCCTGGCTTGCCCGTAAAGTTCACGGCGGACTCGGCGATCACCAAATCGAACTCGTTACCCTTCAGCACCGGAGCGGCCCCGCGGACTGTGGAGCTCTGCTGTGCGAATGCCATGAGCGACTGCGTTGACAGGCCCGCCAGAACGCCTCCTGCGGCCAGCCCCTGAACGAAGCGCCGACGAGAGAACCCTTGAGTGGGAGTGACAAAAAATGGCGAATGACGCGGCATAAGGTGAAATCCTCCAGAGCTTCCAAGAAATTCGTTTTCGGCGACGCTTGCCTGATGCAATGAGCGCTCGATATGTTCAGTATGCTAGGGCGTGCTGAATTTCGGAGGAGTGACTCATTCATTACATTCATGTAATGCTCGCGTCATGTTTGGTGCGACGGAGGGCTTCTATCCAGAAATGCCTTCGATGCAGTCAAAAGGTTCACTCTGCTAGCCACGCTTGATGACTTCCCAGGAAGGAACAACGAGGCAGTGTTGGCCTTTCTATCGCCAGGATTTCAGGAACATTACATTTTTCTTATCTTCATGTCAGAGGGCTTCAAACTCGGCACACTCTTGATCGTCCACTGCAGCGGAGCGAGTACATGAGGATTTTGATTGTTGAAGATGAGCCTAAAACAGGTGAGTACCTGCGCCAGGGATTGACCGAGGCTGGCTACATTGCTGACCTCGTCCCAAATGGCTCAGACGGCTTACATCTGGCTTTGCAAGGGGAGTACTCCTTGGTAATCTTGGATGTTATGCTGCCGGGCCTCAATGGTTGGCAGGTGCTCCAGTCTTTGCGTGATCGAGGACTACATATGCCGGTCCTGTTTCTTACTGCACGGGACCATGTCGAGGACCGTGTCAAAGGTCTAGAGCTCGGCGCAGATGATTACCTGGTAAAGCCGTTTTCGTTCGCAGAGCTACTCGCCAGAGTTCGCATCATTCTTAGACGTGGACATCCGGCCAACGAAGGTACTACTCTGACTGTTGCAGATCTCGAACTAGACCTGCTGCGTCGCCGCGTATCTCGCAACGGCAAACGTGTTGACCTCACAGCCAAAGAGTTCGGACTCTTAGAGTTGCTGATGCGCCGACATGGTGAAGTGCTGCCACGTTCATTGATCGCATCGCAGGTATGGGACATGAATTTCGACAGCGACACCAACGTCATTGAGGTGGCCATGCGCCGTCTGCGAGTCAAAATTGACGAAGGCCACTCGATCAAACTGATCCAGACCGTAAGGGGCATGGGCTATGTGCTTGAAGTCCCTGAGGAGGAATAGGTGCAGCGTCTCACTCGAAAGGGAAAGCTCTCTTTAACGAGCCGTTTAGCACTATTTTTCACGGCTGTTGCGGCAGCCGTAGTGCTAGGTCTAGGCGGCCTATTCCTAGTCGTTACAGAAAAGCATTTCGTGGAATTGGACCGAATGACGCTTCAGGACAAGCGCCATTTGATCGAGAAAATTCTCCAGAACACCAAGTCGGTCGATGATGCTCGTTGGCGTTTAAATGAGGCACTGAACTATCACGAGGATCTTCAAGTCCAGGTGAAAGATGCCCAAGGAGAAACCGTATTTCAATCGCCCGCATCCGGCTTTGCAGTGCCGGATCGCAACTCGGCTTCTATCGACAAGGAAGGATCGTTTGGGGTGTGGCGGCATGCAGACGCAGAATTCCACATCTTGAGCTTTGAGACGCTACCGGCCTACGCACCGTCACCATTAAAGGTACTGATCGCAGCAGACACCAAGCATCACATTCAATTCCTCAACGGAATTCGCACAAGCTTTGCCATTTATGTGATCGCAGCAATTTTGCTGTGCTCACTTCTGTCTTGGCTCGCCGCTCGACAAGGGCTGGCACCGCTGCGAGAGATGAAATCACGTGCGGCCGTTGTGACGGGACAGAAGATGAGTGAACGCATGCCGGTCGAGGCTGTACCCGTAGAAATGGCCGATTTGGCGCATGAGCTCAATCGCATGCTGGATCGGTTGCAGGACGATTTTCAGCGACTGACAGATTTCGCGTCTGATCTGGCCCATGAACTACGCACGCCCATCAGCAACCTGTTGACGCAGACTCAGGTTGTGCTGGCATCCAAGCGTGACGCCGCGACATACCGAGACATTCTTGCCTCTAATGCCGAAGAGTTTCAGCGTTTGGCTCGTATGGTGTCAGACATGCTTTTTCTGGCCAAAACTGAACGGGGCGTAAGCCTGCCGCGCAAGGAGCAATTTTCGGCACAGCAAGAATCGTATGCATTGCTGGAGTTCTACGAGGCTGTCGCTGAAGAAAAGCAAATTCATTTGAAGTTAAAAGGCGATGGACTCGTTGATGGTGATCGACTGATGTTCCATCGTGCTGTGAGTAATTTGCTATCTAATGCTTTGCGCTACACGCCGCATGCAGGCATGGTCACCATCGACATTGAGACCGCAGCTTCCTGGACACTTGTCACTGTGGAAAATACAGGGCAGGACATTGATCCCAAAGTCCTGCCCAGGTTATTTGACCGCTTCTACCGAGCTGACCCTTCCAGGGCTCATCCGGACTCAGACGGTAGCGGATTGGGTTTGGCCATCACCCGAGCAATTGCCGAAGCTCATGGAGGCTCCATTACCGCCACTTCAGCCGATGGACGAACTCGCTTCACCTTGAAATTCCCCACTCCGCAGCCGACTTCCTAATCAGATCAGAAAACAGGCTTTTCTTGAAAGCAAGAAGACACTATCCGCAGCAAGATGTCTTTGCTGAAGTTGAGCCGCAGCATTTCGTCTGCGGCTTCTCAGCATTTGCCTGCTCGGCTTCGGCTAACGCCAATAATTCTGGAGTGTATCCAGCGGTCTGGATGGCCAACATGTAGTCGGCGTCGCTCAGATCGCCAGAGACTTGCACCGTTTTATCTCGCGCATTCACTCCGATCTTTGCTTCATCATCGATCGCCAAAATGGAGCGCTGAATCCGCGCGGCACAGGCACCACATTTCATGTCATTGATGCGAAAAATAGCCATTACGTACTCCTTTAAAGCTTGTGGCTAAAGTTTCATCCTTCACATGATGTGAATGTCAAGTATCTGTCTGCACATGCACTGGAGCACGCTGTGTACGTCAACTACGTTGGTCTTCACTTTTCGCTTTGGGTTTATTGGTATGCAGATTTGGGGTAAGAGCTGCCGCGAAAAAGCTGACAACAATGTCACCGGACAGACCTGATTTTGTTGGGCTCCGACTCCTAAGATCAACCCATCTTCTCCTCACCTTGATCAAGGTCCAGGAGATGTGTTCATCAACTGTCTTAGGAGCCAACCATGTCTCAAAACCGCATCTCCATTTCCTCCGTACTCGCAAGCGTTGCTGCCGTTGTCACCCTGGCTCTTCCTGGAATGGCCTCTGCAGCCTACGAGCATCCAGCCAACAATGAACAAGGCGTGATCGTGCATCCGCAGCACTTTGAAAGCCAGAAAACCCGAGCTCAAGTCAAGGCAGAGACTGAAGCCGCCATGAAGCAGGGCCGCCTTTCTTACGGTGAAAGCAATTTCCCACGTGGAACTCCCGAGACAGGATCGAGCAAAACCCGCGAGCAAGTGATCAACGAAACGCGTAATGAATCGCCAGCTGCGCGAGATGCTCGCCTCCAATCATTTGCAGGCTGATCTCCATCAAAGACGCATGCATCGCGGATGCAGCTCTTTCCTGCATTTTTGTTCCGATCTACCGCAGAGGCCTCAAGCAACAGAGGCCTCTGCATGTAGAACATCAGCTTGAGCGAACTACAAATTTCCCGGAAGAATTTCGGCCCAGATGATCGCAATCATCACTTAGGGGGGCGACACTGGGTTCAACGATGCGCGGACTCACCGAGGCGGATATCGCTACCGAGCATCACATTGCATGTTTCCTCATCCATTAACTTGAGGATGGGACAGGACACCGCCTTCTTCAGAACTGAGTTGTGCATACGGTGTCGCGCTTCCTTCAGACACAGCTGTAGCGTTTGCTCCTAGGATGCGAGTTAACCACTGGCTTGCCGAAGATCTGTAGCATTTAAAGATCGGTAGCAACGTATGGCCTTCACCGCGTACCCCTGGTAGATTGACTACACTAACTGCTGCCATGCTACGAAGTCGCATTCACCGCCTATCCACCGCAGTCCTTGTGGTGCTTTCGCTGCTGTTCGCACAGCTGGCGTTGGCGGGTTACGTCTGCCCACAGGAGGAAGGCGTTGATGCAATGACGGCCAGGATGGAGGCCGGCATACCATGCGAAGGTATGGACCAACAGCAACCGGTTCTGTGTCATCAGTACACCAATGCCCCGGATGTGACCTTCGAAGCAGTCAAACTGCCCGTGGCGTCATTACCTGCCATCGTGCAGGTGTTGGAGCTGCCGCTAGTGCTCGAATTTGATGCTGCACTTGCAGTGTCCTGGCCCATCACCTTGGAGGTTCGACCGCCTCCGGACCCTCTTTTTCTCTCTACTCTCAGACTCAGAGTCTGATCACTCCGTCGACTGACTGGTGCTGGCGTGGCTTGTCCATACGCCGGCAATGCCCTCGTTCGTCCACGGAGTTTCCATGTCCCCTATTTTTTTGCGAGCAGCCTCCTTGGCTGCCGTATTTCTGCCGGCCGTTGCTGCTGCAGAATCGATTTCATTCGACCAGGCAATAAGCTTGGCCGTCCAACGCTCCGAAGCAGCCCGCGCAGCCCAGGCGGCGATGCAAGGCTCTGTCCATTCCATCCAGGCTGCGGGTCAGCTGCCAGACCCCATGCTGCGGGCCGGCATCGACAATTTCCCGGTTACCGGCTCAGACCGCTTCAGCGGTACCCGTGAGTCCATGACAATGAAGCGCATCGGTGTCAGCCAGGAGTGGCTCTCCGCCGATAAACGAGCCGCGCGCGAAGGTGCGGCTCGTGCAAGAGCCGACCGC
>NZ_BCNT01000022.1 GCF_001544075.1 Comamonas terrae
AATTCTTGTTCTCAAAATTTGTATACAAGTCATGTGGACAAAATCTAGGTGTTCTCCCTAGCGCATGTGCAAGGCCCGCAGGTTCGGGCACCCGGGGCTTGGTGGTGTGCAGGCGAAAAGGGCGCCTGCTCCCGATCTTCAGCAACTGCCGGCATTGCGTGCTATCACTGTTGCCGGCGCGGAGAAATCCATCGGCGCCCCGGTCCAGTTGATGGGGCCGCACCCCGCTCGCATAGAATCGACCGAATATGGGTACTCCAGTCATCACCAAGGCCAAGATCGCCGAGCGCCTCATAGAGTCGATTCTGACCGCCAAGCTCCGTCCGGGAGAGCGGCTGGGCGAGCAGGACATCGCGGACTTGTTCCAGGTCAGCCGTACCCTGGTGCGCGAGGCCTTGATGCATTTGCAGACCCGCGGTTTCGTGGAGGTCCGCCCGCGGGTGGGCTGGTATGTCGCCGAGCCCTCGTTCGATGAAGCGCGTGAAACCTATGCGGCGCGGCGCGTTGTGGAGCCCGGCATGCTGCGCGATGCGGGCAAGCCGCTGCAGGCGACGCTGAAGCGCCTGCGCAAGCATATTGCGGACGAGCGCGAGGCCATTGCCAGCGGCGATGCGGCAGCCCGCAGCTGGCTGCTGGCCGATTTCCATATCTGCCTGGCCGAGTGCCTGGGCAACCGCTTCCTGACCTCCATGATGGTCGACCTCTCGGCGCGCACGACCCTGGTTTCGGAGCTGTACCAGTCGAAGACCGAGGCCAAGGTCTTCAATGACGATCACGCAGCCATCGTCGAGGCGCTGGCCGAGGGCGACAACGCGCGGGCGGAGCAACTGATGATCGCGCATATCGACGCCCTGGCATCGCGGCTGGATGAAAGCCTGGTCGGCCGCGGCGGCGCGCGCAACCGCCTGCGCTCCATCCTGGCGCCCGAAGACCCGGCTTCCAGCAAATAGCGCTTCCGAAGCCGGTGAACTCGGGGTAGGGTGGCTTAGCTGGAGCGCACGCAGCCGAAGGGCATGGCTTGCAGCGCATGGCGTCCGCAACCATTTTCCCGAACCTGAAAGGTCCCGATCCCATGCAGGCATTGCAAGGAATGACTTGGCTCCTGGTGCTGCAGCTCACCGGCGAAGCCCTGGCCCATCTGTTCAATCTGCCGTTCCCGGGGCCGGTCGTGGGCATGCTGCTGCTCGTGATATCGCTGCAGTTCCATCGCGTGCGCGAGCCGGTGCATGCGGCGGCCAGCTATCTGCTGTCGCATCTGTCGCTGCTGTTCGTGCCGGTAGGCGTGGGCGTGATCACCCATCTGGATCTGCTGCGCGACTACGGGCTCAAGCTGATGCTGGTCATCGCGCTGTCCACCTGGGCCGGCATGGCCGTCACGGTGCTGCTGGTGCGCGGCTTGATGCGCGGCCAGCCCGAAGCCAGGAAGGAGGGGGCCCGCGATGCCTGATTTTGTCCAGCTCTGGGTCTATCTTTCGTCCGCGCCGCTGTTCGGGCTCACCGCCACCCTGGCCGTCTATGTGGTTGCGCATGCGCTGTATGTGCGCTCCGGCCAGGCACCCTGGGCCAACCCGGTGCTGTGGTCCGTGGTGGTGCTGGGCACGGCGCTGCTGGTCACGCAGGTACCGTATCCCACGTATTTTGCCGGCGCCCAGTTCATTCACTTCCTGCTGGGGCCCGCCGTTGTCGCGCTGGGGTTTCCGCTGTGGGAGCGGCGCGTGGAGCTGCAGCGCAACTGGGGGCGTTTTCTGGTGGCGGCGCTGGCCGGAGGCGCCACGGCCGCCATCGTCGCCGTGGGCCTGGGCTGGGCCGTGGGCCTGCCGCCGGAAGTGCTGCGCTCGCTGGCACCCAAGTCCGTCACGGCGCCCGTGGCCATGGGCGTGGCGGAGAAGATCGGCGGCGTTCCGGCGCTGGCCGCCGTGTTTGCAGTGCTGACGGGCCTGATAGGCGCACTGTCCGCGCGCAGTCTGTTCCGGATCCTGCGTATCGGTACCAGCGACGTGGAATGGGTGGCGCGTGGCTTCGGCCTGGGTACGGTGTCGCACGGCATTGGCGCCGCGCGGGCGCTGCAGGTGAATGCCGATGCCGGAGCCTATGCCGGCCTGGCGCTGAGCCTGCAGGTACTGCTGGCGGCGCTGCTGATGCCGCTGGCGGCACGCTGGTTCTAGGCTGCGCCGGAACGCCCCGGCAAGAAAAAAGGGTGCAGCCCTTCGGAAGCGCACCCTTTTTCGCTCAAGCCGCCACCAGCTCGGCCACGGCCTGCGGCGCCACCTGGTAGCCGTCGAACTGCATGGTGTACTGCGCGCGGCCCGATGAAAGCGCGCGCAGCGTACCGATGTAGCCGAACATTTCCTTGAGTGGCACCAGTGCATCGACCACCGTGGCCGTGCCGCGCAGCTCATGCCCGCGCACCTGGCCGCGGCGGCGGTGCAGGTCGCCGATCACGTCGCCCAGGTACTCGGTGGGCGTGATCACCTCCACGGCCATCACCGGCTCCAGCAGCTGCGGCCCGGCCTTGGCGAAGGCATCGCGCAGCGCATGGCCTGCGGCCAGCTCGAAGACCATGGCCGAGGAGTCGCGCTCGTGGAACGCCCCGTCGACCAGCACGGCGCGGAAGTCCACGGCCGGGTATCCCGAAGCCGGGCCGGCCTCGGCCATGCGCCGGATGCCGGCCTCCACCGCGGGAATGAACTCGCGCGGGATCGCGCCGCCGACGATGCGGCTTTCAAATTGCACGCCCGCGCCGCGCTCCAGAGGCTCCAGGCGCAGCGTCAGCTGCGCGAACTGGCCGGGGCCGCCGGTCTGCTTCCTGTGCACATGCGTCAGCTCCGCCTCCCTTGCAATGGTTTCGCGGTAGGCCACCTGCGGGCGGCCCACCACCACATCCACGCCGAAGCGCTCGTGCAGCTTGTGCACGGCAACCTCCAGCTGCAGCTCGCCCATGCCGGACAGAATGGTCTGGCCGGACTCTTCGTCCTGGCGCAGGCGCAGGCTCGGGTCTTCGCGCAGCATGGCCTGCAGTGCCCTGGACAGGCCCTGCTGGTCGGCCTTGGTGCGCGGCTCCAGCGCCAGGTGGATCACCGGCTCCGGCACGGCAATGGATTCCAGCTGCACCGGGTGCTTCGGGTCGCTCAGGGTGTGGCCCGTGAGCGTGTCCTGGAAACCGACCACGCCCGCGATCTCGCCCGCCACCAGTTCGTCGCGTTCCACATGCTTGTCGGCATGCACTTCATAGAGGCGGGCTGCACGTTCCATGCGCCCGGTGCTGGTGTTGAGCAGGCTGTCCCCGCGCCGCAGCCGGCCCGCATACAGGCGCACGAAGACCATGCTGCCGTGCTCGTCGGCCACCACCTTGAAGGCCAGGGCCGCGAGGGGCTCGCCGGCGAGATCCGTGGTCGTGCCTTCGCGCTCGCCGGGGGCGGGTAGCCAGTCGACCACCGCGTCCAGCAGCGGCTCGACACCGCGGTTGCGGAAGGCCGAGCCCGCGAGCACCGGTACGAAGGCGCGCTTGCGCACGCCCGCGCGGATGCAGCTCAGCAGCAATTCCACCGAAGGCTCCTCGCCGCGCAACCAGGTCTCCAGGGCCTCGTCGTCCTGCTCGACCACGGCTTCGAGCAGGCGCGCGCGGGCCGCCTGGGCGGGCTCCAGGAGTTCGGCGGGGATGGCGGCCTCCTGCACCGGCTGCGATGCATCGTCGCGCTCCCACAGCAGCGCGCGCATGCGCACCAGGTCCACGACGCCGCGGAACCCTGCCTCGGCGCCTATGGGCAGATGCACGGGAATGGCCTGCACGCCCAGGCGCTCGCGCATGCTGTCGACCACCTGGTCGAAGCGTGCGCCCACGCGGTCGAGCTTGTTGACGAAGGCAATGCGCGGCACCTCGTGGCGGTCCGCCAGGCGCCAGTTGGTCTCGGTCTGCGGCTCCACGCCGGCCACGCCGTCGAGCACCACCACGGCGCCGTCGAGCACGCGCAGCGCGCGCCCCACCTCGATGTTGAAGTCGATGTGGCCGGGCGTGTCGATCAGGTTGATCTGCACGCCGCGCCAGTGCACGGTGGTGGCGGCGCTGTTGATGGTGATGCCGCGCCGGCGTTCCTCGGGATCGAAGTCCATATGGGCGGCACCGTCGTGCACTTCGCCCATGCGGTGGCTCTCGCCCGTGTAGAAGAGGATGCGTTCGCTGGTCGTGGTCTTGCCCGCGTCCACATGGGCAATGATGCCGATGTTGCGGATGCCGGGGCGGCCCGTGCCGGGGCGGCCGAGGCTGTTGTTGCTGGGGCGGTTCATGGTGACTCTTTCCGGACCCTTCGCGGGTCCACATATCGGGGAGGAGGGAGCCGCCCCGGCATGGATTCACCGGAGCGGGCTCAGCAGGGAGTGAGGCGGCCGGAACGCGGGCGCACGCGCACGCATCCCACGTTCCGGCGGGCGGAAATCGTGGCGATCAGCTTGTCGTACGTGCGTGTGAACATGAGGAAAACCAAAAAACAAAACCCCGGAAGACCATGCCTGCCGGGGTGGGGTGCCGGAAGGTCATCGCCTTCCGACTGCCATCGAAAGGACGCAGCTATGCAGCGAACGAGACTTGGAGGGCGTTGAACTTGAACATGCGGTCATTGTCCGGCAACGGAGTGCCCTGACTGGGAGTAGGGCCGGATCGCGGGGCGGACCGCAACGGGAGGATGCCGCAGGCCGGGCCTGCAGGTATGTCCGCTTGGGAGATATTGTTTTGATAGCTGCCAGCGCTTGATGGTTGAGCGTTTGAACGCTGTCTGACTGCTATTTTTTTTGCGCCGCGTGGCCCGCCATGCCTTTTCGCGATGGGCATTTGCCCGCAAACAGGCGGCATTCGGGCAAGGGCAGATGGTTTCTGCGTTAACTTCCGGTGCAATGCCTCGGTACGGAGGCTCGGATTCGACTGAAATTTCCCCGGAAGGATGCATATCGTGCACAAGCGTTTTCTTGTCAAAGCCCTGGCGGCCGCGGCTTTTCTGCCGGCCGCGCTGCTGGCCCAGGCCCAGGAGCTGAAGGTGACCATCGGCGTGACCTCGGGGCCTCACGCCCAGATTGCCGAGGTGGCGCGGCAGGTCGCGGCCCGGCAGGGACTCAAGGTCAGGCTCGTGGAGTTCGGCGACTTCATCCAGCCCAATGCCGCGCTGGTGGCCGGCGACATCGATGCCAACATCTACCAGCACCAGCCGTTCCTCGATGCCCAGAACAAGGATCGCGGCTACAAGCTCGTGCCCGTGGCCAAGGCCGTGAACCAGCAGATGGGCGTGTACTCGAAGAAGGTCGGGAACCTGAACGAGCTCAAGAGCGGCGCGCGCGTGGGCATTCCCAACGATCCCACCAACGGCTCGCGCGCGCTCATGGTGCTGGCCAAGCAGGGGCTGATCACGCTCAAGGGCGATGCCGGCGCACGCGCCTCCGTGCTGGACATCACCGCCAACCCCAGGAAGCTGCGCTTCGTGGAACTGGAAGCCGCCCAGCTCGCCCGCGCGCTCGACGATCTGGATGCCGCCGCGGTCAACAGCAGCTATGCAGTGGCCGCGGGCCTGTCGCCGCAGGGCGACTCACTGGCGCTGGAGGATGTGAACACGCCCTATGTGACGGTGCTCATCGTCACGCGTGCCGGCCATGAAAAGGACAAGGGCCTGCAGGCCTTCGTGAAGGCCTACCAGTCGCCGGAAGTCAAGGCCTTCGTGGACAAGACCTTCAAGGGCGCCTACACCGTTGCCTGGTAAGACCATGAACATGCCCTGGAACCGCCTGGACGCCGACCTGTTCGAGCGCGCGCAGGCCTTGCTCGACGAGGAATGGCTGGCGCGCGACGCCGACCTGGCGCCCCTGCTGCCCGTGGTGCTGGAGCGCGGCGTGGGCCAGGACTGGCACAAGGCGGGCACTTTCCGCCACCATCTGGCAGGCGTGGCCCGCTCGCTGGCCCTGTGGCGCCAGCCCAGGGACATACGCCTGCTGGGCCTGCTGCACAGCGTGTACGGCAATGCCTTTGTCGACCTGGTCAAGTTCGATGCGGGCAGCGAGCGCGGCCGCATGCAGGCCCTGATCGGGGAAGCGGCCGAGCATCTGGTCTACCTGTTCTGCACCATGAGCCGCACGCAGTTCGTGCAGAAGCTGCTGGCCGGCGAGCTTGCGGCCGACGGCAGCATGACGCTGCACAGGAACGGCCCCGAGCCGCGCCAGACGATCACGCTCACGCCTTATGAAGTGGCAGCCTTCGCCATCGTCAGCATGGCCGACAGCATGGAGCAGTGGTTCAGCTGGCAGGAGGACATTTATTCGCGGTTCCCCCATGTGGACGGCACGCGCCAGCAGAGCGTGCACTGGGCGGCGTCGCTATGGCCCGGGCCCATGCGCCCCAGCAGCCGCATGCTCGGCCAGATCGCGGGGCTGGGCCTGGCGCTGCAGCACCCGGGCCTGCGGGAGCAACTGCCGCTGCCACCGGTATTCGGCCACTGCAGCCAGGCGCTGGATGCGGGGGCGGAAGCGGCTGCCGTGGCACTGTACTGGTCCGTGGTCCAGCTCGACCAGCCCCTGGTGGATGCCGATGCCGCAATCGCCACGCTGGAGCAGGCCGTGCGCCTGAACCCCTGGGTGGGCGAGCCGCAGATGGTGCTGGCCCAGCTTTACCTGGGTGCAGGCCGCGACGCCGAGGCGGCGCTGGCGGCCGAAAGCGCGCTGCAGTGCTTCAGCGCCTGGGGCAATGCCTGGGACAAGCGCGTGCAGTGGGATGCCTGGATCGCCTGGACGCGCATTCTGCTGCAGTCGGCCAGGGAGGGTTCCTGGCCGCAGCGGCTGGACAAGCTCAACAACATCGCACTGAAGCAGTGAGCGCGAGGGAGTGAATCCTCGTCAATGAAAAAGGCCTGGCACCTTGCGGCGACAGGCCTTTTTTGCGTCGAGGAGCGGGCGGCTTACTTGGTGCCGAAGATGCGGTCGCCCGCATCGCCCAGGCCGGGCAGGATGTAGCCATGCTCGTTGAGCTCGCGGTCCACGGCAGCCGTGTAGATGTCCACGTCGGGGTGGGCGGCCTGCAGCGTCTTCACGCCTTCGGGAGCGGCCAGCAGGCACATGAACTTGATGGACTTGGGATTGCACTTGTCCTTGAGCTGCTGCACGGCGGCGACGGCCGAGTTGCCCGTGGCCAGCATGGGATCGACGACGATGGCGTCGCGCTCGCTCATGTTCTCGGGCATCTTGAAATAGTACTCGACGGGCTTGAGCGTCTCGGGGTCGCGGTACAGGCCGATATGGCCGATGCGCGCGCCCGGCACCACGTTGAGCATGCCGTCCAGGAAGCCGTTGCCTGCGCGCAGGATGGAGACCAGCACCAGCTTCTTGCCGTCGATGACCTTGCCGGTCATGGTTTCCAGCGGGGTCTCGATCTCGATGTCCGAGAGCGGCATGTCGCGCGTGATCTCGTAGGCCATCAGCGTGGACAGCTCGCCGAGCATGCGGCGGAAGCTGTTGGTGCTGGCTTCCTTGCGGCGCATCAGCGTGAGTTTGTGTTGGACCAGCGGATGGTCGATCAGGTGCAAAGTGCTCATGTTCTATGTATTTGCGTTGTTCAGGTCACTACGCGGCGGCCATGTCGCCGGGACCGGGGCAGGGGATCAGTCGGCCAGAAAGCGCGCGTACCGTTCCAGGTCCACGTTGCCGCCGCTGATCACGATGCCCACACGGGCGCCCGAGAGCTTGATGCCGCCGTGCAGGGCGCCGGCCAGCGAAAGCGCTCCCGTGGGCTCGACCACGATTTTCATACGTTCCGCGTAAAAGCGCAGGGCCTGCACCAGTTGTTCATCGGAAACTGTGACTATGTCCTGCACATATTGCCGTATCAGCGCGAACGTGATGTCGCCGGGGGCCTGGGTCTGGGCACCGTCGGCGATGGTATGAGGGGTATCGATCCTGACGATGTGGCCGGCGCGCAGCGACTGCTGCACGTCGTTGCCGGTCTCGGGCTCCACGCCGTAGACCTTGCACTGCGGCGCCAGCGCGCGGGCCGACAGCAGGCAGCCCGACAGCAGGCCGCCACCGCCCGTGCAGACGAACAGATAGTCCAGGCCCGGAACGTCCTCCAGCAGCTCCTTGGCCGTCGTACCCTGGCCGGCGATCACGTCGCGGTGGTTGTAGGGCGGTACCAGCGTCATGCCGCGCTCGCCGGCGAGCTTGGCTGCAATGGCTTCGCGGTCTTCGGTGAAGCGGTTGTAGGTCACGACCTGGGCGCCATAGCCGCGCGTGGCCGCCATCTTGGATGCGGGCGCGTCCTCGGGCATGACGATGAGGGCGGGCATGTCCAGGATCTGCGCGGCCAGTGCGATGGCCTGCGCGTGGTTGCCCGATGAAAAGGCCAGTGCGCCGTGCCTGCGCTGCTCGGGGCTGAACCGGGCCAGGGCGTTGTAGGCGCCGCGCAGCTTGAAGGCGCCGACGCGCTGCAGGTTCTCGCACTTGAAGAACAGCTGGGCGCCCAGTTTTTCATCGACGGTGCGGCTGGTGAGCACCGGCGTGCGGTGGGCCACGCCCTTCAAGCGTTCGGCGGCCGCAGCCACATCGTCATAGGTCGGCAGCTGGAGGGGCGAGGTGTTCATGGTCATGGGAGGCCAAGGTTCTGGAGAGCCGGCGGGCATCGCCTGGAAGGAATGAGTGCACCAATCATGATAGCGGGGGGAATCGCAAAAAAGGGCGTGATGGGCATCGGCGGCGCGCAGAAAATCCGGTCCCTCAAAAAAGGACGCCGCTCGCCCGGAACGGGGAGCGGCGTCCAGGCTGGCGCAGCCTTGTACGGTGTGCTGCTTACACGAGCTTGTGGCCGCAGTGGGCGCAGAACCTGTCGTCGGGCGCCACGGCCTCATGGCAGCTCGGGCAGGCCAGCAGCTGCGGCTGCGGCTTGGCTGCCTGGGCCCGTGCTTCGGCTTCGGCGCGGGCCTTTGCTTCGTTCTCGGCCTGCCGGCGGGCTGCTTCCTGTTCGGCCGCGAGCCGCTCGGCCTGGCGTTGCGCTTCCTGCCGGGCTGCTTCGCGGGCCAGTTCTTCCTGCGCTTTCAGGCGTGCGGCTTCCTGGGCTGCGGCTTCGGCGCGCTGGCGTTCGGCTTGCGCATGGGCCTGGGCTTCACGCTGCCGTTCCTGCGCCGCCTGCTCCTGCGCCAGAGCCTGGGCCTGCAGCTGGGCCGCTGTATCGTAGGTTCCGGCCGATGCCTGGCGATCCGGGCTGACCGCCTGCGGTGCCTCGGCATCCTGCGCCGGCTGGGCCGGGGACTCCTGTGCCTTGGCGGCGCGGGCCTTGACCTGTTCGGCGGCCGCCATGGCACGGTCCTTGGCTTCCTCGGCATGCTTGCGCACATTGCCGATGAGATCGTCCAGCGCACCTTCTGCATCGGAGGCATCCAGGCCCTCCTGGGCCTGCAGGTAGACCAGGTTCATGCCCATGATCATGACCTGTGCCATGAGCGCACCCACCACGCAGTACAGCACGCCCAGGCCCGAAACCAGGCCCATCACGGCGGTGTTGCCCATGAAGGCGCTGGCGCCGTATCCCGCTGCGGCCAGGGACGCGGCCTGGCCGCCGCCGATGATGGCCGCACCCATGGTGGTCAGCGAGAAGCTGGCCGGCAGCAGGCCCGCGAACAGCAGCACACAGATCACGCCGATGATGAAATACAGCACCAGCTCGAGCAGGACCACTTCGACCAGCCGGCGCCGGGCAATGCCCAGCATACTGGCCAGGGCGGCCTTGAAGCCCAGCCCGCTCCAGATGGCAGGAGCGAACAGCGGATAGATCACCCAGATCAGGGCCACCAGCGCCGCGGCGGCCACCAGCACCAGGACCGGGTGCGCGACAAAGGCCAGGATGGCGCCGATCACGGGCAACTTGCAGACGAAGTACACCACGGCCGCCACGAGCAGGAAGGCCAGGACGGCCGCCAGCAGCAGCACCGCGAAGAGCAGGAACTTGGGGATGCAGGCCAGGCCGAAGGCAAAGGCTTCGCCGATGGTGCGCACCGGCATTTCCCTGGCCTTGTCCATGAGCATCACGCCCACGGCGGAGATGCCGCCCATCATGACCACGGCAGCGGCCAGGCTCAGCACCAGGCGCGCGATGCCGCCGGTGACGCCGCCTATCGCACTGCCCAGCCCCTGGGCGGCCAGGAAGACCAGAAAAGTCAGCAGCAAGGTGAGAAAGCCCACCAGCATGGGGCGCCACTGGGTCAGGCCTTCGCCTGCGCGCGCCAGGGTGGTGATGCGGATATCGCCCAGAGATTGATCGGGTCTCATGTACCGTCCTGTCGTGAGTGAATGAAGTGGTGATGCAATGGAGGCGCCGCCGAGGCGCCTTGGCTGCGGCTAGAGCTGGCCGCGGATCTCGCCTGCCTGGATGGTGTAGCGCTCCGTGCCTGCGGGCAGCGTGCGGTCGATGTTCTTGAGCACGGACACGGGCTTGCCGCTGCTGGTCTGGGTGGTGCCGGTGGAGGTGTTGACGCGGTTGGCGCGCACGTCGGCCTCGGCCTGGTCGACCACGATGCTGGAGGCGCCGCGGTTGTTGGCCAGCTCATTGGCCAGATTCTTGAGCGTGTCCATGGCGCGCGTGTACTCGGGCCGGCCCTTGGCGGCCAGCGGCATGTCGACGCTGACGGATTCCAGCGCGCGCATTCTGCGGGTCTGGCCGCTCTGGCTGTCGGTGATGCTCACGTCGGCCATGCGCACGCCGCCGGCGATGGCACGCTGGCCCGGCGGCAGGCCCTGCATGGCGCTCACGGCCTGTACCTGCGCCGCGCGGGCGCGCTGGGCCTCCTGGTCCAGGACGGACTGCAGCCTGCCGAAGCGATCCGATGGCGCATGGCTGTCGCCCGCGGCCGGGCCGCCGCAGCTTTGCGCACTGGCCGAATTGGTGGCCCGCGACAGCATGCAGCTGAAGGAGCTGGAAGCGTCTTCCAGGGTTGCACAGCCGCTGGCCAGTACGGCGGCACAGGAGATCAGTGTCAGTTTGAGGTATCGCATAGGTCGCTGGTCGGCGCTGGTGTCGGATATGCCAGGAGGGCGGCGGGCCCGCCGCCTGGCGCACGTGAGAGGAATTGCGCTCAATCGAGCAGGTCGTCCAGCGTGGGCTGGGAACGGTTTTGCGGGCGCGCACCGGGCTTGTTTTGCACCGCGGGCCGGCTGGGGGGCGCGGCGGTCGGCTGCTGGGCAGCGACAGCCGCCGTTGCCGCCGCGTCGGGCCGGGGCGAGGGCTCCGCCTGGGGCGGCGGCAGCTGCGTCGTGGGAGGGGCGCTCACCACCGTATCGCCGGAAGCCGGTGCCGCGGCATCCGGCACTGCAGGCGCTGCGGTGTCGCGGTTTTGCGGGCCCACCAGGGCATCGGCGCGGGCCTTGTCCTCCTGCGAAATCCCGTCCTTGTCGGTGGTGGCTGCGCCGGCCGGGCCGCCGGGGGCCGGGCTGGCCATGTTGGCCGGGTGCGAGAAGCTGCCCATTTTCTGCGCGAGCAGCACGCCGGCGCCCACGGCAATCAGCAGCACGGCGATCACGGCCCATTTGATCCAGGGGCGGCCGCCGGCGGCGGGTTCGGCCGGGAAAGCCGGCGGGCTGTAAGGTGCCCGGGCGCCCAGGTCCATGCCCATGCCGGGCTCCACGCGGGCAGGGCGTGGCGCCGCCACGGACGGTGCCGTTGCACCTGTGGCCGCGGAGGGCGGAATGTCGGCTACCGGCCCGCCAGGGGCCGCGGGGGCGAACGCCGTCCCGCACCGGGGGCAGAACCTGGCGTGGGGCTTGCACGGCGCATGGCAATGGCTGCAAGTCTTTTCGCCGGCATGGGCCGCGGCACCGCCGGGCGGGGCCGGCTCCTGCGGCATGGCTGAAGAAGACCGGGCGGCACCGCAGCGGTTGCAGAATTTGGCGGTTGCGGCCAGGGGATTGCCGCACTGTGAACAATTCATTTGTGATGGACTGAAGAAAGTTGCAGGCAATAGCCAAGCTTGCCGTTTCGGGCTTGCGGCATCTTACTATCGTCAACAGTCTCCAGCGGCGAGGCCCCGGATCGGGGCCGTGCCTGCCAGGGCTCCCGGCATGGGGGCGGGCGCAAGGCAGGCGAGGGCGGCATCGCGCGCGAGCAACCGCTTGTAAAGCTGCAAAAGTCTGGCCGGAGTCCGACTCTGCGCAAAGCATCGCGGTGCTTCAATGGTTCTGTCGCGTCTGCATGACGCACCACATCAAGGAGTCCTGCCATGTCCACAGAGTCATTGCTTCAACCGGCTTTCCGGCAAGCAGCGCCGGCGCTGGCTGCGCTGATTGCCGCCGCAGCGCTGTCGGGATGCGTGGTGGCGCCCGTCGGGCCCGCCTACGGTGCCGGCGGCTACTACGACGAGGGCGTGGTGACGGCCGAGGTGGCGCCGCCGGCGCCCTATGTGGAAACCATTCCGGTTGCTCCATTCGCGGGCGCGGTCTGGATCGGCGGCTTCTGGGACTGGTCGGGCGGGCGCCATGTCTGGCGGCCCGGCCACTATGAGCGTCCGCGCCCGGGCTTCAGCTACCGCCAGCCGGGCTGGACCCATGGTTCCGACGGCCGCTGGATGCTGCACCGCGGCGGCTGGGAGCATGGCCGCCGCTGAGTCGCTTTAAGACCCAAACACGCGCTAAGCGCAGAGCCATGCAAGGGCTGGGATAATCCCAGCCCTTATGTCTTTGCAGATCACCTTCCCCGAGCAACTCCCCGTATCCAGCCGCCGCGACGAGATCATGGAGGCCATGGACCGCCATCAGGTCATCATCGTCTGCGGGGAGACGGGCTCGGGCAAGACCACGCAGCTGCCCAAGATCGCCCTGGCGCTGGGCCGCGGCAAGGTCAATGCGGTGCCCGACGAGAACGGCCAGGTGCGCGGCCACCTGATCGGCCACACCCAGCCGCGCCGCATTGCGGCCTCCAGCGTGGCCAAGCGCATTGCCGAGGAGCTCAACACGCCGCTGGGCGAAGTCGTGGGCTACAAGGTGCGCTTCCAGGACACGCTGCAAAAGGGCGCTTCGGTCAAGCTGATGACGGACGGCATATTGCTGGCCGAGACCCAGACCGATCCGCTGCTCAAGGCCTACGACACCCTGATCATCGACGAGGCGCACGAGCGCAGCCTCAACATCGACTTCCTGCTGGGCTACATCAAGCAGATCCTTCCCCGGCGTCCGGACCTCAAGGTGATCGTGACCTCGGCCACCATCGATGCCGAGCGCTTTGCCAGGCACTTTGCAGGGCCTCGCCGGGCGCCGGGCCGCCCCAAGGCCGGCGAAGCCCCCTCGGGGGGCAGCGACCCCCATGGAATGGGGGAGCGTGGGGGCGACGATCTGGTGCCGGCGCCGGTCATCATGGTCTCGGGCCGCACCTACCCAGTGGAGATGCGCTACAAGCCCTTCGAGGAAAAAAAGGACTTCGACCTCAACGACGCGATTGCCGACGGCGTGGACGAGCTGTGGGCCGGCGGCAGGGGCGGCGACATCCTGGTCTTCCTGCCGGGCGAGCGCGAGATCCGCGAGGCGGCCGACCATTTGCGCAAGCATTTGCAGCATTCGCCCGTGCTCAGGAGCGCCGAGGTGCTGCCGCTGTTCTCGCGCCTGTCCCAGGCCGAGCAGGACCGCATCTTCGACGGCCATACGGGCCGGCGCATCGTGCTGGCCACCAACGTGGCCGAGACCTCGCTCACCGTTCCCGGCATCAGATACGTCATCGACGCAGGCACGGCACGCGTCAAGCGCTATTCTTTTAGAAGCAAGGTGGAGCAGCTGCTGGTCGAGCCCATCAGCCAGGCCGCGGCCAACCAGCGCGCGGGCCGCTGCGGCCGCGTGGCCAACGGCATTTGCATACGCCTGTATGACGAGGCCGACTTCAACAGCCGGCCCAAGTTCACCGACCCCGAAATCCTGCGCAGCTCGCTGGCCGGCGTGATCCTGCGCATGAAGTCGCTGGGCCTGGGCGACGTGGTGAACTTTCCCTTCCTCGAAGCGCCTTCGGGCCGTGCGATTGCCGACGGCTACCAGCTGCTGGCCGAGCTGGGCGCCGTGGACGAGCGCGGCAACCTGCTGTCCATGGGCAAGGAGCTGGCGCGCCTGCCGCTGGACCCGCGCGTGGCGCGCATGATCGTCGAGGCGCGCTCGCGCGGCGCGCTGGCCGAGGTGCTCATCATTGCCTCGGCCCTGTCCGTGCAGGACGTGCGCGACCGCCCGCTGGAGGCCCAGCAGCAGGCCGACCAGGCGCATGCCAAGTTCGACGACGAAAAGAGCGAGTTCAGCGGCTATCTGCGGCTGTGGAAGTGGCTGTCGGACGCGCGCGGCGGCAAGGTCGTGGCCAGGAGCCGCAAGGAAATGGCGGCGCAGAGCGCGCCCGCGCCCAGGCAGATCCGCAATGCGGCCTTTCTGCCCGTGAGCCAGCGCATGAGCGGAGCTACGGGCGCGCAGGTGGACGGCTCGGCCGAGGAGCGCCTGGCGCTGTTCAATCCCGCCGAAGCCGAGGAAGCCACGCACAAGATCAGCAACCGCCAGTGGGAGCAGCTGCTGCGCCAGAACTTCATCAACATCCGTCGCGTGCGCGAGTGGCGCGACATCCATTCGCAGCTGCTGACCGTGGTCAAGGAGCAGAAATGGCTGCTCAACAACGAGGCCGCGGGCTATGACGCCGTACACCTGTCCATGCTGGCAGGCCTGCTGGGCAACGTGGGGTACAAGGGCGAGGAAAGCGAAGCCTACCTGGGCGCGCACGGCATCAAGTTCCATCCGCACCCGGGCGCGCACCTGTCCAAGAAGCCGGGCCGCTGGATCGTCGCGGCCGAGCAGGTCGAGACTTCGCGCCTGTACGGCCGCGGCATCGCCGCCATCGAGCCGCAGTGGCTGGAGGAGGTGGGCGGCCACCTGCTCAGAAAGCAGCTGCTGGACCCGCACTGGAGCAAGAAGCAGGCCGACGTGATCGCCTACGAGCGCGCCACGCTCTACGGGCTGGTGGTCTACAACGGCCGCCGCGTGAGCTACGGCCGCGTGGACCCGCACGAGGCGCGCAATCTCTTCATCCGCCAGGCGCTGGTCGAAGGCGAGTGGGAAACCAAATGGCATTTCCTGCCCGCCAACCTCAAGATGGTGCGCAAGGTGGAGGAGCTGGAGCACAAGAGCCGCCGCCAGGACGTGCTGGTGGACGACGAGCTGATCTTCGCCTTCTACGACCAGCAGATTCCGCGCGACGTGTTCAGCGGCGCCACCTTCGACCAATGGTTCCGTACCGCCTGCAAGGACCATCCCGACCTGCTGCGCCTGTCGCGCGACGAGCTGATGCGGCACGAGGCCGCGGGCATCACCACGGACAACTTCCCCAAGACCGTCCGGCTCGGCGGCGTGGACTGCTCGGCCGCCTACCTGCACAGCCCCGGCGATGCGCGCGACGGCATCACCGTCACGGTGCCGCTGTTCGTGCTCAACCAGGTTGCGGAGGAGCGCGCCGAATGGCTGGTGCCCGGCATGCTCAAGGACAAAATCCAGGCCCTGCTCAAGAGCCTGCCGCAGCGCCCGCGCAGCCGCTTCGTGCCGCTGCCCGAGAGCGCTGCGCGCCTGGCCGAGCTGTTCACTGCCCCGGAGCGCTGGGCCCAGGGCAGCCTGATCGACGCGCTGCTCAAGCAGGTGCGCGACGAGACTTCGCTGGACGTCAAGCGCGCCGACTTCAAGCTGGACATGCTCAGCCCGCACCTGTTCATGAACTTCCGCATCACCGACGAGCATGGCCGCCAGCTGGGCCAGGGCCGCAACCTCGGTGCGCTCAAGGCCGAGCTGGGCGCCAGGGCGCGCGGCGCTTTCCAGGCGCTTGCTTCATTAAAGATAGCTGACGGCGCTGATCCTGCAAAAGATTCAGGAAAAGAAGTACCGGAGATTGCCAACAGGAAAGCGAAGCCAGCTCCTGAAAAGGAAGCGGCCGCTTCCGCGCCAAAGGCCCAGCCTGCCGATGCACGCTACAAGGAATGGAGCTTTGGCGAGTTGCCCGAGCTCATGGAGATCAGAAAGGGCAGCCAGACGCTGATCGGCTTTCCGGCGCTGATCGACCACGGCGATGCGGTGGGCATCGAGGTCTTCGACGAGCCCGAGGTGGCCGCCGCCAAGCACCGCGTGGGCCTGCGCCGGCTGTTCGCGCTGCAGATCCGCGATGCGCTCAAGTACCTGGAAAAGAACATTCCCGACCTGCAGAAAATGGCCGTGGCCTATATGCCGCTGGGCACGCAGGAGGAGCTGCGCAGCCAGATCATCGACGTGGCCATCGACCGGGCCTTCCTGCAGGAGCCGCTGCCGGCCAACGAGGCCGACTTCAAGCAGCGCGTGCAGGACGGGCGCGGGCGCCTGACGCTGATCGCCAACGAGGTGGCGCGCATGGCCGCGACCATCCTGACCGAGTACGCGGCCGCCGCACGCAAGATCAAGGACACCAAGAACGCGCCCGAAGCGACCCGGGACGCGGGCGAGCAGCTGCAAAAGCTCATGCCCCGGAACTTCATCGCCGTGGCGCCGTGGGCGCAACTGGGCCATTACGCACGTTATCTGAAGGCCATCACCACGCGGCTGGACAAGTACCGCGCCGACCCGGCGCGCGACGCGGCCAAGCTCAAGGAACTGCAGCCGCTGGAGCAGCGCTACTGGCGCCTGGTGGCCGAGCGCAAGGGCCAGGTGGATGCGCGCATGCAGGAATACCGCTGGATGCTGGAGGAACTGCGCGTGAGCTTCTTCGCTCAGGAGCTGCGCACGCCGTACCCGGTCAGCGCCAAGCGGCTGGACAAGGTCTGGCAGCAGCTGCAGCATTGACGCGCGTCAAGTCCCGCACGTTTTTCTGCAGCTTCCTGCGGTGACCGGCTATAGCATGGCTGCATGCACATCACATTCCATGGCGCGGCCCGGCAGGTCACCGGCTCCTGTTTCCTGGTACAGGCACAGGGCTGCCGCTTTCTGATCGACTGCGGCATGGTGCAGGGCAGCCGCGAGGCGCGCGAGCGCAACTACCGGCCGTTCCCGTTCGACCCGCGGCGCATCGACTTCGTACTGCTGACGCATGCCCACATCGACCATTGCGGCCTGCTTCCGCGCCTGGCAGAGCATGGCTTCGCCGGACCGGTGTATGCCACGCCCGCCACGGTGGATCTGGCGGATGTGCTGCTCAAGGACAGCGCGCACATCCAGGAAGTGGAGTTCGACCGCGCGCAAAAGCGCGATGCCAAATCCAGGGAGCGCGGGAAAGGCCGCCGAAGCCATGCTCCGGTGCTGCCGCCGCTTTATACGCAGCGCGACGTGGAGCGCTGCCTGCAGCAGATGCGCGGCGTGGCCTATGACGAGGAGTTTTCTCCGGCCGAAGGTGTACGGGTGCGCTTTCGCGATGCCGGGCATATCCTGGGCTCGGCCATTGCGGAAATCTGGCTGGCCGACGGACAGGGCGGTACACGCAAGCTGGTGGCCAGCGGTGACCTGGGACAGCCCGGGCGTCCCATCCTGCGGGATCCGACACCCATAGACGCGGCAGACGTGCTGTTGATCGAGTCCACCTACGGCGACCGGCTGCACAAGGACATGCCGGCCACGCTGGATGAGCTGGTCGATGTGGTCAACCGGACCGTTGCCCGGGGCAATGTGGTGATTCCCGCCTTTTCCGTGGGGCGCACCCAGGAGATCCTGTACCACTTCCTCCAGCAGGCTGCCTGCGGCCGGCTGGCTCCGCTGGACATCTTCGTCGACTCTCCCATGGCCGTGGCCGCCACGGAAATCACCGCCCGGCATTTCGAGCTGTTCGACCAGGAGGCGCGCGAACTGCTGGCGCGGGCCCGGCACTCGTCACAGCTGCTGCGCGTGCATTTCATCAGCGATGTGCAGGACTCCATCCGCCTCAACCGCGTGCAGTCCGGCGCAGTCATCATTTCGGCCAGCGGGATGTGCGATGCGGGCCGCGTCCTGCATCACCTGCACAACAATCTGGGCCGGCGCGAATGCGCGGTCATCATCGCGGGCTTCCAGGCCGAGGGCACGCTGGGCCGCCGCCTGGTGGACGGAGACCGGCTTGTACGCCTGCTGGGCGACGATATCGAAGTGCGCGCCTCCGTGCATACCTTGGGCGGTTTCTCGGCCCATGCCGACCAGAAGGCGCTGCTGGACTGGGCGCGGGCCATGCGCCAGCCGCCGCGCCAGGCCTTCGTGGTGCATGGCGAAGCGGCGGCCTCCCAGGCCTTGGCGGCAGCCCTGCGGCTGGAGCCTGGCTGGAATGCCTGCGAGGTGACGGTGCCGCAAGAGGGCGCGATGCACCCCATCTAGGAGCGGGCCATGGAACTGCCGTGGGAAGCGCTGGACCACTGGATCGCCTCTCTGGGGCTGGGCCTGCTCATCGGCGTGGTGAGCGAACGCCGCGAATCGGCACGCCGCTCCATGGCCGGCATCCGCACCCATGCGCTGACGGCGCTGCTGGGATGCGCGGCCTGGAGCCTGGGCATGGGGCCCTTTGCCGCGACGCTCCTGGTCCTGGGCGGCCTGGCCGTCGTCGCCTATTGGCGTTCCTCGCGGCAGGATCCGGGGCTGACGGGCGAAGTGACGCTGTTGCTCTCGCTCACCCTGGGCGCGCTCTCGCACCAGAGTCCCGTGCTTGCGGCCGGCCTGGGCGTGCTGTGCGCCATCCTGGTCCATGCCAAGGAGCGCCTGACCCGCTGGAGCCGCGTGCTGCTGCGCGAACAGGAGCTGCACGACGGCCTGCTGCTGGCCGCAGCCGCGCTGGTGGTGATGCCATTGTTGCCGGCTCGTCCCATCGATCCCTGGAACGTGCTGCAACCGGCCACCTTGTGGCGGGTGGTGGTCCTGGTCATGGCCGTGGGTATGCTGGGGCAGGTGCTGACGCGGGCGCTGGGGCCTCGCTGGGGTTTGCTGGTCACGGGGTTTTTCTCGGGCCTGGTGTCGTCGACGGCCGCCGTCGCCAGCCTGGGCCAGCGGGCCCGGGGGCAGCCCGCACAGCTTTCGGCCACCATGGCTGCGGCCATGCTGGCCCAACTGGCATCCCTGGGCCTCCTGGCAGCCCTATTGGCCGCTGCTTCCATGCCCTTGCTGCGGTCCATGGCCTGGCCGCTGGCTGCCGCCGCGGCAGGCCTGCTGCTGGCGGCGGTGGCGGGCCTGCGCCAAGGCCGGCTGCAGCCGGGCCCGAAGGAGGCGGCAGCAAAGGAGGCCGCACAAGCGCAGACGGATTCGGCCCGTGCCTTCCGGCTTTCCCAGGCCCTGACCATCGCCGCCATCATGGCGCTGGTGCTGCTGCTCGCTGCGTGGCTGCAGCACCTGTTCGGCAATGCCGGTGTGCTGGTCGGCAGCGCCGTGGTGGCCCTGGCGGAGGCACATGCCGCCGCTGCCGGACTGGCGCAGCTCCATGCTTCGGGCAGCCTGCCGCTGGCGATGGCCCGCTGGGGTGTGCTGGCGACATTGGCGGCCACGGTCGCGGCCAAGTCGGTGCTGGCATTTGCCTCGGGCGGGGTGCGCTACGGCGCATGCGTCAGCACGGGCCTGGGCCTCATGCTGGCGGGAGCATGGCTGGCGGCGTAGCCAGCGCCTCGATCAGCTCGTGCGCCGAAACATCGCGCGCCGCGCCGAAGCCGGCCACATGGCGTGCCAGCGTGGGAGTGATGCAGATGAAGCGGAAGTCTCCGAGCAGGGTCATGGGCTCGGCCTCGGGAAAGCGCTGCAGGTAGGCGGTGCGCATGCCTTGCCAGAGCACGCTGTCTTGCGGCGGGGTGGATGCCACGCCCTGGATGCTGGCGCGCTCCAGCGCATGCACGCCCTGGCCGGGCTCTTCGGCCGCCGTCACCAGCAGGCTGACCGCGGGGTGCTGCTCCATGGCCCGGGTGTGGGCGGCCAGGCCGCTCACATGGATGACAAAGCAGGAAAACTGCGCGCACCACGCCCAGGGCACCATGGACAGCCAGGGGGCGGTCAGGGCGGTGGCTTGCTCCGGCGCGGCCAGCGGCTGTACGGCCAGGGTGGCCGTGCGCCGGCTGGCAAGCAGCGTGCGCAGGGAGATCTGCAGGCGTGATTCGTGGAGCATGCCGCCATGGTAAGCGCAGCGGCCGCAGCGTGGGGATGCTGTGAAAAGCATAGCGTGCTGCGCATGCTGGAAAAGGCCTGCGGCCCCACAGAGACTGCAGGCCGAACGTCACCTTGGCGACCAGGTGTTGGGGGCATCCCGGATGCCTCCTGCAGGCGCAGGGCCTAGCCTTGATGGCTGATCCGCGATTTGTCGTGTTTTTTACTTATCCTGCACCCGCCATGTCCGCCACAACACCTGCCCACTACGCTTACTGGCCCACCCGTCTGCCCCACTCGATCACCGTTCCCGCCACCAGCGTCTGGGAAAACCTGGCCATCAATGCGCGCCGCTACCCCGACAAGACCGCGCTGGTGTTCATGGGCCGCTCCACAAGCTACAAGGAGCTGTGCGACGGCACCGAGCGCATGGCGGCCTACCTGCACAGCCTGGGCGTGCAAAAGGGCGACCGCGTCATTTTGCTCATGCAGAACACGCAGCAGCTGGTGCTCGCGCATTACGCCATCTTCCGCGCCAATGCCGTGGTGGTTCCCGTCAACCCCATGAACATGGCCGAGGAACTCAAGCACTACATCACGGATGCCGGCGCCAAGGTGGCCATCACCACGGCGGACCTGGCACCCGAGCTGGCCAAGGCCAGCAACGGCCTTCCTGCCGGCCAGGGGCTTGAGCACATGGTGGTCACGCAGTTCACCGATGCCTTCGATGCCGGCGTGCAAGGCCCCGATGCGCCGCCCGAGAGCTGGCGCAACTGGCTGCTGTCCGAGCGCGAGCCCGCGCAGCTGCAGGGCGGCACCGTCCATGCGTGGACCGAGGCGCTGGCCTGCACCGACGCGCCGCCCGCGCACACGGCGGGCCGCGACGACATGGCCGTGCTGCCTTATACCAGCGGCACCACGGGCCAGCCCAAGGGCTGCATCCACCTGCACCGCAGCATCAACCACAATGCCGTGGCCGGCAGCTACTGGGGCACGGGCACCAGCGAAAGCGTGGTGCTGGCCGTGGTGCCGATGTTCCACATCACCGGCATGGTCTCGGTGCTGCACGCGGCCATCTACATGGGCGCCACCATCGTCGTCATGCCGCGCTGGGACCGCGAGCTGGCCGGCCGCCTGATCTCCCACTACCAAGTCACCAGCTGGACCAATATCCCCACCATGGTCATCGACCTGCTGGGCAGTCCCAATTTCGCCTCCTTCGACCTGTCCAGCCTCAAGTACATCGGCGGCGGCGGCGCGGCCATGCCCCAGGCCGTGGCCCAGCGCCTGCTGGAGCAGTACGGCTTGCGCTTTTGCGAAGGCTACGGCCTGACCGAAACGGCGGCGCCCACGCACAGCAACCCGCCGGACCGCCCCAAGCAGCAATGCCTGGGCATTCCCTTCATGAGCACCGATGCGCGCGTGGTCAACCCCGACACGGGCGAGGAAGTGCCCCAGGGCGAGCAGGGCGAGATCGTGGTGCACGGCCCCGAGATTTTCGAAGGCTACTGGCAGCGCCCCGATGCCACGGCCCAGGCCTTCATGGAGATCGACGGCAAGCGGTTCTTCCGCACCGGCGACCTGGGCCGCGTGGACGAGGACGGCTACTTCTTCATCACGGACCGCCTGAAGCGCATGATCAACGCCAGCGGCTTCAAGGTCTGGCCTGCCGAAGTCGAGGCGCTGATGTTCCGCCATCCGGCCATCCAGGAAGCCTGCGTGATCTCGACCAGGGACGCCTATCGCGGCGAATCCGTCAAGGCCGTGGTCGTGCTGCGCGCCGGCCACGAAAACACCACGGAAGAGGAAATCGTCCAATGGTGCCGCGACAACATGGCCGTCTACAAGGCGCCGCGCTCGGTGCTGTTCGTGCCCGCGCTGCCCAAGAGCGGCAGCGGCAAGGTCATGTGGCGCATGCTGCAGGAACAGGAAAACGCCCCCAAATAAGCGGCTGCATGCAGGGGAAAGCAAGGGCCGCCTGAAGCCGGCATTCCCGGCACGAAGGATCGGGCGGCCTCTGAAGGCCGCACATTCCTGCACCATCTCCGCAGCGGGCCGCGCTCCTTGCCTGGAGCGCGGCCCGCTGCTGCATTCCATGCCTTGCAAGGGGGCAATTGCCGTAGCTTTCCCCGGTGGTGCCGGGGAAGGGCACACTTTATGATGCACATATCAATCTCATGGCGTCCCAAGTTCGAGTGCCCATGTGCGCAAGCCAGGCACTCGGCGCTACAACCTTGCGAGCGATATGAGATCTATTCAGAAGACCCAAGATACCCCGATTGAAACAGAGGAGCAGTTCCGCCTCCTGGTCCAGGGGGTGACGGATTACGCGATCTACATGCTTTCGCCGGCCGGCATCGTGACGTCCTGGAATGCCGGTGCGCAGCGCATCAAAGGCTATAGCCGCGCGGAAATCATCGGCCGGCATTTCTCCTGTTTCTATACGCCGGAAGATTGTGCGGCCGGGGAGCCGGCGCTCGTTCTGGCAACGGCTGCCAAGGAGTGCCGTGTCGAACGGGAAGGCTGGCGCGTGCGCAAGAATGGCAGCCGCTTCTGGGCCCACATCGTGGTGGATGCCATTCGCGACGAGGCAGGAACTCTGCTCGGTTTTGCGAAGATCACCCAGGACATCACCCAGCGCAAGGAAGCTGCGGCGGCGCTTGAAAAAGCCAAGGCCGCGCTGTTCCATGCTCAGAAGATGGAAGCCATCGGAAGGCTGACGGGCGGCCTGGCGCACGACTTCAATAACTTGCTGGCCGTGCTGTCCAATGGACTGGAAGTGCTGGCCATGCAGTCGCGCACGCATATGGACACCCGGGTCATGGAGGGCATGCGCCGGGCGGTCGACCGCGGAGCCTCGCTCACCCAGCAGCTGCTTTCGTTTGCGCGGCAGCAGCCGCTGCAGGCGCAGGTGCACGACCTCAATGCTCTGGTGCGCGATTTCGAGCCGATGCTCGCGCGCGCCAGCGGCCACCTGACGCTCATCGATTTGAGACTTCGGGCCCGCAATGCTTTCGCTCTTGTGGATGTGGCCGGGTTCGAGACCAATCTTCTCAATCTGGTCGTGAACGCCATGGACGCAATGCCCTCAGGCGGGGCCGTGACCATCGCCACCGACAACATTGCATCGGGCAGCGAAGTGACCTCGATCCTTCCTGCCGGGCACTATGTGCGGGTGTCCGTCTCGGATATTGGCATCGGCATGTCCGCGCAAGTCATGGCGCAGGCGTTCGAGCCTTTCTTTACCACCAAGCCGCCAGGCAAGGGCACGGGGCTCGGGCTCAGCCAGGTGTATGGATTCGTCACCCAATCGGGCGGCGATGTGGTCATCACCAGCAAAGAAGGCAAAGGGACAGCGGTCGACCTCTACTTTCCCACGGCGGAACCGATGCAGGCGCTGCGCCTGCCGGACGTTTCGAAGTCCGAGACAGTCCTGCTGGTCGATGACGAACCGGATGTACTGGCGCTCGCATCGGAGATGTTCAGAAGCATCGGATACGAGACCGCTGCCGCAGGCAATGCCACCGAAGCGATCGAGATTCTGCGCAGGCGCACCGATATCGACATCGTCTTCACCGATATCGCCATGCCCCAGGGCATCAGCGGACTCGCACTGGCGCGCTTGATCCGGGCGGAATACCCGGGCATCAAAGTCATCCTGACTTCGGGCTATCCGCTTTCTGCACTGCGCCACGAGCACGAAACCATCAGCCAGTTCGTGTTCGTACACAAGCCCTACCGCCTGGCCGATCTTGCCAAGGTGCTGAGGAGCGGCGTGAACTAGCTGCCGGGCCCTGGTGAAGCATGAGGTTGTGATTTCGCGGCCTCTCCCGCAGCCCTGGCCAGGCTTGCAAATGGGGAACGGCACAGGTGACGGCTCTTCATAGGCTTGTTGCTCTGAAAAGATACCCGGAGCCTGTGCTGCCGTGCTGACCATGGCCGGTTGTCATGCCCATGAGCATGGATACGAATACCGCTACCGCGATCCATACGCTCGCTTCCTTGCATATGGCTGCGGGCCCCGCACCAGGCACCATCGCTGCCCCCGCATGGGCATCAACCTCATGGCCATGGCAGACACAGGCACCACGGCCACGGCATGCATCGACAATCTTCAGCGCCGTTGCGCGCGGAACACCGGAACAATGATTCACAAAGATTTTCCAGGCGGGCTCATAGACTTACCCTTCGTTCAGCAAAGGATGCCCGCCATGAAAAAAATGCTCTCCCTGGCCGCAGTGGCCTTGCTTCTCAGCGGTTGTGCCGTCTACCAGGACGGTTACTACGATGACGGATACAAAAAGCCGCATCCGCACGGCTGTCCTCCGGGCCAGGCCAAGAAAGGCAACTGCTGATATCCCAACCCGCTACGGCGGGTTTTGTATTTCCGGCGTCCGGAACAGCTCGTCGCAAAGCAGCTTTGCCCCATGCATCTTCTTCAGGAAGCCGGCAAAGGCATGCCGAGCATCATGGCCAAGCAGACCCGTTGCCGGAGCGCGGGAACACATGCGCAGGCATTTCAATGCCGGTCTTGACCATTCCTTGCCGCAATTTTGAAAACGGCGCACCGATGCAGCTCGGTTGTCCGAGCTGGAACAGCCCTTGCCGGAGACCTCATGGCCTGGCGGAGAAGCACCGAGAGGCTTGTCCGCCCGAAGGCCTGAGTCTTTGCATAAAGGTGCTGAATGACAAAGATCGCTGTTGTCGGAATAGGGTATGTGGGGCTGTCCAACGCCATGCTGCTGTCGCAATTCAACGAAGTGACGGCCCTGGATATCGATGCGCGCAAGGTGGAACTGCTAAACAGCAGACAATCTCCGCTGGCGGATGCCGATATCCAACATTTTCTGGCGCACAAGAAACTGAAATTCCGCGCCACCCTGGATAAACAGGAGGCCTATAAAGACGCGCAATATGTCATCGTCGCAACGCCCACGGATTACGACCCCCGGTGCCGATGCTTCGATACCCGCTCCCTCAAGTCCGTGGTCAGCGATATCAGGCAAATCAATCCAAGGGCCGTCATCGTCATCAAGTCCACCGTTCCCGTGGGATTCACCCGGCAGCTCAAGAAGGAAATGGCGCATGAGAACATTCTCTACGCGCCGGAATTCCTGCGGGAGGGCAAGGCACTGCATGACAACCTCCACCCCAGCCGCATCGTGGTGGGAGAGCGTTCCGAACGTGCCCGCTTTCTGGCGGACCTGGTGCTCGAAAGCGCGGTGGACAAAAGAGCGCCGGTATTGCTGACGGACAGCTCCGAGGCCGAGGCCATCAAGCTCTTCGCCAATACCTATCTGGCCATGCGCGTGGCCTACTTCAACGAGCTGGATACCTATGCGGCGGTGCACGGGCTGGACACGCGCCAGATCATCGAGGGCGTCTGCCTGGACCCACGCATCGGCAGCCACTACAACAATCCTTCCTTCGGCTATGGCGGCTACTGCCTTCCCAAGGACACCCGGCAGCTGCTGGCCGACTATGCGGACGTTCCGCAGCACCTCATCCATGCGATCGTGAAGTCCAACGGCACGCGCAAGGACTTTGTGGCGGGCGACATCCTGAACCGCAATCCGGCCGTGGTGGGCATCTACCGCCTGGTGATGAAAGCCGGCTCGGACAATTTCCGCGCCTCGTCCGTCCAGGGGGTGATGAAGCGGCTCAGGGCCAGTGGCATTACCGTGTTGGTGTACGAGCCGGCTTTGGATGCGCCGCACTTCCTCGATTCCCGCGTGACCAGGGACCTGGACGAATTCAAGCGGACAAGCGATGTGATCGTGGCCAACCGCATGGTGGACGAGCTGGCCGATGTCAAAGGCAAGGTCTACACCCGGGATCTATTCGGGGGAGATGCCTGACTGGCCATTGGTTTTTTTTTGAAGCCAAGCTGTCTGGTGGACAGCTGCCTGTGAATGCTCAGCCCAAAATTCTGAAACCTGCGGCAGGAGCGCCGCGGCACCTATCCATCAACAAACCATTTCAATATCTTGAGAAAAACTTTGCGTTTGTTTCCATCTCCTGGTTTTTTTGCCGGGCAGAATGTGCATTCCTGTGTCCAGTCGGATAGCAATCTGCCAATTGATTGCACGGCAAATGCTTATAGATCCGTTTCTGGACGCCTTCGACGCACTTCACCCTATTCGAGTTTTGTGGGCTGGCAGAGTGTTTGAATCGAGCTGTTTCTGACAGCAGGATCTGTGCCTGCTATTCGCGGATGCTTGGTCATTCGCGCGGAAAATGGTGTATTTCTGAAACTGCGCGAGCGCTGAAGCCTTCTTGAAGGAATGAACATGAAAGTTCTGTTGACCGGCGGTGCCGGATATATCGGCAGCCATACCGCAGTGGAACTGCTTGCGGCCGGGCATGAGGTCGTGGTGCTGGACAACTTCAGCAACAGCAGCCCTGTGGCCATGCAGCGGGTCGAGAGGATCACGGGCCGCCAGATCCCGGTGGTGCAAGGAGATGTGCGGGACCAGCCGCTGCTGGAGCGCGTGCTGCGCGAGCATGCGGTGGACGGCGTGGTGCACTTTGCGGGCAAGAAGGCGGTGGGGGAGTCGGTGGCCCAGCCCATCGACTACTTCGACAACAACGTCAACGGCACGCTGGTGCTGCTGCGTGCGATGCAGGCCACGGGCGTCAAGCGTCTGGTGTTCAGCTCTTCGGCCACGGTCTACGGTACGCCGCAGTACCTGCCGCTGGACGAGCAGCATCCGCTGTCCGTCACCAATCCCTATGGTCGCAGCAAGCTGATGGTCGAGGAAATCCTGTCGGACCTGTTCCATTCGGATTCCTCCTGGGCGCTGACGGTGCTGCGCTATTTCAATCCGATCGGTGCCCACGAAAGCGGGCTGATTGGCGAGGATCCTGCGGACATTCCCAACAACCTGCTGCCGTTCGTGGCCCAGGTGGCGGTGGGCCGGCGCGAGCGCCTGCAGGTCTTCGGCAGCGACTACCCGACGCCGGACGGCACGGGCGTGCGCGACTACATCCATGTCGTGGATCTGGCGCGCGGCCATGTGAAGGCGCTGGAGCGCCAGCAGCGGCAGTCCACGCCCGAGCACCTGGTGGTCAACCTCGGCACGGGCCGGGGCTACAGCGTGCTGGAAGTGGTGCGCGAGTTCGAGCAGGCCAGCCACAGGCCCGTGCCCTGTGCGCTGGTGCCCAGGCGCCCCGGCGACGTGGCCACCTGCTTTGCGCAGACAGACAAGGCGCGCGAACTGCTGGGCTGGGAAGCCCAGTTCGGCATGCAGCGCATGTGCACGGATGCATGGCGCTGGCAGAGCAACAACCCGAAAGGCTACGACGAGGCTACATAGCATGTCGGCAGGATTGAAAACTATCTAGGGAGCCCTGCTTGGGCTGCCGGTCACGGCCCGGTACGAAGAAGTGCCTGTTGGAACTGTAAAACTCCGGCCGGATTGTGTTTTGTTACCTTGTGCCTGTCATCCCGCGAGAACGCAAAACCGTTGAAAAAAAACATCATATGGATGCATGGGCCCTGTTCCCATGAACCGGGAGGCGGAACGGCCGGTGCCTCTGCACACCGGTACCCGTTTGTGGTGCCCGCGCAGGCGTGAGCATCTTCATCAAAAGAAATTGGGACTTGCATGGCTTTTCTACGTTCTTCGCTTCGCACAGCGGCAGCCGTCACGCTCGCATGCGCTGCCGGCCTGGCCCAGGCTCAGGCCTATATCAGCGGCTCGGTCTCTGGACAATTGGCACCGGGTGTGTATGGGCGCGTGGATATCGGCAATGCGCCGCCCGCGCTGCTGTACCAGCAGCCCATGCTGATCGCGCCGCCGGCCGTCGTGGTGCCGCAGCAGCCGGTCTACATGTGGGTGCCGCCAGAGCATTCGCGCCACTGGCGCCGCTATTGCGGGCGCTATCACGCTTGCGGCCAGCCCGTTTATTTCCTGCGCAATCCGCCGCCGCACTGGCACAGAGGAGGACCGGGACCCCGTCCGGGCTGGGATCGCCCGAGGCCGCATTTCCACGAGGGCCGAGGCCATGGCCGGGGCGACTGGGACCGCCATGAGCGGGTTCATGGACGCGGCCATGGACATGGAGGCGGCCATGGCGGAGGCCACGGCCACCATCGCGATTGATGCTTCGGTGCGCAGATGCCTGGCATCTGCCGTCCCGTCGAACAACGCCCTGCCGGCATGCGGCAGGGCGTTTTCGTTTGCGCGGCTGAAAGATATCCCAAGCCATTGATCTAGGGTTTACCAGTATTTTTTTGTTGTGTTTTTGCAATCAAAGATGCTTCGATGTTCAAAAAAGATAGCTTCTATCCTTTGTAATGAAAGTGTTTGAAGCCATTTCTTTAGCTAGTATTTGTTGCTATACGTAGTTTCTCAGATATTCACATGAGGCATAGCAGCTAGCGGCGTGCCTGGGTGTTCCAGGGCTGCATGCCTATTCAAAATAGCTGTCATTCGTTTTGATGATGTGACAGCCATGCCCCAGACCGAGACTTCCAGCACTGCCTTTGCCCTCAAGGGCATTTCTTCCATGGCCACGCGCCAGGTGCTGGCGGAGCTGGCGGCGGCCTGGCAGGCGCAGGGCGGCGAGCCGGTGGCCATCGAATCGGTGGGCGGGGTGGATGCAGCCAGGCGCGTGCAGGCGGGCGAGGAGGCATTCGATGTGGTGTTCCTGGCCGCCGATGCCCTGGCCCAACTGGAAGACTGCGGCCGCGTGGTGGCCGGCAGCAGGGTGGCTCTGGTGCTGTCCAGCACCGCCGTCGCGGTGCCCGGCGGCGCAGCCTTGCCCGATATCTCCACGGAACAGGCCTTGCGCGCCGCGGTGCTTGCCGCGCCCCGCATCGGCTATTCCACCGGGCCCAGCGGCGTGGCGCTGCAAAAGCTTTTCGAACGCTGGGGCATTGCCGAGCAGATCAGGCCGCGCATCGTGCAGGCCCGCCCCGGCGTGCCCGTGGGCTCGCTGATTGCCACGGGCGAGGTGGCCCTGGGCTTTCAGCAGCTGAGCGAACTGATCCATGTCGAAGGCATTGCGATCGTCGGACCGCTGCCGCAGGCAGTGGCCATCGACACGGTTTTCTCCGGCGGCGTGGTGGCAGGCTCGGCCCATGCCGATGCCGTGCGCCGCCTGCTGGCCTTCATGGCTTCGCCCGGCGCGGACGGGGCCAAGCGCCGCCAGGGCATGGAGCCTGCCTGACGGCGGGCCGGGCGGCACAGGCTGCATTCGGCAACAGAACTTCACCATTGAATCCATACAAGGGGCGGATACAAGCCCCGGCATGGCACGCGTATCGAGCATCTCTTGAAAAGGCGCCGTACCGGCCACGAAACAGGAGCGCGAGGCGACAAAGAGAGGCAACCGAGATACCAATATGACTTCGCAAACCATTTCCCCGGCAACGGACGCCACGGTCGCCAATGTGCAGACCGTGCTGAACGACCATCCGTTTTCCGGATTCCAATGGGTGATCTTCGCCCTGTGCTTTTTCATCGTGCTGCTGGACGGCTTCGATACCTCGGCCATCGGCTATATCGCGCCTTCGCTGATCACCGAATGGGGCGTGGCCAAGCCCGACCTGGCGCCGGTGCTGAGCGCCGCGCTGTTCGGCCTGGCCGGCGGCGCCATGGGATCGGGCCCGCTGGCCGACCGCTTCGGCCGCAAGGCCGTGCTCGTGGGGTCGGTGCTGGTGTTTGCCATCGCCTGCCTGGCTTCGGGCTATTCGCATGACATCCAGACGCTGACCGCGCTGCGCTTCGTGACCGGCCTGGGCCTGGGCGCTGCCATGCCCAATGCCGTGACGCTGATGAGCGAGTACTGTCCCGATTCGCGCCGCGCCATGCTTACCAATGCCATGTTCTGCGGCTTTCCGCTGGGCGCGGCCTTCGGCGGTTTTCTGGCGGCGTGGATGATTCCGCATTTCGGCTGGCGCAGCGTGCTGCACCTGGGCGGCCTGGCACCGCTGGTGCTGGCCGTGCTGCTGCTATTGCTGCTGCCCGAGTCCGTGCGCTACATGGTGGCCAAGGGCTATGCGGCGGACCGCATCCGCAAGCCGCTGGCGCGCATTGCCGGCCATGCCGTGCAGAACGTGCAGCGCTTCGTGATGACGGAGAACAAGGCGGCCGTGGAGGGCAAGAGCGGCATGGGCGTGGTGCTGTCCAGCCAATACCGCGTGGGTTCGGTCATGCTGTGGATTGCCTACTTCATGGGCCTGGTCATTTTCTACGCGCTGATGAACTGGATGCCTGTGCTGTTCAAGGAGGGTGGGCTGGACCCCAAGACCGCGACGCTGGTGGCCGCGCTGTTCCCGCTGGGCGGCGTGGGCGCGGTGTTCTTCGGCTGGCTGATGGACCGCTTCAACGCCAACCGAATCATCGCCATCGGCTACGCGCTGACGGCCGTGTCGATCTGGTGGATCGGCCAGGAAGCGGGCAGCCTGGGCTGGCTGGTGGTCTCGGTGTTCGTGGCCGGCACCATCATGAACACCGCCCAGTCGTCCATGCCGGCGCTGGCCGCGGCCTTTTACCCCACCAGCGGCCGGGCCACCGGCGTGGCCTGGATGCTGGGCATCGGCCGCTTCGGCGGCATCGCGGGCTCCTTCCTGGTGGCCGAGCTGACGGCACGCCAGCTGGGCTTCAGCCAGATCTTCTCCGTGGTGGCCATTCCCGGCCTGATCGCCACGGCGGCCCTGGTCATCAAACAGCTGGCCAGTCCCAGGGCGGCCGACTGATTTTGCAAAATGGGGCCGGCCCGGATGGCCGGCCATCTCTGTCAACCGTTGATTTCCAACCTTCGAGAGGGGTTCATTCATGATTATTGACGTACACGGCCACTACACCACGGCGCCTGCGGCGCTGGGCGTCTGGCGCGACCTGCAGATCGCCGGCCTCAAGGATTCGAGCAAGGCCCCCCAGGCTTCGGACCTGAAGATCAGCGACGACGAAATCCGCGAGACCATCGAGAACAACCAGCTCAAGCTGATGAAGCAGCGCGGCTCGGACCTGACCATCTTCAGCCCGCGCGCCTCGTTCATGGCCCACCATATCGGCGACTTCCAGACCTCCAGCACCTGGGCCGCGATCTGCAACGAGCTGTGCTACCGCGTCAGCCAGCTGTTCCCTGACAACTTCATCCCCGCCGCCATGCTGCCGCAGTCGCCGGGCGTGGATCCCAGGACCTGCATTCCCGAACTCGTGAAGTGCGTGGAGCAGTACGGCAACGTGGGCATCAACCTCAACCCCGATCCCTCGGGCGGCCACTGGACTTCGCCGCCGCTGTCCGACAAGAGCTGGTATCCCATCTACGAAAAGATGGTGGAGTACGACATCCCCGCGATGATCCACGTCTCCACCAGCTGCAACGCGTGCTTCCACACCACGGGCAGCCATTACCTGAACGCCGACACCACGGCCTTCATGCAGTGCCTGACCAGCGACCTGTTCAAGGACTTCCCGACGCTGAAGTTCCTGATCCCCCACGGCGGCGGCGCCGTGCCCTACCACTGGGGCCGTTTCCGCGGCCTGGCGCAGGAGCTGAAGAAGCCGCTGCTCGAGGAGCACCTGCTCAACAACATCTTCTTCGACACCTGCGTCTACCACCAGCCGGGCATCAACCTGCTGACCGAGGTCATCCCGACCAAGAACATCCTGTTCGCCAGCGAGATGATCGGCGCCGTGCGCGGCATCGACCCTCAGACCGGCCACTACTACGACGACACCAAGCGCTACATCGAGGCCACGCAGAACCTGACGGCCGAAGAGAAGCACATGGTCTACGAAGGCAACGCCCGCCGCGTGTTCACGCGCCTGGACGCGGCGCTGAAGGCCAAGGGCCTGTAATCCATCACTATCGAAACAGGAGCTGGCTGCGCTTTGCCCGCATCGATTTCAGTGTGGATTCATAGAAATCTGACTGTCATCAAGCGCAAGCTGCTCATGTTTTTGCATTCTTCGGGCCTGCAGCGCAGGCCTGTCCAGGAGGTTTGATATGTACGAACTCGGAGTCGTTTACCGCAACATCCAGCGCACCGACAGCGCCGTTGCCGATGCACTGGCCGCCCTCGGCTCGGCCACGGTGCACGAGGCCATGGGCCGCGTGGGACTGATGAAGCCCTATATGCGCCCGATCCAGCAGGACGTGCAGGTGTCCGGCACGGCCGTCACCGTGCTGCTGCAGCCCGGCGACAACTGGATGATGCATGTGGCCGCAGAGCAGATCCAGCCCGGCGACATCGTGGTCGCCACCGTCACGGCCGAATGCAGCGACGGCTATTTCGGCGACCTGCTGGCCACCAGCTTCAAGGCGCGCGGCGCGCGCGCGCTGATCATCGAGGCCGGCGTGCGCGACACCAAGGTGCTGCGCGAAATGCATTTCCCGGTCTGGAGCCGCTACGTGTCCTCCAAGGGCACCATCAAGGCCACGCCGGGCTCGGTGAACATTCCCATCGTCTGTGCGGGCGCCTATGTCACGCCCGGCGACGTGATCGTGGCCGACGATGACGGCGTGGTCTGCGTGCCGCGCGCCATCGCCGCCAAGACGCTGGAAACCGCGCTCAAGCGCGAGGCCAACGAAGGCGGCAAGCGCGAGATCTTTGCCGCCGGCACTCTGGGCCTGGACTACTACAAGATGCGCGAAGGGCTGGAAAAGGCCGGTCTGCGGTATATCGATTAACACCCCCTGAGCCGCTTTCGCGTCTTCCGCCTGTTGCACGACGCCCTCTCTCGCTTCGCGGGAGGGGACGATGCCCTCGCTGCGAGGCGGCTCTTGCTTGGCATCCCTGAGTTGTGCCGCGCTGCTTTGACGCATAGCGGGCATCTCAAGAACCGTTGAGGAAAAGACAAATGAGCCAATTTGAAAAAACCACCGGCTGGCTGGACTGGTACGCCGGCCCCAGCAAGCCCAGGTTCCAGCTGCCCGCAGGCGCCGTCGACGCGCACTGCCACGTGTTCGGCCCCGGCGACGAGTTCCCGTTCGCGCCCGAGCGCAAGTACACGCCCTGCGATGCCAGCAAGGCGCAGCTGTTCGCGCTGCGCGACCACCTGGGCTTTGCGCGCAATGTGATCGTGCAGGCCACCTGCCACGGCGCCGACAACCGCGCCATGGTCGATGCCTGCCTGTCGTCGGACGGCAAGGCGCGCGGCGTGGCCACCGTCAGGCGCAGCGTGACCGACGAGGAGCTGCAGGCGCTGCACGCCGCCGGCGTGCGCGGCGTGCGCTTCAACTTCGTCAAGCGCCTGGTGGACTTCACGCCCAAGGACGAGCTGATGGAGATCGCGGGCCGCATCGCCAAGCTCGGCTGGCACGTGGTCATCTACTTCGAGGCCGTGGACCTGCCCGAGCTGTGGGACTTCTTCACCGCGCTGCCCACCACCGTGGTGGTGGACCACATGGGCCGCCCCGACGTCAGCAAGGGCGTGGACAGCGAGGAGTTCGCGCTGTTCCTGAAGTTCATGCGCGAGCACCAGAATGTGTGGAGCAAGGTGAGCTGCCCCGAGCGCCTGTCGGTGACCGGGCCCAAGGCGCTCGATGGCGAGCAGAACGCCTACCGCGACGTGGTGCCGTTCGCGCGCCGCGTGGTCGAGGAGTTCCCCGACCGCGTGCTGTGGGGCACCGACTGGCCGCACCCCAACCTCAAGGACCACATGCCCGACGACGGCCTGCTGGTGGACTTCATCCCCCACATCGCGCCGACGGCCGAGTTGCAGCAAAAGCTGCTGGTCGACAATCCCATGCGCCTGTACTGGCCCGAGGAGGTCTGACCATGGCCCTCGAGAAACCCTATCTGGACGTGCCCGGCACCATCATTTTCGATGCCGAGCAAAGCCGCAAAGGCTATTGGCTCAACCAGTTCTGCATGTCGCTGATGAAAGCCGAGAACCGCGAGCGCTTCAAGGCCGACGAGCGCGCCTATCTCGACGAATGGCCGATGACCGAGGAGCAGAAGCAGGCCGTGCTGGCACGCGACCTGAACTGGTGCATGCGCACGGGCGGCAACATCTATTTCCTGGCCAAGATCGGCGCCACCGACGGCAAGAGCTTCCAGCAGATGGCGGGCTCCATGACCGGCATGACCGAGGACGAGTACCGCGCCATGATGATGGGCGGCGGCCGCTCGGCCGAGGGCAACCGCTTTGTGGGCGAGGACGGCGACGCTCAGGCGCACCGCCAGCCACAAGGTACTGCCGGCAAGGCCGGACAACAGAAGAAGGAAGACTGAACCCATGGCCCGCATCACCGCATCCGTCTACACCTCGCATGTGCCGGCCATCGGCGCAGCCATGGACCTGGGCAAGACCCAGGAGCCTTACTGGCAGCCGCTGTTCAAGGGCTATGACTTCTCGCGCCAGTGGATGAAGGACAACAAGCCCGACGTGATCTTCCTGGTCTACAACGACCATGCGACCGCGTTCAGCCTGGACTGCATTCCCACGTTCGCCATCGGCACGGCCGCCGAATACCAGCCCGCCGACGAAGGCTGGGGCCCGCGTCCCGTGCCCAGGGTGGTGGGCCACCCCGAGCTGGCCTCGCACATCGCGCAGAGCGTGATCCAGCAGGACTTCGACCTGACCCTGGTCAACAGGATGGACGTGGACCACGGCCTGACCGTGCCGCTGTCGCTGATGTGTGGCGAGCAGGACCCCAAGACCGGCGCCTGGCCCTGCCCGGTGATTCCGTTCGCCGTCAACGTGGTGCAGTATCCCGTGCCCTCGGGCCAGCGCTGCGTCAACCTGGGCCGCGCCATCCGCAAGGCCGTGGAAAGCTACGACGAAGACCTGAATGTCCATATCTGGGGCACGGGCGGCATGAGCCACCAGCTGCAGGGTGCGCGCGCCGGCCTGATCAACAAGGAATGGGACAACCGGTTCCTGGACCTGCTGATCGAGAACCCCTCGGGCCTGGCGCAGATGCCGCATATCGACTATGTGCGCGAAGCCGGCTCGGAGGGCATCGAGCTCGTGATGTGGCTGATCGCGCGCGGCGCCATGTCCGACGTGGACAGCCCCGCGCCCCTGCCTAAAGTGGCGCATCGCTTCTATCACGTGCCTGCATCCAACACGGCCGTCGGCCACCTGATCTTGGAGAACCAATGAGCGTGCCCCCACGTTCATCGCTTCGCGCAATCACTGCCCCGGTTCCCTGAGGAACAGGGGCCTTCGCCTCCTTGAGGCGGCTCTATGGAGAAAGAAATCATGAGCAAGACCATTAAAGTCGCCCTGGCGGGCGCCGGTGCCTTCGGCATCAAGCATCTGGACGGCATCAAGAACATCGACGGCGTGGAAGTCGTATCCCTCGTCAGCCGCGACCTGGAAAAAACCCGTGAAGTGGCCGACAAGTACGGCATCCGGCACGTGAGCACGGACCTGGCCGACAGCCTGGCACTGCCCGAAGTGGACGCCGTCATCCTGTGCACGCCCACGCAGATGCACGCAGCCCAGGCCATCCAGTGCATGAAGGCCGGCAAGCACGTGCAGGTGGAGATTCCGCTGGCCGACAGCCTCAAGGAAGCCGAGCAAGTGCTGGCGCTGCAGAAGCAGACCGGCCTGGTGGCCATGGTCGGCCATACCCGCCGCTTCAACCCCAGCCACCAGTGGGTGCACAAGAAGATCGAGGCTGGCGAATTCCACATTCAGCAGATGGATGTGCAGACCTATTTCTTCCGCCGCACCAACATGAATGCGCTGGGCCAGCCGCGCAGCTGGACCGACCACCTGCTGTGGCACCATGCCGCCCACACCGTGGACCTGTTCGCCTACCAGGCCGGCAGCCCCATCGTGAAGGCCAACGCCATCCAGGGCCCCATCCACAAGGACCTGGGCATCGCCATGGACATGAGCATCCAGCTCAAGGCCGCCAACGGCGCCATCTGCACGCTCTCGCTGTCGTTCAACAACGACGGCCCGCTGGGCACATTCTTCCGCTACATCGGCGACACGGGCACCTACATCGCCCGCTACGACGACCTGTACAACGGCAAGGAAGAGAAGATCGATGTGTCCCAGGTCGATGTGTCCATGAACGGCATCGAGCTGCAGGACCGCGAATTCTTCGCCGCCATCCGCGAGGGCCGCGAGCCCAACTCCAGCGTGCAGAAGGTGTTCAACTGCTATAAGGTGCTGCACGAGCTGGAGCAGCAGCTCAACGCTGCCTGATTTCGGTAAACTACCGAAACCATAGCTGCCCGCGCCCGCCGTACAAGCGGTAGCGGGCTTTTTCATTTGATTCGGATTGGCCGGGTGATACCAGGCCAGTCTGCGGAGCACGCCATGGAAAACCGCCATATCGGACCCTTCACCGTCGCCAACGTAGCCCTGGGCTGCATGAATTTCTGCCATGCCTACGGCAGTCCCGTCTCCACCGAGCAGTCGCATGCCGTGCTGCATGCGGCGCTGGATGCGGGCGTGACGCTGTTCGATACGGCCGCGCTCTATGGCTTTGGCGCCAGCGAGTCGCTGGTCGGGCCGGTGCTCAAGCCCCATCGCAGCCGCATCACCCTGGCCAGCAAGGGCGGCATGGCCGGCGTGCGCGGCGAGGACGGCGTGATGCGCCGCGTGATCGACGGCCGTCCCAGGACCTTGCGCAGGAACTGCGAGGACAGCCTTCAGCGCCTGGGCACGGACGTGATCGACCTGTACTACCTGCACCGCTGGGACCAGCGCGTGCCCATCGAGGAGTCGGTCGGCGAGATGGCGCGCCTGAAGGAAGAGGGCAAGATTCGCGCGCTGGGCCTGTCCGAAGTCGGCACAGAGGCGCTGCGGCGCGCGCACCGCGAGCATCCGATTGCCGCGCTGCAAAGCGAATATTCGCTGTGGTCGCGCAATGCCGAGCTGGGCACGCTGGCTGCCTGCAAGGAGCTGGGCATTGCCTATGTGGCCTTCAGCCCCATGGGCCGGGGTTTCCTCAGCGGCAAGCTGCAGGGCGTGGATGGCCTGGTCAAGGGCGACATCCGTGCCTCCATGCCGCGCTTCGCGCCCGAGGCCTATGCGCGCAACCTCCGGCTGCTGGCCCCCATGCAGGCCATTGCCGAAAAGGCGGGCTGCACGCTGGCGGAGCTGGCCATTGCCTGGGTGCTGCACCAGGGCGAGCATGTGATTGCGCTGCCAGGCACGACCAGCGTCGACCATCTGCTGGAGGACGTGCGCGGCGGCGGCGTCAGGCTCGATGCGGCCGTGCTGGCCGAACTCGACGAGCTCTTCAAGCCCGAAGCCATTGCTGGCGACCGCTATGCGCTGCAGGCCCAGGGCGAGGTGGATACCGAGAAATACCCGTTCGAAAAGCGCTGAGTCCGCATCCGTGAAAAGGCCTGCGCGGATTTGCATCCCGCAGGCCTTTGTCTGCGCGCCTGTCGAGGAAGCACGACCTCATGCCATGCGCTGCAGATAGGGCGCCTGCAGCATGTACATGCGGATCACGCTGCGGTACTGGCCGTTGGAAAAAAATTCGTCCACCAGTTCGCCCTCGGGCCGAAAGCCGATCTTGGTGTAGATGTGGATGGCCTTGGCGTTTTCCTTGTCCACATACAGATAGATCTTGTGCAGGTTCAGCACGCGAAAGCCGTAGTCCAGGGCCTGGCGCGTGGCATGGGCCGCAATGCCTTTGCCTTGCTGGTCGGGCGCGACGATGATCTGGAACTCGGCGCGGCGGTGGATCAGGTCGATCTCCACCAGTTCCACCAGGCCGGCGCGTTCGCTGCCATGCTCGACCACGAAGCGGCGTTCGCCCTGGTCGTGGACGTGGGTGTCGTAGAGGCTGGTCAGTTCGTCGAAAGTGGCGTAGGGCTCCTCGAACCAGTAGCGCATCACGCTGGCGTTGTTGTCCAGCAGGTGCACGAAGCGAAGGTCCTCGCGTTCCAGAGGTCTGAGTTGAATGGATGTGTTCATGAATGATTCTTGGTGGTTGTTCAGAATGGTTCAGGGGCGCATGCGCTGCCGCACGGCCCAGGCGGCGGCCAGCAGCAGGGCTGTGGCCAGCAGCAGCACGGCGGCAAAGCCGTGGTCGAAGGCGGTGCTGGCGGCCTGCACCAGGTCGCTTGCGGCATCGCCCCTCAGGGCTTCGGCGGCCAGCAGGGCTTCGTCCAGGCTGTCGCGCACCGTGGACGGAACAGGAGTGCCGGTGGCGGGCACAACGAGGGTGCGCGCATAGACGGCCGACAGCAGGCTGCCCATGACCGTTACGCCCAGGGCACCGCCCAGTTCGTAGGAAACTTCTTCCACCGAGGCGGCCATGCCGGCGCGTTCGGCTGGGGCGCTCATCAGCAAGGTGGCCGAAGCGGCCGTCATGGCCGCGCCGATGCCAGCGCCCAGCACCGTCAGGCTCAGGGCCTGCCACAGGACGGGTGCCTGGTGCAGCGCCAGATAGCCGCCCATGCCCAGGCCGGAGGCCAGCAAGGCCAGGCTCAGCAGCCGGGCACTGCCCCAGCGCGGCAGCAGGCGCCCGGCGACGGGGCCTGCGACAAAGGCTGCAATCGGCAGCGGCAGCACGGCCCAGCCAGCCTGCAGGGGGCTCAGGCCCAGCACCAGCTGCAGGCGCTGGCTGAATACCAGCTCCATGCCCAGCAGCGCGGCCGATGCCACCAGGGCCGCTGTCACGGCGGTGCTGAAAGCCTTGTTGCCGAACAGCGCCAGATCCAGCAGCGGGTGGCTGCTGCGGCGCTGGCGGCGCACGAATATGGCGAGAAAGGCAATGCCCGTGAGCAGTGCGATGGCGGCCAGCAGCCAGTCGGGCGACTGCTTGCCCAGCTCCTTGAGCGCATAGGTGCCGGCCATCAGGCCCAGCATCGCCTGGATGCAGGCTCTCAGGTCCCAGGGGTGTTCCCGGTTGCCGCGGCTGGCGGGAATCCAGCGCCAGGCCAGCAGCAGGGCGACGAGCACGATGGGCACATTGATCAGGAACACCGACCCCCACCAGAAATGCGCGAGCAGCGCGCCGCCGACCACGGGGCCGAAGGCCGCTCCGCCAGAGGCCACCGAGGCCCAGATGCCGATGGCCAGCGCACGCTCCCGGTCGTCGATGAAGGTGAGCCGTATCAGCGACAGCGTGGCCGGCATCATCATGGCCGCGCCCACGCCCAGCAGCGCCCGGGCTGCAATCAGCACGCCGGTGCCGGGCGCAAAGGCCGCAGCCAGCGATGCCGCGCCGAACACTGCAAGGCCGGCCATGAACAGGCGCTTGTGGCCGAGGCGGTCGCCCAGCGTGCCCATGCCCAGCAGCAGGCCCGAGACCACGAGCGAGTAGCTGTTGATGATCCAGAGCTTGGCCGAGGCGGTGGCCGCCAGGTCGTGGGTCAGGCGCGGCAGGGCGGTGTAGAGCACGGTCATGTCGATGACGATGAGCAGCAGCGCAGCCGATACGATGCCCAGCACCAGCCAGCGGCTGGCGGCCGGGGCGGGGGATGGAGGGGGAAAAGCAGGTGTGATGTCCATGGGAATCCTCTCCGCAGCAGTAGTCGTGGGAGATGTCTTCCGATAATCGATCAATTTTTGATTTGCGGGAAGTTCAGATCAGTCAATAAAATTGATGAATGGAATGGACGCTTGAACGCCTTAACCAATTTGTCGCCGTGGCCGACTGCGGCTCCATGACCCAGGCGGCCCGCCGGCTGGGCCGTGCGCAGTCGGCGGTCAGCATGGCCATGGGGCTGCTGGAGGCCGATCTGGGGCTGGCGCTGTTCCATCGCGTGGGGCGCTCGGTGCACCTCACGCCTGCGGGCGAGGTCATGCTGCTGGAGGCGCGCGCCTTGCTCAACCAGGCGCAGGCCCTGGACCTGCGTGCGCGCGGGCTGGCCGCGGGGCAGGCTGCCAGGCTGTGCGTGTCGCTCGACGAGGCGTTGCCGTATCCGCCGTTTGCGCGGCTGCTGCGCGAGCTGGCCCAGCAGTTCCCGGCGCTGGAGCTGACGCTGCTCAACGGCACGGCGGCCGAAGTGGCGCGCGATGTGCAGACGCGCCGCGCCGAGCTGGCCTTCCAGTTCGACCGCGGCCCGGCCGATGCGCAGTTTGCCCAGCGCTATGTGGCCGGGGTGCCGCAGATGGTGTTCGTGGCGCGCAGCCATGCGCTGGCGGCCACAAGCCATGGCCCGGTCACCCGCGAGGACCTGGCGGCGCACCGCCAACTGGTCATGCATATCGAGGGCGTGGAGGACCTGGTGATCAGCCCGCGCATCTGGCGCTCGGACAGCTTTTACGTGATGGCCGACATGCTGGCCGACGGCATAGGCTGGGGCATTCTGCCGCGCAACATCGCGCAGACGCCCGACATCGAGCCGCGCATCGTGGCGCTGGATTGCCCGGAGCTGCGCCTGCCGCCACTGGCGGTGCGCATGCTGAGCTTGCAGGGCGCCGTGCTGGACGGCACGGCGCTGTGGATTCAGCAGCGGCTGGCGGCCCTGCTGATACAGGGCGGCTGAGCCGGAGGCCGCACCGTGCCCGCCGGGAGGCCGGATGGGGCATCAAAAAAAAACAGCCGCCCGAGGGCGGCTGCTGGCGGATGGCCGGGACGCTCAGTCCAGTGCCAGGCCGGCCTTCTTGATCACATCGCCAAAGCGCTTGCTTTCATCGGCCATGAACTGCTTGAATTCGGCGGGCGTGGGGGTGAAGCTTTCATAGCCGAAGGCCGCGAACTTCTCCTTCACGTCCTGGCCGGTCAGTGCTTGGCGCACGTCGTTGCGGATCTTTTCCTGCACGGCGGCGGGCGTGCCGGGGCGCACGGCCAGGGCATTCCAGCCGGTCACGGCATAGCCGGCAGGGCCGCCCGATTCGGAGACCGTGGGCACGTTCTCGTAGCCCTCGATGCGCTTGGGCGCCGCCACGGCCAGGAAGCGCAGCTTGCCGCCGCGCACCAGCGGGCCGGCCGTGCCCAGCGAGCCCAGCGCGAAGCTGAGCTGGCCGGTGGCCACGCCCTGGTAGAGCTGGCTGGTTTCCTTGTAGATCACGTGCTCCATCTTGGTGCCGGTCATGCTCTCCAGCAGGGCCGATCCAAGGTGCACCGGGTTGCCCACGGACCAGGAGCCGTAATTGAGCTTGCCGGGGTGGGCCTTGGCGTCGGCGATCAGGTCGGCCATGGTCTTGTACGGGCTGTCCACCGGCACGCAGACGAAGAAGTAGTTGCGGAACAGCGGCATCAGGATGTCGAAATCCTTGTCCAGGTTGTACGGCAGTTTCTTGAACAGGTGGGGGTAGGCCGCGATGTGCACGTTGTCCAGCTGGATCATGTCCGTGCCGTCGGTGGCGCCGCGCTTGAAGGCTTCGATGGCGATGAAGCCGTTGCCGCCGGGGCGGTTTTCCACCACCACGGGCTGGCCCCAGGCGCGGCCCAGCTTGTCGGCCACGAGGCGCGAGAGGCCGTCCGGGCCGCCGCCCACGGGGAAGGGGTTGATGATGCGCGAGGCCTTGGTGGGCCACTTGGCGGCATCGGCCTGCGCAAAAGCGGGCATGGCGCAGCCTGCGGCCATGGAGGCGAGGGCAAGCGCTGCCTGGCGGCGGTTCATCTGGAACGAGCGTTGGCTCATGTTTTTGTCTCCCGGGACCGCGAGCGGTCCATCTGTCTGTCGTTGAGGTTCGCGCGTTGGCCGGCCGTTGCGGCAGGGCGCTCGCGCATATTGAATGTCTGTTGCCGACGCGTTGGCCCTGGCGCCGGTCGAACGGATTGTGACATCCGGTCGCAATTCACCTAGCGCGGCCCCAGGCTAACAGCTATAGCAAAATGGCATAGCTTGCTTTGTGTGGTGCGCGATGAATCTTCAGCAGATAGAAACCTTTGTCCATGTGGCCGAAACCGGCAGCTTCAGCAAGGCCGCGGTCTTGCTGGACACGGCCCAGCCCGCGCTGAGCCGCCAGGTGCGGGCGCTGGAGACCGAGCTGCGCGAGACGCTGCTGATCCGCACCGGCCGCGGCGTGACGCTGACCGATGCGGGGCGCCGCCTGCTCGAGCACGGCCACGCCATCATGCAGCGCGTGGCCCTGGCCAAGGAAGACCTGGGCAGCCAGCGCGACGAGCCCGTGGGCCGCATCACCGTGGGCCTGCCGCCCAGCCTGGCGCGGCGGCTGACGCTGCCGCTGATCGACGGCTTCAGCCGCGACATGCCCAAGGCGCGCCTGGCCGTGGTCGAGGGCTTTTCCGTGAACATCACCGAGTGGCTGACGTCGGGCCGCATGGACCTGGGCCTCGTCTACACGCCCGAGCCGCATCCGCACATCGAGGTGGCGCCTGTGCTGGAGGAGCGCCTGTGCCTGATCGGCCCGGCCAGCAAGCTGGGCGGGCACAGCAGCGTGCCGTTCTCGCACCTGGACGAGTTCCCGCTGATCATGCCCCAGCGCGGCCAGATCTTCCGCAAGCTCATGGAGGCCCAGGCCACGCTGTCGCAGGTCAAGCTCAATGTGGTCTGGGAAGTGTCCAGCGTGCCGGCCATCCTCGACCTGGTGCGCGGCGGCTATGGCTATGCCGCGCTGACCGACAGCGCCATGCGCGGCCACGACATGGATGCCTCGCTGGTCGGCGTGCCGATCAAGTCGCCGCATATCGTGAGCACGCTGTGCCTGGTGCAGTCGGCCAAGAAAAAGGCCACGCCGCTGATCCGCCGCACGGCCGAGCTGCTGCGCCGGCTGAGCCTGCAGGTGTGCGCGGTGGAGAGCGGCACGAATTGATCCCCCTGAGCCGCTGCGCGGCTTCCCCCGGAGGGGGACGACATCTTCGGCTGGGCGCTCCCGCGGCGGGGCGGCGCGGCCGGCCAGGCCCTTGCTCGATGTTCCTGGCGAGAGGGGCGATGCCGGTGGTGGCTTGCGATGCTATGAAAAAAGGTGCATCTCGCACCGGATAGCTCTTTTTTGTAGCGCGATATGTATTTGGAATTGAATGCGGCAAGGCGCAGACAGCTTCCGGATCGATAGCACTTCAGATCAGCGGGCGCAGGGTTCTGGCGCCTTCCTGCAGCAGCGGCAGGATGTCCTTGTGCAGGCTGGCCGCCGTCATGCGGCGCGAGGATGTCACCACGTTGAGCGCGGCCACGGTGTTGCCCTGCATGTCGCGCAGCGGCACGGCCAGGGCCTGGATGGCGAGCTCGTGCTCCTCCTGTGCCACGCAGTAGTCAAGCCTGCGCACCTCTGCGAGCACGGCCTTGAGCGCTGCCATATCCGTCACCGTATGGGCGGTGAGGCGCGGCAGATCATGGGTCTGCAGCCATTCGTCCAGGTCCGCGGGCGCCAGCGCCGCCAGCAGCACGCGGCCCGTGGAGGTGGCATGGGCCGGCAGCCGCGTGCCCAGGTGCAGGCCGTGGGCCATGAGGCGTTCGCCCTGCTCGTGCACGGCGCTGCGCGCCACGATGACGACTTCGCGCCCTTCGCGCACCACGCAGGAATACGAAAGCCCGGTCTGCGCGGCCAGCCGGTGCAGCACCGGCTGCACGATGCGCGGCAGCCGCGCGGAGGCCAGATAGGCGCCCGACAGCTGCAGCACCTTGGGCGCCAGCCAGTAGTGGCTGCCGTCGGTTTCCAGATAGCCGAGATGGGCCAGCGTGAGCAGGTGCCGGCGCGCCGCGGCGCGGGTGATGCCGGCGCGCTCGGCGGCCATGGTGGCGTTCAGGCGCTGGCGCTCGGTGTCGAAGCTCTCCAGCACGGCCAGGCCCTTGGCCAGGCCCGCAATGTAGTCGGCGGCGGCGATGGGGGGCAGGCTGGCGGAGGGCATGGAGGTTGCGGAAAAGCGGGCGGAAGGTGGTGGAGGCCGGGAGTGTGGCCGGGCATGGGTGCGCATTTTGTGCGATTGCCGGCTGCTTTGCGCGATTATCGCGCAATTGCATGCGATGGCTCTCCTGTTTGACGCAGCACAAAACTAGGCTTGGGCCATGGGTCGCATTCCAACGCAGATGCGGCACCTGTTGACGGAGAACAAGGAGATACAGACACCATGCGCACCAAAGTCGCCATTATCGGTGCAGGTCCCTCGGGCCTGCTGCTGGGCCAGCTGCTCTACAAGGCCGGCATAGACAACATCATCGTGGAGCAGCGCAGTGCCGATTACGTGCTCGGCCGCATCCGCGCCGGCGTGCTGGAGCAGGTGACCATGGACCTGCTGCGGCAGGCCGGCGCGGATGCCCGCATGAACGAGGAAGGCCTGCCGCACGACGGCATCGAGCTGCTGTTCAAGGGCAAGCGCCACCGCATCGACCTGCACGGCCTGACGGGTGGCAAGCGCGTCATGGTCTACGGCCAGACCGAGGTGACGCGCGACCTGATGCAAGTGCGCGCCGCCGAAGGCCTGACCACGGTGTACGAGGCGCAGAACGTGCAGCCTGTCGACTTCGAGAGCGAACACCCCAAGGTGCGTTACGAGAAAGACGGCCAGGTGCACGAGATCGCATGCGATTTCATTGCCGGCTGCGACGGCTTTCACGGCATCTGCCGCGCCAGCGCGCCCCAGGACAAGGTCAAGACCTTCGAGAAAGTCTACCCCTTCGGTTGGCTGGGCCTGCTGTCGGACACGCCGCCGGTCTCGCACGAACTGATCTATGCCAACACCGAGCGCGGCTTTGCGCTGTGCAGCCAGCGCAGTGCCACGCGCAGCCGCTACTACCTGCAGGTGCCGCTGACCGACAAGGTCGAGGACTGGAGCGACGAGGCCTTCTGGGAAGAGCTCAAGAAGCGCCTGGACCCCGAGGCCCGCGCCCACCTGGTGACCGGCCCCTCGCTGGAGAAAAGCATTGCGCCGCTGCGCAGCTTCGTGACCGAGCCCATGCGCTTCGGCCGCATGTTCCTGGCCGGCGACGCGGCCCACATCGTGCCGCCCACGGGCGCCAAGGGCCTGAATCTGGCCGCCTCCGACGTGGGCTATCTGTCGCGCGCGTTTGCCGAGTTCTACCAGGACAGGAGCAGCGAAGGCATAGACCGCTACTCCGAGCAATGCCTGCGCCGGGTCTGGAAGGCCGAGCGCTTCTCGTGGTGGATGACCTCCATGCTGCACAACTTCCCCGGCGAGGGCGAGTTCAACACCAGGGTGCAGGAGGCCGAACTGGACTATATCGTCCACTCCCGGGCCGGCGCCACTTCGCTGGCCGAAAACTACGTGGGCCTGCCGCTGGTCTGAGGCCGCAAGGCTTTCGCACGGGCCGCTTCGGGCGGCCCATGCCGCCTCGCTGCACGGCCATCGATGCAAATTGGTTGCTGCAGCCTTGCGCAAATATTGATGTCCGGTCAGGCCCCGGCGCAGCGCGCCGGGAGTAAGCTTGCCGGCCTTATGGCGCAAATCATGTTTCCACCTCCCTACATCGCTGCGGACCGGGCAGCCCAGTCCCTGCGCGACAGCGGCTATGCCGTGCTGGCGCCGCAGGACTTCGCGCACTGGATCGGCGCCGACCTGGACCAGCTGCATGCGCTGGATGCCGATTGGCAGAGCCTGCCGCCCGATGCCTTTCTCAAGGATGGCGGACGCTACCGGCGCCGGCGCCATTCCTGCTTCGTGGCCCAGGCCGGATCGCTGCAGCAGGTGCCCCATCGCGCCCATTGGCAGCCCGTGGAATACAACGCCCTGCACGGCGGCATGCAGCGCATGTTCGACCCCATGCCCGACGCCACGACGCAAAGCCCGGTCTGGGCCCGGCTGCTGGAGAAGCTGGCCGGTCTGGCCGACCAGGTGTTTTGCGCGGGCGGCGGCCACGAGCGCTGGTTTGTGGAGTCGCACCAGTTCCGTATCGACACCACGGATGGCATAGGCCGGCCCACGCCCGAAGGCGCGCACCGCGACGGCGTGGACCTGGTGGCGGTGATCCTGGTCGCCCGCCAGGGCGTGAAGGGCGGCGAGACCCGCGTCTTCGAAGCCACGGGCCCGAGCGGCATGCGCTTCACGCTGACCGAACCCTGGTCGGTGATGCTGCTGGACGATGCGCGCATGATCCACGAGACCACGCCCATCCAGCCGGCGCAGGCCGGCGGCGTGCGCGATACCCTGGTGCTGACCTACCGGCGCGGCAATTTCCAGGGCGCCGAGGTGGTGGACGCGGCCTGAAGCGGAGCTAGGCGCCGCCCCGTGCCGGATGCGGGCTTTCTTCGACGGCAAGGTTGATGTGCATCAAGATGCTGAGGCATGATGGGGTTCAGACTGAGCTTCATTGAACCGGCGGCGGATGGCGCAGATTTCTGTTCCCGGTGATGCCGCCACGCTATCGAAGGAGAAAACATGTCCATGTTCAAGCACATTCTGGTTCCGGTGGATGGCTCCAAGCCCTCGCTGCTGGCGGCCCGCAAGGCGGCCGAGCTGGCCAAGGTCTTTGGCAGCGCGGTGACGGCGGTCTATGTGATCGATCCCTATCCGTTCACCGGCGTGGGCGCCGATTTCGCCTACGGCCAATCCCAGTACCTGAGCGCGGCCACGGCCGAAGCCAATACCGCGCTGGATGCCGTCAAGGCCCTGATGGACGAGGCGGGCGTGGCCGTTTCCACCGTGGTCGGCGAAGGCCATGCGGTGCACGACGGCATTGTGCGCGTGATGGAAAGCAGCGGCGCCGACCTCATCGTCATGGGCTCCCAGGGCCGCCGTGGCCTGGAAAAGCTGATGCTGGGCAGCGTGACCCAGCGCGTGCTGGGCGCCGTGCGCATTCCCGTGCTCGTGGTCCGCGAATAAGCGTCCCCCATCAAATAAAAAAGACCTCCGCGGAGGTCTTTTTTATTGCACAGAGCACAGCCTTTAAAACGGGCTCGCTCCAACAAAGAGACACCGAGCAAGAGCCGCTCAGGAGGTTACTCAATCTTCGCGCCAGAGGCTTCCACGATCGCCTTGTTGGCCTTGAAATCGGCCTGGAAGAATTTGTCGAAGGCTTCCACGCTCATGGCCTGGGGCTCGGCGCCCTGGGTCTGGATGGCTTCCCGTACTTCAGGCATGGCCAGCAGCTTGTTCACTTCGGCATTGACCTTGTTGACGACGGGCGCCGGCGTGCCCCTGGGCATGAACAGGCCGTACCAGGTGCTGACGTTGAAGCCCTTGAGGCCGGATTCGGCCAGGGTCGGCACATCGGGCAGCGAGGTGGAGCGGGCCGCGGAGGTCACCGCGATGGCACGCAGCTTGCCGGACTTGATCTGGCCGATGGCCGAAGGCACGGAGGACACCAGAAGGTCCACGTTGCCCGCCAGCGCGTCCATCATGGCCGGGTTGGAGCCCTTGTAGGGCACGTGCGTGAGCTGGATGCCCGCAGCCTTTTCCAGCATCACGCCGGCCAGATGGATGCTGGTGCCGTTGCCCGGCGAGCCGTAGGTGATCTTGGCGGGCGCCTTCCTGGCGGCGGCCACCACGTCGGCCAGCGTCTTGTAGGGCGAGTTGGCGGCCGTGGCGATCACGATGGGGGTGTAGGCCACATGGGCCACGGGCGTCAGGTCCTTGGTGGGGTTCCAGGGCAGGTTCTTGTACAGATAGGGGCCGAGGACCACGTTGTCCTTCTGGCCCATGACCATGTCGTAGCCCGTGGGCGCCGCTTTCACGGCCTCGGTGATGCCGATGGTGCCGCCCGCGCCGGCGCGGTTGTCGGGCACCACGGTCCAGTGGCTGACTTCGGTGAGCTTGTTGGAGATCACACGCGAGAGGATGTCGGTGCCGCCGCCGGGCGGGAAGGGCACGATCAGGCGCACGGGCTTGTTGGGGTAGTCGGTGGCCGGGCCTTGCGCGGCCGCGGAAAAGCTCAGGCCCAGCGTGGCGGCCATGGCCGTGCAGGTGATCAGTTGGCGAAACATGAAAAAGAAACTCCAGGGACGATTCGGGGGCGCAGTCGCGGCAAGCCGGCTTTTGGCGCGGCGGCCCGTCACTGCAAAAAGCCTGTCGTGCGTTGCGCATGGCAGGCCTGGGGGTCACGGAAGGTGGGCTTTTCGATGATCGGGGAGGGTGGTTCCGCCATCAATGGGTATTTGTCTTTACCGGGGAGGCAGCATGCGGTACCGGCATGTCTGCACCATCCATCGCGCGCGGTGCGCAGCAGGGTGGCTGCTGCGTCAGCGAGCAGCAGACCGATCGGGTCTGGCTGCGGTTGCGGCCCACGGGCGCGATGGCTTGAAGCTGTTGTTGCTAGATGTGCATGCACAGCATGCGGACCATTCTGCCACGTCCCGGACCTTGCCATGGCTGCCGGCGCGATGGCAGCCGTTCCTATCGGGCAAAGCAGCCATGCGTGCGATCGGCGTACCGGGAAGGC
>NZ_BCNT01000023.1 GCF_001544075.1 Comamonas terrae
GGTCGGCGGTGTGCTTGGCAGCGTCACCGGCGAGGGAGGATTGCTCGGCGGCATCTCCGGCGGCGGTCTGCTGGGCGGCGTCTCCGGCGAAGGAGGGCTGCTCGGCAGCATCACCGGCGAAGGCGGCCTGCTGGGTTGTGTCACCGGAGAGGGTGGACTGCAGGGAGGACTCAATGGTGGCGCCGGTCTACTGGGCGGCTTGCTAGGCCACTCGGGGGGCCTCCTGGGCGGCGTGCTGTGTGGCAATGCAGTAACCCCAACGGCTGCAGAAGCTGCAGTCGCAGAGCTGCAGCCGATTGCCTCAGCCATCAGCAGCCAGTCGAGCAGCGCTGGAGATGTTGCCGTCAACACGCTGAACTTGGCCCAGCAGCTGCAGCATCACCAACTGATCTGAAGCACAGCAGCCCCATGGCTGCATTAAAAACTCTGCCGGCACCTTCACAGGAAATGTGCCGGCAGAGGCCAAGGAGAACCTTATGTATAAAAAACACCAGCTCTATGCCACTTTGCTGCTGACATCTGTTTTGGCGGCCTGCAGCACCTCATTTGGCAGCAGCTCAAAACATATAGAACACCACTATGCCTTTGGCCGCCCTGCCACCAGCATCGCCAGTGTGGCGCCAGTGGAAGTAAAACCACAGCGCGGTCAAAGCGGGCCGGAGAATGTGGCCCATATTGTTTACTTCGACTTTGACTCATACACCGTTCGTCCTGTCGACAGGGGGATTGTCGAAAGCCATGCGCAATGGTTGCGCAGCCATCCCGGACAATCGCTCATGCTCCAAGGGCATACCGATGTCCGCGGGGGCAGCGAGTACAACCTGGCACTGGGCCAGAAGCGCGCGGAATCCGTGCGCAAGAGCCTGCAGATCCTGGGGGTCGACTCTTCAAAGGTCGAAGCTGTGAGCTATGGCAAGGAAAGGCTGGCAGATCCTGGAACAAGCGAAGCTGCACACCAGCGCAATCGACGCGTGGAGTTCGAGTACCGCTGAAGCAAAAGCTCTTGCCATCTGCATACGGCCAGATCGCCATGGCAGAACCGATCTTCGAGTTGCGAGCCCACAGCAGTGCGACGGCTCCGAGCAACAAAAAGATCGGTCCCTGCTCCAGCGATACCGAGATTGCGCTGTCTCAGCAGCTGTGCCGGTGTCGTCGATATCTGGAGCAGCATCTTGTGCTCTTGCCAGAGCCATATCCTGGCTGCATCCTGTTTTTCACCGTGGCTGCACAGGGGCAGCAGGCTTGCGTTTTCTATGTCCGCGCAGCTACTCTGGAAGCTGCATGGAGAGAAGGCGCAACAAGAGTTCGCCAGTGGGCTTGGGCGCGCAAACAAAGCAAGGTGGAACTTCGGGTTGACTGGGTCCTGAATATCGCCTCACTGCCAAATTCAGATTTCCTCAGACTCCCTCCGGACCCCACCCAAAACTGGGCATTGGCAGATACAGAGCTGGAGCATGCTCGACTTGTGTTGCAGCAACTCTCCAATGAGGCCAATGAAACGCTGTCCGGGTTCCAAGACAAGTCATCCCCAGAGTCGCTCACGAAATCCAGCGCTCTTCTACTGGGCCTGCAAGGTGTCTTCATAGGAGGCAAAGAAGCAGCAACTGCTGTTCCTCGGATGCATCCCCTGTTTGAAGGTGTCCAGCAATCCCCGATATTGCCAGAGGCCCTTCTACGCTCCACGAGCAGATTGCTGCTCAGCCACCAGCGCCCAGATGGGGATTGGCCGTGCAACCGGTGTCTTGCGGATCACCTGGGACTGACATACACGCTGCTGCTCATACAACGCTACACAAAGCAGGCAGACTTGAGCACCGCCATCCACCGCGCTTTCAAGCACCTTGAAGAAAAGCTGCAATACCTGCCACATGACCATGAACACTTGTCCCTGGCCATGCTGGTGATGGTCCGCCATGCCCATCAACTACATTTCGCGGAAACAGTGAAAGCCGAGGGAGAGAAAGACAGCTTGCATGCCTCCATGGAAAGAGTGGCATCAAGCTTGCTCCCCTTCGCTGACTCTTCCCGGCCTGACGAGAGAGCCTGGTCCAGCCTGGCACTGAGCGCCTTCATGCGGTGCAATGCAGGCATAGGGTTTCGCACTGCTCCGGGAACCCTCTTTGGGTCTCCATTTCAACAAGACTTTTTCATAGAGCATTTTTGCCAGCAACATCAGGCCGGCCGTTTGTTGCATGTGCATTGGCTGCCAGCGGCCGTCATAGAAAGTGTTCTATTGGGTTTGGATTCCCCACCACGCTTCATCGGACCACCAAGCGACAGGTCGGGAAGCCTGCGAGAAATCCTCCAGGCCCTCAGCCATCGCATGGTTTTTCCGGAGCAAGCCATCTACCTTTCCCCGACCGCGCGTTCACAGGCCGCCTTTTTCCATGGAGGCGGCCACGATGAACTACTGGCCGACGCACGCACATCGGCCTATCTGCTCATGACAGCCCTTGCTGCACTGGAACTGCAACGCGCCCGGGCAAAGCCATCGAGAAGTTTTCCAGGGCCGGACGTCCAGGAGTTCTCACACAGGACAGATGAACGCGCTCTAGATCAAAGCATGGATCGTATGCATCGCTCGGCGATGATGGCTCCTTCTCATGCCTCGACGCAATCCGAATCCCCCGGAATTTCGCGAATTTACCAAACGAGCCCCCCTATGAGCTGGGACAGTTCCACCTTGGCCCACATCACGGGTGGCACCTGGTTCAACTTGCACCAGCAAGCGCTTCTTTGCTCAGGCCTGGATATCAACCGCCTGCACCATCTGCCCGGCTCAGCAGTGCTTGTACGGCGTGCAGGTATTTCCATTGGCATCCCCCCGGCTGCCTTGCAGACGCTGCAGGCTGCTGCATTGATCAGCAATCAGCCCCATGGCCTGTCGGGCTATGGCGTGCCAGTCCTCTATGTACCCCGTATCGACAAGGGCTTGCGCAGTTGGGCCCAAGCCTCGCGGCTCCGAATCAAGGCACCGGTCGTGGCAGCCACCGGATGCGCGGGAAAAACTTCCATCCTGAGCATGCTGCGCCACAGTTTGCAAGGCATGGAAGATCCACGTGCAGATGCGTTGCTGGCACAGGATGCCCCCATTCAAATGATTAACTGGAGCGAAGCAGCACCATGTGCATTGATTGAACTGCCTCTATCCACTTTGCTTGATGAGTTGCCCTGGATCCAGCCCGATATCGTCGTTATCTCCAATCTGGATTTCATAGAAAACCACAAACAAATAAATCTTACGAAAGAAAAAGATTTACTCCTACACAAAAAGAAACGAAATTATTTGATAGAAAAAATCATCAAATCGCTCAGGCAGGGCTCCACATTGGTTATCGATTCCAAGCTGGGAGCCCAGCCATGCATCGTTCAGGCTGCAGTTGATGCCGAAATTCGGCTTTCCACGTTTGGACGCGGTTCCGGCGCGCATATACGTGAACTGTCTTACCGCCAGGGGAGCTGGGAAATATCGACAGGCAAAGGTAATCTACAGCTCAGGCTGCAATCCGACGGACATCACATGGCACAGAACGCGCAAGCAGTTTTGGCCACTTTGCAAAGCCTCGGAAAAAATCTGGAAGGAGTGCAGGAGTTGCTGCAAGACTGGCAACCTTTGCAAGGTACGGGACAGCCTCAATTGCTATCCAATGGCGTACGGCTTCTGGACCACAGCCAAAGCAGTCATATCGTTTCCATGCAAGCAGCATTCACCCAGTTGCAAGCGCATGCTCCGCTCAGCGGCCACAGGGTGATCGCACTAGCAGGCATACAGGCTGTTGCAAATGATCTGGAATCTTCCCAGCTCCTGCTTGAACCATTGATCCGGTCAACCCAGGCAAAGCATGTACTGCTCTACGGTGAACCCCTGCGTCGACTGGCCTCTGCGCTGTATGACTTGCCACAGGTCTACTGGTATGACGATTTGAACCGCCTGGTTGACTTCCTGCTGAGAACAACTCGTGCTGGCGACACCGTCCTATTGGCCGGCCGTACCGCTACCAATCTTGCAATTGCAGCCGATGCTTTGCGAGAAAACGGGCAAGAAATAGCTTGAATATAGATCCAATTAAGTAATTAATTAATCATATTTCATAGAAACAAGCTATCAACATAGAAATATAACTTCAGGTTGCTGTGAGCATTAGTAAAAACACCAGTGCAGATATATCTAAATTTACCCCGACAGCAGTAATTTCTATCAACTCATGTGCATTGATAAATTTTTGAAAAAGTTAAAAAACTTGTGCTATCTCATAGATCGGCAAATATGTTGATACATTAGAGGAAACAAAAAGCTACTTTCCCATTAACGGAAATTAATACGGTTCGAGACAATGATTCGATATCTGCTTCCCCATCAGCTGGCATCAGCCACTGCAAATCCGGCGGCAGCAGAAGCAGCCCCCTCCTATTCCAACGCCATTGCAGATTCTTTCCGCAAGGCAACATTGCAACTACGCCAAGCTGCATGGTTATCACTGCCCATCAGCCTTTTGGGGCTGCTGCCCTCCATCTTTTTGTTACAAGTTTATAACCGTGTCATTGCACGCGGCGGCACGGCCACCCTGATTGCCATGGTTGCAGGCGTGTTGTGCTTTCTGAGCCTGGAATGGTGGCTGCGCCGCAAGCGTGCCCGGACACTGCGCGAAGCCGGCGCCATGCTTGATCGCGATGTATCGCAGGCACTGATGAATGCCATGCTCCGCCACCCGCTGGCCACGCTGGAGCAAAGGCCTTCCAGCCAGTGGCTGCAGCTGTTTCGGGATGTCAGTTCCATGCGCTCGGGCATGTCGGGGGGGCTCGCCACCTCCGTTCTCGACCTTCCCATGGCTTTGCTGGCCTTGATTGTCATCGGCATCATTGCCTGGCCCGTTCTTCCCGTGATCCTGGTTGCCATGGTCGTCCTGGGCGTGCTGGCTTGGTGGTGGGCGGATGAAGTACGCAGCGGACGCGTGGAGGAAGTAGCGCAGGCTCGTATGCTGGACCGCAGCACTGCCGAGATCTGCAACGCGCGAGGCACGCTCAAGGTTCTGGGCTACGACACCGCAGCCAAACAATCATGGCAAGCAGGCTACGACCAGTGGCTGGCCGAAAGCTTTCGCAAGAATGGCGAAATGGAAGATGCCCGGGAAACCAGCCATGTGCTGCTCACGCTTTTTTCCATTTCGGTCATCACAATGGGCGCCATCGCCATCAATGCGCAATGGATGAGCATAGGCAGCCTGATGGCCGTCAACCTGCTGTCGAGCAAGGCGCTGGGCCCCATTGCCCAGCTTGCGGGCAACTGGCGATCCATGGCGCGCGCCAACGAGGCCACCGAGCGCCTGCAGGCAGTTCTGGAAGAGCCCCTGGAAACAGCAGCACAGACCGTGGAGCTGCCACGTCCACGCGGACTGTTCCACCTCGATCAGGTCAGCTTTCAGTACCCTTCAGGCCATGCCTCGCTGGAACAGGTTTCACTGGAAATCGGCCCCGGTGGCCTGCATGCAATTGTGGGACGCAATGGCGCGGGCAAATCCACACTGGCCAAGCTGCTGGCCGGGCTTTACCAACCGACCCAGGGCCGTATTTTCATTGACGAATACGACATGGCCCAGTTTCCACGCAGCGACCTGGGCCGCTGGATTGGCTGCCTAGCCCAGCAGGTTTACTGGTTCAGTGGCCCCATCGTCGACTCCCTTCGGATGGTCAATCCCGAAGCCGACGACAACAAGATCATCACGGCATGCCATCTGTCCGGAGCCCATGGCTTCATCAGTCGCCTGCCCAACGGTTATCAGACGGTGCTGGGAGAAGGCGGTACCGGTCTCTCCGCAGGCGAGCTGCGCAAACTGGCCCTGGCCCAGCTCTTCCTGCGCAATCCTTCCGTCCTGATTCTTGACGAGCCCAGCAACGATCTCGATTTCGAAAGCGAGACCTCACTGCTGCAGACCTTGAAGCATATTTCGCTCAAGCACACCGTCATCGTAGTCACGCATTCCGTGCGTGTGGCTTCGCTGGCACAACACATCTACCACGTGCGAGGAGATGGCAGCGTGGAGCACGGTTCGCCCAAACAACTGCTCCCCGAGCTATTCGGTACACCTCGCGAGCCGGCGCCCTCACCTGCAGAAACAGGTGCCGGAACAACCGAACAGGACAACTCCCAGGTGCAGGAGCTCGCATCATGAGGGCCCGACGCGAAGACGATCTGCCCCTGGTGCTGCGCCAGTCCCGAACGGCTGAAGCCACCGATGTACAGCCCGCCGTACCGCAAGCTGAGGCGGATGGCACCCAGGCAGCCCGCAAACGCAAGCTGGTCGTGGGAGCCCTTGCCATCCTGGTGCTCGTAGGCCTTTTCTATCCCGTGGAAAACGTGGTGGTCGCCAGCGGCCAGGTCATTCCTTCCGATCGCGTGCAAACGGTACAGCACCTGGAAGGAGGTATCGTCACCGCAGTTCATGTCCGCGAAGGCCAGACCGTTACGCAGGGGCAGCCGTTGCTGGAGATCGACCTGGGCGGCAACAGTCTCAACCTTGAACAGTTGACAGCCCGCATGGCGACTGCCCAGGCGGTCAAGACGCGCCTGATGGCGGAGAGCCAGGGAAAACAGCTCAAGGCCAGCGACTTTCCGAAGGAGCTCGAGCCCAGGATCGTGCAGGCGGAAATGGGTGCTTTTGCCTCCCGCACACTGGAACATCAGGGCAGCATGGCATCCGCACAGGCCCAGCAACTGCAGGCACGCGGCGATGTTGCGCAGATCCAGGCCCGCATTCAGGGCCTGGAAACCAGCCTTCGTTTGCATCAGGAAGAAGCCGCCATCTCCAAGCAATTGGCTGCCGAGCAGCTCATTGGTCAGCTGGAAGTCATTGACAAGCAGCGCGCCCTCGAACAGGTGCGTACCGAGCTGGCGGCTGCACGCCAGACCCTGGTAAGCAACCGGGCGAAGGTCGAGCAGGCCGAAGCCAAGCTGCTGGAGACCCAGGGTGCGTTCCGCCGCAGAGCCTCCGAGGAACTGGCCCAGACCGAGCGCGAGCTGCTCAGCCTGTCGGAGGACCTTTCCCGTGCCCAGAGCCAGCGTACGCGTACCGCGGTGCTTGCCCCGACGGAAGGCGTGGTCAAGGGGCTGCGCAGCTCGGGTGCCGGCTGGGTGGTTAAGCCTGGCGAACCCATCATGGAGATCGTTCCCGACAAGGACGAAGTCATCGTCGAAGCCCGCCTGAGTCCCGCTGACCGCGGCTACGTGCGGCTTGGCCAGGCGACCAAGGTCAAGATCACAGCCTACGATTTCCTGCGCTACGGCTCCGTGCCGGGCCAGGTCACGCTGGTGGCACCGGACGCGGACCGGGATCCCAACCAGCCCGAATCCCTTTCCTATTTCCGTATCCAGGCCAGCTTGCAGCAGCCCTGGGTCGGCCGCACCGACAACCGCATCACGACCGGCATGCAGGCCGAGCTGGATCTGCTGCTGGGCCGTGAACCCTTCATCTGGTATCTGCTGCGGCCCGTGCTGCGCATCCAGAGCGAAGCCTTCAGGGAGCCATGATGATTGCACGCATCCTGCTCCCACTTTCTGCGGCGCCGGCCAAGCTGCGTCGGCTCGCCCCAGCGGCATGCCTGATTCCCATGCTGCAGGCCGTAACCCTCCCGGTGCTGGCCGAAGACATGGATACAGCTTCGCAAGCCATCGCAGTACAGGGAGCCGAGCCCGCCGCGGCCCTGCAGAAGCCGCCCAAGCTGCAGCTGGCTCATCAGCTCACGCCGGGTACATTGGCGGGCGACAGCGCCAACCGGCGATTGCTGGACGCGCTGCACACCATGCTCGACGAGCACCCTGACGTGCTCAAGGCCCGGGCAGCACTCGAATCCGCAGGCCACGATGTGCATACGGCACGTGGCGCGCGCTGGCCCACCTTCAAGGTCGGCACCTCTTCCGGCAATGCCCAGCTGCGCCAGAGTCGTGAGTCCTACAGCACCATCAATGCCGAGATGCGCATGAGCCTGCTCGACGGTGGAGCGATCGGCGCCGGCATACGTTCGGCGGAGTCTCAGGAAGCCGCCCAGACCAGCGTGCTGTACGGCACTCGCCAGAATGTGCTGCTCGATGCCCTGACAGCCTTGCTGGAGCTGCAGCGCTTCGGCCACAAGGCCAGCATTGCCGCAGAATCGGCCCGCATCATCGGACAGCTGGCCCGCCTTGAAGAACGCCGTGCAGAGCTGGGCGCCGTCGGCCGCAACGACCTGCGCCAGGCATCCTCGCGCCAAGCCAGCGCGCTGGCACAGCAGCATGCGCTCGAATCCCAGCGCCTTGATGCCATGGCGCGCTTCACGCGCTATTTCAATTTCACGCCGGAAAACGACTGGCTGCCCGACCTGCAGGTACCTGCGCAATGGATGCCAGCCAATGAGGGCAACGCACTGCAGGCCTCCGAAAGCAACAGCCCTGAGTTGCAGGAAATCGCGCAGCAGATCGAGCGCGCCCGTGCAGAGGTCGAACGCAGCAAGGCCCAGCGCTTCCCCACACTGGCTGCAGTCGTCGCCCATACGCGCGACCCCAAGGGAGTGCTCTATGTCGACGGCACGCGCTATGGGGTGGAGCTGAACTGGAATTTCGGCAACGGCTTCGAGCTGCGCGACCGTATCCTCAAGGCCATCAATGAGCTGCAGGCCCAGGAGGCTCAGCAGGAAGCCGTACGGCGCCAGGTACGCGAAGCCGCTTCCGCCGCCTGGGGCCGTTCGCAGGCTGGCCGCCAGCGTGAAGCGCAGCTGGCAGACGCCGTACGTGAAGCCCGGGCTGCCTTTGAAGGCCGCCGGCGCCTGCTTGAAGCCGGCCGCGGCAGCCTCTCCCAGGTACTGGATGCGCAACTGGACATGCAACGGCTCATGCTCGACGAAGCCGATGCGATCTATGACCAGCGCATCAACGAATTGCGCCTCGTCCGCACCACAGGGCAGTTGCTGCCCAGGCAGCTTCCAGAACATTGGCTGGATTCGCTGTTTGCCCAGCAGTCCAAGCCCGCTTCCGACAAGTCTGGCCCCAGCCCCACCGAGCCAGCGCCCTTGCGCCACGAACCGGACTCGATTGCCACGGCTCTGGCCACCGCCCCATTTGCTGCCAAGCCAGCTTCCCCTGTACTGACTGCACAGCGCCTGCAACTGCGCATGGAGCCGAGGCTCGACCCGCAACTGCTTGCGCTGCCACAGAACCAGCCTGTCACCACCGCCGCACGGTGGTGAAGCGCGCCTGTTTTTCCGCAGCGTCCGGTGTCAGCCCATCGCCGGCCACTGCCTTGTTCCATGGGCCTTGTTTGTGAATGGAGATCACACCATGACCAATTTCATCAAGAACTTCTGGAAGGACGAAGAAGGTGCTACGGCTATTGAGTATGGGCTGATTGCGGGGTTGATTGCTGTTGCCATCATCGCCACAGTGACCACATTGGGAGGACAGCTCGATAGCATTTTCCAGAGCATCTCTGACAAGTTGCCTAAAAAAGGCACAGGGGGCACAGGCGGCACAGGTACTGGCACCACAGGTTAAACCTCAGAGATGACTCCCCAGCTATACCAACACTTTCTGCTGTTATGGCTTATAGCTGCAGCAGCCATGGATCTGTGCACTCGCAAGGTACGCAACTGGATGGTGCTGCTGGGCCTGGCCTCGGGCGCGACAGCATTGTTCAGCGGCGTGCAGCCGTTCTGGGTAGAGCCCTGGGACGGACTGGCCGGCATGCTCGCGGCCTTTGCCGTGCTGCTGCCGTTCTATGCGCTGCGCTGGATGGGGGCCGGGGATGTGAAGTTTGCTGCCGTCATGGGCCTGTGGTTCGGCTTTTCGCCTTACCTGCTGCTCATCTGGATTGGCGGCAGCCTGCTGGCGGGCTTGCATGGCCTGGTGGTACTGGCCTGGCGCGGGCTGCAGCGCAGCAACTATGGGGCCCTGCTGCAGGCATGGCTGCCCGGACGGCTGGCTGTCGCCTTCGCCATGCCTGCGCCGCACTCCACCATGCCCGAAGGCAGACGCACCATACAGCGCAGCATTCCCTATGCAGGCTATATGGCACTGGCCGCCATCTGGGTGGTGATCCGCACCGGGCCGCAATCGGCCAGCTAGCCCGGCCGAGCATCCTCACGGGTGCTTTGCCATCACCGCCCCCGCCATGTGCGGTGATCGCAAAGCTTCTGTATCAACGCTTTCAGAACAACGACGCAGGGAGTACACGCCATGAACCTCACCAAGATTCTCGCCGGACTGCTGGTGGTCGTGGCAATCGGGCTGGCCATCATGGCATGGATGCTGGGCCGCCAGCCGCAGCGGCCTGTGGCAGCGGTACCCGCATCCTCCATCCCGCAGACGGAGTCCAGTAGCACAAGACAGGCGCCCTTACATGGTGCCGTGGTGGCGGCAAGGCCTGTGGCGGCCGGGCAGCGCCTGGAGGCCGAGGACCTCAAGACCGTGCAGCTGTCTGCGCCGATTGCCGATGGCATCCAGTCCGTCGATGCGGCGGTGGGCCGCACCACGCTCACGGCCATCGCGGCCGAAGCCCCGTTGCTGGAGCAGAACCTGGTCAGCGGCCTGTCTCTGCAGCTGGAAGCAGGCCAGCGCGCGGTCTCCATTGCCGTCAAGGAACCCATGGCTGCCGGCAACCATGTACGACCCGGTGATTTTGTCGATGTGTTTTTCACGCTCGACGGCAGGCAGGGTGCCGACAATGCCAGCGTGGATACGCAGACGCGCCTGCTGCTGGCACGCAGCCGCGTGCTGGCCTATGGCACGGCCAGTGTCGAAAACCCGCCACCGACGCTTGCGCAGCGCAGGCGAGCCCAACAGGAAGAAGAGTCCGGCAGCAACAGCGCCACTGGCAGCATGCGCCGAGGCAACAGCGGCGGCAATGGCGACCGAAGCCAGGCCCAGCCGGCCAATACCGCCGTGCTGGCCGTGCCGCTGGACGACGTGGAGCGCCTGACGCTGGCCGAGAAATACGGCCAGCTCACCCTGGCGCTGCGCCATCCCGATGACACCTCCATGCCCGATGCATCGCTGTTCGCGGCCTTGCCCACGGTGCTGCAGCCCGCGGCAGGGCGACTGCCCAAGGGAGAGCAGCTGCAAGGCGTCGATCGCTCTTTTGCAGGCCTGCGGTTCAAGGATCTGGCCACAGGCGCCGATGCCAGAAACACGCGCCGCCCGGCCCCGGTATTGAACGCAACGCGCACGCTCCAGGCTCAGCGCCAGCAGACCGTGGAATTCCATCAGGGCGCCGCCGTACAGACCGTGAGCTACTGAGAAGACCATGAAGCCGCATTGGATTGAAATCGAACTCAAACGCTTGCCTGCAAAGCGTCTACAGCTATCAATTGATGACTCAAAAGACCAACAAGCAGACAGCGCAGATCCACGCCGAAGCTGCATTGCCCCAGAGGGATAGAACATGACGACCGCACACACCTCGCCAACCACCTTCTTCAGCCTTGTGGCGGGTGCCGTTCTGCTGTGCGGCTCCATGCCGGCCATGGCACAGCCGGCAGCTGCGCCGCAGGCTGCCGTAGGCGCGCTTCCGGAAGCGGCAGAACCTGCGCTGCAGCTTTCGGTGGGCCGCCAGCATGTGCTGCAGCCCGGCATGGCGCTGGGCCGCATTGCCGTGGGTGATCCCAATGTGCTGGATGTCAAGGTCCTGCGCGCAGCATCGGCGGGCAGCACCCAGAATGCAGAACTGTTGCTGACCCCCAAAGCACCGGGCAGCACCACGCTGGCCATCTGGCCGCCCAAAGGTTTGCCCCAGCAGTGGCTGGTAAGGGTAGGCGGCCCCCGCCTGCTGCTGGAAAAGCGGCTCGCATCGTTAACCGAGCATGCCAGTGCTCTGGCCGAGCTGCGCCTGAACGGCCCGCAGCAGGCAGCGCTGATCGACCGTTCGCAAGTCGCCGTGCGCAGCAATACCGTCCAGGTCGACGTGCAGGTGGTGGAATTCAAGAAATCCGCCCTCAAACGTGCTGGCATCAACCTCGTCAGCGGCGGCCCCAACAGCCACGGCTTCAGTTTTGGCCTGTACACGCCGGGTACCAGCACCAGTTCGGGCTCTTCCGGTTCTTCAGGCTCTTCGGGCGGCGACAACGGCTCTCCGTCGGGCAATCCCACGGCGCTGTCCAGCGCCATGAATCTGGTGCTGGGCTTCGGCAAGGCCTTTGGCGGCCATGGACTGAGCGCCCAGCTGGGTTTTCTGGAGGGCAACGGCCTGGTTCGCGTGCTGGCCAAGCCCACGCTGGTGGCGCATACCGGCCAGAGCGCGAGCTTTCTGGCGGGTGGCGAAATACCGATTCCCGTGCCCAGCAGCGCCAGCAACAACATTTCCATCCGCTACAAGGAATTCGGTGTGAAGCTGCAGCTCACGCCCACGATTCTTTCGGACGACCGCATCGCGCTCAAGGTCGCTCCGGAAGCCAGCGACCTGGACTACACCAGCGGCGTGACGATTTCAGGCGTTTCCGTGCCCGCCCTGGTCACCCGGCGCGCCGACACCATGGTGGAGCTGGCCGATGGCGAGAGCTTTGTCATCGGCGGCCTGGTCAGCCGCGCCACCTCCTCCAGCGTCAACAAGGTGCCGCTGCTGGGCGATCTGCCCATCCTGGGCACGTTCTTCAAGAATCTCAGCTACTCCCAGGACGAAAAAGAGCTGGTCATCATCGTCACGCCACGTCTGGTGCAACCGCTTCCGCCCAATACCAATCTGGAAGCCCTGCTGCCCGGCAACCGTTCGGAACAGCCTGATGCGGGGCAGGTATGGGGTCCGTACCTGGCAGGCGGCGTACAGACCGGTGCGGCACTGCCCGGCTTTTCGTACTGATATGCATAGCTTCCCACGCCAGCTCATGAGTACCCAGCCTTTCACGCCGGAACCGTCTACCAGTCCAGCCGCGGACAGCTCGGCAGACCGGCCCTCCTCTCTTTCGCTGACGTCGCCTGCGACGCTGGAGGCATTGCTGTCGCTGCGGCCCCACGCACCCAATTCCGCCAGCGCAGCAGCGGCAGCGGCAGCGGCAGATGCCAGGGTCCCGAGTTCCCTGGATAACGCACAGCCCCCTGCAGGCCCGGCTCTTGCGGATTCCTTGGATTCCCAGGAGGTCATTGCCAACATACACCTGCTGTTTGTTGCGGCCGGCACACCGGACAGTGCCATGGCCCAGGCCTGGCTGCAGCGCATGCAAAGCGGCGCTCAGCTGCACACCACAGGCTTTCAGAACAATGTGCCCGAACAGGCGCTGCAGCTCATGCCCCAGGCAGTGCTGGTGGAGTTCGATCCCGGCTCTTCAGAGACTGCGGCCCAGCTCGTGGCACAGCTGCGCACGGCATCTCCCCACCTGCCCTGCCTGGCCGTGGGCCGCACCCGGCATCCGCAATCCATGCTTGCGGCGCTGCGAGCCGGCGTGCAGGATTTCCTGGATGTGGATGGCAGCCTGCAGGCGGCCCAGCAGACGCTGCGCGAGCTGATACAGCGCCATCCGCCCATCTCCAGCCAGGGCCCCGCCGCGCCATTGACGGCCATCATCGCGGCGCGCGCGGGCCTGGGCAGCAGTCTGCTGGCCTCGCATCTGGCCTGGTATCTGCAGCAGCAGCTGTGCAACGCGGCGCGCGGCAAACCGGACAGCGCGAACAGCAGCGATGGCCTGGACAATCTGCTGATCGACCTGGGCAACCCCAACGGCGATTGCTCGCTGTATCTGAACACTCTGGGCGAATTCGACTTTCTCGAGGCGGTGGGCAATCTGCGCCGTTTCGACCGGCGCCTGGCCTCATCGGGCCTCACCCGCCACGAAAGCGGCCTGCGCCTGCTGCCCTTGCCGCGCCAGGCTGCCTTGCTGCGCGACGTGTCGTACTCCGATGCCGATGCCCTGGTGCAACGCCTGCGGCAGTATTTCCGCCATGTGGTCGCCGATCTGGGCGCGGTGTCCCATACCCAGCTGGCCATGCGCGTAGTCAGGCGGGCAAGCGAGGTCTGGGTGGTCTGCGAACAGAGCGTGGCCAGCGTCGTTTCAACGACCGAGATGCTCAAGCGCCTGGAAGAGATGCAGATAGAACGCGAACGGATGAGGCTCATCGTCAACCGCCATGACAGCCAGCTCGAGCTGGATGCCCGGCAGATTGCGCGACAGCTGCAGCTTCCTTTGCTCGCCGTCATCCCGGAGCACCGGCGCGAACTGGCCCAGGCCGTGAACCAGGGGAAGCTGCTGGGCATGCAGCAGCGGCGCGATCCCTATGTACAGGCCGTGGACAGGCTGGTGACAGGCCTGCTGGCGCAATACCACCCCGGCATCGCAGCCGGGCAGCGCAAGACCTCCGGCCTGGCGCCCCTGGACTCCTTCGCCGGCAAGGCGCATGCCAGCGCCCTGGGCCGCATCATCCAACGCATCAGAAGAAGCTGAACGCACCATGACCACCACGGTTTACGCCCCTACGACGCAAGCTCCGGCCAGCGACTTCGAGCACACGCCTTTGTTTGCCGATCTGAAGCACCGTACGCACGAGCATCTGCTCAGCCGCATCGAGGAACTCGGCGCCGAATTCGGCCGTTGGTCGCAGGCCGCGATCGCACAGTTCGTGCTGATGGAGCTGGACAGCTACATACGCCTGCACTCCGTGCCGGTGAACGAGCAGGAAGCACTGCTGGTCGCCCATGCACTGACACGCGAGCTCACCGGCCTGGGGCCGCTGCAGCCGCTGCTGGAGGATCCGCGTGTCGAAGACATCCTGATCAACGGGCACAGCAATGTGTATGTCTCGCGCGGCGGCATACTGCAGCGTGAGAACCTGCACTTCAAGGATGACGAGCATGTGCTGCGCATCGTGCGCCGCATCCTGGCGCCGCTGGGCCGACGCCTGGACGAATCCAGCCCCATGGTGGACGCCCGCTTGCCCGACGGCGGGCGCATCAACGTCATCATCGAGCCGCTGTCCATCGACGGTCCCTCGGTGTCCATACGCAAGTTCCGCAAGGATCCCCTGACGCCGGCAGAACTCGTGCAGCTGGGCACTTTCAATTCCGATATCTGCCGGATTCTGGAAATGGCCGTGCAGGCGCGCTGCAACATCCTGGTCAGCGGAGGCACCAGCTCGGGAAAGACCTCGCTGCTCAATGCGCTGGCCAGCTTCATACCCGGCAGCGAGCGCATCGTCACCATCGAGGACACGGCCGAGCTGTCGCTCAACCACAACCATGTGGTGCGCCTGGAAAGCCGCCCCGGCGGCTTCGACGGCACAGGCCATGTCAGCATCCGCGACCTGCTGCGCAACAGCCTGCGCATGCGCCCCGACCGCATCATCGTGGGCGAAGTGCGCAGCGGTGAAGTGCTGGATCTGCTGCAGGCCATGAACACCGGCCACGATGGTTCCATGGGCACCATCCATGCCAGCTCGCCGCGCGAATGCCTGTACCGGGCCGAGATGCTGGCCGGCTTTGCCGGCTTTCAGGGCAGCGAGGTCAGCCTGCGCCGCCAGATTGCCAACGCCGTGGATTTCATCGTGCAGATCGGGCGCCTGTCCAACGGCCGTCGTCGCCTGCTGTCGCTGACCGAAGTGACGGGCATGACCGACAACATGATCTCCATGCAGGAACTGTACCGCTACGAACCCCAGGTCACCGCAGACGGCCAGGAAATCGACCACTGGATTTCGCTGGGCATTTCCCCGCATTCGCCCAAGCTGCTGAGCTGGTGGCGCATGCAGCAGGCAGGCCAGGGAGGCGTGCGATGACAGACATGGCCCCCGCAACGCTGATCCTGGGTGCAATGGCCTGCCTGCTGCTGGCCGTTGCCCTGTGGATGTTTGCGCGCGCACATCGCAAGGAGCAGGCCAGATCCGTGCAGAGCCATCTGCAGCGCAGTCTGGACATTCTCCCAAGCCAGACGGCCATCGGCGGCATGCAGTCCATGCCGGGAGTGCAGCAGGCCGCATCGGCATCTGCGGTTTCGTCCTCCACGCCGCATGGCACCTGGAGCAGGCTGCACTCCCTGTTGCAGCGCCACCTGGGTATCGATGCCTGGGGTATCGCGCCGCGCATGCTGGCCCTGCTTGCGGCAGGCGGCCTGCTGCTGGCTGTGCTCGCCGCCTTGCAAGGCGGCGCGCTGCTGGGACTGCTGGCCCTGGCTGCCTACGGCCTGCTGTGCGGCTTCGGCATCTGGCGCCGGCTGAGCAAGCGCCGTGAAAAGCTGCTGCAGCAACTGCCCGGCTTTCTGGACAACATGGTGCGCCTGATCACCATTGGCAACTCGCCGCATGCGGCTTTCCAGATGGCGGTGAACAATGTTCCTGCGCCGCTTGGCGATGCGCTGCAGCAGGCTGCTGCCAGCCTGAGTGCCCTGCCCGACCTGGGGCAGGCCATGGGACAGCTGGAACGCAACTGGCGCCTGCCGGAGTTCGGACTGCTGGCGGCCGTGTTCCGCATGAGCGTGCGCTATGGCGGACGCGCCGATCTGGTGCTGGAGCGCGTGTCGGCCTATATCCGGGATCGCCAGTCGGCGGAGCGCGAACTGCATGCGCTGTCGGCAGAAATCCGCCTGTCGGCCTGGGTGCTGGCACTGCTGCCCATCGTGGTGGGCACCCTGATCATGGTGCTCAACCAGGGCTACTTCATGCGCATGTGGCAGGACGCCAGCGGCCGGAAGATGGTTCTGGCAGCAGCGGCACTGGAAGCCCTGGGCGCGTTCCTTCTCTACCGTCTGGCGAGGCTCAAATGACAGCCCGGCAAGCAAAAGGCACCATGGCACCCGCCGGTGCGGAAAGAGGCAGCTCATGACGCCCCAGCAGTTATGGACCATCAGCCTGAGCCTGGGTGCGCTTGGCATTGCCCTGCTGGCCGGCAACATGATCTGGCGCCTGCGGCGTTCGGCGCTGGCGGCCCAGCGTGTGGAAAACCTGCTACACGCCCGCGAGGCCAGTGCACAGGCACCGGCCTCCGCAGCGGCTTCGGCGGCCCATCCGTTCAACCTGCCCGGCAGCAGCTCCATGCCCGGCGCGGTACAGAATGGCGGCGCTGCTGCATTCCACGACCTGGCGGCCAGCGTGCAGCCACCCGCCTGGCTGGACAAAGGCATTGCCAAGGCGCTGCTGGCCGATGAGGACCGCAAGCTGCTGGACCAAGCCGGCATCAGCCTGCGCAACGGCAGCGTAGCCTACATAGGCAGCCGCATCGTGCTGGCAGCGGCACTGCCCTTGCTGGCCCTGCTGGTGCTTCAGCCTAGCGGCAGCAAGGCTCTCATCTATGGATTTCTCAGCTTCGGCTTCGGGCTGATGCTGCGCAAATGGCTGATGCAGTCCAAGGCCCGCCAAAGACGCCGGCAGGTCGTGGAAGAATTGCCGCTGTTTGTGGACCTGCTGCGGCTGCTGCAGGGCGTGGGCCTGAGCATCGACCAGAGCCTGCAGATCCTGGCCACTGAATTCGGCAGCGTACTGCCGGTACTCAGCGGCGAACTGACTCTGGCCAATCAGCTCTATGCCAGCGGGCGCAGCCGCGAACAGTCATTCCAGCGGCTCACGCACCTGAGCGCCGACGAAGACATGAGCGCCGTCGTCAACCTGCTGGTGCAAGTGGACCGCCATGGGGGCGCCGTCCAGGAGCCGCTGCGCGAATTCGGCGTACGCCTGCGCGAAAAGCGCCAGGCCGGCTTCAAGGAAAAAATCGGATCCATCACCGTCAAGATGACGGGCGTGATGGTGCTGACCCTGCTGCCCGCACTCCTGGTGATCACGGCAGGCCCCGGCTTCATGGCGGTGATCCGCTCACTTTCCAGCATGGGGGGACGCTAAGCATGCCAAACCAACACCTCCGGCCCGAGCACCGGCTGATTGCCGTGATTCTGGCCGCCGCAGCAGCCACGGGCTGCGCCAGCAAGGCACCGCCGCAGGGCTATGGCGTGACGCAGGACAACACGGCTGCCGAGGCGCGGCAGCAAATGCTGCAGGCCGAACAGGCCACCAGGGTCGATACCGCACAGACCTATCTGGATCTGATCACGCAGATGCAGCAGGCCGGCCAGTGGTATGCATCTCTCGCGCATACCGAAGCCTTCGAACAGCAATACGGCAGCACACCGCAGATCCGGCTTCTGCGAGCCGACGCATTGCGCAATACCGGCCAGTTTTCGCAGGCCCATCAGGCCTATACCGCATTGCTGACAGGAGGCGACACCAGCACCACGGCACGTGCACGACGCGGTCTGGGGCTGCTCCATGCGAGCCAGGGCCAGTACGGCCAGGCTGTGGCGCAGCTGGAAATGGCCCGCAAGCTCAACCCCATCGATGCCAACGTGCTCAGCGACCTGGCCTATGCGCATATGCTGGACGGCCGCCTGGCGGCCGCTCAGTTGCCCATCTTGCAGGCCGCGCAGCTGGCGCCTGCCAACGCCCGCGTGCAGCTGAACCTGGCCCTTTACTGGCTGGCCAGCGGCAACCAGCCAGAAGCCACGCGCCTGCTGCAACGCCTTTCGCAGCCCCAGGGCAAGAATGCACCCGCACTGATAGACCAGCACTCCCTGCAGACGCTGCAGACCCAGCTTGCCAGCGTACGTGAGGCTGTGCAGGCACGTGCCGATTCAGGTCCTGCACAGGCTGGGCCTTCGGTGCCGGTACAGGTGCCGATGCTGCAGCAGACACAAATCCAGCAAGCCGGTCCGGAGCTGCAGGCCACCCGCCAGCTCGCAACCCCTTCCGGAGATGCCACCACTGCGCCTGCTTCCGCACTGGCATCGGAAAGCCGTACACGCGACAACCCGCTTTAGGAGCCAGCCATGCCCCGTCCTTTCGCCTTTCCGTCGACCCGGCTGCATCCCCTGCTGCTGTCGATGCTGCTGGCATCTGCCGCAACCGCAGCAAGTGCCCAGACGCAGGAAGCCACGGAGCGTACCGTGGCTTCCGTACAGGCCGATGTTGTGCCCACTCCAATACCCGAAGGCAGCAGCCACCATGCGAGTGCGCCAGCCCCAACTGCTGCCTCGGACCACCGGGAGGCTCACGCACAGCCCTTGCACCGCATTGCCATCGGCAGCGCGACGCAACGGCTTTTCGAAATGCAAAGCACCCTGCCGGGCCTGCGCCCACGCCATATCGACGGCGAGCAGGCCAGCCGCAGCTACCAGCGCTATCTCAAGAGCTTCGAGACCACCATCCCCGAGCAATACGAAACGGGCGTAAGCGCCAAGTAGCGCACTTCTTGCCAATACCTTTTTCAAGGAGCGATCCCATGTTCCCGCGACATAGTTCCACAGCCATCTGCGCAGCCCCACGCGGCCGCCAGCGCGGCGTCTATGCGCTGGAGTGGGCCATCATCTTCCCGGTATTTTTTGCGCTGCTGTATGGAATCATCTGCTATGGCCTGACATTTCTGGTGCGCTCATCCATGCAGCATGCCGTCGAGGAAGGTGCCAGGGCGGCATTGCGGTATGCCCCCACCTGGGCCGACCGTGAGGTGAATGCACGGGAAACCGTGGCAAACGCTCTGGCCTGGCTCCCTGCCACCCTTCGGCCCAATGCCAGCAATGTGAAATTCACGGTCTGCCGCGTCAGCTCTCTCGATGACAAGAGTTGCACGCAGGACACCAGCCTGAACGCCGGCTTGGTCTGCGATATACGCACTCCGTGCATGGTCCTGGTGTCCTACACCATTACCGGTTACCGCGATAACGCCATTGCTCCCGCCATTCCGGGTCTGGGCCTTGTTCTGCCGGTTGCTCTGCAGGCCAGCGCCAGCCTGCTGGTAGACAGGAGGATGCTGTGATAACACGCCGGATCATTGTTTCTGGCCTGCGTCAGCGTGGTGTCGCCGCCATCGAGTTTGCGCTGATCGCCACACTCATGATTGTCCTGCTGCTGGGGCTGCTGGTGTTCTGGAGTGCATTCCAGACACAGCAATCACTGAACCGTGCAGCGGGCGATGGGGCACGCCATGCGCTGACGCTGATCACCAGCACTTCCCCACCGTGCGATGGCAGCAATGCAGGCAGCAACCGTGTCGTTATCCAATCCAAGGTACAGACAACCATACGGCAGCATCTCACGCAAAGCGGCCTGGACGCGAACCAGTTTTCCATGCCAAGCCCTGCTACATGGGACTGCAGCAAGGGCGAGTTCAAATTCGACGTGGAATACACGCTGCACCCCTTGCTGGGCGGCAGCAGCAGTTGGTTGGCCGAGCCGACCAAGCTGCACATCAGTGACCGCATCGTCGTGCATTTCAAGGTGCTCTAGAAAATGCGGGAGACATATATGCCCTTCCACGCACCTCGAGCCGTCCCCCGCTGCGCATACCACGTGCAGCGAGGAACTCTGCTGGTGCAATTTGCGCTGCTGGCGCTGGTGCTGCTAGCCTTGCTGGGCGTCATCCAGATCGGCTACATGTATTCGGCCAAGCGCGACCTGCAGCGCATTGCGGACTTGGCCGCTTTGGAGTCAGTCAACGGTTTCAAGAATGCCTCCGTTTGCACCGACGCCCAGAAAGCAGGCACGAAAAGCATAAATGCGCAATGGCCCCCCGAGATCACGGCCAAAAACAAAGAGACGCAGGTGGAGTGCGGCTACTGGACTGCCAAGGACGGCTACAAAGGCAACCAGCAAAACAATGGCGTATTCAATGCCGCACGTGTGACCCTTGTCGGCCAGACACTCAAGCTTGTCCCGTTCACGGGCAACTCCGAAGTCATGGCGACTGCTACGGCAGCCCTTCCACCCAGCGACGCCACAGCGACCTTCTCCGTGGGCGCGGGTGTGGTCAAACTCAACGACGGCCTGCTTAACGCGCTCCTTTCCTCGCTCCTGGGCACCAAGATCAATCTGAGCCTTGCCGACTATCAGGGCTTGGCCAACTCCAAAGTGAATCTTCTGTGGTTGACGGAGGCGCTGAATCTCGGCGCCGGCAGCTATGACGAATTGCTGGGAACCACCGTCGACCTGAAAACGCTGCTGCAAGCCAGCATCCAGGCAGCAGCGCGCAGCGGTGAAAGCACTGCAGACGTGGGCATCAACGCATTGGAAAAACTGCTCGGTCTGGCCTTGCCTGTCGACCTGAACGGATTGCGACTGAATCTGCTCAAGAACGGCATCCAGAAAGGCCTACTTGAACTGGGGGTCGACTCCAACGACCCTCTTGCGGGTCTGCAGGCCAACACCAGCCTTCTGGACATTCTGATGGTAGGCCTGCAGGTGGCGAACAAGGATTCCGCCATCAGTATTCCCGGCACCGTACTGAACCTCAAGCCAGTGGCCGATGCCACGGTCCAAGTCAAAATCATCGAGCCTCCCACCATTGCGTCAGGAAGGGCTGGCATAGATAAAGCCACTGGTCAATACATCACCAAGGCACATAACGGACAGATTCGCGCGCTCATCAAGCTGAAGGCTCTGACCGCCTTGAGCAAGGACAACAACCTGCTGGATCTGAACCTGCTTTTGATACATCTGAAGGTGTCCATGCCATCAACTGGTGCTTTGCTGGAATTGCCAGTAAACCTGGAAGTTGGCTCGGCAGACGCACGCCTGGAAGAGATCATGTGCCATGTCAAAGCCAGTACGCACAAAGCCCGTATCGGTACGAAACCAGGGTTGGCCTATATATCGCTGGCAGATATGCCAGAAGCCATGACCAATACAACACAAGCCTGGACGAACCTGAAAAAGGATCGTTTCCATCTGCTTGATCTGCGAGTGGAGGCAAGCGCATTGCTGGACATTCTCAAAATTCTGGATGCTCCAGTCAAAGTAATGGCAAAGCTGGATGTTCCCATCGAGAACACCAATTCCTATCAGTTGCTGGAGTACGAGTACGCCATGGACAAGCCCTATAGCGATCAGGCGGCCGCTCTGACAAAAACTGCCGGATCCAGACAGCAAATTGGCCAATCCATAGGCAACGCGCTTGGCAAGAACCTTCTTGATGTGGAGCTGGATACATCTGGCCTCAAGCTACTGAATATCAAGCTGGATTTCCTAACGGAAATCCTGAATGGTCTGGTCAATAACGTCGTCAAGATTGTCGGCGGACTGCTTCCCATCGTCAGAGTCGTGCTCGATCCCATCCTTGCACTGCTCGATTCCGTGCTCGGCCCTTTGCTCCAGTTGCTCGGCGTGCAGATCGGCTATGCCGACGTACAACTGCACGACATTGCCTGCAACCCGGCACAGCTCGTCGAGTGAGCAAACAGAACATTCTTCATACCATCCGAAAAAGAGAGATACCGTGAATCTGGACGAATTGGTCATCTATGTCTGGGAAGGCCAAGCCGATATTGCCGAGCGCGTGGAGCGTTGCATGCTCAATCTGGGCGTGGACGTGATCCGCGCCGATGGCCTTACCCTGCCTGCCGACCCCAGCGAGCTGGGCAATGCGATTGCCGTGGTCAGCGTCACGGTGCTCGAAGGCGCACGCTTTACGCGCCAGGGGGTGGAAGGCACCTTCGGCATGCCGGTCCTGTGGGTCAGTGCCAGCCAGCGCGAAGCCAGCCCGGGCAGCTATGCAATGGAGTATTCGCATGTGCTGCCGTTCGACTTCACCGGGGCGGAACTGCGCGCCATGCTGATACGCATACTGCGGCGCATGCAGAGCAACCAGCGGCAGGTGCAGCGCTCCGACGACATCATCGCCGTGGCCGATTGCATGCAGCGCCTGCTCAACGATGTGGACACTTTTGCCGACTGCGAACACAGCGTGCTCATCGTCGGCGAGACCGGGGTGGGCAAGGAGCGCATTGCCGAACGCTTGCACGAGCGCAACTCGCATTACGGCCAGGGGCCGTTCATCGTGGTCAATTGCGGCGCGATTCCGGATGGTCTTTTCGAGTCGCTGTTCTTCGGCCATGCCAAGGGTTCGTTCACGGGCGCGGTGACGGCGCACAAGGGCTTTCTGGAGCAGGCCAACGGCGGCACGCTGTTCCTCGACGAGATTGCCGACCTGCCGCTGTACCAGCAGGTCAAGCTGCTGCGCGTGCTGGAGGAACGCACGGTCACGCGGCTGGGCTCGGCCTCGCCGGTGCGGCTGGACTTTCGCCTGGTGGCTGCCACCAACAAGCCGCTGCGCGAGCTGGTGCACGAGGGCAAGTTCCGCGCCGACCTGTTCTTTCGCCTGGCCGTGATCGAACTGCAGATCCCCAGCCTGGAAGAGCGCGGCGAGCCGGACAAGCTGGCAATCTTCCACAGCATTTTGCGCAAGGTCGTCGGCGAGGACATGATGTCCGAACTGGGCGATCCGCCGTTCTTCATCCTGGATGCCGTGGCGCAGATGTACTTTCCCGGGAACGTGCGCGAGCTGCGCAACCTGGCCGAGCGTATCGGCGTCGCCGCCCGCCAGACGCGCGACTGGGCCGCCGATGGAGCCACCGAGCGCATCCTCACGCATGCCCAGAGCCTTTCTGCCAGCACTTTCCCGCCGGAAACCGGCGGAGAAACCCTGCTGGCCAACCGCAGCAACTGGGACATGGACGAGCGCAACCGCATCATCGCGGCGCTCAGCGCCAATGACTGGAAACGCCAGAACACGGCCCAGCATCTGGGCATCAGCCGCAAGGTGTTGTGGGAAAAGATGCGCAAGTACCAGATCAGCGACGGAGAGCCCGAGGTTCCGATGCCCGGCTGAATGCCCAACCCCGCCTTGTCTTGACTTCATAGCCCCATCCGACCATGCAGGAAAAACCCGTCATCGTCTTCATCAGTGCGGTCTACCCCAGCCAGTACAGCCTGCTGTGCAGCCACCTGCGTGCCCAGGGCATGGCAGACAGCTGGTTCATGACCATGCCCGGGCATGTCGAACGCCATGCCGCCGCGGTGGACCATCTGATTGCCTTCAGGCCCGACGGGGACATCATGGGGCCGCAAAGCTATTACTACTCGAGCAAGGTCGAGCGCTCCGCGCGCCTGTGCAAGGGCATGCTGCAGGCATTGCTGGCGTTCGAGAAGGAAAAGGGAAAGCGCATCGACCTCGTGGTGGCGCACTCCCTGTGGGCTTCGCCCAACTGGCTGTATGACGAGCTGGATGCGGCCATCGCCAGCTATATCGAATTCCCGAGCTATCTGGCCCACGGCTGGGATGAAGCCTATCCGCCCGACATGTCGCAGCGCCTGGCCGACCGCAACACCGAGATGCTGCATTACCACCAGGTGCTGTGCAGCGACCTGACCATCGTGCCCAGCGCGCATGCGCGCTCGATGTTCCCGCCGCTGCTGCAGGAGCGGATTGCCGTCCAGTTCGAAGGCTTCGACATCCAGCCGCCCCTGCAAAACAATGCCGCCGCGGCGCAGGAAGGCAAGCGCTTCACGATCGCGTTTTCCGCCCGGGACCTGTCCAGCGCCAAAGGGTTCGAGACCTACATCCGCCTGGTGGACCGCATGGTGCGCGAGGGCGATGGCGAAAACACCCGCTTCATTGCCATCGGCGATGCCAAGGCCGTCACCTACGGATACGAGCAGCAATGGGTGCAGCGCCGCTACCAGAACAAGGTGGCCAGCTTCCAGGAGCACCTGCTCAAGGTGTATCCCGCGGCGCAGGTCGTCGAGTTTCCCGGGCATCTGCCGTATGCGGAGTTCTCCCGCATGCTGGCCGACGTGGACCTGTTCCTCTACCCCTTGCGCTATGGCGTTGCCAACTGGGGCCTGATGGAAATCCTGGCACGCGGCGGCTGCGTGCTGGGGTCGAACTGGGGCTTTGTGCCGGAGCTGGTGCAACACGATGTCAACGGCCTGCTGCTGCCCGACAACGACGATGCCTGGATCCACGCCATCCGCCAGCTCAGGGCCGATCCGGCCCGGCGCGAGCGCTATGCCCGGGCGGCCATAGAGACCGGAAAGCGTTTCCATATCTCCAATGTGGCGCCGCGCTTCATGGAGCTGTTCCACCTTGCGATGGCCCAGCGCCGGTCCCGGGTACGCCAGAGATAGAAATAGCGCTCCTGAAAAAGGAGCTATCAGCGCAATATCCTGAAGTATTTCAGTGCGGAATACTACTGAATCCCTTGCAGGAAAAGCGCATGCAGCTATGAAAAAACCACAGCAACTTGGCTGTGGTTTGCCCGATGCCCGGCCCGCGCGGCCTCAGGCCATTCTCTGCCCGGGCATGGTGGAGCTGTCCGGGCGGCTCCAGTTCAGCATATGGGCCCAGTCATAGGCCACGGCATCCATCTGCAGCAGGACATCGGGCACATGCAGTATCTGGTCGAACAGGCCATGCAGATGCAACGACGGATGCGCGATGAAATAGCCCTGGGCGCCGCTGGCCCCCGCGCCCAGCGCGGTATCCAGCGCGGCCGCCGAATCGATGCCTTCCACGATCACGCTCACGCCGCGGTCCGTGCAAACCCCCACCACGCTTTGCAGCATTTTCATCGTGGGCTGGCCGCCTGCAGCCTTTTCCAGCACGGATTTGTCGAGCTTGATGATGTTGGCACGCACCTTGTCCAGGATGTCGAGCGAACCGCATTGCGTGCCGATATCGTCCAGCGCCACACGAACACCCAGTATCTGCAGATGGCGTATGAGCGCCTGCGCGCTTTTCTCGTCGGGGAAGCTGCTGGTCTCCGTGATTTCCACCACCAGCCGCTGCGCCACGCCCGGGTGCTCCTCCAGGTAGACCAGCACCTCGGTCCACCAGGCTGCACTGGCAAACGATCGGGCTGAAACATTGCAGCCCAGGCTGACTTCCTGATTGGCAGCCAGCGCATCCAGTGCAGTCCACAACACGCTGCGGTCCAGGCGCTCCACCAGGCCCAGCCGCTCCAGCGCCTGGATGGCGTCCGGCACCCCATAGCCGTCACTCTCGGCCGATATATTGCGCCGCAAAAGGCATTCGTAATACATGGACGGCCCCGGTCCCGCGGAGTTCAGTGCGGCCACGGGCTGGAACGCCACCGCCAGGATGCCGAGCCTGAGGTCATCCAGCAGGCGACATGCCAGATACATGTCCTGCTGGTAGTCCTGGCGCCATCTGGGCCGCAGGTTTCTGGCTGCCGGCTGCTGCCTGCGGCAGGCGATCGAGCGCGAGCGTCCATGCAGTTCGCTCATGCTGCGCAGGGAAATACCGCCCAGGGCCTGCGCCTCGACCTGCAGGTAGGCCTTTTTAGCGCCCAGCGTCACGGGTTCGCGGCCTATGGCCGAGCAGATGCGCTCCAGCCTGTCTTGTGCCTGGTCCTCGGTCTCCGCGCCTTCGGTCGGGCAAAGCGACTCCGACGCCAGCAGAGAGCAGCCTTTCGGCTCCGCCAGTCGCGCCGACAGCCCTTGCCTCTGCAGGCGCTCCACGGCCACCTCCAGTGCCTGCTGCTGCAACTCGGGTCCGTACACCAGCCTGAGCTCCTCCAGATTGCAAAGCCAGACCATGTATTCCCGGGATACCTTGCCCAGATTCTGGTGATCGTTTCGCATGGATTGCGCCTCCTGCTCAACGGCCGGCGATGGACTTGGAATAGCAATGGAAGCCAACCGCCCTGCGCCCCGCATGAGCAGCCTCTCGACCGCCCAATCGGCCTTCGCTGATGGACGACAGGGAAAGTTCGACCTTGCCGGCGAATACGTCAAACACCACCGAGCAGGCGCCGTTCTTCTTGCTGAAATAGACCAGCGACGCATCGCACCCGCCCTCGAAGGTGCCGAGCACGGCCTGGCCTTCCTGCTCCTGAAAGACGGCCTGCGCATGTCCTGCCGGGGGTACGACCACCCGATCGCCCAATTTCAGTACCTGGCCGACTTCTGCGGCCAGCAACCGGCCGTGGCGCATGATCTGCACATCCGGGCTGCACTGGATCAGCATGGCATTGAGACCTTCGTCGCTCAACGGTGCGGAGGGAGATAAAGAGACCACGGAAGACCTCCCGGGCTTCAGGCAAGACTTTTCGACCTGCGCCCACATGCGCGGCTGCGTGCTGGGAAGAGATGCGGAGAGGGCGGACATGGAACCTCCTGGGGCCGGAAAGCGGAAAACACACGGGGGACGGTCACCGCGACAGCCCCTTGTGTATTCCGCTGCAACATGCATGCCATCTGCCGCACCGCGCGGGCCTGCCTGCCACCCTCTTCCCAAGTCATTGATTTATATGGAACGGGTACGAGGCTGTGCCTGATGGATGCAGGCGCTGTTACGGTTGGTGTCACGTAACAGCAGGATGTAACGACCACCACAACGGAACATGGAAGGACGTTGCCTGCACGCTCGCTTTCCCTGCAGCACGCCGGCGGGTCCGCACGGCATTTCGGGTTGTCCTGACATTTTTTTGATAGGTCTTATAATTGACTATACATATAAGACAATCCTTCCCAGAACCCACGCTCCTTGTTGCCATGAAATTCACCCTGAATGGTCAAGAAGTGGACGCCCAGGGCGCCACTCCCGACACTCCTCTTCTCTATGTGCTGCGCAATGACATGCAGCTCAACGGCCCCAAGTTCGGCTGCGGCCTGGGCGAATGCGGCGCCTGCGCGGTGCTGATCGACGGCAAGGTGGCGCGCTCGTGCTCCGTGCCCGTGAGCGTGGTGGCAGGCAAGCAGGTCACGACGCTGGAAGGACTGTCGCCCGAAGCCAGCAAGGCCGCCGGCGAGCAGGCGCTGCACGACCGCGCCGTGCTGGACGTGAGCGCCGCAGGCCATGGCGATAAGAGCGAAGCCCAGCCTCGCCGCACCTACACGCTGCATGTGGTGCAGCAGGCCTTCATCGATGCGCAGGCTGCGCAGTGCGGCTACTGCACCAACGGCATGATCATGGCGCTGGTAGGCCTGTTCAACCACAAGCCCCAGGCCAGCGACGACGAGGTCAAGCAGGCGCTGTCCGGCCACCTGTGCCGCTGCGGCACCCACGTGGAAATCATGCAGGCCGCGGCCCGTGCCCGCGAGCTGATCGCCCAGGGCCGCAGCGCGGCAATTACCTCCTCTTCCACCGTCGCGAAGGCTGCCTGACCATGAAATTCTTCGCTTCGAACCAAACCTCCCATCCCGCCCAGCTCACCCGCCGCCAGTTGCTCAAGGCCGGGGGCATGCTCATGGTCGGCACCGTTGCCGGCGGCCATCTGCTGATGGCGCAGACCGCTCCTGAAGCAGCAGCAGCCAAGGGCCCCTTCCCGGTGCCGGCCGCCAACCTGGTGGACAGCTTCATCGCCATCGGCGCCGATGGCTCGGTGACGGCCTACAACGGCCACGTCGACCTGGGCACCGGCGTGCGCACCGCCCTGGGCCAGCTGGTGGCCGACGAGCTGCATGTGGACTTTGCCGCCGTGACCATGGTGCTGGGCCACACGGCCCGCACGCCGGACCTGGGCCCCACGATTGCGAGCAACACCATCCAGGTGTCCTCGCTGCCCATGCGCAAGGCGGCGGCCCAGGTGCGCCAGCTGCTGGTCAAGCTGGCCAGCGAGAAGCTGGGCGTGCCCGCAGAGCGCCTCACCACCGAAAAAGGCTTCGTGCTCGGCGCGGGCAAGCGCATTGGCTACGGCGCGCTGGTGCAGGGCCAGGACCTGCAGCTGCCCATCGACGACAAGATCGAGCTGCGCAAGTCGGGCTTCGAATACATCGGCAAGAGCGTGCAGCGCGTGGACATCCCCAACAAGGTGCTGGGTGCGCTCACCTACATCCATGACCTGCGCGTGCCCGGCATGCTGCACGGCCGCGTGATCCGCCCGCCTTACACGGGCGCCGATGCATCGGCCCCGCTGGGCTCCAGCCTGGTGTCGGTGGACGAGAAGTCCATTGCCCACCTGCCCGGCATCGTCAAGGTCGTGGTCCAGGGCGACTTCGTGGGCGTGGTGGCCGAGCGCGAGGAGCAGGCCATTGCCGCCATGCGCCAGCTCAAGGTGCAGTGGAAGGAATGGGCCGGCCTGCCCGACCTGTCGCTGTCCGGCCTGCACAAGACGCTGGCCGACCATCCCAAGACCGACCGCATGCTGCGCGAGGACGAAGGCTCGCTGCAAGCCCTGGAGCAGGCCAAGACCCCGTTGGCGCGCGAGTATGTGTGGCCCTATCACATCCACGGCTCCATCGGTCCCTCCTGCGCCGTCGCCGAAGTGAGCGGCGGCAGGATCCAGGTCTGGACCGGGTCGCAGAACCCGCATGACGTGCGCAACGACGTGGCCAAGCTCATGGATGTGGCGGCCGACAACATCAACGTCACCCGCATGGAAGCCTCGGGCTGCTACGGCCGCAACTGCGCCGACGATGTGGCCTCCGACGCCGTGCTGCTGGCCGCCGCCGTGGGCAAGCCCGTGCGCGTGCAGCTGATGCGCGAGCAGGAAGCCGGCTGGGAGCCCAAGGGCACGGGCCAGCTGATCCGCATCCGCGGCGGCCTCGACGAGCACAACAATGTGGCAGCCTACGAGCTGCGCACCTGCTACCCGTCCAACAACGCGTCTGCGCTGGCCCTGATCCTGACAGGCAAGGTCTCGGCCAAGGTCGATCCGCAGCAGATGGGCGACCGCACGGCCATTCCGCAGTACGAATACCCCAAGATGCGCGTGATCTCGCAGGACGCCGTGCCCATCGTGCGCGCCTCGTGGATGCGCGGTGTCTCGGCCCTGCCCAATGTGTTCGCCCACGAATCGTGGATCGACGAATGCGCCTACCTGGCCAAGGCCGACCCTATCGAGTACCGCCTGCGCTATCTCAAGGATCCGCGCGCCGTGGCGCTGATCCAGGAAGCCAGGAAGCAGTGCGGCTGGGTGGAAGGCCCGGCCCACCGCAACCCGGCTCCCGCGGACCAGCGCCTGGTCAAGGGCCGCGGCTTTGCCTATGCCCGCTACTTCCACAGCAAGTTCCCGGGCTATGGCGCGGCATGGGCGACCTGGGTGGTCGATGTGACCGTGGACCGCGAGACCGGCGAAGTCAAGGTGGACAAGGTCTTTGTCGCCCAGGATACCGGTGCCATGGTCAATCCCGCCGGCGTGCGCCACCAGGTGCACGGCAACGTGGTGCAGTCCACCAGCCGCGTGCTCAAGGAGTTCGTGACCTTCGACAAGCAGGGCGTGACCTCGCTGGAATGGGGCGGCTACCCCATCCTGCGCTTTGACGAGCTGCCCGAGATCGACTCCCTGCTGGTCGAGCGTCCCGACGAGCCCTCGATGGGCGCCGGCGAATCGGCCTCCGTGCCCAGCGCCGCCGCCGTGGGCAACGCCATCTTCGACGCCACCGGCGTGCGGCTGTTCGAAGTGCCGTTCACGCCCAGCCGCGTGCTGGCAGCGCTCAAGGCCGCCAAGGCTGCAGCACCGGCTGCCGCTTCGTCCAAGTGACCCACAAGACAAAGAACACAACCATGCGAACGTTCAAGAAAATCGTTGCCGGCGGCCTGGCCCTTGTGGCCGTGCTGGCCGCAGCCGGCCTGGCGCTTACCCACCAGGGCGAAATCGCTCCGCAGGCCGGCATTCCCACGGCCGAGTTCTCGCCCCAGCAGATCGCCAAGGGCAAGCTGCTGGCCGAGATGGGCGACTGCGCCGTCTGCCACACCGCTGCCGGCGGCCAGCGCAATGCCGGCGGCCTGGCCATGCCCAGCCCCTTCGGCACCATCTACACCAGCAACATCACGCCCGATGCGCAGACCGGCATCGGCAGCTGGAGCTTCGAAGCCTTCGAGCGCGCCATGCGCCATGGCGTGGACCGCGAGGGCAACTACCTCTATCCGGCCTTCCCCTACACGGCTTTCAGCCGCGTGACCGACGAGGACATGAAGGCCCTCTATGCATACCTGATGAGCGAGCCGGCGGTGCAGAACACGCCGCCCAAGACCGCGCTGGGCTTCCCCTACAACATCCGCCGCGGCATTGCCGCCTGGAACTGGCTGTATCTCAAGCCCGGTGTGGTCAAGGACGACGAAACGCAGGCGCCCGAATGGAACCGCGGCGCCTACCTGGTCGAAGGCCTGGGCCACTGCAGCGCCTGCCACACGCCGCGCAACGGCCTGGCGGCCGAGAAGACCGGCGAATTCCACTTTGCCGGCGGCAGCGCCGAAGGCTGGGATGCGCCGGCCCTGACCGCGAAGTCGCCCTCGCCCCTGCCGTGGACGCATGCGGACCTGGTGACCTACATGAAGAACGGCTTCTCGCCGCGCCACGGCGTGGCGGCCGGCCCCATGGCGCCCGTGGCCCATGGCCTGTCGCAGCAGTCGGACGAGGACCTGAACGCGATTGCCACCTATCTGATGTCTTACCGCGACGCCAAGGCGCCTGCCGGCGACGCCCAGGCGCTGATCCGGGAAAAGACCGCCACCCCGAAGCTGGCACTGGACGCCGAAGGCTACCGCCTCTACCAGGGCGCCTGCATGGGCTGCCACCGTGCCGATCCTTCGGGCAGCACCTTCGGCGTGCGCCCCCAGCTGGCGCTGAACACCAGCCTGCATGCCGCCTCGCCCGACAATGCCATCCTGTCCGTGCTGGAGGGCATACAGAAACCTGCCCACCCCGACCTGGGCACCATGCCGGCCTTCCGCCACAGCCTGAGCGACGCCCAGATCGCCACGCTGCTCAACACCATGCGCGCGCAGTATGGCTTGCAGGAGTGGAAGGATCTGCCGGCCAAGGTGGGCCAGCTGCGCCAGCAGACGGCCGCGCACTGATCCCTGGCAGGCCCAGCCCTGCGCCGGCCGATGGCCAGCCAGGGCCAGCGCAACCGGCCTTTTCGCTCCCCTGCCGCAGCTGCGGCCAAGACTGGGGTTGGCGGAAAGGCCTTTTTTCTTGCATTGCCCGGCCGTACGGCGAACACTCCGGCTGCAGACATGCTCTCCCCAGGGCCGGTGGGCCGCCACCTGCACAGACCATCAGGGCTGAGGGAAAATGCCTTGGACTGCCCCGCCGCTGCACTGCTGCGGCCCCTGCGACAAAGGACCCCAAATGGACAATATCGACGTCATGGTGCTCAAGGCCCTGCGCGACTGGCGCCAGGCCGGCCAGCGCGCGCTGCTTGCCACCGTGGTGCGCACCTGGGGCTCGTCCCCGCGTCCCGTCGGCTCCATGATGACGCTGCGCGAAGACGGCCGTGCCATCGGCTCCGTATCGGGCGGCTGCATCGAGGACGACCTGATCGCCCGCCACACGCGGGCACTGGGCGGTGCCGGCATTCCCGAGGGCACGCCCCAGCTGGTGCGCTATGGCGTGAGCGCCGACGAGGCCCACCGCTTCGGCCTGCCCTGCGGCGGCACGCTGGAGCTGCTGCTGGAATTCAACCCCGACGCGGCCAGCCTGCAGCAGCTGGTCGACCGGCTCGAAAGCGGCTCGCTGGTGGAGCGCCGTGTGGATTGCGAAACCGGCGCCGTCACGCTGCAGGCGGCCGGGCAGCCCGAAGCCCTGGAGTTCGACGGCCACACGCTGGTCAACCACCTGGGCCCCGGCTACCGCATGCTGCTCATCGGCGCCGGCGCCCTGGCCGAATACCTGGCCACCATGGCCTTGTTCAACGGCTTCACGGTCACGGTGTGCGACCCGCGCGAGGAATACATGGGCAGCTGGTCGGTGGACCAGGTCCACAAGATCACGGACATGCCCGACGATGCCGTCACGGCCTTCAGGCCCGATGCGCGCAGCTGCATTGTTGCGCTCACGCACGATCCCAAGCTCGACGACCTGGCCCTGCTGGAAGCCCTGCACAGCCCCGCCTTCTATGTGGGTGCCATCGGTTCGCGGCGCAACAACCACACGCGGCGCGAGCGCATGATCGAGCACTTCGGCGAGACCGAGGTCTCGCTGGCCCGGCTGCGCGGCCCCATCGGGCTGTACATCGGCAGCAAGACGCCCGCCGAGATCGCCGTCAGCGTGATGGCCGAAATCCTGGCCGTCAAGAACGGCGTGCCCCTGCCACGCGAAATGTCGGTGGAAACCGCCAAGCAGGAACACGACATCGCCATGAGCGACAGCGGCCTGCAATGCGCGCTGCCGCAGATCCTGGATCCCGAGGCGACGGCCCGGCGCCACTGAGGCACGACCCTGGATGTTGCAAGCCCTGCCGGCCCCGACCCGCAGGGCTTTTTTCATGGGGCCGCCAGCACGGGCGCAGCTCCTGGCAGCTTGCGGGTTGGGGTATCTACATATGTATCAAAATACAATCAAAGTGTCACAATGAAACAAAAGCTCCAGACACAGGCCTTGTCCGCGCGCCGTATGCTGCGGCACCCTGCCCATGACAGTCCCTACTTCCAGACGCGCACGAACACAGTGGCTGCCAGGTATTGCAGTGGCCGTGCTGGGACTGGCTCTGACTTTCTGGCTCGCTCATCTGCAGCGCAAATCCAGCGAGACGCTGGCGCAGCTGCGGTTCACCGAAGAGGTGCGCGCCTCGTCCAACGCCCTTTCGCAGCGCCTCAATGCCTATACGGAAGTCGTCAACGGCCTGCGGGACCTGTTCCTGCTCAAGCCCCACCTGAGCCGGCGCGAATTCGACCGCATCGTGGCCGAGCGCAATCTCCAGCGCCACTATCCTGAAATCAAGAACCTCTCGTTCGCGCGCTGGGTTCCGCTGGAGCAACTGAGCGCTTTCGAGTTGCGGCGGCGCGCACAGGCCCCGGCGGGCGAGGCGTTCAATCCCGTGCATCCCGCTTACTGGCATGCCGACTACCACATCAACGAATATGTGTGGCCGATGGAAGGCAACAGCGGCGTGCCGGGCCTGGACATCACGTCGCAGCCGGCCAACCTCGAAGCCCAGCTGGTGGCGCGCGGCACCGGCCGCACCGCCCTGTCGGCGCCGTTCACGCTGGTGCAGGAAAGCGATCTTCCCACCGGCATCGTGCTCAGGGCACCGGTCTTCAAGACCGGCAATGCAGCCAGCCTCAGCGAAGACTTCCTCGGCACGGCGGCCGTCAGCATCCGTGTCGCCGACATGGTCCGCGCCGTGCATGCCAACGGCTTTCTCAACAACGTCGCGGTGCGCATCGACGACACAGGGCCCATGGGCCGGCCGCATGCGCCGCCCCAGCCGCTGTATGCCTCTGCGGACTGGCCCGCTGCCGGACCGCAGGAGACACAGGAGCTGCAGCTGCATGGCCGGCGCTGGCGCCTGGTGTTCAGGCCCGTGGGCGTGGCGCTGTCCACGACGGAAAAATTCGCACCCCACTGGATCGCGGGCATGGGCATGGCGATCTCCCTGCTGCTTGCCGCCCTCGTCACGCTGCTGGTGCGCCTGCGCATGCAGGCCCTGCAGGAAGCGGAAATCTCCAGCGAGGCCTTGCAGCAAAGCGAAAGCAGCCTGCGCGCCATCTTCAACCAGGCGGCCGTCGGGGTCGCCCAGGTGCAGATGGCCACGGGGCGGGCCGTGCGCATGAACGAGCGCTACAGCACCATCCTCGGCTATACCTTGGAAGAGCTCTACGCCATGAGCTTCCTGGACCTTTCCCATGTCCAGGGCCTGGACAGGGACCTGGAACAGCTGGAAAGGCTCAAGTCCGGCGAGATCCGCGAATACCAGCTCGAAAAATGCCTGCGGCGCAAGGACGGGCGCGAAATCTGGATCGACCTTTCCGTCTCGTCGATGGGCGCCCAGGACGAGGAAGGCCTGTACTACATTGCCGTGGTCCAGGACATCACGGCGCGCCGGCTGCTCGAGGACTCCCTGCGCGACAGCGAACGCTATCTGCGCAACATCCTGCGCCATCTGCCCGTGGGACTGAGCATCGTGCGAGAGGACGGCCGCTTTACCTTCAGCAACGACTGCAATGTCCAGATCTGCGGCTACAGCGTCGAGGACATACCGAATGCCGAGGCATGGTGGCGCCAGGTCTATCCCGATCCGCAGGTGCGCGAGAACGCCCGCCGCAGCTGGCTCGCCGACTGCATGCAGGCGCGCCAGAGCAACGGCCACATTCCCGCCCGCGAATACGAGATCCGCTGCAAGAACGGCCAGATGCGGCTGGTGGAGATCGCCGGCATAGCGCTGGACGAAGACTACCTGGTCACCATGGTGGACCTGAGCCAGCGCAAGGCCGCCGAGGACAAGATCCGCCACCTGGCCTACTACGACCCGTTGACGCATCTGCCCAACCGCCGCATGCTGCGCGACCACCTGCAGCAGGTGCTCGACGCCCAGGCGCGCCGCAACGGCTGGGGGGCGCTGCTGCTGCTGGACATCGACAACTTCAAGACACTCAACGACACGCGCGGCCATGACCAGGGCGATGCGCTGCTGTGCGAGGTGGCGCGCCGGCTGCGCAACGGGACTGCCGGCCGCCACATGGTGGCGCGCCTGGGCGGCGACGAGTTCGTGGTCGTGTTCGAGGACCTGGCCGACAGCCCCGGACAGGCCCAGGCGCTGGCGCGCGAAAAAGGCTCGCGCATCCTGGCCCTGCTGCGCGAGCCCTATCCGCTCGAGGGCGAGGCCTTCCATGCCACGGCCAGCATCGGCGTGACGGTCTTCTCGGGAGCGCAGGAACAGATCTCCGACCTGCTCAAGCGCGCCGACCTGGCCATGTACCAGGCCAAGGCCACGGGACGCAATGCGCTGGAGTTCTACGACCCGCAGCTGCAGGCCGTGGTGCGGGCGCGGGCCCGGCTCGTGGCGGACATCCGCGCCGGCATTGCCGGCGGCCAGTTCGAGCTGTTCTACCAGCCCCAGGTGGAGGGGAACTCCGTCTGCGGCTGCGAAGCGCTGCTGCGCTGGCGCCATCCGCGCGAAGGCTACGTCTCACCGGCGGTCTTCATTCCGCTGGCCGAGGAAACCGGGCTGATCCTGCAGCTGGGCGAATGGGTTCTGCAGGCCGCCTGCCGGCAGCTCGCCACCTGGGCGCAGGAGCCCAGGCTGGCCCATCTCACGCTGGCCGTCAACGTCAGCCCGCGCCAGTTCCGCCAGCCGGGCTTCGTCGGCCAGGTGCTGGCCGCGCTGGCCAGCGCCGGCGCACGCCCGCACAAGCTCAAGCTGGAGCTCACCGAAGGACTGCTGCTGGACAACCTCGAGGACACCATCCGGAAGATGGGCGAGCTCAAGGCCCATGGCGTGGGGTTTGCGCTGGACGACTTCGGCACCGGCTACTCCTCGCTGTCCTATCTCAAGCGCCTGCCGCTGGACCAGCTCAAGATCGACCAGGGCTTTGTGCGCGACGTGCTCACCGATCCCAACGATGCCACCATTGCGCGCACCATCGTCGCGCTGGGTACCAGCCTGGGCCTGCATGTGATCGCGGAAGGCGTGGAAACCGAGGCGCAGCGCCTGTTCCTGCAGGCCCATGGCTGCCATGCCTGGCAGGGCTACCTGCTGAGCCCGCCCGTTTCGGCCGAGCGCTTCGGGGCCTTGCCGCTGACCTACGGGCTGCCCGTCCAGGCCCGGCTGCGCGAAAGCGGGGCCCGCTGACGGAGCATGCCGCAGCCGGGCGGTGCGCCGCCGGCATCCCGCGGCGGCCGATGAAACACACGGTTTCATAACCATAGCAACAAACTGCGTCTGCAAAGGCGCAGCAGCGGTTTTCACAGGCATTGTCGGCGTACCATCGCCGACTGCATGACGACCGCCAAGAACAAAAATACGCCAGCGCGCAAGCGCAGTTCCGCCAAGAAGAAAACCCGCTCGGGTTTCAGCCGCTTCCAGAAGTTTTCCGCCTCGGCGCTGGCCGCGGCGCTGGCCAGCTTCCAGATTGCCAGCTGCAGTTTCAATCCGCACTGGAGCCTTGGCCAGCTCGGCGCCGCCGCGCTTTCGGCCATCCATATTCCGGCGCTCGAAAGCCTGCGCAAATCCGGCTGGCCTGCGGACACCGGCAACACGCACCGGCCTGCACCAGGCCACGCCGGCCAGGGCACGGCAAGCGCGGGCCACCACAGGCCGTCGGGCACCACGGCCGGCCAGCCCACGCGCACGGCCGCTTCGTCGGCCACTTCCTTCGCCAGTTGCCCGCAGTTCTTTCCCGGCGGCCGCGCGCCGTCGCTGCAGGTCCAGCCCCAGCAGCGCGAGCTATGCTTCAGCGGCTTTGCCGTGCTGCACAGCGGGCTGACCAAGACGCCGGTCTTCGTGGCCGAACGCCTCAACCGCCAGCTGCTGCTGCAGGGCCAGGGGCTGCAGCGCACCGACAAGTTCTATGCGGATGCGCGCCTGCCGCGCATGGAACGCTCGGAGCTCGACGACTACAAGCGCTCGGGCTTCTCGCGCGGCCACATGGCGCCGGCCGCGGACATGGCCTCGCCCGAGGCCATGGCCCAGAGCTTCAGCCTGGCCAACATGGTGCCGCAGAACCAGGTGCACAACGCCGGCGTGTGGGCCAAGGTGGAGGAGGACACGCGCAAGTACGCCCTGCGCGCCCAGGGCGATGTGTTCGTGTTCACGGGCCCGGTGTTCAGCGGCCCGGTCCAGACCATCGGCGCCAACCAGGTGCATGTGCCGGACTACCTGTTCAAGCTGGTCTACGACGCCACCACGGGCCGCAGCTGGGTCTACTGGCAGGCCAACAGCGCCGACACGCGCATGGGTCCGCCGATCAGCTACGAGGAATTCACGCGCCGCACGGGCATGCCGCTGCTGGCCAACGTGCACTTGCCCCGCGCCTGATGCTCATAAAAAATGAGCTGCCGGCGCCTTTCATCCCGATCGTTGGCATGGATTCATCCACGAAGACGAGAAGAAACGGGCGCAGGCAGCTCTCTTTTTTGAGAGTACCGGTCAGAAGGTGATGACCTTGTCGGCTTCGAGCGTCCAGTCGGCCAGCTCGGGCAGCGTGCCGATTTCCACGCCCCCGATCAGGGTCAGCTCGGCCAGGCCGCGCGCCAGCGCGCAGGTGCGGCACAGCTTGAGGGTCACGCCCTCGGCCACCAGCTGCTCGACCATGGCCTGCAGGCCGCTGCCCGCGCCGTCGTGCTGATGGGGCAGGCCCACCACGGTGGCGTCGGACATCAGAAACAGCTTGACCTCGGGCCGCGCATCGTGGCCGCGCAAGGCCATGGCCACGCGCAGGGCGGACAGGCAGCGCTCGCTGCCATAAGGCGCGGCATGGACGATCACAACGATTTTTTGTGTCATGGCGAAATTCTCGAACGGTGATTCAGAGCACAGCGCTTAAACCGGCGCGACCCAACTCAGAGATGCCGACCAAGAGCCGCCTCGCGGCGGGGGCGCCTAGCTGAAGGCATCGTCCCCCTCCCGTAGCGCGCAGCGCGTAGAAAGAGAGCGCCCGGCTAGGGGGAAGCGGCGGGGCCGCCCAGGCAAAGCCGCTTCGGGGGAGCAACCTCATCTACGGATGAGGTACCGAATGGTCGGCCCGTCCTGCTGGATCTCCAGCACCTCGTAGCCGTGGTTCTTGGCGTCGAGCGGAATGTTGTTGATCGACTGCGGGCAGTCCGACACCACTTCCAGGATCTGGCCGGGCAGCAGCTGGGGCATGGCCTCCAGCGTGGCCACGGCGGGATAGGGACAGGGCTCGCCCACCATGTCGAGGCGGAAATCGGGCACGTATTGCGGTTGGCTCATGAGGATTCCTTGGTTGTTCAGGCTGCCTGCAGCGCGGCGGCCGCACGCTGCTTTTGGGCGAAGAAGCGCTTTTCCCACCACAGCACCAGGGCCAGCGCCACGCCCAGCATCGCATAGGTGGCCAGCAGCCCGCCCTGGGGGCCGAGCTCCCGCAGCAGGTTGACCTTGTCGTAGTTGACGGCGATCACGGGCGCGATGTCGTCCCAGACCAGCGCCAGCAGCGTGGAGCCGATGATGTTGCCCAGGCCCACCCACCAGTAGTGCACCTGGCCTTCGACGGCGCGGTACATCCAGCCCGTCTCGCAGCCGCCGGCCAGCACGATGCCGAAGCCGAACAGCAGGCCGCCGATCACGGCGTTCGGTCCGGCCCAGAAGATCTTGGGATCCATGCCCAGCTGCACATAGCTGTAGATGCCGATGGTGCCCACGGCCATGCCCGCGATGATGGCCTTGGCCATCTGCGTGCGGCCCGTGATCCACAGGTCGCGGAAGGCCGAGGTGAAGCAGACCTGCGCACGCTCGATGATCAGGCCGAAGGCCAGGCCGAACAGCGCGGCAAAACCCAGCTTGGGCGCGTCGAAGACCTTGGCCACGGCCCAGACCACGAAGGCCAGGAACAGCGCCATGCCGATGCGAAAGCGGCGCCGGGCCTGGGCTTCGCGCCGGCCCAGCGGCTGCGGCGCACTGACTTTCTGCAGCTTCACCGGAATGCGGAAGACGGGCAGCAGGCTGACCTTGGCGCCTGCCAGCGAGCCGATGGCCGTGGCTATCGCGAAGAACCAGGCATGCAGCGAGAACTGCGGAATGCCCGTGAAGAAGGCCGCCAGATTGCAGCCCATGGCCAGCCGCGCGCCAAAGCCCGCGATGATGCCGCCGACGATGGCCTGGAACACGCGGATGCGGTGGTTGGGCAGGCGCAGCTTGACATTGTTGGCCCACAGCGCGGCCGAGAAGCAGCCCACGAACATGCCGATGATCATCACCCCGTCGACGCGCGTGAGCGGCGTGCCCTGCAGGCCGATGACCTTGAAGTAGCCCCAGCCGGACAGGTCCACGCCGAGGAACTGCAGGATATGCCCGCCCCAGCGGGTGAATTCGCCGGTCACGGCCCAGAAGGTGCCGGTGATGCCGAAGTAGTACGCGGAGAGAACGCCTGCCGCAATCACTGCGGGTACGGGCGACCAGAAGCGCACCAGGTATTGGTGTTTGAAGTCTTGCCAGCTCATGCCTTGCTTTCCCGCCGCGCGGGTGGGCGCGGCGCATTTTCCGAAGCACCAGAGAAAAAACGCAAAAACCACGGAGATTTCTGCGCTTTCAAGGTTCTGGCGAACGGCTACCAAAAGGTGCCCATCCATGGGCTGCGAGCCCGGCCCTTGCGGACCCTCGGCTCACATGAGCGGCCATTATCCGCCGGCAGGTCCGCCATCGTGCCGGCGAAGAACTTGCCTTATCAAATTGCCTTACTTAGAAGCGGGTGCCGCGGCGGCGTCCGGAGCCGCTGCAGCGGGTGCAACTGATACCGCAGAAGCGGCCGGCGCCGGCTCGGCCGTGGGCGCAGCCGCGGCGGTGGAAGCACCGTGCTGCCAGCCCGCCGGCAGCACGCCGTCCAGCCAGTGCATGCGCCAGGCCAGCAGCAGGGCCGCGGCCAGCACGGCCAGCGCGCACAGCGTGTTGCGCAGGCCGTGCCTGTCGGCATAGGGATCGGCCAGGCTGCGGCGCGCGTTCAAGGGCACCTTGGCCGTCTGCGACAGGCTGCGCCCCAGGCTCAGGTTGATGTTCATGCGGCCGTTGATGGCCCAGCCGCTGGCATCCAGGATCGGGCCCAGGCTGCGCTGGCGCAGCTTGAGCCAGGCGATCATCATGCTGGGGCCGGAGATAGCCAGGATGATGCCCAGCAGGGCCACCGGAATCCACGGGCCCAGCTCGATGAACTTGCCGAAGATGCCCACCGCCACGGCGCTCAGCGAGCCCAGGGCCACGCCGATGGCGGCCACCGTGCCCACGTCCGTCTTGCGCGCGGCCGCAGGCGCCAGGTCCCTGGGCGCCGTCGCGAGCTTGGCCGCGCTGTCGCCGAGGCTGGCATTGACCACGTCGTTCTTGGCCGCCGCATGCTTGGCCACCTGCTCCTCCACCATGCGCAGGAACTTCTTGTACGGCGAGAAGAAAGCCTGGCCGATGCTGGTGGGGTTGTCGATGAGCTTGACGATGGTGGCGTCCCAGTCGTTGCCGGCACGGTCATAGAAAACCCCGTTGCGGCCCACGAACAGGAAATCCACATCGCCGGCCGTGAAGGCCGCCACGATGGTCTTCTTCTCGCTGCCGCGCCGGCATTCGCAATAGGCCAGATAGGTCTTGGCCATGGCGGCCAGCGCCGCGTGCGCACCCGCGTCGGCCACCTCCACGGTCAGGTCGCAGCTGCGCCCGTCCAGGAACAGGGTGCCGGCCTGGAAGGCCGCGCCCTCGCGGCGGTAGAAGCAGGAGAACGAAACGAAGTTGTTGAGCAGCGCCAGCAGGTCGCGCTGCAGGCGGATCAGCTTTTCCAGCGCCTGCGCCTGCAGGCTGTGCTCCTTCTCCGCCTCGTCCTGCGCCAGCAACGCCATCAGTGCGGCCTGCAGGCCGCTGTCCAGCAGTTCCTGCACCTGTGCTTCGGTCAGCGCGCCCAGCGGCGTGGCCGGGCACGCGGCCAGCCATTGCTGGCACTGGGCCAGCCTGGCCTTGAGCTGCTCCCACTGCGCTTCGTCCAGCACCGTCAGCGCATGGCCGAACACCGGCTCCACCGCCTGCTCGCGCAGGACTTGCAGCGCAGCGGCCCAGGCGGGATTGACGCCCTGCACCAGCGGCAGGCGGCGTTCGCCGGTGACGGAAGCCAGCGGCAGCGCCGCAATCGCTTCGGAGCTGCCGCTGAGCACGCTCTGGCCCAGGGCCGCATAGCCCTCTTCCGTGGGATTGAGCGGCAGCTGCGCCCGGGGATCGAACTCCACCAGCCGCGCACGCGCAAAGAAGTCGTCCACCTTGGCCTGCACTGCATTCACGGCCTCGGCCGCGGCCAGCGCACGCGCCCGCGGCTGCAGATGGCAGCCCAGCTCGGCGGCCTGGGCAAACCAGGCCTGCAGTGCCTGCACATCGGCAAAAAAGGCCTCGGCCTTGGCGCGGTCGATGCCGGGCACGCCATCGCAGCCGTCCACGGCGCCATAGGTTTCCTGGATGCGGGAGATCAGCGCGGCCAGCGCTTCGTCGCCTCCTGCCGTGGCGGCGCTGATCACGCCGTCGCCGTTGAAGCGCAGGGCCTGCAGCGAAGCCAGGCGCTCCTGCACCTGGGCCAGCGTCAGCGACGTGGCCTCGGGGCTCCCGGCCAGAGCCAGCACCCGCTGCGCCTCGGACAGCAGCAGTGCGCCCTGCTCGGTGTCGGCGTTGATGCTGGCCAGCTGCAGCACATCACCGCCATCGGCCAGCACCTGCGGATCGCGCACGCAGGACACGGCCCACTCGCAGGCGGCCACCAGTTCGGGCGGGCGGATGCGCCCGTCCTTGCTGGTATCGATCAGATCCAGCGTCGCGCTGTCGAACTCGATGCCCCGCGTGGGACAGGCCAGCGCCACCCACAGCTTCTGGTCCAGCTCTCCTATGTGGGCAATGTCCTGGCCGGTGCGGATCACCACCTGGTCCACCTCGCCGGCGCGGAAGAACTGCCACTCGTACTGCTGCTGCATGAAAACCCAAACTCCCGGGCATGTCGCCCTGTTGACCCTGTCCATCGCGCCCGGGCATGTTCCGCAATGGGCGCGTGCTACAAAAGGCGAAGAGTTTAAAAGTCATTTCGGCCGCCGAATTGGTGACATTTGTGAAATCCTGAAGGGCTTGCCGGCCGCCACCCTGCGGGCGGCCCCGATGGCGGCGCCATGGCGGCATGCCACAATCTGCGCCCATGGCCTCCGCTCCGGACACCGTCTCCCTCGCCTCTTCGCACCCCCCTGCCTCCGGCACGGCTGCCGACGCCCATGCCGCAGCATCCGGCGCGGCGTCCGGCACCTCGCGCCTGCCGCCCTCGGTGGCCGGCGCCTTTGCGGCCGCTGCCTATGCCTTGCAGCACAGCACGCAGGGCGGCGCGCCAGGGGCATCCGATGCCCCCGCCGGCCCGCCCTACGACGAGGAAACCGGGCTGCTGCCCCAGCTCTATGCCAGCCGCCTGGGGCCGCGCACGCGCGCTTCTTCGCGCGCCTACTACCTGCGCCAGTTCGCGCGCTTCGACGCGCTGGACAAGGGACTGCCCAGCTGGAATGCGGCCGCCGGTTTTTTCACCCTGGCCTGGTGCTGCTGGCGCGGCCTGTGGACCGAAGCCGGCCGCTACCTGGGCTGCGTGGCCGTGGCGGCGCTTGCCTGGTGGTGGGGCATCCGGCCATCCATGCCTGCGCCCATGGCCTATGGCGTGGCCGCCGCGCTATGGCTGGCCGCCGTGGCCGTGCCCGGGCTCATGGGCAATGGCTGGCTGTGGCGCCAGGTCCGCGCGCAGACACTGCGCGCCATCACGGGCTCGGCCACCGTCGCCCAAGCGCACGAGAAGCTGGCCGCACAGGCCGGCACGCCCCGCCAGCAGATCCTGGCCGGACTGGTCGCCGCACTGCCGATCGCCGCGGCGGCCGGCGCCGGCCTGGCCTGGCTGACGGCGCAGCAGCATGCCGCGCCGCCAACTGCACCCTCTCCTGCCAGCCCGGCTCCCGCCGCCCTACCTGCCGCATCGGCCCCGGCGCCGGCTCCTTCACCAGTGCCCCGGCCTGCCACGGCTGATGCCGAGCCCGCACCGCCTGCAGTGCCTGCCGGACAGCCCGCGCCACAGGCCGCGGCAGAACCGCCGCCCGATCCCGCCCCCGCATCGAAACCGCAGCCGGAACACCCATCCGCCCCGCCCAAGGCCCAGGCGCCCGTGCCGCAACCGGCGAAGGCCGGCGCAGCACCCGAGCCCGCCCAGGCCGGTGCGCAAGCCCCTGCGGCACAGCTGCAGCCCGGGCGCTTCTATCTGAATGTGGGCGTGTTCTCCGACCAGGCCAATGCGCAGCGCACCGCGGCGCTGCTGCAGGACGCCGGGCTCACGCCCATGGCGCAGACGCTGCACAGCAATAAGGGCGAAGTCACGCGCATACGCACCGGCCCGTTTGCCTCGGCCAGGCAGGCCGAGAAGGCCGCCCGGCAGCTGCGCGCGCACAAGCTGGAGCCGACGGTGTTTCAATATGCAAGCCCTGACGCTCATGAAAAGAGAGCTGGCAGCGCCGTCAAATCCTGATTTTCAATGCACATTCGTCTTGGAATGACGGGGCAGCAAGCGTCAGCCGCTCCCTTTTTATGCTTTTGCGCGCAAGGCGTCTTGCAAACAATGCTGACAGCACCGGCCGCCCAGGCCCACTAAGCTCGGGGTCTTCGATCCTGTCCGCGATTCAAGGAGCATTCATGCCATCTCGCTTCACCCCTACCCAGCAGCCCCGCAAGGCAACACGTGCGGCATGGGCCGCCGCCCTGGGCGCGCTTGCGCTGCTGGCCGCAGGCTGCGCCAACATGGGCAGCCCGGGTGGCGGCCAGCCCTCGCAGCCGCCGCGCCCGCTTCAGGTCTGCAACGCCCAGGCCGCCCAGTCCTTCGTGGGCAAGAGCAATACCGCCGCCACCGTGGAAGCCGCGCGCAAGAAGTCCGGCTCCTATGTGGCCCGCGTGCTCGGCGAGAACCAGCCCACGACCATGGAATACAACCAGGAGCGGCTCAACCTCATCGTCAACAGCGCCGGCCAGATCACGGCGGCGCGCTGCGGCTGAACCAGTGGTCCAGACAAAAAAGGACGCTCCAGGCGTCCTTTTTTCTTGGCTTCGCGGCCTCGTCAGTCCGCAAGAAACAATTCCTGCAGATCGCTGAGAAAGTCGAAGCCGCGCTCGGTCGGCACCACGCGGCCCAGCTCGCGCGTGATCAGGCCCTTGGCCTGGGCCTGGTCCAGTCCCCCGGCGATGGCCGACAGCGGCAGGCCGGTGCGCTCCATGAACTCCTGCAGCGCAAAGCCGCCGCGCAGGCGCAGCGCGTTGAGCATGTACTCGAACGGCAGGTCGGCGCGCCGGACTTCGCTGTCCTGCGCCAGCGGCGTGCCGGCCAGCGCCATGTCCATGTAGCGCGCCGGATCGCGAAAGCGCACCTGGCGCACGATGCGGTGCGCAAAGCTGAGCTTGCTGTGCGCGCCGGCGCCTATGCCCAGATAGTCGCCGAACTGCCAGTAATTGGTGTTGTGGAAGCACTGGTGGCCGGGCCGGGCATAGGCCGAGACCTCGTAGCGCTGCATGCCGGCCGCGCCGGTGCGCGCGGTGATCAGATCCAGCATGTCGTAGGCCGTGTCGTCCTCGGGCACCACGGGCGGGTACTTGGCGAAATAGGTGTTGGGCTCGATGGTCAGGTGGTAGATCGACAGGTGCGGCGGCGCGAACGACAGGGCCGTGTCCACGTCGCGCTGCAGGTCCATCAGCGTCTGGCCGGGCAGCGCATACATCAGATCGATGTTGAAGGTCTCGAAGTTGTCGGCGGCCTCGCGCACGGCCGCCCTGGCCTGCGCCGCATCGTGCACGCGGCCCACGGCCTGCAGATGGCGGTCGTCGAAGCTCTGCACGCCGACGGACAGGCGGTTGATGCCGGCCGCGCGGAAGGCCTTGAAACGGTCCTTCTCGAAAGTGCCGGGGTTGGCCTCCATGGTGATCTCGCAATCGGGCTCCATGCGCAGCCGCGCGCGCAGCCCCGCGACCAGCCGGTCGATGGCCTGCGGCGAGAACAGGCTGGGCGTGCCGCCGCCCATGAAGACGCTGTGCACCGTGCGCCCCCAGATCAGCGGCAGCGCGCTTTCCAGGTCGGCCATCAGCGCATCGATATAGCGGTCCTCGGGCAATGCGTCGCCCTTGCTCCAGGCATGCGAATTGAAGTCGCAGTACGGGCATTTCTTCAGGCACCAGGGCAGGTGCACGTAGAGCGACAGCGGCGGCAGGCTGCCCAGCTGCAG
>NZ_BCNT01000024.1 GCF_001544075.1 Comamonas terrae
TCTTTTTCGTTGGCACAGCGGCAAAAACGGACCAAGAAAAAGCCGCTCGCCCGTCGGCAAGCGGCATCGGACAATGCACCCGCCTTACGGGCGCCCAAGGCGCTAGCGCTTGATACCCAAGGCCCCCAGCATCTGCTCGGTCTGCTTTTGCATCTGCTCCTGCATTTGCGAGAACATGTTCTGCGACTGCTCCATGTAGCTGCTCATCATGTTCTGCATCATGGGCGGCTGCATGCGCATGAACTGGTTCCAGGCCTCGGGCGAGGCGTTGTGCGACTGCTCGGCCAGCTTGTTCTGGAAATCGGTGAACAGCTGCACGTTCTTCTCGATGTACGACCCCATGTAGCCCTGCATGGCATGGCCGTAGAAACGGATGATGTTGGCCAGCACGGCCTCGGAGAACATGGGCGCGCCGCCGGCCTCCTCTTCCAGAATGATCTGCAGCAGGATGGAGCGCGTGAGGTCCTCACCGGTCTTGGCATCCTTGATCACCACGGGTTCGCTGTCCATCACCATCTGCTTGACTTCGGCCAGGGTGATATAGGACGAGGTATCCGTGTCGTACAGGCGCCGGTTCGGATACTTCTTGATCACACGCTGCGAGCTCTGGGATTCGGCCCCCTGATTTTTTTCCACCATCGCACGCTCCTCCTTCGGATGGACATTGCCGGTATTGCGCTGCAACAGATTTTAGGCAGTGCATGCCTGTCGATTGCGAGCAGTAACCCTGACCGGTCATAGCGCAGGCGCAAAAGCCTGCGCTATGCAAACAAAAGCAGCTGGCGCATGCTGCACCATCATTTCACGCGGAAATGACAGCAAACTCAAGCCATACCCGGCGCCAAAAGCTATGAATTGATGAGCTTTCGGTCGGTGCACTCTGTTTGCGGACAAAAAAAATCCCGCCAGCAGCGGGATTCTTTGCTTCACCTGCATGCAGGCAAAACCATGTATGGTAGGCGCGATTGGACTCGAACCAACGACCCCCACCATGTCAAGGTGGTGCTCTAACCAGCTGAGCTACGCGCCTGTCGTTGAAGCTGAAATTATAGCAGCAGACAAAGCCAGCTTTGGCCAAGCCGCGCAATTTTTTCCTCTCCCGATCCTGGCGCTGGCCGACCGGCAAGCCACGGCCCCCAGCCCATCCCGCAATCGCAGCGGCATGCCCGCGGCTGCGGGACAATAGGCCGCTACCTTCATCCCGACAAAAGAACCAATACATGCCTCTGTACCAAGCAGGAATACTTGCACCGCTGCCACCCGTGGGGCGCTATGTTTTCTTTTCCCTCGCCGGCCGCGACGCCGATGCCATCCGCACCGCACTCCAGCGCCTCCAGCCCCTGGTGGACGGCAACAATGCCGTGGTGGGCATGGGCCCGCAACTGGCTGCCGCCCTGGACAGTCCCCTGCCTTTTCTGCGTGAATTCCCGTCCCTGCAAGGCCCTCGGTTCCAGGCTCCCTGCACTCCCACGGCACTGTGCCTGTGGCTGCGTGGCACGGACCGCGGCGAGCTGCTGGCGCTCACGCGCCGCCTGGCACTGGCACTGCAGCCGGCCTTTGCCCTGCAGCATTCGGTGGACGCCTTTGTGCACCGCTGCGGCGACAATGGCCTGGGCCGCGACCTCACCGGCTACGAGGACGGCTCCGAGAATCCCACGGGCGATGCCGCCACACTGGCAGCCCTGGGCCGGGCCCAGGGCGATGGCCTGGATGGCGGCAGCTGCTGGGCCTTGCAGCAATGGGAGCATGATTTCACGGCCTTCCAGGCCATGCCTTCTCAAGCACAGGACCATGCGATCGGCCGCCGACTCAGCGACAACGAGGAGCTCGAGGACGCTCCCGCATCCGCCCACGTCAAGCGCACGGCACAGGAGAGCTTCGAACCCGAGGCCTTCGTCATGCGCCGCTCCATGCCATGGTGGTCCGCCAGCCCGCAAGGCGCCGACCGCGCGGGCCTGATGTTCTCGGCCTTCGGCTGCAGCTTCGATGCCTTCGAAGCGCAGATGCGCCGCATGCTGGGCATGGACGACGGCATCAGCGACGCACTGTTCGGCTTTTCCAGACCTTTGAGCGGCTGCTATCTGTGGTGCCCGCCCATGCGCGACGGCCGGCTGGACCTGCGCCGGCTGGGCATAGGCCGCTGATACCCGTGCGCCCGGCACTGCGGCCGGGCTTTCTCATATTCCGCCGGCCGGCTTTGCCAAGCCTTCCCTGCCCCGCTGCAGATAGGCGGCGAATTCCGGCTCGGGCACCATGGAGCCGCCCGTGGCCCAGACCAGGTGGGTAGCCTGCGCCAGCTGCTGCGGCGTCAATGCAAGACGCGCGAGGTAGGCGCTGTCGCGCAGCACATGCAGCATGCCCGGCATGCCCGCCACGGCGGAAGGCTCCAGCTTCAGGCCTTCCAGCTGGTGCGCCAGCGCCAGAAAGCGAAACAGCGCACTGTCCTCCACGGTGAAATAGCCATCGATGAGCCGCTGCATGGCCTTGCCGACAAAGCCCGAGGGCCGGCCGACAGCCAGCCCGTCTGCCGCCGTGCGGTTGTCGATGCCGAAGTCCTGAACGCACACCTCTTCGTGCAGGCCGGTATAGACGCCCAGCAACATGCACGGCGAATGCGTGGGCTCGGCAAAAATGCAGTGCACGGCATCGCCGAACAGCAGCTTCAGGCCAAAGGCGACACCGCCGGGCCCACCGCCCACGCCACAGGGCAGGTAGACGAACAGCGGATGCGCGGCATCGACGGCAATACCCTCGCGCTCGAACTGCCGGGCAAGGCGCAGCGCCGCCACCGCATAGCCCAGAAACAGCTGGGGCGAATTCTCGTCATCCACGAAATGGCACAGCGCATCGCCCGCCGCCTGCTCGCGCCCGCGTGCGACGGCCGTGCTGTAGTCCGAGGCATATTCCACCACTCTCACGCCGTGGGCGCGCAGCCTATCCTTCTTCCAGGGCCTTGCATCGGCCGACATATGCACCGTGGCCTGAAAGCCCAGCTGCGCCGCCATGATGCCGATGGACAGGCCCAGGTTGCCCGTGGAGCCCACCGCAATCCGATAGCGCCCGAAGAATTCACGCGCCCGGGCACTGGCCAGCTTCTCGTAGCTGTCGCCCGGCTGCAGCAGGCCCTGCGCCAGCGCCAGGTCCTCCGCATGCTTGAGCACTTCATGGATGCCGCCGCGCGCCTTGATGGAGCCCGAGACCGGCAGGTCGCTGTCCTTCTTGATCCACAGCCGGCCCGGCAGCGGCAGGCCCGCATCGGCCGCCAGCCGCTGCTGCAGCTTATCCAGCGGCGCGATGGCGGACTCCAGGATGCCGCCGGCCTGCGCCGTCTCGGGAAAGACCGCCGCCATATACGGCCCAAAGCGCTGCAGCCGCTCGCCGGCATGCGACACGTCCGCAGCATCCAGCCCCACATCGCCCAAGGCCTGCGCAGCCGGAGCCACGGCCGGGTTGAACCATGCCGTCTCGCGCAGCGCGGTCAGGTCCCCGACCAGCGGATGGCTGGCAATCCAGGCGGACAGCGGTTTTCCATGAATCAAGGTATGGGACATAGGCAGGCGATAAAAGGGCAGGAACCCGGCATGCCGCCAGGCCGACAAGCCATTCTAGGATGCGACCCGCCCTCCCCGCGGATGCGCTCCAGCGCATGCCACAAAAGCAAAAAGGCCTGCAGTTCATGCAGGCCTTTTGCGGTGCAAGCACTGGTCTGGCTTGCGGAATTTGGTAGGCGCGATTGGACTCGAACCAACGACCCCCACCATGTCAAGGTGGTGCTCTAACCAGCTGAGCTACGCGCCTGTGTTTGTTCGAGAACGCGATTCTAGCACGGTTTTCAGGCTCCCCAAAAAAGCCGCAGCCTTCCTAGCGCCGGCGCGCCGAGCGAACGCCGGCCACGCCCGCCACGATGCCCAGCACCTTGTTGAGGCGGCCCGAATCGGAAACTTCTACGGTGAACGTCATCCACGCCGTGCCCTTGACGGACTGAGTCTGCACACCGATCACGTTGGTCTTCTCGCGCGCGAAGACTTCGGAGATGTCGCGCAGCAGGCCTTGGCGGTCCGTGGCTTCCACGGCCACGTCCACGGGATAGACGGGCAGGCTTTTCTCCGAGGTCTTGGGCAGCCCCCAGTCCACGTCGATCACGCGCTCGGGGTTGCGCGCGCACATCTCGCGGAAGTTCGAGCAGTCGGCCCGGTGCACGCTCACGCCCTTGCCGCGCGTGACAAAGCCGCGGATATCGTCGGGCGGCGCAGGCTTGCAGCATTTGGCCAGCTGGGTCATCAGCGAATCGACGCCGACCACCAGCACCCCGCCCTTGGGCGTGTCCGTCCCGCGGGCCTTGCGCACCAGCGTGAGCTCATCGGGCTCGGGCTCCTCTTCGCTGGGCCGCAGCACGGCCTCGATATTGCGCAGCGAATACTCGTCCTTGCCGACCACCTCGAACAGTGCATCGGCGGACTTGAAGCCCAGCTGCACGGCCAGTTCCTCAAGCTTGACGGCCGTCTTGCCTTCGCGCTGCAGCAGCTTTTCCACGGCCTCGCGACCGCGCGACACGGTCTCGTGGGTGGCCTGGGCATTGAACCACGCGCGCACCTTGGCGCGTGCGCGATTGCTGACCAGATAGCCCAGATCTGCATTGAGCCAGTCGCGCGAGGGCCGGTCCTCCTTGGCCGCGGTGATTTCCACGGTCTGGCCGTTTTCCAGCGGCGTGTTCAGCGGCACCATGGCGCCATCGACGCGCGCGCCGCGGCAGCGGTGGCCCAGGCTGGTGTGCACCGAGTAGGCAAAGTCCACGGGCGTGGCACCTTGCGGCAGCTCGATCACCGCGGCATCGGGCGTGAGCACGTAGATGCGGTCCTCGAACAGGCCGCGATGGTTGGTGGCCGCCAGATCGCTGCCCCAGGCCAGCAGCTGGCGCAGCACGGCGATCTTGGCGTCGTACTCGCTGGCCGCCGTCACGCCCGCATAGCCCTTGGTGCCGGCTTCCTTGTAGGCCCAGTGCGCAGCCACGCCATGCTCGGCATGGTCGTGCATGGCCTGGGTGCGGATCTGAATCTCTATGGTGCGCCCCGTCTCGTCGCGCACCACGGTATGCAGCGACTGGTAGCCATTGGGCTTGGGCTTGGCGATGTAGTCGTCGAACTCGGCTTCCAGCGGCGTGAACTGCTCGTGCACCCAGGACAGGGCCGCGTAGCAGTCCTTGATGGTCGGCACGATCACGCGCATGGCGCGGATGTCGAACAGCTGGTCGAAATTCAGCGACTTGCCGCGCATCTTCTTGACGATGCTGTAGATATGCTTGGGCCGGCCCTGCACCGTGGCGCTGATGCTGTGCGCACGCAGATCGGCCTCGAGCCGGGCGCGCATCTGCTCCATGTAGGCTTCGCGCTCGACGCGCTTTTCGTCGAGCAGCCGCGCGACCTCGCGGTAGGTGTCGGGCTCCAGGAAGCGGAAGGACAGGTCTTCCAGCTCCCACTTGATCTGCCAGATGCCCAGGCGGTTGGCCAGCGGCGCGAACACGTTGAGCGCCTCGCGCGCGATGCCCGGCGACACCGGCCGCTTGGCCGCCGCGTAGTAGCGCAGCGTTTGCAGCCGCGAAGCCAGGCGCAGCAGCACCACGCGCAGATCGCGCGAGAAGCCCAGCAGCATCTTGCGCACGTTCTCGGTCTGCGTGGCCTCGTCGTCCACATGCTGATGGCCCGCGCCGCGGGCATGCTGGCCACGCGCCTGCTGCTGCACGCGCATGAGCTTGACGGTTTCCATGGCCAGCGTGGCGAAGTTCTCGCCAAAGGCCTTGGTGATGACTTCCTGCGGGCGGTTCAGATGCACGCTGGCATGCACCAGATAGGTGGCGGCCTGCATGGTCTCGGAGCCGCCGATCTTCTTGAGGATGGCCGCCACGGCATCGGCATGGGCCAGGGCGTTCTCCCCGGTCTCCATGACCTCGGAGGCAATCAGGGGTTCGGCAAAGGCGCGCGCGCGCGCCAGCGCATTGACCTGCTCCGGCAGGGTGTGCGCGGTGGCCAGGATCAGCTGCGGCGTGGGTTCGACGATCCGCGGCGCTGAATGGGACGACGCCTCGGCTGCAGGCACCGTATCGTTGGTTTTCATGCAGCGTTCCTAAGTGTCAGATTGCGCCTGTTGGGCAAGACTCATGGTATCCGGCAAGCGCTCATCCCCTTGTAAAAACTTTCGCACCAGGGCCACCTGGCCCGGCACCACCAGGGTCGGCGCATGGCCCACCCCTTCCAGCTGCGTGCAATGCGCCTGCGGCCCCCGCTGCGCCATGGCGCGCGCCGTAGCGGGCGAGAGCAGGTCGGACTCGGCGCCGCGGATCAGCAGCACCCGGGCCGCGATCCGGTCGTAGAACTGCCACAGCACGGCCTCGCCGGCCGCGGCCGACTCGGGCGTCATGCGCGCCATCGGCACGGCAATGCGCGGATCGTAGTGCAGCACAACCCCGCCTTGCAGCGAAGGCTTGACCATGGCCCGCGTCAGCTGCAGCCACTGCCCATCGCTATGTGGGCCGAATCCGGCCGATATCAAGCGCAGCGCGGCAGCGGCCTGCTCCAGGTTGGGAAACTGCAAGCTTTTGCCCAGGTACTGGCCGATGCGCTCCAGCGCCTTCCATTCGATGGCCGGCCCCACATCGTTGAGCACCAGGCGCCGGACGGGAACCGGCAGGGAGAGGCCGGCCTGGCCGGCCCCCGGTCCTGCCGCCATGGCGGCAATGCCCATGCCGATCAGGCCGCCCATGCTCGTGCCCACCCAGTCCAGCGTGCGGATGGGCGCCTGCGCATGGAGCTGCACGAGCAGCGCCAGCATGTCGGCCGCATAGAGCGGCACCTGATAGCCCAGGGGATCCTGCAGCCAGTCGCTCTCGCCACGGCCGACCACATCGGGGCAGATCACGCGCGCGAAACGGCTCAGTTCGGCCGCCAGCGCATCGAAGTCGCGCCCCTGGCGCGAAAGCCCATGCACGCAGACGATGACATGGGGATGACCGGCATCGCCGGTGTTGTTCCATTCCCAATAGGCCATGCGGTGCACGCCCTCGGGCAACTGGCCGGTTTCGGCATGGCGGCGCGCATCCGCCCATGCGGGGGCGGCAGCGCTGGCGCCGGGACAGGATACGTAATTCAGCTTAGGTTGATTCATGGAGCACGCATTCACGAAACCGGCGCCGATAATGGCTGTGTTGCATCGTAATTCATTCGGAGACCCTGTATGCCCATGTTGAAAGGCAAAACCGCCCTCGTGACCGGATCGACCAGCGGAATTGGCCTCGGTATCGCCACTGCACTGGCCCGCCAGGGCGCCAATATCGTGCTCAACGGCTTCGGCGACGTGGAAACGCCGCGCGCCCAGGTGCTCAAGGCCGGCAAGGCTGCCGGCGCCCAGGTGGCCTACCATGGCGCGGACATGAGCCGCGCGGCCGATATCGAGGACATGATCGAATACGCGCAGCGCAACTTCGGCCAGGTCGACATCCTCGTCAACAACGCCGGCATCCAGCATGTGGCCCGCGTCGAGGAATTCCCGCCCGAGCGCTGGGACGCCATCATCGCCATCAACCTCACCAGCGCCTTCCACACCACGCGCCTGGTGCTGCCTGCCATGCAGAAGTCCAACTGGGGCCGCATCATCAACGTGGCCTCGGTGCACGGCCTGGTGGCCTCGGCGCAGAAGTCCGCCTATGTGGCAGCCAAGCACGGCATCGTGGGCCTGACCAAGGTCACCGCGCTGGAAAATGCCACCACGGGCATCACCTGCAACGCCATCTGCCCGGGCTGGGTGCTGACGCCGCTGGTGCAAAAGCAGGTCGATGCCAAGGCCGAGGCCCAGGGCATCTCCAACGAGGAGGCCACCAAGCAGCTGCTGGGCGAAAAGGAGCCCTCGCTGCAGTTCACCACGCCCGAGGAGCTGGGCGAACTGGCCGTGTTCTTCTGCTCGCCCGCGGCCGGCAATGTGCGGGGCGTGGCCTGGAACATGGACGGCGGCTGGGCCGCTCAGTGACTTCGCTATCAAACAAGAAGCAGCCTGCGCCTGAATAGAAAAGAATCCAAGGCGATTTCGCATCAAACCCATGGAAAAAAGGAGCGCCATGCGCTCCTTTTTTCATGGGCGCATGCGGCGTTCAGCGCATCTGCACCGAACCCGAGACATGGACCACGACCTGGGCCTTGCCGGCTTCCACGGGCATGGCATCCATCTCGGCGCCGCCGGCCTTGGCCGCCATGGCCATCATGTGCGGACGCGGCAGGGGCATGGCGCTGTTGCTGCTGTTGACGCTGACCTCGCGCAGGCTGTAACCCGCAAAGCCGAAGCTCTTGGCCAGCGTGGAAGCGCGCTGCTTGAACTGCTCGATGGCCTTGGCCTGGGCTTCGCCCTCGACCTTCTCGCGCGCCTCGCGCGACAGGCCGAAGCCGATGTTGGCCAGCGGCATGTCCTGCACCTGGGCCGCCGTCTGCGTGATGCGCGCAAAGTCCCGGCCCTGCAGCACGATCTCGGCACGGCCCTGCCAGCCGTCGATCTTGTTGTCCTTGCCGTAGCGCGGATAGATGCCGAAGCTGCCGGTGCTCACATCCATCTGGCCGGGCTGGGCACTGCGCCGGGCCACGGCCAGCGCGGCTTCCACCACCTTCTGCAACTGCGATTGCACCGCGGTCGCATCGCGGCCGTCACGCGTGGCCGCCAGCGTGGCGACCAGCAGGTCCTGCACCACGTCCACCGAGCCTTCGGCCGACAGCTGCACCACGTTCATGGGCTGCGCCGCCGCACCGTCGCCCCCCTGGGCCCAGGCGCCGCCGGCGCAGGCCAGCGCGGTCGCCGCAATCATGGAACGGCTCCAGGAACGGGACAGCTGTTTCGAGATCTTGCTCATGCATCACCTTTGCAATGAAAGGAATCCGAGGGATACAGCCGCATGCCGTCCTTTCGCTTCGGCACGCCGCCCGGCGGAGCGCAGAAGACCTGCCCACCCGCCACTTATTGATCACAATGATGCAACAATAATTGCATCAATCAGGCAAAACAAGAGTCAATAAATCTAAAGAAACATTTTTCGTCCTAAATTTAAACGCAAAATATGTAACACAAGGCAAAACAAGGCGGTTTTCGACTGACTTTTCCGGCCAAGCTGGTAACAATGGCCGCTGTTACAAATCACGAACCGAGGATTGTTCATGGCAACGACAAACAACCGTACCGACAAGATCCTGGTGGTGGATGACGATGCTCGTATCCGCGACCTGCTGCGCCGCTACCTGACGCAGGAAGGCTTCGAGATCATGATTGCCGAAGACGGCAAGGCCCTGAACCGCATCCTGCTGCGCGAGACGGTGGACCTGATCGTGCTGGACCTGATGATGCCCGGCGAGGACGGCCTCTCGATCTGCCGCCGCCTGCGCTCGGCCAATGACCGCACCCCCATCATCATGCTCACCGCCAAGGGCGAGGACGTGGACCGCATCGTGGGCCTGGAAGTCGGGGCCGACGACTACCTGGGCAAGCCCTTCAACCCGCGCGAACTGCTGGCGCGCATCCACGCCGTGCTGCGCCGCCGCCCGCCGCAGGAAGCGCCGGGCGCGCCTTCGGGCGACAACGAGGTCGTGACCTTCGGCCCCTTCACCTTCGACCTGGGCACGCGCGTACTGCAGAAGAACGGCGAGGAACTGCCGCTGACCACCGGCGAATTCGCCATGCTCAAGGCCCTGGTGCGCCACCCGCGCCAGCCGCTGTCGCGCGAAAAGCTGGCCCTGCTGGCACGCGGCCGCGAGTTCGAGCCCTTTGACCGCAGCCTGGACGTGCAGGTCTCGCGCCTGCGCAAGCTCATCGAGGAAGATGCGGCTGCGCCGCGCTACATCCAGACCGTCTGGGGCGTGGGCTATGTGTTCGTGCCCGATGGCGTGAACTGACCGGCCCCATGCACGCACGGCCATGCTGTCGTGCAGCCATTGGCCTTCACCGCAGTAGCACATTCATTGCTCGGGAAATGTCATCTTTTCATGACAAAGCCAGACCAAACGCGGTATGGTGCCGACCTTGCCCGGACCGCGGGCCGGGAGGCGGCCGCCAGGCCGCGGCTGTGGCCTGTTTGTCACGGCAAAGACAACCCGTAACTTCGGGCGGCAGCGCATGGCGTAGGCTTGGTGCCCACCATGACACCGCCCGAGAGAAATTGAAGCGACCACTCATTTTCAGCGACAGCCGCTCGTCCCTGCTCCCACCGCTATTTGCACATTGCTGCTCATGAGTGTCTTTTCCGCCACGCCCGCCGACGCCACCAGCCCCGTGCCATTGGAGTACGAGCGGCGCCTGACCGCGCGCTCGCCCCTGGGGCTGAATCTTTTCTGGCGCACGTTCTGCCTGCTGGCCCTGTTGCTGGTGGGCAGCATCCTGGCATGGCTGCAGACACTGCGCGCGCTGGATTTCGAACCGCGCACGCTGCACACGGCGCAGCAGATCGCCTCGCTGGTCAACCTGAGCCGGGCGGCCCTGGTGCACTCGGATGCGATCAACCGCGTCTCGCTGATCAAGACCATGGCCGACCAGGAAGGCGTGCGCATCCTGCCGCGCGAGCCCGGCGACAGCTTCGAGCTGCTGGACCAGAACACGCTGGGCAAGCGGCTGACCGAGGAACTCACGCGCCGCCTGGGCTACGGCACCATCGTGGCGCGCAGCGTCAACGGCGAACCGGGACTGTGGGTGGGCTTCACCATCAATGGCGACCGCAACTGGCTGCTCATGGACCGCTCGCGCTTCACGCCGGCCAGCGGGCGCACCTGGCTGATCTGGCTGGTCACGGCCGGGCTGCTGTCGCTGATCGGCGCCGCGGCCATCGCGCGGCTGATCAACCGGCCGCTCAAGCAGCTGTCGTTCGCCGCCAACCGCGTGCGCGACGGCGACTTCGACGCCAGCCAGCTCGACGAGGAAGCCGTGACCAGCGAGATCCGCGAAGTCAACATCGGCTTCAACCGCATGGCCCAGAAACTGGCCAAGCTGGAGCAGGACCGCGCGGTCATGCTGGCCGGCATCTCGCACGACCTGCGCACGCCGCTGGCGCGCCTGCGCCTGGAAACCGAAATGAGCGTGGACGACGAAGTCGCGCGCGAGCACATGGTGGCCGACATCGTGCAGCTGGATGCAACCATCGACAAATTCCTCGACTACGCGCGCCCCGACCATGTGACGCTGAGCCCCGTGGACCTGCATGCCGTGGTCTCTTCCTGCGTCTATGCCGTGCAGGACCATCGCGAGCTGCAGATTTCCATGGCCGTGCCCGAAGGCATGTACGTGCTGGCCGACGAGGTGGAACTGGCCCGCGTGATCTCCAACCTGTTCGAGAACGCGCGCCGGTATGGCAAGACGCCCGACACCGAATCCACCTATGTGGACGTGACCGTCAAGGAAAACGGCAGCTGGCTCGTGGTGCGCATCCGCGACCACGGCACGGGCGTTCCGCCCGAACAGCTGGCCAGCCTGACCCAGCCGTTCTTCCGCGGCGACTCGGCGCGCACGGCAGCGGCCGGTGCCGGCCTGGGCCTGTCCATCGTCGACAAGACGGTCCAGCGCATGGGCGGCGTTTTTGCACTGTCCAACTCCTCCTCGGGCGGCTTGGTCGCTCACATCCAGCTGCAACGCGCCATGGGTGTGACCGAAGGCGCCGCACCCGAGCAGCGCCTGCAGCGCCCCCAGATCAAGCGCCACTTGCGCCAGCGCAATGCGGACGCCGAAGATTGATGCAGCGCAATCGAAAGCCCTGCCGGCTCGAGTCCCTCCCCCTTCCGGACTGAGGCCCATCGACCCGCTACCTGGCGGATATCGCAGCCGGCCCTTGCGCTTCTTTCACCCCGCCCGACGCCCATGATGATTTTTTAGGCATTGCAGGCAAACCTCCAGCCGGTGCGGGTTTGCGCGGTTACCCGGGCAGTTGTCCACAAGAGAATCCCCACAATCCGGGGACAAAGGCAAGCGCCCCACGCCGGCTCGCCGCATGGGGAAGCGTCCGGGCTGCACAATAGCGTCCATATGCCCAGAATCAAACCGCCCAGCAAGGAAGAATCCGCGCTGCTGCCCTCTTATGCAGGCCTGCCCGACAGCGCCATCCACGTGCCGCAGACCGAGGCCGATTTCGCGCTGGCGCGCCAGCGCCTGCTGTCGGCGACGGTCCTGGGCTTCGATACCGAGAGCAAGCCGCTGTTTCACAGCAGCCAGACCGATACCGGCCCGCATGTGGTGCAGCTTGCCACGGAGCAGGAAGCTTGGCTGTTGCAGCTGCACCATCCGCAAGCCGTGGAACTGGCCCGCGAAGTGCTGGCCCACGCAGGCATCTGCAAGGCAGGCTTCGGCCTGGACAACGACAGGCATGCGCTGCCGCGCAAGCTGGGCGTGGAGCTGCACAACATCCTGGACCTGGACCGCGTCTTCAAACGCCATGGCTATGGAGCCTCGGTCGGCGTGCGGGCGGCCGCGGCGCTGGTGCTGGGGCAGAACTTCCGCAAGTCCAAGAAGACCAGCACCTCGAACTGGGCCGTGCGCCAGCTCAGCGAAGCGCAACGCCGCTATGCGGCCCATGATGCACATGCGGCAGCGCGGGTGCAGGCTGCGCTGGCCGGATGGGAACACCGGCAGCCCCCCGTGCCGGCACCAGGCAGGCGCCCACGCCCGGGCCCGCAGGCACAGCCCCAGGCCTGAGGGCCGTCGCACGGCGCTTTCGCCCGGTGCCCTGTTCAGGCAAAGGCCTGCAGATGGATGCGGTCGCGCCCGGCCTGCTTGGCCGCATAGGACAGCACATCGGCCTCGTCCAGCGAGGCGCGCAGCGACTGCCTTGTCTGCACCGCGGCAATGCCGAAGCTCATGGTGATGCGCATGTCGGGCGGAAGCATGGCCAGCGGCATGGCACGCAGCTGCTCCCGGATGCGCTGCACCACCTTCTCCGCCTCCGGCAACTGCACGCGGCCCAGCAGCAGCACGAATTCCTCGCCGCCAAAGCGCGCCACCAGGTCCTGCTCCCTGACCTGCTGCATCAGCAACTCGGACACGGCCTGCAGCACCTGGTCGCCGCAGGCATGGCCGCAACGGTCATTCACGCGCTTGAAGTGGTCGATATCCCCGACCACGGCCACCCAGGGTCCGCTGCGTCCGTTGCCCAGCAGTGCATCGGCGGCCTCCTCGAAGCCGCGGCGGTTGAGCAGGCGTGTCAGGGGATCACGGTTGCGCTCGTCGCGCATGCTCATGTAGACGGTGCGCATGGAGCAGGCCAGCAGCAGCACGGAAAACCAGATGGCAAACAGCAGGCTGCCGGCCAGCATGGCAAGCCAGTAGCCCGAGTGCGTCAGCACGATCGGCCCATGGGCGGGCACCAGCAAGGCCGCGGTAGCGGCCCTGAGCACATGGTAGGCCGCCAGTCCCAGAAACGACCAGTGCAGCAGGCGCTCCAGCCGGTCGGCAGGCAGCCGGGCCCGCCACAGGCGGCGCGCGGGCAGCAGCAGCAGGGCGCCAACGCCCAGATTGAGCCATTGCATGCGCGCCCACAAGTCGTCATGCATCCGCGAGTGGTAGTAAAGCCCGGCCAGCGTCGCCGCCGAGATCAGCGCCCCGGCCTGCCAGGAGATGGACCCGATACCGGCCCGCAGCGCCATGCCCTGGGCCAGGCACCAGAGCCCGGCCAGGTACAGCACGGCGGTGAACAGCGACCACTGGCTCAGCTGCGCATTGCTCATCAGGCTTTGCAGCCCCATGGCCAGGGAAGGGAGCACATAGCCTGCTGCCACCCACAGCAGAAAGCGCGCGGACCTGCTGCGGCGCTGCACCCACCAGCAGGCGACCAACACCATGCCCAGCGCAATCACCCCGGCCGGCGCGGTCAACGAGAAATATTGATGGGCATTCACGTTCACGATTCGCTCTGGCAAAACCCGGTCAGGGCGCTCAAGGACAGGGCCGCTGCACGCCGTTGCATGCATGGCCGCCGGCTCGTTTCAAAGTGTATCAGCGGATTCTGCGCGGCATAAGCACATAGCGAATCCGTTGTTTCCCCTTCCCGCGGCCGCCACCCATAATGGCCGCTCGCACCGGGTCCCAGAGCCCCTTCCCCGATTCTTTCCGTGAATAAAAGGTTGCAGATGCATATCGAGACATTGGCCGTACATGCCGGCTACTCCCCCGATCCCACGACCAAGGCCGTGGCCGTGCCCATCTACCAGACGGTGGCCTATGCCTTCGACAGCGCCCAGCACGGCGCCGACCTGTTCGACCTCAAGGTGCCGGGCAATATCTACTCGCGCATCATGAACCCCACGAACGACGTGCTCGAAAAGCGCGTGGCGGCACTGGAAGGCGGCATCGCCGCCGTGGCCGTGGCTTCGGGCATGGCGGCCATCACCTATGCCATCCAGGCGATTGCCGAGGCCGGCGACAACATCGTCTCGGCCAGCACGCTCTACGGCGGCACCTACAACCTCTTCGCCCACACCTTCCCGCAGCAGGGCATCACGGTGCGCTTCGCCGATCCGCGCGACCCGGCCAGCTTTGCCAGGCTCATCGACGACAGGACCAAGGCGGTGTTCGTCGAATCCATCGGCAACCCGCTGGGCAATGTGACCGACATCGCCGCGCTGGCCAAGGTGGCCCACGACCACGGCGTGCCGCTGATCGTGGACAACACCGTGCCCAGCCCCTACCTGCTGCGCCCCATCGAGCATGGCGCCGACATCGTGGTGCATGCGCTGACCAAATACCTGGGCGGCCACGGCAACAGCATCGGCGGCGCCATCGTGGACAGCGGCAAATTCCCCTGGGCCCGGCACAAGGCGCGCTTCAGGCGCCTGAACGAGCCCGATGTGAGCTACCACGGCGTGGTCTATACCGAGGCCCTGGGCGAGGCCGCCTACATCGGCCGCGTGCGCGTGGTGCCGCTGCGCAACACGGGTGCGGCCCTGTCGCCGCACAACGCCTTCCTGATCCTGCAGGGCATAGAGACGCTGGCGCTGCGCATGGACCGCATCTGCGAGAACACGCAGAAGATCGCCGAGACGCTGCAAAGCCACCCCAAGGTGGAATGGGTGCGCTACGCAGGCCTGAAGGACCACCCCGACCATGCGCTCGTGCAGCGCCAGCTGGGCGGCCGGGCATCGGGCATTCTGTCGTTCAGCCTCAAGGCGGCTGACGGCGATGCGCGCGCGGCCGGTGCGCGTTTCCTCGACGCACTGCAGCTGTTCACCCGCCTGGTGAACATCGGCGATGCCAAGTCGCTGGCCACGCACCCCGCCTCGACCACGCATCGCCAGCTCGATGCGGCCGAACTGGCCAAGGCCGGCGTCAGCGAAGGCATGGTGCGCCTGTCCATCGGCATCGAGCACATCGACGATCTGCTGCAAGACCTGAACCAGGCCCTGGCCGCGGTTTGAAGCATTTAGGGCTGCAGCGCTTTTCCATCAAGCGCTGGCAGCTCTTTATTCAGTAGCATCGGAGCGGGCGAAGCTGTCAGCCGGCATCGCGTGCCAGCCGCAGCCCCGTCATCTGCCAGCGGGCAGCGGCGGGAAAAAAGTTGCGGTAGCTCGCCCGCGCATGGCCCGGGGGCGTCAGGCAGGAGCCGCCGCGCAGCACGTACTGGTTGACCATGAACTTGCCGTTGTATTCGCCCACGGCGCCCTCGGCCACGCGAAAGCCCGGGTAGGCCGCATAGGATGACTGGGTCCATTCCCAGACCTGCCCGAGCTGCATCCCGCCCGCCTCCTGCGCCATGGGCCAGGGATGCAAGCGCACCCGGTCACTCTCCTGCGGGCCCTCATCCCCCTCTTCTTCGGCCAGCGGCCAGTGCGGTGCCATCGCGGCCTCCCATTCGGCCTCGGTGGGCAGGCGCGCACCGGCCCAGCGCGCATAGGCATCGGCCTCGTAATAGGACAGATGGGCCACGGGCCGCGCCGGATGGAGCGGCAGGGCGCCATGCAGGCTGAACTCCTGCCAGCCAGCCTCCGCCGCCCCCGTGCTGCGCCAGTACCAGGGATGGAGCAGCTGCTGCGCCTCGCGCCAGTCCCAGCCTTCTGCCAGCCACCACTGCGGCTGGCCGTAGCCGCCGCTGCGCACAAACGCCAGGAACTCGGCGTTGCTCACCGGCCGGCTCGCAATCTCGGCCGCCTGCAGAAACACCGCATGCCGCGGCAGCTCGTTGTCGAACGCAAAGCCCTGCCCCGCATGGCCTGTCTCGTGCAGGCCGCGCTGCACCGGCAGCCAGTGCAGCGCCGGCACGGCATCGTCCTGGGCATCACCGGGACCACCGGGCGACACGGGGTCCGGCATATAGGCGGGCCATAGCGGATGGCAGGACAGCAGATGCTTGATGTCGGTCAGCAGCAGTTCCTGGTGCTGCTGTTCGTGCTGCAGGCCCAGCTCCACCAGATCGCCGATGGCGCGGCAGGCCTCGGGCCCCTTTCTCGTGCCGCGCGCCATACTTTCCAGCAGCGCCAGCATGCGCTCGTCCACCGCATCGCGGTAGTCCCGCACCTGCTGCAGCGAGGGCCGCGTGAGCAGGCCGCGCCGTGCGCGCGGATGGCGCTCGCCCACCTGCTGGTAGTAGGAGTTGAACAGCATGCGGAACGACGGATCGAACGCCTCGTATCCGGGCACATGCGCGGCCAGCACGAAGGTCTCGAAGAACCAGGTGGTGTGGGCCAGGTGCCATTTGGCCGGACTGGCATCGGGCATGGACTGCACGCAGGCGTCCTCGGCCGACAGCGGCTCGGCCAGCCGCTGGGTCCGGGCGCGCACGCGCAGGTAGCGCCCGGCCAGGGCCTGCAGCGCATGCGGCTCAGGCATGGGCGTGAATGACGGCAAACCAGTTCCGTGCATCGGTCCAGACGCGCTTGCGGCCGAAGCCGGCACGCGACAGCATGCCGAGAAACGTGCCCAGCGGGTATTTGTAGCTGTTTTCGGTGTGGATGGTCTCGCCCTCGGCGAACTGGCGCAGCCCTTGCGGCCAGCCCACGATCACCGGCCGCAGCGCACGCAAATGCATTTCCACACGCGAATGCACGGCGTCGAAGCGCGCCTCGTGCGCCCAGTCCTGCAGGTCGAAGTCGCTGCCCAGCACGCGGTTGACATGCTGCAGCACATTGCGGTTGAAGGCGGCCGTCACGCCCTGGGCATCGTCGTAGGCGGCGATCAGCACCTCCCGGGGCTTGGGCAGGTCTATGCCGATGAGCAGCGCGCCGTCGTCGCCCAGCAGGCTGCGCATATGGGCCAGCATGTGCTGGGCCTGAGCGGGGTCGAAGTTGCCGATGGAGGAGCCCGGGTAGAACAGCAGGCGCCCGGCACGCGGCACGTCGGCCGGCAGGGCCCATTCCTGCGTGAAATCCGCAGCCACGGCGCGCGCTGCCATGGGCGAGAACTCCTGCTGCAGCCGCTGCACGGCCCGGGACAGGAAACCGGCCGCGATGTCCACGCCCACGAACTGCCGCGGCGCGAGGCTGCGGCACAGGCGGCGCACCTTCTCGCAATTGCCGGCGCCCAGCTCGATCAGCACCTGGCACGGGCCCATGGCCTCGGCCATGGCCTGCTCGTAGCGCGCCATGATGGCGTCCTCGGTTCGCGTCGGGTAGTACTCGGGCAGGCGCGTGATCTGCTCGAACAGCGCGCAGCCGCGCTCGTCGTAGAAGAACTTGGGAGAAATCTGCGCCGCGGGCTGCATCAGGCCCTGGCGCAATTCGCGCTGCAACTCCTGCTGCAGCTGGTGCTGCGAGGGCTGCGCGGGTTCGCGGGCACGGGCGCTGCTGCGCAGCGCGAAACGCCCCGTGGGCAAGGGCAGGGGCAATCGCCCGGCTCTGGAAAACTGCTCCGCCCGCATCGACATACCGTCCATGGCCTGGTCTCCTTGCAAGCCGATCGCCGGCCTCGGCCTGGCGTGCGGCATGGATGCATTCTGTCGCCGTGCACGGGAGGCGCGGCTGCCGGCCCCTGCCGCCGCGGCAGGCCCGAGCGCCAGACTAAGGCCATGCTCCGGCGGCCGGCGTAGGAGTGCTTCCTGGATTCATGACTTTCTCATGAATCCAGCTGCAACCTCTTTCCCGGCAGTCATCTGAAGCTATGTTTACAGTAGCATGAAAACAAAAATCGGCATGCCGCAGTGCAGCATGCCGATTCCGCAACCCAAGGCCTGGCAGGCGGCCAGGCGCTGCCGCGGCAGCGATCAGAAGCGGTAGCCCACACCCACGCCGACCAGCCAGGGATCGACCTTGAAGGGGGTGTTGTCGAAGACGCCGGCGCCGGTCACCTTGGTATCGATGAAGACTTTCTTGACATCGAAGTTCAGCGACCAGTTCTTGTCCAGCGCATAGTCGAAGCCCACCTGCAGCGCGCCGCCGAAGCTGTTCTTCTTGACGGTCACGGCGCCGTCCAGGATGTCCACGTTCGAAAAGCGCGTGTAGTTGATGCCGGCGCCCACATAGGGCTTGAACGCGCCGAAATTGGTGAAGTGGTACTGGGCCAGCAGCGTGGGCGGCAGGTGCTTGAGCGAGCCGATCTTGCCGCCGTTCAGGCGCACGTCGTGCTTTTGCGGATAGGTCAGCACCAGCTCGGCCGCGATATTGGGCGTGAAGAAGTACGACACGTCGACTTCGGGCATCCATTTGTTGTTGATGCTCACGCCGGCATCGCCCGCGGCGCCGCCGTTGTCGCTGTTCAGGTGCACGGCGCGCATGCGCACCATCCAGGGGCCGCTGCCGTCGAAGGACTGGGCAAAGGCGGTGCCGGCGGTCAGGGCGCTGGCGGCTGCGGCAATGGCGATCAGGGTCTTTTTCATTGGGATTTCCTTGAAGTGATTCCTGGGAGGCGATGCATCCCCTGGCCCTGATTGAAACAAGGCGTTCACTCCAAGGGTTTGTCCCAGGTCAACCCGAAACCACCTCGGCCGTCGCGGCCCTGCGGAAACCGCAATGCGTTGCCCTGGCGCCACGCACCGGCCCTCTCTTCAATGCGGGGCCGGGGCCGGCCGCAGCCTGTGCCACAGCTCCACGCCGGCCACGACCGCGCCGCCCACCACGGCGCCGACACCCACGTGCACCAGATGCGGCACCACGGCGGCGGCCACGCCGCCCAGGGGCTCGATGCTGTCGTGCAGCCAGTGCGTGACGGGCGGCATGCCGTGCACCAGCAGGCTGCCGCCCACGAGGAACATGGCGGCCGTGCCGACGATGGACAGGCCCTTCATCAGCCAGGGCGTGAAGCCGATCAGCCCGCGCCCCAGGGCCTGCGCGGCGCGGCCCGCGCGCGCCATGAGCCAGCTGCCCACATCGTCCATGCGCACGATGGCGGCCACCAGCCCGTAGACGAACACGGTGATGGCCAGGGCCACGACGCACAGCACCAGCGCCTGCTCCCAGATGGCTTTTTGCGCCACCGTGCCGAGGGCGATGGCCATGATCTCGGCCGAGAGGATGAAGTCCGTGCGCACGGCGCCGGCCACCTTGGCCTTCTCGTACGCGACCGGGTCCACGGCCTTGGCGCGCGCGGCACGCACCGAGGACGGCGCCACGCCGGCCTGCGCGGCCTGCTGCGCGTCGATGCGGGCCTCCTGCACATCGGGTTTCTGATGCTTGTGGAACAGCTCCAGGATCTTTTCCACGCCCTCGAAGCACAGAAAGGCGCCGCCCACCATCAGGAGCGGCGTGATCAGCCAGGGCGCAAAGGCGCTGATGAGCAGCGCCGCGGGAATCAGGATGGCCTTGTTCTTGAGCGAGCCCTTGGCCACGGCCCAGACCACGGGCAGCTCGCGGCTGGCGCGCACGCCGGTGACCTGCTCGGCATTGAGCGCCAGGTCGTCGCCCAGCACGCCCGCCGTCTTGCCCACGGCCACCTTGGTCATGGTGGCCACATCGTCGGCCGCGGCCGTGCTCTTGGCCGCCGCGGTCTTGGTCATCAAGGCCACGTCGTCCAGCAGCGCCGCGATATCGTCCAGCAGCATCAAAAGGCCAGCACCCGCCATTGCATCTCCTTGTTCGGCAATGCCCCATCATGCAGCGCGCCATGCGCGCCCGAAGCCAAACCCCGCGGGCTGCGGGGCAAATCGCATGGCGGCGGCGCCAGGGCATGCTATGCATCTGCAAGCTGCCAGCGCGCACCGGGCCTGCACTGCAGCCCTTGTCGGCCATGCAATGCAGGCAAGGCGCGTGCCAGCTGCTCGCAATGCAGGAGCGCGCAGCGCCGCCGGTCGCCGCTACTTGCTGGTCCTGAAGCCCTGCGTCGCGGCCCAGGCGGCCACGTCGTCGCGGCGGATCGCCGCGGCCATGAGCTGCGGAAAGGCATCGGGCGTGCAGGCGAACGATGGCACGCCCAGCGCCGCGAGCTTGGCGGCCAGTTCCGCGTCGTAGGCGGGCGCGCCCTCGTCGCTGAGCGCCAGCAGCGTGATGAACTGCACGCCGGCCTCGACCAGCTCGTGGGCGCGGCGCAGCAGGCCCGACTCCACGCCGCCCTCGTAGAGGTCGGAGATCAGCACCAGGATGCTGTTGCGCGGCTCGCCGATCAGCCCCTGGCAGTAGCCCACGGCGCCGTTGATGTCGGTGCCGCCGCCCAGCTGCACGCCGAACAGCACATCGACGGGATCGTCGAGCTTGTCGGTCAGGTCCACCACGGCGGTATCGAACACCACGAGCCTGGTGGAGACGGCCGGCAGGCTGGCCATCACCGCACCGAAGATGCTGGAGTACACGACCGAGTTGGCCATGGAGCCGCTCTGGTCTATGCACAGGATCACCTCGCGCTGCGGGCGGCGCGCCTTGCGGCCGTAGCCGATCAGCGTCTCGGGCACGATGGTCCGGTACTCGGGCTGCCAGTGGCGCAGGTTGGCGCGGATGGTGCGGTTCCAGTCGATCTCGGCATGGCGCGGGCGGCGGTTGCGCTGGCTGCGGTCCAGCGCCCCGGCCACGGCGCTGCGCATGGGGTCCTCAAGCTTTTTCATCAGCTCATCCACCACCTTGCGCACCACCAGCCGCGCCGTGGCCTTGGTGTTCTGCGGGATCACGGAGCCCAGCGAGATCAGGTCGGCCACCAGGTGCACGTCGGGCTGCACGTTCTCCAGCATCTCGGGCTGCAGCAGCAGCTCGCGCAGGTTCAGGCGCTCCATGGCGTCGCGCTGCATGACCTGCACAACCTGGCTCGGAAAATACTTGCGGATGTCGCCCAGCCAGCGCGCGACCGAGGGCGAGGAATTGCCGCGCCCCCCGCGGCGCGAGGCCAGCTTGCTGTCCTCCTCGTACAGCGCGGCCAGCGCCTGGTCCATCTCCTGCAAGCGCCCCGAGACACCGCCGCAGCTGGCATCGGCGGGCCCGCCCAGCACCATGCGCCAGCGCTGCAGCCGCGTGGTGGGCTGCAGCGCCTGCTCGTCGATGGCATGGGTATCGGCAGCTGCCGCATCGTTCATGGCGTCACCTCGCTGAGTTCTTCGGAAACAGGAGCAGCCGGCGCTTGCTCTGTGAGCGCTGCGGGCAGATCCAGCCCCAACAGCTCATCGAGCACGGGCAGGGCCAGCACGGCGCGCGCTTCGTCCCATGGCGGAGCCTGCGGCGGCGCACCGCCTGCCGCACCTTGTGCCACGGCCGCTGCAGCAGGCCCTGCGGCACCGCCCACGGGCGTGCGCCTGGCCTTCTCGCCCAGGCTCTGGCGCTCGTGATTGCTGAAGGCCGAGAAGCTGCGCCGCACCAGCGGCAGGATCTGCGCGAACTGGGCCTCGCCCAGCTGCGTGAGCCAGGCGTCGACCGCGCCCCAGATGGCCTCGTCGTGCAGCAACACCAGGGCCTGCTGGTTGAGAAAGCCATCGAGCCAGGCCGCCACATCCATGGGCGCCACGCCCAGCGACAGATTGCGGCCGAACTGGGCCACGGCTTCGCCGCTCTCCAGCAGGTGCTCGTCCAGCAGCAGGCGGCAGGCCATGCCGCGCAGCAGGGCCGCCGCGGCGTCGCCCATGGCCAGGCTTCTGAGCGCGGCGCGCCAGGCGTTGCGCGACTCCCCGGCTTGCGCATCGGGTTCGCCGGCGCCGCGCAGGCGCAGCGCGTCATGGGCGGCCAGCACCTGGGTCCGCATGGCGGCAGCGGCTTCTTGGTCCATGGCCATGCAGGCCACGGGCAGGCCGATGGCGGCGCGCAGCACCAGGGAGTCGATCACCGCGGCCAGCAGTGCCGTATCGGTCTGGCGCACGCTGCCGTAGCGGTACACACCGGCCAGCGGCGGCAGGGCCTGCAGCAGCTGGGCCACGTCGCCGGTGGTCGCGGCGCGCTCGGCCAGCGTGGCGATCAGGGCCTCGACCAGCTGCGGCAGATCGGCCAGCAGCGCATCGTCGATCGCCTGGGCCAGCGCGGGTAGCGGCGTCCCGGGCGTCAGGCTGGCGCGCAGCCTGGCCGTGGCGGCCTGGGCCACGGTGGAGCCGTGCACACTGGCCTCGATGATGCGCACGGCCAGCTCGGGCTGCCACTGCAGCTGCCAGCTTTCGCGGAAGGTGCCGCGGTTGCGCTGCGCATCGCGCGCCAGCGTGCCCCAGTCGATGCCCAGCAGGCGCAGGCGGTGCAGAAAGCGGCTGCGCGCCAGGTCGGTGTCCTTGCGCAGGTCCAGCGCCAGCAACCGGGTCGCCGCCTCGGGCTTGAGGCGCAGCGTCTTCTGCTGCTGTTCGATGTCGCGCTGCAGCGGCACCTGGGGCACATCGGCCGGCACGGTGCCGAGCACGTCGCCCACCGTCAGGCCGTCCTCGATCAGCTGCAGCGGCGCGGTCTCGCCCATGCAGATGACGGTGCTGATGGCTTCGTTGAGCTCCTCCAGGCCCGGCGAGGGCTGGCCGCGCAAGGCCGCCAGGCTTTCGGCCAGGCGCGTGGCCTCGATGATGTGGGCGCTGGAGCAGTCCAGGTCCTTTTCGCGCAGCAGGTGTGCCACGCGCGCGAGCCAGCCGGCCGTGCGCACGGTGCTGGCGGGAACCGCGGCCACCGGTGCCTTGCCGGGCGCCGAACATTGCCACAGGTGCGCATACCAGCCCGGCGAGGTGACGCCCGCGCCATAGCCACTGCTGCTGGCCAGGTTGCGGTAGGTCCAGGGCGCCCAGGTGGCCTGCACCTTGGCCTTGGGCAGGCCCTTGAGCAAGGCGCTGTCGGCCTTGGCCGTCACGTTCTCCTTGAGCGCCTGCACATGCCAGGCACCGCAGACCACGGCAATGCGCTGGTGGCCGGTCCTGACCGCTTCGCGCATGCACTGGCGCATCCAGGCCTCGCGCAAGGCTTCGCGCCGCCCGTAGTGCGCACCGCGCCAGTGCTCGCCATGCGCGCCGCTCTCTTTGGCGATCTCGCTGCGCACGGCGGCCATGGCCTCGGCAATGCTCTCGAACAGCTGCTCGCTGTCGCCCCGTTCTTCCACCAGGCGGTTCCACCAGCTTTCGCCATCCTCGAAGCCCGCCGCATGGGCCAGCCAGTCCAGCGGATCGCCGGGCAGATGGCGGGCGGCAATGTTCGCCTCGCCATCGAGCGCCATATCGGCGCGGTCCTCGGCAGCGGGCAAGGCCTGCCCGGCAGCGGCCGCTTCGCCGCCTTCCACGGCATCGTACTGGCCGCCGGCTTCGGATTCCGCCTGCTCCGGCCTCGGCTGCTCGCGCCGCTGCGCCTCGATCGCCATTGCATGGGTCTGCGGCAGGTCGAAAAAACGTACCGGCACCTGGTGGCGACCGGCCCAGTGCAGGGCCTGCCATTCAGGCGAGAACTCGGCAAACGGATAGAAGGCCGCATGGCTGGGCTCGTCCTGCCGGTAGACCAGCATGGCCACGGGCGGGCACAGCTCGGGGCTTTGCAGCAGGGGCAGCAGGGCCTCGCCCTCCGGCGGGCCTTCGACCAGGATGCAGTCGGGCTGCAGGCGCTCCAGCGCCGCCAGCAGGCTGCGCGCGCAGCCCGGGCCATGGTGGCGTATGCCAAAGAAATGCAATGCGTCGCTCATAGGGTCAGAGCTGTTCGCGGCAGGCGCGGTACAGATCCTTCCAGTCGCTGCGCTCCTTGACCACGGTTTCCAGGTATTCCTTCCAGACCACGGCGTCCTGCACCGGGTCCTTGATGACGGCACCCAGCAGGCCCGAGGCCACATCGCCGGCGCGCAGCACGCCGTCGCCAAAGTGCCCGGCCAGCGCCATGCCGCTGTTGATGACCGAGATGGCCTCGGCCGTGGACAGCGTGGCGCTGGGCGACTTGATGCGCACCGTCTTGCCGTCCTCGGTCTGGCCATTGCGCAGCTCGCGGAAGATCTGCACCACGCGGCGCACTTCCTGCAGCGCGGGCGGCTCGGCCGGCAGCTGCAGCGCGCGCCCCTGCTCGGTCACGCGCTTGGTGACGATCTGCACCTCCTCGTCCTGCGAGGCCGGCACGGGCAGGACCACGGTATTGAAGCGGCGCTTCAAGGCGCTGGACAGCTCGTTCACGCCCTTGTCGCGGTTGTTGGCCGTGGCGATGACCGAGAAGCCCGGCACGGCCTGGAATTCCGTGCCCAGCTCGGGCACGGGCAGCGTCTTTTCGGACAGCACGGTGATCAGCGTGTCCTGCACGTCGGCGGGGATGCGCGTGAGCTCCTCGATGCGCGCGATCTTGCCCAGCCGCATGGCGTTGACCATCGGGCTGGGGATCAGCGCCTTGCCGGAAGGGCCATGGGCCAGCAGCTGGGCGTAGTTCCAGCCGTAGCGCAGCTGTTCCTCGCTGGTGCCGGCCGTGCCCTGGATGAGCATGGTGGAGTCGCCGCTGACGGCGGCCGACAGATGCTCGGACACCCAGGACTTGGCCGTGCCGGGCACGCCGTACAGCAGCAGCGCGCGGTCGGTGGCCAGCGTGGAGACCGCGATTTCCATCAGGCGCGGATTGCCGATGTATTTGGCGCTGACGTCAAAGCCGTTGCTGAGCTTGCCGCCCATCAGGTACTGCAGCACGGCCCAGGGAGACAGCTTCCAGTTGGGCGGACGCGGACGGTCGTCCACCTTCTGCAGGGCATCGAGTTCCTCGGCGAATTGCTGTTCGGCGTGCTGGCGTAGTACTTGGCTCATGGTGTGCTTGGGAGTGGAATTCGGAAAACGGAAAAAGGGATCAGGCGCCCAGCGCGGCATGCAGGGCCATGCGCAGGTCGACGCAGCGGTTGAGCTGCGCCAGCACGCGCTCGTCATCCCAGGGACGCAGGCGCGCGCGCTCCAGCCGGGCCTGCTGCTCGGGCGTGAGCGCAATGCCGCTGGCAGTTGCTGCATCGGGTTCGGCGTCGGCGGCAGCGCTGGCAGCCGGCTTACGCCATAGCAGGGCAAATCGCGGCAATACCCCGGCATGCAGCCGTCGCGCGCAGGCCAGCAGGGCCTGGTCGGCCTGCCAGCTGTGCCAGCTGCCGGTGACCTGCTTGCCGCCCAGCGCCTTGTCGAGCTCCTCCATGAGCCGCTCGGACAGGGCCTGGGAAAATTCGCCAACGGGCGGCATGCCGCTTTCGATGGCGTTGATGCGGTCGATCAGCGTGCCCCTGGCTTGCTGCAGCTGCGCCAGCCAGTGCGCCTCGCGCTGCTCCTGGCCGAGCCGGTCGAGCAGCGCAGGCAGCAGCGACTCGGCCCGCGCATCGCGCTCCAGGGTCTGCAGCAGCGCAATCCAGCGCACGTCATGCTGGTCGCGCAAGGCGGCCAGCCAGCCTTGGCGCAGCGCCGTCTTCCAGTCGCTGCGGCGGCTCCACTCCCACAGCTGCTCGGGCGCCATGGCCAGCGTGCCGGTCCAGAAGTCGAGCGGAGCCAGCTCCACCATCTGCTGCAGCCACCAGGCCCTGACGCCCTTGATGTACGGCGGCGGCTGCAACGCGATGCCGTCGCGCTCCCAGTCCTTGCAACCCTCCTCGGGCGGCTCGATCTGCCATTCGCCCCTGGCGTCGCGGCTCAGCATGGCCTGCAGCCAGCCGGTGATGCGCTGGCTGTGCGCGCTTTGCGGCAGGCGCGACAGCAGGCGGGCCGCGTTTTCGCGCACCTCCTTGCTGCGGTCGCCCAGCAGCTTTTCCAGCAGCGGCTCGTCGTCCAGGGAAAGGCCGCTCTCCAGCACCATGACCATGGGCGCGCGCTCCTTGGCGCTCAATTCCTTCAGGCTGGCTTCCAGCCGCGCGCGGGCCTTGGCCGGGTCGGCCGTGCGCTCGCCATGCAGCAGCGCAACGCGCTGGTCGATGGAGCCCTCCTGCCAGATCTGTTCGGGATCGGCCGTTTCCTGCACGCCGCTGGCATAGCTCCATTGCGGATTGAGCGCCGCCAGCCAGCGCCCGCGCTCGCCCAGCACCGGCGTGAGCCAATGGCGCAGCGCAGCGGACTGGCGTCCCAGCTCCAGCGCCTGCACCAGCAGGCCATGGGGCAGGCGCCGCCCGCCCTCGTCCAGCGCCGCGAACATGGGGGCCAGCAGTTCCTGCGGGCCTTCCCGCAGCACTTCGCCCATGAGTTGCAGCAGGCGTGCGCCGTGCAGCGCCGGTCGCGTTTCGGCCGCAGCCGGCGCCAGGGGCTGCAGGGCAAGGCCCGGGCCCGGACTCCAGCCGGCGCGCTCCAGCACGGCAGCCACGCCGCTGGCACGCAGCAACTGCCGTGCGGCAGCCTGTCCTGCATCGGTACCGGCAGAGGCAGCCAGTACCGCCTGCAGCGCCTGCTGGCTGGCCGGCAGCGTGCGGTCCGCCGCCTGTGCCAAGCGGGACGGCACGGGCAGGCGCTCCGCGCCCACCATGGCCGACTGCTGCAATGCAGCCCAGATTTGTGCATTGCTCATACGGTCTCGCTCCGGTGATGCCAGATGGATTGCATGGCGCCTTCCGCATCGGCCTGCCAGGCGCCGAGAAGCCGCCAGCATCCGACATGGCCGCGCCCCGGCTCCCATTCGCCAAACAGCAGCATGGGCGCGCCGCCGGTCAGCGCCAGCAGGTGCCAGGCCTCGTCGTCGGCGATCAGGGCGGGCACCTGGCCCGGCGCGCCACCATCCACGCCGGGCCAGACAGCCCACCACTGTCCCTCGGCATGCTGCAGGCCGGCACCGTCGCACCACAGCGGCTGGGCCGCCTGCAGCGGATTGGCCGCCACGCGCCGGGCAAGATCGTCCAGGGGCCTGGCCGCCACTGCCGCCGTCAGCGCCCTGGCGCCCTGCTCCACCAGGGCGCCGGCATTGCTGCCGGCCAGCAGCGCGCGCAGCGGCGCCCGGCCGGGATAGAAGTGCAGCGCACAACGATAGACACGGCCCGGCAGCCAGGCCGTCTCAAAGCCGCGCCCGCCCTGGGAATAGTCGAGCACCAGCGCTGCACGGCCGCTTTGCAGGCCCTGCAGCCATACCCGCCGCTCCGTCAGCCGGCCTTCGCGCTCCACCATGCGCAGGCCCGCCACATGCCATTCGTCGGCCAAAGGCTCGGCCAGGGCCTGCACCTCGGCCTTGTCCGGAGACCAGCCCAGCGCCGCCATCACGTCGGCCTTGACGGGTGCGGACAGCGCTTCGCGGCGCTGCACGGCATCGACCAGCAACTGCCAGTGGCCCAGGTGCGCCAGCAGATCGCGCGGCCAGCCCGGGTGGCTGTCGACCAGTTCCCAGGCATCCCTGATGCGTGCCGACATACCGGCGGCCTGCGCATCCACCATGCGGGCGGCCATGTTGTTCCAGCGGGTGCGGGCCTGGCTGTCGGCAGCCAGATTGGCCAGGCCGCTGCGCACCATGTCCTGCATCCACAGCGACAGCTCCTGCATGCCTGCGGCCACCTTCTCCCAGCGCCGGTCTTCGCGCCGGGCCTGCTGCCTGGCTGCGGCTTCGGGGTCGGCCGGCGCCGCTGCGGCAGCGGCGGCCCGGGCCTCCTTTTTTTCCGCCTTGTCCTGGCGGCTGCCCAGCCAGCTGTTCACCCACTCGGGCGGCTCGCCCCCTTCGGCCACCTGCCCGGCCGCGCGCAGCAGCATCAGCGCCAGGCCATGCTTGCAGGGGAACTTGCGGCTGGGGCACGAGCACTTGAAGGCAGGCCCGCTCAGGTCCACCTGGGTCTGGTAGGGCTTGCTGCCGCTGCCCTGGCATTCGCCCCAGACCGCGGCTTCGTTGCTGCCCGTGCTGGGCCACTTGCCGATGGACTGCAGGCCTTTGGCCGCCTTGCTGGATGCGGCGTCCGGCGACAAGGCCAGGACCTGCTCTTCAGTTGCTAACACACGCGACAAAGACATCCCCTGTTGACGACGCTATCCATCGATACGGTCCGGGCCGCAACTGCAATCCGCACGGCCATGGCATTCAGTGAAAGATATAAAAATAATAGCGCACGGCTGCTCCCGCCGCCGCGCGCCGGTACAGGCAATCGTAAAAAATCGCCATCGGGCCGCCGTCGCGCGGCGGCCCGCACGCCAGCCGGCCTATCCGCGCACGGCCCGCAGGAAGCGAAAGCCGCCGCCCGCCGTCTGCAGGCCGTCACGGCGGCGGTGGAAATAGCGGGCATTGATCTGCGCGGCCCCCAGGTCCTCCTGCACGGACCAGCCCAGCGCCCGCAGCTGCGCATGCAGGATCTTGGGCTCGTAATCGCTGAGCCAGGGCTCGCCCATGGCGGCGAATGCCTTGGCCGAATGCTCGGCCATGATGCGCTCCAGCGGTTCCAGCAGATGGTTGCTGACGCGGTAGTCCAGCACCAGCACGCTGCCCGGCGCCATCTGCGCGGCGTCGCGCAGCACGGCCTGCACGGCCGCCGGCGCGAGATACGGCGTGACGCCAAGCCATGCAATGCAGGCGGGCCGGCGCGGGTCGAAGCCGGACGGTGCCAGCGCATCGGCCAGCCGCTGGCGAGACAGGTCCGCCGCCACCCAGTGCGGCGCCCGTGCGGCCAGCGCAGCCGGCAGGGCCTGCACGCGCGCGCGCTTTTCCTGCTGTACGGCAGGCTGGTCCACCTCGTAAACCGCCAGCTGCCCGGGCCAGGGGTTGCGCAGCGCCAGCGTATCCCAGCCGGCACCGAGGACGACATACTGGCGCACCCCCTGGGCCACGGCCTCCTGCAGCGCATCCTCGGCATAGCGGCTGCGTGCCACGATGCCCGCGCGCATGGTGCGGCTCATGGGGTCGTTGAGAACGAACGGATCCTCGCGCAGTGCCTGGGCCATTCCCGGCTCCAGGATGTCCAGCGCATGGGGATCGCGGAACACGACGGGCTCGTCGAGCAGGCCGTGCACGGCGCGCAGCATGGCCATGCGCAGCGCCGACGGACTGGTACCTGGCCGCGGCATGGCGGGAGAGGTCGGGGAAGTGTGTTGCATGTGGAACTCCTTTGAAACAGAAGTCCGCACTGTCGGGCCTGACGCGACGTGAGGGTCAAGCCTCCGATGGCTCACTGGCTTCGCGGATGCGCTGCACAAGTGCACGCATAGCGGGAGTGACCGGGTGGCCGTGCTGCAGCAGGGGTTCGCTGGCATAGGCGCGGGCAATGGCGACCTGCAGCGCCGCATCCTGCCGGGCCATGCGCGCCAGCAGCGCATCCCACTGCGCCAGCAGGCGCCGCGCCTCGGGCGTTTGCACGCCGGTACCCTGCTCCAGCAGGCGCTGCGCCAGGACGGCCCATTGCTGCCAACGCGAGGCAAGCCCTGCATCCAGGCGCATCAGCTGGTCGGCATCCACATGGCGCTGCAGGGCGGCCATGCGCAGCGCAATGGCCTGTCCTATGTACTGCAGCGTGGCCGGGGCAATGCCCTGGTGGCGTGCCGTTTCGGGAGCCTGCTCGTGCATGCGCGCCCAGCGCAGCGCCAGGGCCAGGTTGCCGTGCATGAGCCGCATGGACTGGTCCATCCACTGCTGGGCCAGGCGCTGCAGCTGCGGCGCATCGGCCGGCACCAGCGCCAGGCGCAGGGCCTCGACCTGTTCGATCAGCGGCAGCCATTGCGCGCGCAGCTGCTGCCAGCGCCGCAGCACGGAGCGCAGCTCGCGCGCGGAGAAATGGGCGCTGAAGGCCGGCAGCAACTGCAGCAGCTGCCGCCAGGGCGACTCGTCTGCGCCGCCGCCGGCCTCGTCCAGCGCAACGGTCTGCAGCAGCAGCGACAGCTGCTCGCGCACCTGCCGGCTGCGCGCGATGGCTGCGTCAACCTCGCGCAGCTGGGCTTCGATCTGCGCGCGGGCAACACGATCCGGCGCCGGCCCGGCCAGCATCTGGGCAATGCGCGCAAGGCCAAAGCCCAGGTCACGCAGCGCCTGCACGCTCTGCAGGCGCCGCACGTCGGCGGGAGCATAGAGGCGGTAGCCGGCTTCGGAGCGGGCGGACGGCACAACCAGGCCAATCTGGTCATAGTGGTGCAAGGTGCGCACCGTCAGCCCTGTCTGCCGGGCCAGCTCACCGACCTTCAGCACGCTGCCTCACGCCGGACACCGTTTACCCCAGCCACTTGCGCGCATTGCGCCAGACGCGCATCCAGGGGCTGAATTCGGATGGATCGCCCGAAGTCCAGCTCATCTGCACGTTGCGGAACACGCGCTCGGGGTGGGGCATCATGGCCGTGAAGCGGCCGTCGGCCGTGGTCACCGCGGTCAGGCCGCCGGCCGAGCCGTTCGGGTTGAACGGGTACTGCTCGGTGGGCTGGCCGTGGTTGTCCACATAGCGCATGGCCGGGATCACCTGCTGGGCATTGCCGCGGAAGCGGAAGTTGGCATAGCCCTCGCCGTGCGCCACGGCGATCGGCAGGCGGCTGCCGGCCATGTCCTGCAGGAAGATGGAGGGCGACTCCAGCACCTCGACCATGGACAGGCGCGCCTCGAAGCGGTTGCTCTGGTTCTGCGTGAAGCGCGGCCAGTCCTGCGCGCCCGGGATGATGTCGGCCAGCTCGGCGAACATCTGGCAGCCGTTGCACACGCCCAGGCCGATGGTGTCGCTGCGGCCGAAGAACTGCTGGAACTGCTCGGACAGGCGCTCGTTGAAGGTGATGGAGCGCGCCCAGCCGATGCCGGCGCCCAGCGTGTCGCCGTAGCTGAAGCCGCCGCAGGCCACGACGCCCGCGAAGTCCGAAAGCCGCGCGCGGCCGGTCTGCAGGTCGGTCATGTGCACGTCCACGGCGTCGAAGCCCGCTTCGGCAAAAGCGTAGGCCATCTCGACATGCGAGTTCACGCCCTGCTCGCGCAGCACGGCCACGCGGGGCTTGGCGGCCAGGTTCAGGAACGGCGCTGCCACGTTGTCCTGCGGATCGAACGTCAGGTGCACATGCATGCCGGGATCTCCGGGATCGCCGGCGGCGGCGTGCTCGCTGTCGGCGCAGGCCGGGTTGTCGCGCTGCTGGGCGATCTTCCAGCTCACGGCATCCCAGACCTGGTGCAGGTCGGAGAGCTTGGCGCCGAACACCGGCTTGGCATCGCGCCAGACCTGCAGCTCGCCCTTGCCCGCATCGATGGCGGAGGCTGCCGGCCGGGTCTTTCCGATGATGTGGCTGCACTGGATCAGGCCATGCTCGCGCAGGGTCTGCAGCACCTCGGCACGGTCGGCCGTGCGGATCTGCAGCACCGCGCCCAGCTCCTCGTTGAACAGCGCGCGCAGCGTCATTTCCTCGCGGCGGCCCGAGACCTGGGCGCTCCAGTTCTTGCCCTCGCCGCTGTCCATGCGGCTGTCGCTGATACCGTCGCCCTCGGTGACCAGCATGTCCACGTTCAGCGCCACGCCCACATGGCCGGCAAAGGCCATTTCGGCCACCGTGGCCAGCAGGCCGCCGTCGCCCCTGTCGTGGTAGGCCAGGATCTGGCCCTTGGCGCGCAGCGCGTTCACGGCGTCGACCAGTGCGACCAGGTCCTGGGCGTCGTCCAGGTCGGGCGTCTCGTTGCCACTCTGGCCCAGCACCTGGCCCAGGATGGAACCGCCCATGCGCATCTTGCCGCGGCCCAGGTCCACCAGCACCAGCGTGCTGTCTTCTTCCTGGGCATCGAGCTGCGGCGTGAGCGTGCCGCGCACGTCGTCGATGCTGGCGAAGCCGGTGATGATCAGGCTCACGGGCGAGGTAACCTTCTTCACCGCACCGTTCTCGCTCCACTGCGTGCGCATGGAGAGCGAATCCTTGCCCACGGGGATGGAGATGTTCAGCGCGGGGCACAGCTCCATGCCCACGGCCTTCACGGTCTCGTACAGAGCCGCGTCCTCGCCGGGCTCGCCGCAGGCCGCCATCCAGTTGGCCGACATCTTGACCCTGGACAGCTCGATGGGCGCGGCCAGCATGTTGGTGATGGCCTCGGCCACCGCCATGCGGCCCGAGGCCGGGGCATTGATGGCCGCCAGCGGCGTGCGCTCGCCCATGGCCATGGCCTCGCCCTTGAAACCCTGGTAGTCGGCCAGGGTCACGGCCACGTCGGCCACCGGCACCTGCCAGGGACCCACCATCTGGTCGCGGTGCGTGAGGCCGCCCACGGCACGGTCGCCGATGGTGATCAGGAAGCGCTTGGACGCCACCGTCGGGTGGGCCAGCACATCGATCACGGCCTTTTCCAGCGGCACGCCGGTCAGGTCGATGGCGGGCAGCTCGCGCGTGACGGTAGCCACATCCCTGTGCATCTTGGGCGGCTTGCCCAGCAGCACATCCATGGGCATGTCCACGGGGAATTTCTGGTCGCCGGCGGCGACTGCCGTGTCTTCCAGCACCAGCTGGCGCTCGCCGGTGGCCGTGCCGATCACGGCGAACGGGCAGCGCTCGCGCTCGCAGAAGGCCGTGAACTGCGCCAGCGACTCGGGCGCGATGGCCAGCACATAGCGCTCCTGCGATTCGTTGGACCAGATTTCCTTGGGCGCCAGGCCCGATTCCTCGAGCTGGATGGCACGCAGGTCGAAGCGCGCGCCGCGGCCCGCGTCATTGGTCAGCTCGGGGAAGGCATTGGACAGGCCGCCGGCGCCCACGTCGTGGATGGCCAGGATGGGGTTGTCCGCGCCCTGCTGCCAGCAGTGGTTGATGACTTCCTGCGCGCGGCGCTCGATCTCGGGGTTGCCGCGCTGCACCGAGTCGAAGTCCAGTTCGGCCGCGTTGGTGCCGCTGGCCATGGAGCTGGCCGCGCCGCCGCCCATGCCGATGCGCATGCCGGGGCCGCCCAGCTGGATCAGCAGCGTACCCGCCGGGAACTCGATCTTCTTGGTCAGCTCGGCATCGATCACGCCCAGGCCGCCGGCGATCATGATGGGCTTGTGGTAGCCGCGCATGACCTCGCCCACCTGCTGCTCGTACTCGCGGAAGTAGCCGGTCAGGTTGGGGCGACCGAATTCGTTGTTGAACGCGGCGCCGCCCAGCGGGCCTTCGATCATGATCTGCAGCGGGCTGGCGATGTGCTCGGGCTTGCCTACCTCGCTGCCCCAGAGCTTGGAGACGGTGAAGCCCGTCAGGCCCGCCTTGGGCTTGGAGCCGCGGCCGGTTGCACCTTCGTCGCGGATCTCGCCGCCCGCGCCGGTGGATGCACCGGGGAAGGGGGAGATGGCCGTCGGGTGGTTGTGCGTCTCCACCTTCATCAGCACATGGTTGGTGGCGCTTGATTTTTGATAGCTGGGTGCGCTTGCCGCACCTTCCTTGGCATCGAATTTGGCCACAAAACGCTCGACCGCATGGCCTTCCATGATCGAGGCATTGTCGGCATAGGCCACGATGGTGTGCTGGGGCGAGAGCTGCTCGGTGTTGCGGATCATGCCGAACAGCGACTTCTCCTGCGCCACGCCGTCGATGGTGAAGCTGGCATTGAAGATCTTGTGGCGGCAGTGCTCGGAGTTCGCCTGCGCGAACATCATCAGCTCCACGTCCGTGGGGTTGCGCTTGAGGCCGTTGAAGGCATTGACCAGGTACTCGATCTCGTCGTCGGCCAGGGCCAGGCCCCACTGCCTGTTGGCGGCTTCGAGCGCGGCGCGGCCGCCGCCGAGCACATCGACGAACTCCATGGGCTGGGCCTGCAGCGTGGAAAACAGCTTTTGCGCCTCGTCGCGCGTGGCGAAGACCGATTCGGTCATGCGGTCGTGCAGCAGCGCGGCGATCTGGGCGGTCTGCCCGGCGCTCAGCTCGGGCGCGCCGCCCAAAACATTGCCGAGAAGGCCGCTCTTCAGGCTGACGCGGTATTCGGTGATGCGCTCGACGCGGAAGACCTGGAGGCCGCAGTTGCGCGCGATGTCGGTGGCCTTGGAAGCCCAGGGCGAGATCGTGCCCAGGCGCGGCGTGACGACAAAGGCCACGCCTTCGCTGCTGCCTTCGTAGGGGTCCCCATAAGTCAAGAGCGCCGACAGGCGCTCTTGGAGTGCGGGCGCGGCTGCGCCTTCGGTGGCCACGAGATGCACGAAGCGCGCGGACACGCCGGTGATCTTGGGGTGGATGGCGACCAGATCGGTCAGAAGCTGTTGGGCGCGGAACGAGCTCAGGGCGTTTCCACCCTCAAACTGTGTCAGATGCAATGTCACGTGGCGGCCTGTTTATGTGAAGGCTTGTGAAAAGCGCCCAGGCCCTGTCTTTCCAGAAAGACAAAGCCAAGGCGCTGAATCGGTGAGCCCTGCATTCTACCAAGCCGGGCCATCCCTCCACCCTGCCCGGACCGCCGCGCTGCAGGGTCAAGGGATTTGCGCCGGGCCGTCCCGGCCGCCTCAGGCGCCGGCCTGATGCACCACGGCCTGGTCGCGCCCCCGGTGCTTGGCCTGATACAGCGCCTGATCTGCCCGCCTGAGCACATCGGTGGCGGTGGCATCGCCCAGGCCGAATACCGCGATGCCGGCACTGGCCGTCAACACCGCGGGCACACCGCCCAGCGAAATGGGCTGGGCATGCAGGCAAAAGCGCAGCCGTTCGAACACGGCATGGCCCGCCCGGGCATCGGCCTCGTCGAGCAGCACGAGAAACTCCTCGCCGCCCAGCCGTCCCATGGCGTCATTCTCGCGCAGGCAGGCGCGCAGGAGCTCGCAAAAATGCTGGAGCGCAGCATCCCCTCCCAGGTGCCCATGGCAATCGTTGACCTGCTTGAAATGATCCAGGTCCAGCATCATGGCCGTGAAGCCGGCACCGCCCCGGTTTGCCCAAACCAGCCGCTGCGAGAGCCGGTCCAGGATCTCGGCGCGGTTCCAGCATCCGGTCAGGCTGTCGATGCGGGACAGGCGCACGATATCGGCCTCGGCCCGCTTTCGCTCCGTGATGTCCAGGCCGATGTTGATGACCCGGCCGTTGGGCATGCGTGTATTCGACCAGATCGTGCTCAGCGTCTCGCCGCTGCGGGTCAGCGGATGCCATTCCCGGAACAGCCGGCTGGGCTCTGCGCCCACTGATGCCTTCACCTGGGCCCGCACCGCCGGATCGGGATAGAACAGCGCCAGCGGTTCCGGGTGGGCATTGACCTCCTCCATCGTCCAGCCGAAGCGGCGCTCGCATTCTTCGTTCCACAGCAGGCACTTGCCGTCGTCGCCGAACACATTCACCAGCACGGGCGCGGTCTGGAATACCGCTTCATACTGCGCCACGACCTCGCGCAGGCCATCGGCTTCCCGGTCCCTGCACGGCCGGACCAGCAGCGCATGCCGCGCAAATGCCCCCAGCGCCTGCAGCGCATGGATATAGGGCCCGGCACGCCCGGGCCTGGCGCGAAACAGCAGGGCCAGATGGCCTGCCAAGGCCCCCTCCCCCCCTCCGATCGGATATGCAACGCAGGCGGCTGCGCCAAACCGGGCGAACCACGGCGTCTGCGGCAGGGAAGCCGAGCGCTTTTCCAGATAAAGTGCCGCCCCGCCGCGCAGCAGTGCATGGACCGCGGCGCTGGCTGCAGCCAGGTCGCCGCGGCCGCTTACCTGGCAGCTTGTGCTGAAGACCGTCTGGACCGGAGAGTCGGCCTCGTCGTGGAAATGCGCCCAGGCGCCGTCTGCGCCCATTTCCGTGACGCAGCGCTCCACCAGCATGCCGAAGAAGCGTGCGTCGACGGAACTGGAGGCAGACATGATGCCGCCGACGGCACGCAGCACGCGCGCATCATCCACGGGCCGGTCAGCCGGAGCGCAGGGCTGGTTGCGGAGAACGGAGGCACGCATGTTTTTATATCTCCGGCACAGGAGCGGCTGCCATGTCGCTGCGCCCTCCCGTCCCCGGCGCAATGGCTGCGATTGGCGTGGGCCTCCCGCCTTGATGGAAAAGACAGAAAACGCCCGGTCATTCTACGACCCCGGGCCCGGAAATTGCCGGGAAACGGACGCGGTTGCCTGCGGGGCCGGCACGCCGCTTTGGCGCACGATGGGATAATTGCGGGAATGAGCATCACCCTGAAGAGCCCCGAAGACATCGAGCGCATGCGCGTGGCAGGCCGCTTTGCCTCGGATGTGCTGGACTACATCACGCCCCATATCAAGCCCGGCATCACCACGCAGCAGATCGACGACCTGTGCGCCGAGCGCATGGCGCAGCAAGGCACCAAGACCGCCTGCCTGGGCTACCAGCCGCCGGGCATGACGCCCTATCCGGCCTATGTCTGCACCTCGGTCAACCATGTGGTGTGCCACGGCATTCCCAACGACAAGCCGCTCAAGAAGGGCGACATCGTCAATGTGGACGTGACCGTCATCACCGATGACGGCTGGTTCGGCGACAACAGCCGCATGTTCATCATCGGCGAAGGCACGATTGCCGGCAAACGGCTGTGCCAGCTGACCTTCGAGGCCATGTGGAAGGGCATTCAGCAGGTCAGGCCCGGCGCCACGCTGGGCGACATCGGCCACGCCATCCAGAGCTTTGCCGAAGGCCACAACCTGTCGGTGGTGCGCGAATACTGCGGCCACGGCATCGGCAAGGTATTCCATGACGAGCCCCAGGTGCTGCACTACGGCCAGCCCGGCACCGGCGTGGTGCTCGAGGAAGGCATGGTCTTCACCATCGAACCCATGCTCAACCTGGGCAAGCGCGACATCAAGGCCATGCCCGACGGCTGGACCGTGACCACCAAGGACCGCAGCCTCTCGGCCCAGTGGGAGCTGATGATTGCCGTGACCAAGACCGGCTATGACGTGCTGACCTGGTCCGACGGCTCGCCCACGCCGCCCGACTTCATCACCGGCATCAAGACCTGAGGGCCCCACCCATGCACCGCAGCGGTGCATACGGGACCACCACTCCATGGATATGCCGCACACTGTGCGGCATATTTTTTGCTCGGCAAGCCGCAAACCATTCTTCTTGATCCGCAGCGCATGACCTCTTCCACCTCCACGCCCACACTTGAGCAGCTGCGCGACAGCTACCGCGAAGACAAGGCCAGGCTGATCGCCCAGCTGCGCACGCCCACGCTCAGCCGCCGCAGCATCCGCGGCGTGCTACACCATTTCAGCGACCTGGCCGATGCCCTGCTGCGCGAGCTGTGGCAACGCGCGGGCATTGCGCCGCAAGCCAGCCTGCTCGCGGTCGGCGGCTTCGGCAGGGCCCAGCTGTTTCCCTATTCCGACATCGATGTGCTGATCCTGCTGCCGGATCACCAGGATGGTGCAGACTGCACCCCTCTTCAGGGCATAGAGCAGTTCATCAGCAGCTGCTGGGATGCCGGCCTGGAGATAGGTTCCAGCGTGCGCAGCATCCACGAGAGCCTGCACGATGCCGCGCAGGACCTGACGGTGCAGACGGCCATGCTGGAGTCGCGCCTGGTCACGGGCAGCGGCGCGCTGTTCGCCGACTTCCAGTCCCGCTTCGCGGCCCAGCTCGACCCCCGGGCCTTTGTGGAAGGCAAGCTGCTGGAAATGCGCCAGCGCCACAGCAAGTACGACTTCACTCCCTATTCGCTGGAACCCAACTGCAAGGAATCGCCGGGCGGCCTGCGCGATCTGCACACCATGCTGTGGCTGGCGCGCGCCGCCGGCTTCGGCAGCAGCTGGCGCGAGCTGGCCGACAAAGGCCTGATCACCGCCTTTGAAGAACAGCAGCTGGAGGCCAATGAATCGCTGCTGGACCTGATCCGTGCACGCCTGCACGCTGTGGCCGGCCGCCATGAGGACCGGCTGGTGTTCGACCTGCAGACGGCCGTGGCCGAGACCTTCGGCTACCGCTCCACCACGCCAGAAGGCCGCAGGCTGGCCATGCGCGCCGGCGAAACGCTGATGCGCCACTACTACTGGGCTGCCAAGGCCGTGACGCAGCTGTGCCAGATCGTGCGCATGAGCATAGAGGAGCGGCTCAGCCCCCGTTCCCACGAGCTGATTGCGCTGAACGAGCGCTTCTACGAGAAGGCCGGCACCATCGAGGTAGCCAGCGACGACCTGTACGAGCGCGAACCCCATGCCATCCTCGAGACTTTTCTGATGTACGAGCAGCACGAGGGGTTCACCGGCCTGTCCTCGCGCACGCTGCGCGCACTGTATGGCGCGCGCGATCTGATGGACGCATCCTTCCGGCGCGATCCCGTGAACCGCGCCACCTTCATGAAGATACTGCAGCAGCCGCGCGGCATCACGCATGCGATGCGGCTGATGAACCAGACTTCGGTGCTGGGGCGCTACCTCTGGCCCTTCCGGCGCATCGTGGGCCAGATGCAGCACGACCTGTTCCATGTCTATACCGTGGACCAGCACATCCTCATGGTGCTGCGCAATGTGCGGCGCTTCTTCATGGCCGAGCATGCGCACGAATATCCGTTCTGCTCCCAGCTGGCCGGGGGCTGGGACAAGCCCTGGATCCTGTATGTGGCCGCGCTGTTCCACGACATCGGCAAGGGCCGCGGCGGCGACCACTCCATCATCGGCGCCCTGGAGGCCAAGCGTTTCTGCCGCGCGCACGGCATTGCCAGGATGGATGCCGAGCTGATCGAATTCCTGGTGCGCGAACACCTGACCATGAGCCAGGTGGCGCAGAAGCAGGACCTGTCCGACCCCGAGGTCATCAAGGCCTTCGCCGAAAGGGTGGGCAACGAACGCTACCTGACGGCGCTGTACCTGCTCACGGTGGCCGACATCCGCGGCACCAGCCCCAAGGTCTGGAGCGCCTGGAAGGGCAAGCTGCTCGAGGACACCTACCGCCTGACGCTGCGCGTGCTGGGCGGGCGGGCGCCCGACGCGGCGGCCGAGATCGAGGCGCGCAAGCGCGAGGCGCTGGTGCAGCTGGCGCTCACGGCCCAGCCGTTCGAGTCGCACAAAAAGCTCTGGGACACGCTGGACGTCAGCTACTTCATGCGCCACGAGGCGGCCGACATTGCCTGGCACACGCGCCACCTGTCGCGCCATGTGGGCACCGACAAGCCCGTGGTGCGCGCCCGTCGCTCGCTGGCGGGAGAAGGCCTGCAGGTGCTGGTCTATGCGCCGGACCAGGCCGACCTGTTCGCGCGCATCTGCGGCTATTTCGACCGCGCGGGCTTTTCCATCCTGGACGCCCGCGTGCACACGGCCCACAACGGCCATGCACTCGATACCTTCCAGGTCGTGGCTCCGGCCATGCAGGAGCAGTACCGCGAACTCATGCACATGATCGAAAGCGATCTGGCCCAGGTCCTGTCCCAGGGAGGGCCGCTTCCCGAGCCTTCGCGCCGCCGGCTGTCGCGCCGCGTCAAGAGCTTTCCGTTCGCGCCGCGCGTGCTGCTGCGGCCCGACGAAAAAGCCCAGCACTGGCTGCTGTCCATCTCGGCCACCGACCGCGCGGGCCTGCTCTACACCATTGCCCGCGTTCTGGCCCAGCACCACATCAGCGTGCAGCTGGCCAAGATCAGCACTCTGGGCGAGCGCGTGGACGACACCTTTCTGATCGAAGGCGCCGAGCTGCAGGACAACCAGCGCCAGCTGCGCATAGAGACCGAGCTGCTCAAGGCCCTGTCCCTGAATCCGTAAGCGAAAGCCTGCTACGGCCCGCGCCGACTCCATTTTCGATAGCAGATACCGCTTTACCGGCAAGGGATAAAGTCTTTTTTTGATAAAAAAGGCCGCCACCCGTTCCCGGGCAGCGGCCGAATACGCGGCGGGATCCGAGCCCCGCCACGCGCACCTTGAAGCTCTTTCTCAATGGCCGTGCGCGGCCGCCGCAAGAATGGGCACTTCCTTGCCATCCTTGTCGTAGATCCTGCCGTTCTCCACGCGGTCGCCGTCGGCCAGCGCCTTGATGACGGAGGCGCTCAGAATGCGCTCCGATCCCGCCTCGAACACCGAGGGCTGCTCGGGATTGCCCGCCCTGAAGTGGTTGAACGCCAGGTTCAACAGCATCACGGTCACCGTGGTCGAGCTGATGCCCGAATGGAACATCGTCGCGAACCAGGCCGGGAAGTGGTGATAGAAATCGGGCTTGACCATGGGCAGCATGCCCATGCCGATGGAAGCGGCCACGATGATCAGATTCATGTTGTTGTGGTAGTCCACCTTGGCCAGCGTGCGGATGCCGCTGGCCGCCACGGTGCCGAACAGCACCAGGCCGGCGCCCCCCAGCACGGCCGAGGGCACGCAGGCCACCAGCCGCCCGATGACGGGCAGCAGGCCGAAGGCGATCAGGATCAGGCCGCTGCAGGCCACCACATAGCGGCTCTTGATGCCCGTCACGGCCACCAGGCCCACGTTCTGGGCAAACGCGCTTTGCGTGAACGAACCGAAGAACGGCGCCACGGCGCTGGACAGCATGTCGGCGCGCAGCCCGTCGGCCAGGCGGCGGGAATCCACACGCGTGCCAACGATGTCGCCCACGGCCAGGATGTCGGCCGAGGTCTCCACCAGCGTGACCAGGATCACGATGGACATGGAAATGGTGGCCGCCACGCTGAAGGTGGGCCAGCCGAAATGCAGCGGCATGGGAACGGCAAACCAGGGGCCGCTGCCCACGACCGAGAAGTCGGCCTTGCCGATCAGCGCCGCGAAGACCGTGCCCAGCACGATGGCCAGCAGGATCGACAGGCGCGAGATCATGGCGCTGCCGACCTTGCTCAGCGCCAGCACGATGACCAGCGACAGGCCGGCCAGGCCGATATTGCCCATGCTGCCGTAGTCGGCGGCCTGGCTGTCGCCGCCCATGGCCCAGTGCGCGGCCACCGGCATCAGCGACATGCCGATGATGGTGATCACGCAGCCATTGACCAGCGGCGGAAAAAAGCGCGTGAGCTTGGAAAACACCGGGGCGATCACCAACCCCAGCAGGGAGGCCAGGATCACCGCCCCCAGCACGCCCTGCATGCCGCCGCCGGTATGCAGAATGCTGATCATCGTGGCCACGCCCGAGAACGACACGCCCTGCACCAGCGGCAGGCGCGAGCCGAAGAACGGAACGCCCAGCGTCTGCAGCAAGGTGGCCAGGCCGCCCATGAACAGGCAGGCCGTGATGAGCAGGCCCGTATCCGCGGCCGACATGCCTGCGGCATTGGCCATGACCAGCGGCACCGCCACGATGCCGCCATACATGGTCAGCACGTGCTGGAATCCGTAAAGCACGTTGGCGGTCAGGCCCAGCTTTTCGTCCTCGGGGCGGATCGCCGCAATTGCCGGTGATGCGTCATTCTTCTTTTCCATGCGTGTCTCCTTGTCTCGTCTGTTCTGCCGGAGAGCTGGAAGAGAGCCAGGGCCTGCACGGTACCGGCAGCCGGGCGCCCTGCTCCGCCTGCAGCCATCCTCCCTGCCCTGGATCCAGCTCCGCCGGGAAGGGCCGGCCCGGCCCATGACTGCCGATGCCCATGCCTTGTCGCGCGGAAGCGTTCACTCTACCGGGGCGGTTTCGCTGCGACATCCAGGCAGCCGTATACAGGCAATCGCGGGTTCGGTATAGAACGCCCCAAAGGGCTGGCCGCAGCAGTTGCCGGAGAAGGGCGCAAAAAAAAACCGCTGCCCATTGCGGGGCAGCGGCGGAATTCACGACGGAGCCATGGGCCCCACCGCGCGCACTTTCAAAGGACTCCTCAGTGGCTGTGAGCCGCCGCTGCGGGAAGAATCGGAATCTCGTTGCCGTCCTTGTCGTAGAGCTTGCCGTTCTCGACACGGTCGCCGTCGGCCAGGGCTTCGAGCACGGACTGGCTCAGTGCGCGGCCGTAGCCGGCTTCGAACACGGAGGGCTGATCGGAATTGCCTTGCTTGAAATGGTTGAACACCAGGTTCAGCACCACGGCCACCAGGGCAGTTGCGCTGATGCCCGAATGGAAGATGGTGGCGAACCAGCTGGGGAACTGCTCGTAGAACTTGGGCGCCACCACCGGCAGCAGGCCGGCGCCCACCGAAGTGGCCACGATGATCAGGTTCATGTTGTTGGTGTATTCCACCTTGGCCAGGGTGCGGATGCCGCTGGCTGCCACGGTGCCGAACAGCACCAGGCCCGCGCCGCCCAGCACGGAGGGAGGCACGCAGGCCACGATGCGGCCCATCACGGGCAGCACGCCGAACACGATCAGGATCAGACCGCTGAAAGCCACTACGAAGCGGCTCTTGATGCCGGTCACGGCCACCAGGCCCACGTTCTGGGCAAAGGCGCTCTGCGTGAAGCCGCCGAAGATGGGAGCGATGATGCTGGAGAGCATGTCGGCGCGCAGGCCGTTGCCCAGGCGGCGGCCGTCGACGGGACTGCCCACGATCTCACCCACGGCCAGCACGTCGGCCGAGGTCTCCACCAGGATCACCAGGATCACGATGAACATGGAAATCGTGGCAGCCATGTCGAATACGGGCCAGCCGAAATGCAGCGGCGCAGGCACGGCCACGATGGGGCCGTTGAACACCTGCGAAAAATCGGCCTTGCCCAGGAACACGGCAGTCACCGTGCCCACCACGATGGCCACCAGGATCGACAGGCGCGACAGCGTGGCATTGCCCAGCTTGCTGAACAGCAGCACCATGAACAGCGACAACCCGGCCAGCCCCACATTGCCCATGCTGCCGTAGTCGGCCGCCTTGGCATTGCCGCCCATGGCCCAGTGCGCGGCCACCGGCATCAGCGACATGCCGATCACGGTGATCACGCAGCCATTGACCAGTGGCGGAAAGAATTTGGTGATGCGCGAAAAGACCGGGGCGATGATCAGACCCAGTATGGAGGCATACATGACGGCGCCCAGCACCCCGCCGATGCCGCCGCCGGTATGCAGAATGCTGACCATGGTGGCCACGCCGGCGAACGACACGCCCTGCACCAGCGGCAGGCGGCAGCCGAAGAACGGAAGGCCCAGCGTCTGCAGCAAGGTGGCCACTCCACCCATGAACAGGCAGGCCGTCACCAGCAGGCCGGCGTCGGCTGCCGACATGCCCGCTGCCTCCGCAACAATCAGGGGCACGGCCACGATGCCGCCGTACATGGTCAGCACGTGCTGCAGGCCATACATCAGATTGGCCCCGATGCCCAGGTTCTCGTCCTCGGGTCTCTGCTGTGCAGAACCCATCGATGCTGCGGAGTGATCCTTCATCGCTGTCTCCTTGTCTTTCCAACTCTCAAGGGCTCTTGGGCCCCTTGTTCCTTGAATATCCGACGCGCGCGCCAATCGGCCCGAGCTTGCAACCAAGCGCAGTCCGACCGGCAAGCGCCCCCACGTCTGCCGAAATATGTCTTTTGGAATCAGCCGCCTGGGCATGACCCCAGCAGAGAGAACGACTCTCCCACGACCCGGCAGACTGTTCTCGTCTGCTCCATGCAGCCTGAAGGAATGGAATGCTTCCCCATTCCCTCACGCTATCGCAGCCATGCCAGTATCGACATGATGGGCACGACTGTACGTCGCAATGGTACAAAAATTGTCTACAGTTTTGTATACAAAGAGCTGACTATAAAGGTCAAAATTACCCTTGCGGGGACCATGTTCCTGAAAGCAGCGGCAATGCCCGGCGCCGCTTGCGCGCATGTCGGGCCGTGGCCAGGGCACCGGGGAAACCGGACACTCCCGTCCCAGCCCCTTCTGCGCAGTCAGCCTTCAGTCATCTTCGGCAGCACTGATGCCCGGAAACAGCACCTCGGTGAAGCCGAACTGCGTGAAGTCGCGCATCCGCATGGGGTAAAGCTTGCCCCACAGGTGGTCGCACTCGTGCTGCACCACGCGCGCATGAAAGCCATCGACCGTACGGTCGATGGCTTCGCCCCAGACATCGAAGCCGGTGTAGCGCACCCGGCCCCAGCGCGGCACCATGCCGCGCATGCCCGGCACCGACAGGCAGCCCTCCCAGTCCAGTTGCTCTTCGTCTCCCAGGGGCGTGACGACCGGGTTGATCAATACCGTGCGGGGCACGACAGGAGCCTGCGGATACCGGGGATTGGGCTGCCCCGAGCCGAATACCACCATCTGCAGGTCCACGCCGATCTGTGGGGCCGCCAGACCCGCGCCGTTGGCTGCATGCATGGTGTCCAGCAAGTCGGTGAGCAGCAGATGCAGTTCGTCGGTATCGAATTGCGTGACAGGCTGGGCGATGCGCAGCAGGCGCGGATCGCCCATCTTCAGGATGGCGCGGACAGTCATGGTGAATCAGAAGCGGGCCCGGGCCCGACAGACACTGCATGGAACAGAGGGGGAGAAATTGCGTGCCGCCATGGCGGCACGCAGGCATTACCCAAGCATAGCGCCCGCGGCACCCAGATGCGGCCCGGACATGGCATCCATTTGCCGGCAGGCTTGGGAAAGCAGCGTGCGAATTCGGCATGCGAATCCGGCATGTCACAGCGGAGAGCGCATGGATTTCCCGCACTTCTTTTTCGGAAAATCTCCGCAACTCCTTTCAGCCCTCTTTTTACGTTCTATAATCCAGGTCTTCTTCCTCAATAGCTCAGTCGGTAGAGCGCCGGACTGTTAATCCGTAGGTCCCTGGTTCGAGCCCAGGTTGAGGAGCCAAGAATTCATCTGCCCTGCAATCGTTCAGGGCATTGTCAACCGACACATTCCTCAATAGCTCAGTCGGTAGAGCGCCGGACTGTTAATCCGTAGGTCCCTGGTTCGAGCCCAGGTTGAGGAGCCAAAATTCATCGCCCTGCAATCGTTCAGGGCACTGTCAGCCGACACATTCCTCAATAGCTCAGTCGGTAGAGCGCCGGACTGTTAATCCGTAGGTCCCTGGTTCGAGCCCAGGTTGAGGAGCCAAGATTCATCGCCCTGCAATCGTTCAGGGCACCGTCAGCCGACACATTCCTCAATAGCTCAGTCGGTAGA
>NZ_BCNT01000025.1 GCF_001544075.1 Comamonas terrae
CCAAGGCTGCGGGGTTTTTTATTGCTGGGTTGAATATTCGCGAGCAGGAAAAGGATCAGGCATGCAATTGCAGGAGATGTTGTATACCCAGGGTTTTGGCATCCGCCGCGTGTGTTCGGGTCTGGTGCAACAGGGGTGGGTGCAGCTGTGGAACGCACAAAGCAACGCATGGGAGCAGGTGCTCGATTCGACGCTGGAGATCGATCCCGAAGGGCTGCGCTTCAAGGTACAGGGCGTGGAATGGGAATACCACGAACTTGGCTATGTACTGCTCCACAAGCCTGCGGGCACCGAGTGCTCCCAGAAGCCATCGGCCCATCCGAGCATTTATACCCTGCTGCCAGCGCCTTTGCGGCAGCGGCCCAACAAAGGGGCCATCCAGGGTGTGCAGGCAGTGGGCCGCCTGGATCAGGACACCACGGGCCTGCTCTTGCTCAGCGATGATGGCCAGTTCATCCACCGCATGTCCTCGCCGAAGAAGCATGTGTCCAAGGTGTACCGCGTGACCTGCAAGCATCCGGTGGACGACAAGCAGGTGCAGCGCCTGCTCGACGGCGTGGTGCTGGACGATGATCCCAAGCCGGTCAAGGCTGCAGCCTGCGAGCAGGTGGACAGCCATGTGCTGGACCTGACCTTGACCGAAGGCAAGTACCACCAGGTCAAGCGCATGCTGGCCGCCGTGGGCAACCGCGTGGAAGGCCTGCACCGCTGGAAGATGGGCGGTCTGGTCTTGCCCGTGGATCTGGCGCCGGGCCAGTGGCGTTGGCTGACGCCAGAAGAGCTGGCCTTGCTCAAGCCCGGGAAATAAAAAAAGCCTCCTGAGGGAGACTTTTTGCCGTGGCCGCTTTCTGTCATGGAAGTCGGTTCAGTCCTCGATGGAGGCGCTCCAGCGGTCTCCCCAGGGATCGCGCATGCGCTCCATGTCGCGGCGGTCGCGCTTGGTGGGGCGGCCGGTATGCTGGGCAGCCAGGGCCGCGGCCGGCTCGGGGGCCCGGCGCCTTTGTTCGGCCAGCTGTTCGCGGTTGAGCTTGCTTTGTGCCGTTTCCTCATATAGCGTCTGCGCCACGGGAGCGGGCCCGCGCATGCCGCTCAGGCCGCGCACGATCACTTCCTTGGGAATGTTGCCCTGCTTGAGGGCAATCGTGTCGCCCGGATGTATTTCGCGGGCGGCCTTGGCATGGCTGCCATTGACCGTGACCCGGCCTCTGCCGATTTCCTCCACGGCCAGGCTGCGCGTCTTGTAAAAGCGCGCGCACCACAGCCACTTGTCCAGACGCATGGATTCCAGTTCGCTCATATGCGTATTTTGCGAGGCTTTGGTGACTCAAGCCAAGTCGTTGGGCGCTGCTGCCTCACTGGTTTTTTCGACTGGAAACATCGGTAACCGTACCAGGGCCTGCAGGCCGCGGACCTGGCCGTCCACATCATGCAGATTGCTCAGAGCGATGCGGCCGCCCAGCGTCTGGACGATTTCCTGGCAGATGGCCAGCCCCAGACCCGAGCCGCTGCGCGCATTGCCGGCCGAAAAGGGCTGGAACAGGCGCTGAGCCAGCTCCTGGTCGATGCCGCTGCCGCTGTCGCGGATGCTCAGCATGGCATCCGGGCCCTGCGCCTGGACATGGATCTGCAGCTGGCCGCGCGGCGGCGTGTGGCGGATGGCGTTGTGCAGCAGGTTGCGCGTGAGTTCGCGCAACATCCATTCGTGCGCGGGAACGGGGCATGGACGGGTGTCTATGGCGAAATCCATATCGTGCTCGGCGATCAGGGGCGACAGCTCCAGGGCGATGTCGCGCACGATCTCATCCAGCAACACCGGCGGCGTGGGCTGGGGTGCATTGCTGTCTTCCTGGCGCAGTTGCTCCACCTTGGCAAGGGCCAGCATCTGGTTGGCAACGCGCGTGGCGCGGTCGACCGTAGTGCCGATTTCCTCGAGTGCCTGCATGGGCGGGATGTCGCCGCGCTGGGCGGACTGCACCTGGGCCTTGAGTACCGCCAGCGGCGTGCGCAACTGGTGGGAGGCGTCGCGCACGAAGCGTTTCTGGTTGTCGAGCAGCCGCCGCAGCCGGCCCATGAGCTGGTTGGTGGCATCCAGCAGCGGCTGCACTTCACGGGGCGCCTGCGAGGCATCCAGGGGGCTCAGGTCGCCCTGGGAGCGCGCATGCAGGCTCTGGCTGAGCTGGCGCACAGGCTGTGTGGCGCGCTGGACCACGATGACGACGATGAGTGCCACCACCATGACCAGCAGGGCCTGGCGGATCAGGGTATCGCGCAGGATCTGCAGGGCCAGGGTCTCGCGCAGCTCCAGTGTCTCGGCCACCTGGATCACCGCCATGCCGCGGCCGTTGGAGCTGGCCACGGGCTGCAGCAGCACGGCCACGCGCACCGGATGGCCGCGGAACGTGTCGTTGTAGAAATCGACCAGCGCCGCATAGGGCGGGCGCTGCGGTATGTGGCCGTGCCACATGGGCAGTTCGTCGAAGCCCGAAATCAGCTCGCCGTCGAGCGTGGAGACGCGGTAGAACATGCGGCTCTGATTGTCGGCCTCGAAAGTCTCCAGCGCCGAATAGGGAACAATGGCCCGCAGCCTGGCGTTCTCGTCGTAGCCGGTGACGTCGATCTCCTCGCTGATGCTCTTGGCCGAAGCCAGCAGCGTGCGGTCGTAGGCCGTATGCAGCGTGGCCAATGTCTGCTGGTACAGGCTCCAGGCGTTGAGGGCGATCAGCAGGATGACAGGCAGCAGAATGCCCGTGAGCAGCAGCCGCCGCAGCGACCAGGGCGTGCGTCTGCGCCGCCCTGCCGAAGAGGCGTCGCCCGGGTCGCCCAGCCTTGTCATGCCGCGCTTTCCGTCTTGAGCAGGTAGCCCAGGCCGCGCAGCGTGACCAGCTGCAGGCCGGTGCCGGAGAGCTTTTTGCGTAGCCGGTAGGCCACCACTTCGATGGCTTCGTACTGCACGTCGACTTCGCCGGGAAAGACCAGGCTGAACAGCCTTTCCTTGGCGACCGCATGGCCGGGACGGGCCAGCAGCGCATGCATCATGGCCAGCTCGCGCGGAGTCAGCTCCATGATCTCGTTGTTCAGATACAGCGCACCGCTTTCCTTTTCGTAGCGCAGTGCGCCCATCTCCACGGCCTCCGAGGCCGGTTTGGGTGTGAAACTGTCATGGCTGCGCCGCAGCAGGGCGCGCAGCCGCGCCTCCAGTTCGTCCAGATCGAAGGGCTTGGCCAGATAGTCGTCGGCGCCGGCGTTCAGGCCCAGCACGCGGTCGCCCACGGTGCCGCGCGCCGTCAGCACCAGCACGGGGGTGCGCAGGCCCTGGGCGCGCACGCGCTCCAGCACCTGCAGGCCGTCCAGGCCGGGCAGGCTCAGGTCCAGCACCACGGCATCGGGCTCGCGCGTCAGCCAGTGGGCCAGGGCGCTGGGGCCGTCGGCGGCCACTTCCACATTCAGGCCGCGGCGCATCAGCGTGCGCTGCAGCGTGGTGCGCATGGCAGAGTCGTCTTCAACAAGCAGCAATTGCATGGCGCGCACGTTAGCACCGACTGATGCCGGCGTTCTCCGCGGGCCGGCATGCCCCCGTGAATCTAGGGAATGCCCTAGGTGTTTGGACAGCTGTTTGACAGGCAGGACCTTCATCATCGCCCCACCCATTACAAAAGGAGCAAACCATGCGTCGTGATACCTTTTTGAAGTCGCTGGCCGCCTTGGCGGCAGTTGGCAGCCTGCCGCTGTCGGCCCAGGCCGCGGCAGCCATCAAGATGATGCTGCCGGCCAACCCGGGCGGTGGCTGGGACACCACGGGCCGTGCCCTGGGCAAGGCCCTGCAGGATGCCGGCGTGGCGTCCTCGGTGACCTACGACAACAAGGGCGGCGCAGCCGGCGCCATCGGCCTGGCGCAGTTTGTGAACAGCAGCAAGGGCGATCCCAATGCCATGATGGTCATGGGTGCCGTGATGGTGGGCGGCATCATCACCGGCAAGCCGCCCGTGAACCTGAGCCAGGCCACGCCGCTGGCGCGCCTGACCAGCGAATACAACGTCTTCGTGCTGCCCGCCAATTCGCCCTACAAGAACATGGCCGAGGTGGTCGCCCAGCTCAAGAAGGACCCGGGCTCCATCAAATGGGGCGGCGGCTCGCGCGGCTCCACCGAACACATTGCGGCAGCCATGATCGCGCGTGAAGTCGGCGTGGACCCCGCCAAGATCAACTACGTGGCCTTCCGCGGGGGCGGCGAGGCGATCTCCGCCATCCTGGGCGGCAACGTGACCGTGGGCGGCAGCGGCTATTCGGAGTTTGCCGAGTACATCGCCAGCGGCAAGATGAAGCCCATCGGCGTCACCTCGGGCCAGCGCCTCAAGGGCCTGGACACGCCCACGCTCAAGGAGCAGGGCATCAACGTGGAAATCGGCAACTGGCGCGGCGTCTACGGCGCGCCCGGCATCAGCAAGGCCCAGCGTGACGAGCTGATCGCCATGATCGAAAAGGCCACCAAGAGCAAGGCCTGGGCCGAAGCCATGCAGAAGAACGACTGGACGGCCGCCTGGCTGGCCGGCGACGCCTTCGCCAAGTTCGTGGACGACGAGTTCGCAAGCCTGCGCGCCACCATGGTCAAGTCCGGCATGGTGTGATGAAGGCAGGCAGCCGGGCGCCCTGTCCGGCTGCTTCGGCGAAGAAGGCGTCATGCCTGGGGCCATGCCTTGCCAGCCTTGGCTTGACCGTTTTTTTAGCCTCCGGTGCCATTGCAGGCACTCCGCCCCGAGTGCCGGCACCCCAATACATGCAATCTCATGTCTGAAACTTTCCAAAAACTGGCCGAGGCCGCGGAGACCGCCCAGGTCTCGGCCTATGCCGATCCGGACGAGCCCCAAAGCCCCAACGTGCCTTCCGCGATGGCGCAGACCATTGTGGGCGCCGGCGTGCTGCTGGTGGCCATAGGCCTGGCCGTGGGTGCGCTGCAGATTCCGGGCGACTCCGGCTACGGCGGCGTCGGCCCCAACTTCCTGCCCTGGCTGTGCGCCGCAGTGCTGGGCCTGTGCGGCACCATGCTGATCTGGGAAGCCCGCACCGGCGGCTTTCGCCATGCGGCCGATCCCGGCGGTCAGCCCAAGGCCGACATCCTGCCCTTTGTCTGGGTGTCCGCGGGCCTGCTGGTCAATGCCGCGCTGATCGCCAAGCTGGGCTTCATCTTCAGCTGCGCGCTGTGCTATGTACTGGCCGTCCAGGGCCTGCGACGCGCGGCGGGCCAGAGCCAGGCCGGTGCCATCGGCACCTGGGCCAAGGACGTCGTGACGGGCCTGCTGATCTCGGCTCCCGTGTTCTGGATGTTCACGCAATTCCTGGCGATCAACCTGCCGGGCCTGACTGAAACAGGGTGGCTGTAATGGATATCTTCAACGCACTTCTGGCCGGCTTTGCCACGGCCATCACCCCCGTCAACCTGCTGTGGGCGCTGGTGGGCTGCGCGCTGGGCACGGCCGTGGGCGTGCTGCCCGGCATCGGCCCCGCAGTGGCCGTGGCCATGCTGCTGCCGATCACTGCCAAGGTGGACGTGACGGCGTCCATGATCTTCTTCTCCGGCATCTACTACGGCGCCATGTATGGCGGCTCGACCACCTCCATCCTGCTCAACACCCCCGGCGAAACCGCCAGCATGGTGACGGCCATGGAGGGCAACAAGATGGCCAAGAGCGGCCGCGCCGGCGCGGCGCTGGCGACGGCGGCCATCGGCTCCTTCGTGGCCGGCACCTTCGCCACCGTGGTCGTGACGCTGTTCGCTCCCTACGTGGCCGACTTCGCCGTGAAGCTGGGCCCGCCCGAGTACTTTATGCTCATGGTGCTGGCCTTCACCACGGTGAGCGCGGTGCTGGGCCAGAGCTCGCTGCGCGGCATGACAGCGCTGTTCGTGGGCCTGGCCGCCGGCTGCGTGGGCATGGACCAGATCTCCGGCGCGGCCCGCTACACGGGCAACCAGATGGAGCTGCTGGACGGCATCGACATCGTGCTGGTGGCCGTGGGCCTGTTCGCCGTGGCCGAGGTGCTGTACGCCGCCCTCTATGAAGGCAAGGTCGAGGAGTCGCAGAACAAGCTGACCCGCGTCCACATGACCCGTCGCGACTGGAAGCGCTCCTGGCCCGCCTGGATCCGCGGCACCGTCATCGGCACGCCGTTCGGCTGCATTCCCGCCGGCGGCACCGAGATTCCGACCTTCCTGAGCTACGCGACCGAAAAGAAGCTGGCCAAGGGCGAGGACAAGGCCGAATTCGGCAAGCAGGGCGCCATCGAAGGCGTGGCCGGCCCCGAGTCCGCCAACAACGCCACGGTGACGGCGGCCCTGATCCCGCTGCTGACGCTGGGCATTCCCACCAGCAACACCACGGCCGTGCTGCTGGGCGCGTTCCAGAACTACGGCATCAACCCCGGCCCGCAGCTGTTCACCAGCTCCGCGGCCCTGGTATGGGCGCTGATCGCCTCGCTGTACATCGGCAACGTCATGCTGCTGGTGCTCAACCTGCCCATGGTGGGCCTGTGGGTCAAGCTGCTGAAGATTCCCCGCCCCCAGCTGTACGCCGGCATTCTGATCTTCGCCACCGTGGGGGCCTACGGCATGCGCCAGAGCGCGTTCGACCTGTTCCTGCTCTACGGCATCGGCGTGCTGGGCGTGATCATGCGCCGCTTCGACTTCCCCACCGCCCCCGTGGTGGTCGGCATGATCCTCGGCCCCCTGGCCGAAGCGCAGATGCGCAACGCGGTCTCCATCGGCGAAGGCAGCTGGTGGATCTTCCTGCAGCGCCCCATGTCGCTGACGCTGATCGTCATCGTGCTGGCCGTGCTCATCGTGCCGCGCGTGATCAAGCGCATGGCCGATGCCAGGCAGGCGCGCCTGGAGGAGGGTGCGGCCGCCTGAGGCAATCCTTTGCTAGCCTACTGCGGATGAGCCACGCATGGCATCTGCGGGCACTCACACCCTCTGTCCAAAAGACAGAGGGTTTTTTTATGGGCCGCCCCGGGGCAGAACGTCTGCTGGACCATGGCTGCACGGAGCGTGCAAGTGCCGGGGGCTTTCCGGTGGACATCCTCTTGGGGCGAAATGGAATATCCCTCAGAATGCCTTGGAGTGCTTTATGTCAAAGCGCCAGCAGCTCTCTTTATCGGAGCGCCTCCCACCATGGCCCCACCCCTGCAAACCACCGAGACTCCATCCGCCGCCCAGGGCGCGGCCCTGCCGCTGGACGCCGAAGGCATCTACGCGCTGGCCGCGCGCTCCATGTTCCAGCTGTTCTCGTCCATCAGCCAGGGCATGTTCCTGGTCGACCAGACCGGGCGCATCGTCTGGGTCAACGAGGGCTACGAGCGCTTTCTGCCGCGGCTGGGCGTGGCATCGGTCCACGACTTCCTGGGCCACAAGGTCGAGGAGGTGATTCCCAACACCCAGATGCGCCGCGTGCTGGAAACCGGCCAGCCCGTGCTCATCGACCTGCTGACCAACCGGGCCGGCACCTTTGTCGTGAGCCGGTTGCCGCTGCATGACGGCGACGGCGTGCTGTTCGGCGCCATCGGCATCGTGCTGTTCGACCAGCCCGAAACCACGCTGCAGCCGCTGATCAGCAAGTTCGCGCTGCTGCAGCGCGACCTGGATGAGGCCAAGCGGGAGCTGGCTGCCCAGCGCACCCGCAGCCTGCGTGCCTCGGTCGATGGCGCCCGGCGCGCCAAGTACAGCTTTGCCAGCTTCGTGGGCAGCAGCCCGGCGTCCGTGGAGGTCAAGCGCCAGGCGCGCCGCGCGGCCCAGTCCATGAGCCCTGTGCTGCTGCTGGGCGAGACCGGTACGGGCAAGGAGCTGCTGGCCCATGCCATCCACAGCGCCTCGGCCCGCGCCGGCGGCCCCTTCGTGAGCGTCAACATCGCCGCCATTCCCGAAGCGCTGCTGGAAGCCGAGTTCTTTGGCGTGGCGCCCGGCGCCTATACGGGTGCCGAGCGCAAGCCGCGCGACGGCAAGTTCAAGCTGGCCGACGGCGGCACGCTGTTCCTCGACGAGATCGGCGACATGCCGCCAAGTCTGCAGGCCAAGCTGCTGCGCGCCCTGCAGGAAAGCGAGATCGAGCCGCTGGGTTCCAACCAGATCGTGCGCTTCGATGTGCGCGTGGTGGCCGCCACCTCGCGCGACCTGCCGCAGATGGTGCGCGACGGGCTGTTCCGCGAAGACCTGTTCTACCGCCTGCATGTGCTGCCCATCCGCGTGCCGCCGCTGCGCGAGCGCCGCAGCGACATTCCGGCGCTGGTCGAAGTGCTGGGCGAGGACCTGGCGCTGCGCAGCGACATGCCCATGCCCGAACTGGGCGCCAGGGCACTGGAGCTGCTGGCCGCCCAGGAATGGCGCGGCAATATCCGCGAGCTGCGCAACGTGCTGGAGCAGGCCGCCATGCAATGCGACGACAGCCTGATCGGCCCCGAAGTGCTGCTGCAGGTGCTCAAATCCTCAGGGCTGGAGCCGGCCGACCTGTCGGCGCATGCACGCTCCGCGCAAGCCGGTGCTTCAGGCGAAAAGGCGAGTGCGGATCGCCGGCTGCTGCGCCCGCTGGCCGAACAGATTGCCGAACTGGAGGGCCAGGCCATCCGCGCGGCGCTGGAGGTACACGCCGGCAACAAGCTGGCCACGGCCAAGGCGCTGGGCATTTCACGCGCCACTCTGTATGACCGCATGGCGGCGCTGAATCTGTAGGCTTTGTCTGCAATTCAGGCATTTGTCTGAAGTTCAGGCAATTCGATGTCTGGATTTCGGGCATCCAATGGGTGACCAAGCAGGCGTCGCAAGACATGGATGCCTTGGCATGAACCCTGCTAGACAATGCGCAGGCAGGCAAAGACCTGTACGAGATCTGAAGAACGAACCGGAGACAAACCCATGCTCAAGCACCCCCAGCGGCGCACCCTGATCCAGTCGGCTGCGCTGGCCGCGATGGCCATGACAGCGGCCGCCATGGCGCCTGCGGCGCTCGCGGAGTCCGAAATCCGCATTGCCCACGTCTACAGCAAGACCGGCCCTCTGGAAGCCTACGGCAAGCAGACCCAGGCCGGCCTGATGATGGGCCTGGAATATGCGACCGGCGGCACCATGACGGTGGCGGGCAGGAAGCTGGTGGTGATCGAGAAGGACGACCAGGGCAAGCCCGATCTGGGCAAGAGCCAGCTGGCCACCGCGTATTCGGACGACAAGGCCGACCTGGCCGTGGGCCCCAGCGCCTCGGGCGTGGCGCTGGCCATGCTGCCCGTGGCTGAGGAATACAAGAAGATCCTGATCGTGGAGCCCGCCGTGGCCGACTCGATCACGGGCGACAAGTGGAACAAGTACATCTTCCGCACGGGCCGCAATTCCAGCCAGGATGCGATCAGCAATGCCGTGGCCATCGACAAGCCCGGCGTGACCATTGCCACGCTGGCTCAGGACAATGCCTTCGGCCGCGACGGCGTCAAGGCTTTCAAGGAAGCCATCAAGAAGGGCAAGCTGGTGCACGAGGAGTACCTGCCCGCGGCCACGACCGACTTCACGGCCGGCGCCCAGCGCCTGATCGACAAGCTCAAGGACCAGCCGGGCAGGAAGATCATCTGGATCGTCTGGGCAGGCGCCGGCAATCCTTTCAAGATCGCCGACATGGACCTCAAGCGCTACGGCATCGAGATCGCCACGGGCGGCAACATCCTGCCTGCCATGGCCGCCTACAAGAACCTGCCGGGCATGGAAGGCGCGACCTATTACTACTACGGCATTCCCAAGAATCCGGTCAACGAGGCGCTGGTGTCCATGAACTACAAGCAGTTCAAGGCGCCGCCGGACTTCTTCACGGCGGGCGGCTTCTCGGCCGCCATGGCCATCGTCACGGCGCTCAAGAAGACCAATGGCGACACCAAGGCCAATGCGCTGATCAAGGCCATGGAAGGCATGAGCTTCGACACGCCCAAGGGACCGATGACCTTCCGCAAGCAGGACCACCAGGCCATGCAGAGCATGTACCACTTCAGGATCAAGAACGACCCGGCCTTTGCCTGGGGCGTGCCGGAGCTGGTGCGCGAGATCAAGCCTGAAGAAATGAACGTTCCCGTCCGGAACGGACGGTAACCACCCCCTGAGTCGCTTCGCGCCTTCCCCCTCTCTCTTCGGGAGGGGGACGACGCCATCGCCGCGAGGCGGCTCTTGCTCGGCGTCTCTGACTTGGTCAGCGCGGGCAGGGTTTGGTTCACTTTTTGATAGCTGCATGCGCTTGTGTGTAGGGCGCTAGGGGCTGATTTTCCTATTTCTCATGCTGACCACTGACAAGCTCACCATTCGCTTTGGCGGCCATGTGGCGGTCAACGGCGTGACCTGCTCCTTCGAGCCGGGCACGCTGACGGCCATCGTCGGCCCCAACGGCGCGGGCAAGACCACCTACTTCAATCTGATCTCGGGGCAGTTGCGGGCCACGGAGGGCCGGGTGTCGCTGCAGGGCCGCGACCTCACGGACCTGCCGCCTTCGGCGCGCACGCGCGCCGGCCTGGGGCGGGCCTTCCAGCTCACGAATCTGTTTCCGGCCCTGTCGGTGCTGGAGAACGTGCGCCTGGCCGTGCAGGCCACGCGCCAGGGGGCGCACCGGCGTGGCATGAACCTCTGGAGCATCTGGAGCGACCACGGCATGCTGCTGGCGCGTGCGCAGCAGATCCTGGAGCAGGTGGCGCTGTGGGCGCGGCGCGACGAACCGGTCTCGGCCCTGCCGCATGGCGACCAGCGCAAGCTGGAGGTGGCGCTGCTCATGGCGCTGGAGCCGCAGGTCTATATGTTCGACGAGCCCACGGCGGGCATGAGCCATGACGAGGCGCCGGTGATCCTCGACCTGATCCGCGAACTCAAGAAGGACCGCAGCAAGACCATTTTGCTGGTGGAGCACAAGATGGACGTGGTGCGCGAACTGGCCGACCGCATCATCGTGCTGACCAACGGCACGCTGGTGGCCGATGGGCTGCCGGCCGAGGTGATCGCTTCGCCCGTCGTGCAGCAAGCCTATCTGGGCAATGTCGCAGGCGCCGCCAAGGAGGCCGCATGAGCAACGCTTTGCTTGAACTCCAGGGCGTGCACACCCACATCGGCGCCTATCACATCCTCCACGGCGTGGATTTGGCCGTGCCGCGAGGCGAGGTCACCATGCTGCTGGGCCGCAACGGCGCGGGCAAGACGACCACGCTGCGCACCATCATGGGCCTGTGGCAGGCCAGCCAGGGCCGCATCCGTTTCGCCCAGCAGGACATCACGCGCCTGTCCACGCCGGCGATAGCCCGGCTCAACATCGCCTATGTGCCCGAGAACATGGGCATCTTCGCCGACCTCACGGTCAAGGAAAACCTGTTGCTGGCCGCACGCTCGGCCTCGAACGCCGCACGCATGGACCGCCAGCGCCTGGACTGGATCTGCGAGCTGTTCCCTGCCGTGCAGAAGTTCTGGGACCACCCGGCCGGCAAGCTCAGCGGCGGGCAAAAGCAGATGGTGGCCGTGGCGCGCGCCATCGTCGAGCCGCGCGACCTGCTCATCGTGGACGAGCCCAGCAAGGGGCTGGCTCCGGCCATCATCAACAACATGATCGACGCCTTTGCCCGGCTCAAAGCCAGCGGCGTGAGCATTCTGCTGGTGGAGCAGAACATCGCCTTTGCCAAGCGACTGGGCGACGGTGTGGCCGTGATGGACAACGGCCGCGTCGTGCATGCGGGCCGCATGGCCGATCTCGCGGCCGACGAGGAACTGCAGCAGTCGCTGCTGGGGCTGGCGCTATGAGGTCACAAAAATCAAAGCAAAAAGCAGCTCAAGCGCTTGCTGGTCAAGCGCTGGCAGCTATGGATATGAAAGTTGGCGCCGAGGTGAGGACATGATGCGCAAGGACCGCGATTACAAGCCGCTGCTGCTGGTGCCGATGCTGGCGCTGGCCACCCTGCCGCTGGTGGGATCGCCCAGCACCTGGCTCACGCTGACGGTGGCGGGCCTGGCCATGGGCATGATCATTTTCATCATCGCTTCGGGCCTGACGCTGGTGTTCGGCCTCATGGACGTGCTCAACTTCGGCCATGGCGTGTTCATTGCGCTGGGCGCCTTCGTCGCCACCAGCGTGCTCGGCGCCATGGGCGACTGGACGGGTTCGGCGCAGCTGTGGCGCAACCTGGTGGCCGTGCTGCCGGCCATGGTGGTGGCCATGCTGGTGGCGGGCGCCCTGGGCCTGGCCTTCGAGCGCTTCATCGTGCGGCCCGTCTACGGCCAGCACCTCAAGCAGATTCTCATCACCATGGGCGGCATGATCATCGGCGAGGAGTTGATCAAGGTCATCTGGGGGCCGCAGCAGATTCCGCTGCCGCTGCCCGAGGCCATGAAGGGCGCCTGGTTGCTGGGCGACGCGGCCGTGGAGAAATACCGGGTCTTCGCCGTGCTGGTGGGCGCCGCCGTGTTCGCGGTGCTGGCCTGGACGCTGGCACGCACCAAGATCGGCCTGCTGATCCGCGCCGGCGTGCAGGACCGCGAAATGGTCGAATCCCTGGGCTACCGCGTGCGCCGCCTGTTCGTGGCCGTGTTCGTCGCGGGCTCGGCCCTGGCCGGCCTGGGCGGCGTGATGTGGGGCCTGTACCAGCAGAACGTGGTGGCGCAGATGGGCGCCCAGGTCAATGTGCTGATCTTCATCGTCATCATCATCGGCGGCCTGGGCAGCACGGGCGGTGCGCTGATCGGTGCGCTGCTCGTCGGGCTGATGGCCAACTACACGGGCTTTCTGGTGCCCAAGGTGGCGCTGTTTTCCAATATCGCGCTCATGGTGGCTGTCTTGCTGTGGCGTCCCCAAGGCATCTATCCGGTCGCCAACCGCTGAGGGAGAACAGAATGCTCAACCGTTTGCTCTCCGGCGATATGCCGCGCAATCGCGTGCTGGCCGTGATGCTGCTGGCCATCTTCGCGGGCCTGGCCCTGGCGCCGTTTCTCTTTCCCGGCGTTAAGGCGCTCAATGTGGCGGCCAAGGTGCTGATCTTTGTGGTGCTGGTGGCCAGCTTCGACCTGCTGCTCGGCTATACCGGCATCGTGAGCTTTGCCCACACCATGTTCTTCGGCATAGGCGCTTATGGCGTGGCCATTGCCTCCACGCGCCTGGGCGCGGGCTGGGGCGCGCTGGCTGCGGGGCTGGGCGGCGCGCTCGCGGTTTCGCTGCTGCTGTCGCTGGCCGTGGGCCTGTTCTCGCTGCGCGTGCGGGCCATCTTCTTCGCCATGATCACGCTGGCCGTGGCCGCGGCCTTCCAGACCCTGGCCTCGCAGCTGTCGGACTGGACCGGGGGCGAGGACGGCCTGACCTTCAGGATGCCCGAATGGCTGTCGCCCAGCTTCGAGCCTTTCGAGAGCGAGATCTTCGGCGTGACCATCGACGGCAAGATCCTCAGCTACTACCTGCTGTTCGTTCTCGCCGTGGTCTTGGTCCTGATGCTGCTGCGCATCGTCAATTCGCCGTTCGGCCGCGTGCTGCAGGCGATCCGCGAGAACGAATTCCGTGCCGAGGCCATCGGCTACCGCGTGGTGGTCTACCGCACCACCTCCAGCGTGCTGTCGGCCCTGTTCGCCTGCGTGGCGGGGGCCATGCTGGCCGTCTGGCTGCGCTACAACGGACCCGATACCTCGCTCTCGTTCGAGATCATGATGGACTGCCTGCTCATCGTGGTGATCGGCGGCATGGGCACCGTCTACGGCGCGGTGGTCGGCTCCGTCGTGTTCCTGATCGCCCAGAGCTATCTGCAGGACCTGCTGCGCCTGGCCAGCGAGACCGCCAGCAGCCTGCCCTGGCTGGCCGCGCTGCTCTCGCCCGACCGCTGGCTGCTGTGGCTGGGGCTGCTGTTCGTGCTGTCGGTCTACTACTTCCCGACCGGCGTGGTGGGCCGGCTGCGCGCGGCAGCGGCGCGCAAGGCCTGAGCCCGAAGTTCCCATTCTTTCCCCGGCATCCCTTCCCTGACTGCTTTCACCACGACAGGAGACATGGTCCATGAAGAAGAACCCTGTGATTGCCTTGCCGCCCCTTCCCCTGGGGGCTCTTGCCGCGCTGGCGGCCGCCGTTCTGGCCGCCTGCGGGGGCGGCGACGGCGGAGAACGCAATGCCAAGCCCGGCTACCTGGGCGAGGTGCGGCAGCAGAGCTATGACGGCAGCAGCGACGACCTGCTGACTGCGGGCCTGGGCAGGAGCGGCCTGGCCGCCGCCACGGCGCCGGGCTTTGCCGATGCGCTCAGGCCCACGGCGGCCGAGCTGCGCCGCCTGGCCATCCACACCAATTACCGCGCCATGCTGGACATGACGGCGGCGGGCGGCTACGGCACGTTCTACGGCCCCAATGTGGATGCGCAGGGCCGGGTGACGGCTGGCGAAGGCAAGATCGCTGGCACCGAGTACATCGCGTTCTCGGACGACGGCACGGGCCGCAAGAACGTCACGCTCATGGTGCAGGTGCCGGACAGCTTCGATCCCAGGAAGGCCTGCATCGTCACCGCCACGGCTTCGGGCTCGCGCGGCGTGTACGGCGCCATCTCCACGGGCGAATGGGGGCTCAAGCGCGGCTGCGCGGTGGCCTATTCCGACAAGGGCACGGGCGCCGCGCCGCACGACCTCATGGGCGACACCGTGCCGCTGATCGACGGCACGCGCGCCACGGCCGCCGCGGCGGGCAAGCAGGCGGCCTTCAACGCGGGACTCACGGCCGGCGAACTGGCCGCCTTCAACACCGCCACGCCCAACCGCTTTGCCTTCAAGCATGCGCACTCGGGCCAGAACGCCGAGAAGGACTGGGGCCGTACCACGCTGCAGGCCGTGGAGTTCGCCTACTACGTGCTCAACGAGCGCTATGGGGACCGCAACGTGCTGGGCGAGCGCCTGAAGACGCTCAAGCCCGGCAACACCATCGTCATCGCATCGAGCATCTCCAACGGCGGCGGCGCGGCGATTGCCGCGGCCGAGCAGGACACGCAGGGCCTCATCGACGGCGTGGCCGTGTCCGAGCCTGCGGTGGAGCTGCCCGCCAGCCCCGGCGTGACCGTGCAGCGCGGCAGCGCGGCGCTGCCCGTGGTGGGCAGGACGCTGGTGGATTTCACGACCTATGCCAATCTCTACCAACCCTGCGCCTCGCTGGCGGCATCGGTCAGTGGCTCGCCCTATGCGGCGGCGTTCGCCGCGGGCTTTGCGAGTGCTGCGCTGCCGATTGCGCCCAACCGCTGCGCGGCGCTCAGGACCGCCGGTTTGCTGAGCGCCACGACCACGGCGGCCCAGGCCGAGGAAGCCTTGCAGAAGCTGCGCGACTATGGCTGGGAGCCCGAGTCCGGCGAGCTGCATGCCTCGCTGGCCGCCTTCGAGGTGGCGCCCGCCGTGTCGGTCACTTTTGCCAATTCGCTCTCGCGCGCCAGCGTGAAGGACAGCCTCTGCGGCTACAGCTATGCGGCAGCAAGCGCTTCCGGCGCCGTGGCGCCGCTGGCGCCCGAGGCGCTGGCCAGCATGTTCTCCACGGGCAACGGCGTTCCGCCATCGAGCGGCGTGCAGCTCATCAACAACAAGGGCAAGTTCGGCGCCGCGCGCGACTTCCTCTCCGTCTCGGTGAACTCGGGCGTGGCCGACTGGAACACGCCGGGCGCGCTGTGCCTGCGCAATCTGGTCACCGGCAGCGATGCCGCCGCCAGGGCGCTGCAGGCCGGTGTCGACGAGACGCGGCGCAACGGCAATCTGCGCGGCAAGCCGGCCATCATCGTCCACGGCCGCGCGGATGCGCTGCTGCCCGTGAACCACACGACGCGGCCTTATGTGGCGCTCAACCGGAAAGTGGAGGGGGCCGCCAGCAAGCTCAGCTATGTGGAGGTCACGAATGCCCAGCACTTCGACAGCTTCATCGGACTGCCCGCCGTGCTGCCGGGCTACGACACGCGCTACATCCCGCTGCATGTCTACCTGAACCGCGCGCTCGATGCCATGTACGACCACCTGGCCAGCGGCAAGGCGCTGCCGCCCAGCCAGGTGGTGCGCACAGTGCCGCGCGGCGGCATGCCGGGGCAGGCACCGGCCTTGCAGCCGGCCAACCTGCCGGTGATAGCCGGCACGCCGGCGGCGGCCGACAGGATAGAGGTCGGTGCCGGTGCCATCCGCGTGCCGGACTGATGCGCATGACCGGCCGGCGGCTGCGGCTACCGGCTGACTACCGAATTTGATAGCTGATGGTGCTTATCACATAAGCGCTGGAGGCACTTTTGATGCTGAAATTTGCCATGCCCAACAACTGTGCTTCTGCGGCCATCGTGCCGGCATCCCGCTATGCGAACTGCGCTGGCTACGAGATTCATTACATGGACTGGCAGCCGACCAGCGAGCCCGTGGCCACGGTGATCGCCTGGCACGGCCTGGCCCGCACGGGCCGTGACATGGATGCGCTGGCGCAGTTCCTGGCCGGCCAGGGCTATCGCGTGATCTGCCCCGACACGCTGGGCCGGGGCCTGAGCCAGTGGAGCCGGGCGCCGCAAGAGGAATACAACCTGCGCTTTTACGCGCGGCTGGCGCGCGAGCTGATGGATGCGCTGGGGCTGGAGCAGGTGCACTGGGTGGGAACCTCCATGGGCGGAGCGATAGGCACGGTCTGCGCCTCGGGCCTGTTCGAGCCAGCGCTCAGGCAGCGCATTCTCACGCTCACGCTCAACGACAACGCGCCCGAGCTGGCCGATGCAGCGCTGGCGCGCATCAGGGCCTATGCGGGACAGCCGCCGGTGTTTGCCACCGTGGCCGAGCTGGAGGACTTTTTCCGCACGGCCTACAAACCCTATGGCTGGCTCAGCGAGGCCGAGTGGCGCAAGCTCACCGAGACCAGCACGCGCCGCACCGACGACGGCCGCGTGACGCCGCACTACGACCCGGCCATGATCCAGCAGTTCACCGCGCACGATGACGACTACCTGATCTGGGAGCACTACGATGCGCTGGCGCTGCCCGTGTTGCTGCTGCGCGGCGTGGATTCGGATCTGGTGCTCAGGCCCGTGGCCGAGCGCATGCAGCAGCGCGGGCCCGGTACCCAGGGGCTGCTGACCTGGCTGGAAATCGAAGGCTGCGGCCATGCGCCGGCCCTCAATGTGCCGGCGCACTTCGACGCCGTGCTGGGGCACTTGCGTCAGTGATCGTGGTGCAGGTAGGCGGCCTGCCGGGGCAGCCGCATGCTGACGAAGAAAGCCAGCACCATCATGGCCGTCACATACCAGAAGAAAGCATGCTCGTGGCCCAGGGTCTTGAGCCCCAGCGCCACGTATTCGGCCGATCCGCCGAAGATCGCGTTGGCAATCGCGTAGGCCAGGCCCACGCCCAGGGCGCGCACTTCGGGCGGGAACATCTCGGCCTTCACAATGCCGGACACCGAGGTATAGAAGCTCACGATCAGCATGCCTGCGGTGATCAGCAAAAAGGCCGGCAACGGGCTTTGCACATGCTGGAGCGCCGTCAGGATGGGGACGGTGAACAGGGCGCCCAGGCCACCGAACAGCATCATGTTGGTGCGCCGGCCGATGCGGTCCGACAGCATGCCGAACAGCGGCTGCACGCACATGAAGACCAGCAGCGCAAAGGTCATCACATGGCTGGCGGTCTTGATGGGCAGATGCACCGTGTTGACCAGGTACTTCTGCATATAGGTCGAGAAGGTGTAGAAGATCAGCGAGCCGCCGGCCGTGTAGCCCAGGACCGTGAGGAACGCTGCCTTATGGTGGCGCAGCAGGCCGCCGATGGTGCCGGCCTCGGCGGTTTTCCTGGCGGCCTCGGTCTGCGTCTCGTGCAGCGTGCGGCGCAGCAGCAACGCGACCACGGCCGCGACGGCGCCGCAGACGAACGGAATGCGCCAGCCCCAGGCCTTGAGTTCGGCCTCCGTCAGCAGGGCCTCGAGAATGACGATGACCAGCACGGCCAGCAACTGTCCCCCGATCAGGGTCACGTACTGGAACGAGGAGAAAAAGCCGCGCTGGCCGCGTAGCGCGACCTCGCTCATGTAGGTGGCCGTGGTGCCGTATTCGCCGCCCACGGACAGGCCCTGGAACAGCCGGCATATCAGCAGCAGGAACGGTGCCCAGGCGCCGATCTGGTCGTAGGTGGGCAGGGCGGCGATCACCAGGGAGCCCGCGCACATCATGGTCACCGAGATCAGCAGCGAGGTCTTGCGGCCCAGCCGGTCGCCGATGCGGCCGAACAGCCAGCCGCCGATGGGCCGCATCAGAAAGCCCGCCGCGAACACGCCCGCGGTGTTGAGCAGCTGGGCCGTGGGATCGGACTTCGGAAAGAACGAAGGCGCGAAATACAGCGCGGCGAATGCGTAGACATAGAAGTCGAACCACTCGACCAGATTGCCCGACGAGGCCGCCATGATGGCGAAGACCCGGTGCCGCCTTTCCTCGGGGGTATAGCTGCGCGGTGCTGCAGCGTCCTGCGCTGCAGGGGTGGACGTGCGGTTGTATGACTCTTGCATGGACTGCCTTTCCTGTCAGAACGTGCGGACGCTCTCCACGCAGCCGCCGGGGTTCGGGCTGCGGTGTGGCAGCCGCACGCAGGCAAGAAGCCTTGCGGACGACTTCGCGCACCATCCCGCTCCGTAAAGCCGCTGCCGCGGCGCCAGGGGACGCCGATACGTTCCAAGTGCGTGTATGCGCTGCGGGCCTGGCTGGCCGAACCGGCGGCCGGCCAGGACCCTGACCGGTTCATATTGCACCTGCGTCGCCTGCCACGGCTGTCGGTCGATTGCCTGTCAGCGCATCGGAACTGCAAGGACTTTTCCGGCGCGATTCAACCCTGGCGCAGCAGGGGTGCGGCGGCGGCGCTAGCATGGCGCGCATGCGGCGACGGTGGCTGCAGTCAGCCTGGAGTTGAGGCCATGGGTTTTCTGGTGGATCTGATTCGGGAATACGGCCTGGGCATCGTGTTCCTCAATGTGTTCGTGGAACAGCTGGGAGCGCCGGTGCCGGCCTATCCCGTGCTGGTGGTCACGGGCGCGCTCGAAGGTGCAAGCGGCGCGCGTCTGGGCTGGCTCACAGCCCTGGCCGTGGCCGCGGCGCTGCTGGCCGACGTGATCTGGTACCAGGCGGGCAAGGCCTACGGCCATCGCGTGCTGGGCCGCATCTGCCGCATTTCGCTGTCGCCCGATGCCTGCATACGCCAGACCGAGTCGGTCTACGGCCGCTGGGGCGCCAAGTCGCTGCTGGTGGCCAAGTTCGTGCCGGGCTTTGCCTCCATCGCCAGCGCGCTGGCCGGCGTGGTCGGCACGCCGCTGCGCACCTTCGTGCTGTTCGACATGCTGGGCGCGCTGATCTGGGTAGGCTCGGCCGTCTTCCTGGGATCGCTGTTCGCCTCGACCGTGGAGAGCCTGCTCGATGTGCTCACGGCCCTGGGCAAATGGGGACTGCTGCTTCTGCTCGTGGCCTTTGCCGTCTTCGTGGCGCGCAAATGGTGGCAGCGCCACCGCGTGATCCGCTCGCTCAAGATGCCGCGCATGTCGGTGGCCGAGCTGGCCGGCCTGCATGCCCAGGGCGTGCGCCCCACGGTGATCGACGTGCGCGAGTCCATCCTCTACGACCGTGGCCACATTCCCGGCGCTCGGCCCTGGCAGCGCAGCCAGGAAGAGGGCCGGATTGCCTACGAGGCGCTGCTGCCGCGCGAGCAGCATGCGCATGGGCTGGTGGTCTATTGCGACTGCCCGAATGAAATCTCGGCGGCGCGCGTGGCCAGGCAGCTGATGCGTGCCGGCTTCACCAATGTCCGTCCCCTTGTGGGCGGATTGTCGGCCTGGGAGGCCGCCGGCTTCGATGTGGAAAAGGCCGGCAACGAGGCCGAGCCCGCGCCGGAGGCGGCTGCGGCCTCCGGGATTTCCGAGACCATGACGCCGTCCTGACCGGCGGCCTGGCAAAGGCTTTCTGGCTTATTTGCCCGCGGGCATGGAGCAGTGTCCGCCCTGGGCCGCCTGGCCCGAACCCGCTGCAATCAGCGGCGCCTCGAAGCGCAGATCCACGGGCGGCGACTGCCAGAAGTCCCAGGCCAGGAAAAGAACCAGCACGGCCCAGAAGACGGTGCGCAAAGTGTTTTGTTGTGTCATCCGAATCTCCGGGGCTCAGAACCCAAAATGGCGGCGGATGCGCAGGCCGAAAATCGTGCCCATGAAGGCCATGGGCACCCAGATCCAGCCATGGACGGAGCCCGTGGAAATGCCCGAGAACATGGCGCCCACGTTGCAGCCGAAGGCCAGGCGCGAGCTGTAGCCCAGCACCAGGCCGGCCGCCAGCGCCACTGCCCACTGCGTGCCGGTTAGCGCCTTGGCGGCGGCAGGCTTGCCTGCGGCAATCCATAGTGCGCCGCCCAGGATGCCGATGTTGGTGATGCTGGTCACATCCAGCAGCACGGTTTCGTGCAGGCGTGCGGCATTGCCGGGCTGGCTCCAGAACCAGTTGCCGGCCAGGTCCACGGCGCCTGTGGCGTTGGCTACCTTGGCGGCCCAGAGGCCGAAGCCGTAGACCACGCCCCAGGGCTGGCCCGCGATGACGAGGTTGAGCGTGGCGAAGACGGCCAGCAGCACGGCGCCGACCAGCCATTTGCGCACCAGCAGCGGCCTGGGCGCGCGGCCCAGCGCCGCATTGGCGCGCCTGGCATACCATGCCACCCCCGCTGCAATTGCGGCCAGTGCCGCCAGCGTGGCGCCCAGGGCTGGTGCCCAGCCCCATTCGGTTATCAGGCCCACGGGCGCGGTATGGCCCAGGTCCAGCCACCAGCCCAGGTGCAGGCTGCCCAGAAAGCTGCCGATCGCAAATATGGGCAGGATGGCCGTGTTCATGGGAATGCCCATGCCGGCCTTGTACAGCGTGCCGCTGCCGCAGCCGTCGGCTATCTGCATGCACAGGCCGAAGACGAAGGCGCCGACCAGTAGGCTGATGCTGGGTGGACCCAGCGCCGCGGTCAGCTCGGGAAAGTGGCCCAGCAGCGGCATGGCCATGGCGGCGGCCAGGGCCAGCAGCAGCAACTGGCCGAAGATGCCGCTGGCGTCCTTTTCCTCGACCAGCATGCGCCAGCCTGTGGTGAAGCCGAAGCGCTGGCCGGCCAGCACGGCGCCCAGGCCGATGCCGACGAGGAACAGCGCAGCCTGGCGCACCGAGACGCTCCAGAGCAGCCAGCCAAAGAAAACGGCCAGTACGGCCGCAATGGGAAGTCGTTTCATGTTTGGGGTATCACATTGAAGGCGTCCTCCCCCTTCAAGGGGAAGGCGCGCAGCGCCTCAGGGGTTATTTGAAGTTTTTGTCCCACCACTTTTGTGCGTCGTAGGCGAGGGACTGGGCGCGGCCCGGCTGGTTGGCCATGCGCGGTGCCTCCTTGGACTGGGTCCAGTCCACCATGGAGCCCGCATAGAGCTTGACATTGGGCAGGCCGGCCATCTCCGACAGGCCGAACCAGTCGGTGGCCGCCCAGTGGCCGGTGTTGCAGAAGGCCACCGTGTCCTGGCCCTGCTGGCGCTGGAGCTTGCCGGCGATTTCCCTGGCCTTGGCGGCATCCACGAATTGCGAGGTGCCGGGCACGAACCACTGGTTGAAATCGAGCTGCTGGGCGCCGGGCAGCGTGCCCGAGAGCTTGGCGGCAGGCGCGCGCACCTTGCCCTGGTAGAAGGCGTCGGGGCGCGAATCGACCAGGGCCGCATTCGACAGGTCCAGGTGCCGGCCCACATCCTGGCGCGTGGCCAGCCACTGGGCATCGAACGTGGGTGCGTAGCTGCTGTGCGCGACCTTCACGGCCGCCTGGCTCACCGGCTTGCCGGCCGATTCCCAGGCCTTCATGCCGCCGTTGACGATGGACAGTTCCTTCAGGCCCAGGCTCTTGAGAGTCCAGTACACGCGCGCCATGGCGCCGAAGTCTGTGGCATCGGCACCGCTGGAGACCACCACGGCATGGGTGGCAGGCGTCAGGCCCAGCGACTGCACCAGCGCGACCAGCCTGGCCTGGTCGGGCAGCTCGCCCGGGTTGCTGGCCGGGCCGCGCCATTTGCCGTAGGGCGCATTCACGGCCTGGGCAATATGGCCGGCCTCGAAGGCCTTGGGATCGCGGATGTCGATCACGCGGGTGTCGGCCTGCTGCAGCAGCGGCTGCAGCTGCTCGGGCGTGAGCAGGGGCGGGGCGGCCAGCGCCCAGGTACTGGTGGAAAGGCCCAGGCCCATGGCCAGTGCGTAAGTGAGAGAGGCGTTTTTCATGGCAGGAGTCGGCAGAACCGGGTCGCCGGCAGTCGTGGCTATGGCCGAAGCCTCTATTGTCCGGCTTTGGACGGTCCGGCCCCGGGCTGGAAAATTTGCCTGCTTGTCGCTTGTGGTAATGGGCGAGATTCGGCTGCGGGCAGTCTCGGGATTCCAGTCTCGTCGCTGCCTGGCCGAGGCTGGATCAGCGTGATCAGCTATGCAACGAAAGCTCGTGTACCAGCAGAGAAAACCGGTGCAGCGATGCATAGCGTTCCCCGCGCCGGGTGCATTCGCGCAGCAGGCCTTCGTGGGAAAAGCCTGCCGCTGCCAGCAGCCGGGCCGAGGCCAGGTTCTCGGGCTCCACATAGGCCACGACGCTGTGCAGCTTCAGCTTTTCAAAAGCCCGGGGCAGCCACTGGCGCAATGCCTGCCGCATCAGGCCCTTGCCCCAATGGCGGGGCAGCAGCCAGTAGCCCAGCTCGGCACTGTCGCCGTCATCGTCACGGTCATAGATGCCTAGGGCGCCCAGCACCTGCTCTTGCGCGCAGGTGGCCTGCCACCAGCCTGTGCCTTGCGCTGCCTGCTCCTGGTACCAGGCCAGCTGTTCGCGGGCTATGGCCTGGGCATCGGTCTGCTCTGTCTCCAGGCCGTAAAACTGCGTGACCCTGGCATCGCCCATGGCCTGGGCCACCACGGGCAGATCGGCGGCGCGGAAATCACGGAACTGCAGGCAATGGCCGATGCGCATACAGCCGACCAGGTTTATTGAGCGGCGCCGGCCGATTGGGCCCGCCGGCTGCGTTCCTGCAACTGGGCGGCATCCTCGCGCTGCGTGGGCCATCCCTGCAGATGCTGCTGGGCAATCCGGCTCAGGGCCGTGATCCAGGGCGCATCGTCGTTGAGGCAGGTGATGTATTCGAACTGCTGGCCGCCTGCGTGCACAAAGGCTTCGCGCGCTTCCTGGTTGATTTCCTCCAGGGTTTCCAGGCAGTCGCTGGTGAAGCCCGGGCACACCACGTCCACGCGCCTGGTGCCCTGCTGGGCCAGGGCGATTAGCGAGGGCTCGGTATAGGGCTCCAGCCACTTGGCCTTGCCGAAGCGGGACTGGAAGGTCACGAGATACTGGTTGTCGCCGAGCCGCAGCCGCTGGGCCAGCAGCCGCGCCGTCTTGTGCGATTCGCAGTGGTAGGGGTCGCCCAGGCGCAGCGTGCGCTCGGGTACGCCGTGAAAGCTCATGACCAGCTTCTCGCCGCGGCCGTTGCCGCGCCAGTGTGCCTCGATGCGCTGGGCCAGTGCCTCGATATAGCCTGCATCGTCGTGGTAGCGGTTCACGAAGCGCAGCTCGGGGATGTGGCGCTGGGTTCTGGCCCAGTCGTAGACCGCGTCGAACACGCTGGCCGTGGTGGTGCCCGAATACTGGGGGTAGAGCGGCAGAATCAGGATGCGGTTCGCGCCTTCGGCCTTGAGGGCATCGAGCTGGGAGGCGATCGAGGGCTTGCCGTAGCGCATGGCATGGCGCACCAGCACGTTGTGGCCGGCCTCGCCCAGCCAGCCGCGCAGCAGCGTGGCCTGGCGCTGGGTCCAGTGCAGCAGCGGCGAACCGTTCTTCTCGTGCCAGACGGTGGCGTACTTGGCCGCCGACCTGGCCGGCCGCGTGCGCAGGATGATGCCGTGCAGAATCGGCCACCAGGCCAGTCTGGGAATCTCCACCACCCGGTTGTCGCCGAGGAATTCGGCCAGATAGGGCCGCACGGCCGCTGCCGTGGGCGCCTCGGGCGTGCCCAGGTTGCACAGCAGCACCGCGGTGCGGGCAGATTGGTCGTGGCGGAAGGCGGGTTCGGGCGCAAAGCGTGAAGACATGGCTGCGATTGTGGCAGCTTGGGATAGGCGCAGTCGTCTGGAGGCGATCGCCGGGCGGCTATTCTTGGCGCATGCAACCCCAAATGACAACCGATATGGCCGTGGAAACCTTGCGGCAGCTGCGGCGCAGCGGGCGGATACGGGCCATCAGCCTGGACCTCGATGACACGCTGTGGCCCATCTGGCCGACGATTGCCAAGGCCGAAGCCGTTTTGCTGGACTGGCTGGCGGAGCATGCACCGGGCACGGCCGCGCATCTCGGCGACACGGCGAGGGTGCGGGCCCTGCGGCATGAGATCGTGGCGCTGCGCCCCGACCTGCGTGCCGACCTCAGCGGCCTGCGCCGCGAATCCATACGCCTGGCCTTGACGCGTGCCGGCGACGACCCGGCGCTGGCCGAGCCTGCGTTCGACGAATTCTTTGCTGCCCGCCAGCGTGTGGAGCTGTTCGACGATGCGTTGCCTGCCCTGCAGTTCCTGTCGCAGCGCTGGCCGGTGGTGGCTTTGTCCAACGGCAACGCCAATGTGCATGTGGTCGGGATCGGCCAGCACTTTCGCGCCTCCCTGTCGGCCAGCGACGCGGGCATGGCCAAGCCCGACGTGCGTTTTTTCCATGCCGCGGCCGAAGCGGCCGGCGTGGCGCCCGAGCACGTGCTGCATATCGGCGACGACGCGGCTCTGGATGCGCTGGGCGCCATGGATGCGGGTATGCACGCGGTCTGGCTCAACCGCGGCCGGGTAGCATGGCCGCACGAGGGGCGCGAGCCCCATATCACGGTGGCCAGCCTTTCGCAGTTGTGCCAGGGGCTGGCTGACAGTTGATCGCAAGATCGCCAGCCTAGCCCTTGCACAGCCTATGCCCGCCTGTCTGCCCACCCGCCTTTTCACTCCTCCGCCCCTGGCTCCCGTGCATGCAATCGGCTGGAGCCGCCCCTTTTTCTGGCTGAAGCAGGCCTTGCGGGACATGGCAAGGGCGCCGTGGATCAGCATGGCGCATGGAGGGGGCTTGGCCCTGATCGGCTGGGCCATACTGGCGCTGGGGCACAATCGCTTCTGGCTGATGGCCGGCGCGCTGTCGGGTTTCCTGGTGGTGGGGCCCGTGGTGGCGACCAGCCTGTATGCACTCAGCCGGGCGCAGGAGCGCGGCGAGAGGGCCGATGCCTCGCTGGTCCGCAGAACCTGGATGCAGTGGCAAAGCGGCCGCGCCACGGCGCAGGCCGGCTACTGGTGCATGGTGCGCTTCGGCCTGCTGCTGGCGCTGGCGGCCACTGGCTGGGTTGCCGTATCGGCTTCGCTGATCGTGGTCATGTCGCCCGTGCCTGTGGCAACGCCGGCGGACTTCGTGGCGCATGTGGTGCTGGCGCAGGATGGCGGACTGTTCCTGGGATGGATGGCGCTGGGCAGTTTTCTGGCCGCGCCCATTTTTGCGTCCAGCGTGGTGGCCATGCCGCTGATGCTGGACCGGCGCGTGAGCATGCGCCAGGCCGTGCTGACCAGCTGGTTGGCGGTGATTGCCAATCCGGGGCCTCTGGCCCTGTGGGCGGCGTTGATTGTTTTGTTGACCTTGCTGGGCCTCGGCAGCTATTTGCTGGGGCTGGTGGTTGTGATGCCTTTGCTGGGGCATGCGAGCTGGCATGCCTATCGTGATCTGGTGGATGCATCGGCCTTTCCCGCGCGGGATGCCGATGACCGGGCCCTTGCCCCGGGCGGCCGGTGAGAGGGCGGGCGGCAGCGGACCGAAGCCGCTGCCCGTTCAGGCAAGCACCCGGCCCGCAGGGTATGCGTAGGATGGCTTGCCGTGATATTCGGGTTCACAGAAGAACAAATTGCCCATTTCTTCCTCACCTATGGCGTGGGGGCCTTCATCATCTTCATGGTGTTCATCATCCTGCAGCTGGCGCGCCAGTCCAAGGCAGGGAAGTTCGGCACCTTCGTGATCTTCCTGGGCCTGGGCGTGGGCTTTGTCGGCTACCTGGCCAAGATCATTATTCAATGGTGGATAGAAAGCCACTGACCTGCGGCCCTTGGCGCGACCTCCCTCAGAGACATCGAGCAAGGATCGCCCGCAGCGAAGATGAAGTCCCCCTTCAGCGGGAAGCGGCATAGCCGCTCAGGGAGTTAACCAGGTTTCACCTGGGCCCGCTGGAGCACCTTCTGCCAGCGGGTCTGCTCGGTGGCGATGAATTGCGCGAACTGCTCTGGCGTGCTGCCGATGGGCTCGGCCGCGTCGCCCTGCAGACGTTTGAGCGCATCGGGCGCCTTGACGGCCCTGGCGCATTCGGCGGCCAGCTTGTCCACATGCGGGCGCGGCAGCGACGAGGGGGCGAGCATGCCGTACCACTGGGTCATTTCGAAACCGGGAAAGCCCTGTTCGGCCACCGTCGGCACATCGGGCAGCTGGGGCAGGCGCTTGGCCGAGCCGGTGGCGATGCAGCGTACCTTGCCGGCCTTGATGAAGGGCAGCAGCGCCGCCGCGCCGACCGATGCCGCGTCGAGGCGGCCCGAGAGCAGGTCCGTCATCATCGGGCCGGTGCCGCGATAGGGCACGTGCAGCATGAAGATGTCTGCCGTCATCTTCAGGTATTCGAAAGCCAGATGGCCCGCGCTGCCGTTGCCGGCCGAGCCGTAGCTGAGCTTGGCCGGGTTCTTCTTGGCGTAGGCCACGAGTTCGGCGATGTTCTTGACCGGAAGGTCCGGATGCACCACGTACAGGCTGGGAATCTTGGCGAGCAGGCTGACGGGCACGAAGTCCTTCTTGGGGTCGTAGGGCAGCTTGTCGAAGATGTAGGGGTTGACCGCCAGCGTGCCGATATGGCCCAGGATGACGGTGGACTGGTCGTCGGCCCGCGCCACTTCCTGCATGGCGATATTGCCGGCGGCGCCGGGCTTGTTGTCCACGAACACGTTCTGGCCCAGGGTCTTGGACAGCTCCGCAGCCGTGGAGCGCGCCACGATTTCCGAGCTGCCGCCCGGTGCGAATGGCACGACGAAGCGGATGGGTCGGGTGGGCCAGGCGGCGTCGGCGGCCTGTGCGCGCGTGCCGATCAGGCTGCCGCAGGCCAGGGCGCCGGCTCCGGCAAGCAGGTGCCGGCGGGAAAGGGATAGCAGCGCGCTGGTCGGCACGTCGAATGTCTTGGCCATGGAGTCTCCGGTTGTTTTCTGATGGGTATGGCGGGTCTGCGCATGGTGCGCAGCCTGGCTGTCAATTGGCTGTCAAATGGCCTGCTGAGGGGCCGATGCCACATCAGGTTTTCCCGGGGCTGCCCGGCGGCGTCTGTGTGCCGGCTAGCTGCCGCGCAGCCTGGATGCCGCTGCGCACCGCGCCTTCCAGCGTGGCCGGATAGGGGCCGTCGACATAGTCGCCGCAGGCCCACAGGCCGTGGCCCAGCTCCATGCCGGGGCGCTGCAGGCCGGGCGTGCAGGCAAAGGTGGCGCGCTTTTCGACGACGGTCCGGACAGGCTGGATGTCCTGCCAGCCCAGCTGTTCGCGCGCCTGCTGCAGCACTTGCTGCTGCAGTGTCGCGCGCTCCGTGCGGCAGTCGCTGACGACAAAGGCCATCAGACCTGGCCGGGCCGGATCATGCGCCTGCGCAGGCATCAGGTGGCTGCGGTCGAAAACGAACTGCGCAGGCTGCCCGGGGCCGGGGCGCAGGGCCAGCCAGGGCAGCCCGGAAGGCAGCCGTTGGCCGGTATGGGCATAGACGGTGGCAATGGCCGTGTGTTCCAGCGCCTGCGCGGCCTGCGCCCAGCGCCGGTAACGCAGGCCTTCGCGTGCGGGCAGGCGCTCGTCCCCGGCGGCGGCCAGCGCCAGCCGGGCCGCTTCCTGCGGGGGGCAGGCCAGCAGCACGGCATCGAAGTGCGCGGGTTCGGCAACTGCCGTGGATTGCACCGGCGCGTGCACTGCCCACTGCCGGCCCGGCGGAGCCAGCTGCTGCACGCGGCGGCCCGTATGCACGGCATGGCCGTGCGCCTGCAGCCATCGTGCGGCGGGCTCCGGGAGCAGCGCACCAAGGCTGACGCGCGGCACCAGGAAGTTCGAGCCGCCGCTGCCGGCAAACAGGGCGTCCTGCAGCACGCGCAGGAACACGCTGCCGCTGGCCCGGGCCGTGGGCAGGTTGAGGGCCGAGACGCACAGCGGCTCCATGAATTCGTCGAGCAGGCGCTGCGGCAGGCCGTGGCAAAGCTCGGCCACGGTGGCCGTCGGTGCGCAGCGAAAGCCCTGCACGCGCCAGCGCAGCGCGCGCGCCAGCAGGGCCAGGCGTTCGCGCAGCGTCCAGCCGCGGGCGGCTGCAATGCCGAAAAGCGCATCCAGCGGCGCGGGCAGAGGGGGGAAGGCCAGGCCGCTGCCGTCGGCATGGCGCATGGCCAGGGGGCGGCGCAGCAGGCCCTCCGTTTCGGAGATGCCGACCGACCGCATCAGGTGCAGGCATTCGGCATAGGCGCCTATCAGAATGTGCTGGCCGTTGTCGGCCTCGAGGGCACCAGGCAGCTCCAGCGTGCGGGCGCGCCCGCCCAGGTGGCGGCCGGCTTCGAAGACGCAGGGGTCATGGCCGTCCTGCGCCAGCTGCACGGCGGCGGCCATGCCGGCCCAGCCGGCGCCGACGATGGCGACTTTCATGAAGCAGGAGCGTGCATGCGCTCTTTACATCCGGCCCAGCGCCTGCATTTTCCAGGCCAGCCAGAGCTTGCGCATGGGCGGCAGGCTGATGCGCTGGTGCAGCACCTGGAAATTCTCGGCCTCGATCTCGCGCAGCAGCGTGCGGTAGATGCTGGCCATCATCAGGCCGGGCTTCTGGGTGCGGCGGTCGGCGCCGGGCAGCAGGGCCAGGGCCTTGTCGTACAGGCCATGGGCGCGTTCGGCCTGGAAGCGCATCAGCGCCGTGAAGCGCTCCGAATATTCGCGCTTGTTGATTTCGTGCGCCTTCACGTCGAACTGCTGCAGCTCGCTGATGGGCAGGTAGATGCGGCCGCGCAGGGCGTCCTCGCCCACGTCGCGGATGATGTTGGTCAGCTGCAGCGCCTGGCCCAGCGTGTGGGCGTAGGCGGTGGTGCGCTCGTCCTGCTGGCCGAAGATGCGGGCCGCGACCTCGCCCACGATGCCGGCCACCAGGTGGCAGTAGCGCTGCAGGCCGGCAAAGTCCAGGTAGCGCGTCTGCTCCAGGTCCATCTGGCAGCCTTCGATGACGGCCTGCAGGTGGCGCTCCTCGATGCCGTAGGTGGCGGCATGCGGCATCAGCGCCTTCATGACCGGGTGCGTGGGCTGGCCCGCAAAGGCCTGGTGCACTTCGTTGCGCCACCAGGCCAGCTTGGTGGCGGCCACGCCGGGATCGGAGACTTCGTCCACCACGTCGTCCACTTCGCGGCAGAACGCATAAAAGGCCGTGATGGCGGCGCGGCGCTCCTTGGGCAGGAAGAGGAAGGCGTAGTAGAAGCTGCTGCCCGAGGCGGCGGCCTTGTCTTGGACGTACTGATCCGGATTCATAGGGGTGGCATTGTCCCATGCCGGCCCGCGCTCGGCGCCGGCACGGGGCTATTGAATACGATAGCTGCCAGCGCCTGCAGCTACTTCATTTCAAAGGCATTTCGTACTGCATATCAATGGGCAAGGGTGCAGACAGCTATGCTTTTCATATCTGCCGGACAAGATGCCCTGCTCAGTTCCGGGGCTTCATCCGCCAGGCGCGCCACAGCATGCGCGGCAGATCGCCTTTGCGCAGCTGCACGCGCCGGTAGAGGTTGGCGCCCTGCATGCGGTCGAGCTTGTCCAGAATGGCCAACCCGCCTTGCACCACCAGGCGCAGTTCCCAGCCGGCCCGGCCGGGCAGCCGGTGCACCAGGGGCGCGCCCTGCCGCATCAGGGCGCGGGCCCGGGCAGCCAGCGCGGCCAGCAGTGCCCGCACGGGCGCGGTCAGCGCGGCGCGCTCGGGGCGCAGGTCCGCGCGGGCCAGGCCGTGGGCGTGCAGGTCGGCATCCGTCACGTAGTGGCGGCCGCGCGGCAGGTCTTCGCTGAGGTCCTGCCAGAAGTTGATCAGCTGCAGCGCGGTGCAGATCACGTCGCTTTGCGCCAGCGCCTGAGCGTCGTGCACGCCGTACAGGTGCAGCAGCAGGCGGCCTATCGGGTTGGCCGAGCGGCGGCAGTAGTCCAGCAACTGCTCCGTGTCGGCATAGGCGGCCTGGCTGGCGGTCATGCGCACGTCTTGCTCGAAGGCGTCCAGCAGGTCGTCGAGCAGGTCCATGGGCAGGGCATGGGCCCGGACCTGCGCGGCCAGCGGCGCAAGGACCTGGGACCAGGCCGTGCGGGTCAGCATTTCGTCCTGCCGGGGCGTGCCCAGCTGCCGCAGGTCCGCGCGCAGGCGCTGCAGCGCGGCCAGGCGCTCGGCATGCGGCGCATCGCCTTCGTCGGCCAGATCGTCGGCCGTGCGCGCGAAGTGATAGATGGCCGCGATGGGCGGACGCAGCGCAGGAGGGCACAGCCAGGAGGCGACGGGAAAGTTCTCGTAATGCGTGACGGCCGCCGGCCGGGCGGATGCCGCAGCAGACGAGGTCGCGGAAGGGGCGGGAGGATCGCGTTGGACGTTCACGCCCGCTATTGTGGCGGTCATTGGCGAACGCTCGTGCACAATCTGCGCCATGGCTTCAACCAACCCTCTCATTTTCCGCCTGCCCCTCGCGAAGAAGGGCCTGCGCTCCCGCGTTCTGCATGCTGGCGCCCTGTCTGCAGTGGCCGCCGCCGTGCTGCTGTCGGCCTGCTCCAGCAAGGAGGCTGCGCCCGAGCCGGTGCGCTCGGTCAAGCTGCTCACGGTGGGCGAAGGGCAGATCCAGTCGCAGCTCGAATATTCGGGCGATGTGCGCGCCCGCGTGGAGTCGCGCCTGGGCTTTCGTGTCGCGGGCAAGATCGTCAAGCGCGAGGTGGAGCCGGGCCAGCATGTGAAGGCCGGCCAGGTGCTGGCGCGCCTGGATGCGCGCGACTACCAGCTCAGCGCCGATGCGGCGCGCGCCCAGGTGGCTTCGGCCACCACGCAGCGCGATCTGGCGGCGGCCGATGTCAAGCGCTTTGGCGCGCTGCGCGCCCAGAACTTCATCAGCGCGGCCGAGATGGAGCGCCGCGAAGCCAGCCTCAAGGCCGCCCAGGCCACGCTGGACCAGGCCAAGGCCCAGCTGGCCGCCCAGTCCAACCAGGAAAACTACACGCTGCTGGTGGCCGATGCGGACGGCATCGTCACCAGCGTCAATGCCGAGCCCGGCCAGGTGGTGGCTGCGGGCACGCCGGTCATGGGCATTGCCCAGGACGGCGCGCGCGATGCCGTGTTCAGCGTGCCCGAGGACAAGCGCGCGGCCGTCCGGATCGGCCAGGGCGTGCGCATCACGCCCTGGGCCGGCGAACAGCCGCCGCTGGAGGGCCAGGTGCGCGAGGTGGCTGCCAGTGCCGATCCGGCCACGCGCACCTACCAGGTCAAGGTGGCGCTGCCGGGGCAGGCGGCCTTGCCGCTGGGTGCGACCATCCGCGCCCAGCCGCAGGGCATGAATGCTGCCGGCCAGGCAGCCATCAAGCTGCCGACCACGGCCTTGCGCCAGGAAGGGGGTGGCGGCCAGGGCACGGCGGTATGGGTGTTCGATGCGGCCAGCAGCACCGTCAGGCTGCAGCCCGTGCAGATTGCCACGGCCGACGGCAACGAGGCCGTGATCGCGTCGGGCCTGGCGCCCGGCATGCAGGTGGTGGCGACCGGCGTGCATGTGCTCACGCCGGGGCAGAAGGTCACGGTCTACCGCGACAAATATGCAAAGAACCCTGCACAAACCAAGGAAGGGCATGCGCCTGATGCTCCTGAAACCGTAGGGGCTGGCGGGGTGAAGGCCGCGGAGGGCAGCCGGTGAGCGCGCCGCGCAAGGCTGCGCCGGGGGCGCATTTCAATCTTTCGCGCTGGGCGCTGGACCATGTGGCGCTGACGCGCTATTTCATGGTCGTGATCATGGTGCTGGGCTTTGCGGCCTATTTCCAGCTGGGGCAGGACGAGGATCCGCCGTTCACTTTCCGCGCCATGGTGATCCGCTCCTACTGGCCGGGTGCCACGGCCGAGCAGATGGCCCAGCAGGTGACGGACAAGATAGAGCGCACGCTGCAGGAGGTGCCGTACGCGGACAAGATCAGCAGCTACTCCAAGCCCGGAGAGTCGCAGGTCATCTTCCAGCTCAAGGACAACTCCCCGCCGGGGCAGGTGCCGCAGCTGTGGTACACGGTGCGCAAGAAGGTGGGCGACATGCGCTACACCTTGCCGCAGGGCGTGCAGGGGCCGTTCTTCAACGACGATTTCGGCGACGTCTATGGCGTGATCTACGCGCTGCAGGCCGACGGCTTCAGCTATGCGGAGCTCAAGACCATGGCCGACGACGTGCGCCAGCGCCTGCTGCGCGTGCCCGACGTGGCCAAGGTGGACCTGTTCGGCGTGCAGGACGAGAAGGTGTACGTGGAGATCTCGCCCCAGCGCCTGTCGCAGCTGGGGCTCAATCTCAACCAGGTGCTGGACCAGCTCAACCAGCAGAACGCCGTGGCCAGCGCGGGTGTGGTCCAGGCCCCGCAGGACACGCTGCAGCTGCGGGTGAACGGCCAGTTCGCCGACATGGAGCAGCTGCGCGCCATGCCGATACGCGGCCCCTCGGGCAGCATGCTGCGGCTGGGCGATATCGCCACCATCGTGCGCGGCTATGCCGATCCGGCCAATGTGAAGGTGCGCTTCCAGGGGCAGAACGCCATCGCGCTGGGCGTTTCCATGATCAAGGGCGGGGACATCATCCGCCTGGGCAAGGCCCTGCATGAGGCTTCGGCCCAGATCGGCAAGAGCCTGCCGGCCGGCGTGACGCTGACCAATATGCAGGACCAGCCCAAGGCCGTGGCCGATTCCGTGGGCGAGTTCGTGCACGTGCTGATCGAGGCCGTGGTCGTGGTGCTGGCCGTCAGCTTCATCAGCCTGGGCTTTCACAAGCGCGAAGGGCGGCAGCCCTGGTACAGGCGCTGGTACATCGATCCGCGCCCGGGCCTGGTGGTGGGCATCACGATTCCGCTGGTGCTGGCGGCCACCTTCCTGGCCATGTGGTACTGGAATATCGGCCTGCACAAGGTCTCGCTGGGCTCGCTCATCATCGCCCTGGGCCTGCTGGTGGACGATGCCATCATTTCCGTGGAGATGATGGTGCGCAAGATGGAAGAGGGCTACGAGAAATACCGCGCGGCCACCTTTGCCTACGAGATCACGGCCAAGCCCATGCTGACCGGCACGCTGATCACGGCCGCCGGCTTTCTGCCCATCGGCATGGCCAAGTCCATGACGGGCGAGTACACCTTTGCCATCTTCGCGGTGACGGTGATCGCGCTGGTGCTCAGCTGGTTCGCCTCGGTGTACTTCGTGCCCTATCTGGGCCTGCTGCTGCTCAAGCGCCCGCCCCATGCGGCCACCCTGCCGCCCGAGGTGGCGTCGGGCGAGGTCCGGGCCGAGGACGCCTGCATCAACACCGCGGCCGGCGAGCATGAAGTGTTCGACAGCCCGTTCTACAACCGCTTCCGCCGCATGGTGGACTGGTGCGTGCAGCACCGCTGGCTCACCATCGCCGCCACGGTACTGGTGTTCGTGCTGGGACTGGCGGGCATGGGCAAGGTGCAGCAGCAGTTCTTCCCGGACTCCAGCCGCCCCGAGGTGCTGGTGGACATCTGGTTCCCCGAAGGCACGGCGCTGCAGGCCAACGAGGCGGTGACGCGCCGCGTCGAGCAGCGCTTCATGCGGCTGGACGGCGTGGAATCGGTCAGCGAATGGATTGGCTCGGGTGTGCCGCGTTTCTATCTGCCGCTGGACCAGGTGTTTCCGCAGAACAATGTCTCGCAGTTCATCCTGGTCGCCAAGAGCCTGCCCGAGCGCGAGACGCTGCGCAAGCTGCTGCCGGCGCTCATGGCCGAAGAGTTCCCCGAGGTGCGCGCCCGCGTCAAGCTGCTGCCCAACGGGCCGCCGGTGCCGTATCCGGTGCAGTTCCGGGTGATGGGCAGCGACCCCGCCAAGCTGCGCACCTATGCGGACGAGGTCAAGAAGGTCATGATGGAAAACGCCGACATGCGCGGCGTCAACGACAACTGGAACGAGTCCATCAAGGTGGTGCGCCTGCAGATCGACCAGGACAAGGCCCGTGCCCTGGGCGTGACCAGCAAGTCCATCGCCGATGCGACCAGCATGAATTTCAGCGGCACCACCGTGGGCCAGTACCGCGAGGGCGACAAGCTGATCGACATCGTCATGCGGCCGCCCGGCAACGAGCGCGACATGATTTCCGACATCGCCAACACCTATGTCACCACGGGCACGGGCCAGTCCATTCCGCTCACGCAGATCGCCAAGCCGGCCATGGCCTGGGAGCCCGGCGTGATGTGGCGCGAAAAGCGCGACTTCGCCATCACCGTGCAGGGCGACGTGCGCGAAGGCTTGCAGGGCGCCACCGTCACCAACGAACTGCTGCCGAGGCTGCGCGAGATCGAGTCCGCATGGCATGCGGCCGGCGACACGGGCTACCGCATCGAGGTAGCCGGCGCGGTGGAGGAAAGCTCCAAGGGATCGGGCGCCATCGTGGCCGGCGTGCCGGTGCTGCTGTTCATTGTCTTCACGCTGCTCATGCTGCAGCTGCGCAGCGTGAGCCGCTCGCTGCTGGTGTTCATCACCGGGCCGCTGGGCATTCCCGGCGTGGCGGCAGCCTTGCTGCTGCTGGGGCGCCCGTTCGGCTTCGTGGCCCTGCTGGGCGTGGTGGCACTGATGGGCATGATCCAGCGCAACTCGGTGATCCTCATCGACCAGATCGAAGCCGGCCGGGCCCAGGGCCTGGCGGCCTGGGATGCGATCGTCGAGGCGGCCGTGCACCGCCTGCGTCCCATCGTGCTCACGGCCGCGGCCGCCGTGCTGGCCATGATCCCGCTGTCGCGCAGCGTGTTCTGGGGCCCCATGGCCGTGGCCATCATGGGCGGTCTGATCGTCGCCACCGCGCTGACGCTGCTGGCGCTGCCGGCCATGTATGCCGCAGTCTTTCGCATCAAACGCGAGAATGCCTAGAGGCAGATTGGCCAGAGAGGTAAAAAATTGCGGCTAGAATCTGCATCTTGACCGCAGTAGACGCATTTTTGCGCTCTCTGCTGGACCGCGCGGGTGGCGAAATTGGTAGACGCACCAGGTTTAGGTCCTGACGGTGGCAACACCGTGCCGGTTCGAGTCCGGCTCCGCGCACCAAGAAATTCCCGCCACGGCGACCCAGCCCGTATCCCCTGAAAGATACGGGCTTTTTTCATGTCTGGCCATGCACGGTTCCGGCGCGTGAAGGGGCAAGGCATTGCCAGCACCACCTGGCCCCTTGCGGGCAAACCCGGTTGCGGGCTCGGGATAGGGGCGGTTGGCGCCTCGTTATAATGGTCGGCTTCGCCTGTATCCATTCACGACCGCCTGGCGCCAGACGCCACAGCCGCCGGATGCAGGCTCCGGAAAATCTAAGGTGCCGCAGTTCGCAAGATTCTTTGTCTGTGCGCACCGTGACTTTGCGCAATTACGGTGCGGGTTGCAGCAGCAGCCTGCACGGTCCACATCCCTCATAGGAAAAATCATGGCCGTTAACGTCGAAACTCTTGAAAAGCTCGAGCGCAAGATCACGCTGAGCGTGCCCCTGTCCTCCATCCAGTCCGAAGTCGATGCCCGCCTCAAGAAGGTGGCCCGCACCGTGAAGATGGACGGCTTCCGTCCCGGCAAGGTGCCCATGAGCGTGGTGGCTCAGCGCTACGGCTATTCCGTCCAGTACGAAGTGCTGAACGACAAGGTGGGCGAAGCGTTTGCCGCCGCCGTGAACGAAGCCAACCTGCGCGTGGCCGGCCAGCCCAAGATCACCGAGAAGGAAGGCGCGCCCGAGGGCGAAGCCCAGTTCGACGCCGTGTTCGAAGTGATGCCCGAAGTCAAGATCGGCGATCTGGCAACGGCCGAAGTCGAGAAGCTGACCGCCGAAGTGGACGATGCCGCCATCGACAAGACCGTGGACATCCTGCGCAAGCAGCGCCGCACTTTCACCGAGCGTGCAGCAGCCGAGGCTGCCGTGGACGGCGACCGCGTGACCGTGGACTTCGAAGGCAAGATCGACGGCGAACCCTTTGCCGGCGGCAAGGCCGAAGATTTCCAGTTCCTGGTCGGCGAAGGCCAGATGCTCAAGGAGTTCGAAGACGCCGTGCGCGGCATGAAGGCAGGCGAATCCAAGACCTTCCCCCTGGCTTTCCCCGCTGACTACCACGGCAAGGACGTGGCCGGCAAGACCGCCGACTTCCTGGTGACGGTCAAGAAGGTCGAAGCGCCCCAGCTGCCCGAAGTCAACGAAGAGTTCGTGAAGACCCTGGGCGTGGAAGGCGGCTCTGTAGAAGCCCTGCGCGAAGACATCAAGAAGAACCTGGAGCGCGAAGTCAAGTTCCGCGTCCAGGGCCGCAACAAGCAGGCCGTGATGGACGCCCTGGTGTCCAAGGCCGAGCTGGAACTGCCCAAGGCTTCGGTTCAGGCCGAAGTGGCCCGCCTGCTGGAAGGCGCCCGTGCCGAACTGCATCAGCGCGGCATCAAGGACGCCGCCCAGGCCGAGATCCCCGAAGACATCTTCCTGCCCCAAGCCGAGCGCCGCGTGCGCCTGGGCCTGGTCGTGGCCGAGCTGGTCAAGACCAACAACCTGCAGGCCACGCCCGAGCAGATCAAGGCCCATGTGGAAGAGCTGGCCTCCAGCTATGAGAAGCCCGAGGACGTGGTGCGCTGGTACTTCGGTGACCGCAACCGCCTGGCCGAGGTGGAAGCCGTCGTGATCGAAAACAACGTGACCGACTTCGTGCTGGGCAAGGCCAAGGTGACCGACAAGGCCGTGTCCTTCGACGAACTGATGGGCCAGGCCTGATAGCTTGGACCCTGTCGCGCCTGCCGCCTGGCGGCAGGTGAACAAGACATGACGGGCGGGGCTTGTGCTTTTACGCGCAAGCCCCATTTTCGTTTGGAACGTGTTTACGATCTTGTCGCTGCTGCGTTGGGATGCAATCGGGGTGAGCGCGAAGAAACCGTCCGGTTTCACCCCGACCCTTAGGAGTAGCGCCTTTGCGGGTGGTCTGCGGTGTTGCGAATCTTGCCAATAGCGAGCTAGTGGCTGCGAGCCACGCCTGGCATCCCATCCCGCGAAGTTGCTGGCGCAGCGTCGAGAAGATCGTGAATACGTTCTGGATTGCGGCTACAGTAGGCGCATAGCACTGGAGAAGATATGAGCGCATTGGAAACGTTGGGTCTGGGCATGGTGCCCATGGTCATTGAACAGTCGGGTCGCGGCGAGCGCTCCTACGACATTTACTCGCGCCTGCTCAAGGAGCGCGTGATTTTCCTGGTCGGGGAAGTGAACGACCAGACGGCCAACCTGGTGGTTGCCCAGCTGCTGTTCCTCGAAAGCGAAAATCCCGACAAGGATATTTCCTTCTACATCAACTCCCCCGGTGGCAGCGTGTCGGCAGGCATGGCGATCTTCGACACCATGAACTTCATCAAGCCGGACGTCTCGACGCTGTGCACGGGCATGGCTGCCAGCATGGGCGCCTTCCTGCTGGCTGCCGGTGCCAAGGGCAAGCGCTATGCGTTGCCCAATGCCCAGGTCATGATCCACCAGCCGCTGGGCGGTGCGCGTGGCCAGGCCACCGAGATCGAGATCCACGCCCGCGAGATCCTCAAGACGCGCGAGCGCCTGAACAAGATCCTGGCCGAGCGCACAGGCCAGCCCCTGGAGAAGATCCGGCACGATACCGAGCGCGACTATTTCCTGTCGGCAGAGGAAGCCAAGGACTACGGTCTGGTTGACCAGGTCATCAGCAAGCGTGCCTGAGCAGGGCCGGCCGTCAGGCCGGCTCTGTCCTGGCCGTGAATACGCTCTATGACCCTGATGCGGTCAATGGCGGCGTTTGCCCTTGAAGGGAAACGCCGCTTTGTCTTTGGTTATCATCTTTTTTCGTTTTTTTGCAACGAGGCACTGCCCCCATGGCCGATAAAAAAGGCTCTTCCACCGAAAAGAATCTGTATTGCACCTTCTGTGGCAAAAGCCAGCATGAGGTCAAGAAGCTGATTGCAGGTCCATCCGTTTTCATCTGCGACGAATGCATTGACTTGTGCAATGAGATCATTCGCGACGAACAGCCGGCCGCAGATGCCAAGGAAGGCCGCAGCGATCTGCCCACACCTGCCGAAATCAAGACCAATCTCGATAACTACGTGATCGGCCAGGAGCAGGCCAAGCGCACGCTGGCCGTGGCGGTCTACAACCACTACAAGCGCCTGCGCTACAAGGACAAGGCCGGCAAGGACGAAGTGGAGCTGGCAAAGAGCAATATCCTGCTGATCGGCCCCACGGGCTCCGGCAAGACGCTGCTGGCCCAGACGCTGGCACGCCAGCTCAACGTGCCCTTTGTGATGGCCGATGCGACCACGCTGACCGAAGCCGGCTATGTGGGCGAGGACGTCGAGAACATCATCCAGAAGCTGCTGCAAAGCTGCGAGTACGACGTGGAGCGCGCGCAGCGCGGCATCGTCTACATCGACGAGATCGACAAGATTTCGCGCAAGTCCGACAACCCCAGCATCACGCGCGATGTCTCGGGCGAAGGCGTGCAGCAGGCCCTGCTCAAGCTCATCGAAGGCACCATGGCCAGCGTGCCGCCCCAGGGCGGGCGCAAGCACCCGAACCAGGACTTCCTGCAGATCGACACGACCAACATCCTGTTCATCTGCGGTGGCGCATTCGCGGGCCTGGAAAAGGTGATCGAAAACCGTACCGAGGCCTCGGGCATCGGTTTCGGCGCTGCGGTCAAAAGCAAGAAGCAGCGTTCGATCTCGGAAGTGTTCCAGGAGATCGAGCCCGAAGACCTGATCAAGTTCGGCATCATTCCCGAGCTGGTGGGCCGCATGCCTGTGGTGACGGCGCTTGCCGAACTGGGCGAGGACGCGCTGGTGCAGATCCTGACCGAACCCAAGAATGCGCTGGTCAAGCAGTACAGCAAGCTGCTGGCCATGGAAGGCGTGGAGCTGGAGATCCGCCCCGCGGCCCTCAAGGCGATTGCCCGCAAGGCGCTGGCGCGCAAGACCGGTGCTCGCGGCCTGCGCTCCATCCTGGAGCAATCCCTGATTGGTACCATGTTCGAGCTGCCCAATGCGGAGAACGTGGAAAAAGTCGTGGTGGAGGAAGCCACCATCGAGGACGGCAAGGCCCCGTTGCTGGTTTACCGGGAAGCTGCAAAAAAAGCCTGATGGAGACAGGCAGTGCGGCGCCGGACGCAATAGGCGGCCGGCATCGTGCCTTGCAGGCCTTCAAAGGCCCATATCCCTGAGGCGGGAAAAACAATTTCTGTCTCAGGGTTGAAATACACCGGTAGGCGGACCATCTTCCGCAAAGAAACCGAGGATACCTATGTCTGGACAAACCCCTTTGCCTTCCACACCGCTAGACCTGCCACTGCTGCCGCTGCGCGATGTGGTGGTGTTCCCGCACATGGTGATTCCGCTGTTCGTGGGTCGCGCCAAGAGCATCAAGGCTTTGGAGCTGGCCATGGAAGGGGATCGCCGCATCATGCTGGTGGCGCAGAAGACCGCTTCCAAGGATGAGCCGGCCGCCGAAGACATGTTCGATGTGGGGTGCGTCTCCACCATCCTGCAGATGCTCAAGCTGCCCGACGGCACCGTGAAGGTGCTGGTGGAAGGCCAGCAGCGTGCCCTGGTCAAGAACGTGAACGACGAGGAGTCGCACTTCACCTCGTCCGTGGTGCCTGTGGAGCCTGACGAAGAGGCCAGCAAGCCCAGCGAGATCGAAGCCCTGCGCCGCGCCGTGACGCAGCAGTTCGACCAGTACGTCAAGCTCAACAAGAAGATTCCGCAGGAAATCCTGACCTCGATCGCCAGCATCGACGATGCCGGACGACTGGCGGACACGATTGCCGCGCACCTGCCGCTCAAGCTCGAGAACAAGCAGGCCGTGCTCGACCTGGTGGACATCAAGGAGCGCCTCGAGAACCTGTTCGAGCAGCTCGACCGCGAGGTGGACATCCTCAACGTCGACAAGCGCATCCGCGGCCGCGTCAAGCGCCAGATGGAAAAGAACCAGCGCGACTTCTACCTGAACGAGCAGGTCAAGGCCATCCAGAAGGAACTGGGCGAAGGCGAGGACGGGGCCGACATCGAGGAGATCGAAAAGAAGATCAAGTCGGCCCGCATGCCGGCCGAGGCGCGCAAGAAGGCCGAAGCCGAGCTCAAGAAGCTCAAGCTGATGTCGCCCATGTCGGCCGAGGCCACGGTGGTGCGCAACTACATCGACGTGCTCACCGGCCTGCCCTGGAGCAAGAAGACCAAGATCAAGCACGACCTGGCCAATGCCGAGGCTGTGCTCAACGAGGACCACTTCGGTCTGGAAAAGGTCAAGGACCGCATTCTCGAATATCTTGCCGTGCAGCAGCGCGTGGACAAGGTCAAGGCGCCGATCCTGTGCCTGGTCGGTCCTCCGGGCGTGGGCAAGACCTCGCTGGGCCAGTCCATCGCCAAGGCCACCGGTCGCAAGTACGTGCGCATGGCGCTGGGCGGCATGCGCGACGAGGCCGAGATTCGCGGCCACCGCCGCACCTATATCGGTGCCATGCCGGGCAAGGTGCTGCAGAGCCTGGAGAAGGTCGGCACCCGCAACCCGCTGTTCCTGCTCGACGAGATCGACAAGCTGGGCATGGATTTTCGCGGCGACCCGTCCAGTGCCTTGCTGGAGGTGCTGGATCCCGAGCAGAACCATACCTTCGGCGACCACTACGTCGAGGTGGACTTCGACCTGTCCGACGTGATGTTCGTGGCCACGTCGAACTCGATGAACATTCCTTCGGCCCTGCTGGACCGCATGGAAGTGATCCGCCTCTCGGGCTACACCGAAGACGAGAAGGCCAATATCGCGATGCGCTATCTGCTGCCCAAGCAGATCACCAACAACGGCGTGCGCGACGGCGAGCTGGAAGTCACCGAGTCGGCCATCCGCGACATCGTGCGCTACTACACGCGTGAAGCCGGCGTGCGCTCTCTGGAGCGCGAACTCTCCAAGATCTGCCGCAAGGTGGTCAAGGGTCTGCAGCTGGGCAAGCTCCAGCCCAAGGTCGTGGTTTCCGCCGAGAATCTCAACGAATACCTGGGGGTGCGCAAGTACAGCTACGGCCATGCCGAACGCAACAACCAGGTCGGTCAGGTCGTGGGCCTGGCCTGGACCGAGGTGGGCGGCGATCTGCTGACCATCGAAGCCGCCACCATGCCCGGCAAGGGTGTGATCACGCGCACCGGTTCGCTGGGCGACGTGATGAAGGAGTCGGTGGAGGCCGCCCGTACCGTGGTGCGCAGCCGTGCGCGTCTGCTGGGCATCAAGGACGAGGCCTTCGAGAAGAAGGACATCCACGTGCACGTGCCCGATGGCGCGACGCCCAAGGACGGCCCGAGCGCCGGTGCCGCCATGACGACGGCCTTCGTCTCCGCTCTGACGGGCATTCCCGTGCGAGCCGATGTGGCCATGACGGGCGAGATCACCCTGCGTGGCGAAGTGACGGCCATCGGCGGCCTCAAGGAAAAGCTGCTGGCGGCCCTGCGCGGCGGCATCAAGACCGTGCTGATCCCCGAGGAGAACGTCAAGGATCTTCAGGAGATTCCGGACAACGTGAAGAGCGGTCTGGAGATCGTGCCCGTCAAGTGGATCGATCAGGTGCTCAAGGTGGCGCTGGAGCATGTGCCAGAGCCCCTGGCCGAGGAACCGGTGGCAGCCGTTGCGGCCACCGATGCCAAGCCGTCCGAAACTGCGGTCAAGCATTGAGTTTGAAAAAATTGTGGCGTTTTTCCTGAACCCTTCAAGAACTGCGCTACAATTCATTCCATCGCAGCAAACAACGTTGTACAATGTTGGGCTTCGGTAGATAA
>NZ_BCNT01000026.1 GCF_001544075.1 Comamonas terrae
CAATCGGTTGAAGGAAAGAACCTGCTGGCCCGCGTGCAGCAGCATCGTGCCGCCTTTCTGAAACAGGGCGATCAGTTCCTTGCGCTCGTTGAAGGCAGCCAACGGGATGAAGCGCTCTCCGTGCTGGAAACCCAGCTGCGTCCTGTCCTTCGTGACTACCAGCGAGCGATTCATGATCTGTTGACCGACCAGACCCAGCGTTCGGACAATGCCAGCCAGCGGGCCGAGAGCGCCGCACAGCAGCTGGTATGGGAGGTATTGGTCACAGGTGCCATCGCCATCGCCGTCGCAGTCTTTCTGGCCTGGGCCATCATCCGCTCCATCACCCGCCCGCTGGCACAAGCGGTCGAAGTGGCGGATCGCGTGGCAAGCGGAGATCTGAGCGGCCAGATCGCCGCGCAGTCCAAAGACGAAATGGGACACCTGCTTGGCGCACTGCAACGCATGCAGCAAAGCCTGGTGAAAACAGTAACTTCGGTGCGCACCAATGCGCAGGGCGTGGCATCGGCCAGCGCCCAGATCGCCGCAGGCAACCATGATCTGTCCGGCCGCACGGAAGAGCAGGCCAGCGCACTGGAGCAGACCGCGGCGTCCATGGAAGAGCTGGGCTCCACCGTCAAGCAAAACGCCGATAACGCCCGCCAAGCCAACCAGATGGCCATGAGCGCGTCCACGGTCGCTGCCCAGGGGGGAGAGGTTGTTGCTGAAGTGGTGGAGACCATGAAAAGCATCAACGAAAGCAGCCACAAGATCGCCGATATCATCAGCGTCATCGATGGCATCGCCTTCCAGACCAACATCCTGGCCTTGAACGCCGCAGTGGAGGCGGCGAGGGCCGGCGAGCAAGGCCGTGGCTTTGCCGTGGTTGCGGGCGAAGTGCGGGCCCTGGCCGGACGCTCGGCCGAGGCCGCCAAGGAAATCAAGGCCCTGATCGATACCAGTGTGGGGCGCGTGGAACAAGGCACACAGCTCGTCGACAAGGCCGGCACCACCATGACCGAGGTGGTCACGGCCATTCGCCGCGTGACCGATGTCATGGGCGAGATCAGTGCCGCCAGCCATGAGCAAAGCCAGGGTGTGGCACAGGTCGGCGAAGCCGTCACGCAGATGGACCAGACGACCCAGCAAAATGCGGCGCTGGTGGAAGAAATGGCGGCGGCTGCCAGTAGCCTCAACCACCAGGCGCAGTCGTTGGTGGAAGCTGTCGCGGTCTTCAAGCTGTCCGGGCATGAGCACGTGATCCGAGCTTCGGCGTCAATCACACCAAGGAGCACAAAGCAGCCGGTGAATACGGTCAACACGGTCAAGCCTGCGGTTCAGGCCATATCGGCCAAGTCGCCTGCCCCCCGTCGGCCTGCAGCCATCGCGGGTGCACAGCAAGGTGCAGGAATGGATAACGATTGGGAGGCTTTTTAGCCAGTGCATTTCCCCCTGCACCCTGCAAAGTGCCTGGCCCCCTGGGTCAGGCCGTGGTTTGATCAGGCGAGCATTCGCACTTTCGGCTCACGCTCCCAATGGCGCCGCACGCCTGTCTTCACAAGCGCTTCGACGGGTACCACCCCTTCGTCCTTTTCCACGCCCGCCTTGTCCAGCAGTACCTGCGAGCCCTGGCAATGTGCAATGGTCTTGCAGTGGCCATAGGCATCCATGAACCACTGCACGGCCGCGCCTTCGCGGGTCAGCTGCTCGGCCTGCTTGGGCATGAGAATGCTGGCCACCGCGTCGAACAGTACCGAGGGCGATCCTGCCAGCTGCCCGTCGGCCTTGAGCGTACCGCCCTTGACGGGGATGCCGCCCACCTTGGGCGCCACGAGGAAGACGCTGCCGCCGGCCTTTTCCACCTCGGCCTTGAGCTTGTCTATGGCTGCCTTGTCCGAACCTTCGGCAAACAGCAGCCCGACCTTGCGTCCAGCGAAGGTGTTCTTGGCCTGCTTGTGGATGGACAGCGCGTCGGAGGGCGCCATCTCCACCGGCTCGCGCGCGGCCCTGGCTTTGGACGGCAGCTTGATCGCCAGCCCCGCAGCCACACGCTTGGCGAGGTCTTCGTCGATGTTGCGCAGCCGTGCCACGACACGTTCGCGCACGTGCTCCAGCGCCACCTTCGACAGCTCGAACACCAGCGCCGAGGCGATGTGCGCCTGCTCGCTACGCGTCTGCGAGCGGTAGAACTGCCGTGCCTGGCTGTAGTGGTCGGCAAACAGCTCGGCGCGGATGCGCAGCTTCTGGGCCGCGTCGTTGCGCTCGGCATTGGCGGGAAAGGAGGTGAAGCCCATCTCGGGGCAGGCGCGCGGGCCGCCATCCTCGCCCGCCTCTGCCAGGCTGTTGGGCTCGTAGTTGGCGCGGCCGGTGGGCACCATCGTCTGCATCATGCCGTCGCGCTGGAAGTTATGGAATGGGCACTTGGGCGCGTTGATCGGGATCTGGTGGAAGTTGGTCGTGCCCAGGCGCGACTTCTGCGTGTCGAGGTACGAGAACAGCCGCCCCTGCAGCAGCGGATCGTTGGTGAAGTCGATGCCGGGAATGACGTTGGAGGGCAGGAAAGCCGCCTGTTCGACCTCGGCGAAGAAGTTGTCTGGATTGCGGTTGAGCGTCATGCGGCCGACGATCTGCACCGGCACCTCTTCCTCGGGGATCAGCTTGGTGGCGTCCAGTACGTCGTAGGGCTGCCGGGCGGCCCAGTCTTCATCGAACACCTGGATGCCCAGATCCCAGGCGGGGAAGTCGCCCTGGTCGATGGCTTCGTACAGGTCGCGCCGCAGGAAATCAGGGTCGGCTCCCGCGATCTTCACGGCCTCGTCCCAGCAGGTGGACTCGATGCCCAGTACCGGCTTCCAGTGGAACTTGACGAAGCGGCCCTCGCCCTTTGCATTGACCAGGCGGAAGGTGTGCACGCCAAAACCCTCGATCATGCGGAAACTGCGAGGAATCGCACGGTCCGACATGGCCCACATGATCATGTGCATGGACTCGGGCATCAGCCCGATGAAGTCCCAGAGCGTGTCGTGCGCCGTGGCGGCCTGCGGGTAGCCGCGGTCGGCTTCCATCTTCACGCTGTGCACGAGGTCGGGGAACTTCATCGCGTCCTGGATGAAGAAGACGGGGATGTTGTTGCCCACCAGGTCCCAGTTGCCGGTGTCGGTGTAGAGCTTGACGGCGAAGCCGCGCACGTCGCGCGGTGTGTCGATGGAGCCAGCCCCGCCGGCCACAGTGGAAAAGCGCACGAACACCGGGCAGGTGGCGCCCGCCTTCTGGAAGATGGATGCCTTGGTCAGCTCCGGAATCGCCTTCGTGCACTCGAACACGCCGTGCGCGCCCGAGCCGCGCGCATGCACGATGCGCTCAGGGATACGTTCGTGGTCAAAATGGAAGATCTTCTCTCGCAGGATGAAGTCTTCGAGCAACGTGGGCCCGCGCTCGCCAGCTCGCAGCGAATTCTGGTTGTCGGCTATGCGGTGCCCGAAATTGTCGGTGAGGGCTTGCGAATCGGGCCGGATGTTACGGTTTGAAGGGAGGTTTTGGTGTAGTTCACCACCCTGCCCCACAACTGCCTCATACACCGCTTGATCGGCTTGCGGAACGTTGGAGCGCGGCGCTTGAGACGACTTGGACACGCTGGCCGCCCCATGGGACGGCGCTTTGGGCTTTTGTGGCATGAAGACCTCCTTAATCAAAGCGTCAGGGTCCGCGAACGGACATGAACCTTTGACCTTATTGGGAGCGTCTGCATGGGGGCGTCGCTCAAGTGCCAAGCGGTACGTAGGAAAAAGTACCTCGCATTTCCGCAGATCAAGAAATTTGCCTTCGGGCTCTGCGTCGAACGGGGGCTTTTGCGCGGTTGCATGGCGGTCCGAGGTGGTTGCGGCGGCTGCGCCTCCAGTTACTTTCGACGCCACCTATGCCCTGAACGTCAGCATCTCGGCCGAAGAGTCCTTGCCGAAGGCCGTCGAGAACCTGTGCATGTCCTTGATGGGGCTGCATCACGAAATTGACAAAAGATTGGATGCACACGCGTTTCCATCAACAAGTTCCTACCGGGTACGCACTCGCGGGTATGGATTCCCACTCCGGTCATCGACACTGCATTTGCCCACTCCCCTACCCCGGCTCCGCCAATGGCATGGAAAGCCTGCGCCTGGTCAAAGACGATTCAGGATTCAGCGCGGCGAGCGACGCTCGCGCATGCGCAGCATGGAGCGGCGCGCGGCGGACAGATTGGATTTGCGTGCGCCGGAGGCCATCAAAGCGCCGGGTTCTGCCGTGCTGCCGGCGGCTGCCATGCGTTGCTGGGCCTCCAGCAGGCTCTTGATGTCTGCCGCACGCTCCTGGGCAAGTGCTGCCGCATTCTGGGCGGCCTGCAGCTGTGTATGCAGGTTCAGGATTTCCTGCTCCGAGCGTTCCAGGCGCGCCTGCAGTTCCTGGCTTCGGGCTTCCGCCTTGCGCTCCTGTTCCTGCGCCGCCTTCTTGGCGTTGCTGAGTTCCTGGCGTGCGCGGTCCACCTCGTTGAGCATATGGCGCTCGTTGCCCGCATATTGCTCGGCCAGGCGCTGGCGCTCCAGCGCGGCAGCCTGCATTTCCTCGCTGTGCTTTTGCTGCAGCGACTCCTTTTGCCGCGAAGCCTGGGCCAGAGCTTCGCGCAGCTCTTCCATGCGCTCATCGCGGTCCTGCAAATGCTGCTGCACGTCGTCAAGCCGGCGCGCCAGATCCTGGGCCTGGGCCTGGGCCAGCTGCAGCGCCTGGTTCATCGCCTCCTTCTGGGCCTGCATCGCGGTTTCCCGCTGGAGCAGCTGTTCCTTCTGAGCCGCCTGCTCGGCCTCGGCAGCCTGAAGCGCTGCTTCTCGTTCGGCCAGAGCGGCTGAGGCTGACTGCAGCGCCTCTTCCCGCGCCGTGTTCCACAACTCCTGCGCCATGCGCTGGATCGGCTCCGGCACCGAGGAAGCCTGCGCAGCATCCTGCTCCCCTGCCACGCCCAGCCTGCGCCCCAGTGTGGCAAACCAGTTTTCCAGCATGGGACTGACGGTATTGGGGGAACCGCGACCGATGTGCTGGCGCACGCGTTCGATCGTGGGGCGCAGCCCCTGGGCGATCAAGGCATCTGCAGCAGCCCAGACATCGGCTTCCTGCACACCTCTGGACGTGGTTTTTGGTGTATTCATATGAAATATCTTTTTTACTAACGATAAGTGATTGTTATCGTGGTTTATTGAATATTTTCGTTATACATCAAACATAACATGTATTAAATAATACATATGATGTTTTCATACAAATGAATTTGCTACATTACAGCTACTTGGGCCCTGATCGGTATCTGAAAGACCTTTTTCGCAAGCGGAATGCCGGCAATTGGTGGAAAGCAAGGTTCCGCGCTCACCCACGCGGATCGTCATTGCAGGCGGCCCCACAGGAAACTGCGGCCGGCAACGCCAATCTGGAAAAACCACCGGCCGGCCGCGGCGACAATCACTCCATGTCTTCCGACGAGCTTTTGCCTTCTTCCCTGAGCGGCGATATCGATGCCGCCCCGCCCTTGTGCAGCGTGAACCCGGCCGGAAGCTCCCCGGCGCTGCCGCCAGCGGCCCAAAAAGCCATTCGGGAGCTGATGCGCGAGGGCGAGTCGATCAATACGCGCTCCAGCTACCAGAGCGCCATGCGGTACTGGGCTGCCTGGCATGTGCTGCGCATGGGGCGGACCATGCAGCTGCCGCTGCCCGTTTCGACGGTTCTGCAATTCATCATCGACCATGCGCAGCGCCAGGGCGCCAACGGCCTGGTGAACGAGATGCCCGAGGAAATAGACCAGGCGCTGGTTGCCGCCGGCTACAAAGGGAAAAAAGGCCCGCCCGCGCACAACACGCTGGTGCACCGCGTAGCGGTGCTGTCCAAGGCGCACCAGGTTCACGGGCTGAGCAATCCCTGTCAGGACGGCGCAGTGCGCGAGCTCATGTCACGCACCCGCAAGGCCTATGCGCGCCGGGGCGAGCAGGCCCAGAAGAAGGATGCCCTGACCCGCGATGTGCTGGAACAGCTGCTGGCCACCTGTGACGACAGCCTGCGCGGCTTGCGCGACCGGGCCCTGCTGTTGTTTGCCTGGAGCAGCGGAGGCCGCAGGCGCTCCGAAGTGGCCGCAGCCGACATGCGCTACCTGCGCGCCGTGGGGCCCAGCGACTATATCTATACGCTGGCGCATTCCAAGACCAACCAGTCGGGCCTGGATGCACCCGAGAACCACAAGCCCGTCACCGGACGGGCGGCCACGGCCCTGAGTGCCTGGCTGGCTGCTGCGCAAATTCACGAAGGCCCTATCTTTCGCCGCATCCGCAAAGGCGGCCATGTGGCCGAACCGCTCACGCCAGCGGCGGTGCGCAACATCGTCCAGCAGCGCTGCAAACTGGCCGGGGTGGATGGCGATTTTTCGGCGCACTCGCTGCGCTCGGGCTTTGTGACCGAGGCCGGGCGCCAAAATGTGCCGCTGCCGGACACCATGGCGCTGACGGGGCACCACAGCGTCAACACCGTCATGGGCTATTACCGGGCGGATACGGCTCTGCAGAACCGCGCAGCCCGGTTGCTGGATCCTGAGAACTAGGAAGTCGTTGCCGGCAGCAATGCCAGTTCACCCAGTGCGGCCAGCAGTTGCTCAACGTCGGCATCGGTGTGCGCAGCGGACAGCGCAATGCGCAGGCGGGCAGTGCCTGCAGGCACCGTGGGCGGGCGGATCGCCGGCACCCACAGGCCGCGCCGGCGCAGGCCTTCCATCAAGTCCAGCGCGGCGGCATTGCCGCCGATCACCAGCGCCTGCACGGCGGTGTGCGAGGGCAGCAGCCGCCAGCCGGTGTCCTGCAGCAAGGGCTGCAAGCCGGCGCGCAACTGAGCGATGCGTGCCTGCAGTTGCTCGCGCAAGCTGCTCTCGTGCTCGATCAGCCGCAGGCTCGCCTGCAGCGCCTGCGCGAGCAAGGCCGGGGCGGCCGTGGCAAAGGTGTAGCTGCGCGTCTTCTGCAGCAGCCACTCGATCAGCAATTCGTGCCCCGCGACAAAGGCGCCCGACACGCCAGCGGCCTTGCTCAGCGTGGCCATGTACAGCACGCGGGGGGAAGCCTTGTCACCGGTCAGGCCTGCAGCTGCCAGGCTGCCGCGCCCCTCGGGGCCGAGCACGCCGAAGCCGTGGGCATCGTCCAGCAGCAGCAGGGCGTCGTGGCGCTCGCACAGGGCCAGCAGGCCGGGAATGTCGGCCACATTGCCGTCCATGCTGAACACTGCATCGCTCACCACCAGCTTGCGGGGGATGGTGCAGGCAGCCAGCTGGCTTTCCAGCGCCGCCAGATCGCCATGCGCAAAGCGGTGGATTTGCGCACGCGAGAGCCGGCAGCCATCGATCAGGCTGGCGTGGTTCAGCGCATCCGAGAAGACGGCATCGCCAGCGCCCACCAGGGCCGGGATGATGCTGGCGTTGGTGGCAAAGCCGGCATAAAAGTACAAGGCCCGGGGCAATTGCACAAAGCGGGCCAGATCGTCCTCCAGCGCGGCATTGGCCGTGCTGTGGCCGTTGACCATGGGCGAGCCGCCCGAGCCCACGCCAAAGTCGCGCGCGCCGGCGCAGGCCGCGTCGACCAGGGCCGGATGCCGGGCCAGGCCCAGATAGTCGTTGCTGCAAAACTGCAGCATGGGCCGCCCGTCCACCGCAATATGCGCCCCTTGCAAGGGCTCCACGGTGCGGCGGGAGCGGCGCAGTGCGGCGGCGTCGAGCGCCGCCAGCTGCCGGGGAATGTCCCGCAGCCAGAAATTGGATGCGCTTGCTGTACTCATTGCCAACCCCTGGGCAGCGTGACCGCAACCGAATGCGGATCGGGCGTGGCCTGCCATGGAATGTCCGCGAGCAGCGGAGCGCCCCATGCATCCATCTGGCGGCGCAGCCAGTCCATGTTCTCCTCGGGCACCAGCATCTGCGGGTCGACGCGGCTGGCCATCCAGCCCGCCAGCGGCAAGCCGCTGGCGCGTATGGCTTCGGCCGTCAGCAGCGCATGGTTCAGACAGCCCAGCTTCAGCCCCACCACCAGCACCACGGGCAGTTGCAGTGCCATCGCCAGATCGGCAATGCCGAGCGTCTCGGACAGCGGCACACGCCAGCCGCCTGCGCCTTCGACCACGACGGCATCGGCTTGCGCGGCCAGTTGGCGGTAGGCGTCCAGAATGGGCGGCAGCGTCACTTGCACCCCTGCGCGCCTGGCGGCGATATGGGGCGACACCGGGTCGGGCAGCAGCACCGGATTGTCCAGTGCAGCGGGCACGGCCAGCGTGGAGGCCGCACGCAAGGCCAGCGTGTCCTCATTGGCCCAGCCGCCCTGCCCGTCAGGCTCGGCCCCCGCGGCGACGGCTTTCATGCCCACCACGCGCGGATGGTGCTTGGCCAGCGCATGCAGCAGTGCGCAGCTGGCCAGGGTCTTGCCCACACCGGTATCGGTTCCGGTCACGAAGCAGCCGATCATGCTTGCACCTCCTGCGCGGGTAGCGCTGCTTCTTGCAGCAACGTATCGTCCAGCGCAGCAAGGGCTGCACGGCCCAGATGCGCCACGGCCGCATCGTCCAGCAGATAGGGCGGCATGCAGTACAGCGTGCGGCCCATGGGCCCTATTGGCCTCAGCAGCAGGCCGTGGGCCAGGGCTGCGGCGTGGTAGCGCTGGGAAAAGTCGGGCAACCGGGTATCGATATCCCAGGCCCAGATCATTCCCTGCCGGCGCGCGTGGCGCACGCGCGGATGTGCCGCCAGAGGCGCAAATGCGGCGCTGATGCGCTGGGCCAGTTGGCGATTGGCTGCCAGCGTGTCGAGCTGCTCGAACAGCTCCAGCGTGGCCACGGCGGCGCGGCAGGCCAGCGGGTTGCCGGTGTAGGAGTGCGAATGCAAAAAGCCACGCGCGGCATCGTCGTCGTAGAACGCGGCATAGACTGCGTCCGTGGTCAGCACCGCAGACAGCGGCAGCGTGCCGCCAGTCAGTCCTTTGGAAAGGCAGATGAAATCTGGTGTGATGCCTGCCTGCTGGTGGGCAAACAGACTGCCCGTGCGGCCGAAGCCGACGGCGATTTCGTCCACCACCAGATGCACCTCGAAGCGGTCGCACAGTGCTCGGGCCAGGCGCAAATACTCGGCATCGTGCATGGCCATGCCGGCGGCGCATTGCACCAGTGGCTCCAGAATCAGGGCCGCAGTCTCTGTGTGGTGGGCTTGCAGCCAGGCTTCCAGGCCTTCTGCAGCGCGGCGCGCCACGTCGGCGGCCGTTTCACCGGGCCGGGCCTGGCGTGCATCGGGGCTGGGCACGGTGGCCGACAGCCGCACCAGCGGGCCATAGGCATCGCGGAACAGCGCGATATCGGTGACCGAGAGCGCGCCCACGGTCTCGCCGTGGTAGCCGCCGGCCAGGCCCACGAAGCGGTGTTTGGCAGGCTGTCCCCGGTTGCGCCAGTAGTGCGCGCTCATCTTCAGTGCGATCTCGGTGGCCGAGGCGCCGTCGCTGCCGTAGAACGCATGACCCAGGCCGGTCAGCCCGGCCAGGCGCTCGGACAGCTCCACCACCGGGGCATGGGTGAAGCCGGCCAGCATCACATGGTCGAGGCGCTGCATCTGCTCGGCCAATGCGGCCCGAATGTGCGGATGCGAGTGGCCGAAAAGATTCACCCACCAGGAGCTGATGCCGTCCAGATAGCGCCGGCCCTGGGTATCCACGAGCCAGGGGCCGCTGGCATGGTCGATCGCAACCGGCGGCGCGGCTTCGTGCCGCTTCATCTGTGTGCAGGGATGCCACACATGCCGCATGCTGCGGCTGGCAAGACAGTTGTCCATCAAAAACTCCTGAAGAAAAGCAGGCGCAAGCAGGCACAGCGGAGCCTGGCCCCCTGCAAAGCCATCGAATCCAAGAAGACGAAACCCCGGCGCGGTGCCGGGGAAACCTAGGTGCTGGCCCGCTGGCGGGATTCAGCCGGCGACGGAAGCCCGCAGCCCGTGCAGGCCCAGCTTGCGCATCAGCGTGGTGTCGGCTTCCACATCGGGGTTGCCGGTGACCAGCAGCTTGTCGCCATAGAAGATGGAGTTGGCGCCGGCCATGAAGCACAGCGTCTGCACGGCCTCGCCAAGCTGCTGGCGGCCGGCCGAGAGGCGTACGCGCGCTTTGGGCATGGTGATGCGGGCCACGGCGATCACACGCACGAAATCCAGGGGATCGACAGGCTCGCTGTCGGCCAGCGGGGTACCGGGCACACGCACCAGGCTGTTGATGGGGACGGATTCGGGATACGGATCCATGTTGGCCAGTTGGGCGATCAGGCCCGCGCGATGCACCACCTCCTCGCCCATGCCGATGATGCCGCCGCAGCACACGCTGATGCCGGCATCGCGCACGGCCTGCAGCGTATCGAGGCGATCCTGGTACTGGCGCGTGCTCACCACGTCCCGGTAATACTCGGGTGCGGTATCAAGGTTGTGGTTGTAATAGTCCAGCCCCGCCTCGCGCAGGGACTGCGCCTGATGCGGCTGCAGCATGCCCAGCGTGGCGCAGGTCTGCAGCCCCAGGCCTTTGACGGCGCCGATCAGTTCATTCATCTTCTCGATGTCGCGGTCCTTGGGGGCGCGCCAGGCCGCACCCATGCAAAAGCGCGTGGCGCCCGCATCCTTGGCGGCCTGGGCCGCGCGGGTCACCTCTTGCACGCTCATCAGTTTCTCGGCCTTGACGCCGGTTTCGAACTCGGCCGACTGCGGGCAATAGCCGCAGTTCTCGGGGCAGCCGCCGGTCTTGACCGACAGCAGCGTGGCCAGCTCGATTTCGCCGGCCGGCCAGTGTTCGCGGTGAACGCTCTGGGCCTGGAACAGCAAATCCATGAATGGCTTGTCCAGCAGCCCCTGGACGGCTTCCACGCTCCAGGCGGGCTCGGTTGGGGCGGTCGGCTCCTGCTCCGGTCGGGCATGCCATTGCACGGTATGCGTGGAAGTGCTGCAAGCGGTCATCGTGGCTCCTTCTGTGAATGTCTTTTTTCATTCTGAACAGAAAAAACCGGGCAATGCATGAAAAATCGGCTGACCTGGCAAAAATAAACCGCCCCTTTTCAATGCTTCGAAAAAGCCGCAAATTGATTCATTTTTAGCAGCAGATCGGCATCATTTGGAAGACATTGGCAAATCGCTTGTCCAAGCAACTGCCAATTTGGAGCCAACAGGCGCCAACGGCATTCAATGCGCACCGAACCCATGGCGAAGATATGCACGGATGCCTGCGCGTCATTTTTCACACGGCACGGCGCCTGCCGCATGGGACAGGCATGCGAAAATTTTCAGTCCCGCCAGGCCCTTTCCGGTTCCTGGCCATAGACAGCCCCCTCCGGCTTCCCTTGCACATGTCCGACGCCTCTTTACCCGCGAAATTGCCCGCCCACCCGGAAAAAACCGGCGGCACACCGGTCATGAAGCTGCGCATGCGCGTCATGGCCGGTGACGCGATCGCCATCGGGCCGGGAAAGATTGCGCTGCTGGAAGCCATAGGCCGCCACGGCTCCATTGCCGCTGCCGCCAAATGCCTGGGTATGTCTTATCGCCGGGCCTGGCTGCTGGTCGACGGGGTCAACCAGGCGCTGAATGCTCCGGCCGTGGCCACCGCCATGGGTGGCGCGGGCGGGGGAGGAGCGACGTTGACGGATACAGGGCGCGCGGTGATTGCGCTATACCGGCGCATAGAGCATCGCGCAGCAAAGGCCTGCCAGGGCGATATCGACCAGTTGCTGGCCATGGTTCAACGCCCCTAGCCGCTTCTGAAGCATAAACAAGGCCGGCTCGCGGCCGGCCTTCATCAAGGCAGCCCTGCCAAAGCCCGCAAGCCGCAGCAACTGCCCAGCTGAAAGCCAGGCCGGCCCGGCCTTTTCAGCGCGGCAAAGCGGCGGCTTCGCGGGCCAGAGCGGTGATGTGCGTCCAGTCGCCGCGCTGCAGCGCATCGGCTGGCACCAGCCATGAGCCCCCCACGCAGACCACATTCTTCAGCGACAGGAAATCGGCCGCATTCGCGGGCGAGATGCCGCCCGTGGGGCAAAAGCGCACGTCGCCGAACGGCCCCTGCCAAGCCTTGAGCATGGCCGGGCCGCCTGCCTGCATCGCGGGGAAGAATTTCAGTTCGTTGAAGCCGTCGGCCTGGGCCGCCATGATTTCGCTGCTGGTGGCAACGCCTGGCAGCAGCGGCAGCCGCAGGTCCCGGCAGGCCCGGCCCAGCGCGCCGGTATAGCCGGGGCTTACGGCAAAGCGCGCGCCGGCACCGTGGGCGGCCCTGGCATCGCCCGCATTGCGCACCGTGCCTGCGCCCACGATGGCTTCGGGCACCGCCGTGGCAATGGCTTCGATGCAGGCCAGGCCCTGCGACGTGCGCAGGGTCACTTCCAGCACGCGTATGCCGCCGGCCACCAGGGCCCGGGCCATGGGCACCGCATGTTCTACCTTGTCGAGCACGATGACCGGAATCACCGGTGCATCCTGCATGATGGCCAAAGCCGACAGTTCTACAGCCATGTGCAGGCTCCCTCTTCCGCGCTGAGCGCATGGCGCCGGAAACCGGCAAACAGTTCACGTCCAAATCCGCGGCCGTTGTCCAGCCGCTGCACCTGCGGCATCTCGGCTGCGGCCCGCCGGCTCCATTCCTCTTCATCGACCAGCACGGCCAGCGTGCCGGCCGCGGCGTCCAGCCGCACCAGGTCGCCGTCGCGCACCTTGGACAGCGGGCCCCCGGCACCGGCTTCGGGCGAGACATGGATGGCCGCGGGCACCTTGCCCGAGGCACCGCTCATGCGTCCGTCCGTCACCAGCGCCACCTTGAAGCCCTTGCCCTGCAGCACGGCCAGCGGCGGCGTGAGCTTGTGCAGCTCGGGCATGCCGTTGGCGCGCGGCCCCTGCCAGCGCACCACGCAGACCACGTCGCGCTCCAACTCGCCGGCCTTGAAGGCCTGCTGCAGCGCTTCCTGCGAGTCGAAGACGCGTGCCGGAGCCTCGACCACATGCCGGTCCTCGGGCACGGCGCTGACCTTGATCACGCTGCGGCCCAGGTTGCCGGTGAGCAGCTTGAGCCCGCCCGTGGGACTGAACGGCGCGCCGGCCGGGCGCAGCACCGACAGGTCGCCAGACTCGCCCGCGTCGTGCCAGGCCAGCTTGCCAGCCTCGACGCGCGGAATGCGCGCAAAGGCCCACAGCCCCTCCTCGCGCACGGTGAGCACGTCGCCATGCATGAGGCCTGCCTTGAGCAGCTGGCTGATCACATAGCCCGGGCCGCCGGCGGCCTGGAACTGGTTCACGTCGGCGCTGCCGTTGGGGTAGACGCGCGCCAGCAGCGGCACCACGCCCGAGAGTTCGGAAAAATCGTTCCAGTCGATGACGATGCCCGCCGAGCGCGCCACGGCCACCCAGTGGATCAGGTGGTTGGTGGAGCCGCCCGTGGCCAGCAGGGCCACCATGGCATTGACGATACAGCGCTCGTCCACCACGCGGCCGATGGGGGCGAAGCGCCCGGCCTTGGTGATGGCCAGCACGCTGCGCATGGCCTCGCGCGTGAGCAGCTCGCGCTCGGCATCGCCGGGGTTGATGAAGGCCGTGCCCGGCACGTGCAGGCCCATGGCCTCGAGCAGCATCTGGTTGCTGTTGGCCGTGCCATAGAAGGTACAGGTGCCTTCGCCGTGGTAGGCGGCCGATTCGGCGGCCAGCAGTTCCTTGCGGCCCACCAGGCCCTGAGCGGCCTGCTCGCGCACCTTGGCCTTTTCGTTGTTGGACAGGCCCGAGGTCATGGGGCCCGCCGGCACGAAGACCGTGGGCAGGTGGCCGAAGTGCAGCGCGCCGATCAGCAGGCCGGGCACGATCTTGTCGCACACGCCCAGCATCAGCGCCGCATCGAACATGTCGTGCGAGAGCGCAATCGCCGTGCCTTGCGCAATGGCGTCGCGGCTGAACAGCGACAGCTCCATGCCCGGCGCGCCCTGCGTCACCCCGTCGCACATGGCCGGCACGCCGCCGGCCACCTGGGCCGTGGCGCCCAGCTGGCGCGCCTCGTCCTTGAGGATGTCGGGATAGCGCGCCAGCGGCGCATGGGCCGAAAGCACGTCGTTGTAGGCCGTGACGATGGCCACGTTGGGCGCCTTCTGCTCGACGATGCGGATGCGGTCCGCGCCCGGCAGGCCGGCAAACGCATGGGCCACGTTGGCGCAGCCCATGGACTGGGCGCCGGGCGGGCGAGAGGCCATGGCATCCACCTGCTCCAGGTAGGCGCTGCGCGTGGCGCTGCTGCGCTCGCGGATGCGGCGCGTGACAGCTTCGACAATGGGATGGAGTTTCATATCCGTTATCCGTAATCGGGAGCGGCCTCGAGACCGGCCTGCTCCAACTCAGGGACACCGCGCAAGGACCGGGCCAAGGCCGGGACCGGCCGCGCCGCCATGCGGGTGTCGCCCCCTTTCGAGGGAAAGGCGCCGCAGCGCCTCAGGGTGCGGCGTGTCAGCGCAGCTTTTTCAGCTCGTCCTGGGTCTGCTTCCACAGATCCTGGCCCACGCCGTTGGCCACCGAGGCATGCACGCTGGTCAGCTTGGCGCGCATGCGGTCGGCTTCGGCGGCGGACAGTTCGTTGACCACCATGCCCTTTTGCTTGAGATCGGCCAGGGCCTTGGCGGCTTCGGCGCGGGTGTCCTGGCGCTCGAACTCGCGGCTCTTCTTGGCCGCCTCCATCAGCACTTTCTGCTCGTCCTTGGTCAGGCCGTCCCACCATTTCTTGCTCACGGTGAGAATCCAGGGGCTGTAGACATGGTTGGTCACCGTCAGGTACTTCTGCACCTCATAGAACTTGCTGGACAGCACGGTGTTGTAGGGATTCTCCTGGCCGTCCACGGCCTTGGTCTCCAGCGCGGTGAACAGCTCGGAGAACGGCAGCGGCACCGCATTGGCGCCCAGGGCCTTGAAGCTGTCGAGGAAGACATTGTTCTGCATCACGCGCAGCTTGATGCCGTTCATGTCCTCGAGCTTGGCCACGGGGTGCTTATTGTTGGTCAGGTTGCGGAAGCCGTTTTCCCAGTAGACCAGGCCCACCATGCCCTTGGGCTCCAGCGTGGCCTTCACGCGCTCGCCCACGGGGCCGTCCAGCAGCGCATCGGCTTCCTTGGTGTTGTTGATCAGGAACGGCGTATCCCACAGCGCCATCTGGGGCGCGATGCCGACCAGGGTGGCCGTGGAGCCCACCATCATCTCCTGGGCGCCGCCGATCAGCGCCTGCTGCATCTGCGTGTCCGAACCCAGCGAGGCGTTGCCGATGGCGCGCACCTTCATCTTGCCGCCCGTGGCCTTTTCCACTTCCTTGGCGAAGAAGCGCGCGGCGCGGCCCTGGTTGGAGTCGTCCACCAGGCCATAGCCGAAGCGCACGATGCGCGGCTTGAAATCCTGCGCCTGCACGGCGCCGGCTGCTACGAGGGCGGCCAGCGCGCCAGCCAGAGCAAATTTGATTCGCATACCTATCTCCTTGGTTTATCTAGAGGGCAAACAACGGGCAAACCGCCCCGGGAAATTTCAGTGTTTTGGCCGCTACCGCTTATGTGGAAAGCGACAGCAGCTATTGATATCGAAGCAATCAGCACATTCCGATCAGTGCATCCACCTGAGCGGGCCGGTCACGATCTGCGGGAACAGCACCAGCAACACGGCCAGCAGCACATAGGCCATCAGGAACGGGTTGGTGCCCTTGATCACCGTCTCCATGCGCAGCCGGCCCACGCCGGCCACCACGTTCTGCACCGTGCCCACGGGCGGCGTGATCAGGCCGATGCAGCCCACATAGATGAACATGAAGCCGAAGTACACGGGGTCGATGCCGGCCTTGGCGGCCAGCGGCGCGCACACGGGGCCGAAGATCAGGATCGTCGGCGTCAGGTCCATGGCCGTGCCCACGACGAGCAGGAACAGCATCATCAGCGCCATGAAGGCCGTGGGGTGGCCGAGCACGCCGGAGAAGGTGTCGGCCAGCATGTTGGGCAGGTCGGCCAGCGTGATCATGTAGGCCGTCACCGTGGCGGCGCCGCACAGGAACATGACCACCGCCGTGGTCTTGGCCGCGGCCAGGAACACTTCGTAGAGCCGGGACCAGCTCATCTCGCGGTAGACCACCATGGAGACGAACAACGCATAGACGGCCGCCACCACGGCAGCCTCGGTGGGCGTGAACACGCCGCCCTTGAGGCCGCCCAGGATGATGACCGGCATCATCATGGCCCAGAAGCTCTTGGCCAGCGCCTTGATGCGCTCGCCCCAGCTCACGCGCCGGCCCTGGGACAGCTGGTATTTGCGCGCAATCCACCACCAGGCAAACACCAGGAAGGCGCCCATGATGAGGCCGGGCACCACGCCCGACAGGAACAGCTTGCTGATCGAGGTGTTGGTCGTCACGCCGTAGATCACGAACGGCATGGACGGCGGAATGATGGGCGCGATGATGCCGCCCGAAGCCAGCAGGCCCGCGCCGTAGCTGTCCGGATACTTGTGGTCGCGCATCATGGGCAGCAGGATGGTGGCCAGCGCCGCGGTATCGGCAATGGCCGAGCCGCTCATGGAGGCCAGCAGCACGGCCGCGCCGATGGCCACATAGCCCAGGCCGCCGCGGATATGGCCGACGAAGGCGCTGGCCAGATCGATGATGCGGCGCGACAGGCCGCCGGCGTTCATCAGCTCCCCGGCCAGGATGAAGAACGGCACGGCCAGCAGCGGGAAATTGTCGAAGCCGGCCTGCAGGTTCTGGGCCAGCAGTTGCGAATCGAAGAAGTCCAGGTGCCACATCAGCGCCACGCCGGTGAGCACCAGCGCCTGGGCGATCGGCATGCCGATCACCATGCCGCCGATCAGAACGAACAGAAAAATAAAGGTCACGACCATGGTGCGTTGCCCCTCTCCAATGCCTTATTCGATGTCCAGAGCGCCTGCATCGCGCTCCACCGGCGTGCCGCGGCGCATGTCGCGCGCGGCCACCAACAACAGCCCCACGGCGAGCACCAGCGTGGCCGCCGCGCCCAGGGCCAGCGGGTAGCCGAGCACCGTGCTGAAGCTGGACAGGCCCGCCTGGACCTGGGCCCAGGAGCCCCACAGCAGCAACACCATGCAGGCCACGACCAGCAGTTGCGACAGCCAGAACAACACCTTGCGGCCCACCGGTCCCACGCGCGAGGTCACGAGGTCGAAGCCCAGGTGGCTGCCCTCGAAGGCCGCGACGATGGCGCCGATGGCCACCAGCCAGACGAACAGCAGGCGCGAGATTTCCTCGTACGAGACGATGCTGGTGTTGAACACATAGCGCAGCACCACATTGATGAAAACGGCCACCACCATGCCGGCCAGGGCCAGAACCATCAGCGCCTCGGCCAGCCGCTGCAGGCGTGGCTTGGGAGCAGCGGGAGTTTTTTCCGGACTCATTTGTTGAACCTCCTGATGCTCAGGGTTGGGAAGAAGAAAGAGAGGCCGCCGCTGCGCGCGGGGGCACGGCCAGCCAGGCGTTGACGCGGCCCACGATGTCCGCCAGCGGCAGCGTGGCATCCACGCCCAGCACGCAGGACTCGCCGTCGGGGCGCTCCAGCGTGGCGAACTGGTTGGCCACCAGCTCCGGCGAGAAGAAATGGCCGGCGCGCTCCTGCACGCGCTGCAGCGCCGTGTCGTAGTCGAGATCGAGAAACACAAAACCCACGGCGCCCTGCCCGGAGCCGGCGCGCAGCTGGTCGCGGTACTTGCGCTTGAGCGCCGAGCAGGTCAGCACCACGCCTTGGGCAGGCCCGGCCGTTGCGGCCTCCGCCAGCAACCGGGCCAGGCGCGCCAGCCAGTCGGCGCGGTCTTCGTCGGTCAGCGGCACACCGGCGCGCATCTTGGCGATGCTGGCTTCGGAGTGGTAGGCATCGCCTTCATGCAAAGCCCAGCCCAGCGAGGCCGCAAGCTGCTGGGCCACGCTGGATTTGCCGCAGCCCGATACGCCCATGACGATCAGCGTGCGTGGCGGCGTTGTTTGGTTAGCGCTATCCATAACCTTGAAAAAAGAGGCAGCGAGCACGCTGCGTGCTGCTACCTGGTTGAAAACGGAGCCCATGCGCCTGGCATCATGGGCCGGCGACTGCTGCAGTGCTTCTTTGTGGGAGACCCATGTCTCCCAAAAAGTGGCACCAGCGGGCTTTGCGTGGCTGCCTGGGGGGGTTACCCTCCCACAACATTCACAAAGCTGTGGCAATCGCTTGGTTAGCGCTATCATAACTGCGCTTCCCACCTTCCAAAGACTAGGACAATCCCTTGGACAGCAGCACACCTCCACCCTCCTCGCCACGTCCCGGTGCCCGTGGCCGCTCGCCCCGTGCCAGCGGCCGCGTCACGCTCAGCGATGTGGCACAGGCCGTGGGCGTGAGCGCCATGACGGTCTCGCGCGCGCTGCGCGGCGAGCGGCGCGTGGACCCGCAGCTAGTGGAGAAGATCCAGGCCGCCGCCCAGCGCATGGGCTATGTGCCCGACCCCGCGGCCCGCGCGCTGGCCTCGCAGAAAAGCACCCAGGTGCTGGTGCTGGTGCCGCTGCTGTCCAACACCTTGTTCGTGGACCTCATCGAGTCCATCCACAAGGTGCTGTTCGCGGCCGGCTACCATGCGCTGATCGGCGTGACCCATTACGACCGCGCAGAGGAGGAGCAGCTGCTGCGCACCTATCTGCCGCTGCGTCCGGCGGGCCTGCTGCTCACGGGCTTCGACCACAGCCCTGCGGCGCGCAAACTGCTGGCCGACAGCAAGATCCCCTGTGTGCACATGATGGAGCTCAGCGCCGCAGACGAGCCTGCCCCGGGGACGGCCCAGACGCCCTGCGTGGGCTTTTCGCAGGCCGAGGCCGGCGCCGCCATCACGCGCCACCTGCTCGAGCGCGGACGCCGGCGCATCGCCTTCTGCGCGGGCCAGCTTGATGCGCGCGTGATGCAGCGCGCGGCCGGCTGGCGCGCCATGCTGGAGCAGCAAGGCCTGTACGACCCGGCGCTGGAGCTGCTGTGGCCCCAGCCGACCTCGATGGCGCTGGGCGCCGAGCTGCTGACCCAGGCGCTGCAGCGCGACCCGGCCATCGACGCCCTCTTCTTCTGCAACGACGACATCGCCCAGGGCGCGCTGCTCGAGGCGCTGCGCCGCGGCATTCCCGTGCCCGAGCGCCTGGCCATCACGGGCTTCAACGACCTGCCCGGCAGCGACCAGATGCTGCCGCCGCTGACCACGGTTCGCACGCCGCGCGGCGCCATCGGCGCCGAATCCGCACGGATGCTGCTGCAGTTGATGCGCGGCGAAACCGTGGCCACGCCGCGGCTGGATCTGGGCTACGAACTCGTGGTGCGGCACAGCAGCTAGACGCTTCTGCCATAGCTGGAAGCCATGGCGGCAGCAAACCCCACACGTCCCTACAGCAGAATCTGGCGCCCGGGAAAGGCCTTGCCCCAGATCCGCAGCTCATAGCTGCGCGCGCCGTGGATGAAATACGGGTCCTGCCCGATCAGCTCCACGGCCCGCTCGCGGCCCGCCACTTCAAAAATCCAGAGCCCGCCCATGTAGTCGCCTTCCGGCTGCAGGCGGCAGCCGCCGGCCAGCACGATTTCATCGCGGTAGCGGTCCAGAAACGCCAGATGCTCGTCCTGGAGCCGCGCACGCACCTCCAGCATCTTCGGCGTGTCGGTAAAGATGGCGATCCAGCGCATGGACGGCTTCTTCTCGTCAGCCCAAGGCCACGAATTCGCCCACCAGGCGGCCGGCCGGCGTACCGTGCTCATCGCCCAGCAGCGATGCCACGGCAATGCGCGCCTTGCCCTTGCGGGCCAGCATGCGGATGAACTGGGGCCATTGCTGCGGCTCCACCAAGGCCGAGCGGGCCTGGAAGGCTCCGGCAATCGGCTGCTCGTATTCCATGGTGTTGCGCTGTATCACCAGACGGCTGTCCAGCCCCTCGGCCCCGAGCCGCTGGTGCAGCAGGGACCAGGCCGCGAGTATGGCCAGCGCCGAGGCGCTGCCGCCGAAGACCGTGTCCCGGTGGTTGATATTGGGCGCAAGCGGCGCACGCAGCAATACACCGTCAGGTTCCGTAGACACCACCTCCACCGCCATGGCCCGAGACAGCGGAATGTGATCGTGCAGATAGCGTTCGAGCGCGCCTGCGGTCAGTGCAGCCATGCCGGCCTCCTTCTGCCCAGCGCCGCGATCACCTCGGCCGGCGCCTGCACCAGCTCGATCAGCACGCCCTCGCCCGCGATGGGGAATTCGTCGTTGCTCCTGGGGTGCAGAAAGCAGATGTCATAGCCGGCCGCGCCCTTGCGGATGCCTCCCGGCGCAAAGCGCACACCCCGGGCGGTGAGCCATTCGACGGCCCTGGGCAGGTCGTCGATCCACAGGCCGATATGGTTGAGCGGCGTGGCGTGGACGGCCGGCTTCTTGTCCATGTCCAGGGGCTGCATGATGTCCACCTCCACCTTGTGGGCGCCCGTGCCCATGGCAAGAATGTCCTCGTCCACGTTCTCGCGCTCGCTCTGGAAGGTGCCGGTCTGCGTGAGGCCCAGCATGTCCACCCACAGGCGCTTCATGCGCTGCTTGTCGGTGCCGCCGATGGCGACCTGCTGGATGCCCAGCACCTTGAAAGGACGGTTGTTCATGGATGTCTCCTGATGGTTATCTGGTTTCGATAGCTGCCGGCGCACTGCTGCCGGGCGCTGCAGCCAGTTTTGAGCGGATTTTCATACCTCGCCCAGCGCCCAGCCGCTGGCCATGGCGAAGTATTCGCGCAGCCAGGCATTGAAGCGCATGGTCGGCGGCGTGGGCGCGGCCACGGGATGGGCATCGCCCAGTCCTTGGCGTCTGACCATGGCCATCACGCGCATCAGATGGAAGTCGCTGCTGACGATGGCCATGGGTGCATCGGCACCCACGCCGCGCTCGGCCAGCAGCGGCCGGCTCAGCCGGAGGTTGAGTTCGGTGCTGGTGCTGTGCTTTTCGAGCACCAGGCGCCCGGGTTCGATGCCGTGGCGCTGCTGCAGGTAGCGGGCCATGATTTCCGCCTCCGACTCCTTCTCGCCCCAGTCGACGCCGCCGCAGACCGCGATCAGCGCTTGCGGCTGCAGCCTGGCCAGCGCCGCGGCCGTATCCAGCCGCGCGGCCAGCGGCGGGCGCGGCTCTCCGTCGAGCGTGGCGCTGCCCAGCACCACGATGGCCTGCACGGGCGGCACCTGGGCCGGCGCCAGGCCCATGCCCAGCAGGCGGCTCCAGAAAAACAGCAGGCTGGCCAGCCACAGCGCAAACAGCGCCCATCCCGCCGTCCAGAGCCGCGCATGGCCGGGGCTTGCATGGCGCCAGCGCTGCAGGGCCGCCCATTTGCAGGCGATGAGCAGGCCGGCCGTTCCCAGCATGGCCGGGACGATGACGCCCAGGTTGAAATGCCCCTTGGCCATGAGCACCAGCGCGTCGAGCAGCAGCACGGCGCCCGCCGCGGCCAGCACGCAGCGGGCGAGCCGCTCGCGCCGCGTGGCCTGTGCCGGAAAGAAGGAAAAACCGGATGCTTTCAAAGAAATAGCGGCTTGCGCAGATGGGGCAAGCTCTGGAAGGTGGTTGAAGCCTTGATTGTGCCTCGGCGCATGGCCGCCCCGGCCACAGCCGGCGCCGCCATGCCCGCAGCCATCATTCGAATTCGAGAATGATGTCGTCCACGGCCAGCGAGTCGCCCTTGGCCGCCGTGATCTTGCTGACCACGCCGTCCTGGGAGGCGAAGAGGATGTTCTCCATCTTCATGGCCTCGATGACGGCCAGCTTTTCGCCCGCCTGCACCTTCTGGCCCGGCTGCACGGCCACGTCGACCAGCAGGCCGGGCATGGGCGAGAGCAGGAACTTGGACAGGTCCGGCGGCGCCTTGTACGGCATGAGCTGGTACAGCTGGGCGCCGCGCGGCGAAAGCACCAGCGCCTCGATCTGCGTGCCGTTGTGGATCACGCGCAGGGCCAGCGGGTTCCTGGCCGTGCCGCGCTCGACCTGGGCCGTGAAGGCCTTGCCGTTGCAGGTCCCCTGCACGCACAGCGCGCGCATCGGCGTCTCGCTCTTGAATGCATAGCTCTTGCCGTTGACGGCCACGGTGCTGGCGCGGCTTTCCCTGGCGAAGTCCGACACATGCACGTCGTGGTACTGGTGCTTGCCTTCGGCGCCCAGAACGACCACGCAGTAGTCGGCCGAGACCTTGAGCTCGTGCCCCTGCATCTGGCCGCTGATGGTGGCGGCACGGCCGCGGTAGCGGCGGTTCATGTGGGCCGCCAGCGCGACCAGGAAGTCGGGGTCGCCATGGGGGACGTCCTCGGCATGGAAGCCGTGGCTGTAGTGTTCGGCGATGAAGCCGGTGTTGAAGTCGCCCGAGCGGAACTTGGGGTGGGCCAGCAGCGCGGCCTGGAACGGGATGTTGGAGCTGATGCCGCGGATCACGAAGGCGTTGAGCGCCTCGCGCATCTTGGCGATGGCATCCATGCGGTCGCTGCCGTGCACGATGAGCTTGGCGATCATCGAGTCGTAGAACATCGGGATCTCGCCGCCCTCGTACACGCCGGTGTCCACGCGCACGCCGTGCAGATGCTCGGTATCGGCCTGCCACATGGTCTGCTCGGGCGGCTGAAAGCGCACCAGGCGGCCCGTGGACGGCAGAAAGTTGCGGAACGGGTCTTCGGCGTTGATGCGGCACTCGATGGCCCAGCCGTCGCGTTTCACGTCCTCCTGCGCGATGGTCAGCTTCTCGCCGGCGGCCACGCGGATCATCTGCTCCACGAGGTCCAGGCCGGTGATGCACTCGGTCACCGGATGCTCCACCTGCAGGCGGGTGTTCATTTCGAGGAAGTAGAAGTCCTGGTCCTTGCCGACCACGAACTCCACCGTGCCCGCGCTCTGGTATTTCACGGCCTTGGCCAGGGCCACGGCCTGTTCGCCCATGGCCTTGCGGGTGGCATCGGAAATGAAGGGCGACGGCGCCTCCTCGATCACCTTCTGGTGGCGGCGCTGGATGGAGCACTCGCGCTCGTTCAGGTAGATCACATTGCCGTGGCTGTCGCCCAGGATCTGGATCTCGATGTGGCGCGGCTCCTGCACGAACTTCTCGATGAAGATGCGGTCGTCGCCAAAGCTGTTGCGCGCCTCGTTCTGGCAGCTGGCAAAGCCTTCGAAGGCTTCCTTGTCGTTGAAGGCCACGCGCAGGCCCTTGCCGCCGCCGCCGGCCGAGGCCTTGATCATCACGGGGTAGCCGATGCCCCTGGCGATCTCCACGGCCTGCTCGGGGCCGGAGATGGCGTCGTTGTAGCCTGGAATGGTGTTGACCCTGGCCTCATTGGCCAGCTTCTTGGAGGCAATCTTGTCGCCCATGGCGGCAATCGAATGGGCCTTGGGGCCGATGAAGGCGATGCCTTCGTCCTCGCAGCGCTTGGCAAAGGCCTCGTTCTCGCTCAGAAAGCCGTAGCCCGGGTGCACGGCCTGGGCGCCGGTCTGCTTGCAGGCGGCAATGATGCGCTCGGCCACCAGATAGGAGTCGCGGCTGGGTGCGGCGCCGATGTGCACGGCTTCGTCGGCCAGCTTCACATGGCGCGCATCCTTGTCGGCATCGGAATACACGGCCACAGTGGCGATGCCCATTTTGCGGGCGGTGGCGATCACGCGGCAGGCGATTTCGCCGCGGTTGGCGATGAGGATTTTTGTGAACATGGTGTAAGGAATAAAGAGCGCGTCAAGCCTTGGTGGAGGCGATCAGATCCAGCTCGACGCTGGCATTCTTGGGCAACTGGAATACGCCGACGGACGTACGGGAGTGCTGTCCCGCTTCACCGAGCACGTCCAATAGCACGGCGGAAGCGCCGTCCGACACTTCGCTTTGGAGCGTGAACGATTCGGTGCATTGCACGAAGACCGTGATGCGCAGAATGCGGCTCACCTGCTCCAGGCTGCCGAACTGGCGGCGCAGCAGCGCCAGGGCGCGCATCGCACAGATCCTGGCGGCCAGTTGCGCCTGTTCCAGCGAAACATCGGCTCCCACGCGGCCGGTGACGACGACGCCATCGCCTACGCGGGGCACCTGGCCGCTGACATAGGCGACCCCTGCATCCACGACCAAGGGCGTGTAGTTGCCGCCGATCTTGATTTCGCCATCGAATGAATAGCCCAGGCGCCGGGCCAGTTCGTCAAAACGTTGATCTGCATTCATCGCGCACGCTCCTTCAGAGCGGAATGTTTCCGTGCTTGCGCCACGGATTCTCGAGCTGCTTGTTCTTGAGCATCTCCAGCGAGCGGCAGATGCGCTTGCGTGTCTCGTGCGGCTGGATCACGTCGTCGATGAAGCCGCGCGCGCCGGCCACGAAGGGGTTTGCGAAGCGGGCCTTGTACTCGGCCTCGCGGGCGGCGAGCTTTTCGGGGTCGTTCTTGTCCTCGCGGAAGATGATCTCCACCGCGCCCTTGGCGCCCATCACGGCGATCTCGGCATAGGGCCAGGCCAGGTTCACGTCGCCGCGCAGATGCTTGGAGGCCATCACGTCATAGGCGCCGCCGTAGGCCTTGCGCGTGATGACGGTGATCTTGGGGACCGTGGCCTCGGCGTAGGCGTAGAGCAGCTTGGCGCCGTGCTTGATGATGCCGCCGTATTCCTGGCTGGTGCCGGGCATGAAGCCGGGCACGTCCACGAAGGTGACCACGGGGATGTTGAAGGCATCGCAAAAGCGCACGAAGCGCGCGGCCTTGATGGAACTCTTGATGTCCAGGCAGCCGGCCAGCACCAGGGGCTGGTTGGCCACGATGCCCACGGTCTGCCCGGCCATGCGGGCGAAGCCGATGAGGATGTTCTTGGCGTAGTCGGGCTGCAGCTCGAAGAAGTCGCCGTCGTCCACAGTCTTGAGAATCAGCTCCTTCATGTCGTAGGGCTTGTTGGGATTCTCGGGCACCAGCGTGTCCAGCGACCGATCGGCACGGTCGGCCGGATCGGTGGTCTGGCGCACGGGGGCCTTTTCGCGGTTGTTGAGCGGCAGGTAGTTGTAGAGCCGGCGCAGCATCATCAGCGCCTCCACATCGTTGTCGAAAGCCATGTCGGCCACGCCGCTCTTGGTGGTGTGGGTGATGGCGCCGCCCAGTTCCTCAGCCGTGACTTCCTCGTGCGTGACGGTCTTCACCACCTCGGGGCCGGTCACGAACATGTAGGAGCTGTCCTTGACCATGAAGATGAAGTCCGTCATGGCCGGCGAGTACACGGCACCGCCGGCGCTGGGGCCCATGATCATGGAAATCTGCGGCACCACGCCCGAGGCCAGCACGTTCTTCTGGAACACGTCCGCATAGCCGCCCAGCGATGCCACGCCTTCCTGGATGCGCGCGCCGCCCGAGTCGTTGAGGCCGATCACCGGCGCACCCACCTTCATGGCCTGGTCCATGATCTTGCAGATCTTCTCGGCATGCGTTTCGGACAGCGCGCCGCCGAAAACCGTGAAGTCCTGGCTGAACACGAAGACCAGACGGCCGTTGATCATGCCGTAACCCGTGACCACGCCGTCGCCGGGGATCTTCTGCTCGGCCATGCCGAAGTCGGTGCAGCGGTGCTCGACGAACATGTCCCATTCCTCGAACGTGCCGTCGTCCAGCAGCAGTTCGATGCGCTCGCGCGCCGTGAGCTTGCCCTTGCCGTGCTGCGCGTCGATGCGCTTTTGGCCCCCACCCAGCCTCGCGCGCTCGCGCTTGGCCTCCAGCTGCTTCAGGATGTCTTCTTGCATGCTCGTCCTCTGATGTGATCGGGTTGTCTTGTCTCTGATGCTACGTTTATATGAGCTGTCTACGCTTGCTGCGCATGGGCTGCAAGCAGATTTCTTGCCGCGGTACTGGCCGCGATGCGGCCCGCGGCCACCTCGGCCTGCAGGCCGGGCAAAAGCGCCTTGACCTGCGGATGCTGGCGAAAGGCCTGCTTGAGCCCGAAGTCGATGCGCTCCCACATCCAGGCCAGGGCCTGCTTCTCGCGGCGCAGCTGCAGGCGGCCGTTGGCCGTCTGCAGCTGCCTGAACTGGCCGACCGCGGCCCAGAAGCCTTCCACGCCCTGGCCCAGCAAGGCGCTGATCTGCAGCACGCGCGGCTGCCACAGCGCGCCGCCGGTGGCATGGTCGGGGTTGCCGTGCATGCCCAGGAGGCGCAGGCTCGAGGTGATCTGCGCCTGGGCCCGCGTGGCGGCGTTGGGGTCGATGTCCGCCTTGTTGATGACCACCAGGTCGGCCAGCTCCATCACGCCCTTCTTGATGGCCTGCAGGTCGTCGCCCGCGTTGGGCAGCTGCAGCACGCAGAACATGTCGGTCATGCCGTGCACGGCAATCTCGCTCTGGCCCACGCCCACGGTCTCGATGATGACCACGTCGTAGCCGGCGGCCTCGCAGACCAGCATGGCCTCGCGCGTCTTCTCGGCCACGCCGCCCAGCGTTCCGCTGGAGGGACTGGGGCGGATGTAGGCCTTCTCGTTGACCGAGAGCTGCTCCATGCGCGTCTTGTCGCCCAGGATGGAGCCGCCCGACACGGTGGACGAAGGATCGATGGCCAGCACGGCGACCTGGAGGCCCTGGGCGATCAGGTACAGGCCCAGCGCTTCGATGAAGGTGGACTTGCCCACGCCCGGCACGCCGCTGATGCCCAGGCGAAACGCCTTGCCCGTGTGCGGCAGCAGGGCCGTGAGCAGGCCGTCGGCCTGGTCGCGGTGGTCGGCGCGCGAGGATTCCAGCAGGGTGATGGCCTTGGCCATGGAGCGGCGCCGCACGGCGGGGCTGCCGTGCATAATGCCGTCCTGCATTTGCTCGGGTGTCATTGCTCGCGAAGGCGCTTACAGGCCGCTGGCCTTCTTGATCTGCTCCAGCACGTCCTTGGCGCTGGCCGGGATCGGCGTGCCGGGGCCATAGACGCCCTTGACGCCGGCGTTGTAGAGGAAGTCGTAGTCCTGCGCCGGGATCACGCCGCCGACGAAGACGATGATGTCGTCCGCGCCCTGCTTCTTCAGCTCCTCGATGATGGCCGGCACCAGCGTCTTGTGGCCGGCGGCCAGCGTGGACACACCCACGGCATGCACGTCGTTCTCGATGGCCTGGCGCGCGCATTCCTCGGGGGTCTGGAACAGCGGGCCCATGTCCACGTCGAAGCCCAGGTCGGCAAAGGCCGTGGCCACCACCTTGGCGCCGCGGTCGTGGCCGTCCTGGCCCAGCTTGGCGATCATCACGCGCGGGCGGCGGCCCAGCGTTTCGGATGCCGCATTGATCTCGGTCTTGAGCTTGTCCCAGCCTTCGGCCGAGTCGTAGGCGGCTGCGTACACACCGGTCACCTTTTGCGTATCGGCGCGGTGGCGGCCGAAGGCCTTTTCCAGCGCGTCGGAGACTTCACCCACCGTGGCGCGCAGGCGCACGGCCTTGATGGCCAGGTCGAGCAGGTTGCCCTGGCCACTTTCTGCTGCGGAAGTGAGAGCATCCAGCGCTTGCTCCACCTGGGCTTGATCGCGTTTTTGCTTGATATTCTTGAGGCGGGCGATCTGGCTGTCGCGCACCTTGACATTGTCCACCTCGAGGATGTCGACCGGGTCTTCCTTGGCCAGCTTGTATTTGTTGACGCCGACGATGACTTCCTTGCCAGAGTCGATGCGCGCCTGCTTTTCGGCGGCCGCGGCCTCGATCTTGAGCTTGGCCCAGCCGCTGTCCACGGCCTGGGTCATGCCGCCCATGGCATCCACTTCCTCGATGATCTTCCAGGCGGCATCGGCCATGTCCTGGGTGAGCTTTTCCATCATGTAGCTGCCGGCCCAGGGGTCGATCACATTGGTGATGTGGGTCTCTTCCTGGATGATGAGCTGGGTGTTGCGCGCAATGCGGGCCGAGAACTCGGTGGGCAGCGCGATGGCTTCATCGAGCGCGTTCGTGTGCAGGCTTTGCGTGCCGCCGAACACGGCCGCCATGGCCTCGATGGTGGTGCGCACCACGTTGTTGTACGGGTCCTGCTCGGTCAGGCTCCAGCCGCTGGTCTGGCTGTGCGTGCGCAGCATCAGGCTCTTGGGGCTCTTGGCATTGAAGCCCTTCATGATGCGGCACCACAGCAGGCGCGCGGCCCGCATCTTGGCGATCTCGAGGTAGAAGTTCATGCCCACCGCCCAGAAGAACGACAGGCGGCCCGCGAAGGCATCCACATCCATGCCCTTGGCAATCGCGGTCTTCACATACTCCTTGCCGTCGGCCAGCGTGAACGCCAGTTCCAGCGCCTGGTTGGCGCCGGCTTCCTGCATGTGGTAGCCCGAGATCGAGATCGAGTTGAACTTGGGCATGTTCCGGCTCGTGTACTCGATGATGTCGCCGATGATGCGCATCGACGGCTTGGGCGGGTAGATATAGGTGTTGCGCACCATGAACTCTTTCAGAATGTCGTTCTGAATCGTTCCGGACAGCTGGTCCTGCGCCACGCCCTGCTCCTCGGCCGCCACCACGTAGCCAGCCAGCACGGGCAGCACGGCGCCGTTCATGGTCATGGAAACGCTCACCTTGTCGAGCGGGATTTCGTTGAAGAGGATCTTCATGTCCTCCACCGAGTCGATGGCCACGCCGGCCTTGCCCACGTCGCCCGTCACCCGGGGATGGTCCGAGTCATAGCCGCGGTGCGTGGCCAGGTCGAAGGCGACCGAGACGCCCTGCCCGCCGGCGGCCAGCGCCTTGCGGTAGAAGGCATTGGACTCCTCGGCGGTCGAGAAACCCGCGTACTGGCGGATCGTCCAGGGCCGGCCTGCATACATGGTGGCCTGGGGGCCACGGATATAGGGCTCGAACCCTGGCAGCGTGTTGGTATAGGGCAGGCCTGCCAGATCCTCGGCCGTGTACAGCGGCTTGACGGTGATGCCATCCGGCGTTTCCCAGTTCAGCGCGTCCAGATTGCCACCGGGGGCCGCCTTGGCGGCGGCCTTGGCCCAGGTCTTGAGGTCTGCCTGGGCGAAATCTTCCGTCTGGCCTGCGTTGCTTGAGGTGTCTTGGCTCATGTTGTCTCTCTGCTCTCTTGCTGTGCGCTACGCGTGTTTTCCGCGATATGTTACCTTGCCGCCGAGTGTACATTATTCATAATTATGAATTCAAAATATTTCGCACTTACAATCGCGACGAGATGACAAAAACGACTTTGACACCCCGTGCGCTATACGAGCAAGTGGCCGAACAGCTACGCCAACGCATCTTTCAGCATGAGCTGGAGCCTGGCGCATGGATCGACGAGCTCAAGATTGCCGAGGAGTACGGCATCAGCCGCACGCCCCTGCGCGAGGCGCTCAAGGTTCTGGCGGCCGAAGGCCTGGTGACCATGAAGGTGCGACGTGGCGCCTATGTGACCGAGGTGTCGCCCAAGGATATTGCCGACGTCTACCGCCTCCTGAGCCTGCTGGAGGCCGATGCCGCCGCCGTGGTTGCCGAAACTGCCACCGATGCGCAGCTCGCGGCGCTGCGCAGCACGCATGAGGAACTGAGGCAGCACACGCACAATGCAGAGCGCTTTTTCGCGCTCAACGAACAGTTCCACATGCAGCTGCTGGATATCGCCGACAACCGCTGGCGCAACCAGCTGGTGGCCGACCTGCGCAAGGTCATGAAGCTCAACCGCCACAAATCGCTGTTCCGGCAGGGGCGCATCGAGGATTCCCTGGCCGAGCATGAAGCCATCATGCAGGCCCTGCTCGCACGCAGTCCGCGGGCCGCCGCCGAGGCGGTGCGTACCCATTTTCAAAATGGCCTGCTGGCCGCCACGTAACAAATAGCGCCATTGACGCCACAGCAATTGTCATGAATCGTCACGTAAGACTGCTCTGACACATCCACCATAAATACCCGGTGATATTGTGGGAAGCTATGCCATGACCGGATGTGCAATGCATCGGTCCCACAGGATATATCCCATGCCGCCCTCATTCTTCTGGAGCGAAGGCCCGAATATCGAACTGGTCCAAGGAAAATACGACCTTTGGCTGGTATTGCTGTCCTTGGGCGTCAGCTGTATTGCCTCCAACCAGGCCTTGCGCCTGGCTGCATTGGCACGCGAGGCCGTGACGCCGCAATTGCGCTTGGGAGCCATTGCCAGCGGCGGTTTGAGCCTGGGCACCGGAATATGGGCCATGCACTTTATCGGCATGCTCGCATATACGCCGCATGCCGGTATTCAATATGATTTGCGGCAGACCGTCATTTCCCTTCTTCCGGGACTGGCAGCCTCTTTCGTGGCGCTGATGCTGCTGGCCAAGTCCCGGTTGCGCAATATCGAACTGGTATTGGGGGGGGCGATTGTCGGCATCGGCATTGCGGCCATGCATTACAGCGGCATGTCCGCCATGCGCATGCATGCCACCATGCAATATGCCCCCGGACATTTCGTGCTTTCGCTGGCCATCGACATGGCACTGGCCATGCTGGCGCTCTGGATACGCTTTGGCCTCGCCGGCTCCCGCAGAAAGCTCACCCTTCATGGAAAAATCCTGGCCACTCTGGTCATGGGTGCCGCCATTGCCGGCATGCACTACACAGCCATGCTGGCTTTGCGCGTGCAGGAAATGCCGGGCGCCGAGCCCGAAGAGCCCGCCACGGAAAATCAGCTGCTTCTGGCGCTGCTGATTGCCTTGGTGAGCCTGATTGTCGGCGGCCTGATCGCGCAGACCAACGCGCACCTGCATTACCGCAGGCGCTGGCAGATCGAGGACATGAATGCCGCCCATTTGCGCGCCCTGGTGCAAATGGCTGCCGACGGCATCATCAGCATTGACACGCAAGGCAAGGTGCTCGATTACAACCCGGCCGCCGAACATATCCTGGGCTGGGCACCCGCGGAAGTGATTGGAAAAAATGTCGGCATGCTGCTGCCCGAGGCGCTTTCCGGCCAGCTTGCCGAATATCTGCAAAAGCACGAGCAGGCCCAGAACCGGGGCGCCGAGCCTTTGAGCAACAGGATCTCGGAGGTGCTCGGCCAGCACAAGAATGGCAGCCTGGTGCCCCTGCGCGTGGCGCTGAGCCAGGCTGATGCCCGGGGCCAGCGCATGTATGTGGGCATACTGACCGATCTGGGTCCCCAGAAAAGAATCGAACGCCAGTTGCGCATCGCCACCACCGTGTTCGAACACAGCTTCGAAGGCGTGGTGGTGCTCGACGCCAACCGGCGCGTGGTGACCATCAACCCGGCCTATGAGCGCATGAGCGGCCTTTCGCTCAAGACCGCCAGGAACAAGGAGTTTTCGGCTTTCTACTTCGACGCAAGCGATGAAATGGAAACCGGCATGGGCTTTCCCGAAGTCTGGTCCGAAATCGGCCGCAGCGGCCACTGGAAAGGCAGCTGGAAGCTGCTCCACAGCGGTCGCAGCCACCAGCTTTCCCTCACGGCCGTGCGTGACGAACAGCAGCGCCTGCACCACTACATCGGCATCTGCTACGAAGACATACAGCAGCTGCAGCCGGCGATCCCAGGTTAGCTGCGCTGGCTGCCCCCCTCGCCTTTGTACCTGGCAGACCAAGCCAACCGGCAAGACGAGGCCGAGTCGAACCTTCATTGTTTTCAGGTCCACGCTCGCGTGGACCTCGTTCTACTTGGCTTGTTTTGGCACTTCCTGTTTTTAGATGGCTTTATTCATTTCATGTAAGTTACATTAGAATCAATAAACCACGCATCGATTGGTGACGCCTCGGTCATGCTCCCTCCAGGTGTTGAACGCAGGCTCGGGAGAGCGGCGGGCCAGCATCCGCCCTTTTCGACCGCAAGCAGCAGTTTGCCGGCCGATTTTCTTCGCCACGCACTGCCCGCCCCGCGCAAAGCCTTGTCCATGAAAGTGTGTGCCGTTCTGGGCACAATAATGCCCTCTCCTGCAAGCCATGGCGCTCCGGTAAAAAGGACCGCGCCGCGCAGCACCGCCGCATGAAGCGATCTCCTCAAGCGCTGCGGCAGGCGCCGAAACTGAATCCATGACAGACCCCGTTACCTCTACCTTGCCCTCCTCTTCCGAGTCCAGCATGTGGCGCATGTCGGTTGCGCCGATGATGGACTGGACGGACGTTTTAGTAAGCTATTGATTTAAAAAAGAATTGCACCAGCTGAAAAATATGTGGTGCACTTATGGTGCGTCTTAGAGGAAATTTTCCTCCCCTATCTGGCCACTGGAATTGAGCGAATATCCGTCGTGTAAGCCGGCGTCTTACGCTCCTGACGCATACCCCATCCACCCGTCGACTGGGTGCTGCCAATCGAGACGACACCGCGCCCAAAGCGCTTATTGAGGCCGTCGACGACCTCCATGAGCGCGCTGCGGTCCCTTTGCGGCTGGATGATCTCGAACGACAGGCTCCCCTGCTTCTGCGTGCAGGGGGACAAGTCCAGCAGCATGACGCCAGCCTTTGCCAACCTGTAGCCGGGCTCGTAGATCCGCCGGATGGCCTGCTCCGCGACCTCGGCCAGGACGCTGGTATCGGATGAGGGCTCGACAAGCGGGACGGAGGCGCTACGGGCAAAGCGTGGATCGTCCGGCCGGAACGGGCTGGAATGGGCAAAGACATACACCATCCCCGCGCGAAGGTGCTGCGCACGTAGCTTTTCGGCCGCGCGCTGCGCAAACGTGGTGACGGCCTGGACCAGCGGCTCCAACTCGGTCACGGGCTTGCCAAAGCTACGGGTGCAGGCAATTTGCTGCTTCGCCGGCGGCTCCAGCTCCAGCTCGTGGCAGGGGGTGCCGCGCAGCTCCAGGGCCGTGCGCTCCAGCACCACGCTAAAGTTGGACCGCAGGAAGACCAAGTCGGCATCAGCGAGATCTGCGGCCGAGGTGATGCCCATGGCCTGCAGGCGCGCCCCAATGCGTCGACCGACACCCCATACCTCGCCCACGGGCGTGGCTTCGAGCAGGCCGCGCAGTTGCCCTGGCGGCAGCTCAGCGAAGTTGCAGACGTGAGAAAGCTCGGCAGGATACGAGCCAGGCTTGCGGGCGGCATCTTTGGCCACATGATTCGCCAGCTTTGCCAGCGTCTTGCTCGGAGCGATGCCGATGCACGTCGGAATACCAATCCCGCTCAAGATCCGCTGGCGGATGGCCCAGGCGCGCCTGGTCACGTCGGGCACGCCATCCAGACCGACAAAGCACTCGTCGATGCTGTAGACCTCCTGCTCCGGCCCTAGCGCAGACGCAAGCGACATCATCCGGTCGCTCATATCACCGTACAGCGGAAAGTTTGCGCTCAGCGCAACCAGGCCAGCCTGTTCGTGCAGGTGACGGATGCGAAAGTACGGCTCCCCCATCTTAATGCCGAGCGCCTTCGCCTCCTCGCTCCGCGCCACTGCGCAGCCATCATTGTTCGAGAGGACAACAACAGGCCTGCCCTTCAGGCATGGCCTGAACACCCTTTCACAGCTGACGTAGAAGTTATTGCCATCGAGCAAGGCAAACATGACGTCACCATTTTCTGAAGCGCCGAATGCTGGAGGTGACCACGCCCCAGATCTCCACGATCTGGCCGGGCTTGGGCCTGATATCCGGGTACGTGGGGTTTTCCGGCCTCAGCATGAAAATGCCGTTGCGGTGGAACAAGCGCTTGCAGGTGAATTCCCCATCAACCTCCGCGATCACGATATCGCCATGGGCTTCCTTGAGCACCTTGTCGACGACAAGCAGGTCGCCGTCATACAGGCCGGCGCCGATCATGCTGTCGCCACCCAGCTCCATCATGAACGTGGTCAGGGGATGCTTGACCAGCAGAGCGGTCAGATCCAGGCGGGTAATGACGAAATCCTCGGCCGGGCTCGGGAAGCCGGCACGCACGCGCCCCTCGACCAGCGGCAACACAAGGGACGCCACCGGCACGGGGCTGGAGAGATTCCGCAAACTACTGTACATACGCACAGTATATTCCAGCAAATGAGTGGCGCGTGATGTCTGCAGTTCGCTAGAAAAGGCCAGGTGGGGCAGCCGCCACATCCCAGCTGCTGTAAACCAGCTCGACGCGAGCCACGGCCTTGCCGCCGCCGGCCACGTTGTAGTTGATGGGCACGGCTTCGACGTGGAAGTCCGCGAACAGCTCCTGGATCTCAGGGTGATCGTTGATGCTCAGCACCGCCTTGCCCTGCAGGCCGCGCATGGCTTCCGCAATGGCCACGTACTGATCCCATTCAAACGGGACTCCGTACCCCTCCGTTTCCCAGTACGGAGGATCGAGATAAAAAAGGGTGTGCGGGCGGTCATAGCGCTTGATGCACTCCAGCCAGTCCAGCCGCTCGATGTACGCGCCATGCAGCCGCATATGGGCCGCACTCAGGTCCTCCTCAAGCCGCAGCAGGTTGACCGTGGGTGCCGGCGTAGTGGTCGCAGTACCCCAAGTCTGCCCCTGCACTTTGCCGCCGAAAGCCTGATGCTGCAGGTAGTAGAACCGTGCGGCACGCTCGATGTCTGTCAGCGTCTCCGGCCTGGTGATCTGCAGCCACTTGAAGACCTCGCGCGACGATAAGGCCCACTTAAACTGTCGGACAAATTCTTCGAGGTGCCGCTGCACGACGCGGTACAGATTGACGAGGTCTCCATTGATGTCGTTGATGACCTCCACTTCCGCCGGCGGCCTCATGAAATAAAGGGCTGCGCCGCCAGCGAACACTTCGACGTAGCACTGGTGCGCTGGAAAGCGCGGCACGATGAAATCGGCCAGGCGGCGCTTGCCACCAAGCCAGGGGACGATAGGTAATGCCATGATGGGCTCCAGGTATTGATACACTGCCCCCGCCTGTACAGGTGGACGGGGCCTTGGCTGGGCTCACAGGCTTGCTCTGTGGGACTGGCGGCAGCGTCAGTGTTCCCGCACTGTCGATGTCGCCTCGTTCTTTTTTTCAGTCGGCGTTGAGTTCCCGCTCGATCTCGACTTGCTTGTGCAGCAGCACTACTTCGTCGTCTCGTCGCGCAAGATCTGCTCGGAGTCGTGCGACCACCTCGACGCCCGCGACAAGCTGTCGGTCGAGGGTTTCAAGTCGATCTGCAAGATGGCCGCGGGCAGCGGCGTCGGCTTGGGCTTGCGCGCGGTAGGTTGCATTGCGCCGTTCGGCATCAAGCTGCAGGCGCTTAACGCGATCAAGGTCAGCGCGCAGATCAGCATCGCGCGCAGGCTGCTTTTGGGTGAAATCATCGCTGGCTTTCTGGGTACTGGCAGCGTGCTGCCGTTCTTTGTTTCCGGTTTCCCGCTCGGATTCGAGGGCTGCGCCCGCCTGGGCGACCTGTGTTCGAGCGCTTTGCTCTGCGGTGCGCCAGCCGTGGACGTGCCAGCCGGCCACAAAGGACAGGGCCAGCAGCACCACGACAGAAATTGCTTTAGCTTGCGGATTCATGAGCCTCCCAGTCAGGTAGGTCGACGGTCTGCCCGGCCAATCCATGAGAGCAATCGGCCAGGAACTGGATGCGGCCGTCTGTCACGTAGGAATGACAGCGGCTAGGGATGCCATCCGGCGTATCTGCGTCAGCCCCTTCATAGGTAGACAGCACCGAGGGCATGAAGGTGGGCGCGGTATCGCTGCCATTCCAGGACCATTGCGGGCCTGGTGGACGAATGCCGACGGCGTGAGGCCCGTCACAGCCGGGACACCAGAACATGACGGCGCTTTCGCCGTATGCCTTGAGCTTGCCCATTTCACACCCCCAGCAGCACCAGGTACTTCATGCGCCGGGACTCCAGCGGCACGGTGTTGCGCACGTGGCCGCGGTTGACCTCGTAGGCGCTCTGGCCGTAGCCCTGCCACTTCTCGCGGCTCTTGACGCTGTGCTTTTCGACGTGGCCGAACCATTGGTTCGGGTTGCAGCCTGGCGTGAGGCCGCACAGCTTGCGATCCTGCTGCAGGTGTCCCCAGCCGCCGTTGTATGCGGCATCGCACATGGCCACGCGCGTGATGTCGTCCAGGCCTGGCGTGAGCGCGGCCAGCTGCGCATCGCAGCCGCGCAGTTTGACGATGGCCGCGCGCACATTGAGATCCGCGCGCTCGTACACGTTGTCCCAGCTCAGCTCCTGCAGCGCCTTGGGCGCCATGGCCTTGACCTCGGCAATGGCGTCGAAGCGCAGCGCGCCGGCGGCCGTCCAGGCCCGCGTGAACTGGGTCAGGCCGGCCCCCTCCTCCCGCGCGGTCTTGAGCCTGGCCGTGGTGCTCCAGCACATCGAGCTGGACAGCGAGGGGCAGCTCTCCTGCTCGATCAGCGCGCCCAGGTAGCTGCGCCGCGGCATGTCGGGCCATTGGCGCTCGATCTCGCCCACGACCATCGGCGCCATGGCCCGGGCACGCTGTAGGCCCGCAGGCTCCGCGGCCTGGGCGAACTGCGTCATGCTGGCCCACACGATGGCAAGTACCATCGCGCCGCGCAGCACGCACAGGGCCAGGAAGGCCAGGCCGGCACCGATGGGATGCTCCTGGGCCTTGAGCCATGCATCGCGGCCGTGGGCATAGTCGGCCATGGCTTTGCTGGCCGATAGCGCGATGGCCACGCCCACCGACGTCCACGACAGCCACAGCAGCCGCACCACCGGCTCACGCCAGCCGTCGGGGCCGAACGCATTGAGCACGATCACCACGATGGGCAGCACCAGGACTGCCCACCACCGCCAACGCTTGATTGGATTCATCTCTCTCTCCTTTTCTTCGGACACAAAAAAGCCCGCCTGTGTTGCCACGGGCGGGCGGGGTTAAAAACGATTAGGCCTAGACCTCGGTGGTCACATACGGCAGGTTCGGGGCCAGCTCCACGATCTCGCCGTTGCGCACGAACACGGCCTGGTCAGCCGGTGCATTGACGGGGTTGGCGACCAGGCTGCGTGCACCGCCGGGAAACTCCACCTGGGCCTGGCTGCCGACGATGGCCTTGACCGTGGCGAACAGCTTCACGGGCGGCTGCTGGAGCGCCTGCAGGCGCAGATACAAATTGACTGGGATCATTGGTAGCGGTCCACGACAAGGGTTTGCGAAACTTCTGGCGCCTTTTCCTGCACGGTGATGTTGCGCACCAGGCCGCGCCAGGTCTCGCCGGGCTCCTCGACCTTGAGCAAGTAGCCAGGCAGGATCAGCCCGGGCGTCGTGCCGCCCGTGATCAGCGGCACAGTGATCTCCTGCCGCCAGCGCAAAGCGGTATCTGCCAGGGGTATGGAGCCGCGGGCACGCACGGCCGCCACGTCGGTCATGAGAGGGTCCGAGATCTGCGTGGCCAGCAATTCCCCCTGGGTGCCCGTGCGGCGCACAAAGCCCACCAAGCCGCCGGCGGCGGTGCCGGTCACATAGACGCCATTGCGCAGATCCTGCTCGAGATCTGTCAGCGAGTCCTCGAGGATGATCTGCCCCGGCATCTGCACATCCGGCACGGCCGCGGCCCAGTCCCAGGGCATGGCCGCATACTGGGGCACGACCTGCAGCGCTGCGTCGGTGCGATGGCTGCGCACGCCAGCGCCCGCGGCCTCTGCCAGGCGCTTGACGACTGTCAGCGGCGTGCCCTCGTGCGACCAGGCCGCGGCCGGCACGAGCCAATCAGGCGCAGTCCAGCTCAGCGAAACACCCGTGAACTGCAACGCATCGAGCGCAATCTGCTGGGCGGACATGGCGCTGCCGATGCTCCACTGCTGCGGCCTGCGGTAAGGCGCTCCGAGCAGCGATGTCACGCTCTGGCCGGATACCCGGGCATGCCAGCCCGACGCGCTACGCGAGCGCACAGGCCTTTTCACGGCAAAGACCCACTCGATCCCATTGATGGACACCTTGATATGCCTGGGCAACCCTGCCTGGTACGCCAGCTGGTCCACCAGGTGAACGGGGCCGCTGGCAGACAGCGTCCAGCCAAAGCCGTCGTCGCCCGACTCGATGCGCACATCGGACAGGAGCACGCGCTCGCCCGTAGGCAGCAGCACGGCATCGATCTCATAGACGAGCATATAGACCCTCAGAAGCGGTATCACGTACTGCCCGCCCGGCTCCGGCGGCCGAGACTTGCAGCAGAAAAAAACAAGGTCTGCCGAGGCAGACCATGGTTTGCAGAAAAGCAGCTCTATCGGACCCCCGACCAGCTGCTGCCAGCAGTGCTCGGGATCTGGCGGTCTCGGCGGCGTTATCGCGGATCGGCCCGCCGGCGGACGCATGGCCTTCTGGTAGCGTGCCTGGTGTGCCAGATATAGGGGCCGGGCCGGGCCGGCGCCGAAGCGCATCCCCAGCTGCAGGCCCATAGCGTCCTGAGCATCGACGTGCATCAGCACGCGCCTGTCGCGCAGGGTCTCCTCAAAGCGAACGGCCACGGCTGCATGGGCACGCCGGGCGTCTTCGGCCCGCGCCTGCATGGCCATGCGGGCGCGGACACCGTCCTGCCAGTGCACACGATGCGCGCCCGTGGCATTGCGCTGGGCCTGCTGATACTGCACCTTCACGGCCTGGCCCCGCGGCTGCGCCTCTTGCCACGCAAGCCCGGTGTGCGAGCGCAGTGGCTGCGCATCCTGTGCCGCTGCAGCCCACCCGGCAGGAAGCACAGAAGACTTTTGCCAGCGGGAGATCCAGCCTGTCTCGATAGCTGCCGCCTGCTGCGCCACGGACTGCACGCGCGCCACCATGGGCCGGGGCGTGTTGGTGTTGTAGCGGATGGTCGATGCACTGCGCAGCCCGGGCATGCGCGCGGAGGCGACCATGCCCTTGCCCACATGGGCAGCCACACGGCCGCGCAGGCCCGGCATGCGAGCAGCGACCAGCAGGTGCGCATCGGGCACGCCAGGCGAGCCGCCGTCGTCGCCAAATACAAGATCGACGGGATTGCCGGACTTGTATGGCCGCGAGAAGACGAGGTCGACCGATGCCATATCAGTAGATCAGCGTCTCGCCCAGGATGACCAGACCGCCTGCATAGAGCTGCGTGCCGCTGGTGCCCAGCAGACGAAATACGCCGGCGCCGGCCTCGTCCGTCACATCGCCCCGGGCGACCATGCGCCCGTCGCTTGTGCCCCAGACGCCATATACGGCAACCCCGCTGGCCAGGATCAATTCGCCGGCCTGGGCCTGGGTGAGCTGCAGATAGCCGGCCTCGGTAATGGTCCCGCAGGGCCTGGTGAGGGTGAGCGTGGCCAGCAGCTGCTCGGCGGCGTCGTATAGCTTGACCGTGGAAGCGCCAGGGCCGGAGTCGGCAAAGACCTGCGTCGCCTGCAGGCGCACCAGGGCGTGGGCGGCCGAGATCTCGAATTCGGGCAGGGCGCTCATGCAATCACCTCGGCGCGCTGGTTGTTGGCGATTGCGGAGTACTCCTGCAGTTCGTGGTCCCAGGCGATCACATCCCACTCATAGCGCGTGGAAATGTCCCGGAACTCATAGGAGCCATCCGCCTTGCTCCACGTCTCTCGCGCGAGATAGCCGTCGACGGATCGGTGCAGGCGCACGCGCCGGCTCAGGGGCACGTTCGTCGGCGTGTTTTTGCGCGCGACGGTGCCATAGATGCGCCCCTGGCCGCCGCACTCTGCGTCGAGCAGCTTGGCAGTGCGATGGCGAGCCATGTTCTGCAGGCCCTGGGGTAGCGGACTTGTTTCGCTGAGCAACCGCAGCGAAGTGTCGGACTGCATGGCCCTCTTGCGTGTCACTCTCGGATCGCCAGAGACCGCGATTGCTTCTGCGGCAGTCAGCTCGCGGCTGAAAACCGCAAATGCACTGAGCAACGAACCGGCAGGCAAGCCATAGTTCCCATTGCGCGACCCGACATGCACCGATGTTGTGTTGTAGGCGGGTCGACCAGTACCGCCTGTATCGCGCCCAAGGTCCGGGATGCCGTCGATATACACACGCCGTACTCCCGTCGCGCCGACAGTAAAAACGACGCGGTGAGTCTGGCCATCTCCAACAATGGTGTTTGTTACCGTCAGACCGCCAAAGGACCCGTAATTGGCAAGACACAGCAACTGGCCCGGTACAGCGCCCACCGTGGAGTTCTCGGGACCGGCCGTCTGTATGCTCCAGCCGCGGTTGTCATTACCGTGCTCTGCAATTACAAGATTGGCGCCCGTGGACGTTGCGATGTCAAAGACGACCGAGAATGCCCCCGCGTCCATTGTCCCGGCAGGAATGGAGATCAGCCCCGTGGCTGCCGGGTCAAATGCTCCGTTTGTACCCTCAGTAATGCGCTGGCTTTTGATCACACCGCCTGCCCGGGTGCCGTTGCGTGTACCGACCAGGTCAGGTTGCGTTGTGCTGGGGTCGTCCAGCGCCCAGGCGCCCACCGGAGTCGCGTCGAGTATGCTCTGCAGCAGAAGTGTGTTGCGAAACCAAGCTCCGCCAGAGACGATCTCTGGCCAGATGTTGTATGTGCCGCCTCCCGGCATCTGGACGGCGATGCGCGCTGGCACCAGCTGGCCACCGAAATACCACTGGTCGACATTGCTGGATGCAACGTCGATCTGTATCCAGAAACCAGGTGCCCGAACATCGGCCGCAGCCCAGCGGCAGCCAGTTGCCGGGTCGCCGTCGACAAGATTGCCAACGCTGCCGGCCATAGGCGCCAAGCTGCAAGTAAGCACCGCTCCAGCATCCACGCGCACGCCTTGTGCCCAGAGTTGCAGATCGTTTAGATCGAGATCGCCGTCGCGGGCATCAATGCCGCAGAGCCGATAGACAGGCATCTCAAGACCTCCAGGGACCTGTCACGTCAAGAAATGCCACCCCCTGATTGGTAGAGGCAGCGCCGATGGTGACGCTCAACAACACCTTGCCCGTAAATGCCCCCTGGCCTTTCTGCAAGGCTACATCCCAACCCAGACCAGCCAATACCGCCATCTGGGGGCAATGCAGTATCCCCGGGGCAATGCCACGGGGTGGAGCAGAGGCATCAGGACCATCCCCAAGCAAAACGGGCGATAGATGCAGTCCGTTGTCTACTGCGGACGGGAAATAGCCCAGGTAGCTGTCGCTACCAGAAATGCTCGCAAGGGTGCCGAAAATTTTTCGCGCTACCTGCACCGCAGCACCGAGCCCATGAGACGCGCGCTTGAGCGTAAATCCTACGGACCCCGCTGCGCAAAACAAGCATCCGACGGTGCTGTTGTAGCTAGCATTAGCCGCTCCGGTCAGCATGGCGCACCATGCATCTCCGCTGCGGTAGCTGATCAAGTCGCCCATGTACTGCGAAATGAGTGCATAGCCGTTATTGGTTGCCGGAGTCGACGCTGCGTTGGTTGAGATCAAGCAATACACCCCGCGCGAGTCGCCAGCCAACACCCAATATGCGCTGGTCGCGCCGCTGCTGCGCTTGCTCCAGTAGTACCCACCCGCCACACTCTGCGGCGAGGGGGCTGTGCCGTTGTCCACGTCCGTCATGGACTCGTACATCTGCACGCGCGCATACAACGCGTTTGTGTCGTCCACGCGGTAATAGGTGCGGGTCGATGCGGGGTCGGTCTGGCGGTAGACGGCCACATTGGTCTTCGAGAAGACCTTTTCCCAGCCCAGGGGCGCCATCTTGAAACTGATGGAGCCCGACACCGGACCATCGGGCAGATTCGTCTTGAACTCCACCCAGGTGTTGCTGACGGCCGTGACTTTCTGCTCTCCGTTGAGGCCGGACGGCGTGGCGCCGCTCACCAGAATGACCGTTTCAGCCTCGGCTGCGCTCTTGCCACTGGCGAAGGACATGCGGCACACGCCGCCGCTGATGACGGCACTGTCCACGGCTTTGATGCCCCAGCCGGTGACAAGAAATGCATCCAGGGCAGAAATCAGGGAGCCTGCCATGCCGGCGATTGTGGGAGCGCCGGCCATGCTGGAATATGCGTGCTTGACGCTGGTGTCTACGATGGATGCCATGTTTTATCTCCAATGAAATCAGGGGCGGTCGACGTCGCCGCGGGCCAGCAGCGCGAAGCTGTGCTGGATGCCGGTCTCGGGGCCGGGCTGGACGGTGCGCACGACCCACACGGGGAAGATGGCGCCGACGGTGTTGATGCGCAGGATGTTTCCGGGTATCCAGCCGGTGCCCCACCCCAGCGCA
>NZ_BCNT01000027.1 GCF_001544075.1 Comamonas terrae
AGTGAAGCCTTGCATTGTACACAGAATTTTCAGTGTCGCCAGCCAGACTTTTCGCTAGCAGCGCGTTGGCGCCGTGTTGCGATGGAGCGAACTATAGCATAGGTTAAACCCTAGGTTTGCCATTGTTGACACAAAAAGGTCATGGGAGAGCCTGCGGTCGATGCCGGCACCCTGCTCAATCCAGCGCCGCCGCTCGGCAGCATCCCGCAGGGATGCTGCCGAGAAGGCCTTTGCGCCATATATGAAGGGAAGGGTTGCCGGAGGCCGCCGATAATGCGCGCACGATGGCATTGATTACTTTGTTGGACGCCCAGCTGGCGTTCGGGCATGTGGCCCTTCTGGACCATGCCGATTTCTCCCTGGAAGCCGACGAGCGCGTGGGCCTGATCGGCCGCAATGGCGCGGGCAAGTCTTCCCTGCTCAAGATCCTCGGTGGGCTGGCCAGGGCCGACGACGGGCAGATCCAGGTGCAAAGCGGGGTGCGCATCACCTATGTGGCGCAGGAGCCCGACCTGAACCCCGAGCATACGATCTTCCAGTCCGCATCGGACGGCATTGCCCATGTGATTGCCTTGCGGGACCGCTATCTGGCCGCAGCCGAAGGCGAGGACCTGGATGCGCTGCAGTCGCAGATCGAGGCCTACGATGCCTGGAACTGGGAGCAGCGCGTGCAGGAAACATTGCAGCGCCTGCACCTGGACCCGCAAGCCGTGGTGGGCACGCTGTCCGGCGGAACCCGCAAGCGCGTGGCCCTGGCCCAGGCGCTGGTGGCCCGGCCCGATGTGCTGCTGCTGGATGAGCCGACCAACCACCTGGACCTGGATGCCATCGAGTGGCTGGAGGAGTTGCTGCTGTCCTTCAAGGGCAGCGTGGTGACGATCACCCACGACCGCGCCTTCCTGGACCGGATTGCCACCCGCATCGTGGAGCTGGACCGCGGAGTGCTGCGCTCCTATCCGGGCAATTTCGCCCAGTACCAGCAGCAAAAGGAAGAGCAGCTGGCCCAGGAGGCCGTGATCAACGCCAAGGCCGACAAGCTGCTGGCCCAGGAAGAAGTCTGGATCCGCAAGGGCGTGGAGGCCCGGCGCACCCGCAGCCAGAGCCGCATTGCCCGCCTGGAGCAGTTGCGCGCCAACCGCGCCGCACGCCGCGAAGTGCTGGGCGGCGTGCAGATGGACATTGCCTCGGGCAAGGGCGAGAGCTACCAGGGCAAGATCGTGGCCGAGCTGAGCCAGGTGAACAAGGCCTTTGGCGACAAATGCATCGTGCGCAACTTCAGTGCCACCATTTTGCGTGGCGACAAGGTGGGGCTGATCGGCCCCAACGGCGCCGGCAAGACCACGCTGTTGAAAATGATCCTGGGCGATCTGGCACCCGACAGCGGCCAGGTACGCCGTGGCGCCAACCTGCAGGTGGCCTATTTCGACCAGATGCGCCACCAGATCGACATGGATGCCACGCTGGAGGACTTCATCAGTCCGGGCAGCGAATGGATCGAGATCGGCAGCCAGAAAAAGCATGTGAAGAGCTATCTGGCGGACTTCCTGTTCTCCCCGGCGCGCGCGCACTCCCCGGTGCGCTCCCTGTCCGGCGGCGAGCGCAACCGCCTGCTGCTGGCCCGCCTGTTTGCCCGCCCGGCCAACGTACTGGTGCTGGACGAGCCCACGAATGACCTGGATATCGAGACGCTGGACATGCTAGAGGAACTGCTGCAGCAATATGACGGCACGGTGTTCCTGGTCAGCCACGACCGTACCTTCCTCGACAACGTGGTGACCAGCACGATTGCCTGGGAGGGCCCTGGCCACTGGCGCGAATACGAGGGCGGGGTGACCGACTGGCTGGAGCAGTCCCGCCGCAGCAAGGCCCTGGCCGAAGCCGCCCAGCCCAAGGCAGCCAAGGAAGAGCCCAGGCCGGCAGCGCCGCGCAACGACGGCAAGCAAAAGCGCAAGCTCAGCTACAAGGAGCAGCGCGAGCTGGAAACGCTGCCCGAGCGCATTGCCGCGCTGGAGGCCGAGCAAAAGCAGATCCAGGAAGCGCTGGCCGACGGCACGCTGTTCGCCACCGACAACGCCAGGGCCGTGGCCATGCACCAGCGCGATGCACAGATCGACGAGGAACTGATGGAGGCACTGGAGCGCTGGACGCTGCTGTCCGAGTGAACCGCCGGCCGGCTGGAAGGCCGCCCCTTCACCTTCAATAACAAGAGCGCCTTGCGCTGGACTGCGTTGGTTTTCAGGCCTCAATTCACCTGAGACCCTTTGCCATCCAGCGCAAGGCGCTCTTTCTTTTATGCCGATACCGGGTCAGATCCGGTGGTGCACCTGGTCGGAGCCGCCGCGCAGCTTGGCCAGCAAGGCCGGCGCGATCTGCAGCAGCGGCAGGACTTCGTCGGCCGCGCCATGGGCAATGGCTTCGCGCGGCATGCCGAAGACGATGCAGCTGGCCTCGTCCTGCACGAAGTTGTAGCTGCCGGCATCGCGCATCTCGCGCATGGCGGCGGCACCGTCCGCGCCCATGCCGGTGAGCATGATGCCATAGGCATTGCGGCCTGCGCAGGCGGCCACCGACTTGAACAGCACCTCCACCGAAGGCTTGTGGCGGTTGACCGGCGGCGCATCGTCGACCACGGCCACATAGTTGGCGCCGCTGCGGCTGATGGAGAAATGCTTGCCGCCCGGAGCGATATAGGCATGGCCGGGCAGAATGCGCTCGCCGTGCGAGGCTTCCTTGACCGTGATCTGGCACAGGCTGTTCAGGCGCGCCGCAAAGCTGGTGGTGAAGCCCGGCGGCATGTGCTGGGTGATGACGATGGCCGGGCAGTCGGCAGGCAGGCGCGTCAGCACCTCCTTGATGGCTTCCGTGCCGCCCGTGGAAGCGCCGATGGCAATGATCTTCTCGGTGGAGACGCGCCCCAGCAGGCTGACGGCTGCAGCCGGGCGCCCGGAGGGAGCACCATGCGCAGCCTGCGCCCCGGCGGCGGGCGCCGTGGGCAGGCGCCGCACCTGGGCCACCGAGGCCACGCGGATCTTGTCGACGATCTGGCTGGCCAGCTCCTGCAGGCCGTTGCTCACGCCGACGCGGGGCTTGGCCACGAAGTCGATGGCGCCCAGCTCCAGCGCACGCATGGTGACCTCGGCGCCGCGCTCCGTCAGCGTGGAGATCATGAGCACGGGCATGGGGCGCAGCCGCATCAGCCGCCCCAGGAAGTCGATGCCGTCCATGCGCGGCATTTCCACGTCCAGCGTGATCACGTCGGGATTGAGCTCGCGGATCATCTCGCGAGCGATCAACGGGTCATTGGCCGTTCCGATGCACTCCATGTCGTGCTGGCGGTTGATGATCTCGGAGAGCAGGCTGCGCACCAGCGCAGAGTCGTCCACCACGATCACCCGGATTTTCCTGTTCATTCCCTCTTCTACCTTCCTCAAAACAGGTCGACCGAGCCGCCTGCCGTATTGCGAGCCACCACTGCCGCGCTGCCGCGCGTGCGCTCCTGTTGTACCAGCTCTTCCGGATGGGCATGGGCCAGGCGCTTGACCATGACCTTGCCCGTGGCCGGAAAGTACACGACCTTGCGCGGATAGATGTCCAGCACATCCTCGGAAACGATGGGAATGCGCTCGGTATGCAGGTAGTTGGTGACAAACGATGTATTGCGCTCCCCCACGTTCATGGTGGTGAAGTTGGCCATGACCTGGCCGCCGCCGAAGATCTTGGCCTGCATGGATTCGCGCCGCGCCCCGAGCTTGAGCATCTCGTTGATCAGCAGTTCCATCGCGTAGGAGCCGTAGCGGCCCGAGGCATCGCTGCTGTCCCCCTCGGGCAGCATGAAGTGGTTCATGCCCCCCACGCGCATGGTCCGGTCCCACAGGCAGGCGGCAATGCACGAGCCCAGCACGGTGACGATGACCAGATCCTCGTTGGACACGAAGTACTCGCCGGGCAGCACCTTGGCCGCGTTGTGCTGGAAATGGGGATCGAAATAGAAGAACGAGGCCTCGCCCGGCTGGCGCGGCTGCCGCTTGAGCTGCTCCAGCGAGGAGGCAGGAATGGGCGCGCCAGGTGGCGGATGATCGGCCGCCGTATAGGCATGGACGCGCGGCCGCTGGCGGCGCTCCAGGGGCGCCGGACTGCCCGCCGCGGCCTGAGAGGACCAGGAATACGAATTCATTCAGCCTCCCCGCCTTGCCTTGTTTTTTGCACCGACAGCCCGGCCTCTTGCCGGCTATTGGCGCTCATAAACCGTCTTGCCCTTGAGGGCGAACAGATCGCGCGAATCGCTGAAGTTTTCCGCATGGCCGACAAACAGCATGCCGCCCGGTTTCATCACGCGGTGAATCTTCTCGAGCACGCGGCGCTGCGTCGGGCCGTCGAAGTAGATCATCACGTTGCGGCAGAACACCACGTCGAACGGTTCGCGGAACGGCCAGTCGTCGCGGATCAGGTTGACGTTGAGGAACTCCACCATGCGGCGCAGTTCCGGCTTGACGCGCACCATGCCGGAATTGGCCGCCTTGCCGCGCAGAAAGAAGCGGTGCAGGCGCTCCGTGCTGATGCCCTTGATGCCGTCGGCGCGGTAGACGCCATTGGCCGCGGTATTGAGCACGCGCGAGTCGATGTCGCTGGCCGTCAGCTGGAAATTGGCCGACGCCCCCAGGGATTCCACCGCCGTCATCAGGATGGAGTAAGGCTCCTCGCCCGTGGAGGCCGCGTTGCACCAGACTTTCCACGGCGTGCCCGCCGGCTTGCTGCGCAGCAGCTGGGCAAAGATCTCGAAATGGTGCTGCTCGCGAAAGAACGCCGTCAGGTTGGTGGTGAGGGCGTTCACGAACTCTTGCCACTCCGGGCCGTCGCTGAGCGACTCCAGCCAGTCCAGGTAGCTGGAAAAGCTGTCGTAGCCGGTTTCGCGCAGCCGCCGGGACAGGCGGCTGTAGACCATGGCATGCTTGCCGTCGTGCAGGCTGATGCCTGCACGCTTGTAGATCAGCGCCTGGACGCGCGCGAAATCACGGTTGGACCAGACGAACTCGCGCCCCTGGCTGGCCACGCCGGACATCGGCCCGGCGGGAAAGTCGTCCTCGGCGGAGACCGGCGCTGCCGCCATGGGGTTGCGTTCCGGGTACAGCACGGCGCCTTCTCCTCGTTCAGTGACTGGCAGGCCCGCAGCTTCAGGCGGCGGTCGCCACCAGGCCCATGTCGACGTTGCCCATGAGCTTTTCGATGTCCAGCAGGATCAGCATGCGCTCGCCCACCGAGCCCAGGCCCAGGATGCAGCCGCTGTCGATGGCGCTTTCGATGTCGGGCGCGGGGCGGATGGCCTCGGCGGACAGCTCCATCACGTCGCTGACCGAGTCCACCACGATGCCGACCACGCGGTTGCGCAGGTTCAGGATGATGACCACGGTGAAGCTGTTGTATTCCGCTTCGGAGCAGTTGAACTTCAGGCGCATGTCCACGATGGGGACGATGGTGCCGCGCAGGTTCACCACACCCTTGATGAATTCGGGCGCATTGGCGATGCGCGTGGGCTGCTCGTAGCCCCGGATTTCCTGGACCTTCAGGATATCGATGCCATATTCCTCCTGGCCCAGACGGAAGGTCAGGTACTCGCGTGCGCCATTGGCCACGCCTTCTACGGTTTTGTTCGTCACGCTCATGGTCAGCTCCTCGGCGTTTGTTTCTTTATCCCGCGCGGCCTGCGCGCGGGGTGAAGGGTTCGATGCGGCGGGCTTGGCGCCTGCCGCCCGTGCAGCGATCTTTCAATGGCGGGCCCGGCGCACCATGGCGCCGGTATCCAGGATCAGCGCCACCGAGCCATCGCCCAGGATGGTGGCGCCCGAGACATTGGGCACCTTGCGGTAATTGCTCTCCAGGTTCTTGACCACCACCTGGTGCTGGCCCAGCAGCTCGTCGACCAGCAGCGCCACGCGGCTGCCATCGGACTCGATGACCACCATGATGTTGCTGCTCTGGCTCTCGTCGGTACGCGGCACGTTGAACATGCGCTCCAGCGCGATCACCGGCATGTATTCGTCGCGCACCTTCACGAGCTGCGTGCCGTTGGCCACGGTGTTCACGTCGTCGGGGTTGACCTGGAAGGACTCCACCACCGAGGACAGCGGCAGGATGTAGACCTCCTCGCCCACGCCGACCGACATGCCGTCCATGATGGCCAGCGTCAGCGGCAGGCGCACGGACACGCGCATGCCCACGCCGGCGGTGGATTCGATCTCCACCGAACCGCCCAGCGAGGTGATGTTGCGCTTGACCACGTCCATGCCCACGCCGCGGCCGGACACGTCCGTCACCACGTCGGCCGTGGAGAAGCCCGGCGCGAAGATCAGCTGCCAGACCTCGCTGTCGGGCATGCTGTCCGAGACATCCATGCCGCGCTCGCGCGCCTTGCTGAGGATTTTTTCGCGGTTCATGCCGCGCCCGTCGTCGCGCACTTCGATCACGATGGAGCCGCCCTGGTGGGAAGCCGCCAGCGTCAGCGTGCCGTGCTCGGATTTGCCGGCCGCCAGCCGGTCCTGGGGCATCTCGATGCCGTGGTCCAGGCTGTTGCGCACCAGGTGGGTCAGCGGATCGGTGATCTTTTCCACCAGGCCCTTGTCCAGCTCGGTGGCTTCGCCCAGCGTGATCAGGTCGATCTTCTTGCCCAGCTTGCCGGCCAGGTCGCGCAGCATGCGCGGGAAGCGGCTGAACACCGTGGACATGGGAATCATGCGGATGGACATCACCGATTCCTGCAGATCCCGGGTATTGCGGTCCAGATCGGCCAGGCCGGCCAGCAGCTGCTGGCAGACCGAAGGATCGAGGTCTCGGCTGTTCTGCGCCAGCATGGCCTGGGTGATCACGAGTTCGCCCACCAGATTGATGAGCTGGTCCACTTTCTTGACATCCACGCGGATGCTGGTGGACTCCATATGGGCCTGGGCCGCCTTGGGGGCGGCGCTGCGCGCTGCCGCGGCCGCCGGCGCCTTGCCGCCGGGCACCTCGGGAGCGCCGGGGGCGCCATCGAAGAAGCCGTAGACCTCCTCGGCGGATGCCGGCGCCACGGCCTGCACCGCTTCGGGCTCGTGCGGCGGGGCTGCCTCCGCGACCGCCGCTTCCACCTGGGCCGGCGCCAGCGGCACGGCCGCCTGGATCTGCACCTGTTCCTTGGCCACATGGAAAGCGAACAGGTCCAGCAGGTCTTCGTCGGTGGAGACGGTCTTCACCAGGAACAGGCGGCTCTTGGGCTGGCTTGCCGGCAGATCCTCGATGGACCCCAGGCCGGGAATGTCGCGGAACAGGTCCTTGATGGCGTCGGCCATCTCCGGGCGCTCCAGCGGGCCGATCTGGATATGCAGCACGCGCGCGCCGGCAGGCGGCTCGCTGCCGACAGGGCCGGCGCTGGCCGGCGCGGCGACAGGCGCAGCCGCCGGTGCCTGGGCCACGGGCTCGGCCGGCCTGGGCGCAACCGGAGCGGGCGCCGCCTCCACTGCCGGCACGGCCGTCAGGCCCTGGGCCAGCGTCTCGATGCGCACCACCAGGTCGGCGGTGGACAGGGGCTCGCCTTCTCCGCCGGCCTGATGGCGGGCCAGCAGGCTGCGGCTGGCGTCGGCCGATTCCAGCAGCACATCCACCATTTCGGGAATGGGCGTGATCTCGTGGCGACGCAGGCGGTCCAGCAGCCCTTCCATGCGGTGGGTCAGCTCGGTAACGTCCGAGAAGCCGAAGGTGGCCGCACCGCCCTTGATGGAGTGGGCGCAGCGGAAGATGCCGTTGAGTTCTTCGTCGTTGGCAGCGGACAAGTCCAGGCTGAGCAGCATCTGCTCCATCTGATCGAGGTTCTCGCTCGCTTCCTCAAAAAAGATTTGATAGAACTGGCTCAGGTCGAAATCCGCGCCCGAGTTCGCGCTATCTTGGTGTAGATCCGCCATGGTGTGTCCTGCTTTTTTCCATATTCCCCGTACCTATCGGCTTAACGGAGCACTTTCTGAATGACTTCTATCAAACGATCGGGGTCGAAGGGCTTGACCAGCCAGCCGGTGGCGCCCGCGGCGCGGCCCGCCTGCTTCATCTGATCGCTGGATTCGGTGGTCAGAATCAGGATCGGGGTCTTCTGGAAACGCGGGTCCTCGCGCAGCTTGCGCGTCAGGCCGATGCCGTCCAGCCGCGGCATGTTCTGGTCGGCCAGCACCAGGTCGATGCCCTGGGCGTTGGCCTTTTCCAGGGCATCCACCCCATCGACGGCCTCCACCACCTTGAAGCCGGCGCCGGTCAATGTGAAAGAGACCATCTTTCGCATCGAGGGGGAATCATCAACAGCCAGAATCGATCGCATGTACAGCTCCAACAGACGGGCAATAAGGGGTGTAAGGGTCGAGCAACGGAGTCAAAACAACTCCACGGAGCCCGCGTCCATCTCGCTTTGCGTGACGGGATTGGGCCGCTCGGGCATGGGTGGCAGGCAGGCATCGGCCTCCTCGCCTTCGGATTCGTCCGCGCCCATGGCCGCCGCGCCCAGCCGGAAGGCACAGCCCTGCAAAGTGCTGGAGATGTGCGCGATCAGCTGGGAGGACATGTCGTGAAACTGCAGCTCGGTGACGGCCAGGCGCAAGGCCTCGCGCGCCGCGGCCACGGGCTGCGACGCCGGCATGGCAGGGCCGGCCAGCTGGCCGTTGGCTTCGTCGAAACGGTCCAGCAGGTTCTGCGTGGCATGGTTGAGCAGGCCTTCGAGCCGTTGCAGATCGTGCAGGGCCACCAGCAAGGCATCCTGCAGCTCTGCGGCCACCATGACGGGCATGGGGACTGCAGGCGCATTCGCTAGCTTTTGCATTGGCTGCATGGTGACTCCAAGACTGATAGACCTGTCCGCGCGCAGCGCCTACGCTACACGTTCTGGCACCGCCGGCCCGACTGCACCCTGCAACCGCGACTCTACGATCCCTTACCTCTATGTTCCAAAATGTATCTAATGATAGCGTTCTTGGCTATGCGCAATTCCTGGAACAGACCTTGAAAATCCTGCATATTGAAGACTCTGCGGCAGATCAAGCCCTGGCGCGGCTCAGCCTGCAGCGCGGGCGGCTGCAGTGCGAGCTCACCGTCGTGGATACGCTACAGGGCGTTACAGACGCCCTGGGTTCGCAGAAGTTCGACCTGATCCTGGCCGACTACCACCTGCCGGGCTTTACCGCCCTCGACGCCTGGGAGCTGGTGCACGCCCTGCCCGAGCATCCGCCTTTCGTGCTGCTGTCCGGAGCCATCGGCGAATCGGCGGCCGTGGATGTGATGCGCGTGGGCATCAGCGACTACCTGCTCAAGGACCAGATCACCAGCCTGCCGCATGTGGTCACGCGCGCGCTGGAAGTCTGGGAAGCCAAGCGCGCGCGCCGGCGCGCCGTGCAGGAGCTGGAAGCCTCGGAAAAGCGCCTGGCCGAGCTGACCGAGCACCTGCAGACTTCGATCGAGCAGGAGCGCGCCGGCATCTCCCGGGAGATCCACGACGACATCGGCGGCTCGCTGACCTCGGTCAAGTTCGACCTGGCCTGGATCCAGCGCAATGCGCCCGAGGGGCCGCTGCGCAGCCATGCCGCGTCCGCGCTGGAGATGCTGGAGCACGCACTGGGCGCCAGCCAGCGCATCATGCACAACCTGCGCCCGCCCGTGCTGGACCAGGGCCTGGTGGCCGCCGTGCAGTGGCTGGCCCGCAACTTCGAGCAGCGCACCGGCGTCGCAACCACCGTGCGCACCAGCCGCGAATCCATGGACCTCCCTGCGGCCCTGCAGGTCGTGGCCTACCGCACGGCCCAGGAGGCGCTGACCAATGTGAGCAAATACGCCCAAGCGAGCCGTGTGGATATCGACCTGTCCGACCAGGAAGGTTTTCTGACACTGGAAGTAACAGACAACGGCGTGGGCCTGGCCGAAGGCGCGCGCGACAAAGCCCAATCCTTCGGCCTGCGCGGGCTTAGTGAGCGCGCACGCACGGTGCAAGGCTGGCTGGATGTCAGCAGCCAGCCAGGCCGGGGAACGTCGATCATCGTCTCGATTCCGCTCGCCGGCACCCGGCCATGACCTACCATTGGCGGCCGTCCTTGTTCTTTCTGGGAGACCCACCTTGATCCACGTGGTGCTATGCGACGACCATGCGGTGCTGCGCCGGGGCATCCGCGATACGCTGACCGAGGCCACCGACATCACCGTCACCGCCGAGGCGGCCAGCTATGCCGAGTTGCGCGAGCAGCTGCGCACGGCAGCCTGCGACGTGCTGCTGCTCGATATCAACATGCCGGGGCGCAACGGCCTGGAAGTGCTGGCCAGCGTACGCGAGACCCATCCGGAGATCCGCGTCATCATGGTCTCCATGTATCCCGAGGACCAGTACGCGCTGCGCAGCCTCAAGGCCGGCGCCCAGGGCTATGCGAACAAGGCCGGCGACCCGATGCAGCTGATCGAGGCCGTGCGCACGGTGATGGGCGGGCGCAAGTACCTGACCGCCGAAGTGGCGCAGATGCTGGCCGACAGCCTGGCCCAGCCCGCGGCGCCCGTGCCGCACGAGGCCCTGTCCGAGCGCGAGCTGCAGACACTGATCAAGATCGCCAGCGGCCAGCGGCTGACCGATATCGCCCAGGAGCTGATGCTCAGCCCCAAGACCGTCAGCGTCTACCGCGCCCGCGTGCTGGAAAAGCTGCAGATGAGCAGCAATGCCGAGCTGACGGCCTATGCCATCCGCAACCACCTGATTTAGACGCTATACAAAAGAAAGCAGCTTGCGGCATATCCACAGGCAGTCAAGCGATATTTACGATTGGAATGCCGGCGTGGCAAGCGCCTTCCGCTATGGTTTTCACACACCGAAGACCGTCAGGCCTTTTTGCAGCAAGGCCAGCAGAGGCTGCTCCAGCAGGGGCAGGGTGGCGACCATCCCGATCAGGCCCGTGGTCAGCGTGACAGGAAAGCCCACGGCATAGATGTTCATCTGCGGCGCCACGCGCGAGATGATGCCCAGCACCAGGTTCACGAACAGCAGCATGGCAATCATGGGCAGCGCGATCCAGAAGGCGCTGGCGAATACGGCCGACCCCATCTCGTACAGGCGCATCTGGGCCACGGCCTGCAGGAAGTTGCCGTCCACCGGAAAGGCCTGGAAGCTCTTGAGCACGGCCATCAGCACCAGCAGGTGCCCGTTGATCACGATGAACAGCAGCGTGGCGATCTGCACCATGAAGCGCGCGACGGCGCTGAGCTGGGCATTGCTGACCGGGTCGAAGAAGGATGCGAAGTTCAGGCCCATCTGCAGACCGATCACCTCGCCGGCCACCTCCATGGCGGCCAGCACCAGGCGCGCGGCAAAGCCCACCGAGATGCCCACCACCACCTGCTGCACCAGCGTGCCCAGCGCCTGCGGCGAGTTGATGCCGACCACGGCCTGGTCGCCGAGCACGGGCTGGGCGCAGACCGCCACCAGCAGCGCCAGCCCCACCTTCAGCCGCATGGGGATGACCCGCTGCGAAAACACCGGCGCCACCGAAAACAGCGCCAGCACGCGCACGAACGGCCACAGCACCGGCGACAGCCAGGCGACCAGTTGGGCTTCGCTGATGGATACCACGGGAACTCTTGCAGGCCAGGGGCGGCTCAGCCCACGACCGAAGGAATGCTCTCGATCGTGCGGCGGATGAAGTCCACCAGCGTGGACAGCATCCAGGGCCCGACCACGCCGAACACCGCCAGCGCGGCCAGCAGCTTGGGCACGAAGGCCAGCGTGGCTTCATGCACCTGGGTCACGGCCTGGAAGATGCTCACCAGCAGGCCCACGGCCATCACCACGCCCAGCACCGGCATGGCGATCATGAGCAGCAGGGTCAGGGCCTCGCGGCCGAAGGTCAGAACGAATTGGGAGGTCATGGTTTTGCTCTCAATAATCCACAGCGCTACATGTTTCCCGCTGCATCGGAAACTGGCACGGCCTAAGCGCGGGACGGCCAGCAAGGGCCGCCCCGCAGCACGGGCTGCCCCAGCAAAGGCCGTCGTCCCCCTTGGGGGAAGACGCGAAGCGGCTCAGGGGGGTCACACAGAGAAACTCGCAGCCAGCGAACCGATCAGCAGGTTCCAGCCGTCGGCCAGCACGAACAGCATGAGCTTGAACGGCAGCGCCACCAGCACGGGCGACAGCATCATCATGCCCAGCGACATCAGGATGGACGACACCACCATGTCGATGACCAGGAACGGGATGAAGATCATGAAGCCGATCTGGAAGGCCGTCTTGAGCTCGCTGGTCACGAAGGCCGGCACCAGCACGCGCAGCGGCGCGGTCTCGGCCGTCACGCCGGGATCCAGCTTGGCCAGGCGGGCAAACAGGGAGAAATCGGACTGGCGCGTCTGCTTGAGCATGAAGCTGCGCATGGGCGCCTCGGCCTTGTCCACGGCCTGTTCGAAGGTGATGGCATTCGTGGTGTAGGGCAGGTAGGCGTCCTGGTAGACCTTGTCCAGCGTAGGGCCCATGACGAACATGGTCAGGAACAGCGACAGGCCGATCACCACCTGGTTGGGCGGCGCCGACTGCGTGCCCATGGCCTGGCGCAGCAGCGACAGCACGATGACGATGCGCGTGAAGCCCGTCATCAGCAGCAGGATGGCCGGCAGGAACGACAGCGCCGTGAAGAACAGCAGCGTCTGGATAGGCACGGAGTAGCTGCTGCCGCCGCCGCTCTGGCCCACCAGCAGGGGCAGGCTGGCGGATTGCGCCCAGGCGGCCGGCGCCGCCAGCATGGCCATCGAGGCCAGCCAGCGGGGGGACGCCCAACGATTCGAAGATTTAGACATTTCCCGGTTCCGAGAAGGAAGAAGCGGCCTGGCGCCGGCTTTGCGCCTCGACCTGCGCCATGGCATCGGAGAAGCCGCCCGCGGCAGGGCCTGCGTCAGCGCCGGCCTCCCTGGGCAGCACATGCAGGCACTGGATGTGCTGCGCCGTCACGCCCAGCACCAGGCGCACGCCTTGCGCGCCCTCGCCGACTTCCACCGTCACCACCCGCTGCTGCGGCCCCACGCCCACGGCTCCGAGCACGCGCGGCTGCAGGCCCTGGCCGCCGCGCATCTTGCCCAGCATGCCACCCGCGCCGCCCTTGCTCTGCAGCCGGCGCAGCAGCCAGGGCAGCGCGGCCATGGCGGCCACGAACAGCACGACCAGCGACAGCGTGGGCCACATGGAGACGGCGCCGTTGTCAACCACGGCTGACCCGGCGCAGGCGCTCGGACGGCGTGACCACGTCGGTCAGGCGGATGCCGAACTTGTCGTTGACCACCACCACTTCGCCCTGGGCGATCAGGTAGCCGTTTACCAGCACGTCCATGGGCTCGCCGGCCAGGGCGTCCAGCTCCACCACCGAGCCCTGGGCCAGCTGCAGGATGTACTTGATCGGCACCTTGGTGCGGCCCAGCTCCACCGACAGCTGGACGGGAATGTCCAGCACCATGTTGATGTCGTGCACGGGCACGTCGGTGCCGCCGTAGGGGCGGGTTGCCTCGCCCGTCAGGGGGCCGCCCTGCTCCGAGGTATCGGTCTGGGCATCGTCGTGCTGGCGCTGTTCCTCCAGGGCCTCGGCCCAGCCGGAGAACGGATCGTCTGCTTCGGGCTTGTTCGTGTCGTCAGTTGCCATTGCTTTCTCCCATCCAGCCCGAATCGCTGCCGCGCAGGCAGTGTTCGACGCGGATTGCGTATTTGTCGTTGTGCGTGCCGTACTGGCACTCGAAAATCGGTACTCCGCCGATGGAGGCGCGGATCAGCGGCTCGCGGTCGAGCTCGATGAAGTCGCCCGGGCGCATGGCCAGCAGCTGCTCCACGGTCGCATCGGCGCGGGCCAGCTCGGCCACCAGCGTCACCTCGGCGGACTGGATCTCGCGCGTCAGCACCTTGACCCAGCGGCGGTCGACCTCGATGGCATCGCCCTGCGTGGAGGAGTACAGCACGTCGCGGATCGGCTCCAGCGTCGCATAGGGCATGCAGATGTGGATGGAGCCCGTGATGTCGCCGATCTCCAGCTGGAACGCGGTGGAGACCACGATCTCGCTGGGCGTGGCGATGTTGGCGAACTGCGGCTGCATTTCCGAGCGCTGGTAGGCCAGCTCCAGCGGATAGATGCCATGCCAGGCCTTTTTGTATTCCTCGCAGATCACGTTCACGAGGCGGTTGATCACGCGCTGCTCGGTACCCGAGAAGTCGCGGCCCTCGATGCGGGTCTGCAGCCGGCCACTGCCGCCGTAGAGCGTGTCGATGACGCCGAACACCAGCGAGGGATCGCAGACCACCAGTCCGTTGCCGCGCAGCGGGCGGATGGCCACGATGTTGAAGTTCGTCGGCACCACCAGCTCGCGCAGGAAGGCGCTGTAGCGCCGCACGCTGACCGTGCCCACCGAAATCTCGGGGCTGCGGCGGATGAAGTTGAACAGGCCGATGCGGAAGTTGCGGGCAAAGCGCTCGTTGACGATTTCCATGGTCGGCATGCGTCCGCGGACGATGCGTTCCTGGCTGGAAATGTTGTACTGGCGGACCGTGCCCGCCTCCACCTCTTCGACGGCGGATTTCTGGCTTTCGCCCGTGACGCCCTCCAGAAGGGCGTCAACTTCTTCCTGGGAAAGAAAAGAATCGCTCATGCACCCCCCACTGCTTACTGGATGATGAAGCTGGAAAACAGCACCCGGCGCACCGGGCTCTTGCGGGCGCGGCGCGGGCTGTCCTCGTCCATGTCGTCATCGCGCTCGCGCTTCTTGGTCTTGGCGCCGTAGCCCAGGGGCGCGGCCACTTCGGACTGGATGTCGGACGCCAGCTTTTCCTTGCCCTCGCGCGTCAGCAGCTCGTCGGCCGTGCGCTGGGACACCAGCATCAGAATGCCGTTGCGGATGCTGGGCAGGTATTGCTTGACGGTGGCCGCCGTCTTCTCGTCGGCCAGCTCCAGCGTGATGCCCAGCTGCACAAAGCGGTCGCCGCCGGGATCGGAGAGATTGGCCACCATGTTGTCCAGCGGCAAAAAGGTGGGCACGGTAGCCTCGGCCGCAGCGGCGCCATCCTCGTCAGCGCCGCTGTGCTGGCGCTGCAGCATCCAGACATAGGCAGCGGCAGCCACGATGGCCAGCAACGCGACAACCGCCACGATGACGATCAGCTTCTTGCTCTTGGCAGGAGCGGGGGCGACAGGGGCAGCGGCATTTGGAGTGGCGGGCACGGCGGAAATTCCTCACTAAAGAGAACCCGTAACCATTGCCCCACGGAGGGCACGGCAGAGGTCCATGCCCGAATTATTCGGCGTTTGCCTGCGGTGCCATCGCCCGAATAAACGCGCCAAATCCCGCTTTCTCCGTGGTTCTGGGGCGCGCAGGGCTGCGGGCCTGGCCTTGCGGGCCCGCGCCCTGTCCCCAAACGTATCCACGATGCATGCGGCCAACGCGCACAGGCGCATGGGCGCCATCAAAAAAGGAGCTGCTTTCGCCTGCCACACCAGGATTCCATGGCATTTTCGCCAGAAATCACAATATGGACAGGCGCCGGAAGCTCCTTTTTCAGAAGCAATCCGAAGAATCAGACAAACAGATCCACGCCGGATGCGCGCTCGCCCGTGCGCCGCGCTTGGCCGGCATCGGCGGCCGCCAGGCCGTCCACGCCCACCTGCACCCGGCCCATGCGCACCATGGCGCGGTCCTGCGGCTGGCTGCCGGACCGGGCGGAGTCACCGGCATTTGCGCCATCCGCCGAAATCGAGACACCCGCCAGCTGCAGGCCCTGGGCCTGCAACAGCTCGCGCAGCTGCTGCTCGCCGCTGCCCAGCCAGTCGCGCGCCTGGGCATCGTCGGCGGCAAAGCGCACATGGGCCTCCTGGCCCTGCAGCTGCACCTGCACCTTGATCGGCGCGCCTTCGTGCTCGATCGTCAACGCAGCGTTCTGGCTTTTCTGGTGCACCCAGAAGGCCACCTGTTCGGAAACTTCCTGTTCGCGCTCGCTGGGAGCTGCGGCCTGCGCATCCGCCGGAGGCTGGGCAAACGCCGAGGCTTCCTGACCATCGCCCTGCGCACCCGCATGCGCGGCGCCCATGGCTGCGGCAATGCCATGGCCGGCCTGCAGCCCTTCCGCGGCCGAAGCCTTGCCCGTGGCGGCCTCCGCCTCCTGCGCGCCGGCGCGTGCGGGCTTCAGCCATTGCTGCAGCTGCTCCAGCTCCTGCGGCGGTACGGCCGTCATGCCCTGCAACGCCACACCGCCCTGGCCGGCCTGCGGGCGCAGCTGCCAGCCATGCTCGGCCCGAGCCTCCAGGGCCTGGGCCGCGCCGCGGGCATCGGCCTGCCGCTCGTCCGGCAGCTGCGCCGCCGTCAGGGCATCCTGCAGCCCGCCGGGCTTGGCCGCATCGTACTGTGGCAAGCTGCCGGCCACGGCCTGCCCAGCCGCATTGGCAGCCCCATCTGCGCCAGCCTGTCCGGCCTTGCCTGCGGCAGCCTCCAGGGCAGGTGCCATGAAGGCTGCATGGGCACCGGCCGCCAGCGCCTGGCGCTGGGCCAGCAGGCCGGCATTGCCATGGCCGGACAGAAAGTCGCCGGCCACGCCCTGGCGCAGGTCGGCATCATTCCTGCCGTCGAGCCGGGCCGTCTGGCCGATCAGGCTCATCCAGGCAGCATGGCCGTCCGTGGGCAGCAGGGCCGCGACATCGGCCGCAGCCAAGGTCTCGCCTCCCTGGATCCGGTGTTCGCCCAGCTCCTGCGGCGGTACAGAGCCCATGGCGTCAACGCCCGGCAAGCCCAGGGTGGCCAGCACCGCGGAAAAACCGGCGGCATCCGTTTCGCCCGCCAAGCCGGCAGCGCCCGGGGCCGCGCTGCGCACGCCGGCCAGCGCCTGGCCTGCGGGCTTGATGGGGCGGCTCTCGCCGCTGCGTGCGGCATCCATGCGGGTATCGCTCATGTCTTAGATCTCCTGCAACTGCAAGCCGAAGCTGCGCCGGAAAAACTGGATGGCCGCGCGGTCGTCGGTTTCCTTCTGCTCGCGTCGCATCTGCGCCAGCGCCATGTCGCGCTTGCGCACTTCCACCACCTTGTTGAGGCTGCTCACGCGCAGCTCGGCCGCCATCAGCGCCTGGCGCGCGGCTTCGAGGCGGATTTCCAGGTCGGCCAGCACCTTGGTCTGCAAGCCGATCGCATGCTGCAAGCGCTCCATGAACTGGTACTGGTGGTGCATGACTTCAGGCTGCACGGCCTGGCCTTCCTGCGCGCCCCAGCGGCCGTGCATTTCCTGCACATAGCCTTGCAGCTGGTCCATCTGCGCCTGGCCGGCCTGCAGCGCGCGCTGGCGCTCCTGCACGGCCTGGCGCGCGGCATCGCGCTTGCGGCCCGCCGCATCGATAGCAATCATCAAGGCGTTCAGAGACGACATGCTGCACTCTTTCTTTCTGCACCGGCCGGCGGCCTATGGCTGTGGCGGCGCGGTTACCGAATTCCCATGGCGGCGGCCATGCCCGAAATGCTCTCGTCCATGCTGGCGGACTCGAACATGCTTTGCTGCAGAAACCCCGTCATGCCGGGCTGCAGGCGGATGGCTTCGTCCATCTGCGGGTCCGACCCCGCCACGTAGGCGCCCACCTGCACCAGGTCGCGGCCCTGCTGGTAGCGCGAATACGTGGCGCGAAAGCGCCGGGCCAGCTCGAAGTGCTCGCGCGAGACCACGTTGTGCATGACGCGCGAGGCCGACTGCTCGATGTCGATGGCCGGGTAATGGCCGGTCTCGGCCAGCGCGCGCGACAGCACGATGTGCCCGTCCAGGATGGCGCGCGCCGCATCGGCGATCGGGTCCTGCTGGTCGTCGCCTTCGGACAGCACGGTGTAGAAGGCGGTGATGGAACCCACGCCGTTGAGCCCGTTGCCGCTGCGCTCGACCAGCGCCGGCAGCTTGGCAAAGCATGACGGCGGATAGCCCTTGGTGGCCGGCGGCTCGCCAATGGCCAGGGCGATCTCGCGCTGGGCCATGGCATAGCGGGTGAGCGAATCCATGAGCAGCAGCACATGCTTGCCCTGGTCGCGGAAATATTCGGCAATCGCCGTGGCGTAGCTGGCGCCCTGCATGCGCAGCAAGGGCGGCGCATCCGCGGGGGCGGCCACCACCACGGCACGGCTGCGGTCCTGCGCGCCGAGAATGTCCTCGACGAATTCCTTGACCTCGCGGCCGCGTTCGCCGATCAGGCCGACGACGATGACATCGGCCCGGGTGTAGCGCGCCATCATGCCCAGCAGCACCGACTTGCCCACGCCCGAGCCCGCGAACAGGCCCAGGCGCTGGCCGCGGCCCACGGTGAGCAAGGCATTCAGGGCCTTGACGCCGGTATCCAGCGGCTCGCGCACCGGGTCGCGGTCCATGGCATTGATGGGATTGCGGTCCAGCTCCTGGGCCGTCACGCCGTCCAGTGCGCCGCCATGGTCGAGCGGCACGCCCTGCGAATCCACCACGCGGCCCAGCAGTCCGTCGCCCATGGGCAGGCGCAGCACGCCCACGGTCTGGGAAATCGCGGGTTCCACACCGGCGCCGAACTGCGGCACGGGAATGAAGGGCGCGGCGGGCGTGACCATGGCGCCGCTGGACAGTCCCTGGATGTCGCCGGCCGGCATGAGATAGGCTTTCTCGCCCGCAAAGCCCACGACCTCGGCCAGCACCGGTTCCATGCCGTTCTGAGCAATCCAGCACTGGGCGCCCACGGGCACGCGCAGGCCGGTCGCCTCCAGCACCAGGCCCGTCAGGCGGGTGAGCCTCCCCTGGCATTCCAGCGCCACACCACCGTCGTAGCGCGCACGCGCATTGGCCATGAATTGCTGCCAGGGATTGGCCTGGCCCGGACGGGCCTGCTCGGCCGCGCCGATGGCCGCGCTCTGCTGCGGGGATTCAGCGGTCATGGCCGTCTCCGCCCTTGTCCGCCCCATACCAGGTGGATACCAGTCCCAGCGCCGCCACGGCGCGGCGCCAGCGCTTGTCCAGGCCGGCATCCACTTCGGCACCGCTCGACTCCACCTTGACATCGCCTGCCGACAGGCCCGCATCGGCCAGCCACTGGATGCGGCTGTGCGCACCATATTCGCTGCGCAGCGCTTCGTCCAGGGCTTCGTAGTCGGCGGGATTCAGGCGGATGGTGGCGGGCCGGCCCTCGGTCACCAGCATGTCCAGCGCCTCGCGCACCACGGGCAGCAGGGCCTGGGGCTGGCTGCGCAGCTCCTGGCGCACCACCTGGCGCGCGATGTCGCATGCCAGCTGCAGCAGCTCCTGGGCCATGCCGGCCTGCAGCTGCCGGAAGCTGGCATCCAGCCCTTCGATCACGGCATCCACGCGCTGGGCGTGGCTGCGGCCGGCACCGGCCACATAGTCGTCCATGCGCTGCTGCCATTCCTGCCGGGCCTGGGCAAGGCCCTGCTCCAGACCCTGGGCATGGCCTTCGGCACGCGCCTGCTGCAGCATCTGTTCGAGCTGCGCTTCGTCCCGGGCCGGAGCCTGGACTTCGGCCTCTTCAGGCACGGGCTCTTCCACGGCCGCCGCCGCGGGAAGCAGCGAGGTGGAGAAATTCTGCAGCGCTGCCGGTGCGCCGAGAGGCAGCAGGCCCGGAGCATCGACGGCACCGAAGCGCCAGCGCACCACGCTGCTGTCGTCGATCTCCTCCTGCGGGATGAAGCGCGAATGCGCGCGGGCTGCCTGATTAGACATAGCTGTCCTCCGGGCCGCCGCCGATCTTCACCTGGCCCTCTTCGACCAGACGGCGCACGACCTTGAGGATTTCCTTCTGCTGCGCTTCCACTTCGGACAGGCGCATCGGGCCGCGGCTTTCCAGGTCCTCGCGCAGCGCTGCGGCCGCGCGCATGGACATATTGGCCAGGATCTTGTCGCGCACCTCCATGGAGCCGCCCTTGAGCGACACGATCAGCGTCTCGGTCACCACCTCGCGCAGCACCAGCTGCAGCGAACGGTCGTCGAGCTTGACCAGGTCGTCGAACACGAACATCTTGTCCATGATCTTCTGGGCCAGCTCGGGGTCGTAGTTGCGGATCGTGTCCAGCACCGCCACGTCGGCGTTGCCCACCATATTGTTGAGCATCTCGGCCGCGGCCTTGACACCGCCCAGCGAGGTCTTGCGCACCTTGTCGCCGCCGGCCAGCACCTTGAACAGCACCTCGTTGAGGTCCTTGAGCGCCGTGGGCTGGATGCCTTCCAGCGTGGCCACGCGCAGCATGACCTCGCTGCGGAAGCGCTCCGGCAGCTGCATGAGCACGGCGGCCGCCTGCTCGTACTCCAGGTGCACCAGAATGGCCGCCACGATCTGCGGATGCTCGCCGCGCAGCAGCTCGGCCACGGACAGCGGATCCATCCACTTGAGGCTTTCGATGCCCGAGATGTCGCTGCCCTGCAAGATGCGGTCGATCAGCAGCGCCGCCTTGTCGTCGCCCAGCGCACGCTTGAGCACCGAGCGCACATAGTCGCTGGCATCGTCCACCAGCAGGCTTTGCGCCGCCGCATCGTTGGTGAAGCGGTCGATCACGAAATCGACCTTCTCGCGCGTCACGCCACGCATGTGCGCAATGGTCTCGCCCAGCTTCTGCACTTCCTTGGGAGTGAGGTGCTTGAACACCTCGGCCGCCTCTTCTTCCCCCAGGGAAACCAACAAAATGGCGGCGTCGTTCAGGCCTCGATCATCCATATTCGCGCTCTCTGTATTCCGTTATTCCGTCCAAAGCCGTCCGTCCACACCGCAGACCCGCCCGTGCCGCCTGCATGACCTCTTTCGCCAGCAGTTCCACGCAAGGGTCCCGGCCGGCTGCGCCGCTCCGCCGCGAGAGTGCCGCACCCTGCGATGGAAAATGGCGCCAGCCGCTCAGGGGGTCACGCGTCACCGTTGATCCATGTCTTGACGATGTTCGCCACCGCAATCGGGTTCTGCTTGGCCAGCTGGCGTGCCTGCTCCAGGCGCAACTGCTCCTGCGACGGCCCCAGCTCCGATCCAGGCGCCGGCAGAGCCGGGCGCTCCAGGTCGTCGGCCGCAATGGCATCGAGCTTGGCAAGCTTGCGGTTCTTGAGCATGGGCCGCACCAGGCCCAGCAGCACCAGCGCACCGAACAGCGCCAGGCCGATCGGAATGCCCAGGCTCTTGGCCATTTCCTGCACTTCGGGCTGGCGCCACAGCGGCAGCTCGGCCGGTTGGGCATCCTGCACAAAAGGTGCGCTGACCACATTGACCGAATCCCCGCGGTCGGCGCTGTAGCCCACGGTCTCGCGCACCAGGGTCAGCAGTTGCTCCTGCTGCTGCGCGGTCAGGGGCTTGAACCCGCTGCTGGCCGCCGCGGCACCCGCAGCCGTGGCGGCGTCGCCGGCCGGCATGACCTGCGGCGCGTTCACCACCACGGCAGCCGTCAGGCGCTTGATGCTGCCCGTGCTGCCGCGCGTCACGCGCACCGTCTTGTCCACCTCGTAGTTGGTGATCGACTCGCGCTTGCTGCCCGTGGCACCGCCACCGGCTTGCTGGGCCGCCGCCTGGGGCGCAGGATTGGCGCCATTGATGGGCGCCGTCGCATTCTGCGGCGGCTGGTTGCTGGTCGCGCCCGGTACGCCCGTGGGCTGAGGAGGCTTTTGCTCGCCGTTGCTCTCCACCACCTGCTGGCTGCGGATGGCGCCGCCCTCGGGTGACTGGTTGGGGCGATGCTGCTCCAGCGTCTGGTCCGTCTGGCTGAAATCCATTTCGGCCGACACCTGGGCCTTGACATTGCCCTTGCCCACCACGGGCTCCAGGATGTCCAGGATGCGGCGCACGTATTGCTGCTCGATCTGCTGCGTGTACATGAGCTGCTGCATGTCCACGCTGCCCGCGCTGCCGTCGGGCGACTGCGACAGCAGCTTGCCCGAATCATCGAGCACGCTCACGGCCGAAGGCGCCATCTCGGGCACGCTGGAAGCCACCAGATGCACGATGCCGGCGATCTGCGCACGGTCCAGCACACGGCCCGGATACAGCGTCAGCAGCACCGAGGCCGAAGGCTTCTGCTGCTCGCGGAAAAAACCGTTCTGGTTGGGCAGCGCCAGGTGCACGCGCGCGCTCTGCACCGCATTCAGGGCCAGGATGGAGCGGGTCAGCTCGCCTTCCAGGCCACGCTGGAAATTCAGCCGCTCCTGAAACTGGGTGATGCCGAACTTGCTGTTTTCCATCAGCTCGAAACCCGTGACCGAACCCTTGGGCAGGCCCTGGGTGGCCAGCTTCAGCCGCACGTCATGCACGCGGTCGGACGGAATCAGGATGGCACCGCCGCCTTCCGTGTACTTGTAGGGCACGTTCATCTGCGTGAGCTGGGCCACGATGGCGCCGCCATCCTTGTCGCTCAGATTGGAGAACAGCAGCTTGTAGTCGGGCTGGCGATAGAACAGCACCGCCGCGGCCGCGGCCACCACGACCAGGGCCGCCACACCGCCCCAGCGCATGCGCTGGCCACGGTCCATGGCAGTCCAGCGCTGCATCACGGCAGGGCGGGCAACAGGGGTAGCAGTAGGGACGGGGACTTCGGCAACAGCAGACATCTTGGTTCCATATGGGCAGACCCCACACAGGGTCTAGCGTCCAGTGGATTATTCGGATTGAGGCCTTCCACATTCCCCCGATAAGCGCGCCGTTTGACCCACTTATTCCCCGGCTGCCGTTGCGCCGGTTCCCTACCATCACGTCATCTCACCAACTGCGTTGGATACGAACATGGACCTGCGAATCCCCAGCATCACTCCCTCCTTGCAAGGCAGCCCGCTCTCCCAAGGCATTGGCGCAGCCGGCAATACCTCTTCCGTCGCCGCAGGCGGATTCAGCCAGGCCCTGCAAGGCGCGCTGAAATCCGTCAGCGCCGCACAGGAACACTCCGGCAACCTGCAGCGCGAAGTGCAGCTCGACAATCCGGCCGTCAGCCTGGAAGAAACCATGGTGGCCCTGCAAAAGGCGCAGATCGGCTTCCAGGCCACGCTGCACGTGCGCAACCGGCTGGTTCAGGCCTACACCGATGTCATGAACATGCAGGTCTGAACGCCCCCCTCTTTTTCCTTCGCTCACTTTTAGCCATTCCAAGGCTGGCCCGCGTGCTTCAAGGCATGCGGGCTTTTTTTTGCCTGGAACATGCAGGCTTTGGCAAGCCCACCGGAATTCATGGCGAAATATGCCTACAGCGCTTGTCCATCCAGCGTTGACAGCTATCAAAATCGAATAAGGCTTTACTGCCCCCCGCAAATAAAGCAAGGGTCTTGCACAGCAGGCGACTCGCCTTCTGCCACACTGGAAATCGAGCCAGGCCCGAACGCCGCACGGCTACCCGCACCACGGCGCTGCGCCAAGGACAAACGGCTTCACGCCATGTAGTCCCCAAAAATGCGAAACCCCGCCACGTTGCCGCAGCGGGGTCGGAACCATTCAGGAAAACCGGCGCGTCAGTGCATCACATGCGGCTGGCCGTCGAACATATGTTCAAAGCTGGCCAGCCAGGGTTCGGCCAGCACCCGGATCTGGGCGTCGTTGCGCAGAATGCGCTGCATGATGCGCGCCTTTTCCTTGCGCTGCTCTGGCGCCAGCTTTTCTTCGCGGGAGCGAAAGCGCAGCTGCTCGATCAGCACGGCGCAAGCTCCCTCGTAGCGCGCAACGCCATCCCAGTCCTTGGCCTGGGCGGCTTGCAGCATCTTGGCACTGCTTTCCTCAATGGCGCGGTAGAAGTCGATCAATGTGAGCTCCATATATGCATGGCATTACTGCCCGGCAGCTGCCGGAGTGGAACCGATTTCCCGCCAGCCTTGCATCACAGGGGCCAGCACGGATTGCACGTTTTCCAGCAATGCCAGGTCATTACGCACATTGGCCAGCGTCAATTGCGTGATGCTGTAGTCATACAGCGATGCCAGATTTTCGGCAATCTGCCCGCCTTGCACTGGATCCAGGGCGGCTTTCAACCCCTCTTCCAGAATACGGACGGACTTGCCGATCTGGCGGCCTTTTTCCTCGATATCGCTGCGCTGCATGGCGCCTTTGGCGGCATTCAGAGAGGCTTCCAGTGCATCGAACAGCAACTGGATCAGCGTATGCGGCGAAGCCCCGTCCACCACCGATTGAACGCCTACCTGCTTATAGGCATTCGCAGCATGACGATTGAGCGACGATGTGTACATATGAATTCCTCGGTGTCTGAAATCTATATCGACACCTGATCAGCGAACTGAAACCGAATCAGCGGTCACTTGTTCCACTGGCTCACTTGATTGGCCAGATAGGCACTGAGGCCGCTCATCGACCCCATGCGCTTGTCCAGCGATGCATATTGCGCACGCAGACGAGCCTCATATTGGTCAGCACGATCATTCACACGGTCCTGCTGCTTCGCATTGTCCTGCTTGGCCTTTCTCAGGCTGTCGGTCTTGGTGTCGAAGGTGCCGGTCTGGAAGGCCAGCATCTTGTCCGTAAACTCCTTGACCCGCATCGCCAGGCCCTTGCTGTTCGGCTGGCCATCCGTGCCCTCCGCAGACAACACCTGGGTCATCTTGTCAGGGTCTTGCAACGCAGCTTCCAGTTTGGCCTTGTCCGTCGCAGAGGTGCCGAACGACAGCTGCCCCCCCTTGCCCATCTGGATACCCAGATCCGACAGATTGATGCCGCCCAGGTTGGACGACAAGGTGGCACGCAGCTCGCTGGTAATGCTCACAATGCTGGAGTCGCCCTGCATGACGCCTCGCGTCTTGCTCTCGGCGTCGTACTTGGTGACATCGGCCAGCTTGGCGTTGAGAGCGTTGTATGCATCGATGAACGCCTGCAAATTCTTTTTCATGCCGTCGGTGTCCGCCGCCACCGTCACCAGGGCGGGCGCACCTGCCTGCGTCACCTGGCTGACCGTGAAGCTCAGGCCGGGCAGGGTTTGCTTGAATTCGTTGGTGGCCGATTCCACGTCAATACCGTTGACTTGAGCCTTGGCATTCTGCCCCGCCTGCAAAACCGCCGAAGGGGACGCTCCGGTGATTCCCAAGGCATCCGTTACTGCAGCATCGCCAGAAATCGTGAAGCCATTAGCGGCACCCGACTCCTTGGCGCGCATCATCAAGCGTTCGCCATTTGCATCCTTCAGCACCGAAGCCGTCACACCTGTGGAACTCGATTGCTTATTGATGGCATCTGCAACTTGACTCAAGGTCATGTTGGCCGTGATGTCGATCGTTGCCTTCTTATTCGCAGGATCCGACGAACTCGCGATCGTCAACTTACCATCGGCACCGAAAGTAGCCGCAGTAGCTCCGCTTGCAACGGCAAAATTCGCGCTCGCAACCGACTGCGCACGCGCCAGTTGAGAGACTGTAATTTCCGACGAGCTGGGCATGGCCGCCCCCGTCACCTTCACCGCCACCGCCGTATTGGACGAAGTCGCCGTCGCCAGTTGCCAGGCACCCTTGTCCGTCACCTTGCGCGCAGCATCCTGCAGCGTGGACATCAAGGACTTCAAAGTGCCCACTGTCGATATCTGCGTATCGAGAGACGACGCAGCATCCTTCAGCCGCTGAAGCGGCTGGCTTCTCTGCAAGGCTGTCAGTTGGCTGATGATCGAATTGCCATCGATACCAGCGCCAATACCTGCCGAACTTATGGTCCCCGCCATAGCATTCTCCTTTTCAGTACCAAGCCGTCAGCAAGATCGCCTTTACACAGACGATCCCACCAACGTCCTATCGGCACACCATCTTTGAACTTGAGGGCTACGGCTCCACCAAAGCCCCGGCAATTTACTGAATCAGTTTCAGCACCGACTGCGGCATCTGGTTGGCCTGCGCCAGCATGGCCGTCCCGGCTTGCTGCAGGATCTGCGTGCGGCTCAGATTGGCGGTTTCCTGCGCATAGTCCGCATCGGTGATGCGCGAACGGGCTGCGGCCGTATTTTCCGAAGCCACCTGCAGGTTGGAAACTACGGCTTCAAAACGATTCTGGGCAGCACCAAATGTTGCGCGGTGGGAGTTCACCAAGTCCAGGGCCTGATCGATGGCATCCATCGAAGCACGTGCGGCGCTTGCATCCACGGCAGTCGCGGACAAGGAGCCCAGCGGGCCGCCCAAGGTGTCGGGAGTACCCGCAACCACACCCAGGCCGCCGGGCGCAGCGGCCTTCAGGTCCACCCCCTGCAACGTAATCTGGTTGTCCGAACCCGTATTCGCCCCCACCTGGAACTCGACGGGATTGGTATTCGTCAGCAGCGGCAGACCATTGAACTTGGAACTTGTCGTCACACGAGCGATTTCCTCGGCCAGCTGCTTGAACTCCTTGTCCAATGAACCGCGGTCGGTCGTATTGTTAGTGTCGTTGGCGGCCTGCACGGCCAGCTCGCGCATGCGCTGCAGATTGTCGGTAATCTTGCTCAGTGCGCCTTCGGCGGTCTGCGCCATGGAAATGCCGTCGTTGGCATTGCGCATGGCCACATTCATGCCGCGTACCTGCGCATTCATGCGTTCGGCAATGGCCAGGCCTGCGGCGTCATCCTTGGCGCTGTTCACGCGCAGGCCCGAAGACAGGCGCTGCATGGTCGTTGCCAGCGAACTCTGGGAAGCACTTAGGTTACGTTGCGCGTTCAGCGAAATAAGATTGGTGTTGATGGTGGATGCCATGGGCAACTCCTCGTTAGGCACGAACAATGATGGCTTGCCGCTCCCCGGCCCCCATCATTGACGGCCACAGGAACGTCAGACAGCGCGCCAGACTTTACCCAGCCCTGCCTATCTGATGCATTGCATTGTGCTGATGCCACGCCACGCCTAAACAGCGATAAACGCCTGCTTCCCCCGCCAATTTCCATCGTTCGCGCCAACAAGCCTGGATAGGCTTGGCAGACTTTCCATCACCGCCACGATCCGGCGCTCTTCCCCTACCTCTCCATGACAAAGACTTTTCTGCACGTGGGCTGCGGCCCCCAGCGCAAGCACGGGACCACGCCCGGCTTCAACACCGATGCCTGGCAGGAACTACGGCTGGACATTGACGCCAGTGTCGCCCCCGACCTCATCGGCACCATGACAGATATGTCCAGCGTGGACGATGCGTCGGTGGACGCCATTTACTCCAGCCACAACATCGAGCACCTCTATCCCCATGAAGTGCCTCTGGCTCTTGCCGAGTTCCGGCGCGTTCTCAAGCCCGATGGCTTCGCCATCATCACCTGCCCTGACATGCAATCCGTTTGCGCCCTTGTCGCCAGCGGCCAGCTCACGGAACCCGCCTATATTTCCGCAGCAGGTCCCATCAGTCCTCTGGACATCCTGTACGGCCATCGCGCGGCCATGGCACAAGGCAATCTCTACATGGCTCACCGTTGCGGCTTTACCTGGCAGTCGATGAACGACGCCCTGCGCGCCGCAGGCTTTCCGATTGTCGCCTCGGTCGCCAGACCTGAAGCATTTGACATCTGGGCTGTCGCCAGCAACAGCCCGCGCAGCGAAGCAGAAATCCACCAGCTGGCCGCCCAGTATTTCCGCATGTAGTCTGCGCTCATCAAGATCCAAACAGTCAGGCACTTGCTGCCTTAAAAAAAGGCAATGCGCCCACCAGAGCGCATTGCCTTTTTGTCGGTCCGCGTTTGCCATACCAGCCGCATTCGGCCGGCATGGACTGCTGCAATCAGCGCAGCAGCGACAGCACACCTTGCGGCAGTTGATTGGCTTGAGCCACCATGGCGGTACCTGCTTGCTGCAGGATCTGAGCGCGGCTCAGATTGGCAGTTTCGGTGGCAAAGTCTGCGTCGGTAATACGCGAACGAGCCGATGCCGTGTTTTCCGAAGCGACTTGCAGGTTGGCAATCGTGGCTTCAAAACGATTCTGGGAGGCACCGAAAGTCGCACGCATGTCGCTGACTTCCTTCAATGCAGCATCAATGGAGCTGACTTCGCTCAAAGCAGCCGAAGCGTCGGTGCCCAGCGTTGCAGTCGATGCAGCGGTACCGCCGTAGCCCGTCGCTGCAGCAGCCTTGATATCAATCTGGTTGTCGGCTGCAGTGTTCGCGCCCACCTGGAAGGTGAAGGTCGCATCGGCCTGCAGCAGTTTCTTGCCGTTGAACTCGGTGTTGTTGGTGACACGGGCGATTTCTTCACCCAGCTGCTTGTACTCCTTGTCCATCGAGAGACGGTCATTGGTGGAGTTGGTGCCGTTGGCAGCCTGAACGGCGAGTTCACGCATGCGCTGCAGATTGTCGGTGATCTTGCTCAGCGCGCCTTCGCCAGTCTGTGCCAGCGAGATGCCATCGTTGGCGTTGCGAACCGCCACATTCATGCCACGGACCTGTGCATTCATGCGCTCAGCAATAGCCAGGCCTGCAGCGTCGTCCTTGGCACTGTTCACGCGCAGGCCGGAAGACAGGCGCTGCATGGTGGTGGACAGCGAGGACTGCGAAGTGCTCAGGTTGCGCTGGGCGTTGAGCGATTGCAGGTTGGTGTTGATGGACATGGTCATGGCGGTAACTCCTCAGTGAAATTCAAGACTTCTGAACTAGCTGTGGATGCGTTCTTTTGCTTCATCCATCTGCTGATGGTGTTTTCGGCGGCCCGAGGACGGACTTGAGGAGTTTTTTGGTTTTTTTTGCAGAAAAGGAGTCCAGCATCGTGGAATGCAGACCCTTGCTGCCGACTCCGCGGAATCGACTCACCGGTAGAAACAGTCGGTACATGATGGCGCTAACGCACAAATGCGAACCATTTCCGTCTGCGGCGTAATCCGCTGTAGCCATAGCAGCGGCGCTACCCGCAAGCAAGCGTTTCTATTGAGCCAACCGATTTCGGGCCCCGAATCCAGGCCGAACAAACGATGACAAAGACGACAAGGCCGGTACGACAGCTGCACAGCCTGCGCTTACCCATCTCTGTGGCAGGAGTGGCGCAAGAGTCAGCCGACCAGTGTCTCGTTCGGCTGGCTCATCCGGGCCGACTCCAGGGGCATTGACCGGGCCGATACCGCGTTCGCCCGGTGGCCGCCACGCAGATTGCGCCGATGATGTAGAAGGCGCGGCGCAATGCGCTGACTGAAGCTGCACGCCTCCAGCCCAAGCTCACCAGCTGGCAAGCTTCTCATGGCAATTGACACCTACGGCAAGAGGCTTCCCTATAGAGAACACTTTTCCCGTGTTTTATAGGACGGCAGGGGTGTCAACTGGAAAATTTATCCGGCCATCACCTCAGGTGTGGCAGCGATGGAAAGCATCCGCGGCGGCTCCAGGCCCAGGTCCTGGTAGCTGACGCACAGATCAACCGCGGGCTTGCCTTCGCACCAACGCGTCCAGGCCTGACGCAGCCCCAGGGCCAGTGCCTGCGATACCATGCCGGCCTGGCCACTTTCCTGTGCCTGCAGCACGGGGCGCAGCGCCTGGCGGATGGAAGACAATTGCTCCAGGTTGTCACTCCAATGGCGGGCCAGGTACAGCAGTTCCTGCGGATTGCGCGCTGCGAAATCGGCCGCCAGACCGACGCGGGCCAGCACTTCGGCGGACTGGCGACCGCACAGCAGCTCGCCCGTCAGAGTCAATGTGGGCACCCCCATCCAGAGCGCATGATTGGTGACAACGCCTCCAGAAAAAGGAAAGGTGTCCAGGCAGATGTCGATGTCGGCATGCGCCTTCATGTAGGCGCCAAAATTTGTTCTGGAGATGAAGCGTACACGCTGCTCGTCGATGCCTTCTTCCTTCAGCCACTCTTGCAGATGAGGCGGCGGGCCGGAGGGGTCGCAGGCACCAATGACCATGCGTGCGTCAGGTACGCTGCGCAGTACCTGTGCCCAGATAGCCACGACTTCGCGGTTGACCTTGACCAGCCTGTTGAAGGAGCCGAAGGTCAGATATCCGTTACGCAGCGCAGGCAAAGGCGCCACGGGTTCGGAGTGGATTCCGCCCTCGAAGACATAGGCCAGCGGCAGGCGCAGCATGTTTTCGGTCAGTTGCTGGCGCACGGCTTGGCCATCCAGCAGCAAATCGCTGAGCACCATGTAATCCATGGTCTGTAACCCAGTGCTGCCCGGGTTGCCGATCCAGGTCAGCTGCAGCGGTGCGGCACGGCGGGCGAATACATCCAACCGATGTCCTGAGGTATGGCCGCTGAGATCAAAGAGGATGTCGATGCCATCATCGCGCACCAATCGCTCCACGGATTGAGCCGACATATCCCTCACATTGCGCCACTGAGCAAACAGTTTCATGAAATGGTCGGATACCTCGTCATAGGTTGGATTGTTGCAGTAAGCGATGCATTCCATATCCTGACGCTTGCTCAGCTCACGCATGACAGGCAGGAAGAACTTGGCTGCGGCATGACTGCGCAGGTCCGCAGAGACAAAACCGATGCGTAGAACTTTGTGGGGGAGAGGGGTATTTGCGTGCCCTGCAATGCCATTGCCACCGTGCTGCCGTTGCATCAACTCGCCATACGACCTGCAAGCTGCTCCCAGCTGTGCAGGATTGGTATGGGGAGAATGCATCATGATGTGCAGCCGGGCACTATGCCCACCGGTACTGTCCGGATACCGGGCAAGCAATTCGTCATAGTGTTCCATGGCCTTTCGTACATCACCGCGCTTGCCCCAATACAGAGCTTCTGCATAAACCAGGTCATGCTCGCCAGGATGATGTGCCAGCCCCTGCTCCAGGGCTTGTGCCAATTTGTCCAGATCTTCTTTTTCGAGCTGCGCCACGCAGCGCAAACGGTGAGTGCGCAATGCGGAGCCATCTTCTTCCAGAAGCTGGTCCAACACTTCATCGCATTCTTCCCATTGCTTTTGCTGCAAAAGCACATGAGCCAGATCGTGAAGTACCAAAGCACGCATTTGGGGCTCAGGCTGCTGAGCGAGCACGCGACGCAGGCAAGCTGCGCATTCCGACAATCGAGTTCTGTCCTGCCTGAGAACGACAGCCAAGGAAGTCAAGGCATCCTGAGAGGCTGGCTCATTTTGAAGCGCCATGCGGTAAGCCATCTCGGCCTGCAATTGCCAGCCAAGGGCATGGAGCCAATAGCCGCAGGCCATATACATGCGGGTGCTTGATGCCTGCAGCATCAGCAGGGCCAGCAACTGCGCGGCAATTTGGTATTTTTCTTCACCATGCAATGCCTTGGACAAAGCCATCAGCGCCTGCGCCTTGTCGCCTTCATCGGCAGCTCGCAGCAAGGCATGCACATACCAGGGATAGGCCTCTTGCACCCTGCCTTGGGCAGCTAGAGCATCGCCCAATAGCCAGTAAAGCTTGACCACATCGGGCTGTAAAGCCAGCGCCGCCCGCAAAGACCGCTCGGCCTGGACGGGCTGCTCGCCCTCCAGCAGCAATTCGCCTTGCAGCATTTGCAGTCCAAGATCACCCGGCAGTTGCCGTACTGCACTGGCGGCTGCGGCCAAGGCGGCTTCACGATGGCCGCGCTCCTGTTCCAGATTGATACGCGCTTGCCATAGCAATGCACTGCGCGGGTATTGGCGCTGCAGCACCGCCAACTTCTCACTGGCAGCACCGAATTTGCGCAGTTGCAGCAGCTGTGCCAACGCCTGTACAGGCCCCGGCGGCAAGTCAGGCTCGGCGTGCGGAAGCACTTTCTTAGCGGGAGCAAGTTCAGGCAACAGGGCCGCTTGTGCCTCGAGAAAGGCGGCAGCTTCCTCGCCGCGAGCCAAGACCAGGTCCTTTTTCAGCTGCTCCAGCGAAATTTCCGGCATGTTCTGCTTGCGTGCCATGCCAATCAGCATGTCCGCCATATCCAGCAATCCTTCACGGATCAGCATGTTGATATAGGTACGCCAGTAGATGAAGGCTCGGGGATTGGCGCCGATGGCGGCTTCCAGGTACGGCAATGCATCAGCGCTGCGCAGCATATGCTGGCCCAGCAGCAGCCCCATGCCGTAAAGTGCCTGGGCATTGTCCGGATCTTGCTCCAGGGCCTGGGCATAGGCTTGCCTCGCGGCCTCGTATTCCCATTGCTCGTGCAATTTGAGGGCTTGCTGCAGAGGCGTGGTATCGGTCATTGGTAGCGGCACTGTCATGGCGGATTGCGGGGGCATACTGTGCATGGTGCCTCGAAGTGCACCCAAGCAATGCCCGGATCAGCGGCGAAAAATTCCCTCAGCTCAGGAGCTGTCGCAATTTGAGCAGCTCGGTATTCCAGCTGCCCTCCTGCTCTTGGACCAGGAGCTGCACGTGCGGATACCAGCCACAGCTGCCGCCGCAGATTTGCCAGCGCCAGTTCGGCAGGTGAGGTATCAACCCCCAGGTGTGTACACCCATGGCGCCTGCCAGATGCAGCGCCGTGTTGTCGATGCTGACCACATGATCGCAGCGGGAAATGAGCCAAGCCATGCCTTCCACGTCGGAGAAGCAATCGGCCGTATCGACAAGTTCAAAGCCGGCATGCCGGGCCATTTCCAGGTCTTGCGGTGGCGCCAGGTACTGCAGATTGACCAGAGCATGCCGCGATGGATCGAAAGCGGACAGCAGTGCCTGCATGCTCACGGAGCGCAGTGCACCGAAATCTTCATTCATGCTCAGCCAGCTGATGCCCACATATTGCTTGTCAGGCTGCCGACACCAATCCAATTCCGTCCGTTTCTCTGAAACGGGACGCAGTACAGGCTCCATCAGGGGCGGCGTATGGACCCGCTCCGGCCAGAGCGTGAACAAACCGCCCACAGGCAAGTGAGCGTCGAAACCCGCCAGATCAGCCGGAGGCCGGGACTGACCTTTTGGCGGACGCTGCACGAAATGCAGCCAGGGGAAATTCTCGGCATACATTCTTAGCAGGCGACGGTCGCACTCCACCGTGAATTCGCAGGGCAGATCCCGCAGAAAGACAAAGAAGCGCGAAAACATGATTTCATCGCCCAATCCCTGCTCAGCCCAGACAAGCACCTTGCGTGATTTCGCTGCAGGCGCCCAAAGCGAAAGCTTTTGGAAGACCGTCAAATCCTCATCACTGAACCGATATGCATAGTTTGTCGCACCGTCTGCGAGATAACCTGCAGATAACTGTGAAAGCGATAAATGAAAGATGCTTTTGGCAGAAGGCTCGATCTCTATGGATTTCCTATAACAGTCCACGCTGCCCTGAAAGTCCATTTTTTCATACAAAATCTGCCCCATGTGGAACCAGCTGCCCGCATGCTCCGGATTCTGCTGGAGCGCCGTCTCGAGAGCGACGTATGCCATATCGAGTCGCCGCGATTTTGCGCAGTACAGGGCCAACGCATGATAGAGCGCAATATATTCCGGGTTCCGGCCGATGGCGGCAAGATATTCTTCCACCACTTTCTCAAACCGTTCATTTTCGGCCAGCCCAAACAGCTTTTGCAGGATGCGAGGCTCCGATCTCATCGCGAAAACACCAGGAAAGTCGACTCATTGGTCAGCTGAAAGTCCATACTGGATGCCGATTTATGCGGTATCTTTTGATACTTCATCAGACGGAAACCATGCACATTGGCTTGCTGAATATAGAATTCAGCATCTCTGTAAATATGCCGGCCCGCGAATGTTCGATTCCAGCGAGCGTCCATGAGGCCCTGCAGCCAGACCTGAACCGGTGGCATATCGGCCCACAAGCCTTCCAGCGTCTCCTGCTCCAGGACCTGTATCACGTCCGCCAGCAGTAGGCAGTCGCCAGCCGCCGCGTCCAGCACCTGCAATATCTTCACCAGATCGCCCCCCTGCTGCTGCACCTGCCCGGTAACCGCATCCACCATACGCCAACCGGTCGAAACATTACCTTGGAGCTCCAGCACGCGACGGCCCTGTGCTTGCGCCCGGACGAAGTCCGCCAGCGCCCAGCCGCAAGGCTCTTGCTGCGGTGCCAATGGTGCTTTGGGCACCCACTGCCGGGTTGCCACCGTCCCGTTGCGGTAGAAATCCGACCGCTCTGCAATCGGACACAGCAAGTAATTGCTTGCATGCACCAACTCAAAGGCACGATGGACCCGGTAGCCATTCTCGACAACCCAGGAAAAGAAGCAGCCTTTGTTAGCGTTGCCGACCTCGATCATGATGAGAGGGCGCTGCTGCTGGATCAGCTGGCGCCCGCCTTCCAGAACCTCCAGCTCCATGCCTTCCACATCGATTTTCAGCAGATCAATGGCCGCACCAAAAGCATGCCCATCCAGGGTCTCGACGCGGATGGCCCCTCCCTGCGCCACATTCAAGCGGCTCGCACCCTGATTGGCAATGTCGAAATGCCCTAGCATCGCAGTGCATGGCCTGCTACCCATGCCCAATTCATGCACCTGATAGCGCGACGGATCGATACCGTTGATTTCGAAATTCCTGCGCAACTGGATCGCATTGGTCGTCACCGGTTCAAAGCAGTCGATTCTGGCGGCATCGGCAATACAACTCCAGAAGATAGCATGGTTTCCGATATTGCTGCCCACATCCACAATATGCGGCTGCCGTGGCAGGATGTACAGGGTTTCGACCAATTCCCGGGCCTCAAAGAACATCTCGTTGGCCAGATAATTCTGAATATGGTCCAGAGTATTGCTCAATTGGAATTTTGCATTTTTCCCTGCAAAATCAATATCGACCACTACATCGTTTTCTTGGCAAAACTGTGCAAACACATTACCAACAGCCCGTCTCCAATCCCCTCCCGATGCAGAGCGCGGCCCTGTCGAATGCTGTCCTCTGACATTAAAGAAAAGCGGCTGTTCAGACTTGAGACAGGTATATTTTCGCCATAACTGCAGATAGTATTTGAAATCTTCCCCGCAATCCATTTTCTCATCAAACGGATTTTCCAAAGCGATGCGCGCCTTGACAAAATGGCCCATCTGCAATGTAAGAAACGGGTCATGCTTGAGAATATCCTCAAGGCCATGAATGGGCATTATCTGATTCGGTCGTATCATACGACTGCTGCCATCGGGAGAAGATTCATGGATGGCACCCCAGATGGCGTCGTAATGCTCCAGATGGCCCGCAACCTGCTCGAACGCATCTTCAGCAAGCAAGTCGTCGGCATCCAGAAAGAAAATCCAGTCCGAATTCTGCGTCACAGCCTGCCGGACAGCCAGGTTCCTGGCCCTTGAGCGCCCTTGCCCAGCCGCATCATCCCAGCACAGAACATCGATCTCTGAAAACGCTCCCTTGCCTTTCGCAATGGCTTGGTACACGGAAGCAGTGGCTCTGTGCACCAAAGTCGCATGGCCTGGACCCACGGGGATCACGATGCTGCATTTCATTTTCAGGTCCTTGTCGAAGAAGTCCGAAGAGCCATACCAGGAAAGAGCACGTGCCGGACAGTATTTGCCAGTGTTACTTTGCCTCAACAAGCCCCCTACAAAAACACCGAAAGCTGCCGATGTAAGGGCAGATCCCCTGGCTTTTCCAGCCATACCTCGCCAGTCACCCCCCTCACAATCCCCCCCATGCTTGTCCTTATTGGTTACATCGTCGCCTTCGGCTGTATCTTCGGCGTGTACGTGCTGCACGGCGGCAACGTTTCGGTTCTCGCCAAGGCCCTGCCCTTTGAAATGCTGACCATCGGCGGCGGCGCCCTGGGTGCGTTCATCGTCTGCAACCAGCCCAAGGTGCTCAAGGCCACGGCCAAGGCCATTCCGGCAGCAGTCAAGGCAACCCGCCACAACAAGGCACGCTTCATGGAGCTGATGGCCCTGCTGTACGAGCTGCTGCAGAAGGCACGCAAGGAAGGCCTGATGTCCATCGAGGGCGATGTGGAAGAACCCCATGAATCGGCCATCTTCCAGAAATATCCCGAGTTGCTGGCCGACCACCATGTCGTCGAGTTCCTCACGGACTATCTGCGCATGATGGTGTCGGGCAATCTCAATTCGCACGAGATCGAAGCGCTGATGGACAGCGAGATCGATGCCCACCACGCCGAGGCCCACGGCCCGGTCGGAGCCCTGAATCGCCTCGCGGGCGCGCTGCCGGCTTTCGGCATCGTGGCCGCCGTGCTGGGCGTGGTGAACACCATGGGCTCGGTGGGCCAGCCGCCGTCGGTGCTGGGCGGCATGATCGCCTCGGCCCTGGTCGGCACATTCCTGGGCATCTTGCTGGCCTATGCGCTGGTGGAGCCCATGGCGGCGCTGATAGAGCAGCGCGCGCAGGACGCGGCCAAGGAACTGGAATGCATCAAGGCCACGCTGCTGGCCAGCATGCAGGGCTACAACCCGGCTACGGCCATCGAGTTCGGCCGCAAGGTGCTTTTCTCGACCGAGCGCCCGGGCTTCCTGGAGCTCGAAGCCCACGTCAAGGGCAAGAAGTGATGCCGGAAACCATGCAGCTCAGCGCAACAGCGCCCTGGCGCGGAGGCCGCCATGGCTGAAAAGAAACTCCAGCCCATCATCATCAAGCGCGTCAAGAAACGCGCCCATGGCGCGCATGGCGGCGCCTGGAAGATCGCCTATGCCGACTTCATGACGGCCATGATGGCGTTCTTTCTGCTGATGTGGCTGCTCGGCTCCACCGCCAAGGGCGAGCTGCAGGGCATTGCGGCCTATTTTTCCTCGCCGCTGAAGGTCTCGATGGCCGGCGGCGATGGCTCGGGCAACAGCTCCAGCATCATCCCCGGCGGCGGTAACGACCTGGCCAAGGTGCACGGCCAGGTGCGCCGGTCCGAGAACGACGATACCTCCAACCGCCGCTCCAGCACCGCCTCGGAAAAGTCCGATGCCGTTACCCAGGACGCCAAGCGCATCCAGGCGCTCAAGGCCAAGGTGGACGCACTGATCGCCAGCAATGCGCGCCTGAATGAATTCCGCTCGCAGATCCGCACCGAGATGACGCCCGACGGCTTGCAGATCCAGATCGTGGACGAGCAGAACCGACCCATGTTCGACAGCGGCAGCGCCGTGCTCAAGCCCTATATGCGCGACATTCTGCGCGAAGTGGGCTCGGCCCTGTCCAATGCGGAAAACCGCATCAGCCTCTCGGGCCATACGGATGCCGCGCCCTACGGCAACGGCGACCGCGGCTACAGCAACTGGGAACTGTCGGCCGACCGCGCCAACGCTTCGCGCCGCGAACTGGTGGCCGCCGGCATGCCCTTGAACCAGCTGGCGCGCGTGCTGGGCCTGGCCGACAGCGACCTGCTGCTGCCGGATGAGCCGCGCGCACCGCAGAACCGCCGCATCACCATCACGGTGCTGACCAAGGAAGCTGAAAAGCGGCTGCTGGGCTCCAATCATGCAGAAAAGATCGGCACCGCCGACCTCGCTGCCGGCGCCAGCCCCCGGCCGGTCCAGGCGCCACAGGCCACCGCGCCGCGCACAGCGGCCAGAAACGCTTCTGCAACGCCTGCCCCGGAGGTTTCCCTGAGTGAGAACGAAGTCTTTGTAACAAGTTCTGAAGTTCCTGCTCGGAGTGCCGAAAAGCAGGACAATGCACGCCAATTGCCATGATGATTCAAATTGTTACCAAAATGGCCGTATCCCAGACCTCTATGACCGAAAGGGCCTCTCGTGGCTAATGCCCTGCGCTTTTTGATTGTTGACGACTTCTCCACCATGCGCCGCATCGTGCGCAATCTGCTCAAGGAAAGCGGCTTTCCCGATGCGGACGAAGCGGAAGACGGCGTGGCAGCCCTGCACAAGCTGCGCTCGAGCAAGTTCGACTTTGTCGTCACAGACATCAACATGCCGAACATGAACGGTTTCCAGCTGCTGGCGGAAATCAAGCAGGACGACAAGCTCAAGCACCTGCCCGTGCTCATGGTCACGGCCGAGGCGCGCAAGGAGGACATCGTGGCCGCAGCCCAGGGCGGCGCAGCCGGCTATATCGTCAAACCCTTCACCAAGGCCACGCTGGAGGAGAAGGTCAACCTGATCCTCAAGAAACTGGGCATGTAAGCCATGAACAGCAGCAGCCCGGAGGCTCCGGCCGGCAACGTCCACCACAAGATTGGCCTGCTCACGCGCCAGTTGCACGACTCGCTCAATGAGCTGGGTTATGCGGACCGGCTGCGTGGCAGCATGGGTGAGCTGCCGGATGCGCAAAGCCGCCTCTCCTACATAGCGCGCCTGACCGGCGAAGCCGCCGAAAAGGTGCTGGGCCGTGTGGAAGTGGCCAAGGCCCAGCAGGATGCGCTGGCCGAGCGCGTGCGCACCATGCGCGCCGACCTGATCAAGGACCCCGTGGCAGCCGTGGCCAAAGGCCACATCATGAATTTTCTGCAGGAAGTGGAGGAAGGCTCGCAGCAGGCCGACGCCCATCTGACCGAGATCATGATGGCGCAGGACTTCCACGACCTCACCGGCCAGGTGATTGCCCGTGTGGTGGCACTGGCCGCCGATCTGGAATCGCAGCTGGTGGAGCTGCTGATCCAGACCTCTCCCGATCCGCAGGCCGCGGCGGCTGCGCCGCAGGATAAGCCGGCTGAGCACCTGGCCGGCCCCGTGGTCGACCCCGAGAACACGCCCGACGTGGTGACTTCGCAGTCGCAGGTGGACGACCTGCTGGCGAGCCTGGGGTTCTGAGGCTTTCTCCAAGCCGCGAGCGGCCATACTTCTCTTGCAAGCATAGGAGCCGGGCC
>NZ_BCNT01000028.1 GCF_001544075.1 Comamonas terrae
CGGCACCGTGGTGACCGGCCGTATCGAGCGCGGCATCATCAAGGTCGGCGAAGAAATCGAAATCGTCGGTATCAAGGACACCCAGAAGACCACCGTCACTGGCGTGGAAATGTTCCGCAAGCTGCTGGACCAGGGCCAGGCTGGCGACAACGTCGGTCTGCTGCTGCGCGGCACCAAGCGTGAAGACGTGGAACGCGGCCAGGTGCTGTGCAAGCCCGGCTCCATCAAGCCCCACACCCACTTCACCGCCGAGGTGTACGTGCTGTCGAAGGACGAAGGCGGCCGCCACACGCCCTTCTTCAACAACTACCGTCCCCAGTTCTACTTCCGTACGACCGACGTGACCGGCTCCATCGAGCTGCCCGCCGACAAGGAAATGGTGATGCCTGGTGACAACGTGTCGATCACCGTGAAGCTGATCGCCCCCATCGCCATGGAAGAAGGTCTGCGCTTCGCTATCCGCGAAGGCGGCCGTACCGTGGGCGCCGGCGTGGTTGCCAAGATCATTGAGTAATTCTTAGGAAAGCTAGGAATTCACAATGTCTAAGCAAAAGATCCGTATCCGCCTGAAGGCTTTCGACTACAAGCTGATCGATCAGTCTGCAGCCGAGATCGTTGACACCGCCAAGCGCACCGGCGCCATCGTCAAGGGCCCCGTGCCCCTGCCGACCCGCATGAAGCGTTTCGACATCCTGCGTTCGCCGCACGTCAACAAGACCAGCCGCGACCAGTTCGAAATCCGCACGCACCAGCGTCTGATGGACATCGTCGACCCGACCGACAAGACGGTTGACGCCCTGATGAAGCTGGACCTGCCCGCAGGTGTGGACGTCGAAATCAAACTGCAATAAGAAGTTCGACAGCCTTTCCGGGCTTGCCCGGAAAGGCTTTTGAAGGTCTTTGTTTAACGCGAACTTGCTTGAAAAAGCAGTTCGCGTTAAAATTTGGGGCTTCGCCTTTGATGCGAAGTTTTATTAACCTTCTTTCGTGCGCGAGCTTGCAGCAAGCAAAGCGCAACGCTGGGCCAATTGCAGTTTCAGCGGCGGAAGTTTTGGAGCAAACAAATGAGTCTGAGCAACTCCCTGGGGTTGCTGGGTCGCAAGGTGGGCATGATGCGTCTGTTCACTGATGATGGGGACGCAGTGCCTGTCACAGTGGTGGATGTTTCCAACAACCGCGTGACTCAGGTCAAAACCCAAGAGAACGATGGCTACGTGGCCCTGCAGGTCACATTCGGTTCGCGCAAGGCATCTCGCGTGACCAAGCCTCAAGCTGGCCACCTCGCCAAGGCGGGCGTCGAAGCCGGTGAAGTGACCCGTGAATTCCATGTGACCGAAGAAACCGCTGGCAAGTATGCCGCTGGTGCCGTCCTGCCCGTGGCAGAACTGTTCAGCGTCGGCCAGAAGGTGGACGTGCAAGGCACCTCCATCGGTAAGGGTTACGCCGGCACGATCAAGCGTCACAACTTCGGTTCGCAGCGCGCATCGCACGGTAACAGCCGTTCGCACAATGTCCCCGGCTCGATCGGTATGGCACAGGACCCCGGTCGTGTGTTCCCCGGCAAGCGCATGACCGGCCACATGGGCGACGAGACCGTCACTACACAAAACCTCGATGTGGTTCGTATCGACGAAGCACGTCAACTGCTCTTGATCAAGGGCGCTGTTCCTGGCTCCAAGGGTGGCTTTGTGACAGTGCGTCCCGCCATCAAGGCTAAAGCTTCTAAAGGAGCGAACTAATGCAGCTCGAACTCCTGAATGAACAAGGCCAGGCCGCATCGAAGTTCGATGCACCCGAGACCGTGTTCGGCCGTGAATTCAACGAAGACCTGGTCCACCAGCTGGTGATCGCCTACCGTGCCAACGCACGCCAGGGCACCCGCGCCCAGAAGGACCGTGAGCAAGTGCGTCACACCACTGCCAAGCCCTTCAAGCAGAAGGGTACCGGCCGTGCACGTGCTGGTATGTCCTCCTCGCCCCTGTGGCGTGGCGGCGGTCGCATCTTCCCGAACCTGCCGGAAGAAAACTTCTCGCAGAAGATCAACAAGAAGATGTACCGCGCCGGTATGGCTTCCATCCTGTCCCAGCTGGCCCGCGAAGGCCGCCTGGCCGTGGTGGAATCGCTGAAGCTGGATACACCCAAGACCAAGGTGCTGGCCGACAAGTTCAAGGCCATGAACCTGGAGTCCTCGGTCATGGTGATCGCCGAAGAGATCGACGAGAACCTGTACCTGGCATCCCGCAATCTGAAGAACGTGTTCGTGGTTGAGCCGCGCTACGCCGACCCCGTGTCGCTGGTGCACTACAAGAAAGTGCTCGTGACCAAGGGTGCGATCGACAAACTCAAGGAGATGTTCGCATGAGCACGCTCAAGTTTGACGAAGGTCGTCTGATGCAAGTGTTGGTCGCTCCCATCGTGTCCGAAAAGGCCACTCTGGTTGCCGAAAAGTCCAACGCTGTGACGTTTAAGGTGCTGCAGAACGCTACCAAGCCCGAAATCAAGGCCGCCGTGGAACTGATGTTCAAGGTGGAAGTGGCTGGCGTTTCCGTGGTGAACACCAAGGGCAAGACCAAGCGCTTCGGCAAGACCGTGGGCCGCCGCGACAACGTGCGCAAGGCTTACGTGATGCTCAAGCCCGGTCAAGAGCTGAACCTGTCTGGGGAGGCTGCTTAATCATGGCTGTTATCAAGCTCAAACCGACGACCCCCGGCCAACGCGGCACGGTGAAGGTCACGCGTGACCACCTGCACAAGGGTGCTGGCTATGCTCCTCTGCTGGAATCCCAGCACCAGAAGGCCGGCCGCAACAACAACGGTCACATCACGACGCGCCACAAGGGCGGTGGTCACAAGCACCACTACCGTGTGGTGGACTTCAAGCGCAACAAGGACGGCATCCCCGCCAAGGTCGAGCGCATCGAGTACGACCCCAACCGTACGGCCCACATCGCTCTGGTGTGCTATGCCGACGGCGAGCGTCGCTACATCATTGCTCCTCGCAACCTGGAAGTGGGCGCCACCATCGTCAGCGGCTCCGAAGCTCCCATCCGCGTGGGCAACACCCTGCCTATCCGCAACATTCCCGTGGGTTCGACCATCCACTGCATCGAACTGAAGATCGGTGCCGGTGCCCAGATCGCCCGCTCGGCCGGTACGTCCGCCACGCTGCTGGCCCGTGAAGGCATCTACGCCCAGGTGCGTATGCGTTCGGGCGAAGTGCGCAAGGTGCACATCGAGTGCCGCGCCACCATCGGTGAAGTTGCCAACGAAGAGCACAGCCTGCGCCAACTGGGCAAGGCCGGTGTGAAGCGTTGGATGGGTATCCGCCCGACCGTTCGCGGCGTGGTGATGAACCCGATCGACCACCCGCACGGTGGTGGTGAAGGTCGTACCGGTGAAGGCCGTCACGCAGTTGACCCATGGGGCAATCTGACGAAGGGCTACCGTACCCGTAACAACAAGCGCACACAAGGCATGATTGTGTCGCGTCGCAAGAAGTAAGGGGTAGCAAATGACTCGTTCTCTTAAAAAGGGTCCGTTTGTTGACCATCACTTGCTGGCCAAGGTCGAAAAGGCCATCGCCACCAAGGACAAGAAGCCAGTGAAGACCTGGTCGCGTCGCTCCATGGTTCTGCCCGAGTTCATCGGTCTGACCATCGCCGTGCACAACGGCAAGCAACACGTGCCGGTTTATGTGACTGACCAGATGGTCGGCCACAAGCTGGGTGAATTCGCGCTGACTCGTACCTTCAAGGGTCACCCTGCGGACAAGAAAGCCAAGAAGTAAGGAATAGAACATGTCTGAAACACGTGCTGTTCTCCGTGGCGTCCGCCTGTCTGTTGACAAGGGTCGCCTGGTCGCGGATCTGATCCGCGGCAAGAAGGTGGATCAAGCCCTGAACATTCTGACCTTCACGCAGAAGAAAGCTGCCGTGATCGTGAAGAAGGTTCTGGAATCCGCTATCGCCAACGCTGAGCACAACGACGGCGCCGATATCGACGAACTGAAGGTCAAGACCATCTACGTCGAGCAAGGCACCACGCTCAAGCGTTTCACTGCTCGCGCCAAGGGCCGTGGCAACCGCATCAGCAAGCCTACCTGCCACATCTACGTGACAGTGGGTAACTGAGGCCTAAAGGAAGAATATGGGACAGAAAATCCATCCTACCGGCTTCCGTCTGGCGGTGAGCCGCAACTGGGCGAGCCGCTGGTACGCTAGCAACCGCGACTTCGCCGGCATGCTGGCCGAAGACATCAAGGTGCGCGAGTACCTGAAGGCCAAGCTGAAGAACGCCGCCGTGTCGCGCGTTCTGATCGAGCGTCCTGCCAAGAATGCCCGCATCACCATCTTCTCGGCTCGTCCGGGCGTGGTGATCGGCAAGAAGGGCGAAGACATCGAGAACCTGAAGAAGGAACTCTCGACTCGCCTGGGCGTGCCCGTGGCCGTGAACATCGAAGAAGTGCGCAAGCCCGAAATCGATGCCAAGCTGATCGCCGACTCCATCTGCCAGCAGCTGGAAAAGCGCATCATGTTCCGCCGCGCCATGAAGCGTGCCATGCAGAACGCCATGCGTCTGGGTGCCCAGGGCATCAAGATCATGTCGTCCGGCCGTCTGAACGGTATCGAAATCGCTCGTACCGAGTGGTACCGTGAAGGCCGCGTGCCGCTGCACACCCTGCGTGCCGACATCGACTATGGCTTCTCCGAAGCCAAGACGACCTATGGCGTGATCGGCGTGAAGGTCTGGGTCTACAAGGGTGACACCCTGGGCCGCAACGACCTGCCCGCCGTGGAAACGCCTCGTCCCGAAGACGAGCGTCGTCCTCGTGGTCCCCGTCGCGACGGCCGTCGTGACGGCGCCGGCCGCGGTGGTCGCCGCCCCGCTGGTACCAATGCCGCTCCTGCCGATGGCAGCGACAAGCCCGTAGGCGCTGGTGCTGATTCCGTTAAGCGCGTTCGCAAGACTGACGCGCCCGCTACAGCAGCGGACGGTAAAGGAGAATAAACATGCTGCAACCTGCACGCCGCAAGTTCCGTAAGGAACAAAAAGGCCGCAACACCGGCATCGCAACCCGTGGCAACTCCGTTGCCTTCGGCGATTTCGGTTTGAAGTCCACCGACCGCGGCCGTCTGACGGCCCGCCAGATCGAAGCTGCACGTCGTGCAATTTCCCGTCACGTCAAGCGTGGCGGCCGCATCTGGATCCGCGTGTTCCCGGACAAGCCCATCTCTACCAAGCCCGCAGAAGTGCGTATGGGTAACGGTAAGGGCAACCCCGAGTACTACGTGGCCGAAATCCAGCCCGGCAAGATGCTCTACGAAATCGTGGGCGTTCCCGAAGAGCTGGCTCGTGAAGCGTTCCGCCTGGCCGCTGCAAAGCTGCCTCTGCGTACGACCTTCGTGTCCCGTCAAATTGGTGCCTAAGGAGAGATCAACATGACGAAAGCTGCTGAACTCCGCCAAAAAGACGTGGCCGCGCTGGAAGCTGAAGTGAAGTCCTTGCAAAAGGCCCACTTCGGTCTGCGCATGCAAAAGGCTACGCAACAACTGGGCAACACCGCGACCCTCAAGGCCACGCGCCGCGACATCGCTCGTGCCAAGACCATCCTTGCTGAAAAGCAAGCCGCCAAGTAAGGAGCCGACATGACGGAAGCTAAAACATCCCTCAAGCGCACCTTGATTGGCAAGGTGGTCAGCGACAAGCGTGCCAAGACCGTGACCGTTCTGGTTGAGCGTCGCGTCAAGCACCCCATCTACGACAAGATCATGATCAAGTCGAGCAAGTACCACGCTCACGACGAGCAAGGTGAGTACAAGCTGGGCGACGTGATCGAAATCACCGAGAGCCGTCCGCTCTCCAAGACCAAGAACTGGGTTGCGACCCGCTTGGTGCAAAAGGCTGCTCTGGTGTAAGCCTAACCCGGCACACCGGCGCAAGGCCCTTGAAAACGACCCACAATGTGGGTCGTTTTTTCATTTGGGCCGCCATGTCGGCAGCCCCTGTTAGCAACCAAAGGAGATAGCGATGATCAAAGTTGGAGACGCCCTGCCCGCAGTCACATTGGCCGAGTACGTGGAAGTGGAAGGCAACGGCTGCAGCATCGGCCCGAACCCCGTCAAGCTGCCCGAGGCGCTGGCCGGCAAGACCATTGCGCTGTTCGCAGTGCCTGGCGCTTTCACGCCCACCTGCTCGGAAAAGCACCTGCCCGGCTACGTGGCCAAGGCCGACGAGCTCAAGGCTGCCGGCGTGGACGAGATCTGGTGCCTGTCCGTGAACGACGCCTTCGTGATGGGCGCCTGGGGCCGCGACCAGAAGGTGGGCGGCAAGGTGCGCATGATCGCCGACGGCGATGCCGCATTCGCCAAGGCCACCGGCCTGACGCTGGACCTCAACGGCAAGGGCCTGGGTCTGCGCGCCAACCGCTTCTCCATGCTGGTCAAGGACGGCAAGGTCGCCACGCTGAACGTGGAAGGCCCGGGCAAGTTCGAAGTCAGCGATGCCGACACCATGCTGGCCCAGGCCAAGGCGTAACTGATACCCCTGAGTCGCTGCGCGCCTTCCCCCTGAAGGGGACGACGCCTTCGGCTAGGCGCCCCCGCCGCGAGGCGGCTCTTGCTCGGCGTCCCTCTGCTCTGGAGTGCGCCGGCCTTATGGGGAGTGCTCGATATGAAAAGGCATTGCCAATTCGGCAATGCCTTTTTTGCATTCAGAGCTCAGAACAGGTCCGCCTTGAGGTAGTGCGCGCCCGGGACCGGGTTGTGGTAGTAGGGCTCGATGGATTCGAAGCCCAGCTCCACATACAGCGCGCGGGCCGATTCCATGTCGTCCAGCGTGTCCAGCAGCACATGGTCGTAGCCGCCCTGGCGGGCCACGTCCAGCATGGCTTCGGCCAGCTGGCGGCCCAGGCCGAAGCCGCGGAAGGGCTTGCGCACGTACAGGCGCTTCATCTCGGCGGCATTGGGATAGTCGCAGTCGTCGAGCGGCCGCAGTGCGCAGCAGCCGGCGATCGCACCGTCGACGCTGGCCAGCAGGATCTGGCCTCGAGGAGGGGCATAGTCGCCGGGCAGTCCGGCGATCTCGGTTTCGAAACCTTGGAATTCCAGGTCGACGTTCAGACTGGCCGCGTACTCCTGGAAGATCTGGCGCACGGCGTCCATTTCTTCGGGGGTGGAGGGCGTCAGCAAGTCCACGGCAGGCTTGTCCACGGGCGTTGCGCAATGATGAAGAAGCATCGAGTGTAGCGCTGCTTCAGAAACCGCCACCGGCTCCCAGGCTGTTGACCCACCAGGCAATGCCGGAGGACAGCACGGCCAGCGCGGCGGCCAGCGCCCGGGTGGCTGCCGTGTCGCGCGCGGCGGGAACGGGTGAGGGCAGCTGCTTGTCGCCCGTGACCATGGCCCTGGCCAGGCCCTTGCGCCGCAGGCTGTAGCCGAGGATGGCCAGCAGGTGCAGGCCGACCAGGGCATAGATCAGGTACTGGCCCCAATGGGCGTGGTAGTTCGTGGCCGCGGCCACCGTGTCGCCGGATGCAAAGCGCGTCAGCGGCCCGCTGAAGGCGATCTCGTCGTCGCTGAGCAGCCCTGTCGCGACCTGGGCGACCAGCGCCAGCAGCATGGCAAAGACCGACAGCGCCCCCAGCGGGCTGTGGCCGGCCCCTTCCTCCACGCTGCCCTGGCCGCGCAGATGGCGCAGCAGCGCGGAAGGGGTATGCACAAAATGCGCGAAGCGCGACCAGCGCCCGCCCACCACCCCCCACAGCAGGCGGAAGATGATCAGGGCCAGCACCACCTGGCCCAGGACCAGATGCCAGTTCATGGCATTGCCGCCGAGCTTGGCCGTGATCACCAGGGCCACGATGGCGCAGGCCAGCAGCCAGTGGAACAGGCGGGTGGGCAGATCCCAGATGCGGACCTGGTGCGAGCGTGGCGTGAGAGGGGCGGGCTGTGTCATGGGCGGGAATTTTTCAAACCGGGCTTGCGCCGGTCAACCTGGGCAAGTCCTCAAAAAAATAGCGCAACAGTGTCCCGATTGTGCCGCGTGCGCCTGCCGCCGCCGTGGCAAAGCGCAGCAGCGCACCCGACAAATGCCTGCCGGCGCAGGCGCGGCCTCTGCCATACTGCGCGGGCAACCGCTTGCGGTCTGTCATTGTTCAAAAGAAAGGAAGTCCCGATGAAAGCTCTCTCCACCCTGGCCCTGGCCGCCGTGGTCGCCACCGCGACCCTGCCTGCCTCGGCTCAGTTCGCCAAGCCCGAAGATGCGATCAAGTACCGCCAGAGCGCGCTGAGCGTGCTGGGCACGCATTTCGGCCGCCTGGGCGCCATGGCCAACGGCAAGCTGGCTTTCGATGCCAAGGCCGCGCAGGAGAGCGCCGAGATCGTGGCCTTCATGTCCAAGCTGCCCTGGGCCGGCTTCGCGGCCGGTACCGAAGGCGGCAAGGCCAAGCCCGAGGTCTGGAAGGAGCAGGCCAAGTTCCACGACCTGTCGGACAAGATGCAGGCCGAAGTGGTCAAGCTCAATGCCGCGGCCAAGACGGGCAATCTCGACAGCCTCAAGGCCGCCTTCGGCCCGGCGGCCAACAGCTGCAAGAGCTGCCACGACAGCTTCCGCAACCGCTGATCGGCGATCGCCCACAAAAAAACCGGCTGCACGCCGGTTTTTTGTTGTTGCTTTCAATTCTGTAGCCGCCTGCGCTTGATAAGCCGATTCATCAAGCTGTATTGGGCTTGAAAAGCAGGAGGGCCATGCGCTGGCAGCTATGCTTTTGAAACCGTCAGACCGTGGCGGGCTCGGCCAGCAGCTTCTCGATCAGCTTGTGCAATTCGGCAAAGTCGGGCGCACCCACGTAGCTCTTCACGATTTCGCCGCGCTTGTTGACGATGAAGGTGGAGGGTGTGAGCTGCACGTCGCCCCAGGCCTTGGCCACCTGGCCCGTGTTGTCCAGCGCGACCTTGAACGGCAGCTTGCGCGACTCGACGAAGTTCACCACATAGCTGGGCGGATCGTAGCTCATGGCCACGGCCAGGGTGTCGAAGCCCCGGTCCTTGTACTTCTGGTAGGTGTTGATGACCTCGGGCATTTCGCCCACGCAGGTGGTGCAGCTGGTGGCCCAGAAATTCACCAGCGTGACCTTGCCCTTGAAGTCGGTCGTGGTCTGCTGGCTGCCGTCGAGCAGCACGAAGGTGGACTGCGGCGCCGCCGATTGCCCGGCGCCCGAATACACCCATGCGCCGACGCCCAAGACGGCGGCAGCCAGAACGCCTGCGATCCAATGTTTGCTTGCCATAGCGATGAATTGTGCCTAAATGGTCAGCACAGTGCTGACCAGGGAAATGGGACCTCGCGCCAGGCAAAAAGTTCCTTGCCTGGCACCGGCTTAGCCGCGGCAGCAAACCAGACACAGGGTGAACCCTAGGGCGGCGCGGGCGCGGCCTGCCATGTGCGCTAAGGATAATGCCTGCATGAAGATGCCGGGACGAATGTGGGGACTCATGGGCGCCGCCATAGTGGCCTTGGCGGCCTGCAGCCCCACGCTGAATTGGCGCACGGTGCAGGTGCAGGGTGCGCCGCTGCAGGCCCTGCTGCCCTGCGATGCCCAGACCGCGACACGCCCCGTGGAACTGGGGCTGGGCACGGTGCAGATGACCATGCAGGGCTGCGATGCCGACTACGCCACCTATGCGATCTCGCACTTCCTGGTGCGGCAGCCCGAGCGCGCGGCCGAAACCCTGTCGTACTGGCAGGCAGCCGTGCTGGGTCAGCTCAATCCCGCGCCGCAGGGCGAGCCCGCGCAAAGCGCCCGGCCCCTGCATGCCGCAGGCGACGGCACCTTCCGGCCTGCGGGCGCGCTGAACCTGCCGCAATCCCTGCGCACCACCTTCGAAGGCGTGGGGCCCCAGGGCTGGAAGCTCACCGGCCATGCCGTGTGGTTTGCGAGCCTGGAGCCCGAGGGCGTGCGCGTCTACCACGCAGTCATCTATGCCGACAAGCCGCGCCCCCAGGCTGCGGACACCTTTTTTGCGGGGCTGAAGCTGCAATAGGTTTTTCCCTCTCCCACCCCGGGGCCTGGTCGGCTCTTGCCGCCGGCGCGCCATAATTTGCCATAGAACTGTGACTTCATGACCACGCGCATTCTTCTGCTCACCCACGCCCCGCTGGCGCATGCGCTGCGCGAATGCGCATTGCATGTGTTTGCCGACAGCGCCGACGATGTGCTGGCCCTGGACGTGCCCGCGCACGAGGCGCCGGAAGCCACGCTGTCCCGGGCGCGGGAGCTGCTGCATGCGCATGGCGGCCTGGACCTGCCCACGCTGGTGCTCACCGACCTGTTCGGTGCCACACCCTGCAACGTGGCGCTGCGCCTGGTGGCCCCGCTGCCCGCGCGGCTGGTGGCGGGCGTCAACCTGCCCATGCTGCTGCGCTCCATAGGCTATCGCCACGAAGCGCTGGATGCGCTGGTGGCGCGCGCCATGGTGGGCGGCAGCCAGGGGGTCATGCAAGTGGGCAACAGCACTCCACAAAACCAAAGCGCACGACCTTCCCATGATCAAGACCAACATCACCATCAGCAATAAACTGGGCCTGCACGCCCGCGCCTCCGCCAAGCTCACCAAGCTGGCCGGCAGCTTCCCCTGCGACGTATGGATGACCAAGGGCGAGCGCCGCATCAATGCCAAGAGCATCATGGGCGTGATGATGCTGGCTGCGGGCGTGGGCTCCGAAGTGGTGCTGGAAACCGACGGCGAGCAGGAGCAGCAGGCCATGGACGCCCTGGTGGCGCTGATCAACGACAAGTTCGGCGAGGGCCAGTAAGCGCGGCCGCCCGGCCGGTACGGGCAGTGCGCCCGCAGGGCCTGCGGCCCGGCAACAGACAACGCGGCAAACACAAGTACGCTTCATGCGGGGCAGGCACAGGCAGGGCACCTTTCACCGGAGGCCATGGCGGTGCATCCTGGCCGGCATGGGCTCCAACAACAAAAGGCAGTCGCTATGACATTTGCAATCCACGGCCTGGCCGTTTCCCGGGGTATTGCGATTGGGCGTGCGGTGGTCGTGGCCTCCAGTCGCATGGAGGTGGTGCACTACTTCATCCGCCCCGAGCAGATCGAATCCGAGATCGAGCGCGCGCGCTCGGCGCGCAACGCGGTCATCGACGAGTTGCGCCGCCTGCAGGAAGACATGCCCAAGGATGCGCCGGGCGAGCTCGACGCCCTGCTCGACGTGCACCTGATGCTGCTGCAGGACGAGGCGCTGGCCGAGGCCATACGCCACTGGATCTCCGACCGTCTCTACAACGCCGAGTGGGCGCTGACCACGCAGCTGGAAATCGTCTCGCGCCAGTTCGACGAGATGGACGACGAGTACCTGCGCGAGCGCAAGGCCGACCTGGAGCAGGTGGTCGAGCGCATCCTGTGGCACATGAAAGGCGCGGCCAGCCCCGTTGCCGCGCCCGTGGCCGCCAGGGCCGGCACGGGTGCGGACGGCGCGGCGGACACGCCGCTGGTGCTGGTGGCGCAGGACCTGTCGCCGGCCGACATGCTGCAGTTCAAGAGCAAGGTGTTCGCGGGCTTCGTCACCGCCGTGGGCGGCAAGACCAGCCACACGGCCATCGTCGCGCGCAGCATGGACATTCCGGCCGTGGTGGGGGCGCGCGCGGCCAGCCAGCTGATCCGCCAGGACGACTGGATCATCATCGACGGCAACGAAGGCGTGGTCATCGTCGATCCCACGCCCATGATCCTGGCCGAATACGGCTTCCGGCAGCGCCAGAGCGAACTCGAGCGCGAGCGGCTCTCGCGCCTGCGCTACACGCCTTCGATCACGCTGGACGGCCAGAAGGTCGAGCTGCTGGCCAATATCGAGCAGCCCGGCGACGGCCCGGCAGCCGTGCGGGCCGGCGCCGTGGGCGTGGGGCTGTTCCGCACCGAATTCCTGTTCATGGGGCGCAGCGGCAACCTGCCCGGCGAGGAGGAACAGTACCGCGCCTACCGCGAGGCCATCGACGGCATGCAGGGCATGCCCGTCACCATCCGCACGCTGGATGTGGGCGCCGACAAGCCGCTGGACAAGGCGCAGCCCAAGGACTACTACCTCAATCCTGCGCTGGGCCTGCGGGCCATCCGCTGGAGCCTTGCCGACACGGCCATGTTCCGCACCCAGCTGCGCGCCATTTTGCGCGCGGCGGCGCACGGGCAGATCCACCTGCTGTTTCCCATGCTGGCGCACCGCAGCGAGATCGAGCAGACCCTGGCCCAACTGCACCAGGCGCAAGGCGAGCTCGATGCGCGTGGCGTGGCCTACGGCAAGGTCAAGATCGGCGCCATGATCGAGATACCGGCGGCGGCGCTGACGGTGCGTACCTTCCTGCGGTATTTCGACTTCCTGTCCATCGGCACGAACGACCTGATCCAGTACACGCTGGCCATCGACCGCGCCGACGAGGCCGTGGCCCATCTGTACGATCCGTTGCATCCGGCCGTGCTGCGCCTGATTGCCGAGGTCATCGCGGCGGCCGATGCGGCGGGCAAGAGCGTCAGCGTCTGCGGCGAAATGGCCGGCGATGCCGGCATGACCCGGCTTCTGCTGGGCCTGGGGCTGCGCAGCTTTTCCATGCATCCGGCGCAGATCCTCGCGATCAAGCAGGAAATCCTGCGCGCCGATACCGGCAAGCTCAGGCCCTGGGCGCAGGCCGTCGTCAACAGCGACAGCCCGGGCGAGCTGCTGGCGCCCTGACCGCCGGCCGGCGTGGCCCCGGCGGGCCCGCAGCAGGGCGTAAGCCTTGAGCCGGAGTTCCTGTGCCGATGCTGTCTTGCAGGCCGGGTGCAATGCCGCAACGCCATGACCGTTGCTGCGGCAGATCGGCCGCAGCTGTATGCATGCTCCGCCGCGACGACTTGCATGGAGCCGCTTCAACCAGGCCTGGCTGGTGGCAATGCTTCCGATGCCGCGCTGCATGCCGGAGGCAACGCCCGGGAAACCGTCCGCAAACAGCCTTTTACAGATTTCTTTGGCATCGAATCGAGAATTAATTGATATTGATTCTCATTTGGTGTTAAGATCCGTTCCAGCTTGCAGCGCAACAGAACTCTGGTGGGGTCCACGCGCTGCACGGCTCAGTTTCATCGTGGGGCGACTCGTCAGGCCGGTTCAGCCTGCAGTCGTTTTTGCCAGCCAGCGGTTTGCCGGTTAGCCAGGCTTTTTTTGCGACGGAACAGGAGCAGCATGCTTTGCATAGCGGCTGACGCTGGAACTGCAAGGCATTCAGGGCATAAATGATTCAGGATGACGGCAGGGCCTGCGCAAGCAGCTCTGCTTTTTTATTGCCTTCGCTGGCTTGCCCATGAAAAAAGCCCGCGGCAGCGGGCTTGGTGTGCGGGGCGCTGGGCGGCAATCAGACGCCGGCGGCATGCGCCTGCTGGTCCGCGTGGTAGCTGGAGCGCACCATGGCGCCCACGGCGGCGTGCGTGAAGCCCATCTTGTAGGCTTCTTCCTCGAACATCTTGAACGTGTCCGGGTGCACATAGCGGCGCACGGGCAGGTGGCTGTTGGTCGGCGCCAGGTACTGGCCGATGGTCAGCATGTCGATGTCGTGCGCGCGCATGTCGCGCATCACCTGCAGGATTTCCTCGTCGGTCTCGCCCAGGCCCACCATCAGGCCGCTCTTGGTCGGCACGCCGGGGTGCAGCGCCTTGAACTTCTTGAGCAGGTTCAGCGAGAACTGGTAATCCGAGCCGGGGCGCGCCTCCTTGTACAGGCGCGGAATCGTCTCGAGGTTGTGGTTCATCACATCGGGCGGCGCGGCCTTGAGGATCTCGAGCGCGCGGTCGTCGCGGCCGCGGAAGTCGGGCACCAGGATCTCGATCTGGGTCTGGGGCGACAGCTCGCGGATGTTCCTGATGCACTCCACGAAGTGGCCCGAACCGCCGTCGCGCAGGTCATCGCGGTCCACGCTGGTGATCACCACATATTTCAGGCGCAGCTGGGCGATGGTCTTGGCCAGGTTCAGCGGCTCGTCCGCGTCCAGCGGATCGGGGCGGCCGTGGCCCACGTCGCAGAACGGGCAGCGGCGCGTGCACTTGTCGCCCATGATCATGAAGGTGGCCGTGCCCTTGCCGAAGCATTCGCCGATGTTGGGGCAGGAGGCTTCCTCGCAGACCGTGTGCAGCTTGTTCTCGCGCAGGATGTCCTTGATCTCGTAGAAGCGCGTGGTGGGCGATCCTGCCTTCACGCGGATCCACTCGGGCTTCTTCAGCACCTCGGCCTGCTCCACCTTCACGGGAATGCGCGAGAGCTTGGCCGCCGCCTTCTGCTTGGCCAGCGGGTTGTAATCGGCTTGGGACTGCGCTTCGCGCACGACTTCATTGGTACTCATGATTTCTCGCTTCAATCTTTCAATGCGCTTTGCGCGACCCACGACGCACGAAACCGGCAAAGCCTGAGCCCGGAGGCGCCGGGCAAGGAGCGCCCCGCAGCGATGGGCTGCCCCCTCAAGAGGAAGCTGCGTAGCGGCTCAGGGCCCTGCCAATTTCATGGGGAGAGCCGCGCTTGCAGCTGTCGGCCGAGCACATGCGCGGCCTCGTCCCAGGTTGTCTGTACGCCGATTGTAGAAAGATCCACCGTTTCCAGTCCTGCGTATCCGCAAGGATTGATTCGCGAATAGGGTTCCAAATCCATGCAGACATTGAGGGCCACTCCGTGGTAGGTGCAATGGCGGCTGACCTTGATGCCCAGCGCCGCGATCTTGCCCAGGCCCTCGAAATGCGGCTCGGGCGCGGCGCTGCCGGGCTCCCGGTGCTGCGGGCGCTGCTCCAGCACGGCGTGGCTGCGCGGATCGGCCAGGCGCACATAGATGCCGGGCGCGCCGGCCACGCGATGCCCCGTCACGCCGAAATACTCGAGCGTGCGGATCACGGCATCCTCGAGGCGGTACACGTATTCCTTGACGAAATAGCCCATGCGCTGCAGGTCCAGCAGCGGATAGGCCACGACCTGCCCGGGGCCGTGGTAGGTGACCTGGCCGCCGCGGTTGGTGGCCACCACGGGAATGTCGCCCGGACTCAGCACATGATCGCTTTTGCCTGCCAGCCCTTGCGTGAAGTGCGGTGAGTGCTCGCAAACCCATAGCTCGTCGCGCGTGCCGGCATCGCGCGTGCGCGTGAACTCCTGCATGGCCGCCACGGTGGCTTCGTAGCCCGTGCGGCCCAGGATGCGCAGATCCATGGGCGCGGCGATCGCCTGCGCCATGGCCGCAGCGCTCACAGCACCACCTTGACCATGGGGTGCGAGGTAAAGGCGCGGTACAGATTGTCCAGCTGTTCGCGGCTGGTGGCCGTCACGGTCACTGTCACGCCCAGGTACTTGCCGGTGCTGCTGGGGCGCAGTTCCACCGTGCTGGCGTCGAAGCCGGGGTCGAACTGCTCGGCGATCTTGGTGATCTCGTGCACCAGGTGCTCGTTGTGCTCACCCATCACCTTGATGGGGAACTGGGATGGATATTCGATCAGCGAGTCCTTGCGCGGATCTTCCGCTGCCTCGGATGCGGCTGTCGGAGAGGTGGGAGGGGTTGTGTCGCTCATATAAATGTCCCTGGAGATGATGCTTTGGTAACTATGGCAGCCCGTGAGCCGGCCTGCCATGCGGAGCCCGGCTGGCACCGGATGGCAAGGCATAGGCTGCCGCCGATTGTGCGCTCTGCGCAGACTGCCTGGGCGCGTGCCGCGAGGGTTGTCCGGCCGGTTGTGCGCAGCGCGGAAATGCAAAAACCCTCGGTGGCTGCGGGCATTTCCGGGCAATGGCAGTTGCACTTGGTCCACACTTGCGGCGCTATCCAGGGCGGAACCTGCCACTGTTGGCAGGGTGCGACATGTACTTGTGGCCTAAAGACCTTTTACGCACGGCAGTGACAACCCCTAGCGTTAATCAGGGGGTTTTTACTTATAATCAGAGGCTTTGTAAAAAAGTCTTGTCCGGTTTCTGTCAGCTTGGTGGCGCCCAATAAGCATGAAAAACATTGCCGCCGAAACACAGGATGAGGATGAAGTCGAAGACTTCAAGCCCCTTTCCGCGCAAGAGGCGCAGGCTTGGCGCATGCGCTTTCCGCAGGTGTCCGTATGGCGCATTGTCGCGGTGCAGGCCCTGGTGGGGCTGGCGGTGGCGCTGCTGGCCTGGGGGGTGACAGGACGTGCGGTTGTGGGCTGGTCGGCCGGTTATGGTGCCTTGGCCGTCGTGCTGCCCGCGGCGCTGTTTGCAAGAGGCGTGGCACGCCAGCGGCCGGGAGGCGCCGGGGCGGCCATGGTGGGAATTTTCGGATGGGAATTGGTCAAGCTGGTGCTGTGCATCGCCATGTTGGCGGCTGCGCCCAGGCTGATTCCCGGCCTGAGCTGGCTGGCGCTGCTGACCGGCTTGATTGTTGTGATGAAAACGTATTGGATCGCGCTTCTGGTGCGGTCCGGTGTCCAAAAAACCGATTGATATTTGAGAGAAGTTGACCGATGGCCGCAGAAGCGCACGCACCAACTGCAAGTGAATACATCGTTCACCACTTGCAACACCTCCAGAACATCAAGCAGAAGTCCATCGTGGACTTCTCCGTGATCAACATGGACTCGATCGCCGTCAGCGTCATCCTGGGTCTGCTGGGTCTGTTCGTCATGTGGCTGGCTGCGCGCAAGGCCACTTCCGGCGTTCCCGGTCGCTTCCAGGCCGCCGTGGAAATGCTGGTCGAGATGGTGGACAACCAGGCCAAGGCCAACATCCACAACGCCCAGTCGCGCAAGTTCATCGCTCCGCTGGCCCTGACCGTGTTCGTCTGGATCTTCCTGATGAATGCCATGGACATGCTGCCCGTGGATCTGCTGCCCGTGCTGTGGCAGCACGGCACCGGCGACCACCACGCCTATCTGCGCGTCGTGCCCACGGCCGACCTGTCCACCACGCTGGGCCTGTCCTGCGGCGTGCTGGTGCTGTGCCTGATCTACTCCGTCAAGATCAAGGGCGCAGGCGGCTGGGCGCATGAGCTGGTGACCGCTCCGTTCGGCACCTCCAAGAATCCGATTTTTGCTGTGATCCTGGGTGTCGTGAACCTGGCGATGCAGATCATTGAATACGTTGCCAAGACGGTTTCGCACGGCATGCGACTGTTCGGCAACATGTACGCTGGTGAGTTGGTGTTCATGCTGATTGCCCTGATGGGTGGCGCAGCGGCTATGTCGCTCTCTGGTGTGTTGCTCCCCGTGGGGCACATCATTGCGGGCTCTATCTGGGCGATCTTCCACATTCTGATCATCACCCTGCAGGCCTTCATTTTCATGATGCTGACGCTGATTTACCTCGGCCAGGCACATGAAGCTCACTGACCTTTCCTTTTCAACCTTTCAACCTTCCCTTCATCTCTAGGAGTCATCATGGAAAACGTTCTCGGTCTCGTCGCTCTGGCTTGTGGTCTGATTGTTGGTCTGGGCGCTATCGGCGCTTCGATCGGTATCGCGCTGATGGGTGGCAAGTTCCTGGAATCCTCGGCTCGCCAGCCTGAGCTGATCAACGAACTGCAAACCAAGATGTTCATCTTGGCCGGTCTGATCGACGCCGCCTTCCTGATCGGCGTGGCCATCGCCCTGCTGTTCGCTTTCGCCAACCCCTTCCAACTGGTGGCCTAAGCTCCGATCAACGCCCTAAATAGAAAGGTGTTGCCGTGAGTATTAACGCGACCCTGTTCGTTCAGCTCGTTGTCTTCCTGATCCTGGCGCTGTTCACGATGAAGTTCGTGTGGCCCCCGATCGCGAAGGCACTGGATGAGCGAGCCCAGAAAATCGCCGATGGCCTCGCTGCTGCCGACAAGGCCAAGTCTGAACTGACCGCTGTGAACAAGCGCGTCGAGCAGGAGTTGTCCGCTACGCGCAACGAGACAGCATCGCGGCTTGCGGACGCCGAACGCCGTGCCCAGGCCATCATCGAAGAGGCCAAGGCCCGTGCAACCGAAGAGGGCAACAAGATTGTTGCTGCTGCCCGCGCCGAAGCCGAGCAGCAGACAATCGCCGCCCGCGAAGCCCTGCGCGAGCAAGTGGCTGTGCTGGCCGTCAAGGGTGCCGAGCAGATTCTCCGCAAGGAAGTCAATGCCGGCGTCCACGCCGACCTGCTGAACCGCCTGAAGACCGAGCTGTAAGGAAGAGCAAAATGGCAGAACTCGCCACCATTGCCCGCCCTTACGCCGATGCGCTGTTCAAGGCCAGCACCGAGCAAGGTGCTGACCTGTCCAGCACTGTCGCCTGGGCGGAGGAATTGGCGGCGATTGCCGCCAACCCGCAACTGAGCCAACTGGCCGACGATCCCAACGTCACGCACGAGCAGCTGTTCGACGTGATCACGGGCGTGGCCGGTTCGGCGTTGCCGGATGTCGCGCGCAATTTCCTGCGCGTCATCATTGAAAACGGCCGTCTGGCAGCCCTGCCGGAGATGGCTGCGCAACTGCGCGGCCTCGTCAACCGTGCTTCCGGCTCCTCGGACGCTGTCGTGCAAAGCGCATTCCCGATCGATGCCGCAGCTCTGGCCGAGCTGGGCGTCTCGCTGGAAAAGCGTTTCGGCCGCAAGCTGAACCTGACGGTTGAGCAAGATCAGTCCCTGATCGGTGGCATTCGCGTCGTGGTGGGTGACGAAGTGCTGGACACCTCCGTCAAGGCCCGCCTGGAACAAATGAAAGCGGCCCTCACCGCGTAATGCGCGCTTGAGGTCTCGGCTAAACACAAGAAAGAAGGAAAGAGTCATGCAACTCAATCCCGCAGAAATTTCTGAATTGATCAAGAGCCGCATCGAAGGGCTGGCTGCTAGCACTGACGTCCGCAACCAGGGCACCGTGGTCTCCGTGACCGACGGTATCGTGCGCGTGCACGGCCTGTCGGACGTGATGGCTGGCGAAATGCTGGAATTCCCCGCAGGCGCCGACGGCCAAGCCTCCTTCGGCTTGGCTCTGAACCTGGAACGCGACTCCGTGGGTGCCGTGATTCTGGGTGCTTACGAGCACATCAAGGAAGGCGACATCGTCAAGTGCACGGGCCGCATTCTGGAAGTGCCCGTGGGCCCCGAGCTGGTCGGCCGCGTGGTGAACGCCCTGGGTCAGCCCATCGACGGCAAGGGCCCGATCAACGCCAAGATGACCGACGTGATCGAGAAGGTCGCTCCCGGCGTGATCGCCCGCCAGTCCGTGGACCAGCCTCTGCAGACCGGTATCAAGTCCATCGACTCCATGGTGCCCGTGGGCCGTGGCCAGCGCGAGCTGATCATCGGCGACCGCCAGACCGGCAAGACGGCCGTGGCCATCGACGCCATCATCAACCAGAAGGGCCAGGGCGTTACCTGCATCTACGTGGCCATCGGTCAGAAGGCTTCGTCGATCAAGAACGTGGTGCGCGCTCTGGAGCAGTCCGGCGCAATGGAATACACCATCGTCGTGGCGGCCACCGCTTCCGAATCCGCTGCCATGCAGTACGTGTCGGCCTACTCGGGCTGCACGATGGGCGAATACTTCCGCGACCGCGGCCAGGATGCCCTGATCGTCTATGACGACCTGTCCAAGCAGGCCGTGGCCTACCGCCAGGTTTCGCTGCTGCTGCGCCGTCCCCCGGGCCGCGAAGCCTTCCCCGGCGACGTGTTCTATCTCCACAGCCGTCTGCTTGAGCGCGCCGCTCGCGTGAATGCCGACTACGTCGAAGCCTTCACCAAGGGCGAAGTCAAGGGCAAGACCGGCTCGCTGACAGCTCTGCCTATCATCGAAACACAGGCTGGCGACGTGTCTGCCTTCGTTCCCACGAACGTGATTTCGATTACCGACGGCCAGATCTTCCTGGAAACCAACCTGTTCAACGCCGGTATCCGCCCCGCCATCAACGCCGGTATCTCGGTGTCGCGCGTCGGCGGCTCGGCCCAGACCAAGCTGATCAAGGGCCTGTCCGGCGGTATCCGTACCGACCTGGCGCAGTACCGTGAACTGGCTGCGTTCGCGCAGTTCGCTTCCGATCTGGACGATGCAACCCGCAAGCAGCTGGACCGCGGTGCCCGCGTGACCGAACTGCTCAAGCAGGCCCAGTACTCGCCCCTGAGCACTGCCTTGATGGCCGTGTCGCTGTTCGCAGTGAACAAGGGCTTCATGGACGACATCGAAGTCAAGCAAGTGCTGCCCTTCGAAGCCGGCCTGCACCAGTTCCTGAAGACCAGCCACGCTGCGCTGCTGGACCGCCTGAACCAAAACCGTGCTTTCGACAAGGAAGGCAAGGACGAAGCCGAATTGACCGCTGCCATCGCTGCGTTCAAGAAGTCGTTCGCTTAAACCGGACGAGGAGCCAACATGGCAGCAGGTAAGGAAATACGCGGCAAGATCAAATCGGTGGAAAACACCAAGAAGATCACCAAAGCCATGGAAATGGTGGCTGCATCCAAGATGCGCAAGGCGCAGGACCGGATGCTGGCTGCCCGCCCCTACAGCGAAAAAATCCGCAACATTGCCGCCAACCTTGGTCAAGCCAACCCCGAGTACGTGCATCCGTTCATGCAGGTGAACGATGCCAAGAAGGCCGGCGTCATCGTGGTGACGACGGACAAGGGGCTGTGCGGCGGCATGAACACGAACGTGTTGCGTGTCGTCACGACCAAGCTGCGCGAAATGCAGGATGCGGGTGTTTCGACGGAGGCAGTGGCCATCGGTGGCAAGGGACTGGGTTTCTTGAACCGTGTTGGCGCCAAGGTCGTCTCCCATGCCACAGGCCTGGGCGACACGCCTCATCTCGACAAGCTCATCGGGCCTGTCAAGGTGCTGCTGGACCAATATGCCGAAGGCAAGCTGAGCAAGGTGTACGTGGCGTACACCAAGTTCATCAACACCATGAAGCAGGAATCGGTGGTGGAGCAGCTGCTCCCCCTGTCGTCCGAAAAATTGCAAGCCGAGAAGACGGGTGCATCCTGGGAATACATCTACGAGCCCGACGCCCAGAGCGTCATCGACGAGCTGCTGGTTCGTTACGTGGAATCCCTCGTGTACCAGGCTGTTGCGGAAAACATGGCGTCCGAGCAATCGGCGCGCATGGTGGCCATGAAGGCCGCCACCGACAACGCCGGCAACGTCATCAGCGAGTTGAAGCTGGTCTACAACAAGACGCGCCAGGCAGCGATCACGACCGAACTGTCGGAAATCGTGGCAGGTGCCGCCGCTGTGTAAACGGCTTTAACAGACAAACAGATTGGAGCAAAGAATGGCTCAAGTACAAGGCAAGATTGTTCAATGTATCGGCGCCGTGGTGGACGTGGAGTTTCCCCATGGCCAGGTGCCCAAGGTGTATGACGCCTTGAAGCTCGAAGGCTCGGCCCTGACCCTGGAAGTCCAGCAGCAGCTGGGCGACGGCGTGGTGCGTACCATTGCCCTGGGTTCTTCGGACGGCCTCAAGCGTGGCCTGATGGTCACCAACACCGGCAACCCCATCACCGTGCCCGTGGGCAAGGCCACCCTGGGCCGCATCATGGACGTGCTGGGCAACCCCATCGACGAGCGCGGTCCCGTGGACCAGACGCTGACGGCTGCCATCCACCGCAAGGCTCCCGCATACGACGAACTGTCGCCTTCGCAGGAACTGCTGGAAACCGGCATCAAGGTGATCGACTTGGTCTGCCCGTTCGCCAAGGGCGGCAAGGTGGGCCTGTTCGGCGGCGCCGGCGTGGGCAAGACCGTGAACATGATGGAGCTCATCAACAACATCGCCAAGGCCCACAGCGGTCTGTCGGTGTTCGCCGGTGTGGGCGAGCGTACCCGTGAAGGCAACGACTTCTATCACGAAATGTCGGACGCTGGCGTGGTGAACCAGGAGTCGCTGAACGACTCCAAGGTGGCCATGGTCTACGGCCAGATGAACGAGCCCCCAGGCAACCGTCTGCGCGTGGCGCTGACCGGCCTGACCATGGCCGAGGCGTTCCGTGACGAAGGCAAGGACGTGCTGTTCTTCGTGGACAACATCTACCGCTACACGCTGGCCGGTACCGAAGTGTCCGCTCTGCTGGGCCGCATGCCTTCCGCCGTGGGCTACCAGCCCACGCTGGCCGAGGAAATGGGCCGCCTGCAAGAGCGTATCACCTCGACCAAGGTGGGCTCGATCACCTCGATCCAGGCCGTTTACGTGCCTGCCGACGACTTGACCGACCCCTCGCCCGCCACGACCTTCGCCCACCTGGACTCCACCGTGGTGCTGTCGCGTGACATCGCTTCGCTGGGTATCTACCCCGCCGTGGACCCGCTGGACTCCACCAGCCGCCAGCTGGACCCCCAGGTGGTCGGCGAAGAGCACTACTCCGTGGCCCGCGCCGTGCAAGGCACGCTGCAGCGCTACAAGGAACTGCGCGACATCATCGCCATCCTGGGCATGGACGAACTGGCTCCCGAAGACAAGCTGGTGGTGGCCCGCGCCCGCAAGATGCAGCGTTTCCTGTCGCAGCCCTTCCACGTGGCCGAAGTGTTCACCGGCGCGCCCGGCAAGTACGTGCCCCTGGCCGAAACCATCCGCGGTTTCAAGATGATTGCCAACGGCGAGTGCGACCACCTGCCCGAGCAAGCCTTCTACATGGTTGGCACCATCGACGAAGCCTTCGAGAAGGCCAAGAAGCTGGCGGCCTAACCAAGGCTCCCCCTGAGCGGCTGCGCCGCTTCCCCCTCTGTAGAGGGGGACGACGCTCTCGCTGCGGGGCGGCCCTTGCTTAGCGTCCCTGAGCTGGGCCATGCCTTTTTTAGGAATCAGCCCTTAACCTTTTCTGAGGAGCAAAGATGAACACCATCCACGTTGATGTGGTCAGTGCCGAAGAGTCCATCTTCTCCGGTGAAGCGCGCTTTGTTGCCCTGCCCGGTGAAGCCGGCGAGCTGGGCATCTATCCCCGCCACACGCCACTGATCACGCGCATCAAGCCCGGTTCGGTGCGCATCGAATTGCCCGATGGCAGCGAAGAGTTCGTCTTCGTGGCCGGTGGCATCCTCGAAGTGCAACCCAACTGCGTGACCGTGCTGTCCGACACTGCCATCCGCGGTGCCGATCTGGACGCCGAAAAGGCTGAGCGCGCCAAGGCCGAAGCCGAGGAAGCGCTGAAGAACGCCAAGAGCGAGATCGACCTCGCGCGTGCGCAATCCGAGCTGGCCATCATGGCCGCCCAGATCGCCGCGCTGCGCAAGTTCCGCCAGAAGCGTTGACCGGCCCGTGCCGGGCCTGGGTCCGGCACGCCGACACGAAAAAGCCGCCATTGCTGGCGGCTTTTTTCATGCCTGCTCGGTTTTCAGGAGCTGTATACGCCTGATCTGCCATGGTTTGAGGGCTGCAGGCCTCTCAAGCCGCGGAGGGCAGGGCGACGGCAGCTCATCAAACCATAGCAACCCGGCCGTTCAATTGCAGCTGGCCTGGTAGGCGTAGACCACCGAGTTGTCCTGGGGGTCCACGTGGCGGGACTTGCGGATGACGGCCTTGCCCGGGTCGTCGCACAGCGCGCGCACCTGCGCCTCGCACTTCTTGGGGTCGTCCTGCTTGAGCTTGCAGCTGAGCACATAGTCGTACTCCTGCGGCGTTTCGGCGCCGCGCGGGCTGATCGAGGAGCAAGCGCTCAGTGCCAGGGCGGCGCTGACGACGGCGAGGGAAAACAGGGTTTTCTTCATGCTTGGTCTTTCGTTGGGAAATGTTTTTTCGGAATGCCGTGACGCTAACACAGAGTGCCCTGCTGTTGGCTTTTTCCGGCGCAGGACAGGCGCGCATTCTGCGGCATGCACAGGCACATTTGCATACGCGTGTCGGTCTGCCGGCCTGGGCCGGTTTGCGACAATGCCGGGCTTTGAGCCCTTGTGGAGCAGCACAGCATGCGGTTTGCCGGCACCCTGGCGCAATGGAACGACGAGCGCGGCTTCGGCTGGATAGAGGCCGACGGCGGCGAGCGCGTGTTTGTGCACATCAGCGCGTTCGAGCCGCGCCCGCCGGCCGGCCATCGCCCGCGCGTGGGCCAGCGCCTGCAGTTTGGCGTGGGCGTGGAGCAGGGCAGAAAACGCGCCGAGCAGGTGGCTTGGCGCGCGAGCGGGGCGATGGCCGCGGCGGTGCCGCACAGGCCGGATCCGGCCGGCCGCCACCAGGCCGCTGCGCAACGCGGCGGCTGGCATCTGCCGGCGCGCCTGGGCTACGGTGCGCTGTGCGCTTGGCTGGCGGCATTGCTGGCCGTGAACCGGGCCTGGGGTGTGCCGCCGCTGCTGTGGCTGGTCTACGCAGTGCTTGGCGCCTTCACCTTCATGGCCTATTGGCGCGACAAATCGGCGGCGCGGCATGGCCGCTGGCGCACCCCCGAAAGCACTTTGCAGCTATTGGCGCTGCTGGGCGGCTGGCCGGGTGCAGTGCTGGCCCAGCAATGGCTGCGCCACAAGTCGAGCAAGGCCAGCTTCCAGGCCACGTTCTGGCTGATGGCCGCGCTCCACGTTGCGGCCGTGCTGTGGCTGTGCTCGCCGGCTGGCCGGCAACTGCTGCGCTGAGCCTGGGATTGTCAAAGTAGTAGCGTCTGGCGCTTGCCCTCTATAGGCTTTGAGGCTTGTTTGCCTGAAATCCGAGGGCCATGGCGAGGTGGCAGCTATCCATACGGTAGCTGCCATGCCACGCATGCGAAGGCATGCGGCCTTACTGCGCCTTGCCGGGCAGATGCCGCTCGACCACGGGTGCATCGGGCAGGCCTGCATGGCCGCCTGAAGACGCAGTGCCCGGCCGGCTGGGGAAGTGCGTTTCGAGCTGGCGGCTCACGCGCTCCAGCGCCGACATCAGCCCGATGTGGAAATGTCCGCCCTTGAAGGCCGACTGCATGTCGCTGATGAGCGTCTGCCATTGCTCATCGCTCATGGTGCGGTGCAGCGCGCGGTCGGCCACGATTTCGATGGCATGGTCGGCCAGCAGCAGGTAGATCAGCACGCCGTTGTTGTGCTCGGTATCCCAGACGCGCAGCTTGCCGAACATGGACAGTGCGCGCTGGCGGGCCGTGGCGTCGTGCCAGATATAGCTGAACGGCAGCCCGGCCTCCACGCAGATGCGTACCTGGCCGGTGTGGCGCAGCTCGCTGTGCGCGATCAGCGTCTCCAGCTCCTGCAGCGCATGCGGCGGCAGGGCCTTGCGCAGATGCATCTCGGTCCAGCGGTGCCGCACCAGCCGTGCCAGTCGATGGAAAACATGGGCCATGTCACCAGTCTCCCGAGGCGCCGCCGCCGCCAAAGCTGCCCCCGCCGCCCGAGCTGAAGCCGCCGCCGCCCGAAGAGCTCCAGCCGCCGCCACTGCTGCCGCTGCTCCAGCCCCCCGAACTGCCGCTGCTGATGTAGGGGCCGCCGCCGATGCGCGACAGATTGGACAGCAGGGTGATGAGCAGGCCGAAGAAGGCCGCCATGCCGGCAATCAGCAGGCTGCTGGTGACGAAGAAAGCCGCCGCGCCGGCCAGGCCTGCGACTACCAGCGAGCCCAGCCCGCGTCCGAAGATGGAGCGCGCCAGCGCAATCGCCAGCGGGAAGCCGAAAAACAGCAGCGGCAGCAGAAAGTCGGCATAGTCGCCCATCGAGCGGGCCGGGGCAGCAGAGCGCGGCGCGGGCGCCGGCAGCTCCTCGCCGCGGATCAGCAGGGACAGCTGATCGATGGCGGCCGACAGGCCGCCCGCATAGTCGTCCTGGCGAAAGCGCGGCTTCATGGCCTGGTCGATGATCTGCGCGGCCTTGATGTCGGGAACCGCACCCTCCAGGCGCCGCGCCACTTCGATGCGCATGCGCCGGTCGTCCTTGGCCACGACGATGAGCAGGCCGTCGCCGATGTCGCGGCGGCCGATCTTCCAGTCCTGGGCCACGCGGTTGGCATAGCCGGCAATGTCCTCGGGCGCCGTGGTCGGCACCATGAGCACCACGACCTGGGCGCCCGTGCCGTCCTCCAGCGCCTTGAGCTGCTGCGACAGCCGCTGTTGCGCATCGGCGCCCAGCGTATGCGTCTGGTCGATCACGCGGCCAGCCAATGCGGGCACGGGCAGGCGCTGCGTGCCCGCGGTCTGCGCCTGGACGGGCAGCAGCCACAGCCAGGCCAGCAGCAGGGCGGCCAGGGCTCTCCAGAGGGGCAGGGGCGGCATGGTCAGGCAGCGGCCGTGTTGCGCGCTCAGGGCTTGGCCGGCTGGGCAGGGGCGGAGAAGTCCACCTTGGGCGGCTGGGAGATCTGTGCCTCGTTCTGCACGGTGAAGTTGGGCTTGACCGCGTAGCCGAAGACCTTGGCCGTGATGTTGGTCGGGAAGCTGCGCGCCAGCACGTTGTAGGCCTGCACGGTGCCGATGTAGTCGTTGCGCGCCACGGTGATGCGGTTTTCCGTGCCCTCGAGCGTCACGCGCAGGTCGCGGAAGGCCTGGTTGGCCTGCAGCTGCGGATAGCGCTCGGACACTGCCATCAGGCGCGACAGCGCGCTGGAGAGCTCACCCTGGGCCTGCTGGAACTTGTTGAAGGCCTCGGGGTTGTTGATCAGCTCGGGCGTGGCCTGGATGGAGGTGGCCTTGGCGCGCGCCTCGATCACCCGGGTCAGCGTGTCCTGCTCGAAGCTGGCTTCGCCCTTGACCGTGGCCACGATGTTGGGTACCAGATCGGCGCGGCGCTGGTATTGGTTGAGCACCTCGCTCCAGGCCGCCTTGGATTTCTCGTCCAGGCGCTGGAAGTCGTTGTAGCCGCAGCCGGTCAGGGAGAGCAGCGACGCAGCCGTCGCGAACCAGAGGAGCCAGCGTTTCATGGGAGCTTCTTTCCTGCGCGATAAGAGGATTGGAACGATAGCACATCGTTTTTGCGCGGATTTGGCGGCGGCAGCTGTGCTTGGAGTGGGAGAAAACGCACAATGCGCAAAAACGCTTCTGTACTGCCCCAGCCTTTCCGACTCCCCTGTCCATGACCACCGTGAACCCACTGCAAGCGCTGCGCGCCGCACAGTGCCCGGCTCCCCGGGCCGCCGCATTGCCGCGGCTGCTGCTGGCCGGGGCGACCGGAGCGCTGGGCAACGAGGTGCTCAACCGGCTGGCGGGCGGCCAGCGTTATGCGCAGGTGCGGGTGCTGGCCCGCGAGCCCTATGCCGCAGCCATGCGCGGCGTGCAGCTGCAGCAGGTCCCGCCGGCCGAGCCTGCGCAATGGCCGGCGCTGGCAGTGCACATGCCGGCCGAGGTCGGCGTGGTCATGTTCGAGCCCCCGCGCACTTTCCACCAGCGTGAGCGCGCACTCTGGACGCCCGAGCCGCAGCAGCTCAAGGCCCTGGCGCAATGGATGCGCGGCTGCGGCGTGCAGACGCTTGCCGTGGTGCTGCCGCACGACATGGGCAGCCTGCCCCAGGCCATCAAGCGCGGCCTGGCCAATCTGGACGAGCAGGCCGTGGCGGCGCTGGGCTTCGAGCGGTTGATCTTCGTGCGCTCGGCGCGCGCGGCGCAGCGGGCCACCCCCCGGCACTGGCTGCAGCGGGTGGCGCGCATGATGTTCTCGGCGCTGAGCTATATGGTGCCGGACCAGGAACGGCCGGTGCGGCCCCTGCACGTCGCGCGGCTGGTGGATGCCGCGCTGCAGAAGGCGCCGCCCGGCATCCATGTGGCGGCGCCCGAACTGGTCTGGCGCGCGGCGCAGCGCGACGGCCTGGATGCGGCACTCCAGGCCTGGCTGGAGTAGCGGCAATGCAGGATTTCCGTGCGCCCTGGTGGCAGCCCGGCGGCCATGTGCAGACCATCTGGTCGGCCCTGTATGCCCGCAGGCAGCAGCGCCGCCATGCCGTGCGCTGGCAGCGCCGGCGCTGGGAGACGCCCGACGGCGATTTCATCGATCTGGACTTTTCCCTGCCCATGGCCTTGCCGCAGGCGCCGACGCTGGTGCTGTTCCATGGCCTGGAGGGGTCTTCGGCCAGCCACTATGCGGTGGCGCTGGCCCAGGTCTGCGCAGATCGGGGCTGGCAACTGGTGGTGCCGCATTTCCGGGGCTGCAGCGGCGAGCCCAACCGCCTGCCGCGCGCCTACCATTCGGGCGATGCCGACGAGCTGGACTGGATTCTGCGCCGCCTGCGCCATGGAAGCGGCGGCGATCTGCTGGCCATGGGCGTGTCGCTGGGCGGCAATGCGCTGGCGCTGTGGGCCGGCAGGCAACGGGAAGCAGCGCGGGAGGTGGTGCGAGCCGCCGCCGTGGTCTGTGCGCCGCTGGACCTGGTGGCCGCGGGCAGGCAGCTGGGGCAGGGCCTGAACCGCCGGATCTACACGCGCATGTTCCTGCGCACGCTGGTGCCCAAGGCGCTGGCCAAGTGGGAGCGGTCGCCGGGCCTGTTCGACCGTGATGCCCTGCTGCGTGCCCGCGATCTGCATGCCTTCGACGACATCTTCACAGGGCCGGTGCACGGCTTTGCGGACGCCGACGACTATTGGCGCCGCGCCTCGGCCAAGCCATGGCTCGGTCAGGTGGCCGTGCCGCTGCTGCTGCTCAATGCGCGCAACGATCCCTTCGTGCCCGCGGCCAGCCTGCCGACACGCGCGCAGGTCAGCCCGGCCGTACAGTTATGGCAGCCCCGGCATGGCGGCCATGTGGGTTTTTCCAGCGGCGCCTGGCCCGCCCATGTGCTGGCCATGCCGCGGGCCGTGACCGCCTGGCTGGCCCAGTGGCTGGCGCCGGCGCAGGACATCAAGGAGTAGAGCAATGGATGACATCGTCAGGCAGGCCATGGCCAAGTGGCCCCATGTGCCGGCATGCTACGGCTGGCTGGGCCTGGACGCGCGCGGCCAGTGGTGGCTGCGCGATGCCCAGGCCCAGGCCTGCGGCGGCTTTGCCAGTGGCCGCGCAGGCGCCCGGGGCACGCTGCTGCGCCATGAGAAGCTGATCGACTTCATCGGCCGCAACTACGACGCCGACGCACGCGGCTGCTGGTATTTCCAGAACGGGCCGCAGCGCGTCTTCGTGGAACTGGAGGCAGCGCCCTGGGTATGGCGGCTGCGCTGCACCGAGGCGCAGCTGGAGCTCACGGCCCATACCGGCGCGCTGCTGGCGGCAGCGGATGTGCAGCAGGCCGTGCTGGACGACCAGGGCCATCTGTATCTGCTGCTGCCGCGGGGCCTGGGCCTGGTGCACTCGCAGGACATGGACGATGCGGCCCGGGCGCTGGAGCGCGGCTGGCTTGCCGAGCCCGAGGAATTGCCCCGCAGCGTGCTGGCGGAGCGCTTTGGCTACCGGCAAAGCCCGCAGGCGTTGGAGCAGGCGACTGAGATGCTTCCGGATAGATAGCTGTCAGCGCTTGCTGCATGGGCGCTGGAGCATGATTTGACAATGAAAAAACCGGCCGCAGCCGGTTGGGAAGATGGTGTGGGACAGGCCTATTTGGCGTTGTCCACCATGTACTGGATGGCGGCCTTGAAGTCGGCATCGGAGGCGCTGGAGCCACCCTTGGGAGGCATGGCGCCAATGCCTTGCGTGGCCTTTTGCACCATGGTGTCCATGCCCTGGGCAATGAACGGTGCCCAGGCCGCCTTGTCGCCGAACTTGGGCGCACCTGCCACGCCGCTGCCGTGGCAGGCCACGCAGGTCGTGTTGTAGAGATCCTTGCCGGCACTGGAGGCCGCTGCGGGCGCAGCCGGCGCTGCGGCTGCAGGAGCTGGCGCAGCGGCATTCTCTGCCGGGGCCGGAGCGGCCGCAGGCGCCGGTGCAGGCGCTGCAGGTGCTGCCGCCGCGTCGGTCGGCGCCGCGGCCGTACCGCCCGCCGGGGCGCTGGGTTCGGGGAAGCTGGCGCCTGCGGCATTGGCCATGTAGACCACGCCCCGGGCGATTTCCGTGTCGTTGAACTCGCCGCCGCCCTGGGCAGCCATGGCGCCCTTGCCGGCCAGGGCGGAGTGGACCAGCGTGTCCAGGCCCTGCTTGATGCGCGGACCCCAGGCCGCCGAGTCCTGGAATTTGGGTGCACCGGCGGCGCCGGTGGCGTGGCAGGCCGAGCACTGGGCCTTGAAGACTTCCTCGCCGCTGCGCAGCGGGCGGTTGGCATCGCGGATCTCGATGGAGCCCACCTTCTGCAGGCGCACGGCCTTGGCCCGCTCGGCCTGGCTGGAGCCGGCACCCGTGGTGTCGGATGCGGTCACGAACTTGACCAGACCGATGATCACGAAGACGGGGATCACAAAAGCGAATAAAACGGCAAGCAGAAGCTGTTTGGGGTTCTTGATCGGCCCGGTATGGGCGTGTTGTTCGCTCATGAAGTCCTCTGTGTTTGCGTGGGCTGGAATTGGAAAAACATTATATGGGTGGGGTTTTACAAAGACACTGGACGACGACCCGGGTTGACGGCGGCGCCATAAAGGGCTTGCGCTGGATCAAGCCCCCGGCGGTTTGCCTGTTTGCCGCCATGAAAAAAGGCGCCTGGAAGGCGCCTTGCGGGAGGACGAAGCCGCTTATTGCGCTGCCGCGTCCGGGGTGGCTGCCGCCGCCGTGGGCGGGGGTGCGGGCTCGGTCCAGCCGCCGCCCAGCACCTTGTAGAGGTTGACCTGGTTCTGCAGCTGGGTCAGGCGTGCCTGCACCACGGCCTGTTCCAGGGCGAACAGCGAGCGCTGGGCGTCGAGCAGGTCCAGGTAGCTGGCCACACCGTTGGTGTAGCGCAGGTCGGACAGCTTGTAGCGCACGTTTTCCGCTTCGAGCTGGCGCTGCTGGGCCGCCAGCTGGTCCTGCAGCGTCTCGCGGCTGACCAGCGCGTCGGCCACTTCGCGGAAGGCTGTCTGGATGGCTTTCTCGTACTGTGCGGCCGCGATCTGCTCGCTGACCTTGGCGGACTCCAGGTTCGCGCGGTTGCGGCCGGCGTTGAAGATGGGCAGGTACAGCGAGGGCGTCAGCGAGAAGGCCTTGGAGCCGGACTTGAACAGGTCCGACAGCTCGGGGTTCACGAAGCCGGCCGAAGCCGTCAGCGTGATATTGGGGAAGAAGGCCGCGCGTGCGGCGCCAATGCTGGCATTGGCGGCGATCATGCTCTGTTCGGCCTGGCGCACGTCGGGGCGGCGCAGCAGCAGGTCCGAAGGCAGGCCCGCCGGTACGTCGGCCAGTGCCGGCAGGTCCGAAAGCTTCTTGCCCTGCAGACTGCCCAGCAGCTCGGGCGGTACCGTCTGGCCCACCAGCAGCGTCAGCGCATTGATGTCCAGCTCGCGCTGGCGCGTCTGGCGTGCCAGCGTGGCGCGTGCGTCCTCGGTCAGCGACTGCGCCTGGCGGTAGTCCAGCTCGGAGGCCACGCCCGTATCCAGGCGCAGCTTGGCCAGCTTGATGGACTCCTCGCGGGTGTGCAGCGTGCGGCGCGAGATGGCAAGCAGCTCCTCGTCGGCCTGCAGGCCCAGCCAGGCGTTGGCGACCGAAGCCACGAGGCTGATCTGCGCGGCCTTGCGGCCCTCCTCGGTGGCCAGGTACTGGGCCAGCGCCTGCTCCTTGAGACTGCCGATGCGGCCCCAGAAGTCAATCTCCCAGCTGGGCATGGACAGGCCGGCCATATAGGTGTTGACGTACTGGCCCGTGGTCGTGCTCGGCGCGCGGCTGACCGAGGCCGCCACGCCGAATTCCGGGAACTGTGCGGCCCGCTGGATCTGGTACTGGGCGCGGGCCTTGTCGATATTGAGCACGGCCACGCGCAGATCGCGGTTGTTCTCCAGCGCCAGGCCTATGACCTGCTGCAGGCGCTGGTCGGTGAAGAACTGCTGCCAGGGGATATCGGCCGCCGCCAGGGCGCCGGCCTCGGTGGCCACGGGGTAGCTTGCCGGCACCGGCGCGGCCGGCTTGTCGAGCTTGGGGATGAACGAGCATCCGGTGGCCAGCAGTGCGCCGGTCAGCAGGGTCGGGATGAGTTTCTTAGTCATGGTTGATGCCTCCATGCGTTGCCGCCGGGGCTGCAGCCGGAGCCGGTGGCGGCGTCTTGCTGCCGAACAGCTTGCGCACCACCACGAAAAAGACGGGTACGAAGAACACCGCAAGGAAGGTGCCGGTCACCATGCCGCCGAGCACGCCGGTGCCGATGGCGCGCTGGCTGGCCGAACTCGCGCCCGTGGCGATCACCAGCGGCACCACGCCCAGGCCGAAGGCCAGCGAGGTCATGATGATGGGGCGGAACCGCAGGTGGGCCGCTTCCAGCGCCGCGGCCATCAGGCTCTTGCCTTCGGCCTGCAGGTCCTTGGCGAACTCGATGATCAGAATCGCGTTCTTGGCCGACAGGCCGATCACCGTGACCAGGCCGATCTGGAAGTACACGTCGTTCGAGTATTTGCGCAGCAGCGTGGCCAGCACCACGCCCAGCAGGCCCAGCGGCACGACCAGGATCACCGACAGCGGGATGGACCAGCTCTCGTACAGCGCTGCCAGGCACAGGAACACCGCCAGGATGGCGAACGCATACAGGAAGATGGCCTGGGCGCCGGCGAGTTTTTCCTCGCGCGACTGGCCCGTCCATTCGTAGCCGAAGCCGTCGGGCAGCTTGGCCGCGAGCTTTTCCATCTCGGCCATGGCCTCGCCCGAGCTGTAGCCGGGCGCGGCGGAGCCTTCCAGGCGCATGGCCGGATAGCCGTTGTAGCGCACGGTCTGCTGCGGACCCTTGATCCACTTGGTGGTGGCAAAGGTGGACAGCGGCACGGCGTCGCCCTTGGAGTTGCGCGCGTTCAGCTGCAGGATGTCCTCGGGCTGCATGCGGGCGGGCGCATCGGCCTGCACCACCACGCGCTGCAGACGTCCCTGGTTGGGGAAGTCGTTCACGTAGGCCGAGCCCAGTGCGGTGGACAGCGCGGCGTTGATGGACGAGAAGTCCACGCCCAGCGCATTGGCCTTGTCGCGGTCGATCACGATCTGCAGCTGCGGAGCATCTTCCAGGCCGTCCGGGCGCACGCCGGTCAGCACCTTGCTCTGCGAGGCCATGCCCAGCAGCATGTTGCGGGCGTTGACCAGGGCCTCGTGGCCGTGGCCCGCGCGATCCTGCAGGCGGAACGAGAAGCCCACGGCATTGCCCAGTTCAGGAATGGGCGGCGGGTTCACCGCGAACACGAAGGCGTCGCGGATGCCGCCGATCGCGCCCATGGTGCGGCCCACCAGGCTGTCCACCGTGGACTGGGGGCTGGTCCGTTCGGACCAGTCCTTCAGCGGCACGAACGCCAGTGCGGCATTCTGGCCCTGGCCGGAGAAGCTGAAGCCCACCACGCTGACCATGTTGGCCACTTCGGGCTGCTGGAGCACGGCGTTCTCCACGGTCTTGACCACTTCCAGCGTGCGTTCCTTGGCGGCGCCCGGGGGCAGCTGCATGTTCACGATGAAGTAGCCCTGGTCCTCGCTGGGCAGGAAGGAGGTGGGCAGGCCGCGGAAGATGACCAGCGCAGCGCCGATGATGGCCGCGTAGAGGCCCAGCATCAGGATGGCGCGCTTGAGCATGCGAGCCACCCAGCCCTCATAGGTCTTGGCAGTGCGCGAGAAGCCGCGGTTGAACCAGCCGAAGAAGCCCTTCTTCTCGTGGTGGTGGCCGGCTTCCACCGGCTTGAGCAGCGTTGCGCACAGCGCGGGCGTCAGCGTCAGCGCCATGAAGGCCGAGAAGGCGATCGATGCGACCATGACGATCGAGAACTGGCGGTAGATGTTGCCGGTGGAGCCCGCAAAGAACGCCAGCGGGATGAACACCGCGATCAGCACCAGGGTCACGCCGACGATGGCGCCCGAGATCTGGCCCATGGCCTTGTGGGCGGCCTCGCGCGGCGGCAGTCCTTCCTCGGACATGATGCGCTCGACGTTTTCCACCACCACGATGGCATCGTCCACGACGATACCGATTACCAGCACCATGCCGAACATGGCCAGCACGTTGATCGACAGGCCCACGGCCAGCATCACGCCGAAGGTGCCCAGCAGCGCGATGGGCACGACGATGGTGGGAATCAGGGTGTAGCGCCAGTTCTGCAGGAACAGGAACATCACCAGGAACACCAGCACCACGGCCTCGACCAGCGTGTGGGCGACCTTCTCGATGGAGATGCCGACGAACTTGGAGCTGTCGTAGGGCACGGTGTAGCTCACGCCCTTGGGGAAGTACTTCTGCAGCTCTGCCATGCGCTTGTGCACGGCCTCGGCCGTGGCCAGCGCATTGCCGCTGGGAGTCAGCTGCACGCCGACGCCGACGGCGTCCTTGCCGTTGAGGCGGGCCGACGTGGCATAGCTCTGGCCGCCGATCTCCACGGTGGCCACGTCCTTCAGGCGCACGGTGGAGCCGTCGACATTCGCGCGCAGCACGATGTTCTCGAACTCCGCCACCGACGACAGCTGGCCGCGCACGGTCACCGTGGCCGCCACCTTCTGGCCCGTGATGTTGGGCAGGTCGCCGATCGAACCGCTGGCCACCTGGGCGTTCTGGCTGCGGATGGCTGCCACCACGTCCTCGGCGGACAGGTTGTAGCCGCGCAGCTTGGCGGGATCGAACCAGATGCGCATGGCTTTTTCGGAGCCGAACAGCTGGGCCTGGCCCACGCCTGGCAGGCGCTGGATTTCAGGAATGATGTTGCGCGATGCATAGTCGCCCAGCGCCACGGGGTCGAAGGCCGGGTCGTCGGAAGACAGCATCACGAACAGCAGGAAGTTGCGTGCGGCCTTGTCCACGCGCACGCCCTGCTGCGTCACCGAAGCGGGCAGGCGCGGCGTGGCGCGGGAGAGGCGGTTCTGCACGTCCACCTGCGCCAGGTCCTCGTTGGTGCCGGGCGCGTAGCTGATGGTGATGCTGCCGGTGCCGTCTGCCTGGGCGACGGACTCCATGTAGACCATGCCGGGAGAGCCGTTCATCTCGCGCTCGATCACCGACAGCACGCTGTCCTCCAGCACCTGCGCGGAGGCGCCGGGATAGGCGGTGTTGATGATGATGGCGGGTGGCGCCACCTTCGGATATTGCGCGATCGGCAGCTTGGTCATCGCCAGTGCACCGATCACGACGATGAACAGAGCGATCACCCAGGCAAAAATGGGTCGATCAATAAAAAACTTGGCCATGGGAAGAGGCCCTCTTACTTCTTGGTTTCAGCGTTGTCGCCGGCTGCGGGCGCGGCAGGCGCTGCGGGAGCCGCTGCCGGCTTGCCCGCATCCTTGTCCGCCGGTGCTGCCGACGGGGCCGGCTTGCCGCCGTTCGGGTTCCATTCCACGGGCTTGACCGGCGTGCCGGGCGGCATCATCTGCAGCTTCTGGAAGCCGTCGACCTGCACCTTCTCGCCGGCCTTCAGGCCGGCAGTCACGATCCACTGGTTGTCCTTGGTGCCGTTGATGGTGATGTTGCGCTTGCTGATCTTGCCGTCGTCGCCGACGATGCTGACCGAATCGCCTTGCTCGGTGCGGGTGACGGCCTGCTGCGGCAGCAGGATGGCGTTGCTGACCTGGGCCTGCTCGATGCGCACGCGCACATACAGGCCCGGCAGCAGGGTGCCCTGGGGATTGGGCACTTCGGCGCGCAGCGTGACCTGGCCCGAGGTCGGGTCCACGGTCAGATCGGTGAACAGCAGCTTGCCGTCATTGCTGTAGGGCGTGCCGTCGCTGAGCATGATCTTCACTTTGGCGGCGTCGGTGCCCGGGGCCTTCTGCAGCTTGCCGTCCTGCAGCGCGCGACGCAGGCGGAAAACGTCGTCCGATGACTGGGTGAAGTTCACATAGATGGGGTTGATCTGCTGGACAGTGGCCAGCTGCGTGGCCTCGCCTTGTCCCACCAGCGCACCTTCCGTGACCAGTGCACGTCCGATGCGGCCCGAGATGGGCGAAGTCACCGTGGCATAACCCAGGTTGACATTCGCATTGGTCACCGCGGCCCTGCCTGCGGCCACCTGGGCCTGGGCGGCCTTTTCATTGGCGACGGCCGTGTCGTATTCCTGCTTGCTGATGGCGTTGGCTTCCACCAGCGGCTTGTAGCGGCGGGCAGTTGCGGAGGCCTGCGCAAGATTGGCTTCCGCCTGGGCCAGCGTGGCCTGGGCGCTTTGCAGATTGGCCTTGTAGGGCGTGTTGTCGATCTGGAACAGGACCTGGCCGGCCTTGACGTCGGAGCCTTCCTGGAACAGGCGCTTCTGGACAATGCCTGCCGCGCGGGCGCGGACCTGGGCGATGCGCGATGCCTCGAGACGGCCTGGCAGGTCGGAGACGATTCCCACGTCCTGGAATGCCACCGTGACCACGCCGACTTCCGGACGCTGGCCCTGCGCCGCCGCCTGCGCCTTTTCCGGTTCCCCTTTCTTGTCGCCGCATGCGGCCAGGCCCAAGGCGGCGATCAGGCTCAGCCCAATGGCCACGGAGCGGGGGTGGAGTACGGCTGCCTTGGACAAGCTTTCGTTTGCCTGGTTTGTTTCATACACGGGATGCATGAACGTCCTTCCGATTGACATTTGAAACGGTGATAAGGCCTGCTGCCAACGCAACAGGCCTGAAGTCGGGAGAGGCAGGGACAGGAGATCCCTTCCAATTTGGTGCGCGATTATACATACATGCATAAATGTATAATTGCACTCATGGCGCCCTAGGAGGGCATTAATTTGTCTTTGTTCGTCGTGTATTGCAAGCGGCGGGGTGAGAAGGGGTAAGAGATGGTTCGTAGGACCAAGGCTGAAGCGGATGAAACCCGTACGAAGCTGCTGGATGCTGCGGAAGAAGTGTTCTTTGAAAAAGGCGTTTCCCGGACTTCGCTGGGCGACATCGCGCAGAGAGCCGGTGCGACCAGGGGGGCGGTGTACTGGCACTTCAAGGACAAGGTGGATGTCTTCTCCTCCATGCTGAGCCGCATCTGCATGCCCTTCGACGAGATCTGTGACGACAAGTATGGCGACCTTGCGCCGCTCGAGCGGCTGCGAGCCTCCATCCAAATGGTGTTCGAGAGCATGGATGGCGACGAGCGCCGTCGCAAGGTGTTCGAGACCGCGCTTTTCAAGATGGAATACGTGGGCGAGCTGGAGGCGGTGAGGGTGCGCCACGTCGAAAGCGCTGCATGCTCCCAGGACAAGTTCGCGCGCGACCTGCTGCTGGCCGCTGAGGAGCAGTCGCTGCAACTGCCCATCTCGGCGCAGGAGGCGGCCCTGGGCTTGCATTCGCTGTTTGTCGGGCTCATACATGGCTGGGTTCTGAATGAGGGCAGTTTCCCGTTGGCCTCTGTCGGGCGTATGTCAGTGGATGTCTATTTGTCCGGACTCGGATTTAAGCTGGCCAACTGATCCCGAGGGGTGTTTTCCCGTGTCATAATGGCGGGATTGAATTGTTGTTGGCCATGCCTAGCGTGACTGACGGATTCGCGGCTGTAGCTCAGTGGATAGAGTATTGGCCTCCGAAGCCAAGGGTCGTGGGTTCGATCCCCGCCAGCCGCGCCAACATCGTTTGGTGGCAAGGTAAAAGAAAAAATCAAATTTCTTTTGCGGTGCAAAAAACGATGCTACAATTCAAGTCTCTTCGGAGGGGTGCCCGAGTGGCTAAAGGGGGCAGACTGTAAATCTGTTGGCTTACGCCTACACTGGTTCGAATCCAGTCCCCTCCACCAGTAATGGTTTAGAAGAGAGATTGCCGGAAGTGGCAGTCGCGTGCAGTAAATCTGTGCGGGAGTAGTTCAATGGTAGAACCCTAGCCTTCCAAGCTAATGACGCGGGTTCGATTCCCGTCTCCCGCTCCAGTTTGCGAGCAAAGATTTTTGAAGCTGCTCTTGCATCTTCATTGCCCATGTGGCTCAGTGGTAGAGCACTCCCTTGGTAAGGGAGAGGTCGCGGGTCCGATTCCCGCCATGGGCACCATTTTCTGGTGCGCTCGCTTTGATAGGGTTGCGCCGAAATCCTGTTGCAGTGATATAGATTTTTTTCGGAGTCGGAAAAATGGCAAAAGAAAAATTCGAGCGCACCAAGCCCCACGTGAACGTGGGCACCATCGGTCACGTTGACCACGGCAAGACCACCCTGACGGCTGCCATCGCTACCGTTCTGTCGAAGAAGTTTGGCGGCGAAGCCAAGGCTTACGACCAGATCGACGCAGCGCCCGAAGAAAAGGCCCGCGGCATCACCATCAACACCGCCCACGTCGA
>NZ_BCNT01000029.1 GCF_001544075.1 Comamonas terrae
TTGGTCGGATGGGTGGGATCCGTCGGTGTGGTGGGGCGTGCGGCAGGAGTCGAATCGTCGTTATTGCTGGATGACGCAATCAATGCACCGGCACCTGCACCGATCAGGCCTGCAAGCAAGAAGTCTCCTAGAACAGAGCCTCCAGCGTCTGCAGTTCCCTTGGTGACGACCAAGCCCAATGAATCGCTTTCCCCGACCGGGGCGACGTCCACGTGGCCGGAAGCCAGATCCAGCACTGTCGCTCCAGCGCCGTTATCTGCCACTGTGGCTTGCGTACCGCCGGTAAAGGTTCCTACCAAGGTCTGGCCACCTTGTCCATTGAACAGTGCCTGAGCACTGCCTTCGGCTGGAACAATGACCTTGTCTCCAATATGCAGCGCACTGCCAGCTTCTGCAGGCATGACCTCTCCCGCGCGAACAATCTGGACTCCGGAAGATGCCTGCGACAGAGTGGCGACAGCACCAGTCTTTTGTACAGCTACCGCGGCAGGAGCCGCATTCGTAGTGCCAAGCTGGGCAATGGCAACGCCGGAGGCCTTGTCTTCCAGTTGAACTGTGCCGAGTGATGCATTGCCTGCTGGCTGTGCTGATTGAGCTGTCATTTTTCTCTCCAGAGGGGTTGAGACGTCAAAGGGCAGACGATGGCCAGAGGCCGTGGAATGTGTCTGGTACCTACATCTGCAACATGCATGCCACGCCGGGTGACGGGTTATGGAGAGACGGTTTGTTTATCTAATGGTTTGTTTTTAAATGGTTTTTTCGGATTTTTGGTTTCCGCCTTGAATGTGTGTTACGGCGCGCGTTACGTAACGCTGCCGTGATTCCTGCGTTACCCCTTTCGCTCGAAGGCCGCATTTATGCAGTGAGAGCCGACGGTCCTATGGGGAATGGCTTCTGCTTATAGAATCAACAGGTTTTGGTTGCAGCTGCCGGTCCGTTGCAACAAATAAAGGCCAATTTCCCCTCATTGCCATTGCGTAGAGAGCGCCAATATGCTGATTGCATCTCGAGTCCTGCCGTCTGTGCCTGGGCACACCTATTCGCTGCTTTCCCGTTCCGTGGCAGCATTAGTCGTTGGGTGGGGCATGGCTGTCCATGGAATTTCGGCCTATGCTTCGCAAGAGGCCGTGGATGAAGTCGCGAAATTGCTGGAGCAGGGCAAGGCAGCGCAGGCAGCCAAACAGGCAGAAAGCTATCTCAAGCAAAATCCCGGTGATGTGCAAATGCGCTTCATGCAAGGAGTGATTGCGGCGGAGCAAAAGCAGAATGCGCAGGCGATCAAGGTGTTTTCCGCATTGACCCGCGACTATCCGAATCTGCCGGAGCCCTATAACAATCTGGCGGTGCTGTATGCAGCCGAAGGGCAGGAGCGAAAGGCATCCGAAGTGCTGGAACAAGCCATTCGGACCAATCCCAGCTATGCGACTGCCCATGAGAATCTGGGCGACCTGTATGCACGCATGGCAAGTGAGGCTTACTCCAAGGCCTTGCAGCTGGATAGCGGACGCCAGGCCATTCAGCCCAAATTGGCCCTTATTACGCAAATTTTTCCCAAACAGGGTGGCCAGGCAAAAGCCGTGGTTGCTCAGGCTGCTCCTGCGCAACCCCTCGCAGCTTCCGCCAAGGCTTCAGAAGTCAAGGGGACTTTGGCTACAAGCACTGAAGTCAAGCAGGTGGCTTCTGCAACTGCCAAGCAAGCGGATACAAAGCCCGCTGTGAAAGTTGCTGCCGAGACAAAACCAGCTGCGGCTGCGCCGCTTGCTGACACCAGGGCTGCGGAGGCCAAGGCTGTCAAGGTAGCGGTGGTGGAAGATGGGTCCAGAGCTTCTGCCAAGGGGGAGGCTAGCGTGAAGTCTCCAGATACGAAAGTCACGGAAGAAAAGCCCAAGCAGGCACAGGCTGCAGTGGCTGCAGCCGTTGAAAAACCGGCACAGGCCGAAAAGAAGGCAGCAGAAGCTTCCGCGAAATCCCCAGCGGCGGCGGAAGTGGAGTCGGCAGTCAAGGATTGGGCTGCTGCGTGGGCAGCACAAGACATGAATCGCTATCTGGATGCCTATAGCGAGAAATTCACGCCGGCAGATGGCAGCAGCTTGGCCAAGTGGAAAGAGACCCGCCGGCTGCGTATTGTCGGAAAGTCGTCGATTTCTGTTTCCTTGCGTGATCTCAAGGTATCTGTCGATGGCGACAAAGCCACGGCCCAGTTCCGTCAGTACTATGCGGCTGGCGCCCTGAAATCCACTACCAGGAAGACCTTGAAGCTGCAGCGTGAGAAAGGGCACTGGCGCATCACGCATGAAGGAACCGGGGCCTGATGACTGATCGTACAGACCATCTGCCACGATATTCCGGCAGATGGGGGCTGCGCACCATGTTTTCCTGCAAGTCGTCCCATGCATTTGTTGCCGCCACAGCTGCGGTTGCGCTGGGTAGCGCATTACTTTGCTCGCAGGTGCATGCCAAGGTAGCCAAGGAGAAGCCCAAATCCAGGCCTGCTGCAGTGCAACCGGCTGTACCCAACAAGGCGGAGGCCCGGCTCCTGGAAATTATCCAATTGGTAGAGCGGCAGAACTTGGATGGCGCATTGAAGGCGGCGGCAGATCTGACGGCCGAAGTGCCTCATTTCCGCGCGGCGCAATTGGTGTATGCGGATCTGCTGCGCTTCAAGACCGGGCGGATGGGTGCAGCCATCGCTGCACCGAGCCCTGCTGGCGGAGTGCTGGTCAAGCACAATCCGGCTGCCGATGTGAAGCAGGCCGGCATGACTGCCGAACTGCAGGAGCATCTGAATGGCTTGCAGGATGAACTCAGGCGCCGTGTCCATGCGGCAAGCAGCCTGCCGGCCGCAGGCAGTGTTCCCAGCGAGTTCCTGGCGTTGGGAGGCTCGGTTCGGCGTGCTATTGCAATTGATGCCAGCAAGTCCCGGCTATACCTGTTTGCGAACGAAGGTGGGCATTTGCGCCTGATCGGGAACTTCTATGTCTCCGTTGGCAAGCTGGGTGTGGGCAAAACCGAGGAGGGCGATCAGAGGACACCACAGGGTGTTTATTTCATCGGACGCCAGATTCCTGGCATGAAGCTGCCGGATTTCTACGGCAAGGGCGCCCTGACCGTCAACTATCCGAACGATTGGGACAAAGCTGCTGGCCGCTCAGGCAGCGGCATCTGGCTGCATGGTGCTCCGCCCGACCAGTTTGCACGCATTCCCGAAGCCAGCGATGGCTGCGTGGTGCTTGCCAATCCGGATCTGACTTTCCTCATGCAGTCCGTGGACCCTCAGACTCCCGTGCTGATCCGCGACAAACTGCAGTGGACCGTGTCCGGGGATCCTATGCAGCTGAAGGCCGCAGCATCGTTTGCCCAGGTGCTGACCGAGTGGAAAAATGCCTGGGCCAGCGCAGATCGGAGCAAGCTTGCCGATCTGTATGCGGCGGATTTCATATCCTCCGGTATCAAGCAGACGGCTCAGGAGCGTTTGTCGGCGTATTTCAATGGCTCTGGAGCTTCCCTGCAGGAGTTTTCGGTATACGCATGGAAAGATGCCAAGGGTGAAATCCGGATCGTTAATCTGAAGGCCGGCAGCAAGGCATTTGCCGAGGGGCTGCCCTTGCGTCAGTATTGGCGCAAAGTAGGCAATCGCTGGAAGCTCTTCTCAGAAGAAGTCATTGGCTGAGACAGGAGCGTTTCCGCACACAGACCCGGGGCGGACGCTTGCCGGGGCCTGGCAAAAACGTCCCGATGCACAAGGCCGCGGGGCGTCTTTGCGACTCAATGCCATTCGGTCGGATGCTTGTCAAGCAAGGCGTTCGCAACTTTCCTTGGCGCTCTCTGATTGCTGCCGGCGGTGTCAGCGAGCACCTCTCAAAGGTCCCATTTCAGCGATGCCGTATATGTCCGCTGAGGGTAAGGGTGGAAGTTCCAATATCGGTAATTGTTGGCATTGTCGATGCCAAAGCTTGCCGACCACTGGCGGTCAATCTGGTAGCGTACACGCAGATCCACAGTGAAATACCTGCTGGCACCAAAGTAGGTGGACGCATTCACATCGCTGTTGTCGAGGTTGGAGAATTGCTTCCCGCTGTAGCGGGCAGCCACGGTGAAGGCCCAGTGGTCGTCAGGCGCATAGCTTGTCCATGCGGTGGCACGCCAGCGCGGCACGCGCGGCTGCCATTTGCCCACGGCCTGGGGGTAGGCCGCATCGGCCACAGTCTTCGAGTTGGCATAGGTCAAGCTGCCGCCCATGTCCACGCCCCGCAGTCCCCAGTTTTTGAAGACATTGCTTCCGTTGTAGGCCAGCTCCACCCCGGTGGTGCGCATCTTGTCCACGTTCTGCACGCGTGAGGTCGTGGTGTTCGGGATGAGCTGGCTGTAGAGTGCATCAAGCGTTGTCTCATGGAACAGCGTGGCGCGGGCCAGGCCGGTGCCAAGATCTTTTTCCAGGCTCAATTCGCCTGTCCAGGACTTTTCGGGTTTGAGCGTCGGATCGTTGATGAAGGAGAGCGCCCCGCCGTTGGTCGCGCCGTACAGCTCTCCTACGGTGGGAAAGCGTACGGCGCGGCCCAACGAGGCCTTGAGCACCGTGTCGCTGCTCCACTGGTAAGCCAAGGCGGCCTTGGGCGAAAAGTGCGATTCGCTACGGCCGGGATAGCTTTGCCGGCTGGCAGCGGTCGCTGTGTAGCCGTCGCGGGCTTGCCAGTCTTCCCAGCGCATACCCAGCACAGTCTTCCACTGAGAGGAGATGCGCCAGGTGTCTTGGGCCCAGGCACTGGTAGTTTGCGTGCGCCCGCCCACATTGCTAACCAGTGATTGCGGATTCATATTTCCGCTCATCCAGTCGCCGGTCACGTTGCTCTTCGCGATGGCGAGCTTATAGCGGTCATGCCCGATGCCGAAGTCCACGATATGCGCACCCTGCATTCCCCCGGGGCGCCAAGTCCCCTTGGCTGCCAGGGTGCTCCAGCCCGTCCCGTTCTGGTCCTGCAATGTTCCGGCCCCACCGGTGGCTGCCCACGGCAATGCGGCCGTGGGGGCTCGCTGCTGATCTTTAAGGTAGTCGAACATACTGGCGGCTATTTCCCAGTCGAAGGTTCCCCGGGGGCTGTTCTTGAGCGACAGGCCGTGCATCACGTGAGTCTGGGCGTCATTGGCGAGAGGGAAAGTCGCAGGGACCAGCGTATAGGTGCGGCCCTGGATGTTGATGTTGCCGCTGTATACGGGCTGCCCGTCAGGGCCAGCCAGGTAGCTTTGCGAGCGAGCGTGACCTGCGTTCTGCCACCATCCCAGTGTGTACGTGGCTCGCAATGTCGGCGAGAAGTCGTAGGCGAGCCTGAGCTTGGCCTGATCCTGTATCGAGTGGTATTGGGTGCCGGTGCCCAGGATGTACCAGGGCTGGTTGGTGGTGTTGAGGCTCGGCACATAGCCGGTCACGGGGGTGCTTACCCCGCCTGTACGCCTCGATGCCTGGGTTGCCGTGGCGAAGGTCAGCGGCTGGCCTTTGTTGTCGCTGTGGTTCAGGCTCAGCCACCAAGACCAATCCCCTGTCTTGCTGCCCAGGCTGGCACTGGTCTGCCAGCTGTTGAAGGTCTGATGTGTGTTGTAGAGATTGTTGGGTTGTGAAGAGTAGCCTGCACTCACATGTGCCTCCAACTTCGTCGGCATGCGCGTGACGTAGTCCACCACGGCGCCGGCGGAATTGCCGGGATAAGCTGCGGAAAACGGCCCATACATCACATCGACGCGTTCGACCTCCTCAGGGCTGACCATGCCCCAGCGAGGTGCGTAGTTGGTGCCGTTGGCGATGCCGTTGCCCAGATAGTTGGAAAGGAGGATGCCGTCCGCATACACGGCCGAACGGGCGCTGTTGCCGGTGCCCGAAGCCCGCGTGGAAAGAACGGCGTGGTTGTAGTCGCCGTTGTAGCGCTTGCGCACCAGCAGGCTGGGCAGGTATTTGAGGACATCCTCGCTGTCGGTGGCATTGATGCGCACATCGATTTCTTCGCGCGTGACACCCTCGATCGTGGTCGGTATCTGCGTGGGCAGCGATGTGGGTTGCCCGCCGGTGACGGTTACCACGCCCAGGGACTTGATGCGTTCCGGGGCATCTTCGGCCGGGCCTGCCTGCTGGGCGTGGATAGAGAAGGAAAAGAGCAAGATGGCCGCAGCGCCAGGCGCATGCGACAGCACGGGGTGTTTCATGGGTAAAGCCTCTGGGCCCTGGGGCCATCGATCTGCAATGACATGCGCAGCCGCATCTACGCAGGACACGGAGCGCCAATGGTTTCAATGGCAAATCAGAGCAGAGGCGGGCCGCGCGCCGGCAAAGGCGCGGCGGTGATTGCCGCTATGCGGGCGGCGGGAATGGTTTGCAGCAGGTAGCTCAAGGGCTGTGGCAGCGGGGGCCGCAGTCCGGGCTCTACAGGGGGCGGGGCGCCCTGCAACATGCACATCGGGCAGTCGAAATGTGCAGCGCCCAGCTCCTGAACACCTTCATCGGTCCTGACCACGGTCTTTATCGTGCCAGCACTGGAGCACACCAGTTCAATCTCGGAGGGATTCACGAGGGGAGAGGCTGCCGCCGCCCCCAGGGACACAAGGAACCATAGCAACACCATGCGGCCCAGGAGGCCGATGCTTCGCAGGCGAAGATGGTGAAGCGCGGGCATGGTGCAGGATTATCAATGGAAAGCCCGATGAAAGGATGTGGCCGATAGGCGCTTGACTTTGAAGTCAACTTCAATCTTAGAGTCTTGCCGTCATCAAGCAGGATTGCATCATGAAGGTGTTCGCAGCGCTTCAACTTTCCAAGGGTTCCGCTATTCCGATCCAGAAATTGAGCCCCTTGCACGTGGCGGAGCAAGTGGTCAACGGTGGCTGGTACGACCCACATGGTGGCAGCGATTTTTCGCTGGCAAGCTCCGCCGGGCGACGAAACCCAAAGGGGATCCCTTTGGGGCGGGTGATCTTGCAGCAGACGCCCAACGCACCGGGTGTTCGCCGGCACCCGCGTCGGAGAGCGGTACGTGCCAGTGCTGACAGACGCTGGTAATCGACGGAGAGCACATCATGACCATTCATTCACGTATCTCTACGGACTTTGCAGCACCGGCAGTACCTCGTGCAACGCTACCCGACTCACAGATGGCTACGATCAGCCTTGCTGGCCTGGCCGTCCCTGTGGTGAAGGGTGGGCTTTATGACCGCTATCGTTCCAATCCACCGCTGTCCGCCATTGCAGCAGAAGATCCCGATATAGACCTGAGTTGGTTCCGGCAGATCGGAAAGGAGAAGGTGGATATGGGATTCGAATCCTTCTCTCCGAACTTCTATTACCGGAGCAGGCGGATCACGGCCGTTTTCACGGCAGACCTGCAGAGACTGCAGGATCTCATGCCTTCCAAGGTTTTGGAGGCAGTCCATCCTCTGCGGATCTGGCCAGGTCGTGGCTTGGTGGCTCTGACCGCCTATGCCTATGATTGTTGTGACAATGACAGCTACAACGAAATCGGCCTGTCTGTCATTACCAGCAGGCCCGGTTCGACCGGTCGGGGGCCCTTTGCCTTGTTGAGCCAATCGCTGTCGAGTGACTTATGGGGCTATGTGCTCCAGCTTCCCGTGAATACGGAGCTGGCCAGGGTCCGAGGTGTCGTGGGCTACAACCTGCCGAAATGGCGAACGGACATCAGGTACCGGGAGACGGAGAAATCGGTGATCGCCGAGATATTCGACAGCGAAACAAGTAGGATCGACGTCATGTTCGAAGGCAGGAAGCTGGGCCGTCTTTCCAACAGGGGTTCGCTGGTCACGAACAGCTTCACCAATCTCGATCATCAGGGGCAGCTGACGACCGGCCATGCGATATCTCGCCAGTTCGGTCATGCCAGCAGTTCGCATGCCGATTCGGTGAAAATCCACCTGACGGAGGGCGGCCTGTCGGCATACATCAAGGCTTTGAAGCTTGGGAGGCTGGTCAGGTATGAATACGTGCCGCTCTTTCAGAGCGCGCTGTACGCTCCCCGGCCACTGTGACAGCTCGCCACCGGACCAAGGAGGTTTCCATGCATTTGAACGTCGATGGCAAGCGGTACGAACTTGATGTCGAAGCCGAGATGCCGCTGTTATGGGTTCTGCGGGACGAACTCCACATCACCGGGCCGAAGTATGGCTGCGGCATCGCCATGTGCGGTGCCTGCACGGTCCACGTCGATGGCGCCGCAGTGCGATCTTGTTCATTGCCCGTCGGGCAGGTGCAGGGCCGGGTGACGACCATCGAAGGGCTCGGCACCCCCGATGCCCTGCATGCAGTCCAAAAGGCCTGGATAGAGCACCAAGTGGCGCAGTGTGGCTACTGCCAGCCCGGCCAGATCATGGCGGCAGCCACCTTGCTCGCAATCAATCCGGCTCCCTCGGAGGCCGAGATAGACACTGCGATGTCGGGCAACCTCTGCCGCTGCGGTACCTATCCGCGCATTCGTGAAGCGGTAAAGGCCGCCGCGCACAACTTGAAGAAGGCCTGACATGGGCAAGCTTGCCAACGCGGCTCGCCGCACCTTTCTGGTCAGCTCGGTTGCCATTGCCGGTGGCGTGGCTTTTGGTACCTATCTGGTACGCAAAACGCCGGCCAATCCCTTGCTTGCAGATCGAGGCGAGGGCCGGGCCGTATTCAATCCATGGGTCAAGATCGACGCCCGAGGCATCACGCTCATCGCTCCCCATACCGACTTGGGCCAGGGCGTGCGTTCGGTCCAGGCGGCCCTCATTGCCGAAGAGCTTGACCTGGATTGGGGGCAGTTCACCGTCGAGCCCGGTGTTCCGAGCGCTGCTTACTACAACACGGCCCTTTCCGGCGAGCAGGTGCCTTTCATGTCCTCCGACACCAGCACCTCCGCAGAAGCCGCGAGGTTGGCCCTGGGGGCTTTGTTCAAGGTGCTTGGGCTGCAGCTGACCGGTGGCTCGAGCACTGTGCCTGACAGTTTCACCAAGCTGCGCAGAGCCGGCGCCATTGCGCGCGAAACGCTCAAGGCCGCGGCATCCCGGCATAGCGGTGTGCCCGTGGCGCAGCTGAGAACGGAGAAAGGTGCGGTCGTACTGCCCGATGGCCAGCGTCTGGACTATACCGATCTGGCACGCGAGGCAAGTACCATCGAGCCCGTGCAGGACGTCACGCTGCGCGATCCTGCGCAATGGCGCTTGATCGGCAGGCCAATGCAGCGGCTGGACATTGTTCCCAAATCCACCGGTACGCTGACCTTCGGCATCGACATTCGCATGGATGGCATGCTGCATGCCGCCGTGAAAGTCAATCCGCGCAAGGGCGGCAAGATGAACAGCTATGACGCCCAAGCAGCCACAGGCATGCGAGGTGTAAGCAAGATCGTACCCTTGGCCAATGGCGTGGCCGTGATCGCCGACAACACCTGGCGAGCCTTTCGGGCGGCCGACGCGATCGTGTTCGACTGGGGTCAGGCCCCTTATCCGGCAGAACAGGATGACCATTGGCGTGCCGTCGCTGAGTCGTTTGTCGCGGAGCGCCTCGACAAGGAATGGCGCAATGATGGCGAAATGGAGAAGGCTCTGGGCGGCGATGTCCTCAGCGCCGAATACCGGGCCCCTTATCTGGCCCACGCGCCGCTGGAGCCTCTTTCCGCTGTCGCCAGGGTCGCGCCCGAACGGGTGGATATCTGGGTTGGCACCCAGGTGCCGCGTTTTGCGCAGGAAAGGGTCGCCAGAATCACCGGCGTGGCAGTGGAAAAAGTGCATTTGCACAACCAATACTGCGGAGGCAGCTTTGGCCATCGTCTCGAGACCGAGCATATTGCCCTCGCCGCCGAAGTGGCCAGGCAGGTGCCTGGCGTGCCCATCCAGCTGACTTTCAGTCGCGAGGACGATTTCGCGCAGGATTTCCCGCGCCAGATCTCGATGAGCCGCGCGAGCGGCTGCGTGAAGGACGGCAAGGTGGAGGCATACGCCCTGGACATTGCCTCGGTTTCCGCCAGCGCCTCGCAGATGAAGCGCCTGGGGCAACCGATGCCTGGGCCGGACGGGCAGATTCCTGCCGGTGCCTGGAACCTGCCCTATGCGCTGCCGCACTTTCGCATGCGGGCCTACCGTGTACCCGAACTGGTACCCACGAGTTCATGGCGCTCGGTCGGCGCCTCGTCTGCCGGCTTCTTTGCCGACGGATTTCTCGACGAGTTGATCCATGCAGCGGGCGGTGATCCCATGCAGGAGCGCTTGCGCCTCGCACGGGACGCCGTGGCGCGCAAGGTGCTGGAGGCTGTGGCGGAAATGTCGGAGTGGAAGGGGGCCAAGCTGGGTGCGGGGCGTGGCCGCGGTGTGGCCCTCGTCGAGTCGTTCGGCGTGCCTTGCGCCGAGGTGGTCGAGGTCACGCAGACACCAAGCGGAATGCGTATCGACAAAGTGTGGGTGGCGCTGGATGTCGGCAAGATCGTCGATCCTGTCAATTTCGACAACCAGGTCAAGGGTGGCGTCGTCTGGGGCCTGGGCCATGCAATGAACTGCGAGCTTACCTATGCCGATGGCAAGGCGCAGCAGACAAATTTCCATGCGTACCAGGGCCTGAGGCTATACCAGTGTCCCGAGATCGAAGTGCGTGGTTTGGAAAATGGAGCCCAGGTCCGCGGTGCTGGCGAGCCCCCGGTGCCGCCGGCGGCGCCGGCGCTTGCGAACGCCATTTTTGCAGCGACTGGCTTGCGCTTGCGCGAGATGCCGTTCAACAAGCACATTGGCTTTGCCTAGGTGCAACCCGTAAATGGACCGGGATGGCCAGGCCACGAAGATTTTTTGTGCCGTTGAACCGATTGAGTTCCTGGACACGGGGTGACACTTGAATGGCTGCGAAAGCAGGACTGCCGACACCGGATTCTTCCCTGTCCGTGCAAGCCATTGATGAAGGTGGAGCCCGGTACCTCCGGGTTCAGAATTCTGCTCGATTGCGCCCCGCAGTCTTGGCACGATACAACGCGCGATCCGCCGCTTCGACCAACTCCTCGGGTTCTTGCCGGCTCTGCAAGCTCGCGACTCCTATGCTGGCAGTGACGCAGCCGAAAGAGCTGGCCTTGTGGGCGATGCCCAGCTCCCGTATGCGTGCCAAGAGCTGTCTCGCAACCTGCATGGCTCCTTCTGCCGGGGTGGACGGAAGAACGAGGGCCAGCTCCTCCCCGCCATATCTGGCAGCAAGGTCTCCCGGGCGTTTGGCGGAGAGCGCCAGCTGGCGCGAAACCGCCTTCAGGCATTCGTCGCCCGCGACATGGCCGTAGTGATCGTTGAAACCCTTGAAACAGTCCAGGTCAATGAGCAAAAGCGACAGCGGCGTTGCTTCACGCGCGGCGCGCTTGGTTTCCCGCTTCAGTACGTCGTCAAAACGGCGTCGATTTGCCAATCCTGTAAGGGGGTCCTGCGTTGCCAACTGCTCCAGCTGGTAGTTGGCTTCGAGCAGTTTCTCGCGTGCGGCAACGAGTGACGATTCAGCCTGCGCGCGCAGCCTTATGACCAGAATCAGGCGCCAGCCTATGACAGTGATCAATGCAAGCAGACTCGACACGACAGTGGCGGTCAGAAGGGCATGGCGTCGCCATGCGCGTAATGCCTCGTCTCTGCCCTGCGCTACGGTGATGAATATCGGATAACGATCATTGCTCCTGAAGGCATAAAGCCTTTCGGTTCCGTCGATGCTGGATTCGAAGGAGGCCGTACCAAATTTCAAGCTGGGATAGTGGCGCAGGAAATTGGGTGAGCGCGAGAAATCACGCCCAAGATCCTGCTCGCGGAATGGATGCCGGACTAAGAGCAGACCACCGGTGGTCGCCAGTGCAATCACTCCATGTTCGCCGATGTCTATCTTCCCGAACAGGCGCAAGAAATTCTCTATGCCCAGTGTCGCAACAATGACCCCGCCGAAGCGTCCCTGCCCATCCTTGAAGCGACGGCTCACGGTAATTACCCATTCGCCCGTGGACCGGCTACGTATGGGCGCGCCGATAAAGACATTGTCAGAGGCATCTTCGCGGTGATGCAGGAAATAGCTGCGGTCAGCGCTGCTTGTGCCTGTGGGAAACCTGCCTTTGGAAGACATCAGCCATTTGCCGCGAGCGTCAACCACGAGCAGTTCGTTAAGCTGGTTGAGAAGGCTTTCCTGTCGATTGACGAGCTGCTGTATGCGTTGCAAATGCTCTGGTGCAACCCCTTCGGCTTCCAGGCGCTCGGCCATCCCCAGCAGCAGCATGGAACTCTGGGTGAGGACCCCTTCCGCATAAGTGTTCAGTGTCTGTGCCAGATTGCGGTTGTTGGTGTCGATTTCAGCCAGGGTACGCTGGCGCGCCGTCCAGATCTGCCAGCAGGTAGCAGCCAGTACGGAAAGGACGACCACCACCAGCAGGTAGGCTGCTAGCTGGGCATCGTGCTTTGCTGCCAATATCTTGCGGATACTGCTTCGAATTTCTCCGCATAGGGAATGGTCTTCCGCCTTCCCCTCCCCAAAGGACATGTTCTAGTTCTCCTGATCATCAATCCAGCGTGAACGGTTCTTTGGTCTCGCCGTGGTTAAGCCCTCTTGCTGTCGAGTGTGGATGGGGCTGACGAAATTCTCCTCCATCTTCAGAAAACCTGTCGCATGCCGGGCCCGGTCCCGGCGGCCAGGGAGCAGCACGAAAAAGTGGGATCTTTCCGGCAGAGTGATGCCTGATATCAATCATCCTGATACGTCGGGCAGGGAGCCACTGTCCAACCGCCTGAAGTCGTCCGAGGGGAGCGCCTGTGCTGCGTTCGACAGAGGCAGACGTATGCGTTATGGCCGGCTGTGCATGACGAGCGGGTGCACGATCAGCCCGATGAGTGCCGCTGTCACCACGACCACTGGCTCGGGAATCTTCTTGAAGCGCCACAGAATGGCTGCTGTGCCAGTCGTCAATGCGGCAGTGATCCCATCGGAGATGGAACGCTGGCCAATGACAATTACCGCTCCTGCGATGGAGCCGATGGCAGCGGCCGTGACGCCATCCACAAACGCGATGACGTCCGGGCGCTTGCCGTATTTCTTGAAGTACGGTGCAGGGATCACCGTGAACAGGTAGCAGGGTACGAAAGTGGCTAACGCTGCCACCACTGCCCCCCAGAAGCCACTGACCAGGTAGCCGATGAAGCCCGTGGTGATCACCACCGGACCCGGCGTGATCATGGCCACGGCCACCGCATCCACGAACTGCCGTTCGGACAGCCAGCCGTATTCCTTGACGACGCCACCGTAGAGAAAGGGTACGATCGCCAGGCCGCTGCCGAAGACGAAACTGCCCGCATAGGCGAAGTACAGGCCGATCTGCTTGAGCCTGGTCCAGTCGACGGTACCGAGTGCGAACAGCCCCGCCAGATGCACTGTAACGCTGTTGATGTCACGCTTGCGTACCAGCCAGGCCGGAGGCGCCCGCCAGAACCACACCAGCATGCCCGCGCCGAGGAAGAGCCAGACTTCTTCCGACTTGGTGATCACGGTGATGGATGCGCTGGCCAGAAAGATGGGCCACAGCAGCTTGTCCTTGCCGATGCTCTTGTTCGCCAGCTTGTAGGCGCTCAGGGCGATGATGCCTGTCACGGCAGCGCCAACGCCATAGAACACCGACTGCATCCAGCCGATGCCGCCGTAAGCCACGTAAGCTGCACCAAGCGCCACGACCATGCAGAAGGACGGCAGCACAAAGGCTATCCCGACCAGGGAAGCACCCAGAAACCGATAGTGGACATAGCCGAGGTAGATTGCCAGCTGTGCGGCCAGGGGCCCCGGCATCAGCTGAGCCAGGGCCAACCCCTCCTTGTAGTCGGCATCGGTGATCCATTGGCGCTTTTCCACCAAGTCGCGGTACATGTAGCCCGCCAGTGCAACTGGGCCGCCGAAGCCCCAGGTGCCCAGGGCGAGCATGTAGCGCACAAGTTGCCAGAGCGTGTAGCCAGGCGCGTTTGCCGCGTTGGTGGCGGCTACTGCCGTTGTACCGGGGTCGTTCATGTTCATCTCCGGAGTGCTTGGAGGTTACGGTTTGCGTGGGGTGGAAAAATGTGCGTGCAGCGAATCCAGCACTCCGCCAATGTCTGCAAGGAGCGAGTCGTCGTCAGGCCAGCGCTTTCTAGCACCGGCCAGCACGGCTTCGAACCCCGCAGCCTCGGCGGTGGGCGTGCCACCCACATCCAGCGCATGCACCATCGCGCCGAGCTGCGCCAGGCCACGGTCGCCTTCCAAGCCAAAGCTCGCCAGCAGGACCTCGAACGTCACACGCTCGCCGATGTGCGAAAAGGTTGCGCCGTCGAAGTCGAAGCCCAGTGCCTCGGGCGGGCAGTCGGCAGGGTCGTCCAGCCACAGAAAGCATGCATGTGGGTCGATGAAGCGCTGGATCAGCCAGGCGCTGGCCACGCGGTCTACCCAGAGGTTTCGGCGCGTTGCCCAGCGCCGTCCCTGATACTGCATGCGATCCCGCCTGGCAATGCTTCCGGTAGTTGCCAGGGGCTCGCCAGGCGATTGCATCGTGGCGACGGCGTTGACGAAGTCGCGCCATTGGGCCTGGGCGCGTATTGAAATTTCACCGGGAAAGAAGTCGATCTTGCGGATGGCGTCATAGGCACGGGCTTGCCGACGCTCCAGGCGGTTGAGCTCGGTCGAGCCAAGGCTGGACAGTGTTTTGCGTGCCGCGGCCAAGTCCAGCAGCCATTGGGCGTAGTCTTTGGTGCGGTCAAACAAAGCCTGGTAGGCGGCTTGGTCGGCCATGTTCCTCGCTTGGACATGCAGCAGCCAGGCTTGGCCTCCCTCTTGCTGGACCTCATCTGCCAGGGACTGCAGTTGCGTTGCCTGTTCGGCCTTTTCAGGGAGCAGGTAGGCTCCGTCACGCAAGGCGGCGCAGCCCAGGCTCTTGACGGCACGCCAGATCCGCATGCGCGGTGTGGCACTTGAGGCTGGAAGACTGATGATCAGAGCCAGCCAGGAGTTGGAGATGAGCGTCATGGAAAAAGCTTAGGTTTTTGTCGCGCTTGCTGCAATGCTGTAGCTGCCACTACAAAAGTCCGTCATAGAGAACGATTGCGTTTCTGGATACAATTATTCAAATAATCTTGTATTATTGAATAATGAAAGAAGATCAGGCTGTATGTGCTTTAAGCGCTCTTGCGCATACCCAGCGCTTGCGCGCATTTCGGGCCCTGGTGGTGGCCGGCCCCCAAGGGCTGACTCCCAGCGTGATGGCCGAGCAGCTTGATGTGGCCCGCAACGCGCTGTCTTTCCATTTGAAGGAACTGGCCCATGGAGGGCTGGTCACGGTGGAGCAGCAGGGGCGCAACTTGATCTATCGCGCTGATTTCATGCAGATGAACGGCTTGCTTGCTTATCTGACCGAGCATTGCTGCCAGGGCGGCGCATGCGAAGTCACGGGCCCTGCCCATATCTCCCGTTCTTGCTGCTGATGCCAATTCCTATGACACAAGCTGCAACCGCAAGCTGCACGCCGGGCGTGCCCTCGATGAATGCCTTCGAGCGCTATCTGACACTGTGGGTATTTGTATGCATCGTGCTGGGCGTTGCTCTGGGCCAGTTCTTCCCCCGCATGTTCCAGGCCGTCGCGCGATGGGAAGTTGCGCAAGTCAATCTTCCGGTCGGCGTCCTGATCTGGGTGATGATCGTCCCGATGCTCCTCAAGGTGGACTTCGGCGCGCTGGGCCTGGTCAGGCAGCACTGGCGCGGCATTGGCGTGACGCTGTTCATCAATTGGGCCGTCAAGCCGTTTTCCATGGCCATCCTGGGCTGGCTGTTCATTCGGCATGTCTTTGCACCGTGGCTGCCTGCTGGTCAACTGAATAACTATATCGCCGGCTTGATCCTGCTGGCGGCTGCGCCTTGCACGGCCATGGTATTCGTCTGGAGCCGGTTGACGGGAGGCGACCCTGTGTTCACTCTGTCTCAGGTTGCGCTGAACGATGCCATCATGGTGTTCGCTTATGCTCCCATCGTGGGCTTGCTGCTGGGCCTGTCATCCATCGCCGTGCCCTGGAGTACGCTGCTGGTGTCGGTGGTGTTGTATATCGTGGTTCCGGTCGTCCTGTCCCAGTTCTGGCGCCGCGCATTGCTGAACCGGGGGAAAACGGCCTTCGAGGCCGCACTGTCCCGCATGGGGCCGCTGTCCATGGCTGCGCTGCTGCTGACATTGGTGCTGCTGTTCGCATTTCAGGGCGAAACCATCCTGAAGCAGCCTCTGGTGATCGCCATGCTGGCGGTGCCCATTCTTATCCAGGTACTCTTCAATTCCGGCCTGGCCTATTGGCTCAATCGTCGTGCAGGCGAGCAGCACAGCATTGCCTGCCCGTCGGCATTGATTGGCGCCTCCAACTTTTTCGAGCTGGCCGTGGCTACAGCCATCAGCCTGTTTGGCTTTCACTCCGGTGCAGCGTTGGCCACGGTAGTCGGCGTGCTGATAGAAGTTCCGCTGATGCTGCTGATTGTGCGTTGGGTCAACCGTAGCAGGAGCTGGTACGAGCGCAGTTCGACGGCCATTGACCAATAAAGCCTTTCCGCCATGAGCAACATCACGATCTATCACAACCCCGCCTGTGGCACCTCGCGCAACGTGCTCGGCATGATCCGAAACAGCGGTGAAGAGCCTACGGTCATTGAATATCTGAAAACTCCGCCTGACCGCGATACGCTGAAGCGGCTGATCTCCGCCATGGGTGTCCCTGTGCGCGCGGTACTGCGCGAAAAAGGCACTCCTTATGCCGACCTGGGCCTGGACGACCCCCAGTGGACCGATGAACAACTGATCGACTTCATGCTTCAGCATCCCATCCTCATCAATCGGCCCATCGTGGTCACGCCGCTTGCCACGCGGCTGTGCCGGCCATCGGAGCTCGTACTGGCCATACTTCCGCAAGCTCAGCGCGGAGCATTCTGCAAGGAAGATGGCGAAGTCGTCGTGAATGCCGAAGGGCAACGTGCCTGAGCCGGTGTCCTGACTTGCTGTGCTGCAAACAAGATATTTCTGGAGCGTAAAGTTGATGTAAAAACGAGATTGATTCTTGTTTAATATTCATGTGCTCCAGCGGAGCAGATCAGGTTTTAGCCACTTGACGCCAGAACAGCCCTCCTGGCAGACCCAGCCAAGCCCCGTCAAAAACTTCATATAACGAGGCATTCATGGCATTGAGGTATACGCCGCTGGCAGCGGCATTGGGTCTGGCATTTTCCGGCGCCGCCGTGGCGCAGCAGGCGGCCGAGGTCACGCTGCAGGAAGTCCAGGTCCGCAGCGACAGAGAGGTGGAGCCCAGCTACAACCCACCCACGGCCACTAGCGCAACCAAGGTCGAAGCGCCGCTGCGCGATATTCCCCAGATCGTGAATGTGGTCCCGCAGAGCCTGCTGCGCGACCAGGTGGTGCAATCCATGCAGGATGCACTCAAGATGGTGCCTGGCGTGGGGCTTTCCCATGGCGATGGGCAGCGCGACCAGGTCACCATTCGCGGCTTCTCGGCCATTGCCGACCAATTCGTGGATGGCTTGCGCGACGACGCGCTGTATTTCCGCGATCTGTCCAACATCGAGCAGATCGAAGTGCTCAAAGGCCCGGCCTCGGTGCTCTACGGCCGCGGCTCCTCGGGTGGCCTGATCAACCGCATCACCAAGAAGCCCGGCATCAACCTCAGCGAAGTGGGCTTGACGCTGGGCAGCTGGAACCAGCGCCGCGGAGATTTCGACCTGGCGCGTGCGCCAGAGGACAGCCGTTTTGCCTTCCGCATCACCGGTGCATTGGAGCGTGCGGACAGTTACCGCGACCAGCAGTTCCTGGACCGCGATGCGCTGGCGGCTTCGCTGTTGTTCAAAGCCAGTGCCGACACCAATGTTCTGCTACAGATGGATCATCTGAAAGATCGCCGCCTGACCGACTTTGGCATTCCAGCACTCAACGGACGACCGCTCGACGTTCCGGCAGTTGCCTACTACGGCGCAGCGAATGCCCGGGACGTGGACTTCAACCAGTCCAGGGTCGATTCGGTCGGCCTTACATTGAATCACCGCTTCAACGAAAGTCTGGCACTGCGCAACGCCTTTCGTTACTACACCTATTCGCTGGACCGCAACAACACGCTGACGCGTAGCGTGAACGAGAAAAAACTCTCGTTCACGCTCAACCACGGCAATGTCTACCGTGATGAACATGGATGGTTCAACCAGACAGAACTGACACAAAAGGCGAAATTCCTGGGCATGAAGCACCAGTTGCTGTACGGCATGGAAGTGGGGCAGCAGAACAAGAATCTGGTGAATTACTCGGCGCCCGTGACCGACGCCACCGGCAGGATCCGAGACTTTGCACTGTTCAATCCCGTGCTCCCGACCCTGCCCCTGAGCACTTCCCGTGTTCCCGGCGCGGATAACCTTGGTACCTTCAAGACCCTGGCGTTTTATACCCAGGATATGATCGAGCTGAGCCCGAAGTGGAAGGTCCTGGCCGGCCTGCGCTACGACCGTTTCGAGCAGGAAACCTATGACCGCCTGCCCGGCCGGTCGAACCTGGGCCGCACGGACTCCACCTGGAGTCCGCGCGCCGGCCTGGTCTACCAGCCCTCGGGCACCTGGTCGTACTACGCTTCCTGGAGCAAGTCCTTCCAGCCGTCGGGTGAGGCTTTCTCGCTGGCTGCCAACAATGCGCAAATCGCGCCGGAAAAGACTACCAACCAGGAAGTTGGCGTCAAATGGGACATGCCGGACGGCAAGTCCTCGTTCACTGCCTCGCTGTTCCAGCTGGAGCGCACCAATATCAAGAGCACCGACCCTGTGAGCAATACCTTGGTCCCTCTGGGCGTGCAGCGTACCCGGGGCCTGGAGCTGACCTTTGCCGGCGAGGTCGCGCCGAGCTGGCAGCTATGGGCTGGCTATGCCTACCTGGATGGCGAGATGACCACGTCGCCCGCGGTTGACGCCGGCCAGCCGGTGCAAGGCAAGCGGCCCACGCTGACGCCCAGGCACAGCGCCAACCTGTGGCTGACCAAGGCGCTGGGCAATGGTTTCGGCGTGGGCGGTGGCCTGAACTATGTCGGTGCTCGCTTCGCCAATCCCGGCAACACCGTCACCTTGCCCGGCTACACCACCGTGGACGCCATGGCCTACTACCGCATGGGCCCCTGGGATGTGCAGCTCAAGCTCAACAACCTGCTGGACCGCCGCTACATCGTGGCGGGCCATGGCAGCTCGCCCAATCTGAATCTGCCGGGAGCCTCGCGCTCGGCCCAGGTCGTGGCGCGTTACCGATTCTGAGGCGGCAGGTTGTTGCTGGCACTTGTGGCTGGCAGCATGGCAAAGCCTGGACCGGCAACCATGCTCAGACGCCGATCACTGCGGAAAGGGGGCATGCGCTGACAAGCCTGTCCCGCATCTAGGCCAAAGGGGACATCGACAGCACGACCTTGTTTCGGCCTTGGGCCTTGGCGTCGTACAGTGCCTTGTCGGCCGCATGGATGACTGCGGATACGTCCGCATCCTGCTCCGGTGTCCACGTGGCTGCGCCAATACTGGCAGTGATATGGCCGTATTCGCTTCCCGAGTGTTCAATGCAAAGGCCGGAGATGGCCGCTCGAATATTTTCGGCAATATGAGCGGCACCTTCTGGCGAGGTATCCGGCAAGACCACGATGAATTCCTCGCCGCCATAACGCGCTGCACTGTCTGCCGGCCGGCGGATATTGTCGCCAATGCATTTGGCCACGGCCGTCAATGTGTCGTCGCCGGCTTGATGTCCGTAGGTGTCGTTGTAGACCTTGAATTTGTCGATGTCGACAAACAACAAGGAGAAAACGCTGCGGGTCCGTCTGGCCCTGCGCCATTCTCCATCCAGGATTTCGCCAAGTGTGCGGCGGTTGCTCAGCCCGGTGAGCCCATCGGTCCGAGCCAGCATTGCCAGTTCTGACTCTGCACGCAGCCGGCGCCTGAGCTGTATTCCAAAGGCAAAAGACAGACCGATGAAAGCTGCCGCGAGAGCTCCCATGACCGTGGCAATGAGAAGAGCACGATGCCGCCAGACAGCATATATATCGGTATGCGCCTCTGCCACCATGATGATGAGCGGGAGATTCGGCAGGTTCTTGAAGTAGTACAGCCGCTGGACGCCGTCGATGACCGAGGTGTCCGAAAAACTTCCTTCCGTTGCCGAGAGAAAATGCTTGAACGTGCTTGCGTCGCGAATGTTTCTGCCTATGACTTTTTCATCATAGGGCTGGCGCATGATCATGGAGCCGTCACGCCCTATGAGCGCCACCGAGCCATGCGGCCCCAATGACAGGGACGCAAACAGCTTGCGGAAGTATTCCAGCTGAACCGCGATCAGCACGACGCCGGCGAAAGAGCCATCGGCACGCGATATCCGGCGACTCAGCGGAATGCTCAACGAGCCGCCGCGCAGCCGTGATGCATAAGGCTTGCCGACGTACAGGCCTATGTTGGGATCGTTCTGATGCACCTTGAAATATTCGCGGTCTGAAAAGTTTCCCTTTCTAGGCACTTCGCTTGCGGCATCGATCACGGTATTGCCCTCGGCATCCAGCACCAGGATGGAACCCAGATATGTCGCGGTTGCAGCGCGATCGAACAGGGCCATCGCTCTCAGACGAGGTGAGGCTGCCATCAGTTCGGGGTCATTCACTCCGTCGACTACGTTTTGCAGCGACAGTGCGTAGAGCTCGAAATTGCGTTCGATATCGTGTTCCGCAAGGAGCGCGACATTGCGCGATGCTTCTGTGGCATGCGCCATGGCATCCAAGCGGCTTTGGTACAGGGCCATTGCACAGATGGCAGCCATCGACAGTGCAATCAAAACTCCCGCGATCATCATCGCATAGGGGGCGGTGAGCCTGCTGTAGTTCCATATGGAGGAAAGACAGCGAGGCGATTGGTTTTTTTGGGCGTCTTTCACCGCTCTCTTCCTGTCCGTATATTCCGGCCGAGCAATTGCTCGATGAACTGACCCGACTCCAATGGGCGGCCCAGCAGGTAGCCCTGGGCAATGTGACAGCCATGCTGCTGCAGGAAATCAAGCTGGGCTTGTGTTTCGACGCCTTCTGCCACGACCGTCAGCCCAAGACTCTTGCCCAAAGAGACAATGGTCCGTGCAATGGTTGAATCCGCTCTGGAGTCAGGGACGTTTTGCACGAAGCTGCGATCAATCTTGAGGCATTGGATGGGAAAGCGGGACAGGTAACCCAGGCTCGAGTAGCCTGTGCCGAAATCGTCAACGGCCAGATGCACGCCCAGTTGGCGCAAGGCACGCATTGTGGCGGCTGCCTCGTCGGGCTTGTGCATCATCATGCTTTCGGTGATTTCAAGTTCAAGCCGGGAGGCTGGCAACCCCGAGCATGCCAAGGCCTGGCGGACTTTCTCCAGCAGTGCTGGGTCCTGAAATTGCTTGGCCGAAAGATTGACGGCAATGGTCAGCCACCTGTCGAGACTGCGGCTCCATGACATGGCTTGGATGCAGGCGGTGCGCAATGCCCATTCGCCAATGGATACGATGAGGCCGGTTTCTTCAGCCAGCGGAATGAATTCCGCAGGAGACACAAGGCCTCTGACCGGGTGCTTCCAGCGCAGCAAGGCTTCAGCTCCGATGGTCCGGCCGCTGGCAATATCGACCTTGGCCTGATAGTGAAGTTCGAAAGCCTCTGTTTTGACGGCTTCCCGCAACTGGTCCACCAGCTGCAGCCGTGTCTGGGCAGCGTGATCCAGCGCGGGAGAAAAGAACGCCATCTGGTTGCGTCCGCTCTTCTTGGCGCGGTACATGGCGACATCCGCAAGACTCAGAAGGCTTTCTGCATCGCTGGCGTCCTGTGGATATATGACGACTCCAAGGCTGGTCGTGAGCTGAATCTGCTGACCCTGTATGAGATGTGGCTGGGCGACTGCGGCCAGGATTTTTCTTGCGGTGGCTCCGGCAACATCCACGTCGCCGAGCTGATTCAATACGATGACGAACTCGTCGCCCCCGAGCCTATAGATCGCATCCATGGGACGTACACAGCGCTCCAGAGCCTGTGCTACTTCCTGCAGCATGGCATCACCCGCGCGATGGCCCAGGCTGTCGTTGATGCTCTTGAAATCATCCAGATCCAGCAGCATCACTGCGAATTGGACACTTTGGTGCTGTCCATTTCCAATGGACAGATTCAGGTCATGCTCAAGCCGTATCCGGTTGCCCAGCCCCGTGAGACTGTCATGGGTAGCTTGTTGCTTGAGATGGTGGTTGGCGATTTCCAGTGCACGTGTACTGCGCCGAACCATTTGCGCCAGTTCGACAGGGCGCATGAGCATGGATCGGATCAAGGCAGCAATGGCCGCTGCTATCAAAGCCGCCAGCAGACTCCCTGTCACGCGAGTGGAGTTGAAGAAGGCGTCGGGATCGACCGGCGAGACGGTGAGCTGCCAGCGGCCTCGCGGAACACCAATGGATGTAGTGGCCGAGGCCTCGGTGACTGGTGCTGCGCTGCGTAGCAGCGTCTGCGGCTTGCCCGTAACCGGATGAGTGCGCCAGAGGTGATAAGCAAGCCCCTGCTGTTTTAAATAATCGAACTGGCCTATGTCCTTTACAGTATCCAAAAGCACCACTGCACTGACAAACCCCCAGAAATGCTGGCTGCCTCGGTTGTCGGCAATAAACACTGGATAGCGGCCCACGAAACCTGGTTTTCCCTGTCGAAGCTGGGCGGGAACGGCAATATGGAGGTCGTGAGCCGCCATGGCCAGCTCCGCTTCTTCCCGGCTCTGCGGATCGTTGAGCAGGTCGTGGCCGACAGGGCCTTGGTGAGCCGTGGCAGGAAACACATTGCGAACCACGCCGCCAGGGGCAAGCTGCACGTTGTCTACCCCGGAATAGAGGGGGAGCAGTTCGCCTGACAGCTGCTCGATGCTGGCCAGATCTGTGGGGTGCTCGCGAAGCACCACAGCCATGGCATAGGTGATCGACAGCGTTCTATTCACCAGCTGCTGCACCAGTGCCCCATGTGCAGCAGCTGTTTCGGTGAGCTTTCGCTGGCGCTCGGATGCTTGTACCCGGTCAATGGAAACCACGATGACCATTCCAATGCCCAGCCCCAAAACAAACGCCAGGCTCGCGAGCAGATTGGCCTGTCTCGTCTCGGAGGACCGTGCTCTCGGTGGCTTGCTCGCTGGTAAGAGAATGGATGTGAGCATCGGCCCCTTGCAAAGATGACGATCGTGGCGTAATGGCTGCTGAATATCGCGATGTCGCAAAGCGCAGCTCGCCGGATGACGAGGCGCCCATACGGAGGCTGCCTGCAATGGCTAGGCTTCCAGCTCGCGATGAACGGCTGCGGGTTATGGCCTCATTTGCGAACTGGCTGTGGAGCAACCGATTGCTTTGATATTTTTCTTGAATTGTGTCGGTTTTTGAAAGGATTTTTTCTTGGCCGACACTCTAAAAAAACGTGCGTTATCCGTTCATGGCACCCGTCATGCACACTGGCTGCCTTTCGAAAGGGCTGATGAAAGAATGCGCCAGTGCTGGCAGGAATTAGGCAGGCGCAGCTTTGGTCGCCCGGGTTGCCAGGACGGAAGCGGGGGGCAGCTTTGCTTGCGCACGACAGACATCAGTGAAGAAAGCCGGGAACCCTTGCCTAACTGTGCTGCGAGGCTCGGCTGTGCGAGCGACGTGCGAAATTTCTTGGGCTGGGTAAGCCACGTCTCAGCCGTTGTGGCTGCGGTGCATATTCGCGTCGTGGTTGGACGGAATTTCTGCCTTGTGTGTACCAGTCTGGCAGAAGGGTTCTATGGCCGCGTGCATATTCCGGTTGTACTGAACGACTGTGTCAGCCATCACTGACTAGACTGCCGGCCGCTCCGTCCGGCCACAAGCGGGCGTGACAACATTCTTGGTACTGCTCATGTGCTTTATGGAAACTTCTCCAAATCGATGGATTAGTTTTACTTAATTAAAATTGCCTAAATGATAGAGACGGAATTTTTATCATTGCTCGATTTCTTACGCTCGACCGCTTTGCTCAGTACCTTTGTACTTGAAAGCCATACCGTCAGGCGCGATAACGAAGATGGGTAGATTACCAAGCATGGCCGCATGCCGCTTTGCGCAGTCTCCGTCCATGCACGGGTCATCATAAAAACGGATACCGCCATCCGAGCCACAGGGGACATGATTGTTCCTGTATGAAGTCGGCTTTCCGATGGGGATGACTAATTCCTTCAAATGGGGGACGGCGCCCCCTCGGGGGCCTTGCTGCCACGCGCGGATATCTTGCTCTTCAAGGGGGAGTACCAACTCGTAGTGGCACAACCATTCATCATCGAAGCCCGTTTGCTTTTTTGCACTTGTCCAGCGCATTTGCAGGCGCGGTGCCGGTAATTTTTGTTTAGGCATGCTGCTGCACCTCCTGCGCCGCGGCGCGTTGTGCTCCACCAATACCTTGACTTGAGCTGTAGCTCCAGGTTGTAGCCGATCTACTCAGCGTTTGGCAGACATGCCGCCACGAATTTGTAGCGACAGGTAGTCGGCAGCTGCTGCCGGTCTTCAAGCGCAAGCAATCCAGCTACAAAACCATGTGATTTTTGTACCGCGGCCAAGTAAGCGTAAGGGCGAGATTCGCTGATCCCAGTCCCCGTCTTGAGGCTATCTTTCTGTGAAGGAGAGCGAGCTGTGCTCCAGATGCAAAAAAGCCACCCAAAGGTGGCTTGAGACGCGTTCCCGACAAAGCTAGAAGACGTTATGGGATCGTGGCGAGTCAATGTCCTCTAGTTGCGGCTGCTCCTTTTCCTTCTTCTTTTTGTCTTTAGCAAAAGAAGCCTTTTTGTCATGCTCCCGGAGGGAGGGATATGCATCACGAAGTGAGAACATCAGTTTCACGGTATCCCAAATGGGAGGGTCAGATACGGGGATAGGGTTCTTTGGCATATAGACCTCCGGTCCGTGGTGACGAAGCAAGATGGATCGTCTGGATTCAGAGTACGCTTTTTGAAGTCCTCAATTCGTAAACGCGAGAAAAGTCGGTAGCTGTTACCAGTGAAGCCCTTTCGGACGGCTGACAGCTGTGCTTCAGTTATCCAACGGTTCAGGGGAAACAACTCTTTCCGCTTCGGGATCTTGCGGGATAATTCTGTCCTCATCTCCGGGATATGCTGGTTTCTGAGGCGTTTCCCATGGGACGCTTCCGCTTCCGGAAGCCGGACTTTCATCCGGCAGTTTGCCCGCACCCGAATGGGTTGGCTTTTGAGAAGTGGCTGGCATATCAATCCTCGAAGAGCCGGCCCCGGTGTGCAAGGCCGGCCCAGATCACGCATTAAAGCTGATTCTGTTTCTGGGTGTTCTGTCCAGCCTGCTGGCGGTTCGCGTTCTGCTGCTGTTGCTGGTCAGTGCGCTTTTGCGGCTGCTGCTGATGCCCCGGCTGATTCTGGTGAGGGTTCTGCTGGTGTTGCTGATTGGGTTGCTGGCTGGTGTGGTTCTGATTGGTTTGCTGATTCATCGTTTAGCTCCTTTCCGTTGCGAAGGCAGATCCCTGTGACCTGTCTTGCTTTCTAGGGTGGACAACCTGCATGGGTTTGCCTGTAGGTCTTTTTAGACATTGGCATTGCATTGCGTAAGCGATTGCTAACCTGAATCTCCTAGAGAATCCTAAGGATTTGCTGACACATCCGCATACGTAGGAGACAAAATTTCTTCATCGGATCCCACCCCCGATTACTCAGCTGACCTTGCGATCTTCGCCCTTGGCTTCTTGCATGGCTTCCGGCTCCAGCTCTTCGGCAGAGCGGTTGAGGTGGATGAATATGCCCCATCCCGTCAGCAACAGGGCGACGGCCCCGATCAGCAGTGCGGCATAGACAAGGTCTTCGGGGTTGCCCTGAGCCTTGAAAACGGCAACCAGGCCTTCGACAGCCAATGCAACAGACAGCACCACCAGGAAACGCGAGAGAAACCGGCGCACCCGTGTCGGGCCGCTGATGTGGGCTTCGCGAACGACCTCTTCTTCAGCAATCGTCTGGGCGATTTGCAAGGCGACTACGCCGGAGGCCAGAATGCCGAGGGCCTGCACGATGCCCAGGGCTGAATCGGTATCCAATCCCTGCGACAGGGTGTCCCAGCTCTTGAGCGCGGCAATCCAGACCAAAGCCAGCGCTGCCAGCGAGAACAGCAATGCGATCAAGGCGTGGAGCAGTGCGAAAAGAACACGCAGGGACTTCATAGCCGAGGCCAGTTTGGCAGCTGCGCTCGCGCCCTTGGCCACATGCACACGTCTGAACCGCGAGAAGGCTGCCTGTTTAAGAAGACTCCAAGCATCACGACAATCGATGCAGCGCAATGTAGGAGCTACGCTGTACCCAGTGTCTCTGGACTGCGGAATGCTTGTTTCGTGACCTGATTAATTCTGACGCCGCATGGGTAATGCACTGAGGATGTCTCCGAGTAATTCCGCATCCGTTTGGCCTGCTATGACATAGATGGCGGTACCTGCACCCGTGCTGTTTGGTATCACTGCCGCTTGGCGCTCGTACATGACTTCTTCGCCAGTGAGCTGGTCAAAAGCACGGTAGGTATCCAGGTCTTCGACCTCAAGAATCTTTCCGCCTAAAGGTCCACCCACAAATGTTGCATTGATCTTGTTCATAGGGACACCTGAATCCTTGTTCAAGGAAGCACCTTCATGTCTGCTTTGTTTCACAGCGTATGAAGGAAGGGAGCAGGTTTCCCGATATGGCCAGGTTGACTTCTATAGCCACCGACCCGGTTCGTGGGCCGCGCAGCTCAATGACAATTTGGCGAGCGATATCAAAAATGGCCTGGTCGTCATGGTTGGACATGTAGCGCAACCACGTGGTGATACGCTCTTGAGGAGCGCTGTGCTCGCACCATATGCCGAGCGTTGAAGTGATTTCGTCCGTCAAACCAGCTCGCGTATGCAAGTCTGGGTCAACACCAAAGTATTGCGCCGTCGTGAGAGGCATGGACGTCAGGAGTTCAGGGTAACACATACGGTCTGGCCATCCCGAACACGTTGGGATAGCTATGGGACCGCGATGCGGGCAAAAATCGTGCGAGCCGAACAATCAAATACCGGCTTGCTTTGAGCTGGGGCCAAAAAAAGCCCGCATCAGCGGGCTTTTTTGCGCGGAAGGGAATAGGGGCCTTGTGCATAGCTCCGGGTGATTGCACGCACGAAATCCAGAAACCCGAGTGCCAGCAAGGTAGGGTGAATAGGGACTACACGATAGGTGGCAGCATTCTTGAGAGAGCGCTCCGGGCCTATCTCATCGTGGTCTTGGGCGACCTGGATCTTGATCAGCGACTGTGCCAAGTCCACATCATGGATTTGTAGCTGTGTGGCCTCGCCGACACGTAGTCCATGCCACATGCACAACAAAGGAATCCAGTATCGCGCGCCGAGGTCATCTTTCATCTTGCCTCGCCATGCCGCAGAGTCGGGGTTGTACCACTCGGACGCAAAGAGGTCATTTAACTGCTTCGCTTTGTATGGAAAGCGGGGTTTGAGTCGGCTCTCTTCGACTTTGGCGCTGATTTTTGGAAGAACTTCAAGCCCAGCGACGGGGTTCTGGTCGATCAGCTGCTTTGTCTTGGAGAGAGCGAAAGCCTCGAATAGGACATTTCTTGCAGGCCCTGAGGTATAGCCGTAGCTCCAAGGTTTCTCCTTGGCATGCAAGCGGCTTTCCAGAAAATCAAAAACGTCTGCCGAGGTGGCAGAGCGCAGAGGCTTGTTGTTGGTGTAGTCGACAAAGCGCTGCCAAATCGACAGATAGGTCGTTCGGGTTTTTGCGCTACTTGTTTGCAGATGATCCTGGTACAGAGGCGTGATGTCTGTCAGGTGACCTGCGGGCTTTGTCGGGGTGGGTTGGTGAGCTTCCCACGCCGCTGGCAATGAAGGAGGAAATACCGATGAATCTGGAGGCTTCTGCAAGTCTCCTTGCTGGCGCGCAGCTAGGATCTTGTAGCCCGTCTGCACGTATTTGAGCACTTCGTAGGTGAGTGTTTGGAACTCGGCATCAGTTGCTCTCAATTGGTAGCCGCGAAATAGCAGCAATTGGGTGACAGCGTTATGGAACTTGCCAACTTGCCCGGATGCCAGAGCACGATTGATGAGGGGCAGTAGTTCGGCGATGTTTTCAGATGCCGACTCGAATTCGTCGTCATCAAGTCCGGTCTTGCGGGCTTGGGCGTCAGCGTCCAACCCAGACAGTCAGAGTACACCCAGCTGGCCGGGGAGTTCGGGTGTCACCGATATGGTCTTGAGCCGCTTCCAGGCATTCAGCTTCAGAAAAGCTTCCTTGGCATTTCCCTGGTCCTGTTGGCTTCGTGCTGCGGCAAGTAACCGGTCGGTTTCGACCGTGAATTCGGCGCAAACGGTTTTGGCTTTTCGGTAGTCAGGCCCCAAACGCTTGATGAAGCTGGCTTTGCCGAGCTGATCCCGCAGGTCTTGGGGAATGGGGCGGACGAACTTGTAACCATGGTCGTCCTTGCGCATGTAGAGAGGCATGTCAGCATCCTGTGCCGACCGAATCTTGCGCTGCCGTTGTGTACCAGTCATTTGTACCAGTCAGGATGAAAAACTCCCTGATATATCGGCAAATCAATGACTTGGCTTGAACTGGCGGAGGCTGTGAGATTCGAACTCACGGAAGGATCACTCCTTCGGCAGTTTTCAAGACTGCTGGTTTAAACCACTCACCCAAACCTCCGGGTGGCGCAATTTTACACAAGGAAGCTGCCTGCCCAGTCCCTCCGGCAGCAGTTGCTGAAACAAATCATGCCTCTCCTGGGTCACGACAGCAGAGGCGCGGGGCACCCATGAAAAAATGCCCCGAAGGGCATTCGTGTGGGCACTGAAGCAGGCGCCCGTACAGGCGCCTGATCCGCTTAGCCGCGCAGGGCGATGGCCTGTGCAGCGGCCAGGGCCGTCATGTTGACCACGCGGCGCACGGTGGCCGAAGGCGTCAGCACGTGGGCCGAGGCAGCGGCGCCCATGAGGATGGGGCCGATGGTGGTTCCGTGGCCGCCCGTGGTCTTGAGCACGTTGAACAGGATGTTCGCGGCGTCCAGGTTGGGGCAGATCAGCACATTGGCCGCGCCGTGCAGGCTGGACTCCAACAATGCGTGGCTGCGGACGTCCTGCGACAAGGCCGAGTCGCCATGCAGCTCGCCGTCGCATTCGATGCCAGGGTTGGCTGCGGCGAACAGGTCGCGTGCGGCGCGCATCTTGCGGGCCGATGCGCGGCTGGAGGAGCCGTAGTTGCTGTGCGACAGGAAGGCGACCTTGGGGGGCAGGCCAAAGCGGGCCACTTCGTCGGCAGCCATCTTGGCGATCTCGGCCAGCTCTTCGGCGGTGGGATCTTCGTTGATGTAGGTGTCGGCGATGAACAGCGTGCCGGATTCCAGCATGACGGCGTTGACGGTCGCGAACTCGCGGGCATCCTTTTTCAGGCCCAGCACGTCCTGTACATGGGTCAGGTGGCCGTCGAACTTGCCGACCAGACCGCACAGCATGGCATCGGCATCGCCCAGATGCACCATCAGCGCGGCGATCAGGGTGTTGGAGCGGCGCACGGCGGCCTTGGCGGCTTCGGGCGTCACGCCGTTGCGGCCCATCAGGCGGTGGTAGGTTTCCCAGTACTGGCGGAAGCGCGGATCGTCTTCGGGATTGCAGATCTCCACGTCCTTGCCCAGCTGGATGCGCAGGCCGGCCTTGGCGATGCGGGCTTCGATCACGGCCGGACGGCCGATCAGGATGGGCTTGGCCAGGCCGTCGTCCAGCGCAACCTGCACGGCACGCAGCACGCGCTCGTCCTCGCCTTCGGCATAGGCCACGCGCTGCTGGTTGGCCTTGGCGGCGGCGAACACGGGACGCATGAACATGCTGGTCTGATAGACGAAGCGGGTCAGGCTCTCGCGGTAGGCAGCGATGTCCTCGATGGGGCGGGTCGCCACGCCGGATTCGGCGGCAGCCTTGGCCACGGCCGGAGCAATGCGCAGGATCAGGCGCGAATCGAAGGGGGTGGGAATCAGGTAGTCGGGACCGAAGGTCAGTTCCTTGCCCTGGTAGGCGGCGGCGACCTCGTCGCTGACGTCCTGCTTGGCCAGCGCGGCGATTTCGCGCACGCAGGCCAGCTTCATGGCTTCAGTGATCTTGGTGGCGCCGCAGTCGAGCGCGCCGCGGAAGATGTAGGGGAAGCACAGGACGTTGTTGACCTGGTTCGGATAGTCGGAGCGGCCGGTGGCGATGATGCAGTCCGGACGGATGGCCTTGGCCAGTTCGGGACGGATTTCGGGCTCGGGGTTGGCCAGGGCCAGGATGATGGGCTTGTCGGCCATGGTCTTGACCATGTCGGCGGTCAGCACGCCGGGGGCCGAGCAGCCCAGGAACACGTCGGCGCCGTTGACCACGTCGGCCAGGGTGCGGGCTTCGGTCTTCTGGGCGTAGCGGGCCTTGGAGGCATCCAGACCACCGGGGCGGCCTTCGTAGATCACGCCCTTGGAGTCGACCATGTAGACGTTCTCGCGCTTGACGCCCAGGCCGACCATCACGTCCACGCAGGCGATGGCGGCTGCGCCGGCACCGGAGACGGCAACCTTGACCTTGTCGATCTGCTTGTCGACCAGTTCCAGGCCGTTGAGCAGGGCGGCGCTGGAGATGATGGCCGTGCCGTGCTGGTCGTCATGGAACACGGGGATGTTCATGCGCTTGGACAACTCCTGCTCGATGTAGAAGCACTCGGGCGCCTTGATGTCCTCGAGGTTGATGCCGCCCAGGGTGGGCTCCAGCGAAGCGATGATCTCGATGAGCTTGTCGGGATCGCGCTCGGCCAGTTCGATGTCGAACACGTCCACGCCGGCGAACTTCTTGAACAGGCAGCCCTTGCCTTCCATCACGGGCTTGCCGGCCAGGGGGCCGATGTCGCCCAGGCCCAGCACGGCCGTGCCGTTGGTGATCACGCCCACCAGGTTGCCGCGCGAGGTGTATTCGGCAGCGCAGGAGGGGTCGGCCTGGATGTCCAGGCAGGGGTAGGCCACGCCGGGCGAGTAGGCCAGGGACAAGTCGCGCTGGTTGGACAGGGGCTTGGTCGGGGTGACGGAAATCTTGCCCTTGACGGGGCTGCGGTGGTATTCGCGGGCCGCGTCGCGCAGGGCTTGTTCGGCGGTGGACAGGTTTTGTGTCATACGAAAAATATCAGCAAGTTGCTAGTCGGAGCTTACCGGAAGGCAAGAGGGTTTTGCGGTCAGTTCTGTTTTGCCCGAAGTGCATCGACGACAAACCCCCTGACGCCTTGTGTGCGGCAGGGGGTCTGGGCCGGCGGGTGAGCCAGCGTTTACTAAGGTGCCGCTTTAGTGAGCGTCAGCCTGGCGTGCTGCATTGATGGCAGCGCTGTTGTCTTTGGCGGCTCCGTTGAAGAAGAGGTTCAGCAACACAGCGGTAATCGAAGCCAACAGAATACCGGATTCGATCAGCGGATGGATGGAGTGGGGCATCCACTGGCGGAAATTGGGCGCTACCAGGGGAATCATGCCCACGCCGATGGACACCGCCACGATCATGGCGTTGTGCTTGTTGTCGCGGAAATCCACGTTGGACAGGATGCGGATGCCGGTGGAGGCCACCATGCCGAACATCACCAGGCCGGCGCCGCCGAGCACCACGGTGGGCAGGGATTCGATCAGCGCGCCCATCTTGGGCAGCACGCCCAGGATGACCAGGATGGCGCCGCCGGCCACGCAGACCCAGCGGCTCATCACGCCCGTCACGGCCACCAGGCCCACGTTCTGCGAGAAGCTGGTGTAGGGGAAGGTGTTGAAGATGCCGCCGATCAGCGTGCCCAGGCCGTCGGTGCGCAGGCCGCGGGTCAGCTCGTCCTGCGTGATCTCGCGCTTGGTCATGTCGCCCAGGGCCAGGAACATGCCGGTCGACTCGATCATCACCACCACCATCACCAGGCTCATGGTCAGGATGAGGATGGGGTCGAACACGGGCATGGCGATCTGGAAGGGCAGCACCACGGTGAACCATTCGGCCTTGGCGACCTTGTCGAAGTTCATCAGGCCCATGGCCACCGAGATCACGCCGCCGATCAGAATGCCCATCAGCACCGAGATGTTGGCGATGAAGCCCTTGGCAAAGCGTGCGATCAGCAGGATGGACAGCAGCACGATGCCCGAGACGGCGGCGCCCTGCAGGTCGGCATACTTGGGGTTGGGCACGGTGGGCAGCACCGAGAAGCCCTTGGGCACGGGGGGCAGGGCCGAACCGGGGGCGCCGGCCATGGCCTGGGCCTCGGCCAGCCACTTCAGGTGTTCGGGATTGGGCACGGAAGGAGCGGTCGGGCCCACGGGGTTGCCGAAGATCCAGTTCACGCCCACGCGCATCAGGCTGATGCCGATGACGGCAATGATGCTGCCTGTCACCACCGGCGGGAAGAAGCGCAGCATGCGGCTGATGATCGGCGCTATCAGGATGGAGACCACGCCCGCGCCGATGACGGAGCCGAAGATCACTCCGGCACCGGCAGTGCCGCCCGTGGACTGGGCCATGGAGACCATGGGCGCCACGCTGGCGAAGGTCACGCCCATCATCACGGGCAGCTTGATGCCGAACCACTGGGTGGCGCCCAGGGCCTGGATCAGCGTGACCAGGCCGCAGACGAACAGGTCGGCGGAAATCAGGTGCGCGACCTGCTCGGGAGGCAGATTGAGCGCGCGGCCCACGATCAGCGGCACGGCGACTGCGCCGGCATACATCACGAGCACGTGCTGCAGGCCGAGCGCGGTGAGTTTGCCGAGCGGCAGAACCTCATCTACGGGATGCACATTGGGTTGCATAAAAGCTTGTCTCCTCACTCCATGTATGAATACGGATTTGCTGCTTGGCGGTTGCGGGCGGCAATCCATACAAAAAGTGTATACAGCTCATAACGGGAAACATCTACCGGTAAACCCTGCGTGGGGAAACCGCGTGGTGCCGCGCGCGAACCGGTTATGCAACAAACGCATGGATGACTGTCGAAAATTGGAATGGCTATGAAAACCATAGCTTTCGGCGCCTGTATCAGCTTGTTAATGGAAGGATTCTGCTTTTAATACCAGTTGCTGATTGCGGTGTTAGCTCCTAAATCAATAGCTTTGCTCTATGTTTGTTGAACAACCGATCAGTTCCGTACTGCTTTTTGTGTGCTGCTCAGGGTAGTTAATACCTATATGCATGTAAATGGGCGCCACAGTGCGGCGCCCGCAGTTTTCACAATGAACGCCTGCCGACCTGCCGCGTACATTCTGTCAGCAGGCGGTCTTCATGGGCTGCGGGGCGGCGTTGCGGCCGGCCGGCAGCCGGTGGCTCAGCAGCACCAGCAGCAGCCCCAGGGTCGTGAGTGCGGCCGCGGCCCAGGCGATGGAGGTCAGGCCCATGCCCTGCGCGATGACTGCACCGCCGGCCCAGGCTCCCAGGGCATTGCCCAGGTTGAAGGCCGCGATGTTGAGGCTGGAGGCCAGGTTGGAGCCTGCATGGCCTGCGGCCTGCAGTACGCGCATCTGCATGGGTGCCACGCCCACGAAGGCGGCAATGCCCAGCAGCAGCACATAGGCCATCGCCAGCGGCGTGCCCGCAAAGGCCCAGCGCCCGGCCAGCAGCACGGCCAGCAGAACCAGCAGCGCGCCGGCCAGCGCACGCAGCACGCCGTGGCGGTCGGCCAGCCTGCCGCCCGCATGGTTGCCGATGGCCAGGCCAGCACCGAACAGCAGCAGCGTGATGGCGACCCACCGATCGCCCATGCCGGTCACCTGCGTGAGCAGCGGCTCGATGTAGGTGTAGAGCGTGAACACGCCGGCAAAGCCGACCACCGTGATCCCCAGGCCCAGCCACAGCTGGGGTATGCGCAGCACGGCCAGCTCCTGGGCCAGGCTGTGCGCGCCGGCCGTTGCCACATTGCGCGGCACGAACACGGCCAGAATGCCCAGGGCCGCCACGCCGACCAGGGCCACGGCGGCAAATGCCATGCGCCAGCCAAAATGCTGGCCGATCCAGGCGCCTGCGGGCACGCCGAGCAAGGTCGCCAGCGTCAGACCCGAAAACATGAATGCAATGGCCGAGGCCTTCCTCTCGGGCGGCACCAGCTGGGTGGCCACCACCGCACCTACGCCGAAGAACGTGCCGTGCGTGAGCGATGTCAGCAGCCGGGCCGCCATCAGCCAGCCGTAGCTGGGCGCCCAGGCGGCCGCGGCATTGCCGGCGATGAAAATGCCCATCAGAACCAGCAGCAGCTGCTTGCGCGGCCAGCGGCGCGACGCCAGCGTGAGCACGGGAGCGCCGACGGCCACGCCCAGTGCATAGCCTGAAATCAGCGTGCCTGCCGTGGGAATGGAAATCTGCAAATCATGGCTGACCTGGGTGAGCAGGCCCATGATGATGAATTCGGTGGTGCCGATGCCGAAGGCACCGGCGGCCAATGCGAGCAGCGAAGCCGGCATGAGGAACGTCCTTGATTGCAATGTCGAGGACCGAACTGTGGGGCCGGCAGGCGGATGGCGGTAGCCACCCGGCTGGAAACGTATTTGTTCCTTTGAGGAATCAATCTGAGGAATTCCAATGATTCGAGATCTGGAAACGTCGCCGCGAGCGGTTGCGGCAGCGGCTTCGCCAGCCGGAGAGATCAACCGCCATGCGGAGCTGGAAGTTTTTGTGCAAGTGGCCGAGCGAAGCAGCTTTTCCGCCGCGGCACGCCATCGTGGCATGACGCCCTCGGCCGTGAGCAAGACCGTGGCGCGGCTGGAGGCGCGCCTGGGCGTGCAGTTGCTGCGCCGCTCCACGCGCCGGCTCGAGCTCACCGCCGAAGGCGAGCAGCTGCTGCTCCAGGGCCGGCCATTGCTGGCCGACTGGCAGGCGCTGGAGCAATCGATCGCCCGCCAGGGCCAGCCGCAAGGCCTGGTGCGCATCAACGCCAGCACCAGCACCGGCCAGCACCTGCTGGTGCCGCTGGTGGCCGAACTGATGCAGACCTGGCCGGGCCTGCAGCTGGATCTGAGCTTTACCGACCATGTGGTGGATCTGATCGAGGCCCGGGCCGACATCGCCATCCGCTGGGGGCGGCTGCCGTCGTCGGACATGGTGGCGCGCCTGCTGGGCCGCACGCGCCAGGTCATCGTGGGCGCGCCTGCCTATCTGCAGCGCCATGGCGTGCCGCGGCATCCGGATGAACTGGCCGGCCATGTGCGCATCGGCTGGAACTACGCACGCGCCGTGCCGCACTGGCCGCTGCAGGTGGCAGGGCAGCCGGTGGCCGTACCCATGGGCGAAGTGCTGCGCCTCAACGACGGCGATGCCATGCGTGCCCTGGCCGTGGCCGGCGCCGGGCTGGCGCGGCTGTCGCTGTACCACGCCTGGGAGGATCTGCATGCAGGCCGGCTGCAGGCCGTGCTCGAGGAATTCAATCCCGGCGATCTGGAGCCCATCCATGCCGTCTACGTGGGCAAGCCCGGGCAGTTGCCGGCCCGGACAAGGGCCGTGCTGGATTTTCTGAAGAACCGCGTGGACCTGCGCCATGCCGAGACCTTCCCTGCCAGGCTGCTGCTCAACGCGGCGGGCTGACGGCGGCCCGGCGAGT
>NZ_BCNT01000030.1 GCF_001544075.1 Comamonas terrae
TGCAGCACGTGTACGCGGGCCTGGTGGACTGAGTTCCGTTCGCTGTCGTAAAAAAGGAGCCGCGCCACTGCGGCTCTTTTTTTGTGGCGTGCTTTCCTACCAGGCGTTCGCCTAGGCATCCCTATACTCGCCCGGCATTCGATCCCCCAGGCCCGGCCGATACCACTTTTCATGTTTCTTCTGCGCACGACATTCCCGCTTGCCACTCTTGCCCTTTCCGCGCTGCTGTCCCAGGCGCCGGCCCAAGCCGCCCAGACGGTTTCCGCCTCCCGCGCAGGGCAGGAGGAAAAATCGCCTTTCTTCAGGCAGCGCGAAGCGGTCAGCGAGGCCATCGGAGCGCAGCGCTGGGACGATGCCATTGCCCAGGCGCGCAAGCTGCTGCAGCTGACAACGCCCGTCGGCAATCCCTATGAGCAGATGGATGCGGCCGAGCTGCTGTTTGCCCTGTTGCATCACCAGGGACGCTACGCCGAGGTCATCGAGGTGGTGGACCGGATGCTGGCGCTGGCCAGGACCTATGAGGACGGACCCATCGCCGGGCAGATGGATGCGCTGGTCCGGCGCGGCCTGATCGAAGCCGTCATGGTGGGTGATGAGGCGGCCCTGAGCCGCTACCTGCAGGCTCTGCGGGACGAGGCCCGCCTGTATCCCGGCCTGTGGCAATGGGATGCGGAGCACCGCCGCATCAACTATCTGGCCGCACAGATGACCTTGCCCCTGAAGGCCGGCCGCTGGGTACTGGTGCGGGTGGAGCCGCCGAAGGCGCGCGAAGACGGAGCGAGCTTCGAGTATCTGTACGTCAAGCCCGATGGCAGGCGTGTGCTTGCACGCCTGAGGATCGGCCATGACGAGCGGCTGGCGGGCATGGGTTTGCAGGACAGGCAAAAGACTCTGCAAGAAGAACGCCCGTCCCCGGACGGAACGCAAGACAGGCAGTCCGGGCAGGTCGAGCAGATGGCTGCCCTCGGTTTTCGGGACATGCTGCAGATCCAGTACACCACCCGGGAAAAGTACGGCAGCCAGGACCTGCGCATCCAGCACTGGGCGGCCATGCGCGGCAGCTGGCGTTTGAGGGTGCGGCTGGAGATGCTGGAGGAGGATCGCCAGGCCGCTGCCGAGCAACTACCGGTGTTGTGGCAGGCCATGCGCTGGCCGCAGGCGCCCGAGCTGCCTGTCGGGATGCCCCAGCGCCTGCGGGAAGTTGCTGCCGCGTGGCGGCATGACGCCGACTGGCCGCGCGCAGCCAGGCTGGCCGCTGCGGCACTGCCCGATGCCATTTATCCGGCCGAAGTCGCCAGCCTCAACGCCGTGATCGGTATCGCCGCCTTCAAGGCCGGCGATATGGCCCCGGCCCGCCAAGCGCTGGACAGGGCCGCGCAGGCCCGGCCCTATGCCAGCCTGGATTCGTTGCAGGAGGACAGCCTGCAATACGCGGCCGAAATCGCCGCGCGCGAGGGACGTGACGAGGATGCGGCGCGCCTCATGCGCCAGTACCTGCGCAACGCAGGCGGCCTGGAATATCGCTGGGTGGTGCAGCCCATGCCGCAGGCTGCCCTGCGCAACCAGCAGACCGGCCGGCTGCTGCCCATGCGCGCGGCAGGTTTCCATCTGCAGGAGCCCCGGGATTCCACGCGCTTCACTTATAGGGACCTGGCTACGGAGCAGACATTGGGGCTGACCGTGGACATGAAACTGCCCGCCTCGCCGCAGCAACGGGAAAAGCTGCTGCGCACCGTGCTGGAGCGGCAGTTTCGCCTGCAGGCCGGCGCCCTGAGAACGATGTCCTATTCGCCCCGGACGCGCGACGATGCACAGCGGCCCGTGGGTGAAAAATGGGTTTTCGAGGTCGCATCCGGTACGGCCGCAGGCACCGTCGATCTGGCGCCCTCTGACGGCCAGCCGGCCATCAAGCGGGCCATATTCTGGATCGTGGAACAGGGCGGTGCGCATACCTTGCTGCGCGCTTCCGTGGCCACGCAGCAGCAGGAAGCGCGGGCGCAGCAGCTGGCCGATGCGCTGACCTGGTAGCGATAGACCATGGCATCACGCAACGCAGACAGGCAATGCAGACAGGTGAGCGTGCTGCATTGAAAAAGCCCGGGCCGGCATATGCCAAGCCCGGGCTTTTTCAAACTGCCTGGCTCAGGAATGCCACCCGGGCATTGCCTTGCACGCAGCGATCACCTTACAGCCACGGAACTCCGTAGTAGTCATAGACCCGTCGGCCATAGTCCTCGGTGTATTCAGGCACGGTGTCCTGTGCATATTTGGGCGCCTTTTCAAGCTGCTCCTTGGTCAGCGAAACCACATAGCCCCCGAGGCCGGTGTCGTATTTCAACGTGTCCCAGGGCAGCGGATAGCGGTCGGTGCCGATCCCGAGGAAGCCGCCGAATTCCATGACGGCATAGCGTACCTTGCCGGACAGCTTGTCGATCATCAGCGTGTCGATGGAGCCCAGCTTGTCGCCCGCCGGATTGTAGACGTCGGTGCCGTTGACCTTCGACGAGGAAATAACGCTGGATGCTGTATTCATAGGGTCCTCCATGAAATGTGTGTGTTGGAAAATGCCGCGGCGGCCTGAAGCTGCGCTCCGGGGCGCCGTCGCTCAGCGCCTGCTGAGCATGAAACCGAGCAGGGCTCCGACAGCCAGTGCACCGCCTATGGCTCTCCAGGGCGAGTCGTGCACATAGTCGTCTGCGTTCTGTGCCAGCGCCCGGGATTGATCGACGGCCTGCGACGAAGTGCTGCGCACCTTGTCCAGCGTGCTGCCGAGCTTGTCCCCCAGCTGGGTGAGCGCGGAGTCGGCGTCTTTCTGCCTTGATGACAGCAACTCGTGCAGATCGTCCAGAAGCTGGCCCAGGTCGTTCGAAATGACAGAAGCGGGACTTTTTCTCAATCTCATGCTGCAACCTTTCTTTTGGCTTGGGATGAGATTCAGCGTAAGTGCCTGAATTGGATGCGCTTGTAGGCCAAGCCCCGTCAGTGCTGCGGAAAATGTGACCGTCGGCTACAGCGACCGGCCATGGATTCCCCGCACGAAACAGGCGCGGCTGCACGCAGCGGAAAACGACATATGCCTTGCATGCATTGCGGTTGCGAGACACATAGCTTGGTTCCGGAAAGTGATAGGGCGCTCCTGCACGCCTCAGAGCCGGGACACAAAAAGATGCCTTATCTGACAGAAGCAAACAGGGCGCCTCATATGGACTACAGCCCCATGCAGGCAGTGCGCTCCAGACTGGCTGCGTGACAAGCCGATATCACTTGCGGCGATCACGCACCAGAAAGGAGATTCCGTGCCCTACATTGAGATTTCCCGTCCCCATGCGCCAGCAGTGCAGCTGCATTACCAGGATTTCGGAGAAGGACTGCCGGTGGTGCTCATCCATGGATGGCCGCTGAGCGCCCGCACCTGGGAGCCCCAGATTCCGGCCTTGGTCGAGGCTGGCTACCGGGTCATCACCTATGACCGCCGGGGCTTCGGCGCTTCGTCGCAGCCCTGGACCGGCTATGACTACAACACCTTTGCCCAGGACCTCCATGAGCTGATCACCGGGCTCAAGCTCGAAAACGCTGCGCTGGTGGGCTTTTCCATGGGCGGCGGTGAAGTGGCCCGCTACATCGGCCTGTATGGTTCCAGGTTCATCCGCTGCGCCATCTTTGCCGCAGCGGTGACGCCATGTCTTTACAAATCCAAGGATAACCCCGAGGGCGCCGTGACCGACGAGGACATACAGATCAAGGAAGATGCGGTCCGGCTCGATCGCCTGGTCTTTCTGGAAGAGTTCACCCAGAAATTCTTCTCCGATGCAACGGGCAAGCTGCTGGTGAGCGAGGCCCAGCGCGAGTACGCCAGAACGATTGCGGCCTTTGCTTCCCCCAAGGGAACGCTCGACTGCATCGGCGCATTTTCCAGAACGGATTTCCGGTCGGACCTGCAGAAATTCGATATCCCGGCGCTTGTCATCCACGGCGACAGCGACCAGATCGTGCCGCTGAAAGCCAGCGGGGCACGAACGCACAGAGAGATCAAGGGCAGCGAACTGCATGTCATCAAGAACGGCCCGCATGGCTGCAATCTCTCCCACGCCGGGGAGTTCAACAAGGCCCTGGTCGACTTCCTCAAGGCACGCTAAATGCCGGGCAGCTGCCGCGATCCCGCCTTTTGCCGACTGAAAGGAGCCCCCGATGAATTCCCCCCACCAATACCAGGCCTGCATCGATGCCTGCAACACCTGTGCCGCCGCCTGCAATACCTGCTTTGCCGAATGCCTGAAGGAAAGCGATATCCAGATGATGGTCCGCTGCATGTCGCTGGATGTGGATTGCGCGGCCATCTGCACGCTGGCGGCCGGTGCCATGGCGCGCAACAGCGAGATGGCTCGGCATTTCTGCCGGCTCTGCGGCGAGGTATGCCTGGCCTGCGCCAATGAATGCGACCGACATGCCCACAGCCATTGCAAGAGCTGCGCCCAGGCCTGCCGGGATTGCGCGCAGGCATGCGCGGCAATGACCAGCTAGCGGCCCGATCCGACTGTCTGTGGATGCAGGGCGCAGCCGGAAACCATTTGCATTGTTTTGGCGCTGCAGCCCTTGATGGGTAAGCGACTGCTGCTATCAATATCCCTGCCATTCCAGCGTGCCGAAATCATGTGCATGCACCCATGAGCGGCCATGGACGGCAGCCGGCGCTGTGCCATACTGGCTGAAAACGGCGTATCTTGATCGCCGGTCACAACAGCAAGAAGCACAGCTATGTCGCAGACCAATCACGCCTTGCAGGGCGAGGGCAACGCGGGCCACGGCAGCAGTCAGTCGGCATTGACGCTGGCGGCACTGGGAGTCGTCTTCGGCGATATCGGGACGAGCCCGCTATACGCCTTCAAGGAGGCATTCGCCGGCAGCAGCGGCTTGGCGGTCTCGCCGGAGAATGTGCTGGCAGCGCTGTCGGCATTGTTCTGGGCCGTGATCGTCGTGGTGGCCATCAAGTATGTCTGGGTGGTGCTCAGCTACGACAACGATGGCGAAGGCGGCGTGCTGGCGCTGACGGCACTGGCCCACCGCGCCCTGGGCGACAGCACGCGCCGCTCCCGCTTCGTGGTGGGCGCCGGCGTGTTTGCTGCAGCGCTGTTCTATGGCGATGCCATCATCACTCCCGCCATTTCCGTGCTCTCGGCGGTGGAAGGCCTGAGCATTGCCACGCCCAACTTCGAGCACTTCGTGGTGCCGATCACCATCGGCATTCTGATCGGGCTGTTCTCCATACAGATGAAGGGCACGGGCAAGGTGGGCCGGCTGTTCGGGCCGGTGACCATCGTGTGGTTTGTCTGCCTGGCCTGGGTGGGCGTGCTGAGCATCCTGCAGACGCCCATGGTGCTGGAGGCGGTCAACCCGCTGCATGCGCTGCGCTTTGCGGTACAGCATACGGACAAGGCCTTTTTTCTGCTTTCTGCCGTTTTCCTGGCCATGACGGGCGCGGAAGCCCTGTATGCCGACATGGGCCATTTCGGCAGCCGGGCGGTGCGGCTGGGCTGGTTCGGGCTGGTGTTTCCGAGTCTCATGATCAATTACTTCGGCCAGGGAGCGCTGGTGCTGCGCGATGCGGCGGCTGCTGGCAATCCCTTTTTCCTGCTGGCCTCGCCATCGCTGCTGCTGCCCTTTGTGGTGCTGGCGACGGCTGCCACGGTGATCGCATCGCAGGCCACGATTTCCGGCGCCTATTCGATGACCTTGCAGGCCAGCCGCCTGGGTTATCTGCCGCGCGTGCGCGTGCTGCACACATCGGACGAGGAGCAGGGCCAGATCTATGTGCCCAGCGTGAACTGGCTGATGCTGCTGGCCGTGATTGCGCTGGTGCTGGCCTTCGAGTCGTCGGGCGCGCTTGCTGCGGCCTACGGCATTGCGGTGTCGGGCACCATGCTCATCACCACCATGCTGGTGGGCTTTGTGGTCTATGTGGGCCGGCATCGCTACCGCAGGCTGGTCCTGGGGGCGCTGGTCTGCTTTGCGGTGCTGGAAGTCGGCTTTTTCAGCTCCAACCTCACCAAGCTGGAGCAGGGCGGCTGGTTCCCGCTGACCATAGGCGCGTTGATCTTCATTGCGCTCACCACGTGGCGCGACGGCACGCAGCTGGTGGCCGAGCACCGCAGCCGCCTCGACATTCCGATGAGCGAACTGCTGGCCTCGCCGATGACGGGCGTGCCCGTGGTGTCCGGCACGGCCGTGTACCTGACTTCGGACCCCACGCTGGTGCCCAGCGCGCTGTTCCACAACCTCAAGCACTTCAAGGTCATGCACGAGCAGACCGTGTTCCTGCATGTGGTCAACGAGAACACGCCGTATGTGCCGGATGAGCGGCGCCTTCAGCTGCGGCGGCTGTGCAACGGCGTATGGACCCTGGACGTGCATTTCGGCTTTCGTGAACGGCCGAACATACCGGCGGCGCTCCGGCTCATCAGACCTGACGAAGAGGGGGATATGCCCAATCTGGACCCCATGATCACCAGTTTCTTTGTCGCCCGTGCCCAGATCGTGGATGGCCCGGGGGGGCTGTCCGCCTGGCGCTGCGCCATTTTTAGCTGGATGACGCGGCAGGCTGCCAGCATTTCCAGCTACTACATGCTGCCCGCGAACCAGGTGGTGGAGCTGGGCACGCAAGTGGTGCTGTAGATCATCCCTGGATGAAAGGCTTGTCAAGATTGGGGGACCGCTAGGGGAAACTCCTTGGCATCTTGAATACCTGCTTGACTACGATCTTGTATACCACATGAAGCGGCAGCATTCCGGGGGCGGTAGCGGTGGGCTCTGTCTGCGCCACTGATCCCGCCCACGGGGAACAGGAGTCAGACATGGAAGTGCGCAATCCTTCACCCGCCCTCTACAACGAGGATCTGGCGCCGGCTCGCCAGCGCAACTGGGGGCCGTTCAGCATCTTCAACGTCTGGACTTCGGATGTGCACAGCCTGTGGGGCTACTATCTGGCGGCCAGCCTGTTCCTGCTGTGCGGAAGCTTCGCCAACTTCCTGCTGGCCATCGGCCTGAGCTCGCTGGTCATCTTCCTGCTGATGAACCTGATCGGCTGGGCCGGCGAGAAGACCGGCGTTCCCTATCCGGTGCTGGCCCGGGCCTCGTTCGGCATCTGGGGCGCCAACCTGCCGGCCATCGTCCGGGCCATCGTGGCCATTTTCTGGTACGGCGCGCAGACCGCTGCGGCGTCCAGCGCGCTCGTGGCCCTGCTGGTCAGAAACGATGCGCTGCTGCATTTCCACCAGAGCTCGCACATGCTGGGCCACTCCTCGCTGGAGGTGATCTGCTACCTGATCATGTGGGGGCTGCAGCTGCTGATCATCCAGCGCGGCATGGAAACCGTGCGCAAGTTCCAGGACTGGGCGGGGCCGGCGGTATGGCTGGCCATGCTGGTGCTCGCCATCGGGCTGGTGGTCAAGGCCGGCAATTTCTCGCTGGAGCACGGCATCCCCATGGATCTGCTGCTGGAAAAGACCAGGGACGCCGGCGTCAACGGCGAGCCCGGCTCATTCTGGGCGCTGATGGCGGTGGGCGCGACATGGATTACCTATTTCGCGGCGCTGTACCTGAATTTCTGCGATTTCTCGCGCTATGCCAGAGACAGGGCCGCGGTCACCAAGGGCAATCTGTGGGGCTTGCCGGTGAATCTGATCGCCTTTTCCTTTGTCGCCGGCATCACGACCATTGCAGCCTTCCAGGTCTACGGCGAGGTGCTGCTGCATCCGGAGCAGATCTCGGCCAAGTTCGACAGCTGGTTCCTGGCGCTGCTGGCCGCGATGACCTTTGCCGTGGCCACGCTGGGCATCAATGTGGTGGCGAACTTTGTCTCGTCGGCCTTTGACATCTCCAACGTCTTTCCCCGGCAGATCAGCTTCAAGCGTGGCGGCTATATCGCGGCGGTCATTGCGCTGGTGCTCTATCCCTTCGCTCCGTGGGACGGCAGCGCTGCGCATTTCGTCAATGCCATCGGCGCGACGATGGGCCCCTTGCTGGGCATCATCGTGATCGATTACTACCTGATCGCCCGCGGCCGCGTGAACGTGGAGGCGCTGTACCAGGAAGAGGGCGAATACCGCTACCAGGGCGGCTGGAACATCAATGCCCTGGCGGCAACGATTGTGGGTTCCATCTTCTCCACCATCCTGCCCAATTTCACCAGCCTGCTGCCGGCATGGTGGGGAACCTATGGCTGGTTCTTCGGCGTGTTCATCGGCGGCGTCGTGTACTACGTGCTTTCCCTGGTGCAGCCCAGGGTGGCGCTGCCCGCAGGCGCCCGCTGACGGCTTGCGGCAGGCCTTGAGCGGGGCGTGATTCCGAGCAGGCCCGTGGGCCTGCTCGCATTGACTGCACGGACTTGCGGCCTGGGCCACGCGCACACGGGCTGCCGCTTTTTTGCCGGATCGTTTTCTCGCCCCCCGCGGCTTCCCCGCGCCAATCTGCCTGTTCCTCAGCGGGGAACTGCTTTGCGCAAAACAGTGGTGACGCAGACAAAAGGAATCCGCATGGCTGCCGTGGCCAGCGGTTCGCAAAGCCTTGCCATTCCTTGAAAAAAGACGGTCGAGTTCCTGCTTGCTCCCGCCTTGAGAAAGGGGCCGGACAGGCTGCGCTCCCGCCGGGCACCAGGGTTCCTCCTAGGTTTTTGCATTCCAGTCTTGTATACATTGCTTGCATGTCAGTGATGTGTGCAAATTGGGCAATGCAGCTCTCTCAGACCGCGCAGCAGAGCTCTGCGGATCCGGGTTCACAGCACCGGCTTCAAAGCTTCTGCCCGGAAGCAAAAACATGGGCTGCAGGCCGCGAATACCGCTTGCAGCATGACCAACGGTAGACAAACATGGCCTTGCTCAGCCGAAACGAGGCCATGGCGAGGGTGCTTGCACAAGGCATCCTGATGGAAGGCGGCATATGAAAGATCTAGCACTGGACTCCCACGACGCATCGTTCGCCTCGGGAGCAACCGCAGAAAGCCCCAGGCGAGCACAGAGCTTGCCGGCCGGGGTTTCGCCTGCGCTGTACAACCATGACCTGGCCCCCACTTCGCAGAAAGGCCGTACCTGGGGCAGCTACAGCCTGTTCACCCTCTGGGCCAACGATGTGCACAGCCTTGGCAATTACTCCTTCGCCATCGGCCTTTTCACGCTCGGCCTCGGGGGGCACCAGATCCTGATGGCGCTGCTTCTGGGAGCCGCCTTCCTGTTCGTGCTGCTGTCCCTGTCGGGCTTCATGGGCACCCGCACCGGCATTCCTTTCCCGGTCATGAGCCGCATCAGCTTCGGTACGCGCGGCGCGCAGATCCCCGCCCTGATACGCGGTGGAGTGGCCATTGCCTGGTTCGGCATCCAGACCTATCTGGCGTCCATGGTGCTCGATGTCATGCTGATCACGCTGTTTCCCGAGCTGCAGTCGCTGAGGGAGCAGGTCGTGCTGGGCCTGCCGCTGCTGGGCTGGATCAGCTTTTCCATCCTGTGGGTGGTGCAGGTGCTGATCGCCTGCTGGGGCATGGAGAGCATCCGCAAGTACGAGGCCTTTGCCGGTCCGGTGATCCTGCTGACGTTTGTCTCCCTGGCGGCCTGGATTCTGCACAGTGCCCACTGGAGCCTGCACTGGTCTGCGCCCTTTGCGAGCGGCGGCCGTGCCATGTGGCTGCAGATCCTCGGAGCCGCTTCGCTGTGGGTGGCTATCTACGGCACCTTCGTGCTGAATTTCTGCGATTTCACGCGGGGCGCCACTTCGCGCAGCGCCGTGGTGAAGGGCAACTTCTGGGGCATCCCGATCAACATGCTGATCTTCGGCCTGATCGTGGTCATCCTGACCGGAGGCCAGCTGGCCATCGACGGCACGCTGATCCACAGCCCGACGGACATCGTCCAGAAGATTCCCAGCAAGCCATTGCTGCTGCTGGCCAGCCTGTCGCTGCTGATCCTGACCATCGCGGTCAACCTGATGGCCAATTTCGTGGCCCCGGCCCTGGCGTTGGCGAACCTGCTGCCAAGGCACCTGAATTTCCGCCGGGCAGCCCTGGTCAGCGCCACCCTCGGCTTCGTGATTCTGCCGTGGAATCTCTACAACTCGCCGGTGGTGATCGTCTACTTCCTGGGAGGACTGGGCTCCTTCCTGGGCCCGCTGTTCGGCATCGTGATGGCCGACTACTGGCTGATCCGCAAGCAGCGCGTGAACGTGCCCGCGCTTTACACCCACGACCCTGCCGGCCCCTATCACTACCGCAACGGCGTCAACCCCAAGGCCATCCAGGCCCTGATCCCTTCGGCTCTGATCTCGCTGCTCTTCGCCTTCCTGCCGATGCTGCAGTCGCTGTCCCAGTTCTCATGGTTCATCGCTGCCGGACTGGGCGCGCTGTTTTACTGGGTGGTCGCCCCCAAGGGCCTGACCTATGAGGACAAGGATGGCGAGGCCATTGCCGTCGCCCCCGCCAAACACTGACAAGGAGAACCGGACACCATGCGTATTCTGATCGTGAACGTGAACACCACCGAGACCATGACCCATGCCATCGGCATGCAGGCACAGAAAGCCGCTGCGCCAGGCACCGAGATCGTCGCCTTGACCCCGCGCTTTGGCGCAGAGTCGGTCGAGGGAAACTTCGAAAGCTATCTCGCCGCCGTCGGCGTGATGGATGCCGTGATGCGCTACGAGCAGCCCTTCGATGCGGTCATTCAGGCCGGCTACGGCGAGCATGGCCGCGAGGGGCTGCAGGAACTGCTGGACGTGCCCGTGGTGGACATCACCGAGGCAGCGGCTTCCGCGGCCATGTTCCTGGGCCACAAATACTCGGTGGTCACCACGCTGGATCGTGCCGTGCCGCTGATCGAAGACCGGCTCAAGCTTGCCGGCCTGGACGAGCGCTGCGCCTCGGTGCGCGCCAGCGGCATGGCCGTGCTGGAGCTGGAAACGGAGCCCGAGCGCGCCGTGGAAGCCATCGTCCGCCAGGCCGGCTTGGCCGTCAGCAAGGACCACGCGGAAGTCATTTGCCTGGGCTGTGGCGGCATGGCCGAACTGGAGTCCAGGATCCGCGAACAGACCGGCGTTCCGGTGGTCGATGGCGTGGCCGCTGCCGTGACCATTGCGGAATCGCTGGTGCGCCTGGGCCTGACCACTTCGAAGGTCCGTACCTATGCGCCACCGCGCACCAAGCGCGTGACCGGCTTTCCGCTGGCCGCCGATTTCAGCTGGCTGAAGGCGGGTTCGATGCAATAAGGCCTGTTCCCGGAAAGCCAGCTCCCAGGCTTCCCGGAGGCCAGCCCTGTGAAGAAGTGAATGCCAGTCGGTGGGGTGCCGGCTGGCATTTTCTTTGATGGGCACCTTTGCAGTGAGCGGCCGGACCTTGCTTCTTCGGCCCCTGTTGCAGATTGCGGTGACGAGATTTCCTGCCCCTTTGAAAAAGCAGTCC
>NZ_BCNT01000031.1 GCF_001544075.1 Comamonas terrae
GTAAGAGCCTGACGATGACCTACTTTCACACGGGAACCCGCACTATCATCGGCGCAAAGTCGTTTCACTGTCCTGTTCGGGATGGGAAGGAGTGGGACCAACTCGCTATGGTCATCAGGCATAAACTTTTTGTCGGATCGATGATTCACTCATCCACCCAACCAATTCATAGAGCCAATATCAGCTTGTTTTCTTTTGATTGCGCCTGGCATAACTGTCTTCGATGACTTCATCATCAAAGTTATAGGGTCAAGCCGCACGAGCAATTAGTATTGGTTAGCTTAACGCATTGCTGCGCTTCCACACCCAACCTATCAACGTCCTGGTCTTGAACGACTCTTCAGGGGGGTCAAGCCCCCGGCAGATCTCATCTTGAGACGAGTTTCCCGCTTAGATGCTTTCAGCGGTTATCTCTTCCACACTTAGCTACTCGGCAATGCCACTGGCGTGACAACCGATACACCAGAGGTGTGTCCACTCCGGTCCTCTCGTACTAGGAGCAGGCTCTCTCAAATCTGCAGCGCCCACGGAAGATAGGGACCAAACTGTCTCACGACGTTTTAAACCCAGCTCACGTACCTCTTTAAATGGCGAACAGCCATACCCTTGGGACCGACTACAGCCCCAGGATGAGATGAGCCGACATCGAGGTGCCAAACACCGCCGTCGATATGAACTCTTGGGCGGTATCAGCCTGTTATCCCCAGAGTACCTTTTATCCGTTGAGCGATGGCCCTTCCATACAGAACCACCGGATCACTATGTCCTGCTTTCGCATCTGCTCGACTTGTCAGTCTCGCAGTTAAGCACGCTTATGCCATTGCACTATCGTCACGATGTCCGACCGTAACTAGCGTACCTTCGAACTCCTCCGTTACGCTTTGGGAGGAGACCGCCCCAGTCAAACTGCCTACCATGCACTGTCCCCGATCCAGATAATGGACCTGGGTTAGAACCTCAAACACACCAGGGTGGTATTTCAACGTCGGCTCCACCAGAACTAGCGTCCTGGCTTCAAAGCCTCCCACCTATCCTACACAGATCTGTTCAAAGTCCAATACAAAGCTACAGTAAAGGTTCATGGGGTCTTTCCGTCTTTCCGCGGGGAGATTGCATCATCACAAACATTTCAACTTCGCTGAGTCTCAGGAGGAGACAGTGTGGCCATCGTTACGCCATTCGTGCAGGTCGGAACTTACCCGACAAGGAATTTCGCTACCTTAGGACCGTTATAGTTACGGCCGCCGTTTACTGGGACTTCAATCAAGAGCTTGCACCCCATCATTTAATCTTCCAGCACCGGGCAGGCGTCACACCCTATACGTCCACTTTCGTGTTTGCAGAGTGCTGTGTTTTTATTAAACAGTCGCAGCCACCTATTCTTTGCAACCGCTTTGGGCTCCCTTTGTACAAGTTCACCTACTTGCGGCACACCTTCTCCCGAAGTTACGGTGTCAATTTGCCGAGTTCCTTCTCCTGAGTTCTCTCAAGCGCCTTAGAATACTCATCTCGCGCACCAGTGTCGGTTTGCGGTACGGTCGTCAATAGCTGAAGCTTAGTGGCTTTTCCTGGAAGCAGGGTATCACTCACTTCGTCTGCAAGCAGACTCGTTATCACCCCTCATCTCAGCCCGGCGGATTTGCCTACCAGGCACGACTACAGGCTTGAACCACCTATTCCAACAGGTGGCTGAGCTAACCTTCTCCGTCCCCACATCGCACTATTGATCGGTACAGGAATATTGACCTGTTTCCCATCAGCTACGCATCTCTGCCTCGCCTTAGGGGCCGACTCACCCTACGCCGATGAACGTTGCGTAGGAAACCTTGCGCTTACGGCGAGGGGGCTTTTCACCCCCTTTAACGCTACTCATGTCAGCATTCGCACTTCTGATACCTCCAGCATCCGTTACCAGACACCTTCACAGGCTTACAGAACGCTCTCCTACCACGCACAGTAAACTGTGCATCCGCAGCTTCGGTAACTGGCTTAGCCCCGTTACATCTTCCGCGCAGGACGACTCGATCAGTGAGCTATTACGCTTTCTTTAAATGATGGCTGCTTCTAAGCCAACATCCTGACTGTTTTAGCCTTCCCACTTCGTTTCCCACTTAGCCAATTTTAGGGACCTTAGCTGGCGGTCTGGGTTGTTTCCCTCTTGAGTCCGGACGTTAGCACCCGGTGCTCTGTCTCCCAAGCTGTACTCTGCGGTATTCGGAGTTTGCATAGGGTTGGTAAGTCGCCATGACCCCCTAGCCTAAACAGTGCTCTACCCCCGCAGGTAATACTTGAGGCACTACCTAAATAGTTTTCGGAGAGAACCAGCTATTTCCAAGTTTGTTTAGCCTTTCACCCCTATCCACAGCTCATCCGCTAGTTTTGCAACACTAGTCGGTTCGGACCTCCAGTACCTGTTACGGCACCTTCATCCTGGCCATGGATAGATCACTTGGTTTCGGGTCTACACCCAGCGACTAGACGCCCTATTCGGACTCGATTTCTCTTCGCCTCCCCTATTCGGTTAAGCTTGCCACTGAATGTAAGTCGCTGACCCATTATACAAAAGGTACGCCGTCACCCCGAAGGGCTCCGACTTTTTGTAAGCATACGGTTTCAGGATCTATTTCACTCCCCTCCCGGGGTTCTTTTCGCCTTTCCCTCACGGTACTGGTTCACTATCGGTCGATTACGAGTATTTAGCCTTGGAGGATGGTCCCCCCATATTCAGACAGGGTTTCTCGTGCCCCGCCCTACTTTTCTCTAGCTCAGTACCACCGTTTGGTTTTCACATACAGGGCTATCACCTACTATGGCCGGACTTTCCATTCCGTTTTGTTAACCAATCGACTATCACTAGAAGGCTGCTCCGAATTCGCTCGCCACTACTATCGGAATCTCGGTTGATGTCTTTTCCTCTGGGTACTTAGATGTTTCAGTTCTCCAGGTTCGCCTCGTTAGCCTATGTATTCAGCTAACGATACCCTTGCGGGTGGGTTTCCCCATTCAGAAATCTCCGGATCAAAGCTTATTTGCCAGCTCCCCGAAGCTTATCGCAGGCTATCACGTCTTTCTTCGCCTGTAATCGCCAAGGCATCCACCATATGCTCTTAGTCACTTGACCCTATAACTTTGACGTCTCTTGCGAAACTCCAAAGTCAAATCAAAGACTGTGTGAGGTCTCTCACCTCACGCGTTATGCCGTAATGTGAATAATTCCTCGATATTGCTATCTTGGAGATATTCGTCATTACTAGATATGCGTATTCGCAATATCTGTTTTGACGCAATCAAAATGTCGCTGGCGGCACGGTGCAGTAAAACCTTTACGAATTCCTGCTTTCCGCCAGCAACGCTGATTTCGACTCTATGAATTTTTAAAGAACAGCCGATTGATTGATCCGGGATCGGATCGATCAATACAAAAGCAGTCTGCAAGCCAGACTGCTTTTGTATTGAAGAGCTTTCGATTGTAGCACGCAAACACCACCACCGAACCGTAGTCCAGCAGCTTTCGCAGCGCCTTTGGTGGAGGATGACGGGATCGAACCGACGACCCCCTGCTTGCAAAGCAGGTGCTCTCCCAGCTGAGCTAATCCCCCAAGATTGGTATCAAGGATCCTCGTGCATTGGAATGTTTGGTGGGTCTAGTTGGGCTCGAACCAACGACCCCCGCCTTATCAAGACGGTGCTCTAACCAGCTGAGCTACAGACCCAAGCCATCAAACTGTGTTGATTCGATGGTGTATCCAACAACCGATAAGTGTGGGCGTTCAATTGAAGCAGCTGTTTTCCAGAAAGGAGGTGATCCAGCCGCACCTTCCGATACGGCTACCTTGTTACGACTTCACCCCAGTCACGAACCCCGCCGTGGTAAGCGCCCTCCTTGCGGTTAGGCTACCTACTTCTGGCGAGACCCGCTCCCATGGTGTGACGGGCGGTGTGTACAAGACCCGGGAACGTATTCACCGTGACATTCTGATCCACGATTACTAGCGATTCCGACTTCACGCAGTCGAGTTGCAGACTGCGATCCGGACTACGACTGGCTTTATGGGATTAGCTCCCCCTCGCGGGTTGGCAACCCTTTGTACCAGCCATTGTATGACGTGTGTAGCCCCACCTATAAGGGCCATGAGGACTTGACGTCATCCCCACCTTCCTCCGGTTTGTCACCGGCAGTCCCATTAGAGTGCCCTTTCGTAGCAACTAATGGCAAGGGTTGCGCTCGTTGCGGGACTTAACCCAACATCTCACGACACGAGCTGACGACAGCCATGCAGCACCTGTGTGCAGGTTCTCTTTCGAGCACTCCTCTATCTCTAAAGGATTCCTGCCATGTCAAAGGTGGGTAAGGTTTTTCGCGTTGCATCGAATTAAACCACATCATCCACCGCTTGTGCGGGTCCCCGTCAATTCCTTTGAGTTTCAACCTTGCGGCCGTACTCCCCAGGCGGTCAACTTCACGCGTTAGCTTCGTTACTGAGTCAATTAAGACCCAACAACCAGTTGACATCGTTTAGGGCGTGGACTACCAGGGTATCTAATCCTGTTTGCTCCCCACGCTTTCGTGCATGAGCGTCAGTACAGGCCCAGGGGATTGCCTTCGCCATCGGTGTTCCTCCGCATATCTACGCATTTCACTGCTACACGCGGAATTCCATCCCCCTCTGCCGTACTCTAGCCTTGCAGTCACAAAGGCAGTTCCCAGGTTGAGCCCGGGGATTTCACCTCTGTCTTACAAAACCGCCTGCGCACGCTTTACGCCCAGTAATTCCGATTAACGCTTGCACCCTACGTATTACCGCGGCTGCTGGCACGTAGTTAGCCGGTGCTTATTCTTACGGTACCGTCATGACCCTCCTGTATTAGAAGAGGGCTTTTCGTTCCGTACAAAAGCAGTTTACAACCCGAAGGCCTTCATCCTGCACGCGGCATTGCTGGATCAGGCTTGCGCCCATTGTCCAAAATTCCCCACTGCTGCCTCCCGTAGGAGTCTGGGCCGTGTCTCAGTCCCAGTGTGGCTGGTCGTCCTCTCAGACCAGCTACAGATCGTCGGCTTGGTAAGCTTTTATCCCACCAACTACCTAATCTGCCATCAGCCGCTCTAGTAGCGCAAGGCCCGAAGGTCCCCTGCTTTCATCCTTAGATCTCATGCGGTATTAGCTACTCTTTCGAGTAGTTATCCCCCACTACTAGGCACGTTCCGATGTATTACTCACCCGTTCGCCACTCGTCAGCCACCGAAGTGCTGTTACCGTTCGACTTGCATGTGTAAAGCATGCCGCCAGCGTTCAATCTGAGCCAGGATCAAACTCTATAGTTCGATCTTGAATTTAAAGTCTCTCGACTTCACTCATAAAAACGGAATTGAAGTGAACTTCACTTCTATTTCCATGAGCGTTTGATTTAGTTCCGAAGAACTTGGCTGCTTGCCCTCAAACGCCCACGCTTATCGGCTGTATTTTTTTAATGAACCGAAGAGTCAATCGCTTGATTCTTCTGACTCGCTGCAATCAGCGAAGCCTTGCATTGTAGCACAG
>NZ_BCNT01000032.1 GCF_001544075.1 Comamonas terrae
TGTTGATTTCCACGCAGAAGTGACCCACTAACCCCCAGGATTTCCATCTAAATCTGATCCACGTATTAACCCTAGCCTGCTGCTTTCTTAGGCAGCAGGAGACCAGGAGTGATAGACGTGGCAACACTGAGTGTCATCAGGCGATGGGCCCTGCGCGAGCAACTGTCCATCCGCGAGATCTCCCGCCGCACAGGCCTGTCTCGCAACACCATTCGCAAGTACCTGCGCGCTGACTCTGCCGAGCCCAGCTATGCCAAGCGGGTCAGTCCCAGCAAGCTCGATCCGTTCGCCACCAAGCTGGCCGACTGGCTCAAGACCGAGTCCACCCGGGGTCGCAAGCAGCGACGCACCGTCAAACAGATGTACTTTGACCTGAAGGTGCTGGGCTACAGCGGCTCTTACAACCGCGTGGCGGCCTTCGCCCGAGTCTGGCAAGCCCAGCAGATGCAGGCACAGCAAACGACCGGCCGCGGCACCTTCGTGCCCCTCCTATTCGATTGCGGTGAGGCGTTCCAGTTTGACTGGTCCGAGGACTGGGCCGTCATCGCCGGTGTGCGCACCAAGCTGCAAGTGGCCCACTTCAAGCTCAGCCACAGTCGTGCTTTTTATCTGCGTGCCTACCCCCTGCAGACCCATGAGATGCTGTTTGACGCTCACAACCACGCCTTTGAGGTGCTTGGTGGCGTACCTCGCAGGGGCATCTACGACAACATGCGCACCGCCGTGGATCGGGTCCGCAAGGGTAAGGACAGAGACGTCAATGCACGCTTTGCCGCCATGGTCAGCCACTTCCTGTTTGAAGCCGAGTTCTGCAACCCGGCCTCCGGGTGGGAGAAGGGGCAGGTGGAGAAGAATGTGCGCGACGCTCGTCATCGCCTGTGGCAATCGGTGCCAGCGTTTGCAACGCTGGACGACCTCAATGCCTGGTTAGAGCAGCGCTGCCAGGCGCTGTGGCACGAGATTGAGCATGGCAAGCTTCCCGGAACCGTTGCGGACGTCTGGGCCCAGGAGCGCTCTGCACTGATGCCCGTGCCAAGGGCCTTTGATGGCTTCGTGGAGCACACCAAGCGAGTCTCACCCACCTGCCTGATTCACTTTGAGCGCAACCGCTACAGTGTCCCGGCTCCATACGCCAACAGGCCCGTTAGCCTGCGTGTCTATGCCAGTCGGCTGGTTGTGGCGGCTGAGGGGCAGCTGCTCTGCGAGCACCAGCGGGTCATTGAGCGCAATCATCACGGTGCGGGCCAGACGATCTACGACTGGCGTCACTACCTGGCCGTCCTCCAGCGCAAACCTGGCGCTTTGCGCAACGGTGCCCCATTCCAGGAATTACCCCCAGCCTTCAAGAGGCTGCAGGCCTTGCTGCTCAAGCAGCGAGGCGGAGATCGGGAGATGGTGGAGATCCTGGCCCTGGTGCTTCACCATGATGAGCAGGCGGTGCTCGCAGCAGTTGAGCTGGCGTTGGAGGCCGGGGCTCCCAGCAAGACACACATCCTGAACGTTCTGCATAGATTGGTCGATGGCAGACCCGCTCCGGCTCCGGTCACTTCCCCCCAAGCCTTGCGCCTGGTGGTGGAACCCATGGCCAATGTGCTGCGCTATGACCAGTTGAGGGAGGTGCGCCATGCGACATGACCCAGCTATTGCGGCCATCGTCATCATGTTGCGAGAGCTCAAGATGCATGGCATGGCTCAGGCGGTCAATGAACTGGCTGAACAAGGGGCCCCAGCGTTTGACGCTGCGCAGCCCATCCTGTCGCAGTTGCTCAAGGCCGAGACTGCCGAACGGGAGGTACGCTCGGTGGCCTATCAGCTCAAGGTGGCAAGGTTCCCAGCCTATCGAGACCTGACGGGCTTCAACTTCAGCCACAGCGAGGTCAATGAAGCCTTGGTTCGGCAGTTGCACCGCTGTGAGTTCCTAGAAGATGCCAACAACGTGGTTCTCGTGGGCGGACCGGGAACGGGTAAGACCCACATTGCCACAGCCCTGGGCGTGCAAGCGATTGAACATCACCACCGCAGGGTGCGGTTCTTCTCAACGGTGGAGTTGGTCAACGCATTGGAGGAAGAGAAGGCTCAGGGCAAGGCGGGACAGCTCGCTCACCGGCTGGCGTATGCCGACCTGGTGATTCTGGATGAGCTGGGTTACCTGCCATTCAGTGCCTCTGGCGGGGCACTTCTGTTCCATCTGCTGTCCAAACTCTACGAACGCACCAGCGTCGTGATCACCACCAACCTGAGCTTCAGTGAATGGGCCAGCGTGTTCGGGGACGCAAAGATGACCACGGCACTGCTGGACCGACTCACCCATCACTGCCATATTCTTGAAACCGGCAACGACAGCTACCGATTCAAGAACAGTTCTGCCCAGCAACCCCAATCTAAAAAGGAAAGGAACACCAAGAACTTATCCACAACGTGAGCTTCAAGTTCACGCAACAGGGTGGGTCAGATCGAGATGGAATTGGTGGGTTCAGATTGCATGGAAATCAACA
>NZ_BCNT01000033.1 GCF_001544075.1 Comamonas terrae
CTTGATCAGCTCGGCCGTGCGTTCGGCATGGGGCGCGTTGTTGCCGGGGGGCGTGTCGGTGGGGACCTGGACCATGGCCTGCAGGAAGCGCACTTCCTCGTCGAAGTGCTGGTCGATCCAGGCGTCCAGGGCTGCGTAGGTGGCTTGCTTGTTTTGGTTCATGTTGGTCATTGCTGCTCTTGAGCCAGTTGGTTGAGTACGTGGGTGAAGGCATCCACGGACAGTTGCATGTCGTCGGACGTGGAGGATTCGAGCGGGTTGTGGCTGATGCCCGCGTTGAGGCCGCGCACGAAAAGCATGGCCTGGGGCATGATTTCGTGCAGCTTCATCGCATCGTGGCCGGCGCCGCTGGGCATGCGGAACAGGGGCACGCCCAGGTCGGAGACGGCGTTTTCCCAGCGCTTTTGCCATTCGGGGGCGCTCGGTGCGGCAGCGGCCTTCATCGACAGCTCCGTCGTGTAGCGCAGGCCGCGGCGCTCGGCGATGGCCGCCAGCTCGGCCATGATGTCCTTGATCATGGCATCGCGCTGCTCGTTGGTGGGCGCGCGCAGGTCCAGCGAGAACTGGCAGCGGCCGGGCACCACGTTGACCGAGCCCGAAGGCACGTTGAGCTGGCCGATGGTGGCCACGCTGTCGCCGTCCTGGGCTGCACGCTTTTCGATGTACAGGGCCAGCTCGGCCACGCCGGCGGCGGCGTCGCGGCGGCGGTTCATGGGCGTGGTGCCGGCGTGGCTGGCCATGCCGATCATCTCGCACACATAGCGGGCGCTGCCGTTGATCGAGGTCACGATGCCCAGGGGAATGTCCAGCTCGTTGAGCACGGGACCCTGTTCGATATGCACTTCGATGAAGCCCAGGTACTTGGCGGGATCGCGTTCCAGCTTGGGGATGTCGTCGATGCACAGGCCGGCATGCTGCATGGCTTCGCGCAGCGTGATGCCGTCGGCGTCCTTCTGGTCCAGCCATTCCTGCTTGAAGTCGCCGACCAGGGCGCCCGAGCCCAGGAAGGTGGCCTTGTAGCGCTGGCCTTCCTCTTCGGAGAAGCCCACGACTTCAATGCTGAAGGGCAGGCGCTTGCCCTGGCGGTGCAGTTCCTGCACGCAAGCCATGGGAACGAAGATGCCCAAGCGGCCGTCGTACTTGCCGCCGTTGCGCACGGTGTCGTAGTGGCTGCCGGTCAGCAGGGTCTTGACGCCCTTGGCCTCGTATTCCGGGGCCGCCTTGTAGCGGCCGACCACGTTGCCCACGGCATCGATCTCGACTTCGTCGAAGCCGCATTCGCGCATCCAGTGGCTGATGCGCTGGGCGCAGGCACGGTGGGCGTCGGTCAGGTAGGTGACGGTCAGCTGGCCCTTTTCGGCATAGCCGGGGTCGCTGTGCTGGGCCAGGCGTTCCTGCCAGTCCCAGACTTCGTTGCCCAGCGTGGGCTCGTAGCCGAACTTGTCGTTGAGGCGGATCTCGGCGATGCGGTGGATGTTGCGCAGCGCCTCGGCCTGCTCGTAGTCGGGGTGGTTGTGCAGGCGGCGCTCGAAGGTCTCGATGATCTCCGCCTTGGACAGGCCCAGGCCGCGCGGACCGCGCACGGCCAGGATGAAGGGGAAGCCGAAGCGCTTGCCGTATTCCGCATTGAGCTTGCGGATGTGCTCCAGCTCCTCGGGCGTGCAATTGGTCAGGCCGGCCTTGGTCTGCTCGTTGGTCGATTCGGCCGTGAGCGTCTTGGTCTCCATCTGCTTGCCGGCCAGCTCCGGGTGGGCGCGGATCAGGTCCAGCTTGGCCTGCTCACTGGCTTCGGCCAGCACCTTGGCCATGGCGTGCTTGATGTGCGCCATGGACTTGAAGGGACGCTGCTCCAGCGCCTTGGCGGCAATCCAGGGCGAGTGCTCGTACAGGCCATCGAGCAGGTCGGTGGCGGTGGCCGCGTCGGCGGCGTTCAGTTGTTCAAGGGTCAGAGCCATGTCGCAATCAATCC
>NZ_BCNT01000034.1 GCF_001544075.1 Comamonas terrae
GGTCCCCGTCAAGCGCGTGGTGGACTACAACGTGAAAGTCCGCGTCAAATCGGACGGCACAGGTGTGGACATCGCCAACGTCAAGATGAGCATGAACCCCTTTGACGAAATCGCCGTCGAGGAAGCCGTGCGCCTGAAGGAAAAAGGCGTGGCCACCGAAGTCATCGCCGTCTCCTGCGGCGTGGCCCAGTGCCAGGAAACCCTGCGCACGGCCATGGCCATCGGCGCCGACCGCGGCATCCTGGTCGAAACCGGCCAAGAGCTGCAGCCCCTGGCCGTGGCCAAGCTCCTGAAGGCCCTGATCGACAAGGAGCAACCCGGCCTCGTCATCCTGGGCAAGCAGGCCATCGACGACGACGCCAACCAGACCGGCCAGATGCTGGCCGCGCTGGCCGACCTGCCCCAGGCCACCTTCGCCTCCAAGGTCGAAGTGTCTGGCGACAAGGCTGACGCGCCCCGGGTGAATGTGACCCGTGAAGTCGACGGCGGCCTGGAAACCCTGAGCCTGTCCATGCCTGCGGTCATCACCACCGACCTGCGCCTGAACGAGCCGCGCTACGTCACCCTGCCCAACATCATGAAGGCCAAGAAAAAACAGCTGGACACCGTCAAGCCCGAGGAGCTGGGCGTGGACGTCGCCCCGCGCCTGAAGACCCTGAAGGTATCCGAGCCGCCCAAGCGCGGCGCCGGCGTCAAGGTGCCCGACGTCGCCACCCTGGTGGCCAAGCTCAAGAACGAAGCCAAAGTGATCTAAGGAAGACAGAGACATGACATCCCTCGTTATTGCAGAACACGACAACGCTTCGATCAAGGCGGCCACCCTGAACACCGTCACGGCCGCTGTGGCCTGCGGCGGCGACGTGCACGTGCTGGTGGCCGGAGAAAACGCCGGCGCCGCGGCTGCAGCCGCCGCCCAGATCGCCGGCGTGGCCAAGGTCATCCATGCCGACGGCGCCAGCCTCAAGGACGGCCTGGCCGAAAACCTGGCCGCGCAGGTATTGGCCATCGCGGGCAACTACAGCCACATCCTGTTCCCCTCCACCGCCTCGGGCAAGAACGCCGCGCCCCGCGTGGCCGCCAAGCTGGACGTGGCCCAGATCAGCGACATCACCAAGGTGGACTCTGCTGACACCTTCGAGCGCCCCATCTACGCGGGCAACGCCATCGCCACCGTGCAATCGGGCGACCCCGTCAAGGTCATCACCGTGCGCACCACCGGCTTTGACGCTGCGGCGGCCAGCGGCGGCTCCGCGGCCGTGGAAACCGTGGCGGCCGTGGCCGACAGCGGCAAGAGCGCCTTCGTGGGCCGTGAAGTCACCAAGAGCGACCGTCCCGAACTGACGGCGGCCAAGATCATCGTCTCGGGCGGCCGCGCGCTGGGCTCGGCCGAGAAATTCCAGGAAGTCATGACCCCGCTGGCCGACAAGCTGGGCGCGGCCATCGGAGCCAGCCGTGCGGCGGTGGACGCGGGCTACGCGCCCAACGACCTGCAGGTGGGGCAGACGGGCAAGATCGTGGCGCCGCAGCTGTACATTGCGGCGGGGATCTCGGGGGCGATCCAGCACCTGGCGGGCATGAAGGACTCGAAGGTGATCGTGGCGATCAACAAGGACCCGGAGGCGCCGATCTTCTCGGTGGCGGACTACGGGCTGGAGGCGGATCTGTTCCAGGCCGTG
>NZ_BCNT01000035.1 GCF_001544075.1 Comamonas terrae
TTGCAAGGGAAAAGCTGAGCCCAGTGGCGGGCCAGGTCAATACGGCGGCACACCCACACGTTGTCGTGCTGCTGGATGTGGTCGAGAAAGCGCTGCAGCGCCGTGATGCGCCCCGGGCGGCCCAGCAGGCGGCAGTGCATGCCGATGCTCATCATCTTGGGCGCGTTGTCGCCGGCCGGGTCGCCCTCGGCATACAGGGCGTCGAAGGTGTCCTTCATGTACTGGAAGAACGGGTCGGCATGCGAGTAGCCCTGGGGCAGGGCAAAGCGCATGTCGTTCACATCGAGCGTGTAGGGCACGATGAGCTGGTTGTGCGTGCTGCCGTCGCTCTTGCCCACCTTCATCCAGAAGGGCAGGTCGTCGCCGTAGTAGTCGCTGTCGTAGGTGAAGCGGCCGTTGTCGGCCACCAGGCGGTGGGTGTTGGGGCTGTCGCGGCCCGTGTACCAGCCCAGGCCGTGGTCGCCGTCGTGGCCGTACAGCTGGCCGAAGATCTCCAGGCACTGCTGCATGTGGGCGCGCTCGACCTCCTCGGGCACGTTCTGGTAGTGGATCCACTTGAGTCCGTGGCAGGCCACCTCGTGGCCCAGCTCGGCAAAGGCCTGGGCCAGCTCGCGGTGCTTTTGCAGGGCGGTGGCCACGCCGAAGACCGTCAGCGGCAGGCCGCGCTTTTCGAACTCGCGCAGGATGCGCCAGACGCCGGCGCGCGAGCCGTACTCGTAGATGCCTTCCATGCTCATGTGGCGCTCGGGATAGGCGGCCGGGTTGAACATCTCGGACAGGAACTGCTCGCTGGCGGGGTCGCCGTGCAGCACGCAGTTCTCGCCGCCTTCTTCGTAGTTGAGCACGAACTGCACGGCCACGCGGGCCTTGCCGGGCCATTGGGGATGGGGCGTGGTGCGGCCGTAGCCGATCAGGTCGCGGGGGTAGGCAGCTGTAGCGTCGTAAGTCACGTCGTATGTCATGCGGAGATGGAGGAAAGAGCCATCGATAAATCGTTGGTTGGCAGATCGCGGTCGAAGGTCAGGCCTGCTTCCACGTGGTCCAGGTGCTGCTGCATCAGCTGCACGGCCTGCTCGGCATCGCCCTGGGCCAGCGCGGCCACGATGTCGGCATGCTCCTCGTGCGAATGCTCGGCCGCCGAGGCCGACTGGTACATCAGCGTGATCAGCGCGCAGCGGGAAATCAGCTCGCCCAGCAGCTGGGCCAGCACCTCGTTGCCCATGAGCTCGGCCATGCGCACGTGAAAGTCGCCCAGCAGCTCGGTGCGCTGGCCGACATCGTCGGCTTCCATGGCTTTCTTCTCGGCGGCCACATGGGCCTTGAGCGCGCGCAGCTTGGCGGGCGTTTGCTGTGCGGCAAAGCTTCGCACCATCTCGGCCTCGAGCATGCGGCGCACGGCAAAGACCTGGCGGGCCTCGCCCACGGAAGGGGTGGCCACGAAGGCGCCGCGCGCGGGCTCGAGCTTGATAAGGCGGTTTTGCGACAGCTGGAACAGGGCCTGGCGCACGAGGGTGCGCGAGACGCCGAAATGGTCCGCCAGCTTCTGCTCGGCCAGCTTGGTGCCGGGCATGAGGCGGTGTTCGACAATGGCCTTGGTCAGGCTTTCGACGATGAAACTGGTGGTGGAAGCTTCCATCGCCTCATCAT
>NZ_BCNT01000036.1 GCF_001544075.1 Comamonas terrae
GGCCATGAAAAAAGCCCGCCCGGAGCACCCGGGGCGGGCTTTGGCGCCTTGACCTGCGGCTGCGCCGCTGCAGGTGCCGCACCGCTGTCAGGCCGTCAGGTCCACCAGCGAACGCGCGATCACCTTGGTGGCGCGGCGCAGATCCTCCAGCACCAGGCGCTCGTCGGAGCGCTTGGCGTGCGACTCCAGCACCGTACGGGGGCCGGCGCCGTAGATCACGCCGGGAATGCCGCGCTCCACGTACAGGCGCACGTCGGTGTACAGCGGCGTGCCCACGGCCGGGGGCGTTTCGCCGAACACGGCTTGGGCATGCTGCTGGATGGCATCCACCAGCGGCTTGTTGCCGGGCAGGGGCGTCATGGCGTTGGCCAGCAGCAGGCGCTTGATGTCCACGCGCACGGCGTCCTCGCCGGTGTAGCCGCCCTTGGTATTGAAGCCTTCGATAGCCTGGGCGATCACGGCGCGGATGCTGGCCTCGACCTCGGCCGGGTTCTCTTCGGGAATCATGCGGCGGTCGATCTTGAGCACCACCTTGCCGGGCACCACGTTGGTGTTGGTGCCGCCGTCGATGCGGCCGATGTTCAGGTAGGGATGCTTGATGCCGGGCACCTTGGAGGTGACCTGCTGGTACTTGACGTTCTCGGCGTACAGCGCGTTCATCAGCGCCACGGCCGCCTGCAGCGCGTCCACGCCCGTGTGGGGCACGGCGGCGTGGGCCATCTTGCCGTGCACGGTGATTTCCATCTGCAGGCAGCCGTTGTGGGCTGTTACCACTTCATAGCTGAAGCCGGCCGCGATCATCAGGTCGGGCTTGGTCAGGCCCTTTTCCAGCAGCCAGCCCGGGCCCATGAGGCCGCCGAACTCTTCGTCGTAGGTGTAGTGCAGCTCCACCGCGCCCTTGGTGGGCCTGGCCACGGCTTCCAGGGCGCGCACGGCATAGGTGAAGCTGGCGAAATCGCTCTTGCTCACGGCGGCGGCGCGGCCGTAGAGCTTGCCGTCCTCGATCTCGGCGCCGTAGGGGTCCTTGGTCCAGCCCTCGCCCGGGGGCACCACGTCGCCGTGGGCATTGAGGGCAATGGTGCGGCCGCCGTCGCCGTACTGGCGGCGCACGATCAGGTTGGTGATGGACTGCATGCCATAGGCCTTGACATCGGCCTCGGGCACGGCGTGCTTTTCGGCCTCGAAGCCGAAGGT
>NZ_BCNT01000037.1 GCF_001544075.1 Comamonas terrae
CTGGCCGGCCATCTTGACGGAGCCGGCGTACATGTCGGCCAGGCCGGTGAGCTGGACGGTGCTTTGCGCTTGTGCGGCAGCGCAGCAGGCCAGGGCCGCAGCGAGTGCGATGAACGATTTTTTCATGGAGCCTCTCTTGATTGATTGCTATATAAGAAATTGCGGTGTGAAATGTAGCGACGGTTTGTATACACGACTGTGTTCAATTCCACAAAGACGGATGAAATCACTATTTCGAGTGCGTGACAGTGGTTTTTTTGCGTCATTTCTTCATGGATGTTCCTAGTTGACGCTTCGACTGGATGTTCGGGAAATGCGCTACACGGTCGACGGAACGCGGGCAGGAGTCCGGCCGGACAGTGATTGCGTCATATGTCAGGATGAAAATGACGGCCTCCGGATAGGGGCAGCCGGCGAGGCTGCCGCCATCCGCACGCAGGGCGCCGTGCATGGATCGAAAGCCGCGACTACGGCGGAGTGCGCCCTGGGTTGGCCTGGATGCCGGCGAAACGCTTCGCAAATGCTGCGAATGCACAATTTTTCGCTGACTTCAATTTTCATAGCGAAAAATCGTTATAGAATTGCGTCCATCGTAGGGGAGTCGCCAAGTTGGTCAAGGCACCGGATTTTGATTCCGGCATGCGAGGGTTCGAGTCCTTCCTCCCCTGCCAAGATAGAAAACCCCGTCTGTGAAAGCAGGCGGGGTTTTTGCTTTGCGCGCCTGGTTTCCATGCCGTGGCGGGTATTCCGGCCTCGCTTTTCGTGCGCGGGGGATGCCGCGCACTCCTGTTCCACCATGAGCGGCCTGTTGCGTCTGGCGTGTGTTGCCCTGCCGTTGTGCGGCTGAACGAAGG
>NZ_BCNT01000038.1 GCF_001544075.1 Comamonas terrae
GCGGCCGTGCGGAACACATAGGCGCTGGAAACGGCGTCGCCCAGCGTGGTGATGCAGCCCACGCGGGCGAGCGTGTTGGCGTTGCCGGGCGTCCACGAGGTGAGCGCGATGCGCCCCGTGGCGTAGTTGATGGTGCCGCGCGTCACAAAGCCGCCGGCGGTCAGCACGCGCAGCACGCCGGCGCTGTCGCTCCAGGGCTGCCCGCTGGCCGGCATCAGCAGCACAGAGCCTGGCACCACGGGCGCCTGTACGCCGGGCACCAGGTCGAACTCGGGCGCGAACGGCACCTGCAGCGTGCGGCGCGTTGCGCTGCCGGTGGTGCGAAACCGGATCTTGACGTAGCCGCTTTCGTCGTTGGGATAGAGCGACGGGGCATCGACATACTCGATACGCTCGTAATTGAGCCGCCACAGGCGCGAGTCGCCCAGGAACGTGTTGCTGCCCGAGGCCACGTAGGCGCTGTAGTGCGGCTTGGGCACCTTGATCGTGACGTCGGGATTGAAGTCCAGCGTGCCGGCCGCGTAGTCGACGGTGCCGACCTGCAAAGTGCCCAGCATCAGCTTGCCCGCGCCGTTGTCACGCGCGGTTTGCGTGGGGTCGACGGGTTTGATACCCATCTCCTGCAGCTGGGCGCGCGTATAGGTGCCTAGGACGGCCAGATCCGTGAGGGTGCTCCACTCCACTTCGACGGTAAAGGGCTGCAGGCCGCCCTGCCCCGCCGAGACGGCCAGGCGCCCCTGGGCGTTG
>NZ_BCNT01000039.1 GCF_001544075.1 Comamonas terrae
CCCCGCAATGAGTTGATTGAGGGTACCAATCACAGGCTCCAGCGCCTGGTCGGGCACCTGGGTCAGGCCATTGACCAGCTGCGTGAGCACGCCCAGGGGGCCGCCGTCGACATTGGTCAGGCCTTCCAGCACGCCGGTCACAGTGGACAAGGTGCCATCAGTGGGGTTGGTCAGTGCGTCAAGCAGCTGGCTCACGGGCTCGGCCACGGTGCCACCGAGCAGGTGGTCCACGACATCCTGCACCGAGGTAACAATGCCACCATCTCCGCCCGGAGTAGGCGTGGAGCCTCCGCCCAGCAAACCGCCAAGCAGGCCGCCAACACCTGCAAGCAGGTCGCCGAGACCTCCATTTCCGAGAAGGCCTCCGAGCACATTGTCGACAATATTGCCAATACCTCCTGAGCCCGGATCTTTCAACCCTTGCAGTAAACCGTTGAGGGTATCGATCAGAGGCTCCAGGCCTTGGTCATCAATATTGACCAGACCATCGACAAGGTCGGTAAGAACTCCCAATGGACCGCCTTCGGTATTGGTGAGCTGTTCCAGCACACTGGTGACTGTGGACAAGGTGCCATTGCTCGGGTTGACCAGTGAATTGATCAAATTGGAGACTGGTTCAACTACCGTGCCGCTCGCCAGTCCGCCAATCACATGCTCGACTGACGTAATGAGGCCATGACCGTCGGAGGGGTCTGTCGGATTGGTGGGATCCGTCGGG
>NZ_BCNT01000040.1 GCF_001544075.1 Comamonas terrae
CGGATCTTGAAATACGGCGTGCCGGAGGCCGGATTGACGGGGGCGCAGTCGGTGTTGATGTCGCCGGTGGCAATGATCCCCACGTGCTCGCCGATCACCCGGAATGCAGAATTGCTGGTGAATTCGAGCGCCCATCGCTCCGTCGTGGCTCCCGCATTGGTGACCTCGATGGGCGCATTGGCCGTGTCGTAGCTGGCCACGGCCACCGCGCCAGTAGGCGCGTCCGCCCAGGTGGCTTTGTCCCAGGTGTTCTGGTCGAACACCAGGCTGACACGTGCATGGCGGTCGCCGGCCTCCAGCGCGCTGGAGACGTAGGTGCCGGCGGCCGGGTAGTCATGGGTCAGGGGACGGTTGAATGTGATCTGGCCGGAGATCTGCACGTCCGTGGCTACGGCCATGTCCTCGATCCGGTCCTCGACGGAGACGGGCATGGCCATGCCCGACACGTCCGTGAACGTGACCAGGCCGGCCTCGAGGTCCACGGTGTAACCGGTGTCGATGCGCTTGCCGGCGGCATCGCGCACCGCCACGCGCGACAGCCGGGTGCGCGCCAGGTTGATGGTCTGGCCGTTGCTCACATTGAGCT